>CAVRLR010000005.1:0-84169 GCA_963722155.1 Bryobacterales bacterium | reverse complement strand
GCCACACGCATCAATTTGTAAGTGCGAGGTTTGTAATACCAATGCCGCTCGCTCTCGGGAGGTCGCGCAGCATACAACACGAAGCGGCCATCTGGGGTCAGCTGCGGCAACAGCTCGGTGAGCGGCGTGGCGATCAGTGTATCCGGCGTCCGCCGGTCTATCGCCTGCTTGAAAAGGTCGTAATTGCCGTTGCGATCTGATTCGAAGATCACCGCGCGACTGTCGGCGGTCCACGCGTGCGGATTATTTGTTCTCTCGTCGAGTGTCAATCGGCGAATATTGGTGATGCTTGGTGAGCTTTGATTAAAATCGCCCATGAAAATTGTGTTTTGATCAGATCTTTTTAGAACCATCGCCTGCTTCCCATCGGCAGTAACGCTCAGGTCAAGTAGCGTTGTGTCATCTCCAATGACATCCACGATTTTTCGCGGCTTCCCAATTAATGCGCCCGTTGCCGAGTCTGTTTTCACTTCCCAAAGCTGGCTGGAAGAAGTGAAATTGAGGGTATCCCACCGCAGGAACATCACCCGTCCGTCCGGCAGAGCGGACGCCGAACTCATCCATGAATCGCCGGCAATAGCAACAACCTTTCCGGTAGCAAGCGCAACCGATTCATAGCTGTTCGGCTCGTACGAAGACGAATGGCGACGCCGCTTAAACGTCAATCGGCGACCGTCTGGCGACCAGAATACAAACTCGACTCCGTCTGCGAGACCTGCGACGATGCATCGCGCCTCCTTCCCATTGGTTCCCATCACGCATATTTGCGACTTGTCAGCAGTCACGAACACGATATGTGTTCCGTCTGGTGAGGGCGAGGCCACTCGCGCGTTTGTGCGGAGGAGACGCCGAGGTGCTCCGTTCTCCGAGATCAACCAGATACTCGGAATGTAGGTTTCACGCGAGAAGCCGCTCGCCACTAGCCGGCGGTTGTCAGCGAACCAGGCCAGCCGGTCTACGACATAATCAGCAGGGGCAGACAACATCTTTGTGTCGCCATTCTGCATGCTCCGGACAAAAATTCCGTCGACATTCGCGTAAGCGGCCTGTTTTCCGTCGGGAGAGATTGCGGCGGCGGTGGCGCGGTTTTCCGGCACGAGCGTCGTGACCTGGTAAAACGCGGGCTGCTTCTCAATGGCTCCGTGGTGTTTCCATAACCATGTGAGGATGCCGCCCGCCAGAAGCAAGACCGGCAGAAGCAAGAATCGACCAGCGGTAATCCACTTTCCCCACCTGGCGGAGCGAATGCGGTCAGCACTATCGAGCGCGCTCAGGCTCGAGCTCGTAGGCAACTCTTGAAGCTTTTTCAACGTTCGCGCCACGCTCTTCCGCGGAAGGCCGCGCGGCAGGGTCAGCAGCAAGCATGCTGAGAATCAGCGAATCAAGCGGTCCCGGTATCAGCGGGTTCACTAAGGATGGTGCAATCGCCTGCTCGGTGAGAATGGCTTGCATAGCTTCATCGGGTGAATACACGCGGGACGCGTGCTGGCCGGCAGCCAAATCATAGAGCACCAGCCCGAAAGAAAAGACATCGCTAGCCGGAGAAAGCGATTCGCCACGCGCCTGTTCGGGAGACATATAGCGCAACGTTCCAGCGGGTAATGTCCCGCCGCCTTGCAGAGCATTGCCGCTCGAAGGAAGTGTGTCACCCGCAACGTGACGGGCCAGACCAAAATCCAGTACCTTCACATAACCGTCGCGGCGGACAAGAATGTTTTCAGGCTTGATATCGCGATGAATAATCCCGTGGGCGTGAGCTGCAGCCAATGCCCGCGCGATCTGCAGGCCAATATGGATGAGTCCATCCATCGCCTGCGGAGTTCCGCACAGCTCCCGCAACGAGTTCCCATCCACCAGCTCCATCACAATGATCGGAGCTTCTTCGGGCGCGATTACTTCATGCACCGTAACGATGTTGGGATGGTTCAGCGCGGAAACGGTCCTCGCCTCGCGCCTTAAGCGTTCCACCGCCCGCTCGCCCACCGCTTCATAAGGCAGGAATTTCAGTGCGACGCGACGGTCCAGTTCGGTATCGTGAGCGACCCAGACTTCGCCCATTCCCCCACGGCCGATCGGAGCAATAATTTCATAGCGCCCGAACCTTTTTCCGGCCCCTGCTACGCTCGACGGAATCTTTCGCGGGGCAAGGCATTGCAGCGGAGAGTCGTTCAAGAAACTTCCTCCCGCTTCGTGATCCCTCAGCATCTGTTCCAGCACAAGCCGCAGCGAAGGATCGTCACTCGAAACCGAATCAAGCAGCGCTACACGTTCGCCGCCGCTTTTTTCACAGGCCTCGTGGAACACGTCCATTACTTTGTTCCATTGCTCGGGCGACATACGAGTTTCTAGCTGGTTTATCAGATAGCCTCGGGACGGACCTGCCCTTTCAACCAGGCTCGAGCTGTCATCCAGTCCCGCTTCACTGTCATGTCCGACACCCCCAGCGCCTCGGCGGTCTCTTCGAGCGAGAGCCCGCCGAAATAGCGCAACTCAACCACCTGCCGCTGCCGCGGGTTCATGTGTTCCAAACGGTCCAGCGCGGAGTTCAGAGCGATCAGTTCTTCCGCCTGCTCGGATGAAAGGCCTTGCTGTCCCAACTCGAAGGCTGGTTCCCCGGCGCTGCGCTTGCGCGCCTGCTTCCGCCGGGCATGGTCGATGAGAATGCGGCGCATGATAGAGGCACTGACCCCGATAAAATGCGCGCGATTCCGCCAGTCCCGCGCCTGATCGCCCACCAGCCGCAGATACGCCTCATTCACCAACGCTGTGGCCTGCAAGGTGTGCCCCGGCCGTTCCGTCTTTAAGTAACGCCGAGCCAGTTCCTGCAATTCCTGCAGTACGAGCGGGACCAGCCTGTCGGCGGCCCGGGAATCTCCGCTGCTGATCCTCTGCAGCAGCACCGTCACTTCCCCTGGGACGCCTGATTCCATGCTGCTTGCCTGACGTGTTTCGAAGAAAGTATACACCCCTCGCTAGTCCGCAATGTTCCATTTCCGCCGCGTTCTGCGCTTTATATGTAAACGCGAATTTTTTTGCCGCTGTCGCAGTTCGCGTTCGAAAGGAACGCCATGCGAAACGAAAATGCTGTCGTAGTGAAAAAATGTGTCGTCCGGGCGAGCCTCGGGAAAAAGAGTATGGAAAGCCACGAAAACTTCAGATTTGCTTCTACGGCAGGCCCTCAGAGCGTTGGAGGTTGACCAAAAGCGCCACCACGCTGGCATGTGGCTTCGTGGCCGCGCTCGCGAGCATACCCGCCTGCGCGCAAAGTCAAATGCCAGTTTATCCGTATTTAGCTCGCCCGAAAGACAAATGATGCGGCAGGAGCCAAGCTTCGCGCAGCATGTCGGACTATTTGGAGGATTTATGACGAATCTGTTGCTGAATCACCTGTCGAGAACGCTGGCCATACGCAAACTAGCGCTCTTCATCGCCTTCACATTTTTTCCGCTGTTCTCCCCAGCGGCAAACCTAACGCTCCAAGGTAACTTCACTGCGGACGATAACATTCAATTCTTCTCGGTGTCCATCGCGGCTCCGGCCGCAGTCGATATCCGCAGCTACGGCTATGCCGGCGGGCACCACATCGATCGGTACGGTCGTGCCCCGCGGCGGATTCGACACCATACTGACGCTATTTAACGCCGCAGGAGTGCTTTATAGATGACAACGATGATGGCGCGGGCGCGGCAGTGGATCCGCAAACCGGGCTGCCAAATGATGCACGGATCACCGCCAACCTTGCTGCCGGCAGCTACGTTGTGGCCCTCACGCAATACGACAATTTTTCCATAGGCAATCTCAGCGACGGATT
This sequence comes from Bryobacterales bacterium, assembly GCA_963722155.1. Taxonomy (GTDB): domain Bacteria; phylum Acidobacteriota; class Terriglobia; order Bryobacterales; family Bryobacteraceae; genus Bog-105. Next base: position 80,358 of record CAVRLR010000005.1, on the reverse strand, counting down.
TGCCGAGACCGGTCATCCCAACTTCACAGCCGATCCTGCTTTTACTGCAGGCGGCGCCTGCGCCGGCAACATGTTTCGGGATATCTCGGGCACGGATGGGCGCTGCCGCACCGGCACCTGGGCAGTCGACTTTCTGAATGTCTCGAGCGTGGCGCCGGTAGCGGTACCCGAGCCATCGGCCCTGCTGTTAGCTGGATTCGGCCTGGGTTTCCTGCTAATAAGCCGCTTTCGGCGTCGGAGAGCGCAAAGGGCGCGGATGCGCACTACCATACACCCGAGGAATTCGCTAGCTCTTTGGGTGGTGCGCTGGATACCGCGCCCGTTTTGCGCGACTTCCTCCATAACAACTGCGCTGGCGGGCGCGCTTGTTGTCACACTTACCGGTATCCCAGCCCAGGCGCAGACTACCTCCAGCCCGGATTACAACAACGTTTCGGATATCCTAAACGGCCAACGAAGCCTGCTTCAGGTTACGGACTTAATGGTTACCTTGTACGATCAGAACACGGGTCGTGTCTACTCGACGCCGATTACCACCTCGAATTCCCAACCGACGCTGGGGAACCGATTTGGCTGGGCCACCCAAGCGCAGTCTTCAGGCGCCTCCTTCTCTGCTCTGATGTGGAACGGAGCGAATGCGACCACAATCACGGTGGTGAACGGTGACGTCGCCAATGCTGCTCAACGGCCCACTCTCGATCTTCTGTTCCAGACTGGCACCAACACCGCCAACTGGACCAGTTTTTCTCCACTCGGGCTCGGCAGCAATCCTGGTATTACATACGGAGCGGCCGCTGATTTCACCGGGGATGGTTTCGATGATTTGGCGCTGAGCACGGACGACGGCAGATTGCTCATAATAACTGCCACCGATGTAAATAACCAAAACTCGGGCGTCAGGGTGGGTACCACCCCGGTAGATACGCTCGGCGCAATAGCCGCCGGAGACTTCAAGGGCGACGGAAATCGAGAAATCGCCGGGCTCGCCATTCAGCAGGACGGCAGCTTGAAACTCGAGATCTATACCGTGGACCCGAATAGCCTGGCTGTCACCTTGGCCAGTTCCATAACGCTGACGGCCGCGGGCAGCCCGGTAGCTCATGTGTCCATGGCGCGTGGCCGCTTCGCCAGCGTCAATCACGATCAACTTGCCGTTGCGTTTGCTACGGATTCGGGACCAGGGTACGTCGAGATCATTGACTTCACCCCCAATACCCTAAACCCCTTCGAAGCCTCTGCCACTTTAGGAAATCCAGCGGGTAACGTACCGATTACGCCTGGTTTCATCCAAGTCGAGACCGGCAAGTTCGCCATCGGCAGAAATACCTATGATTCGATCGTCTACCACAGTTCCAGTGGGAACACCCTCGGCCGCTTCTTCGAAATCCTTACGGTCGACCCTACGAACTATAACGTCGGAGGAACCGTGCCGGTAACTTACGATCAGTTTCCCTGCGCTCCTGGTATACAAATAGGCAACTTTGACCACCGGCAGGGGACTGACCCGAATTTGAACTCCCAGATTGCTTTTATGTACTGCAATAGCACGTCGGACAATTCCAACAATCCCGGATTTAGCGTCAATATTTATAGCGTCGACCCGACAACTTTAAACATAACGGGTCCGGACAGCGTATTCGGTCTGACGGGCGTGCTTGCTCCGGGCGGGTCTAAAACAGGTGCGCCGTCTTTTGCAGCGTCAGACCTTCAGGGCCGCTCCCTCACTCTCGGTGAGCCGAAGGTGATCGACATAGATAATATGGATCAGCCAACTGTTGTCGTCGGTTCGCCTCCAATGCATGTGGACTTTGTCAGTCCGGACGGCACGTCTGCGCCCCAACTTCTCAATTTGAGCGCGGTCCCGCATGGATTCAATAATACGTACCAAAGCGAGTCGTCTGATGAAAATCCACAGTCCACGTCCCATACGAGCAGTTGGTCTTGGGGCGCTCAGGAAAGTTTCGGCGCCAAGGCAGTGATCGGTGACCTGAAAGGGGGCTCGGGCTACTCGGTTGGCGACAAGTTCACGGCCGCACAGCAGTTGTCTGGATCGATAGACTCAACCCACGGTACATTCTCGGCGAAAACATACGGTCTTTCGTCCACCCCTGGGTTGACCGATTATGTGACCCACAACGAAACCATCCTCAGAGTCTGGGTGTATCCGGTGATCGGGCAAATGGTGTGTCCTAGCGACAAAACCTGCCCGCCCGACGCGCAAGTGCCGCTCACAATTCAATTTTCGGCTCCCCTTACCGACAACAATCCTATAACTGAGGCCGCCTCGAATCTTTCGTGGTATCAACCGCCTTGGGAGCCCGGCAACATCCTCTCGTATCCGGCCAACCTAACCCAATTACAGAACATGTACCAGGGTCAGGGGACCTGCCCGGGTGGCACAACGACTCAAAACACCACCCTATGCACACTGGCATCAGGCGACTCGTTCAGGACAGATGATGGCACCACCACGGAAACAACTAAGTGGCAGATTGCCAGCACAACCTCAACAGTTACCAGCTTCAACCAGAATTACAGTTTTGATAATGATTTATCCGTGGCTGGATCTATAGGAAAGGCAGGCGTAGCCCAAATCCAGTTCACTGCAGACTTTGATGTCAGCGGAAGTTTTGGCTTAAGCACCCTTACCAACAACTCCACCACACTCGCACTTTCGACGGGTCTTGAGGTGAAAAAACCGGGAACCTTTCCGAATCCCTCGGTTTACGGATATTATGTAACTCCCTATATTTTGGGCAGCACGGTCCCGGGCGGTGTAGTGGATAACAAGCCGCTCAATCTAGGGGTACAGACATTCGGCCTGATGCGCGCGGTGTTTACCGCCGATCCATTCTTGGGAGGTCAGTCCACATGGTGGAACCAAATCTACAGCCAGGGGCCCGACGTGGCGCTGAATCACCCCGTGCGCTGGAACGTCACATCTATGGCGCCGATCCCCGGTTCAACTTGTATACCGGTTCCCGGTTTTAACTCGGATTGCGTATCGCTCGCTACTCCTAAGGACCCTAGCAATCCCGGGCTCGATTCGTTCCACCAGATGCGCGGCTTCTTCATCTCCACAACGATCCGTGACCCAAATTCCAATTCGTGCAATGCGACTGGGGGCCAAGGCCCTCAGTTGGAATCGGCCGTTGCCGGTGATTGCCTTTATCTCCAGGCGCGCGTTTACAACTACAGCCTGAAAGCGATGGACCCCGGTACCCAGGTGCATGTGCGATTTTATTTCACTCCCTGGGGTAGTGACAGCAAGCCCGCGGGCGACAGTGTCTTGATCGCGGACGTACCGGCCGGCCAGCTCATTCCGCCGTTCGACGATACAAACGGCGCACCACCGGACTGGATACTTGTGCCCGCGCAGTTCGACCCGAATAAGTTCGAATATACCCAACACGGCAACGTTAATATTAGGTTTTGGGCGGTGGTCTGGATGGAGGATGGGAACGGAAACTTGGTCGGGGAGATGCCCGGTCACGGTCTGACCGGTATTCCCGGGACCCTCACTTCCTTGGCCGATGCGGCGAAGCTCGAAGAATGTCAATCCGACGGCAGTTGCTACAGCAACAACGTCGGCTTCTACAATCAAACTTTCTATATTTACCCGCCCAAGGACTCACTTGGCGCCCCAGCCCCGCTCCCCCCAACCCCGCTCTCAAGGACTCCGGTTGATATCAGCAAGCTAGAAACTTCCGTTCACCAGGTGACGCCGGGAGACCATGTAATACTGTCTGCGACGCTCCTGGCCAGCGGTGGCGCGGCCTCGGGAGCGAACGTTTACTTCTACGATGGCGATCCGAAGCAAGACGGACGGGTGTTTGCCTCGGAACGAATCCCACACATTGCGGCAGATACTCCTCATCAGATCCAGGCGGTGTATGGAAGCAATACGTGTGGCGTGCATCAGCTATTCGCGGTCATCAACCGAGGCCGGCCTTCCGAGGTAGTGCGGCGAGCGCACCCGGTGCGGGTTGACTGCAAGGCGAACAAATAAGAGGGCAGGAGTTTTGTGGGACAGACGCTTGTCTGCGCACGCCGCTCGGGCGCGCTCTTCCGAGATGGTTGCCTCGGAGAACCGGGCGACGTGCGCCCGGCGCAGGGCACGGCCCTTTCCCACAGAGGGCAGCCGCGCGCTTTCCACGTTGAATTTTAGGTAATCGCCTCCATATCACAAATACTTTGCGATACAGAGTGAGATAGTATTGCCTCGAACTCTTGGAGGTGAGCCACTCTCCGCTGTACTAAGGTCCGGCTCCAGAGGGCGACGTTTTAATGAGCGACAGCTGCGGCAGGAGGAGCGTCCGATGTTACGGCTGGTACTTCTATGACCCGCGACAGGCAGGAAAAAGGCCGCGGCTATGTCTGTCTCCTATTTGTCGTATACGATAACGGGCACACCCCACCTTTTCCGCGGAATTCAGACGCCAAGTTCCCAGTGCGGGTGAGTTTGCCGGTTCGTCGCCAAAGGAATTGGTGAGGAGCAACACATGCCGAAATATAGAATGTCCGCGCGGGTGCGATAAGCTCGCTGGAGCCAACGATGCCAGGAAAGAAAGAGCCGCTAAAAGGAAAGAAGAAACGATTCGGCTGAAGTAATAGAGCTCGACCTGTTCGCCACGCGAGTGCCGGCGCGCCGGCGCTTCCGCAGAGCTACCGACCTGGCGCTCGAGTACATGAGCGACCGGACCTTGAACTTCCTCGCGTTCCATAACAGCGCCCCGCGGGTAACGCCGGAGACGGAAAGGACTCTTTTCGTGGACGATCTACTAACGCGATTCCTTGAGAACTTGGGGGGCCGGGTGCATGGGCCCATGAATTTTCGGATGATCCTCCAGCCACCTATGGCGGTCCTCTCGCCATCCGGGACGGAAAAAGGGGCGCACGTGAAGGGCCGGTGCCTTGTTTCTGGTACCTGTTCAACGGCTGGAAATGGGCACGATTTGGTCGTCGCCCTTATCCTGGACGCGGTTGAAGGACGGAGTCAGCCGGACGGCTGCTATACGGTTAGGGCCTTCATTTAACGTTCTATTTAACGTCAGGAGATTGTTGCGCTAGGTGATTGATGGCAGGACGCTTCGTCGCAGACGGAGTATTTGCGGACCGCAGGACATGAGTAAGACGAACTTGACTAAGCAGAATGCTCTCTCATGGCTTGCCCAACCAGGAATACTGCCACCCGACGGAAATCGTCTGATAGTTCCCGCCAAAGCGCACGTAGCTCCCAACGCTGTAATTCGTCTTGAATGACTGATGGCTATTAATCGGGTAGGAAAAAGTTCCTCCGATGCGCGAACTCGTCTGCTTTGTCGCGAGATTCTGAACTCCGTTCAAGCTGGAGATGCCTCCAAACCAGAAGTTGCCGTCGAGCGACGCCCAGAATCTTCGCTTGCCGAAGTCACGGCTCAGATGGCCTTCGAACGATCCGATGGGCGTTTGAGTTTGTTGAGCCGCGGCGGGACCCGCGAATGAGGCGTTGTTCGCCGTGTAGAACCATACTCCCGCGTATCCGTCGAGCATCCATTTGTCCCACCGCTGGGAATACCCAAACTCCGGCTTGAAAGCCCAACGGTTAATACCCCAGTTGATGAGTTTGAGGGGGTCGTATTGACCGGTGGGTGCAATTACCCTTAAGCTCGCTCCGAGCAGAACCTTGTGCTTCCACTTCACAAACTCTGTCGCCGTCATGGCCGGTCCGCCCTTCAAATTCACTGACAGGCGGTAGCCCGTATCCAACAGTCCGGAGCGGTACACCTGCGTTTGGGTGCCAAGGACTGCCCCCTGAAATGTGCCCACCCCGTAGGGCAGTGAGGCGGTAGCGTTGGCGGAGCGGCCGAAAAAGTTGAAGGAATGAAAATAGGTGAGAACTGGGACGTTATAGGTCCCGGTTGCCCCTGTGATTGGCACTGTCCCGTTAAAATTTAGCCCACCGCTAAAATACGAATACGTCAGATTGATCGCATTGGAATGCGTGGGCGTAATTACATAGGCTCGAGGAGCGAGATCCTGTGCAAATAACCCAGTGAACGGACCGGCAGCAATGGCCACGCACCATGTGAGACGGAGGGTTGGTAGCTTCATGGGAAGATGTCGGCCCAAGAAGCGTGACGTTCAGACCCCGAGAGGAGGGACACCATATGCTCGCGCCAAATTATTGATCCCAGTCCTCAACGCGGCCCAAGGTCTGGCCGCTTCGCTTCCGTAGTTCCCCCTTGTGACGGCCTGGTTGATTCTGCGCCCATCATCGACCACGCGCTCGACTTGGCTCTTGGTCTCCATCCAAGTATCGGCAGCGTCAAACTTGCGGCGCTTCAGGTAGTCGCGAAACTGGTCTACGCCGTTTTCGACGTTGGCGATCAGGTTGGCAACCTGCGCCTTGGCCATCATCTGAGCGGAAGCGGTGCCCAAAGTGAATCCGCCAAGTAGGATGGCGGCAAGCACGGGTTGTTTGCGAATGATGTCGGTCAAGATAAATTTTAGGCTCCTTTTACGGAGTCATTCGGTCGCGCCCAGCGCTTGGTCGACGTCCAGCCCCGGAGGTGCCGGGAGGTGAGAGGCGTGCCAGGTGAGCTGCATCGGAATGCGTTCCCTTTCTTGACCTGGAGGTAGGCGCTCACCCGCCCGTCGGCGAGCCGGAGCTCCGCCGGCGAACGGAAGACCACGCACTCCGGCCCCGCAACGAATCGCGAGCCACTTTCTTCCAGTGTGATCCACGGCAAATCCTTACCGAACCCGAAGCGCACGCAGAGGAGCATCTCCATCGAGACCTCTCCCTCGAGCCCCCCCACGAGCCGGACGAGGTCGCAGCGCCCCCCGCCCACCGGCATGAAATCCGTGATCCGGACGGCGCCCCCTTCGCAGATGAGATTGGTCTCCAGGATCATCGTGTCGCCGCGGTATCGCTGCCGGTTCTCGCGCACCGGCACCGTTGGGCTCAGTGACCAGCGCCCGTGCTCTCGTATCCGAGCAGCGCCAAGAAGCAGGCATCGGAATCGAAGTAGGGCGCGCACAACCAGTCGATGGCCCCGCTGCGCGACACGATGGCCGCCGTTTCCATGTTGCCGATGAGCCCGTAGTCCTCGATTTTCGATGCCATGCCCGCCGCCTTTCGTCGTTGTTGTTGGTCGCGTGCTGCCGAGCACTCATCCTCCGGCAAGAATAAGAATGCGGAAGCCCGCTAGGGGGCTGTAAAATATTTGCGGCCGGTCGACACGATCCGCGACCGGAAGGCAGTTCGATGCCAGCCGAAATCGTCTCACAGCTATCCGACTGATTCCCACTGCCTCATTGAATTCTTGCGGACGACAGCTGAATTACTATTATCTCGCCGGCCTGAGCCGAATTGGCTCCTCTCACCGTGGACACGATCAATCGATCAACCTCATCGTAAAGCCAGCGCAGCCATTCCTGGATTAGCTTCATCAAGTGGATCTGACAAGCGCACGTCTGACACTCGAAGATCTACAACGAGAGCCGACGATCTATCTGGTACCGGACTGCGACAGCGAGGATCAGGCCATTGGGTATCTGGGGGAGAGCGTCAGCGACATCCTCGAAGAACACCTGGTTTGAGTTTAGCTTTCACTCCATGGTTGTGGATCTTTGCGACGATGTTCTGGAACAGGAAGAACTGTGACCTCGGCAAGGACTCTCACCCATCTACTTCCATCTACTCACGCCATTCGAACCTACCTAATCGCGTCGACTCTTCGGGCCAAGCGCGGCACCTTGCTGGTCGCGACTACCGCGGGGCTCGGATGATGAGCAGGCTGCACATCCCTTCACTGTTCGCCACAATCACTCTATTGTGGCTGCCCGCCTCCGCTCAAGAGACTGCTCGGGCAACCAAAGTCGATCTGTCAGCACCTGCCTCTAAGGAATGGTCCTCCTACGCATCCGCTTTTGGGTACATGGTTCCGCAGGGCCCGTCCTATGTGTCACCCGTCCTGACAGCGGACCGGCGATCTCTCCATATCGAGGCACGCTACAACTACGAGAGTCTGGAGACGGGATCGTTCTGGCTTGGACGCAATTTTAGCTTTGGGAGCAAGATAAAACTAGAGCTCACGCCGATGGCGGGAGGCGTATTCGGCAAGTCGAACGGAGTCGCGCCCGGTTATACTGCATCGCTCACCTACCGTCGACTCTCGTTGGACAGCCAGGGCGAATATCTTTTTGAGACAGACCGCTCGAACAGCTTTTTCTACAACTGGTCCGAGATCAGTTACTCTCCGGCAGAATGGTTCCGGGCGGGCCTTGTAGTGCAACGCACGAAGGCTTATCAAACTGAGCTCGACACCCAGCGCGGTCTGCTGGCGGGCTTCGCTTACAAGAGCTTGGACTTCACCACCTACCTATTCAACCTTGGCTGGAGCGATCCAACGGTTGTGTTCGCTATCGGCATTCGGTTCTGAATAAACGTCGGATCTGCGAGCGGGCACGGAACACTACCGCGCAGGGCATTGTCAACTTGAGCGGGAAATTTCGTTTTGATGGGAGGTGATGCGTAGTAGAGTGCCTCGAGCCGCTGTTAAGGTTGCCAGATGGAGAAAGATTGTGAACGCCAAACTCGATAGAGGATCGCTTTTAGCAAGTGGCGGCCTTATCGAAAGTGATTCTGGACGCCGCCATGAAGTGAGAGAAGCCGCTGGGCTTGACGGGCAGACTTGATTCAGCGCATCTGATGTTCTCTTAAGTTCAGTGACTAATTGTGTCCTGTTACAAGAACCAGGCTGACCTGGTTTTATCCCAGTCGCGGCTTGAGAAGAGCGCGAAGAGTTGGTTGTCGCAGCACAACCCTGCACGTGACGAAGCACAATGGAGTCATGAGGGTTGGCGTCGCTGAAGCGAAGAATGAACTCACCGAGTTCCTCCGCGCGGTTGAGCGCGGCGAGCGCATTACCGTTTGCCGGCATGGCATACCCATTGTCGATCTCGTGCCTACCGGAACGCCGGGTCGAAGAACGGCGGTCACCAATCGCCCAAACTGGGCGAGCCCGGCCGAGATCGAACAATGGCTGCGCGACGGCTAAACGCATTGGAAACGCTGCGGAAATCGAACGAAAATGGCTATAATCGGGGATTTCCGCAAAACCCGCGAATTTTTGTGGAAGCGGTGGGCACGGGTCGGGAGCTCGCGCCTTCGGTGAACCCAGGCCCCCTACCCCCCGCGCGAGGATGTGCTCGCCTGCTCACGTGCATTGATCCCATGAGCGACACTACCAACGCACCCAGTGATGTATTGCACGACCCGCCTCGCTGCCTCGGCTGCCACGGAATCCTGGATCATGATCCTGCCGGGCCTCGGACCTGAGCCTGCGACCGTTGCACAGAGTGTTATGGCCCCGTCCTCGTTAGAGCCGCAGGCGACTGCTTCGACTACGCAGTCGGCCTCGTCTCCGGCGAGATCATCCGCTTTCACAACGCCTCCCTCCACGGTGACTGGGTCACTCTCTCCGATATCGATCGCCCCGAAAGCAAACTCCCTGACGTCCTCTCCCGGCCGGAACGCGGCCGGTCGCCCACTGTTTCTTTTTCGCGGCGGCTGTGAACGATTTCTCCGCACAGGGTTCGACGCCGCTGCTCGCTGCCGCACGCGCACAAGATGCCGGGTTGATGCGGATGCTTCTCAACCGGCATGCCGATCCGAATAAGGCGACTACAGTGGACCGTCTAACTCCTTTGATGGCGGTGCTTGCGGGAGGTGGGAGGCGGCGTGGCGCGCGCGCAGCGAATCCGATGCCAGCAATTCAGCTGCTGATCGACGGCCGGGCCGATGTGAATGCGGTGAATTCGCGTGGGATGAGCGCCATGCACTACGCGGCGAGGACAGGCAACGATGCGGCCGTGCAGCTACTGGTGGATCATGGAGCGGCGCTGGATGGCAAAGATCGGCTCGGGCGTACGCCGGAAGATATGGCTAACGGCGTGATGACTGCGGTGACTGGCGCAGATGGAACGAAAAATGAACGGACAGCCGCTCTGATCGAGCGATTGCTGAAGCGGAAATCAAGCGGCCGCGCGATTGGCCCTGGCGCAAATTTCCTTCACGACGAGAATAAGCGATTGTAAGTCGCTGGGCTTTTCCAGGTATTCGACGCCAAGCGCGGCGCAGCGCACCTGGTCCCTTTCCAAGACCAGGCTAGTGAAGATCACTACAGGTAACGCCTGGAGCGATCTGATGCTCCGGATGGATTCGAGAACTTCCCAACCATCGATCATCGGTAGAAACACATCCAGAAGAACGAGGCGCAGATCCACGGCAGGATCGGCGGACAGGCTATCGATCTTCTCGAGCGCTTCGGAACCATCCCGGGCTCTCTCAAGACGTATGTCGGGACAAACCCTCTTGAAGATGTCTTTGAATACAAAAAAGCCTGCGTCGTCGTCTTCGACTTGGAGAATCACTTGCTCGGTCACAAACGCAACTATAACCCATGTTCGGCGAACATCTGCCGGCTCAGGACATTAAATTCCTCGTATGCCGGAAGTGTGTGTAAGACGTCCCAGAGAGACTGATTACGCAGCCGTAAGCTCAGCACGGTCGTGATCCAGGATTGGCTCCAGCCCGCTTCGGTACACCAAGCGCCCCAGCCGGAATCGGAGTTGCTGGCCCAGTAGTCCCAATTTTGGAAGTCGAAGGCGCGGTACCAGGCGCCGTGGAATTGCGGGTGGATTTCGGAATGCACCTGCGCGCGCACCAGGAATTTGGCGATGCGGTCGGCGGCTTCCTTATAGAAAGCCTCGCCGGTCGCGGCATGGGCTTCGTGGAGACCGATGAAGGCGAAGTTCATGGTGTAGAGCAAATCAGTGGCAGGATCGCCATTTTCCTGGATGAGCGTTCCTTCTCCTGCGCCATACTTTTCGTTCGATGTGGGCGGGACTTGGATGCCCGTGCCGGAGGGCCCGGTCCATTCGGCGATGGCTCCGCTTTCATGCTGGTGCGACAGGAGATCTTGCGCCATCTTTCGTAACCAAGCGCGGGCTTCGGGCGTATCTTTCACGCGCACGAGCCAGGCGAGAGGCAGCAGGAAGCGAGCCTGCTGGGAAGTAATGCTGTTCGACCAGCGCCATTCATTTGGATAGGCTTCTGCACTGAGGCGAATTCCTTTTTCGCAGCGCTCCAAGAAAGGCGTATAGCCGGTTTTCGAAAACGCCCAGAGGAACAACGCCCATGGATACGCCTGATAGTTCATGTCGTGCAGTACGAGCGGGGAGTTGTGATAGTGCTGCCAGCCGTCTTTCGCGAGAGGGGCTTGATCGTAACGGGATTTCTGATGGCCGTTTGTGCCGACGAGACGGAAGTCAGCGAGAATACCGAGCCAGATCCGGTGCTGCCAGCGTGTTTCGTGAGTGATAGCAGCGGCGGCAAGCAGGCCGAGTAAGCAGCGGGCATTGTCGTCGCCATAATAAACGTCGAAGCCATCCTCGTTCTTGTAATAGCGTGTGGCTTCGTTCCAACCCAGGAGACCATAGGAGACGTTGGCGGGGTTGAGACGGGAACCGGTCGCCATTTTTGATTTCATAAGGAAGTCCACTAAGTTTGCCGCGATGCGCGGGCGGTTGGCAAGCGCGAGAACCATGGCGGTTTCGCCGACGCAATCGGCGCGAATCCACCAGCGTGCGGGCTGCGACCCGTCTGACAGGATCTTTGAGGAATGGCCTTCCAGAAGACCGAGCGTTCCGTCTCCGACCGGCATATCTTTAGTGGGCGCAGCGCCAACGCGATCTTCCAGGGCCGCGGCTTCTTCAAGTTTGTGAGCCCAGGACGGATGAATGAAAAGGCGCGCGGAGGAGTACCACTCGACCGCCTTAGAGATTGCATTTCTTTCGGCATCGGCGGGAAGGGGTGCTGACGCGGAGAAGGCGGGGCGGACGGATGGTGTGGCGGAAATTTTGATGTTTTGCGAATTGGCGAGCAGCCAACGCAGGATTTGTTGCCATACTGTGATCCAGTCGGCAGACGGACCGTATCGCGACGTTATGAATCGGCTCAGCTGCGCGGATGCGACGAGGAGGTGGTCCTGCTCGCGTTCTATGAGCACTGCATACGTTTGCGGCGGCAGGCCGTAGATGGCTTTATCGAAACCGGCGACTTTCGCGAGTGCCAGATGTGTCTTTCCTCCCGACAACGGGAAGTAGCTGCAGGAGTGGAGTGACAAGATGCTCATCGGGGGAAGCGCATCGCCGAAGAACGAACTAGCGACGACAATGCGCTCCCGGTTGGCGACTAGCGCCGTATTGGGCAACGCGGATTCCAGATAGACGCGTAGTTTCTTCGTTTGGGCTTGTGTGCGCAGATTGTCGGGATACTCTCCTTCGAGAAGAAGAACGCCGGAGCCAGGACGCGCGTGATGGATGGCTTGTTCCGGGGTGGCGTAGCGCCGTATTGGGTGGAGCGCGCGGTAGAGATCGTTGCCGGGTGAGCAGCTCAGCACGAGAGAGCCTTCGTCACGGGCGAAGGCGAGAGGCGCCCATAGGGACGTGGCGAATTGGCGTCGAGAAGTATTCATCAGAACTCGAGACGCAGGGCGAATTGGACGACGCGAGGGCCGGTGGATGTCGCTACAATTTTTCCGACCTGGGTCGAAGAGCTGATATTGTTTTGCGGGTTACTGAAATTCGCGTGGTTGAGTGTGTTGAAGAACTCGGAACGGAACTGCAGATTCCAGCGTTCGAAGAAGCGGAAATTTTTGAAAGCGCCCATGTCCCAGGTGACCAGGCCCGGTCCAAAGAGAAAATTGGGCGCGGAAGTACCGTAGGTGAACGGTGCTGGCACGGCAAAAGCCTGGGGATTGAACCAACCGTTGATGCCGGGAGACGAGACACCGGGATCGCCGACGATATTGGCGCGGCCGCTAGGCTGGCCCAACAGACTGCTAGTGAAATTGACGGAGAACGGCAAGCCGCTAGCGGCAGTAACGATGCCGCTGGTCTGCCATCCGCCTAACAGGATTTCCGGCAGTCCATGTAGGGAAGAGAGATAACGTTTGCCGTGGCCGAAAGGAAGTTCGTAGACGTAGTTACTTACCAGATAATGTCTGCGAATCATCGAATCGTTACCGCGGTCAAGCCGCCAGTTGTTGGGGACGCTGGGTGTGCCGGTGTCGGTCGCGGAGCTATCGAGCGATTTGGTCAACGAATATTCGACCTGGAACGAAAGGCCCGACGAGTAGCGACGCTGGAGCGAGAGCTGCAGTTGCTGGGTGTTGGCGGTTTGTCCGTTGGTGTAGAGAGAAATATTGCCGAAGGGTTGGTAGGGGCGATGGATTTGCACCGCGCCGGGTTGGGCGAGCGGTGTGTTAATTGGGTAGATCATACCGGAGTGTTCGCGCTCGGATCCGAGATACGTCGCACGAACGACGGTGTCCGAGGATAGCTGTGTTTCGACGGTTGCGTTCCATTGGTGCGTTAGAGGATAGCGGGCGCTGGGATCTTGCGCCACAATGCCGACGCCGCTCGGAGGGCTGCCGCTGCCCACCGGAAAGGCATTGTTCAACAGCAGCGAAGGAATCGTACTCGAAGAAGGCTCATAGGAAACCGTTCCCGCAAATGGCGGATTGGTACCCAGGATGTAGCTACCGAATTTCCAGGGCATCGGGTCGTAGTACATTCCGTAGCCGCCGCGCAATACGAGCCGATTGCTGCTCAAGGGACGATAGGCGAGGCCGAAACGCGGGGCTACTTGCTTCAGATCGTTATTTAAGTAGTTGCCAGTGTTGAGACCAACGGATTGGCCCGAAACGATTGGCAAGCCCGGGTACACGCCTGCAATGGACTGACTTTGCAGAACGACCAGAGCGTTCAGATTTTGGTACCAGTTGACCATGTCGCCTTTCGAGTTCCGATAAAGGGTTGGGACATCGTAACGCAGGCCAATGTTCATCGTCAGTTTGCTGGAAATACGCCAGTCGTCCTGCAGGAAGAACCCATAGCGGTAGTTGCGGGATTCGATATTAGAGGGGCCAAGCGGTTTAGAGGAACCCGCGGCATAGCCAAGCAGAAAATCGGCAAATGCATTGCCGGTGTATTGGCCCGTGAACGATAGCGAGCCGTATTGCGGGAATTGATTGCCGTAGCTCAGAAATTGATAACGAAGGAACGAGACGCCGCCTTTTATCGTATGCTTGCCTTTCGTCCAGGTGATGGTGTCGGTGAAATGGTAGTTCGGAATCGTATCACCGCTGCCGAGAGCGTCGCTGAAGCCGGTAAAACCGGTGATCGAAATCGCCGGAAGCCCACCGAGGCCCGGATAGGGAACAATGCCAGGGACGAGAGAACCGGGATCGAGCTTATAGTTCTGGTTGAAGAATTGATCCGTCTCGCGCTGCAGGCCGAAGACGGCTACGTTTACCAGGGTGGGCGAGATGGTGCGAGTGTAGTTTACGGCTAAATTCTGATTGACGAGCGGCTGGTTGTCGCCGCCAAATTTTTCGGTGGTGCCCGGCGCGTAGTTGAAGGTGTCTGTATAGAAATACCGGGCAAACAGCGTGTTCGTCGAGTTGAAGGCATAGTCGACTCGCCCTTCATAGCGATAGTTATGCTGGCGCGAAGAAAGATTCACGATGTAGTTTGTACCGAGACCGGCGGCAGCGGTGGTGCGCAGATTAGGGACGCTGAAATACGGAGAAAGCGCTTTGGCAGATGAGTTGATTTGACTGGTGGGGATTTGGTTCCCGGCATAGGCTTGCTGGGAAAACGGATCCTTAATGGGTGCAAGACCGCTGAAATCTCCATTGAGCAATGCAGTGGTGGGCTGGGCGCTCTGATTGGTGGTCGAAGAACGGAACGTGAGTGCCTCGTAGCTTCCGAAGAAGAAGAGCTTGTCGCGCTTGATGGGTCCCCCTAAAGAGCCGCCGAATTCATTGCGATTGTAGGGAGCTTTGGGGAGTCCGGTCGCGAAGAAGTTTTTGGCGGCGGTGACACGGTTGCGGTTGTACTCAAACAGGCTGCCGTGGAACTCGTTGCTTCCCGATTTGGTGGAGGCAATGACTTGCGCGGTTCCACCGCCGTACTCGGCGGAGCCGGTGCTATCGATGACACGAAATTCCCCAAGCGATTCGAGGGAAGGATCGGCGTTCGAGAGCCGCGTATTTTCCATTTCCATATTGAGCGAACCGTCCATGGTGGCCTGAACGCCAATCCAACTGCTTCCGCCGATGCGGGGATTCGTCCCAGCTCCCTGGACACCGGGCGATAACGCGAGCAAGCCGAACATGTTGGTTCGGCCGTTGAGCGGCATACGCTGCACCTGATTCGACTCGATGACACTGCCGACAGAAGAAGTGTCGGTCTGCACGAGGGTATGCTCGGCAGTTACCTGGACGGAAGACGCGACGGTACCTATTTGCAGGCTGACATCCTGGCGGGCGGTTTGATTCACTTCGAGCGACAAGTGCTCTACGGTGTGGGCCGCGAAGCCATTTCCCTCGAACGTTAACTGATAGAGGCCGGGTTTGGTGTTCGAGAAGACATACTCGCCCTCGGAGTTAGTATTCTGTGCAGTCGAAACGTTGGTTCCTTCATTCCGCAGGGTCACTTTCACGCCTGGCATGGCGGCGCCGGAGGGATCCACGACGCGTCCGACGATAGTGCCCAGCGTGGATTGCGCCATGGCGATGGTTGAGAGGAGAACAAAAACGCAGGCCATCCGGGAGAACACACGGGTAGCGCGGCTGTCGCGACAGCTTGTCATAACGGCGAATTTTCCTTTCCTTAAATAAGTTAGAGTTTGTCCAAACAGCGGATGCGACCGCGGAAAGGGCTATAAAGCGAAGCGATGTTTTCGTCGCTTGCGGCTCCAAAATTGGCACTCGGAAAGACGGGTACCGAGCGCCCGCTTCGCGACAGGAGCGAGGCGGCTTCGATCATGATTGAGTTGATGATGACGGCACCGGCAATGGTAGAGGCCGGACCGATGGACTGTTCCAGGTTTTCGAGGCGTAGCATAGCATCGCCTTCGGCCACGCAGGTATCGATGGCCAGGTCGACGACTTCAAAAAGACGGTTGCCCGAAGGATGGCGCGACTCGGCGGCCGCCGACTGTGTCAGGTTTGTTATAGCGATGGTAGGAATGCCGCGCGATTTCATTTCGAGAGCCATGTCAACGGGCACCGTATTGCGGCCGGAATTCGAAATGACAATCGCGATGTCACCGGCTGTGACGCGTTCCCTCTCGATGAGCGAGCGGGCGTAGCCTTCTTCCCTTTCAGCGCGCGTGCTTTCGAGCGCACCATCGAGGAAGGAGAGCCGGCTATCGAGAATGGCATTGACGGGGACAAGACCACCGGCGCGAAAGAATGCTTCCTCCGCGATCATGTGAGAGTGGCCGGTGCCAAAAGTATGAATGATTCCACCGTGGTCCAGCGTTTCGGCGACCATTGCGCCTGCGGCGGCGATGGGGGCGGATTGCGCGGTGCGGATGCGGTCAAGTAGCTGCTGAATTTGTTCAATATAGGTGCTAAACGCCACTTTGCTTAATTCCTTTCGGGCGGCCATAATGCAGCAAGAGTAATCCTCCGCAGACCGCAATCAAGCACAGCGTAAGACTGGTTGGACCGCCGCGCAGGAAAGCAGTTTGGAAACCAAGCACAGCCGAAGCGCCAAAACAGACTACAGAGAAAACCCGATGTAATCCGAAGGCACCGGCGGAAGTGCCCCTCTCGGCCGCCTGCTGTCTCTCTTCGGGAGATAAGAGTGCGTCGATGTAGCGCGGGAATCCGAGAAAAAAAAGCGCACCGGCGAGAACCAGGATGGAGAAGAGCAGCAAACCGGTGTAATAGCGGCCGACGTAGAACTGGGAGATGCCGGTGATATAAGCCATAACCGCCAGCGCACCGGCGAAAGCGAGCGCGAGGCCGGCGGCAATGGGGAAGCGGGGCTTTGTTGTGGATCGCGTCTCGCCAGCGAGTTGCGCGATCGGAGCCCAGCGGCCTAACGGATGCGCGCGCCGATAGAAGGTCAGCAAGAGTTCGTGACGCTCCGGAGTAGTGACGAGCGTCACGACTATCCAAAGCAGAGTAGAGATGCCTATCGAGAGGAACATTCTGTTCCACCAGGCCCAGGTGGGCCACAACAGCGCGATGGTGAGATAACAAGCGCCACCACCGAAGGATGCGGCTACACGGGCCCAACCGTTGAAGCGCCACCACCACCACTGCGCCCAATTAGCGGACATTTCGGCCGCGCTCAAGCCGACCATGAAGACCGCGACGTCGAAAACGAACCGGACCCGATACACGACGAGCAATGAGAGACCGAGAACTACGAAAATTGCGAGGCGACCCGCCAGCAGGTAGTGGCGTTCAGAGGCGTATTTGACCAGGTGGCGGCGGTAGATATCGTTCAGTAATACCTGCGAGCCGAAATTGAGGTTGTCGCCAACGACCGAAATGATGCCGCCCAACATGGCTACATAGACCAAGCCGAGCAGACCGGGTGTGAGATAGCGAGTCATCAACAAGCCGTAGGCGAGTTCGCGATCCCACTGGCCGGTGCGCAATTGCGGCCAGAAGATGGCCGCCGCGAGGCACGGCACGCTTAGGAGCCAGACCAGCGAGAACAGAGTGACCTCACTTACGACGTACATCTTGCAGGCTTCTTTCGGTGTTCTAGAGGAGAGGATGCGCTGGCCCTCGACAGCTCCGCTCATTGGCGCGGCATCGCCGCCGTAACCGATGCTGGTGCCGATCAGCCAGGCGATGCAGGCGATGGCGGGAAATACCGTGCTATCGCCGGATGGAAAAATGCCAAGTGTGGCAGGCCCAATGTTATCCAGCTTGGCGGCTAACTGATGGGGTCCGCCAACAGCAGAAAGTACACGCCAAGCGAGGACGGCGGAGCCTACGACGAGAACGGACACCTGAACGAGATTGCTGAGCACGACGCCGAGATAGCCTGAGAACCAGACATAGAAGACCGCAAGCGGGATGGCGAGCGCCAGAGTTTCCGTTTTGCCCCAGCCGAGGACGGGCTCGGAAATTTTCACCAAGGCGAGTAGCGAGATGCCGGTCCAGGCGACCATTGCGACCAGGGATGTGCGGAAGGCTAACCAAAATCGCATCAGCGTTCCGGGGAGACCCTCGAAACGAAGCTCGTAAAATTCGAGCGTCGTGAACGTATTCAAGCGGCGCCAGAATACAGCAAACAACATAGCCCCCAAAAACAGAGCGAATCCAAATCGGCTGAGATAAATCCAGGAAACAGAAAGGCCCGTGACGACGGCGAGGCCGCCGTAGCCGACTGCGGCGTCGGCACTGACCATGGAGGCCGCATAGGACACTCCGGTCATCCAGCCGGGCATGTTGCGCCCGGCCAGAAAATAATTTTCGAGACTTTTGCCGGCGAAGCGGCGCGAACGGCCGGCGATGTAAAGGATGACCGTGGTGTAGGCAAGCACGATCAAGATGTCGATCGATCGCAGCTTCATGCGGCCTCATTTTGGAGATCGGCGGCGATCTGCGAGAAGAGTTTTTCGGTTTCGCCTGGGGCGATGGGGCACCATTGCGCGCATGCCACTTCGTAGCCTCCCTGTGCGAACATTTCCTTTGCTGGGAGGTAGCCATGTGCGCCCCCCGTGAGCCCAACTGTGAGGATCACGAGATCCGGCCGCGCGGCTTGTAAGGCGAATCCGAAGCGAGTGAAGATTTCACCCGCGATACCTACCAGAACAAGATTGCCCCATCGCAAGATTTGATACGGAATATCGAACGTCTCCGGAAGCCTGCCGACAGCTTCTTCTTCGGTGAGCAGAAAGGATTCGTAGCCGGTCCCAGAATGATGACGGACGTCGGCGGAGACATCAGCCGTTTTGGACAGAATCTGCCGCTTTCGTTCCAGAGCCTCGGAAGAGCGAGTTTCGCGGCGGCGTGCGCGGAATGTGCTTTTGCGAGCGGGTTGATAACCCGCCGGCAGAGTGCTAGCCCGCCCCACAAAGGTTGCTTGTATGCCATCGGCGAGGCGCGTCGCCATGATGTCGAGCGAACGGTCGTCGCCCATGAGCACGGGGTCGATGTCACCGCACGGGCCATTCAGATGTAACAGAACAATGTTGCCCAAGGCGTCTTCGGCGGCTTGAATGGCGCGGCCCATACAGTCGCCGGAAATCATCTCGGAGCATTGGACGGCAACACCATGAATGCCGAAGTGACAGAAGCCACCGACGACTTCCCCGCCCTCGCCCTCGAACTTTACAATCGTCATGGTGTCGTTAACCGGGCCAGCATCGGCTACGTCGTCCGGCGAAACCGAGGTGTGCAGTTCCGCGATGCGGCCATTTGCGAGAATCGGCCGACGGTTGTAAAGCACTCCAGCGACGCGGCGGGACGAGATCGAAATGGTTGTGTCGACGGCTTTTCGATCGGCGTCGAGGACAGACTCGACGATGCGATCGGCAACGAATGAGCCGTACTCGACGCCGCGGCGGGTATTGTTCCGGCCTATAAGGGGAGAGGAGTGTGTATGCGTGCAGGTGATGAAGATAGCCGATTTCTCGATTCCGAGAGCTCTCGAGATGCGGGCCGAGGCATCGGGACCAAACTGGAAGGAATCGAAGATCGAGTCAACCGAAATTAGGACCTGTTTGCCCAGGACGAGGGTGCGAACAAAGAGCGGATCGCGGATACCAGTAAAGCGGACGGCGCGGTGGTACCAATAGCCGATGCCATGGGCGTCGATCTTGTCGAGCGGCGGGGTGATATCGACTTTGGAAAAGCCAGCTCTCATGCGGGGCGCACCTTGCGGAAGCCGGCGATAGCCTCCTGCATTCGGCGGATGGTGTCTTGATTGCGCGGTGTTCCGAAGTGCGCAAACCGGTTTGTGAACTGCTCGATGGGAACCAGAAACGCTTCGCTTGCTTTGGCGGGAGTATGGCACATCTCCTGTAATGCCAGATAGTTGGTAATCGCTTCGGGAGGCATGTCTGCATCGAAGAGACGGCGAGCGAGGCGGCTAGCGAACTGTTCTCGAGTGGCGTGGACATCCCAGACACGCTCGCGGAACCAGTATTCGTGGGCGAAATAGGGCATAGTGTAGGGATCGAATTCACGTGGTGAGGAAATTCCGGTGCCGACACCATAGCCGCGTCCATTCCAGGTATTGCCGAAACCCATTCCGGGATCGTAGCTGGTGTAAAAGCCAGGTAGGGCGGTCTCATCAGGACGAGGAGCATCAGTCGAACCGTGCCAGTCGCTCATCTTCACGACGGTGTGCCAGCGGAGCACTAGCGGATGCTCGGCTAGCGCATGGTCACGGCTCGGGTCACCCCAACCCCACGTCCAATAGATTCTTTTTCGATCGATGGCATCAAGCGCGTCCAGATAGGGCTTAGGATTGAATTTACCAGCGGCGATAGCGAACTCGAAATCGGGACGCTCGCTCCAGATGGTCTCGGCAAGCTTTCGAATGGCGGCGACAGATTTGAGACTTTCCGAGGGATCAGTACGTTTACTGCCTTCGCCCACAGGCTCGAGATAAATGCCTTCGGCACCGGGGAGCAGATGGAAAAGATCGAGATAGTAGCCAATCGAGCGTGTAACATCGTTGCCGAACAGTTTGCGCTGATGCCACGTATCCCATCCACCGCCGATAAGAAACTTCATGCCCTGCTGTTGGCATAGGGCAACCAGCGAGCGCACATTTGCCGGCTTGGCGAGATCGGTACCGGTGTATTCGCCGCCGTATTGCGGGAGCAGGGGAAAACCATCCAGCCAGAAATAATTCCGATTGCAAGTCAGCTCGGAGTTGAACTGAAGAACGCGACGCCAATGAGCAACAGAATCGTGCTGTGCCCAGCATGGCAGCATGTAAATACCGCGGTACGCGAACTGTGGACTCTTGCGGATGTTTATCGGCCAATCGACGGAAGCGGTGTCCTTGCTTGCCGACATCCGGAAGAAGACGAGTTCCTGGGAAGCATACTTCAATGCCGTGGGAGTGCGTGCCAGAAGCAGGACGTACGCCCGAGATTTCTTTTCGTAAGTGACGATTCGAAAGCCATCGTCGCCCAGATTGTCGGTTTGGACATCGACTCCTTCGCGTGCGAGTTTCGTGATGACGGGATTGTTGGCCGTATTTCCGGCTACGATCGAAAGCCGCGTCGAGCCGACAGAGTGGGAGACCGGCAGTTTCCAGCCATATTTGTCGGAGGTGTAGTCATTGATAGTCTTGCGGACGATGTCGTCCATCGGCCCGCGAATTTCCGGGACGATCAGCTCCGCCTGAGCAGCCGACTGTTTCCATACGACCACGGACGGGGCTGCACAGGCGCCAAAACAACCGAGGAGCATGCCGAGGCAGAATATAGACCGCATAAGTCTACTGCAGTAGCCCGGACTTCAACTTTCTGGTTCGAGTGGACTGTACGATGGCGACATAGAGGTCGCCCCGGTAAGCATCGGACGCCAATTCGAACAGTTTGCCGTCGGTCGTGTATGTTTTACGCTTCACGAGGAGGACGGCGCCGTTTGGCGGCAATTGGAGCATCTTGCGGTGATTCTTGTTAGGCGCGATGGCTGAGATTTCCTCTTCGCTACGTGCGAGCTCGATACCGTAGTTTTCTTCGAAGATCTGGTAGAGCGAATGGTCGACGATGTTGAAGCGCTCCAGATTTGGGCAGCGGGATACGGGAATCTGGACGGATTCCAGAGCCATGGGAATGCCATCGGCGAGACGGACGCGATCAATCACATAAATGGGGTCACCCGCGGCGATGCCAAAATCGGCCGCAATGGCGGCAGAGGATTCGATGGTCCTGAACGAAACGAGACGCGAGGATGGAACACCGCCGCGACGACGTATCTCTTCGCTGAAGCTGCGTGTTTCCTGCTCCTGCTTCACGAGGCGATTCTGTACGGCGAAGGTACCGCGCCCCCGCTGGCGCTCGATCAAGCCTTCGCGTTCGAGCACATCGTTAGCCTGGCGCATGGTCATGCGGCTGACTTTGAATTGCCCGGCGAGAACCTGTTCGGGCGGAAGAGCGGCGCCGGCGGCGATACGGCCGGAGCGGAGTAGATGGCGCAGGGCGCTTGCAATTTGCAGATAGACGGGTTCGGCTGCGCTTTTATCGAGACGGATATCCCAGACGGTGGACTTTTCTTTCAGCAGGCGAGTGGTCATCAGTTGTCTAGAAATCTGTTATTGTGAATAGACTTTTCAAATAAGTCTAGACATGTTTACCATTCAGTAACGGACGCTGTCAAGTCCCGGATGTTGGAATGGAGAGAATTTTGAGATTGTCAGGATGGGAGGCCGGCGCGGATTTGCGGATCAAATCGCTACTTCAATCACTCGCAGGAGGTTTGATTGTTTCCTGCCAAGCGCCGGAGAAGGATCCTTTTCGCGATGCGGTGTCGATGGCGCGCTTCGCCGAGGCGGCGGTGCGAGGAGGTGCCGCCGGCATTCGCGCCAATAGCGCGGCGGACGTAGGCGCGGTGACGCGCGCCGTCAGTGTGCCGGTGATTGCCATTCAGAAGCGTATGCAGAGAGACGGAAAAATGCTGATTACTCCGTCCTTCGATGACGTGCGCGATCTGTTGAACGCAGGCGCGGGCATTGTAGCCGTGGAATGCACGGCTCGAGCCCAAAGATTCGGCGCCCTGGATCTCATCCGGAGAATTCGGGCAGATTTGGGAGTGCCGGTGATGGCGGATATAGCGACAGTAGAGGAAGCTATTGCCGCAGAAGACGCCGGGGCAGAGCTTGTGGCGAGTACTATGCGCGGCTACACAGAGGAGACGGAGGAGATCCGGCGATTCCAGCCGGAATTTATCGCGGCACTCGTGGAGCGGCTCAAAATTCCGGTTTTGGCAGAGGGGCGTGTAGAGACGCCACAACAGGCTGCGGCGGCGCTGCGGGCGGGGGCGCACGCGGTGATTGTCGGCACGGCGATCACACGGCCCGAAGCGATCACGGCTAGATTTCTGTCCGCACTTTGCGAAGTAAGGAAAAGCTTGAACGACGCCACGGTCGTCGGCGTCGATTTGGGCGGCACCAACACGAAGGCGGGGATTCTGACGGCCGCAGGCATTCTTGATTCAGAATCGACGACACCGACACCCGCGACGGGGCGCGATGCACTGCTCAAACATTTGCGCGAAGTCTGCACGGCAAAGCTAGACGAGGCACGCAGCACAGGAAATCCCGGAAAAGCAGTCGGCATTGCCACGGCGGGTTGGGTAGATCCGCATAGCGGGCGGATTGCGTATGCGACAGACAATCTCCCCGGATGGACGGGAACGCACCTCGTCCAGGATCTCGAAAAGGCGTTGCAGCTTCCGGTGGCCATTGAGAATGATGGAAATTCTGTGGCGATCGCCGAACGCCATTTCGGGGCGGGACGCGGCGTAGACGATTTCGTTTGCATGACATTGGGGACGGGCGTGGGCGGAGGATGTTATAGTGGCGGGCGCCTGATTCGTGGGGCCCATGGCTTTGCCAATGCAATCGGTCATATTCCGATCGGGCAGATGGGCACGGATCACGAAGGCGATCCGTGTACGTGTGGACTGCACGGATGCCTGGAAAGTTACACCAGTGCTTCGGCCCTGGTGAGGTATGCGAAGGGCAATTACTCGTCGGCAGAAGAGGTGATTCGGACCGCGCGGGCGGGAAGCAGCGCGGCGCGAAATGCATTGAAGGAGTATGCGAAATATCTTGCGATTGGAATTGCCTCGATCGTGCACTTGCTCGATCCGGAACTTTTCATTTTGGCAGGAGGAATTGCAGAGGAAAATGACATGCTCCTAGCCGATTTGAATGAATTGCTGCCGCAGACGATCCTGGCCGGAAAGATGCGACGTTTCCGGCTGTGCGCCTCGGGCTTGGGCTATTACGGGGCTATCTATGGAGCGGGTGCGGTAGCGCGCGAGAAATTACACTTAGTTCGGACTACTTGACAAGTTGTTTGTCCTTTTTATTACCTAACAGTTATGCAACCCCTCGTTATGGAATCGACGCGACATTTGCAGCGCTGGCTGATCCCACGTGACGGGCGATTCCGGCGCGGCTGGCGTCGGGCGAGGCGTCGGTGATGGAACTGGGGGAGCCATTTGCGATGACGCAGCTGGCAATCTCGAAGCATTTGAAGGTGCTCGAGCGCGCGGGGCGGATGTCACACGGCCGGGATGCGCAACGGCGGCCCAGGCGGCTCGAAGGCGAATCCGCTCGCGGAAAGCGACACATTGGTTAGAAAGCTATCGGTGTTTCTGGGAGAGCTCGTTCGGGCGCCTGGATGGTTTGCTCGAGGAACTCAAGACCAAGGAGAAGAAACGCCCGCGCGAAGCGCTAAGGAGGAAACTCACGATGACCAATACACGAGCCTTGAAGCTGGAAACGCCGGGGGATCGAGAGATTGTGATGACGCGTGCCTTCGACGCTCCGCGCGACCTGGTATGGGAAGCGCTGACCAGCCCTGAATTACTCAAGCGCTGGTTCGTCGGACCGCCTGGCTGGTCTTTGGCGGTCTGCGAAGTAACGCTCCAGGTTGGCGGCGCATACCGGTATGTGTGGCTTGGCCCGAACGGAAGCAGGATGGGGATGGGCGGCAACTACAGTGAAATTGCGGCACCGGAACGGATCGTCGCTACTGAGCGATTTGATGAATCCTGGTACCCGGGTGACTCGGTGAACACGCTAGTACTCACCGAGCGAGACGGTAAGACGACACTCACACAGACGGTAACTTATGAATCGGAGCGAGCGCGCGATGCGGTGCTACAGACCGGCATGGAGGGGGGCGTGGCGACGATGTATGACCGATTAGCAGAGATGTTAGCGGCGCCGGAGTTTAAGCAGGGTTGAGCGTCGCAATTATTTCTGTTGATATTGCAAGCTAGTAACGGGCGCCGCCACACTCTATCGAGTACTCGTCAGTATCTTTCATCTCGTGTCATGAAACTGATGCCCTCGATTGGCATCTCAGGATTATGCTTCGAACATGCCCGGATTGCCGTGCGACGAATAGATTGCCCGCTAAGCACCTCACCGATACCGGGCGCTGCGGATCATGCAAAGCTCCGCTGGCGCCGGTGTCCGGCCCGATCGAAGCGAACGCAGAGACATTTCGCGACGTGGTTCAGAATGCCCGCGTGCCGGTCCTGGTCGATTTCTGGGCGGATTGGTGCGGGCCGTGCAAAGCGGTCGCGCCCGAAGTAGAAGCGGTCGCGAAGGACATGGCCGGAAAGCTCATCGTGCTGAAGGTGGATACCGAACACGAACAGGGAATAGCGGCAGAGTTCCGCATCCAGAGCATACCCCATTTCATCGTCTTTCGAGACGGGCAGCCAGTGCTACGGCGAAGTGGAGCCGCCCCGAGGTTGGAGTTGCGATGCTGGGTGGAAAGTCAGAGCGCTCAGGCCTGATTTTCCGGCAATCACGCGGCGGTCAAAATGGGCTCCGGGCGGAGTTGGACGGAAACGCGGCGGAGATTTGTCTGGCCTGCACGATAGAAATCGAGATGGAGCAACGCTGCCGGCGCCTGATCGATGGCGGTTTCGAGATCGTGGAGGTTTGTGAAGCGGGAATTGTTGGCGCCCGCCAGGATGTCGCCCGGCAAGAGCGAGGCGGACTCCGCGGCCCCACCAGATACGAGTTCGAGAATCAGTATGCCAATACTGCCGGAGCGGAGTCGGATGGGACGAACGACGACTCCGAGGCTCAGGCTCGATGCGTCGCGATTGAGGAAGGACTGAACGACGCGGCTGGAAATCGCGAGCGCAATGCCGCCGGCGACAATCATCGTGTTTATGCCTAAGACCTCGCCATGAAAATTGGCGAGCGGGCCGCCCGAATTTCCGGGGGCGAGGCGGACATCGGCGGAGATCCACGTGGAGTCGCCGACGGTGTGGACGATGCCGCTTGAAACAGCGCCAGTGAAGCCGAGCGGATTTCCTACCGCCACCACGGGCGTGCCAGCCTGTAGACGGGCAGAATCTCCGAAAATAGCAGCGGGAGCATCGAGAGCGGGTACGGCCAGAATGGCAAGATCGCGGCGGCGATCGATCTTTGTGAGAGAAGCGGGGAGGGTTTTTCCGTCCCATAATTCGACACTCATGCGGCTTGCGGCGATCACGTGGGCGTTGGTGACGATTCGCTCGCCGGAGAGGACGACGCCGGAGCCATTGCCCCGCCCGCTGATCACCCGAACAGTGGATCTGCGAAGCGATTCTACGACGCGCCCGGGCACTGGAACTGACATAGCTCCAGTGTGAGAGTGAACGGAACTTTTCACATCAGCCGTTCGGGCAGGTGCGGTCTATTCGGCGCGTAGAGCTTCGATCGGATTGACGGCCGCAGCGCGACGCGCGGGGAGAAAGCTGGCGAGGAGCGCTGTCACGGCGAGCACGGCGGCGACCGCGAATAGAGTTGGGATATCCCACGAGCGGACGGAGAACAGCAGGCCGCGCAGGAGAGTAGCTGCTCCCAGCGAGGCCACGAGTCCCGTGGCGACGCCGAAAATCTCCAAACGGCCCGCCTCTTTGAGGATGAGGTGACAGACGGACGCGCGCTCCGCACCAAGCGCCATGCCGACGCCAATTTCGCGCGTTCTCTGGCTGACAGAGTAGGCGATAACGCCGTAGAGTCCAACTGCTCCCAGAAGCAAGGCCAACGTGGCAAAGCTTCCGACGAGCCAGGCGGAGGAGCGGTGATGGCGGCGCTCAGCGCGGGAACGATCGCTGGTCCGGCTTGCGAGGTTCGAACCATCAGGATGAAATAGTTTTCCGGGCTGTTATAGAGAAAATACAGAACGGGTCGGTTTACGGTATCGAGCCCGCCTTCCTTAATATCCTCCACCATACCGATGATCTCTACGGGCTTGGGCGGAGTGGAGAGGCCAGAGATCTGATTGCCAATCGGGTCTTCACCGGGGAAGTATTGGTTTGTCAAGGCAAGAGGCCAACGGATTTGACACCAGGCAGGCCCGCAATGAAGCGAACGTCGCGCACCAGATTTTCGAAAAAAGGGACAGAGCGGCGATCCCGGCATGCTTCCTTAAGAGACTCGATGCCACCCAGCCTTAGAAGCGCGTCGCGACGCGCGAGTTCGGGCGACATACCGGCGCGACGTTGTCATCGATGTGCATTTGAAGGTGGCTCGCGATCTCATCAGACAGGTCGCGCTCTTGCCGGCCGCTCAGGAACATGCCGGCAAGCCTTGACAGCCAGGTACGGAGCACTTTCATACCGAATCCCCGGAAGGAGCGAGGAAGCGCGCGAGGATGGCGGTGGTCTGCTCCCAATTTTGCGCTTCACGTTCGAGCTGCTTACGGCCGGCGCGCGTGAGCTTGTAGAACTTGGCCTTGCGATTGTTTTCGGACAGCCCCCACTCAGAGGCAATAGAGCCTTCCTGCTCCAGTTTCAGCAACGCGGGATAGAGGGTACCGTAATTCAGCGATAGGAGATTTCCGCTGGTTTGTTCAATGCGGCGAGCGATCCCGTAGCCGTGAAGGGGTCCCATGGTCTGAATCGTTTTCAACACCATCAGGGCGAGCGTTCCCTGCCATACGTCTGTTTTGCCGGGCATTTTGTTTTCCTATTGTATAGCAATAGGAATGGTTTCGGGAGTCATCCATTTGGTAGCCGGCCTATTCCATTTCCAGGCGTTCGTAAGACAGGACGAGTTCTTCCATTGCGATGTCGGTCCCTTTGGCATCGAGGGCGGGCCCGGTAAATTTAGCGGGCCAAGCGCGGAGGAGCTTCCAGGTGAGAACGGGCGTGCCGTCCTCGGAGAGAAGCTGGATGGTCACGGTGCGGCGTGCGTTGGGCGAGCCGTTGCGGACTTCGTTGATCCAGCTATACACGTCAAGTGAACCGATGATGCCACGGCGCAGGGTGACATCGGGATAGCGGGCGAGGCCGGGAAGTTTGCTGACGCCGTCCTCCTTGTCGCTGCCGGTGCGGTATTCGATGACATCGATGGAGATGCCGGGAAGGATCACTTCACAGAAAGCGGCTTCGGGACCAGCCGTATTTCCCGTGCCGAGATCGACGAGGAAGCGCTGATTACCGTAGGGACGGGCACGAAGAACGGCCATGGGATAGCTCCTTTATCTTTTAGGCACGAACGCGAGGTCGCGGTAGATGGAAAGATCGTGACGGATGGCGGTCTTGTAGTTGCGGCCAGCGCGATCCGCGAAAGAAATGCTGACACTGACGCGTTCCGGCTCCTGGCGTGCGAAGTAGGCGGAGGCAGAATCGAGCAGGGTACGAACTGAGCGCGCCGGCGCCAGGAATTCGATCTTGCGAAACAGAGGAAGATCGGGAATCGAGACGGATCCGCCGAGACCCTTGAAAGGCGGGTCGAAGGCGATGTGGACACGTTCGGCGGGTTCGGGGCCGATGTTCGAGACCGTTAGAAAGAAAAGCCCATCTTCAAAAACGAAGTCGACGATAACGTCGGGGGCGGGCATGGTGCCTCTTATTGTAGCGGCGAATTGGAATATACTGGGCGCATTCCACTGGGAGGCGCCGGATGCCGCAATATAAGTTTCGAGTGAACGGTCGCGAGGTCAGCGTGCATTCATGGGATGCCGAGCAGCCTCTGCTGTACGTGCTACGCAACGGGTTGGGGCTACATGGCGCGAAGTTCGGGTGCGGATTGGGACAGTGTGGAGCGTGTTCGGTTCTGCTCGACGGCAAAGTGACACGTGCTTGCATGACACCGGTGCAGCGGGTTGCCGGTAGGGCGGTTACCACAATTGAAGGGCTCGGGACGCCTGAGACGCCGGATCCGGTTACCGCGGCATTCATTCATGAGCAGGCTGCGCAATGCGGCTACTGCACAAGTGGCGTGATCCTGGCGGCGAAAGCGCTGCTGAGTGAAACGCCTCATCCGGCGATTGAACAAGTGAAGCAATCGCTTGCGGGTAATCTGTGCCGGTGTGGAACGCACACGCGCATTCTGAATGCGGTGATGCGGGCGGCGAAGGCTTGAGGAAATATGGAAACCCTTCTTCTTTCGCGGCGTGGATTATTGGTTAGCTTCGCATTGGGCGCTACGTTCGGCCGAAGGGGAGCCGCTCAGACGGCCAGGTCGCTTGATGCGAGCGAGGTAGACAGTTTTCTCGCAATTGGCGGTGATGGTGCGGTGACGATTTACACGAGCAAGGTGGATGTAGGCACCGGAATCAGCACGGCAATTTGCCAGATGGCGGCAGAAGAACTGGGGATCCCTATGGCGCGATTCACGGTGATCCAAGGCGATACGGCACTGACGCCAGACCATGGCGGCACGGGCGGAAGCAGCGGCGTGCCACGGGGCGGAGTACACATTCGGCAAGCCGCGGCGACGGCGCGGGAAGCGTTGTTGGGATTGGCGGCGGAGCGGCTGAAAAGGCCAGCCGCAGAACTGAGTATCGTCGATGGAGAGGTGCGGCCCGGTGGAATCACGGTTGCATCGTTGATTGGAGGTAAAGGGCTCGCGCTCCGGATCGATCCGAAAGCACCGCTGAAGAAGCCGGCCGAATACACGGTGGTTGGAAAGCCATTTTTGCGGCCGGACGTTCCAGCAAAATGCACTGGAAGGCAGACCTACATACAAGATTTCGCGGTTACGGGAATGCTGCACGGACGTGTGGTGCGGCCTCCGGGGATGCGGGCAAAGCTGCTTTCGGTAGACGAATCATCGGTACTCGGGATTCCGGATGTGCAGGTTGTGCGCATCGAGAGTTTTCTGGGCGTGGTTGCGAAGGATGAATGGGCGGCGATCCGCGCAGCACGAGAGTTGAAAGCACAATGGAGCGACTGGCGGGAACTTCCGGGGAGCGAGGGGTTGGACCGCTTCGTACGGGAGGGAGAGATCGGGCGTGATGAAACGATCGTGAATCGAGGCGATTCCAGTAATGGAATGGCGGCAGCCGCAAAGCGATTGTCGGCTACCTATTATTGGCCGTTTCAGAGTCACGCTTCGCTTGGCCCGTCCTGCGCCGTCGCAGATGTGCGCGAGGAGGCGACAACGATTTGGACGTCGTCACAGGGCCCGCATAGCTTGCGGACTTTTTTGGGCAAGATGTTCGGCATCCCGGCTGAAAAGATGCGAGTGATTTTCATACAGGGCGCGGGCTCGTACGGAAGAAACGGCAACGACGACGCGGCGGCGGATGCGCTGCTGCTGTCGCGAGCGGTGAAGCGACCGGTGCGGGTGCAGTGGATGCGCGAAGACGAACATGGCTGGGACCCGAAAGGACCCGCGCAATTGCTGGACGTGAAAGCCGGGCTCGATGCGGAAGGGCGGATCGCGGCGTGGGAAACGGAGATGTGGATACCGGGCGGGCCGCCAGGGCCGCCGGCGCTGGTGGGGCCGGAGGCGGCAGGCATTCCGCAGGGACGCGGGCAGTCGGCTGGACAAATGACGTTGAATGCCGATCCGCCGTACCGGACAGAGCACGTGCGCGTAGCGGCGCACACACTGAAAGATACTCCGCTGCAGCTTTCGAATCTGCGCGCACCGGGAAAGATCGGGAATGTTTTCGCTGTGGAAAGCTTTACGGATGAGTTGGCGGCCGCCACCGGAATGGACGCGCTCGAATTCCGTTTGCGCGGGCTGAACGATCCGCGGGCTTTGGCGGTTTTGCAAAAGGCGACGGGGATGATCGGCTGGCAAAAGAGGCCCTCGCCGAATCGCGAGAATGCAGGAACAGGCGTATCGTCCGGCCGCGGCGTCGCTTATGTGCACTACAAACAGGCGGAGAATCATGTCGCGATCGCGATGGAAGTGACGGTCGAGCGAGCGAGCGGAAAGATCGTGGTGCGGCGCGTGACTTGCGCGCACGATGGCGGGCTCGTCGTGAATCCGGACGGCCTGCGCAACCAGGTAGAAGGAAACATCATGCAGACACTCAGCAGGACATTGCATGAAGAGGTGAAGTTCGACCGCTCGCACGTGACGAGCGTCGACTGGGTGGGGTATCCGATTCTGACATTTTCCGAGACGCCGGCGGTCGAAGTGGCATTGATCGACAGACCGGAATTGCCGCCGCTCGGAGGAGGAGAAGCGGCTTCCGCGCCCGTAGCTGCGGCGCTGGGGAACGCAGTATTCGATGCAACCGGAGTGCGACTGCGGCGGGTTCCTTTCACTGTTGAACGAGTGCGGGGCGAAGTATAATACGGAATCCACCGAGGGCTGAAAGACAACATGAAGCTCGCCGTTTTCGTGATCCTGGCAACTTCTTTGTCCGCCGCGCCGCATCTGAAGGTCGGTCAGGTCAAAGAGGTCAGCGGCAAATGGTGCCGCGCCGGCATTGAACTGAAAAAAGCAGACGACATTTTTCTTGACGACGATATCCGATACTGCTCGACGGTATTGGAACGGTCGGAGCGGATAGTCATCACGTTCCAACATGACCCGCCTTTCGATCGCCCCTACGAATGCTCAAGCGCCGGCTTGTGCGATAACCGGACGAAACTCTGGCTGGAGGGCGGCTACTATTTTGGCGCGCCGGTTTCGCCCAAGGTCCCTCCGCTGCTGAGCCGTCCCAACATCAGCTCCGTTTTCCCGGACCTGGTCGTGCCACAAGAGGGTGACGGCATAAAGCTGCCGGCCGCAGTAGCCGGATGGGGAAAATCGTTCGCAATCTGTTATGTGGACGGGACGAAGCAAGGGGAATGCTTAAAGAATCGAATCAACGCCGCCGGCGAGACTTTTAAAATCGGAATCGGGCTTTACGCGCTCTACGTGGATTCAGTCGGCGATCAACAAGCGTCGCCGAGCGCCTTGCTGTTGGTGACGCCGGGTGAATCGGACCTCACAAAGAAGTGGAATGCGATTCCGGAAGAATTCCGAATGAGCAGCAGCGCGGCGGTCGTGCAAGAGCGCAGAAGCTTTCTGATGAACTTAAACCAAATGCAGCAGGCGAAATCCGCCACCGCGGCCGCGAGTAAGAATTAGTTACGCATGAACAACGGCCGGTGGCATGGTGCCCAGAAATACCTTGTGTTTCTGGCAATGTGGGCGTTGGCGATACTGGGCGCGACCTGGCTCGAGGATCAGCCGGTATTCAAGAAAATCAATTTTGTCGTCTCCGATGAGCTATCGCAGCGCCTGAAGCGAGAGGATCTGGGTCGTGTGGCGCTGATCGAGGTTCCGCGTCTTTCGAAGAAAGATCTACAGGCGATACTTTCGCGTGCGATTCCGGCGTTAGTGGATGGCTACAGCGCCCGGGTAGTAGGTGTCGATATCGATTTTTCGGGAGGGAAGTTCCCTAACCTGGCGGCAAATTTCGCCAACTGGAGCAAGCAGAACCCCAACTCGGCGAGGAAGGTGGTGTGGGCGGTGGGATATCAAGTGCCCACCGCGAACAAAGGATCGGGCATGCAAAATATCTGGGAGGCGTTTTGCCAGGATTGCAGCGGCGTTTCATGCCGGGCGAGATTTCGGCCAAATCTGGTATTCGGCGGGAAGTACAATCCGCAGAGTTATGCGCTGGCGATTCCGTTTCCGGATGTGGACAGCGTGAACCGGTCGTCGGCGAGATTCGTTTGCCATGCGGATAACGAAGAACCGCTGGATCTCTTCCATTTCAAGCTGTTCAAAGATTATTGCGCGGGCGGGTCGAATCTAGTGACTTGTAAAGCACTCGAACAGAACAGCCAAGCGAAAAATCCGATTTACATTTGGGATGCGCCCGACCCCGTGAATCTTTGTGCGCTTGTCTATTGCTCGACCGACAGCGGCGGCGAACTCGGAGCGAGGTTACGGGACAAGGGAAATCCTTTGACAGACAAGATTGTCGTACTGTACTCCGATATTCCAGGCAATGACGAACACGTGACCACGGAGGGACTCCAAAAAGGCGCAGCGATCGAAGTGGCTTTGGTGAACAACGAACTGCGATTCGGAGTCGCACAGAACTGGAGCGTCGAGGCGGTCAAGTGGACGATTGAATTTATCCTTTCGGGCGTGCTGGCCTTCCTCTTTCATTGGAAGTACACGGAATCGTGGGCGATTGCGATTGCTGCAGGATTGTTTATCGCGTATCTGCAACTTGTACCGGTGATCGAGAACTGGGTTCCGGATTTTCGAGACTATGTTCTGGCGATTATTTTGGCGTTCTGGATCGAAGTCCTGCTCAAATCTTTTTGGAACAGTCTTCACCTCGAAACTATTTGGAAAAAAGTGAAGGCCAAGTGGAAGGGACCTGAAGAAAAAAATCCCCCTGTCGACTCAGGGAGCAACGGTCAAGGTGGCACTACGGTTGACGCCAGCGTATGAGGCGGTGATCGTGTTAGCGCTTTGAGCGGTAGTGTGGCGGGTTTCGATTGGAAAGGTAGCGGAGGCTTGGCCGGCTGGTACTCTGACCTCGCGCGGCACGCTCATGATGGCCGGACCGGTGGCGGCAAGCGTTATCGTAATACCGGACGCTGGCGCGGCGTGATGCAGGGCCACCGACCCGGAAGCGGGCGATCCCCCGCGCACCCGCGCCGGATTCGCGACGAGCGCGGCCAAGAGCGGGAACAGCACCAGCGTGTTCGATCGCGTGAGTTGGTTCGAAGCAACGGAGATCTTCACCGTTGTTCCATCGCTCTGAACGGGGTGGGTCTGGATGGCAAATTGGACGTGATTGGCTCCTGGGGGAATGGAAACCGTCGATGGAATTGTAACCAGATCGGACCGGTCGGCCTTGACGGCAAAATGCAAGCCGTCTGGCGGGGCGGGTCCGCTTATGCCAATCAAGACACCGGAGGTTCCCTCTCCAGCGGCCATTTGCGGAAGCAGCCCCAGAACGACGACTTCAAGACCTGGCGGGCTGGCGGGGCGGCGGCCGCCGGGGAAGGGGCGATAGAGCGGATCGCCTACGTTTATGATTTTCCATTTCAGCAAGCGAGTGCTGCGCAGCAGAGCATCGCCTACGTTTGCTCCTTCGAATAAATACAAGAACGCCTGATCGGGATGAGGAAGGTTGTCGAGATACGGTTCGCCGATTGCGCCGCTGCTGATTGTAATTCCTTTACTGACGGCATTGGCGACCCAGTTGGGACCACTGCGGGGATTGACAGCAGAGGCGCTATCCAGGTGTATGCCGATTGCGCCGGGATTCCAAGAGAATGCGTCATTGTAGTGGTTGAGGCTGTACCAGCCGGCATAAAGAGCGGCGCCGTCGCAACGCGGCACGGCAGGGGGTGTGCCGAACTCCTTTTCGTCTCTGTCCTCCAGGATCGGAAAGCCGACTTTGCGGGCGAAGTCTTCAGCCTGATAGATATCCCAGTTCCCCGCTCCATATAAATAGTCGGCCGCCGGAACGCCGCTAAGATCGAAGCAGGCTTTGCCGGACAGACCGTGCGCTTCGGCCTCGAGAGCCTTATCGACGAGACCTTTGGCGAGAGCGGGCGTGGCGGCATCCAGACGCCACACCGAATAGATATGGCGGGCCTGCGCCTGCTCGCGATAGGTGGAAAGCGGAACGAAGCCCTGATAAACGCCGCCCTCGCTCTGGGCGTATCCGAAATAAGGTTGAACCTCTGTGGGATTGGCGGGGCGCATAGGAAGATATTCGTCCCAGATATCGGCGACAAATTGATCAAGCGCCTCGTTATAGCCGTTGATAGTGAGCGCAAACGGGGTTAGATAAGAGAAGACGATGTAGAGAATTTTGTCCCTGCCGGCTTCTTCGAGACATTTACGAATGGGCTGCTTTACGTTTGAATCGAATTCTTTCGGCTCTATGGCCTCAACCGAAGATACGCGAATCGGACAGAGGTTGCGCGGCGGGATGGATCGTTTTTCGATGTAGTAATTCGCCACGTCGCGCGATTCGCGGACGCTCGCGTTATAGACGACCAGAACGCGATTATTCTGAGCAGAGGCAAGGGCGGCAAAAATCAAAAAGATAATGGCGAAATTCATCGATAAATATCTAGACTTCAGAAGCATGAGCAGGCCGATTGCCAATCGGCTGCAGGTTGCCAACTTGCACCACAGAAGAAGGCGATCAGGAACTTGGCACACCTTTTTTGATGATGCTCATGGCGGCGGCAATGAAGCCGCCGGCGTCGGAGAGCGTGGTAGGGATAACAAGCGTGTTGCCGGTTTTGGCTAAATTTCCAAATTGGGATACATACTGTTCAGCGACACGGAGCTGGACAGCTTCGAAACCACCAGGCGCCTGAATGGCCGCGGCGACGCTGCGGATCCCTTCGGCAGTGGCAGCGGCAATAGAGAGAATGGCTTGCGCCTGGCCTTCCGCTTCGTTGATACGCTGCTGCCGGACGGCCTCGGAGGCTTTGATGGACTTTTGCTTTTCACCTTCAGCGGTATTTACGGCGGCGTCGCGAATGCCTTCCGAAGTGAGGATGACGGAACGCTTCTCGCGCTCGGCCCGCATTTGCTTCTCCATAGCAGAGAGAATGTCCTGCGGCGGATTGATGTTTTTGATTTCATAGCGGAGGACCTTTACGCCCCACGGTTCCGACGCTTTGTCGACTTCGGTGACCACGGCCAAGTTAATTTGGGCACGTTCTTCGAAAGTTTTATCCAAGTCGATTTTCCCAACCTCGGAACGGAGCGTGGTTTGGGCAAGCTGGGTGATGGCAAAGCCGTAATTGGAGATGCCGTAGGAGGCGCGCTCGGCGTCCAGAACCTTCAGATAGAGGATGCCATCGACCCCGACTTGCACGTTATCGCGCGTGATGCAGATTTGCTCAGGAATATCGATGGCGGTTTCTTTGAGCGAATGGCGGTAGCGAATCACATCCACGAAAGGAGTCAGGATGTGGAAGCCGGCCTGTAAAGTGCCCGAGTAGCGGCCGAGGCGCTCGACAACGTAAGCAGCCTGCTGGGGGACCACGACCGCGGTTTTGGCGAGTATGACAATCGCCAGGAAGATCAGGATGAAGACAACGATGACACCGGCAGTCATTGGATTTTCCTAAATTGTGACATGTAAGGTGAGGCCTTCCACTTTCTCGACGCGGCAACGCTCGTTCAGGGAGAGGGGCTCAGAACCGATATTCAGGGCAGACCAGCAGGCACCGCGCAGTTCAACCTTTCCGACGGATTGAGGAGCGATGGTGTCAAGAACGATCGCGGTCTGGCCGACCAGAGAGTCTACCGAAGAATGTTGTTTATTCCGAAGATGGAACTTGGTGAGCATCGGTTTTCGGAGAAGGACGATAGAGGCGAACGAAATTGCAATGAAGGCAAGGCCCTGGGCAGAGAAAGAAGGCAGCAGACCCAGAGCCTCAAGACACCCGGTAAGCGCGGCGCCGACGCCGAAGAAAAACAAGAAGAAGCCGGTGGGCAGGAGAAGCTCGGCAGCCATCAGAAGGCCGCCCAAAATGAGCCAAGCCCACCAGGTGAGTGTGATCGCAAATGTAGGCATTACAAGGCCCGACCGAAATGTAGCACGAAAGCTGTAACCTTTTGCGGGTTAGCCAGTATTGAAGAGTGAGGCCGAGTGACTAGCGAGAGCGACAGCACATTGATGAGGCTCGTACAGGCCGGCGATACGGCCCAGCTGGCGCTGCTATTCGAGCGGCATCACGTGGGGCTGTTCCGGTATCTGCTGGCCCTGGGGCGCGACCGCGCGCTGGCCGAAGACCTGGTGCAGGAGGTTTTTTTTCGTGTTATCAAATACGCCCGGACGTACGATTCAAAGCTCGCGTTCCCCGTCTGGCTGTACGGCATGGCGCGGAACGCGTATTTCGATTCGCATCGCAAGCGGCGTCCGGAACGGTTCGCGGTCGATCCGGGTGAGATAGAAAGTTCGGAACCAATGCCGGAAGAGGTGATCACGCGGAAACAGGAAGTAGCGCTGCTGCGGGAGGCGCTAGCGAAATTGCCGGAGGATAAGCGCGAGGTCCTGGTTTTGAGCCGCTATCACGATATGCGGTATGAAGACATCGCGAGAATTCTACGGTGTGAAGTGGGAACGGTGAAAGTGCGGGTGTATCGCGCGCTGAAAGAGCTGCGCGAACACTTTTGCGAGCTTCGTGGAGAAAAGCTTTATGACGTTTGAAGAGTGCCGTTTGCGGATTCCTGAGTATCTTTCCGGCCAGTTGACACCGGCGGAGAAGGAGTCGTTCGAAACACAACTCGAAAACAGCGCCGAGCTGCGGATCGAATTGGAAGAGCTACGCGCGGTGTGGGAAGGTCTCGAACTGTTGCCCGAGGAAGAACCGAGCGCCGAGCTGCGAGCACGTTTTTATCAAAGGCTGAGTGATGTGAACCACGAGCGGCGGCAAAGTTTTCGGGGTGAGTTCGCGTGGTGGAAGCCGGGGCTTTCGGGTCTGGTGCGGCAAGCGGCGATCGCCATTGTTCTGTTCGGGCTGGGAATCTATGCCGGACGAGTGAACCGGGAAGGACACACGCAAGCGCAGGACATTGCCGAGATGCGTACGCAGGTGCAGAATCTGCGGTCGATGGTGGCGCTCTCGCTGCTCGACCGGCAA
Organism: Bryobacterales bacterium; assembly: GCA_963722155.1. Classification (GTDB taxonomy): domain Bacteria; phylum Acidobacteriota; class Terriglobia; order Bryobacterales; family Bryobacteraceae; genus Bog-105. The sequence goes on along the minus strand of CAVRLR010000005.1, from coordinate 42,970 downwards.
TCAGCGACCTCGCGACTCGAAGGAGTTTCCTGGAGCAGCCGGGTGGATCGCCCGGACGGCGAACTGTTGGCCGCGCTGCTACGAGCACTGAATCATGATTCGAACGTCAATGTGCGGTTGTCGTCGCTCGATGCGCTCGAGAAATTCAGTGGTAATCCGGAGGTGCGCAAGGCGATGGTGGATTCGATTCCGCTGCAGGAATCGCCGCTGGTGCAGATTGCATTGATTGACGCGCTGGTACACGCCCGCGACAATGCCGCGGTTATGGAGCTGAAGAAGCTGACAAGCGACACCGATCTGAATATGGCGGTGCGGCAGCGGGCGCGTTGGGGCGTCGAAAAGCTAAGCGCGAACTAGCAAGCAAGACAAGGCAGGAGTCAGGGGTTAGGAGACAGAAGACCATGAAGCTCGTAGTGTGCGCGTTATTGGCGGGGTGTTGCTTTGCCGCTTCCAACTCAGATCGCTGGAGTGTGCGGGATGAGGAGACGATTCATAAGACGTTGACGCTTTCGGGCCCACCGATGCGGCTGCTGGTGGACAACGTCGATGGCTATGTGCATGTCACGGGCACGAGCGGGTCCGAGGTTCGGGTTACCGCGCATAAGACGATACGCGCCGATGCGGACAGCGACGCGCAAGAAGCAAAGAACGACGTAAAGCTTCAAATCGAAGAGAAGCCTGGTAAGGTCTCAATTTATTACGATGCGCCGTGGCGGTGCAATAACTGCTGCAACGGCGGCTGCCGCGGTGAGCACCGGCGTTTTTATAACGTCACCTACGACATCGATGTGGAGGTTCCACGCGCTGCGCGCGCAGTAGTGTCGACAGTCAATCACGGGGATGTGCACGTAGATGGCATGACGGGAGATTTCGACGTCAGCGATGTAAACGGCGGCATCGCGATGACGAAGATTTCTGGATCGGGCGATGTGCACACGGTGAACGGGCCGGTACGCGTGGAGTTCGCTAAGAATCCGGCGGGAGCCAGCAGTTTCAAAAGCGTGAATGGAGCTCTCGACGTTTACTTTCAGCCGGGCCTGAATGCGGATCTGCTCTTCAAGACTTTCAATGGGCAGATCTATAGCGACTTCGATGTGGCGCCGCGGGCCACGCCTATCGAGAGTGAACGGAAAAACGAGAGATATGTATATCGCAGCAACCGCCTGCAAGGTGGCAGCGCCGGGCGGGGCGGTCCGCAGTTGAGTTTTGACACGTTGAATGGAAATGTTCGCCTGCATAGGGCAGGCAATGGAGGGGAAACAAATGAATAACAAGATCGCAATCTTATTTTTTTGCGCGGGCGCTCTACTGGCCCAGGACAACAACGAAAAGGCGACAGTGCCTCTGCGGGATCCGTCGCGGCCTGCGCGCATTCAGGTGAACCTGATGATGGGCGGCATCACGGTGCGAGGAGCCGACGTTAAGGAGGTTCTAGTGGAGACTCATTCTCGCGGCGAGACGGAACGGCACGACCGCCATTCTCCCGCCCGAGCGGATGGAATGAAGCGGCTGGATTTGCCGGGGAATGCGGGTCTGGATGTCGTCGAAGAAGATAATGTCGTCACCATTAAGACCTCGATGATGAACCGAGCGGCCGACCTGGTGGTGACGGTGCCACGGCGGTCTTCGCTGCGCCTGAAGTGCATGAACGACGGAGACATTTACGTGGAGCAGGTGGACGGCGAGATCGATGCCAATAATTTGAACGGCAAGGTGACGCTCAAGAACGTATCGGGGTCCGTGGTGGCGCATTCGCTCAACGGCGCGGTCATGGCCTCACTCGACCGGATTGATGCCGGCAAGCCCATGTCTTTCAGCACTTTAAATGGAGATATTGATGTAACACTTCCGGACACTTTGAGGGCTAACGTCCGGATGAAAACCGACAACGGAGAGATTTATAGCGACTTTGAAGTGAAGCTAATCGCGGGAACGAGCATAGAGAAAGGCAATTCCGGACGGCAGGCGGACGGCAGTTATCATCTGCGCTTTGATCACGCGCTACGGGGCACGATCAACGGCGGCGGACCTGAATTTCAGTTCACGTCTTTTAACGGACAGATTTATATTCGCAAGAAAAAGTGAACAGAACGCCCAACCGCAGCGTTGTAAAGACAGTCAGAAAAGGAAGCCCGTGCATCTGATTCAGGACATCAGCTTTGCGTTCCGCACCTTTGCTAAAGCGCCGCTGTTCGTTGCGGTGGCAGTGCTTTCGCTCGCATTTGGGATCGGAGCGAACACAGCAATTTTTTCCCTGACCGATCAGATTCTGATGCGCTCGCTGCCCGTGAAGCAGCCCGAACAACTGGCTTTGCTGAGCGCAGTCGGTAGACACTACGGCAGCAATCAGGGATGGAACCGGATTTCGTATCCGATGTATCAAGACTTCCGCGACCACAACACTGCGTTCAGCGGGATGTTTTGCTTCCGCGAAGTCGACATGAGCCTGAGTTATCACGGCCGAACCGAGCGTGTGGCGGGTGAAGTGGTTTCGGGGAATTATTTTCCGGTTCTCGGCGTGGGAGCGGCCCTGGGGCGATTGTTCACCGCCAACGACGATAAATTTCAGGGCGCACATCCAGTAGCGGTCCTGAGTTACGGATTCTGGCAGACGAGGTTCGCGGGCAATCCGGGTGTGATCGGGCAAAAGCTCGCCATCAACGGCTACCCGTACAGGATTATCGGCGTCAGTCAGGAGGGCTTTGCGGGAACGGATCCGAGCTACGCCCGGCAGATTCGTGTGCCCATGATGATGGCCGGAAAGCTCAGCAACTACATGGATCTCAATGAGCGAAGGTCGCGCTGGGTGACGGGGTTCGGACGCCTGAGGCCGGGAATAGATATTCAACATGCCAAGGCTAGTCTGCAGCCGTTCTTCCACCAGATTCTCCAGATGGAAGTGAAGCAAAAGGCGTTCGCGAAGGCGTCGCCTTACATGAAGCAGTCCTTCCTGAAAATGTCGATGGACCTGCTGCCGGCGGCGAAGGGACGGTCATATCTGCGGCGGCAATTTTCAAAGCCGCTGCTGGTCTTAATGGCGACGGTGGCGCTGGTGCTGCTAATCGCTTGCGCCAATGTGGCGAATCTGTTGTTGGCGCGGGCCACTTCGCGGCAGAAAGAAATCGCAGTGCGGCTGGCGCTCGGTTCGGGACGAGGGCGCATCGTATCGCAACTGCTAGTGGAGAGCTTGCTTCTTGCGGTAGCGGGCGGCCTGGCGGGACTGGGCCTGGCGTTTTGGACCGATCACGCTTTGCTTCATTTCCTTCCTCCGAGTTCGGTGCCACTGACGGTCTCGCCGACGCCCGACTGGCGCGTACTCGGGTTCAATATTGGGCTTTCCGCGCTCACCGGCATTCTTTTCGGGCTTGTTCCGGCGCTGCAATCCACGCGTCCGGACCTGGTCAACACACTCAAAGACCAAGCCGGCGCAGTGGCAGGCGGAACATCCACCAGCCTGCGAAAATTGCTGGTCGTCGCGCAAATCGCGCTTTCGCTACTACTGCTGATCGGCGCGGGGCTCTTTATTCGGAGCCTGCAAAAACTGAAGGATCTGGACCCTGGATTTCGTACGACGAATCTGCTGGCTTTCAAAGTCAACCCGACGTTGAATGGATACGAAAAAGAACGGACCAAGACTTTCTACGACCGTTTGAAAGAGAATCTGGAATCGCTGCCCGGAGTGGAGCACGCGGCGCTCGCGGTGGTGCCGGTGATGGAAGGCGATGAATGGGACCAGTGGGTGACGATCGATTCCTATTCACCCAAGACGGGCGAGCTACCCGATCCGCATATGAATTTCCTCTCCCCCGACTATTTCAAGACGATGGAAATTACGCTGTTGGCCGGACGCGATTTCCGGATCACCGATACGCTGACGTCTCCGAAGGTCTGCATCGTGAATGAGGCGTTTGCGAAGAAATATTTCGGGACAACGAATGCCGTAGGCCACAAAATCGGGATGGGCATTGATCCCGGGACCAAGACCGATATCACGATTGTCGGGGTGGCGCGCAGCACGAAATACGAAAGCATGCGCGATGAGATACCGGTCGAAGTCTATCGGCCTTACCGGCAGCTCGAATTTGTGACGGGAATGGTGGCGTATGTGCGGACAGCGCACAATCCGGAGGACATTTTTGGCAGCATCGGCAAACGAGTACACGATCTGGACGCGAATCTACCGATCTACGACATGATCACGCTCGAGAAGCAGACGGAACATTCGCTGGCGACCGAGCGGCTGGTAGCAACGCTTTCGACGGGATTCGGATTTCTGGCCACGTTGCTCGCTTCGATCGGACTGTATGGAGTGATGGCATATACGGTGGCGCGACGTACGCGCGAGATCGGTATTCGCATGGCGATCGGCGCGGCGAAACGCGATGTCCTGTGGCTAGTGATGCGCGAGGTGCTGCTGCTATTGGGTATTGGCATGGCAATCGCACTGCCGGCATCCTGGATGCTGACGCAAACCGTGCGGTCGCAGCTTTACGGGATTCAGCCGGCTGATCCGGTGTCGATCGTCTCGGCCACGCTGGCGATTGGGTGCGTGGCGCTACTGGCGGGCTATGTGCCGGCAGTGCGCGCGACGCGCGTAGACCCTATGCATGCCCTGCGGTATGAATGAGGCAAAGGCCTGAGATCAGGCCAGGGCAACTTCGGCGTCGGCGATGGCCGGGTACATCACGAAAAATTTGTCGACACCGCACATCGTGAACAGGCTCCGTGCGCGTTCGTTCACGCCGACAAGCGCGTATTTCTGCCCGCTCTTTTCGCGCGAGAGGTGAATACCTATCAGACAGCCCAGCGCCGCGGAATCGATGTAGGAGACACCTGACAAATCGACTATCAAAGCTCCAGGGAGTTTCTGCCGGGACAGATCCTGGAATTCGAAAAAGTTGTAAATGGTGAGAGGGCCGCTTAGCTTGACGATGCGAACATCCGGGCGGCTACCGGTAAGTGTTTCGATTTTTACTGGTTGGGTAGGGTGATGTTCCACAATGCATCAATGATAAGTTAGACTGCTTTTTGAGATGTGGTGGAGCTACGCGGCGAGGCAATTGCGCAAGAATCCTGGATTCGCCTTCTTCTCGATCACGACGCTTGCGGTTGGAATCGGATCGGCCACTGCTGCATTCAGCATTCTGGACCCCTGGCTAGTCCGTCCGCTAGCCTTGAAAGAACCGGAACGGTGCAACGAACTGGGGCAGCCGGCGACTGAATTTTCTGGTGGCGACGGATGCGCACTATGGACTCGCTGTGACTGAGCTACAACGGATCGTTTCGAAATTGGATCCGGAGTTGCCGGTTGGGCAACCGGAAGCGCTCACAAAAAAAGTGATGGCGCACTTGGCGCAACCGAGGATGCGGGCTCAGGTTCTGACAGGCTTCGCCGGTATTTCATTGTTGTTGGCAGCGATCGGACTGTATGGTGTGTTATCGCAGTCTGTGGCGCAACGAAGACGAGAGATCGCAATTCGACTGGCGCTAGGAGCGGAAGGTAAAGACGTGGTCCGGTTGATTTTGCGGCGTGCGCTGGCAATTGCAGCAGGAGGCGTACTTGCGGGAACGATTATTACCTTGATTGGAGCGAGGGCAGTGCATTCAGTGTTGTTTGGGATTTCCGCATTGAATCCGCTGCTCTATGCGGGCGCCGCCGGCGTCTTGATCGCACTAGCAATGTTGGCCGCTTCGCCTCCGGCTCGCCGCGCGGCCAAGACAGATCCGATGACGAGCTTACGCGCAGATTGAACCGCATTTGGCGTGATAGCCTCAACTTCATCTATGCCAACTGTCGTCGATGCCAATGCCTTGCCCTGGGAAGAGCGGTTTAACGAGAAGATCGGCAGGGCCCTGAATCGGAAGAATCTATTTAAGGACGCGGAGACGGGAATGGAAATACGGCTGGTCCGCTATCCGGCCGGCATAGTCAACCCAAGACACACGCACCCGTGCGCGCACGGCATGTATGTGCTCGAAGGAATGCTGGTGACGCGCGCGGGCCGGTTCAGCGAAGGCAGTTTTGTTTGGTTTCCCGAAGGCGAGGTAATGGAGCACGGCGCGGCTGAGGACCAGGATGCCGTTGTGCTGTTTATCACCAACAAGCCCTTTGAGATTCACTACACGTAACACCAGTCAGCGTCCCGCCGTGGGCGGGAATGATGCCGGAGGCGGCAGGGAATCAATCTGAGCCGTAGTTAATTTCGAGACGCCGGACCTTTTTCGAGGCGGCGAACAGCACTAGAACCGAGAGGGCGAGCAGGCCGAAGATGGCAATATACCGCGAGATCGGTTCGGGATTCGAGGCGAGCAGGGCAAATAGCGGCGGCATTCCTGGGTCAAGAGATATTTCGACCGGGCACAGCGACTTTAAGTAATAAATGACGCTGAATTTCTTCAATAGAGCCGGAAGCACCGGATTCGCGGCCTCCCAGATTAGTACTGCCGCAGCGGGCACGATGGGATTGCGAAACAGTAGACCGGCGGCAAGAAAGATGCTGCCGTAGCCGATGCAGGCGAGTACGGTGACGCCGAGGTAAGCGACCATTTGCGCGAGACCGTGGTTCTGATCGAGATATTGGGTGATGGTTGCGGCGTCGAAATCGAGAAGCAGCGCAATGAGTTGCAAAGTGGTGCTGACAGAGAAAATTACCGTGGCGGCAAGCAGACCGGCGAGATATTTTCCCAGCATTAGGACTTCGCGGCGGACGGGCGTGAGGAGATAGAAGTGGAGGCTTTTATCGAGCATCTCCCCACGAAACAGATTCATGAAAATGCCGAGACAACCGAAGAAGATCGCGAGGCGGACGAAGAAAAACTGAAATACGCCAGCGAATACGTAGCTGTCCTGGCCGAGGCTGACGCCTGAGACTTTTCCGATACCATGGACCGTTCCATCCTGGAGGGTAAGAACGAGATCGTTGTTACCGTCGGAGTAACGCAACGTCTCAAATTCAACTCTCGAGTAGGAATTTCGACCAGTACGTATGCGTCTACTGTGGGAGCGGGAAAGTGGCGGCTCGCCGAGGCGTGCGATCACATCGGCCCGGGACATGCCCTGACTAATGGAAAGAAAATCGCGCCCGGTCAGCGGCCTGGCGCTCTTAAGCACCATTTGCCGGCGCACGCCATGCTCGTGAGTCTCGATCATCGAATGGGCAAAGAAGAGCGCGACGGGAGCCAGGGCGAGCAGATAGATCCAGAGCCCGCGCTTCGCGAAGAACGTTTTCTTCATTTCGATGCGGATGATGGCGCGAATCTGCGCCCAGACAAGGCTCATCGCGTGGCCTCCTCCGAACCAATCAGGTATTCGTAGACCGAGTTCACATCGTCATCACAAGGAGCCACTGATTCGACGGCGAAGCCATCAAGGGCGATACGGTTCATCAGCAGGTAAAAACGGTCGGGAGCTTGGGTCTTCACGAGTAATCCGCGGCGATCTTTGTGAAGGCGCACTTCGACGACGTGGTCTTCCGCAAAAAAACGGGAGGCGAGTTCGCCGGGCCGCTCGCAGCGGATAAGGATCTGCATGGGGTGGTCCTCAATTTCGCTTCGCACGCTTTGGATATTGCCTTCGGCGGCGACGTAGCCCGCACTCATAAGTATGACTTGATCGGAGATGATGTCGACCTCATGCAGCACGTGGCTCGAGAGAATCACGTGACAGCCTTCTTTCGCCAAGGCACGAAAGAGGGCGATGGTTTCGGCACGGACGAGCGGATCCAGACCGTTCAACGGTTCATCGAGCACCAACACACGCGGATTATGAGCGAGCGATTGTGCCAGGCGGATGCGCTGCCGCATACCCTTGCTATAGCCAGCGGCTTTACGATGCGCGGCTTCGCGGAGGCCGACGCGATCGATGGCGGCCCAGGTTAGCGCCTCACTCCTGTCCCGATCAAATCCATACAACCGCAGGTAGGAACTCACACATTGGTAACCGGTGAGCCCCTTGGGGAATGAATCGTATTGCGTCGAATAGCCAACGAGGCGAAACAGTTGTTCGGGCTGGTCGGGCGTAAGGTCGAGAATACGAATGTTACCGCGCGATGGACGAATGAGGCCAGTCATGAGGTTCATCAATGTTGTTTTGCCGGAGCCATTTGGACCTACCAAACTGGTGATGCCCGGCGGAATGGAGAGATTGACGCGATTGACGCCGAGCACGTCGCCGTAGAACTTGGAGACGTTGTCGAATATGATGCGATCGTTCACCGAACTACCTCGTTTGCACGAATCTTTCGCATCAGCAGGCATAGACAGAAGGCGGCGAAAGTCAGTAGCGCGACCCAGGCCTCGGTGACGGAGAGAGGCGGATCACCGATGTCGCGAAACAGGTCGTGCCAAACGATCGAGACCAACTGCGACAGATCGATCAGGTAGCCATGATGGGTTCGGAGGACGGCGTTGATAGCGCGGGCGAATCCAGCGCCGAGAAAGAACAGCCCGAGCAGCAGGGCGCCGGCGACGATGCGCCATCGCACCCAAGCCGAAAGCGCCAGCGCCGCGAGAGACAGTACGGTGATCCAGATCAGCGAGCCAAGGACGATGGCGCCGGTGATCCAGAGGTTGTCCCACATCCATTGCGAGCCGGAGATGCTTGCCTGTACAAAAAACAACACAAGGCCGGGAAGCCAAGTGATCCAGGACAAAGTGATGAACAGCACGGACATCTTCCCCAGCACATACTCGGTCCGCGACAGGGGACGGCAGAGATAAAGGGTAAGAGCGCCATTCGACAGGTCGGGTGAGACCAGACCGGGACCTATGAAGGCGGTGAGCAAAAAAGCCAAAGCCGCCTGAAAGTCGAGATAGACCGAAAAAAATCTGCCGTTGACATCGAGGAACGGACCAGGACTCTGGCCGAGAAATGTCAAGGCGCTGAGATGCGCGTTCGCGTAGATACCGAGCAGGCAGAGCAAAGGGAAAAAGAAACAGAGCGCGAAGAATACGGTTTGAATTTTCGAGCGGAACAAAGTGCGGCGCGAGAAACGGTAGAGCACCAGAAAGCGCGACCAGACGGGCGTAATCTCGCCGGAATAGCCACGATAGCTACGCTTATATACCGCCATTGCCGGTCTCCATGGCTTTGAGGAATATATCTTCGAGCGTGTCGCGACGGAAATTCAAACGGCGAAGCTGGATGTTCCGTTCGGCCGCGATGCGATAGATGTCGGCGACCTCGACGTTATCGGCGAGCACGAGCTTCCAGCGATGGAAAGCGCCGGGCGCGCATTCGCAGCCAAGGCCGCGGGCGGCATCGACAAAACCGTCGATTGTGCCTTCGAGTTCGAGCTCAAGAAAACGCCTGTTGGAGCGCCGCTCATCGGCCAGATTTGAATAGTGCACTACGCGGCCCTGCTTAAGGATCACGACTTCTTCGCAGGTTTCTTCCACATCGCGCAGCAGATGCGAACACAAGAGAATGTGCATCTGGCCGCTATCGCGCATCTCGCGAACGAGCCGAATCATACGCTGGCGCGCGGGCGGGTCGAGGCCGTTGGTGGGCTCGTCGAGAATCAGGAGCTTGGGGCCGTGTACGATCGCTTGCGCCAGCTTTGCGAGCTGCTTCATGCCGAGCGAATAGGAGCCGAGTTTACGATACCTGGCTTCTCCCAAACCGACGTAGAACAAAGATTCATGTGCGCGCTCGAGCGCCATCTCAGAAGGAAGCCCCGAGAGTTCGGCCATCAAGCGAATGAAGGAGACGGCGCTCATGTTGTGGATGAAGGCATCGTTCTCAGGCATGTAACCGACGAGGCTCCGGATCTTTTTGGCTTCGGTGCGAATGTCGGAACCGAAGATATGCGCAGAGCCAGCTGCGGGAGTCCAGAAGCCCAGGAGCGTGTTGATGAGTGTGGACTTGCCCGCGCCGTTGGGGCCGAGCAGACCGATAGTGGTTCCTGAAAAAGAACAAGAGAGATCGCGCAGGACCTCTCTTGAGCCGAGTCGAACAGATAGATTGCGAAGCTCTATGACGGGATGGTTCACTTTCGTGGCTGTGCGATTGGTTTCGATAGCGCGGATCGGGTACTGGACGCGATGAGCGGGAGCAGCGGGCGGCCTTGCTGCATGCCGACCAGAGTTCCCAGATCGAAGCCCAGGAACGAGCCACGGCTGGCGGCAGCAATGCGATCGGGTTCGCCGTAGATTGAGATCAGTACCGGGGAGCTCGAGTCGAGTAGTGCGGACAGCGATTGCTGCTGTGCCGGGGTGAGGGCACTTGATCCTTTTAGTTGCTGGACGAGAGGGCCGAAGGAGCTTCCGGGATTGGTATAAATGACGGCCGAAAAATTCGTGTAGCCATCGGCCGGCAATTGATTTCGGAAATTAGCCGAATTGACCAATGTGTTCGAATTCTGGCGGTTCTGAATGGCTTGCAAGAGACTTGTTTCATTGGCGCCCGCGAGCAAATAACCATCCACGAACGTATAGTAGAACGTCAAGTTCGGCATTTTGCTGCCGCGCAGCCAGTAGAAAGTCTGAGAGTTCACTTGTTCGCTGCCGGATTCCAGCCTACCTTGATTTTCCTGGGTTTGCTGCGCGTGCTGATTGAAGCGCTCGATCAAGGTGGCGATTGTCTGCTGTAAGCGATTGGGATCGTTCACCTCGATTGCGAGCTTCCAGGTCGGAACCGGCAACAGGGGGCCATCGATGGCGAAGGTGGCGTCGCTGCCCAGAGGAGCGGCTATATCGTCGCGAACGTTGACTCCAGTCTGAGACTCGAACGCGCTCAGTTCGCTGGGGAAACGAGAATCCCCTTGCGTTGCCATTGCTATAGCTTCTTCGATGACGGCGCGTGGATTCTTCATAACAAACGAAGCCGCGAGGCTTGCATCGGGCGAGACAAAATCGAGCGAGCCCATGGGGCCCGGTGTTCCCAGCCAGGACGCGACGCCCTGGCGAACTCCCGCGAAAAAGAGAGAGGCGCGCGTTTCGGTGGCGCCTGAGGAGCCGCGCCTTTCGACGACCAGGTACTGAGCATTGCTTCCTACCTTGTCCATTACGGTTTTTGGCGCGGTTTGTTCCAGATTTACGGCGAGAAGATAGCCGGCGCCCGCGACGTAGGCTTTTGCAATGCGGGCATAAAAGGCCGAATTCATGAATTGGCCGGAGGCGGTACGGCCGAGTTGGGCCGCGTCAGGTGAGGCGCGAAAGATGTTATTGCCGATCGAGAAGTGCAGACCTGCCGAAGAGGGAAGATTCTGCTGGAGATATTCGGCAAGTCCGGGCTGCCGCACCTCCGCAATCACCAGCGGCGCGCTGTGCGGAGCGAACGATATCACAATTTCCTCGCCCAGGTAAGAAGCGATGGAGGAGACGTGGCCAATCAGGCGATCGAAGTTGTCCCGTTGGGATTGCGGCTTTTGATTCCACCAGCTGCGCAGCGCGTCGCTTTGCGTAAGGCGCTCGTCGAACATGCGCTTGGCTTCGGCGATGGCGCCTCCCATGTTCGGAATGGCGCCGTAGATCACGGTATCGTCGGGAACGTAGCGGGCGAGGTTGGACGAGTAGCGCAGGCCGGGGGACGGAATGCTCTGGAACTGTTTTTGCAGTGTAGAGAGCTCGCCGAGCAGAGCGAGATGGGCCGCCGCATTCCTGCTCCAATCGAATTGCGAAGAAATAGACACGTTTGCGAGACCGTTGGTGGCCATCTGCTGGCCGGCGACGAGATCGAAAACGTTTTGTCCATGAGCAATGCGTGCAGAACCTCTCGCGATCGCGACGCGAGATCCTTTTGTACCGCGATCAAGTGACAGCACAGCGGTTCTTACAGGGACGGACAGATCGCCGCTCGAAACGTAAAAGGCTCTCTGGCCGGGATCCCTGGCTTCGGCAATTAACTGACCCTGGCGCAGATTCACTGTGGTGCCGCGCCAGCCGCGCGAGAGCGAGACTTCGGAGCGGGCCCCGATTTCGACTTCGCTACCACCGACGAGCCGCAGAATCGCGCGTGAGCCTTTGGCGGTACGGAGCTCGTCTGCGTTTTTGAGGAAAGCGCCGGCCTCCACCAACGAGGAGCCGAATTGAGAGATACGGTATACATTTCCTTCGACGCTCGCGACGGTAGCGCGCACGGTCTGCTGTCCAGGCAAGAGTCCGTACTGCGCACCGACGATACCGGCGGCAATACCCACCACTAGAGTGGCGGCCAGCGCCCAAGCCATGGCCGGCACCCGCTTCGGCGATTCGGCAACCGGCCAGATGCCGGGTTCGGGCTCGCGGCCGCGGGCCTGTTGAAGCGCTTTGCGGCATGCTACGCATTCGAGTGTATGGTCTTCGAGCAACAGAACGCGCGCAGGCGCTAGCGTGCGGCTCAGATAGACGGGAATTAGCGCCTGAAAATCGGAACAATCGCGAATGGCTTCGACGGGCGCGCGCAGAAAGGATGATTCAAAAAGGCGATTGAATACGCGCCGCGCGGCATCGTGGACGACCGTCTCTTCAGGCTGTTGGCCGCGCACAGCAGCGATGGCGCGGTCCAATTCGTGTTGTTTCATGATGCGTCTCCCAGGCAGGAACGAATTTCTTTCTGTAATTGACGTCGCGTGCGGTGCAGTGTGACGGCAACCAATACTTGGGACATATTGAGCGCGCGAGCGATTTGCGGGTTAGTGAATTCTTCGAAGTAGCGCAGAGCGAAGATTTCGGCGGAGCGGGGATTGAGCGAGGCGAACGCACGACGAAGGCAGTCTTGCGCATCACCGGAGGACTGAGGCCCGGGGCTTGCCACTTCGCTCAGCGGAATAGTTAGCGCGGTGCGGCGGCTGCGGACGAGATCGAGAGACGCGTTGACGGCGGCGCGGCGTAAATAGCTTTCCTCCTGGGTCAGTGGCGGGACGGATGGACCTCGCTTTAAAAGGCGCAGGAAGATTGTCTGGAGAACATCTTCGGCGTCGGCGGAATTTCCGGTGATACGGTACGCAGTCCGGAAGACCAGGCCGTGATATTTCTCGAAGATTCGGCTGAATTCCGGGGTGTGCGTAGGGACCGCGGCCTTTCTGGTTACGAGTTGCAGGCGCCCTCCTGTCATTTGTCAGCACTAAAGACGGGCGACGGGGATGATTATTACAGAGCGCCGTGACTTCTTACGCGCTTTTTCCTTGCAAAAGTACGACTATCGGAGTAACGTAGCTCGCATTGAGGAGGTAATGTGAAAAGACTACTTACAGCGGTGTCACTCGTCCTTCTTGCGACTCCACTTGCGCGAGCACAGATGGGCGGGGACTATCTTGACGTATTTATCGCCAGAGTTCGCCCGGAGAAGCGGGCAGATTTCGATGCGATTAATCGCAAAGTTGCCAGCGCAAATCGGAACGCTAAGGGTGATTCCTGGCTCGCCACGGAGGTCGAGTATGGAGAAGCGAACACGGTTCAATTCACCAGCCCGCGCCAAAATTACGCGGCGATCGAATCGGGGACAACGGCCTTTTTTGGCGCTATCAAAGAGGCCTACGGGCCCGGGGGTCTTCCGAAAATGATGCAGGATTTCAACAATACCATCATCAGCGCGCATGCCGAAATTCGTCGCCGCAGATGGGATCTGGGCGTGAACTCTCCGAAAGACGGAGATACCTATAACAAAATCGTTGGACAGGCGCGCTGGTTCCGGACGATTCAGATCAGGGTCCGGCCGGGCCGCGAGGCGGACTTCGAAGAGCGCGCGAAAGAGGCGAAAGCGGCGATCGAAAAGGGGAGCCCAACCTGGGTATATTTTGTTTCCAATGTGATCGCAGGGGCCCCCGGCAGCATTTACTATGTGACGACCCTTCAGCCCTCTCTCGCCGCTTTCGACTCCGCGCCGAATCTGTCCGCGCTCATGGGCGAGGAAGCGTACGCTAACTGGATGAAAGCTGTTGGCGAGGATGAAATCACGAGCGAGACCATGCTCCTGCGAGTTGTTCCCGAACTGAGCAATCCTCCGGAGGAGGTGGTGAAGGTGGCGCCCGATTATTGGAAACCGAAGGCGGTCACTGCCGCGCGGCCGAGGTCCAAGCCGACGGAAACCGCGAAAGCGGACCAATAGGTTCTCAGCCGCCCTGCCGGCCGCGACAAGCGGGAGAAGCGGCGCGCGCTAGGTGACCTGCCAGTACACTGCGTATCGACGCTCGAAGAGGCTGTTTAGCGGGACAAGCGCTACATTTTGCTTTTGGCCAGTGGTGTGGAAGTTCAGGGGTTTGTCCGCCGGTTTGATCCAGGAGCTTGGGTCCGCACTGGGCGCCTCGAAAGCCGGGATATCGATCCCGGCAGCGCCAGTGAACGCGGATTCAGTGATTCCCTTTGTGCCGAGATCGCCCGCGAGCACCAACGGCCCATAGAGGAAGGCCTGGGTTCGCGAATCGTCGGGCATCGCTTCGACGCGCAGCCGCATGGGAAGGTGCATTTCTATCTTGTCGCCCGGTTGCCAGACGCGATGCAGAATAAGGTAACCGCCCCCCGCGGAGGACGCGACAAGAATTTTCCCGTTGAGTTTAACCGTGGGCGCCGACGCGACCCAATTCGGAATTCGCAATCGCACCGCAAGCGGGCGTGGCGAGACCGACGTAATGGTAAGACTGATGTCGGGGGATTCGGGATAATTCGTTTCCTGGCGGAGCTTGAAGTTCATTTCCGGCCAATCCAGTTCCGAGGGAATGAACAGATTCACGAACACACCCTCACGATCGCGCCAATAAATGCTGTCGTTTAGCTTGGAGTATTCCTCGATTCCGGTTCCCGTGCAGCACCAGAAACTTTGATCCTCCGTATTGAACGTTTTCCAGGCACCGGGTGTCAACGATAGGTAATACTGCGTGTGGCCCAGTTTGGGAAGAATAGTACCGATGCGATGGTTCAGCAGAGAGCGTTCGTAGTAGTCAAAGTAATCCGGACGCGGCCTCCAACTGTAAAGATGTCGAGCCAGCTTTAGCATGTTGTAGGCGCAGCAGCATTCGGCGGTATTCGTGCTGAGCTTCAGTTCGGCCGCAAGCTGGTGCGGGGCGGCGCGCCACAATTCGGCGTTGCTTGTGCCCGCAGTAACATAAGACCGCGCGGTGGTCACTTCATAGAAGAAGTAATCGGCGACAGCACGGAAGCGCATGTCTCCCGATAGCTCGTAGCGCCGCGCGGCGGCAATCACCTGCGGGATGTGCGTATTGACGTGTAGCCCGCGAAGCTCGTCGCGGTGGGCGGCGAGAGGATTCAGGAAGCTTTTCTTCAGGAAGCGGTCGCCTACTTTGGCCCAGTGGTCGTTATTTGTCGCCGCTGCGAAATTGTAGAGCGTTTCGGCGATGCCGCCAAACTCATTGGCAAGAATTTGCTGCATTTGCGCTTCGCTTTTTGGGGCGGTCCATTCATCGGCCCAGACGGACATGCCTTCGAGGACTTCGAGAGCCTGCGTATTGGCGGCGAGGCGATGCATATCGAACAGGCCGGCCATGATTTTGTGAATGGTGTAAAACGGCGCCCAGACACGCTCGCCTTTTTCGAGGCGATCAAACCAAGTGGTGGGGAAAGCGCTGAGATATTTTCCTCCGAGACGCTGCTGGCATTTAGCAAGTTCGGAGACCAGGTAGTCGCCTTTTGCTTTGGCTTCGGAGTCGCCGTTGGCGGCGAGCTGGGCACTGGCGGAAAGAAAATGACCCATGAAATGCCCACGAAGCTCGCTCGAGCGCTGACCGTTTTCCGGGCGCTCCCAACCTCCTAGAGGCTGGGCAGATCCTAGGGGCAGGCCGGAGTTGGCGCGAAAGGTGTAGAGGAGCTGGTCGGCGGAAAGGCGCGCCATATATCCCCGATTCCATTCGCGGGCTTCAAAGTAGATGCTTGCCGGCAGCAGTCGGACGTGCTGCATCGGAAATGGTTCGACCTGCGGAACAACGTCCTGGCGCGTGAATTCGAGCGGGCTTTCGAATGCAGCCGTGTCGGGAACGAGCGAAGTTTTGGACTGCTGCGCGAATGTGGACGCAGCCGCTGCGCTTGCCACGAGCGCACTGAAGGCGCGGCGGCTGAGAAGATCGGCGTTATCTCTCTTCTGCATGGCGTGAGGATTATTCCACTTTGCCATCGTATGAGTCAAGTTGTCTTCTAGAATGGGGGTTCAGGTTGGGACGTGGGAGGAATACTAATGCGATTAACGGCTTGTCTACTGGCCGTGGCGGCACTGATGATCCCAGGAGCCAAGGGACAGGGCAGCGCCACGATCCGGGCCAATATTCGCGGTGGCGGCGACGACGGCAAGTGCACATTCGAGGTGGTAGTGGACCAAGCGGCGGAAGTACAGATCCGAGGCGATCAAGGCACTCTGCGCACGATTTCCGGCGCACCCGCGCGCTGGGTCCGGCTGGATTGCAATCAGCCACTGCCGCCCAATCCGAGCAACTTTCGCTTTCAAGGAATCGATGGGCGAGGCAGCCAGCGGTTGGTACGGGACCCGCGGAATAATCATGGAACGGCGCTGGTGCGGATCGAGGATTCAAAAGGCGGCTACGAAGGCTATACGGGTGACATCCTGTGGCGGGGCGGCAACGACGATAATTGGGGTCCGGGCCAGGGAGGTGGGGGCAGGCCGCCGGGAGGGCCTGGATTTGACGGTGGAGGTTGGAACGGGCAAAACGGCGGGACCTTCAATTTTCGTAGCGACGGCGAAGGATCTTTCGTGCAGCGCAATGGTTCGAACATGCGCGTTCGCGACGTGAGCGTAAACTTGGCGCGGAATGGCTCGATCAATCTTGCATTTCAGGCGCAGGGCTTCCCGGGACGCTTGACGTTCACTGGCAGGGCCACTCGCTACAACCGCGATTCGGTGAATGCAACCTTGAGCAGCGGCGGGGGAACACACGCGAATGCGACAATTTATCTCGATCGCGGCGGTTCGGTGGATCGCATTGATATGAACGGAAGCGGGCGGGATGGCGATTTTCGTCTAAACTGGCGATCGCGCTGACATATTTTTTTAAAAATCAAGTTCTGAGTTTTACGCTTTTTCCGTGGCGCCATTCTTGTAGACGACGGACGTGGCGGCCCTGGAAGGGTCGCCGCCATCAATCGTAATAGCGTCGTTCGCTGCGCCTTCCAATTGCAGGAACACCGAAGCGGGAGTGAGTAGGCGTGTGGCAGTCATTAGAGTTTGCTTCGTGTCGATGAAGCGCACGACGGATTCGGCCTGTTGGTTTCCTTCGACGCTGAGGTTATTGATGGCGACGTCTTCCACGCGATCGAAGATGAGGGCCGGGCGCAAATCGGGGGAGGCGACTTCAAAGCGGATCTTTTGCAGAGTAATGCCGCGGGAGTTGCGCGCGTAGAAGCCATACGCGGGCATGGGACCGAGCATGAAATACTCGCCCGCAATCTCAGGAAGGTCGCGACGCGCGCCGTCTTCGGCGGTTTTTCGACGATATCCATCTCACCTTTAGCGGGGGAGTAAGAAATATTTTCCGGAGTGGCACGGTCATTTCGCAAGCCACTATCTAGAAGAAGCTGCGGGAACGCGCTCGGGAACTTCATCGCTGGGCGATGCAGGCTGTGACAATCTATCAGCCGGAGATCATCGTCTCTGCTATCCGGGGGGTGATAGACCTGGTGCGCGGACACTCAGCGCTTGCGGCGGATGACATAGCCAAGCAGGCCGAGCCCAGCCGCCAGTAACGCGAACGAGTGCGGCTCGGGCGTGGCGGCGAAGGCCTGGGCTTGGTAGTCGGGCAAATCGGCGGGATCGATTCCGAAGACGTAGAAATTGTTTGCCGTAACGCCGTCGAAGTCGTTATCGTTGGTGATCCACAGCGTGTGTTCGGTGAGACCGTTCACCACGATATCGTCTCCGAAGGCCACTCCTTCAATCTTGGGTGGAAAATCGGCGTTCTTGAGGCCGTAAGCCGGATCGAGCAGGTTGAGAAACGGTTGGGCGCCTTTGGCCACGGGCGTGAAATTGGCCGGGAGCGTCGCGTCGGCTTTCACGTCGGTTGCGCCTGATACATCGACGAGAAAAAGCTGTTTGGTTACTGCCGAGAGGCCCCCGGCGCCGTCACGCTCATCCACAAGAAACTGATGATCATTGACAGCAACGATTTCGCTTACGGTGTTGTTGGGGTCCGAAAGTTTATAGACGTAGGAGTGAGTCACCGCGCCCGTCGCGATATCTATCGTGACGATGCGCAAGTTCACGCTATTCGCCCCGCCATCCTGAATCAGAGGGCTCTGCATGACACCGACGAGAGTTTTTCCATCGGGCGTGATGGCCATCCCTTCCATTCCCTTATTTGCCAGGCGGCCTTGAGTATTGCCGGAGATTTCGGTGTTGCCTCGCGAACTCAGATTCTGGACGCCGAAGTAATCGGGAAGAGCGAAGGCCCGGATGCGTTGTCCCGTCGAGCGGTCGAATTGATAAATGGAAGGACCATATTCATCTGGAATGAAGACGCTTTTGCCGTCGTTCGAAACGCGGATAGATTCCGGATCAAAGCGCGCATTCGCGGGATTTAAGGAATTCTTTGAGGGGTCGAAGCCATCCGAGCGGCCGGTGAAATAGTTCGTATTGTTGACTGCGTTCAAAGCGGGGACCCCGCTGCCCAGTGTGTAATTGTTTCCACCGGAGGCGCCAGTGCCAAACGCCCCGGTTCCATAGACAAGCGGAGTCGTGCTTGAAAGCAGGGTGGTGGCAGTAAGGACAGGGGTCAAATTGAAGGGTAGAGTGCTGCCGGAAATGGCAGGCGTCAACTGCAGCTTGAATGTCTGGAAGCGATCGATGTAGGAGGCCGTGTCATCGACCAAAGGATTAAAGGATATGGCATTGGGGCCGCGGTCTGGAACGGCGAGAAACGTTCCGCCGCCGGCGTAGCCGATGCCTGAACCGAAACCTCCCAGTAAGTTGCCTGCGGCGCCGTTTTCCAGCGGCGCGCTCAACCCTGAAAGATCGCTGCCGGTGGCGGAAAGGCTGCCATGGGCGAGTAGCACGGGAGAAGCTTGAGCGGCGGATAGGGAAGCCAGCACCGCTAGTGGGAGGAGAAATTTAACTCTCATATCTTGTCTGTATATTTCGGGCGCGACCAGGATAGCCGCAGGTTGTTGCAACTGAATGAACGCGGCGAGAATTTCAACAGCTAAGAAGAGAGACGCGGAGCGCGCACCCGGAAAAGGAGAATCGAGGAGAGCAGCAATAGCCCGGCTGTGATTTCGAAGGAACCGCTCAAGCCGATGGTGGACTTGAGATAGCCGGCGGCCGCAGTGGCCGCTCCGCCGGCCAGGCACGACATCAGATTGAAGATGCCATAGCCCGTGGAGCGGATTTCGGGTCTGGCGATGTCGCAGAGTGTGGGCATGGTATTGCAGTCGTACAGGCCACGTCCCAGACCGAAGATAAAAAGGGCAGTGAGGATCAAGAATTGTCCGCGGACGAAACCGACGGAGAATAGAAACGGCGCCATCAATAGGATGCCCGTCATCTGGGTGGAGAGTCGGCCCCGTGGGGACCGAGCAGCCCAGAAATCAGCCAGCCAACCGCCCGCCAGAATGCCGGCGAAGCTCCCGACCTGCATGTAAAATGTAGCGGAAAATCCGGCGGCGGCGAGGCTCATCCCGAAGGTCTCGTATAAGTAAAGCGGTAACCATGTGTATGCGATCCAGTTGGCGAGCGCGACGGTGCTGAATACGGCGGCCAGCGCCAGGAATCCGGGGAGCCTCAACAATTCGCTAATTGTGGCGACAATCGGATTGGCTTGTGATGCTCCTTTGGAAGCATCCGTGCCGCGAAGCATGAGTTTCAAGATGACGAAGTATACGATGCCGATACTGCCCATCAGCGTAAACGCGAAGCGCCAGCCAAAATGCTGGCCAAGCCAGCCGCCTCCGGCGCCCCCGATGACGATGCCGATATACAAGCCGCTCTGATGCAGACCGGTGGCAAAGGATCGTGAGCGGGGTTTATGATAATCGGCGATCAAGCCCAGCGCGGCGGGAATATAACAGGCCTCGCTAATCCCCATCAGCGCGCGAGAACCTAACAACTCGCCCATATTCCTGGCATGTCCGGTCAGCCAAGTGACTGCGCTCCAAACAAGCAAACTCATGAGAATCATGCGCACTCTGCCGAAGCGGTCCGCCACGTAGCCGGCGACCGGGCTGACCAATCCGTAGACCCAGGCGAATACCGTCGTGAGGAGACCCAGTTGAACGACTGGGATCTTGAGCTCGGCTTCGAGCAGGGGAAATACCGAGAAGATGGCCTGGCGATCGACGTAATTCAGTACTGCGACCACCCATAGCAGAGCGACGAGCAGCCAGGGATTGAGACGCCTCACGGTGCGAGTGGCGTGGCCAGCCACTCGCCAAAACCGGCGGTCGCAAGACTATTGCGTAAGGCCGTCTTTTGTTCGGAGCTGACCTTTTGCCGTGGAGCGATACACGGTCCGGCCGCAATGCCACGCCAATTCAATATTTCTTTTATGGCGGGCATCATAGGATAGGCGAGCACTTGGCGGATCAAGCTGTTGAGACGAGTTTGCACCGGCATTGCTTCGTCCCATTTGCCCTCGCGAGTCAGATTCCAGATGCGGACCAGTAAGTCGGGCACGAGATTGTAGAATGTTCCGATTCCCCCGTGGGCGCCCATCAACAACCCGGCTGTCATTACCTCGTCGTGTCCGTTGAAAACCGTTTTTCCACTCGAAGCACAGAGCGATAACTCATACAAATTAAAATTGGTGAATTTCAGGCCGGCGACGTTCGGAATCTCTAGTAACTGAAATAGATGGTCGAGGCCCGAGACCTGCGGGTACATTTCAGGGAAGTAATACACGAACAGAGGAATTCCGGCGGCGGCCGACAACGCGGAATAAAATTCGCGGATTTCGGCGAAGGAATATTTTCCAGAGGGAGGCAGACTAGCCACTGCTGCGGCGCCGATCGAAGCCGCATGCCGGGCAAGCTCGATCGTCTCGCGCGTGTTATACGCGCCGACGTGAACGATGACCGATTTCTCCTTCGGCGATGCGCGGACAGCCACCTCGGCTACTTTCTTGCGTTGGGCGGGCGACTGGAGCAGCCCTTCGCCGGTCTGGCCGCAGACGTAAACGCCGTGACAACCTTGCCTATAGAAAGAATCGAGCAAACGCTCAAATGGCCCAGGCGTGAAGCGCTCCTCGTCATCGAGTGTGGTCACAACCGCGGGCAGGATACCGTTGAACCGGTTATTCGGCATCTGGCCTCGTGAAATGTTTCATTTGTAAGTCTTCAATATCTCACTGCGTTCCTTTTAGAAAATTTCCGGCGAATGCCCTTCATGATGCGCTCGCCAAGTGTTCCGAAGGGTTGGTCGGTTGTGAGATAGGTCCAGGTTGCTCCACGCTCGAAGCGCTCTTCGTTTTGAAAACGGATCTCGCCATTGCTGACGATAGCGGCGGCAAAGGCATCGACAATGTCCTGTTTCAGGCGCTGGTGGAAATCCTCGTAGATCGCACGCACGCCGGTGAGGAATTCGTATAGGGGATTGCGACCGCCCCACGAAACCCAATGAATTCCTCCGCGCAATTCCGCTACGCTAGCCAGGTAGTCAGCCCAGAGATCGTCGACCACCGCGAGCGCGAGACGCCGGCCCGCCGCATCGAGCGTCTCTTCACCCACAGCTTGACGCAATTCGGCATACCGGTCTTCGGGCAATATGGAACGGATGCTCCACTCAGGCGAGAGCAGAATCTCGCTGCGCAAAGCGTACACGTCGCGGCGGTGATGCTCGGGGACGGATTCGTATTTCCAGAGCGTCTCCCGGATCTCCATGTTCTGGCTTTCCGCAATGCGCTGGACGCTGTCGACATCGGGATTGCTCTCGATACCGAAGCGCACGAGCAAATCGTCTTCGATGCTGATAAAGAAGCGGGACGAGCCCGGATCGCCCTGGCGACCGGCGCGCCCGCGCAGTTGATTATCGATGCGCCGTGCCTCATGACGAGTGGTACCGATGACGTAGAGACCGCCGAGTTCGATGACCTCCTTTCGGGTTTGCGGTGGATTGCCTCCCAGGAGAATGTCGGTTCCCCGCCCCGCCATGTTGGTCGAAATCGTGACCGTTCCAAGGGCACCCGCCTGGGCGATGATTTCCGCTTCGGCCTCATCATTCCTGGCATTCAAGACAGAATGCGGAACAGCCGCAACCCGCAGTTGGGCGCTTAATCGTTCGGAATCCTCAACGCTGCCTGTTCCCACAAGAATGGGCCGGCCGGTCTGATGGACCTGTTGAATCTCTTTGATGAGGGCGCGATTGCGGGCGTTCCCGTCGGCATACAAGATGTCCGGGAGATCCCTGCGAATCATAGGCCGATTCGTCGGGATAACGGTCACCGGCAGCTTATACATCTTCCAGAACTCTTCAGTCTGCGTGGCAGCAGTGCCGGTCATGCCGCATACACGCTCATACATAGCGACGAGGTTCTGCACGGTGATCGAGCCGAGTATGCGCCCCTGTGTCTTCAGACCAACACCTTCTTTGGCCTCGATCGCCGATTGGAGGCCCGCCGGCCAGCGGCGATTTTGTGCGATGCGGCCTTTGAACTCATCGACCAATTCGACGGAGTCGTTCTTCACCACGTAGTCCACGTTACGGCGGAGCAGGACATGGGCATGCAGCGCATCCTGCACGGCTGTCAGGAGGCGGAGATTTTCTTCTTCGAACAGACTTCCTGAGTCGAGCGCTGATTCGACGCGGCGGATACCGGCATCGGTCAGCTGTACATTGCGGGCGAACTCGTCGACGGAGTAGTGTGCGCGAGGCCGCAGCGCGGTTACTACCGAGTCGGCACGGCACGCGAGCGCGGGGTCTTCAGGGATTCCGCCAGCGATGACGAGCGGAATGCGCGCTTCATCGATGAGGATGGAATCGACTTCATCGATGACGGCGAAGGCGAACGGCCGTTGGACTATCTCGTCCCGGGTCCGGGCAAGACCGTCGCGGAGGTAATCAAAACCTACTTCGTTCGCGGTCGCGTAGGTCACGTCGCACAGATAAGCGGCACGGCGTGCGGCGGCAGACATATGCTGTGCGATATGCGCGACGGACAAGCCAAACCAGGCGTAGATTCCGCCCATCCAGACGGCGTCGCGATACGCAAGGTAATCGTTCGCCGTGAGGACGTGGACGCCACGGCCGTTCAGCGCGTACCAGATTACGGCGGGGACGGCAGCCAGCGTCTTACCCTCGCCAGTCTGCATTTCAGCGACAGCACCGCGTTGCAACGTTAACGCGCCCGAGATTTGCACGTCGAACATCCTTAAGCCGAGGACACGCTCGGCGATTACCGCCGCCAGCGAAAATACTTCGATGAGGTCCGGGTTAGAGCGAACTTGCACGGCGGCTGAGCGGAGAATATCGTCCGTAAGCACGGACAATTGTTCGCGGCGGCGTGCGATCGCAGTCATTTGCGCCTCATGCTCATGGTCGATGAGGCCAAGTAAACGCTTCACCTTGGCTAGTGACACCAGTACTCTATTCTCCCGAGGCACGAATCAAGCACGCGCTCCTGTGATATGCTCAGCGCCTATGTCCGGGCCACAATCAGCATTGGATCAGATACCGCTTGCCATGGCGAGCACGAATGATCTCTTCAACAAAGAGGTATTCGGCAAACGAAATTTTGACGCTCTGGAAAAGATTTATACAGAAAATGCCCGCATTCTGCCTCCGGGCGCTCCGATGATTTCGGGCCGGAAGGCGATTAGAGAGTTTTGGGCTGGCCTGATTAGCTCTGTGAGCGCCAAATCGGCGGTGCTGACCTCATTGGATGTGATGCGGGCCGGGGAGGGCGTCGTGGAGATTGGGCTCGCCACGCTTGGCATAGAGCCGGAAGGACAAGCAGCAGCCGAGATCACCGTTAAGTATGTTGTCTACTGGCTACAAGAGGACGGATTGTGGAAGTGGCACGTCGACATATGGAACCAGAATTCTTGAGTGCTATCTTGCCTGATAGGTTTTACTGAATCCGTTGCGCAGATTGGTCAGCGTGTATTTGCCATTTGAGGCCACGGAGACATGCAGCATATTTCCCTGGCATTCCGCGCTGGGCTCGGTGTTGGCGATCATCTTTTCATTAGTGTTCACTTCTTTAGGGATGCCTAGGGTGAGGTGCACCTGCCAGATGTCCTCGATGCCTGGTGACTTACGAAGCGTTTCGAATACATCTACCGGTCCACCTTTGCGGGGGCCGTTGTTCATGACTACAACGCGCGGCTGAATCGCCCACACGAATTGCGGTGAATTCGAACGATTGAGGCCATGGTGAGTGGTCTGATAGAGGTCCACTCTGCCGATTAGGTTGTTCGGACAGACCAGTTTCTGTTCGTAGTTCCAGGTCAGGTCTCCCATATCGATGAATTTGAATTTTCCGAATTTCAGGAGAATGCCGACGCTCTGGTCATTGTCGGGATCCTGTTCAGGCCCATGCGGCTTGAAGTCGGCACACGCTGGATTCGGCGTGCCTGCGCCTTTCAGAGGTTTGTCAATCGCTTTACCAGCCGATGCGAGTACTTGGATGTCGACGCCCTTAAGCGGTATCCGGTCACCCGCTTTCAGAATCCGGCGCTTTCCAGCGCTTTGCGCTTCGTACGCCTTGTAAACCGCCGCCACTTTAGGACGATCCAGCTCGACGGACTTACCGTGATCCATGTACATGCTAATGGGAATCAATTTCGCGAGTGCCGGCAGAGAACCGATGTGATCGTTGTGAAAATGCGTGGTCAGCAGAATATCGATCTTTTTCAACCCGGCTTTTTGCGCGGCGGCGTAAATTCGTTTGGCGTCCCGGTCGTCAGGTGTCTTGTTCGCCGAATCCACCAGCAAGGATTCGCCGCCCGGGGTGACAATCAGCGTGGACGCGCCACCCTCGGCGTCGATCCAGTAGATGTCGAGGTTCGAAGAAGCGCCAAATGCAATCGCTGCGCAGAGGAATGCAGGGAACAATTTGAGCATTTTGGACATATGTCGAACCCAGTGTACTGCTCGAACTGGAGGGAACGATTCGAGCCCGGATTGCATCTTGCATTTCATGCCGGCGCAGCGGTTGGTCATGGCTTTCTTATTGGCCCTGCCTTTGCCAAGCCAAAATCCAACAATTCGGGCCACCGCGCCCCTGGTGGTACTTTCCACCAGCGTCACAGACCGACAGGGAAAGTCCATCGACGGACTGACCTCTGCCGACTTTGTCCTTCTCGACGAGTCCGCACGGAAGCCCGTGAATGTCGACCTCGTCGATTTCGGACTTCCACCTATCGCGCTGGTCGTACTGGTGCAAACCAGCGCCCGCTCGCTTTCCGCGCTGGCGAAAATTCGCAAAGTGGGAGCTATGATTCCGGAGGCTGTCGTTGGTGCAAACGGTGAAGTGGCCGTGATTACTTTTGACGACGAAGTACGGGTATTGGAGGATTTCACACGGAGCGAAGATGCGATATCCGAGGCGTTCTCAAAATTGAAACCGAAGGATTCGTCCGGCGCGCGAACGATCGATGCGATTGAGAGATCACTAGCATTGCTCAGTAACCGTCCGGGTCCCCGGAGACCAGCCATTTTGATTATTGGAGAAAGCCGCGACCGGGGGAGCAAGTCGAAAGTCGCCGATTTACAGATGAATTTGCAGCGTACCGGTGTAACTGTCTACAGCATGCGCTATTCGGCTTATCTCACGCCATTCACAACGAAGCCAGAAGACTATGAGCCGGGTGGAGGCGGCTATTTGGATGGCATCAAAGATCTTGCACGCCTCGGAAATTTAGATACGATGGAAATGCTCAGCCGGACGACGGGCGGCTTGGATTTGAGTTTTGAAACGAAATCGAAGCTCGAGAAAGATCTAATGCGCCTGGCAGGCGATATTCACAATCGCTATCTCATTTCGTTTGTACCGGACGTGGAGGAGGCGCAGCGCTTCCATCGGATCACCCTCCAAGTGAAAGACCGGCCCGATGCCGTCGTTCTCTCTCGGCCGGGATATTGGAGTTTGACTGACTAGTCCTGAGGAGGGTGAGAACGAATGCTCTCGCCCATCACACTCGAGCAGTTCAGAAAATAGCAACCGCCAAAGCACCCACCGATACCGTCATGGATGGTTGGCCTCGCATTCCACGCCATTCGCCGCGTTGAAATCAGGGCTTCCTATCAAGCCGGTCGTACTCTTGCTGTAAATCATGAACCGCCCAGGTATGGCGGTGCAGCAGCGCTTCCCAGCGTTCGGCGTCGCCGGGACCGTATTGATAGAAGCCCCGACCATTGATGGTTCCGCGGTCCTCGTTCTGCAACATTTCTTGAAACGTCTTAGGCAAATCGGACGTATTCGACAGCGTGGGGAGTAGGCCTTGCATAACCTTTGCATAGAGGGCGGGGCCGCCCGTGATGTCGATCCAACGCAGTGGTCCGCAGAGCGTGGCCCATAGGCCGCAGGCGTTTCGGAATCCTCGATCGATAGTCTCGGCATCGGCAACGCCAGTTTCGAGAAGATGCAGCGCTTCGCGGTACATGGCGTAACAGAGGCGATTCACTATAAAGCCTGGCACATCTTTTTGGACAAGACACGGTTCCTTTCCGACCCGTGCCGCGAGTTCCATCGCTGTGTCAAGGGCGGTACCCTGCGTATGCTCGCCGCGGATCAGTTCCAGGAATCGAGTCGCATAGGCGGGTTGGCACCAATGCATGCCTAAGAACCTGCCAGGATGACGGCGGGGCTGCTGCAGCGCGGTGATTGGAATACCGGACGTGTTGCTGGCTATGGGCACCTCAGTGCCTACAACCGCTTCGATTTGATCGAACACGTGCTGTTTGATATCGAAATCTTCGACTACGCTTTCGATGACAAATTTGCAAGGGGCGAAGTCACTGAGCGACGGCGCCGGGATGAATCGCTCGTGCCAGTCTTCGGCCAGCGATGATGGGAAATTTGCCTTCGCTATCAATTCGGCGATGGCGTTGTCGATGTAGTCGCGGGCGACTTCGTGAGTGTCGCGACCGACGGTGTAGCCGACGACGCGAAAGCCGTGCGAGAGGAAGCAGGCAGCAATTCCCCGCCCTACATAACCCAAGCCCGCTACGCCAATGGGATCCGTGTTCATATTTTCTTCATCACTCTAGCAGCGCTGGTAAACAATAAAGACTGAAACCTATGCTGACAAGGCGGGAATTCATTCCACTCACAGCGGCTGGAGTGCTCGGAGCGAGAGAATCGGCCGAGATGATCAGCCAGCAGTCTGAGTTTTATCATGGCTGGCCGACGCTCGTGCGGCTCCGAAGCGGCGGTTTGATCGTCGCGTATTCGGGCAGCCGGGAAACGCATGTCTGCCCGTTCGGCCGGGTGGAGATCATTCGTTCGCCGGACGAGGGCAGAACGTGGAGTTGGCCCGAGGTGATTCTCGATACGCCAATCGACGATCGCGATGCGGGCGTGCTCGAGACACCCACGGGCACTTTGCTGGTAACGACGTTCACATCGCTTGCCTATGAGCCGGTGCTGGCGCGAGCAAAGGGCTGGCCGACGAAGCGGCTCGAGCGCTGGCGGGCGGTAGATCGGCGTACTTCGGAATCGCAGCGGCGGGGTCTCCTCGGCACCTGGATGCTGCGTTCGACCGATGGAGGAATGACTTGGTCCGCGCCATACCGCGTGCCACTCAACAGCCCGCACGGGCCTATTGCCGTATCCGGCGGGCGACTGCTCTACGCGGGAAAACAATTGTGGTCACCCGGGACGAAGGTGGGCGTAGCGGAATCTTCAGACGATGGGAAACCTGGCGCTGGCTTGCGGACATTCCGGCGCGGACTGGGGATAGCGTTGAAAACTACCATGAATTGCATACGGTCGAGGCCGCAGACGGACGAGTCATCGTTCAAATCCGGAATCACAATCCGGCCAACCAGGGGGAGACGCTGCAGTGTGAATCGAGGGATGGCGGTAAGACGTGGACAACGCCGCATTCGATCGGAGTGTGGGGCCTGCCGTCCCATCTGCTGCGATTGCACAACGGAAACCTCTTGATGTCGTACGGCTATCGAAGAGCGCCGTTCGGTAATCGGGCGAGGCTCAGCAAGGATCATGGGCGTACCTGGTCGGAGGCAATCACTATTTCGGAAGATGCGCCAGGAGGGGATGTAGGTTATCCATCGACGGTTGAGCTGGCCGACGGTCAGTTGGTCACGGTTTGGTATGAGACGATGGCGGACTTGCCGCGCGCGGTATTGCGAAAGCGGCAGTGGTCACTAGAGGGTTAACGCTCAACGCAAGGCAATAACGGCACCATCGCGCGGTGGAAGGGTTATGGTGATAGTTTTGCCGCTGACCGAGAGCTGGCGGTTGGCCCACATGTCCGTGGCGTTTTGGAACTGTAGTCCGCTTTCATCAATCGAGACCGTAGTTGTTGCCGCACTTCGAGTGGGATTCGTAATCCACAGATAATTTCCACCCGGCCCTTCGTGAAGACGAGCCTGGACGGCCGTATTGGCATTCTGAAGACGCGGAGTGACATTTGCGAGCTTAAGAAGGTCTACGAAGAACGCCTTAGATTCAGGCGAATGGTGAAGATAATAACCGGCTCCTGGGAATGTGCCAATCAGGAGCGTGCGGCCTTTGCCATGTCGGTTTTCGACCGCTGCCACATGTCCATTCGCATATTTGCCCACGGCCTGGCCGCCGGTCGTTTCGTATTCCTGCAGAAAGTAACGGCCATTAATGTGATGGCCGTTTGCGGTCAGGACTAGTTTGTCCAGAAGATCGGGCGTGAATTCGACATAGCGCTCGCGTGCACCGAAGAGCTCATCCAGACCGTAGTTGGGCTGTGTTTCACCGGCGTGGCCGTGATCGCCGAAGTAGGCGGGCAAGCCTTCGCTGATGAGTGTGCCTCCCTGCTCCACATAGGCGCGGAGTTTGTCAACGGTTTCTTTTTTCAGCATCACTGGATAGGGCAAGTAGACAATCTTATATTCAGAAAGATTGTCTACAGCGACAAAATCGGCCTGAATATTCGCATCGAAGAATGCCTGATAGGCTCCCCGAATGGATTGTGCATAAAAATTCGTGTCGCCCTGCTGAACGTAATTGAACAACTCGGATTCGGGAGCGAAGACGAGGCCGGTGTCACCTTTCACCGGATGCGATTTCCAAATATCAGCATGCGAATTGGCCCAGCGGGCGAACTGGCCAGCCATTTCCGCGCGAGGCGTCACGGAGCCATCCATCCCGAAGGGGCCGAATGCACCGAATAGAGGTCCATCGAGAAGCGGACGCCAGCGCGGGTAGAGGATTCCGGTAGCGCCGCCGGCGCAGGAGACCAGATTCCATAAGCGCACATCGGTCTCGTCGGGAATGCGTCCATCTTCGCGAGGACGGTGGATCACTTGCGGCTGCATCCAAAGCGGGCCGGCTTCGGCTTCCGCATGCCAGAACGGTTTACTGCGCGAGCCGGCGCGTACCAGATCGACAGCCTGAAATTGCTTCCAGGGCTCGTCCCCTTTGCGCGATGCAACGAACGTGAAACCCCAGACGTCGACGTCGGAAGCCGAACGCCACTCGTTGTGGGCGCTCGAGGGTAGAGACTCCAGGGTTCCCGCCACGCCGTGGGCAATCACCAGGTGCCTCGGATCGAGCTTGCGAAACAGCTCGGTACGCCAGTGAAATAACTCGAACGCATCGTCGATGCGAAACTGCAGCCAATCAAGACTGTCGGAATAGCCGCCAAAATTGTAAGGCGGATCGATATCGTCGAAAGACGAATAACTGTAGCGGTTCCAGGTGCGCGCGATTTTCTCGATGCTTCCGTACCGACCACGCAGCCATTCGCGCAGCTTGCGTTTTGTTGCATCGCAGTAGCAATACATCTTATGGGGATTGCCGCCGTTGTAGCTGTTTTCGTTCCAGAGATCATAGGCTAGCAATGCCGGGTGATTTCGGTAATGCTCCACTAAAGCGATCAGGAATTTTTCGGCCTCAGCATGCACCTCGGGGTTATCCAGACAGAGGCCAGGAAAGCCGCCGGTGGCGCTGCTGCCGCCGATGCTGCTGTTGACCACCGTGCCGTCGCTTGCCACAAAGCGGGCATTTGGATACTTGTGAAACATCCACTCGGGTGCGGCGGTGATGAGCTCGGCGATGACGACTTTAATTCCGTTCTGAGCGGCTAAGTCCATCATGCGGTCGTAATCGCGCCAATCGTACTTGCCGGGTGCCACTTCGATCGCCGACCACATGAACCAGTGCCGGAACGTGTTCATGCCGATGCGCGCGGCGGTTTGATGGTCGCGCGCCCATTCGGCTTCTGGCGGATTCGACTTGCGGAAGTACACAGCGCCATAAGGAAATACCGGCGCGTCGCTGGCGCTTAGCAGAGCCGCGGCGGCCAGCAGAAGGGGAAGCAGCCTTGTCATTTTAGAAATATAGTTTCAGACCGAATTGAATCTGACGACCAGTGGCCGTGCCGCTCGATAGCTTGCCAAATAAGGAATTATTCGAATTGCAGGCGCTACCTGATGCACCAATGCAGGTCAGAGTAGGGCTATTGGCGGCCGGAAGGAAAAAGGTCGGCGTGTTCGTGAAGTTGAAGAACTCGGCGCGAAACTGCAACATCGCTCGCTCGCCGAAGTTCGTGTTTTTGAAGATGGATATGTCAGCGTTTTTCTGGCCCGGACCACGAGCTACCCTGCGAGCTGCATCTCCGAATTTCTGGATGGGCGCGCCGGTAATGCTCGGCGTAGTGCCGGGCACGGTGAAAGCGGCCGGATTGAAGTAACCGTCCACGCTCGCGTTGTCAAGCACCATCGGCTGTCCGGATACCCGATCGGCGACGTTGAAGGTATTGAAGATAGGCGGAAGGACGTTCGTGCGAATGTCGGTGGGAAAACCTCCACGCAGGGTGACGATGGTATTGAGCTGCCAACCGCCAATGACTTTGCCTGTGAACCCGCCGTGCGAGAGCCAGCGCTTACCCGGACCGAACGGCAACTCATAGCCCGCGCTCGCCGAAAAAATTTGCGGCACGTCGATCGGCGCATAGGAGCGTTCACGAGCGATGTTATAGCTATCCATCGCAATACTGGTACCGCCGTTTTGGCTGTAGGCATCGGGGCCGGCTCCGCCCGATTCCAGATTCTTTTGGATTGTGTAATTGACCAGCAGCGCGAGGCCATGGGAAGTACGTTTCTCCAAACGGAAATTCGCTGAATTGTAGTCGTTCGATGCCGTAGAGAATGTCGGGATGACCGTGCCATTGATGTAGGGAAATGGCCGGTTGGCCTGCTTGTTAGTACCGGTCAAGGCTTGCGCAAACGGAATCTGATTCTGGTTGATGAACAGAGAAGAAAGGTCGCGTCCGATGGCCCCGCTGTAGGACGTATCGAGCAGGATGGTCGGTGTGAGCTGGAACTGAATATCGAAATTGAATTGATGCAGCATCGGATCTTTCGAATCATGAAATCCCGCCGAGCGGATGGTGCCGACAAACGGATTAGCCGGTGTGAAGGAAGCGAGCGACGGATCGGTCGGCACAACCTTGATTGGCGTGTTGATGGTAAACGGCGGCGCTACAGTTTGGGTGGCGGAAACGTTGGGCAGCGAGACAGTTGGGACGTTTGGCAGATTTCCTGAAAACTGCGTGACTTGCTGGTTTTGATCGCGTTCACCATAAAAGAGTCCGTAGCCGCCGCGGAGCACGAATTTCTTCGAGACTTGCCAGGCGAAGCCGGCGCGTGGACCAATGTTATTGTGGTCGCCGTCCACAATGGCCCGGGTGTAGCCGTTCTGGCCAGGCAGCGCGTATTGGCCGTTGGCGATATTGAAGAGGCTTCCCAAGTCGCGCGCATCGACCGGCTGAGTGAAGAGTTCATAGCGCAGACCCAGATTCAACGTAAAGTTCCTGCCGATTTTCCAGTCGTCCTGTACGAAAAATCCGGTGTAGATACTACGCTGGCGACCCCAATCGAGCATGGGAGTGCCTTGAATGAAGCTTGGGTAACCTAGCAGGTAATCCGCGAACGGCAGGCCCGAGCCAGATGCATTGGAGCTCGATGTAAAGGTGGCGCCATAAATTTCCTGACCGAAAAAGGGCGTGCCTTTCAGAGTGTCGAAGCGGGCCCGGCGAATGTCGGCGCCGAATTTCAGAGAATGCGAACCGCGGGTCCAATTCAGATTGTCCGACCATTGAAATCGGTTTTCGATATTGAGATTGGGATCACCGCCGCCCCAGGACGTGAACTGCGATGTACCGGAGAGCTGGCCGGAATAGTTGAATGTAATTTGGGGAAAGCCAAGAAGAGGAGCAGGAAACAGTGCAACGTTATTTTGCTCAGCGAAGCTGACGCCGTTCTGACCGGTACCGTAGATGCTGCCGTTGTGGCGCACATAGCCGAATCGGAATTCGTTCACGATGGTGGGTGAAAAGATATGAACGTCAGAGAGCACGGCTTGCGTACTGTTGTCGATAGAGGATGTCCCACCTCCGATGAAGCCTGGGAAATTTCCGACGGCCGGCTTCGAATTCGCGCTGGTCGAGAAACGCGCGTAAAAGTTGTTGCTTGAGGAGAGATTTTGATCGACGCGAATGTCGCCCTGGTCGGTGTTCGAGAACTGGCTGGGCTGATAGAAAAAGTTTCGAGCTAGTGCGCCAGGGCCACCGAAGTTAGGAAGCGGCACCAGACCGGCGATTGCAACGGAGGTCTTGTTTAGTTGTGACTGCGGAATGACATTTCCCGCATATGGGGTCGCGATGACCAGGCCGGTGGGTCCGATTCGACGCGTCGCGGGGTCGAAGATCGCGGTCTTGACACTCGAGAAGTCACCTCCGCGCAGAGCGGCGGGCGGTACGTCAGTGATGGTAATCGAGCTGCTACCGCCGGACGTGCTTTGCCGGTAGCCTTGATAGTCCGCGAAGAAAAACGTGCGATTGCGGCCGTTGTAAAGTTTGGGAATCACAACCGGTCCGCCGACAGCAAAGCCAAACTGGTTCTGATGGAACGGAGGACGGGGTTGACCAGCGGCGTTGGTGAAGAAGTTATTTGCGTCCAGAACGTCGTTCCGCAGAAACTCGAACAGAGTTCCATGAAATTGATTACTGCCGCTCTTTATGGTGGCGTTAACAACGGCACCGGCGGCGTGACCGAACTCCGCCGAAAAAGTACTGGTCTTGACTTTGAACTCTTGGACTGCGTCGACCGACGGCACTACGGCGATTCCGTTGCGGCCGATGGCGCCCGCGTTCGATACGGTGTTGTTGTCAATGCCATCGAGCGTCACTTCATTGGCCGAAAACCTGCCGCCGCCGGCGATGAACGGCAAGTTAGAACCCATGCCGAACATGGGCGTTGTGTTGCCCGAAAGCAATCCGAGGGCGAAGGGATTTCTCAAGTTCAAGGGCATTTCGAGGATCTGTTTGTTCTCAATCACCTGCCCAAGCGAGGACGTAGCAGAGTCCACCAACGGCGCAGACCCGGTGACTTCAACGGTCTCCGTGGAGGAGCCGATTTCGAGCGTGATGCGGAGGTTTGCGGTTTGGTCGACTCGCAACGTGATATCGCTTAGGGTTTTCGATTTGAATCCTCCTGCCGACGCTGTGACCGCGTAACCTCCTGGCTGAAGAAATGGAACATTGAATTCACCATTGCCATTACTGCGCGTGGTACGAACCTCACCTGTGGCCGCTTGTTTGACGGAAATTTCAACGTTGGGAACGACTGCACCGCTGGGATCTTCCACCAGACCCACGATCGTACCTGTGGAAATCTGGCTCCAGGAGCCTGTCAAACCAAGAAAGAATAATATGAGCGATCGAACACTGCGGGACATGGCCGCTCTCCTTACTTTTCGAGCCGTAGAACGGCTGCGTCTCTGTCCGGAATTGTGATCCGGATATTCTCACCTTCTAGTTGCGCATCGAGGCCGGCCCACACGTCCTTCGCCGAATGCCATGCGCCGCCCGCGAGCGCAATGGAAACAGACTTTGCTTCGCGGGTCGGATTTACCACCCATAGAACCGTTCCGCCAGGTCCTTCATGGAGGCGCGCAGTCACCGATGAATCACTTACCCCGATGCGCTGCTTTTGCGGCAGAAGACTTTGGAAAAGAGCGCGCGATTCGGCGTTCGGCTTCTTGAAATACGCGGCTCCGGGAAACGTACCGATCAGGATAGTGTGGCCTTTGCCGAAATGATTCTCGACGGCTGCAACCGAACCGTCAGCATACTGTCCGACGGCTTGGCCCGTAGTGGTCCGATAGACCTGCTTGAAATAGCGCCCACCGAGGGCGTGACCCTTTGCATGAAGAATCAGATTTTCGAGCAGATCGGGCGTGAAGTCGACATCGGCTTCCTCTGCGCCAAAAACTTCTTGCAATCCTAGGTTCGGCTGGTTTGCTCCGGCGTGGGCATCATCGCCGAAATAGCCTGGCAGCCCTTCACTGATAAGCGTTCCGCCATTCGAGACGTAGTCGCGCAGCTTGCTGGCGGTCTTTTGTGTGAGCATCACGGGATAGGGTAAATAGACCACCGGATATTCGTCGATGTTATCGATGTGCACCCAATCCGGCTGAATGTTGGAATCGAAGAATGCCTCATAGGCGCCGCGGGCGGAAGCGGCGTAATTCGATGTGTTGCCTTGCTGCGCAAAGTTGAAGCGCTCGGACTCTGGGACAAAAACAATGGCAATGTCACCTTTTACAGGAGGCGACTTCCAGAGATCCGGATGACCGTTGGTCCATTTGGCGAATTTTCCCGCCATGTCGGAACGCGAAGTCGACGATCCATCCATCGCGAACGGCCCGAAAGCACCGAACAGCGGGCCATCGAGCAACGGGCGGTAGCGCAAATAGAGGACGCCCGTAGCGCCGCCCGAGAGCGACACCATGTTCCATACGCGCAGATCCTTTTCGTCCGGTTTGCGGGCGTCTTCGATCGGGCGGCCGGTCACTTCCGACGCCATCCAGAGCGGGCCGCCCTGCATTTCCGAATGCCAGAAACGCTTGCCCCGCGAGGCGGCACGCACCAGGTCCACGGCGTGATATTGTTTCCAGGGTTCATTGCCCTTACGGGCGTTTACCCAGGTGAATCCGTAGCTATCCACTTCGGCCGCGGCGCGCCAGTCGTTAGCCGACACGCTGGGCAGCGACTCAAGGGTGTACGCAATGCCGTGCATGGTGATCTTATTCTTATGATCCACGGAGCGGATGATTTCTTTTCTCCAGCGAAGAAGCTCGTGCGCGCGATCTTCGCGAAATTGGAGCCAATCCAGCCAATCGGGATACGGTCCGCCAGTGCGCGAAGGCTGGACATCGTCCCAGGTGGCGAAGCTGTATCGTCGCCACGCTCTTGCGACCGCCTCGACGCTACCATATTTTTTCTGCAGCCACTTGTGGAACTCGGCTATTGAAGCCGGGCAATAACAATACATACGGCCTACACCGGTTCCATGATGTTCGTTGGGGATGCGAGCGCTACTCGCAGTTTGAAAATACACGCCCGCGCCCCCGTTGGTGTTGCCTTCGTTCCACAGGTCATAGCCGTAGAGCGCAGGATTGTCTTTGTAACGCGTCGCCAGGGCCTTCAGGAATGCAGCCGCGCGAGTGCGAACTTCCGGATTATCGAGGCACAACCCTGGGAACCCGCCCGTCGCGCTCGAACCTGAATATTCGGGAACGCCGCGGTAACCATCCTGGGCTTCGAAGCGTGCTTGCGGATACATGCGAAACGCCCATTCGGGCGCCGCTGTGATCATCTCGGCCAGAACTGCCTTGATGCCATTCTGCCCTTCGAGCGCCAGCATGCGGTCGTAATCACGCCAATCGTATTTGCCCGGCGCCACTTCGACTGCCGACCACATCACCCAATGACGGAAAATGTTCATTCCATTTTCAGCAGCGGTCTTGTGATCGCGCTCCCAGTCGGCCGGTGGAGGATTGGACTTGCGAAAGTAGACCGCGCCGTAAGGAAAGACGAGATCGCCGGTGGCGGCGCCTAACTGCGTACAAAAAGCAGCGACTGCGAGGACGCGCTTTAACGAGAACATGTGATCTGAGGTAGATGGTAGACTGGTCTGACCAATTCGTCAAGCGCTAAAAACTACCCTAAAAACATGGGATTGGGAAAGTGGAAGGGCGTGTAGGATTAGACGCCTGTGGCAGCTACCGCGGCTGCGAAGGCATAGGTGACGTTTTCGTTAGTGACGTCGCTGTGATCCTTGATCAGACCACCGGAGCCGTCCAGACACGTGACGATGCCGGTGTTGAATGCGTAGAGATCGCCCGGTGAAGATGGGGTCTTCAGCTTGATCGCGACCGATTCGGCTGTTTTCTGCGCGCCGTTTCTTCCGATGCCTCCAAAGAGATCGTTGGCGTCACCGATTGCTTCGGAGTTGTCGTCCGCCAGATGTGAGGCAATAGCGTAGGTCAGCCCAACCACGGTGTCTTGGTACGAGAACGTTTCGAGCAGCGGACCTTTCACGACTCTCTTGGCAATAACATCGCGGAAGAAGCCTGGAGTGCCCTTGCCGTTATTGGCGCTGAAGCCGTAGTGAGAAAACGCGGCCTCGAGCAGCGTCACGGAGTCCGGCTGTAGCATAGGATCCTGTGCGAGGGATTTGGCGCAAGAGGCTATCAATCGTCCTCCCAGGCTATGCCCCACGAGATGGAGCCGGATGTTCATGTTGCTTGCCTTCAGATCGCGCACCGCTTGCGCTACACCCGTTGCACCCACAATTCCGGAGCGGTTCTTCATGACGTACCAAGTCGTAAGGTTGAGAAATTTATCGATTCCCCCGAGAACGGAACGAAAAAACGAGCCGAAGGATTCGACCCCACCGCTCCTTCCTATTGCGCCCACGTCGGCAACCGTACTCGCCCCCCCGGAATCATCGGGCCGCTGGGTCGGCAAAATGATCGGACCACTCAGCTTTTGAAACATCACCGAGCCATCCTGCTGGCGGATTCTATCGAGTCCTTCGGTCGGATCGGCTTGGCTCCCATCCAATGTCGAAAGCACCAGCGAAGCAAACTTATCTTGTTTGGCGGGATCGTCTTTCACGGAAGGCAGAAGAGCGGCGGCTTGATCGAGCGCAGCAGCTTTGGCGGGCGAAACGTCTTTAAGATTTTCCAGCTTTTTAGTTACCGCAGCCATCTGCGGCGCGTCGTCATCGGTGGCTTGGGCAGAACCTTCATCGGAATGGAAGCTTTCGGGCAGGGGCTTCGACGGCCAGAACACGCCCGCTACGACGAAATTGCGCTTGGACAGTTCGCTAAACTCCGGGCGGCTCAGGTGGGCGCGGAAGGTGTCAAGAAATTTTGTGTAGAGCTTGGTGGCGTCGTTCAGGTCGTTGCGAAATCCGTGTGCGAGGAAAATCGCATCTGTGGCGGTAGCGGCACGCCGTTTGCAGTCTTCGAATTCGCCACTGATCAATTTACCGTCGCCATCGAAGTTCAACGAAAAGAAATCGAAGCCATGAATCGATTGCATGTAAGCCTTTCTTGAATCAACTCATGCTACACGGACTGCAGCACCTTCATCAAGTCCATCAGTCCGGCGCCCTGGAAGGAGGGGGAGCGGTGCAGGTCGATGCAGTTGGCTTTGAAAATTTCCTTGACTTGCTCGGGCTCACCGATAAATTCGGAGCGGACAGAGAGAAATGCGGCGATGGCGCCCGACACGTGCGGCGCCGCCATGCTGGTGCCGGTCTGTTCACAATAGAGAACGTCGGGAAGACCACCGTCCTTATACTTTTGTGATTCGACCCCAGCCGCACAGGACACGATCCGCTCACCGGGAGCGAGAAGATCGGGCTTCATCCGTCCGTCGCCGGTAGGCCCGCGAGAGGAAAAATACGAAACACCATAGATATGCGGCTTTTCGCGATGCGTAGAGCCGACAGTAATCGCCATGTCCGCATTGCCAGGGTCTGTGATACTGAGATCGCTATAACGCGATTGAACGAGGCCGCTGGCGGCGATAAAAGAGGAGTAGCCGCCATTACCAGCCGAGACAACCACCACTACGCCGCTACGCACGAGCCGGTCTACCTCGACGCACAAGGGACTCTGGCCGCAGGCAAACCAGCGCGGATCGAAATCATAGCCGAGGCTCATATTCACGCCGTGAATGCGCAGCCGCTTCCCGTATTGATTCCATCGCTGGATTTGATCGATGGCCATCAGCACCCAACTCACCTTGCCCTGGCCTGGGGTTTGCTTATTGGCATCGGTGCCGAGGACATCAGCAATTACTTTGAGCGAGACCAACTTGGTTTTCGGCGCCACCCCCGA
The DNA here is from genome assembly GCA_963722155.1 of Bryobacterales bacterium. Taxonomy (GTDB): domain Bacteria; phylum Acidobacteriota; class Terriglobia; order Bryobacterales; family Bryobacteraceae; genus Bog-105. The sequence continues at coordinate 4,751 of CAVRLR010000005.1, read as the reverse complement.
GATCGAGCGCAGCGGTTCGCCGCGCTGCGGGATCGGCTTATCCGTGGATTCGTCGCGTGTTTCGACGCCTACAACCAGGTCGCCTGTCGGATCTTTGGAGGTCCAACATCCGGCGATAATACCAGCGACGTGCGTTCCGTGGCCAAAGCGATCGATTAGAGCGGTTGGGTCGGACTTATGAGGATCGCCCGGCTTCGCTGGCGCGGCAGCGGCGGCGGCCCGCCCATCCGGCGTGAAGTCCAGATGCACAACGGGTGAAAGTGTGTCTGCCGCAAACTGTGGCTGCGTGTCCTTGAAATGGGGATGATCGCCCTGAATTCCGGAATCAAGCACAGCCCAGACGATGCCTTCGCCGAACGCCTGGAAGGCACGCTGGGCGGCGTCCGCTTTTACGGTGGTCAGCGATCGCGTCAACGTCGTGCTGATTTCCTGGTCCTCCCAGATACGGTAAACGACACTTCCCCTGAAGCCGTGCTTGGCAGTCAGGTCGCGGGCTTCTTGGGCAAGAGCCAGAATCTGTTGAGCGGTGAGACAGGCGAATAAGTACGGCGGCAACTCGTAGAATTTGACCTTCCAATCGGCCGCGCGCTGAACAACATATTTCATCGCAGCATCGACGCCGCCCGAGAATAATTCGTTGAGCGAAATGATGACGTCGAAGCTCGCGTCCGGCTTCGCCGCCTTGACCTTCGAAAGTAGCGGTTCCGTAACTATAGAACGCGTCATGTCCAACGCGATCTGTTCGCTTTGGGCTTTTTGATTGGTATTAGGATTGGGAGTGGTTGCCACGGGTGCTTTCTTTTTCCTCGCCGGCTTGGCGCTCTTCGCCATTTTAAAAATTTAAACGAAAAGCAATCGCAGCCGGAATGGGTATGCCAGTGACATCGTTAGTGAACTGACCTTGACTAGGTTAAACGAACTATATAGTTACAGCCGACGCGACGTCAATAGCCATGCAGCTTCAATGAGATGCCCGGACGGAGGTCCGCTATCTCGACGCTTGCATGCCTGCCCCTCGAATCCATTCGAGGATTGTCTTGTATTGCGCGCTGGATTCATTGCCCGGCCAGCGCTGGCCGCCGTTGTGAGTCGCGGTGTAATCGGATACGTCGCCCGCCGAATCGGTCGGACGGGTTGGCTTAATCAGCATCAGGCTGTGCGCCGGATCGTTGATATCGACAACGTGCATCGCGTATTTGTAGTTTTCTTCGCTGTCCTGGGGCGAAAATTCTCCCTCGGCATTCGGCGGACGGAGGCGGAAGATGACATGGGTCGCGTGGCACATCACGCAAGCCTTGCCATCCGGGCCGGGAGCGGCCAGAATCGGTTCGACTTTGGAGACAAAGAAGTTGAAATCAAGGACCGAACCCGGCTGGACATCGGCGAGCGCATCGCGAAGCCGCTTGCCGCCTAACACGTTCTTGGCGGTGATGCTGAGACGCGAATTGGGATCGTTCTGCATCTTTTCGAGCGCGGCGCGAAACTCCGGACGCGTTTCGATACCCCTTACTTTGCGCATCAGATCCAAGGCGGCGGCGCGCACGTTGGCATCGCGGTCGCCAAGGCTGTCGATAGCCGCTTTGAACACAATCGGTTGATTCAGCAGCAAGTCGCCAGGGCGAGTGGAGGTTTTCTTACCGAGAAAATACGCCTGGTCCTGAGAAAGCGCTCCCCCGGAAACGCCTAGATGATTGACCAGGAATTTCGGATCGTTCAATTCCTCGATCAGAACGCCGCGCTGCGAGCTGCCTAGCTTCGCGAAGACTTCTTCGGCGAAGGACGTTTCGTTCGAGGCGGTCAGCCGCTCGAGCGCAATCTGGATGGCAGCGCGCTGCACGTCGCGGCTAGGATCCTCGATGGCATCGAGCACCTGACTCCGGATCGCCGGCTCACTCATCAGTGGCGCGAACGAGGCAGCCGCAGTCAGGACCTTGGCGTAATTCCCAACCCGAGGCTGCCGAGCGAGCAGCGTACGCAACGACGCAATCACCTCAGGCTGGCGGGTCCAAGAGGAGTTCGTGGGAAGCGCCGCGAGCAGCGGGAGCACGGTCGCCTGCGCCGTGACGTCACCGCTGCCGAGAATCTGCACGACGGTATGTACAAGACCGGGGTCGGGTGTGCCGGTATCAATGTTGAGCACACCGCGCTGGCCGTTCTCGTAGACGTAGGCGACAGTCTCGCGTACTTCTTTGTCCGGGTCGAGCGAGAGAGTGAGCGCAGCTTTGGCGAATTTCGCATCGCCCGCGCCGCTCAGCGTACTGCCGGCTTTGAGCACATTGATCTTCATCGCGGTATCGGCGCCCTTCAGACAATCGATCAGGTGGCAACTCGCAGGCCATGAACTCGAGCGGGCACTACGGCCTGTACCAGTTCAGCCGTCGACCTGGTCGGCGTACGGCGGATCGTCCGCCGACTTCGGGCACGCCAGCGTCTCCGAGCAGAACCGGGTGTTCAACAACGCGAAAGGCGCAGGGCGGCCAGTCCAACTGGTCCCCCTACGACGGCTGCTGACCGTCTGACCTCACCCGGCTGACCTGACCGGGCCCCGCGGTGCCGACACCCGCGGGGCCCGGCAGCGGCTTCGCCGGTTGTATCGTTTCGGGGCCGGTCGCGAACTGGCGATCACGGCGCGCTGGCTGCGTCGTGCCTGTTCACCAGCTCGTCCAGCACGGTGGCGAGCTCGTGCAGGCGCTCCAGGTGAGCCCGGGTCAGCTTGTTCAGCGACACGGTCGCCGTTGCGGGTCACCCGGACCCTGACCACCCGGCCGTCTTCTCCGTCCGGCGTCCGCTCCACCACCCCGGCGGCTTCGGCCCGGTCGACGAGCTCGACCGTGCTGTGCGGCCGCAGCAGCAGGTAGCCGGCCAGGTCGCCCATGGTGGGAGGCAGGTTCTCGTGGTGCCCCTTGATCGCCACCAGCAGCTGGTGCTGGACGTGGGTCAGGCCTTCGGCCTGAGCCTGGTCTTCGCTCCAGCGCTGGAAGCGCCGCAGGGTAACCCGGAACTCGAGCAGCCGCTCGAAGTCCTTTCGGGTAAGCCGGGGCATCGTCACCTTCCGATGTGCATGCAGTTTCCCGCCCGAGATTACCGGCTGGTCAGCCGTCTGCGGGCACGAGCACGGGCGCGGTGAGCTCGAGCTGGATGCCGTCCGGGTCCTTGAACGAGAGCACGTCGATGCCGAACGAGGCTAGCCGGGTGATCTCGCCGTGCGTCACGCCGTGCTCGTCGAACAGCCGGATCGCCTGCTCCAGGTCCGCGCGTCCGGGGACGCTGAAGCTGAGGTGGTCCAGGCCCGCCCGGTCCGGGTGGAAGCGGTCGGCCGCGGGGGCCATCGGCCGAGCCCCATGATCAGGTTGCCGCGCGCCATGACCACGCCGCCGAACAGGACCTTGAACACCTCATCCGCGGCCGGGTCGTCCGGCGGCGGCGATTCCACGACCACCTGGAAGCCCAGCAGACTGGTGTAGAACTCGCGGCTGCGCTGCACGTCGGTCACGGTGAGCCGGAGATGATGGATGTCGCCGCACGGAATCATGACTGCCTCCCTCGCGCCGCGGCGCGCCTTCGCGCCGCGGCATCGGTGCTGGCATGAGCATCCCAGTCGCACGCCGCTGCAACACCAGGAAAACCAACCTGCACGCATGTCCATGAGCCGATTATCCGCCGTGCGCGGCGAGCAGGTCGTCGGAAAGCTTCGGCCAGGCCTGCCGGGCCCAGTCTCCGAAGTCGGTGCCTGCGAGGCCCTGCGCAGGCGAGCCCGGCGTCGGGGTCGACCCACAGGAAGCTGCCCGAGCGGCCGAAGTGGCCGAACGTCCGGGGCGAGTTCCTAATCCGGTCGAGTGCGGCGCCTTGCTGTCCCTGATCTCGAAGCCCAGGCCCCAGTCGCAGTGCTCCTGGCGGCCGAGCCCGGCAGCACGCCGGACAGGCCCGGGAAGGCGGTCGTCGTCGCCTGTGCCATCAGGCCCTCGTCGATCAGCGACGGGCTGGCCAGCTCGACGGCCAGGTTCATCAGGTCGGTGAGCGGGCCGACCGCGCCCCAGGCCGGGGAGCCCTCGAGCCGGGTGGCCGCCAGGCCGAGCGGCAGGCAGACCTCGGCGGCCAGCAGCCCGTCGAACGGCTGGCCGGACCGGGCGGCGACGAGGTTGGCGACGATCTCGATGCCGCGGTTGGAGTAGATCCGACGGCGGCCGGGCTGGGCCTGGATCGCGTCGCTGTCGAAGGCGAGTCCGGACGCGTGCGACAGCAGGTGCCTGACCGTGGACCCCGGCGGCCCGGCCTGGCTCGTCCAGGTCGAGCAGGCCGCGCTGCACCGCGTCGAGCGCGGCCAGCTCCACCAGCAGCTTGGTCACCGAGGCCCAGCGGAACGGCCGGGCGGCCGGGCCGGCGATTCCATCAGGCCCGCGGCCGAGGCGACGCCGACCGCGGCCGTTACCGGCCAGGACGCCACCTGATCAAGGGGATTCGCCCACCGCCCCAGGGTAGTTGCCTGGCGTGGGGCGGCGGGCGGGGCGGATTTGCCAGGTTCCTTGCCCGGCGGCGCCGCGGGGACGGATGCTTGGAAGACCGGCGAAAAGGGCAGGGGAGGCTCATGCTGGAAGACCTTGACCCGGCCGAGACCCGCGAGTGGGTCGAGGCGCTCGATTCCGTGCTCGCCTTCGAGGGCGCGGACCGCGCGTTCTACCTGCTGGACGAGGTGACGGCGGAGGCCCGCCGGAAGGGCGCGCCGGTCCCGTACAGCGCCACCACGCCGTACC
>CAVRLR010000004.1:0-1052960 GCA_963722155.1 Bryobacterales bacterium | reverse complement strand
AATGCGGTTCCACATTCTGATGGCGGTGGCCGAAGACGATCGGCACGGGTACGCCATCATTCAGGAGGTCGCCACACGCACGGATGGCATGCTCAAGCTGAGTCCCGGCACCTTGTACCGCTCGATCCAGCGGATGCTGGAGCAGGGGCTGATCCAAGAGACGGCAGAGCGGCCCGCGCCGGAACTGGATGATGAGCGGCGACGATACTATCGCATCACTTCCTTTGGCAGAGCCGTGGCCAAGGCGGAGGCCCGGAGGCTCGCCCAATTGGTGAAACTGGCTCGCGAGAGTGGCTTCGCGCCAGGGAGAGCGTGATGTACCGACTGCTGCTGCTCTTGTATCCGAGTTCTTTTCGCGCGGAATATGGCGAGGAAATGTGCCGGGATTTTGCGCGCAAACGGCAACAGGCTTCCGGATTCTTCGCGCTCGCCGTGCTGTGGATGGTCGCGATTGGGGATGCGATTCGGAACGGGCTCGCGGCGCATTGCGACCTGTTGCGTCAGGACGTGCGATACGCTAATCGCACGATTCGTCGCGCGCCCGGATTTGCGGCGACCGTGGTGCTGGTGGCGGCGCTGGGAATCGGCGCGACGACCGCGGTCTTTACGGTGGCGGACTATGTGCTGGTGCGTCCCCTGCCGTATCTGCATTCCGAGCGGCTGGTCCGTATGTGGGAGGCGCGACCGGGCTATCCGCAGATGGAGTTGTCGCCGCCGAATTATCTCGATTGGAAGGCGACGGCGACGTCGTTCGAAGTGATGGCGGCGTATGCTCCGTGGTCTACTTCGATGGTCGGGCAAGGCGAACCGATTCAGGTGGAAGGCGCCAACCTCGCGGCGGATTTGCTACCTATGCTCGGCATTGCGCCTGCCATGGGCCGATGGTTTACTGTCGACGACGAACGCAGCGCCGCGCCCGGAGTCGTGATCCTTGGCTACGGATTGTGGGAGTCTCGATTCGGCGGCCGGATGGACGCGATCGGCGAAAAGATTCTGCTGGACGGCGACCCGCACACGATCATCGGCGTCATGCCGCCCGAGTTTTCGTTCCCGCAGCGCACGGCGCAGGTCTGGCGGCCCTTGCGCTTCCGTCCCGCGGACCTGGCGAACCGCAACAATAACTATCTGAGCGCCATCGCGCGGCGCAAGCCGGGTGTCAGCCTGGAACAGGCGCGGCAGGAGATGCGGCTGATTTCCGCTCGGCTGGCGACGCAATATCCGAAGGAGAATCAGCGCGTTGAGCGCCACCGTCGCGAATCTGCGCGACCAGGTGTCCTTGCAGTCCCGGACGCTGGTGATGGCACTCCTTGCGGCTTCGGTGTGCGTTTTGCTGATTGCGTGCACCAACCTGGCGAATCTGCTGCTGGCGCGCGCTCTCTCCCGGCAGAAGGAACTGGCCGTTCGGGCTTCTCTGGGAGCGGGACGGGAGCGGCTCGTAAGGCAACTGCTTACGGAGAGCCTTCTGCTGGCTGGGCTCGGCGGAGCGCTCGGTATTGCCGGCGCGAATGCCGCCCTGCCGCTGCTGGTCATACTGGTGCCGACTTCGCTTCCGATGGCGAATCCGAGCATCGACGGACGAGTCCTGCTGTTCGCGGTCGCGATCACGGTGGCAACCGGGCTGGCGTTCGGAGTCCTTCCCTCGCTGCGCGCTTGCCGCGACGGGGCCTCCGGGCTGCGCGAGGGCTCGCGCTCGGGCGTGGGAGGAAGGAAAGAGAGACTGCGCTCGGCGCTGGTGGTCGCGGAGGTTTCGTTGTCGGTGGCGCTGCTGATTACATCCGGCCTGTTGATTCGGGCGCTGTGGCGGCTGCATGCGATCGATCCGGGATTTCAGCAAGCCGGAGTGCTGACGCTGCGCACAGCGCTGCCGACTCCGAAGTACGAGAAAGTGGTCCAGCGGGAGGCGTTCTATCAGCGAGTGCTCTCCGGCGTGCGCGCGCTGCCGGGGGTGCAAAGCGCCGGCTTCACCAGTTTTCTGCCGATCGTGATGCGCGGGGGGATCTGGGCGGTGGATATCGCGGGCCAAAATCAGCAGCCCTCCGAGAACCACACCGCCAGCATGCGGTTTATCACACCCGGTTACTTCCCGGCGATGGGCATTCCGCTGAAGCTGGGACGCGGGGTGGAGGAGAGCGACGGCGCGACGGCGCTGCCGGTGGCCGTGGTCAGCGAGTCGTTCGTGCAGCGCTACTGGCCGGGACAGAATGCGATCGGACGGAGTTTTCAGATCGCCTCCGGAACTCGCACGATTGTGGGAGTGGCGGGCAACGTGAGGGTGCGCGGACTAGAGGCGCCGAGCGAGCCGCAGGTCTATCTTTCTTACAGGCAGATGCGCGACGGAAACCTCGTCTGGTATGCACCGAAGGATCTGGCGGTCCGAACCACGGTGAATCCAACGAGTCTCACCGCAGCGATTCGCGCGATCATTCACGATGCCGATCCGCAGCAGCCGATTTCGGACGTGCAGACTCTGACGGAGATCGTGGAGTCGAATACGGCTTCGCGCCGGGTGCAAGCGAGAGTGCTGGGAGCCTTCGCGGCGATTGCCTTTCTGCTCGCGGCCGTGGGGATTCACGGACTGCTCTCATTCTCGGTATCGCAGCGGACGCAGGAGATCGGAGTGCGGATGGCTCTCGGCGCGAAATCGGGACAGATTCTGTCGCTGATTCTAGGTGAGAGTAGCCGGCTGGCGATCGCCGGCGTGGTACTCGGCGCCGGGCTTGGCTATGGGGCGGGGCGTGCGATGCAGTCGCTACTGGCGGGACTGGATCCGGGAGATGCGGCGACATTCGCAACGGCGATGGCGCTGGCTGTGATGATGACGCTGGCGGGCAGCTTGATTCCGACGGTTCGAGCGGTGCGAGTCGATCCGGCGGTTGCGGTCCGAGCGGAGTAACAGTCTCCGGCGTCCGCATCGCCCACACCGCGGTTCGTTACTGTATTCCGTCGCCCGTCACAAAGCTCTGGCGGAGGTCTGGCATGCTACGTACGCTGAAAGTGAGCAACCCTGAATGAGACAATCTGGAATACCTCAAACGATATCTACGAGTAGGTCGACACTTCTTGTCCTCACGACTATCGCGACGCTCTTACTGCCCGGAGCCGCGTCAGCGCAGGCCAAGCGCTACCCGCTCGAATCCGTCGAGCGTCTTCGGTTCCACAACGTAACCGTCGAGCGGGCCGTGCTTCATGGCAAAAAGGGACTGCGGGCCACGATCTCCGAAGAGACTCTCCGTCGCATCGAGCGCACGCAGCAATATGCTCAAGGGCTGGTCTGGATCGAGGGCCTTGACTTCTCGAATGGAGTGATCGAGGCGGAGATTGCCGGCGCTTTGGCGCCTGGAGCGGGTGGGGAAGCGCGTGGGTTCGTCGGCATCGCTTTCCGAGTCCAAGAGGATCTGAAGACCTACGACGCGTTTTACTTGCGCCCCACGAACGGCGCCGGCTGAAATGCGGGATATGTTGGGGGGCTCCGTGTATGGGGGGAAGCTGGCGACCAGCGGACGGCTGCCGTGTGGCTGGGATGGCCGGTCCTGGTGATCCTCTGCGCGATCGTCGGACAGCAAATAGACATGGCTAAATTGCGGCGGGCGAGACACTCCGGCGTGTGGCTGCGGGGCAGTCGCATGGTGGGTTCTCGCGAGTGGAATAGCCGGGCGGGCGAGGCGAAATGACGGCGCCGGGCGTCTGTATCCCGGAGCGGGACGGCGAACTATTGCTGGCGGAACCATATCTGTCGTTCCATCTCAACGTGTGCGGCAACCCTGGCATGGGGAAATCGACGGTGATGATGCACCTGCTCGAACAAGTGGAAGAGCGTGGAGAAGTGGCGATCATCGCCGGCGACCCGAAGGCCGAATACTACGAACGATTCTTCCGGCCGGAGCGCGGAGACTGGAACATCGATCCCGCGAGTAATGCGTGCTGCTATTGGGCGTCGGAAGAGGAGGCGATAGACCGACTGGCCGCTGACCCGTGGGGCAGATCGTTTATTCCCGATCCTCCGGGGCAAGATGAAAGCTTTTTTCCCCGCAATGCGCGCGCGGCATTGGCGGGCCTTTTGTCGAAACATAATATCTGGAACTCTCCAAACGATCTGGCAACGTGCGAGAACTTGGCACGCTGGTTTGGTGATGCCGAGAGCGAACTACTGCGCCGCTTGGCGAACATCTCCGGTACAAGGGCGTTCAATCAGCGCGCTCAGAACCAACTCGCCGGGTTGACGGGTACACTGGCGCCGCTGGCTCCGAGTTTTGCCGCAATGCCGCGGCGGGAGGAAGGGCGGCCCAAGTTCACCGTCCGCGAATGGGCGGAGCGGCGAGATGGATCGTGGATCTTCTTCACATCGACGCCGGAGACTCGGGACGGCAGCCGGGCGTTGCAGACCGCGATCTGCGATAGTTTGCTACGAGCAATTGAAAAGAAGCGGCCGGGAGCGCCGCGAGTGTGGGTATTTTGTGACGAGCTCTCGCTGCTGCAGCGGATGCCGAGCCTGATTGACGCGGCGGCTCTATTGCGGGCGAGCGGGAACCCATTGGTGCTCGGTTACCAGAGCAGCGCCCAGATTGAAATGCTCTATGGTCGGCCCGGAATGCAGGCGCTTTTGGGGATGCCGTACACGCAGATTTGCTTTGCTTCGACGGATCCGATAATTCAAAGGCACATCGAAGAGCAGTGCGGGTATGCGATGCGGGAGAAGCTTTCCGAGAACATGCCCTCGCATTTGCACCACGGCAATAAGCAGGCGCGCAGTTCGAGCTTGACCTCGCAACAGGTGGCGCATGAACCCGTGGTGATGGCGTCCGAGATCGGAGGCCTTCCGCCGTATGAATTCATTCTCAAGCAGCAGGACACGGTCATCCGCGGACGGATTGCTCGCAAGAACCGGCAACGGCAGACGGAGTACGTTCGCAGGTCGATCCCCGAAATGGTGATGGGGCCTGATCCCAGTGCCACTGACGAAAATTTAGCGGAGTATCCGGCGGTGCCGGTAGATGAGGAGCCAGTGGCGTTAGACCCAGAGGTCCCAGAGACTAAGAAAAAAGGAGGGCGTCCCAAGAAATCGGTGGGGCCTACACTGTTCGATCAGTCTCAGGACGTCGCCCCGACGGAGTGAGGCCATGGAAGATAAAAGCCACCCTGACGTGTTCGCAAGCGCGGTTTTGCAATTTGCAAAGCGCTGGGATGGAGAGTTGAAAAGTGCCGCCGGTACGGTGGCCTGTGGTTGTGAACGGTCGCGTCAACTCATGAGCGAAAGCGAGCATGATCCGGGGTGCCCGATTCACGTTCTCCTCCGCAGCGGCCGGCTGATGGTGGAGGAAGCGTTGGGCAATCTCGGAGTTGACGATGACTAAAGCTTCCAAGGCAATTTCTTCGGCTCGGATCGTGGACTATCACCGGGAACACTTTGCCAAGGCAGACCAGGCTTCGTATTACACGGAAGGCGGGAAGATCGTCGGGCAATTCCACGGTCGCCTTGCGGAGCAATTTGGATTGATTGGCAAGCCGGCGACCGAGGAGCTCGTCCAGCGTCTCGCAGACGGCCAGCATCCGTGGACGGGCGAGCAACTCGTCAAGCATCGATCATATGATCCAACGCCGCCTTGGCAGAAGACGCAGGTGGCATGGTCTGAACACATTGAGAACCAGATCGTAAAGGCTATTGAGCGCAGTTCCTGGGGCGCCAAAGTTCTAGTGGAAGCTGCGCCGCCGCGGCGTGGTCGACCAAAAGGTCCCGAAAAAATCCACGAGCCCGCCAGGACTCTGCCAATTCCCGATTACGATAGCCACCAGCGCAAGTTGATGGAGATTCACGAAGAAGCTGCGCGGTTTTATTCCCAACGCTTGGAATCGGACAGGCGAGGTAAGAACTATTTAGCCGAGCGCAAAATTGGCGCGGACGCAGCGCGGGAGTTCCGGCTTGGCTTCTCCGGCAGAAATAACGAGCTGACGCGATATTTGTCCTCTAGGTATGACTCGAGATTGTTGTTAGAGTCCGGATTAGTGTTTCGCAGCAAGTCAGGACGCCTCACCGATCGGTTCCGAGATCGAGTGATGATTCCTATTCAGGACTCCGCAGGGAATGTTGTGGCCTTTGCCGGGCGCCGGGTAGACCGGAACAAGGATCGCAAGTACATCAACTCCCCGACGACGGCCATCTATCGAAAGAGCGAGACGATTTTCAATGCACATCGCGCCGCCGCGGAAGAGGCTGGTCGGCTCGTGGTAGTAGAAGGGCCCCTGGATGCCATACAAGCGCACCAGGCGGGCGTTAAGAAAGTGGTAGCTGCCTCGGGTACAGCGCTTCGTCCAGAGCGGATTGGGGAAATATCCCGCAACGTGCTTCTGAACCAGGATGGAGATGAGGCGGGCAAGAAGGCGACAGAGCGGCAGATCGAAGATTTGCTGAAAGAAGGAGTGAACGTACGGGCCGTCAGTCTCGAGGAGGGAATGGACGCGGACGCCTACATCCGCGGCAAAGGAGCGGAAGCCTATCGGACTCAAATTACGAATGCCAAGCCTCTGGTGGCTTGGCTCGGCGAGCGCGCGGGTGAAAAGTTTGGCACGAGAGATTCCTGGAGCCGGTCCGATGGCTATCGATGGGTGAGAGAGCAGTTACACCATGTTCCTTCGGAACTCAGGCCGGTCATAGCGGAAGAATTGAGAATTCACCTTGGTCTTCCGGCGGATGGGGCAAAGACGAAGAAGTTTATCGGGCACCGCGCGGCTATCGATGTGATGTTTGCCCCGCCGAAATCCGTATCGGTGCAGGCTCTTGTAGGGGGTGATGAGCGAATCCTGGAATCCCATAGGCGTGCTGTGACTGTGGCGCTCGATCGGCTGGAAAAGTTCGTGCAGGCTCGCCATAGGGAAAGCCGGGAAACGAGCGCCAATTGGGTCGCGGTTCTATTTGTGCACGATGTTTCGCGACCGGTCGGTGGCGGGGTGCCGGATCCGCAGTTGCACACGCACTCGGTAGTCTTCAACATGACCCGCTCGGCCGACGAGGGTGTTATCCGGTCAATGGATCCGGAATGGCTTTACCGAGCACAAACCTATGCCAATGCCATTTACATGTCCGAGATGGCGAATGACCTGCGGGAATTCGGGTATCAACTGAAGCGCGGCAAAGGATTTGCTTTCGAAATAGCCGAATATTCCGAAGAGTATCTTCTCGGGATGAGCAAGCGCGCGGAGCAAATCGAAGAAGAAAAGGCGCGGCAAGGCGTAGTAGGTGCCGAGGCCGGCGAAAGGATCGCTCTGCAGCTCCGCGAGGGCAAGCAACCCTGGGATCCGGCGCGACTCCGGGAAGAGCATGTACGGCAGGCGGCAGAGTACGGGCAGGATCCGTTTGCGATCTCCGCGGCCGCGATCGAGAGGGGCGGACGCCTTGTGCCCGCAGAGATTCGCGGCAAAGTCGCGGACGAAGCCATCGACTATGGCAAGGCACGTCTGTATGATCGACAGGCCGTTAACGAGCGTTTTGAGGTTGTTCGGGATGCGCTCCGATACAGTCCTCATCTACTGCGCGTGGCAGACGTCGAAGAAGCTTTGGAAAAGCGTCAAGCCGAATTTATAGAAACAGATCACTACCGGAGAGAGGCTCCCGGGGAACGCTATACGACTCCTGAGATGAAGGCGATAGAACGGGAGTCCATTCGCATGGTTCTGCGCGGTCAGGGGATAACAACGCCGATCGTGGATCCGGACAGCGTACCGAAAAAAGAATTCCTGGCTCGCTTCGGCGTCCGAGAGATTCATGGCAAGCGCCTAGAGATCAGCAGGGACCAATTGCGAATTGCCTATGCGGGATTGACTTCGCGAAACCAATACCTCATTGTGGCCGGTGCCGCCGGTGTTGGAAAATCCAGCAGCTTCGAGATTGTGGCCGAAATGGCCGAAGAGCACCGGGAAGCTGATACCGTGTCGTGGGAATGGCGGCGACCTCGAGCGCGACAAACAACCTGCGCGATATGGGCATCGAAGCGGGAACGTTGCAATTGCACAACACGCGTGGTGTGAAGGCGGGAACCCCAAAGACGCTCTACCTGTTGGATGAGGGTAGTCTGGTCGGGACACATAGCTTTCGGAAATTCCTGGATACGGCGCGTCCTCAGGATCGGGTCATCATTGCCTACGATCATCGTCAACACTACGCGGTAGAAGCCGGTCGGATCATCGAAGAGCTCGAGATGGCCGGTGTGGAAACGATCCGGATGGAGAAAATCATGCGACAGCAAGACAATCCTGAGCTTCTCGCGAGTATCGAAAAATTCCGCGATTCCTTCGGGCCGCGCTGCAGCCAAAACATGATCGAGGGATTAAAGGCTCTCGCGGAACGATTTCGCGTATGGGAGGCGCCGTCTCGGGAAAAGCGATTCGACGGCATCGCCGAGTTTTACGCAGTGGATCCGGAGCGGTCCTTAGCAATCAGTCCCGACAACAAATCCCTCATGGAAATCAATGTCGCCATACGGGAGCGGCTGCAGAAAGAGCGAGTGGTTGGACCGGATGCCTACGAGGCGGAAATATTGAAGGGGGTTCGGGACCTGACGGATGCGGACAAACGTCTAGCAGCGAATTATCGTCAGGGAGACGTGATTCGATGGGGCCGTGCTGGAACATTGGGCGGCCGCGGGCATGTCAGTGCCGGACAATACACGCCTGTCGTAAGCGTCGACGCTGAGCGCAACGAAGTTACCGTCCGCATCCGCGACTCGTTCGGCGAACGAGAAGTCAGCCTCGATCCACGCACTGGTCAGGGCGAGGTGTATGAGGCGGAGAAGAGAAGCTTTGCAATCGGCGATAAAGTGCAGATCACAAGGCCGTGGACATTGACCCGTGGCGACGTGATTGCCAATAGAGGCGTTGGCGTCATTCGCGAATTGGACGATGCCGGCAAGGCCGTGCTCGAACTAGAAGGGCGCCGCATCGTTTGGAATATCGCGGATATGCCACACGTCGAATACGGCTACGCCATGACGAGCTATAGTGCTCAAAGTTTGACGGTACCCCGCGTTGCGGTCCACATCGATACAGAAGACAGCATGATCCGCTCTCTCGTCGAGAAGCCACTGTTGTATGTGGGCGCATCTCGAGCGGGGGAAGACTTAGCAATTTTCACAGACAATCGTGAGTTACTACTGGACCCGCAACGATCGCCGATTTTGCGGCAGCACGATAAGCCGATGGCGCTGTCGTCAAAAGAAATCGAACAAGAGTCTGAGATATATGCGCGAATCGCGTAGAACCAACATGCTGAACGATCGTGTGTCCGAATCAGTCACCGCTACGATAAACGCGATACGGAGGCTACGTGTCGGATAAGAAATCGGAGCATAGAACTTCAGATTCGTTCAAAGACGATTTGTACTTTGGGGATGAATCGCGAGAACAGATGTTAGAGGAGCTACGTGTCAGGGTAGAGCGATTCTGCAAACGCGCCACTCGGGAGCAAATTCAAGAGGCTACGCGGGTCGTTCGATCGCTGTTGGGAGCCGGCGGACTGTTGCCCGAGCAAGCTTCGAAAAAAATCAACTGAATTCAGTTGTTGCGCAGCAATGGCAACCGTCAACTACGAAATTCACTGTTAGCCGATGTGAGTTCACCGGTTCGATCACTAAATCGTCAGATGCGGACAAGAAGTTCCAGATGCGGCGGCCCGTTGGTAGAACTTGAGCAGTCCACTGAGCCGCCGGTGACATTGGACGCGACGGGCGTGTGACGGTGGAGAAACAGGGGAAGGGAAGAGCAGTTGATTGCCTTTACCTTGGTGTGGGCGTTCGGGATGGTAATGCTCGATGAATTGGTGACTGCTGGGCGCAAGGATAGTTCACCCAAAGAGAATCAACTTCGAGACATTAACTTTTGATGGAGCGTACCCAACGTTCGACGAAAGCATTCAAATTAGGACTGCGAGCAGGCGGGCTGAGAGGTTGAACGCCGGCCGAACGAAGCGTGTCGCGAAAAGGAAGCGCAGAACCTGCTGTGGCGATCATGCAAAACAAAGCGGACCGGAAGTAAGGCGCCGTCGATGTCATCGACGGCCCGGCGAGCCATCTGCACCATCCATTCCTCGGTCGGATGTTGGGTGATTTCAGCCAGAGTGCCGCGGCGCGTCTCTAAGTGCAGAAGGAACAGCACATAATAGGTTGCCAGCCCGCGCCAAGTGAGCACCTCTATGGTGAAAAAATCGACGCCTCTCAGCACCGCCATGTGGGAACGGATGAAGTCGGCCCAGCTCATCTGCTGGCGACGCTTGGGAGCAGGAGAAATATCAAAGTGGCGTAGGATGTTGCCCACGGTTTGATCGGAGACATGGTGACCGAGATTCTCGAATGCAGCGGAGATGCGATCGTATCCCCAGCCGCTATTCTCACGAGCCAGGCGGACAACAGGTTCAGCGATCTTACGTGCGATGGGCGGTCGACTTGGATAGAGCGGTGCCTGGAGCCATCAAACTTCTGTGCGACCAGCTTGCGAAACCAGGCTAGGATTGTGTCTGGCTTGGCGGCCGAGGCCACTGGCTCGAGTCCTTCCGTCCCAGACGTCTGCCGAGGACCCTAGAGTGGAGCGCTCCGGATCGGTCAACAGAAGACGAGCCGGCAGATGGGCTCGAAGGATTCTATTCTCTGCTAGCAGGTATTCATTCTGCAGCAGGAGCTGCTGATTCACCATCCCAGTCACGTAGGCTAACAGGCCCGCCAGTTGGGTCTTCTTCATCGAAACGCACCATCATACGTTCTTTGTCTTCAGCACGTTCGAGTTTTTTGCCCAAACGGGGAAGATGTTCGTCAAAATGCCGGCGCCATTCAGTTCTGATCAAAAGGCTGAGTGGCTACATGGTCTCCGAGGCGCCGTTCTGGGTTCAGACGGATATCTCCCGTTTCGCGACTCAATTGACCGCGCGCAGCGAAGCGGGGTTGCTTTCGTTGTGCAGCCTGGTGGCTCGAACCGCGATAATCAGGTAACCGACGCTTGTAACGAGTACGGCATGGTGATGGCCCACACCGGCGTCAGATTATTCCATCACTGAATCCATTCTGAATCATCATCTGAGTCGATACTGGAGCTATCGGAAAGCTGGCGCTCCCGACTTCGAATCCGCACGCCCGTGGTTAGCGAAAACTGATCAGCAATTAGACAACGATCTAGTCTGTTACAGCGCTTCCGTAGGGGACTAGCGTTTTCACGCGCTCCGCACTATCGACCCTGAAGATCTTCCAGGTGGACGACTCTTTCTGAAGATAGATAAACTGCACTTCATTCCGGTCGCGGTAAACGTACTCGACACGCACTTTGACCTGTGAGCCGGATACGGTCTCAGGCGGCGTCAGCGCCACACCTTGGATCGCGGCATTCGATGTCTGCAGGTATTTCTGATCCTATGTCGAAGGGAAACGCAGCCCAGGTCCATTGGGGCGCGACTTGGACGCGGGATCCGAATGGGCACCAGATGCTCAATCAGACGCGTTCAACTCTGATTTCGGCGGTTCAACCGAACGCTCCCAAGCTGAGCAAATTTTTATCAGACGTCAACTTCGTTATACACGCGGATCGCATAAACGCGCGCGGTGCGGGCACCGTTGGTGGCGGTAACGCCCAATCGCAGCCCATCGGAGGACACCGGCTCGATCCGGTGTATGCGGCGGCGAAAATAGTTGCCGGTTTCTGTAGCCACCGTATTCCATCCGCTTTTTATATCGATCGCCAATTCGTAATCACTCACGCACTCGGGATAGCGGAATAGAGGCAGCGTAATCCGACGGTTGACATCGGTATCGAATGTGATTTCGACCTGATTGAAGCGCACGGGTTTCGGCCAGCGAAGCTCAACCCACGCGGGCAGCCCGCTATCGGGATCGGATTCAAATAAGTTTGTCCAGCGGTCCGGGCGCGAGCCGCCGGTAATTACATTATGAGGGCCGTAGGGACGCTGCTCGGGGCTCAGGCGAATGACAAAGCAGAGGCCTCCCGAAAGAGGCCGCCAGTAGTGTGCGCTCGGCAGATCGGCGGCGGATGTCCCCGCGGGAATGCGCGAAGGCTGCCCCTCGATGTCGGAGATCATCGACCACGACACGCCTGGTTGAGCCGGCAGGTGCACATAGTAAAGTGCGTTGGCCGGTACATCAGCATGAAAATCAAAGCGGACGAAGCCGTGGTGGCCGCCAGGTAACTTCGCTCGTGCGCGAGCGAGATCGCGGCTCGCTCGAAAATCCCACACATGCGCGGCCGGGCGCAAACCAAGATCGAGCCAGACGTCGTGGGGGAGCGAGGAGGATAGTAGCAACTCGATCGAATCGATACGACCCGCAGAAATGGGGAAGAGCTGGGCCGACGGATAACGCAGCTCGCGCGGACGGCCGTTTTCGGCAAAACGCATGATGGCCTCGCTCGAGGCCGTCGTTTCCGCCTGGCGCGCGAGGTCGCTTGGATCTTCATTTTGAATCCCGGGAATGTGACAGTCCTGCCGGATGAGAAGCTGCTGTAGATCGGTGGCATGCTTCTGAGCGAGTTCCCGCGGGTCGCAATGAAAGCGGCGGCAAAGGGCGGCGGCGCCTCCGACGGCTTGGCCTACGACTGCCCCCGTGGGGAGGACGCGCGATGAGGCAAAGGCCACGTAGCTAGTGCTTATGGGCCGGCCGGCAGTAAGCAGATTTCGCACGTTGCGCGAATAGCAGGATCGCAAGGGAATCCCGTACGGCAGCGTCCCGTAACTCTGCCAGTTTGCATCCCGGCGCGGCGGCGGATAGGGTGCGGCCTGCCGCTCGTGAATGCCGCCGGGAACGTGAATATCGATGCCCCAGCACCCATAGGCGATATCGTCTGCGCGGGTAGGCGGATTCTGAACATCCTTCTGCTGGAGCACGTAGTCACCGATTACTCGACGAGATTCGCGCTTATAGGGCCAGAAGCCCACGAAGTCCAAGGCGTAATTGGTGGCACGTGCTCGATCGACGCACCTGTTCTTAATGTGGTCCCAGACGCCGAGCACTTGTCGGAGCGCTTCGTCCCGAATTTTTTCGTTGTCGCGGATCGGGTGCAGAGGAGCGCCGACCTCAATCCACCAGTACCCGCCATCAATGAAGCGATGGCCACGTTCGGTAAGATCGGCCTCGGCGTCGAATTCCGCGGCCCAGGAAGGGCGCCGAAACGGCACGGGCCGACCAGTATCGCGAGCACGGAAGAAGAGCGTATTGCCCATGAGGCCCTTGCCGGGCTCATTCGGCGCGAGTGGCTCTCCGTATTCGCGCTTTGTTTCCACGCCCCATCGGAAGTCCGCGCCGGCACGATAGGCGAGCACGCCATCACCGGTTGAATCGACGAATAGCGGCGCTTCCAGCACGAGCGACTTTTCAGTACCGAGTTGAACGGCATGAATCGCGAGAATGTGCGCCGCGTCGCGCATCTCCACCTCGCGCATGCTGGTGTTTAAGAACAATGTAAGATTGGGCTCGCGCGCGGCCCATTCGTAGAGCACTAGATCCCAATGGCAGTTCATGAGCCCTTCGATCTGCGGATCGTGATTGCGTATGCGTTCCTCGACGTGGATTTCATCGAGGATGCCCGATTCTTTGCACCAGGTGGATTGAGCAGCGGTATTTTCGGGAAACAGCCGCACTTCGCTAGACGAATTGCCACCCAGCATCGAACGCTCGTGCACCAGCGCTGTTTTTAGACCGTTGCGAGCGGCGCTGACAGCAGCACAGGTCCCCGAGATGCCACCTCCGACTACGATCAGTTCGAAACGTTGATGAACAATCTCAATAGTGCGTGGACGGATGTAACCACCTAATCGCGCGCGAGGTTCGGAATCGATCCGGCCACTGCCTGACGTTGGGGATTGTTGCTGAGTCGACGCAGGAGCGGCGGATGTAACATCTGCGCCGGATATGCCGAGAACAGCTGAGATCCGCTGCAGGAAGGACCGGCGGTTGGCCGGTAATAGTGAGAATTTCATTTAGGCGAGGCCCCCAGGAATTGTATATGAAATCTCACATTTAGTAAATCTGACATTTCACACTTTACATTGTACGGGGATTGTGAGAATCTGTTCACAGCTTCATTGCTCTTTATCCCGGGAGGTCTCTATGTTGAGAGTTCATGCCCGATTGTTAATCGTACTCGCGTGTTGTATTCCTGCCGGCTGGGCACAGCAGGGAAGGGGGACGATCTTAGGTACAGTTGCCGATTCCAGTGGCGCGGCCGTCGCGGGTGCCCGTGTATCCATCGTCAATACGGAAACCAATACCGCCGTCGGGACCCAAACGAATTCCGATGGCAACTACACCTCACCGGCACTGATCGTGGGTGACTACCAGGTTACGGTGGAGCACGCCGGTTTTAAGAAGACCGTGCGAACCGGTATCCGTCTGCAAGTCGATCAACGCGCGGAAGTAAATCTGCAGCTGGAGCTCGGCACAGTCGGCGAGTCCGTCCAGGTAACAGGAGAACTGCCTCTGGTGAATACAGAAGATGCAACGATCGGTCAGGTCGTCGAGAATAAGCGCATAGAAGCTCTCCCGATCAACGGCCGAAGCGCGTTCGCCCTTATTGGTCTGGCAAGCAACGTAAAATCCAACGCCGGACCAACACAAAGTGGGTTCGCCGACCGTGGCACAAATCTCAGCGCATTCAGTATCAATGGCGGTCCAAGCTCGGTTAATTACTTCTTGGTGGATGGCATGGTCGCCATCCAGAGTTACTATCCGGATCTCAACGCCGATCTCGCTGTGGACGCTGTTCAGGAGTTTAAGGTTCAGTCGGGCTACATGTCCGCAGAATATGGGCTGACTGCCGGCGGCGTGATTAATGTCGCCACGAAATCCGGAACAAACGCTTATCACGGTACGGTTTACGAATTCGTTCGCAACGATGCGTTCGATGCGCGCAACGCCTTCACGCCCTCCACGGTGCCATTCCGTTACAACCAGTATGGGTTGGCGTTTGGCGGCCCCGTCATTATTCCGAAGGTCTACAACGGGCGCGACAAGACCTTCATCTTCGGCAATTGGGAGCAGTGGAATTATGTGAAGTACAGCCAGCCGATTACGACGGTTCCAACTCCGCTGGAGCGAAACGGCGACTTCTCGCGCTCGCTCAGCGCGACGGGCGCAATGATCCCGATTTACGATCCCGGCACTACACGGGCCAACCTCAGTGGCAGTGGTTTTATTCGCGACGTGTTCCCTGGCAATCTTATTCCTGCCAATCGTCTCGACCCGGTTTCGAAGAACATTAATGCGTTTTACCCGCTACCGAATCGGACGCCTTCGAATCCGTTCACGAATGCAAACAATTACATTGGATCGGTTGGTAATGCGCGGTCTATGCAGCAATACACAATCCGCGTTGATCACCATATTTCGGAAACGGACACAATTTTCGGGCGCTATACCTACTTTCGACATCATGACGACAACGGCGCCTCGGCTCCGTGGCCCAGTCCGGTTGTTCGAGTTCGCGAAGATAATTTTGAGACGCGCAACACCGTCGTATCGGAAACGCACGCGTTCTCGCCCACCTTCTTCAATGAAATTCGATTAGGAACTGCGCGCCAGTATTTTCCTTTTCAGGCCTACAGCTTCGGCGGAAATTGGCCGCAACAACTGGGCCTGCCTTCGAGCGTGCCATCAACGGTCTTTCCGTCCATTAGCAACGGTCTAACAGGATTCACCACCGGAACGGTAGGCCTGCGTGGCGCGCTCACGTGGCAATTTAGCGATATGGTCACGATGGTCCGTGGCAATCACTCCGTTAAGGTGGGCTTCGAATACAGACTTCTCTACGGCAATAACTATCAGACGTCTTCGCCTTCGGGATCTTATACCTTCTTAGCCACGCTCACAGGGAACCCACAGGCACAAAGTGGAACCGGCAATACGTTCGCGGATTTCATGCTGGGTGACGTGAGCAGCGCTACCGTCACTACCCATCTCGGCGAGTCAGAGAAAGGATATGGCTTGGCAGGTTTTGTGCAGGACGATTGGCGCGTTTCCCGTCGGTTATCGCTAAGCTTCGGCCTTCGCTATGACTTTCAATTGCCGCCCTATGAACGCAATGGCGGGACGACGAATTTCAACCCGACGGCTATTGATCCCACCACAGGTTTACGCGGTCGATTAGAGTTCGCTGGCAAAGACTACGGACGATCGGCCTTGAATTCCGACTACAAGGATTTCGGTCCTCGCTTTGGCTTTTCCTACGACCTAACCGGCAGCGGCCGAACGGTGATCCGTGGCGGCTACTCTATCTTCTACCCACCGACGTTCAACGTTCTTTACTTCGGCAACACGACGGGGTTCGGATCGACTACCACCACCTATTCCGCGTCAGGCGGAAATAGCAACCTGCCGGCCTTTATTTTGAGCCAGGGTTTACCGACTCCTCCCATTCAACCCCAAGGACGCGCGCTTAGCCCCAACGCCTTTCTCGGACAGGCCGTCAGTTTCGACCAGCCGGACCAGAAGACGCCTATGTCGCAACAGTGGGATCTTTCCGTGCAGAAGCAGCTACCTGGCAATTGGGTAGTCGAAGTCGCCTATTCCGGCAATCATGGCACCCATCTCGCTTCAGGAAACTACAATCTCAATCAGCTGACTGCTCAGCAGTATCAGAGTCTCGGCACAACGTTGCAGAATACGGTGCCAAACCCTTACGCGGGAATCGTGCCAGGCTCGTTAGGAGCGGCAAGAATAACGCTGCAGCAATCGCTCTATACATTCCCGTACTACACGACCGTGATGGTGCGCAATCCTCATCTGGGCGATTCCATCTACCATTCCGGGCTGCTACGAGTTGAGAAGCGTTTCAGCCAGGGTCTCACCTTCCTAGCTTCCTATACGAACGCAAAACTGATCAGCGACAGCATTGCGACGCCGATTGGCTTTGGCAATGTTGAGCAAGTTACGACCACCGGATACCAGAATGGCTTGTACAATCGAGCGGCGGAAAGATCGCTGGACCCCACCGATGTTTCGCAACGACTCGTACTGAGCGGCGTCTACGAATTGCCTATCGGCAGAGGGCGAAAGCTGAACATCAGCAATTCTGTCCTAAACGCCATTGCTGGTGGATGGCAGGTCAATTCGATCGCTGTTCTCCAAACCGGCGTGCCGATTGTGATTACCGGAGCGAACAACCAGCTCGCTACGCGTCCTAACTCGACTGGCCAGAGCGCAAAGCTCGACAATCCGACCGTGAGCCAATGGTTCAATACCTCCGCCTTCGTCAATCCTCCCACCTATACTTTTGGCAATTTAGGGCGTGTCCTGCCAGACGTGAGGAATCCAGGCGTCATTAATATTGATCTTTCGGTGATGAAGAACATCGTCATCCGCGAGAATCTGAATCTTCAGTTCCACGCCCAATCCTTCAACGTGGTCAATCACGTGAATCTTGGATTGCTTAGCACGACGGCTACCACCTTCGTGCCTGGGGCGAATGGCCTTAACAACAGCGGTACATTCGGCGTAATTAACTCGGCACGGGACCCGCGAAGCATCCAGCTTGGCATGAAACTGATCTTTTGATATGGGGCGAGCTTGTCAACCCTCAAGTTGAGCCAGGTAATTCGCTTCGTTGGCTTTTGCATGCTCGGTCCTGCCGCGCTGTCGGCAGTCGTTCAAAATTCAGCGTATCGTATTGAGCTGTTGAAGGACGGTGCTGTGGAGATTCAGTCAGGATCGACGCGGCGGCAGTTTGCACCGGTCTTCACGATTCTGATTGCCGACCGTGACCCACAGCTCTCCTACGAGCTATCAAAGGAAGAGGCATATGTGGTTCCGTCTTGGAAAGGGCGCGAAAGTGCCAGAACAATGGACCTGTTCGGAACCGACACACATGTGGAAACGATACGCGCAGATGGAGCCGCACTGACAAACGGGACCCTGCGATGGCATTTCCCAGAGCACCAGGCGGGAAACTTGAGAGCTGAACTGACGCTGCCGCAATCCGGGGATCCGCGCATCCGATTCTGGTTCACGCCGAAAGCCGACGGTTGGTATTCTATCGGTTTTACGGGTGCACCGGCTGTTCAGCCGGCGAATATCGAGGCGCTTTGGCAACCTCTTATATGGCAGGAGCGCCGGTTTCCTCGCCTGTCGTTTCTCTCGGTGGAGCGGATGTGTTCGCTTCCCGCTGCTATCGTCAGCTCCGGCGGCAGTTCTATAGCGGTCGTTGCCGATCCCGAAGAAATTCCTTTCCGGATTCCGTCATTTGAAGAGTCTCGCTTTGGCGTTCTGGTTCGGAACCGCGATGGACAGGCGCAGCCGGCGTTGTTCGCGCCCGTGCTGGGAAGCCCCCCTGCGAATGCCGCGCGGTTGGATCAGACCGACCCGTGGCGATATGGAGCGCATCCTCGGCCCGAGACTCCGACCGGTCCTTCGTCACGAATGAAATCAGGTCATCCGTTCTCGTTTCGGCTCCGTCTCGTGCTCAGCGAAGGTGCCTGGTATCCGGCCTTCCGCCACATTGCCCAGAACATTTATCGCTTTCACGACTATCGCGAGAACATCTTCGGATCGCTGAACGACACGATCGAGAACATGATTGCCTTTGCCATGAACGACTCATACAGCGGATGGGTTGAGGATCTGAAGGGTTTTGACTACACCACCGATGTCGGTGGGACGGTCAAGGTAGTTTCCGCGCTGCACCCGCTGTCGGCCGCGCTGTTGACAGACAATCGCGAAATCTTTCGGCGGCGGGCACTTCCCATTGCCGAATATTTGATGTCTCGAGAAAAGTATCTTTTTTCTGTTGCAACCGGCGTCGAGGATCAGAATCCCTCGCATTTTTTGCGCGGGCCCGCAGCCGAAGTTTCAGAACTCGCAGCGCTATTTCAAATGAGCGGGCGGCGTAGCAGCGTCTTCCGCCACTACGCCGAAGAGTTGAACGGAAAACCGAGGGCGCTCAATCTGCTGATGATCAGCGAAGGGGGCAGTTGGCAAAACGAACTGGCCCTCTACCGTATGAGCGGGGAGAAGCCGCATCTTGACGCGGCTCAGCGTGGCGCCGATCGCTATATCCAGGAAAGAATTGACGCGCAGCCTACGGATTTTAGTGACGTTCATGTTCCGCAAGGCGGACAGTTCTGGACAGATTTTGCGCCCAAATGGATTGACTTGTTCGAGCTATATGAGGAAACGCATGAGCCGAAGTACCTGAAGGCGGCGGCCACCGGCGCGAAAGAATACGCGACTTTCGCGTGGCTTGCGCCGGCCATACCCAATGAAGATGTGCTTGTGAACCCCCACAATCAAGTCGGAGTACACACATCGATTCCTGGAGTCCGTCTCAACACTCCGATGCGTGCGGCCGAGGAGAGTGTCCCGGCCTGGAGAGTATCCCAAGTTGGGTTAGTGCCTGAAGCATCCACGACGTATGGGCTGAATCCGGCCGTATTTCTCGCACACCACGCGGCATTCATGTTGCGCATCGGCCAGGCGATCAGCGATCCGTTTCTCGAAGCCGTAGCCAGATCCGCGATCATCGGGCGATATTCGAATTTCCCGGGATACGATATCAACGGCGAGTACACTACCGTCTACGAACGGCCTGATTATCCACTGCGGCCTTTGCATGAGCTGACATACAACCAGATCTATTACAACCATGTCTGGCCGCATATCGCGCTTCTGTTCGACTACTTGATTTCAGACGTGGCCGTTCGGTCTGCGGGGCAAATCTCATTCCCGTCCCGTTATGCGGCGGGCTATGCGTATCTCCAGAGCAAGGTTTATGGTGACCGGCCCGGCGTTTTTTATGCTAATCAGGGCGTCCAGTTGTGGATGCCGGCGAAGCTCTTGCGCATCGATAACGCGCAGGTCAACTACATCGCAGGATACGATCGCAACGCGTTGTATGTTGCGCTCTCGAACCAAAGCTCGCAGCTGGTTTCAGCAAGGATCCGGCTGAATCCGGAGCTCGCGCCTTACTCGCTTCGACGGGAATACAGCGTCCGCACTTGGCAGGGCCGCAGCAGTGGACCACCTGCGAAAATGCGAGACGGCGAGATCGCGGTATCAATTCCTGCATCCGGTCTGACGGCCATAGCGATAGATGGCATTCGAGTGGTGCCGCAATTTCAGCAGGAAGTGCTTGTGCCTGGTAAAGCCCTCTCCGATAGAAGCTACGCCGAAAGTAAGACGCCATTCGGCGTCCTCACCGGCATGTTGCTGTCGTTCGGATCGGAGAACACAAGCGCCTACGTATGGCTGACAGCCACGGAGAAAGAGGTTCGTATCGCGCGGCTGCATTACCGCTTCGGGGACGGGGATTGGAAAGTTGCCGAGGACCCGATGTATCCCTACGACTTCAGCCTGCCGGTCGACCCAGCGGCGACAGCGGTTTCTTATTGGGTGGAGGCGGTTCCGGCCTCC
Organism: Bryobacterales bacterium; assembly: GCA_963722155.1. Lineage (GTDB taxonomy): Bacteria > Acidobacteriota > Terriglobia > Bryobacterales > Bryobacteraceae > Bog-105. Next base: position 1,032,582 of record CAVRLR010000004.1, on the reverse strand, counting down.
GGAGGCGTCGAGTTGAAATCCGAAATCGTCGAATTGCGAAGGTAATAAGTATGAAGTCGGCAAACGCCACGACAGTGCTAGCAAAGATCGAGCAGCGGCGAGCTGTCGATGAAGTCTACGAGCGTCTTCGCGAAGCCATTCTGACGAAACAGTTCTCATCGGGGCAGCGGCTTGATACGGAGGCAATCGCGCAACAACTCGGCGTGAGTCTCACGCCCGTGCGTAGTGCGATCGAATTACTAGCCGCTGACGGATTGGTAGACGTCCAACCACGTAGTGGAACGTTCGTCACCACGCTGAGCGCCAAAGATGTGGAAGACACCTTGGACATACGCTGTGCGCTCGAGTGTCTGGCTGCCGAAAAGGCAGTAGCCCGGTTGACTAAAGCGGATATCGAAAAGGCGCGCCGCCTTCTGAAGCTACTCACTAAACCGATCCGCGACGAGCGGGATAGCCGTGATCACGAAAACGCAAACTCTCAACTGCACGAACTCCTCATCGAAGCTTCCGGAAACCGGATACTGGCGGAAATGTACAAGAAACTGAACGCCCATCTCACCATCGCTCGCTTGCACAGCAGGGCTCCCGGTTGGCGTGATCGTATCAGGCAAGAACAGGCCGAGCACGAAGAAATTGTGGACGCCATGGAAAGCGGCGACCGCGCAGCTCTGGTGGACGCGCTGCGACGCCACATCTTGCGTGCCGAGTCATCTTTGCTGGCGGGTATAGAAAAATCTTCATGAATTCCAACTGTTTGGCCGGCATCTTCCCAATACTGGCCACCACTTTTACGGATGATGGAGCACTGGATCTCGAGAGCCAAGCCAGTCTCGTAGAATATTTGCTCCGGCAGGGCGTTCACGGCCTCGGCCTGTTTGGAAACGCAAGCGAAGGGTACGCGCTTACCGAATCCGAGCGGCGGCAACTGCTTCGGCTCATCGTAAAGCAGGTGAATGGACGAGTCCCCCTCGTCGTGAGCACCGGCCACACCGGAACCGACGCGGCCATCGGGGCGAGCTGTGAAGCCGAAGCCGAGGGTGCTTCGGCGCTGATGATCCTCCCTCCTTACTACGTAAAGACAGGCAGCGATGGATTGATGCATTACTACCAGAGCATCAGTAGCCGGGTCAGTATACCCATCATGATTCAGGACGCACCGTTGATGAGTCAGGTAAGCATGCCCGCAGCCCTGCTCGCGCGGATGGAACGTGAAATTGAAAACGTGTGCTACGTCAAGGTGGAAGCCGCGCCCACTGCTCCGAAGACGACAGAAGTATTGCGCGCCTCAGAAGGAAGGCTTATTGTCTTTGGCGGACTAAACTGCCAGTTCCTGTACGAAGAGCTGGAGCGCGGTGCGAAGGGCGCAATGCCCAATAGCGACATAGCTGGCGTTTATGTGCGCATCTGGGATTACTTTCGGGCTGGAGATACGAGAGAAGCTTGGCGGCTCTTCGTACATGCCTTGCCATTAATGCGCTTTGGTCTGCAGCCGGGCTTGGGAGTGTCTGCGGCGAAGCTCAATCTGCGGGCGGCCGGAGTCATTCGAAGCGCCGCTGTTCGCCACCCTACCGGCTCACTCGCTCCCGAGAGCTTTAGGGAGCTCGAACGTTTGCGGGATTGGGTTAACGGTCCGTTTGCCAATGCGACTACCGAATAAGGTCGCTGTGATTACTGGTTCGGCAAGTGGTATTGGCCGGTCTTGCGCAGAGCGATTCGCGTTGGAAGGCGCCCGCGTCTTCGGGTTGGACGTTGTCTCCGCTCCTCCGTGGCAGTGTGATGTGTCTCGTCTCGACGAGGTTCGAGCGGTAGCCGCCCAGGTAGTAGAAACGGTCGGCAGAGTGGATGTTCTCGTCCATTGTGCGGCGATAAGCGTTTTTGGACGAACGCTCGAAACGAGTGAGGAGGATTTTGAGCGAATTCTGCGTGTAAATGTTTTAGGCGCCGTCAATGTTGCGAAGGCGTTCGACCATCAATTGCACAGCGGCGCCTCCATCATATTTATTGCATCTATTAACGGCATTGTCGGCGCTCCAGGGCTTTCCGCATACGCTGCTTCGAAGGGCGCGCTGATTACACTCGCTCGCACGCTTGCACTCGAGCTTGCCGAGCGACGCATTCGGGTCAACAGCGTATGTCCGGCCTCCGTTGACACGGGGATGCTCCAGGACTCCTTTGATAGAACGTCAAATCCTGCAGAGGCGCGCGAACACAACATCGCGCGTCATCCGCTCGGCCGCCTCGGCGCCCCGGAGGATGTGGCGAACTTAGTATTGTTCCTGGCCTCGGACGAATCCTCGTGGATCACCGGTGGTACGCATCTGGTCGACGGCGGCGCTCTGATCAATCGGAGTTAATCGGTGGTACGGATCGAATCGGTTGATGCATTCGCGGTCCGGCTGCCACGTGACCATGACGCCGCGCTCGGCAGCGCGGGCTCGCCGGCGCGCCTTGAAGGCGAAGGGGAATATCGGTGGGCGGCGGCATATCCGTGTCTTTATTCGACTCTGATCGAAACGGCCCTCATCCGAGTTCGCCTCGATAACGGCATTGAGGGCTGGGGAGAAGCCCAGGCCCCACTCGCGCCGGAAGTGGCTTGTACCATCGTCGAGCACATTCTGCGGCCCGCCATAACCGGAGAAGAGTTCCTGGCGTCGCCCCGGGCAATTGCACGTTTATGGGATCGCATGTACTCAACAATGCGTGTTCGCGGGCAAACTGGCGGCTTCATGCTGGATGCGATTAGCGGCGTTGATCTCGCGTTGTGGGATGCGGCGGGCAAGTGTGTGAATGGTACGGTGAGTGCCATGCTGGAGAGCACGCGCCGGTGCGTGTCTGCGTACCTCAGCGGCATTCCGGGCGACCGGTGGGCGGAGGCGGCATCGTGGCGTCAATCAGGCGTCAACGCTGCCAAGATTTACTACCGTGCATCGACAGCCGATCTGCTCGACGAAGTCGACCGCGCACTCGATATTTTTGGTCACGGGCGAGTGTGTGTCGATGCGCTTTGGCGATTGGACCCGAAGTCCGCACTCGAGCTGTGGGGTGACCTCAAAAGCCGCGAAATCCTGTTCCTTGAATGCCCTTTTCCTCCCGAAGAAACGGAATGGCACGTCGAACTGGCGCGCGCAACGGGCGTTCCCATCGCGCTCGGTGAAAGTTATCGTACTCGTTATGAGCTACGGCGGCTAATCGAATCCGCTGCCATTCGCTTTCTCCAACCTGATCTGGGCCGTTGCGGGATTACCGAAGGCCTGCGGCTTGCCGAACTGGCCCGCCCGCACGGCGTCGAAATTGTTCCGCACATCAGCGTGGCCCAAGCGCCGCAGCTCGCCGCCGCCATCCATTTCGCCGCGGCTGTGCCGGAATGCCTCATGCTCGAGTTCAATCCCACTATTTTGGCCGCGGCGAACCAATTTCTAGAGCAGCCGATCGAGTTGCGCGATGGCGCATACCTGGTTCCAGCCGGCGCAGGTTTGGGCGTTCGGTTCAACGCACGTGCACCTTGGTGCAGATCATGAAGCGCCCGGCCTTCAGTCATCGTAACTGGGGCTGTCGTCTGCGCGATTTTACCTGGCGCGGCCACCGCTGTATTGCACTCGAGAACGAAGCTCTTCGCATTCTGGTTGCGGCGGACAAGGGCGCCGATATTCTCGAGTTTCTGCATAAGCCAACCGATACGGAGTGCCTGTGGCAGTCGCCCGGCGGTTTGCAATCGCCGTACTTCCGGCCCAGCACTCCACTTAGGACCGGCCACTTCCGCGAATACTTTGCCGGCGGTTGGTACGAGATGCTGCCTAACGGCCCCTCGCCCTGCGAACATCGGGGAGCTTCTTTCGGATATCACGGAGAAGCCACGCTGCTCGCGTGGGAACCCGAGGTCGTGGAAGATGAGCCGGAGCAAGTGGCTGTTCGCTTCGCTGTGCGACTCAACCGCATCCCTCTGCGGATCGAGAAAACGCTCACGCTCAGCGAGGGGCAATCGACGCTTTCCGTCTCTGAGCGCATCACGAATGAGGCGAACCAGCAGGTCGAATTTCTCTGGGGGCAACATCCAACCTTTGGTGGTACATTGCTCGAGCCGGGAGTACGCGTATTTGTGCCGCCATGCGACGTTATCGTTGCCGGCGCCGTGCCACAGGATGCTCGGCTCGCTGCTGGTCAAAAGGTCCGATGGCCAATCGTCCGTGGGATGGCAGGCGAGTGCATCGATCTGTCGATCGTGCCGAGCTACGAATCGGAATCACACGATTTCGTGCGCTTAGAAAACCTGGCGGCCGGCTGGTTTGCTCTAATCAACCTGCGGCGCAAAGTGGGCTTCGCCTTCCGATTTGATGCGGCGTTGTTTCCCGTGGTCGGCTACTGGCAACTGTTCGGCGGCGGGCCGGACTACCCCTGGTACAAGCAACATTTCCTCGCTGCGCTCGAACCAGCATGCGGGCTTCCCTCTTTGCGCGAAGCGGTCGAGCATGGGACTGCGCTTGACCTGGAGGGCGGCGAAATGATCGAGACCACGATCGAAGCCACGGCATTCGACGGGTTGGATGAGGTTCATTCCGTCGAGATCGGAGGAGTTGTTTTGTGATTGAGCAGCTCCGCGCTGCCGCGATCCATCTCCTTACATATCCGTTTCGGGTGTGGGGTTTTGGGGAAGGCATCGGTATTCGGGCGTTGATGGAGTTGTCGGTAACCGCCGGCAACCCGCTGTATGAGGGATTCGTGCGAGGGCTGTTCAGCGCGTGGCTGGGGCGCGGCGGACCAAAGACGTTCGAAGATCATATCGCGCCCGGCTACGAGTTATTGGCTCTCTGGGAACGAACCGGTGAACCAGATCTACTCGATGCTGCGCGCCGTCTCGCGGCGCTGCACGCCAGCTTCCCAGTCCACGATGGAATTCGTCTGCACCGTCCCGATCAACCGGGCTGGAAGCGGCAGATCTGGGTCGATTGCATGCACGTGGACGGGCCGTTCCTGGCCCGGCTCGGCCGTGTCAGCAACGACGCCGATCTATTCGATCTTGCCGCCGATCGAGTGATCTCCTATGCTCGCGTGCTGCAAGAATCGGGCGGATTGTTTCGTCATGGATGGGAAGCCGATTGCGGAGTGAATGGTGAGCTGTGGGCGCGCGGAAATGGCTGGGCGCTTAGTGGCATGCTGGACACTCTGGGAGAGTTGCCGACCACGCATAGCGATTGGGTGGAAATCCGGCAGCGAGTTGAGGCGCTATTGGTCGCCATCAAGACGCATCAATCCGCTGAAGGACTTTGGCACACCGTTCTTACAGACGACACGACCTATACAGAAACGACGTTGGCGGCGCTGATGTCAGTCACATTGCGCGATGCAGCTAAACGAAACGTGCTTGATACCGGCCCCTACGATGCCATGCGAGCCGCTGCTGAACAGGCTGTGATCCGCAATATAGGCACAAAAGGAGAACTTAGATTGATATCGGAGGCCACGCCCGTCTCTGAGCACCGTGTCTACGCCACGCGGAGATTCGGCGTATTTCCATGGGGCCAAGGCCCACTAGTCCTGTTGCTATGTCATCTCGCAAACAACAATGAAAATCTCCAAAGTTAGCGCATACGCCATCCAGAAAAAGCCGATCGACCCGAAGCCGTATTGGGGCAGCCGCGCGTGGGGTGCGCAGGGCGCGGCTCGGCAGAGTGAAATCTCAAGTGAATATCCCACGCCTTACCGGCGCCGCTACTGTTATTCGCAAACGATCGATACCGTGATCGTGAAAGTCACCACGGACGATGGACTTGTTGGCTTCGGTGAAGCGAAGGCCCCGGTTGCTCCGCGAGTGACAAAAGCTATCATCGACGAGTTGCTCGCCGGGATCGTAATCGGCGAGGATCCGCGCAACCATCTTGTGCTCTGGGAGCGAATGTATGCCGGCATGCGAGTGCGCGGGCATCGCGCTGGCTTTTACCTGGAGGCAATTTCAGGTGTGGACATCGCCTTGTGGGACTTAGCAGGAAAAATCGCGAAGGAGCCAATCTATCAGTTGCTAGGTGGCTCGTTCCGGAATCCGGTTCGCGTATACGCGTCCGGTCTGCCGGCGCTGCCGGACGAAGCGCCGGAAGAGGCGTTTCAAGGCTTGGCGTCCGAGGCGGAGGCTATTCATGCTCGGGGATTCACCGGCTTAAAGATGGCGCTGGGGCGCGGCTTGCGCGGGGATCTGCGCAGCGTGCGCGCGGTTCGCGATCGCCTTGGACCAGCCTTCATCATTTATGCTGACGCGGCCGGCGTGTACGACCGTGCACAGGCGCTGCGCCTCGGACGAGAGCTGGAGGAGCTTGGCGCAGGATGGCTCGAAATGCCGACATTTCCGGAAGACGTGGAAGGCTATGTGGGGCTGGCAAAAGCTCTCGACCTGCCGATTGCCCTCGACTCACTCACGTCACGCTTCGAGGCGCGCGAGCTGATTCGGCTCGGCGGCATCGATATTGTGCAGCCCGATGTATGCCGGGCTGGCGGTATCACGGAGTGCCGGCGCATCGCTGAGCTTGCCGATAATTTCGGACTGGCATTTGCTCCACACGTCAGCATCGGCAGCGCCATTCATTTTGCGGCGACCGCTCACATGGCGTCTGCAATGCCAAACACGGTCACTAGTGAGTATTGGATCGGGGACAATCCAATCGGAGATTGCATTCTCGAATCTCCGCTGCGGCTCGAGAACGGCTATCTCGAAACGCCGGATGGCCCAGGCCTGGGTATCGCGGTACGGGAAGATGTGCTCTTCGGTTAGGATTTGATCTTGCGCCGTCGCTGGTGGATCATCGCGCTGCTCTTCCTCTCGACCGTGCTGAATTACGTTGACCGGCAGACGTTGTCGGTACTCGTTCGCACAATTCAGACCGACCTGCATTTTTCCGACATGGACTACGCCAAGGTCGTGCAAGGGTTTCTGTTGGCCTATACGATGGCGTACCTGGTGGTGGGCCGCGTGACCGATTGGTTGGGAGCGCGCTGGAGCATGGCGTTGTTTATCGGGTGGTGGTCGGTAGCGAATCTTTTTACGGGATTTGCGCGCTCTCTGCGTGAGCTCGGTGCGTGCCGATTCTTGCTCGGGCTCGGCGAGGCGGGTAACTATACGGCCGGGCCGAAAGTGGTTGGAGAATGGTTCGAGCCAAAGGAGCGCGGGCTTGCCGTTGGTATTTACACGGCGGGCGCAATGGTCGGCGCCACGATCGCCCCGCCGATGATTGTGTGGCTTGGCGGCAAGTACGGATGGCGCGCGGCATTCTTTGCCACCGCTATAGGCGGGCTAGTGTGGCTTTTGCCGTGGCTGCTGGTGTATCGCCTGGGACCGTTTGCGGAGCACGGCGGTGCGGCGCGCGTGCCGGAAGTACAGTTGTGGCGCTTTGTGCTGACCAATCGCTCAGCCTGGCTGTTGATGTTCGCAAGGATGCTGAGCGACCCGGTCTGGTATTTCTATCTGTTCTGGTTCCCGAAATACCTGATGGACGGACGTGGGCGTACACTCGCCGAGGTCGGCAGGATCGCCTGGATCGTCTACCTCGCCGCCGACTTGGGAAGCATCATTGGTGGCTGGTGTTCGGGGCCGCTAATCCGGCGCGGCATGAAACCAATCCCGGCGCGCATCGGCGTTATGACGGCTGCAGCGCTAATCGCACCTGCTGGATGTCTGATCGGTTTCGGCGTATCGCTCCCAGTTGTCCTCGCCCTCGCGGCTGTGGTCACATTTGCGCATCTTACGTGGCAGGTTACGATGGGAGCCCTTATTGTCGACCTCTATCCGAAGGCCGTGATGGCTACAGCCTTTGGATTCATAGCTGCAGGCAGCGGATTCGGAGGCATGTTGTCTACTAGCGCGATCGCCTGGCTCGTGACGCACGTCTCCTATCGGCCTGTCTTTCTGCTCATGGCGCTTCTCCATCCACTCGCGCTTTTGCTGGCGCGTCAAGTCGGGAATCCGAGAATTCTACCTTTACGTCAACTTGAATGATTCGCGTGGCCTTGGGAGAGCAAAACCTTCTCGTAGGGGACAACGGGCGTTTTCACTAGCAGACGTACCACTACGTAACTCGCCGGATGAAGAAAGCCCATGATGATAAAAATCAAAGTGTATGAAGAATGTTGGACCACAAATCCCGTCAGGTTCGTGAACAATGCACCGCCGAGTCCGCTGCCAAATGCGATAATGCCCGAAACGGAACCAATCAGGCGCGTCGGGTAAATATCATTGGTCATCGTCGTTAGATTGGTCCTCCAGGCCATGTGACTGAATGTCACAACACAAATAATGGCAAGCGCCACGGATGATGACGACGTGATGCCAATAGCGGCACTCAGCGGCATCAGCAGCGCACACGGAAACATTACCAGCAAACGCGCGCGCAACGCGTTCGATTCTCGTTTCATTAAGTATCCCGAAACCAATCCTCCGCAAATAGAGCCGATATCCGCAAACAGATAAGGAAGCCAGGCGAGCATCCCCACTTCAGCCAGCGTGAATCCCCTTTGCTCCACCAGGTACTTGGGAAGCCAAAACAGATAGAACCACCACACCGGGTCGGAAATGAAGCGAGCCAAGAGCAAACCCCACGTCTGTGGATGGCGAAGGAGCTCTGCTTTCGTCATCGCCTGATTCCCGGGATGGGACGTAGGACCGCGTCCTATGCGAATCAGGTTCAGCTCATCCGGCCTTATCCGCGGATGCTTTTCCGGGATTTTGTACAGCCATAGCCAAGGCACCAGCCACACCAGTCCAAAACAGCCCGTTGTGACAAATGCTGCGCGCCATCCATATTTCACCGTCAACCAAGCGACTAGGGGCGCCGCAATGATTGCACCTACTGCTGCTCCGGCATTTACGAGTCCGTTGACGAATGCCTTTTCTTTGGCGGGATACCACTCTGATATCGCTTTGAACGACGCCATGAAGTTTCCCGGCTCACCTACTCCAAGCAGGAATCGGAATATCCCAAATCCGATTGCTGTCCGAGTTACCGCATGCAGCGCATTGCTCAGGGACCACCAAATCATGAAAACTGCCAGCGACAGTCGCGTGCCCCAGCGATCCACCAGAAAACCTGAGCCGAGATACATCAAGGTGTAGGCGATTAAAAAAGCCTGCAGAATATTCGCGTACTCAATGGGCGAGATGTGCAATTCTTTCGTTACCACCGGCGCAATGATAGAAAGCGTCTGGCGATCAATGTAATTGATAATTGTCGCCGCGAACAGTAGGCCCGCAATCCACCAACGCAGGTGAGGAAATTTCATAAGCCTAGGCTTTCTAGCAGGAATCCACGAGGAGTGGGGTGGCGCGGATGTGGAGACGTTCTTGAGCGGTGTTCACACTTTGGCTTGGGATGAGGTTGCAGCTGACCAATTCGCGAAGGTCCGCGCTGATCTTGAGCGAGGAGGAGTCCCGATTGGAAGGATAGATACGAATGATTGCGGCCCAAGCGAAGTCCATCAACGCCGTTCTGGTTATGAACGATGTGAGACATTTCCGCCACGTGAAAGGAGTGGCTATTGAAGACTGGGCTAAGTGAGGCATGCAAGATGCGAGTCAGAAATCGGCCCGAGCCGCTCCGGCCGGCGTGACAACCTGGCCCGGGTAATCAGCACACTGCTCGCGTTTGTGAGTTGCCGGTTATCGGGAATCGGCATGCGAACGTGGACTCATAGCAGCCGCGGTAGAACCTCGGAAGCCGCACCCTCAACGATTTCATCGAAGGCATCGGCGTTCAGAGGCGCCTCCGGCCCGACATAGACTGTGCGGATCTCTCGCCGATTGGCGGTATGCACGAATCCGGCAGCGGGATAAACTGAGCCCGAGGTGCCAACAACCAGCACGACGGTAGCGCAGTCGAGGCCGCGATCAATACTTTCCATGTCCAGCGGGGTCTCGCCGAACCAGACGATGTGCGGACGGACCAGCTCTCCGCAGTCCCGGCATCTCGGAAGTTCAGCGGCGGTCTCATAGATCGACTTGTCTGCAAAAGGCAGATTACAACAGACACAGCGCGATTGGAAGAGCGTTCCGTGCATGTGATGGATGCGATGAGAACCGGCGCGTTCGTGGAGATCGTCGACATTCTGCGTGCAGAGATAAAAGCGGTAGCCCATTTCCCGTTCGATCGCCGCGAGAGCAAGATGGGCAATATTCGGCTGAGCAGCTAGGGCATCGCGCCGACGCATAGAATAGAAGCGCCAGACGAGTTCGGGATCCGCGCGCCAGGCTTCGGGGGTCGCCACCTCTTCGACACGATGGCCGTGCCAGAGGCCGCCCGAGCCGCGGAAGGTGGCCAGCCCACTCTCGGCAGAGATGCCCGCGCCCGTGAGGACAAACAGGCGATCCTCCGCAGTGAAACGCATATAAGAGATTATGCCTTCTTTGGTGCAGTTCACGCCGCGTATTCTTCGAAAAGCCGGGACCATGCCACGTAGGGTCAAAAACTCATGCAGCGCGTTCGTAGAACTTAAGCAGTCCACCTAGACGCCGCTGGCAGCGCGCCAAGCCGTGAAGAGGTTGTGGCTTGACCGTACGGTCAGCTGGCAAGTCCGAACATGCATTTGATGAAGCGGATTTGTTCGGCGACGTCGCCCTTCGCCAGCCATCGAACCTGTCCTTTGCGGATCATGTGCATTGCTTCATAGCCTCGGATGGTCCGTTCCGCGCCGGCGAAAGAGCGGAAGCCGACGCTCGGGCATCGTCAAGTTGGGACGGGAACTGAAAGAACTAGAGCAATGAAATGCGGCGGTCTCGCTATTACGGCCATCGGTTTCCGCCCGAAATCATCAGCTACGCGGTCTGGGTTTGCCATCGTTTCTGCCTGAGCGTCCGGGATGTCGAAGATCTTCTCGCCGAACGCGGGATCATCCTCTCCTATGAAACGATTCGAATTTGGTGTCAAAAGTTCGGTGCCGGCTACGCTCGAAGTCTGAAGCGGCGTCAGGGTCGCTTGGGCGACAGCCGGCACTTGGACGAAGCTTTCATTCGGATCAATGGCCAACAACACTATCTCTGGCGAGCCGTGGATCAAGACGGCGACGTGATCGACAGCCTGGTTCAGCCACGTCGTGACCAACGTGCCGCCGAACGATTCTTCCGAAGACTATTGCGCGGCCAGGGGAAGAATTCTTTTCGGATCACTACCGACAAGCTAAGAAGCTACTCGGCGCCCAGGCGAACGATCCTAGGCGAGGTCGCGCACAACACGGAACGCTACGCCAGCAATCGCGCGGAAGTCTCGCATCAGGTTACCCGCCAAAGGGAACGTCAGATGCGCCGATTCAAGTCTGCGGGTCAAGCCCAGCGGTTTCTGTCCCATCAAGGCGTCGTCCAGAATCTCTTTCGATTGGGACGCCACTTACTGAAAGCATCAATCATGGACTTTTGCGTTTCCGATCCTTCGCGATCTGGCAGACCGTGACAGCGGCCTGAGGCCCTTCACACTTCATTACAACGCACCGCTTCCCATCAAAACGACCTTTTCCTGCTCAAGTTGACAATGCCCATTGGAAAGCTCTACAACGTCGAAACGGAGCATCCTGTTTTTGGTATGTCGAGGCGACAGAATCAACGTGATCCAAGGAAGGATTCGCGCCCGGCCGTGTCCGATGCATTACGCGGCGAAGCCAACCCGTTGAGGCTATTCACAATTAAGGGCTAATACGAGCGGACGGATTTATCAGCGGTATGTAGCTGTCACTCAAGGGTTTTCTTCCCGGCCGCCGACCAACCAATGTTCACGAGAGTGCATTGCTCGAAAGGCACTGAGGTGAAGCATTGTCCATCGCCATGAAAACGTGTGTCCATCTCTCTTTCTTCGTATCAAATCACTTTTCCAGAATCGTCTATAAATAGGCGGCCTACTAATCAGAGAGGGGGACGTCCATGGGTAGGAGAACAGAGTTCTCTCCTGTTGCCGTGTTGCGCGACGTTTCGGATGCTGGCGCCACGAAATGCTTACTCGAGCCCGGTGGCACCGAGTTCAGCACAGCAGCCGGTGGTGCCCGACGATATCGAAAGCCGCTCAAATCGTTTCGCTGGTGCGACATCCAATCTCTATTTATCGACAGCTTTGACGAGTGGAGAAGGCAAAAAGCCCCCAGGTTGGGAGCTTCTCTGGCTTTCTATACACTTCTCTCCCTTGCGCCCCTTTTAGTGATTGTAGTTTCAGTCGTCTCTCTGGTCTTTGGCCAGACCGCCGCGCAACATGGTATCGTGCAGCAGGTTCGAATGCTGGTGGGACCGCAGGGAGCGCTGGCTACCGCGGCTCTAATTGAGGGATCAAGGAATGCGACGCACGGGATCCTCGCCGCTGCCGTCGGTTTAGTAACGTTATTGTTTGGTGCTTCCGGAGTCTTGATTGAACTTCGCGATGCGCTGAACACCATCTGGGAGGTCCCCGCTGCGCAGGTGCGGGGGCTCGACCAGGTCACAAGTTTTATTGAGGAGCGGCTGTTTTCCTTTGCCATCGTGCTCTCGATGGGTTTTTTGCTGGTAGTATCACTTGCAGTGAGTGCTTGGATAGCCGCTCTTGGTGCATTGTCGGCCTCTGTTCTCCCATGGAATGAGGCCGTGCTCCACGTCCTTAACCTGTTGATCTCGTTTGTCGTGATTACAGGGGTTTTCGCTGCGATATACAAAATCCTGCCCGACGTACGAATCGAATGGCACGACGTCATACTGGGTAGTGCGGCGACTTCACTGCTATTTGCGATCGGCAAATTCTTGCTTGGCCTCTATCTTGGCAAAGCCAGCTTTGCCTCGACTTACGGAGCTGCTGCATCGCTGGTTGTTCTCCTTGTTTGGGTCTATTATTCCGGTCAAATCTTTTTCATGGGCGCGGAGTTGACAAAGCTTTTCGCGAACCGGTACGGTTCGCGACCGAGTGTACAGCCTGCCGGCGTGGTCCAAGATGGCGGCGTGGCGATTCCGCCTTCTTCTACGGCAAAGATCGTTATTCCATCCGGCGAGCATTGAGCGGCGCGTCTAGATCCGCACGCCGATACCTGTCTGTAGTCGAAGCGCTGATGAAGCCCTCAACAGCGTTTTTGACTTATCAGACAAGGGCAGTTGCGCTAAAATTGCGCTTCTAAAAGGATAAGAATGCAGCGTTCGGTATTCTCGTCGGCCGTTCTGGCCCTTATCACGTGCGGAGCCGCGGCATTGTACACACAGGCCGCATCCTCTTCACCCGAACTCTTTAAGCTCGACGGTGATATCTCGCCGGTTCATGACCCCGTCATTATCAAACAGAAAGATATGTGGTATGTGTTTTGTACCGGCGGCACAATCAGGCGGTCCAAGGATCTGCATCACTGGACGCTGGTTGGAAAAGTCTTCGCCAAGCTTCCCGAGTGGGCGACGACTGAGATCGGGGGGACGCGCGGAGGCTATTGGGCCCCTGATATCTCCGTCTATAAAGGCGTTTACAGGCTCTACTACGCGATTTCTACCTTTGGGAAGAATGACTCCGCCATTGGGCTCGCCACTAACAAGACTCTAGATCCCGACAGCCCTGATTATAAGTGGGTTGATCAAGGCATGGTCTTTCGCTCTCATAAAGAGGACGACTTCAATGCGATCGACCCCAATCTGGCCGCTGATAAAGACGGCGGCCAGTGGCTCGATTTTGGGAGCTTTTGGGGCGGGATCAAGATGCGGCGGATTGACCCCGAAACCGGCAAGCTTTCGTCGAGCGACACCAATCTTTACTCACTGGCGAGCAGGCCGCATGATGTTTATCCCTCAAATCTGAATGGGCCTCCGACGAAGAATTCAATCGAGGCTCCTTTCATTGTCCGCCGCGATCTTTACTACTATTTGTTTGTCTCTTTCGATTTTTGTTGTCGAGGTGTAAACAGCACCTACAACGTTGTGGTAGGCCGGTCTTCGAAAATCACTGGACCGTATGATGACATGCAAGGCAACCCTATGATGGCCGGCGGTGGCACGCGGCTCACCAATGGGACATCGCTGTGGCGAGGTCCCGGGCATGAGGCGGTTCTATTACAACAAATCGGACCGGATTTGATGCTCTTTCATGCCTACGACGGAACAAGCGGCAGACCATTTCTTCAAATCTCTACCATGGACTGGCGAGATGGCTGGCCGCAAGTGGCGCCGCTTCCTGGCGATCTCATTTCCCCTCCTGCAGTGTCGAAGTGATCCTGTTGATAGTCTGTGGTTCTCGTAAATGTCGAACTGGTTGAGATGATGGGGCTCGCAAGCATTCCATAGACTATTTCGTTCGACAGTTGAGTGGGTCTCGATGATGCTGTTTGTGCTCTCGTCCAGGGGGAAAGCCGCGCAGCTCTGCAGCTGGAAAGCGTTGCGCTTCGCCATCAGATCGGAATTCTGCAACACTCGGCAAAGAAACGCCTGGCATCGAACAGCGCTGGATTGGGTTGTCCCTGATCTGGGCGGCGTGGTGTTTCGGCCTTGCGGATCGTGAAGCCCCTGTCGGTCATCAAAAATCGCGTGAGCGATTAGAAACAATGGCTTCGGCAAAGGTCGAAGCGACTGGCGGTAGCCAAGTAGCATCACAGTAATGGGCACCTTCCTATTGGCGATCTTGACGTATGTTTCGGCATTCGTGATCTCGCGTCATCGCCTAGCACTAGAGGCAGTCGCGCTTCGCCAGCAGCTGGCGGTTTAAAAGCGTAAGCAACCGAGCCCTAAGCTGCATCGCTCCGATCGGCTGTTCTGGGTCGCGCTTAGACGCGTGTGGAAGAACTGGTCTGAGGATCTCATCCTGGTTAAACCAGCCACTGTCGTGGCTTGGCATCGGGCCGGATACCGGTTGTTCTGGAGGTGGCGCTCCCGCCCGCAGCGAGTGGGAAGACCGAAGGTGGCGGGAGAAGTCCGACACTTAATTCGCCGAATGAAAAAGAAAAATCCAAGTTGGGGTGTGCCTCGCATCCATGGGGAGCTGCTACTGCTCGGTTTCGACATCTCCGAAACCACCGTGTCGCGCTATCTCCAACGCCTCAAGCGCATCCCGGAGAAAAACAAGGCCAGTCAGTGGCTTGCTTTTCTGAACAACCATCGCGAAGCCATTGCCGCTTTCGACTTCTTCACGGTTCCCAACCTTTGTTTCCGAACGTTGTACTGCCTCTTCGTCATTGAGCATGGCCGCCGGCACATTCTGCACTTCAACGTTACGCTCCATCCAACAGGCGATTGGGTCCTGCAACAACTACGGGAAGCATTCCTGCTGCCGTGTCCTTATCGATACGTGTTGTTCGACAATGACGCCAAGTTCGGCAACGAGGTGCTCGACTTCTTAAGATCCAGTGCTCTCAAGCCAATGCGCACGAGCATTCGGAGCCCCTGGCAAAACGGAACGGCGGAACGTTGGGTGGGCAGCGCACGCCGCGAACTGCTCGACCATGAAAATCACCTTCGGCGGCTTGGGCGTGACTACCTTACCTATTACCACCAAGACCGGACTCACATTGGCCTGAACAAGAGCACTCCGGCCGAACGAGCAGTCGAAAGGCGTTCTCCATTTCTAACCCGCATCGCGTCCACATCGCGGCTGGGCGGGCTGCACCATCGTTACCACTGGTCTGAAGCGGCGTGAAACTCGCGCAACGAATTTTGATGACCTACAGGGACCCAAACTGGTTTTGGGGAAGGAGTCCGAACCCATCGGGGTGCGCAGCAAGAGTTAGAACGCAGAGCGCAGGGCGCGGGAATTGCTCGTAGCGAGTGCCCGACAGAGATGGGGACGGAAGAACGAACCAGTCAAGATCCCTCGACCACACTGCGAATACGCGCAGAACCAAGCACCTGATTTGCACGCCCCTATTGGTCTATTTCACAATCCGAGCAATGGAAGGATTGCTAAAAATAACCGGTCCAAATCTGCTTGCACCTTATCTACGCGTAAGCGCCTGAATAATCAAGCAGTTTGACCGGTTATTTTCGGCATAACTGGTTCCAATCTGTGCACGCGCTAAGTTCCACAATCTTGAGCAGTTAGATACTAAGCGCCACCTTCACCTGTGCGGCTTGCGGAAGCAGATGATCGTAGACCCAGCCCGTGAATATGCTTGCTTCCATTGCCACCGTCCAGGGCTTCGGAAGCGTCTTCATCCAGCTATCCAGTTCCGTACGAGTCGCCGGAATCGTCCCTTCCCGCTGAACCTGACCGCCTACATCTTTGATGCAGTAGCTGATCGTCTTCTTGTGAACGTCGAGCCCAATGTAATACATATGTTTGTTGAGGAGCCTCCATGGTTGTTCTCTGAATCAACGTCTCCGTTGAGTTCAGCTTTTTGTACACCACGCGCTCCTCGCTCGACTTACATTCAAACAACTCGTCCAAGTGGAAGCAATACGCTGTCGAGTTTTCTGAGGGGCATGGGAGCAGGGAGTCGGGTTTCCTGCGGCCAGGCGGAACAATCCTAGTGCCCCTTTCGTATAGTCATGACATGTCAAAACGGGTCGTGCTCGGCATCCTTAGCGTGATCCTCGTCGGTGTGGCGGCGTTTCTTGCCGGTTTGAGGATGCAGGTTCATCCAGAGAGCCAGAAGCCGGGAAGATTCCCGGAGCAGTTGGTCTTTGTACGGTCAGCAGACGATGTTGCTAGCGGGGGTGTTCTGTTCACTTCCCCGAAGCCGTTGTCTAAACCTCTGGCGATCATTTGGGTTCACGGTTGGGGAGCGAATTTCTACAGTCCGAGCTACGTGGGAATTGGACGGGCACTAGCTCAACGTGGATTCCACAACGATCTCGGTCAATACTCGCATGCATGACATAGGAAATGTAGAGAAGTACGCGCTGCTGGGAAAGCGAGTGCGCGGCGGCGGATATTGGGGTGTGACCAGTGAGGATGCGCGTGATATTGCCGCGTGGATCGGGTACGCTGAACAACTCGGATACAGCCGGGTGGTATTGGTGGGCCACAGCGCCGGTTGGGCAAGTGTCGGCAGGTATCAAGTGGATTCGCAGGATCACCGCGTAGCCGGGTTGGTCTTCGCCTCCCCAGGGGTAGGTTATTCAGCACAGCCGGACGATCCGCAATTGCTCGCGCAGGCGAAGAAACTCGTTGACGAGGGGGCCGGCGAGGACTTGCTCCGGCTGCCGCGCCGCTCTTTCCCTTCCTTCATCAGTGCGGCGACCTACCTAGACATTGCCAACACACCCCGCGAGTACAGAGACTTCTTCGGTACGCAAACTCCTAACGCTGCAGTCACGCGAGTCACGTGTCCGATCCTGGCTTTCTACGGATCGAAAGGCGACATCGGTGGCGAGAAAGACCTCAATCTGCTAACGTCTTCGATTCGTCGGCTTCCCCGTGGCCCGCGCAAGGTCGATACAACCATGATTGTGAACGGCGACCACGAGTACGTCGGGGAAGAGGCGCAGGTTGCGCAAAGAATCGGCCGGTGGGTTGAAACGGACGTGTTAGAGCGTTGAGCCGGCGTTGTAGCCGAAGTGGACCGTTGAGCGAACAGTTAGGAAAGCCGCTATCCATGGATACAGAACGTCAGGCATGTTGACGTATCACGCGCTACCGTTCCCCGTGACTTTGGTCTGATCTGGTGCAACTTCAATCGACGACATGGCGACTACGCGTCCGGGTGGATTCCCTCCGAACTGCTGACGACTCAAGAGCGTCGCCACGTCTCCGCTCGAGCCCTGGACACGTGTAAACCTGCTACTCTCATCTGGGCTGTTCGATTTCGGCTCACGGAGAATCACGGTGAACAGGCCATCTGCGAGCGCTAAGAGGCGGGACTGCGATCCGCCGGCAGTAATAGCGAAGGAAGGTTGGAGATTCCACCATATCGGAATCCCTACCAATGGGGCCCGGCCCGGCGAAACGCATTTGCCGTGGCTGAAAGTGCACGTCTCGGGATTTGAATCAAGTCAATATGGCGTCCAATGGATGCGCTTCGACGAAGATTCCGCTTACCCTGATGTCGTTAAATCCTTACCTCACGTTGCTTTTGAAGTGGATGACCTTGCCAGGGCCCTCGAAGGTAAGGAAATCCTGCTTGAACCGAACTGTCCCTCGCCAGGTGTGACGGTGGCGATGATCATTGACGACGGCGCGCCGATTGAGCTCCTGGAATTCCGATCTATCTCGGACCACAAGGAAACCTGAGAGAACAAGGCAGGGCGGCACTGCCGCGTTTACCTCACCTCTAAATGCGACGAGATGGCACCCGATTATAAGCATGTCACGCCCGGCGGGATACCGGGCTGTCAAGTTGACGCGTAACGCGCATCGCGTCATTTTGATTCCTTCGGGAAGTCTAGCCGACTAACCATCCAAGTGGATTACTCGACCCTCCTCACTCTCTCGCCGGATCGCACCGTTCGTAGCCTGCGGGCGGGATGACTACAAACGCCGCCACCCGGCAATATTCGTCCATTCGCTTCGAGGATGCACCATGTGGAAGAACCGTACTGCGTCGGGGCAGGCGGTGCCGGCTCAAATCGGACAGCGCCTAAAGGAAGTAGGCTCCGATGGTCGCGTTCTAGCCAGGGGTGGCAGTGGCCTAAAACTGCGTTGACGAAACTTTGGGACATTTACCCCAGGGACTAACGCCGCCAAACCCATTCGCGCTAATCTAAAATGCGCTACAAGCCGCGGGTACAGCGTGTTCCATAGAGCTACAGCACATGTTTTGTTCCTGCGGCTGTTCTTCGTTTGTGCGCTTTTCTTCTGCGCGCAGTTTCCTGCTTCGGCCCAGATTGCGGTCGATTCGTGGACTGCGGATAACGGGTTGCCACAAAACATCATCCGGGCGATCTGTCAAACTCCGGACGGCTATCTTTGGCTCGCAACTTTTGATGGTCTTGTTCGCTTCGATGGCGTTCGGTTCACCACATTCAACCGAAGCAATACGCCGGGCATCAAGGGCAACCGGTTCGGCTCGCTGTTCTGCACGGCAGATGGTGACATCTGGGCCGGCACGGAATTGGGCGGGGTCACTCAATATCAGCGGGGTCGTTTCACGACGTACACGATGCCGGACGGTTTGCCGTCCAACGACGTCGCCGGGATTTCGGGCGACGGCCGGGGCAACCTCTGGGTGCTGGCTCATGGATTCCTTACCCAATGGCATGCGGCCGACCGGCGATTTGTCGTCTCAATACCGCGGGCAGACAGGTATTCGGACTCCTTGACTCCGGACGGGCGGGCTGGATTCTGGGGAATCGATAAAACCACTTTGCATCTGTTTGTTCACGGCCAAGAATCGCACTACGCCCTTCCAGCCGGATGGCATAACGACGGCCTGGCGCCGGACGCCGGTGTGGATCTCAACGGCAATATCTGGGTAGCAAGCGGAACAGGTGATTTTGCCCGGCTCATCGACGGGCGCTGGTCGAGTATCTTGCACCGCCGGAACGGAATATCAGGCGCTCAAAATGCCTTTGCCACGGACTATCGGGATTCCCTGGGGAACGTCTGGCACTGTGAAATCGTCTGGCGTTCCCGCGCCGGCGTTGTGCAGTATATGAACCTTCCGCCGGGTACACAGCCCGCCAGGATCGCTTTCAACACGCTCTTTCAAGACCGCGAAGGCAATATTTGGCTTTCGACGGACGGCCAGGGCCTGTATCGGGTTCGTACCCAGACGATCCACGTCTTCTCAAAGGACCACGGACTGCCGGATTCTAATGTTTATCCCATTTACCAGAGCCGCGACGAAACCATATGGATTGGAACCTGGAGTGCCGGCCTGACCCAGGTCAGGGACGGCAAATTCAAGACCTATACGACCGCTGACGGTCTGGCCTCAAACCGCGTAACCGCGATCGCGGAGGATCGGGACGGTGTCTTATGGGTTGCCGTCTACAATGGGCTCCATCGAATGCGCAACGGGAGTTTCGATTCGGTCAGCACCAACGGCATTGTTCCCAGTGACATTGACAATGCGATCCGGGTTATTCATCAGGACCCGGCTGGTGTCATGTGGGCCGGATCCAGCCGCGGCCTGTTCCGCCTTGACACTGGGCAGTGGAGAGGGCTGACGAAGAAGACGGCCTCGCGGCCGACGACGCGCGCGTAATCTTAAGCGGCCGCAACGGCACGCTCTGGGTTGGCGGATACGGGGGATTGTCGAGCATTCGCAATGGACGGGTGCGCTCCTGGACAGAGCAGGATGGCCTGCCCAGCAATGCCGTGCGGGCGCTGTACGAAGATGCCCGGGGCGTCCTTTGGATCGGAACTTATGATGGAGGTCTCGGCCGTTTCGAAAACGGCCGGTTCACGAAATATACCGTTCGGGAAGGGCTCTTCAGCGACGGTGTATTCCAGATACTCGAGGACTCCCGGGGCAACCTCTGGATGAGCAGCAATCAAGGGATCTATCGTGTCAGCAAAAAGCAACTGGACGATTTTGCCGCCGGCAAAACCAGGACCATCACCTCCATCCAATATGGAAAACGCGACGGCATGCGCAATATCGAATGTAATGGAGGATTGTGGCCGGCCGGATGCAAGACACGGGATGGTAGGCTGTTGTTCCCCACGCAGGACGGTGTGGCTGTGGTCGACCCGGAAAAGCTGGCGGCCAATCCGAAACCTCCGCCAGTCGTCATCGAATCCGTTCTGATCGATCGCGCGCCGGTTTCCCTCGATCATCCGGTTCGGGTCACGCCGGGACGTGAGAACCTGGAGATCCGGTACACCGCTTTGAGCTTGATCGACTCCGAGCGCATTCGGTTCAGATACAAAATACAGGGAGTCGATCGCGATTGGATGGACTCCGGTACACAGCGCACGGCTTACTACCCGCACTTGCCGTCCGGCAGCTATACGTTCCAAGTGACGGCCGCACAGAGTGACGGCGTGTGGAACGAGGCCGGGGCTAATCTTGCCTTCGTTGTGCTCCCGCCGTTTTACCGAACCTGGTGGTTCACAGCGCTTTGCTCCGCGGGCGGAGCCGCCTCGCTGTGGTTCGGCTTGCGCTATCGCCTCGGCCAGGTGGAGCGGGCTCGAGCTATGCAACAGGCCTTTTCGCGGCAGTTGATCGCCTCCCAGGAAAACGAGCGCAAGCGCATCTCCGCGGAATTGCACGACAGCTTGGGCCAACGCCTGGTGATCATTCAAAACCAGGCGCTGCTCCTACTGCGGACCCGCGCCGGTGTTTCAGGATTGAACGGATCCCAGCGCGAACGGGTCGAGGAGATCTCGGCGGAGGCGTCGGGAGCCGCTCGCGAAGTAAAGGAGCTCTCCTACAATCTCAGGCCGTATCGACTGGACCAGCTCGGTTTAACGGCGGCGCTGCGGGCGATGATCGATACCGCTTCGGCGGCTTCCCAAACCGCCTTCTCGGTAGAGATCGATGAAATAGACGATGTGTTTCCCAAAGAGTCTGAGATTAACTTTTACCGCATCGTTCAGGAGTGCATCAATAATATCCTCAAGCACTCCCAGGCGGCCGAAGCCTCGATTCGAATCCGCCGCACCAAAGAACTGCTCACCCTGACCGTGCGGGACGACGGGAGGGGCTTCGCGCCGGACTCCGCACAGGCGGGCTCGCTGGGCGGCTTCGGTCTTACCGGCATTTCGGAGCGCGCACAATTGCTTGGCGGCAGAGCGGCGATTTACTCCGCGCTGGGGCACGGAACCACAGTGACTATCGAAATCCATTCGGAGCTGAGCGATGACCGGTGAAAGCCGGACCGATGAAATCCGCATCGTCATCGCGGACGATCACCCCATCGTGCGTAAAGGATTGCGGCAGGTCATTGAAGAAGAGCCCGGCCTGAAGGTGGTGGCCGAAGCCGGCGATGGTGAAACCGGTCTCGAACTGATCCGGAAACTGGAGCCGCAAGTCGCCGTTCTCGATCTGGAGATGCCGAAGCTGGGTGGCTTCGCCGTGGCGCAGGAAATTCGAAAGAGCAATCTGAGTGTGGAAATCATATTCCTGACCATTCACAGTGAAGTGGACCTGCTCTATCGAGCGATGGACCTGGGAGGCAGCGGCTACATCCTCAAGGAGAGCGCTCTAATCGATATTGTCAATGGAATTAGATCGGTGGCGGTGGGACGTCCATTTGTCAGCTCGTCCATGACAGCTGCTCTGCTTACGTGCCGGAAGCGCCAGCAAGCTCTTGAGAACGCCACGCCGGGCCTCGGCGAGCTGACGCCTTCCGAGCGGGTCATTCTGAGCATGGTCGCCGCGGGTAAGCCAACCAATGTGATCGCCCGCGAACTTCACATTCATCCGCGAACCGTGGACACCCATCGCGCCAACATTTCCCAGAAACTCCACCTGACCGGGGCCAACTCTCTGCTCCGGTTTGCGCTGGAACATAAGTCCGAACTGCTCGGTTAGTCCGCTGCCGATTTCTCGATTTTGGCTTCGCCTACGTGGCAGTACGTAGAAAAAATCCATAATGCTACCGAGGTGAAGTCAGTAGCCGTCTCTATTCCCCACCCGCCCTCTCAAGCGTACAGTTCTCGTGATGGCAAGCCGAGGTATTCATGAAGTTCCTGATCGTAGACGACAACGCCGCTGTACGGCGCTTGATCAGGAGTATCGTACTGCCTCTTGCCGGCGACATTTGCGAATGTACAGGCGGCGCGGATGCGCTCTCCGCTTACCTTGCACAAAGACCGGATGTCGTGCTGATGGATATCCGCATGAAGGATGTGGATGGCGTCCAGGCGACAAAGCAGATCAGGGCGGCCGATCCGAAGGCACGGATCCTGATCGTGACCGGCTACGACGATACGGAATTGCGCCAAGCGTCGATGCGCGCAGGCGCTTGTGGTTACGTACTCAAGGACAATCTTTTGGAGTTAGTCCGGCTGCTCGAAGCGATCGGACAAAGCGGGCACCCCAACAGTAACTTTCCTGAGGAAACACTCGATGAAGGAGCAATGTGATATGACGGCGCAACTACACGGGCCATATGGCCAGGTTTTCGACGGCCGCGCAAGAGGGAACCTGCTATGAAAACGCGTAGAGCTTCTCTCTTCAGCCAATTGCTTGCCGCCTTTCTCTCCATTTTGATTGTTGCCGAGCCGGTAATCGCGCAACAGCCTCCGCCTATCCAGGCAAATATCACCCTCGAACCCTTAACGGTCCCCACCTACACCCAGATCGTACCCAATACACAAGTGCCTATCAATCTGAGCCTCGGATCGGAGTCGTTGGGGCCTATTGTTGCCAAGCCAGTTCCTATGCAAGGTGCCATTAGCGCCGTTGGTGCTGCCATCGGGAAGAACGGGGCTTGTACTGCCCCGATTCCGGCGACCGCGATCATACAAGACTGTGGCCTAGGCCAATCTTCCTTTGAATCCAACATGATCAATTTATGGCTGGGCATCCACGGGATGGCGGATTCGGAAGCGTCGGTAATTTACCAGTACGGCGGATTCGAGTTGCGCAGCGAGCTCCGCAGCTTCATGTTCGCCTACCTCATGGGCGTCATTCTGGAGGATGCTTCCAAGCGCTCGCCGAGCGATCAGGCCCTCTATAACTGGCTGCAGACAGCCGTAAAGGAAAATGAAATCACGTATTACAATACAGCCGTCAAAGAGTACCAGAAGTGGTTTAAGGACCCTTGCTCATATAAATTGGATGCAACAGTGGCCAAAACTTTCGGCATTGAGTATAGCGGGCCGGGATACTGCGTAGCGGCGCGGTTACCTCAAGCCACACCCTTGCCGGGTCCCACCGTGACCTATTTTAAAGAGATCGGACAGCTAGTTGCCTACGACAACAAGATAAGTGCATACGACGGCCAAGTTGCCAATGCGGCGGTAAGCGGCGCGAATATGATGCTCGAGGCCGAACGAGATACCGACAAGTGGCGAGCTCTCACCGGGCTCGGCGTATCGCTTGCGATGGGCGGAGTATTTGGGGGGATTGCCGCGGGCACGATTACCAGCATTGCGCCTTTTGCAGCCGCCTCGGCTGTTGGATCTTTCTCTTTGGAGGTAAATGCCGCGGTGGGCGCGGTGGTCGGGGCTGCGGACGTATTGGGAGTCGCCGGCATCGTTCTAATATTCGCTGAAATTGGGGTTTACGCGCTCATCGGTCTGCTGGATACGCTAGATAACGATAACGCGATCAAAGCGCTGGAAGCTTCTAACAACACCATTGCCAATGAGACGCCCGATTTGGCGAAGATGCTACACGACAAGGTTGGCTATCAAAAAATATTCGAGACGTTCATTGCGGCCACGCTCCCCGACGTTCATTCGCAAACGTCTCCCGCGCTTCCCGAACTGCCGTCAGCAGCTGATCTTAGTACTTACGGGTTCTATTTCGAAGACCATACGAATAACGTTGTAGGCGTGAACAATACCTTCAATTACACAACGTGGGATCCTAAGTATCCCGACTACCCCGGCAACGAACCCTACCCTAAATTCGGAACGTCGTTTAACGTGAGCAGCTTCGGCACGGCGTGGTTCATACAGACCGAATTTCAAGGGACCAAATCTCATTCTTTCTTGTCCCCGAGTATCCGGTATATCGATCCAAACACCGGCATTCATTACACTGCGGATCGCATCGACAAGGGACGCTTCCTGGTATCGAAAGCGGCGGACCAGATTGGGAATAACGATATCGATTGCCCGGCGAAACCCACCACTGGCGTGACTCAAACCACCGCGAACATACCCACCATCTGCAAGTCGTTTGTCGCAAATTCGCTGAATATCTATGCTTTCGATTACGCGAACCAAACGATACGCATTCCTCAACCGCCGGTGTTCGCTACGCCCAATGCGGCCGCTTTCAGCATCGGCCAGGGGAGTCTGGTCTTTTATCCAAAATTGGATTCGACCAGCGCCGGATTACCTTGCAGTATCCGGATCTCGGGCACGCTGCCTCCGGGTTTCGCTTTCTCGAACGGCGCACTGTATCTTCAACAAATCTTTGCGGCCGCTCCCGGCACCTATCAGTTCGATTTCTTGGCGAATTGCGAGACGCTTACGAATGGCAACCAGTCCAATTACAGTTTTGGCACGTCGGTGACTACGCAGACGTTCACCGCGACCGTTTACGGGGCCCCTACCACGGTTTTCGCGCCAGCCGCCAACCGCATAAATGCGAGATTTGCAGCGGCAGCCACGATTTTCGATGCACCGGCAGCGGGCGACCCGAGCGGCTTGCAATTTGTGTATCCGGCTTCAGACACGCATTTGACTTTCACGCAAGGCCGATCTACAACATTGCTCGTGCAGACCAATGGCGCGTCCGGAACGACGATCGTAGCCGGCGCCAACGCTTTGCCGCCTGGCATGACCTTGGCAGACAACGGCAACGGAACGGCCACCGTGAGCGGCATTCCCACGGGTGCGGCGCCATCTTGTTCCTCCGACTGCGCGATTACGGCCAGTGCCCCTGGTTTAACGAGCGCCACCTTGGTACTGAACGATACGGTCGCGTTACCGCAGTTGCCAACGATTCCGGCGAGCCAGAATATCGCCTGGACTGCGGAACAGAACAATATCGCCGCGATTGACGGTTCCGCCGCCGCGAACGGTACGCCGACACAGGTCCCACTCAGTTGGTCAGTGGTGGGCACGCTGCCAAGCTGGGCGAGCTTGACGGACAACGGAAACAACATCGCGAACATTTCGGGAACTCCACCGGTTTCCGCCACGGGACAAACGATTCCGATCCAGTTCCATTATTCTTACGGCGGAAACCCGGGGTTTACGTCGCAGGCTTTCACCCTGAATATCTCTGTGAACCCTCCGGCTCCCGTTTTGAGCGTAAGCCCCGTCCTGCTGTTCCAAGTTGGCGTAGCGGGATCGGGGACTATCAATTCCTCCACCTTATCGGGCGCAGCCGGATTAGGCGGCACGTGGCAGGTTAATGCTGTTTTACCGGAAGGTTTGACGTCCACTTCGGGCACGACTTCTTTAGTGATTGCGGGGACGCCTGTGAGCCCTGGAAATTTCTTGATTCCCGTCCAGTTCACCGACACGTCAGGGCAGTCTTTTACGCGGAATGTTTCCATGATGATTGACGAACCGGCCAGTCTGGTCAACTTCCCCGCGCGGCTCGTTCTTTTTCAGGGCGTACCGGCGAACGTCATCCTGCCGGTGACCGCCGGCTTTCCCAGGAACCCCGCAGGCACACCCGGGGACGGATTGCCGTCGACTTCCGGGACTGGCATCGCACTTACCGGCACTTACTCAACCACGAATGGATTTGCGGTTACCTCTACCGGCGGCGGCCTGATTTTTGATGGTACGCCGCTAGCCCCGGCGAGTTATCCGTTGACGGTTTCCGCCCAGACCGTTCTCAGCACCGGCCCGATAGGCGACAAGGTGAGCCAACCTTTTACTCTTTACGTGCAGCCTGCCGGCGATGTGAACTTGGACGGCGCGGTGACCTGCGCCGATTACGACTTGATCAAGGCGCATTTCGGAGCCGTTATCGGCCAGCCGAATTATCTTGACTTCGCCGACCCCAACCACGACGGCGTGGTAAATATCCTGGATCTGGCGTTTGTTCAAGCTCATTTGCCTAGGGGTACGGTTTGCCGGTAGGAAAGTCCAAAGGAAAACAAAAGATGACATTTAAATTGCCACAAACACTTCGATTGGCGCCGGCCGCGGCCCTGTTACTGATTGCGTGCGGCTCAACCTTTACGGTCTACGCCGCCACGCTGACCATCAGCCCGGCCACCGGCGCCCAGCAGGTAGGCCAACCGTTTGACGTAAGCGTGAGCGTGAGCGGCCTGGATTCCCTGAACGATCTGTACGCCTACTCGTTCGACCTAGCGTTCAATCCAACAGATTTTAAGGTTCTGGCGGCGAACGATGGAACGATTTTCGATTACGGAGGGAACACCGGAATTTACTTCGACGGCGCGATCGACAATACGCTGGGATTCGTTACGGCGGAGAGCGGACTCGATATTATTGGGAGCTTCAGCGGAACTAGCGGCCTGTTAGGCCGTTTCACGTTTGAAGCTTTGCGGCCCGCGGCCGGCGCCACGATAGCGGTGCAGAATGTTTCACTGTCGACATTTGCCGCGGCTTCGAACCTTGCGCCGCCGGATATCGATCCCGGCACTCTACCGTTGGCCACACTGAGCGCGGCCACCGTTACGGCGGTTCCGGAACCCGGCGCCGGCGCGCTGGCCACGTTGGCTGCGGCTGGAGCCGTGTTGATTCGCCGGCGGCGACGAAACGGTAAGTCCTGCCCGCCGCGGGCAGTTTAGGTTGTGCGGATTGAAGGCTGACGACGGCGCCTTCGGGCAGGAAGACCGCTAGGGGGTACCGCAGCGCCGGGATACTTTGTTTCTTCGATCATATTGCGGACAACGGTTTCTGGTTCCGCGCAGGAATCAGTGGGGGCACGCCGCTCCTTTCCTGGAGAAGCCGTTCGGGCTTTACGATTTCATGCCTACAGCTAAGCGGAATGCTACGTCAGCATCAAAAGAGACGAAGACAAAGGATAGATTTTGTCCCTCGTTCGGCTCCCAACTTGACGTATAACGCGCTACCGTTCCCCGTGACTTTGGTCGGATCTGGTGCCGTGCGACTTCAATCGACGACATGCCGACTCTACGTCAAAGTGGATTACGGCAACTTTGCGCGTTACAAGTAAGCCGCTGGCGCGGCGGACGAAGGGTATAGTCAGCCCGAAGCATGGAGTTGAAAGAGTCTTCGAGTTGCTTATTTTGCATGCGTCCCAATTAAGGATAGCGCTGACTTGTTTGGCGGCAAACGGCGCGGCAGCGGGATCACCAGAGTTGCCGGAACCATTGAGAACGAGTCAGCATCGCACCAGTCAACTTTCGGATAACGCACTAAACTGCAGTTATTCAAATAGCTTCCGCTCGAGCGAATGGAGATCATTCGGATCGAAATACCGCAGTGACCAGGCATCGTTCGTGTACAGGAACATCTCTACCTGCCGCGCCGCTTTCTCCAGCGACTGCGGCATCTGAGTTACTGCGGTCCGCTGCCCGACGCTCTTCTTCGCAACCCGCTTGGCAGCAGTCTTGCTTGCAGCCTTCGGTGCCGCACGTTTCTTCGCCGGAGCCGCCATCGCAGCCACCGGCGCGGCCGTCCGCTGCAACGCCATCCGTGAATTCATCGATCTGCTCGCAGATTTCATCGCTTCTTTGTTCTCACTTTCTGTGCAGATACTTTCTTGGCCGCTTCCCTTTTTAAGGCGATCTTCTTCGCGGCAGCCGTCTTTGCCGAAGTCCGCTTCGGGATAGAACTCGCAGCCAACGCCTTTTTCGCCGCACTCTTCGAAGCCAGCGGGGCCTTGGGTGCCGTCGCTCTCGGCGGCGCGGCATAACGATCTAGAAAGTTGTAGTGGTCCACTAGCAGTAGCGCCTCGATCGCAAAGGTCATCGCCACATTGGCATCGTGAATCTCCAACAAATTGTCGCCGTTGGATTCCTCTCCGCCCGTTGCTAGGTTAGACGAACCGCACCATACCACCGGATCTTTTCCGTTTACGCCGCACACTACAAACTTGTCGTGAATCTCATGTCCGGGTGGCGTCGGCACGCGGTTGAATGGAGGCGGCAGCGACACCTGCCCTGGTTGCCCCGTAACGAGTACACCTGTTTTGCTGCCCGGCGCATACAGCTTCACGCCGCCGGGAGAATCCGAAATCCCATAGCTGAACAGGCTTTGCGTGCTGTGCACATTGATCAGCGTCTGGCATACCGGCGACTGCGTACGCGTCAACTGCATCACCGCAAACAGTACGTTGCCGTTTGTCGCGGAGGCCTCCGACTTGATCCGTGTCTCAATGGCGGTCAGGATCTTGTTCGTGTCCGCCGCCGTGTGCGGTGAAACATTGATCGTCATTTTCGGCACATTCGGCACAGTGCTCGTGAAGGCTTTCGTCGCCAGTGCGCTCCCGGAAAATGCCGCCGCAACCTTCTTCGAAGCCTTCGGTGAGGTCAACACTGTCCAGCTCTTTTCAAACACCGCTGCGTAATACTGTGCTATCGCGGGCTCATCGAAGATCAATACGTGATTTGCGTTCACATATAGGCCGTTCACCGAGAAATTCGTGGCGCCTGTCAGCACCTTCGACGCCAGGCCATTCTTCGAGACGATGAAGATCTTGTCATGCGAGTACCGCGCAAAGCAACCGCGCTTGATCGCGGCATGACCCTTCGCCGCCTTCGCAAATGCCTGGGCAAAGTCCTCCTCGAGTGGCACGACTGTTTTCGTCGTGCCCGTTTTCTTATTTTTTTGCTGGTGCGTAGTGTGCAGTTGGGCGCTATCCAGAATGATACGGATCCGCCCCTGCCCGGCCAGCGTTAGAAATGCAGATACTATATCCGGCTCATTGAGGTCATATGCAAATACGTCGAGGTGCAGCGTTGTGTCCTTCACAACCTGGTCCAGCACATCGAAGACCTGCAATCTCGCCGTCGCGCCCATCCAGTCATAAATCTGAGCGAAGGTGACCGCCTGCCCGGCCGGATTTGTTCCGGCCTTTGCCGACGTTGCATATTGCAGCGGGCGATTCGCAGGCTGCACAGGCGTATTCCCGCCAAAGTGCCGCGCATACGCCTGCGATTGCATATAACCGCGTGTGAATCCCAGCTTTAGCGCTCCGCTCACAAACGGCCCGACCGGAACGGTTACAGATACGCTCTTCGAGTTGTCGATCGCAAGCATCTTCCCGTTCCCATCGAAGTACCGCGGCGTCACTGTATACTCATAGGCGCCTGTGACTGGGGTTCCGCCGCTCGATGGGGCGTGCGCAAAATCTACCCAACGGTACTTCTGTATGGGCGCGTTCACCGTAGAGTGCGGCAACTCGCCGCTTACCTGTGCATGATTCTGCGGGTTCTGGAACGCAAGATAGTTGAAAAGATAGAAGGCCGGCTCTGCTCCCGGTAACTTGCAGGCAATCGTAAATCCAGCTAACCCTTTGGCGAGCGCTTCATCAGCGAAGTCAAACGCTAACAAGGTCTTGTTATCGCCTGTATACGCCTTCACGCTGAACTGATTCGCATTTACAGACACAACGGTCATAGGAACCTCATCGGAAGAAGAGCGAAAATTTGCAGATTCGTGAAGCATACCACTTATCTCACCCGGGTTTTGCCGCAATCAAGGACCCGGAGCAGACGTGAGAGCTCAACTCGGAACGAAGATTAGGATTTGGAAGTCGGCTTCGGTCTTCCAATCGGCGGCCCCATTCAAGTTGACGAAAAACGCTAGGTCCTTATCGAAGGAGCCGCGGAGGAGAAAGCCGGAGCAGCGGAGGATGTCGGGAGCCGGGGCTGTTTCGATAAGGGCGTTTGAAGTAAGCCGCTGGGGCGGCGAGGGCGATGTCGCTAGCTATGGGTTTTGAATCGTTGAATTGATACGGAAAGTGGAAGAACGGTAGAGGATTGGGTGAACAGCCGGACTGAGAAGGAGGTTGGCAGGTTCGTTGAAAGGGAAGCGGGCGCGGAAATCGAAGATAGAATCGACGTAGTTTCGCTTGGCAGACACACGGCGAGCACGCGTGCCGGAGCACGCGAGGAGAGTGCCGAATGGAGCAGACGATTATGAAGTATCAACGAAGTCTGTGATTCTCGAAAATGTGGAACTGGTTGAGATGATGAGGGTTGCAGAGGTTCCAAAAGCTGCGTCGTTCGACAAGGGAATGGATCGCGATGATGACGGCCGTGGTCGGGTCCGCGATGAAGAGCCGCGCTGCTCTGCAGCTGGAAAACATTGCGCTGCGCCATCAGATCGGAGTTCTGCAACGCTCGGCAAAGAAACGCCCGCCATTGAACAACGCGGATCGACTGTTCTGGATAGGGCTTTCCCGCGTGTGGGCGGAGTGGCGCTCGACGTTGAAGATCGTGAAGCCCGACACCGTTATTGCCTGGCATCGGAAGGCCTTCCGGATATTCTGGACTTGGAAAGTCCGACGAGGCAAGCCTGGGCGCCCGGCGGTCTCAGCAGACATTCGCGCCCTGATCCGGCGCATGAGCCGCGAGAATCCGGGCTGGGGCGCCCCACGCATTCACGGTGAACTGCTCAAGCTCGGCATCGACATCGGCGAGACCAGTGTGAGCAAGTATCTTGATACGCGACCGAAAACCACCCTCACAAACCTGGCGAACGTTCCGGGCAAATCACATTCAGAGCCTGATTTCCGTAGACTTCTTCACTGTGCCGACCATTCGGTTCCAGGTCTTGTACGTGTTCCTGGTGCTGGCACACGAGCGGCGTCGCATTGTTCACTTCGCGGTCACAGCGCATCCGACCGCGGAGTGGACCGCTCACCAGCTCCGAGAGGCCTTCCCGTGGGAGAGTGCACCGCAGTATTTACTGCGTGATCGCGACCGCATCTTCGGCCATGAGTTCGTCGAGCAGGTGAAGGCGATGGGAATCGAGCAAGTGTTGTCGGCTCCGCGTTCGCCCTGGCAGCGAGCGCATATTGAGCGGGTGATTGGCAGCATTCGCCGGGAGTGCTTGGATCAAATGATCGTGTTCAACGAAGGCAGCTTGAGGCGTCATCTGCGGGCTTATGCCGATTACTATCACCAGACACGAACTCATTTGGCACTGCAGAAGGATTCCCCGGAACCGCGCGCTGTGCAAACGCCCGATGCGGGTCCGATTCTTTCGATCCCTCAGGTCGGTGGTCTCCATCATCGTTACGAGCGTCGGGCTGCCTAAAGAGCGTCTGCCGAGAAAACGATCCGGTTGGCTTTGCTTGCCTGCTCTACTTGCAGCGCCACGCTGTGACCGTCGCCCGGCAATGTCCTCGCAGACCTCGTCACGAAGGCAGAGGAACGAGCTTGCTTTGCGCATGCTGTTTTCTTCCCTATTGGCGAATCAGTTTGGAATTTCCGAGAACGACAATAAACAACAACGCCAGGAGTCCATGAAGCGCACAAGCCGGTAAGAGAAGAAAACTACTGAACTCCCCGCCGATTCTTAGATAACCCAGGTAACACGCCGCCATGAGGTTATACAGGAACAAAGCTCTGATAGGCTGCGTGTGATTGCCTTCGGCTCGGGGCCAGCATGCGATTGCCAGCGAAAAAAGACCGCAGCCACCTACCCTGCCTACTGCCTCACCGCTGGGTGTAAGCCCGGCTGAGATAAGCACATTGGCAACAAGACTCGGAGCTGCGATAAGGGCAATTCCGGTTGCCAATTCAAGCGACGAAGAGAACATGAGCAGGGTTTTGTTTTTCATCGATAGTTCGGCTGCCATATGACCACTCTTTCGGGCTATTCGTAAATTGTCGTTTTATACCAGAGGCTAGCTAGCAGATTTCGGAATAGGCTCCCATGCAGGTCTCTTCTCTCGTCGACACAGTTTGCGGTCGAGTCACGCGCTAGTCGAAGATATCAGGTACTGTTTCGGAATTGCGCCCGAACGGTCGGGGAACCGGAAGCGGAAACATCCGCTCGGATTCAAGCGCCTGTCTGACACTTTAACCTTTGTCGACGTCTCCGTAGGGTCAAGTTCCAGCTACTACAGCTAAGAAGCAAAGAGCAGGCAGCCACAGCGCAACGAGACGAATGATCCGATAGACGCATGAAATCAATTGTCAAACAAAGTTTGGAAGCAGTGCGATCAGATAGCCCGCACGTATGCTGCGACCGTTCGCCTGCGCTCCATGAGCAGACTGCCGCAGCCTTGTTTGCCATGGCGCTTCTCCAGCCGCGCCTTGAGTTCAAACCGTGCCCGTAGCAATCTGGACTTAGCGGCGGGTAGGCTGATTCCCAACTCTGTAGCGATGTCTCGCATGACAAGTTGACGCGGATCTCGCATAACCAGGACCTCCCGCAGCAGACGAGGAACGCCGCGGATTTCCTTGTTCAGCAGTTGTAAGACCTCGTCGTCTCCTGCCTGATGCTCGGGTACAGCCCGCTGATCGATCACTTCTAAGCGGAAGGGACCGTCGCCATCGAACACCTCGTCTATGACATCATCGGCGCCAACCTAGCCCTACGCAGGCGGAGCAGGCACCGATTGGATACAATGCGGCCAAGCCAACCTCCGAACGATCTTTGGCCACGATACGACCCAAGATGTGTCCAAACCTGGATCCATGCAATTTGCACCTCGTCTTCGGCGTCTCCGTGATTCCGCACAATCGAATACGCCTTCGAGAAACAGAATCGCTGGTAACGTTCGATCAGTTGGGCGAATGCATCAGTGTCGCCTATCTTAGCGGATTCGACTAGGGAATCGTCGGACTGTGTTGTCGTTTTGACTACCGCTTCGGGATTGTCGATCGCGCTTAACCGCGATTGTGGGATCGGCCTTGCGGCGAGTAAATAGGCTGCCATAGTTCCTCCGTAGCTGTGAATTCTGCTCAGCTCACCAGGATGCCTAGGGCAATTCCGAGGCCTCATAGTACCACGGGGCTAACTACCTGAACTCGGGCACTTACACTATCGCGCTTGTGGAAGAGAGCCGACTGGGTGCCTGATCCTGGCCTGCTAAGCAGAGGCGGCTATGCCCATTTTGAGGCACCCGTTCGGGTATCAACAGAAAAAAGCAAAGGTAGTGGCTCAATTTGAAATTGCCCACCTTAGGAGTCTTGGAAGGAATCCTAGGATCGTAGGAACAATTGGCGCTTCAAGCCCATCCGATTCGTAAAAAGCCGAAATGTTCAGATGTACGATTTAGAGAAGGACGGCATGGACGAAAATCGGCGCTTGCTAGCGGAAGTAGTTTCGAGAACCGTAGCGACTTCGTACAGAGCGAAACAGAAGAGAGATCTCGCAATTGCGGAAGGTAAGAATCTCGTTCCATTCAACCTCGCCCTTGAAGAGGCACGGAGGTTGGAACGCGAGGCCGTGAACGCGTTTGCCCGCTACAAAAATCAGCATCCAATTTAGCGATGCTCAAATTGAGCCATTACCGAAGCAAAGAGCAGGCAAGCCACAGCGCAACGACTTCCTTCCGCAAAGCGTGGTGTCTTTTGGGAAAATGTGCTTATAATTACGCTTAAGTAGTACCCGTTCGCGACAGTGCTCGCGACTCGCCCGCGCGCGCCCCACACCAGGGGTGTCTCCTCTTTCAATCGTTAATCGTGAAAATCCGCATCGAGAACCCGACTACGGGTGGTGCCCGTTTCACCTCGTTTGCACAAGCGAAGCAGTATATTCGCGACGGTCGCGCTCGTCTGACGTGCGAGAACACTCTTCGATTCATCGATCACCATCACGCTCACCGTAGTGCGGAGTTCACCGCGCAGGAGCTCGCCGACCAGACCTGGCGTCTTTCAGCGTCCGGCTATGACGCTCGAGGACGGATCTTGACGCGGCGCGAGCTGCGAGGCATCCCCGTCGTATTCGCACAAGACCTGCTGAACGCATGACCGTCAGCCGCTGGTTCCGAAGCATCTATCCGGCGACCGCGTCCCAAAACAAGTCGATCGACGAAGCGGCCTTCCACGCCCATGTCGTCAACGTACTGCTGGTGGTTGCGACGATCGGGATCGTCGTTGTGTCATGCACGTGCCTCTCCCTGGTGCTCGAAATGCGATCAATTCGTCGCGATCAAGAGCAGGCGGCAGCAGCGTTCCAGAACGGCGTATTCAGCCGCTTCGATAGTCTTCTATGGAAGACAGACACTCTCCTCACGATCGCGAGCGCGGCGAACAAGAGTCTCGCGGCCGGCTTGACCCAAGTGCGCGTGCAAGTCAAAGAATCCAGCGATGTCCAGAAGCGATCGACGGCAGCCATGTCCCAGGCGACGACCTCCGTCGTCAAAGAATCTCTCGCCACTACGAACGACATGGTGCAGGCTGTGGTCGCGAAGGCAACTCCGATCGTTGAAATCAAAGCGGAAAAGCCGACCATCGTGGCGGCGCCTCCCGCAGAAGTGAAAGTCGTTCCACCTCCTACTCCTGCGCCGGTTGCACCTGCGCCTGATGAGCCGCGAGCCGAACCCACCAAGCGTGGGTATTTCAATTGGCTGAAAAGATTGTGGCCCTTCGGTGTTGTGAAGGTGGAGCACGGACTTATAACGATCTATGTCTCTCTTCTCAATGAAGGCACGGATTGCTGGTGCCCCGTTAAAGCGGAATCTCTTGCAGAAGGCCTGTTTCGAATCACGGACTCGCAACCCGAAGGTGAGCAATGGGAGTTTCAGCCGGGTCAAGTTGTTCTCTGCCGCGAGCGTGTATTCCAGGACGGCGAAGGTCTCGTCGCTTTTGAGTCAATACAAACCTGAACCTCTTTCAGCCATTCTGGCCCAAAGCGATAAATCCCGGGAGCGCGAGGGCAGCGCCCTCGTAGTAAAAGGCGTTCTTTCGTATGATTCGGGCGGGGTCTTGGTACGCCAACTGCGTGGACCGCACTTGAGCACATGACCATGGCGCTCACGGCGGCCACATCGCCCAGCGGCTTGCCCCAGTCTTCCACCGGGCGATTCGAAGTCAACAGGGTGCTGAACCGTTCATACCGACGCATCACGATTTCCAATAGATCGTCGGCGGCGGTGTGCGGCAGCTTGGCCATGCCGAAGTCGTCGACGATGAGCAAGGGTACCGTTGCTATCGATTGTATATAGTCTGTGCGCGTGCCATTTATGATGGCCTCGGCCAGTTCATCCAAAAGGACGTGGACTTCGCGATAGAGCACTTTATAACCCTGCAGAATGGCGGCTTGCCCAATCGCTTGGGCCAAATGGCTTTTGCCGGTGCCACCCGGACCAAGGAACAAAGCGTCTTCGTGCTTGGCGATAAATGTGCTGGTGGCTAAATCGAACACGAGACTGCGATTCATCTTGGGATTGAAGTTGAAGTCGAAATTATCGAGCGTCTTGTCCGGATCACGAAACCGGGCTTGTTTGCGGCGGCGCTGCAGTAATCGGTCGGCGCGAAGCGTAAGCTCATTTGATACCAGACAGGCGATCAGATCGATAGGAGCCATGGTTTCCGCCTGGGCCTGGCGAAGGCGAGTTTCGAGAACGGTGGCCATCCCGCTCAGGTGTAGTTGACGGAGTGAGCGTTCGAGTTCTACAACGTGCATAAGTCATTCTCCTGACGGGTTCGTTTTTCAATAAGGTCGCGATACTGAGTAAGTTGCCGGATGAGCGGATCGATCTGGCGCAAGCTTAACGGCAGTTGCGGGTTGTGCTCCAGATAGCGGCGCACGGCATCGTTGCGGATCTCGCCTTGCCGGACGGCAATTGCCACGATGAGCTACGAGGGGCATTGGTAAGGGCCGGACTCCACATCCGCAAGTTCAAGCAGCTTCCAGAGAATGCCAAGATGGTAGACCTGCTCAGACGTGTATTGCGTGATGCCAGGACTATACGTCGAAGCTCGAAGGAGATTGCTGCTTGAAACCGGACGACAACTATAGGCAAAAAAGGCAGGCTGAAAAGGACGAAGCTCTTAAGTACCTGAGAAGGGCCGTCTCCTATTTCGATAGGCGAGATCCGGATCATTGGCAGCAAGTCATTCTCACAAGGGCTTTACGGGCTTTCATGACAGGCTGTTATGCGGACGCCACAAGCAATGTTGGTATCGTAATGATTCCGCCGGAATGTCGAAGTCAGGTGTCGGCCGTCCATCCCGAGCCAGTGAACACGTGGAACAAAGACGTATTCACTAAAGACATTGAAGCTACGTATGCGGCACCGCTGCTCCCGCAATTCCAGAACAGTCTTTAAGCCCGCCGCGTCTGTTCCTCAATCTCTACGGGTTCGTTACAGTTTTGACAGATAAAGATCTCGACTTCGGCGACGCCTGGGAACTCGTTGACGGCTTCGCAATGTGGAGACGACACGAAGCACACCGGATGAACGATCAGCTCTGAGCGCCCGCTCTCTGTCCGAAACGCGACATAATATCATCTCGATGCTGATCTCCTCGACCGCCGTGCCGAAAATAGCCGCCATCGAGTCGTCGTCCTCGACGTCGAGTATTCGCATCCTTCGCGAATTAGAGACGTCTAATCGGAAGGCATTTCGATAGGCTTTTGCTTAGCTTCCTCGCGCATCGAAGCAAATCGAAGCACTCGCGGCAATCCACGCGACGACAAGGCCAAAGCCCCGAAGGTGGCGTAGATTTGAGAGAGGATGCCCCCCTCGGCTGCCATCGAGCGGCAGCCCCGCCTAGCTCAACCTAGGAACCTCGATATCTGAATAGAATCTTACACTTCCTAAATCCAGACCAGAACGTTTGCGAGTCCGGCAGTAGGTATTTGCCAGCCGAAAAATTACCCTTTTGATCAGAGGTGGAAAGCGTCCATAGTTTGGGAAGCTTCCCGAGTAAATGCAGGAGTAAACTATAACACCGGAAATTTAGCAACAACATTTCAAGGCATGAGGTCGTCGTGGAAAAAAAGAACGACAAGACTGAGAGAGATCTTTCGCTAGATCTGGTTGCCAGCGATCTGAATTTAGCGCGACTGTTTGTTGCCGTCGCAAATTCAGCCCGCGATCAAGGCGATCTCGACGAGAGCGAATTCGCTCGTTCTAAAGCCTTGGAATTTTACTGTGAAGCATTTCGGCTGATTCTTCAAATGCAGAAACCCAAAAGACAATCATTCTGGTCAGATCTACAGAGCCTGTCTACCCAAATCAGATGGCTCTCGATTCACACAGGTGGATC
The DNA here is from genome assembly GCA_963722155.1 of Bryobacterales bacterium. Lineage (GTDB taxonomy): Bacteria > Acidobacteriota > Terriglobia > Bryobacterales > Bryobacteraceae > Bog-105. Next base: position 995,069 of record CAVRLR010000004.1, on the reverse strand, counting down.
GCGCAACACCCGCTCCGAGGCAACCGAAGATGCACTAACGGAAATTCTGTCAAGGCTTCTCAGAGAAGGAGGTTAATTGGCACTGTTCGCAATAGGAAGCCTTGACAAAAACGGTGCTAAGCATGTGGGGCATATTCGTTCAGAAATACCCACAGGGAAACGTGACGGCGGTCACCGTGATCCAAATCCTATGGGTCGCAGAACCAGAGGAGAAGCGCGGAAGACAGGGCCGAAAACGTTATCGGGATTTGTGGGCCGCAAAAAGGACAGAAATGACTTTCTTTATATTCGGAACCAGTACATTGCTGCGCGTGAGATTTACCTGGCCGAGGCTGACAGACTGTGCCACATGCTTTCAGCATGCGACGGCGATGCGCTCAATGTAGCCGATCAGGTGGCTCTCAATGCCCAACGACACCAGGAGAATGACGCGCACGACGAGTACATTCGCGCACGTAAACGGCTGCTGCGTAGTGCGCGGCACACCTCTACCTCAAAACGCTTCCAGCGCATTCGTCGTTAGTCCGCCTTTTGTGAGCCGCGCCGAGCCGTGTAGATCCTAGAGGCTCTGTCCGCTATAAAGACCAAAATCTTTGACACCAAGGGCCGGTAGCTGCGGCGTGATACTCAGGGTTTCTTAGAATCAATAGAGAATCCGAATGTCTTGCCAATTCTGCATTCTCGATTCCGGTCGCATGTGGATTGAGAGTAAGCATGCGATTGCTTTCGCAGATGCATATCCGGTTACAGACGTGCATTCAATCGTCATTTCACGCCAACACACAAGCACGATCTATGAGCTAAGTGCTGGGCAGCATCAGCAATATGGGCCCTGGTTGCCGAAATCCGGCAGCAGCTTCTCATCGGAATGAAGCCAGACGGCTTCAACATCGGCGTGAACGATGGCTTAGCTGCCGGGCAGACGGTCGAGCATGCGCACGTGCATGTGATCCCGCGCTACACAGGTGATAATTCCCGTGCCACGCGCAAACCGGAAGAAAAACCGCGGGCCGCATAGATCCGCCCTGACGGCCCAGTGAGCTAAAAGTCATTTCACTTGGACGGGAAGTCGGCGTTGCGCTGATTGAAGGGTGCGCATCGCACGTCGGCGGCATGCGCGTTCTACGGCCACGTAGCGGGCACTCCAGAAAGGCTAAGCCGCTTGGGGGCAATGTGTACGCTTCCTAGAACATACGAATCCGGCAATCTTCTCTCAGGACTCTTGCGCCCAGCATCGGCGCTATTGCAGACTCCCCGCTTTAATGAGTTTCGCGTTAGCACTATTATCGAGTTGCTGCCACCCCAGGCAGGAACTCGCTGTACACGGCATTCCAAGGTAATGCCAGATTGAACCGTCTTTGTGCAGTTGCAAGAGTTCCTTACCGCCTGCCGTGATCTCAACCGACGCGTGATTATTGTCCAGCTTTTGCCAACCCGTGCAGGTCGCGGTGCACGGTGTCCCAACGTACCGCGAGATTGAGCCGTCCTTGCGCAATTGGAACAATTCCTTACCAGCGGCAGCGATCGCCGTCGCCGCGGGATTGTTGTCCAGCTTCTCCCAGCCCGGACACGAAGTGTTTGCACACGGCGTTCCCACAAATCGCCAGATTGAACCGTTCTTGTGCAACTGGAACAGTTCCTTACCAGTTGCGGCGATCGCCATCGTCGCCGCATTGTTATCCAGCTTCTCCCAGCCCGGACAGACGGCATTCGCACAGGGCGTTCCCGAATACCGCCAGATTGAGCCATTCTTATGCAACTGAAACAGGTCCCTGCCGGCGGCCGCGATCGCTGTCGCAGCTGGATTATTATCCAGTTCCTGCCAGCCTGGACAGGAGCTATTCGTGCACGGCGTTCCCAGATACCGCCAGATTGAGCCATTCTTGTGCAACTGGAACAGCTCCTTGCCTGCGGCCGCAATCGCCGTCGCAGCCGAGTTGTTATCCACCTCCTCCCAGCCTGGACAAGAATTCGCTCCGCACGGAATGCCGATGAAACGCCAGATAGACCCGTTTTTGTGTAACTGGAAAAGCTCTTTTCCGGAAGCGGCGATAGCTACCGATGCGCTGTTATTGTCCAGCTTGTACCAGCCCAAACCGACGTTACGCCAAATCGCGCCATTATCGTGTAACTGATATACCGGATCCGCGTGAACCTGATATAGTTGCGTACCGCCCGCCGCTATCGTTCCCGTTCTGGCGTTATTATCTAAAAGCAGCCACCCCGAACATGAGCTACGGCCACACGGCGTGCCCGTGTACTGAAAAATTGCGCCATCGTTGTGCATTTGGTACAGGGGACCGCCGTTCGCAACTATGGCCACCGTCCTCGAGTTCTTGTCGAGAGGCAGCCACCCCGGACACGAGTTGCCATTACACGGCGTGCCTGTGTACTGAAAAACAGCGCCATCGTTGTGCATCTGGTACAAGGAGCCACCGCCCGCAACGATCTCGACAGTCCCGAAGTTCTGATCGAGAAGCCGCCACCCGGGACACGAGCCACGCAGACACGGCGTGCCGGTGTACTGAAAGATAGCGCCATTGTTGTGCATTTGGTACAGGGAACCGCCGCTCGCGGCGATAGCCACTGTGTTGAAGTTCTCATCGAGAGGCACCCACCCGGGACACGAGTTGCCCTGGCAGGCCGTGCCCGTGTACTGAAGGATCACGCCATCGTTGTGCATCTGGTAAAGCGAACCGTCGCCGGCGGCTATCGCTACCGTGCTGGGGTTGTTATCGAGAGGCAGCCACCCTGGACACGAGTTGCCATTGCACGGTCCACCCGTCGATTGAAAAATGGCGCCGTCGTTATGCATTTGGTAAAGCTGATTGCCGCCTGCCGCAATTGCAACGGCTTTACGGTTGTTGTCTAGCTGTCGCCAGCCTGGACAAAAACTGTCAGATCGGCAAGGGTTTCCAAAAAGTCCTCCTTCATACCGCCAGATCGCGCCGTCATATTCCAGCTTGTAAAGGTTGTTGCCAGCTGCTGCAACAGCCATGGTTAAGTCGTCGTTGTCTAATCGGATCCATCCCGGGCAGGACTTGCCGCCACACGGGGTTCCGGTGTACTGCCAGATAACACCACCCAAAGAGCCATATATTCGCACCGATCCGGATACCGGGGCGATAGCTTCGATCGAAGTCGTGTTGGGTGCGGGGATGGATGCGGTAGCAAGGTACGCTCTTCCTTTCGTCAGAGTAGGTGGCACGAACTTCGCGAAGCCGTAATTCTTACCCGCGAGCGTCGCATTTGTGCTGACTTGATCGTTCCAGAGTTCCATAAGCGAGATTGGATCGAACGCACGGAGCATTCCGGTTTCCTGGTGGTTACACAAAGCTTCATCGACTTTGCCGCATGCCTTCGGTGAGCACTCACGCCAAATGTTTCCGTCGCCGCACGTCTGTAGGGATGCGAACAGGACGCCGGCGTTGGGCTTCGTCGGATCAACGCTCAAAGACAACATCGCCCCCGGCATTCCCACTTGTCCTTGCTGATTGTGCTTCCAGGGTGGAGTCAGTGGCATCTGCCCAGATAAATTTCGTGCAATCCTCGGATGCTTCTCATCAAATTGGGTGCCTAGCCAGCGAAACGATTGCAAATGATCCTTCTCCGGCCAAACATATAGAAATGCCGTGCCATGCCCAAAATCGCCGAAGACGGGCGTCCCATGAACGTGTGGCCACTGGGTGAAATCAAAACCGGGATCAGAAGGGAGATGGAAGTCATTGCCGCACGCACGAAGCGGACGGTGGTCTGCCGCAAAGTACTGGTTCGTTGCTATCGGGAACTTCTGCACTACATAATCGCGTTTCCGATCGTCAGGGACCGAGGTTCCTGCTTCCGTTGAAATTACAACTGAAGTTCCAACGCGTGGTGGTGCGCATTCTGTCGTTGGGCGGGCATCGAATTTGCCCATGTTGTTCCGATCGAGAACGTAAAGAATAGATTCCTTGCCTGCAGCCACCATATAGTTGGTACCCGGTATCAGCACCACGCCGGCAGAAGCGAGGTCCATGTCGTGATGGTCCTGCCAGAGCTTGCTATAGGGGGTAAACCAATCCGCGGCTTTCATCACAATTTGACTGGAACGGCCTGCGCGGGTGACGCTCAAACGGATAACACTGCCAGAGAGGTTTTCAGGATCGGGCGGTGCGGGATCCTTGTTGGCGTTCCCGGTAGCAAAGAAAATATTTCCGTTACCATCGGCGGCTAACCCACTCGAACCCTGCCATATGCCGCCTCCATCGCGTGTATCCTCCAATGGATCTCCATGATTTGCCGGATCACGCATTGTGCGGTAATCTCCCAGATGATGTAAGTTATTTGCGTCAAACGCGTGAATCCAGCCTTGCCAGGATTTTCCGTAACCGTTCTTCTTGCCTGCATTGTATTCAATGATTCCCGCAAACGCTATATAGATGACGTGGTTATCCAGGAGGAGACTGGCTCGGTTCCGATGCAATGTGTACCAGCCGTCACTACCCGGGACGACGACATTTTTTATTACAGAAAGTTTGGTGATGTCTATGGCAGCGAGATGCTGCTGCCCAGCACTTCTCAACTTAGTACTACCCGTCCGGTAGCTGACAAACATAGTGTTGCTCACAACGTCGATAACCGGAGTAGACTCGATGCCGATGAATCCCGGCGACTCTGGCTTTAAAAACGTTAGTTGAGCTCCCCCAATTTGATTTCCTTTTTCATCGAAGGGCGGGGAATACACTGCGCCGAGGTGAAGTTTATCGAGCAATTGGAAGGGCGGATCCGCATTGAAGGCATAAATGGTATTTGCCGCGGTTGCGATCCAGAGTACGGAAAGCCGCTGGCCCTTCCAGTTCTGATTTTGCACTACCAGGGGCTGCGCCAGTACCGGAGCATCCACTGGCCTCGAGGCAAGTAACTGGAATTCTTTCACCGTTGCCTGGTCGAGTCCAGGCCACGAAGAAACTCCGGTTCGCAGGTTGTTGTTACGTTGGGTAAGAACATCCTCGCCCCACACTCGGCTTGGCCGTGCCATGGTGGACAGCAAAAGACAAGCGGCAAAGATGCCACGATAGAGCGTCGTATTGGAAATCGTCATTTTCGGCCTCCCCTGACCTCAGACGTTACAGAACTCCATACACCCCTCGGCTCATTCTCTTTGGTACTCCCTGTCTTTGAGCCGCAGAGATGGAGTCCGATTATATCCCCGATTTCAAACAATGGAGACACTAGTCTTCTTCACTGCTGCGCACGCGAGGACCCGATAGTAATGAGATGGGTGGCGGCCGTCTTCGGACCGATCGCGGGATACTATTGCATCACGTTTCCTTCGTGCAATTGGTTTTGGCCGGAAAGAAAAGGAGAGGCTACATTTCCGAACGATGCTAATTGGGAAAAACTCACGGATCTGTCATCAATCCGCATCAGAAGCGCTGGCGATCGCATGCAGGCAAAAACAGGCACCCTTACCCTGTGGATGTGATTCCTATTTGCCGCGCTCGGGCGAATGGTGTAGCGAAGGATCCAGCGGTCTGATTTCACGGGGAGTATTTGATCTCAGCTGATCGGTTCGGTGGAGATCCAGCATTCCAAACGCGACGAGCACTTGTCCGTATCGTTGGCGTTGCTGAGATTGAACCGTAGAGCGTTACGTGACCAAGTGCGGCTATGGACGACGTGGCCAGTGTGTGAGACCGGGGACGGGTAGCCTCACGACGCTCGTTTTGGCAAAAATGGTTGAATGGAGCCACCGCACAAGTACGCCCGGATCGAACGTGAACGTCGCTTCCTGCTCGACCGATTTCCAAGTGCCGATGTAGTGCGAATTCGGCGTATCACGGACCGCTATATTGACGGAACCCTTCTACGTTTACGAGAACAGACTGATGACGGTGGCCCGGCGACATTCAAGCTCACACAAAAAGTTCCGGCGCGGGCAAGCGGAGCACAACAGGGGTTAATTACGACTATTTACCTCACAAAGGACGAGTTTGGTTTGCTGGCGCAACTCCCGGCAAAGATGCTCGGCAAGGCTCGCTACAGTGTGCCGCCTTTTGGCATCGACATCTTTGAAGGCGCACTTCAGGGCCTGCGTCTGGCCGAAGCAGAGTTCAACTCCGCCGCGGAAGCCTATGCTTTGATCGTTCCTGACTTTATTCTCCGCGAGGTGACCAACGACGAGCGATTTACGGGAGGTCAACTCGTTCGCGCATCGCGGCGAATATCGAGAAGTGGCTGGCGGAATATGGAATAACGCTTTCCGATCTTCATCCGCTTCTTTGCCCTGAAAGTGGCGGGGCAAGCTATGAGCGAGAATTCGCCATTGCGCGAATTGAACGCATCCGCAGGAAGCGGAGACCAGGGCGTTTCCCGTCAACTTGAAATTGGACAGCAAGCCCATCCTACTCGGATGCTTCCCATACTCGCTTTCAGACTTGTCCTAAGCCGTTGCTTTCCGTTGCTCACGCGATTTTGATGACCAACAGTTGTCATAATTTGCTTGAGGAGACTCCCCGATGAGTATCGAACTGGCACGTCATGCGCTGTTATGGTGTGCGGTTATCAATTATGTATTGCTGGCAATTTGGTCCATCCTGTTCGTGCTTCCTCACGATTGGCTCTATCGCCTCTCGGCCCGACGATTCCGCGTGGCGGCTGAGCAGTTTGACACGGTCAATTTTGCGGGAATCGTCTTCTACAAGGTGGGCATCTTCCTCCTCAACCTCGTGCCGTTCCTCGCGTTGACCTTCGTTCGAGGCGATTAGTTGACCAATTCGAGACCAGAATGCGGAGACCAGGATCCCGATCGTGCCGCTATTGATGCTGTCGCTACCCAAAACGTTGGGAACTAAAGTTGTGGGGAATCGGTGCGCGGCGAAGAGGGTGGATGGAAAGCAACCCGCGCTTGTGGCGTTGGGCGTCATCGGCTTTGCCTTCTACCGCTACGGTTTGGGCTGGTACGGACAAATCGGCGTAGTCGTGTCTAGGATGCAACACCGAAACCGGCCGAAGCTACCGAATGGACCCGGCTGACAGCCAAGGCCCGATGATCGGCTCTCACTTTGCCGTGTAGTCGGCTAGACTTCCCGATGAATCAAAATGGCGCGATCCGTGTTTCCTTCGACAATTCACGGAAACGAAGGTAAACGCACAAAGCATTGGGCATATCTCTTAATAAAATGATCAAGGGCGTTTTATCCCGAGGACGATAGCGAGCAGATCCTTCATCATCATTACGAACGCCGAGCTGCGTGATCGTCTTTCTCGTCACGAGTAAAAGCGCAGTCCTTACAAACTTCTATGCTGACCCCGGCATCGTAACATCGCTAAGTCCGCGTCCCCCGATTCGAACCCCTCGCAATCAACATCCTGCGCCGAGGAGCCGGCTGTGTCGATCATACGTCCGCCTTCTCAACAGAGTCGGCAATTTTTTGTAGGCACATTCGAAATTTCTCTCTTCTGAGGTATCCTTTGCCTGTGCAGGACCTGCAAAGTGCCGGACCAAGCGCGATCCTCCGCCCTTTCGTAAGGACGTATGCGCAGCGTGCGATTCGTGGAGACGAGAGCGTGCAGTCGGTCTGCATGCCTCGAGTCGAAACGATCCTGAAGTTCGAGTTCGGCACGCCGCTCAAAGTGCTGACTCCATTGAATGAACTACTGGCGACGCCTTCCACTGTTGTCGTAGGCGCATTCGGATCATCCACCGTGCGCGAACTACTCGAGCCGGGACTCTCGTCGTTCGTCATCTTCTTTCGACCATCGGGCTTCAGCCGTTTATTCGGTGTGCCAATGGCTTCGCTCACCAACGCCGCGCACGAGGGAGGTGGCGTCCTCGGCCGGGAACTACATCGTCTTTACCAACTGTTGGGCGAGTCGGGTTCATTCGCCGAGCGCGTATACCATGTCGATGAGGCTCTGATGAGCCGACTGCCGCGGCTCAGTGTGGAGTCGCCAATGCTCATGGCCGCCGATCGAATATTGAAAGCGAAGGGCGCCGTGTCCATCGTGGATATTGCCCGGGCTTTCGGATGGACGACGCGCCACTTTGAGCGATGCTTCTCCAAAGAGGTGGGGTTCTCGCCCAAGCTCTACACCCGCGTTGCGCGATTCCAAAGCGCGATCGACCTGAAGCTTCTTGACCCGCGTCTCTCGTGGTGTTCCATCGCGCACGAGTTGTACTATCACGACCAGATGCACCTCGTGCATGACTTCCGCAAACTAGGTGGAAGTGCTCCTTCGGACATCCTTTGCTTGCTCGGTGATTCGCGGCCCCAGGCTCCGTCGATAGCTGCTGCCGTCTGACAAAGGCCCGCTGCGGCCAGTTGCAGGCGTGCCCCGGCCATGTTGCGGGGACCATGTCGCATTCTTACTAGGCGCGTGTCGAGCAACGGTGCTAGTGTTATTTCGAACTGATGACCGGTGGGGCTGCACAACCGCAGTCCAATCAGGCCAATCAACTCAACTGGGAGGTGTCATCATGTTGATCGCATCGACGTATCTGCGATTACTCGGGATTGGTCTGTTTATTGGAGGCGTCGCGCCGTCCGCAGGCGAGGTTGATCCGCGTACGTGCAAAACGGGATACGTCTGGCGTGTGGCCACGCCCAACGATCTCGTGTGCGTGACGCCTGAAGTGCGCGCGCAGGCGCAATCGGATAACAGGCTCGCCCCGGTTCGCCGTACCGGTCCGCCCCGGTTCGATGCATCGAAGTGTCCGCTCAACAATCCGAGATCGAACAAATGCTACGCTTTCGACATTCCGTGCAAGACAGGGTTCGTCTGGCGCGCCACGGCCCCAGACGATTACGTCTGCGTGACGCCCGCGACGCGCGCGCAGGCGTGGAACGACAACGCGCAGGCGGAAGAACGTAAGATCGGCTTTCAGCCCACGCCGCCGCCCAGACCCACCGTCCCGCCGCTGACCATCAGCGTGACGGTACCGGTGTCGCATCAGTTCGAGGTGACCGGATCGGGTTTCCTGCCCAATCACGTAGTCCACATCCGCGTCGCCGACGCGTTCGCCAATCCGAACCTGTTTTTCAACGCGCAGTCGGACACAATGGGCAAATTCACTACGCGGCTGCCGATTCCGTGCGGTCCGGGCGTGTTGTACTTCTCGGCCAATGACGAGCGCCCGGTTCCTAGCTCGGCGGACCACACTGGCACGTGGTGGAGCGATACTGTGTCGATCAATTGCCAGTGAGTTCCGGGCAGGAATGCGTGATGACGGCTGGCAGATTCTGCTAACTACCCTGCGTCGCGAGGGGCGGCTGACTTAAACCGCTAAACGGACTGCCCGTTCCCGAACCACTCATCTTCCAGGCGTTGTTCATCCCGAAAATTGCGTCGGAGAGAAAACTGGCGGATAGACGCAACATGATCGGTTACGTTGCGAGGACAGCAATGCTGGTCTCAGTGGCTCGACATTCCGCAAGTTGGTAGGCTAAGCGATCGAAGAGAAGGTCTGCGAAACTTTGCCCGGCCGATTTCTGCACCCGGGCCGCTGCCGCACGCTGAATGGATGATGTCAATAAGCGTTGATCAGGGAATAAGAGTTTAGGCGGCGCGGGCCTCGGCACCCGCGCAGCCGAGTAAATCGTCGCCTAAATACCCTATGGATGGGTAGATCCCGCATTGCTGGGAAATTCCGAGCTCGGAATTTTGCTGCGCTGCGGGCCCGACCCGAGGTCATCGCCAGTTCTGGTAGTTCCCGCCGTTGCATTTGATGGTGTAGACAGAGCGCTCGGCATTACTATCTAGGCAGTTGCCCGTGGCGACGTTGATCAGACGCTTGTCGGCCCGCACCCAGTTCTGATAGTTGCCGCCGTTGCAGTTCTGCGTATAGACCTCGCCTTTGGCGTTGCTATCCAGGCACTTGCCGGTCGAGACGTTGATCAGGCGCTGCCCTGAGACCGTCCAGTTCTGATAGTTGCCGCCGTTGCAACCCAACGTGTACGCGTGGCCGTCGGCGCTGCTATCCAAGCAGAACTGGGTCGAGACGTTGACGAACGCTTTAGCAGACGCCGCGTTTGCCGACAGCGACATCCAGAGTATTAACAGACTTGCGATGCCGAGAGCCGTCGCGTTCTTAATACAGGTGAGATTCCGGGGCGTATTGAAATTCTGGCGCATACGGCCGCGCGTGGCCCTTACGAAACGAGCAAATTGTGACATGATGATGTCTCCTTGACCATAAGTGCGCAGTTCGGGCATTAACCCGCCAAAATAGTTGAAGCCTTCTCTCTGCCAAAACGGCAGGCGAGCACACACTTCCGAGCAGTCTGCTGTACCTGCGGTAGCCCACTCTACTCAGCGACCAGCGATTTCGGGCCGAGTAGCAGAGAGAGAGATCGCGAAGACGTGTCCGCCGTGTCTGCAGGGCGTGGGTTTTGCGTCATCGTCCGAACGCCCGTAATAGGGGCTCCGGTATGTTGCCAATGTCGAGTGCAAATTTGACGTTCAATGTGGCGCTCCCACAGCGATGGATTGGCGCCGACTCTGTAGCGAAATTCGGTTGCAAAACGGAAACAAGGCTTTCGCCAAATGTCGAGGGGCGCGATTCCAGTTGGACGAGAAGTCGGCGACACGTTCGTTTGAAGCAGGTGGCCGCTATGGTTCGATACCGATGCGATCATTGACGGCACCACGAATGCGCTGTTGCAGCCGAGATAACGCTCGGTTGTCTGCACAGAAACATGTCCGAGCAGGAACTGGATTTGCTCCAACTCGCCGCCCGCGGAGTGACAAAGCTTTGCGCATGAGCGCCTAAGATCGTGAGGAGCGAGACCAGCAAAGCCGGCTTTTGTGGCATACAACTTGACCACATGCCACACGACTCGCTCAGTGATCCCATGACCCCAGCACTTACCCGCTCTGCAGACACAAACCGGAATATCTTTCCCGAATGCAGCTCAGCTGCATGGACCCACGCATCCAAGGTCGCCTTGACCCATTCGGGCACGGGAACCGTTCGAATGTGCCCGCCTTTGCCAACAAGATCGACTATGGCCAATGCTCCTCCCGCTGCTGCAAGTGCGTGAACTCTAGATCGGCTAGCTCGCGACGTCGGAGCCCGCAACCAAGTAAGATTGCAAGAATCGCTCGGTCTCGTTTGCCTTTTCAAGATCTCTCGATCAGGAGTCTGCCAGAAGCGGCGCGCTTCATCTGCCATGAGCCAATTACCGAGTCTGACGCCCAACTTTTTGGGACCTTTGACTCGCCGGATGCTGGCTGCCAACTCTGGGCTGAGCAAGCCGGCATCCGCCGCTTCATACGCCAGTCGGCGAACTGCTGCAAGTCGGCCATTGATGGTGGCCGGCGCGAGGCCACGGTTCTCGAGGAAAATGCGAAAGCGCGTAACCACCACTTTGTTGAAGGAAAGTCGTGGCTCAGAACAATACCACTGAATGAACTCATCGATGGCATGTCGATATCCTCGTTTGGACTCTGGCGAACGCAGGCTGTCCAGTACGGCCGCCTTACCGTGGTCCAGATCCGGAAGGCCGAGTGTCGATTTCGGCCGTTTTGAGTTCGCGGGTTTCCGCCTGGCTCGTTTGCTCATCCCAGCCGCCTCCTGTGCGGCTGGTCGAAAGCCTAGGCCCACTCTAAAGGCAGCAGAGCGCGCTTCTCAACCAAGTGATTTTCGCAAATGCAGGTGATACCTAAACCCTTCCCGAGTCGGGGAGATCTATTGCTCAGAACGCCGGGACCGGGGCGGCAATCGTCGCGCAATTTCGCCTCACGACATTGATGGTAGGCAGCCTAGGTGATTGACCTGGAAGACTGCTGGGGCGTCCACGCGTCGTCACCGATTCACTATGCGAAAAAGTCTTGGAGCGAAAAGAAAAGTGCGCTCGGCCGGCGGATTGCAGCGTATATATCAGGGGGACCAATGCGCGGCTGGAAACTCATTGGCCAAACAGTTGCTACTATTCTCCTCGGACACACGACCGCCGTTTCGGCGCCGCAGCCTCTCGTCGTGAGGGCTTTGGATGAAAGGGTTCTTCGGGAATACACTGGCGTGTACCGCTGGGAACGAAACGCCTTCGTGTACCTCCAGATGTGGGATGAGTTCAGCGGATTCGGCAAACCGGCTCAGCTCGTCGCATTTGATGAATCGGGTGAGGTTCGGACACTATATCCGACCGGGCGCGATCAGTTCTTCGCGGGTCCTGGCGCTGCCGTTTCGACTTCGATCGAATCCCAAATCGAGTTTCAGCGCGACGGCACCGGCAAGATCACGTCGCTGAGTTGGCGGCGCGGAAGTGCGCCTATGCGTGTCGGGCGGCGAGTCGAGATTGAAAAACGTGAAGATGATGTCCGCTTCTCGAGTCGCGACGTTCAGTTGACCGGCACGGTCATCAGCCCCAACACGCGTGGGAAACATCCCGCGACTATTCTCGTACACGGCTCCGGTGCCGAGAATCGGGAATACATGCTTCCTTGGGCGCGCTTCCTGATACGCCGCGGCATGGCGGTGCTCGCGTACGACAAGCGGGGTGTCGGTGGATCGACGGGGGACTGGAATACGGCTTCTTTCGACGATCTGGCCGGAGACGTGCTAGCCGCCGTTCAGTACCTGAAGACTCGCAGCGATATTGATCGCGACCAAATTGGACTCCTTGGGATAAGCCAGGCGGGATGGGTGATGCCGCTCGCGGCCGTCCGCTCAAGGGACATCGCCTTTCTGATCAGCATCTCCGGCGCGGGAGTACCACCGGCCGAGACGACCATCGATCAGGCGCGGAACGAAATGATGATGACCGGGATGCCGCGACAAAACGTCGAGGCAATTATCGCCCTCCTGAAGCTTCAGTACGAATTCGCAAGAACGGGTCGGGGTTGGGACGAATACGCGGCGGCTCGTGAGAAGCTCCTGGCACGGATGGGAAAAGCGCCCGATACGATTCCAGGAACACCGGATCATCCTTATTGGCAATTCATACGGCGGCTGTACTTCTACGATCCTGTTCCGACGCTTCGTCAGCTCCGGATACCGACGCTCGCGGTTTGGGGAGAGTTGGACAACAACGTCGTGGCCGAAAAGAACAAGGCTGCATGGGAGGCGGCGCTCAAAGCCGCCGGCAACAGGGACTACACCCTGCGAATCCTTCCGAAGGCGAATCATGGTCAGTTCGAGGCAAAAGTCGGAAGCAACGCGGAAGCGCCGACGCTGCAGCGATTCGTGCCGACGTACTTTTCGAGTATCCAGGACTGGCTCGCAAAACGGATCCACGGTTTCCGTGCGTCCTGGTAAGTCGCGATCTCGCAGTCCGTTTCCGTGCGCGGAAGCGGGAGGTAAACGCTTTCAAACATCCAAATCCGCGCTTAGCCGAGCCGCGAATGCAACTGGGCGAACCACGACCCGGGATGTAGGCAAGGCGCCCTCAAGCCGGACGACAGGCCCAGGCGGCTCACACCGGCAGAATCCTGCCTGACGGCCAAGGGCGGAGTGAATGAATTTAACGTGTCCGGTTTGTTTGAATGTTAAGTCGAGGGAGGAGCGCGTGGTGTACAAAAAGCTGAACTCAACGGGATGTTGATTCAGAGACAACCATGGAGGCTCCTCAAGACATATGTATTACATCGGCTTGGATGTTCACAAGAAAACGATCAGCTTTTGCATGAAGGACGGAAGCGGTCAGATCCATCGGCAAAAAACGATTAGAGCGACACGCAATGAACTGGATACTTGGATGGGGACTCTACCGCAGCTCTGGACGGTAGCAATGGAAGCAACCATCTTCACTGGCTGGATTTAGGATCATTTGCTTCCGCATGCTGCACAGGTGAAGGTCGCACGTCCCGTGATGCGATTGCAGCTTCCAAGAAGAAGAACGATCGGATCGACGCCGGCAAGATTGCGGATTGATTGCGGTGTGACTTCATGCCCGAGCGCCATATGGTCTCCACAGAGATTCGGGACCGCGCCGCATGCTGCGGTATCGTCATCAGGTCGTTCGCCAGAAGAGGTTCGCTTTTTGTTGGCCCACTCCATGAGTTTCGGGTGCGTCACGTTGTAGACGGGCCGCACTTGGAAAGCGGTATTCTTGTCAATCTTGGGCAATCCCTGGTCGCCTGGAAATGCCCAGCCGGCCCGTCCCAAGAACTGGACAGCCTCATCATGCACCGAATCTGCCTGAACGTTGATTGTGTGTCGCTTGCCGTCTGCGGTTTGCACCGTCACATCGCAGAAGCGTTTGCCTAGGGAAGGAATTCTATCGTATTCGCTTTTTATTGCCCATCCCCGTCGATGAACGTTGCCGATTGATAAAAAATGAACAGCGCCACTGACTCAGCAACGTTGGAATCTCCGGAGGCGAGTCTTTTGCGACGTTTGAATGCGCTCCTTCAGGCCCGCCGCGATGTACGCAACGACGGCGCCTTGCTTCCGGTCCGCTTTGTTTGGCATGATCGCGACAGCAAGTTCTGCGCTTCCTTCCGCGACACGCTTCGTTCGGCCGGCGTTCAACCTCTCAGCCTCCCTGCTCGCAGTCCTAATTTGAATGCTTTCGCCGAAAGTTGGGTACGCGCCATCAAAAGTGAATATCTATCGAAGTTGGTTCTCTTTGGTGAACTATCCTTGCGCCGAGCAGTCACTCAATTCATCGAGCATTACATACGCTTGATAATACCCATCTGGCCATGTTGCTGAAAAGTCGATGGCGGCTTGAACGGCAACGTCTAATATGGGGTTTCGGCGCTGTCTATGTATTCGCTCGGCGAACTGAACTGCCTGTTCCGTTTCGAGTGCGCGACGGTTGATGACCCAAGGACCGCTCGATCACAAATCAATATGTGGTGTTCTGGTACACCTTTGGAACAAGCATGTTCCGCGTCCGGAGGATCACCCGGTGACAACGGCCTACATCGGTTATCGACTGAAGCCGACCGTTTTTTGGATCTAAATCCCGCAAATGATGTGCCGCCGTCAAACGCCCAAAGTTCCTTGAGCGCATCCGATTGTTGCAGCCACCGCAAAACGCCCGCCGAAGGCCTCCATCACAGCGTTCGGAGAAAGGCGATCAGTGCTTGCCGGTCGCGATCTGAAAGCGTCAGGCCGAACTCGTGGCCCTTCACTGCGCGGTGAGTCACATGATGCCCGATGAAACCGGTGGGTACATAGTCGTCGCGCAAGCGCTCCGGGTTAAACCAATCCTCCAGCGTAGCCACTGATCCGCCGTGCTCGAAAGGGCCTCGGTACCATACACCCTTGAGCGAGGGCACTTTGTAAAAGCCGGTGCCGCGGCGCGTCTTGAGAGCAAGCCGCTCATCGGTGCCGACACTCAGTGGCATGATCGCGTCGCGGCGTGTATCCGCCGGAAGCGGGAAGCCCTTCGCGAGCGTCAGTTTGTTGTTCGTGTAAAGTGGCGCCGTGTGACATCCGGCGCAACCGGCTTTCGTAAACACTCTTTCGCCCCTCGCAGCGAGTTCCTCGAACTTGTTCGGATTGGGCGGTGGTCGCAACGAGTACAGAAACAGCGCCAAAGCGTACAGTTGTTCGTCGCTATAGCGGCCCAAGGTTGCGGGCGGAGGCAGTTTTCCGTCCTTTGCGGATGGTATCCACGTTCCGTAGCTTGCCCACAGGTTCATGTCCTGATTGAGAGCACCATAGCGCATAATGTCACCGGGACCGCGATGACGCTGCAATCCGCTGTGGTCCAGGTAGATTCGATCTCTAATGCCGATGAGATCGGGTATCTGCACTGGGTACAGGGCACTTGATCCCTGCCGGTCAATCACTCCGGGAGGAATGGCGCTAAAAATTTGTTCCAGTTTTTCGAACGTTAGCTCAGGATATGCGTCGGCCGGATCTGGGTGCAGCCACGGCATGCCGAAAAAGGAATGGACAACCGGCCGGAAGCCGTCGAGCGTACGCTTTTGGGCGTCGGGCGGTAGCGTCCTCAGGAATGCAGTGTTGTATTTGAAGGTACGATCGAAGGGCAGATTGCCTTGCGCGCCTTTCGACACTGTCCCGTCGGGAAGCACACGCGTGTGACACATGCCGCAGGACGATTGCCCAAACTCCACTTTGCCCTGTTTGCGTATGACATATGAGCCGAACGGGAAAACGCCGTCGGTGCTTACCGGCGGTTGCAGAGTGGCGAAGTACTGTGGATCGCGCATATTGGCGAGGGAGATCAGGAACCCAGGACCGGCTGAGTACGAAATGGCGGCATCGAAGACGAGTTCGCCGGCGCGGATCCAATCGACTTCCGTCTGCAGGGGCGGGCGATGTTCGATGCCTTGGTCATCTTTCCCCCAGATCACTTCGGGAACTGCGCTTTTCAACCTCTGCCAGTAGCCTTCCGGCTCCCGTCCGGGCGCATAGACGGTATAGCTTTTGTAGATCGGCCGCTCAGGTATCTGGTAATAGTAGCTCGCCGGAACGTGCACCGGCGAATACTCAGGGTTGGCCAACGGAAGCTCCAGGGTGCGAAGCGCCTGCTCGTCCCAGGTCTTGGGGATAACCGGAGCGAATGACCGGTGGCCGCCGGAATCTGACTCATCCTGGCCGAAGCCCAAACCTTCGACCAGCATTGCACCTCCGGCAATCATCATGAGGCCGACGGCATACAGAAGGTACCGACGGATAGCGATGAGGAATGGCATCACAGCGATTGTGATACGGCAAGCCGAGGAGAGGGTACGGGAAGGGCGTTACGTGGACGTTACATCAGCAAAATACATTCTTTCTACTGAAGCCGACCGAGTTCTTCGATAGTAATCCGGCAAACGATCGTCGTCGTTCCGGCAGAGGACGCCAAGTTCATGATCATAATCGATCGATTGGCAAAAACATTGCTCATGAGCGGCGTAACTGAGACGGATCCGGCGGATTTCGGCGCTGGAACTGGCTCGGCTCGATTCGATCCTGAAAATTAAGGAATTCTTACCGTTTCCTTACGACTTGTGATCCCGAGTAGAGACACAATGCTACGATGTCCACCGCTTCTTCAATCTGTCCGCAGAGCATTGCACCAGAGCGCGATGAGATTCTTCGGCAGCTCGAACGTATCTTGATAGACCGGCGCTTTACGTCGTCTGAGAGGAATGCCGGCTTTCTTCGCTATGTGGTTAAAAGGACGATTGAAGGGAAAAGCGATGAAATCAAGGAAGTCGTCATCGCCAACGAAATCTATGGGCGATCAACCGACTACAATCCCAAGACCGAATCGATCGTCCGGGTGGAAGCAACGCGTCTAAGATCCAAACTCCAAAGCTATTACGAACAAGAGGGCCGAGATGATTGCGTGCGGATTACAATTCCCCGGGGAAGTTACGTTCCATGTTTCGAACGAATGAGCTCGACTGAGCCGCTTTGCGAGCCTGCTGGTCTTCCTCAAGCCGAGGAATGCGCTCCAAGGGAGGAGCGCGAACCGGACCGGCGAAGACCACCATTCTTTTCGAGGCGAATATGGCTTTTGAGTTGCGCAGCCATAGGTATTGCTGGCGGCGAATTTTTCAGAACCGCGAGCCGTACGAGCGCTCGAACACCCGATTCGGAAGCAGTCATAGCGTGGCAAGAAGGAAATGAGCTTTTGCGGCAGAATCCGCACAGCAGCGCAGCGGACTATGGAGCACCGACCACGCTTCAGCGCGCCATCGAGCGATATGAATTTGCGGTCGCGAGAAGCCCGGAGTTCGCGGACGCCTGGGCATCACTGGCGGAGGCATATGAATATGCGTTTGCATACGTGGGCAGAGATCCCGTGGAAGATAGCAGGCGGGCAGAAATGGGAGCGCGACGCGCGGTTGCACTCAATGACAAGCTAGCTTACGGCCACGCCATGCTGGCTCTCGTGCTCTCTTATCTCAAGTGGGATTTTTGGGGCGCCGAAGCCGAGTACCGAAAAGCGATCACGATCAATCCGCGCAATGTGTACGCCGTCGTGGAGTATGCCGACCTATTGCGTCAAACCGGGCGCGTGGACCAGGCGTGCAGTGAGATACGCAAAGCACGAGCGCTACAACCTGCGATGCAGGTACTCGCGGTGAAGGAGGCCGAGCTGCAGTTAGACCAAAGACGTCCCGATACGGCCATCGCCACGGCCAGAGCGGCGGTACGACTTGGCCAGGACTATCCCAAGGCTCACGTGGTCCTCGGAACGGGATGGGAAGCAAAGGGCGACTTCGAGAGTGCGCTCAGCGAGTACCGGAAAGCGTTGGCGATCAACGAATATGATCGCCACGCTCTGCCGGCCTATGGATATCTGCTGGGAACGATGGGGCGGCATGAGGAGGCGCGGGCCATCGCTGAGCGGCTCGAGGACATGAACACTCGAATTCGTAATTGCGCGTTTCAAGTGGCGATTGTGTACGCGGGCATGGGCGAAGATAAGCGCGCGCTTGACTGGTTCGAACGCGCCTATCGAACACGACAGATGGCAGTTCCACTCGCCGCGGTTGAATATCGTTTCTTCTCTCTCCATAGATATCCGAGTTCAACGCCATCTTGAAGCGTTTGGGACTAAACGCTCTTTCGTAAGTTCTCGCGCTTATGGGCGCTACGTAACGTGTTTGTAAATCAAATTTTCAGACCGAATTCACCCCGTCGTAATTGGGTGTGGACCGATCACGCTCAATGCCCATTCGGACGCAATTGCCAAGACGGAGAATATTCAGCTACAGGCCATTGCCGATCGGGACGAAGCTATTGGCGGAGATGAAAGACCGGCTTCGATCGGCGTGCGCCTACAAAGACGCAGAGGAATTGCTCAGCAATCCTAAAGTTGATTTCGTTTTGATTGCCGTTCAGGATCGCTTTCATGTGCCTCTGGCTCGACAGGCGCTGGCCACCGGGAAGCATGTTCTGGTCGAGAAGCCGCTTGGCATTACCGTAGGGGAATGCGAACAGTTACGCACACTCATCCCCGCCTAGTGACAATTACTCCAAAATCGGCAGTTGATGATAAACCACATTTATAAGAAGTAGATCCAATGATGGGCGAGTTTCTCAGCGGTATCTCGATCGGCAACCCGAGCGGACGCGGATCGTTCGCCGATAGAACCGGCAGATTGCATCCGCCAGAACGTGGACGTCCGTTAACGGCGATTCAGCCCTTTGACGCCCGCCGGTGGAACAATATGCGCTGCAACTCCCGCGAGAAAGAGGCGGTCTAACCGTATTAGCTCAGCAACAAAGCTGCGGATGGGAGCGATGCTCTTCTGGACAATGGAGCCCTCGTTTGGCTTCCATCCATCTGCAGTTCTTAGGCGCGTATTCAGTTCCGGCCAGATTCGATCATCGGGCCATGCAGAGATGTCATCGTCGGGCGAGCACTGCAGATAGAGACCGCTGATATTCGCGGTGCGCATACTCAACAGAGCAAATCCACGCTCGTAGTGCGAGTAAACCAATTCGTTCGAGGAGGGCGGCGTGTCGGCGACGACGCCTAGCCAGGCGAATGGCCACACCTTTTCAAAGACATTCAAGCTGCCCGCTGGAATCGATGACCGGCATATTCCGTGGAAACCGTCGCAACCGGCGACAAAATCACAGCAGAGCGCGTACTCTTCGCCATCGCTTTTAAACCGGACCTTCGGATGGGCTGAATCAACGTCAGCAATCTGTACATCTTTTGCTTCGAAATAGAGCGGCTGGCTCGTTGCGATTCGAATTCCAATGAGATCTTCGATCAGCTCATTCTGGCCGTAGATCGTGATCGATTTCCCAGTCAACTCTGTGAAATCAATGTAATGCCGGACACCTCCAAACGCGAAGCAAACACCTTGATGGCGAAGCCCTTCGCGTTTCAGACGCTCGCCCAGACCGGCCTCGATCAGAAGATCCACCGTGGGCTGCTCCAGCACACCGGCACGAACACGGCCGGTGACATATTCTTGGGACCGCAACTCGATAACCACCGAATCGATGCCGTACAGATGCAGAAGGCGCCCGAGCACCAATCCAGCAGGCCCGGCTCCAATGATGGCAACTTGTGTACGCGGCACGAGAAATTGGACACGCGAATGAGCTAGAGAGAGCCGAAACAGCGCGTACCCGGCCGTTACGTAACGGCTGGTTACGCCACCAACGCGCTCATTTGCTGTGCTTCTCACGCGTTTGTTTGTAGGCGATCAGATATCGCCCAGAAACTAATCGAAAACGAATCAGGA
Organism: Bryobacterales bacterium; assembly: GCA_963722155.1. Taxonomy (GTDB): domain Bacteria; phylum Acidobacteriota; class Terriglobia; order Bryobacterales; family Bryobacteraceae; genus Bog-105. Next base: position 974,969 of record CAVRLR010000004.1, on the reverse strand, counting down.
GAACGCAAATGAAAATCTCTCTATCCCGCAGGACCCTCGCTCTGCTGCTCGCGTCTTTGTCTTTCGGATCGGCGGCTCTCCCGGCAGCCGAATTTCAAAATCATCACCGGCGCCGGCCTGCCGCCCGGGAAGTCTGGACGCGGACCGAACTCTATTTTGGCTCGGACGAGCACAACGGAAGCGCAGTATCGGAATCCGATTTCGTCCAGTTTGTCGACTCGGAAGTCACACCGAAGTTCCCCGACGGGCTTACTGTACTCACAGGCTACGGCCAGTTCCTCGATGCGGAAGGAATCGTTGAAAAGGAACGATCGATGGTGCTGATTCTGTTCTATCCACTCACTGAATTTGACGCTAACGAGAAAATTGCACGGATCCGCGATAGGTACAAGGAAAAATTCAATCAGGAATCCGTTCTGCGTGTAGACAGTCTCTCGTACGTGTCGTTCTGAAAGGGTTTCTCGAAATGACATGCATAGATTTAGCTGATCTCGAGCCCGCATACCGGCTCCTGGTGACTACCGATGGAACGCTCACAAACATGTTGGAGGCAGTCAACCTTGAAAGGATCTGTCTTTTTCCGCTGGCACAGAGGATTTATCAGACGGAACAACATATTGATTCTCTTACATCAGAGCTAGGCGAATCCGTTATGCAGAGGCAAGTCTTACTGAAGGGTGAACAAACTGGCAAAACTTACGTTTATGCAGAGTCGCTGATCGCCATGGAGCGGCTCGATGTGCGGATACGGGAAGCGCTCTTAACCACAACCACGCCCATCGGGCGCCTTTGGAAAGAGAACCGCATTGAAATATTTAAAGAAGTCCTGCACTTTGGAATGGACCTCGCTCGGGAGTTGTCCTTCTACTTTGAGAAAAACCCCGATACACAGTTGTTGGTCCGAAAGTCTCGTGTGGCTTCCGGCGGAAAAGTGATTGCCTTAATCACTGAGTACCTTCGGTATGACAAGGTCGAACAGGCGAACGAGGTTTACTCGGTCACTCATGACGCAGAGGACCATGCCTCTAGCGGATGCTACGTAACGTCGTCGTAGCACGTCAGCCGAGCTTCTTGGTTCGGCTTTGCGCGTCCGTCCACTGAACCGCTTGCTCATGCACGCGGCAGGGTTTCAAAGGTCGTTTATTGGAGCTTAATTCATGTCAAGACAATTTCTGTATTTACTCACGTCGGCCGCTTTGCTTTCCATAGCTGCTGCCGGTGTTTTGATCGGCCAGGTATGGCGCGCCGACGATGATTATCTGGATAGCGGTTTCTATAGGAACAGGTTTCACGAGGGCCGGCGCCTGTTCGATCGCGAGACATTCGGCGGTAACGGACGGACCTGCGAGACCTGCCAAGGCGAAGCCACTGGCACTGTGTCACCCGCGGATGCTCACAGACGATTTCGGGCGAACAGGCGCGATCCTCTGTTCCTCCACGACGGAAGCGACGATGGATTTGGCAATGGTGTGGAGAGGATGCTGAGGGATGCCACCATTCTGGTCAATATCGATTTGCCTCCCAACGTAAGTCTCGCTGAAGATCCGAGCGCTAGGTCCGTGGTCGTCCGGCGTGGTATTCCTACAACCCTAAACACTCCTGCTCTGGACCCGGTACTGACGCTCGACGGGCGCGAGCCGGATCTTGCGAGCCAGGCGCGGAACGCGATACAAAGTCATGCCCAGAGCGGCTTTGTGAGCGAGTCCGAATTGCAGCGTATCGCGAACTTTGAACAGACTGCCGAGTTCTTCAGTTCTCCTGCGCTACGCCGCTACGCACATGGAGGGCCGCCTCCAAAGCTACCGCAAGGCTATACCGAGTCTGAGAAGCGTGGTCGTCGTTTCTTTGTAGATACTGCGCGCTCGTCAAGCGACCCCAAGTCTGGGGCCTGCGCCATCTGTCACAGCGGTCCTATGTTGAATCAGACAAACCAGTTCGCGCCTCCGCCAATTCGACCCGGGTTGCGCTTCCAGATGGTGTTGGTTTCCGAGCTAAACGTGGCCGACAATCCCGTGCGTGAGTTCGTTTTCCAAAATCCCGATGGCAGCAAGACGGTGGTCAAGAGTCCTGACCCAGGCCGAGCGTTGATTACTGGCCAGTCGCAAAATGCCGCCTTCGATAATGTGAACGCATTCAAGATTCCTACGTTATGGGGAGCTCGTGACACGGCACCGTACTTCCACGACAATTCGGCCAAGACGCTAGAGAACGTGGTAACGCACTACGCGAAGTTCTTCGAGATTGTGACTGCTCCGAATCCTCTGATTTTTACGGAGCGGGGACCGATCACTCTAGCTCCGGACGTCGGGCGCCTCGAGACGATTCCTAAGTACTTGCGTCGCGCGTGATTCCGCTTCAGCAGCTAATGAGTAGACGATCCTGCCGGCGGCACCTGCTGCGTTGAGCCAGGCAGCCAAATCTGCAGGAAGCCGTTGACAAAGTTCGTGATCGAGCTCCCGATAGCCGCGGGATTCGTGTAAGCGGTGAGTGCATCCATCGAGCCGAGCATCACTGTGGCAAGGACCTGGCCGAGCGAGAAATGGTGCTCTGCATGTGTCGGATCCAACCGCAGAGACCGGCACTTGAAAGCGCGACGGCTCGGTGGATACGATGCACATTTCATTCAGCAGAACCGGCACGGCATGGTGGCCGACTTATGGCAGGGTCCCGCAATAGATCCGCGTACCGAAGCAAACACCGCTTCCCACAGTCCTTGGGAAAACCCTCACGGGTTTCTCGCATCCCACCGCCCGACCACGACTATGCTCATTCAAGAAGGGAAAAATAGTTGGCCGCAAAAGGACAGATACTAGACTCTGATCAATCATCTCTGGATTCGAGGAAGTGGCTCATAAAGAGCCGCCACCAGCGCCCGGATTTCGACAACTGTCGCAGGCTCGAAGCATTCAGGCCGCATACAACATTTGTGTAGAGGATCCACGATCAGTCTCAGCCCGCTGCCACCACTCACAGTGGGCGAAGAAACAACGAATACGATACAATTTTCGCGTAGGAAACGCTTCTGCGACGTGACAGTGCACATCGCAGACCGCAAGCGCCGCACCATCACCGTTCATGCTGATTCGGTGTACGATGCGGCTGTCCAGTGGCTGGGCCGGGCCAGGCGCGGTATTTCCGGGTGGCCGGGAACTGCCCAAGATTGACAAGGATTCTGTTTTCGAGGTGCGGCCCGTCTACAGCGTCACGCGACCGAAGCTCATGGAGCGGGCCAACAAAAAGCGAACCTCTACGCCGGCTCAAGGAGGTTTCGCAAGTGGCGATAATCGGGTCGCCGGCCTCTTCGGCTTCTGACCGAGCGCCCAGGCCGGCAGCCATTTTGATCACCGCAGCGCGTGAATTGTCCACCCCGTTACCAGTTGGTCTCAAATGGAACGGGCTGTCGGCATCTACGTTGTTTCCACGAGAGGCAATTGTTTGCGAATGCCTGGAGCTGGCCCAACACCTCCGTCTTCAACCTACTTGGCATCGCGACCCGGCAGCTCACATTGAGCCACTCCGCGCGTCGTCAGACGAGCCCTGCGCTCGCATTTTGTCTACGCGCTCTTGCCAAGCCCTCTCTTCTGTTGCGGCCTCTTGATCAGTAAATAGAGGCCGACTAAACAACTCGTAGCCTCCGCTGTGAAGATGAGAAGCGATTTCGTAATCCCCTTTCGCCCTCTTGATTTGGTTTCCGTCTCGATATAGGAAAAATGCCATATGCAGTGTAAGACTATCGCTGGAAATGCCCGCCATCCTGGGAGTTCCGACAGGGTACGTCTAGCATTTTTGGACCGGTACTACCCCGTATGAGAAGCCACATGCTAAGTGTTTGCCTGCTTCTTTCTGCTGTCGACGGAATGCCATCCTCGATGGCGGGCGCGGAAGTTATGACGGACCGATGCAGCGCTTAAGTTGCAATTGTTCCGCCTATGATGCTCGTCCCGAGACGCCGGGCACGATCCTGGTTGGCACGAAATGTGTAATCTTCGCTGACGGAACTCCACAAAACTGCCATCCCGATGCGAGTATCAAAATCGGCTCATCGGCACGGAATGACTGAACGGCGGAGGGTTCTCGATGCAGCGACAGATGTATAAAAATTCGCGCGTTTGGGGCCCTAGTCGCCTTCTTCAGATTGAATGCTCGGGCGGTGAGTTCGGCGAACGCAAATTCAGGGGCGTGTTCATTTAGTTGCGGGTATAGCTTCCCCGCCACGCTAAACTGCTCCGTGATTCGCATCGGACCAGTCGTTGCGCGCACGGAAAGCGATCTCATGCTTGGACAATTTCGGAGTTGGCCGACGGAACAAGACATTTCTTAAAATAGTCTGTTTTTGTCGGGTCATCACAATGTATTCGTCTACGGCTTGGAGCCTTGTCGAGTCGCGCATTACTTCGGATACCCGCGCTCGAAATTGCGATGCGCCCGATCGGATTCCTAGTTCTGGACAGTAGGAATTGGATCCTCCATTTGACCTTTGCCTCGTGCAAGCTTGATCCCGGCGACAAAACTTCCTGGCCGGGTAGGCTCATGAGTGTTGCGGCGATTCAACGTCAAGCAAAAGCGCCATCACACATCTTCTGGAAGGCACGCCATTTCGAATCGCTCTCTCCGTTTCTCGTATAGCTTTGCGGGAGGGCGCTTCCCACATTTTGAGAGAGTGATAAACGCGCTGAAATTGCGACGTGACGTAGTCGGGTTCAGACTACATAGCGATTATCAGTGGCGTCGTAGCCCCACCATGTGTCTCGATCTGTATTTGCAATCGGCGATAGACGCCACATTTCTGCTCTCGTCCGTCGAGACATCCGTCCAAGCACAGTTCGCAATCCAGAATGTGATCGAGTAATTGGTCGCAGAGCTCGTCAGCGGAACTGGTGTGGCAAGATGGCGAAACATCCAATCCCACCGGTGAGAAAGCAGCCATGCCAAACGTTCAGCAATTTTGTGTCCATGCTAACGCGGCCAAATTTGCCTGTAACAGCCAAAAAGGAATGTGGATTTTGTGCTCTATCCCGCTCAATATTACCGGCCTAAACATAACTTACTAACCCGCGCGCGGCGGCAACCCGGTCGAGAGCGTTCGATACATAGGCAATCGGACTACTACAAAGGCGACAAACTCATCTAGCCGGCTCGCACCCGTAGTGGCTTCGCGAGAGCAGCTCCTCAAACGATTTCGCGGTCTGCATACTGACCACTGCCCCATTCGCCAATCTGCCGGAACCAAGAGGCGGCTGTTCGGGTACTGGATTCACGGCGGAGAAGATGAGCGAGTACCGCTCGCTCAAGCCCATATGAGTCGGGCTCGGCAGGTTCCCACGCTGCCGTCGGTTCAAGAGCCCTCAAAGCAAAGGGTCACCCAAATCGGAGGGTCATCGACATACTTGTACGACGAGACTGGGCATCCAGCGTGTCACCGCACCTTTGCCTGCGGGGCGCGTTCTAATTTTGTGAATCGTGCTCCCACGTTTGAGCGTCAAGATGGCGCCTTCCTATGGCTGTGCGAGACACCGATTAAGAAAGAGAAAATTAATAGGTCGCAAGACGCGATTCAACGTTCTGTTCTTCCGAGGGTGATGGCTACTCCCTGCCAGTGGACCAAGCAAGTAGCCTCGCATTGGGGCGGTACGCGCAACGGTTGACGTATTCGTCAAGACAAGCCAGGGTACCGCGCTGCTCCTCTTCAAGTTGGGCGAACTCCAGGCGATTCTCTTGATCTTCCATTCCTTTTGCATGGCGGTGACGGAATCGGTAGACGCTCCCGACCTGGAATCGGGTGGTTGTCCTCTTCAAAGGTAAATCCCTATGCGGGTTCGAGCGCCGTGCCCGCATTTCAGAAAATCAAAATCTAAACCGCTATCAGTGTATCGAACGCTAGCCAACGATCTGTGCTCCCTGCAGTATATGTGTGCATCCCACATTCGAGAGAACTCGATGACCTTGATGGGTGTAAGGGCCCCGGGGCTGCAACGGCATGGGTTTGAAAATTACTTCATGCGGTTGGCGCATGCGAATAGTGCGCCACGCTAACAGACGACTTCGTCCCGAAAGGTCTTGCACCGGAACTTGTACTACTCCAGCTAAATGTTGTCCTCTTTGGTGATGTGCTGGCGGGCGCAGTCCAGTGCGCCACGGTGCTGAAGTGCTACAGGGGCTCTCGTTGAATCAGGTGGTATCTACTGACTGCTCGCAAATCTCGGGATGGGAGTAAGTCCTTCTTTTGTCGAAACGTAACGGTAGTTAGCGATCACGCGCCTTCCCCCGATATCATTCATCCAACGATTTGTAATCAGAGGGTCGTTAACTCAACTTTCGAGCACCACGCGAAAACGAGCCTTGCCGCTCATCATACGGTCGTAAGCTTCTGCGGCGCGCTCAAGCGGAAATTTCTCTATCAGAGGTAGCACGCCGGTGATTTCGCTGAACTTGAGCGTGTCTTCGGAGTCAATCGACGTACCGCTCGGCCAACCCTGAATGGATTGACGCTGCAGTACCATTCCAGGTACGGAAGCCTGAATCGGTTTGGCGGGAATACCTAGAATCACAAATTTCCCTGAATACCCGAGTCCTCCGAGTGCCGCCGACATTGCATCGGCGTCCGTTACAGTTGCAAGTATCACCCTCGCCCCACCTAGCTTTTGTAGCCCTTCAGCAACGTTGCCAGCCGTACTGTCGATGTAGTGTCGTGCACCGAGTTCATGCGCAAATTGTTCTTTGTCGGCTCCGCGTGCGATGGCCACTGTATTAAACCCCATTTTTGCGGAAAACTGCACCCCCAGATGCCCGAGACCGCCCATTCCCAGAATCGCAACCGTGTCTGGCGGTTTTGCACCGCTGTTACGCAGGGCGTTGAAAGTTGTGATTCCCGCACACAGCAATGGGGCAGCATCCATGCTCTTCAGGGAATCGGGAATCGCTACCAGCGCTTCAGCCGGCGCCACTACATAATCCGCATAACCGCCGTCGTAAGTGATTCCGGGAATCAATGGATTCTGGCAGGCAACCAGATCGCCGCGACGGCAAGGTTCACAACGGCGGCAGTGCCCGCCATACCACCCAATACCCGCACGCTGGCCCGCCTTCCATTGCGGCACACCGTCTCCTACGGCGTCCACCTTGCCAACTACCTCATGACCTGGAACTCTCGGATAGGTTATGAATGGAAACAAACCGGCGACGGTCACAGAATCGCTATGGCAAACACCGCAAGCTTCCACGCGGATCCTCACCTCTCCGGCCTTTGGCTCGGGGACTTCCCGCCTTACCATTTCTAAGGGCGCTCCAGGTTTATCCACCTGCACGTATCTCGCTTGCACAGTACTATCCCTTTCCGTTGCCACGCCCAGATATTTGGGCCGGCGACTACATTGTGATGCCCGCTCTTGTGCATTGGCCGCAAAAATCCGGGCATTCGCGGAAGATAAGTCTTATCAAACCGTCCGTTTCGTCGGGCGCCCCAGGACAGGGGACGTCTCGTCAGGCTGATGCTGCATGCTTGAGCTTGATCGTCGTGCCGTCCGGTAAAATCTGCACTTCTTCATACTGCACGGTTGTGCGCTCCTCAAAGTTCACCGGCAGCGTGACGACGTGCTGGGGTTCCTTCCCCGTTGGGGCGGTAACAGTCTTTTCAAGAAGCAGAATCTTGGGATTAATTCCCTGAGGTTCCTTTCTTTTTAGCTCTACTTTGAAACCTGGCGTTGGAAAGGTGCACTCGCCATGAACCTTCAGCGTGTTCGAATAGAAAGTCGCGGACCATCCGCCGCACTTATTGACATCAGGCATATAGATACTCCTTTAGAAGGGGCGACGGCTCAATCCGATTGGTGGGCATGGAGGCTCCTTCTTCGTGGTGGGCATTATATCGAGTTTTAGGCAATTAGAGCTGCTGCTGAAGTAAAATTGCGCGGTAAGGAGAACAACAGCCATGCCTAGCTATATTGCGATGCTCAAATGGACCCCACAGGGGCTGCAGAACGTCAAACAGAGTCCGTCACGTCTCGATTCGGCCCGGAAAGGATTCGAGGCGGCTGGCGCGAAAATGAAGGACTTTTATATGGTGACAGGCCAATACGACATGATCGCCGTCGTGGATGCCCCAGACGATGCCACCCTGGCCAAAGCGATTCTGAGCGCGACATCGCAGGGACATATCACGTCCGAAACGTGCCGCGCCTTTACCGAAAGTGAGTACCGGCAGATCGTTGGCGGACTGGCCTAGCAGACTACCTTTAAACCGATCAGCCCCAGTTTGCCTCTCGAAGAGCTGCGCCTGCGCCCTTCAGGTTGGCCAGCTTCATCTCCGAGTATTTGCGCGAGAGCAGCACTCCATCTGCTCCTCCGTGAATTGCAGCGAGCACCGCCTGCCGCGTGCCCTCCGGTGTCGACTTACTATGGTTAGCTGCGGTCGGAATATCGATATCGAGGCCCGGCCACAGTTTCGTGACGCTGTTTGCCAATCCTGCCCGGGCGCGCTTCGTTTCGCGCAACACGTAGTCTGCCGAAAAACCCGTCTGGGGAATTTGGGTCAGGCTCTTCTCTTCGTAATTTAGAACGCGATAATGAAAGTCAAGGAGCTCCTGCTCTGGCACATCGCCATAAATGGATTCGTGCACGTGTTCGATGTAGTTTGCCATTCGCTCGCCGGCACAATTGTGATAAATGACGATCTTCAGGAAGTCGGAGTATTTCGAAATTTCTGCCAGATCTTGTTCTGCCCGATAAATCGGATTGAACGAATTGTTGTGCCAGATATGCCAACCGACCCCAAGCGACGAATTCACTTGTTTTACCTTTTGATGAATCGCCGCGTATGTCTCACGCAGGCTATCGGTCCATAACATCTCCCAGGCGAGCAATTCCGGGTAGCGCAGCATTAGGCGCCAAAGCGTGACGTAATAGCCGTCTACCGGGCGCTCGTGACCGCGGCCCGCGCTCACGAATTTGGCGAGTTCCAGAAAGCCGGCGCGGGCGCGCTCCACGTTTATGCCTCTCTGCTTCGCTTTTTCCTGGCAAAACTGGCAGAAGCAGGTCACCCGGTTCGGGTCAGATCTACCATGACTGGCGCTCAGCGCGTTAGAAAACGCGCCCTGGCGTTCCGATCCCCACATGATGCCATCGATCGGATGGGAGCGCGACCAATCCTCGACGATGGCGAGCAGCCAATTGCGGTAGTTCGGATTATTGAAACAGAGCGTTGTCGCCGGGTTGCCCGAAAGTTCGCGTTCTTGTAGTTGGCCGATATTGGGTAAGTCTTTGCGAAAGACGTCCTCGAACCACAAGATAGTCTTGATGCCGCGCTTGCGAGTTGCCGGCAAGACTTCTTCCAGTACATCGTACTTGCCTAGATCGGGCGCGCGAAATTCCCGGAAAACCGTATCTTTGTAATATTGCGGATGAACCGCCGTGTAGCTGCCGCCGTAGAACGAGCCGGTATCGTACTCTTGTTTTCCGTGGTCCGGCAAAGGCTGTCCGGGCACCTGGCGGCCGGCAATGCCACGTCCATAGGTGAACGTCGCTAAAAAAATCGTGTTGATGGAAGCCGATTGCTGAAGCGTATCGAGAACTTTTTCGACGCCTTCGTCCGCGAACGACACCGCCCCAATTTGAATACCTAGAGTTCTGGCTGCGGGCGGCTGCTGTGCTTCCAATCCCGTCGCCAATGCGCCTGCCACAGTACTCTGCAAAAACGATCTTCGATTCATAAGTTAATTACTCCTGCGTTTATTGGATGGGCTCCAAGACGAGCAGCCGTGCGGGATTCTGTTTCGCCATCGTGTCGATTTCGGCATCCGTGATACCGGCTTTCTTCAGCCCGTCGAAGAAAAGCATCAGGCCATCCGGATGCACTGGATTCTCAGGCAATCCCATGTCGCTCGATAGGATGCAGTGATCCGGACCTACGGCCCGAATCGCCTTCGCGTAATCGGCGAATGTGAATTCCTTGTAGTGCCCGATCAGCCCGTTATAGACGAACTCAATATAAGCGCCGAGGCCGGCTGCCTCTTTCATCTGAGGAATAGACATGTGAATCGGCGCCATCATGGCATGAGTGACCACGATGCTCTTCACGCCCTGGGCGCGGGCGTTACGAATTAACAGCAAATCTTCTTCCGGTGTATTGTGACCGGTCGCGAGAACCAGATGATACTTAGCCACCATCGCGATGACTTTTTGGGTCTCGGGCAACAGTTGCCCATTGCGTGATACGGCTACAAACGGCCGATTCTCCTTTGTCGATCGGACCTGCGCTTGCGAATCGAAGGTGGACATCCAGACGAATCTGCCCCAGCCGCCGGTAATCTTCGCCATTCGCTCGACAGCCTCGGGATTCATTCCGCCGACGCTGACATTCAAATCGATTCCGCCAAAAACCGCAATGCCCGGAACTTCTTTGCGCACGAGGTAAGCGACCGATGCGGTAGATTCCCAGTGATTTTTCAATACGAGTCCGCGCATACCACGCGCCTTGGCGAGTTTGGCAAGATCGATAGCATCGATGGCTCGCGGGACGCTGTCGGGCGCGCAGTGCGCGTGTATGTCGATCACTCCGGTCAGCAGGCTGGCGAAGAGAAGAGCAAGCACCGTCAGGCCATTTTCATTTCTCGCAGCGCCTCGCCGACCGCTGCGAGATTTGCCAATTTCATCTCGGAATACTTGCGCGAGATCACCAAGCCCTTGGGCTCCGCCGCGATAGGCCGCCTTGGTCACTTCTTTCACTACGGGAGGCGAGCACTGGCTAAAGCTGCACGTCCATATTGGAAATGTCCACGTCGATGCCGGGCCAGATTTGGGTGTTTGTGCCTTTTGCGCCCTCAACGGAACGCTTGGTTTCGCGGTACACATAATCGGGGGACAGCCCTGTATAAGGCAATTCTTCGTAGCCGCGCTCCCGATAGTTCATGATGCGGTACTCGAATTCGAGCGCTTCGTCGATCGGCATGTCGCCGTAGACAGTGTTGCGGTTGCTCGTCATGTAAGTCTCCATGCGAGTACCGCCGAGATTGTGGTAGACGGTCATTTTCAGATAGTCGGAATATTTGCTGAGCTCCTGGATATCCGTCTGCGCGCGGAAGAACGGAGCTGAAGCTGTGGGCGTGCCAGACATGCCAGCCCACCTGCATCTGTGGCTTGATGCCCTTGACCAGCTTGTAGATGGCGTCGTACGTCTCATGTACACTGTCGTTCCACATGGTCTCCCAGGCGAGAATTTCGGGATAGCGAAACAGAACGCGCCACAGGGTGACATAGTAACCGTCGGTGGGGCGCTCGCCGCCGCGGCAGGAGCGAACCCAGGCTTCTAAGTCTTGAAGCCTTCGAAAGCCCGGATCTACATTGATGCCACGGGTCTTGGCTTTCGGCTTGCAGAAACTGCAGAAGCAGGTCACGCGAGACGGATCGTTGCCGTTGCGGTTGTGGACAGACTCCACCATGTTCCCGAATGCGCCATAGCGCTCCGAGCCCCACATGATGCCGTCGAGATCGTAGGAGCGAGTGAAATCCTCCATCAGCCCATGCAGGAAATTGTGATGGTCCGGATTGTTGAAGCAGACCGTGCGAGCATTGCGGCCGTAGAGGTCACGTTCCTGGATCTTGTCGACGTTCGGTACATCGGTCGCGTTCCAGACGTCCTCGCTCCAGGTATAGACCTTGACTCCGCGCTTTTTGGCTTTCGGGATAACTATCCTCAAGGATGTCGACGTTGCCGTGGTCGGGTGCTTTGACGTCCTTGATGATCGTGTTCTTGTAGTACTGCGGATGCGGCGTCGCGTAATTGCCGCCGTGAAATTTTGTGTCGTATTCCTGTACGCCGTGGTCGGGAATGGGATGACCGGGAATCATGCGGCTGGCGATTCCATTGCCATAGGTGAACGTTGCGAGAAAAAGCGTATTGACGCAGGCCTTTTCCTGAAGAATGTCGAGCACCTTGTCGGTTCCCTCGTCCAGAAAAGAAATAGAACCGATCTGGATGCCAATCACTTGGTCCTTTGCGAGCACTGGTTGCTGCGCCAAGCCGGCATTTGCCGTCGCCATCGACGCCAGAAAACCACGGCGATTTATGGGATCAGAAAACAAATTTAAACGCTCCTTGCAGAATGCGGCCGCTATTCAACGTGCCGGTCACAATTCCGGCTGATGCCGCGCAAACGGTAGCACCTGGAGCGGCAAATGTCGGATGTCGAAAGCTTCCGCGCGGAATTCGAGAAACCTCGCATGAAAGACCTGTCCTAACAATTAAGTAATTTTGTGCTTGGCAATGAAGTCGGCCTTTACTTCGCTGCTCATACCGGGCTCGTCGGGTGCGAGCACTTCGCCATTAATAATTTTTTGTTTGCCCCCGGATTCCATGTAAATGGCATTCGGAATCGCGCAGAGAATATTCAGGTTCCCGGGGCCACCGCCGTGGCTCGCCAGCTCCGCGCCGAACCCGTCCGCTATAGCCGCGATTTCCATCCACTCGGTGGGGCCGCCGGCGCGCCGGTTGTCGGGCTGGACGACGTCGGCGCCCTTCTTCAGGAGAAGATCCATAAAGGCGTGTTTGTTGTATTCGTTTTCGCCGGTGGCGATGCGCATGTCCAGCCCCTGCGCCAATTCCGCATAGCCTTCGTGGTCCCAGGGCGGCAGGGGTTCTTCATACCAAAAACAGCCGAGCTGTTGATAGACTCGCCCGCGGCGCAGTGCTTCGGCGCGATTGAAGGCCTGGTTCGCGTCGACTAGAATGCGAATGTCTTTGCCGGCAGTCTTGCGGCCGAATTCAATGCGATCGACATCATCGTCCAGGGAAAAACGGCCGACTTTCACCTTGAAGGCGCGATAGCCGAGGCCGAGCGTCTCGTCGATGGTCCGCTTATATTGTGAATGATCCTTGTCATTTTCGCGATACCAGCCGCACATGGCGTATACCGGCATGCGATCGCGCACCGCGCCTAACATTTTGTACACAGGTAGGCCTGCCGCTTTGCCAAGAATGTCCCAGACGGCAATGTCGACGACCGACATGGCGAATTGAGTGATACCCTGCACGCCTTGATACTCGAGGGCCCTCCAGAGATCAGCTCGAATCTTCTTTGGAAACGCTGGGTCTTGTCCGATGAGGACGGGCTTGATTTCATGTTCGAGAATCGTCTGGACGACGCGCGGCGCACCTTCGATCATGGCGAAGTTGCTATAGCCCCAGCCGGTAATTCCCGCGTCGGTCTTGATACGTAGGACCACGCCACCGCTGGCCGCGCCGAAATCGTGGATGGCATCCCCGGTAAATTCAGCCGGCGGCAGGCGCAGCAGATCCGTTTCAATACCGGTGATCTTAATTTGCTTTCTGGCTTCTGCGGCTCTTGCAAGCCCACGGCTCAGGGGTGCGGCGCTTGCGAGCGCCAGGAGAGTGCGGCGAGTCATGATTGTCTTCCTCAGGCCGAATGCAGGGCGGCCACCTCATAATCTACGACTTTGGGAATCGTGAACTCGACAGAACCGTTTGCCACATGGAAGGGAATGTTGGTTTCCGCGCGCAATAACTCGACTCGCGTCACGCGACGTCCGGCAGGGAGCCGCATGCGAACCTTTTGCGCGCCGATCGGAAAGAACTCCCGAATCCAGCCGCGATGCATGGCGGGGTTTGTGTAGTTCAGCACGTGGACCGCAAATCCCGCTTCGGTCTCCCAGGCAAATGATTCGATCACTCCCGGACCTTCGATCGCGACGGGCGCGTCGCCGGCAAGCAGCCAACGCACCGTGTTCTGGAGTAAATGGGTGAGATCGGTGTGACCAGATCTCCACAGAGTGCGCTCGATATCGCCAGGAAAATAGACGAGGCGGCTTGAGCCATGCTCGCGGACTACTACGGCTGGTTCGTCCGTATGAGGATGCGGCGGGTAGGAAAGTTCCGGCGGATAGGCCACGTAACCGGGAACGACGGACAACACTGGTTTGCCGACAGGTTTCACAGGGAGCCTGAATTCGGAACCGGGAATCCAGTTCGTATCGTGGAAGCCATCGAGGATCGGATGCTGTTGTTCGATGCGCGCATAGAACGCATTGCCGTTAGTGCCGATTATCTCGCCGGCTTTATGGATTCCGAAAACATCAGCCAGACCGAAGTCGGGACGCCGCTCGTTACGCTCGGTATACATGCTGGTTTCAAACGTTGCCAGCAGGGAGCCACCGGTTTCGACATAGGCCCGTAACTGCCGGCACTGTTCGTCGCTCAAAAGAGCCGTATTGGGGAGAATGAGCGCCTTGTACTTTTTCAACGTCTCCGGAGTGAGGTCATCTTCGTGGACGAAATCGAATAAGAAACGGCCTTCGAGGAGCGCATAATACATGCCGTCGATGTATTGCTGGACGCTGCCTTGCGATGGAGACTTATAAAACAAATGCGTGCGCTGGCCCATGACGACGCCAAGATTGGCGATCGGGTTTTTGTTGAAGAAGTGCCGTTCGTGGCGGGCGAGCCAGTTGAAGTAATCATGCCCGGGCTTTTGCCAGCGGCGATCTTCGCCCAGTCCATCCTCCGCACCGATGAAGTGATACCACGGCACCATGCCACTTGCTACCGTTTCGTCCATCCACATCTGCGCTTCTTCGGGTGATTTCGAGGCATTCCGCCAACGGACGGGACCCGTCGACCAGGCGGCGGTGACGTTGGTGCTGGTTTTGCCTTTCATAACCGCATTGCAGACGCGACCCTGTAAAGCGCATCCCCAGATGGGCGTGTCGAGTCCGCCGCGACCCTGGTTGTCGCAATTGAACCAATAGGTCTTGTCGCCCAGTGTTTTCAGATTGGCCGTGCAACGAATGGAGCCGCCGAGATTTCCAAAGTAGAGATTGCCGGGCTTCTTCTCCTTGGCGATGCCATCGTACAGATCCCACAGTTCCAACACGCGCGCGCTGAACTTATCCCAGTACTCTATTGAACCGGCGGGCGGCAGATTCTTGCATTGCTCGCAGTGGCAGACGGGTAGGCGGCCGAGCGGGGGCCAGCCGTTAGTGAAGATGCCATCCACGTCATAGCGGGAGTTCACTTCGCGCATGATGGCTGGAATGTGCTCGGTGAAGTATGTCGTGAACATGCAGGTGCGATAGAGCTTCGGCTCTTCCGTATGAGCCACCGGTTTGCCCTGCGCGTTACGTTCGAACCATTCCGGGTGTGGCTCCAAAGCCTCTTCCCATTCCAGATCGGGGCTCATGCGGGCCAGGACATGCAGGCCACGTTTCTTGGCGGCATTGCAGCAATCGCCAAAGAAATCGCGGTCGCCCAGATACTTGCCATGCCGGTGAAAGGGCACTTTCGAGGGATAGAAAGCGAGAATGCCAGTCACGCTGATTTGTACGGCATTCACTTTGAGGCTGGCCCAGTAATCGGCCCACTCTTCAACGTTGAGCGAGACCGGGTCGTGCTCGGTCATATTGATCTGGCCGACGCGGCGTATTCGCTGGTGCCAAGAGTCAGTGGCCGGGGCCGCGGCCAGGGTGTTTGCTGCGAGGGCGGCTCCCGGCAGCGTGACAAATTGACGGCGATTAATTTCCATTGTCCTTCTTAAAAACTCAGACGAATCCCCATCTGGAACTGGCGTGGAATGTTGCTCTGTCCGTTGTTGCGCAGCAGCGCTCCGAAATTGGCATTGGTCGGATCGAGCACCGGGTCGCCTCCGAAGATCGGATGATTGAACAGATTCATCGCTTCGGCGCGAATCTGGATCACATAGTTTTCCTTAATCGTTGTGTTCTTGGAGAAGGTCACGTTGAATTCCGGGCCCCAACGGTCACGAAGGTTTCCAAAATATTGGGAAGCAGAGCGAAGTGTGTATGCCGGCTGGATGGCGAAAACGGGCTGTTGCCCGGGAACCACATTTCGAACCGTGCCGTCGGCATCGATCAGGCCAGTGTTGAACATTCGGTCCCAGGTTGGATTCGGAAGGCTCGGATCGCCGAGCAACCCAACCACGGGAGTGGGATTCCCAGATATACCCGGAGGGACAGCCATGGGCGTACCGGACCGGAATGTGGTGTTCGTTGCGAACTGCCAACCGGTGACCAGGCGGTTGACGAAGCCAGTCGAATTGTTCACGAATTTGCGCCCTGGGCCGAACGGTAGCTCGTAGACCGCGGCGATGACGAGACGGTGGGTCTGATCCCAAGGAACCAGGCTACGGGCCGGCGCAGTGTCTTGCGGGTTCAGATAGTTGACCGCTTGCAGGTTTTTCGAAAGGGTATACGACCCGGTTACCAGCAAACCGTGAGAGTAGCGCTTTTCAAGTTTCACTTGCAAAGCGTTGTACCAGGCGTTACCGTTTGGCTGATCTTGCAGAGTGATGCCGGTGAATTCGGGATATGGCCGCAGTAGTTGCTGGCGCGGCACGGTCGCGTTATTGATCGTGGTGCCAGGAAGGAGACCAGCAAAGGGATTAGGCACTTGCTGCGTAAGATAGCTTGGTGATCCGCCTTTGGTCACATCACCGAGCGCCAAGTTGGCAGGTGAAAGCTCGTTGATGCCTCGTGTATAGCCTGACGTGCTGCCGCTCGGCACGCCGACGGTTCGTGACCCAACGTAAGACGCCTCGACGACAAATTGGGCGGGAAGCTGCTGTTGAATGCCGAACGAAAAGCTGTGAACGTAGCCGATATTTCCGGATGGATCAGAGTAGTTCAAACTCTGGCCGACCAACGTCGACAGCCCAGCGTTCGAGCCCGAAGGCCCCAGGATCCCGTTGGGAAACGGATTCGACAGATATGTCGCTTGTGTCCGTCCCGCGTCCAGACTCGACACAAATGGAGTGCTCTGGCTAAAGCCATAGCTATAGCCCGTAGATACCGTGCTGATATAGGAGATGCCCCAGCCGCCACGTATGACGGTTTTAGGCGTCAGTTGAAACGCCGCTCCGAGCCGGGGCTGGAGATTATTCCAGTCGATGTTGAATGGCGATCTCGACAGGCCATTCTGACCTGCGAATCCAATACCGCCGTAGACTTTGTAACCCGGGAAAGCGGTCTGATTGATGGAATTAGAAATGGGGTTGATCTGGTCGGCAAGAAAGTCCCGGTTAGCGCGATCGTATTTCTCGGTGACCGGAACGGCGATGTCCCAACGCAGACCGAGATTGAGCGTCAGCCGGCGAGATACTTTGATGTCGTCCTGTACAAACGGTGCATAGTAGGTCCAGGAGTAATACGGCGCGGCGACGTAGTCGGCCTCACCGGAGGCAGCGCCCCCGAGCAACATAGAGGCGATAGCGTTTCCGCTCAGCGCATCCTGTGTGAGATAGTTGCTGCGAGTAAAGCCGCGATCAATGCTGAACAGGCTACCAGTGCCTACTGACTGGTAGTTGGCGTAACGAGTCCAGCGGAAATCGAGGCCTATTTTCCAGGAGTGGCGTCCGTGAACGGTACTCAACGTTGGCTGGAGAGCGATTACGTTGTCTCCGGTGAACCAGATGTTACCGGAACTAGGCCCCAGATACTTGTAGCTATTGATGGTGAAGCTTGGAAAACGGTTTGGCTCCGCGAATTGATCGATCAGACTCTGAGGGAAACCGATCACGCTTGCGTTGTAATCACCCCAGGTGGTCGGTTTGTAGTCTTGCACCCAGCGGAGTATTGAAGCACGCATGTCGAACGTCGTTGTGGCGCTCAACACGGTCAAGGAATCGAATAAGAATCCGTTATTCGCCTTGACGCCTTCCCTCAAGTCCGCGCCGTAGCCGGGAATGCCGTTCGAGTTCTGATGCAGAGTCTGGCTATTCCAAATGTAACGGCCGTAGATGCGCTCCTTCTCGCCGAAGGTGTGATCGATACGCGCGACATAGTTGTGGAAGTCGTACCAGGTGACGTCATTTGCGTAGAAGAAATTATTCTGCCAAGGAACGGAGCCGGCGGTGGTTGTGTTCGGTGTTGGATAGAGGTTGGCGACGGCCTGGCCCACCGGGTCGATGCGGTTGGCCGGGACCTTGTTGCCGGCGAATTGGGTGCGCACCCAGTTGTTCCCTACAGCGTGGCCGGTGCTTGGGTCGTAGATGGGCATGAGCTGGCCCTGGGCGTTGAAGGTCTGCGAAAAGTCGCCATTGCGCTGTGCAGTGGTCGGAACGGAAGAAATGTCATTCGACGGGAAGACGATATTTTGTTGATAGCTTTCCCACGACGTAAAGAAGAATGTTCGATCCTTGCCGTTGTAGATTTTCGGAAGATAAACCGGACCACCGAGACTGAACCCAAATTGGTCAAGGGAATTGTTGTCCCGCTCAAGGCCTTTGGCGTTGTTTGAAAAGGCATTGGCGTTCAATACCGGACGCTTTAAAAACTCGTAGCCCGAGCCGTGCAGACTGTTCGTGCCGCTCTTGGTGACAGTGCTGATCACGCCGCCGCCATTGTGGCCATACTGCGCGTCGTAGGCGCCGGTGATTACCTTGAGTTCTTGTACCGCGTCGACAGGCGGCACAAAGGCGATGCTGGGCTGCGATTGATACACGACGACGTCAGGAGAGCCATCGAGCAGAAATTCTGTACTAAGCGAGGTTCCCCCATTTATGGACCAAGTGGTGAGTCCCGAATTGGAGAAGGGCGTGAGATCGTAACGCGGATTGGTAGCCACCACCCCGGGAGCGAGAGCTGCCAAAAGGATGGGCGTCCGCGTGACGATCGGCACTTCGGCGAGCGCTTTGGTCTCAATCACTGCGCCGCGGTCCGCTTTCTCCGCTTCGAGCAGCGGCGCCTGTGCTTCGACAGTTACCGTCTCAGATTGATTGCCGAGTTGCAGAGAGATATCGAGAGTCCCGGCCTGAGTGGTAGCAAGCTGGATTCCTTCTCGTGCGAAGGCATGGAATCCGGCCATTTGCGCTGTCAAACGATAGGTTCCTGGATTGAGGAAGAGAAAGTGATACTGGCCGAGCGAATTGCTTTGAGTCGATACTTCAATTGAAGTCTCCACGTTAATCAAATGAAGAGTGGCGCCAGCGACGGCGGCTCCGGATTGATCGGTAACAGTCCCGCTTAAGGTGGCGCGAGTTTCCTGGCTAAGCGCGGCGATTACAAAAGTGAGCAGAGCAACAACTAATTTCGACGGCGTTTTCATACCAACCCTTCCAAAGCCCCGAGAGTTTCACATTCTGAAACCGATTTCAGAGTGCAAGTTTGAATTGTTATAAGCGAGATCCGTCGAATTGTCAACGCACGCGTCAGGCTAAGTGTTGATAGGCGGGAATGGTCAGAAATTCCGGGAATTCATCACTTGCCGTCATTTCCTGGAACATGCGGGCTGCTACGTCGAAGCGTCCGGAGGAAAACGCTTTGTCGCCGATGCGTTGTTTGAGATTGTCGAGCACCTTGGGAATCGTGCTTGCCACAGTGGCGACGCTTACGGGCGTGCCATCATTCATTCGTGCCCCGTACTTTGCCCACTGCCAGAGTTGAGCACGCGAAATCTCGGCGGTGGCGGCGTCCTCCATTAAGTTATAGATCGGTACGCAACCATTTCCGCGCAGCCAAGCTTCGAGATACTGAATGCCGACATCGATGTTCAGTTCGAGACCGGCCTGAGTAATTTCACCAGTCGGAACCTGTAGTAAGTCGGCGGCGGTGACATGCACATCTTCGCGCAGGCGTGAAATCTGGTTGGGCCCGGGCATGTGCTCGTCGAATACCGCTTTGGCGATGGGCACCAAGCCCGGATGTGCGACCCACGTGCCGTCGTGGCCAGCTTCGACTTCGCGGAGCTTGTCGGCGCGTACTTTTTCGAGGGCGACATTGTTGGCTTCGGCGTCGTTTTTGATCGGGATTTGCGCAGCCATTCCACCCATCGCATGGATTCCGCGGCGGTGGCAGGTCTGAATCAACAGGTCGACGTAGGATTTGAGAAAGTGCCTTGTCATGGTGACTTGTGCACGATCGGGAAGGATGCGGTCCGAGGCGTGGCTGAATTTCTTGATGAAGCTGAAAATATAATCCCAGCGACCGCAGTTGAGGCCGGCCGAATGATCGCGCAGCTCGTAGAGAATTTCGTCCATCTCAAAAGCGCCGGCGATGGTTTCGATCAACACAGTGGCGCGGATGCTGCCGCGCGGCACACCCACATAATCCTGAGCGAAGTTGAACACATCGTTCCACAAGCGCGCTTCGAGGTGGCTCTCGAGCTTCGGCAAATAGAAATAGGGGCCGCTGCCGCGCGCCAATAATTCTTTGGCGTTGTGGAAGAAGAACAATCCGAAATCGAACAGCGAGCCCGAGATCGGCGCACCGTTGACCAGGAAATGCTTTTCGACCAAATGCCAGCCGCGCGGGCGAACAAATAAGACGGCCGGATTCGGGTTGAGGCGATAGGACTTTCCTTCGGGCGTGTCGAGAGAGATCTCGCGGCGGACGGCGTCTCTTAGGTTGACTTGCCCTTCGAGGTTATTGCGCCAGGTCGGCGAATTGGAGTCTTCCAGGTCCGCCATGAATACGTTGGCTCCGGAGTTCAGTGCGTTGATGATCATCTTGCGGTCTACGGGACCGGTGATCTCGACGCGGCGATCCAAGAGGTCAGGCGGAATGGGCGCCACTTGCCAGTCGCCGGCGCGTATTGAGGCGGTTTCCTCCAGAAATTCGTAGTTTTTTCCGGCACGCAGGGCCGCGGCGCGAGCTTTTCTCCGCTCGAGCAATTGCGATCGAACGGGTTCGAAGCGCGCTGACAGTTCCGTGAGGAAAGCTTGCGCAGGGGCAGTTAGAATGGCGGCCTCGGCCGCACCGGCAGGGACGGTAAGAGTGACTTGATTCATAAGACTTGTGCAATTGTGCGATGGCAGCCTAGTGTCGCGGAGAGATCCCGGGCGGCGGCAACGACTTTTTCGATCAATAGAGTTCTTCGCTCGGGAGTGATACGGAAAGTCGGCCCGGCAATGCTGATAGCGGCGATGACTTTTCCAGTATGATCGCGGACCGGTGCGCCGATGCAGCGCAGGCCGTCTTCGAATTCTTCGTCATCGACAGCGAAGCCGAGATTCCGAACCTTGGCAAGTTCGGTGCGATAAGCACTGGCATGCCGGATCGTTTTTCTGGTAAATCCGGAGAAGCGATACGCGCGCAATATCTGATCTACCTGCGGCGGTGACTGAAAGGCGAGTAAAAGCTTGCCTTGAGAGGTGCAATGGATCGGGCTGCGGCGGCCCACGGTAGACGGCGTGCGCACCGAGTGCTGTGTTTCCACATTCACTAACGAAATGACTTCGTTCTGCTGTAGGATACCGAGGTGCGCTGTCTCGCCAGTTTCGTCCACCAGCCGCTCGACGAACGGCCGTGCGGCGGACTGTAAGTCGAACCGGGAGAGGGCGATGTTACCCAGCTCAGCGAGCTTTAATCCCAGACGGTATTTTCCAGAGAGGAGATCGCGCTCGACATAGCGATGATGCTCCAGGACGGCAAGCAGCCTGTGAATGGTGCTCTTGTTGAGATCTAGTTTTTCTCCGACTTCGCAGGCGCCGAGGGAATGGTCGCTCGATGCTAGGAGGTTCACGATGGAGAGGGCGCGATCGATTACTTGGACTCGATAAACTGTAGCGGTCATACGGGGAGTTTCATAATGTGAAACTCTGTGTCAGAAAACTGACCTGGGTTTAGGAATACCCGATCATTACGTTTGTGTCAATACTGACGACATTACGCGGCAGCAAATTTGGACGGATTGGGCGGTTGTTCGTTAACAAAACGCTCGATTTGGTGAGTTGAAAATTCGAACCCATATGTAGTGGGGTCGAAGGGCTTGCTTTCTTTTCTGGCAGTTATATAGAGCCGTGCAGCGGATTCGAGTTCGCGCTGTTCGCGGAGCTTCCGTTCTTGCTGGAGGGCGCGCAACTCGGCGGTTTCCTTCTCGCGGCGGCGAGCGAGACGGGCTTCTTGCAATTGTAGATTGCGGAGCTGCTTTTCATACGTCATGAACGTGTGCAACTCGATGAGGTTGGGGCGCAGCGACGGGTCGTGTTCTTCGAACAACGCGGCGAATTCGAGGTGGCCGGCGGCGAAGATGGCCATTTCGAGAGCGGGAACGCGATCGAGGCGCCAGGCGACGGCGGCGAGGGAATGAACGAGGCTCAACTCTTGCGCGCCAACGGGCTGGAAGTCGCGCTCGTAGGCGGCGATGTGGCGTTCATATTTGGCGGCGTCGTCAGTGGGGAGGAGAACGGTGCGGCCGGTGAGCCCGGTTTTGACGGCATTCAGCGATGCTTTGGCCTTGCCGGCAGCGGTTTTGGGGCCGGTGGACAGAAGGGCGTTCTTCTTATTGGCAGCCACCCGGGCGGGGGAGACGGCCGTTTCGATTTCCTCGTTCGTATCTAGGGCCTGATTCGATGCCAATTTCCATTAGAGACTCGAAGCGCGTCTGTTCCGAAGCGAGGGCGACTTCGGTGGGGAGTGCGCTCTGGCGCTCGGCCTTGCGGGCTAGTTTCTTTTGCTTGCGCTCGAGGGCGCGGCGGATGGATCGGGCAGTCATTGGTGCGCTCCTTATATTGGAATGGCTCGCTGTTGAGGACCACCGCAGCGAGCCTGGCTGACGGTAGCATGGGCGGAAGCACACCGCGACTTTGCGCGTGAGCAAAAACGAATGTAAGTGTTTTGGATTCAAATCAGAGCGGAGGATCAAGAATTCTTGATTTCGTTGTGAACGAGAACGCGGCCCTCACCTAGCGCTAGCGAAAATTCTCTACGAGCATCAGGTCGCTGTCATCCTGCTCGACCTGTGAATAAAGAATTTGCCGCCCGTCGGGAGAGAGGGACAAGCCAAGGCTGGCGACTTTTTCGATTGGGGCCACGATTGTTATGGCGCCAGTCCGAAAACTAAGGAATCGGATCGCCCGGATACTGGCCGAGTCGCCGGGGATGAAAAAGACGCCATCCGATGCCACGACAAAGTTCAACCCGAAGATTGACTCAAGCACCTGTTGTTCGTCGCCGCCGCCTACAGGTACCCGCCAGAGACTTGTTTGGTAGAGCCCTTTTGAGTAATACACGAAGCGACCGTCGGGAGATTCGAAGGCTACGTATCCCCCATGCCGTGTTATTTGAACCGCCTCGCCGCCTTGGGCCGGCATTTTCCAGACTTGCCAATCGCCGCTCCGACGTGACACGAAGTAGATCGATTTCCCATCCCTTGACCAACTCGCCACCCCATCATCTGAAGGGTTGAATGTCAGACGCTGGGGCTTGCCGCCTTCCGCGCCGATCATGTAGATTTCATATTGACCGGTTAGATTCGAATCGAAGACGATCCGATCACCGTTCGGCGACCATCGCGGAGCCCCTGTCATGGGAGCATCCAAAACGGTCAGCTGCCTCGCGTTCGATCCATCGCTATCGCAGACCCAGATCGCCGGCAGTCCTGAGCGTGTGGAGTGGAACGCGATCCGCTTTCCGTCAGGAGAGTATTGGGCGTTGTAGTCCGTGCGAGTTGACGATAACAGTCTCACCGGCGCACTCGCGTTTCGACCCGGCGGTGTCGCCACTTGGGTCCGCCAGGTGCTCGCTTGGTACATAAATCGCGTGTAGACCAGACGGTTCAGCCTTTGTGAGATTGCCGGTTCGCCAGAAGTGTCTCCAAGGGATGCCAACTGGTCCGCGGCTCCGGCGACGGGAAAACGCAACCTCCAGAGCCAACTATTGCCTTTACCCGAGGAGAAAAAAATCTCCCGGCCGTCGACGCTCCATGCGGGCGACTTTGTCCAGCCGTTGTGAGAAGTAACTTGGACGGGCTTCCGGTCTGCTGGGGACAGCGCAAGCACGAAAAGTTCGCCCAAGAATGAACCCGGACTCCGTCTGCGAATAAATGCCAAATTCTGCCCGTTGGGCGAAAATGCCGGCTCTACGTCGTTTAGCCCGCTATTTGTTGACGATGTAAGCCTACGCTTCTGGCCGTCCTCGAGTGAGACACGAACCAAATATTGTCCTGAGGCCAAGTTATCTCGATCTACGGTTACTAGACACTTGCCATCCGGGGACCAAGTCAAACCTGTTCCCGCCTCGCAGCAATTAACCTCCGTTAGTTTGCGTTCGGCTCCTCCGATTGCCGGGATTAGAAAAACACCGTGGCGTTCTGGGCTAATTTCGCGCAAAAAGGCGATAGTGTGTCCATCCGGTGACCACGCAGGATTGCGATCGGAAGCCGGATCCGTGGTCAATCGGAGCAAGCTATCCGAGCCGATCAGCTTCGCGTAGATGTCGAAGTTATCTTGTTTCTCCCCGTTCCAAACGAAGGCCACCTGATTACCATCCGGAGAAAAGGTCGCCTGCGACTCCTGACCTGGGTAGGTGGTCAACGGAACCGCCATCGCGGGCCTCAGTTCGGGAACCATGCGCTTGCCAATAATCCAACCTCCTGCAGCCGTAATCAAGCCAATGGCAATGAGGGCGAGAATCCAGCGCAAATGCGAACGCTGAGCACGCGCCGATTCTGAAATCGGAATGGTAACCGACGCCTCAAGGCCGGCGAGCGGCGCAATGAAACGATAGCCTTTGCGCGGCAGCGTTTCAATGAAACGCGATTTTCGGCGGAATCACCGAGCGCCTGGCGAATCTTCTTGATCGCTGTGTTTACGGCTTGGTCAAATTCAACGAAAGTATCGGCGGGCCAGAGTGCCTTTTGCAGTTCCTCCCGCGGCACCACCTGACCGGCGTGCTGAACCAGCAGGGCAAGCACCTGGAAAGGCTGTTCCTGGAGCTTGAGCTTCCTGCCATGCTTGCGCAGTTCACCCGCAACGAAGTCCGCCTCGAACAGTCCGAAACGGACGCCCTTCGGGCCCGACAGCCAAAGGTCCACGGCAGCGCCTCAATTCAGTGTGGATTGTAACACCGGAATCGCCCCCTGTCCAAAAGTCCAGCTCTTCGAATAAGGTATTCACTTCCAATGGCTTGGCAGTACATACCGCCTCTGAATCAGATTCAGGTCGAATCCACCCGGAATCCAGAGCCAGTCGATTGAAGGCCGCCTTCGCATGACCAACACTCAATCTCGCCCAGGAGGTGAGAGGGATGAATGGATGGTTCAGACGCTGGCTACTGCTCGGTGCGGCTGCAATATCGCAGGCGGCATCTCTGCGGGAACAAGACATCAAATACAGCTTCGCAACGAGAGACTACTCCATTGAGATGAATGTAGCGTCTTATGAGCCGTATCTGGGAAGACGGCTCGCTTTCTCCAGCAGTGCCGATGCACGAGCAGACTTTTGCTATTCCACCGATGGCAGCACGACAGGAACGTGCATCGAGCGATTTGTGGGTGCGATAGCCGTTGTGACTTACGTGGTCAAACTTGCCAATGGCCGGAGGCCGAAATCGGCCACGATTCGGGAATACGTGATGGTATCGGCTCAATCCGCGAACCTTCCAGGGAGGGCGCCGTTTTCCATGACGCAAAAGCTCATCGAAGGAATCGGCAGCGATGTTCAGGCCTTTGGATACGATGAAGGTCCCCTGAAGCGTGGGGTGCGCGCCGAAACCCGGCGGGAGGCGCAGGCCCTTTGGTGGAGGTTGTGCCGCCAAGAACTCTATGTAGGTGAGGAAACAAGCCCCTTTGCCATCGTGCAATGGAAGTACACGCTCGGCCGAGTGAGCATAATTCGAGTCGATTCTGTGGCGAGCTACGCAGCTGGTTTGCCGTTGACGCGTTCCGCAAAAAAGTAATTGACACGGCGATCCGACCCGCATATATTAACCGTATGGTTAATTAACCAGACGGTTTATTGTTATGTCCCCCGATGCACTCAGTGGAACCTTCGCCGCGCTGGCCGATCCAACGCGCCGGGCGATTTTGGCGCGGCTGGCTTCAGGAGAGGCATCGGTCACGGAGTTGGCAGAGCCATTCGAGATGACCATGCCCGCGGTCTCGAAGCATTTGAAAGTGCTCGAGCGGGCGGGGTTGATTTCGCGCGGGCGCGAGGCGCAGTGGCGGCCGTGCCGGCTGGATGCGGGACCTCTGAAAGATGTCGCGAGCTGGGTGGAGCGCTACCGCCGTTTCTGGGAGCAGAGCTTCGATCGATTGGAAGATTATTTGCGGGAGTTGCAGGAGAAGGAGAAAGAGCATGGCAAGCGGCGCAAAACTTAGCGCTGTGGAACATGAGGTGGTGCTGCAAGCGGATTTTCGGCCCGCTATGCGATTTGGTTTCCCCTATAGGCAACAACGCTTACTCGATTTAACCCGCAATATGGATGAGTTCACGATTGAGCGCGCGTTCGACGCTCCGCGTGAGTTGGTTTTCGAAGCATGGAGCAGGCCAGAGCACGTGACGCATTGGTGGGGAAGGAAGGCATTTACCATGCCCTTCTGTGAGATGGATTTCCGGGCGGGCGGGACGTTTCGCTTCTGCATGCGGGCGCCGGGCGGCCGGGAGTATTGGGTGCGGGGCACCTATCGGGAAATCGTGGCTCCGGAGCGAATTGTCTTCGACTGCGCCCTGGAAAATGAGAAGCCAAATCACGAAGCGCTGTTTACGGTGATGTTCCGCGAGCGGAAGGGCCGAACCAGCCTTACGCTACGCTCGGTGTTGCTCGACCCCGCGCAGGCGCGCAAAGGAGCTAAGGGCGGGTGGAGCGAAGCGCTGCAACGTCTCGCGGCTTATGTGGAAATGGAGAGGAAGGAGCAATCGGCATGACGTTCTGGAACGATTTGAAATTCGGACTTCGGTCGCTCGCGCGCACCAAAGGGCTGACGGTGACGGTAGTCCTCACTCTGGCCCTCGGCATTGGCGCGAATGCGGCGATCTTCACGCTGGTGCGCGGAGTACTGTTGCGGCCGCTGGCGAATCGTGACGAGAACCGATTGATCTACATCCGGCAGAGCGCACCGGGTATCGGTATCGAGAATGCGACGTTTTCAGTGCCGGAAATACGCGATTTAGAGGAACGCGTGAAGACCGTGAGCGCCTTTGGCGATTTTTCGACGATCGGGTTCACGATGGTCGGCTTGGGCGAGCCACGCGAGGTGCGCGCCGGAGTGGTCGATGGATCGTACTTCGATGTGATGGGTTTACGGCCGGTGCTGGGTCGTCTTCTCAACAAGCGGGACGACGGTCCGAATGCGGCCGGGGCGGTGGTGCTGACATATCGCTTCTGGACAACGGGACTGAAAAGCGATCCGGCGGTGATCGGCAAGACGGTGAGACTCGGAGATCGCTCGGCGACGATCGTCGGCGTGCTCGAGCCGTCGGTTCCGTATCCGGCGGAAACCGAGATCATCGCGAATATCGTGACGAGCCCGCATCACCTGTCGGCAACGATGGTGACGGGGCGGGTGCACAGGATGACGGAACTGTTCGGGCGGCTAGCGCCCGGCGTGGATCTGGAAGCGGCGCGCGCAGAACTGAGAACGGTTTATACGCGAATGGTGAAGGATCATCCGGAAGCCTATTCGGCGAAAGCGGAGTCGCGGATCAGCGCGGTGCTACTGCGCGATCAGATTACGTCGCGGGCGCGGACGGTGCTGCTGGTGCTGATGGCGGCGTCGTTGCTGGTATTCATCATTGCGTGTTCGAACGTAGCGAATCTGATTCTGGCGCGCACGGTGCGGAGAGAGGGCGAGCTGGCGATTCGCGCGGCGCTCGGGGCTGGGACGGCGGCTCTGCGGCGGACATTGTTGGCGGAGAGTCTGCTACTGTGTGGCGCGGGAGCGGTATTGGGCGTGTTAAGCGCGGGACCGATGGTGGCATTACTGGCCCGCTATGCCGCACGCTTTTCGGTGCGCGCGCTCGATCTGAAGGTGGATGCAAGCATGCTTTGGGTGGGAGCCTTGCTAGCGGTGATTGCGGCGGTGTTGCTGGCGTTTGTGCCCCGGCTGCCTACGGCGAATTCTTCACATGGAATCAGTCTCGGGAGCAGCAGCGTGCGGATTACCGGAAGCACAAGCCGCCGGCTGCGGCTGTTCGCGGTGACACAGATTGCAGCTTCGTTCGTCCTGCTGGCGGGTGCGAGCATGCTGCTGAAGACGCTGCTCGCGCTGCAGGCAGCGCAGACCGGCTTCGATACACGGCAGGTACTGGCGTTGAATGTGCCCGTGATGACCTATGGGCGGACTCCCGAACAGGTGCTCGGTTTTTATCGAGAAATCACACGGCGGATTACCGAGCTGCCAGGTGTGGAGAGGGTAGCGGTTGGCACGAGTGTTCCGTGGCGCGATGCGGGCACTTTCGGGCCTGGATTTGGGTTCTCGGCCGACGGGCACGTGCGTACGGCGGGTGAAGAAGATCCGCGGGCACGGTTTCGCAATGTCTCGCCCGGATTTTTCGCGGCGCTGGGTGTGCCGATCCTCGCCGGGCGCGACTTCAACGATTCCGACCGCAAGAGCAGGGAGCCAGTAGTGATTGTGAGCGAGACATTGGCGCACCGGATGTTTCCGCATGAGGATGCGGTGAACCGGCACGTGATGTGGACCGATCCGGTGATGAAGTTTATAGACGTGAGTACCGCGCCGCGGCGTATTGTCGGCGTCGTGGCGGACATTGATGATGAAAACGTAGTGCCAGGACCGGCGGTGACGATTTATCATCCGTTCGAACAACAACCGGTATGGGGAGGGCGCCTGTTCGTGCATACGCGCGGGAATCCGTACGCATTAGTAGCGCCGGTCACTAACGTGATTCGCCAGATTTCGGCGGACCAACCGGTAGAGCACGCGGCGACGCTGGAAGACGTGCGCGCGGAGGTGCTGACGCCAGACCGGCTGAACACGCTGGTATTTGGAGGGTTCGCGTTTGTGGCGCTCGCAATTGCGGTGGTTGGGGTTGCGGGTGTATTGGCGTTTTCGGTGAGCGGACGAATCCGGGAATTCGGCATCCGGCTGGCAGTTGGATCACAGCCGCAGCACCTGGTGCGGGGCGTAATCGGCGAAGGGGCTTTGATGGCGGCTATTGGGATCGCCGCCGGCGGTGTCGGCGGATTGGCGCTAGCGCGCCTGGCGGGTGGATATTTTCAGGAGATGCGTATGCCGGGGATGTTGCCGGTGATCGGTGCGGCGATTGTGCTGCTGGCGGCGGCGGTGATTGCATCGATGCTGCCAGCGGCGCGCGCGGCGCGGATCGATGTGATGCAGGCGCTGCGGTCTGACTGAGCGCCATTCTGAAACGGACAAGCGCTACAGCTTACGCGTGGCCCGCCCCAGCATAGGGGAAATAAGTGAGTGAAGATTTAGAACTTGTCATTACACGTGTATTCGATGCGCCGCGGGAACTTGTCTTCCGGGCGTGGACCGATCGGAATCACTTAACGAGTTGGTGGGGACCCCGGGGGTTCCGGGCGAGCTCCTGGACGATGGATGTTCGGCCGGGCGGCGCATGGCGCGGCTGTATGCGTTCGACCGAGGGGCTGGACTACTGGTCACAGGGCGTGTATCGAGAGATTACGCCCCCAGAGAAGTTAGTGTTTACGTTTGCCTGGGACGGCGATCACAATATGCCCACTATCGAGACAGTGGTGACAATCCTTTTCACCGAAGAAGACGGTAAGACGAAAATGACGTTTCGGCAAACTCCGTTTGATAGCGTCGAGCAGCGCGATTCGCACGAAGAAGGCTGGTCAGAGAGCTTCGAGGGCCTGGCGGCTTACGTAACTGGACGATGAGCGAAGGGGGATTTTCGAAGGCACGGCTCGAACGGATGCATGAGGTGATGGCTGGCTATGTGGAGTGTGGCGAAGTGCCCGGTCTAGTCACGCTGATCAGCCGCCGGGGCGAAGTGCATTTCGATGCGATTGGGACAGGACGAGATACGATCTTTCGCATCTCATCGACGACAAAACCAATGCCAGCGGCGGCAGCGATGATCCTGGTGGAGGAGTGCAAACTGCGGCTGGACGAGCCGGTGGACAGGCTGTTGCCCTAACTCGCCGGACGCAGAGTGTTGAGGCGGCTCGAGGCGCCGCTTGACGATGCCGTGGCGGCGGAGCGGCCGATCACGGTACGTGACCTGCTGACATTTCGTATGGGTTTTGGCCAGATGATGGCTTCTCCGGATGCGTTTCCTATATTGAAGGCCGGGCATGAGCTGAAGATCGGAATGGGTGAACCGAATCCGGTGTCGATGCTCGCGCCGGACGAATGGATACGACGGCTGGGCATGCTGCCGCTGATGCATCAGCCGGGTGAGAAGTGGATGTACAACACAGGGTCCGATGTGCTGGGAGTGCTGATCGCGCGCATCAGGACAAACGTTCGAGACATTTTTGCGTGCGCGTTTGGTCGAGCCGCTGTGTATGAAGGATACGGCCTTCAGTTTACCGGCAGAAAAACTCGACCGATTTCCGACGAGTTATTGGACGAATTTCAAAACGGGAGCGATGGAAGTCTTTGATGAAGGTAGAGGAGGCCAATGGAGCCGTCCGCCGGCATTTCCTTCGGGGGCGGGTGGGCTAGTCTCGACGGTGGACGATTATCTGGCTTTTGGCCAAATGATGCTCGATATGGGGAAGCGTGGATGCACGCGAATTCTATCGAGGCCGACAGTGGAGACTATGACGGCGGATCATCTGACGCCGGCGCAGAAGGCGGTGTCGGGGCTGGTGCCGGTTTTTTCGACAGCCACGGCTGGGGATTCGGCATGTCGGTAGTAACGCGGCGCGAGAGCGCATTCGAGCCCTACGGCCGGTTTGGATGGGACGGCGGGATGGGGACTTCGTGGTATTCGGACCCGCGTGAGGACATGGTTACGATCTTAATGACGCTGCGCGCGTGGACGTCGCCAAGGCCTCCTAATGTGTTTGTTGATTTTTGGAATCTGGCTTATCAGGCGATAGACGACTAACGTTTCAAACGGTGCAGGCACGGGCACGTTCCAAAAGAAGAGCGCGCTCGCGCTCATTGCGAGTGAGGGAGGCGGCACGCTCGAACTCGGCGCGGGCTTCGTGAAAACGCTCGAGTTTAGCGAGAAGATCGCCGCGCACGCTGGGCAACAGGTGATAGTTTTCGAGTGCGGGCTCTGAGACGAGAGTGTTTACGAGTTCGAGACCCGCCGCGGGGCCATACGCCATGCCGCGAGCAACCGCACGATTCAATTCGATAACTGGAGAGGGAGTGAGTTGAGCCAGAGCGTCGTAGAGGGCGGCGATGCGCGGCCAGTCGGTTTGATCCGCGGTCAGGGCGCGGGCATGACAGGCGGCGATGGAGGCTTGGAGTGCATAGGGGCCGGGCGCAGCGGAAGCTTGCCCGGCGCGTTCCAGCGCAGCGAGACCGCGGCGGATGAGAAGCTGATCCCAGCGAGCGCGGTTTTGATCGAGGAGCAAAATGGGTTCGCCGGAGCGACCGATTCGGGCTTTGGAGCGAGACGCCTGAATTTCCATGAGGGCGACGAGGCCGTGAACTTCTGCCTCGGCGGGAACGAGTTCGGCGAGAATACGGCCGAGGCGAAGCGCGTCTTCGCAGAGCCCGGGCCGCATCCAGTCGTCACCGGCGGTTGCCGAGTAGCCTTCGTTGAACACGAGATAAATCACTTCCAGTACTGAGGCGAGACGAGTGGCGAGTTCCTCTCCGCGGGGCACTTCAAAGGGGACTTGGGCACCAGCGAGAGTGCGCTTGGCGCGTACGATGCGCTGGGCGATAGTCGGCTCCGGAACGAGAAACGCACGTGCGATTTCCGCGGTGGTCAAGCCGCCGAGCAATCGGAGCGTAAGAGCGACACGCGCCTCTGTCGGGAGGATGGGATGGCAGGAAATGAATATGAGCCGAAGGAGATCATCGCCTACGCTGTCATCCAACGCTTCTTCGAGGTCGGCGACGGCGGTGCGCTGACGCGTCTCAAGCTCGCGGCCGAGATCTTCATGTTTGCGCTCGCGCATCCTGTTGCGGCGGAACAGATCAATGGCACGATGCTTGGCGGTAGCCATGAGCCAGGCGCCCGGGTTATTAGGAACGCCCGACTCAGGCCATTGTTCAAGCGCAGCGACCAGAGCGTCTTGTGCAAGTTCCTCTGCCAGCCCGACATCGCGAACGATGCGGGTGAGGCCGGCGATGAGGCGTGGCGATTCGATTCGCCAGACTGCGTCGATTGCACTATGAGTATCGGTAGCCGCCACTCTCTACCGATAACATTGCGTATCTATTTTTTGGCGCCGGCTTGTGCGCGGAGGCGTTCTTCCTGTTCCTTGAGTTCCGGGGTGAGGGCAGGGCCGAAGTCTTCCGCTTCGAATACCTGGCGAATCTCGATTTCGGATTCCTCGCCGGTGGGGTTGGGACAGCGTTTGACCCATTCGATGGCTTCTGCGAGCGATTTCACCTGCCAGAGCCAATAGCCCGCGACGAGCTCCTTAGTTTCGGTGAACGGGCCATCGATGACGGTGCGTTTTGTGCCGGAGAATTTGACGCGCGCACCTTTCGAACTCGCGTGCAGTCCTTCGCCCGCCAGCATCACGCCGGCCTTTACCAGTTCTTCGTTAAACTTCCCCATTTCGGTTAAGAGCTTCTCGTCCGGAAGGACGCCCGCCTCGCTGTTCTTGTTCGCTTTTACCAGAATCATGAATCGCATATTGTTTTTCCTTTCGCTTTTTTGACTGTCTAAATCCAGTCTCACTTAGGCGTCGAAAGAGGGCGAGTGGCAATCGACACGGGTGGAGGATTTTTTTTAGGACAATTTGGCGGTTGAACTCCGGCTAATAACAATTGTCGTAATGAAGTTCAAGCAAAGAGCGAGAAAGCCTGCGTTAACTCCTAGAAATGGGTCGTGTTTTGTGAGCATTAAACAAGAAAGGCTTACGAGACCGGTGATCAATCCCGCGAAGACGCCCTGCTTCGTGACGCGCGTCCAATAGAGGCCAAGGACAATTCCCGGAAAAAATTGCGTGACGCCGGCATAGCCAAGTAAAAGGAGGGAGACAAGAGTAGTGGAACTATAGAGGGCGAAGTAGAGCGTAAAGAGGCTCAGGACGACTACGGCGATGCGCGCGAGTCGGGCAATCTGGAACTCAGTCATGACGGGAGCGAAGAGAGGCCGGTAGACGTTCTTGGCGAAGAGGGTGGCCGCAGTTAATAGGATAATGGCGGCGGGCACCATGGCTGTGAGAGCGCCGGCGCCGCCGACCAGGCCCAGGAACCACGGGGGAAAGGCTTTGCGGACCAGCGTGAGCAACGCGAGATCTCCGTTCGAGAGGCCGGGTATGACCAGCAGCGCGGTGAAACCGACAAAGAAGATGAACGTCAGGCTCAGGGTGTAGAGCGGCATGACGATGGCATTGCGGCGGAGAATGCCGGCGCTGCGCGCGGTGAAGGCAGCGCCGAAGGTGTGCGGCCACATATAAAAGCCAAGCGAGGTGAGCAGAACGGTCGAGATATACCAGGCGTGACCCATATCGGGCGTGGCGCCGGGCATCACGAGATGGGCGGGCCGGGTGTGCGCAAGGGCGGCAAACATAGGGCCGATGCCTCCGAAATAGATGTATGGCACGCCGATGCCGACTGCGAGAGCGGCGAAGATCATGAGGCCATCCTTCAATACGCTCACCCAGGCGACGGCGCGGATTCCGCCGGCGAACACGAAAGCCGCTACCAGCGCGACACCGACGATGATGGCCGGGGTGCGGCGGATTTTATCGAAACTCGCCGTCTGAGCGATGATGCCAAGACCAGTGAGCTGGATTTGCAGATAAGGGATGAGAAAGGCTACGCCGGCGATAGAGACCAGGACTGCAAGAGACTTGCTCTGGTAGCGGGTTTCGAAAAAGTCGGATTGCGTTTGGAGAGAGAACTCGCGGCCCAACTCCCAGATGGGCGGCAGAATAAAAAACGATACGACGTAGCCCAAGGTGATGTAAGCAAGGATGTAGAGTGCAGGCGCGCCCCGTGAATAAGCCCAGCCGCTGGCGCCCAGAAATGCGAATGTAGTGTAAACCTCGCCTGCCATAAGGAGCCACACCAAGAGGAGGCCGAAGCCACGGCGGCCGACAGTCCACTGTTCGAGATCGATTTTGGGGCGAGATCCGGGCTTGCGATGCGATCCGGCGAGCAAGCCGATGGCGGAGCCGAGCAGGACTATGGCGGCAATGATGACGATGGGCAGAAGGGAGGAAGTCATCGGCGAGGCCGATCGAGACGGTATGCCCCCCAGAGGCAGAGGCTGCTAAGAGGAATCCACAAGACGAGCCAGAACAAATTAAAGGGCATTCCCAGAACCATAGGATCGATTCGATCCCAAAAGGGAACGGAAAAACACATACCGGCGAATGGAAAGAGGCCGAGAATGACCGTGCGGAGAGGAGGTTTTTCAGGCGGCGCCATTTCGAAATTGTAGAATGCGCGCCACGGGCGACCCGATAGGATGGAATGCTTGGAGCCGTTGTTACGAATCGAACACGCGAATAAACATTACGAGGGAACACGCGCGCTAGACGATGCCTCGTTTTCCGTTCTGCCCGGCGAAGTGCATGCGCTTATGGGAGAGAATGGGGCGGGGAAAAGCACGCTTAGCAAGATCATTGCCGGCGCGGAGCGTGCGGATTCGGTGGATATTTATTGGCGGGGCAAACGACTGGAGATCGGTTCGCCGATCGAGGCGCAGCGGCTGGGCATCGGTATCGTGTTTCAGGAGCTAGATGTTTTTCCGAACTTATCGATTGCCGAGAACATCGTGATAGGCAATTTGCAGATGGAGCGTCGCGCGTATGTGAACTGGCGCGAGTTGATCGCCTTTTGCAAGCCATTTCTGGAACAAGTAGGGTTGAGGGCGGCACCGCGCGCACGTGTAGGAGATCTGCGCACAGGTGAGCGACAGCTTGTGGCAATTGCACGGGCATTGAGTTTCGAGGCGAGCCTGATTTTGATGGACGAGCCGACCAGTTCGCTGGCAGAGGACGCGGTGGAGCGGTTGTTTGCCTTGATCCGGCGCCTAAAGGCAAACGGGGTTTCAATCGTTTATGTCTCGCACAAAATGAAAGAGATTCTGGAGATCGCCGACCGTGTGACGGTGCTGCGAGATGGGGCAACGATCGGCACGCGACAAGCGCAAGACACGACGATTGAAGAAATCATAACCATGATGGTAGGGCGGGAACTGGCGATACGGCCGCAAAGACAGAGACGCGAGCCGGGCGAGATTCTCCTCAGCGTGGAGCGTGTAAGGACGGAGAAGATCAAGGATGTTTCTTTCGAGCTACGGCGCGGCGAGATTCTTGGGGTTGCGGGATTGGTGGGCGCAGGCCGGAGTGAATTAGGAGCGGCACTGTTCGGGTTGGATCGGATTCAATCGGGCAAAATTCGATTGGGCGGGCACGAGATCGAGCCCAAATCGCCGCGTGAGGCGCTCGAGGCTGGATTTGGACTACTGCCCGAAGACCGGAAGCTCGAAGGTCTAATGATGCAGATGAGCGTGGGCGAAAACACGACGATGGCTTCACTGGGCCGTTTTCAGAGATGCGGATTTCTTCGTTCACGAGCGGAATCCCAGGCCTCGCAGCCGGTGCATCGGCGTATGCGGTTGAAAGCAGCATCGACTAGGATCGACGTGAGCAGTTTGAGCGGGGGAAACCAGCAGAAGGTTTTGTTTTCGAAGTGGCTGCTCAAGAACCCAGAAATCCTATTTCTGGACGATCCGACGCGCGGCATCGATATAGGGGCGAAGCAGGATATTTACGCGATCGTGGAAGAGCTGGCGGCGGAAGGTAAGGGTATCCTCTTCGTGAGTTCGGAGCTGGGGGAGCTTCTCGATAACTGCGATCGGATTCTGGTGCTGTGTGAGGGACGCACGACGGGGATACTAGACGCACGTTCCGCTACGCAGGAGCAGATCATGGCGCTTGCAACCATGCAAGAGAGGGCCGCCTGAATCCGGCGTTGCGGAAGTTCAAAAGCGTAGCCGGCTTGGCGGGAATTGTTCTGATCGCCATGCTGGTAAGCCCGCACGCGCGCGATGGCTCGAATATTTTCCTGCAGACGGGCAATCTTACGGACGTTCTGAGGCAAATGTCGGTGGTCGGAATTATTGCGTTGGCCATGACCTATGTGATTTTGACGGCCGGGATAGATTTGAGCGTGGGAAGCACGCTGGCGCTTTCCACTTCACTAGTTGCAATGTTTGTAGTGCGCCCCGGACCGGCGAATCTTTTTCTGCATGGCGCTTTTGCCATAGGGATTGCCGCAAGCGCTTCGGCGCTAGTGGGGGTTGTGAACGGTGTGACGATTGCGGCGCTGGGCATCCCTCCGTTCATCGTGACGCTAGCGTCGATGATCGGTATTCGCGGGTTGGCGAAGTGGCTTACGAACAACGAGAACATCGATATTGGATTCGGCTCGGATGCGGCGGCCCGATTCGCCGATTTTATCAACAGCAAGATGGTGATCCTCGGGACGTTCGCTCTGCTGGCGGTCATTTTCTGGATCGTGCTGGAGAGAACGGTCTTCGGGCGTTATGTGCGGGCCATCGGCGATAACGAGAAGGCGGGCAGATATACGGGATTGCCGATTCGGCGAATCAAGATCTGGGTATATGCGCTGGCGGGGCTGCTCACCGGAATCGCGGGCGTCCTCTATGCAGCGGAGAACCATCAAGGTAATCCCAACGCGGGGGTCGCTTATGAGCTGGATGCGATTGCGGCGGTCGTTATTGGCGGGGCGAGCCTGGCTGGCGGGAGCGGGTCAATCGGCGGGACGGTCATTGGCACGCTCATTATGGGCATTCTCACCAATATTCTACGGTTGAGGAACGTCGACAGTAACGTGGAGATGATGGTGAAGGCGGTTATTATCGTGCTGGCAGTAGGGATTCAGAAGAGTGGAAAGAAAACGTAGCATGCGTTATTCGGTAATGGTGCTCGCGGCGGCGTGTTTGCTTGCGAGTTGCGGAGGCCCGCAGCAGACTAGCGGGAAGAAGTATCTGGTTGCGTTCAGCCAATGCAACAATGCGGAGCCGTACCGGGCTGCGCAAAACGCGCTGATGACGAAGCTTTTCGCCGAAAA
Organism: Bryobacterales bacterium; assembly: GCA_963722155.1. GTDB lineage: Bacteria > Acidobacteriota > Terriglobia > Bryobacterales > Bryobacteraceae > Bog-105. The sequence goes on along the minus strand of CAVRLR010000004.1, from coordinate 938,098 downwards.
GCACGACGTAGATCTAGTAATTGCCGATGCGCAGCAGGATAACAGCAAACAAGTAGCGCAGATAGAAGCCCTCATCCGGCAGAAGCCGGACCTGCTGATTGTTGCTCCGAACGAGCGCGCGCCACTCACCGAAGTGATGGGAAGGGCCTATCGGAGCGGTATCCCGGTGATCTGTCTGGAGCGCGATATCGTGCAGCCGAATTACACCACCTACATCAAGAGCGACAACCATAAGATCGGCGAGATGGCCGGGAACTTCATCGTCGATTATTTGAAAAAGAAAAATGGGGCAACACGCGGAAATATTGTGGAGTTGCGCGGATTGTTGGGTGTCGAGGGAGAGATGAATCGTTATGCGGGCGCACATGAAGTTTTTTCGAATTATCCTGGAATCAGAATCGTGCATGAGGCGGTTGCCGACTGGATTCAGGCCAAAGCAAAGGACCGCATGACAGAGGCGCTGCGCGCGCAGCCAAGAATCGACGTGGTTTACGCTCACAACGATCCCATGGCGGTGGGAGCGTATTTGGCAGCGCGTGAGCTGGGGCGCGAAAAAGAAATGATTTTCGTGGGGATCGACGGATTGAGTGGGTCGGGTGGAGGCATTGAGAAGGTTCATGACGGTATTCTTGCCGCGACGTTTGTCTATCCGCTTTGCGTAGATAAGGCCGTGAAGGTGGGAGACCGGATTCTGCGCGATCCGAACTTCAAGCCGGAGAAAACCTATACGATGGATTCAGTATTAGTCACACCGGAAACGAAACGTCCGCTATAACGGCTTGTCTATTGTAAGGAGTGAAGAAATGCAACCGTGTACGCACGTCGATCAAATTCGGAAGGTGAAGCCGCACACACAAGGCTGTGAGGAATGCCTCCAGATGGGCGATCGTTGGGTGCATTTGCGTTTGTGTCTCGAGTGCGGACACGTAGGTTGCTGCGATTCGTCTAAAAACAAACACGCAACGAAGCACTTCCATGCCACGCAGCATCCCATCGTGCAATCGCTGGAACGTGGGGAGACGTGGGGATGGTGCTACGTCGACAATGTCGAATTGGATTTCTGATGACCGGGCGAGAATAGACGATGCGAAGAAGGAAGAGCGGCACGGGTTCAAACGCGGCCGGACAGGCGGGCGATATTCAGGGACTAGATTCCCCACGAGTGGAGGAACTCATTGAGGAAGGGCAGGCATTTGAGGCGGGCGTAATTGCGGGGATAGAGGACGCGCCGGACGCCGATGTGGCAGAGGTTACAACGCGACAGGTCCGCGAGGACGATGTGCCCGAGGAATATCTGGAGCGCGATCAGGGCTAGGCCGGTTAGTAGAGGATGGAGGTTAGACAACGTGCTCTTAGCTGCCCGGGCGGGTCAAGCCGCGGAGACGAGGAAATGTTCTTGCGCTGATGGTACGCCGAGCACGACGAAAAGCACGCGTTGGCTGAAAAACCGGCAGCTTTTTGGCGAAAATGGAAAGAGATTCAATGCAATATCAGCGAAGGAACGATGATTAGTCCCGAGTCCCTGGCACCGGGCGCGTTGTCTATTGTGGTGCCGGCATTTAACGAAGAGGCGACTCTAGCTCGCGTAGTGGAGAAGTTGATCGACGTTCCGTATTTGCGCGAAATCGTTATCGTGGATGACTGCTCCTCGGACCGGACATTGGCGATCGCGCGCGGCCTGGAGAGGCGGTATCCGCAAGTGCGGGCACTGACGCACGAACGCAACCGCGGCAAGACGGACGCCCTGCGCACGGGCTTCGCCGAGACGAAGGGCGACATTGTTATCGTGCAGGATGCCGACCTTGAATACGATCCCGCTGAGATAAAAGAAGTGATTCAGCCGATTGTTGACGGCATCGCGGATGTGGTGTTCGGATCACGATTTCTGGTTCGAAAAGCGGCGCGGGTACTGTACTTCTATCACTACATCGCCAATAAGGCGTTGACGTTTTTCTCAAACCTGCTTACGAATGTGAATCTATCGGACGTCGAGACAGGCTATAAAGCTTTCCGTGGTGAAATTATCCGGAATATGGTGATCACCTCGAAGGGGTTTGGTTTCGAGATTGAAGTCACGGCGAAAGTGGCGAAGCTCGGATGTGCGATTTTTGAAGTGCCGATCAGTTATTACGGCCGTACTTATGAGCAAGGTAAGAAGATAGGAATGACGGACGGCATCGCTGCTATTTGGTATATCGTTCGGTATAACTGGCTGACCAGCCTGGCGGCGAGTTATCGCACGATTCCCAACCTGGAATCGAAGAATAGTGTTCCGAGTCCTCATCAGCAGACCAGCGCTGTAAGCGGGTCTTAAGAACTAATGCCTGGCAGGTTAGCGCGTTGGCCGCGGACCAGAAGGGCACAGAAGCCTTGCTCAAAGTGCTGGCCGCACATGACGTGAAGACTACCGCTTGCGATGGTGGGAAGAGGGGCTTTGCCAGAGAACCCACCCGATCATTGCCAGGAACAGATTCGCCAGATTCTGGCTGCTGCGCATGAGATTGCTGCGCATGAGATTGCTTCGCACTCGATGCATCACCGGTTCTAAGCGCCCATTCATCATCAGGAACTCTTCTAAGAGGTGCGCGAGCTAGTAAAGACGCCCTCGAAGCCTGCATCGGTGGTCGATCGCGGATTCATACGCCCTTCAACCGGCCTTCTCATTTCCCAAAAAAAGGGTGCAGTCAGGCTTCACTGAACGGCTCGGGCTCCAGGGGCGGGGAAAAGGACAGCAGGGTGTAGCCTCGCTGCTCATCACACCGGGCGATCTCGGTTTCGGCTGGTGTCGGATCAGCTACCAGAATTCGTTCAAAAACCTGGTGTCAAACTCGGCTTTGCGAAGCCGGCCATCACCGGTACAACCCTTTTTTGTTCCGAGGTCTGGTGGCGGTGCCTCGACAAACGACTAGTTTATCTTTGTATTCCCCAAATTGCGCACGTTCTGTAGGTACTGGAACCTATTTGTTTAGTGATCCGCGGAGACTACAGAAGTACAATATGAAGATACAGATAGTTTAGAAGTGCTTCCGAAGCGGCAGTTTTTTGAACCGTTCCGGTGAGTAGCAGCGTGCCTCGTAGATCTAGGTTTTGCGCAGGCTCGGAGGAAAGTAATCGGAGGACTGGGTAAGAGGACTTTCCGCCTCTCTCTGTCTCGAGTGGCCCTCGCCGTTTCTTGCCGAACGGTGGGGGCCTTCGTGTCTACGAGCACCTTCTTACCGTATAAACTTCTCACCGGAACTTTTTCCCTTGCCTCCCATTGCGCGATCACGCCGGCTCCCCGGTGATCCCTTTGTCAGTATTATTCTGGCCATCCGAAATGCATGTCCTCCGCATCCGCCACGCTGCCTAACATGCGGTAAGCGATCGAGAACAGCAGGCCACGGTATTTGTCGAAGGTTGCCAGCCGGATAGTGGTATCTGGGTCCGTCGAATGCGCAGGCTTTCTTTGTTCCACCGTATTTATGAGACCGGCGGATGCCGCGGTGTGTGACAAATACGGGATCGAGAAATCCGGTATTTAATCCGTGCGCAGCATGCTGGCCGGATCGATGCGAGCGGTCCGAAGAGCGGGTATGGCCGAAGCGATGAAGTGATTACTAACAAAACCAGCAGACTGGTAAGGCCTGACACGGAATCAAATGTTCCGGTTTTGTAGAGGACACCCGAGATCGCTCGGCCCGCAAGATAGGCGATTCCCAGTCCGGCTAAGGCGCCTATGAAAACCGGCAATAGTGCCTGACCGGTAGCAATGCGAAACACTCTGTACGGCGTCGAGCCGAGACATAACCGGATGCCAAAATCCCGGCGCCGGGCGGTAGTGGCATAGGCCACCACCCCGTAAATACCGGCGCTCGCCAGAGCCAGGGCAATCATGGCGAACGTGGCCAGGATCCAGGCAGAAGAACGGCTTAAACTGATGTTGTCGTGGACTAGTGCTTCGAGTGTTCTTACTTTGACTACCGGCTGAAGTGGATCTTCCTCCGACAACACCGTGCGTAGAGCCGGAGAGATGGCCTCTGGCGCGGAAGCCGTGCGAACTACGAGACCCGTGAGAAACGGCGTCAACAATGTGTCCTCGAAACTGAGATACAACTCGGGCTCGGCGGGCCGATCCAGGTCAACCTGCGCGGTATTTCGAATTACTCCGATGATCTGTTCCGAACTGCTTCCGTCTTCGCCTCTGAGGAAGCGGCCTACCGGATTGGCGCCCCGGAAATAGCGGTCGACGAAAGCCTGGTTGACGAGCACCGCCTTAGTTGGCACTGAGCCGTTCGTCCGCTCAAAGGAATGTCCGGCGATCAGGGGGATTCCCATGACACGAAAATAGTCCCCGGTGACCGCCAATGTCCGAACGCCAATTCGGCCGTTGTCAGCTCGGGCCGTTTCCGAGGGCGTTGGCAGGACGGTCGTGACATTTACGTTCGACAGCGGCAGGCTGCTTGAAAGGGCGGCCTCTTCCACGCCGTGAACAGAACGAACACGGTCGAGCAAATTCAAATAACGTCTAGTCTGCTTCAACCTCTCTTCGGGGGTTCGTGCGGAATGAAACCACGAGCCGAAGGGCAGGCGCATCGTGAGGACATGATCGGCCCGGATGCCGTGGTCGTCGTTCTTCAGGTGTACCAGGCTGCTCACAAGGAGCCCGGAGATCAATAGAAGCGCCATGCAGGTACCGGCTTCGACGCCAACCAGCCCAAACATCAAACGACGCACGCGATATCCCGTAGCCGGTTGCGTACCGCTCTCACGCAACCCCTCTGAGAGACCCACGGAGGAGGCAGACCATGCAGGCAAGCACGCCGACAAGAGGGCAGACACTAACGACACGGCGAAACTGAAGCCGATGATGCGGATATCAATCCGCGCATGTGCGATGTCGGGAATCCCGAGTGCCGTTACGTTAAGCGATTCGCGCAGAAAGTGAATGATGCCGGCAGAAGTGCCAAGAGCGAACAGCAGTCCCGTCAACGCCAGAAGGAGAATTTCGATGAGAGACTGTCGAATGATGCGGCCGTGCGTCGCGCCCGTGGCCATGCGGATGGCGTAATCGCGGCGGCGGGTCAGGCCACGGGCGAGAAGGAGGCTGGACACATTGGCACAGCCGATTATGAGCAGTCCAGCAACCATTCCCAGTGCAAGCCATAAGATGATATTTCGTGTGGGGCGGTCCTCCGCATGCCATAGGGTACCCCGCAGTCTGAGTTTCTCCTTAGCGGATGAATGCTCTCTGTCCCAAGAAGCGGCCACTGCGTTTAGCGCAGTTTCCGTGCCCGCCACGGTAGAACACGGCTTCAGGCGCGCTACGGTATCGACCCATGCCGCGTTTGGATTGGACAGTTCCGCCGCCGTGAGTCGCAAGGGCATCCAGAGTTCTGCAGGCCTGCCGGGCATTACGAACTGTTCGGGCATAACGCCGACTACTGTGGTCAATTGACCATCCACTTCTGCGATCTTTCCGACTACTTTGGGGTCTCCGGAAAACAATTGCCGCCACGCGTGAAAGCCGAGCAGCATCACGGACGGGGCAGATGCCAGTTCGTCCCGGCTCTCGAGAGTGCGTCCATACAACGGTTTGGTGGCAAGCAAAGAAAACAAATTGCCAGTCACCATCTGGCCGAATATCTGGTCGGGCGCGGGAACGCGAGTTACGGTAAACGTTCCCCGCCGCACGGCAGCTACTTTTTCAAACAGATCGTGCCTGTTTTGGAGCGTGGCGTATACGGACGGAGGTACAGGCTGCCAACTCTGCAGATCTTTCCTCTGCTCAATCCGAACGATGGAGTCCGGATGAATAAATGACGAAGGACGGAGAAGTACCGCATCGACGATGCTGAAGACGGTGGTAATTGCCGTGATGCCCAGAGTCAACGTCGCCACGACCAGGGCCGAAAACAGCGGATTGCGCCGGGTGCCGGTGAATGCAAAACGGACATCCGCAACCACCTGATCGAGCCAATGCGCCTTCCGAGCGTCGCGGCAGCGCTCCTTCTGTTGTTCCAGACCACCAAATTGGATGCGGGCCGCCCGTAATGCGTCCTCGGGGGATTGTCCCGCCGCAATATTCAAATCGGCTTGCTCGGCGATATGGAACCGCAGTTCGTCATCCATTTCCGCTTCGGTGCGACGGCCTTGAAACAAAGCGCGTAATCGTGAGCGAAACATATGTCGGCTCCTTTCGAAAGACAAAGGGAAAGCACAAGTATAGTCCAGAATCCCGTGGAGGCGGAAACTGGAAATGATGAGAAGGATTCAGAGATTAAAGGTGGCGGATCAGCGTGCGTTTCAGCTTGTATGCTTTGCGACGCAGCCAGTCCCTGTCGCTGGCGAGGCGGCCCCATTCCTGCCATTCCGAAGCGCCGTGCTGAAAGGCGCGAAGCTGGAGCTTGGTCCACAACGGATCAACAGACAACTTGGGCGAGGGTTCTGAACGCTGTTGACAGGGAGCCCATTTGCGGCTGCCGGCGGGACAGATTCACGGATACGATTTCGAGACCGGCATGACGGAAAATTCCGGGCGCCGATTCCTGTGTCATCCAGTAGCAATGATTCGGTCTTTGAGACCGTTTCCGGGTGACCATGAGGCGGCAGGGTTCGGTGAAGTCCACGATGTCGCAATATCAGACCCATTCGGCGTTAGCAAGTCGGAGTGGCGTATGGTGGTTCGGTCACCATGCTGCATCGCTCTCTCTCGGTCGAGATTGACCGGGAATGGATCACTACCCGTTAACAAAAGCTCCTGGCCCGTGGGAGCGACCAGCGATACTAGACAAGAGGAGAACTACTTGTCCAGGTCTGCGCTCATCATAGGAATTACCGGCCAGGATGGATCCTATCTCAGCGAACTTCTGCTGGCCAAAGGCTACACCGTGCACGGTATCGTGCGCCGCAGCTCGAGCTTTAACACCGCCCGCATCAATCACATTTACGAGGACCCGCACGATTCCGGCCGGCACCTACTTCTGCACTATGGAGACCTGACCGATTCGACCGGGTTGCGCCGCGTGCTCGAGACCGCATTGCCGGACGAAATCTACAATCTGGGTGCGCAATCGCACGTGAAGGTTTCGTTTGAAAATCCGGAGTATACTGCTGATTCAGTGGCAGTTGGCACGCTGCGTCTGCTCGATTGCATGCGCGATCACGTCGAACACACGGGCCGCGAGATACGTTTCTATCAGGCCGGGTCCTCAGAAATGTTCGGTGCCGCAAAGCCTCCGCAAAACGAACTGACGCCTTTTTATCCGCGAAGCCCCTATGCGGTCTCGAAAGTGGCCGCGCATTGGTACGCCATTAATTACCGGGAAGCCTACAACCTATTTATCAGTAACGGACTACTTTTCAACCATGAATCTCCGAGGCGGGGGGAGACGTTTGTTACGCGCAAGATCACGCGTGCGGTCGGGCGTATCAAAGCCGGGCTGCAAGACAAGCTCTTTTTGGGGAATATCGAGGCACGGCGTGATTGGGGTTTCGCCGGCGATTATGTCGAAGCCATGTGGAGGATGCTGCAGCACTCCGAGCCCAACGATTTTGTAGTCGCAACCGGCCAGGCGTATTCCGTGCGCGAGTTTCTGGACGAGGCCTTCTCGCATGTCAATCTCGATTGGCGGCGATACGTGGAGATTGATCCACTCTACTTTCGTCCCACCGAAGTGGATTACCTTCTGGGCGATCCATCCAAAGCGCGGACCACATTGGGATGGCAGCCGCGCACGACGTTCCAACAGCTAGTTCGGATGATGGTCGACGCTGACGTCCGGGTGGCCGAGGAAGAGCGGCTGGTATCGGTGGGCAAGCTGAGCGCAACGGCGTGATGGAACCGACCGATCGCATTTTTGTAGCGGGCCATCGCGGCCTTGTCGGTTCGGCGATTGTCCGGGAACTCGAGCGTCAGGGCTTTCGCAACTTGATCTTCAAGACGCGGCAGGAGGCGGACCTTTCTTGCCGGAATGCGGTCGACAGGTTGTTCGCTACTGAGAGGCCGGATTACGTTTTTCTGGCGGCGGCGAAAGTCGGCGGCATTCTTGCCAATTCGCAGTATCCGGCGACATTCCTGTACGAAAATCTGGCCGTCGAGATCAATGTCATCGACAGCGCTTGGCACCACGGCGTGAAGAAGCTCGAATTTCTTGGATCGTCCTGCATCTATCCGAGACTTGCGCCGCAGCCTTTGAAGGAGGAGTACCTGTTGACCGGCCCTCTCGAATCGACGAATGAGTGGTATGCGGTAGCGAAAATCGCCGGCATCAAGCTCTGTCAGGCTTATTGGGCGCAATATGGGTTCAATGCGATTTCGTTGATGCCTACCAATCTCTACGGACCCGGCGACAATTTCGATCTCGAAAGCTCGCATGTGCTCCCTGCGTTGATTCGCAAATTTGACGATGCGCGGCGGGAGGGTCGAGGAGAAGTCACGGTTTGGGGAACCGGAACACCGCGCCGCGAATTTTTGCACGTGGACGATCTGGCGCACGCGGCCGTGTATCTCATGCAGAACCATGACGACGCGGAAATCGTCAACGTGGGTACGGGTGAAGACATCACGATCGCCGATCTCGCACAGTTAATCGCTGGTGTTGTTGGCTATTCGGGCCAAGTGGTATTCGACACGAGCAAGCCGGATGGCACACCGCGGAAGCTTATGGATACCAGCCGTCTGCGCACGACGGGCTGGAGGCACCGCATCGGCCTCGAAGAAGGAATTCGCGCGACGTATCAGTGGTTCAAAGCATTGCCGCTGGCAAGTTAGTCCGACAGAAAAGCGGTCGTTTTGATTCCTGAAATTTCGAACGTCCGCCGGCAGCGTTTGCAGGCTACTTTGTCGTCCAGTAAGACCATGTAGCTGGCAGCTTTCTTGAATTTCGCCCGGTCACGTTCGTCTGCCTGGTTGGGAAGCCGGTCGATTTTTCGGCGCACCAGCCAGCGCAGTTCGTAGTTGTCCACTGCCCTGCAGAAGGAGCAGTTCAGGCTGGCCGGCTTGACGGCTTGTGATTCCCGATAAAATGCGCGTTCGTCCACGAACCAATTCTAATGCCGTGCGAAACGGAAGTTCGCGACGGCTACTTCATCGTCCGGTGGTATGTAGAGCCCTACCTGATCCTGCGTGAAATCCCGGCCTGGGCTGCTTATGCTGCCCAAATCAATCCAAGGCCCGTCTTCCCCTTTGACGCGAGCGCTGACTGAGTTCGCCTTGATCGACAGGCTGACCGCGACCCACTTGTTGGAGTCTGCGGAAAAGGGTATTCGGTTCCATTCGACGGACTTACCGCGCCGCACTTCGCGCACACTGGCGTGTTTTCCATCCAGGATGAAGAGGATGTAATTGTCGCGGTCCTGATAACCCGCGTACCACTGCAATCTGCCCTTTTTCAAAAATCCGCCGAGTTGCCCTTGCGCCTGGAACGAATAGCTGCCTGCCATTTTCGGTACACCGTAATTCACGAATCCGCCACCTTTTCGCATGGTTGTGCCCTCGGTGACCATTTTTGGGTTAACGGCCGTAGAAGCGGCGGGGGCAGGACGCTCGAGGGCTGGCGTTTGCGATTCCGCCGACTGTGTAGTTTGGGTTTCCGGAGCGGTCTTGTCCGGCGGGGGAACAACGGATGCAGCGGGTGGAACCGGCAATAACGGACTCGTAACCTCCGGGGCTGGTTCCATTTTGAATGCGAGCGGCGTCTCTTCCGACTTCTTCACTTCTATCGGCAGTGGCGCAGGATCGACGAATCCGGCTTTGTGTACCCGAATTTTGTATGAACCGACCCTCAGAGGAATGCGCAGGGATCCGCGCTCTGTTTTTCGACGGTACAGTGAATTGTCGATATAAACTTCTACTCCATCCTGGCCCGTTGTTAATACCAGTGTTCCGATGTTCGGATCGGATTTAACGTAGACAGTTAAAGCGGGAGCCGCCGTATAGGTCCAGACAAAGCGCTGCCGGTCACGGCCGCGGGTAATCTCGAATTCACGTTCGGCTGTGCCGAGCGCCGGGAGCACCAAGCCCTGAGCGGTCACGTCACCAGCCGGCTTACCGTCGACGAGGATTGTGGCATTCTCGGCATTGGTTGCCAAGTGACCTTGGCCGCCCCGATCGGACACAAGTACTACGAGTGCGTTGGAGGCGCTCGGCGTCCCTATCGTTTGGGGCGCGGCCTTACCGTTTACGCTAAATTGAATGGCGGCAGTGCCACTGCGGCCAGCTAGCTTGACCGAGTGCGTTCCCTCACTCAGGTGGTCCAAAATTAATTCGCCATCGGTCAGGTTCCGGGGCGGCTGGTCGTCGAGTACGACTGTTCCCGGAATCAAGTCGGTATAGAGCCGGAGAGTCGGCGTCAAGGAAAGCGCCGGAGCGGGCGGGGTGACCGGCTTGGGCGCGGTGTTAGCTGTCGCTGGCGACGCCGCTTTTGATGCTGTGGCTCGCTCCTGTTCCTGGAAATTGATGCGGCGCGCGCTTTGGATCAGGTAGAAAAACGCCGCCAGGACGAGTATTGTGAAAAACAACGCCAGCCCCAGCGCCCGCTGCCAACTCTTGACATCGAGCCGCGGAACTTCGGGCGGAATCTCGGCGGCGCCCGACTGCTGTTCCGGAAAAGGCTCGCTCTCCGTGTTGGATGCCGCACGGAGCGTTCTTGCGCGCTCGATTACTTCCCGATGTGCTTCGGCGGCGCTTACTTGCACATCGAAATCGTCGACGTGCATCTGGCGAATGCTCTGCAGGCGATCGAATTGGCGCCGCAATCCTTCGACCGAACGTGCTTTGCGCGCATCCAGCCGAATCTGCCTCAACTCATCTACCGCGGACGCTGTTTCTTGAGCTGGATCCACGAGAGCAACGACTCTTAGCTATTAATTATACTGGTATGCCGCGCTTACTCGGCCCGGTTGGCGTAGTTGAGTTCGTAGAATTGCCTGTATTCTCCGCTTTTCACTCGGTTGGTCCATCCCGGATTGCGGCGGTACCAATCCACCGTGGCCTCCAGGCCACGATCGAAGCTCATGGCCGGCTCCCAACCCGTTTCGTGCGTCAGTTTCCGGTTTGTGAGCGCATAGCGGCGATCGTGACCGGGACGGTCCGCCACGCGTGTAATCAGAGTCTCCGGCTTGCCCGTCGCCTTGAGGATGCGCCGGACTATTTCGAGATTCGGTAGCGAACAGTTTCCGCCGATGTTGTAGACCTCGCCGGGGGCGCCACGCTCGACGATCGTGCGGATGGCGCGGCAGTGGTCTTCTACATACAGCCAGTCCCGCACCTGTTGACCATCGCCGTAAACTGGCAGCGGCTTGTCGTCAAGTGCGTTCGAAATCATCAGCGGAATAAGTTTTTCAGGAAACTGATTGGGGCCATAGTTGTTCGATGCGCGGGTTACGGAGACATTGAGTTTGTAGGTCGTAAAATACGAAAGCGCCAATAGATCCGAACCGGCTTTGGATGCCGAATACGGGCTGCTGGCGCGGACCGGGTAGTTTTCGTCTGCTTCGTGCGGAGGCTCTATACTCCCGTATACCTCATCTGTCGAGACATGGACAAAGCGGGCAACGCTGTTCCGCCGGGCCGCTTCGAGCAACGTAAAAGTGCCGTTGAGGTTGGTGTAGATAGCCGGGGCCGGGGAATGGATGCTGCGATCGACGTGCGATTCGGCGGCGAAATGAATCACGGCATCGGGCGCCTCGCGCGCAAATAGTTCGTCTACGACATCGGCATCGCAAATGTCAGCCTGCACAAAGCTATATGCGGGGTGGCTGACGACGGATTCGAGATTCTCGAGATTTCCCGCGTAGGTGAGCTTGTCCAGATTGACGATTTTTTCCGCCCAGCCTTCGCCAATGGCGGTGCGCACAAAACAGGAGCCAATAAAGCCCGCTCCACCGGTAACCAACCATTTCATTTGTGCTGCAACTCCCAGTCGTAAGCAATGGATGAGTGGTTGTAGGCGATGCGGCCTTCGTCTTTGGGATCGTAAATGCGATTGGTGATGTAGATCAGAATAGATGGCTGTTCCCCAAGGACTTTATAGCCGTGCGCCACGCCGGGGGGGATCAGCAACTGCCAGGGGCGCAAAGCACCTAGATACAGGGTGTTTTTAGCACCGAAGGTTGGCGATTGCCGCCGGAGATCCACCAGCGCCACTTGGAGCAGCCCGCCCGCCGGCACCCAGTAGTCGGTCTGAAAGCGATGGAAATGAAATGCCTTGATAATTCCGGGATAATTGAGCGCTGCCGACACTTGCGAGCTGGTATTCGGGAAATTCGCTACCAGTCCCTGGCCGAGCCGCGCCACTTCGAGGAAATATCCCCGATCGTCCGGCCACAGAGCATAGGGCTTCACTTCTACGCCATGGATGAGATCGCCGCTCGTTGGCGACAGAATTACTTTCCCGATTCCTCGCTCACCGGTGGGCACCGTCAGCTCGGTGCCAGATTCTAGAGTACCCAGGACCGTAGCGGCGCTCACGCTTGCTTCACTTCCCCAGCTGCAGTCGATACAGTAGGGCGTTTCTGGCGGCTGTCGTGCACTAGGTTGGCTGCACGGAGCAGGGAATCGAACGTCCCGGCGTCAGTCCACCAGCCATCTAGATAGTTAAATGTCATGGTGCCCTCGCGAATGTAGGCGTTATTTACGTCCGTGATTTCGAGTTCGCCGCGCGCGGATGGTTTCAGCGTTCGCGTCTTGTCGAACACGGTTTCGTCGTACATGTAGATGCCCGTTACCGCATACTTTGATTTAGGACGGGAAGGTTTTTCTGCGATGCCTCGAATGCGGTCGCCGTCAATCTCGGCAACACCGAAGCGTTCCGCGTCGGGCACCTCCTTCAATAAGATTTTGGCACCGCGCTCCTGCTGCTTAAAGTCGCGAACTGCTTCCGCAATCGACCCTTCGATAATGTTGTCACCCAGAATGACGCAAATGCGGCTACCCTCCGCAAAGTGCTCGGCTAACGCCAAAGCGTCAGCAATCCCACCTTCACCCTCCTGGTACGTGTAGTTTATGTGTTTCAGGCCGAATTCTTTGCCATTCGCCAGAAGACGCAGAAAGTCGCCGGAATTGCGGCCGCCGGTAACGATCATCAAATCCGTAATCCCCGCATCCACAAGCGTCTGAATGGGATAGTAGATCATCGGCTTATCGTGAATCGGCAGCAGATGCTTGTTTGTGATCTTGGTTAGCGGGAATAAGCGGCTGCCGGTGCCGCCAGCTAGGACAATGCCTTTCATCATAAACTCTCGATGGTAGCAAGCCTGATAGTCAATCCAATTTAAGGGTTGATTTCGGGTCCGGACGAGCGCCCCGGGACCTCGTCGTTTTGAGCCGCCGCGAGAGCTGGCGAAAAACCAATAGCAGAATCGCCAGAACAATCGCCGCTGCGGGACCCAATCGAGGAGCCGCCGAACTGCTCAGACCGAAAATCACCAAGACTACTGCCAACAGAGCCAGCCCAGCCGTCCACAGCGATAGCGAAAAACGCAAACCCGCGCGGCGTTGCTGTTCGGCGCGCTCTACATACTTGTTCATAGCCGCCGCCTCTAGCTTATATCAATTGAGCCGGTGATTCGAAATTCATCGATTCGTAACATAGTTGTAACAGACGGACCGTTACATTTGTCATGAAGAACCCATGAGCAAGAAAATCGCGGTAATCGAAGACGACGCCGATCTGTTCGCTCTTCTCAAATACAATTTGTCGAAGGAAGGGTTTGTAGTGGTAGGGGCCCAGACCGGACGCGGCGCCGTCGAGTTGTGCCGCCGCGAAAAACCGGACTTGGTTCTTTTGGACATCATGCTGCCGGATGCCGACGGTCTGGAGATTTGCAAATCAATTCGTGGGAATGCCGAATTGGCGCACATTCCAGTGATCTTTCTGACAGCCCGAGCTTCAGAGACCGACCGTATTGTTGGTCTGGAACTCGGCGCCAATGACTATATAGTCAAGCCATTTTTTGTGCGGGAGCTGCTGGCTCGCATCAAGATTCAATTCCGAGGTCAGCCGACCGCTGCGAGGCTGCTCCGCGTCAGCACCCTTGAGTTGGATAGAAGCAGTTGCGAGGTGCGCCTGGATGGTTCTCCGCTGACACTAACCGCCACCGAGTTCAGGCTGTTGGAATTTCTGATGAGTCGTCCGGGAGTAGTTTTCAGCCGGGAGCAATTGCTCGATGCCGTGTGGGGACACGATCGGGCTGTCACAGACCGAACCGTGGATGTTTACATCCTGCGACTGCGACAAAAAATCGAAGCCGATCCGGCGAATCCGGCGTTGATTCGATCTGTGCGCGGATTCGGCTACAGCTTCAACATATCGGTGCGGCCGGGCGACGAATTGGAGCAGCGGCCGGAACTGGCCGAGCTCACTTCGGCTAGTTGAACCGGCCAACAGTGCTCGCGGCCAGATTAGGGCCGCCATCGCGGGCTAGAATAGTTCATCTATGAGGCCCGTCGTCTTCTTACTCGTAGCCGCGACGCTGTCCCCAGCAGTTTATCCGCAAAGCGCTGCCATGCGCGGGTTTCTGACGAAAGATGTTCCGGACGAGCAGAAGCTGGAACAGCAGGCGCAAACTATTCCCGAGGCAGCGCATCTGCGCAAATACGTAGACTTTCTGGCGGGTGCGCCACATCATGCCGGATCGCCGCGCTCCAAAGCGGTGGCGGAATATATTCTGGGCGCGTTGAAGGAGTGGGGGCTCGATGCGCAGATAGAACAGTTTGAAGCGTTGCTTCCGTATCCCACGGTCCGACAGGTTGAGGTGATTGGACCCAGGCCCTATGTCGCCAAGCTGCGGGAACCTGCCGTTCCCGAGGACCCAAACAGTGCCGATGCGGGTGGGCTTCCTCCGTATAACGCTTATGCAGCAAGCGGGGATGTGACTGCGGACGTGGTGTACGTCAATTTCGGTGTGCCGGAGGATTACGACTGGCTTCAAAAGCAGGGGATCGACGTCAAGGGCAAGATCGTAATTGCTCGTTATGGCAAGAGCTGGCGCGGTATCAAGCCTAAGGTGGCAGCCGAGCATGGTGCAATCGCCTGTCTCATCTATTCCGACCCACACGAGGACGGCTATTTCGAGTCCGACATTTATCCGAGAGGACCGATGCGGCCTCCGGACGGCGTGCAGCGGGGCAGCGTGATGGACATGCCACTGTATCCCGGAGATCCGCTCTCTCCGGGCTGGGCTTCCGAAGCAGGTTCGAAACGCTTGACTATTCCGGAGGCGAAGAGCCTCATGAAAATTCCGGTTTTGCCGCTGTCTTATGCGGACGCGCAACCGATTCTGGAGCAACTCACGGGGCCGGTGGTGCCGCGTGAATGGCGCGGCTCGCTGCCCATTACCTATCACGCCGGCTCCGGTCCCGCGCGGGTTCACATTAAGACCGACTACGATTGGTCGAGCCGGCCGCTCTACGATGTGATTGCCACTATTCCAGGTTCCCAATCGCCGAATGAATGGGTGATCGCGGGTAATCATCACGATGCCTGGGTGAACGGTGCCGATGACCCTTGCTCCGGCGCGGCTGCTCTGCTCGAGACGGCACGCTCACTCGCGGCGCTGCAGAAACAGGGTTGGAAACCGAAGCGGACCGTCAAACTCGCTCTGTGGGATGGCGAGGAATTTGGTCTGCTTGGTTCCACCGAATGGGCGGAAAAGCACCAGGACGAACTTAAACAAAAGGCTGTTGCCTACCTGAATTCAGACGACACGGCCAAGGGTTGGCTTCACGTGAGTGGCTCACATACGCTCGAGGATTTTATGGCGGGAGTGGCCGGATCGGTTGCTCAGCCCGGTGCAAATACGAACCTGGCCGGCGCTGCGCTGAACCGGCCGGCCAGCGACGATTCCGAGGAACCGCCGCCAGCGGACAATGGCAGTAGCTTTAGGATCTCCGCTCTGGGCGCCGGTTCGGATTACGTTGTCTTTCTAGACTATCTGGGCATCGCAAGCACCAACGCCGGCTTCGGCGGTCAGACCAAGAGCGGCATTTATCATTCTGCATACGATTCCATCTATTGGTACACGCACTTCTCAGACAGCAGCTTTGCCGATGGCAAGGCGCTATCGCAGTTTACCGCTACTGCACTCTTACGGTTAGGCGACTCGTCGATCCTTCCATTCGAATTCGGCCATTTTGCGACGACCGTGCGAGGCTACCTGGACGATATTCAAAAGGAGGTGCAAAAGAGCGGGCGCAAACTGGATTTCTCCGGGCTCGACAAGCAGCTCGACACGCTGAAGGTGAATGGCGACAAATACGACGCTCTTCTGGAGGCGGTGATGCTGAAGGACATCGTCAATCCGGGGCATGTGGACGCCGTGAATCAGGCCCTTATGCGTAGCGAGCGGGTCCTGACCAATCCGGATGGGTTGCCTAATCGTAACTGGTACAAACATCAGATTTACGCACCCGGCTTCTACACGGGATATGGCGTCAAGACCGTGCCCGCCGTGCGGGAGGCTGTCGACAGCAAAGATTGGGCGTCGGCTCAAAAAGAAACCGAAGTGGTGGAGCGTTGCCTTGCGCAAATGAACCAGGTGGTGAATGACGCGATCAATGGACTCTCCGGGATGTAGTCAGCGAATCGCAAAGCCTGCCAATTTCTCAACTGCGGCCTCTTGCTCCTCCACTGTGCGCACGCTCGCCATCCGTGGACCAGTGTGAAGCGCTGCGGCCAGGTCGCTAAGCCTCTCCTCCTCGCCTGCGGCGTATACTTCCACGCGCCCGTCCGCCAAATTGCGGGCCCAACCCCTCAATCCGAGCGCGGTCGCCTTATGCTGGACGAAAAAGCGAAACCCTACGCCTTGCACTACTCCTTCGATCAGCCAGCGTTTGGCGGTACCGCGGTTCATAACAGCATTGTCTGCCACACTGGGATGAAAACCCATGGCTTTTCCCGTCCAGCGGCTCCGCCGCCTACGTTCCTCTGAATCCTTGCGCACCCTGACCCAGGAGACGCGCCTTACTCCGTCACAATTCATCTTGCCGCTCTTCGTCTGCGAGGGCGAGCGCGTCCGGACGGAGATCGTATCCATGCCGGGAAACGCCCAGCTATCGATTGACCACCTAGTGCGGGAAGCCGAAGAATGTAAGTCGTTAGGACTGGGCGGCGTGCTTCTCTTTGGTATCCCAGAAAAGAAAGACGAAATTGCCTCCGAAGCATATGCCGCCAACGGAATCGTGCAGCGCGCGGTGCGCGCGCTCAAGCAGGAAATTCCAGACCTGCTTGTCATTACGGATGTCTGCAACTGCGAATACACCATCCACGGGCACTGCGGCCATATCGAAAAGGGCGATGTCACCGGACGTGTGAACAACGACGTTACTCTGGAATGGCTCGCGAAAACCGCCGTCTCGCACGCCGCGGCTGGCGCCGACATTGTGGCACCCAGCGACATGATGGACGGCCGTGTGGCGGCTCTTCGCAAAGCCCTGGATGACAGCGGATATGCCACGACGCCCATCCTTTCCTACGCCGCCAAATATGCCTCGGTATTTTACGGACCTTTTCGGGAGGCGGCGGAATCCGCGCCCCAGTTCGGTGACCGGCGTAGCTACCAAATGGACCCGGCGAACGCCCGCGAAGCAATGCGTGAAATCGCTCTGGATATTGAAGAGGGCGCGGACATGATTCTGGTGAAGCCGGCCCTCGCTTACCTCGACATCATCCGGGACGCGCGCCGGAGGTTTGAGCTGCCAATAGGCGCGTATCAGGTGAGCGGCGAATTTAGCATGGTTGTGGCGGCGGCCCAAAACGGCTGGCTCGATCTGGACCGCACCATACTCGAAACATTGACCGCTATCCGGCGCGCGGGAGCGGATTTTATATTCACGTATTTCGCTAAACAGGCAGCCCGTCTGTTGGCGTGAGATGCGTTAATCAGAAGGTAAATGTCCGGCAAGATAGGCCCGCTGCGGTTGTCCGTGGCGCCCTACGGGTGGACGCGCAATGCGCAAGGCCACGGCTTGGCCCGCCTTGAAAGTAGATTGTGCTCTCATCACTTCGTCCGGAGAGGTGACGCTTTGCCGGTTCACGGATAGAATGGCGTCGCCTTCCTGCAGCCCGATATCCTCGGCGAACGAGCCGGGATCAACGGTCACTACCTTCACACCGGTTTTGTCTTCGATCGCCAGGTCCTGGCGCTCCTTCTGGGTCAACCGCATGATCGTAATTCCGAATTTCGAAGGATTCACGCTTCGGGACGGTCCGGGCGCAGGCCGGGAATCTGCGAGTTGGGACTCCCCCTGCCAGACTACGGACCTTTCGGCAACCGCCATCGTCAAATCGAGGCGCTTGCCGTTGCGATCGACCGTGAAGGTCGCCGAACTGCCGATCGGCAGATCGGCCACCTTCGTCACCAATTCCTCGCCGTCCTTTACCGGCTGATCGTTCATCGCAACGATAATGTCGTCGGATTTCATACCGGCCTTCCCGGCTGGCCCGCTCGGTGCCACGTCTTCAACCAACACTCCGTGATCGAGCCCAAACGCTTCGAGCGTATCCGACTGGCTGGCTCCCTGCGACCACTTCACACCGATCGATCCGCGCACTACGCGGCCCTGACGAATAATGTCGTTGTATACCTTCACCGCGGCGTTGGCCGGGAGGGCGAAGCCGATTCCTTCATAGGAACCACTGCGGGTGGCGATCATAGTGTTCACGCCGATTACTTCGCCGCGGGTATTCAGCAACGGGCCGCCGCTGTTTCCGGGGTTGATGGCGGCGTCAGTCTGCAGGAAGTTTTGAAACTGGCGCGCGCCTGGCAAATCGCGGCTGGTGCGCTCGGCGCTTACGATACCCGCCGTCACAGTCGCTTGCAGCCCAAAGGGAGATCCAATCGCAATTACCCAGTCTCCTACCTGCACACTGTCGGAATTGCCCATTTGGACGGGAACCAAGGGATGTTTGACATCGATCTTGAGAACCGCCAGATCGGTTTCGGAATCGACTCCCACCACGTGTGCGCGATACTCCAATTCATCGCCTAACATTCTGACTTTAATGCGGTCGGCATTGTCGACCACATGCTGATTGGTAATAAGGTACCCGTTCTTGTCGACAATGAAGCCTGTGCCCGAGCCTTCCGTCCGGAAGGAACGCTGCTCCTGGCCGCCGAAGAAGCGCCGGAATGCTTCGGATGGATCCTGCTGGTTCGGAGCCTCGTCCTCATTCGGTTCGCCACGCCGCGTGCTCTTGCCCGGTTTCGCCAGATAGTCGGATTCGATGTAGACGACGGAGGGCTCCACGCGCTTGGTCAGGCGCGTAAACTCATTCGCGATCGGTACGGAAGGGGGAATGGCGAGTGGCGTGGCACCGGGCGCCACTGTGGAATTTTGCAACCCGGCTTGTACCCCAGTATTGACCAGGGTGCCGATGAGTATGCCCACACCCAGTGTGGCAAGCAACAGCGTAAAGCCCAACGGCTTTTGCTGCTTCATCTTTTCTAGGAAAAAGGTCAATCGAGAACCTTCCCGGGGAATGTATTTACAGTATAGAAGCTTTAGCCGCACGCCATGCGGCCGGACGGTTTTATTTCTACCGTTACTATTCCAACCAATATCAATGCGCCTCCCACCACGGCTGACACGGTAAGTCTTTCGCCGCCGGCCAGCACTGCGGTCGCCAGAGCAACTACCGGCTCAAGAGCAAATATCAAGGCCGTCCGGGTGGCGCTAGTAAATTGTTGCGCCCATGTCTGGGCAGCGAAGGCGACGGCGGTGCCCAGGATTGCCGTTACCAGGAGTGCGAACAGCACCGGACGGCCCCACACGGCCTTCGGTGCCTCAACCGACAATGAAATTGTACAAAGAAGCGCGGCGCAAGCGATCTGACCGGTAGCCACCGTTTCAAAACGTTCGCGCCTCGAATAGTAGCTGAGCACCAAAAGGTGCCCGGCGAAGGCGACCGCGCAGCCGATGGTAAGCAGATCGCCCCGATTTAAATGGCTCAGCGCGAAAGCGCCGTTTGTCGAAGGGATGGTAAGAGTTGCGAGACCAGCGGTCGCTACCGCGACGCCTACCAGTTCACGTGCCTGCGGCCAGCGCCGGAATACTGCCGCTCCGAGCACAGGCACCAAAACAACGTTGAGCCCGGTAAGGAATCCTGAATTGCCGGCGCTTGTATATTTCAGGCCAAACGTCTGGAGTACGTAGCCCAGGGAAAGAAACCCGCCCGCCACAGCTCCTCCACGCAACCCCCGCCAGAAGGTGGCTGCCGGCATTCGACGGAACACCGGAAAAAACAGCGCCACCATCGCGACGCTGGCGAGTCCGAAACGCAGCGCCAGAAAGTACATAGCGGAAATTTCATGGAGCGCCTGCTTCACCATTACGAAGGTGGCGCCCCAGACGAAGGCTGTGAGTGTGAGGGCGAGGTCGGCGCGCCAGCGCGCGGCGGTGCTATTCACACGCCGTCAAATTCCGGGTTGGCAAGGGCGGCGAGCACGAGTAAGATACGCCGCAAGCCAATTTCGCGGCGGTCCGACAGATACCACTCTTGCGGAGTGTGGGCCCCGCCTCCCTGTCCACCCGCGCCGATCGAAATCGCCGGTAATCCCAGGGAGAGGGGAACATTCGCATCGGTCGATGCACAATCGACGCGCGCCCGAATGTGAAGGTAAGAATCAACGGCCTCGATCGTTTGCAATAGTCCTGAGTGTTCCGGAAGTCTTCCGCCAGGGCGAGACCCCAGTTCTTTGATCTTGGCAGTCAGGCGTTCGCCGTTTCCGTTCCGATTGAAATGCTGGAGGCTCCGTTCAACCGCCGGTGTGAGTAGAGACGCAATGTCGTCGAGGAGCCCGGCATCTTCCGAACGAACATCCAGTTTGGCCCGCGCGCTCGAAGGAATCGCATTGACGCTGGCGCCTCCCTCGATGATTCCAAAGTGATAAGAGCAGCGGGCCTTTCGCGCAGCGCACAAACGCTCGTCGGCGGCTTCAAGGAAAGTGCTGATTACCTGGCTGATGGCATGTATCGGGTTCGGTATGCCCGAATCGTTCCAGCTGTGACCGCCGGGTCCTGAGAAACTGATTTCGAACCGGCGGCTCGCCAAAGCCTGAGCCGTTACATGATCGATCGATGGCCCGTCAAGTACAAGGAAGGCTTTAGTGCGCCCAGCCGGCAGACCATGCTGACACAGATAGCGCATACCGCTCAGGTTGCCCTCGCCCTCTTCGCCAACATTGGCCACGAGCAGCAAAGAGGAGCGAAGGTCGTGCAAATCGGGCGATTCCATCAGGACGCGCGCCAAGGCAAGCAGCGCCGCCAACCCGGCACCATTATCCGATACGCCCGGCCCGGTCAAACGGCCATCGGCCGTGTAATAAATGTCTTCGGCTCGCGCTGGCGCAAGGACGGTATCGAGATGCGCCGAGACCACCAGTTTGCGTGAATTCTCGGCGCCTCCAAAGATGGCGCGCACATTACCTGCGCGGTCGAGTGTCGCGTCCCAGCCAAAAGCACTCAGGCGCTGCCGAAACCATTCGGCACGCGCTTGCTCGAAAAACGTTGGGGCAGGGACCCGGCACAGTTCCAGGTGTTGCTCGTTGATCCAGACCCGCTCCCGGCTAAACCAGGTTTGTGCGACCGCGAGGGCCCCGCGCTCGGCCAGTTTGGCAATCTGGTTAGCATGCGTAAATGGGGCTCCGGAGCGCCTGAGGAGCGTTTTGGGTTGTGTTGCCACCGCTAGCTGTAGTTTACTGTGAGCTCGCGGTTCGTTGCGGAGCGTAGAAACGGCGGAGCCAGTCGAATGCCATCAAAACGTCGCCCTGTGCGAGCGTATTGCCAGCGTTTTCCCAATGTAGCGTCACATCCACGTTGGCATGCCGAAGGATATTTGCGAGATCTTCCGTCTCATCGGTCTGGACGATCGGGTCATCGAGACCGCCCAGCACAAGAATCGGCTTGCGCCGTAGATCCGGCATGGGCTCTGGAAGAAAGGGTGCCATGCCGCGTATAAGAATGGCGCCAGCAGTGGTCTCGGGATAGCGCAGCATCAAACTCGCGGCAAGAATCGCCCCATTCGATACGCCTACCGCGATCAGCCTGTCTTTCGTAAGGGCGTACGCGTCCGAGGCGGCATTTACAAAAGTCTTTAACTCGCTGGTGCGAAAGTCCAGATCTTCCTGATCGATTACGCCTTTGTCGAGTTTTCGAAAAAAACTGGACATGCCGTGTTCGAGGATATTACCGCGTGGGCTTACCAGCGGCGCTCCCGGCGCGATCGCCCTACCTAGCGGTAAGAGGGTATTTTCGTTTCCTCCGGCGCCATGCAACAGCAACAGCGCGGGCGCGGCTGGATTGGCCGCGGGCTCAAAGCGATGTACAAATCCGGAGTCTCGCTTTATGTCCAGAGCCTCTGCTCCTTTGTCAGGCTGCGCACCAATTCGCCGGCCGGTTCCCATTCTCCGATTGCAGGATTGAGCAGCATCGCCTTTTGCGCTGTCTCGGCTGAGCTGTCGATGGCCGCCTCGATCGCGGTGTGCTCGTAGGCTTTAACCGCAAGCACCAGTCCTCGCACCGCTTCGGGCAAACTCGCGCGCGATTCGGGAATAATACCTCGGTTTGAGATTGAGCAGGGCGTCTCGACGATATCGTCATCCGGAAGGTCAGCGATTGCGCCATGGTTCCTGACGTTCACCACTACGCGTTGGGGATCCGCTTGACAGAGTGCCTGGATGACATCCAGCGCAATGCGATGATAGCCGGTGGCGGCTCGAAAGGGATCTTCCTCCAAGGCCTCGCCGGAGCGAAAAGCGGAACCAGCGCTGGCTTCGAGCTTCATATAGGAGCCGGAGCGCCGGTTCAAGTAGTCCACATACGCCTTGTGGGCCGCCGCGCTGTTCCCCGTCCTCAAATGTTCATTCACGACACGCAGGAGTTGTTCGTTCAGCTTAATTACTTCTTCGCCACGCGTAGCGCCGGCCGCCAATTGGTTTTTAAGCGCTTTACGCCGCGAATAGTAAAAGAAAAGATACTCCGATGGAAACAGGCCAAGGGCGCGAATCAGTTCGGGCTCGAACAGCGAAGCGGAGTATAGGCTGCGCAGAGCTGCAGTGTCAGCGAGAAGCTGCGCCGTTTTATCCTCGCCACGATGCCATACGCGTGTTACCCATCCAAGATGATTCAAACCTATATAGTCACAATGAACTTCGTGGGGTGGACAACCGAGCGCCAACGCGATGCGATGAAACAATTCGGTGGGTGTGTCGCATATTCCGACGACCTTGGCTCCCGTATGTGTGGAAATTGCCTGGGTGATGAGGCCTGCCGGATTCGTGAAGTTGATGATCCACGCTTGCGGGCTGATCCGTTCCACGAGCCGTGCCTGCTCGAGAGCGACCGGAACGGTACGCAGCGCCATGGCAACGCCGCCAGGGCCGGTGGTCTCTTGCCCGGGATAACCGTGTGCGATGGCGGTACGCTCATCATTTGCACGGCTGGGGGCGCCCCCGACGCGTACACTGTTCAACACGAAAGCGGCTCCGTCTATGGCCTCAGCTTCAGAGCGCGCTACGCGTAAGTGAAGCCGTCCACCTTCGCGCGCTATGATCTCATTGCCCAAGGCAACCATGACATGGAGCCGTTCACGGTCGATATCGTATAGACACAATTCATCCGCGCCAATTCGCTCTGCGGCCTCATTGATGCCGAAGACGACCAGCGGCGTTCGGACGCCCCCGCCGCCGATGAATGCAATTTTCCGGCTCACAGTTCTTTCCTCTCGGGGAGCCCGGCCAACGCCCCCGCGGCTCGGGTAGACAACGTTCCGCAGCGCACGCCGCGTCGCAGCCACTCGGTCGCATCGCCGCCATCGAGAAACGCGTCCAGAAACCCGGCGTCGAACGCATCTCCTGCTCCTGTGCTGTCGATGACGATTGCAGAGGGAGCGGCAGCCGTGAGCAACCTGCCATTATCGAGCATTGCTGCGCCTTTCGATCCTATTTTCAGCACGGTATTTCGGCCGAGACGCTGTAATATCTCCGGCGGCTCGGCGAGTCCGGTGATCCACGCTCCTTCTTTCTCATTGGGGAAGAACCAATCCACCATCTCGAGCGATCTTGCGGTCTCCGGCGCCCGGAGCCATTCCGGATGCCATCCGGCATCGAGCGAAATCGTACATCCGGCGGCGTGCAACTCCGGGAAGAGTATTGCCGCGACTTGCCACGAGATCGGACACGCAAAATGGACGTGTCTCGCTTCTGTCAGCGCCTGGTTGAACGCTCGCGAATGCAATAGCTCGGCAAGGCGGCGGTTCGCGCCCGGAAAGGTGAAGAATGTACGATCCTCGGCGGTCGAAACACCTACCGTTACGCCCGAGGATCCGTCGGCGGTCATCAAATGATTTGCCTTTACGCCGAAAGCTGCAAGCCGTGTGCTGATCCAGGCGGCATCTTCGCTTCCCACACATCCAAATATCGCGGTTTCCCGGCCTAGTTTCGCAAGGGCACAAGCCGTGTTCGCAGTGCCTCCTCCGATCTCTCGGACATATTGATCGCAATAGATTTCTTCGCCCAGCGTGGGCCAATGCGTGAATCCGTGCAAGATGTGGTCTACGAAGATTTCGCCCACGACGGCGGCATCCAATCGCTTGCTCATGCTTTCTCGAATGGCCACTCGCTCCGATGTCTTGCCCATCCGAGATAGGCGAGCGAACCGGCAATGGTCAAGAGGAATCCGCTTCCTACATATTTCCAGCCGCTGGCCACGAGGATGTACATCCACCCCGCTATCGCCAGCGCCGCGGGTAGCGGATAGAGCGGCATGTTGTACGGCCGATCTTCGCGTTTAGTGGTTCTCCGAAGCAGAATCACCGCCACGCACTGCGCCACAAACTGCAGCATGATTTGGAAAACCATCATGTAATTTATTAAGTCGGTAAGACTCAACAGACAGGCCACAGCGGAGCCGACACCCATCAACACCACGGAAAATGCGGGGAAATGCTTGGTCGGATGAATGTAGGCGAAGATCGAGAAAAAGCGTTTGTCGACCGCGGCTGCGTAAGGAATGCGTGAATATCCCAGAAGGATAGCGAACACAGAGGCAAATGCCGCCCAGAGGATCAGACCCGCCACGATCTTGCCGCTCAGTGGCCCGTATAGTCCTTCGATAAACTCTGCCACAACGGCCTTGGATTCCATGGCGTGCTGCCACGGAACCACACCAATGATGGAAATGTTCATCATCAGGTAAATAACGCCCAACACCAGAATTGAGACCAGGATGGAGCGCGGAATGGTACGTTTGGGCTCCCGTACTTCCTCCCCGAATAGGCAAACGTTGTAATATCCCCCGTAATCGTAAAGCGCGATTAGCGTGGCGCCGCCCAGGCCATAGAAGAACTGGCGCGACAGATGAAAGGCATGAGGCGGAAAATCGAAAGCGCGATGCGCTTCAAAATGCGTAACTCCGGCAAACAATATCCAACCGGTAGTTGCCATTACGACGCCCCACATCGTCAACGAGAGGACACTGATCGACTTAATGTTGCGATAGAGCAGTGCCGTGTTCAGCAGGCAGACGCCCGCGGCAACGGCAATCGCTTTCCATCCCAGTAGCGAAGGAAAGAGGTACTTCCCATAATCGGCAAGACCCACGGCTCCGGAGGCAATGGAAATGGGACCAATAGCGATCGCCTGCCATAAGAACAGAAAGCTGACCAGCCGGCCCAGTTTACGAGGCCCAAATGCTTCGAGCAGGTAGTAGTAGGGGCCGCCGGAGCGCGGCATAGCGGCGCCCAACTCTGCCCACACCATTCCGTCGCAGATGGCGATCAGTGCGCCGGCAATCCACCCAAGCATGGCTTGCGGACCGCCCATCGCCGCCAACGCCAGCGGAATCGTGATGAACGGGCCTACGCCAACCATGTTGATCATGTTGGCGGAGGTCGCCCCCCAAAGGCCCATTCCTTTGTCGAGGCGGCTGGGCGGCTGCCCTTGGATTGCCTGCAAAGTTTAGCTCGAGAAATGACCGCTCAACCACTGATAGCTTTGACGGAGGCTATCGAGCGGTGAGCCGGGGGTCTGATCCTGCTCTACGAAATAGTGCCGCACAGCCGATCTCTTTGCCGCTGCTAATACGGCGGGAATGTCGATCGATCCGTTACCGGCTTCGCGGAAGGTGTCCGGCGGCACTTTTTCGTTGTACTGGACCGGAAAGCCGCTCTTCTTGTCCTTGATATGGAGCAATGCGATCCGCCCGGAGTATTTTTTCAGTAGCGCAACCGGATCGTGTCCTGCCACGCTTGCCCAGAAAATGTCCAGTTCGAGCGACGCAAGATTTTTGTGCGTATCGTGCATCAGAATCTCGAAACCCGTCGTTCCCTGGAGAGGCTCGAATTCGAAGGCATGATTGTGATAGCACAGCTTCAGCCCGGCGGCGTTTGCCTTCTCGCCGGATTTATTTAACACGTCAGCCAATTTTTTGAAAGTGTCCGGGCCCCCGCGCTGTTCCGGGGGAATGTATGGCAAGACAGCGTATTCAAAGCCGAATTGCTTCGCTTGGCCGAAAGCGTCATCGAGTTTGCTACCGCCTTCCATGAAGAGAGCCGTATCGACATGCACGCTGACGGGCGTCAGGCCACTGTCTTTT
This sequence comes from Bryobacterales bacterium, assembly GCA_963722155.1. Taxonomy (GTDB): domain Bacteria; phylum Acidobacteriota; class Terriglobia; order Bryobacterales; family Bryobacteraceae; genus Bog-105. The sequence continues at coordinate 911,529 of CAVRLR010000004.1, read as the reverse complement.
AAGGTCGGTCCGATGGCGCCAAGGGTTGCGTATACGGCTTCGGCTTCTTTATAACCCATCTGGTGAATTGCGTTGAGGACCTGTGCCGGATTCTGACTAATGACGTTACGAACCGTGTAGAGTTCTACTCCGAGGTTCGCGTCACGCAGCGCTTCTCTTCCGAAAGCAAGTTTCGAAGCGGAAAGAAAACCGGCTGTGCGAGCGACGAAAGTGCGCCGGGAAGATTGTGACATGGCTTCTATCCTATCGTTCCTGCGGGTCAACCGTTTCCCACTCGCCAATAAATCCGGGCTTTAGGCGTAAATGCTTAGCATAGAAAATCATCGTTCCGTGGCTTATCTCCTGTTGCACTTCCACCGGCAGACTCGGTCCGTATAAGAAGTACAATTTATCCGCTTCTTTGCCTGTGGGCTTGTGCAGCGCACGCAACGAATAAACCTGACCGTCGGCAGTCATCTGCTCGAATTCAATTTTGAGGCGGTAGTGCAGTGTCGGGTCGTAGCGTGTAAGAAGTTCAGTAATCACTCCGCGCACGCTAGCCTTTTGCCACGGTCCCTCAACAACGCCGTCGACCCGGTCGCCCGTGAAAGACGTTCGGTCATCGATGGGCGTGGTCAGTTTGATACGCAAAAGCTTACCTGCGCCCAATTTCTGCATAGCGGCCGGGCGTGCCGGAGCCGCTTTTGAGGGTGAGCCCGCAGCGTCGAACACGAGGGTCGATTCCCCTTTGAACTCATGGCATTCCGAGTAGGAGCCGCGGCTCTCGGTGAACATACTTGACGCCCGGTTCCCGATTGTCAGAACGGACTGCGCGGGGATCAATGAATCGCCGCCCGAAATTTGGGTAATCTGGTAGCCGATCCGGGACTCGGCGAAGCAAATATCGGAAACGGCTGGGAAGTCGTCTCCGGTAACAACCAACTCCTTTAATTGAAAAGTATCTGGATCGGCACTGAAAGAGCCGTGAAACGGAATGCGGGCGTAACCCTTGGAAGTCAGGGTCTGATATTTCGAATCGGCTAGAGGCACATTGTACTGAAAGTTGTAAACATGGTTAGATTCGCCTACGTAAGAAATCCGAATATTGGGTTCGGTAAAAATGTTCATCAGATAGCCGATAAAACCGCCCGACGAGATAGGGCCACCGCGCACGACTTCCGCTACTGATCCAGAAGCGAAATTATTTTCGCCGTGCCAGGAGAAAATCTCGGCGTGCCTTGAAACGGCAACATCAAGCCGCAAACGATCGCGCAGAGATAGCCTTCGGTCTTTTATGGGCAGATGGCTGCACGCCTGTCCGGCCAAAGATGTGACGTAGTAATCGCGCTCGATGGTGGAAACGCATGTGTAGTTAGCCGATCGGGAAATTTGCGCATCCACGTTGTGGCGGATGCGGCCCAGAATTTCGGCAGGCTCCTGCGCCGAAGTGCACACGCAGACCAGCAGACAGAGCGTATATTTCATTCCGCTTTTCCCAATGCCGCCTCGTGACGCTGGAACAACCGCAGCGCCGTCGCGACGATCACTGCGATGGCAAGCCCGAGAAGCGCAGCCTGCCATCCGTGGGCTTTTAGATATGCAAATGCCTCGTGTCCGTACCTACGTCCCAGGTAGGCGAGAGCAGTGTACCTGATAGCTCTGGCCGTCAAGACGACGACCGCGAAATAGACCCAGCGCACCTGGAGCGCGCCCGCACAGAAAACAGGAACTTTCATCGGCAAAGGGAAAGGGGAGATGGCTGGAATGAATACCGTGATCAGGCCGTAGCGCTGGAACCATAAATGCAAACGCGCGCCGGTACCGCTCGCGACATATTTCATGAGCAACACCTCGCCTCCTTTCTCTGCGATAAAGAACAACAGCAAACTTCCGGCGAGTGAGCCGAGTGTTGCGAGACACGCCGCCCAATAGGCTTGTTCAGGGTGATTGGCCGAGATTGCCAGCAACAAGGCATCCACGCCACCTACGATCGGAACACCAGCCGAATCAAGTAAGCCGAGCAACAGCAACCCTTGAGGTCCCAAACCCAGCAGGGCTCCCGTTAACGTGTGAAAAAAAGACCTCAGTGTTTCCTCAGCTTAACGAATAGTCCATCTTCATCGAGGATGGGAATATCTAGTTTGCGCGCCTTGTCGAGCTTCGATCCTGCATCTTCCCCGGCCACTACGAAACTCGTCTTTCCGCTCACGGAGCCAGCCACTTTACCGCCTGCTTCTTCAATTCGCTCCTTTGCTTCTTCGCGTGTCAGAGTAGGCAGTGTCCCGGTCAGTACGAAAGTCAATCCGCTGAGCGCTCCTTTTTTCTCCACGTGTTTCGGACCCTTAAATTGCAAACCCGCGGCTCGCAATTGCTCGAGTAATTCCCGATTGCGGCTTTCAGCAAAAAACTGGCAGATAGAATCGGCCACTTTGGGCCCGATTTCGTCGACTTCCTGCAAGGTCTCTGGCGGTGCTTTGGCGATGTCGTCAAGGTCGCCGAAGTGCCCGGCCAGAAATTGGGCTGTCCGTTCGCCCACGAATGGGATTCCTAGACCGTTCAACACGCGCGCCACGGGCTGCTTCCGCGAGGCCTCGATGTTTTGAATAATCTTGGCGGCCGACTTTTTCCCCATCCGATCGAGAGTCTCTAATTGTTCGACCGTTAGTTTGTAGAGATCCGCAACAGTGCGGACTATTTTCTTCTCCAGAAGCTGATCGACCAGGGCGTCGCCCATACCATCGATGTCCATCACTCCGCGTGAAGCAAAATGCAATAGCGATTCGCGCAACCTGGCCGGACAATTCGTATTTACACAACGACTGGCGGCCTCGCCCGGCTCTCGCACTACATGGCCATGACAAACCGGACATGCTTTCGGAACGCGAAACGGTGTGCGTTTGGCGCCTTGCTCCACCACGCGCACGATCTTTGGAATCACATCGCCGCTTCGCTCGACAAGCACCGTGTCGCCAATCTCAACGCCCAGCCGCGCGATTTCGTCTTCGTTGTGCAGTGTTGCGCGCGAGACGGTCACACCCGCAAGTGGCACCGGCTTCAAATGAGCTACGGGCGTGAGCGCGCCGGTCCGCCCCACCTGCACCTCAATGTTTTCAAGTATCGTGGTCGCCTGCCGGGCCGCGTATTTGAACGCGATCGCCCAGCGCGGCGCTTTCGCCGTCCAGCCAAGTTTCTGCTGCTGTGCGATCGAATCGATCTTTGCCACGACCCCGTCGGTTTCGTAGGGAAGGGAATCCCGCTTGGTGTCCCACTCGCGGATGAAGGCAAGCAACTCGTCCAGATCGGCACATTTTTTCCGATGTGGATTCACCTTGAAACCCGCCGCTTGGAGCCGCTCGAGACTTTCCCAGTGGCTCGCAAGCAGGGGTTGTCCCTCGTCGAAAAGAAAATAGGCAAAGTAGTCTAGCTGGCGTGCGGCCGTTTCACCGGGGTCGAGCGCGCGCAATCCGCCTGCCGCAGCATTGCGAGGATTTGCGAGCGGGGTCAGACCCGTTTTCTCGCGCTGAGCGTTCAAACGTTCGAAGGAGCGGCGCTGCATCACGGCCTCTCCGCGCACCTCAAAGGTGTCGCGCGGAATGACGCCAGCGCGAGGTCGTAAGGGCAGCGAATGGATGGTACGCGCGTTGACGGTGACCTCCTCACCTACGCGGCCATCGCCGCGTGTGAGCGCCTGCTCAAGTGTCCCACCCCGATAATGGGCGGCCATTGACAGCCCATCGAGCTTGAGCTCGGCTACATATTGATACTCTTCAGCCTTGAGCAGCGTCTTCACCCGGGCATCAAAACGGCGCAGCTCATCTTCGTTCAGGGCGTTGTCGAGGCTCAGCATCGGCGAGCTGTGCGGAACCTTAACGAACCCTTCACGCGGCTGTCCACCGACGCGTTGCGTGGGCGAATCGGGGGTGCGCAGTTCCGGATGCTGATCTTCGAGCTCGCGCAGCTCTCGCATGAGTACGTCGAACTCAGCGTCCGTTAATTCGGGCGCGTCCAGCACGTAGTACAGATATTCGTGATGTTCCAGTTGCAGGCGTAGTTCTTCGGCCCGCTTTCGCCACGGTTCTTTCATCCCTGAATCTATAATGCCCTCTTGGTGAATTTCAATGCCAAACGTGTTTACAATGTGATCTTGGAATCTCTCCGCGCGAAACGCGCTGCCATCATCTATAATCCGGTCGCCAGAAGTCTGTCGCGAAGCATGCACTTGCTCGAGCGTGCTGTCGCCGTTCTGGGGCGCCAGGGGATCGAGGCGCACCTTGTCGGCACCACCGCTCCAGCTAGCGCGGGCAGCCAGGCGCGTCGCGAGATTGAAGCCGGCTGCGACCTCATCATTGCCGCCGGCGGCGATGGAACGGTCAACGAAGTAGCGAACGGAATGCTCCACACACGCGTGCCCCTGGCCATTTTGCCCGGGGGTACGGCCAACGTTCTCGCACGGGAGACACGCATGTCGACCAATCTGGCGAGGGCTACGGAGGAACTCCACACGATGCGCCCTGTCCGCATCGCCGCCGGTTCGCTGCGCGTCGGCGGCGCTGAGCCGCGCACGTTCATTTGCATGGCCGGGGCTGGCCTCGACGCCGAGATTGTTTACCACCTGAACCTCGATCTGAAGGCGGCTTTCGGCAAATTTGCGTACTACGTGGGCGGTTTTTCCCGAGCTTTTTACCCCCTGAGCGAGTTTGAAGTCGTAGTCGACGGCCAACGGCACGAGGCGAGCTTCGCGCTCATCAGCCGCGTGCGCAACTATGGCGGCGATCTCGAGATTGCCCGCGGCGCTTCGCTGCTGCGCAACGAGTTCGAAATTGTGCTCTTTCGTGGAAAACAGAGTTTGAAGTACGTGCCTTATCTGGTTGGCGTAGCCATCGGCCAGGCGCATCGCATGAGCGGCTATACGGCGCTGCGCGGCCGCTCGGTTACTTGTTCGGCCGTTAACGGCGAACGTATATTTGCCCAGGTGGATGGCGAACTTGCCGGCCGATTGCCGTTAACCGCCGAGTTGATTCCCGATGCTCTCACTCTGCTTGTGCCGCCAACCTATCTTGCGAAAGAGCAATCCCTGATCGACGTTCCGGCCTGTGCCTGACGCGGGATGGACAATGTTACTCATTCGCTTACCGGCCTAGCTCTGGCCCGCGCCGGCTTGGATCGCCTGTGCCCGCGCGCGACTCTTTTGCTGCTGCTCTCGGCAAACGCTCCCGATTGCGATATCGTCATGCTCACCAGAGGACAACTCCCCTACTTCGAAGCGCATCGGGGCTACACTCATTCACTGTTGTTGCTTCCGGTTATGGCGCTGGTTTGTGTTCTCGTGACGGCTGCGCTGTACCGCGAGAAACTTCCTTGGGGCAGAGCTTGGCTTGTGTGCGGATTCGGCTTGAGCAGCCATCTGCTGCTCGATTGGACCAACAGCTACGGAATTCGGCCGTTCATTCCGTTTTCTTCACGCTGGTTCCATCTCGATTGGAATGGTTTATACGACTGGAGCATTCTGGCAATGCTGGCCATTGCCTCCGTGTGGCCATTGCTCTCGCGGCTCGTCAGCGGGGAGATCGGCGATAGGCCGCGGGCCGGGCGGGGAATCGCTGGATTTGCGCTTATATTTCTGGTTTTGTTTGACGCGGCACGGGCGACCTTGCACGATCGTGCTGTCGAAAAGTTGGAATCGCGCCTGTACGATGGGGAGCCTCCCGTATCGGTTGCGGCTTTGCCGCTAAGCCTCAGTCCATTTCGTTGGAAGGGCGTGGTTGAAACGGCGGGCGCCTATCGCGCGATGCCAGTGGATACAACGAGCGCACTCGAACCGGAAAACGCGGCGATCTTTTATAAACCACAATGGACGAACACTCTTCAAAGCGTCCAGCGCGAGGAGGCATTCCGGTTTTTCCGTTACTTTGCGCGCTTTCCAGTGTGGTCGCAACAGACGGTGATTTGGAAGGAATCGGAAGCCAGGCGGATCGAACTGGTCGATCTACGTTTCGGTTCGCCTGGCGTGGGAAGCTTTCATTGTGTCGCGATTGCCGACACTGCCGGCCGAGTGCTCGAGTCGTGGTTCACCTACAGCGACGGTCAGAGCTCCAAATAATCGTGCAGCCAAGCTAGCAGCTAGCGATGCACCATGCTGTCCATGACGATGCTCCGGCTGACCTGCAGCGGATCTACGTGATAGTCACCCGATCGAACGGCTGCCATGGCATGTGTTACTTGTGCTCGCATCGCCGAAGCCCCTCGTTTGAGACCGTTGAGCACTGAACTCAGCTTGGTCAATTGGGAAGCGTCTTCCGGCGTCTGCTGGGCGGCATCTTTCGGTGCCGTCTGGCTAGCCCCAGGTGCATGGCGGTCCGCCTGTGTACTTCTGAAATCTGTCGCCGTAGCGGGACGGTTGTGGATTGTGCTGATTTCACCCATAAGCAAATAGGTTGGCTGTCCAGAGCTTGTTCACTGCTGGCAAGCCGCGCTCAGAAGGCTTATCGGCGACTCTATCTGCCTGATTTAGAGGCGTAGCGTGGAAATTATATGGTACTGGAAACTTACTGCGCCCTACCTCGTTCCAATCAAACGACTAGAGATACGGCTCCGAATGCTGCGCGGCGGCTTGCGCGCCGGGGTGTTCGACAGGACGATCTCAGGGAACAGGCCGTGTAACCACAGGCGGCGTGGCATTGCCTCCCCACCAAATGTGGCCACGCCAGTAAAATAAAAGCTGCGCAAAATGCTCGTGGGACTACCTAATTCGGTCAAGAATTTCACGATCAGCGGACGCAGTTTCGCGAACTCACGCGGGAATTCGAAAATGTTTGGAAGTTCGCGAGGATTGCATTCGCGCTCGAGAAGCGTGGGTCGCTTATCGGCCAACCACCGATACACTGTATCGAAGGCTTCGTTGGCATCCGTACATACACTAGCGCCCATCGCCTCACGCCCCTCGAGTGCCGTAAAATTCCGTGCAAAGGCTCCAAAATGGTTGACCTTGTCCATCTTCGTGAAGATGACATGGACCGGCAGCGTCGCGCGCGTGGCACGAGCAATCTCCGCCAGCTGGGCTCTCGACTCGCGAGCCGTTTGCGCAATCGTCTCCACACGCTCGTGCGTCAGGAAAGCATCACAATCGAGAACCAGCACGGCCGAGCAGGCGTCCCCGCGACGAAAGAGCCGGCGGTTAGCGATTGGACTGCCGTCCACCAGTAAAGCCTCGCCCATCCGCCAGGCGTTTTCCGCGGCTTGTTCCAGTTCGATACCCGACTCGGCGATTAAGCTGGTCTTTCCCGTTCCCGTGCCACCTACCAGAAACGTCACCGTCTGCGATTCGGACTGCCCTGGCCGCTCATTCATACGGAGAGGCTGCGGTGTTGGTCGTGCGTTTCGGATACGATGTATTCTCTCGCCGATTTCGCGTAGCAAGTAACGAATTTCGAGTCCCGAAAGATGCGTCTGAAAGCCCAACAGCAAGCAGAGTTGATGCACTTCCAGCACGTCCGCCACCGTTAACGAGTCAGGGCGTTCGAACAGGCTCGCGAGATTGCGAACGAAGCTCTCACCCGCGCCGGTCGCGCCAAACAGCTCTTGGTACAAACCCGCATGTTGCGGGCTGTGAGCATTCAAAAGAGATTCGTCCAGGAATGCGGCCATCGCCTTCAGAACGGTCTCGAGGTCGCTCGCAGGATAACCGTAGCGAGACGCGGCCTTTTCGGCCGCGCCAAGGGAATTGCGCATCTGTGTCCGAAAAATCCGGGGGTCCCCCAGCCGCTGCCGCCCGGACCGGATCCTTGCCACCACAATCAGGGCTTCCTGGAAGAGTAACGCCAGACTGTCCGAACGAGACACTTCCACTCAACAGGAGTGGCCGCGCCACCTTAGGACTCTCTATCATGGTGGCAGTGACTCGTCGATTGCTGTTGTTTTTTTCAGTGCCGGCCTGGGCGTTCGGCCAGGCGAAGCCGAATTTCTCGGGACGGTGGCGGATGATTAAGGGTAAAAGCGAATTTCACGGCTTTAAGACTCCCGACATCATCGTCCGAAGCGTAGAGCACCACGATCCCACGCTCAATCTTCACACCGTTCAGACCACGGACACAAAGACTTCCATCTCCGACATCAGTTACTTCACCGATGGCTCGACGGCCAATAACGTGATTAACGGACGCAACGCACAGAGTCGGGCTTATTGGGATGGCGCCGCGCTCGTGGTGAATACCGAAATGAAAAACTCCAAAGGTGAGGACGAGAAGATTGAAGACCGCTGGGAACTCTCCGCCGACGGCCAGACACTGACTACCAAGAGCCACATTGTTACTGATAAAGGCGAGGCAGACCTGACGTTGGTTTGTTCGAAAGAAGAAGACAAACTTTGAAGGCGCTAACACTCGCCTTCTTGCTTGCTTCGAATTCCTGGTCGACCGAGTCAACCCTGGCGAGAGATATTTTCCGCCAGCTTATCGAAAGCAATACGACTGATTCATCCGGCGGTACTACCGCGGCGGCCGAAGCGATGAAACAGCGTTTCCTGGACGCCGGCTTTCCACCCGAGGATTTGACCATTGCGGGTGGCGATGCGCGAAAGAGCAATCTCGTGGTCCGGCTGCATGCTGCCAAAGGCGGGTCGCTAAAACCTGCACTGATCATCTGTCATCTCGATGTGGTCGAAGCGCGGCGCGAAGACTGGAGCACCGATCCCTTTCGATTTGTCGAAAAAGACGGATATTTCTATGGCCGCGGAACCCAGGACATGAAGGCGAACGATGCCGTGCTGGTGGCGACTCTGATCCGGTTTAGACAGGAGGGATTCCGGCCGAATCGGGATATCGTGCTGGCGTTAACGGCTGGCGAAGAGAGCGGCATCGCCAATGGCGTCGACTGGCTGCTGAAAAATCGACGCGATCTGGTAGACGCGGAATTTGTGCTGAATCCCGATTCGGGCGGCGTCACAACGGAGCGCGGCAAGCCTGTCGACATCGGCGTCGAAGCCAGCGAAAAGATCTATGCAGATTTTGAACTGACTGCCCGCAATCCAGGCGGGCACAGCTCTCTGCCTATTCCTGACAATGCGATTTACCACATCACGAATGCCTTGGGTAAACTCGAGCGTGCGCCGTTCCCATTTGAGTTGAATAACGTAACGCGCGCCTACTTCGAGCAAATGGCGAAGCTGGAGAAAGGTCAACGCGGTAAGGATATACAGGCGATTCTGCGCCCCACGCCCGAGCCGGCGGCTATTGCGCGGCTCTCCGAAGATCCGCGCTTCAACGCCACAATGCGCACTACCTGCGTGGCCACGCGACTGGAGGCCGGCCATGCGAACAATGCGCTTCCGCAAAGCGCGCAAGCGATTGTAAATTGCCGCATTCTGCCCGGCCACACGCCCGAGGAAGTTCAGCAGGAGCTCACGCGGCTATTCGCCGATCCGCAAATAGAAATGAAGCGCGCCGATCCGGTGCCCGGGAAGAAGCCGATAGCGCCGACGCCGCTGCGTGCCGATGTATTCAAGGCGCTCGAGCGTGTAACGGATGAAATGTGGCCCGGCGCGCCCGTGATTCCCGAGATGGAAACTGGCGCTTCGGATAGCGTATACACGATGGGAGCCGGTCTTCCGAGCTACGGCATTTCAGGACTCGCTATCGATCGGGACGACGTGCGCGCTCACGGCAAAGACGAACGAGTTCGAATCTCTTCTTTCGACGATGCGGCAGCCTTCTACTACCGGTTTCTTAAGGCGCTCTGCGCGGCCCAATAGCCACACATGCCATGCACCGCGCCGCCGGGCGGTGTTGAGGATGAGCACAAATAGACACGTCGGAGTGGCGTCGCATAATATCGCCAGGTAGGCCGAAAAAAGAACTGCATTGGCGTGACTGCGCCGCCAACAACATCTCCGCCGACCAGATTTTCATCCCAGTCTTGCAACTGCGCAGGGGTATGGACAGCACACGCGAGAATGCACTCTCGAAAACCAGGCGCGAAACGTTCGATTTGCGATTCTATCTGGCCCAAAGCCGGAACAGTCGATCCATTCGGAACGTGGCAGTACGCCCATGCGGTGTGCCGCCCGTCGGGAGTGCGCGACGGGTCGAACAAACTCGGCTGCACCAGCAGCACGAAGGGGGGCGCTCCAACGCGGCCGCACGATATTTCGCGCTCCGACGCGGCTATCTCTTCGAGCGTCGCTCCCAGATGGACGGTTGCGGCGCGCCGGCAATCTTTTGCCTTCCAGGGTATAGGCTCCCGTAGTGCCCAGTCCACTTTGAAGACTGCCGGCCCGTATTTGTAGTTTTCTAATTTGGTTTTGTATGCAACCGGGAGGCGTGGGCCCGCAAGTTCTAGAAACTGGCGGGGAGTCACGTCGCACAACGTGAACTCCGGATTCTCGGGAAGAGTTTCTACGCGACTGGAAACTGCCACCCGGCCGCCCCACGATTCCAACACTCGGACAAGCGCGTTTGTGATGTGCTGAGAACCGCCAGCGGCAATCGGCCAACCGACCGCGTGCGCCGCCGCGCACATGATCAGTCCGAAACCCGCGCTCAACGGGCGTTCCAGCGGCAGATTCGAATGCGCGGCCAGTCCCGCGAATAACGCGCGCGCTCGCCTGCCGTGAAAAAGAGAACGAGCCACGCCGACGGCAGGCTGCAGCGCCCGGATACCGAAGCGGACCATTAAAAATGGATGGCTTGGCCAGCCGATCGGTCGAAGCGCCCCGTTTACGAGTTCGGTCCAATTTTTTACCAGCGGCTCGAACAATTTGCGATAGGCGTCGCGATCGCTGCCAAGTTGAGCGGCGGTTGTGTTGATGTCGCGCTCGACGAGGAGGGCCGTCCCATCGTCAAAAGGATGTGCGAGAGCGGCATCCGGCCATATCCACTGTAGTCCGTGCTCCTGCAAAGGAAGTTTTGAAAAGAATGGCGACGCCAGAGCCATGGGGAACACAGCGGCTCCAAGATCGTGAATGAAGCCGGGCAGCGTCAATTCACCCGAACGTGTGGCCCCGCCGGGTGTGGGAGCGGCCTCCCGAACTTCCACCGCGAGTCCGGCTTGGGCGAGCACAATTGCCGCCGCCAAGCCGTTCGGGCCACTGCCGACGACGATGTTCATGCTGCAGGCTTCATACTTGAAGACCCACGGCTCGCATCAGTGCCAGTGCATTGCCATGGGCCACCACGCCGGGTCGGAGTTTGTAGTCAAATTCGAGTTCTCCGTCTTCGATCGAGTCTTCAAAGTGAACGTTGACGCCGCCTTCGATTTGCGTCAGCGCCAGATCATGTGTAGTCAGGAGGCCGATAGCATCGCCTGCGAGCAAGCCTCGCACAATTCCCGCGGCACCAATCAGGCGATCGTGCGAATTCGTCCCGCTGAGCAATTCGTCCAGAAGAAACAGGACAGGACCACCCCGTTGGACGAGTCCGACGATCTGCCGGATGCGAAGAATTTCCGCCAGAAAACGCGAGCGATTGTCCTGGAGCGAATCTGCTGTCCGGATGGAAGCGCCCAGGCGAACGGCGGAGATGTGAAAGCGCGCAGCCGCTACGGGGGCACCTGCCCAGGCGAGAGCGCAGTTCAGACCGATCGATCGCAGCAGCGTGCTCTTGCCCGACATATTCGAGCCGCTCACCAGGAGCAGACGCGTTCCTGTGTTCAACGCTATATCGTTCGGGACGCACTTTTGATGTGGTAATAGCGGATGACGCATCTCTTGCGCTTCAAACACGGCGGCCGTGCCATCGGCTAACTCCGGGAAACTCCACTCTGGGCGCTCGAAAGCCAGCGCCGCGAAGCAGGAGAGCGCCTCAAACTCACCGGTGGCACGAATCCACTCGCCCACCGCCTTACCGGTACTTTGACGCCAGGATTCAATACGCATTGCGATTTGCAGACGCCACAGCAAAGCGGGGCCTATGACACGCATCAACAAGTGATCGCTCGAATCGAGCAATTCGACCCAACGTTTCAGGCGGCGAATGTGCGGCGATACCGGCAAGAAGGCGAGCAATTGGCGCAGTAGCGGTGCTTGAAACTGTTCGCATTCGAGCCGTTCGAGCAGCAGAACAAAAATGTTCAAATCCTGACCTGGCGCGTCGATGGCTCCAGTGACAGTCGCGACCTGCTGGCGCGTTACAAACATGACTAGGAAATCGCACGCGAGCACCAACAGAAAAGGCCACAGCGGAACGAAGTCAATCAAAAAGGCAGCAAAGGTTACTATGCCCGCAATCACGAGACTTGGGGCGAGCCACACGAGCAGTTGCGGGAATTTCACCGGCGTGTGCGTCGCCCATTTCGTAAGCGAATCGGCATCCACACCGGCACGCACATCTTCGCCCAACAGACGGATTGCTTCTCGCAGATCGAGTCGCTCCCGCAGTTCTTTCACCCCTTCCTGGCGTCGCAGGGTCGTCTCGCGTGTAGCCGGCGCCAGAAGCCAGGACGCCAGCGCGCTCTCTCCTGCCGCGGTGCGGGCAGTCGAGATCATCTCAAACAGCGAACCTTTTCCGAAAAGATCCAGGTCCTCGCTATAGACGTGTGCGGGCTGCCGAAAGCGCTCTCCCAATTCGTTTCCGATGCCTGTCCATTCGTCTTGTAAACGAGCGAGGCCATGCGTGTAATATCGAATCGCTCGTCCGGCCAGCGTCCGTTCCCGAACGACACGCTGGTGCCAGACCACTAACACGACAAATACGCTCAGCGGAAGGAGCAGCCATGAAACATTGAACAGGTCACGGCCAAATACCAGCCAAGCCAACGCGGCCGCGGCCAATCCGACCGCGAGCCGTGCATTGCCGATTCGGAGAAAACGCTGTTGCGCCAGACGTTCTCTCGAGGACCAACGTTCGCGGCGCGACGAATACTCGCCTTTAAGGTCCATCAACCCTGCGGCACAACGGCCTTTTTGAAAACGCCGATTGAGGCGTCCAGGCCCTGTCTGGCCGCTTCTTCGGGAGGCACGTCTTTCAGGCGGCCGAACACTTCGACGCTGAGCGCGTCGGAATAGCCGATCTTCTGCAATGCCCGCAGGAAACCGACAAGATCGATCACCCCTTCGCCGGGAAGCAATCGCTGATTGTCGCGGATCTGGTCGGGAGGAAGATTCGGCGCGTCGTTGAAATGCACGTGAACGATAGATTCGCGGCCCGCCGCAATAATGTCCTGGGTGGTTGCGCCCGCGTGATGCCAATGCCACACGTCGAGCAGCAGACCGACGTTCGGCCCGCATTCTTTCGCAAATTCGAGCATCTCGTTCATATGCCAGATGAACTCGTGCGGGAACGCCTTGCGGAGGTGCAGTGGCCCCAGAAACTCGAGACCAAGCCGCACGTTCGAACCGGCTAGGATGCGCGCACATTCGGTGAAGCGGGCCTTATAGGTTTTCCGCAACTCATCCTTTGGAATGGGGCTCGAAGACATGATGTAAGTCACCATGCGCGGGCAGCCGATGGCGGCGGCGAAGGGCGCGGCTTCTTTGAGCTTGGGAAGTCCCGCTTCAAAAGCAGCGTCGTCTTTACGAAATTCGACCGGGAAATCCAGGACCGCAGGCTTCACGTTAAGCTGTGCCAGCAAATCCCGGGTCGCCGCGGCGCCGGCCTCCATGGCGGGAGCGAGGGCCACATCCGTGCCGGGAAAGCCAACCTTGGCCGCAAGTCGCGCGAAGTCCGGCCATTTCACCCGCCCGGAGATCAGCACGCTGTTCAGAGAAAGGAACATGTTCCTTTCCGCCGCCCGCGTTTCCAGTACCGGCACAAGCGCTAGCAGCTTCACAAGGTCCCGGCGCGTGGATTTCGTGGTCATATTGTTATATTCTGCACCTATGAGACCTGTCCATCCTTTATCTGACTTGTCGCGGCGCGATCTGTTGACGGCCGGGGCCGGCGCGATGGCTGCGTTGAGTGTTCCATTGCGTGCCGCGGTAAGTGCTCCTGCGAGCCGCGTGGCCATTGTTCGATGCCGCGATTATCGCGATTTTAGCGGGCAGCTTTCCTCGGCCTTCGACAAAATCGGAGGCATCGAGAAGCTCGTAAAAGGGAAGACCGTCGCTCTGAAATTGAATTTAACCGGTAATCCTGCGAGATTCCCTCTTACGCCCGATCTGCCGTACCGCACCGATGGCAACACGGTGGCGAACACGGTGCATCTGTTCGCTGCGGCCGGTGCTAAACGTGTCCGTATTATTGAGAGCTTTTTCCCGGCGACACAGGACATCGGCCTGTGGGCACGCTATGGCTTGGACGTAAACGCGATCAACAATCTCGGCACGAAGGTTGAATGGGAAAACGTCCAGAATCTCGGCAACTATAAAAAGTACGTTCGATTGAAGGTGCCGTGGGGCGGCTACATGTATCCGGCCTACCACCTCAATCAGGCTTATACAGAATGCGATGTGTACGCCTCGCTTTCGAAGCTCAAGAACCATTGGATCGCGGGTGTGACCATGTCGATGAAGAATAACTTCGGCGATACGCCCTGCGCCTTGTATGGCGGCGATTGCGGCGCGAGCGGGAACGAGCATCCAACGAAGGAGCGCGGTGACGTGCTGCACGCCGGAAAGACGAAAGCGCCGGCCGGGGTGGACGCGGAACTCCATCCCGATTCGCCGCGCGACCCTGGCTATCGCGTGCCACGCATTCTGGTGGACCAAGTGGGCATTCGTCCCATCGATCTCGCGATTGTAGATGGCGTCGAAACCGTACGTGGCGGCGAGGGCCCCTGGCTGCCGGGTGGTGTCGAGCGCATGACGCCCGGTGTGATTCTGGTGGGCCGCAATCCGGTCTGTACGGACGCCGTTGGCATGGCAGTGATGAGCTACAGCACGCAAGGCGATCGCGGATCGGCCCCCTTCGTGCGTGGTGATAATTCGCTGAAGCTTGCCGAAGCCGTGGGAATCGGTACCGCGGACCTGAATCGAATCGAAGTGGTCGGTCTAACGATCAAAGAAGCGCGAATTGATTTCGGTCCTGGCCCGGTCGGCAAAACTCTGAAGGAACTTCGCGCCTGATCGTTTAACGCGCGTTGGCAGTCGAACGCAGCGCCTTGATAGCTACTTCTTTAAAGAAGACCACGTCCTTATCGCTGTGATTTTGCAGCCCGATGTAGCCGTAGTTGGGCCGCAAGCCACGTTCCGGCTCAAAAGACAGTTTTTTCGGCGGCACCGGCTCGCCCTCCGTGTGGTCCGTGACTACGACGTTATTCACGGTCACGATCGTCCGTGGGCCATCGAGAGTAATCTCCATCGTGTTCCACTCGGGGCCCGGCAGTCCGGGACGAGCTTTAGGCTTCGTAAGGGAATAGAGCGTGCCGGTCACGTGATATTCGTCTTCGCCGCCGGCTTCGGGATCGTTATCGATCTGTACTTCGTAGCCGTAGTGCACCGGCATCCAGACTTCGGTGGGAGCGACAGGAATGCGAATGAAGACTCCGGAATTATCGTTCTTGTCGCGCATTTTGTAGACCACACGGATGACGCAATCGCCCAATTTGCTGCCAGGCCAATAGAGGAGTCCCATGCCACCATGCGTTTGAATTAGACCGTCTTCTACAGTCATCTCGCCCGGTCCGACGTGCTTCCAGTCGTCCAGATTTTTGCCGTTGAACAACTCTTTCCATTCGCGCGAGCGCGCCGGGAGCAAGGCTGCGCCCAGCAAAAACACAACGCAAAAACGACCCATAAAAGAAGCCTACAACAATGGTGAGCTAATTCGCCCGGCCATGGAAGAATGCGTCCTCGTGATGCACAATAGACGGTGGATCGCTCAGAACAACGGCGATGGTATCGAAGCGCACTTGGTTCCACTCGACGCCGGCGCGGGTTACGTAACTACGGGCAGCGCGCGCGATGTGCTTCTGCTTTTCCATATCGATGGCGCGTTCCGGGAGCCCGGATTCCGCCGAGCTGCGCGTCTTCACTTCGACGAAAACCAGCAGATCGCCGCGCCGCGCCACGATATCCACTTCCGAATCGGCGCCGGGACAGTAGTTCCTGGCCACGACGGTGAAGCCCTTCTGGCATAGATAGCGATGTGCTAAGTCCTCGCCGCGCTTGCCGAGCGCGGCCGCAGCGTTCAGGGTGCTGCCTTGGCGGAACTGCCGTGCCCGGTCGCTGAGCTTCCAGAGGAGCTGGCCTGGCCGGATACCCCAGTTTTGAGAGCCTCTAGCTGCCATTCGATGACTTTGCCTCGCACAACGTAGCAGAGATAGAACTCCCACTGACGCCGGAACCAGCGTGAGTGGTTGACCAGGAACTCAAAGCCAAGGTATCTCCACAGAGCAAGTAGGCGCACGCGCGTGGAAATCTCACGGAAGCGACATTCGGAATAGTAGCCGAAGCCGCCATGCTCTTCACCGAAATAGCGCAGCGAGAAGCTATTCAGGTGCCAGCGATGGGTGGGGTCGCAAAAAGAGCTGAAGTCGGTGTAGTGAGGGGTCACGATGATCAGCCGTCCACCGGAAGCAAGCATACGGTGAAAGTCTTCCATCGTTTGGATGACGCTCGAGACATGCTCGATCACATGTGTCGCCCGGATTTCGGCAAAGGAGCCGTTGGCAAAAGGCAAGGGAGGCTGGTCCAGGTCGGCGATCACGTCGGCACGGCTCCCCGGATGGCTGTCTACACCGATCGCACCCGGGAATTTGTTGATTCCGCAGCCGGCATCCAACACGCGGCCGCGTGTGTTTATCTCTCGAGCATCCCCAGACACTCGTCCAGTGTACCCATGGCAAAGTCCGCTTGTTCGCCCGTGATCACAAGCGGAGGACACAGCCGGATGCTGCTGCGGCCGGCGCCGAGCACAAGCAGCCCGCGCTCGAAGGCCATCATCTCGAGACGGTCACGCAGTTCGGGAGCGGGGATCTTGGTCTCCTTATCCTGCACCAGTTCGATGCCGATCATGAGACCGCGCCCGCGCACGTCGCCGACGTAACGGAACCGCGCAGGCCATCTCTTCATGCGGTCAAGCATGTAAGCGCCGGTCTGCGCGGCATTCGCGAGCAATTCTTCTTCTAGCAGCTCAATTGTAGTGAGCGCGGCGGCAATGGATACCGGATTTCCCCCGAAAGTCGAGGCGTGCGCCCCCGGCGGCCAAGTCATCACATCTGCCCGTGCGATGGTTGCCGCCAGCGGCAGACCGCTCGCAATACCCTTGGCGAGCGTGACAATATCGGGCGAAACATCAAAATGCTCGGAGGCGAACATTTTTCCAGTTCGACCCATCCCGCTTTGCACCTCGTCGTGGATCAGAAGGATCCCGTACTTATCCGCTATACGACGCAGCTCTTGATGAAACTTTGCCGGTGGCACCAGGTAGCCGCCCTCGCCCTGAATGGGTTCGACCACAATCCCCGCCACTTCCTCGGGCGGTAGAACAGTCTTGAATAATTGATCCTCGAGAACTGTGACGCATTCCACGCTGCAAGTCTCCGGCTGCTTTCCGTAAGGGCAGCGATAGCAGTTGGCATAGGGAATGTGGTGCACCGGCAGAGGCGGATGGAAGCCGCGGCGTTGCGTTACTTTGCTTGCGGTGAGGGACAGCGCACCCATCGTGCGCCCATGAAACCCGCCGAGGAATGCGATGAACTTATCGCGGCCCGTATGGTACCGCGCGAGCTTGATCGCGGCTTCGATAGCTTCCGTGCCGGAGTTCCCGAAGTAGACGCGCCGCGCCACGTCGCCCGGTGCAAGCCGCGCAAGTTTTTCGGCGAGCGAGACCATGCTTTCGTAATAGAAATCGGTGCCGGACATATGCAGGAATCTGGCTGCCTGCTCTTGAATCGCGCTCACGACGCGAGGATGGGAATGGCCGGTTGCCACAACCGCGATACCCGCAGCAAAGTCGAGAAAGTGGTTGCCATCCACGTCTTCGACCATTGCGCCTTCGCCGCGCTCGATGACCAACGGATATTGGCGTGTATACGAGGGGGAAATGACAGCGCGGTCTCGCTCGATGATGGCGGCGGCTTTCGGTCCTGGAAGTGTCGTGCTCAGATGGGGCAGCAGCGGATTGGGGGCAATCTGCGTAAGCATGGAAGATACCTCAAAAACAAACTACGGAAACAGACGAGCGAGGGCCGCGGTGCGATGAAGTTAGTCGGAGCCGAACAGAGAGGGACGCGTTGTGGCGGGAATCGCCATGTCTTCATCTTAACGAAAAAGTGGCGCTTCCGGGCCTTTAGTCTCGTTTATTGAGCGCCGGATTGCTTCTTCAGCTCTTTGCGGAAGGCCTGTTCCCGTTCGGCCACGTAGTTTCGATAGCCTTCCGTGTCGATAAACGGATTGGGGCCGCCCTCTTTCATCCGGGCGAACTTGGCCTCCATTCCGTAATACGCCCCGTGAGCGCCCAGGAATATGTCGCATGGCAGAGCTCGCAGCGTGCGAAACGTTCGTTCGTAATCTTGCGCGATGTTCGGATACAACCCGTTATTCACCAGCTTGTAACCGGCGTTCACGTTGGGGCTTCCCACGATGACCACGTGATAGGTCTTAGTCCCTTCGCGAACTCGCATGGTCCAGGTGGTGCAACCCTTGGTATGACCGGGAGTGAGGTGCGCGACGAGCACGGTGCCGCCCAGCTTTACCTGATCCAAGTCATGCAGCACGCGATCGACCTTCGCCGGTTTGAAAAGCGAGCGCGGCGAATTCCCGTATTGAAAATTCCCTTTGCCGCCGGCTTCGATTTCCGGCACGTCGGCAGCCATGACCATGTATCTTGCTCCGGTCAGTTCTTTGACTAAAGCGCTGCCGGCGCAATGATCCCAATGAGCGTGGCTGATCAACAGGATTTTCGTGTCGTTGAAGTGAAACCCAAGCTTCTCGATACTCGCGCGAATCTGCGGAACGGAACTCTCCAGGCTGCTGTTGACAAGGATGTTCCCCTCAGGCGTAGTGATCAGGTAGGACGCGAGGCCCTTGCTTCCGACATAGTAGACGTTGCCAATAACATGGTGCGGCGGAAACGTCTCGGTCCATTCGGGATCGATCTGTGCTAGCAGGCTGGCGGCAAGCGCCAGCGCCAGAAGCGAAAAGCGAAGCAGGGAAGCGGGCATCTACGCATTATCGCGAAGTAGGATACTGGTCACCTTGAAGCAGCGTCTTGGTTACGTGTGCCGGGAAAATCAAACTTTCACGTTACTTTTTGGCTGTGCGTCACCCTGATCGTCCAAATCGTCGGCCGAGCCGCGTAATACGAACAGCGCATCCTCGACAATCGCACCGGATATCTCACGCTGCTCGACATTTTCTCTGTCCTGGCGGTCTGCGCCAGGTTTCGAACGAACTCGGAAGACGCGGCGCTCGTGTTCAAGGAAGTACTTCCTGGAAGCTCGTCACGCTGGTATTGCCTCGAAATTGGGCTTGACAACGCCCCCTTTCCGCTCTATACATAGACACGAAAGGGGACGATGGAACTACTACCTGGCACTCTTCACCTGTTGATTCTGCGGACGCTCGCCCATGGCCCGCTCCATGGCTATGCCATGGCGCGCCGCATCAAAGAGACTTCTTCCGGACTGCTCCAGGTTGAAGAAGGATCGCTATATCCAGCACTTAGCCGCCTTCTAGTCAAGGGATGGATTAGAGGGGAATGGGGACTCTCCGAGACCAACCGCAGCGCCAGGTTTTATACCCTGACCAAGGCGGGCCGGAAACAATTGGACCAGGAATCGACGGAATTCAGGACTCTGGTCGCCGCGATTGAAATGGTGCTCCAGAAGGCCTAGTCGAAACATGCTGCACGAACTGCTCGAGAAATTGCGCTACTTGCTGATGCGGCGAAAACTGGACCGCGAACTGACCATGGAAGTGCAATTCCATCTAGAGACGCGTGCGGCGGAATTGCGTCAGCAAGGTTTTTCCGCGAGCGGCGCCCTTGCGCAGGCCCGGCGCGAATTTGGGCCGGTATCGCGCCTCAAGGAAGATTCTCGGGCAGCCTGGGAAGTCCAATGGCTTGAAAATCTGCGGGGCAGTCTATGGCATGCCGCGCGCGCGTTTCGGCGCAATCCAGCATTTGCCGCGGTCGCCGTCTTCTGTCTGGCGCTTGGCATTGGCGCCAATGCGACAATTTTCAGCCTGACCATGGAGGCGTTATTCAGCCGGCCCTCGTGCGTCGATCCGGATTCATTGGCCTACGTTCGTATCGGAGGGAGCAGCCACGCGCCGCTTGCGGCCTGGCGATTTCTGGCTGGTGCGCGCACGTTTCCGGTGATCACCGGCGTTCAAGAATTGGCCGAGGCAAATTGGCGAAACGGAGAGAGGACGGAACACCTCTGGGAAGCGCGCGTCACTCCCAACTTTTTTACTGGCCTGGGCGTGCCGGTTTTCATGGGGCGGCCTATCACGGAGCAGACACCAGGCGCTGCTCTCATCAGCTACCGGATGTGGCAGGGAAAATTCGGCGCGCAGCCCGATATTGTCGGACGCGAGCTCATCCTGGACGGCGACCTCTACAAGATCGGTGGCGTATTGCCGGCGGACCACAAGACCATGTTCGGTTTGGATCTCTCGCCCGACGTATACGTGACAGCAACGCGTCCCACGGACGTGGTCGCGCTGTATGCCCGCCTTTCGCAAGGCACATCGAAGCAGGAAGCGGTGGCGCGGCTGCGCGCGGCTGCGAAGCGACTGGATACTGTATTGCCCCGATCTCACCGGAACTCGTGGGCCTCCAATATCGAAGCGAGCGGAGTCACGGGCGTCGAGCGTCTGAAGTCGGTGGGCTTTGTGGCGATTGCGGGCTTTTTCTCGCTGCTGATGATCGTGGTTGGACTGCTGCTGTTAATCGCCTGCGCGAACGTCGCGAGCCTGCTGCTGGCGCGTGCGTCGGCCCGGCAGCAGGAAATGAGTATCCGCACTGCGCTCGGAGCGTCGCGCTTTCGAATCGCTCTAGATTTGCTCGCCGAGAGTTTTCTGCTGGCGGCGTTCGGCTCGATGGCGGGTTTCGTGCTGGATGTTCTACTGACGAAGCTCCTCAATGGTATCCATATGCCGCTGCCGGTTCCGGTGGGCCGATCGTTGTGGAATCTGCGCAGCGCGCTTGTAGCCGGGCAACTGGCCCTTTCGACGATGTTACTCGCAACCGGAATCTTGTTTGTGCGCAATCTGGCGGAGGCCAGCAGCATGAATCCCGGCTTTGATCTCGAGCAAACGGTGTGGTCTTACATGCGGCTGGTGCCGGAGCGCTATACGTCGCCGGATCGAGCCAGAACTCTCTCGGACGCCGCGCTCGAACGCCTTGAACAGCTTCCGGGAGTCGACTCCGCGGCAATGGCACGTGTGGTTCCGCTGAACGGAAACACGGTAGAAGGAACGCACATTCAAATCGACGACGGCGCTGAGAGCACACGGGTGACTTTCCGGTTCAATCTGGTCGGTCCCGGCTATTTCCATACTATGGGGATTCCTCTGCTGAGCGGACGGGAATTCCAGCCTGCCGAGCGAGGCAATTCGCCCACCGTGGCGATCCTGAACGAGGCATTAGCGCAGAGGCTTTTCGGAGATCGCAATCCGATTGGTCATACGATCCGGCGAGCGGACTCGCCCCCGGTTACGATTATCGGCGTAGCGAAGAATAGCAAGTACTTCACGCTCGGCGAGCGTGACGTCTATGCGCTGTACGAATCCGATTTGGAGTCACATGACACGGTGGTCAACTTGAATTTTCTTATTCGCACGAGGCGAGACCCAGCCGCTTCGATCGAGGCGATCAACCGTGCACTCGGCCGGCTCGACCCGACCGCGGCTATCGAAACAAAGCCTATGAAAAAAGCTCTTGGCCTCGCCCTCCTGCCGAGCTACGCGGGCGCCGCCATCACGGGCAGCATTGGTTTTCTGGGCGCATTACTGGCCGCGACAGGCTTGTATGGATTAGTGCTCTTCACCACCGGACGGAGGACACGCGAGATAGGCTTGCGTCTCGCGCTGGGAGCAACCCGGCGAGATGTGATCCGGATGGTCCTCGCCCAAGGCCTTGCACTGACCGCCGCGGGCATAGCGCTTGGCGTGGCAATTGCCTGGTTTGCAACCAAGCCACTGGCCGCGTTTCTCGTCCCGGAACTGAGCCCATCCGATCCGGCATCGTTCGTTCTTGTGGTCTTGTTGTTATTCGTCGTCTCGATACTTGCCAGTTTGCCTCCTGTACTGCGCGCCTCGAGGATCGATCCAATGGCCGCTTTGCGATACGAATAGAGCGTAGCAAAATGCTCTAACGAAATATTGATACACTCGTGACGCGCCTCTGAGAACTCTTTTCGCAGTCCGCTAGCTACTTCTCCTTCGCGGCCCCAGCCCCAAAATCAGTAGTGTGCTTTTTGAAGGAGAAGCAATGCAAGCCAATTGGCAGAAAGACTTTTTTCGCGATGTTGCGCTTGAGATGTGGCGCCGCGCCATTACACTCGAACAAACGCGCGCGGAAGTCGATTTTCTTGAGAAACGAATATACGGTGGCACGGCCGGCAAGTTCCTGGATGTCCCGTGTGGAAACGGACGTCATGCCGTCGAACTCGCGAAGCGCGGCCACGCTGTCACGGCAGTCGATTCGAGTGAAGAATCCATCGCTGAGGCGCGCACGAAATCCAGCCGCGTCGAATGGCTTCTGGGTGATATGTGCGAACTGCCGTGGATTGCCGAGTTCGATGTTGCCTACTGTTTCGGTAACAGCTTCGGATATCTGGATCGCGACGGTGTCCGGCGATTTCTGCGTGCCATCGCGCGCGCTTTGAAACCCGCCGGACGATTCGTCATCGAGACCGGTATGGCGGCTGAGTCCATTCTGCCGGGCCTCGTGAAGAATCGCTGGCTCCGGTTCGGAGACATTTTCATGCTGAGCGAAAATCAATACGATCCGAAGCAGGGAAGACTCGATATCCAGTACACTTTCATCCGCGGTGGTGAGGTATCCGTGCGTCCGAGTTTGAGCTTTACCTTTACCGTCGCGGAGATTTGCCGTCTGCACGAGGAGGCCGATCTAGAAATAATCGAGATGCTGGGTTCCACCAACGGCGAAGCCTACCAACTCGGCTCGCCGCGTCTTATCCTGACATCGCAGCGTAGGCGCTGAGCTGAGCAAGCGCCACTCGTTAACGAACGATCGTGTTATAGAATTCCTTCGGCTTGATCGAGAAACACACCTATCGCCAGAGGCTGTGGTGGCTATGGCTCTGGTTCGCAATAGCCCTCGCCTTCCATATTGCTCTCGCGGCGCAGACCATTACCGCACTTCTGTTGCATCTTCATGACCGGCCTGCCGGCGCTGTCGATTGGATGCTGACATTTGTCCTTCAAGTGGTTACACCGCCGCTCTGTCTCTCATTGGGATTTTACGCGGCGCATGAGCGTCCCTGGGATCGCCGGGCGTGGCTGCTCCTCATGTTGCTGATAAGCCACGCTGTGTTTGTCATTGGCACGGATATGGTCGATTCCGTGATGTCCTGGCCGCCGGTGATTCGAGATTTAGCGCTCGTCTATCGCACGTTCTGGGTTTTCAGTTGGCCTGTATGGATGATGCTGTTCGCAATTTACTTTCCCGATCGTGCCATGGCCGACCAGCGCCGGCCGTGGATGAAGTGGGCAGTCCTCATTCCCGTGAGTGGATTCTGTGTGGTTTACATGCTGATCCGGATTCTGAGAAACGAAGGCATACCGCGGCCTCGCGTCTTGCAGGTATTCGAACCGGCTATGGGCTGGCTCATGCAGGATCTGTTTTGGTTTACGGTGGCGACTTCTCTTGGCTTCTGGCTAGCGAAACCATCGAGCGCGACCGGCCAAGATGCCCGCCGTCGATTTCGGGTTCTATTTTTTGGCTTGGCGGTTAGCTTTCTGCCCATTCTTTTCGCTGAGCTCATTGGAAGGCAAATCCTTGGTCTGAAATGGTCCGAGTTCCCGGTATGGAGCTTGCTTTCAACGACTCTGCCGCTTGCTCTCTTCCCCGTCACGTTGGCATACGTCACCGTAGTGCAGCGGGCTTTGGATCTCCGGGTCCTTATCCGCCAGAGCCTGCAATATGCCTTGGCTCGCCGCGGCGTGGTTGTCATGCAGGTACTCGTATCCGTCTGCGTTGTAATAATCGTCGCTGGGCTCTCCGGTGGGCTGCCCTTCGGACTGCGAGTGCTACTCACGGCCGCGGGGATAGGACTGGTGTTCCTTGTGGGCGCGGGCTCCAAACGCACTGCGCGTTGGATCGATCGTCGCTTTTTTCGTGAAGCCTATAACGTTGAGCAGGTGCTGAATCGGCTAGCTGAGAATGTTACCTCTATCGTCGAGTTATCGCCGCTTCTCAAGACCGTAACAAATCGGCTGGCGGAGGCGTTGCATATTAGCAAGCTGGCCGTGTTTCTTGATGAGAACGGTCTCTACCGTTCAGTTGCGATTCTCGGTAGTTCAGAACTCCCGGCCTATGCGTGCGCCGCAGACACTGTCACAGTTCGGCAGCTCCGCAACACTCGGCGGCCACTGCCTGTCTATCTGGACGAGCCGGGCTCTTGGGCGCACCGGATAGAGGGTGGCGAATCCGCCATGTTGCACGAACTCGAGACGCAGTTGCTAGTCCCCATGATGCATCGCAATGAGATGCTCGGGTTCCTGGCCTTTGGCCCAAAAATCTCCGAAGCGCCCTACTCACCTACTGACCTGCAGTTGCTGCAATCGGTCGCTTCTCAGACCGGATTCGCAATCGAAAACAGCCGTCTCTCCGCCACGATCGCGAACGAAACCGCGCAGCGTGAGGTCCTGAATCGCGAACTGGCGATCGCGCGTGAGGTGCAGCAAAGATTGTTTCCGCAGGACCGTCCGTCGATCCCTGGCGTGGAACTCGTGGGTGTATGCCGTCCAGCGCGCGAGGTCGGCGGAGACTATTACGACTTCTTCGCGTTACCGAACAATGTATTGGGATTGGCTATCGGCGATGTTTCGGGCAAGGGCGTGCCCGCCTCTTTATTGATGGCCAGCCTGCAGGCATCCCTTCGCGGTCAAACCCTGGCAGGGGCCGCCAACATCGACCGCTTGATGGTAAATGTCAATTCGCTGGTCTATGGCGCGTCCGCTGCAAATCGCTACGCGACTTTCTTTTACGCGCAGTACCAGCCGGCGCACCACATGTTGACCTACGTGAACGCCGGCCATAATCCGCCCATTTTGCTTCGCCACAACTCCGATGTCGCAAGGCTCGACGCAGGTGGACCGCCAGTCGGGTTGCTGCCGCAAGCCTCCTATGAAGGGGCGTCGGTCGAAGTGGAGCCGGGAGACTTGCTCCTGCTATTCAGTGACGGCATCAGTGAAGCAATGAATGTGGCGGAGGAAGAGTGGGGTGAAGAGAATATGCTTTGCGCTTTAAAAAATAATTCCGCGGCGGAACCGGTCGCGATCGCCAACCTGCTCTTTCAGGCTGCGGATCAATTCACCGGATTGGCCCCTCAGCACGACGACATGACCGTGGTCATCGCCAGGTTCATGCCGTAGCAGATTACTTCGAAGGAGCCGCTGGCCGGTAAAGGCCCAGATCCTGGCCAGCCAGAATCTTCGCGGCGAAAACAATCTGCCCGGTATGCTGCTGAAAGTGACCGACAACCTGATAGATCGCTTCTAATACCGAGACCGGACCCGTTTGCGGGTTGATCTCATCGAGCAAGCGGTCGGCGGTTACTCCAGCCAGCGTTGCCGTAGCTTGGTCCACGGTCTGCTTTAGGTGAGCGATCAAATCGGAGCCGCTCAATCCACCCCGCGCCGAAAACTCCCTGTCCCGGTTCCGGACGTCTTTCTCTCCACCGATGCCGGCGCATATCCACTGCCGGGCATTGCCGCAGAGATGTAGAACGAGATTGCCGATCGAATTTTCGTGCGCTGCACCGCGGCTCCAAATCTGGTCGTCATTCAAACGGACGAGGCACGTTTCGATGTGCCCGCACATCTGCCGAAGTTTGCTTGTGGAATGGGCCAGGAAGAGCGTGGTGAGGTCCGACTGCATATATCTCTCTGGATGATATACACTAGACCCAAACTCGTTACGACTCTTGGGGACTCTATGAAATCACTCTGTTGTGGACTCAGGAAATATTCTGCCGTATTGGGGCTGCTGTCCAGCGTTTTCGCCGGTGCCGCGTTTGGCCAGCAGACGGGTGGGACTTTGGTTGGCACGGTTACCGACGCCACCGGTGCAGTTCTGCCCAAAGTAGCGATCCACGCATCAAACCTTGCTACTAACGTTGCGCGCGAAAGTGTCGCTGATGAGTCGGGCAGTTATTCTATCCCATTTCTTGCGGCTGGCGATTATCTGGTGACGGCCACACTGGCCGGTTTCCGAGAGGCCCGGGCCGAGCGGGTAACACTTCAGGTATTGCAAACCGCCCGTGTCGATTTCCAGATGCAGCCCGGAAATGTGAACGAGCGAGTGGAGGTGAGCGCCGCGGGTGCGCTGCTACAAACCGAAAATGCTGCCGTCGGAACAGTAATCGATTCGAGCAAAATTGTGGACTTGCCACTAAACGGGCGTAACTTTATTCAGTTGGCGCAGCTGATTCCGGGCGTCCAGCCCGGCACGCCCGGTTCTATCACGGTGCGCCGCGGCCGCGGCTCAGTCGGCCAGTCCGATCCGTCTTACGGAGCGACGGCGGCGTCGGCAAACGGGCAGCGCGATACCGCCAACCGTTTCTTCATAGATGGCATCGAGTCGATGGATTACGATGCCGTAACGTTCAGCTTCTCCCCTTCGATCGACGCGCTCGCCGAATTCAAAGTAGAAACCAGCAGCTATTCCGCGCAGTCCGGGGAGGCGCCCGGAGGCCAGGTGAACATGATCACCAAGTCGGGCACCAATGAATTGCATGGAACACTATGGGAGTTCAATCGCAACAACGACTTTTCGCAGAGCTATGACGCGATCGCAGACAAGAGTTCCGTGCCCCCGCGACTCAACCGCAATCAGTTTGGTGCCAATGTTGGCGGCCCCGTCGTCATCCCGAAGCTGTACCACGGCAGGGACAAGACATTTTTCTTCTTCAACTGGGAATCGGGCTATGCTGCCGTGGGTGCCACGCCCGCCTACAGAATCATTCCACCCGCCGCCATCCGCACGGGAAATTTCAGCGGCTTGACGAACGCACGGAATGGCGCACCGATTCCAGTGATCGATCCATTTAGCGGCTCACAGTTTCCAGGAAACATGATTCCCACAAACCGCCTGAGTCCGCAATCGGTGACTTTTCTGCAATTCGTGCCGCAGCCGAACACCGTAAACGGCGCCTTCAACTTTTTGACAACGCCATTCAGCGCGGTCTCCTACCAGCATAATTACACCACCCGCGTCGACCATACCTTGTCTTCGAAAGATTCGCTTTCGGGCCGTTATCTTTTCAACGATACTTATGAGGCCGGCATTCCTATCTGGGGCCACGACGAGCGCAACAATCTCGGCCGGACGCAAGGCGTGGAGGCATCAGAGATTCACATTTTCAATCCCGCTTTGATCAACGAGTTTCGCGGCGGCTGGCATCATTTCGGCGAGGCCGAAGTGTTTGGGAGCACCAATGATCCGGCCTATGATGTGGCGGGCAAGATGAATTTGCCGCTCGTTTCGCGGCTCCCTGTCGAGTACGGGCCGCCGTCGATCAGCATCAGCGGGAATGATGGTGCGTTCAGCGTTTACGATCTGCAACGGCAGATCGGACCGCGCACGCGCTCGAATGGACTGGGGCAATTTACAGATACCGTATCCTGGCAACGCGGAACCCACTTCCTCAAATTCGGGGCGGATATAGCCACCCGGTCGGTAACATTTCAACAGGCGCGTGCGCCTCGTGGCAGCTTCGGTTTCTCCGGCGCCTACACCGGATCGGCACTGGCCGATTTCATGCTCGGCTATCTGAGAACCGCCAGCATCAACCCGACTCACACCAACACCGACTTGCATGACGTTACGCAAGCGTATTTTGTCCAGGACGACTGGAAGACCACCTCCCGGCTCACATTCAATCTAGGGTTGCGCTATGACTACTTTGCGCCCTATACCCAATCGGACGATCGTTTCGCCGACGTCTACCAAAACGGCTTTCTGCTCGCCAACGTCGTCACCCCACAGAACTCTCCCTATGGGCGCGGTCTTCTACAGCCAAACCGTAAGGACTTCGGCCCCCGGTTCGGCTTCGCCTATCGCCCGCCCATAGGAGGCGAATGGGTTATCCGTGGCGGTTATGGAATTTATTGGACTACCGAGATTTCAAATGCGATTTTCGCCATGGCCGAAGGTGCCCAAGCTACCTCTGGAGCGACGGTGACCGGTCCCACCAGCGGCAGGCCGAATATCTTTTTCAACGACCCATTTGCGAGCGCCGCGGCTGCCCCCGCTGGATCTCTGCCGTTCGCCGTCAGCAACGATCAAAATCTGAAAGATAGCTACATCCAGCAATGGAATGTGAACATCCAGCGCAAGCTGCCTGCCGGTATGGTGCTCGATGTTGGATACGTCGGATCAAAGGGAACGCACTTGATCGTGACCTATGGCGATCTGAATCGTCCTATTCAGGTCGTAGATCCGGGAACGCCGGGCTTGGCATCCCTGAACGCCCGCCGTCCCGATCCGCTTTTCCCGCGTGCTGTAACCGGCGATAAGTCAGTCGGCAATTCCACCTATCACGCCTTGCAGACAAAGCTCGAGCGGCGCATGGCGAGCGGCCTGACGCTCCTAACCGCCTACACCTGGTCGAAGGCCATTTCCGGTCCTTCTGACATTGGCGGCCAAGTGGGTGGAGGATTTTATATCGGTTCGCCGCAGGATATTTACTACCTCCGCGGTGACCGCGCAGTTTCGGGTTTCGACGTCACGCAGCGGTTCGTGACTACCGTCCTCTACGACGTTCCGTTCTTTCACGGCCTGCACGGCGCGGGCAAACTTCTCCTGGACGGCTGGCAGGCATCCTTCATTCTTACCGTTCAGAGCGGCTTCCCGACCCAGGTGAATTCCGCCGCGAACTTTGATACGACAGGCACCGGCATCACCTCCCGGCCAGATTCCGTTGCTGGACAGAGTGGCGATCTGGATCCCGATCAGCGGAGTTGGAAGAAGTGGTTCAACACCGCGGCTTTCGCCCCGGCCCAATTCGGGCGATTCGGTACCTCTCCCAGGACGGATGCGTTCCGCCTGCCGGGCTTGGTGAATGTAGATTTTTCGGCCACTAAAGCCTTCCATTTCGGGGAAACCCGCTCCTTCGAATTTCGAGCGGAAATGTTCAATCTGTTCAACCACTACAATCCGGATCCGCAGACTGTCGATACAACCATCAACTCAGCCACTTTCGGGGCGATCGGCGGGGGAATACAGGGGATTACGACGCGCGTAATACAGTTCGGCGGAAAATTCATTTTCTAGGATTATTCCTCCCAAAAAGCGAATGAATCCATAAGACAAATAAATATTAAACGGTGTATAGTGGACGAGATGTCCAAACTATCACTGTCATTAATATTGCTTATGGCGGCTAGGGCAGGCGCCGCGATTGTGAACGTACCAGCCGGAGGCGACCTGCAAGGCGCTTTGAATGCGGCCCAAGCCGGGGACACAATCAACTTGGCTGCGGGCGCTACTTATACCGGAAACTTTCACTTGGCGCCGAATGCCGGGCCAGCGTGGATTACCATTCAGAGCTCTGCGATCGGCTCCCTTCCTGGTCCCGGAAGTCGAGTTTCGCCTGATCAGGCCGCCGCCATGCCCAAAATCGTGACACCGAATTCGGCATCCGCGTTGCAAATTACCGCCGGGGCGAACTATTACCACTTCATCGGTATCGAATTTTTCGCCGCTCCGGGGATTTATGTTCAGGACGTAATTCAGGTCGGAAACGGCACCGAATCATCAGTCGATCAGCTGCCTCATGACATCGATTTCGACCGCGACTATATCCACTCCGATTTCCCTTCCGGTGGGAAACGTGGCATCGCTCTGAATGGAGGCAGCACCACAATTCAAAATTGCTATATTTCTGGCCTTTGGAGCACTTGGCAGGACAGCCAGGCCCTGGCCGGCTGGAACGGTCCCGGACCCTACACGATCACAAACAATTATTTAGAGGCGGGAACAGAGATCGTCGGATTCGGCGGCGCGGTTCCGAACATAGGGGGCGTTGTTCCATCGAACATTCTGATAAAAAACAATCTCTTCCACAAGCCGCTGAGTTGGATGCCGGGTAACCCGAGCTACGCAGGCGTACCGGTGTGGGTCAAGAACGATATCGAACTCAAGAATGCGCAGAATGTCACGATTGATACCAATACGTTCGAAAACAATTGGAAGGGCGCGGATCAACGGGGCTACTTTCTCTTGTTTAATGTCAGAACCGAATCGGGACAGGTTCCATGGGCGGTGGTGAACGATGTCAAAGTTATCAATAACGTGTTTCGACATTCGGCTTGCGGCATTGACATCACGGGGCACGATGACGACGGCAGCGGTAGCAGTAGCAATTTTCTTATTCAAAACAACGTGTGGGATGACATCAGCAGCAATTGGGGATCGGACGGGCGGTGGTTTCAGGCCACCAACGGTGCCAACAACGTAACTATCGACCACAACACGGTTTTTGAGACGGGGTTCATTTTGGGTTTCGACGTCGGCCAGGAGTATGGCATCAACACCACGAATAATATAGTGCTGCGCGGCGGTGACGTCGTCGCCGATGGCGCCGGATTTGGAACCTCTGCTTTAAATGCCTACGATGTCGGCGGCACCTTTACGCACAATGTCGTGGTGGGTGCATCGGCAGGCCAGTATCCGTCCGATAATTTCTTCCCGTCGTCGATCGATCAGGTCGGATTCGTGAATTATGCCGGCGGGGACTATAGCTTAGCCTCGAATAGTCCTTACAAGAACGCGGGTACCGATTCGAAAGATCTCGGGGCTAATCTGACGAGTAATACGGCTTCAGTGGTTCCACCTCCAAGCAGTTCTGCGCCCTCCTCTGTCACTCCGAATCCGCCGGTCACTCCTGCCGCTCCCAGCAACCCGGTGTCCTCCGTACCTTCGGCGTGGGTGACAGTCGTCTCGAAAAACAGCGGCAAATGTCTGGACGTTGCCGGCATCTCTACGACCGCTCTGACCCCCTTGCAGCAGTGGGCCTGCTGGGGAGGAGACAACCAGAAATTCCTGTTTACTGCAGTTTCGGGAGGCTATGAAATAACAGCCCGAAACAGCGGCCTGCAATTAGATGTATTGGGACAATCGACTGCCGCTGGGGCTGCCGTCGTCCAATACCCGTTTTGGGGCGGAGCGAACGAAATCTGGCAGGTGAACTCGGACTCCGACGGTTACTACTCGTTTGCTTCGGCACATAGCGGCAAGTGCCTCAACATCAGCGGGAGTTCTAGTGCTGACGGTGCACGGATAGAACAGGCAGTTTGCTCCGGAATCGATAGTGAAAAGTGGACCTTAGCTGATTCCCAGACCAATCTGACGACATCTTCCCGCGGCGCTACTACCACCGCCTCTCTACCTTCGTCGTGGGCGATCGTCCTCTCAAAGAGCAGCGGTAAGTGCCTGGACGTTGCCGGTATCTCTACCGATGCTCTGGCTCCCTTGCAGCAGTGGGCCTGCTGGGGGGGAGACAACCAGAAATTCCTGTTTACTGCAGTTTCGGGAGGCTATGAAATAACAGCCCGAAACAGCGGCCTGCAATTAGATGTATTGGGACAATCGACTGCCGATGGGGCTGCCGTCGTCCAATACCCGTTTTGGGGCGGAGCGAATGAAATCTGGCAGGTGAACTCGACCTCCGATGGTTACTACTCGTTTGCTTCGGCACATAGCGGCAAGTGCCTCAACATCAGCGGGAGTTCTGGTAGCGACGGCGCACGGATGGAGCAGGCGGCTTGCTCCGGTATCGATAGCGAGAAATGGACCTTGAGGGCCGCGCAATAGCCTCACGGCTCGGGCTTCGCTAGCAGCCCACGCAGCCGTAGCCAGTCCAGCAGCAACGTGGGCCAGACGGAAAGCGCCGGGTCGGCCAGCGCCAAGCCGACCCCGTGTGGCCCATTCTGAAAGATATGCAGTTCGGCTGGTACGCCGGCTTTGTGAAGCGCAAGGTAATAGGCGACGCTATTTTCCGACGGCACGGTAGTATCGGCGCTAGTCGAAAACAAGAACGTTGGCGGGGTGTTTGCTGTGACCTTGAACTCGCTTGAGAGTTCCTGCGCGAGTTTCGGATCGGGCGCGTCGCCCAGCAGATTGTGTAGTGAGCCTTGATGCGTGTAAGGCGCGGTGAGCGAGATTACTGGATAGACTAGAATCGCGAAGTCTGGCCTGCTGGCGGAATCATAGTGCGTCGACACGGACGAAGCCAGATGGCCGCCGGCGGAGAAGCCCATGATGCCGATGCGATTCTCCGCCACGCCGAATTCCTTGGCTCGTGAGCGGACCAGAGTGATGGCGCGCTGCGCGTCGCCGAGTTCAACCGGATGATGATAGCGCGGACCCAGGCGGTATTTTAGGACAAACGCAGTGAGGCCGGCGGCATTTAAGAAATTCGCGACTTGCCGGCCCTCGTGATTGCTCGCGAGATTCCGGTAGCCGCCGCCAGGCGCGACAATGACCGCGGCATCGCCTGAAGCGTGGGCAGGCGGGTACCAGGTAAGCGTAGGGATGTCGGAATCCTCGTTGCCAAGTGCTCCGGGCGCTGTGCCTTCCCACAATCGGATCGTCTTGGTTGCCGTGGAATGCGTAAGGTCCGTGCCGGCCTGGGCGAACAGCAGCGCCGACGCCAAAAAGAGGGTCAAGGTCCTAAGAGCGTTCATGGTTTTGCAGCACTCAGCTTAGCGCGTTGCCCGCTTGCGCTGCTGTTCTACTGCGGCGATCGAGGCTTCCAGTAGAATGTAGCCGGAGAGATAAGCTTATGAGCGACATTGCCTCGCAAACCCGCGCCAACCACGTGCGGCTGGATCCGTGGTTTCATTTTGTGCTTCTTCCAGGATTAGTTTTTTTTCTGATTTGGACAGTGGTGCATTTCGTGCGCCACATGGGGACCGAGCCGGCGATGTTCGTGGTTATTGCGCTCGTGATGATTGTGATGGCCCTCAGGGTGCGCCCGTATGCCCTGAAGGTCCAGGATCGCGTAATACGGCTCGAGGAGCGTCTGCGCCTGGAGCGCCTCTGTGGCAGAATTCCGGAGTTGACCGAGGCACAATGGATCGCGCTTCGGTTTGCTGCGGACGAAGAAGCTGTCGATCTCGCCGAACGGGCCGCCGGCGAAAATTGGAAGCCAAAGCAAATCAAAAATGCGATCAAGAACTGGCGCGGCGATTATTGGCGGGTATGAAGGTACTTACGATAGATGCGAAAGACATCCCAAAACGCAATGAAAAAATCGACGGCATGTACTTTAGAGCCCGCGACGTCGGTCCAGACTTCTAACGGATACTCGTAGATGGCTTGTTCCAGATGCTTGACATCATGTCCGTAGGCGGCAAGGTAGCGCGCCAGAATTTCGACGTCAAACACCCAGCGCGATAGAAAAGGCTGGTCAAATATCTTCTGTATCTGGGGTGTCACGCGGAAAAGTTTGGCGCCGCACTGTGTGTCGTAAATGGCAAGACGCAGCACGCTGGACGCGGCGGTTGCGAAAACGCGGCCCAGGTAGTGGCGCACCGCGCGGCGCTCCACGCGGCGGCCGAGCAATTGCACCCGCGACCCGAAGACCATTTCGATGGCCGGTCGGCTATTTAGAACCGCCAGTAGATTGGACACAAGCTCGAGCGGTGTGGCCAGATCAGCATCCCAAAATCCCACAACTTCCGGCCGGAAATTCACCAGTGCGTGAACCATCCCCGCTCGAACCGCCTCCGCCTTGCCCTGATTCGTCGAGCGGCGCAGGACCTTGGCCTGCTCCGGAAACTCGCCCGAAAGCGTCTCCAGAAGAGCAGTAGTGTTATCGTAGCTTCCGTCGTCTACGAAGAGAATGCGTGCGGGGGCGCTGCCTGTCAGGAACTGGCGAAACGCGTCCAAGTTGAGGCGGTGCGCTTCGTTATAGCAGGGAACGATCAGACAAATGCGAATGATGTCCTTATTATGCAGTGCCGGCTTGGTTTTTGCCGGCGCCGCTCGCGCGGACCTGTTGGAGCAGGGCTATAGTGCGATGTACAACCTGAATTTCGATGGCGCGCATCGCGCGTTTGCCGCCTGGCAGAAGGCCCATCCTGACGACCCGATGGGACCGGTTTCGGACGCTGCCGCGCACCTTTTCTTTGAGTTTGACCGCATGAATATTTTGCGCTCGGAGTTCCTCACTGACGACAAACAGATCTTAGGTGGCAAGCAGGTCCACCCCGACAAAAGCACGAAGCAAGCGTTTGAGATGGACCTGGAAAAGAGTCAAAAGCTGTCGCAAGCCATGCTGGCCAGCGGCCAAAACACCGAAAAGGCCAGGTTGGCAACCGTGATCCGCATGGCGCTGCATGCCAACTATGAGGCGCTCATCGAGAAACACCAGTGGCAGGCGCTGAATGAAATCAAAGAAGCCCGGATGCAAGCGGACGCGCTGGTCGCCAAGTATCCGGAGAGCGTTGATGCTTACCTTGCAATGGGCGTCGAGAATTATCTACTCAGCCAGAAGGCCGCTCCGTTGCGGATGTTTTTGCGAATGACCGGAGCGCAGACAGACAAAGAGGCTGGGCTTGCCAAGCTGCGCATCGTGGCCGAAAAAGGCCACTATTTGAAGCCCTACGCAAAGATCCTGTTGGCGATTGCCGCGCTTCGGGACGGAAACAGAGCAGAGGCTAAGTCCCTGTTATCGGAATTGGCAGCGCAATTTCCTGCTAATGGCTTGTTCAAGGATGAGCTCAAAAAGTTGAGCTAACTTACGGGAGTGAGTCTCTCCGTTGCCGCGGGATCATGTCCAAACCGGCTAAATAGCATCGCATACACCCGCGCCAGCCTGGTCCGTTCGATTAAGAAGCTGAGCACCGAAGTGAGCACGATACTCAAAAACACGACCGAGTAGGTCACGGACTGCAGCGTGTCACCCTCTCGGATTTGTCGTTCCAGAGGCATAGCGGCAAGCACCACGGCGGCCAGCCCTTTGGGGCTCATGATCGCCACCAGAGACGCATCGCGTACTGGAACGCTCCGCGCGAGGCCGAGCCAGGCCGCCGGAATTCGGATCAAGAAAATAAGCCCCGTGATGGCGATGCCGATATAGACCAACGGCAGATCCGTAAATCGAATGGATACGCCGACATACACGAAGAAAAAGGTCTTGAGCAAAAAAACAACCTCACCGAGAAAATTGCGTTCCTGATCGTTAAGCGTAATGGCTTCATCCGGGAGGTAGCGGCGCATCCAGGCGAATCCATGAAAAACTTCAATATTGCCCAGCACAGCCCCGAAAACGACCGCGGCGACGTACCCACTGAAGCCAAAGATTTCGACGAGGCCGAACAGCACAAAGACAAACGCAGGCGTGGTGAAGATCGAATTTTCGAGACCTCGGATGCGGCGTAGCAGCGCGGACCAGAGAAACGCGCTGCCGACTCCGGCAAGGCCGGCGAGAATCAACGTCGC
Organism: Bryobacterales bacterium; assembly: GCA_963722155.1. Taxonomy (GTDB): domain Bacteria; phylum Acidobacteriota; class Terriglobia; order Bryobacterales; family Bryobacteraceae; genus Bog-105. Next base: position 876,040 of record CAVRLR010000004.1, on the reverse strand, counting down.
AAAGACCTGGCCGATCATTTGCGTGACGTGCAGCGTGCCGAGCCTGTAACTGTCCATGAAGCCGATAGCGACGACGATACTCAATACGTCACTGATTGCGGATTCGAGAAACAGGATCGTCTTCGAAGCCTGTTCCATGTGCATACACCGGGTGAGTGGAATAATGACGGCGGGGGAAGTGGACCCTACAATCGCTCCGAACATCAGTGTCAGGCGGTAACCGAAGCCGAGCAGGAAATGGGCGGCGAGCGCCACGGCGATCATCGTAAGAAAAAAATTGATCAAAGTGAGCGACAGAGTGGAGCGAATGGAGCCGCGAATCACGTCGAGATCGAGGCTGAGACCGGCTTCAAAAAGGATAATGATCAGCGTTACCGTCGTGAATATCGAGCCTACTTTGCCAAAATTGGCCGGCGTAACGAGGTGAAGCACCGGCCCCAAAACGATGCCGATGATAGTAAGCAGTAGAACGTCCGGTACGCGCGTACGGCTGAAGATGCCGGTAAAAGCGTGGGCGATGAAAATCAGTGCGCCGACGACCAGGATGTTTGTGGCGACATGCATCGAATCGCCGCGAGGCTAGCGGACCAACCTAGATGCTGCGCACCGGCATGTTGACGATGTCATGTATCTCGATAGACTCTTTGACGGCGAAAGGCTCACCATATTTTACGCCGATTAGGTTGCCGTAGAAACGGGCGACTGCAGCCAGGCGCTCCACAATTTCGCCGTGCGAGGGAAATAGATCAGACGCCGCGCCGCCATCGCCATACTGGGATCGATAACTAAACAAAGCCGCCATGCGGCGATCGAATTGCCGGGAAATATCAACCACGAATGACGGGGTCACGTTCGCATACAGCGAAGAATAAATAATCTTAAAAGGCCGATGCGGGGGAACCTCTTCTTCGAGACGCGCCAGGCCGGCCAGGAAGCAGGATTCATACGCGATTTCAGCGGCGCGGTAATGATCCGGATGACGGCCGCTCCAATAAGGAAGAATTACGGTGCGTGGGCACACTCGGCGGATCAACGCCGCCAGCGTCATGCGCGCTGAGATGGTGTTCTCCAGACGCGCATCCGGCCAGCGTAGGTTCCGGCGCCAGCCAAGCAGCAAGTGCTCGGCTGCCACTTGCGATTCTTCGATGCGCAGCTCAGGCGTGCCTCGCGTCCCCATGTCGCCGGCGGTCAGATCAAGCACGCCGCAACGATAGCCTATCTCGGCCATGCGAATTATCGTTCCACCGCAAGTCTGTTCGACATCGTCGGGATGAGCGGCGATGGCCAGAAGATCGAGCGTCGGGAGATTTTCGAACGAGTCGTGCATGCTCAAAATCAGGAATACGTGTAACGTCGGCGCGTGATGGGGAATAGACGGACCAGAAAAATACCCGCGAGAAAGCCTCCCACGTGAGCAAACCAAGCCACGCCGCCGGCATCGCTGAACCGACCGGCTGAAAGCAGACCGCTACCTAGCTGAATGAGGAACCAGTAGAGCAGCATGAAGGCGGCCGGAATATCGATGGTCGTAATGAAAAAGACAATAAAGACTAGCGTGAGCACGCGCACACGCGGGTAGAGAACCAGGAACGCGCCCATGACCCCCGCGATCGCTCCACTTGCTCCCAGCGTGGGAATCGGGCTGCCCAGACTCACCATCAGCTGTACCACGGCCGAGAGCACTCCGCAAAGAAGATACATGAGCAGGAATCGCCCCGATCCCAGCGCGTTCTCGATATGCGAGCCGAACACCCAAAGGAACCACATATTGCCGATCAAGTGCAGCCATCCGCCATGCAGAAACATGGAAGTGACTAGCGCGGTGAGATGCAGCCGGTCGGGTATCAAGGCGTAGTTCTGTATAAAACGGCTCTCGAGATAGGCCGGTTGTGTCAGCTCAATAAAGAAGCAAAAGACATTCAACCCGATGATGACTAGCGTCATCACCGGCGTGTAGTGGCGTTGCAGAAGAGCGCGCAGCGGAATCATCGAGTCGTGGCGGCGGCCGCTGGATTGGATTTTGCGGCGGCGCGAGCGCGGACGTCGGGTGCTTCGTGGCGTCTTACCTTGCCTGCCTTTGCGGCGTTCAGCAGTGAGTCGATCTCCGCGCGTACCGGCACGTGCCCTCGGGCGCCAATGGCAGTGCAGTTCAGGGCTGCTGCCGCATTTGAGAATTCGAGGGCGAGATCCATCGGCATCCCTTCGAGAATGGCATAGCAGAAGGCGCCGTGAAACACATCGCCGGCGCCGGTTGTATCCGAACAAGCCACTTCAAAGGCGGCAGAGTAGAACCAATGTCCGTTGTAGAGCGCCAGCGCGCCGCGATCGCCCAGTGTCATGGCAGCCACTCGCATGCCGTATTCGCGTTCGAGCGAAGCAAGCGCCAGAAAGGGATCGGCCTCATTGGTCCACTTCGCTGCCCAGCCCGAACCGGCCACCAGATAATCGATATTGCGCAACACTGGTTCGAAATTCGGATAGATGGTGTCGACATCGATGGAGACCGCCACACCATGTTCACGTGCAATTTGGGACGCATAGATAGCTGCGTCCAGATCGTAGCCGTCGATGTGCAGCAGCCGGGAAGAGAGAATATCTTCGCGGCGAATTTCAGATGGCTCGAGCCGCAAACAGGCTGGCCGCTGCCAGAAAATTGTCCGCTCACCCGTTCGCTCATCGATCACAATATAGGCGGTTTGGTTCGCGCATCCCGTGCGCACGATCAAGCCGCTCGTGTCGACGCCCGTTCCTTCCAGACTTTCGCGCTGTATTTCGCCACGCTGATCGTCCCCAATGGTGCCGACATACTTGGTGCGAAGGCCGAGTCGGGCGCACGCTACAATCGCGGTCGCTACTTGCCCCCCGGGACTCAGCAACTCCCGTCCAAACGGAACCTTACCCGCGTAAGCCGGAAATTCCTCAACCAGAATAAGGGTGTCGGTGGCGTTCAAACCTATCCCCAGAACGTCCAAGGCCGAACTCAACTGCACCTACTTTTTAATCGAACTGGGAACTTGATACAGATAAATGGTGTGCTGGGAATTGCGGCCTTCGGTAGCCGATATTTCGATCGGCTTCCAGCCCGGAATCGGATAGTCGTAGGACACCACCCGGGCAGAAGGTTTAAGGTAGCGCTCGAGGTTCGGGCGCAGCATATCGTTGGCAGTGGTGGCCAGGTAGAGTGTGACGACATTCGCATCGCTGAGGTCGGTCTTCATGAAATCGGCGTGAATGATCTTCACCTGATTCTGCAGTCCGGCTCTTTTCACTTTTTCAGCGGCCGTCTTTGCCAAGTGCTCGGAGATCTCGATGCCGACCCCTTTGATCTTATACCGCGTGGCGGCGGCAATCAGAATACGGCCGTCTCCGCAACCCAGGTCGTAGAGTGTTTCTCCATCCTTCAAACTCGCCAATTGCAACATTCGGTCAATGGCATGCTCCGGCGAATTGACGTAAGGCGCGAGGTTATTGCGATAGTCGGATAGATCGGGGTGCTGGCCGAACGCAACCAGCCATTGCCCCTTGGCCGTGAATCCCAAGCCAAGAAATAATGCGGCGAGCGCTATCTGACGGAATCCCATAAAGCTTCCCCTGAGTTTCTAGCTTACTCCAAGAAACGTCAGCGGGAACCTCCGCCAACCGCCACCGCCAGGGCACGATCGCGCTTGTGACGTACGATCCGGCTGACCATTTCGGAGGTCGAGAACCAAAGATCGCGCGGCCGCGAGATGGTGTATTCCGTACCCTTAAACGCGCGGATGGCCCGGCTGATGGCATCCTTCCATGGAATCGCCTGCGGGTTCAGGGTGTAGTTCATATAGAAAACCGGACACTCAATATCTCCGATGCGCCGCAGGTTGTTTTCGGGTACATCGGCGTCGAGCATGGCCTTGGGTCCGGCAAATACCACCGCGTCTGGGTGGCCTTCGTTACTCACTTCGTGCGTAATAAGGTCTTCCAGAAAATCCGTCTCGCTGTGCTTTTGGCTGAGCTGCTGCACGTTTACCGTTCCCAGCTTCATGCCTTCCAGCGCCTTTCCCAAGGCGGGGAAATCGATTTGCGCCGTAGTCTCCTGCCGGTAAACCACTCGGCCCTCTTCCATATTGAAGGCGACCAGCGAGATACGGCCGACGCGCGGATCGCGTTCGATGGTCCGAAGAATGCTGACTAGCGCGTCAGTATCACTTCTTTTCAGGGCCGCCGATGCGGCATTCTGAGGCGCAAAGTTTACTAAGAGTTTAATCGTGAGGTTATCGCCTGAGGTGTGGTGATCCAGGGTGTCGCCGACTTCGTTCACAAAAGGCTCCGGAGGCGTCTCGGCGATCTGGCGGGCCGCGAGGAACAGAGGCATAGGCTTATCTTTAGCGGTCAATTCTGCCTCGACATCCCAGCTCGTAGAACAGATTCGCTCTCCGCGATCGCGCATCAGCCAATCGATGTGGTAATTTCCCTCACCTAAATCGATACCGCCCTGCAGGAGCGCATCCCCTTTAGCCTCCTCATCAATAGTGGGAACGTGAAAGTGTTGAACGAAATTTGCGGCATGCTCTCTGTCGCCGTTGGAGAACACCCGGAACACTACTGTAAGAACCTCGCCCGAGCCGGCCAGTTCACGCATCGGCAGATTCACGTCGAATCCGCTATGGAAGCGAAGATCGAATCCGAGCTCTGCCTTCCGCGGAGTCACCGTGCAGGGAATATCGGTGCGCGGTTGATCCTCCTCGAAAATCGCCACGTCGGACGGTAACAGAGTGATCTGTTCTCCGGGCTGGCTGGGCTTTAACAGAAGCTGGGGGAACGCAGGGATGGTCGCGAGCAGCAAAGCAATCCAGGGCGCCGACTCGCGCGCGATAGCCGAACACGATCGAAAAAACCGCGGTGCCATCCTTCTCCCTCAGATGATATGGTGCGCGTGCACTGCAGACTGTATCATGCCGCGCGGATCGCTGGAGTTTTTATTATGCCGCAATCTGTACGATTAGACACCATTTTTGGCTCCAAATTGTTACGCAAATTTTCCTAGTACCAAACGCCGATCTGGAATTGTAGAAATCCTGTGATACAGTGCGAAAGATTATGCCTTCCCGCAGCGTTAACAAGGTGATTTTGGTTGGAAATCTGGGCCGTGATGCCGAAACAAAGTTCACCCCGTCCGGAGCCGCCTTTACGCGGTTTTCCGTCGCCACCACCAGAAGCTGGAAAGATCAGCAAACCAACGAGTGGAAAGAGGAGACGAACTGGAGCAACGTCGTAGTCTGGCGCCAGGAAAACGTAGCCAATTATCTGACCAAGGGCAAGCAGGTGTACGTCGAAGGACGGCTGCAGACACGCAGCTACGACGACAAGGATGGCAAAAAGGTTTATACGACCGAAGTGGTCGCCGACGAGATTATCCTGCTCGGCGGACGTGGAGAGGGTGGCGGACCGGAAGGGGGCACAATGAAATCGGGCGGCTATAACCGCGCCAAAACTGCCGGCGCCCCCGAAGACGACCTCGGCCCCATGCAGATTACCGACGATGACATTCCATTCTAGTGAATGGAACCAGCCTTGCCAGTGGCTGGCGCACTTCTAGTGCTCGCGACAATAGAGATATGCCAGCGGCTCTGATAACCGGTGCATCCACAGGCATCGGCCGCGAATTCGCCTACCTGTGCGCGCATGCGGGCTATGACGTTGTATTGACAGCGCGTTCGCAGCCTCGCCTGGAAGAGCTTGCTTCCGATGTGAGGCAACGGACCGGACGTAAGGCGTTCCCGATCCCTTCAGATCTTGCCGATCCTGCATCGTCTCGACAGCTGTACGAACAAATAGTGGGCCTCGATGTTGTGATGGAAGTTCTGATCAACAACGCCGGCTTCGGGGTGGTCGGCCGTTTTTGGGAACTCGATGAGGACGAGCAGATGCAGATGATCCAGCTCAATATGGGCGCGCTTACTCATCTGACCCGGTTGTTTTTGCCCGGCTTCATCGCGCGCCGCCGCGGCTATATCCTCAACGTCGGTTCCACGGCAGCTTTTCAGCCGGGCCCGCTCATGTCGGTCTACTACGCAACGAAAGCCTATGTGGTCTCTTTCTCCGAAGCTCTTCACAACGAAGCCCGCGAGTACGGCGTGAAAGTAACTTGCCTGTGCCCAGGTCCCACGTCAACCGAGTTCGACAAGCGCTCCGGCGCTTCAGGGACCAAGTTGTTCAAAGGCGGGAACGTCATGAGCCCTCTATCTGTGGCGCAAATCGGATGGGACGCGCTACAGGCCGGCAAACCACTGGTGGTCGCGGGCGGGTTGAACGCTCTCATGGCATTTCTCACGCGCTTCGCTCCCAGGCAGCTCGCGGCATCTATAGCGCGCCGTATGCAAGAGCAGAAGTAGGACCGCGTCGGTCGCCATTAACTCGTTACAAGCGCTGCACTTTTTCGATTGACACAACTTTAGCCCGGCGGCAATCTAGAGGCTGGAGGCGATTCGAATAATGCTACAAGTGCACGAAGGTCAATGCGGTCTCTGCTCCCATTTCGGTGAGGACCACACACCCAACGGAATACTTACCCAGATAAGGTCTTCGAAAGAAGCTGCGGAAGATTTCATCGACGACTGCGGCCATCCGAAACACTCGAGCCTTCATCTGAAAGTCACCGCCGTCAGCGGCTGCGATGGCTACGAGCCTGTAACGCATTAATCCTTCCTGGGCGGGACCGATTAGACGGTTGCGCGATAATCGGTTCCCATGAAGGAAATCTTTCGGAAGTTCGCGCACCTGTCCGCGCAAGCCGTCGGCTCGCCAGGGGCCTTTATTCTCGCCGTTGTGAGTATCGTTATCTGGGGCGTTGCGGGACCGCGCTTTCATTACTCCGATACGTGGCAGCTGGTCATTAATACCGCTACTTCGTTAAGCACTTTCCTCGTAGTTTTCCTGATTCAGAACACGCAAAATCGAGACTCAAAAGTAATTCATCTGAAATTGGACGAATTGATTCGCGCTGTACAACCGGCCCGCACCGCGCTCGTGCAAATGGAAGACCTGACCGATGCCGAGCTGGACACCCTGCAGCACGAATTTCAACGGCTCCACGATGCGGCGACTTCAAGACTTGGCGAGATTGAAGCGTCCCGAAAAAAGCGCCCCCGGCACAAATGAATTCCAGTGGCGGGAACCGCCGGCCTTTTGTTAGCCTTGCAGGTACAATGTTCAAACCGCATTGGATTCATCGCGGGTGTGGTGGAGTGATCGCCGGCACTTGTAGCGCGTACCTCTGCGACAAGTGCGGTGAAAACGCGCCTGCCATCGGCGCGGAAATTCCGCTTGATATAGAGAACCGTCGAGAGTATTTCGCCTGTCACCCGGAATTGCAGGTGGCGCTGCTCCACACGGAACAGTTATCACAGGCGAGCGGACTTCTGTACGACTTGCGGTAGTCGTTTACTCCGCACGCAGACTAGTCCGGCGCCGGTACTCTACCCTTGGAAATATGAAGATAGTCTCTTCAAAAGAACTCCTGAAGAACAAACTGTTCACCGTTGTCGATGAAGTTGCGCATGACTCAAGCGGCTTTGAAATTCATCGCAGCATTGTCCGGCATCCCGGATCGGCGGTCATGCTAGCCGTCGATACAAACGAACGTATTCTTCTCGTGAAGCAGTTTCGTCTGCCGGCGGAACGGGAGCTATGGGAACTTCCCGCCGGCCGCGTCGATCCCGGCGAGTCGTCGCTCGATGCCGCTAAAAGGGAGCTGCGTGAAGAGACTGGCTATGCCGCGAAGGCTTGGAGCAAACTCACATCCTTTTGGGCGAGTCCCGGCTACGTCGCCGAGAAGATGGACATTTATCAAGCCACGGATCTTACCGAGGGCAAGCAGGAGCCAATGGACGACGAACGCATTGAGATTCGTTGGTTCAATAGTCAGGAAGTCGGAGAATGGATCCGCACCGGCAAAATCCAAGATGCCAAGACGATGATCGGCTACTTTATGTGGCGCGATCATCAAGCACAGCTTGCATCCCCTGCTACTCGCTTGTGAGCGGCCGTTCCATTAATTCACGGATCGCGGCGCGCGCATCCTTGCCCTGGTACAGAACTTCATACATCTTCGCGACGATGGGTAAATCGAGTTGATGGCGTATGCCAAGTTGCCGTGCCGCGCGGCAGGTGGCCACGCCCTCTGCGATCATGGTCGTCTCGGCAAGGATATCGTCCAGCTTCCGGCCGCGGCCCAGTTCCACTCCCACCGAGCGATTTCTTGAAAGATCGCCGGTGGCGGTCAACACCAGATCGCCTAGTCCCGCGAGGCCGCTCAAAGTGCGCGGATCTCCTCCCATGACGACTGCGAGCCGGGTGCTTTCGGCGAGCCCGCGGGTTACCAACGCTGCGACGCTGTTGCTCCCGAGTCCCAGTCCGCGGCAGATGCCTGCGCCGAGTGCGATCACATTCTTCATGGCCGCTCCGACTTCTACACCGGCTACATCGCGGCTTGTGTAAAAGCGCAGCGCCGGGGTAGCGAACGCGCGCTGCATTTTTTCGGCAAGATCGATCTCTTCCGACGCAATCACGACCGCGGCTGGTTCGCCCGCGGCGATCTCCTTCGCGAATGTTGGGCCGGACAACACTGCGATCGAGGAATCGACTAAAACTTGCCGCACCACTTGCGACATGCGGCACAAGGTTGTCTCTTCAAAACCTTTAGTCGCGTTGACGAGCGGAATTCCGCGGCGGATGTGTTGAGCCGCGGGTTCAAGGACGCTGCGCAAATATCCGGAGGGAATTACGCTCACGACCATATCCGCGTCCGCGAGCGTCTCGGCGAGATCGTTTGAAACCGATACTTGCTTCGGCAAATGAAATCCCGGCAAGTAGCGTCGATTTTCCCGAAGTTCGTCGATATCATGCGCGCGCTCCGCGTCTCGGGCCCAAAGCGCCACGGCTTCAAATCGCGACCCTAATGCAATGGCGAGGGCGGTGCCCCAGCTTCCCGCACCTAGGATCGCCAGCCGGTTATTTGCTGCCAAAGCGATTTTCCTTGCCGGCGCGGAGCCGCGCGATGTTACCTTGGTGCCGGTAAATCACCAGCGCAGCCGCGAAAATGGACGCGTACAGAATATTCAGCGGTGGCCGGTTGATCACCCAAAGAGCAAACGGGAAAATGAAGGCGCCCAGAATCGATCCGAGGGAGACATATCTGCACAACGCCACTACAACGACGAAGACTGCGGTCGTCGCAAGCAGCGCGAGCGGAGCAAGGTAGAGAAACGCTCCGACGAAACAAGCTACTGCTTTGCCGCCTTTGAATCGCAGGAAGATCGGGTAACAATGTCCCAGCATCACTGCTCCCACGGCTAGCGCGAGAGCGGTAGTATTCCCATGCGTCGACAGCGCCGCTATCCATATGGCCAGAAACCCTTTCAGGATGTCAAGCAGCAACACCACGACACCCGCTTTAGTGCCCATGCTGCGCTGCACGTTTGTGGCGCCAATATTGCCGCTGCCCATGGTGCGGATATCGCGCCCCGAAGTTAAACGGACGAACCAATAGCCGAAGGGGAGCCCGCCTAGTAAATAGGCAAGCAAGGTAGAGAAGATCACGTTTCTAGTGCGCCGTTAGAGCTGCTTCCAAACGGTAATCTCGCAGTTTGCGATAGACGCTGGCATTGGATCCAGGATCGCTGCGAAACAGACTGAAATGTGCTATTGGAAATCGGCCCAGATCCGCGGGCTGCAGGCGCTCCACCTTCTGGCGCAAGGCGTGTAAGGGTGCCGGATGTTTAATGCGCGCGAGCGTTAGGTGCGGCGTAAATGAGCGCTCTTCTTTGGCCACGCCGATCTCCGTCAGCCGTCGTTCTATCTGTTGCACCAGAGCAGACAGCTCCGTCCCGGCTTCCACCCCAACCCAAAGTACCCGCGGCGCACGCTCGTTCGGATACCAGCCTAGGCCACGCAGCGAAAGTTCGAATGGCTCGCACGGGCCAACCTGTGCGAGCGCATCATGGAGTTCCTCCAGCCGCGCTTCCGGCCATTCGCCGATAAACTTCGTCGTAATGTGCAAATTGTCGAGCGGGCTCCACTTGATCGGCGCTTCGGGACGCAGCGCGCTCAGCAGACGTTCCAGCCGAAGGCGCGCTTCGGTCGGCAAATCGATGGCCGTGAACAGTCGCATGCTACTGTTCTAGCTTATCCGCTTGCCTTGGTCGCTGTCTCGTCTATTGCGTGCTACTGAACCGGTTCGGCTCGATTTCTTTGCCCGTCCCGCGCAGGAATTGGCCCCCAGTTTGCTCGGCTGCGTACTGCTGCACGGGGAAACCGCCGGGATGCTGGTCGAAACTGAGGCGTATCTCGGAATGGATGATCTCGCCGCGCATGCCTCACGCGGCCTTACTCCGCGTACTCGGGTGATATTCGGGCCCGCGGGGCGAGCCTACGTTTATTTCATCTACGGCATGCATGAATGCTTGAATGTAGTCGCTGGCCGCGAGGGAACAGCGGACTGTGTCTTGGTCCGGGCACTCGAGCCGTTGTGTGGGTTGGATGAGATGGTCCGAAGGCGCAAGTGGAACGGCCCGCCTATCGGCCTCGCGAATGGTCCCGGCAAACTGACCCAGGCGCTTGCGATTACTCGCGATCATTACGGAGCGCGCCTGGATCGCGGTCCGCTGCGCATCCGGCGTTGGCGCGAGCCGCCGCAGTTTGAGATAGGCATCACGCCTCGCATCGGTATCAGCCAATGCGGAGATTGGCCGCTCCGTTTTGTGTGGGCCAATCATCCGTGCCTCAGCCGGCGATGAGAAAATACGCGCATGCGATGGAACTTTGCGGTTGTCGCGGCGATTGTCTGCACCTGTAGTTTGGCCGCCACGCCGCTCGATGACGCAATCAAAGCAAAAGTGGCCGGCTTTCATGGCCGGGTAAACGTGTACGCGAAAAATCTGGATTCCGGCGCTGTCTACGACCTTGCCGGCGACGAGCCAGTTCGTACCGCGAGCACTATCAAACTGCCGATCATGATCGAGTGTTTTTCCGAAGCCGCGGACGGGAAGTTGGACTTTGGTGAAATGATCCGTCTGCCGGAGGACGAAAAGGTTTCAGGCAGTGGTATTTTGCAGGACCTTTCGACCGATGACCGGTTTCCCGTGCGCGATCTGATGATGCTGATGATAGTGCTGAGCGATAATACCGCCACCAACCTGATTCTCGATCGCATTGGCGGCGACGCGGTTAACGCACGCATGGCCAAGCTTGGACTCGTCCACACGCGCGTGATGCGAAAAATTCTGGGAAAAGGGACAGCGGCCGGAATCACCGCTGAAGGGGCCAAACCTGAAAATAAGAAGTGGGGGCTAGGCCGCAGCAGTCCGCGTGAGATGGTCGGCTTGCTCGAAAAACTCTATCGCGGCGAACTCGTCAGCAAGGATGCCTCTGCTGATATGCTGGCGATTTTGAAAAAGCAGCGCGACCACAACGGTCTCGCCCGCGACATCAAAGACGTGATTGTCGCAAACAAATCCGGGGCACTCGATGCCTTGCGCAGCGACGTCGGAATAGTCTATTCGAAGCGAGGACCCGTAGCGATTGCGATCACGGTCGACGGTATCCCCGAGCCTGACTGGTCGCCCGACAACCCGGGACTGCTTCTTATTTCAACATTGTCGGAGCTGCTGATCGAGCAGCTCTAGGAATGCTGAACGTGATGATGCGGATGCCCTTTGTGTTTCTTCCCTTTATGCCCCTTTGCATGAAAGGTGCTATGCGCGGCAGGCGATACGGAAAATGCCGAGGCCGTTAAGGCAGCGGCCAATAGTACAAGGATTATTTTCATTCCGGAGGATCTCCAGGATGGTAGTATCCTCCGAATCCGCTAAATCTCAGCAGCTTGCAGGTTAATACCGGTAGTGCTCACTCTTGAACGGTCCTTCCGGGGAGACTCCCAGATACTCCGCCTGTTTTGCGGTAAGTGTGGTCATCTTCACGCCGATCTTCTCCAGATGCAGCCGGGCCACTTCTTCGTCCAGGTGTTTCGGCAGCGTATAAACGCCGACTTTGTAAGTGTCTTTGTTCTTCCAGAGGTCGATCTGCGCCAGCGTCTGGTTGGCGAAGCTGTTGCTCATAACGAAGCTGGGATGGCCGGTGGCGCAGCCCAGATTCACCAGGCGACCCTCCGCCAGCATGAAGATGCTGTGGCCGTCTTCGAAAGTGTACATATCGACTTGCGGCTTGATATTCGTCCGCTTCGCGTCAGGTGCGCCGTTTAGTCGATCGACCTGGATTTCATTATCGAAATGGCCGATGTTGCAAACGATCGCTTGATTCTTCATGTAGCGCATGTGTTCGAGCGTGATGATGTCCAGGTTGCCCGTACACGTGACGTAAATATCGCCCCGGCCCAAAGTGTCTTCAACCGTTGTGACCTCAAAACCTTCCATGGCCGCCTGCAGCGCGTTAATCGGATCGATTTCGGTCACGATGACGCGCGCGCCCATACCGCGCAGTGAATGCGCCGAGCCCTTGCCCACATCGCCGTAGCCGCAAATGACAGCTACTTTGCCGGCCATCATCACGTCGGTTGCGCGCTTGATGCCGTCCGCAAGAGATTCGCGGCAGCCGTACAGATTATCGAACTTCGATTTGGTGACTGAATCGTTCACGTTGATGGCCGGAACGAGCAGCTTGCCCTGTTCGAACATTTTGTAAAGCCGGTGAACGCCCGTGGTTGTCTCTTCCGAAACCCCGCGCCATTCTTTCGCCAATTTATGCCAGCGCTGCGGATCTTCTTTCTGAACCTTCTTCAGCAGATCTTTGATGACCTTCTCTTCGTGGCTTTCCGAAGGTGTGTTCACCCAATCGCTGCCGTTCTCCAGTTCATAGCCTTTATGGATGAGTAGAGTGACATCGCCTCCGTCGTCCACCACCAGCTGCGGTCCTTTGCCCTGCGGGTGGCTGATGGCTTGGTAGGTGCACCACCAGTATTCTTCGAGCGATTCCCCTTTCCAGGCGAAGACCGGAACGCCCGCGGCGGCGATGGCGGCGGCGGCGTGATCCTGCGTCGAGAAGATATTGCAGCTCGCCCAGCGTACGTCCGCGCCGAGATCTACGAGCGTCTCGATCAAGACCGCGGTCTGAATCGTCATGTGCAGTGAGCCGGTAATGCGCACGCCGGCAAGCGGCTTCTGTGCGGCGTACTTCCGCCGGATAGACATCAAGCCGGGCATTTCGTGCTCGGCAACCCCAATTTCTTTGCGGCCCCAGTCGGCGAGCGACATGTCGGCGACTTTGTATTCAGTGGCAGTTCGATCGAGAGTGGCTGTACTCATTCTGTAAACCTCAAAGATATTATATATCGAAAGATCTTGATATGTTGATAAGTAGATTATGTCCCAGCCCTTGAAATGGATGCGTCTGCTCGGCGACGCTACGCGCGTGCGCGTCTTGCTGTTGCTCGAAAACGAGGAACTCTCGGTCGCGGAACTGCAGGAAATTCTGGCAAAAGGACAAAGTCAAATTTCTACGCATTTAGCCCAGCTCAAGCAGGTCGGCCTACTTGAAGACCGCCGGACGGGCAAGCATATATTTTATCGGCTAAAAGCACTCCATGGGTCTGAGGGAAAAACCATTGGGCAATTGATGGGTGTTTTGCGGGCCGTGCCAGATATTCCCGAGGCCGAGCATGATCGTGCGGTTCTCAAGCTGGTGGTCGGTAAACGGCGCGACCGCATGCGCGCCTATTTCGATTCGCTCGCCGGAAAGCTAGGTCGCCAGTACCTGCCTGGGCGTTCCTGGGAAGGGCTTGCGGACGTTTTGCTGCGCTTGATGCCGCCGCTAGTAATCGCCGATCTCGGGGCGGGGGAGGGAACGTTTTCCCAACTGCTCGCCCTGCACGCTCGGCGGGTTATCGCCGTCGACAACTCGGAGAAAATGGTTGAGTTCGGTACGAAGCTGGCGCGTACCCAACGGCTGAAAAACCTGGAATACCGCCTGGGCGATCTGGAATCGGTTCCCATCGCCAATGCAGAAGTGGATGTCGCGTTTTTCAGTCAATCGCTCCACCATGCCTTGCACCCTGAGCATGCGATTGCCGAAGCCCGCCGTATTCTCCGGCCCGGCGGCCGTATTGCCATTCTCGATTTGCTGCGCCACCAGTTCGAGGAAGCCCGGGAACTCTACGCCGACGTCTGGTTGGGGTTCACCGAATATGAGCTACAAAGCTTTTTGAAGAAAGCCGGCTTTCGCAACATTCACACGGCTATCGTTCATCGCGAGGCGGAGCCCCCTCATTTTGAAACGGTCTCAGCAGTAGCCGACTTGCCGGCGGCATAGCTCAACGCGATGACGCAATTGAACATCATCAACACTTCGCTATCGCCTAAGTTGTATTCGAAGATGCCGCCTGCGAGGATGCCAATTGTCACGGCGACCGTGCCGTGAAGCACAAATAATTCCTGCGAGTGTGTTCCTCGGAGCCGGAGAATTCCGTGGATCGAATCCCAGAGAACGAGCCCGATAAACCACAACACGCAGAGCAGGCCGGGAATGCCGCGCTCGGCTGCGTACTGCACATAAATATTGTGCAGATGTCCGTAGTATCCAACCGGCAGCGGGCGGCGGATCTTGGCAGGAACATAGGCGTTGAAATTCCGCGCAATTTCTTCCGGGCCGAGGCCGAACCAAGGATGAGCCTTGATCATCTCAATGCCGGTCCAGAATGTGGCTGCACGGTGCCGGTTCGAATCGATGTTGGGATCCGGGTGAACGATGGAAAGCATGCGCTGTCGCGTAGTTGCCGGAGCCACTAGAAAAGTGCCGGCAGCGATTACCGGCACCAGAAGAGTCATACGCGGCCGCCAGCACCATACCAGGTACAACACCGCCAGGGCAGCGGCCAGCCAAATACTGCGCGTTCCGTTCAACAAAATAGCCGCCGAAATGACCACCACGCTGCTGTACGCCCAGACAGGCATTTTGCGGTTCGAAAAGAACCACTGAGCAAGCAGAAGCGAAAGCACGCTGAGCTGCAAAGCGCCAAACGTCATCCAGTGGCTTTCAAACCCGGTAATGCGCTCGCCCACGTAACTCTCGTAGCTGGCATGGCGGAATTTAATGAAGTACTGCACCAAAGCCCAAATGGCGGATGCGGTAGCCACCGCCGTCCAGGCGGCCATCAGATCGAACACCCTTGGAAACTGACGAATAAATACGGTGTAAATAAGGGGAATAAACAGGAATACGAAAAATTTACGGATCTGTGTGCGCCCCAGCCACGGATCCACCGATAGCGCGTCGGCGAGCACAGTCCAAAAAAAAAGCGCCGCCAGCGGCACCCAAATGCGCGGAAATTGCCATTTCCGATAAACAATCAGAAGAAGAAGCGCCCCTAAGCCGAGAAAAACCTGGCTGGCTGCAATTGAGATGTGGATGAGCGCCGCCGCCGTGATCGCCACCAGCAGCAGGATGCGATCCTGCGTGTTCCGGCTGATCGGCATGCAGCGACCAGTATGACAGAATGAAAGGCGAAACCTTCTGTATGCACCTCTATCTGCTGCGCCACGGGATCGCTGAGGAGGCACAATCCGGCGGAAGCGATACCGCCCGCGCGCTTACCTCCGACGGTCGCCGCAAACTCCGTAAGGTACTCAAGGCAGTGGCGGAGGCCAAAGTCAAGCCCACGCTGCTGTGGAGTAGTGAGTTAAAGCGCGCAATCCAGACAGCCGACATTGCCAAAGCCGTCCTCGGCTATCAAGGCGAGATCCTACGCACTAAGGCGCTCGCGCCTGGCGCGGACGTCGAGCAGGTGTGGGAAGAAATCCGCGTGCATCGGGACGAGACGAGCCTAATGTTGGTCGGTCACAACCCCCAATTCGATCAGCTTGCTCCCTATCTGCTTGGCGCGTCTCATTTGGTGGTCGACTTTAAAAAAGGGGCCATTATGCGGATCGATATCGAGGGTTTCGGTGCACGTCCCAGGGGAACACTTTGCTGGTACTTGACTGCTAAACTGTCGTCGAGCCGCGAGTGAAAGGATTATTCGTCTTTCTTTCGTTTGTCCTCGCCAGTACCGGCGATCCGCCCCCTATTCCTACGCCCCAGACGCCGATCGAATTTCAATCGCACGGCTTGGAATATGAGGCGTTGACCAAAGAAGGCATCACAGTGATGTT
The DNA here is from genome assembly GCA_963722155.1 of Bryobacterales bacterium. GTDB lineage: Bacteria > Acidobacteriota > Terriglobia > Bryobacterales > Bryobacteraceae > Bog-105. Next base: position 859,904 of record CAVRLR010000004.1, on the reverse strand, counting down.
CGCCTCGCTACCGCCGCACATCAAAGACTTCAACATTATTCAAGTTACCGTGACGAACGGCTCGCCAGTCTCCTGGACTGTCAAACCGTCGGATTTTTCTTTTGAGCGCCAGGATGGCACGGTCTTGCAGTCGGTGTCCGCCGACCAGGTCGTGGAGTCGCTGCTCGAAAAGGCCGGCCGTAACGATGTCATCAAACTGCAATTGCTCTATGAAGACAGCATCTATGCGTTGTCAAATTTTCGCTCGACCAACGGCTATGAACAACGGCGGGAGGCGGCGATGGCGATGTTCGTAAACCGTGGATTTAAGGCCGCCCAGGCTGCGTCTGCGATCACACTAGTCGCGACGAAGCTGAAGCCCGGCGACAGCACCGATGGCGCGGTATTCTTCCAGACGCGGCCGAAAGAAAAATCGCTGGGCCCAGGGCGTGTGGTGGCTCGCACCTGTGGACAGGTTTTTTCTTTCGAGAGCTACGGACAGTTGAAAGGCCGCTAGTGGAGTTCGTCGACCTCCACTCCCATACCAATGAATCGGACGGCACTTCGACTCCGATAGAGCTTGTGCAATTGGCTATTCGCGCCAACTTGGCGGCGCTTGCCATTACCGACCACGATACCTTCGCGGGCTTTGACAAGGCCCTTCCGTTCGCACAGAGGGAATCTTTCGATCTGATTCGCGGGATCGAGCTAAATTCGCGGCTGTATTTGCCAGGTAACACCCAGCCGCGTTTCGTTCACGTGCTCGGATATTTTCCATCCAACGAACCGTCTGCGGACTTTCATCGCTGGCTGCGGCATGAGCAGGAGAATCGGCGCGAGCGCAACATCAAGTTGGTCGAGGTTCTCGCTGATCGCGGCATCGCCATTACGCTCGAAGAAGTGGAAGCGCGCGGAAGAAGCTTGACTGGCCGCCCGCATTTTGCCCGTATTCTGGTCGAGAAAGGATACGCAAAGAATTTAGAGGACGCCTTTAGAAAATATCTGGGCGAGGAAGCGCCCAGCTACGTACAGCGTGAAAGTCATACCCTCGACGAAGTGATTCGCATGGTGCGGTCGGGAGGCGGCATTCCTGTCGTTGCGCATCCCATCCGGCTGGATCTTGCGCCGGAGCAGGAGCGGGAAGTTCTCGCATCTGCTAAGCAGGCCGGTTTGCTCGGTTTGGAGGTATATCATTCCGAGCACTCGGTAAGTGCGCGAGCGCGCTATGCGCAATTGGCGAAAGATCTCGACTTGATACCGACCGGCGGATCGGATTTTCACGGCGATGCCAAACCCAGTGTGCGGTTGGGCGAAGGCGTGGCAGGCAACGTGCGAGTGCCGCGTGCTCTCCTGGACGGCCTGCGCGCGATTCGTACAATAGACCGTGGCTGACGCCTTACCGCGCCTGCGCTTCAATCTGGATTTCATGCCGTCGCCGGATCCAGCGAAGCCGGGCCTCTATATTCGCGACCCGTACCATTATTCAGACGCTACCCTGCTCGTGCCGCCGCCCCTTGTCGCTGCGCTCGAATGCTTCGACGGGCTGCAATCCACTTTGGATCTGCGCTCGCAGCTCGTCCGGATCACCGGTGAAATTGAAGTCTCCGATCTCGAAAAACATCTATTCGATTCTCTCGATGAAGCAGGATTTCTCGATAATCCCCGCTATCGCGATTTGAAATCAAAGCGCGAAGCCGAGTTTGCGATCGAAGCGGCGCGCGCGGCGAATTTCGCGGGTGCAGCCTATCCAGCGAATCAAACTAAGCTTGCCGAATTGCTTACGCGGCGCATCGGCGCGCCGCAAGGCAATCCGGGCGCGCGCGCCATCGCAGCGCCGCATGCCAGTCCGGACGGCGGCTGGAGTACCTACCGCGCTGCGTATAGTTGTCTCCCCTCGGTGGAGGATGTCGCCGAAACGACCTTCTTGGTCCTGGGCACTTCACACTACGGCGCGCCGGAACGCTTCGGCCTGACCCGAAAGAATTTCATCACCCCGTACGGTGAGGCTCAGACCAACGTCCGGCTCGTGAACGAGTTGCAAAAGGCCGCGCCGGATGCCGTCCTGATGGAAGACTACTGCCATGCCGTGGAGCATTCTATTGAATTTCAGGTGGTGTTTCTGCAGCATCTCTATGGTCCGCAAGTGCGCATTCTTCCGATTCTGTGCGGACCGTTTGTGAAAAGCATTTACGAAAGCGGGCCACCGGAGCAGAACGATGGCGTCGCGCGGTTTCTTGGTGCGCTCGGAAACATGGCGGCGCGCGAAGGCCGGCGTGTCTTTTGGATACTCGGCGTCGATATGGCGCACATGGGCAGACGCTACAACGACCCGATCCGCGCCACCGCGAACATTGGCGAAATGCTGGCCATTGAGCAGCGAGACCGTGAACGTATCGCGAGAATCGCTGCCGGCGACCCGGCCGGCTATTGGTCGCTTGTGCAGGAAGGACATGATGACCTGAAGTGGTGCGGCTCGGCGCCTTTCTACACTTTCTTGAAAACTGTGCCGGGATGCCAGGGCGAGCTGCTCGATTATCACCAGTGGCAGATCGATCCGCAGAGTGTTGTCAGCTTCGGGGCGCTGCGTTTTACTGAACCTGACCGCCGCCCCACCAATAGCCAGGACGGGTCCGGATTAGCAGACCAGGCCGGTCCACCGTTACTTTGATGTTATGGAAACCCGGCTCCTCTTTGTTGTTTGGTGAATAACTCAACACATATTGGCTGTTGAGATCTTTACCGATATCGGTGATCGCATCTTCAAGCCCTCTTTGCCGGGCAAAACTGTACATTCGTCCGCCAGTGAAATACGTGAATGCTTCTGCCGGTGTCTTCTTAAACAGATCACGAATGTCGCGCAGGAGCGGTGGAACGGCCGAGAGCGCGTTACCATTCATCTCCTGCACGTTGGAAGTGATGCTCGCGGCGCCGTTGCCGCGCAAGTTGGGCTGCGCTTCGGGCGGAATGCCGCCGGCGGGGGGGCGCGGATAATCCGGCTTCTTCATCACGGCCGTCAAGGTTCTCGAGATATCTATGCAATAGACGATTACGTTGTGGAATTGCATCTCGCGAATAGTTTCCTGCAGATGCGCCTGACTTCCCTTGTCGGCATTGCGGCTTAAAAGAATGATCACGCGGCGACGCGCGTTATTGTGATCGCGATCGTGACGAACAAGCATGCGATCCGCTTCCACCACGGCATCAATCAGCGCCGCGGTGCTCGAGCCGGCCCGAACCTTCTGCATGGCGTCATCGAGTTTTTCCGGATCGCTGGTGAAATCTTGCAAAAGCTGCATGCGATGATCGAACGCCAATATCGCAACATCGCCGTTCTCACCTGTGACGAGCCCGTGAAGCAAAATGCCCGATTTTCGGATCACCGGTAACAAAGGTTCGGTGTCCGAATTCGCCTGGATCGCGAGCACTACCGAAAGCGGCTGCTGCACGAAATCGGCCACGACTTTTTGCGGTTTGCCGTTGTCCAACACTTCGAAGTCGCGGGCACTGAGACCGTTCACATAGCCGTGCCCATCTGGGTCCAGAACGGTAGTTGGCACCAATACGTTTTCCACAGGCAACCGGAACACGCCTTCTCCCGTGGGCTCTGGCGTGCTGGACGATCCTTCCGTCTTGGCAGGCGGCTCTGGAGTCTTTTCAGGGGTTTTTCGTGGTTCCGCGCCAAGCTGCCCGGGCTGTGCGGGAGGGCCGGGCGGAAGTTGGCCCGGCGCTAGCTGCGCGAAGGCGCCAACTGCCATTGCAAGCAGCAATTCGCCAGCCAATAGTACAGGCATTTGCCTCATATTCTTAAGATGTTGATTTATCATCCCGAGTTTCGATTACCCGTGGCAAGTGTTGCCGTCCAGCAGCTCGACCGTGTGAGGTATCACCGTTTCAATCGTTTGAAGTGAAAATACGGCGCCGTCGGGCGAACCAGGAAGGTTGACGATGAGCGTTCGCTTGCGCGCGCCGGCGACGGCCCGTGACATGATCGAAAATTTCGTCTGCTCGAGACCTTTCCAGCGCATCAGTTCCGCCAGCCCCGGAATTTCCCGATCAAGAACGCGCCGGGTCGCTTCGGGCGTTACATCTCGTGGAGCGACACCTGTGCCGCCGGTGGTCAGGATGAGTCGCGCGGATCCGGCATCGGCCCACTCTTTTAACGTGTCTGCAATGACGGCTTCGTCGTCGGGCACAACACCTGTGGCAACGATCTCCCAACCCAATTCACGGCACCGTTCCGCAAGCGCCGGACCGGAGGCATCCTCCCGCGTACCGGCGACGGTCGAGTCGCTGACGGTCAGAATCGAAACGCTGACATTCATTCCTTAGCCTTACGACGAAAGACGCCCGATTTTCCGCCCGTCTTTTCGAGCAGGTGGATGTTGCGGATTTCGATAGATTTATCTAGCGCCTTCGTCATGTCATAAATGGTAAGGGCAGCAACGGATGCCGCTGTCATGGCTTCCATCTCGACACCGGTCTGCGCAGTAGTTGCGGCGGTAGCGGTGATGTCGATGCCGCGCGAGCCAATTTTGAATTCCAAGCTAACGTGGCTCAACGGAATTTGATGGCATAACGGAATAAGCTCAGAAGTCTTCTTCGCGGCATGGATACCGGCAATCCTTGCCACCTGCAGCGGGTCGCCTTTTTTGTTCGTTGGAAGAGCTTTGATAACCCGTGGCGCCATGATGACCTTCGCGCGGGCTGCTGCCGTTCGCTTTGTAGGTTCTTTGGCGGAAACGTCCACCATGGCAACGTCACCCGCGGCGGTGTAGTGAGATAGCTTCTTCACGGCTTCGCCATTACACGGATCGCATCGCCCGCCTGCCAGTTCTCCCGATCGTGATCCGCAACCAGAAATGCGTTTGCCCTGGCGAGCGCCGGGATATCGCTCGAGCCTTGCCACGGTATGTGCCGTAATGTTTGCCCATCGGAGCTAAGCCGCGCCGGCAGGAAACGGGTCAGACCAAGCTTGTGGCGGAAAGGCGCTTCAAAGCGCGCCGACAATAAAGGCAGCGGTGGGTCGCTCAAGCCCCCCAGCAACTCGAGCGCGGGCCGGGCGAACAATTGGAACGTAATCAGCGTTGAGCCCGGATTTCCCGGCAACCCGAACACCGGCTTATTGTTGCCGATGCCGAATGCGGTCGGCTGGCCGGGTTGCACGCGCACACGCTCGAAACGGAATTCCACGCCCAGTTCGCGCAGAGCGGGCTTCACTAAATCGTATTTCCCCGCCGAAACACCGCCGCTCACGATCAGCAGATCGTGTTCCATTCCGCGTTTGAGCAGGGGAAGCAGGGCCTGCTTGGTGTCGCCGGCGACCGGAAGAATTTCGGGAACCGCGCCTGCCGCTCGAATCAGCGCCGCCAGCATGAACGAATTCGAATTGCGAATCTGATGCGACGCCGGCTGCTCGTCCAGCGCGACAATCTCATCGCCCGTAGCAAGAATCGCGGCCAAGGGCTGTGTAAATACGGAAACAGAAGTGTGACCGGTCATCGCCAGAGTGGCGATGTGGCTGGCATCGAGACGCGTTCCTGACGCGATCAAACGCGATCCCGCTTGCGATTCAGCTCCACGCCGGTTGATGAATTGGCCCGGTTCCGCGGATTGCTCGATGCGGACGTGGTCAGCGTCTATGCGATTTATATGTTCGACCATCACCACTGCATCCGCCGCCGCAGGCAAAGGCGCGCCGGTCATGATTTCGAGCGCTTGGCCCTGGCCGAGCGGCGCAAGGCTACGATCGCCTGCGCGCACTTCTCCGGCCACACGGAGTGTTCCGGGAAGGTCTTTGGATTGGACGGCAAAGCCGTCGCGGAGAGAACGGTCGAGCGCGGGGTAATCACGATCCGCCAGAACATCCACCGCGAGGATGCGGCCGTGCGCTAAATCTAACGGCAGCGATTCGGGCCGGCGTGAGGCAGGCAATGCCCGTACCGCCTCGATTACGATGGTTCGGGCTTGGTCAAACTCAAGGGGCACCCCTCGGATTGTATCCTTCCGCGGGAAACCAGCGCATCTTATAAGCGTGTTCTGGAAGCACCAGTTCGGCTCGTGGATGCAGAAATTGAATGGTGTAAGTCCACCACACGCCCTTGCCGGCTTGCGTATAGGCAATTTGACCATCGTCCGGATCGATAGACAGGCTCTTCACGTCTCCGATCCCGGCAAACGCGGAAAATGGTGCAAATTTGGAGTCCTTGGGCGTAAATACCAAAACTTGTGTGCTCGTCGTCAGGTAAAGAACCGCGGCATCCCGTCCCAGCACGAGGTCGTGGCCGCCCCTGCTGGGTAAAGGAAAGGTCTTTTCAACCACCATCTTCGTTCCGTCAATTTTGATCTCCTGGAGTTCCCGATCGCCAAGCGCCCACAGAACTTGTCTGGTTTGGTCCCATTCCGCGCCATGCGCCCAACTTAGCGGCATGGACCCTATCGGATGATCCGGCCGGTTACGGTCGTACAACAGCAGACGGTCTCCGCTTCCGTCCGGGGAAAAAGACGATGCGGCGACGATCAACCCTCCAGGCAGCAGAGCGGCTGAATGCGCATTACGCACACTCGCATAAAACAATGTTGCGCGCGTTCTGTACGACACTAGGGCGAGTGCATCTGACGACGAAGTGATTAAGACCTCTTTACCGCCGTCGACAGGTTTGCATTCGTCGGTGCCCGCGAAGTTCGATCGCAGCCGCAACGGAAGTCCGTCGCTGTCCTCCGGCCGCCAGGTCCATTCGGGCTGGAAGGAGACTTTCCCATCTCGTTCCGTGATCGCGCCTTCAAAGACTTGCGCGCTGCCGCATACGATTACGTGTTTCGCCTCTATTGTCATGCAGCCGAATAAGAGAACAGCAAAGATGACGCGCATTGGCAATGCGGCTATTGTATGTCTGCGCCGAAGCGGACGGAGCTGTCGGTAAGAGCGATTTCGACCCGCCGGTTCTGTCCGCGCGCCGAGGCAGTGGTCCCGGCCACGTGCGGGCTCATCTTGCCGAAGCCCTTCATGCGGATAATAGATTCGTCGATACCGGCATGAATCAAATAGTCCTCGACGGCCTTCGCGCGCCGCTCGGAGAGTTGCTGGTTGTATTGTTCCGTACCTACATCGTCGGTGTAGCCGAAAACGGAAAGCCCATAGCCTTTCGAGACCAGTAGAATTCCGGCGATGCGGCTCAACAGCTCCCGGTTTTTCTGACTCAGCTCGGCGCTATCGAAATCGAATCGGAAAGTCGAATCCGGAAGCACGAGCAGGATACCGTTCGGCGTGCGGTGTGTTTCAACGACTCGGTTCAGCGCTTCCTGCATACGATTCAGTTCCTCTTCGCGCTCTCGGCGCATTTCGGACATCTGATCGTGCGCTTGCTTAGCTTGGTCGGCGGCTTGCTGCGCGCTGGTCATCGCTTGCGCGCGATCGAGATCGGCCTGTTGCTTTTGTTCTTCGGCTTTTTGACGCGCGCCGGAAGCAATTTCTGCGCGTACCGCAGCCTGGTCGGCCCGTAGACTCGCCGCGCTGGCCGCGGAGGATTCGCGCTGTGCAGTCTCGGTTGCATCTACCACCTGCCGCCGCAGGTCGGCCATCTCGCCGCGCATCGATTCCAGAGTCTGGTAGAGTTTGAAACCTGCGACCCCAAGTCCAGCGAGAAGAGCAACGCAGGCAATGACTAGCGTCAGCCGTTTCATACCTGCTTTTATGGTCTCACCGAATCAAACCCGCGACATCCAAATCGTAGGGCGGTTCTCCTGAGCCGCACCGGGCGTCCCGCCCGGCTTGCTTGTTGCAACACAAAAGCCGCGAATCGCCGCTATTTTCGTAGAGTCTTGCAACTCGGTCACACGCGACGAAAATATTTTTATCCGGTTCCAGAATCTGGACTTAACCCCATCCTGACCATTCGTCTCGATCCGTTTCTGGCCCCCAGTGTGTTCTGTCAGCCAGGCTCGCCGAATCCCGATTCGGTGGGCCGTTTCTATTTAAGGAAGCTTTCATGTCCACAGCCGCCCAAATTGCCGCGAATCAAAAGAACTCACAACTCAGCACGGGCCCCGTATCCGAGGCCGGTAAAGCCAAATCCTCCTTGAACGCCGTCAAGTCCGGACTCACCGGCCAGACCGTTCTGCTTCCCGGCGACGACGCCATCCTGTATGAAGCTCACGTGGCTCAATTCGTCGAACACTACGCGCCCGTCGGCGACGACGAGCGCAGACTCGTCCAGTCGCTCGCTGACACCGAATGGCGTCTCCTCCGCATCCCCTCGCTCGAAATGGGCATCTACGCCGTTGGCCGCCTCGAATTAGCCGGTTCCTTCGCCAACGAAGACGAAGCCGTCCGCAAGCACTTGATCGAAGCCCAGGTTTTTCTCGCCTACCAGCGTCAGCTCAACAACCTCAGCATTTAGGAAAGCCGCTTACTCCGCCAGCGCGACAAAGACACCTGTGCGTTGAGCGAGTTGCAGGACAACCGCAAGCGCCGGACCCAAGTGCGTCTGGATAACGCCGCCCGCCAATATGCCCGCTCCCTGCAGGAACAGCCGAATCGGGAATTCGACCCAACCGCATTTGGCTTCGAATTTCCATTGGTCCAAATCAAGCTCCGCGCCCTCGAACTCGATCCTCGTTCGGCCTCCCTCCTTTGCACAAACTGGCCGACGCCGCCTGAGACTATCTCAGCCGCCCGTTCCATTTCAATCCCACGCGCCACATTTGAGGCTGACCAATGTTGGGGTTGGGAGTGAGCGCCACGAGATATGTTCGGTCAAGAAGATTGTCCACCGAGGCAACCGCAGAGAGCCCTCTGGTGAGTTGCTGTTCGGCCGACATCCCGACAGACGCGAAGCCAGGCATCAGGAATTGATTCAGATCGTCGTCGAATATCAGTCCATAGACACGCAGGCCGCCGGAAATACGGGTCGATTTCGCAGTGAAGCTTAGTTGGGCGGTCCCCTGCTGCTTTGGAACCTGTGGGATGCGCTGGCCGGTGGATAGGCGTGCATCGGCGTACATGTATCCCACTTCGCCGCGCCAATGGTTCCACTGATGGTTGATGCTGGCCTCTAAGCCACGAGAGAGCGCCGCGGGAAAATTTTGTCGCTGGCGGAGAATCAAAGTCGGCGTACTGCTCAGCGTCGCGTTATCGACCAGATTCGACAATTCATTGCGGAAAGCAGTGAATGTGATACGTGTGCTTTCAGCGGTCCAGTCGAATCCGGCTTCCACGCCGGTAAGAGATTCGGGGACAAGTGCCGCATTGGCCAGCGTCTGTGCGTTACCCACTCGAAACGGCCGATACAACTCATTTAGAGTCGGTGCGCGAAAACTGCGATAGCCGGAGGCTCGGAAACGGAAGCGCCGGTATCCAAAGGCCGCGCCGGCGTTCGGGCTCACGAACGTGTCGCCGTGCTGGCCGGTGAACTGATGCCGCAATCCGCCATACAAGCGGACCGGGCCGATCATCACGTCGCCCTGGCCGAATACACCATGTTTGAAGAGCGTGCCGCCGTTTGGAGTCAGAATGTGTGTCGAATACGAGTAATCGAAACTTGTACCATCCACGTTGTCCGCATCCACGCCCGCAATGGTGTTCCAGCGTTTCGCGTGATGTTGCCAGTAAGCCGCGCCGCCCGTATCCAGGACCGGGACAGTTTGCTTCGACGTCAGAGCCTCGCTATTCCGGTTGGCGGACACGCTCGAGAACGTGCTGTGGAATTGTTCCTGCGTATGAAATGCGATCACCGAAATTTGATCGTTCGTCCAGGAGTGGGTATAGCTCGCGGCGATGGTGCCGAGACCGGTCGAATTATGCGTTAGTTGTGTCCCGTTGTGGCGCTCTTCTGCCAGGGCATCGAAGTGCAAGGAGAAACGGTCATGTGAGCCGAGATAGTCGAGATGCATGTCGCCGGCTGCGAAGCGCACGTTGGCTTTGTTGTCTGCAGTGCCGCGAATGTCTGCTGGCGTAATGTAATAACCGCTGGTAGTGAACGCGCGGGAATGCATCGAAAGTCCCCAGTGCCCCCACAAGTTCGAATAGCCGGCGGCCAGGTCTCCGGTGCCTTCACTGCCCCGCAGAACTTGCGCGAAGAGATGCTCCTGCTGCTCAGGTGGGGAAAAAAGCGAGATAGTGCCTCCCATGGCTTGATCGCCGAACACGCTGGTCGAAGCACCGCGCTCTACTTCCACGCGATCGATATAAGAAGGATCGATGCGATCCCAATACACCCATCCACCAAATGGGTCGTTAATCGGGATGCTGTCCCAAAGCACCAGGGTCCGGCTCGCACCCGTGGATCCGGTAGCTCGCAGCGAGACGCCTTGCGTGGTGGGATTTGCTACTACGCTTGACGAACGGCGGAAAAGGCTGAAACCGGGAATTTGCCGCAGTCGGTCGTCGAGTTCCGCGCCCGGGATAAGCTGCAGTTGCCCGGCGTCCAATGTCGTGATGGCGGCTGGTGTTTCGCTAGAGAGGACGCTGTTTACGGTGACACTGGTTTTAAGAGGCGGCGGCATCGGAGGCTGGGGATCTGACGAGGCTGGACTCTGCCCCGTCACTCTTTGAGCTGATGCGAGGGTCGCAGCCAGAGCAATGACTTGCAGGCGTATCGTGAAAGTCATGGATGAGGAATTTGTGGGGCTTGCCGTGCCGGCCGCGGAACCGGCCTCGCGATCGACTCGTATTCTTAAAGGTACAGGATGATGGGCGATTTCGCCATCGAGACTTACGGGCTCGAAAAGATTTACCGATCGCGATGGCGCGGACGCGAGATCCGGGCAGTCTCGAACCTCAGCCTGCGTGTGCCAGCGGGCGTGAAGTACGGCCTGCTGGGCGCGAATGGGGCGGGGAAGACGACGTTCGTAAAAATGCTCCTCACGGCGGTACATCCCACCAACGGATCGGCCAGGCTGTTCGGTCAGGATGCGCGCCAACCGGAGGCGCGGCGGCCGGTCGGTTATTTGCCTGAGAATCATCGCTTCCCCACTTATCTGACCGGTTACGGGATGCTGGATTTTTATGGAGCTCTTTCGGGGATGGAGGCTCGCCAAAGAAAGGAGCGCATTCCGGAATTTTTGGACTTGGTCGGCCTGAAGAATTGGGGCGATGTGCGCATCAAGAAATATTCGAAAGGCATGTTGCAGCGGCTTGGGCTGGCGCAGGCCTTGCTGCATCGCCCGAAGCTACTGATTCTCGACGAACCGACCGATGGCGTCGATCCTGTGGGCCGGCGCCAGATTCGTGAGGTACTCGATGGGCTGACAGAGAAGGGTGTGACGATTTTCATCAATTCGCACCTGCTAAGCGAGGTTGAATCCTTCTGTGAGTATGTAGCGATTCTGCGGAATGGGCAACTTGCGGTAGAGGGGAAAATCAGCAATCTTCTTACTGGGCGAGGCTATCGTGTCACAGCCAGCAACGTTCCTGCCGAGGCCCTCACTGAAATCAGGCAACTGGGCGCAACAACCTTTTCGGCCACGGAGGGCGTAGCGATTCAGGTGACGACACGGGAAGAGGCTAACGCGATTATCGATCGAATTCGTGCAGCCGGCGGAGAGATCGAAAGCGTTGCGGCCTCTACTAGCAGTCTCGAGGATTTGTTTATGCAGACCGCTCACCCGGAGAAAGCTGCATGAAGACTCTGGCAGCGTTGATTGGCGATACATTTCAGGAGGCACGGGCGCGTTGGCTCTTCTGGGGATTGTTTGCGCTTTCGACGCTGCTCATCCTGATCTTCTTGTTTGTTCTACAAATCGATCTGGCCGCGGGCGCAATTACCTTTCTCGGAATCGAAGCCACCGGCCGGCGAATTTCTAGCATTCAGAAATTCGTCAATGTTTCGTATTCATGGGTCTCGATCGCCCTCTATGTGTGGGGAACGTTCCTGGCCGTTTTCGCCTCTTCAGGTTTGATTCCGAGCGTGCTCGAAGCGGGACGCATTTCTCTGTTGCTCTCAAAGCCGCTTAGCCGGACATCGCTTTTGCTGGGCCGTTACGCTGGGAATCTGATGGTCGTGGCGTTGAACCATACCTATCTGGTTTTGAGCGTATGGATTATCCTAGGGCTCAAGACCCATATCTGGGCTCCCCGTTTTTTGCTGGCTATCCCGGTAAGTATCTTCCTTTTCGCTGTGCTGCTTTGTGTGGTTGTATTGGTGGGCGTGATCTCGGAAAGTGCCGCGCTCTCGGTAATGGCGCCCATTGGTCTTAGTTTGATCAGCGTGTTGCTGGCACAGCATCAGCTGGTAATACGCCTTCTCAGCTCCGAATGGTCGCGGCAGCTATGGATGTTCTTCTATTGGATTTTGCCGAAGGTCTTCGATTTAGGAAACGCCATGCGGCAGGCAATTCTCTTTGACCGTCACGCCGCCTGGATCGCACCGGTCGGAACCTCGGCCGCATTTGGCGCGATCGTGCTCCTTGGTGCACTGCGTATCTTTCAGAAACGAGATTTTTAATTTGCGAAACCTAGTTGCTTGTTTGCCGCTGGCAGGTTTGCTGTTCAGCCTCGGATGCGGCAAGGCGCCGCCTGCGGGTGTCTCCGTCGAATCGGCATTCCGTCCATTTGTATTGTCGGGCACCAAAGCGCTGGTTTCAGTCGAAGTCGAAAAAGTCAAAGCGACCGACATTTATAAGCGTCATCAGAAGGAGTTCGATCTGCCGCAACTGAACGCCTTGGCGGAACGAACCGGCCTCGACCCGCGGCGCGATTTGGCAGCTCTATTGGTGACCTGGGACGGAACCCATCCGCTGCTTCTGGCTCGTGGCAGTTTCACCGAGGAAAAACTAGAGAAGCAGCTCGATGGCGTAGGCGCCCAACGCACACGCTACAAATCCTACACGCTGCTCGGTAACCCAAAAGAATCGATCGCCTTCCCGGAAGCGGGCTTTGCCGTTGCGGGGGCAGCGGTTCCGGTACGCGCCGCTCTGGATTCTCACGCGGAAGGGAATAGCCGGATAGCGGATGAATTGCAGCAACGTTTGAGTGGCGTTCCAAAGAGCGCGCAGATTTGGGAAGCGAGCATCGGCGGACTACCGTTCACCGAACTCGCGATGCGCTCCGATCTGGAATCGGCATTGTCTAATATTTCGGGCTATGTGAGCGGCACATCGGGCGGCTTCACCTTGGCCGGCGGAGTGAATGTGCAAGCCGATATTTTCTGCATTTCGAATGAAGGGGCGCAGCGCGTACACGACGCGCTACGCGGGCTGATCGGGCTCTCGCGGCTGTCAACCAATGAGAGCAAGCTCGATCTACTGAGGCTGTGGGATGCGGTTCACGTCGACCAGGATCAGCAAGTAGTGCATGTACGCGTCGATCTGGCGGCGGATCTGGCCGATAAGCTGCTTGCCGAACTGCCAAAATTTGCGGGCCGGGCGGAAGACATGCTCAGCCGTTAATGAGCAGCGCGCACGTCGCAAGCAGCAACGCGGGCGTTGTGATGACCACGCCAAGCCGGAGGAATTGCCAGAAACCGATTGTTTCGCCTTCGCGCCGGATGGCGATAAGCCACAGAATTGTAGCGAGCGATCCGGTGATCGAAAAATTGGGGCCGAGATCCACGCCGACAACCAGCGCGTACCGCAGCAAACGCGGCACATGATCCTGAACGACGCTTCCTGCCAGCAGCGCTACCGGCAGATTATTGGCGATATTCGAAACGGTGGCCGATCCGAAGCTCGCGATCAGGGCTCCCATGAGCGGCGGAAGAGCGTTCAGCTCGTGCATAGCGCGCCGTGCTTCGAGAACCGCGCCGGTAGCATCTAGCGCTCGAACGATGACGAATAACCCAGCAACCAGCGGCAGGATGCTCCATGAGGCTTCCTGGATTACAGAAAAAAATGCGCGCCGATCGAACAGAAGTACCACGGCAAAGACGAGCACGGCGGCGATAAACGTTACGAGCCCGAGGTCGCGATGGAATGCGGATGCGGCCAGCAGGGCAATCGCGCTCCCCGCGATGCCGAAGCCGACAACACGGCCCGAGCGCGAAAGTGCCGTTGAGTCTCTATCCGCGTCAATACTGCCGTGCAACGGATGATGCTGTGACGCGCGCAAGAGCAGATAGGTAGCGGCAATAGCAACTATCGATGGCAGCGCGAAGGTTTTCATCCAATCGAGCAGCGGCGGCATTTGCCGGCCGAAGATAACCAGGTTGGCGGGATTCGAAATAGGCAGAACAAAACTGGCGGCGTTGGCGGTGAACGCGCAGATCAGAAGATATGGCAAGACCGGAGCACCGGATTTTTTGACGGCTGCATAGACGGCTGGAGTCAACACCACGGCGGTGGCGTCGTTCGAAAGCACGGTTGTCACCACAATGCCGACGCCGTACACCAGCAGAAACAAGCGCCCACGTGACCCCTTCGCGGCGGTGACCGCATGAGAAGCCAGATAGTCGAAGAGCCCTTGCCGGCGGGCTAGTTCGGCGAGCAACATCATTCCCGCCAGAAAAAGATATACGCTCGTGCCCTGGCTGACTGCGCCGAACGCTTCGCTCGGCGAAAGCAGCTTGAGGGCCAATAACAGCAAGGCACCTGTGACGGGCCAGACGGCTTCCGGCCAGTTTTTCGGGCGAATCAGAATGGCGAGGACGGTCAGCGCCGCAATGATCCAGATAGCGGGAGCAGCCAGAAATTAGCCCCGGATATTAAGCCTGGTTCTCTTGATATTCTTCGAGCCACGTCATCTGTATGGCCTCGAGCTTTCCCTCCGTCGAAGCGGCAGGATCGTCCTTGAAATCAGGAAGCTCGGTGATCCATCTGTGCAGATCGGTATACCGGATGTGGGTCGGATCCATGTCTGGATGCGATTCATAGAGGCTCAGCGCAATATCGTCGGTGTGGTCCCAGGTGAGTCCAGGCATAGGTCTATTGTAGGCGGGCGAATCAGATGCCGAGCACGCGTTTGCCCTCCGCAAATTGTGCGGCCGCGTGCTCCAGTTCCTCGGGCGTGTGAGCAGCGGAAACCTGTACGCGAATGCGCGCTTTGCCCTGCGGAACCACGGGAAAGAAAAAGCCGATCACATAGATACCTTTCTGAAGAAGCCAGTCGGCGAGCCGTGTGGCAAGCGTGGCATCCCCTAACATCACGGGGACGATAGGATGTTCGCCCGGTGCGATCTGAAATCCGTTTGCCGCCATACGAGCTCGAAACAAACGCGTGTTCGAGAACAGGCGTTCCCGTAGCTCGGAAGTTTCTCCGAGGAGATCGAGAACTTTTAGTGACGCCGCTACGATGGGCGGCGCCACTGAATTCGAGAACAGATAAGGACGCGAGCGCTGCCGCAGCAGCTCGATGATCTTCTTGCGCCCGCTGGTGTATCCGCCGCTGGCGCCGCCGAGCGCCTTACCCAGCGTGCCGGTAATGATGTCGACACGATTCATTACTCCGTGATACTCATGTGTCCCGCGGCCGGATTTACCCATGAAGCCTACGGCGTGCGAATCGTCGACCATCACCATCGCCTGATACTTTTCGGCCAGAGCGCAAATTTCGGGAAGCTTCGCGATATAGCCGTCCATCGAAAAGACGCCATCAGTCGCGATGAGACGATGGCGTGCGCTCGCCGCTTCCCGAAGCTTTGCTTCGAGGTCGTTCATGTCGCCGTTCTTGTAGCGGAAGCGAGCTGCTTTTGAAAGCCGAATGCCGTCGATGATGCTGGCATGATTCAGCTCATCGGAAATTACTGCATCTTCCTGGTCGAGCAGCGTTTCAAACAAACCGCCGTTGGCATCGAAGCACGAGCCATAGAGGATTGTATCTTCCGTTCCGAGGAACTGGCTGAGCCGTTGCTCCAATTGCTTGTGAATCGACTGTGTACCGCAGATGAAGCGTACACTGGCAAGACCGTAGCCCCAGCTATCGAGCGCCTGCCGCGCCGCCTCTACAACCGCGGGATGATTCGCCAAGCCCATATAGTTGTTGGCGCATAGGTTCAGCACCGAAGGCGAGTTTGCCAGCCGCACTTCCGCCTGTTGCGGTCCGGCCAGCAGACGTTCGCGTTTGTAAAGACCGGCCTTTTCGATCTCATCGAGTTTCTGCGCCAGATAAGGCTCGACATTGGTAAACATCTCTATTCCGTCCAGTCGAGGAGCACTTTGCCCGAATTTCCAGAACGCATGACCTCAAATCCTTTTTCAAAATCGCGGTAGTTGAATCGGTGTGTAATGACAGGCCTAATATCCAGGCCGGATTCAAGCATCACCGTCATCTTGTACCAGGTTTCGTACATCTCACGGCCGTAAATGCCTTTGATCGTCAGCATGTTGAAAATGACCTGGCGCCAGTCGATGGGCATTTCTTTGGCGGGAATCCCGAGCATGGCGATCTTGGCACCATGGCTCATGTTAACGATCATGTCGCGGAACGCCGTCGGGTTGCCCGACATCTCCAAACCCACGTCGAAGCCTTCTTGCATGCCAAGTTGCTTTTGCGCCGTGGCGATTGGTGTCTCTCTGGGATCTATGGCAAGGGTCGCTCCCATTTTGCGGGCGATTTCCAGCCGATAAGGATTCGGGTCGGTTACTACTACGAAACGTGCACCGGCATGCCGCACGACTGGAACGGCCATCAGCCCGATGGGCCCCGCGCCCGTGATCAGAACATCCTCACCTAGAACAGGGAACGAGAGGGCTGTATGGACGGCATTGCCGAATGGATCGAAAATCGCCGCGATTTCGCGATTCATCGTAGGCCCGTGCCGCCAGATATTCGTCATCGGCAGCGCAATATATTCGGCAAAAGCGCCGGGACGATTCACTCCCACACCCTGGGTGTGTGCGCACAGGTGCCGGCGGCCCGCCAGGCAGTTGCGACAGCGCCCGCAGACCACATGACCTTCGCCGCTCACCACCTCGCCGGGATGGAAATCGCTGACGTTCGATCCCGTGGCAACAATTTCGCCTACGAACTCGTGCCCGATCGCCATGGGGACAGGGACGGTCGAACGAGCCCAATCGTCCCACTCGTAGATATGCAAATCAGTCCCACAAATTCCCGTATGTGTGACTCGAATCAGGACGTCGTTGATCCCGATCGACGGTTCGGGGATGTCTTCGAGCGATAAGCCGGGCGCATTCTGCGCCTTCACCAAAGCCTTCACCCCTGTATGGTAAATCGTTGGTTATTGAACGTCCGCCAAGTAGCAGCCCACGGCGCGAGTTCTAGAGAATGTCATCCTCTTACCGGCGAGGACACCGGTAATGGCGTCCTCCAGATCGTGGGTAACGGCCGCTGGACGGGCCTTGCCAAAATCTACGTAAAGATCGTCGATGCGGCCGGTGTAAATAAGCCGGCCCGTGCCGTCGAAGACCGCGGCCTCCGGGGATACCGTCGCACGGCTTCGCGCAACGAGCGCGTGGTGCGGGTCGCGCAGCGGTCGGCCGGGCAATTTGTATTGCTCGATCTGCGTTTCAATGCCGCTTGAAGTCTCCGCTGGATCCGGATAGATCAGCCAAAAATCGACACCCTTTCCCAGAAATTCAGACGCAATACGCTGCAGCTCGGGAGCGTAGCGATTCGTCAGCGGACAGTCGGTGCGGACGAATAGGAAAACTCGGGCCCGGGCGCTGTCCGTGAACGGATCGAATGGTTTCCCTTGCAGGTCGAGTGTACCCGCGCCAGTAGCCGCCACGCCCAATGCCCCGAAAGCAAGGTACGCTATGACATTCCTGCCGGTCCACATACTCTCAGTTTAGTGCCTGCTCACCGTCCGCCGTTCAAGGTCGATTAACACCCGCTTCCGTTCGAGTCCCCAACGATAGCCGCCCAATTCACCCGTGCCGCGAATTACGCGATGACATGGAATGGCAAGCGCAATGCGATTTTGAGAACACGCGCGGGCCACTGCTCGCGCGGCGGTCGGCTGGCCCAATCCTGCCGCTACTTCTGAGTAGGACTCGACGCTGCCATAGGGAATCGACTGAAGATATTGCCAGACTTTCATCTGGAAGGCCGTGGCGCGCACGTCCAGCGGAAGATCTAGGCGGGGCTGTTGGCCGTCCAGGTGCTCGCGCAGCGCCGTCATCCAGTTTCCGAATTCCGATGGAAATGGCTCTTGCATCGGCTCGAGGCGGGCCGCTGAGTATTCGGCGCGAAGCATTTCCAGCAATTCTTGGTCATTCTCGCCGAACTGCACGAAGCACAGGCCGCGATCGGTCGCGCCTATCATCATGCGCCCCAGAACGGAGTCTACGCAGACGTGGGAGATCGTCACTTCCTTGCCATCGGCCCGGTATTCAGCGGGAGTCATACCGAGCCGCGTGTCCACTCGTTCGTAGATTCGACTGCTAGACCCAAAACCGGCTTCGTAGATAGCGTCGGTCACAGACGACTGTTTTCGCAATTCATGACGAAAAGACTTTAAGCGGTGAGCTTCCAGGAATTGTTTCGGAGTTAAGCCAATCACTTTCTTAAACTCACGCTGAAAATGGAACCGGCTCAAGCCGGCGCGTTCGGCGAGCGTCGCCAGCGAGAGCGGATCCTGTGTGTGCGACCGGATATAGTCGCACACTTCCTGAATGCGGACCAGAGCCGGATCCGGACCCACGGGATCAGCGGGACGGCAGCGCAGACAGGCTCGAAATCCGGCGCGTTCGGCTTCTTCGCGAGTCAGAAAGAATCGCACATTTTTCCGTAGCGGCAACCGGCACGCGCAGGATGGGCGGCAATATACGCCGGTAGTCGCGACGGCGAAATAAAACTTGCCGTCGAGTGAACGATCGCGCCGCTTTACCGCCTGCCAGAAAAGTTCTTCCTGAGCCAGATTGTTCTTTGGGTTCGGCATGGTCCCAGTGTGCAGCCAAACAGGAGCGTGTGCTATCCGGTTGTTGCTAGTAAATATTTTCTACTCGGATCAAGCTAGGAGGCTGAAACGTGCATAGCAAATTGGATCCCGGTAGACCGAGGCAGTCGTTGCGTTTCATTATGAAACATCAGGACAAAATCAGAAGAATTTCAGACGCAAAGCGTCATCGCGAAAACGATCTGTATCTCAAAGTCACCGGATAGCGAAGCACGGAGGCTTCCTTCATGAAAGCGAGAAAGATATTTGCACTATCCACATTGTTCGCTGGCCTGCTGAATGCCGGCAGCATCTGGAACTACACGTTCACAGACTATTTCTGTCAATCCTGCGCACCGGTAGGCTTTAGCTTTTCTCGACCGGCACCCATCGAAATTGAACTTGGCCGGGATCTCTGGATACCGGGTTCGGAGTTTACTTCCTGCGACACGATCAATCCTGCGCTCTATTGCTACGGGGCTGATTTGTCCTGGCGCAGCCCGGGCGTATTGGAGGTGAATTTCTCACGCCAGTTCACTTATCCGGCCGATTGGGAGCTGCCCGTTGAAGCGCAGTTCGCCGTTCCGGCGTTGAGCGCCGAGGGCGTGTATACGACCGAACTGACATTTAACGATGTGGTCGAAACGCAAATTTTCTCCATCATCGATCCACCGGTCGCGGGTACACCAGAGCCTTCGTCGTTCCGGCTGCTGCTGGTCGGTGTGCCGCTGATCGCAATTCGAATGTGGAGGCAGTTCGGTGCCGAGTTTCTGACCGTAAATCAGACTGTGTCGCCCGGCCGTTGATTCACTGAGAACAAAAGTGACGCCGGGCGCGTCGATATTGGCCAGAATTGTCGTTTTCAATCTAGATCGTTATGTTCCTCGCATGCTACGAGTATTGCAGTAGAAAGCTTAGTAGTGTGAAAGCAAAAATTCGTGAAATGGTGCTCACCAAAAATATCGTCGTATCGAAGCGTGCCGCGAACGGAGAAGACGCTGGCGCCGGTCTTCAAGTCGTCTAAGCATGGCGGCAGCAATGCGTTGATATGAACACCCGCGTTAGACACGATTTCACCTAGCCCAACGGCACCACTAGAAGGACTAACAAAGATATCTGACTTCAGATAGCAGCGACCACCAGTAAACATACCTTCATCGTATGTCCACTCTAAGTTGAGGGCTGGCGTCTGGCCAGTATTCTTGGCGCTAAGATTAACCGACGTTGGCATTGTGACGCTAAGTCGCGAGCGAGCTGGACAGTATACATCGTTATCCACGCTCGGAGCTGTTTGTGCCCCATATTACGGGACAAAGTATAACTGGCGGCACTACAGAGCAATGCGCCGAGAGTCAATAGCGCCACGGCGATCTGGACGAGCAACCCGGCATTCTTTCTAGACTGCGAGTTTGACGAATTCGCTAGCACGTTAGAGCCAAGTGCATCTGTACCGCAAGAGACTGAGGACCCGGCCACGGAACTTACTGCACGGTGGATGTCCTCGGCTTTTGTCCGCGTCTGTTTGGTCAATTGAAGCAATTCGTCGAGCTTTTGTGCAATCGCAGCCGGCCTCATTACGCTTTCGTGACCTTGAAGAATGCGAAACCCGACTCCACGGAATCCGGTATATATTTACTCGGCAGAATGAGTTTCATTCCACCGTTATCGGACGTGTTTGAATTCGCTTGAATGATTTTGCAGCTTTGGTTCTCTGGTCAGATCACGGCATGGCCGTACGACACAGGTGTTGGGACGATCCGGTTCGCGAGACGCTCGACAACTCGGCTGATGGCACTTCCGTTGGTGCCAATTTACCTGTTTTGCTGGGCAACTGCTCTCGGGAAAATCGAAGGGCGTTGAGAGGAGTCTGTTGCGTTCCCCACTTTTGAGGAAAATGCACATTTTCCCCTTGCTAGATGTATGCCGCTCGGCCTTGTTGTATGGCTTGTTCATGGCATGCGCTGTTCCGACCTTGGTTTCCGGTCAAACAGGGCACTTTGACCGCGAAGACCCCGAGAATTTCAGAGTCGAAGTGATGGGTTCAGGATGGCTAGTGAATTCGACCGGGCAGATTCAGGCCAACGGCACGCCTGCTGACTTTATCAACGATCTCGGAGTTGCACAGCGGCAAGGGACGTTTTTCGGCCACCTTGTCGTCAAGCCAGCGCGGCGCCATCGAATCGAGATGGAAGGTACTCCCTTCGGATTGCACGGGCTCAACACAATCGATCGGTCGATCGTATATCAGGGACGCACCTTCGCGGTCAACCAGTCCGTCGCCTCCAATGCTAACCTAGACTACTTTTTTGCCGGTTATCAGTATGATCTTCTAAGCGGAGCCAAGGGACACTTGGGCCTCTCGGCCGGCGGCGCCTACCTGCGTGCTTCTGGCACCCTTGAAACGCAGGTGACAGCCGCTGGCAGTACTTCGAATGTCTCGGCGACAAAGACACAGACCGTGGGTTTACCGCTCGCGGGATTTGATTTTCGCCTATTTCCTCTACGCCGCCATAATTTCCTGGAGATCGAGGGCGGAATGCGCGGTATGGATTTTGGGAGCTACGGCTACTACGTGCAAGCAATCGCGCAAGGCGGCGTTTGCTTGGGGCCTTTCACTATACTCGCTGGCTATCGCGCAGTCGACACCTCGATCGTTGTGACGTCGAACGCGGGGAGCGCGAATGGCCTTACGGCCCGTCTGCAGGGTCCAATTTTCTCCGGCATGTTTCGGTGGTAGAACTGACCCACTCATAGCCGTTGTCATGACGCAAGGCCAGAGAACATGCCTTCCGGCGTGTCTATGTCCTCGTAGCAATCTTTCGCCCACGAAAGCCGGATGCAGGCTGGCCGTAGAGCCGGATGTCGAGCCACCTTTGATACTTGCCGTAGCCGACAAGCGCGCTCTACACCGCAAGGAGGGTGAAGAACCAATTGCGGATGGACCGGCGATTGTCCCCTGAAATGATGTTGCTGGTAGCCATAAGGGCCCAGTGGTGGCCGGTGAGGCGGAGAGTATCGAGGGAAATTCCTCGTAAATAAGAAAATAGAAGTTCCCTCCATTGAAGAGTTCGCAGGTATGAAATAAACTGTCAAGTCAGGCGTTACTACGTGAGCAAGAAAAAGATCGTTATTTGTTTCGATGGCACGGGAAATAGCTTCGACAACCACAATGAAGACTCGAATGTCGTGAAGTTATACAGCGCGCTGGTTATAAACGAGGAGCAGCGCGGCTACTACCACCCAGGCGTGGGCACGATGGGCGATCCGACTCATGGCAACCCGCTCAGCAGGTATCTCTATCAATTAAGAGGGCTGGCCTTTGGCAAGGGGCTACTGGATAACGTCGGAGATGCCTATCGGTATCTGATGGATACGTATGAAGACGGCGATGAGATCTTTCTCTTCGGATTCAGCCGTGGCGCATTCACGGCACGGGCGTTTGCCAGCCTGATTCACGTTTACGGCTTGCTTTGTGCCGGCAATCATGGATGCATCCCGTACATTCTTGCAATGTATGCCAAGAACTCGAAGAAGGCTCAGCATCGGGACAGAACCTTCAAGCCGGATCATGTTTTCCAGTGGCAGTTTTCGCACAAGCATTCAGTGGGAATCCATTTTTGCGGAGTATGGGATACGGTAAGTTCGTATGGCTGGATAACCGATCCGGTCGAATTACCGTTCCTGGGTAATAATCCGATCATCAGGATAGGACGGCATGCAATCTCGATCGATGAGCGCCGCTGCTACTACCAGGACAATATCTGGGGAAAGCCGAACCACGACCAGGACATTAAGCAGGTCTGGTTTCGCGGCGTGCACTCGGATGTGGGAGGCAGCTATCCGGAACCACAGAGCGGTTTGGCCAAAATCGCTCTGGAATGGATGTTCGTCGAGGCGGAACGAGCAGGCCTATTGTTAGATAGCAGAAAGGTAGAAACCATTCTTGGCCACGCTGGCCATGGCTATCTGCCCGATTATGCGCCGCCTGATAAATGCGGGATGCTCCACAATTCCCTTCATGGCTGGTGGTGGGCCCTGGAATTTCTTCCGCATAGAGACCCGCACAAGGGCAAAGGCTGGTACATACCTATGGGACGAACGCGAAGAATGCCGCCCGATGCCATTATTCACGAGAGCGCCCAGGATACGGATTCATTTCCACTTTGGGGCGACCATCCTATTGAACCTTGGCTGCCCTACAAAGGACCGCTTAGCTATTCGGCTTCGCCTTGATCTTCACTGTTATGGTGACCAGGCGATGGCTTGCGTATGGAAGCGCTGGTATTGTCCGAGGATTTGCACCATCCAGCGCTGCCTTATATTAAACATGCTCGACGTGGACAGCAGGTATGGTGCAGGCCAGGGGTGAACTCTTACACCTGGAGTCCGTCCCATGACCAGCGTGGGATGCTGAGGCCGCTAGGCACATCATCAGCGGACCGGTGGTAGCGGGACATCGTTGTCGTAGTCGCCCAAGCGAAGTAGTCGTGCAGTACTTGTCGCACCGCATTGTCGTCGGCTAATCCAACATCAACAAGAGCCTGATCGAAGCAAGCGATCGCGCGGCGATTCATTTCGTCGTGCTCCCCGTTGCCGCTATGCATCCTGACGACAGTGGTCTCATCACCATAGGACTCGGAATACACTCTGGGTCCACCGAGTGCCTCGGCCCAATAGGCGGCAAGTCGCTCGACATGCTGGGGATGGAAACCGTGGCTGAATGCATGGCTGACCACGTCGTCGGTCATGACCCGACGATGCCAGGCATCGGCAAGACGGTGTAGGCCCTCGTTGCCGCCCGCCGCCTCGAAGACAGTACCCATGCCTCCACAATGATAATCCGCCATTGGCCATGCAAGACGCTGGCCGGCGACTTCAGTCGGGGGGCACGCAATCTGCGGCTGTCCGGATTGCCGACGGCACCGCCAGAAGCCTCTACGTAGGTCGTGTTGAAAATCGTGGACGCGTTGAAGTAGAAGTATAGGTGAGTCTACGGCAGCGAGGACGTGTGGTCATTGCCGGGAACTCGACCCTCGTGCCGCCAGTTTTGTCGGACTCGTGCCTGACGAATAGAATGCTTCCTGATTAGTCGAGCAATCCGATTGTTACAATTCGATGCTGAGCTGGCTTCCATGGAGTCTAGTCTCTTAGTTGCGCGCTGGAAGGAGGGTAGATGAAACGTGTCCTGTTGATCGGTTTTGATCCTGCGACGGTGGACTTTTCAGATCCAGCGCTGCCGCCGGGCATGACCGCCGAGAAGATCCACGCTGGAGTCAGCCTCGCGCTGGCCGATATCGCCGGGCGCGGCTGGCATCCCGAGGTCTGCTTCATCAACCCCGACGAGACCGCGGTCCAGACGATTGAACGCTGCCTAGCCGGTAACGTCTACGACTGCGTAGTGGTTGGCGCGGGCGTCCGCCTGCCACCGAGTCGGCTGGGTCTGTTCGAAGCGGTGGTCAACGCCATCCACCGTGCCGCGCCGCAAGCTATGATCGCCTTCAACACCCGCCCGGATGATAGTGGTGCGGCGGCCGCGCGCTGGATCTGATACGTGTTTGGCGACCGGCCCTGTTGCGGATCGGGAAACAGGCGACCGCTGCCCTCGCCCCGAGTGACGCGCCAATCGGAAATTGGCTGACCTCCCATCTGCCGCCGTCTTAGTGTACGAGTTGCTGACGGCTCGGGCAAGATCGCAAACGTTCACACGTGATGTGGCGCTTCGACCGTGCCGATGTCGATCATGCGATGCGCTTAAGGTCGTGTTCCTTTGGGGCCCGCACACGCTTTACTGACCCTTGGCGAATATGCCAAGCCAAAGTGCTTTGCCAGCAGGCACTGATCGGCGCTCATGTTTAACTAGTTGGAATCCCTGTTGCGCCAGCAGGCGCTGAAACTCACTGATGTCGATCAGTACGAAATCCTGCGTGAGCTTCTGCATCGATGCGTAGCCGGTGCAAGCGACGGCCTGTTCATTCGCGCTCGGCAACTGCAACACTGCCGCGAACTTGCCCCCAGGCGCGACCAATGAAAGCGCATTCGCTAACGGGCGCCCCAGTCCTACGTGTTCAAAGATCAATGCCGCGTGTACCAAAGCCACCGGAGCCAGACTGAAGTCCCGTTGGGCGAGGTCGCAACAGTGGAGTTCGATGCCAGGGAGCGTGCCAAACCGCCGCTGGACCACGTCGAGAAATCGCTGGTTGATGTCCACTCCAACGACTCTCTTTGTGACTGCGCAGTCGATATGTTCCAGACCGTTGCCACCCGCTACTCCCAACACGGCGACACTCTTCGGAATGCAGTGATCGAGAGCGTATTTGAACAGCTCCGCCAGCACCGTCAATTGCTGCACACCTGCTGAACTCATGTGCGTTTCATAGTCTTCGAGGGGTATGGCTAGCCAAGGATTTGACATCCGTCTCATTCTAGGCCCCCCGGCCCCCAACCCTACAATTTGGCTTTTTCAGAAATGAAAACTGAGACCACCGAACGGTTCCGCAATATGCGTCACCGCTCCAGTGTTGATCGGGGCCAAATCCACGTGGCATCCACCCGGAAACTCAGGGCTGACGGCCTATGTCTGTGACAATTGACCCCGCTAAACCGGTACACATAGGAGCAGTGAACTCATGCGTATCGGACGGAACGCCGAGCGAACCCTAAACGCCGTACTCGATCCGAGTGCGTTGTCTATACCGACTGTATCCATAGTCTACTTCGACGCCGTGATGCTCTTTGAAGAAAAAGCGATATGTGAATAGTACGCCGTAAGTCGACAAGCCAAAAATGGCCACTGGCCGCACTATCTTCCATCGATTTCCCGTCAACCTGATGAGCGCTCTTGGCTACACTGACTTGGATTTCACACACGCTTCGCAAATTGCCATCTTAGTGAAATAGGCGCAATGTTTTCGTGACTACGTCTGGGAAGAAGCGCAGCCTCAGCACTCGGACACAGGACTATAACAAGGCCAAAAGAGTAAGGACGCCAGGCGATTCGAGATTTTAGAAAAAGAGCGGCTGCCCTGCGATTTTCTCGAACCGTAAGCGCTTCGAGTCCGCGGCGGATGAATACATTACACATCGCGAGTCCACCGTATCTGCTGGCACCGTGCGGCTAGAACGGAACGCCTGAAGCCGTTAAAGCGGGGTATCGAAACCGCATGCTGCGGGCGGTCACCGCGCGCGCAATTCGCGACTATCAGGCGGCCCGCGCCAACGAAGTGTCGCACCGCACCGTTAATCTCGAAGTGAAACTACTAAGGGGAATCCTCAAAGCCGAGGATCAATGGGAGCGGCTTGCTGAAAATGGAATCCGATTACCGGAAACCAGCTCGCCGCCGGGACAAGCGCTTACTCCTGAAGAATCGGTTCGCCTATTCACGACGGCGGAATCAAAGGATGGATGGCTAACGGCATACCTCGCGGCAACTAGGCTGTGATCAAGCTGCTCGATCGCGCAGCGAAACTAGGTTCCGGTAAATCGGAGCATTACCTGTTTCCATTCCGCCTCTGAAAGGAAATCGTCTACGATCCTTCACGCCCCCAGAAGAGTTGGCGTATAGCTTGGTGGAAACTCACCAAAGCCGCCGGCGCGCCCGGTTTTCGGTTCCCGATCTACGCCATAAGTTCATCATCAATTACGCCGAGATCAACACGCCGCTCGCTGTTGTGCAGGCTCAGGCTCGCCACCTCTTAAAACGTATGACCGAGCTGTATACCCACATCAGCCAGCGGACGCTAGACAAAGCCGTTGAACAATACTCGCAGAGAAAAGCAGAGACCATGGCGGCTGCCAAAGAGAAACTGAAAGCCGAGCAAGCCAAATCCGCCACGGAAACAGTCAATTTGATTAGGGTGTCCCTAGCTTGGTTCCGTACAAAGTCCCGTACACGGCGGCTCACCGCCCTGAGGCAAATTTTGTAAATCCTTTAGAACAATGGTGGGCGCGACAGGACTCGAACCTGTGACCTCCTGCGTGTGAAGCAGGCGCTCTAACCAACTGAGCTACGCGCCCGAAGAAGAAACGCTCTTCCGATTCTAAACCAGTGGTGCTTTGTCTCACTACGATAGCCTGATTCGAATGGGTATCGAAAAAAGCCCTGATGACGCGCTGGGCATGAATGCTCCGATCGAACGGCGCGATCTTTTGAATTCGACGCTGTTAGCGGCTGGTGGTATGCTTCTTCAATCCCTTGCGCCGTTTCAGCTTCTTGCGAAAGAGGACTGGACTGGCTTTGGCGGCGTCGGCGACTACGCGGAGTCGAATGGCAACACCTACGAGGTCATGACCGCCGGTCACAAGATCCGCGATCACGCATTCGAAGGTGCGCTCCCGGAGATCCTCGAAACACGGGAAGAATTTGATTGCGTGGTAGCCGGCGGGGGAATTCGCGGCCTGGCTGCCGCACTGTTTCTGCAGCGGAGTGGCCCGGCGCGCAGCGGCCAACCTGTCTCGTTCTTGACAACCATCCGATCTTCGGTGGTGAGGCCAAGCGCAACGAGTTCGAAGTACATGGTTACCGGCTCGCGGCTCACCAAGGCTCTGCGGCGTGCTTTCCTCCATTTAGCGGAACCTTTCTCGCGCAGTTTTACGACTCCATAGGAATCGATTGGCGGCAGTTCCAGTATCAAAAATGGACCGGCTCACAACCCGAGTTCGCAATCCAAACTGCGCCTTATCCAGTGGGAGGTCCGACATCCGGATTATTTTTCGCAGCCAAGTTTGGTCATCCCGACGGCCTCTGGCTGACCGACCCCTGGGGCAAGCCGCTCGAGGGAGCGCCTATTGCGGAGACTGCGAAGCGTGAGTTGCTGGGTATGCGGGAAGCCGACCGCAAGCCATTCTCAACGCATCGCTTTCAACCAAAAGAGCACGGTGATGCCACCTCACGGCACCTCGACAGTGTGACGCTCGAAAATCATCTGGTCGAGACTTACGGATTGAGCGTGGAAACAGTTCGGACTTTTCTGTCGCCGATCATGGGCGGCGGTTCCGGCCTGGGAGCCGATGTGCTTTCGGCTTATTGCGAGTACACTCCCGACGTACTCTTGCCGTGGGATTACAAGCAAGGAGCGCAGATGTTTCCAGGCGGCAATGCCGGCGTCGCGCGGCACATTCTGAAGCAGCTACTCCCCAATGCTATCTCGGGTGGAGCATCCATGGCTGAAATTTGTCGCGGCCGCGTGCAGTTCGCCGCGCTCGATCGCAGCGGCCAGCCAATGCGTTTTCGCTCGAATTCCACTGTAGTCTCCGTTAAACACGAAGGGCAACCGGGAGCCGCTCGAACGGTAGAGATTCTTTACACACGTAACGGCAAACTATACCGCGTTCGAGCAAAGACCGTGGTTATGGCCGGTGCGGTTGGACGACCAAACACGTCGTTCGCGATCTGCCTGCAACTCATCGCGAAGCGTACGCGCAGTTCTATCGCGCGCCTTGCCTGATGGCGAACGTAGCGGTGCGCAACTGGCGATTTCTCTACAAGCTCGGCTTCGACCGAATGCCAGTGGTTCGAAGGCATCGGCAATTACACTGACGATTCGCAAGATCGCAACATTCGGAGACCGAGTCGCGGCACGTGATCGACCCGATTCTCCCGTTGTGCTGACTTTGAAAATTCTTTTCTCAAATCCGGCGTCTGACGCATCGACGAGCAGACTGCGCCGCGGCCGCGCGGAACTCGATTCGGAACGCCGTTTCGCGATCCTACGAACAGTCAGAATCCGCGAACAGTTCCAGCCTGATGTTCGCCCGCAGTCTGGGATTCGACGCCCGCCGCGACATCGCTGGCATCATTTTGAACCGCTGGGGGCACGCTTATCTGAGTCGCGCAGCCTGGCTTCTTCTTCGGCAGAGATGGCAAGCCCGCGACCGGCGAGAAGTTCTGCGCAGCACGCCACTTCGACAGAATCAGCGTTCGCCAATTCCGATCTCGCCGGCATTATGGATCATCGCACGTCAATCCTCGAAGCCCATCGCGCAGTGGGTCAGATCGTAGACAAACTCGGCTAAAATCGAGCATTCCTTATGCGACCCTGGGATCTACATTAATGGCTTCCGCTTTTCGCCTTCTGTGCTGTGACATCGGCGGTGTTCTGGGTACCAATGGATGGGACTCGGAACTACGCGAGAAGGTCTGCGCTCATTTTCGGGTGCCACCAGAGTCCATCGATGAGCGTCATCGATTGATGTTTGACACCTATGAACGCGGCTTTATGGATTTCGAAACATATTTACGCTACGTTTTTTTCGATAAGCCGCGCGCTTTCAGTCTCGAGGACCTGCGCAACTACATTTACGCGGGATCGCAACCGTGGCCCGACAATATCGCGTTGTTCTCGCGAGTCAAAAAGATGAACGGTCTAAGACTCGCTCTAATCAGCAACGAAGGGCAGGGAATTGCCGGGTACCGCGTGGACACCTTCCGCCTCCGCGAGCTGGCCGACTTCATGGTCATCTCGCACTGTGTCCATCTTCGAAAACCGGACCGGCAGATCTGGCAGCTCACGCTCGATCTGGCGCAGGTGAAGCCTGCTGAATCAATTTATGTGGATGATCGCGCGCCATTCGTGCAGGTGGCCGCGAACATCGGATTCACGGCCTTTCCGCATATATCTGTTGAAGCTACGCGCGAGCAGTTTCAAAAACTCGGGCTGGCTACTTGAGTTGTTTGTTGACTTCGTCCCAATTCACCAGGTTCCACCAGGCACCGATGTATTCAGGACGGCGATTCTGATACTTGAGATAGTAAGCGTGTTCCCAGACGTCCAAGCCTAGAATTGGCTTCTTTCCTTCCATCAACGGGCTATCCTGATTTGCCGTGGAAGCGATCTCAAACTTGCCGCTCTTATCTTTGGTGAGCCAGGCCCAGCCTGACCCGAAGCGGGTGGTTGCCGCCGCATTGAATTTCTCTTTGAAGGAATCGAAGCCGCCAAAGGTCGCAGTGATCACATTTTCGATCTCTCCTTTGGGTGCACCGCCGCCCTTGGGCGAGAGTAGATTCCAGAACAGCGAGTGGTTCGCGTGGCCGCCGCCATTATTGCGAACGGCAGTTTTGATAGCTTCCGGAATTGCGGCCAGATTACCGGCCAACAGCTCTTCGATCGTCTTGTTCTGCAGATCCGGTGCCGATTCCAAAGCCTTGTTCAAATTTGTGACATAGGCGCCGTGGTGCTTGCCGTGATGGATCTCCATGGTCGTCTTGTCGATATGAGGCTCCAGCGCATCCGCCGGATAAGGTAGTGGAGGAAGTGTAAATGCCATAGTTTCTCTGAGGCTATTCTATGCCCTATAGGCAGAGACGCCCGCGACGATCGTTTCTTTCACTTGAAGAATCGAGGACGCGGGATCCCACTGGAAACGCACAAAATCCGCTTTTTCCCCGGTGGCAAGCCCTCGCAGCCGTCCTGCCACGCGCCCGGCGCGCGCCGCATTCACGGTGGCCATTGTCAACGCCTCATGCAGCGACACGCCAGCCAATCGAACGCTATTTCCAATGGCGCGATCCATACGAAGAGCCGAACCGGCCAAGCGCTCCGTTCCGGTGATTACGACGCTTCCGTTCGCGCGCAACTCGACCTCGACCTGGCCCAGCGTGTAGCGCCCCAGCTCGCACATGGCAGGCATTACTGCGTCGGTCACCAGCACCGCCCGCTCGAGTCCTTTCGCGCGCAGCGCGGTCTTCAGAAAGCCACCTGGAATGTGAATCCCATCCACGATAAAACTCGCGACCAGTCGGTCCTCGGCCAATTGATCCCAGATATAGTTCTGGGTTTTGGGAAGAATCGGATGTGCCGCATTGCCCAAGTGGGTTGACATGGTGGCGCCGGCGTCGACGGCGGCGCGAATCTGATCCGTATTGGCCTTGGTATGCCCAATACTCGCCACAACCCCGGCGCGCACTAACGTTTTCACGTATGCCGGCGTCTCCACCCACTCCGGGGAAACGGTCACGAGACGAACCTCGCCCTGCGCGGCTTCCTGCCAACGCCTGAATTCCTCGCTGTCGGGAGGCCGCACATGCTCGAGCGGATGGGCCCCCCGCGGTCCATCTTCCGGCGAGAGGTGCGGACCCTCCACGTGGATGCCTGCCATGGCATCCGCCTCGGGACGCCCTTCCGCCGCGAAGGCTTTTCTTGCGGCCACGAGGTTTCGCAGTGCCCCGACGATGCGCTCCTCTGAGCCGGTAATCAAAGTCGGGAAGAAACGCGTCACGCCGGTTTCGAACATGGTGCGAATCGACTGCGCTATGGCTTCATGTGATGAGCTCGGATTGTTGTAGTCCGTTCCGGCGAAACCGTTCACCTGCAGATCGACAAAGCCGGGCGAGACGAAGTCCGCAACGTCCGGGCCATGGATGAGCTCATCGATGCTCAGCACCGCGGCATCGTAACTGATTTCCAAAACCGCCGCCGGCGAACCTGCATTTCTACCAACAATTGTTTTTCTAACCGACGAAGCTTCCAACATATATTCCTGGCTATGTTTTTTTCACAATTTACGCACAACCGGCTCCGCATAAGCAGAGGCAATCGCGAGAGTTAAAACGTGTTGAAAAACTCCCGATCCATCGCGATACACAGTGGCGCTCGCGATGCGGTGTGCGGTACAAGTTATAAAGATCCGGCGCGGATGCGTGATCGGCAGGTAGTCTCGGGGGAGGTGGCTGCAGGTCGGGTGTTCGCGCGCGGACGAAAATTTGAGCTTGAGCCGGTCGCAAAGCGATAGGCTCAAAACGCAGGGCAGGAGCGAGCTTCGCCGGGAATCCACTGAACGGCTGCGAGCGGCTTCTGCCCTGCGTGTCGTTCGTGGGTTAATTTGGGAGACATCAGGCTCCTACCGGCTCAGGCACTGGCACTACCGGTGTGAGCCAGCCGAATTCGTCTTTTCCCGTGCCGTCCAAAATATCGAAAAAGCGCCGTTGAATTTGTGCGGTAATCGGTCCGCGGCGGCCAGTGCCAACCGGAATGCGGTCCACAGACCGGACCGGCGTTACCTCAGCAGCGGTGCCCGTGAAGAACACTTCGTCGGCGATATAAAGCAACTCGCGCGGAATAATTGTCTCAATGACAGGAATGCCCAACTGGCCTGCGATCTTCACGGCAGTGTCTCGTGTTATGCCCGGCAAGACGGAAGCGCCGAGCGGAGGTGTGAGGATTTTTCCATCGCGCACGACAAATACGTTCTCTCCCGAGCCCTCGCTCACGTAACCGGCCTCATCGAGCGCGATACCTTCCGCATATCCGTTGATGGCCGCTTCCATCCGGATCAATTGCGAGTTCATGTAGTTGGCCCCGGCTTTCGATAGCGCGGGCAGGGTATTGGGGGCAATGCGATTCCACGATGAAATACACACGTCCACACCCTCATTTAATCCCTGTTCACCCAAGTAGCGTCCCCAGGGAAAACAGGCCATATAGGTCTCAATGGGATTGTCGGTGGGCATTACGCCCATACCGCCATAACCGCGCAGGACGATGGGGCGAATATAGCAGGCACCGAGCTTGTTTTCGCGAACGAGTTCGGCCATGGCCGCAGTAAGCTGCTCGATCGTGTACGGCACGTCCATGCGGTAAATCTTGGCGGAATCCAACAGCCGCCGGGCATGGTCCTGTGCGCGGAACATCGCCAGTCCGCGAGGCTGCTCGTAGCAGCGAATCCCCTCGAAGACCGAGCTGCCATAGCTGACGACGTGCGAGAGAACGTGAATTTTCGCGTCATCCCAAGCAATCAAGCGGCCATTGAGCCAGATCTTCTCCGTCGCAGCGAGCATGTTGAAATTATAGCGATGACGGAGCCAGAACGCGTGTTGGGATGCGGCTTCAGTTGACGGAGTCTACCCGGCGGCTCGAAATGGGAACTTCACGGCTGCGTTCCTTTTCCGCCGCTCGCCGGGCTCTTTCCAGCCTCAGATTACGGTCCTGCTTGGCCGGCAGATGAAATCGTTTGTTGCATTCGCGACAGCGATATGGCTTCATTCCCAGCCACATCATTACGGTGTCACGGACTCGGGTACGCGAGCGCGTCACCTCGAGAGACTTGCAGCGCGGGCACATGCTACATCGTTCCTCAACCTAGTGAGTTCAAACCACAAGCCGTATTTCTCCGGCAACTCAGACTAAATCAAGGCCTAACGACAATGTACACTGTCGGTCGCCCGTCGGGAGTACAGAACTTCCGTCCCTTACGTCGCGGGTATCAGGGAGATAAGCCCTGGATAGTCCCACAAGCGTATTTCGGGCAGGTAATTGGATCTATTTCCCGTGTTGCTCGGTCTGAATTTTTTCGGTTGCCAGCTTGGCCCCAGAACAATTCCGGGAGCCCATCGGGTTCGCGATCCGGCGATTCCCGGCCGCCGGGGTATCTGAGCTCGCGATAGAGTGTTGGACAGAGGGTATGACCAAATCAGTAGTCTGTCTGATGCTGCTCGGGTTCGCTATCGTGAACGGGGCTGAATCGAATCCCAAAGGCAGTAGCATCACGTACAGCAAGGACGTCGCGCCGATTCTCTACCAACATTGCGCCGCCTGCCATCACCCAAACGACATCGCGCCCATGTCGCTTATTACGTATGAGGAAACGCGGCCGTGGGCGGCGGCTATCCGGCAAGCCGTTGTAACACGCACCATGCCGCCGTGGCATGCCGACCCGCATGTGGGAGAGTTTATGAACGACTCGCGGCTATCGGACCAGGACATTGCCACAATTGAAGCCTGGGTGGAGAGTGGCGCTCCCGAGGGCGATCCGAAAGACATGCCGCCCGCTCCCGCATTTCATGCGAGCTGGCATATCACACCTGATGTGGTAACCACCATACCGGAGACCAAGGTCCCTGCGGGCGATCAAGACGACTACGAATACATCTATGTGCCTACAAATTTCACCGAGGACAAGTGGATAGAAGCAGCGGAGGTAGTACCAGGAGACCGGAGAGTGGTGCACCATGCCACGGTCAGCGTCGTGAGTGCCGACAAGGTTCCTCAGCTGAAGGCCAAGCACGGCGAAATAGAGACGGTAGATGAGTATCACTTTAGGACCGGCAAGGTGAACCATATGAAACCGGACGCCCCGGTCGCTAATGACGGGTGCGCTCCGTCACCCGACGGCGAGATCAAAGATCCAAGCAGCGGGAACGTCAACATCGTTCCGTCCATCTATCTTCCGGGACATCTGGCCGAAGTTCGGCCGTCGGGTTTTGCGCTGCGTATACCGGCCGGCTCCTACCTGCAATTTCAGGTGCACTATAGCAACAGACTGCAGCACGAAGTTGTTGACCGCACCAGCATAGGTCTTGTATTTGCCAGAGAAACAGTGAAGCACGAAGTAGCACAGTATGAAATCTGGAACAACTGGTTTCAGATTCCGCCTGGTGTTGGCAATCAAAAAGTAACTTCTTGCTTTACGATGCCAAAAGACGTCACGGCGGTTGCTTATACCGCCCATATGCACTTCCGCGGCAAAAGCATGGAAACTCAGGCCATTTATCCCGACGGCCGGCACGAGTTGCTTTTCAAAGTGCCTAAATACGATTTCCGCTGGCAGGAAACTTACTTCCTGAAGCGTCAGTTTTTGATTCCAAAGGGCACGCGCCTGATTACAACAGCGTACTTCGACAATTCGGCGAACAATCCTCTCAACCCAGATCCGTCAAAGACCATTCGTTGGGGCGAGCCGAGTAATGAAGAAATGATGGGCTTCTGGCTGGCCTACGCCGACACGAAGCCGATTCAACCATCTGGAGACAAAAGCGCCAACCCGAATCCGTAAATGACCAGCTCTACGTCATCTGGAGGATAGTCGCAATAGAGCGAGTCGAGACATCGCTTATATTACCGGGTGGCGGCCTGACGCCGCGCGTCGGGTGATTCTCCGGCTTCGGTCGCCTCCGGGACTTCGATCAATCGCCCAGTGGTGACCTCGTAAATATAGCCATGAATCGGGATGCGTGCTGGAACCAGAGGATGGGAACGAATCCGTGCGACGTCTGCCACGACACTCTTCTCCAGGTCTTGGAACGCGAGCCAGTCAATATGATTTCCAGCCGTTGACCCGCCGCCTGTACCTGGATCTTTCCACTGTCCGTCCCGCACACTCGCCGTTTCCAGGCTTTGCGAAAGCAAATCACGCATAACCTCATTGGTAAATCTCAACATTCCACAATCGGTGTGGTGCACGACAAACCATTCCTTAGTCCCGAGCAGCTTGTAAGAAATTACTAACGACCGGATCGCATCATCGCTTGCTCGTCCTCCCGCGTTGCGAATCACATGTGCATCACCTTCAGCGAGCCCGGCGAATTTAGCCGGATCCAGCCGGGCGTCCATGCAGGTCAGAATCGCGAATTGGCGAGCAGGTGGCGAAGCGAGCTTGCCCTTGCCCCCGAAACTGGCTGCATACGATTGGTTAGCTTTCAAGACCTCATCTAGTACTTTCGACATCAGACCCATTTTCTCGCACAAGAACCGTATACGCTATAAAGCATGCAATGGACGCCCGGCGGACTCAGCGACGACCTGGAAGATCGGCGGAACGAAAGCGGCGGAGGCGGCGGTTTCCGAGGATTCGGGGGCGGGCGCCTGGGACTCGGCGGCATCCTCATCGTAGGCTTGCTAAGCCTGATCTTCCGGCACAACTTTTTTACGCTGTTTTCAGGCGATGCAGGCGCTCCAGAAACCACACGGTCCGCGGCGCGTCAGACCGCGCCACAGGAACAAACGCAAGTCCAATTCATGTCCTTCGTTCTCGACGATGCGCAACGGAACTGGGATCAGATCCTGCCGCGCGACGCCGGTACTCGTTACCGCCACGCCAAGCTCGTCTTGTTTCGCGACGCTTATCCCTCCGGATGCGGCATGGCACAAGACGCCACCGGACCCTTCTATTGTCCGGAGGACGAAAAAGTGTACCTGGACCTGGGTTTCTTTGACGAGCTGCGCACACGGTTTGGCGCCTCCAACGGCGAGTTCGCTCAGGCCTATGTGCTGGCTCACGAAATCGGCCACCATGTACAGAAGGTTCTGGGTATCGAGCCTAAAGTGCATGCTCTGCAAGAGCGGCGCCCGCGTCAGGCAAACGCACTCTCGGTAGCGCTGGAGCTACAGGCGGATTGTTTCGCGGGCGTCTGGGGAAATTCCACTGCGCAACGCCGGCTCATCGATAGCGCCGATGTTGAATCCGCGTTAAGCGCGGCCGCAGCCGTGGGCGATGATCGCATTCAGAAAATGTCCACCGGCCGGGTCAGCCCCGAAAATTTCACCCACGGTTCGGCCGCGCAGCGTACCACTTGGTTTCAGCGCGGCTTGAATTCCGGCAAGATCGCAGCCTGCAACACATTCGGCCAGAGTTGATCCGCCCCGGGCCGCTGGAACAAACGGCGTCAGCGTATTGCTCACGGCGGTCGGACTCTTTGCGTGCTGGTTGCCAGCGCGCCGGGCGGCCTCATTGAATCCGGTGAATGCCATTCGCGAAGAGTAACGGTGCCGGGCAGCAGCCGCGACTCTTACTGCAGCAGATTCGCCGAAGGGTCTGTCTGGTGCGCCCGTGTTCTTTTGTGGCGTATCTCGTGGAGTAAAATCCGCGCGCTTGAGCGGCTTGGAACGCAGCCTTATGCTAAGCGTTTATTGCAAATCGTTCTTTAGAACGATTCGATAGCGTGCTTTCCCCGCCTCCAAATGTGCCAAGGCTTCATTCGCCTTCGACATCGGGAACTCCTCAGTGATTGGGACGATGTTATGTCGCGCGGAAAAATCGAACATGGCGTTGACAGTGGCGGGTGGTCCGGTCGGGCTCGCTGAGACCGACCTTTGCCCCAAAATCAGAGGGAAAATCCCCACCCTCAACTCGGGAATGGCGCCGACAATGTGTAATCGCCCGTTTGGTGCGAGGGCGGAAATGTAGGGGTTGAAATCTAAATCAGGCGCGGCGACTGTGGAAAGGATGAAATCGAACGACCCGCCGGCCTGCTTCAGCTCCTCTGCGGAACGCGTATTTAGCACGGCGTGCGCCCCCATGTTTTTCGCCTCATCTGCCTTGGAAGCCGACGATGTGAACGCTGTTACGTGGCAACCCCACTTGTTCAGGAATTGCAGGGCCATATGGCCCAAACCGCCGATCCCGATAACGGCGACACGATCCGTCGGCTTCACCTCGAAGTGCACCAATGGGCCGAAGACCGTGATGCCGCCGCAGAGCAGTGGCCCGGCTTTGGCTTCATCCACGCCGTCCGGCACAGGCGTGGCCCAGACCCAATGACAACGGACTCGTGTTGCGTAAGCGCCGAATCGACCAATCATGGTCGACTCCAGATTCACGCATAGATTGTGATTGCCGGTTAGACATTGATGGCAGGCGAGACAGCTACCCGCGTTCCAGCCAAGCCCAACCGTCTGTCCTACCTTCACCGTTTTCGCCTTTGCACCCATTGCAATCACCTTGCCGATCGCCTCGTGACCAGGCACGAAAGGGAACTGCGTCATGCCCCATTCATTGTTGAGCATCGATAGATCCGAATGGCAGATCCCGCAATACTGGACTTCGATTTCAACCTGTTCGTCCCTAAGCGGCCCCGGATCGTATGAAAACGGCTCCAGCCGCCCGCCTGCTTGTTTCGCCGATAATGCGTGAACGTCGTTCATGTTCCTCCTGAAAACTTTCCTTGTATTCGCCGAAGACCGGTCCCGCGACTGCCAAACGAGATCCGTGATGCCAACTTCAATAGCAAGAGAACTCTTCGACTCCCAAACTTCCGGGCCACGAAATACAGCTCAAAATCGCCTTTGTGCAACCGAACAGTTCCCACCTCTTAAGTTCATAGCACGCTTAAATCGGCAACGTTGAAATTCATAAATCTGTTGATGTGTGATTCGGGATGGGTGCTGTGGGGATCGTTGAGATGGAGCAAAGTACAGGTCGAGCTATTGGACCGATAACAGATATTATGTAAACTATCCATTTCCGTATTGGGCTTCATTTGAAACGATGATATCGCGAGAGTGGAGTTCCTTCTCGACCCTCTACCTTTAGTCATAGGGGAGCTTTGGCTCAATGGTCTCTTCGGTCCATATTTCCGGCAATGGTTCGCTCTGTTCTGAAATGCGATTAGCCAAAACGATCATGAAATCTCGCACGTGGTTAAACACGCTGAGTGCTTGGTTGCGGTCGTAGTCATCTCTAGCATGCATTATATTGTTGCGCCAAACATTTTTGAACCGCCTGACTTCCATCAAAGCACCGTGATAGAACTCGTACTGCTGCTCACGATGTAGGGTTTTTGGGTACTGGTGGATACGCTCCTCCGCATCTTCAAGTTTACGTATGATTTCCTCCCATGAGGCAAGCTCTATGGGCGCTTTCGGAAATTGCACCTGTCTATCCCGAGCCAAAGCGCGAAGTCCAACTTCCGCTACGCGCATCAGGTGAAATACGCAGGCTGTGTTTAGCTCCAGAGCCAAGCAGTTTAATGCGCTTTTTATATCTGTTCCAGCAGAAGGAAACGCGCACATCACGTTTAGTCCGAACAAGCCAACATTGCCGTAAAACTCTGCGCGATCTTTCGCGAGCCCCAAAAAACGGATATCGCCGATTTGTTCATTGAAAGCTCTTTGTACGTGTTCTAGGTGAACCATTGCCGCATCTGGGTCATTATTTCTGGAATTTTTAAACCATCGAAGAGCAAGGCTGATGGTGGTCTTTGCATCACGTAACCCAAGCTTTTCACAGGATTCGAGCAGTGTATTCAGTCGGCCGCTGGCATCTTCTTTGTCCTGTGAACTAAGCCGCTCAAGTGACATGTCATTAAAGCGGTTCCGACGGTATTCGATCCACTCTACAGCCTCTACTCAATGCAGACACTTTTAGCTCTTGCATGATCCTAAGCAGATCTAGGCTATCATGTTCTGTCAGTGAAGTATATTTATACCACTATTGTGCAAACCGAGAAAAAAGGCCGCTCCAGCCTGTCAGGCGGCCGGAGCGGCTGAGGGAAATTATTGCCTAGGTCAGCGGCCTTGATGGCCTCCAGAAGAATGCCCTGCGCCTCCGCCTCCACCATGGCCGCCGCTGTTTCCAGACGATGAATGTTCACCCCCACCGCCGCCGCGGTAGCCGCCGCCACCCTGATTCGATCGCTGTGGTGCGTTGTAACGTTGTTGTGGCTGTCGGGACGCACTTCCGCCACGATTGCCGCCGTACCCACGGAAACTCTGCCAGGATCCGGAGGATCCACTTCCGTTCGGCCGCGGCGAATTCACGAATGAGTTAGGCGTCGCCGGTCGTGGCTGGCCAAAGCGGTGCCAGCCGCTGCTTTCCTCGGGCTGGCGCGCGAAGCTCTGCCGGTTTGAATATCCAGGCGAGCCAAAACGCTGCCATCCGCTCGAAGAAGTCGCCGGCGCACGAGACGTCTGGGCGGGAGTGAAGCCGTGCTGCCCCGCTCTCTGGACACCGAAGCTTTGCCTGTCGGTCACAAACCGCCGATTTGCGGCTACGGCGAGCCGCGGATTTGCAATCGCCGTACGATTCGAGAAGCGAAAACTGGACTGCGTCGGCGACACCGGAATTTGGCCGTTAAACAAGTTAGCGCGCGTGAGCTGCCCGCGTGTGGCGGCGTTGAAGTGCTGGTTCGGACCACCGAACCGATCGCCAAATGCTGTCATCGCGCCACCACGCACGTTCGCGTTCCGATACATCCTTCCCAACTCCACGCCGCCGCCATACGGAAACGCACCCGCTCCGCGCAGACCGCGTCCCCACCAGGCGTGAAAGGGTTCATGTGGCGCCAACGCAACCCAACCCAGGCCGCCCCGGCCGCCCCATCCGAAAAACCCCACTTGCGCCGGGCTCCAGTAAGCCGCCGACGTGCGTCCGCCCGGCCACCAGCACCAGCCGCGGCTCCCCACGTTCCAAAACCAACGGCCGTAGTGATACGGCGCCCAACCCCATGGTGCGGAGTCGACCCAGGTCCAGCCATAGTAGTCCTGCCACGCCCACTGGCCGGTGCTATAGGGCGACCAGTCGGCTGCCACTCCGCGTGGCGACCATGCCTCTCCGTACTCGGAAGGTACCCAGTCGCCATACGCATCCAAGTCTCTCGCGCCATTCACATCGGGACTCACATAACGATAGGCCTGCGCCGCCTGCAACTCGCGGTCGCGCGCGGCGCTCCAATCGTCGAACTGATCGCGGGCGATCTCATACGAAGTCTGAAATTCCGGATCGGACGAATCGCCGCGTACGAGCAGGCTGTGTCCGGGCTCCACCATCTCCGATCCACGCGCGCCGTTCATCTCCAGGCGGCCGGAACGCACGGTGACTTGCGACGTTCCGTTATCGAAAACAGAGATGCGGTACTCACCTGCTCCCGCCGGCCGCAGCGCCACGCTGGGCGTATCGATCTCCAATTGCGCGCTCGAATCGCCGAGCACGCGTAAGACGATCGTTCCGATTCCGAGCTGCACCTGATACCGCCGGTAAGCGAGATCGGAGAATCCAATATCGGTATTAGGTGCCAGACGAATCAGGCTCGTCGCGTCCAACTCCACCTCGGCCCGCGAGCCCGGCGCGGTCTCCAGATGATCGCGCGCCATCATTGGCGCGTTCGCCACGGCGGCGCTCAATTGCCCATTGTCCCCGCGCTTCAGGTTTACGTCGCCTTGTACAATGCTGATCCGTGCCACGCCATGCTGCTGATCGCTCGCGATGTCTGGCGCGTCGCCGTAGCCGGAATCCGCTGCAGGCTGTGGATACGAGGGATACTGCTGCGCCGCCAGCGGCACCAGCGACAGTACAACCAGGCTTATGAGAGCGCGGTACATGAGCCTTATCCCACTGAACTGACTACACGCCGGCTTCCATTCTTCAAGCCATTAAAAACAAGGTAGTTTACAGTTCACGAACTGGTTGAAATCCACCAGTCACGGGCGCAATGCACCGTTTATTCCTGGCGCAAAGCGGACGCCGGGTCTGTCCGGACCGCGCGCCAAACGCGCCATAAATCAGAAATCGGGCAAAGTGAATTTTACGGTTGTCCCGTTGTGGCCATCGCTTTCGATCCAGATCCGGCCGCCATGGGCACTGACAATCTTGCTACAAATCGCGAGACCCAGGCCGCTTCCCGCCACCTCTTTTCCCTGCATGCGTTTGAAAGGAGCAAATACTTCTTTGTGAAAGCCAGGCGCGATCCCGCGGCCGTTATCGGCAACCGAAATCACATATTCGCCACTTCCCTGCTGCAATCGAATCGCGATCTCCGGGTTCTTCGACGTACTTCGAAACTTCAGCGCATTACTGATTAAATGTTCGAAGAGCTGGGTGATCTCGGATTCATCGGCAAGAACTTCCGGTAGATCCTCGCGCGTGACTTTCGCGGATGCCTCGGCAATTGCCGGCGCTAGCTTCAATAACGACGCTTGTACTGCAACGTTCAGGTTCACCGTGCTGCGGCGTTGGCTAGCGCCTGCTCTCGAAAGCGTCAGCAAGTCTCGGAGCAGCGCGGTCATGCGATTTGCTCCACCGACTATGTACGAAATGTAGTCGCGGGCCGTCTCGTCGCCAGCCAAATGCCGTTCGAGAAGCTGTGAGTAGGCGACGATCGCCCGCAGAGGCTCTTGCAGGTCGTGACTGGCAGCGTAAATAAAATGCTGTAGCTCGGCTCGCGCGGCCTCGACCTCGGATTGTTGTGAGGACGAGTCCATTGTTCAGGCTGCCTGCAAAAGCCCCAGGCGTTCCAGCAATGCATTTGCATCCGGGTCACGTCCCATGAACGTGCGGTAGAGTTGCGCGGGATCATCACTGTCACCGCGCTCCAGGATGCGCCTCCTGAAATCGAGTCCCGTGCCAGCGTTGAAAATTCCCTCACGCTGGAAGCGGGTGAAGGCGTCCGCGTCGAGCACCTCCGCCCACTTGTAGGAGTAATAGCCGGCCCCATACGCCACCGGGCTCGCGAAGAGGTGTGTAAAACTTGCGACCATTCCATAGTCCACCGGAAGCGGCGCCGGTGCGAACTGCGCATAAATATCCCGTGCATACGCCAGCACGTCAGTTCCCCGCTCCGGATCATATTCCCGGTGCAGCTTGAGATCCATCATGCCGAATCCGAGCTGCCTCATCTGCGCGTTAGCACTACGGAACGTCCGCGCTCGCTTCATCTTTTGGAACAATTCGTCGGGAATCGCTTCGCCCGTTTTGTAGTGGCGTGCAAACAAGTGGAGGGAGTCGCGCTCCATGCACCAGTTCTCCATAATCTGCGACGGCAGTTCCACAAAATCCCAAGGGACATTCGTGCCGGCCAGCGTACGGACTGGCACCAGGCTCAGTGTGTGATGCAGCAAGTGACCGAACTCGTGAAAGATTGTCTCCACTTCGCGATGCGTTAGCAGCGAAGGCGCATCGTTTACTGGCGCCGTCAAATTGCCGCAGATCAGGCCCAGGTGCGGCTGGCCGGCCTCCGGGTTGCCTGTTACCAGCGAGTCCATCCATGCCCCGCCGCGCTTGTTTTCGCGCGGGAACCAATCCGTATAAAAACCGCCCAGCAATTGGCCGGAGCGCGCATCCTCGATACGGTAGTACTTAACCGCTGGCTCCCAGCCCTGCACATTGGGTTCTTCGATCACTTTGATCCCGAGAACGCGGCTGAAAATATCGAACATCCCGGCCACTACGTTTTCGAGCTGGAAGTAGGGCCGCAGTTCTTCCTCGTCGAATTCATAGAGCGCCTGGCGCTGCTTTTCAGCGAGGTAAGCGACATCCCATGGATTCGCCTTTTCGTACCCGATCGTTCTGCCCATTTCAATCAGGCTTTGATTCTCTATGTCGAAGAAGGGCTGCGTCTTACGATGTAAATCCTCAACAAATTCCTGAGCTCGCCTGCCTAGGTGTGCCATACGTTCTTCGAGCACCAGATCCGCGAAGTCCGGATACCCCAGCAGATTTGCTTTCCGCCGCCGCAGGCTGAGTATCTCTGTAATCAGGGCCCGGTTATCGTACTGACCGCTAGTCGCACGCTTGTTCGACGCCTCCCATAGATTACGCCGAATCTCACGGTCGTCCAGATACGTCAGCGCGGCCGTATAGCTTGGTCCTTGTAAGGTGAGCCGCCAGCCTTCCCTGCCCTTGGATTGCGCGCTCGCGCGAGCTGCCAGCCGCGCCGACTCCGGCAGGCCGGCAAGCTTGCTCTCGTCCGTGATCACGAATTCGTAAGCGTTGGTCGCATCCAGTACGTTCTCGGAAAATTTGGTAGTGGCCTTCGTCAGTGCGACGTCCAGTTCTTCCAATTGCTTTTTGCCGGCAGCGTCGAGATCTGCCCCGGAACGCCGGAAGCCAGTAACGGTCTTATGCAGGTAGCGTTGATGAACCGGCGCCAGCTTCGCTTTTTCACCACTTGCATCCACTGCCTTAACGGCGTTCCACAAGTTCTCGTTCAGCGCGATCGA
The DNA here is from genome assembly GCA_963722155.1 of Bryobacterales bacterium. Taxonomy (GTDB): domain Bacteria; phylum Acidobacteriota; class Terriglobia; order Bryobacterales; family Bryobacteraceae; genus Bog-105. The sequence goes on along the minus strand of CAVRLR010000004.1, from coordinate 816,735 downwards.
CGTATAAAAAGCGCTCACAGGCTCTTGCACCGCATTGTGAGCCGCTCGCAACTCCGGTGTCGTAACTACGGCTTCAAGATGCCGGACCAGCGCCATGGCAAAATCCAGCGGCTCGGTCATTTGGTCGAGCGCCAGCAAAATATCCTGATACGTTCGCGGGGTGCTGGGACTGCCCAGATCGGCCAGCCGCGCATTTACCTGTTCGAGCAGCAGTTGAATCGCCGGCTCTACATGTTCCGCTTTCACCGCGTCGAACTGAATCGGAAACCGCTCCACCAGAAGCGGATTGTCCTTCACTTCTTCCTTCATAAGCTCTTCTTCTACCAAACGCGGCATCCTTTCGCGGCAAACATCGCATCCGGAGCCTTGCAGCCGAAGGCAGCGCTGAACTCCGGAAGATTCGGTACTACGCCGTCTACGCGAAATTTGCTGGGCGAATGTGGATCGGTTTGCGCCAGCAGGCGGGTCGCTTCCGGGCGCTGATTCTCGCACCAGACTTGCGCAAATGCCAGAAAGAAACGCTGCGCTTCCGTGTAGCCGTCCACTTCCCCCTCAACCGGCTTTTTCTGATCGGCGAGATCATCGAGCAAAGCCAGATACGCCAGCCGCACGCCGCCATTGTCCGCCGTGTTTTCGCCCAGGGTGAGCCGGCCGTTCAACTCGACGCCTGAAAGTGGACTAAAGCCTCCATATTCGTTCACAAAGCAGTCCGCCAGTTTCTTGAATTCGATCTCGTCGTTCTTTTGCCACCAATTTTTCAAATTGCCATCGGCATCGAACTGCCTTCCTTCATCGTCGAAGGCGTGTGTCAGCTCGTGTCCGATTATGTGTCCTACTGCGCCGTAGTTGACTGCATCGCCCGCTTTGTTTGAATAGAATGGCGGCTGCAGGATGCCGGCCGGAAAATTAATGTTGTTTTGCGTGGGGTCGTAGTAAGCATTCACGGTAGGCGGGGTCATGGCCCATTCGGTGCGGTCTACCGGTTGCCCAATCTTATCCAGTTGACGCTTGTTCTCGAATTCGTTTGCCCGGTACCAGTTATTGAAGTAGTCGTCCGCGGCGATTTTCACCGACGAATAGTCGCGCCACTTGTCCGGATACCCGATCTTGTTGGTTACTGCCCGCAGCTTGACCTGGGCTTCTTTCTTAGTCTCTGGGCTCATCCAGGTCAGCGAGTCGATATCGCGCCCCATCTCGCGCTCGATCTCGCCAACCATCTTGAGTGTCCGTTCCTTGCCCTGGGCTCCGAAGGTCTGCTCGACGAATTTCCGTCCCAACGCCTCGCCCAGTTCGTCGTCGGTTGCCGAGACACAGCGTTTCCAGCGCGGCTTTTGTTGCTCGGCGCCGGTAAGCGTCCGGCCGTAGAAGTCGAAGTTTTCGTCTACCAGTGCTTTCGAAAGCAGCCGGGCGCTTGCGTGGATGTAGTGCCAGGCCAGATAGTGCTGCACCGCACTCATTTCTTCTTTTGCCAGAAGTTCATCTAATCCTTTAACAAAATCCGGAACAGACACATTTAGCTTCGTAAATCCGGGCGACTGAATGCGTGTAAAGTATTGGTTGAAATCAAATTGTGTACCAAATTGTTTTAAATCAGTCTTCGGCATCTCATGAACTAACGACTGCGGGTCCCGCCGGGCGGTGACGTCCATCGACGCTTTGGCCAGGCTTGTCTCAATCGTCATCACTGCAGAGGCTTTTTTCGCAGCCTCCCCTGCCGGCGTTCCCGCCAATACGAACATCTTGGCAACGTGCGCAACGTATTTCTTCCGAATCTCCTCGGATCGTTGGTCGGTGCGGAGATAGTAGTCTTTTTCCGGCAGTCCCAGGCCGCCTTGATCGATGCCGGCAAGCGTCATGCGTGCGTCCTTGGGATCCGGGGAAGAGTAAAAACTGAAAAACGCGGGCACCTGGCGCGCATGCAGCCGCGCGACCTCGTCCACCAGATCGGCGCGATTAGCTACGCTCGAAATCCGATCTAACTCGGCTTTGAGTGGAGAGACGCCGCGCTGCTCCACAAGGTTTTCGTTCATGCAGGACTGATAGAAGCCGCCAATCTTTTGATCGATTGCCGTTCGCTCTTGATGGCTTGCAGAGTCCTCCAGAATGCCGCGCAAGATTTCCTGGTTCCGTTGGAACAGCTCGTCGAAGCGTCCCCAACTGCTCTCGTCTGCTGGTATCGGATTATTCTTCAGCCAGCCCCCACAAGCGTACTGGTAGAAATCGGCGCAGGGATTTATGGAACGATCGATAGCGCCCAAATCCAGGCCGCTGGTCTGTCCAAAAACAGGCAGGCCTGGCAGGAGACCCAGTAGCAGCACCGGCACGAACTTCGAAACAGCCATGCTCCAGTGTAATCAGCCGACGGGCAGGGCACCGCTACCAAACCCTACAGGCATTCGGCGAAACCATCGGTTGGCCGGCCGAACAGCCGAACGCCGAGCTAAATTCCGGAACGTTTTGCAATACTCCGTTCACCCGGAATTCGCCGGGCGAATGAGGATTCGTGCGCACACTGTTGCGCAGCGATTCCGGGCGCTGGTTTTGGCACCAGATTTGGGCGTAACCAAGGAAAAATCGCTGCTGCGCCGTATAGCCATCGAGCTTGTCCTTGCTGATAGAGCCGTCGTCCAAGCCTCCCAGGAGCGCCATGAACGCCAGGCGAACTCCAGCGTTGTCCGCACCATTTTCGCCTAGCGTCAGCCGTCCATTCAGCTTCACCCCCGGCACGGGGCTGAATTGTGAATATTGATTCGCGATGCAATCCACACGCTTCTTGAATTCTTCGTTATCTTGTTTTGTCCACCAGTCCCGCAGATTGCCGTCCGCGTCGAATTGACGTCCCTGGTCATCGAACCCATGCGTGAGCTCATGGCCGATCACCGCGCCGACGCCCCCGAAGTTCACGGCCATGTCCGCCCCGCTTTGATAGAAGGGAGGTTGAAGAATACCGGCCGGAAAATTGATGTTGTTCTCGAGCGGACTATAGTAGGCGTTCACCGTCGGCGGCGTCATGTGGAACTCGGCCCGATCGACAGGCTTACCGATTTTGTTCTGGTCTCGTCGGTTCTCGTATTCGCGCGCCCCCGCTACATTCGCCACCAAGTTCTCGTCCGTCACATGTACGCCCGAATAATCCTTCCATTTCTCCGGATAACCGATTTTGTTGGTGACGCCCTTCAGCTTCACTAACGCTTGCTGTTTGGTCGCCGCACTCATCCAAGGAAGAGAATCGATGTCGGTCGACATTTTCTTCTCGATAATCGCGACCAGTTCCTGCGTCTTGGCTTTCGACTGCCCGGCAAACGCCCGCTCGACATATTTCTGCCCGAGCGCGTCACCCAGATTTCGGTCGGCATTTCTCACACAGCGTTTCCAGCGGGGCGCCAGTTCTTTGGTCCCGGCGAGGAAGCGCTGATAGAAATCGAAATTCTCATCCACGAACGGCTTGCTCAGGTAGGCGGCGTAGGCCGAGACATAATGCCATATCAGGTAGCTCTTGAGATTGTCCAGGCTGTTTGAAGACACATTCTTGTCAACGCTCTTGAAAAAGTCCGGTACGGAAACGTTCAGGGAATCAAACTTGGGCGCGTTGCTCTCGGCAAAATAACGCTTGAAGTCGAAATGCGGATCGAAGGCTAGAAAATCGGCGAGCGACATCTTATGGTGCGTCAGTTGAGGATTGCGTCGCGACACCCGGTCGAGCGACGCCTGGGCCAGAGCGGTTTCAATTTGGAGTACCGCCTTAGCCCGCGCCGCGGCGTCCGCCTTCGAATCGCCGATCAACTCGAACATACGCGCCACATGTTCCCGGTATTTGGTCCGGGTTTCTTCGTCCTTCGCGTCCAGATAGTAGCTTCTGTCCGGCAGGCCGAGTCCGCCCTGATCGACATCTGCAATGGTCATTTTCGAGTCGTCGGCATCCGGGCTGGAGCCAAAAGCAAAGAACACGTTTACATCTTGCGCATGCAGCCGCGCCACTTCCGCTGGGAGATCGTCCTTGCTCTTCAATGCGTGGATTCTTGCGAGGCCCGCCTTCAACGGGCTATCGCCGGCTTTATCGACGGCAGCTTCATTCATGCAGGAGGAGTAGAACGCACCGATCTTCTGATCCAGCGGAGAGCGCTCCTGATGCTTGGCGGAGTCTTCGAGAATTTCCCGCAGGATCTTTTCATTGCGCTCGGCCAGCTCGTCGAAGCGCCCCCAGCGCGAGTATTCAGCCGGTATAGGATTTGCTTTCATCCATGCGCCGCAGGCATACATATAAAAGTTCTGGCATGGATTGACACTCTTATCGATCGCCTGGAGATCTACTCCGCTGGCCGGTGGATTCTGCCCCCAGGCCGCCATCGCTACGCTCGCAACAACACCCACGAATCGCCAAGTGCGCATGTTACAGGGATAGCAGATCATGGATGCCGATGGCGGTTCAGATTTGTGTCCAGGTCAAGCGCCGCGCTAATCAAACCGAGATGTGTGAACGCTTGCGGAAAATTGCCCAATGCCTCGCCTTCCGATCCTACTTCTTCGGCGTAGAGACCTAGGTGATTGGAATAGCTCAACATCTTCTCGAAGATGAGCCTGGCCTCGTGCAGGCGGCCTGTACGGGAGAGCACTTCCACAAGCCAGAATGTGCATGCACTGAATGTCCCTTCCGTTCCTGGCAACCCGTCGGTCGCGGTGCCGTGCGTCCGATAGCGGTAGACCAGACTATCGGAGACCAATTCATTCAAAACGCGATCGAGGGTCGAGGTCATACGTGCGTCGTTGGGCGACACGAACTTCATGAGCGGAAATAGCAGGCTGGTTGCGTCGATACTGTTACCTCCCAGAACGCTAACGAAGCTTTTCCCGTTCCAGCCCTGCTGCATCACTATCTCGAAAATCTTCTGGCTCTCCAACCGCAGCCGTTCGAGATCCGCCGGCAGGTTGCGCTTCATTGCAATTCGCATCGAACGGTCGAGCGCCACCCAGCACTGCATCTTTGAATAGGTAAAGTGTTCCGGCGACTTCCGTACTTCCCAGATGCTGTTGTCGGGCCGTTGCCAGTTGTTGCACAGCCAGTCTGTTATTTTGCGCAAATAATTCCAGAAATCGTAGGAAATCGGCTCGACATATTTGTTGTAGAGGTAGATCGCATCGATCAGCTCACCATAGATATCGAGCTGTAGCTGGCCGCTCGCACTATTGCCGATCCGGACCGGTTTCGATCCTTTGAACCCCTCCAAATGGTCGAGCGTGAACTCTTTCAAATCCGATGAACCATCTACCCGATACATCACCTGAAGCGGTCCCGTTTCCTGGTCTTCCGCCGTCCGGCACTGCAGCCAGTCCATAAAGCGCGCAGCTTCGTTGAAGTAGTTTAACTGCAGAAATCCATAGATGGTGAAGGCAGCGTCTCGAATCCAGGTGTAGCGGTAGTCCCAGTTCCGGACGCCGCCAATGCCTTCCGGCAATCCACAGGTGGGAGCGGCGACGATTGCCCCGGTCGGCTCGTAAATGAGCAGCTTGAGCGTCAGCGCAGAACGCATGACCATCTCCCGCCAGCGGCCGGTATAGGAACACCGCGAGGCCCATTTTCGCCACTTATCGATGGTCTCTTGAAACACCTGCTCGGTGTACGTGGTGATGTCGGGGGGCGTCTTGGGCTCGCATTCGCCAGCCATTTCAAGGACGAAGCTTCTTGTCTCGTTCTCACCCAAAACAAATTCTGCGCGCGCTCCGCTGTTATCGGCTCGTTCGAAGGGAAGGGTGCCTCTGAGAACCAAAGTCGCCGCACCCGCCGAAAAACGAGCATTTGTCCCGTCGATGGTCACATCATGAGGTTGCCGCGCATAGTCGAATGCCGGCATGCACGCGACCCGAAAAGTGACTGATCCCCGCACGCACCGGACAATCCGAACGATCGCCTGAGCTCCGTGCGGGCTGTCATGCCAGGGCATGAAGTCGATTACTTCACCCACGCCGTCCGTACTCAGAAAACGTGTCACTAGAACATTGGTGTCGGGCAGATACATTTGCTTAGTGCGGCCTTCGGCTGTCGAGCAAATCCGGAAAGATCCGCCCTTTTGTTCGTCGAGGATGGCGCAAAACAGACTCGGCGAATCGAAGCGCGGCAGACAGCACCAGTCAATCGACCCGTCCGTGCCCACCAGCGCCACTGTGTGAAGGTCCCCGATTACCCCGTAGTTATCGATGTTCTTATAGGCCATGCGTACATCATCCATTCTGGACTTCCACTGGTCTGGAAATTTGTAAGTATCGCTTATACTGAGTGCGCTGCACCCTGCGGCCTATGATTAAACCCTTAAAAATCGCCATCGCCGGTCTGGGCCGCATGGGAACGGTTCATGCGCTTCATCTCCACGAACTCGCTCGTGACACTCAGACGTGCGAGCTTGCCGGGATTGCGGATCTTGATACCGCTCGCGCTCGCCGTTTCTGCAACGAAACTGGCCTTCAGATTCCTGTTTTTTCCTCTGTCGAGGAACTGGCCAAAGCCGGAGTTTGTAACGCTACGGTGATCGTCACGCCGACCAATTACCATCGCGAACACGCCGCCACCTTGATCGACGCGGGTCATCGCGTGTTGCTCGAGAAGCCGCTGACAGGAACCCTTGAAGGAGACCGCGAATTTGCCGCGGAGCTGGATCGGGATCATCCACACTCGGTGATGCTCGCGTTCCAGCGCCGCTACGACGCCCCGCTTGTCTATGCGAAGCAGTTCATGGAAAGCGGGGCGATTGGGCGTGTGTTCAAGATCTACTCAGCGCTCGAAGATTCGAATCCCGCTCCGAATGGCTATCAGAGCGGCGGAATTCTACCCGACATGTCGGTGCACAATGTGGATGAAATTCTGTGGCTGACAGGCCGAAATCCCTCGCATGCCCTGGCCATCGGCTCGCGCATCTATAGCCATGCGCACACTACTTGCCAGGAAGATTTCGACGACGCACTTCTGTATCTCTGGTTCGAAAAAGATCTCGTCGCGCAAGTTCAGGTCAGCCGGAATCATGTCTCCGGCTATCGCGTCGAAACTCGGATTTTTGGTGAAAAGGGTCAGATTAAAATTGGCAGCTTTGACCAGAAGCCCTTTGAGATCACCGTAGAAGCATATGGGCCGCGGGGCAGCAAGGAACCAATAGCTCATCAAACATTTCCCGCGCGCGATTACGGCCGGCCCTTACCTGAATTTGTAGATCGTTTCGGCGCCGCATACAAAGCCGAAGTCGCGGCCTTTATCGACTGCTGCGCCACGGGCGCCCCCTTTCCGGCAAATCATCGCGATGGTTTGCGTGCACAAGAAGTCATTTCTGCCGGGATGCGTGCCACCGCAGGTCCCGCCCAGGCGGCAACCGTGCTAGGTGAACTTGGTGATACGCCATAGGGCTAGGCCGCCGGCGACTAACACGAGCAGCATCGCCAAGCTAAGTGCCACGAGCCATCCCATTTGGATTTCCATCTGGGGTACTCTCGCCATGGCCCCTAACGCGACGAATATGAATATCGCGGCAGCAATAAGGAGCCAATCAAGCCAGGTTCGGCCGCCGCCGCCCTCCGACTCGAGTTCGTGCCCTTCCATCCGTGTCGTTACGTAGGTTGGATCGATTCGATAGAGATCAATTTCCCGCTGCGCGGCCTCTCGCCAACTCGAGTACTCGTTTTCTGATGCCGAGGAACAGGCGATAGCCACGGCGCCGGCGGCCATCAGCAGTGATCCCCCGATTACCTGCGCGTAGACATTTCCCGTCATGCCATGCAACTCGTGAAAAACAAGAATGGCCCAGAGCAAACCCCATAGCTGATTCGTATTCGACAAGGGAATACCGCGGCTGATGCCCACATACTTGGTGGCGTAGTTCTGAAATAGATCGCCCACTACCCACATGAAGCCTCCCAGCGCAGGCCAGAACAAGATGCTGCGATCCGCAACCAGCTCTCTCCAGAGCGCCCCCGGGCCCCCGAGAGATCCGATTGCCAGTAGAGCAACCGTTGTCATCTCACCAAATGTAAAGAAGGTTAGAAAGGTGAGTGGGTTCATTCCGGTGATGTAGGCCTTGCGGTAGGGAATGTACATGGAGCCGAACATGAGGCCGGCACCCACTGCTGCGGCGATCCCGCGATACGGATTACCGTGCACTGCCTCGGATGTGGAGGCCGCTGAGAGCAGCGCCGCGCCGGAAAATATGACCACCGCACCTCCAATTACGCCGAGCTTTCGAAGCCAGCCCGCCCGATGCAGTTCCTTGAACAGCAACGTGCCCCACAGGATTCCGACAAGACTGTTCGAGTTCCACAGAGGGAATGCGAGGCTCAGGCCAATATCCTTTACAGCGAATATCGTCAGCGTGTTTCCCACCGCCCACAAACAACCCGCCATAACTCCCCAGACCACCAGATGGGACACGTGCCGGGCATCCGCGAAAGTATCCGAAGTGCCGCGAATCAGCGCAGGCAAACTCCAGCGCGAAACGAAAGCGCCGAAGACCATCATGAACGAGATCACCAGCGGCGAAACGGAAACCGTAACAAGTTTCGTTGGTGCCTCGGCCCCCGCCAGCCAGAGCGCAGCGGCCACGCCGCAGAAGATACCGAGCCTGTGAAGTGTTCGTTGGCGAGAATCCTTCATTGCACCAGACGCAACAGCGCCAAGCCCAGCAGCAAAACCGCGAACGGGACCCAAAATTGCACGTCCTTCAGGATGGCTTGCCACGGTGTCTGTGAATGATTCATATATCGTCCCGGATAACATATCAGGAGATGTCTGGCAGAAGAGTCCTCCTCTTGTTGTTGTCCTTCGGTATCGCCTGGGCAGCAGAGCCGCCCAGGCCTCCGATTCTCGGCGTCGCACATATTGCGGTGTATGCCAAGGACTTTGAAAAAGCCCGCGTCTTCTATCACGACTTTCTCGGCTTCGAGGAACCATACTCTCTGAGGAATTCAAATGGATCGATGTCCATGACGTTCTTCAAGATCAACGACCGGCAATACATTGAACTTGCCCCGGAACGTGAACCGAGCACCGACAGGCTGAATCACATTTCTGTTCAGACCGACAATGCGGAAGCCATGCGTGTGTACCTCGCCTCCAAAGGCGTCAAGGTCCCAGACAAGGTTCCCAAAGGGAGGATCGGTAATTCGAATTTCAATATCAAAGACCCCGAAGGACACACCGTCGAGATAGTCGAATACCAACCCGATAGCTGGACAGCAAAGGCCTACGGGAAGTTCATGCCCAAGACACGCATCTCAGATCGTATTCTGCACGTCGGCATCATTGTGACTCATCCTGAGGCCGAAATAAGGTTCTATGAAGATGTGCTGGGCTTTCGCGAAATTTGGCGCGGCAGCAAGTCGGGCACGGTACTGTCCTGGATCAATCTGAAAGTGCCGGACGGCGATGATTACATCGAATTCATGCTGTATAAGGACACGCCTGCTCCCACCGCGCGTGGGAGCGCTCATCATCTTTGTCTTGCGGTGCCGGATGCCGCGGCAACGCTCGCGACCCTGAACACGAGTCCCTATCGCAAGCAATACGAACATCCGCTCGAAATCCGGACTGGCACCAATCGCAAGCGCCAGCTCAACATTTTCGATCCGGACGGCACGCGTACGGAAGTGATGGAGCCTGCAACGATCGACGGCAAGCCCGCGCCTTCCTCGAGCGCACCCTTTCCTCAATGACCACGCGAAGGAGCTTCCTCGGTGGCCTGGCGGGAACGACTGTGCTGATCGCCCGGGCCAAGCCGCTCAATCTGAAAATTCAGAACGTCAAGACGTTTGTGGTGAACGGCGGCAGTGTGAACTGGGTCTTCTGTAAGGTCTATACGAATCAAGGTCTGGTCGGCCTGGGCGAAGGGTCGGTCACCAGCAAGGAAGCCACGGTCGCGCAGGCCATCATGGACAACGAGCGTTTACTCGAGGGCAAAAATCCAGCGGACATCGAATACTTGTGGCAGAGCATGTTCCGTAACCCACGCTGGCGCGGTGGACCGATTTTAAATTCCGCTATCAGCGCCATCGAGATCGCGCTCTGGGACATCCTGGGACAAGCACTTGACGTACCGGTCTACAGACTTCTGGGCGGGGCCGCACGCGACCGTATTCGCATGTATGTCGATGTCGCGGGAACGCCAGAAGCTTTTCTGCAGGCGAAGCAAGCTGGTTATACGGCCGCGAAAACTGCTCTCCCGAGCGCGGAGCACGGTCTGATACGGCCCAACTACGCCGTGCGCGACGCCATTCGAAAGGTCGAGGCAGTGCGAAAGGCTGTTGGTGACGACTTCGATATCTGCATCGATGCGCATGGCCGATTAACGACGCCCATGGCAGTCGACTTCTGCACCGGAGTGGAGGAATTCCGTCCGTTGTTTGTCGAGGAGCCGACACAATTGGAGGACCTAGGCGAATTGGCCCTTCTACGAGAGAAGACGAAGGTGCCGCTGGCCACAGGTGAGCGTTTGTTCACCAAGTATGGGTTCGCCGATATCTGCTCTCGCCATCTGGTCGACTACGTTCAGCCGGACGTTTGCCACGCGGGCGGAATTTCGGAATTGAAGAAAATCGGTACGCTCGCCGAGACCTACCGCATCGCTATGGCACCCCACAATCCACAAAGCCAGGTCAGCACTCTCGCATCTCTGCACGTCGACGCCACAACACCGAGCAGCGCCATCCAGGAATCGACCAGCAATCAGGAACAATGGAGGACGGACCTGTTCGACGGCAACGTCATAGCGATTAAGGACGGCTACGCGGATTTGCCGTCCAAGCCGGGGTTAGGTGTCACACTAAACGAAAGTGTAGCCGCGAAGCATCCGTACAAACCGGTAAATCGGGGACACTATGTATTCGGGGATGGGTCGATAGCGGATCAGTAGTATTTTTAAGCGACCTTCGCCACTTGGCGCGCATCCTGTAAATCGTGCCGGTCGATTCTCCTAATAACACCGCGAGCGAGCCGCTGTCGCAACTCCTTCTGCCCATTCAGCCTGAGGATCATATCGAAGGCTCTCCCCATGCCCGTTATACGTTGGTGGAGTATGGCGATTATGAGTGCCCTGCCTGCGGCCAGCTCTTTCAAACAATCCGCCAGCTTCACAAGCAGTTCGGCGATGATGTCCGTCTTGTCTTTCGTCATTACCCGTTATCGGGCATACACCCTCATGCGGAACAAGCCGCGGAGGCGGCCGAGGCAGCGGGCGCGCAAGACCGTTTCTGGGAAATGCACGACCTGTTATTCGACCATCAGGACGCTCTTCGCACCAAAGATCTATACAAGTATTGCGGGCAGCTTGGACTCGATTCTAAGAGGTTTCGTGACGAACTCAAAGAGCATAAGTACGAGGACAGGGTGCGCGAGGACTTCCGTCGCGGCGTCGCCAATGGCGTCTACGGAACACCAGGGCTGTTTGTAAATGGGATTCGCCACAACGGTAGCTTAGATCTGGACGCGATTCTTGGCAAGCTCAAAGAAGTAGGTCCCGCCTAACCGGCGGGCGGAGGACCGCTGCGTTCGACGACGACAGTGAATTTCGCCGCCAATACGGAAATGGCGCCCACGGCCGCCAGAACCGGAGCCGCAATCACCCCAATGGCCGCAAACGTGACGGGAATTTCCATAAATGTATTTCCGTGGTCATCCTTAATGATGATTCGCTGGACGTTACCTTCATGAATCAATGACTTGACCTTCTCGACCAGGTCCCGCCCCAACACCTGCATTTCTTCTATGAAGTCCTGAAATCTCATTCGGGATAGATCCGCCCTAGTTCGTTCTACGGGGATGGCAGATAGTAAGTTCCGTCGAACTGTGTTCGACGGATGATAGCTCACCGCAGAATCCTCCGGTCTACTACCAATCACCAGAAATTTCGTAACCGAGCTAGGCGTAATACGTACTCGGCCGCTCCTGAATGGGCCGCCCAAGCCGATAAGCCTCGTAGGCGACCCGTCCCGGCTTCCAAACGGTGCCCAGGAAAAGACATGAATACTCGCAGGTTCCTGTTTATCGCATTCGGCGCATTCGTGGCGGCTTTATTTGTGACGCTGGGGGTTCGAAAATTTGCCAAATTGGAATCTCTGGCCGGTCACACTACACCTGCCACGGCTCAAATCTCCCCGCTGATCCGCTCCCTACGTCCGAACTATCCATATTCCGTGATCCGGGGCGGTGCCTACTCCCCCGCCGAATTGCAGTACGCCCACCAAACCGACGCCGTGGTTCGCGCACACTACGCCACGTTCAATCTGAAATTAGCGCGCATCGTACAAGTGACTGACGATAATTTTCAATATGCTTCCTACCGCATCAAGGACCGGATTTATTGGACGCACAACAAGCTGCGCATTCACAAAGGGGAATACCTGTTGACGGATGGCGTCACGTTTGCTCGCACGCGCTGCGGGAACCGTCTGTCCGATACGCCACAGGTGCCCGTGGCTCCGCACGAACCGGAGGCGGCGTTGTTATCGATGCCAGCCATCCGGCCAGAGACGTTGTCCAAAATCGAACTGGCGCAGGCCCCACCGATCGGTGAAATTGCCGAGGCAGTTCCTCGTCTCGCACCCGTACTTCCGAACTGGTCGGAGGGCATGCCCCTCATGCAACCGGCCGCGTTGTCGTCCGTTCCGCCCCCTCCCATTCCAACGATGCCCGTTATCCCACCGGTAATTCGCTATCAGCCGCCGCCCACGTTTAATGCGCCTCCACCCACCTACCCGCCGCCTCCCCCGGTCTTGCCTGTTCCGGAACCCAGCAGCATCTGGTTGTTTGTATTGACATTTTGTCTTTCCCTCTGGGGCATGACGCGTGCCTTGCCAGTCGGTAAATCAAAAGACCCATCGGACTAATTCGCGCCTTGCGAGAATGAGAGCGCTATGGTCGCTCTTCTGCTACTCATCGCTCTTGGAATTCCCCCGGCGCCCGCCCCGAAACCGGTGGATCGCGCCTGGAACATTCTGAACAACGGCATCGACAATAAGGACCCCATCAAGCGCGCCAAGGCAGTACGTGCGCTTGCCCTCCTTCGTCGGTCCCGCCGAGCGCAGAATGACGCGGAGAAAGCACTCGAAGACGAGAATCCGGATGTCCGTGCGGAAGCGGCATTCACACTTGGACGGCTGGGCGCAGGTTCGACCCGCCCAAAATTGCGGCGCGCGCTTGATGATAAAGAAGTAAAGGTGGTCATCGCAGCTACCGACGCGCTCTACGAATTGAAGGACCCTATCGCATTCGATGTCTACTACGCGCTGCTCACCGGCGAACGCAAGAGCAGCAGTGGCTTGGTCCAAACGCAACTCGACCGCTTGCATAATCGTACGGAGATGGAGAAACTTGCCATCGAAACCGGCATCGGGTTCGTACCGTTTGGCGGAATGGGATATGAAGCGTGGAGAACGATTACGCAGGATGACGCATCTCCGGTGCGGGTGCTCGCGGCCCAAAGGCTAGCTAAAGATCCGGATCCGAAGAGTACGGATGCACTGATCGAGGCCCGTTTTGACAAGAAGTGGCAGGTACGCGCCGCCGTCGTCAGGGCCATCGCCGAGAGGAGCGATCGCGCTCTGCTCGATCCGGTTATTTCGCTGATGAATGACAGCAACGACAGTGTGCGCTATGAAGCAGCGGCGACAGTGGTGCGCTTGTCCAGTGCGCGGCGGTTTCGAAGAGAGTGAGACCCAGGTTAGCGATCCTCGCTATCGTCGCAGCGCTGAGCGCGGCTTCTGCGGTCGTTGACTCTGCTCTCGACGGTACCCCCGGTTTCCTCCGCCTTGATGATCCAGGCGACCGTCAGGCTTTCCGGCGCTGGTTTACTTTTCTGGCGGAGGTGCAATATTTCACCCCCGCTGCGGAGCGTCCCGCCGAAATCGTCGATTGTTCCGCGCTCGTTCGCTATGCCTACCGCGAGGCCCTGCGGGCGCACGGTGTAGGTTGGGCCGATCAGTTGAAACTTCCGTTTGTTCCAGCGATTGAATCGGTGCGCAAATACAACGTCCCTCACACACCCCTTGGCGCCGCTCTATTCCGAGTCCGCCCCGGCCCGTATAAATCGGTGGATCTTCACAACGGCGCTTTCGCCCAGTTTGCGAACGCTGAAACGCTGGCACGCTTCAATACATTTCGCGTCGGCCGCGACGTCGGCCGCGCTCGTCCCGGCGATCTGTTCTTCTTCCGTCAGCCGGTCGAGCACATGCGCTTCCACACCATGATTTTCGTAGGTCCTAGCCAAATCGAGCGCACCGAGATTCCCTACATTGTCTACGACACCGGCCCGGATGGCGCGGCGGCCGGGGAGATTCGCCGCCTTTCTCTTGATCAGCTCTTGCACTTTCCAGATCCGCGGTGGCAACCTAGAGAGGCGAATCCGTCTTTTCTTGGCGTGTTTCGGTGGAACATTTTGAAACCACTTTCATGACGGCCAAGCTGCCCTTCCTTTTGCGCCTGGCGCTAGCATTTGCCGCTGCCGCTCCGCTCACCTGCCAGAATGAAGCGCAGCCCTATTTTTCTCTCTCGAGCAATCGAACGTTTGGATCACATGATCGGCCGTCTATCATGCTGTCCGGGACGCAAGTCGATTCGGTCCAGATTCGCGTCTATCGCGTAAAGGATCCGCTGCAGTTCTTCACCCAAATCGAAGATCCGCACACTTTTGGTGGCCGCTACCCGCGTCCCACCGGCAAACGCACTCTGCTGGAAACTGTTCACGCCTGGAAGCGCAACCTGCGCCGCGAGATCCGCCTCAACTTCCGGGGACAGTTTAGCGAGTCACCAAGCACCCACGTCGCCGCATGGTTTCCCAAGAAACCCCTCCCTATTTCCACCTCGACCAAGGCAACCTACTACGCCGCTGCTCCGCTGCTCAATCCACAGCAACTCGTGCTGTCATTCGTCCAACCGCTCGGTTCGAAAACAAGTTGGAAATCGACCGAAGTTCCAATTCCTGTCAAGGACAAGGGCTTCTTTCTGGTCGAAGCAGTGCATGGGCCTCTCCGGGCGTACACGATCGTTCTCGTCTCCGATACTGCACTCATCACAAAGATCAGCCGCAGCCGCATTCTAGGTTGGCTTGTAAATCGCGAAACCGGTGAGCCCGTTCCCAATGCCACGATTTCCTTCGTAGCCCGCGATGGCGTGCCCGTTCCCGTTGACACTGATAAGGATGGATTCGTTCAATTGGCGATGCCTTCCAAGCCGACCCTGGGTGTTCGCGTCGTCGCCGCGAGTGGCTCCGATCTGGCTGTGAGCAACCTCGCGGAATGGAGCTTTTCATCGCTGAATCGCAATTGGACCGGCTACGTCTACACTGACCGGCCTGTCTATCGGCCCGGCGACACTATGCATTTTAGAGGTATTCTGCGGCTTCAGGCTTCCGCCGGTTACGACGTACCGGCGACACAGTCGTTTTCGGTCGAAATCACCAATCCGGATGGTAAGCCCGCCTATCAAAAAACGCTAACCAGCAATTCGAACGGCATCGTACATGACGAATTTCCGTTGCCGCACAGCGCCGCACTTGGCAGCTACTACATCCAAATCCACGCTGGCGACAGCGTCATGGGCGGTAATTTCCAGGTTCAGGAGTACAAGAAACCGGAGTACGAAGTGCGTGTCGTTCCGGCCAAGCCGCGCGTCCTCGAAGGCGAATCGGTTTCTGCCACTATTGATGCACGCTACTATTTCGGCGAGCCTGTCAACGGCGGCAAGGTCAAATTTTCCATCTATCGTAGCCGTTATTGGTTCCCCTATTGGTACGACGTCGACGAGGTAGCGAGCGAGTCAGAAGGCGGTAACGCGCTAGACGATGAATCCGGCGAGCAGATCGCGCAGCAAGAAGGCCGTCTGGATTCGGATGGTAAGCTCACCGTCACGATTCCGACCACAGTTTCAGACAACAAGATCGATTATCGCTATCGCATCGAAGCCGGCGTTACGGACACTGCAGGTCGTGAGATTTCGGGAACCGGCTGGCTGGTCGCAACCTATGGCACGTTTATCGTGAACGTGGCGCCCACCAACTATTTCTTCGCACCATCGAGCACTGCGCGCTTCAAGATTGAAGCCCGGGATTACGACAATCATCCACTCCCCGTTGCGACTCACGTGGAACTAGCTTCGTACAATTCGCGCGATCGTTCCACCGGGCGTGTCACGAGCCGCTCGGACGTCACAACTGGCGCCGACGGCACAGGAACAACGGAGCTTCAAGTCCCGGCGCAGGGCGGCGGTTACCGTGTGCTCGTTAGTGCACCAAGCGCACAGGGACGTACCGTTGAGGACTTTACTTATGTCTGGGTCTCCGGCGCAGGAAACAATTGGTACGCCGGCGAGCAGCACGCGATTCAGATCATCCCTGACAAGAAAAGCTATCGTGCCGGGGAGACGGCGAAGATCCTTCTGGTGACTGGCCAGGCAAATACGCCTGTCTGGGTTAGTGTGGAAGGGCGCGACCTGCGCACCACCAAGTTTCTCCGTTCTTCGGGTTCGACTGTCGAATTCGAGTACATCGTCTCGGCCGACGACCAACCCGGCTTTTTCGTAAGCGCACAATTCCTACGGCACGGAGAGATCTACCAGGGCGAAAAAACAATCAAAGTTCCTCCACAAGATCATAAACTCAATCTGAAAATCAGTACAAACAAAGAGCAGTATCTGCCTGGTGAAACCGCCACTTATGCGATTGATGCGACCACGGCCGATGGCCAACCGACGGCCGGAGCGGATTTAAGTCTTGGTGTCGTTGATGAAGCGATCTACGCGATTCGTCCGGACGAAACGCCTGATATTCTCAACTACTTTTATGGGCGCACATTCAACAGCGTTTATACCGACAACTCGCTCACGTACTATTTCAACGGCGAGGCGGGCACGCGCCGCATGCGTCTGGCCGCACTGCGCCATCCTTCTCAGCTTGCCCAGCTCAAGCCCGAAAGGCTCGTCCGACCTAAAATCCGCACGGCTTTTCCAGATACCTGCTTCTGGGCAGCCGACATTACGACCGACCGTGCCGGGCACGCCGACGCGAAGGTGACTTTCCCTGACTCGCTCACGACGTGGCGGGCCACCACACGAGGAGTAACGCCCGACGCCCGCTTTGGAGGCGCAGTTTTGAAGACGATCGTCCGCAAGAATCTGATCGTACGTCTGGCCGTTCCACGGTTCTTTGTGCAAGGCGACGAAGTTGTCATCTCCGGATTGGTGCATAACTACCTGGGAACCGCTAAAAAAGCGCGCGTCTCACTGCGTGTTGAAGGCCTGGATGTTACTTCCGGCACGACTACGCAAGAAGTGGAAATTACCAGCCGCGGTGACGCCAAAGTGGATTGGCGCGCGAAGGCGCAATTGGTGCGTCAGGCTAAAGTCACAACCGAAGCGTTGACCGACGAGGAATCTGACGCCATCGAAATGGCTCTGCCCGTGAATCCGCCAGGCGTCCCCATTCGGCAGGCAACAAGCGGAACCCTGGCGAACTCCGCGGGCACTACCTTCGAATTCACCTTCCCTTCGGATGCGGTGGCAGGCTCGCGGTCTTTGTCCATCCGCCTTTCCCCTTCGATCGCCGGCAGCCTGTTTGGCGCACTCGATTTTTTGACTTCTTTCCCATACGGCTGCGTGGAGCAGACGATGTCCAGCTTCCTGCCTGACCTCATGGTCAATAAAGCAATGCGCGAGCTGAATCTCAAGCAGCCTATCGACGCGGAGTCCCTCAAAGAAAAAATTCAGGCAGGACTCGACCGCCTCTATAGCTTCCAGCATGAAGACGGTGGCTGGGGATGGTGGCAAAGCGACGAGAGCCATCCTTTCATGACTGCCTATGTGGTGGCAGGTCTCTCGGAGGCTCGCGCCGACGGCATTGCCATCAAATCGGAAGTCATTGACAAGGGCGCTGCGTGGATCAAAAAAGACCTGGTGCGAGAAAAGAAGCTGGCGCCGGACTTGCGTGCGTATCTCGGTTATGCGCTGGCGGTGGCGGCCCAGGCAGATCCGACAATGCTCGATCGCAGCTACAGCGAGCGCGCCAAGCTCTCGCCGTACGGACTGGCTATTCTGGGCCTGGCGTTTGAAGCGCACAAAGATGTACTCTCCGCTGAAATCGCGCGGCAACTCGTCGCTACCGTACATCAAGACGGTGACGAAGCGTCATGGCCCGCCCAGCGCGATGACATGCTTGATTTTTCGGCGGACGTAACGCCCGAAGCGACCGCTTATGCCTTGAAACTCCTGGCCCATGAGCAGCCAAACAGCGCGCTGCTGACGAAGGCGGCACTTTGGCTAGTGAACCATCGCGATCAGGGCTACTGGTGGAACTCAACCAAACAAACGGCGATAGTCATCTATGGTCTGATCGACTATCTGAAGTCAACCAATGAGCTGCATCCCGATCTGACTGCGAAGGTGATGGTAAACGGCGAGACCGCCGCCACGCTCGCATCGCCGGAGGTGACAATCGACGAGAGCAAGTTGCGATCAGACACCAATAAGATTGAAATTGCCGCCCAGGGGCGCGGACGGCTTTATTACTCTGTCACCGCTACGCACTATTCGAATCAGGCCAAGACGGAAAAGCAGGCGACGGTTTCGCTCAACATCCTGCGCGACTACTACCGTCTGGTTCCTTCGAAAACAGACGACCGTATTGTCTACCATCTTGCGGCGCTCGACGGACCGGTATCTCAAGGCGACGTGCTCGCCGTCAGGTTGACGGTGACCGGCTCCGACTGGAACTATCTCCTGATGGAAGATCCGATCCCGGCCGGGGCCGAGTTCATCGAAAAAGACAATCTCTACGAGATTCAGAACCGCCCACCCTGGTGGCGCTATTGGTTCACGCGCCGCGAGTTGCATGACGACCGGATGGCTATTTTTCAGACGCATTTCGCGAACGAACAGCAGCAATATTTCTATCTGCTGAAGGTCGTCAATCCGGGTTTGTTCCAGTTAAGCCCGGCGCGGGTACAGCCCATGTACCAACCGGGCTACCAGGCCACTACCGAGGCGAGGACGCTCGAAGTACGATGACTCGTTCGCATGTCGCTCTGGGTGTATCGCACTTGATCGGCAACGCCCTGTTGCTCTGGCTCGGGTACGTCTGGCTCGGCATTGGCGAAGACAGTCAGCTCCATCTCGTCGCAAGCGTTGCAGTATTCCTTGCATTTGGCTTGGCTGCTCTGTGGCTGCACGGGACCGCGCTGGCCCTGTTTGCTCAAGAATCGACAACCAGTTTTGCGGCAGCCGGCTGGACAACGCTGAGGCGCCTACCATGGCTCTTTTTACTGGCAGTGATTGTTGCACTCGTGTACATTCTGCTCTCGTATTGTTATGGCGCCTTCGATCACGGCGCGTTTGTGATCGCCTCCTGGCTAACGATGACTCTGCGCATGCCAGTGCGCCCGGCGAGTGTACTGAGCTGTTTTCACGCACTCATCTGGCTCCTGCGTTGGATCGTTGTCCCGGCGGTGGCGCTTCCTTTTGCGGCGCGTCTGGTTTCGAAGACATCGCTGCGGCTCGGCCGGCGCTGGCCCTATTGGCTTGCTGTGGGTGGCCTGTTGCTGGTGGCTGTTTGGGTTCCGCTGAAGCTACTTCACTGGAGGCCCATAACAAAGGGGTTCGCGCTCGAGGTGGCCAGCCTTGTGGCGCGTATTGGTGCCGGTTATCTATTGTTTGTCGTGGCATTGCTAGCGCTCGAGTTCTTGACTTCGTTCGGCAAGCCGCCCGCGAGCCATCCGAGTACCGTCGTCTCTCCGTAGCGTTCAGCCAATGCCGCTACACGCGCCTTCGCTTCAACATAGGCGCGCCGTGCGCGCTCACGATCCTGCCGCTGGCGGATACCCGAATCGTCCTCCTTCGCTTTCACTGGCGTGGCAATCGGGTTGTCCAGCCATTCCACCAGCCCCTCCCGAAACCACACGGGCAGCCCCGGCGCTGCCCGGCTTTCGACCATACCGTGCAGCATTTCGTGCCGCAAACCGGCATGCGGCTGCATGTCGATGCGCAGGCCGCTGCTGCGCGCGGCCACCCAACCCGGTTCGCCGGTCGCATTTCGAAATGTCTCCACGTCGGGATAAACACGAATCTCCCAGTCGCCTGATGGTTGCCAGGAGAATTGCTGCCCTAAGTCGTGGCGGATTTGTTCGGCCAGTGCCAGCACGTGATGATCCCGTTGCGGTCGCGCGGTCCATACACTTACGCCTTCGCCGCCGAGCCGCGTCCACTTTATGCCCACACCAGTGCGCGAAACCTGCGTGCCCGGATAATAGAACGCGAGAATTTCGCGGTAGCTCTTCCCCGCCCCGGCCATTGCATCGGCGCCCTCTTGACACAGCCCGACACCGTGCCCCTGTCCCCTGCCCCGAAAGGTTAATTGCTGTACTTCATACTGGCCGCTCCGCAGCGTGTTCCATCCCAGCGCGCGTCCGACTGCGAAACGGAATGAACCCGCTGCGATGGGAATGGATCGAGTCTTGCCCACAAGCGCGAGCGTTTTTGCGCGTCCGGAAGCGGTCCGTTCCATGATGTGCACGTTCGTGAGATCCTCCGGCACGTTGAGCCCGGATGCTTTCAGCGCGAGAATCAGTTGACGCGGCGTGGCCGTCCAAGTCCAGGCGGCAGGCCGGCAATATGGGTCTGCCTGCACTCTTAGATACGGAACCGTGAGGTCCGGCCACACGTCTGTGCGGCCGCCACAGTTGCGGGAATAGACGGAAAAGGCAGGCGTCCCTTCAAACCACAGCAACTCACCCTGCGTAGCCGCGGCAGCTTGCGTTACGCGCTGCTGGATCGCATTCAGATCAAGCCGCTGGCAATGCGTTGTGTCGCAAAAATCGAATCCTTCCTTAGCATGGCGTCCGCGCAATCTGGCTGCATATGTGCGAGCCGCGACGGCCATCGCCTTCAGCGCTTCTTCATTACGAAAAACACTACTTTCCCCGGCAAGCACGCCCGCGATATAGCGCTCGGCCGGCAACTCCACTACATGGCCGTTGACTAGGACTTTGTAAATAACTTCAGCGCGGGCTGCGAGCGCGAAGATGAGCAGCAAGGCGAATTTCATTTGTCGAAAAACTTCCGCAGCAGCGCGGCCGCCACCGGCGCGGCATCTGCGCCGCCCGACCGTCCCTCTACCAGCACCGCTACCGCCACCTCCGGCTTGGGGCCCGGCGCAAAGCCCGCAAACCATGCCCACGGAAAGGCGCTGCCGGTCTTGCCGGCCACGTGCCTGTCTTTGACTTGCGCGCCCTGGCCCGACCCGAAATCCACCGCACCTTCCAATCCCTCTATGATCGGCGCCAGCTTGGCCTCCCCGGCTCGCAGGGCCAAACGCCGATATGCCGACAGCAGTTCGAGTGGAGTAACGCGCATGCCGTCTTCCCCAAGAGCCTGCAACTGTGAATTTTCGCCCGACAAATTTCTTCGCACCGAAGTGAACCCGCTGCGCACCAGGGCCGCCGCCAGTTCGTCCGGTGCAAACCGCTTCACAAAATGCGCCACTGCGCAATTACACGAATAGGCGATCGCCCGGCTTGCATTCATAGGGAGCGGCACATCCGGATGGACGCACGCAAAATCCCGGCCTGCAATGGTCAACCGGCGAGGGCACACATAGGCGTCTTTTGCGTTCAATTTGCCCGCTTCCATCAGCGCCAGCAAACTGAACGGTTTGATGGTGGAACCCGGACGCGCCAACCAGCGTTTTGCAGCCGGGTCCCCCTCTTCGCGCACGAGGCTTCGGTCGGCCACCTTCATTAAGAGTGCGACACCGCGCACGGGCGGACGGCCCAGGAGTCCCAGGACTACATCGCGCCGGCGCATCCGATTTTGGGAACCGACAACCACTGTTCGGATTCTAAAATGTTGCTAGTGCGATTTACGGCCTGCTTTCTGGCAATCGCGGCTCACTCTTGTCTTTGGGCCGCCAACTTCACCGTTAGCGGCATAATAGTCAACTCCGTGACCAACGAACCGATCCCACACGCGCTGGTACAATCCACGGGGGCCAAGCAGCGTGTGGTATTCAGCGGCCAGGACGGCCGCTTCCAAATGGAAGGTATCCCCGCGGGAACCATATACTTCATCCCGCAAAAACCTGGATTCATCCCGGTCGAGCGGCAGGCGCCAATCAAAGTTGGATCGGACACCTCGCTCGTAACGATCAAATTGTACCCGGAATCCTCGATCGAGGGGCGCATCGTCGATTCGGACGGCGAGGCTATAGAAGGACTGTCCATTCAATGCATGATGCAGGCCATCGTGAACGGCCGCAAAACGTGGCAGATGAGCGGCAGCGGCCAAACCGACGAAACCGGTAATTTTCATCTGCAATCCTTGCGACCGGGCGCTTATCTACTGATGACAAACGCGCAGCCACTATTTCCAAACCTTCGCACCCAAAATGCCAATGAGTCGCTGCCGCAGCAGGCATACCCGCCACACTTTTATCCGGACGCCGCCGATCTGGCGTCCGTACAACCGCTGGTGGTGCGCCCTGGAGAAATCGCGCGCGCCGATTTCGCCATTGCGCCGGCGCCCGCATTCCGCGTATCGGGTACGGCCAAGCCGGTCAATGGACCAACTTTCGGATGGGTGCGATCGAACATTGGAAACCAACCAGCTGGGCCCGTGATCGCTGACCAGCGGACCGGCGCGTGGCATACCTCCGCGTTGCCATCGGGGTCCTGGAACATCATCCTCGAATCCCAGCGCGGGCCGAACCACTTTCACGCTGAACAGACGATAACGGTCGCATCCTCCAACGTAAAGAACGTCCAACTGACGCTCGAACCGCTATCCTCGATTCCGGTCAACGTCACGGGTCCCGGGCAAACGAACCAACGTCAGGTTCAGATTCAGCTCATGTCCGACGCGTCGCCGCTCGAAGGCAATCGCATGTTCGATTCCGGCCGCTCATCAGAGAATCTGAGCGAGACGGCCATGGTGCGGGAGGTGCCGCCCGGCGCCTACACAGTCTTCGCTACGCCGTACGGCGGCAATTGCCTGGCGTCGATTTCCGCGGGCGGTGTTGATCTGACCCGCGATCCGCTGGTTATTTCAGCGGGCTCGCAGGCTAGCTCCATCGATGTAACGCTGGACGATAACTGCGCAAGCATACAAGGCCAAGTGCGCATGGAGAACGCTGCTGCCGACGCGTCGGTGATTCTAGTGGCCTCTTCCCGCGCAATTCGACCGCAACTGGCTCCGCTTGAGCAAGACGGCAGTTTCGCTTTCAACCGTATCAGTCCCGGCGACTACCGCCTCTACGCGGTCTCGACCGCGGCCGGTCTGGAATATGGCAATCCGGAAGCGATGCGCCAGATCGACGGCGCTTCAATAACACTTACGGCCAGGCAAAAAGCGAATGTCACTTTGAACCTGGTTACGAGAGACGCAGACTGATGCCGCTGCCCTCGCTGCTTCTTCTTCTCGCCTTGCGTGCGCCGGACACATTCATCGTCACGGGAACGGTGGTCGATCACCTCCAAAATCGCCCGCTCAATTACATCCTGGTCACGCTGACTTCTACACAGGACCGGCAACTCACCGTCTCCACGATCACCGCCGCCGACGGACGCTTCGGTTTTAACAATGTGCCGGCTGGCAAGTATTCTCTGTCGGCGCAGCGGCGGGGCAACAGCCAGCCACAGCTCTACCGGCAGAACGATCAGTATTCCACGGCTATCGCCGTAGGGCCGGGTTTGGCTTCGCAGAATATCGTATTTCCCCTCGAAGCGCCGGGATCAATATCCGGGACGGTGCTCGATCAGAACGGCGAACCGGCCGGCGCGGCGCAAGTCTGGGCACTTCACAAAACCGTGTCGAGCGGACGACCTGAGATTCACATCGTCGGCCAAAATCAGGTCGACGGAGCGGGCGCTTTTCGCCTGGGACACCTTGCCCCGGGCACGTACTTCATCGCCGTATCGGCGCGGCCCTGGTACGCGCGCAGCTTTCCTCAAATGGCCGGCCAGCCCAATCCGGAACTCGACGTTGCCTATCCAATTACGTATTACGGCGATACGACCGACGCCGCTTCCGCCAGTCCGGTCAATCTCGCAGAAGGCGGTTCAGCCGGCATTCAAATCAGCTTGCACGCCGTGCCGGCGGTGCATGTAGATCTGGGTGCAAGCGAGCCGGAACAACCTCATCCTCCGCCTCTCCTGGCGGCCGAAACTATGGGCGGCAATACGATTCCGATCGCTCCCAACATGGTAGGCGTCAGTGGTCGTGCCGAACTGAGCGGCATCGCGCCCGGGCGCTATATCCTTCCCACGATGGACCGCAATGGCCAACACCGCCGGTTTGGAACGGGTACACGGATCGATATTACCGGCAACACCAGCATCACGGCAGAGAACCTGAAAACCACTTCGCTTTCAGGCCAGCTCACATTCGAGGGCTCCGCCCGGCCTCCGGGCCAGCCCTTTCTTCGATTCTCCTGTGGAAATCGGCCGTTCACGATGCGGATATTGAACGACGGTACTCTCCAGTCCGCCGGTCAGTTCCTCCAATCGGGTCACTGCGACGTCGCTCTGGAAAACGCCACCGGCTTCTACCTGAAATCTATCACCGCGGGCGATGCCAAGCCGTCGAATGACAGCGTTGACCTAATAGAAGGCGTCGACAATCACGTTGTGGCCGTGGCCGCTAAGGGAATCATGTCTGAACTCACCGGCGTGACAGTCCAGAACGAACAGCCTCTTTCCTCAGCCATGGTGCTCCTGCTTCCGGAAGACCCTGCGCGCGGTTCGTTGATTCGCCGCGATCAATCCGATAGTGACGGCACTTTCAAGTTATCTGAAATCCTGCCGGGCCGATACACCCTGCTTGCCATCGACAACGGCAAAGACTTCGCTTACCGCGACCCGACCGCGATCCAGCCGTACCTCGCACAGGGCACGGTGCTCGAATTTCCGAGACAGAATGACGGTCCCGTAAAAATAAATGTTGCCGTGCGCCGTGTGAATTAGGGAATAGGAAGTCAGAAGGCAGAAGTCAGGAGTCTATGCGGCTCTTGAGACCTCCTCCAGGTCTAAAGTGAGGGCTGGTTGGTGGTGGACCTTCGCTTCGGCTAGCAGAATATTCCATTTCTGTCGTTCTTTTGCCATCTCATGCTTCTCTTGTTTGCGGGTTTGCTCCTCGCGCACGTGCTGTAGCCGTTCGAAGCCAATTTCTTCTTTTCGCTTTTCGGCTCTTAGCTTTAGCAGATCATTCAAAGCTTTGTGAAAAGCTCGTTCGTGCGTGGTCTGATAGCGCAGATAGAGGGAGAGTTTCTGAGCGTCGATGACTTGGCCGGTGGTGAAGTCGAAGCAGGACTCCTCAAGCCGGAGGGCGCGGTGGCGCAACCACTGATGCTCGGCCAAAGCCTGGACGAGAGCTTCTTCGGTGGGCGTGGTGGGCCGATGCTCGTCGCGGAAGCCATCGAGGAGTCTGTCGAAGTCGGACTGCATTTCCGAGGGAAGCACCCAGAATTCGCTTGACGGTGCGAGTCCGTGGCGGAAGTTATTGCGCGCGGCGGCGGCTTTGCCGGTCTCCGTTTTGGGACCGGTAGAGAGTTGTGAATTTGCCTGATTGGCTGCGATTTGCGCGGCGGTGGACATACGCCACGAGTTTCGCCCTGAGGCGAGAGACGAGGAAGGCTTTAGACGCGCAAAGTTCCTGAAAACTATGGGGTGAAATTATTTTCGGAAATCTGTGATCGTACGCGCTTAGCGGACAAAAGGAACGTAGGCGGAAACGCTGCGCTGGTATTCCTGAAACTCGGCGCCGAATCGCGAGGCCAGCAGACCGTCTTCGATGCGTACGCGAACTTCCGTGCCGCAGATGAAAATTGCCGTTGCCGCAAGGAACAAGGGAATGGGTGTGATCAGGAAACCGGTACCCAACAGAAGACAGAGCATGGACGTGTAAATGGGGTGGCGCACGACGCGATAAGGGCCGGAACGTACGAGTTGATGATCGGCCGTGAGCGCAGCATCGAAACGCAGATGGCGCCCGAGGGCGCGCGTTGCCGTCCAGGACAAGAGGCAGGCGAGGGAGAGAGAAACGACGGCACAGACGATCCGCCAGGCGGATGGCGATCTTGTCCAAAACTCGCCTAGCCATAAGAGGGCGTAGGCGAGGCATTCCAGGACGAGGCCCCAACGGGCGCGGTTATCTTTTCGATCCGGGATTTTGGAATTCCAACCGGTCAATGGAAACGGGAGAAACCAAACCAGCCAGCCAACCGCGAGCACGACGTAGCCGGCGGGGCTCAAGAGAGTTGGCCGTTCTGGGCTTGCCCGATCATTTGTTCATTTTCGTATTGTGCCGTGGTCATTGCCGTGTTCGAAGGACTTTTTTGACCAACGTTCTAGAATCCACGGATTTGCGGAACTTCCAGGACGCGTATGCCGGTGGGCGGGTCGTCCACGGCTGCCTCGAGTGCGCGTAGGATTTGACGTAATGTGACAGGCGCGAGACGCTCGGCAGAATCACGCGTGCCGGGCAAAAGCTTTGCTACCGCATAGAGAGGCAGGAGAATATAGGGCCAGCGATGCCCGGGGCCGAGAACGTACCAGGGCCGCACGATGGTGGCGTTTAATCCGCTTTCCCGCAGCAATTGTTCACCGGCCCTGCGGGCTTCGACATAAGCGTGCATCACGGGCGCCGGCTGCGCGACGCTCAAATAGACGAAGTGGCGGATGCGCGCCGCGGCTGCCGCGCGAATTGCTTCCCGGGCGGATTTCAGATCGACTTCGATAAATTGTTTGGCCTTCGCGGGACTGGGATGCGAGACCCCGATCAGGTGAACAAAGGTATCCGCACCGGCCACTGCGGCGGCATACGAATCACCATCGAGGGCGTTGCCGCAGACCACACGGCAATCGCCTGGGAGCTTATGGCGCGATTGATCGCGCGTTAGCGCGGCGACATGGTGACCGCGCGCGATCAGTATCGAGGCAAAGCGGCTGCCGATATAGCCCGTGCCGCCGGTCAGGAAAATGTAGTGTGAGCTCACAGTTGCTGATGAAATGTATACGTTGGCTCGCCCGAATTGGATTGGTAGCAGACGATGCGCTGTATGGCTTTCTTCTACTTGCGGCCTTCGAGGGTGGGACCTCCAAGATTGGCAGGTTACCGCTCGGCGATAAGTGCCTTGATGTTGGCTTCAATGTTCGCGCGGTTGACGATACCGACGTATGTGGCGGCAATGCGGCCACGGCTGTCAATAAGGTAGGTAACAGGCAGTGCATTAACTGAATAGCGCCTGGTGATTCCGTCGTCGCCCATCAAGATAGGGTAGTCGATTTTGTGAGTTTGCACGAAAGGATTGACCAGGCTCCAGGCCTCGGCGGGACCTTTCAGATCTTCATAGAGAATGTCCATCGATATGCCAATCACGGCAAGGCCTTTCGGAGCATAGGCGTGATGAATGTCGACGAAGGATGGAATTTCCTTGATACAGCCGCCGCACTTAGTCGCCCACAAGTCTAAAAGAAGAGGCTTGCCCTTAAAACTGGACAGCGGCACCGACTTCCCCGAGGCGTCAAGCAATACAAAGTCCGGAGCCGTCTTGCGAGCTGCTTTCGGTTGGAGAGCGGCGCGGATATCAGCGGCACAGACGAGGGAACACGCGGCGAGGCAAATGATGAGTGTGCGCATTTAGGTTCTATCCTATTTTGCGGCTTTTTGCGGCCATCTGAGCGCAGGAAACCGCGGCCCAGGCCGGTTTCGATAACGGGGCGCGACGAGCATTTGCTCGTTCAGCGTGCTTTTTTGCGCTCATTCTCCGCAATCCGCGCTTTCACCAACTTTTTCAATAGAGCCGCCGGCAGCGGCTTGTCCAGCGCAAATCGAATCGTACCTTTCGATGTGTCGAACTCTTCGAGTTCATCCTTAAACACCTCAACGAGCGATGAATTCATCGGGAAAAAACTGCAATGGTCTGAAAACGCCGCGAATCCAACCAGCGGCTTACCGTACTTGAACGTCGGAATTCCGTAGCTGATGGTTTCCGTGGCCTCCGCCGGCACGACAGATCGAATCATCGCTCGAACCTTTCGCAGAGTGCTGCGCGCGGGTTCCGGCACACCTGCCAAGTATTCATCTATGTCCCTGGGCTTTTCTTTTTTCATCCACGCACCTGGAATGCGCTCAGCGGGTTCGCGCCAAGTCCTTCCCAACAAAGTCTACATTCTGCCGTGCGCCCATTGACAGACTAAATATGTACGGCTTCGCTTCAGCTTTCAGATAGTATCGCCCTCTTCGTATGCGAAGCACATGTGCGCCATCGGGCTTCTTGGAATGATAGTTGATACTGAGCAGTCGCCTGGCCCGGCGTCGCATCCAGTGGAGCGTAAGTGGGAGTAGAATACCACCCATGAGGATCGTTCGATGCGCCGATCTGCTTTACTGTTCGCGTCGCTGCTTGGCTACCAACTCGTAGCCCAACCCATTCCCGAGCCGATTCCCGGTTTACCCACAATCACTGCGAGTTCGGTTACCGCCAGCCTCGAAGCTAACGGAGGCATAGTCGCGTGGAGCGCCAGGGGAGATTTCTTAGGTGTTAGCGGTCAGTCTGGACATGAGAACCCGTTTCCGCTACTGGTTAACGTCGGGGAGCCGCTGCCACTCTACCTCGTAAACTTTGGTCTACCACAAAATGACATGCCAGATAATCTAGTGATCGTCGATGGCAAGGAATACTCTGTGCGCACCGTGGGCTTCGGATTGGTTATGCCTACTACTGCAAGTGGCCCCCATAGTACCTCTAGTGCCGGCTACAAATCCTCCGACTTTTTTCCCTGGTGCAACGCTGATCGTTCCTGCGAGAGTCGAGGCTGAATTCGCGGCCGTTTGCGGTATTTCCTTGCCCGCGGCCGAATGCACTCCCGGCACGCCGATCGCCAATATCATGATCGATTTGCCAGGAATTGTAAGTGTAGACCTTATTCCTTGCAATTGCTTCCCAACGCCAGGTGCCCCAAGCCAGGACGCAGTCGGAAGCATTCGTTTTACGAGCATACCGGAACCGTCGAGTGTGGCGCTGGCGATTATCGATGTATTGGGCGCGGGAGCTCTCCGGTTACTTACCCGCCGCCACGCGTTGTGTGACGAAATGGAATCTGGCAAGGGGCCGAGAGAGCGATCACGGGGCTGCTAAAAGACAGCGGCACGAACCTTCTTGCCGATTCCGAATCAATCGAGGCCTATGTGCCAATCCAATGCGCCGAAGTGCACGGAGCGCTTCGGCCATTGCATGCTCGCGGCCATGCGGCACCCTCAGTACCTCTAGTTTTTTCGCAACGGCGGCGGGAATGTTTCCCGCTGGTCGCGTTGTGGTGGCGAAGAGAGAAACATTATAGACGCAGTTACCGGAGAGTAACGCATCGATCGGTCAGAGAAACGCGCGATCGCCATTCTCGGGGCCTTAAGCTCACGCTTAAATAGTCTTCAGCCGGTTTGACGGTGATTTGAACTCGGTCCGTCTTCGCATGCGACAGTATTTGTTATCGTGAGAGTTGCTCCAGGGGCCCTTAGCTCAGTTGGTTAGAGCGTTACCTTGACACGGTTACTACGGGTCCTTTAGCTACAATGGTTTAACCGGGCCAGCGTGCTCAATCGTGCACAGTTCCGGTTTTTGCACACGGGCTCGTAGCTCAGTTGGTTAGAGCGCTTCCTTGACACGGAAGAGGTCGGATGTTCGAGTCATCTCGAGCCCACCATACTTCCCTGCCCCACTGAAAATTAGCAGTACCCGCATACCCCACCAAGTGATTGTGACGCCCTTCCGCGACCAGCAAAATGGTCGACATGCCTAAGCAACCAGACTTTAAAGATGACGATTGCTTGCTAGAGATCAAGGTCCTCGTCGCCGTCCGTAACATCGACGCAACGACGGTAATCGCGCAAGGCCGCATTGGGCGAAAGACAAGACCGAGGAGGCCAAGCTCGCCTCCGCGCTATTCGAACTGATTGGGAAAGGTCTTGCGAAGCACGGTGATCTGATTGAGACTCTTCAACACACCGCCTCGCGGTTCAATTCAGTCCGTGAGTATCGCAGCGGGATTGACGAGACCTTTCGCGACGTGCAACGTCCGCAAGGCCCGCAGCTCGTCGGGCCGCCCAAGAAGGAGCCCGGCGAGTAAGCTAATCGCCCGGCAGCGGATTCTCCATCCCGACAGCTCGAACAGTGACACATACGTCCTGGGCGGCTGCGCTGCTATGTACGCGTCTAGCGCGTCTCTCCCTTGCTCGTGTAAAAATCCTGCTCGGTTCACAATCGTGGAGGTTGGTGCCCGCGATTGTCGCGTCCGGCCAGATGTATTCGTCGCCGCAGTAGAAGCAAATGGCGTTGCCGTGACTGGCCACTTCCCTTTTAGAGTATCCGTCCGCGAACCACCCACCACCTTTGAAGTTCAAGACTGGCGATCTGAGATGGCGTTGGCGAAGGCGGCGAGGCAGTAGCAACCCCCGCAGCATTTTTCCGAGTTCCCAACTCGGTGAAGTCGATATACGCTGACATTGCACTACTAATTTTTCGTTTCGCGTTGATATTTTGACCCCAAACGAGAGAGCCCCGGTTTGCAGACCGGGGCCTTTTTTTATCTACGCTTGCTGCCGTAGAAATGCTCCGCGACACATGGAATCGGCCAGCGTGAGAAAATCAGCGTCTGGATGTCGCAAGATGCTACACAACCGGACCGCCCAACCAAGCACGCGGAATCGGACCACAAGAAAGATCCAAAGGAGCGAGAGGAGCGGAATGCCATCGGCGCGGCGGTGCTGGAGTTTTTCAATCGAGTTCGCGCCGCTCACAAAAGCACTGATCCACTTGGTTCACTTCAATCCATCTCATCATTATGGACAGCGGAAGAGAAAGAGGAATCCCGCGCCTTGGCGAGAAGAATTAGACGTTGCATGGCTCGAATCGCCTCAAACGTCGCTATGGCTCCTTTGCTCGATGACATTGATCACAAGCGTCTTCGAATCAACGCTAAGAAAATGGATAGCGCCGTCCAAGGCCAATCGTACGGTTATAGAGAGAAATACCTAGAGGAAGGCTACGGAATAGTGCCTGCTGAGGAGTATGTGGAAGGTCTTTATTCCCCGGTGGATGCTATGCGTATCTTCGAAGAAGCTCTTATCGATACCCGAGACATACTCGAACTGGTTGCAATTGATTCTTCCAAATCGGACAGTGGAGGGGCGACTTGGGCTCAGGCTCCTGCTCCGGCCTACCAGAAAGATACGGCTTTTCTGATGATGTGGATACATAGGGACCTGGATGACGTGATGGACGCCACCAAAGAAGTATTTGCGAGCTTCGGAATCAAAGCTGTCCGTGCGGATGAAATCGAACACGAAGGCGTAATCACTACACGTGTATTGGAGGAAATCGCACGATCGGAGTTTTTATTTGCAGATCTCACAGGGGCACGCCCGAACGTGTACTACGAGGTTGGATACGCACACGCCCTTGGTAAACGAGTGATGCTGTATCGCAAGACAGGTACACCAGTACACTTCGACATCGCTCACCGTAACTGCCCTGAATACGAAAATCTGCGCGACTTGAAGGAGAAATTAACGCGTCGGCTCGTGGAGGTGACGGCGAAAACCTCCGAGTTAGACATACCGCTGGGGCATTGTTATTGCGACAGGAACGGCATGGCTTCAGACAGTACGGAACTAGTCTATTCTCTCTTCTGTAGCGCTCCCACAATGTCAGCTACGCTCGACCCCAGCTTGGTCGCGCCGTACGGAATTCCCGTGAGACCGAGTAGCACGCCGCCAATTGGAGTGATCGCCTGTGTCCAGGCTGTCAAAAGGGCCGCGTCAGTGATCGCTAACATACGCCTGACGATCAGGCTCAAAATGACCAACGTGAAGATGGCGAATACGCAGGAGAGCACACGGCCCGTGGATAGCGTTTGGAAGCGGCCACTCAGCATCTCTTTCAAATGTCTTTTCAAGCGACCACTTCCAGCCGCCGGTCCTCACTGGCGGCCATTTTTACGCGAATGTCATGCGGCATCACAATGCAGCCTTCGCTAGCCGTATGTGTTGCATTATCTCCGTGCAGCAGGAAGCCAGCGCGGCCGAGAAACATTTCGTTGGTCGGGTCAGATTCCAGACGCATTGAGATAGGTCCAGCATGCGTGTGCGTGAACTCCTCGCCTAGTGTGTAAAGACCGTGCGGCAGCGGGCCGACGTTGGGCTTGGTAGCATTTCGGGCGTGATCCTCAATGTATTTGGTGCCATTTCCGCCGATGACACCCACAGATCGATAACCGAGTGGATCGAAAATCGCTCTCAAGCTCGGGATAGCGGTACTTAGGTCTAAGTCGCGCATGAAAGGATGATAGTCTGTTTAAGTTTTCAACAAACTTAACTACTAGGAGACGAAAATGGTTATCAACGGAACTGCTTCCGGCGTGAGGCGCCATCGCGGTTGAAGGAACGGCTACGGGACAACACACTGTAGGTGTTCGTGGCCATGGAGAGGGCGCTGGCGTGGTCGGTTTATCCAAAGCTGGCTGGGGAGTAAACGGCGAAAGCACATCTGGGGTTGGGGTGCGCGGCATATCCAAAACTGGCTGGGGAGTAAACGGCGAAAGTGAATCTGGTTCTGGTGTGCGAGGCAAGGGTGGCCAGCTCGCCGGTTTATTCGAAGGAAATGTTCAGGTGAATGGTGACCTCCATGTCAAAGGGAGCGATCTTCTAAAAAGAATAGTTGAGCTTGAGGCTCAAGTAAAAATCCTTTTGATTCGTCTGGATCTTCAACAACCAGGCTCTTCGAGTGCTTATGGAGGGTATATTAATGTTGGCCAGCTCGCGGACGGTCGTTACAGTGTGCACGGACAGGACTTCACTGCAAATAGTGCTGTCATGATTCGTGTAGCAACCCCGTTAAAGTTAGTCGGGGATTTCCCAGGCCAAATTAGACCGGATGGCACTTTTGATCAAAATATACAATTTGTTCATCCGGGTGAAAAAGTACGATCTACATCGCTTGCACAGATATGTGGAAGAACGATCCCGATTTAACGGGACTTCGTTGGAGTAATACCGTTGCCCATCCTTGATTTCTTTTTTCTCAGAAAGGTTTTTTCAGAAGTGGCGAGCCGATAGGCGCTGCGCTTCCTTTTCCATTGCCGCATACGCACAATTTGTCAAGAACATTTGTTTCATTCCCGCGCCACAACTCTACGGACGCGATTTGCACTCAGGAAATTTGTCTTCTTGCACCGCACCCTCGGCATCGCGAACGGGATTCAGTTTTGCCTGAAGATTGCGCCCTTCCATGTCCGTGCATGACACGATGCGCAATGCCAATCTCGCACGCCATTGCCCCATTTCCAGACCTTCAAGAATGAAGAGATGGTCGCCCGGCTTCAGGTCAAGTTCAAGACGTTCACGGCGGGCTATAAGTGCCCCTGCACCCGAACTGATGACGTGTCTGCCGGGCGGAAGTGCAACCGTAAAAAATCTGTTCCCGGCGAGTCGCGTGCCTTTCCCATCGACATAGACTCTCGTTTTGTTCGGTGCGAGGGCTCCTATCGCCATGTCCTTGCTGGAGAAGAGCGTGATTCTCGCCTCGCCATCTGTCGCCTCCGCCCCCTGGATTTTTTGGGGCGCTGTGCCGATAAGGGACAGGGAAGCGGCGAGCAAGGTTGTTATGGTTTTCACGGTTCGAGCCACCCTTGGTAGTTCCGGGTGCCGGTGGTTCCTCTCTTCAATGGAAATCTGACCTCACCAGCCCGGCCCTCAAAATCCGGCCTTTCCCCTTAAACTCCAAACGAACGCATAGGAAATTCACCGCAGTTTTTCGTGTGTGTCCTGTGAAGAACTACCCCTGGAGCGCTTGACACTCTGCTAGTCTTTATAAAACACGGTTCACAGTTTTTGTTTTTTAAGGAGTACTGTGGACCAAAATAGATTTTTGACCTGGTTGAAGAAACTAGCTCACGACGTTCTGAGCAACATTATCGCCGCTATTGTTGTTGTGGTTCTCGGCGATCGCCGCCACTGCTATAACAAAACTCGGCTGGTGGGCCGCGATCGGACAATTCCTTGTCGGCTCAACCCGGTTTCCCAATTGGGCTCTCATCCTCATACTGCAGGTGATCGCTGTCTTGATGATCGTGGCGTTCCGCATGAAAACGACTGAAGTTGTGCCGCCCACCTCCACCTATGAGAAAGCGCCTGTGCCAACCGCCCGTCCTAACTTCGAGATCGCGGGCATCGCGCAAGAACGGGTTGTAATTCACCCAGTTGCATCTTTCGGTGCCACGCATCGATTCGTAGTCATCGGAGACGAAAAACCCGTCCTTGCTCTTATCTTTCGGATCGAAAACGTTCCAGGCAGTGCGGCACTTGAGGCTAGAGATGTGATCGCCAAAATTTCATTCCGCTCACTGACAGGTCACGAGGAAGAGCAAATACAATATGGTGTCTGGCTGGACACCGTGTGCAACTCTGTTGATCTCGACCTCGGCGACACGCGGGAGCTGGTAGTCGTGATGCCGATCAAAGGGACGCTTTATGCGATCGAGGACCGGCGAACATTGAATCACGACTACCATGCTCCGGGAGCATGGTTCGCTCTCAAAAAGGTCGATGACCTGGAATCCGTGGAGGTCCGCATAATAGACCCACAAGCCAAAAACAACCCGCACATTTGTCGGCGGCTCTCTTTCGATGGGGAGCACTTCCATATAGGCCCCGATCAGAATCAGCGCATAAGCACTGCGCCCTCAGCGCCCGGTCTCAAAACCGTCGAGCTGCCACTTGTTCTTGTATATCACTACCCCCTAGTGATTGAAAACAAAGCACTTATAGGTCAGACACGTGTTATCATTCTGACTAGTGGCTCGACGGCGTACATTTGATGCTCGGCTTAAACACGGTTGACCCACTGTGCCGAGGATTTTGAAAAATTCATGGCCGCGTGTCGAAGAATTCTTTGGGTGATGGCCGGAGTCCTCGCTGCCATCGGCGTAATCGTTGCTGAAGGCCGCCACATCTGGTCCAGCCTCCTGCACTAAGGCACTCATGACGCCGGGCCCTCACTGATCTGGGAATCGATTATTGGTTGCATAAGATTGGACGTTGCGTCCTCCGGCTTTCCTTACTTGAGCGTCTTCTTAATGATCTTCGCTTTGTGCTCACGCCCATCATCATCTAACAGATACATGTGATTTCCTTCGATGGCGAAATTCCGACCGGCCCGTTGACCGTGACATTGGCTTCTTTGTTCCAGCGGTATTTCAGCAGCCTGGAGATTGCGTAGATTTTGTCCCCGCCGTCGACCACTTCAACTTCTACATCCCATATCTGGCACGGTTGCTTGTGTTGGAATTCGCGTTGTACGTGGCAGAATTGCCGTACACATTGGCGTTTCCGTAGGTGTTCGTGGAACTGTATGTCCCTAGATACACCCTCGATTTCTGGGCATCGAGCAGTGTGCCGGTCTGCCAGTTCCGCTCATGCTCGGCAGCGCGACTCTGAACTGAGACCGACGCGCTCAGCAGGACCAACAAAGTGAGAATTGAGGCCGTGGACCGCCCTCGCGGGAATTTAACCATGTTGTGGTTGTGCGGCTTGGCTCGCCGACATTCTCTGGGTTTTTCTGAGTCAGTCTCCACCTTCACCGGCGACACCCCGCGCCTATTCCGGTAGAACCTTGTGGACCAGGCCTCCAAAGCCCGGCTTTGGTGCTGTTATCTGGGATAATTGCGGAGAAGTGGCTGCCCAGAACAGCTCAAACGCAAAACAATTAGACGATACGCTGGCCGAGCTTTTGGTGAGCGGTTCGCTATACAAAAAGTTGTCCTACGACGGGAGCGAAGCAAACTACACCAATACAACATCGCGCAGCAAAAGTGAACGGTACGGACACCTGCCCTTACTCTTACGGATGTACTGCTCCGACAAGCAATGCCAGCTAGAGACACTCTGGGCAACCGAGCGATCTGATAAATACTTCGGAGTCGACAGGTTTCACGAGGCACAATACACTTGCCGGGAACTGTCGAAGAAAAGTCATCACATACTGGCTGCTTTGGACCGAGGACGATAAGTGCCTCTCGGTGTTCACAAAGGTAGGGCAGTATCCGCCTCTCTCAATTGAGCCCTCCGCCGAACTTTCAAAGGCCCTCGGGGAGGAAGATACTGCGCTCTATAAGAAGGCATTGGTCAACGGAAATTACGCATTCGGCATCGGCGCTCTTGCATACTTCCGCCGAGTGATTGAGAACAAAGTGAACTTGCTACTCGACCTGATCGGCGAAGCTGCCGAACTTGCCAACTTCGAGACCGAAGAGCTACAACGAATTGACGAGATCAAAGAAAGCCCATCATGTGGACGCAAAGATCGAATATGCCTCAAAAATCTTACCTTCACATCTTCGACCAGGCGGGCATAACCCGCTGAACAAGCTGTATGCCGTGGCCAGCGCGGGCATACATGGAAAGTCCGATGAACAATGCCTTAATGACTTTCACAAGGCTCGGTATGAGTTTGAGTACCTCTTCAAAAACCTCACCCTAAACAATGACGAGGCACGCGAATATCTGAAGCGTCTGAGCACGCCGTGATTCAAGGAGATCACTAACCCCTCATCTCTTCGGCATCCGCACTCTCAACTCCCTCCATGCCTGAACTAGCCGCTGAATAAACGTTGCCGCCGGGGGCTTCCCACGGCTCAACCGGCACATGTGCAGACCAGCTTCATAAGCGCAGATTAACTCCGCCAGCTTCATACTCTGCAATCTCTCCCGGTGCTGCGCCAATTCCGCCAAGGAGAGCGGGGTGTTGTCGTTGCGCTGGTGCCTGTCCATCTGCGTATTCGTCTTATTTTCGCCCATGCTGGACCGTCTCGCAAAATTATTTTCTACCCAGGAACCATTGGTTTTAGGGGCGTCAAAATAAGTCCTTTATCTGCAACACGAAAAACTCAGTGAAAAATGCGGAAACTCGATAGCCATTCCCTTGGTGAGACCCGACGACCGGGTATTAGAAAACAGGCCGCCAAGGTGGCCAGACAAGAAAGAGGAAAGATCAAATGGCACGTTCGAAAAGTTTGAAGACGAAAGCGGCTCCTGAATCAGCAAGCCGCATATGAGCGGATTGTCCGTGAGGCGATCGCTGGAATGGGCAAAGCAGATGCGGAATGCACCGACCGCAAATATTCATTGATTTACAAGGCGATCGAAGCGCACCCGATGGCGCAGTCCTACGGACCAGACATCATCGAGACGGCAGCGGACAACGTGGTGCACGATAGCCGATTGTTCGATCCCGAGTTGACCGACATCGTGATCACCAATGTGTTGACCGACGCGGTCTTGTGGTTCGCGGAGCACGCCGAGCAGTTGTTCGCGGACGTCGAGGACGACGAAGAGAGTCGGCGACAAATCGGGTAGATGTCTTTGGCAGGTCCGCCTTTTCCATGGCGATAATCGGATACAGGATCAGAGCATCACGCATTTGACGGCCGGCGGTTTCCATGTGCCATCCGCCACTTCTTTTTTGGGCGCGTAGAGCCGCAGTGCCAGTTTGAAGTCCTCGTCTTTCGGCGCCGGCAGCCAGTTGCTCTCCTTGTCCTTACCCGGCGAGTCGCTCTGGATGTAGAGCGTCAATGAGCCATCGCTGTCGAACTTGAGATTGCTGCGGTCCCCGAGCGCGTAGCGATTGATTGAGTTGGGAACGAGGAAGGCGTCCTTATCGTACATCGTCAGCGACCAGAAGGCGTTCACGGGCGGGATCTCAGCACTGGTAAAGCGCAGTGTATATTTGTTTGCGCCATTGAAAGGTTTGCCTTCGGTGTCGGTTTCGCCGAAGGGATAGACGGCGTCTTCGGCCAGGTTTCCACCAACTCCGTAGAAGGTCCAGCCGGCGCGATAGGCGTAGTTCGTACCATAGCGCCCCATGTCGAGCGCGATCTGCCAGCCGTTGACAATCTTGCCGCGACTCGTCTCGCGCATGATCTTTATCCCGTTGGCGACGCCCTCCGCGATCGCCGCGCGTACCTCGGGCGCCCATGCGTCTATGCGGAAAGTCTCTCTTGGCCCAATGCCGAGTCTGGCGATGCGCGCCATCGTCTCCGGATCATCCGGCTCGGGCGGATTCGTAACCAACAGGCGGTTCAGACGGTTAAAAAACTCCTCAGGTGACATCGCCAGCACCTGCTTCGGCACTGGCGTCTTGGTGTTCACACCCGCTTTGAGCGACACGTTGTCGGGCGGCGTGTACTCCTTGTCCCACTGGGAGAGCGGAACCAATTTGTACTGGTCTTGCAGCGCATGGACAGCGGCATAGTCGTCAGGGCCCGCCGCGAAGGTTCGTCCACCCAGCATCGCGAGGTTCGTTGGCACTCGCAGTTCAGTGACGCCCTTAGGAAGAGAGCCTTTCCAATGGGGACCCACGATAGCGAAGACGCCACCTTTTCCGCCAACGGTTCGTGAGCCGGGCGCGTGCGGAACATTGTTCCATGCGTCGATGATCTGCATAATCCAGAAACGGTCGCCCATCGCGGGAACAGACAGGACTATCGGCTGCTGCGAGAGATCCAACTGTGCGAGCGAGTAGAGAGTGTCGACGTTAAAACCGACGACAGCCTTGTTGGATGCGTCGGGGAACTCGCGATAGTGGACGAACTGATTGATGGGCGCGTGAGTCCCGTCAAGTTTAGAGACGTGAGTCATCGTGTCGATCTGGATTTCGATGTAGACCAGAGGCATACCGAAGATCCACGCATCCTGTGCGAGTGCTTTTGCCTCCGGAGCCGAAATAGTTTCCCGTGTGGCTGCTGTGCTCATCCTGTTCCTCCAGGTCTCAGATGCTTCTCGATGTTGAGTGGTTTTTTTAAGACCCGTCTCGTGGGACTTTTGGCTTGACGGGCCGGAGGATAGATCTATCTTTGAAACTTCGCTGAGACGGATAACGCGGTGGTGGGAGATAGCAGCCGGCTGCAATTGCCGCTCGTTTGGACGCAGGTGCACGACTTCAATCGGGCACCAATGTTTCCGATCCGGTTACGCGGCGCGTAAAAAGACGCGAAGCGGGTTAAAGTTCACAAGTGATCGAGAACGATATTCGAGAACTCAACAAACGGCTGTCGCGAAGCATACCGAGTCGAGAATTCTGCTGGCAGGCTAGGAGCTGGGCTCTTTCCCGTCTGCCATTCGGCTTAGCAACCAGAGTTTCTGAACTACGGCGAACAAAAACGCGGTAGTCAGCCCGAACAATAGCCACCCGTTCATTGCCTCGAGCGCGCCCATCATCTGCCAATGATATTCGAGAGATAGAGTTGTATGACCATAGCTGGTCATCGCATTCAGCGAATAGAGGACAGAAGACCGCAAATCAGGTAAGGCACCCAGAATGCAATAGGCCGAGGCCCAGATTGCCACCTCTATCCCATGCAGACAAGTGACAAATAACGTTGCGCCTCCCAAGATCAGCATGAATCCGAACCTTGGATGACTGCGGCCATTCAAGCGGTTGGCTAGGCGAAGCACTGCCTCGCCCAAGAGCGTGAGCCCCAAGACATGAATCACTACCGTCAGCACGATGAGTGGCAAGCTCCACACCCAGTCAACGGACCATGTGAACGAGTTAAACATTGCACTGTCGGGAATCGCTGCGGAAATTAGTAAGTCCTCTTGACCTAAAAATGGGAGCCACCGTCATTCGGAACTCATTCGCGGCCGCCAGGTATACCGCGTGCCAGCGTGATCTACAGGCGAAGGTGTCGCATTTCCGGCCGGCGGCCGTTAAATACTCGCGATTCACAATTGAGTCAATTGACCTTCTCGACATCGGGCGGTACCGCCGTGCCATCGAGGATGGATTTTTCCGGCCAATAGTTCCGCAACAGCAGTGAGAAAATGCCTTTCGGCGTGGGTATCCAGTTATTTTCTTTGTCCTTGCCAGGCGACTCTGCGCCCAGGTAGAGTGTCAGCGAGCCGTCCGCGCCGTATTGCAACGTTTTGCTCTTCGTACCGAGCGAGAAACGGTTCAGCGGATTCGAGAAAAAGAAGTGGTACTCGTCGTAGACGGTCAACGACCAGAATCCTTTCACCGGCGGAAGGTGTCCCTTGGGAAAAGTGATCGTGTATCGATTGTTTCCGTTCAGTTGCGCGCCATCGCTATCAGTCTCTTTGAACTGGTATTGGGTCTCCTCTGGCGTGTTCTGGTACATACTCGATTTTGAGATGGCAGTGCGATTGAGGTAGTCCGTGCCCCACTGTGAGGCGTTTGCCGGTGCCGTCCAGCCGTGGCCGATGTTCCGGCCGTTATAGCGAAATGAAAATAACGGAGTGACGAGTTCGCTGTCGGCGGCGACGAATGAATCGATCAGCGCCTGCTTTGTCGTCCGGGTCTTTGGCAGCAGCGTCCCACACCGAGCTGATCCAGCCGTAGAGGGCTTCCTCACCAGGTAGCGGCGGCACTTCTTTCATGATGACGGGAAGTTCGTCGTAGTAGGTTGCGGGCTTCACCCACTTGGTCTCGCCTTTGGCTCCATTCTGCTTTGGTGCAGGAACGTGTGGAAGTTTGCTCCAGTCGGTGGTCTTCATCTTCCCGTCATACTTGCTGAGCGGGTAAAACACGATCTGGTTGAGCAACGGTAAGACCGCCGCAGTGTCCTCTGCACTAACTTCCTTGAAAACACGAGGGACGCAGAACACCAGATCCGTGGAAGAACGCAACACGGCGTTGATTCCTTTGGGAGCCTCGCCCTCCCAGTTCGGCCCGACAATCATATAGAAGCCCGGCTGAGTGCCATACTGTTTGCCAATCTGCGCAAATTCGTCCGTGCGCTGGTCATACAGTGCATACACGTAGAAGCGGTCGCCGAAATCCGGCACTTGAAACACTGTCGGCTCTTTGTCCAGCGCGGTGAAGCCCGCTCCATACACGACGTCCTGATTAGGGCAGACGATGAACCTCTGGTCCGGTGCGATGTAATCGGTCAGCATCGCGTTGTAGCCCACCGGGGCAAAGGGCAGGATTCCGCCTACCAGGCAAGGCTCCGGCGACATGGAGAATGCTACCCGGCGGTTGTGCGCGTTGACCATTGGATAGCCCCAAACGTAGGCCATACGGCCCACCATCTGGACATACTCCTTGGTCATCGTGTTGCCAGGCACAGGTCCCTGAACTTCGGCGGCAATCTTAGGAAGCGGAACTTGCTGTGAGGAACTGCGTGCGCTTATCGTTTGTGAACTCATCTTCCTCTCCTTGGAGCTCTAAATTTCTACGGGACTACTTCAGCCTACTGGCTCGATCTCACTCGGCCGCCAAGCCTTAGTGAAGAACGGTTCGAGCGGGCTATAGAGACGGAGAATCGTGAACCAGCCTTTCTTCGGATTGGTCTGTATCCAGTTTCCGGCGCTCACACCCTCGGGTTTAGTCGGAGCGAAATACACTATGTGTGACCCGTCGGCACTCGCCTCGGCGGCGGGCGTCGGATAGCTCTGGCTACCGGCGCGGGGATAGCGCTGCGGAGTGTCTAGCATCGAGCGCGTTTGGTTGTCGTAAACAGTGAAGGACCAAAACTTCCCCGCCGGGATGTTCGCAGGCAGCATGACCTTATAGGTCTTGCTGCCATCAAAATACCCGCCCTTGGAATCGACAAAGTCAACGAGATACTGCGAGCCGATATCCGTCAAGCGCATGATCATCGCCGGCGTGATGAAGGTATAGCCGAAGAACATGGTCGTTCGCACGTTCAGCGTGCGAGCGCCGGTGGGCGGATAGGGAGTGATGACTCCGTCCGCGCTTACTTTCGGTGGCGGCGTCTCGAAGTTGTAGCCGCCCACGAAGAGCGGGTTGAACCAGGCAGAGTTGGGGTAGTAATAGCCTCCTTCCGACGGACGGGAATTCCAATTCAACGTTCGTGCTGCAGCGGTTCCAATGGCGGCCGCATCGGTAAGAATCTTTTTCATTCGCGCGTCGGGATTGAAGGCTTTGCCCTTCACGATGCCGATCGCAGCCAGCGATCCCATGATTTCCGAGTCGAACGCGCCCGCCGGCTCCTTTTGCACCACATCATTAAGCATCTCGAAGTAACTGAAGTCGTTGGGCGGAACGGTGTTCATCACCTTGCCGGTGCCTTCGGTAAACTTCACCGGCTCCTGGGGTCGCAGAAAGGCCCAGTCGAGTCTGCGATCCGGTGTGCGTGCCAAAGTCCCTTTGCCCTGTAACGCGGAGCCGATGCTCGTGCCGTATCCGCCGGGCAGGTAGGGATAGATTTTGAGCGTCTTCTTGATCAGCGCAACAACCGGCTTGGGGTCGTTGTTTTCGAGAAAAGCTCGTCCGAGCATGGTGGCGCGGGTCGTGCGCATTTTCTGTACGAAGTAGCCACCCTCCGGCAATTCGCCTTGGTAACCGTGCGGCACAAACAGGTATTTGCCGCCTTCGCCCCGGTCGGGACCCGGCAGACCGAAGTCGGTCACCCACTGGAACCACATATCGTCGATTACGCCCAGCGATAGCGGCGGTGTCTCAACGACGATCGGCCCATCGGTAACGTCTAGATTGACCCAGAAATAGATGGTGTCCGCATTGGCCGTCAGAAACAGGGACTTCGCATCCATCAGCTCCGAGAAGATGAGGGCCGTGTTGTTCGGGACACCGGCATCGTTGCAGCCCTTGAAGATGGCCGCGACCGAAGCTCCCTGGTA
Organism: Bryobacterales bacterium; assembly: GCA_963722155.1. Taxonomy (GTDB): domain Bacteria; phylum Acidobacteriota; class Terriglobia; order Bryobacterales; family Bryobacteraceae; genus Bog-105. Next base: position 774,068 of record CAVRLR010000004.1, on the reverse strand, counting down.
GGCATTTACGAACGCCTCGACGCCGTGCATCAGGTCGAGGTAGTCGTAGGTCTTTTCGACGGTGTCCTTACTTGGCGCGCCGTCCTTAAACGTCAACGTGCCAATAGACGTCTCGACTGTATTGGGAGTCGCGATTTGGACTGGAATGTCTGTCGCAATCGCGGCTTTTTTCCCAGCGGACTGCGAAACGGTCGGCGTTAACGTTGGGCTCATGAGTTCCTCCGCTGCTCACGATGCCGTCTTGGAGGGAGTCGGCTTCCTTTTTTTGCTCAGGGGAAGCATCTTAAGCGAGCACTCTGTGGCCGGGACGACTCAATCGGCTGTCGTCTAGTTCCAAACCCGAAGTGGAATGACCCACAGCCGAAAGAACAACGAATACTCAGTCTCTCTCCATAGAATCAGGAAGGGATGTCGGCCTCGATCCGCTAATCTCTCGGTCTGTTTTCAACTTGACCTGTCCATGAACCGTGTCTTGCGCTTTGGCCTCAATACTCGAGATCCATACACCGGCGCACCAGAGCGCAAAACACCGAGGTCGCACTGAAAGCTGAGAGACCTGGCTTCCTCAGCTTTCGTGCAATAGCTTATCCACGCATGCACAAAGCGCACTCGCCCCGAACGGCTTCTGCAAGAATTCCGTGTTGGCTGGAATTCGTTTAGCTAAGCCGCCGCTCATGCAGATGATTTTCATTGTGCTGTTAGTCTCACGCAGCAGTTCTACAAGCTGATAGCCATCCATTGTGGGCATCCGGAGGTCGGTAAGAACGACGTGGAATAGGTCGGGGGAGGACCGATAGAGCGCAACGCCTTCGACTCCATTGGAGGCAGTGACGACGATGTGCCCAGCCCTACGCAGGATTTCAGCAACCGGAGTTCGAAATCCTTCGTCGTCATCGACCAGGAGTATGGTTGCCGTTTCTTGGTCTCCTTGCATGAAGATCAACGAAGATCCACCCCGACAGGAAAACAGCACAACAATCCAAGCCAATAGCAACTATGTTCAGGAATCCCCGTCCCCAGATCTGCTCGCCAACATCTGCAAACAAATTCACGACGCAAACTACTGCCAGGATCAGGAAGAACCATTTGCTGTACAGGAGTCGTCTCATCAATGTCTCCAGTGAGTTTAGCGGATCTCGCTACTCAATTCCTGCCTGGCATCAGAGACCGCGAAATGAACCACCAAAGAGCTCCCCCTTGCTTGACTAACCGAAGACTGTGTCGTTGGAACAAGCGTCTAGCTGCGCAGCGTGGATATGTAACTACCAACAGAAGTCCGGAATGCCGGTGCAGCCAAATAACCTGCTACCCATCGGCGGGCTTTCCCAAGATGAAAACGATAAAGTTAGGAACGTGCAGTTTTGTCATCGGGGTGCCGGTTTTAGATGGGGACAAGATGAAGTGCTGCCCAAACCTCACGCCGGACGACCCGCGGCTTGCGGGTGCGCCTGATCTCCCGCCCCTCCCGAAGACGAATAGCGCACACCCAGGTGGCGCGCCATGCAAAAGAAGATTTCTGTCTGGCGAAATGGTTTGAAAGCGAAGTCGTCAAAGCCTGCGCGTATCACCCCGTCACGCTCCGAAGCGTATGCAGACGCGGTTATAGCGGCGATCTTTATCTCCGCCCCGCCGTCCAACTGGCGAATCCGCCGTGTCGCTTCCGCCCCACTCAACTGAGGCAGACCCAGATCCATCCAGATAAAGTGCGGCCGCCATTGCTGAAACGCCTCGATTCCGAGTGCCCCATTGTCCGCTACCCGCACCTGAAAGCCGGAGCGAGTTAGCATCTTACGTAAGACCGTGGCGCTTTCAGAGTCGTCGTCGACAATCAGAACGCGCCATTCCGGTTGGTCTGATTCAAGGATGAAGGGATGCCCTGGGGCCAGTTCGAGGCCGTAAGCGTCCGGCTCCGTTGCCAGATCCAGCGGCAGTTCGACCACGAAACGTGAACCTCGGCCTACCTCACTCTCAACAAGCAGCGACCCGCCCATCAGCTCTACAAATCGGCGCGTAATCGTCAGACCGAGACCTGTGCCCATTTGCGGACCAGGATGGCGCACCTGTTCGAACGGCTCGAATATGCGGGCCAGGTGGTGTTGTGGCATCCCCACACCACTGTCCTCAATATCGAAACAAAGCCGGACGCGCCCAGGTTCGTCAGCCGGTTGAGCTCTCAACTGTAGCTTTACGGTTCCTTCTCTTGTGAACTTAATCGCGTTGCCTAGCAGGTTGATGAGGATTTGCCGCAACTTGGGCATATCTACGCGAACGTAGCGCGGCACTTCAGGAGCTTGATAGTAAACGAGCGCCAGATGCTTCTCCTCCGCCCGGCCCCGCATCATTTCAACGACCGTTCGCACCGTGGAGATCAAATCGCCGGCTGCGATCGCGAGTTCCTCTTTGCCAGCCTCGATTTTGGCGACATCCAGCACGTCGTCGATCAGTCCCAGGAGATGCTCGCCGCTGCGGACGATCCTGCCGATGTCCTCAAGCTGGTCGGACGTTGGGTTACTCTCGCTCAGGAGTTCGGAGGATGCCAGGATGACACTGAGGGGCGTACGAAGTTCGTGGCTCATATTAGCCAGGAACGCGCTCTTGGCCCGGTTGGCGGCCTCCGCCTGGTCACGCGCCTGCATAAATTCGTGCGTGCGTTGATCAACCAGCGACTCAAGGTGCTGCTGGTGTCGCTGCAGTTCCTTGAGCGTCTCCCGCAGCCTGCCGATGATCTGTCCCACCGGGATGGCGTTGATCAAGACGGCCTGTACGATTACGGCCCAGATACCCAGTGGCGTTCCCGTACGCTGGGGCGGAAGACTTATGTGCGTCATCTCCAGAACTGTAAATACCAGCGCTCCGATCAGGCACGCACCCGCGGTCCTTATGGCGGCTTTGTATCCGAGCAGCCAAGCCGCCGAGGCTGGCAAGGACACGTAAAGCAGCGCTCCCGGACTGTGTACACCGCCGTAGGAAGAGGAGACGAGCGTCGCCCAGATCCAAGTGCCTGCCAGGTAGGCCAGACTGGCGCGCCGGAAGTGGCCGCGCCAGAGCAGCACGAGTGCAGTGGCGTAACTCGCTTGCAGGACGAACGAATTGAATATCCTTGGGAAGCTCATCGGAGCGAACGGTATCGTGAAGCAGAACGCGACGGCCATCCACACGGTGAGAGTCGCGAGGAGAACGTGCAGCATTCTTGCCGTCCGATCGTCGGCAAGCGAACCGCGAAGCCCGATGAACAGGGTAATACGCTGTATAATCCGCGAAATGTAGGGCTTAAACCTCAAGTATCCCCTGAAGCCTACGGGCCACCGATTATACCGAATTCACACACTTCAATACCGTAGCGATCGGTAGGGTGATGTCCAAGTATTGTGACCAGCCTCCGCTGTACCGGCAGGCGGCGATTCTGGAGCGGGAGACGGGTTTGGAAATCGGCAGCGCCACTCTGCGAGAGTGGGCGAGATGCTGCGAGCGGTGCCGATAGTAGCTGAACGAGATCGCTGAGTCGGCGACGGTGTTGATCGAACCAGGGATCGCTGTCTATTGCAGAGGTGGCGATTCCACGCCACATCACTCCATTTCGCTGAAGGCTGGGGGCACGCTGCGGCGGCGGATCACGCTCGATCTGTCACGCGCGCGCTGGTAGCGAATACACAGTTCAAAATCATCCAGACAGTCGCAGCGCCCGCCGCGGAAAGAAGACTGTTACGTTGTAGATATGCCGATGACCGCCACCAGACGCATCGCACCGCCCAAGCGGTTGATTTATGGGCCAGGGCCAGCAATGATCGAGGCGCGCGCCTACGAAGCGATGAGCCAGCCGCTCACCGGAATTCGCGATCCCTACTTTCTGTCCGTGATCGCCGAGGTACAAGCCGGGCTGCGGGAAGCGTTGGGCACCACGAACACCAAGACATTCCTCGTCCCGGGAAGCGGCAGCGGCGCCATGGAGACGGCGGTGGGAAATTTTGTCCGGAAAGGTACGAAATTTCTGGTTTTCGCCAACGGCCATTTTGCCGACCGTGTCGCCACTATGGGCGCACGCCAAGGGGCGCATATGACGCGCTGCGAAAAGCCCTGGGGCGAAATATTCACCGCGGAGGATGCGCAAGCTGCCATCGAACGCGACCGGCCAGAGGTCGTAGCATTCGTACAAGGCGAAACGTCGACCGGCGCGTATCAATCCGGCGGCGCGATTGCATCGGCGGCGCACTCGGCCGGCGCTCTAGTAATCGCCGACTGCGTTACTACGCTCGGTGCCATGCCCGTCGAAATGGATGCAGTAGGCATCGACGTTGTGTACAGTTGCGCGCAGAAAGGCCTGAGCTGCCCGGCCGGCCTGTCGCCTATCTCGATTTCGCCGGCCGCCTGGGACTGGATTGAAAAGCGTACCGAAGATCCCGCGACCTGGTATTTCGATCTGCGCCTGCTGGCAAAATATTTCGAACCCCCGCACGTGTACCATCACACGCCCTCACCACCGCTGTACTATGCCATGCACCAAGGCCTGGCAGCCATCGAAGAGGAAGGACTGCGGCAGCGTTTCGACCGCCACCGGAAGGCGGGGGAACAGCTTATGACAGGTCTGGTTAAATTAGGCTTCGAACCTCTGGTGAAAAGGCCGGAAGACCGGCTCTGGCATCTGGCAACCGTCCTCCCTCCGGCCGGGGTCGATGAACTGAAACTCCGCGAGCGATTGCTTGAAAAATATGCCATTGAAGTAGGGGCCGCGCTGGGTCAGCTCGCGGGAAAGATCCTGCGGATCGGTACGATGGGGCCGCTTGCTAACAAGGACAGCGTGTCGTTCCTATTGGAAGCGATCGGCGCATCGATGTAACAGGAGGGAAGGCGTCGATATGTCACAGGACTTCGCCATTCACTTCGGCTTTCGCCAGCTTCAATTGCTGAAAGGCGATATCACGAAAATCGCGGTAGATGCCATCGTGAACGCAGCCAATTCCGAACTCGCCGGAGGCGGCGGCGTGGATGGCGCCATTCACCGCGCGGGCGGCGCCGAAATCATGCGCGAACTGGACCAAATTCGGGCTGAAATCGGCCGATGTGAAACCGGCAGCGCGGTGGTCACCGGCGCGGGCCATTTACCGGCCAAATACGTATTCCACGCGGTTGGGCCAATCTACCGGGGCGGCGATCAGGACGAGCCGCGACAACTGGAGTCCTGTTATCTGACATGTCTGCGTCTGGCGGCAGAGCGTAGCCTCGAGGGCATCAGCTTCCCGTCGATCAGCACGGGCATCTACGGATATCCCATCGAGGACGGCGCACGCATTGCGGTGAAAACCGTGGCGAACTGGCTCACGGACAACCCCGGTTCCGTGAGCGTCGTGAAGCTGGTGCAATTCAGCGACACGGATCATAAGATCTACCGACTTCAGGCACAGGAGTTGCGCGGCGGCTATACTGCCGGCAGCGCCAGCTAAAATAATATCCGGATGCAAGTACTGGAGGCGGGCCCCGACAAATATTTGTTGCTCGAGCTGGACCCGGAATTCGTCGGAAACATCGCGCGCCAAGCCGGTTTCGACTTCAAGATAGACGATCAGGGCCGGGTAATGTCGCTCGATTTGGCAGCTACCGAGCGGCAAGCGCCGCTGCTGTTGTTCGACGCCGCCGATCCAGGGAATCTCGGGTGGTTTTCGCGTTGTCAGTTTTATGTCGACGGAAAATCCGGCGCGGTTTTGCAGACGCCGTTGTCGGTCGCCAATCAGCGTGACAAAGCGGGACGTACTTTGCCTCACGCGATTCGGGTGCAAATTACCAAGGAACTGCCCGGGACGTTCCGCATGCCGGGACGACAGCCGGTATCCGAACAGGTTATTTACGCAGTATTTTTTAACTTATTGAATGCGCTGCTAAATACCGGGGTAGGTGTTTGCGGCGGGCCAACGGTCAAGCCGCTGGCGGGCCGCACGGAAATCGTCGGAGCCAAGAACTAACGCGCCGCTTTCGCGGGGAACTCACTTGCTATTTCGAAGCGCGAATTAACCCGCCGCCTCAGCCGCATGGGCCTTAGGGCGACTTGCAGGCGGACGTCCGCGGCGTTTTGGCTCGGTCGAGATCGAGCTGACTTCGCCGTCATCATCCAGAGTCAGAGTTCCCGCAGCGGCATCCTTGAGCCAGGAAGGCGGACGACCTCTGCGGCGGCCTCGGCCTCTTGCAAGGCGTTCTAGAGTAAGGATCGCTTCTTCGATTTGCTCCCGCTCCAGCCGTAATTCAGCAAGCATTTTGTCGACGTCCAAAATCACCAACCTCCAGATTTGTATCGCGCTTTACTGCTTGCCTTTTCCAGCTAGCCGCGTTTAAGCGTTCGATTTATCTGCAGTTTAGCGGGCGATTGCCGATCATTTCAAGGCGGACACGTTTACAAACCAATGCATTAGTTCTAGTAGTACCAGCGTATTTTGGTGATAGCGTAGAAAAAACGGCCGATATTTCCCGTATTAGTTCTTAAGTGCTGTTCTTTTCCAGTAGAAATAGAACGGAATGCCCAAAGCCATGAGCACCAATCCCATGAGCGATTCGCGCGGCCTGATTTGGAACGTATTCACAAGCAATAAAACGGCAACGGCACTGAAAAGTACCGGCACGAAAGGGTAACCAATTACGTGGTACGGTCGCGGGAGACCAGGTTGCTTGCGACGGAGGACAAATACCGATATCGCTGTCATGAGATACAAAATCCAACTGCCGAAAATGACGAAATTATAGAGATCGTCGTACCAGCCGCTCAGCACCACGACGCACGACCACACGCAAAGCCAAATGATCGAAGAGCCCGGAGTCTTAAAGCGCGGATGGACCGAAGCGTTAGAGCGGAAGAAAAGGCCGTCGCGGGCCATGGCGTAGGGCACACGGGAGCCGGAAAGGATTGACCCGTTCAGAGCGGCAAAGATCGAGATGAGGACCGCGATGGTTACACCGCCCGCTGCAGCGCGGCCATACACGTGCGACATCATCTCAGCTGCCACGCGTTGGCTCGCCGCGACCTGCGCCGGACTCAGGACGTAGAAGTAAGCGGCGTTCACCAGCAAGTAGGTGACAATGACCGCCGCCGTACCGAAAATCAGGGCGCGCGGCAAATTGCGCTCGGGATGGCGGATCTCGGAAGAGACCATGCTTACGTTGTTCCAACCATCGTAGGCCCACAGCGCGCCCACCATTGCGGCGAAGAAGCCCGCGATTCCGCCGACGCTCGGCACATGCTGGCTGACATGCGAGACCTCTCCCGCGCCCGAAAAAATTCCGAACGCGATGATGCCCCCGATCAGAATCAATTTCACCGCCGTTACGAACACCTGTACATTGCCGCCCGCTCGCACGCCGGCGTAGTTTACGGCAGCGAGGATGAGGATGACGCCGATGGCTACGAGTTGTCCGTAATGCACTTCAAGCCGCGTGCCGCCGGGCCCGATGTGAAAAGGCGTGATTATGACGGGCCTTCCCAGCACCGGAACAAAGGCCGTCAAATACGTATAGAAACCCGCCGCCAAGGTGGCAATAGAACCGCTCTTGGCGACCCAGAATTGCGTCCATCCATATAAGAAACCCCAGAATGGTCCGTAGGCGGCGCTCAGATACACGTACTCGCCCCCCGCCTCCGGCATGGCGGCGGCGAGTTCGGCATACGTCAAAGCGCCAAACAGGCTCAACAAACCGGCCACCACCCAGACGAGAAAAAGAACTTTCACAGAGCCGACTTGCGTGATCATCGCGCTCGGCACGAGGAAAATACCGCTGCCGATGACGGTTCCGATCACGATCGCGACAGCGCTCCACAGGCCGAGAACTCTCTGGAGCGACGGCGCCGAGGGTGTGACAGACATAAGAATTCAGGAGGCGCGTGTGTCGAGGCGCCTGGGCAGCACGAAGCTGGCGCCGTACCCGACGATAAAAGTGGCGAGCGAACCGAGCAAGACGTACCAAGTGTAAGCTACATGCGTACGGAACAGAAGCGTGGTGAGAAATCCCGCTGCCATACCCACGATGGCGGACCACTGGCCGGGCCGGCGGGTCAGCATGCCCAGCAGGAACACTCCCAGCAGCGCTCCATAAAGAACCGAGGCGATGGAGAGCCCGGCTTCGAGAATGCGTCCCCAATGGCGGGCGGCTAAGCCGACAATGCAGAGCACCACGCCCCACAGCACCGTGGCCCAGCGCGCCAAACGCAGCAGACGCGCTTCGGAGTAGCCGGGGCGCATCGGTTTCACAAAATCCATGATGGAGGTGGAAGCCAGGGCGTTGAGCGCGGCGCTCAGGTTGGACATGGCAGCCGCCAGAATCGCCGCCATCACCAGGCCCGCGAGACCTACGGGCAAATGGTTCCAGACGAATTCCGGGTAGGTGCGCTCGGGGACGGCGGGCGCAGGAATCGCGGCGTCCTTGTAATAGACGAATAAAAGCACGCCGATCGCCAGGAACAACGCGAACTGGAAAAAGACGACCACCCAGCTCACAAGCAACGCGAGCCGGCTTTCGCGTTCGTTTTTAGCGGCGAGCAGCCGCTGCACCATAAGCTGTTCCACGCCGTGGCTGGCGGTGTTCAGAAAACACCCGCCGATGAGGCCCGCCCAGAAGCTATAGGTGCGGCGAAAGAATGCGGGCGTAAGCTCGAAACGAAAATCGAAGAGTTGAAATTTGTGCGCGGCCATACCGGTGGCGGCGGCATGCGGCCAGCCGCCCGGAATCAGGTGGAGAATGAGAAAAAAGCTGACCAGCGCGCCGGCGACATAGAGCACCATCTGCACGACGTCAGTCCAGATGACGGCCGTCATGCCGCCCTGGAACGTATAGAACAGCGTCAGCAGGACGATCAGCAGAATGGAGTAGATGTCGTCGCTGCCGAGAACTACGGAAACAACGATCGAGACGGCGAAGACGCGCACGCCTTCAGCAAGGGCGCGTAACACCAGGAACGTGGCCGCGGTAAATTTCCGGATGTGCGGCCCGAAGCGGCGCTGCATCAATTCGTAGGCGGTGAACATTTCGCCACGAAAGTACTGCGGCAGGAATAGAACCGAAATCACGATGCGGCCCAGCAAATATCCGAGGATTAGCTGGAGGAAGGTGAAATTCCCTGCGAAAGAGAGCGCGGGTGTTCCGATGACCGTGAGAGTGCTCGTTTCAGCGGAAACGATGGAGAAGGCAATGGCCCACCAGGGAGCGCCGCGGCCGCCGAGAAAGTAATCTTTGACCGTTGCCTGTTTCTCTTTGAACCGGGCGCCGAACCAGGTAATGAAGAGCAGGTACGCTAGGATGACCGCCAGGTCAGGGGCCCGCATGGAAAAGGGATGATAGCATGCGATAGAGTTACCTAAAGATCGCCCGGTGCACCGGAACAACTTGGGGGTGCCGGACATCTAAAGTGATAGGTAGGGTTGCGGGCGGAGCGCTGTTTGGCTATACTCCGGCTTTGCACACGCTAAGTGAATGAAGTGAGTGCTGGGTTGCACCGGATCCACTTGTAAAGATCGGATTGCGTAAAATTCCTCTGGGAGGTTTGTCGTGGACTTTTGTTTTAGAAGGGCGGGTATGCCGCTGGCGGCTGTGGGCGCTATGGCGCTGCTTGCCGGTTTCGTTAGTGTAGCGCCGGCGGCCGCGCAGCAGCCCGCAGCTGGTCAAGCTGCGGCGGGCGGCCAGGCGCCAGCCAAGAATTATAAGGATCGGGCGGAATACGATCTCTTTAGCAAGGTTACGCAGACCACGGACCCCAAGGCGCGACTGGAGGTCCTCAACACCTGGCAGGACAAGTATCCCCAGACTGATTACGCGCAAGAACGGTTACAGTACTACGTTGTCACCTTGTCCCAGCTCGCGCCGAATGATCCTACGCAGCGCCAACCCTTATTAAACAAATGTCAGGAGCTGCTGAAGCTTGATCCAAAAAATTCCCTCGCGCTATATTTCGTTTCCTTCTGGGGACAGGCAGTAGGGGGCGCCACTCCTTCGCCTGAATTGCAAAGCCAAGTGGAATCAGCCGCGCACGGATTCATCGAGGGCGCAGACGCAGCCTTCGCCGCCGCGAACAAGCCCGCGAACATCAGCCAGGCCGATTTTGACAAAGCCAAGAACTTCCGCCTGGGCGTCGCTCACGCCGCTCTTGCCTGGGTGGCGACCGCGAAAAAAGATAACGCGACCGCCGAGACCGAATACAAGGCAAGTTTGACTACCAATCCAGATCAAGGCCCCGTATCGGCCCAATTGGCCAAGGTTTTGTACGACGAAAAGAAGATTCCGGAAGCTCTATTCCAATACGCGCGGGCTTCCCAATACACCGGCCCTGGACCTGCACTACCTCCCAATGTGCGAACCCAGTTGTCCGATTTCTTCAACAAAGCGTACAAGGAGTATCACGGCAATACGGAAGGAGCGGACAAGGTAATTGCGCAGGCCAAAACCTCCGCTCTCCCACCGAGTGATTTCACCGTGGGTAGCGCGGCCAAGGCAGCGCAAGCGGCAGCCGAGGAAACCAATAAGAGAATGGATTCCGATCCGGGGTTCAAACTCTGGTACACCATCAAGAGCAACCTGGTCGGCGATCAAGCCGACAGCTTTTTCACCAACTCGGTTAAGGATTTCGAAATTCCTGGCGGCGCGGAAGGGCTGAAGAATTTCAGCGGCACCGTGATTTCGATCGATCCGCCGGATAAGCCTACCAAGGTCGTTTTGGGCATCGAGGATCCCGCTAAGGGCGATGCCACGCTAACCTTTACCGAGCCGCTGCCTACTTCTGCACTTGACACGATCAAGATCGGGAGCAAAATCGAATTCAGCGGCGTGGCCGACAGCTTTGCAAAAGATCCCTACATGCTCACCTTTAAGGATCCGTCCATCCCAGGCGTACAGACCACCGCACCTAAGAAAACGGGCAAGCGCCGCAAGTAGGAATTCAAGACGCAAAAAAGGGCCAGGCGCGAAATACGCACCTGGCCCCTTTTATTTTGGGGTGTCGCCCTACATCTTGTAGCGTCCGAGATCCTCGTCATTGAGATTCTCGAGCCACTTGCGCAATTCCTCGTTGTTGACCTTTTCTGATACCGTCGCCGAATTGCGCGACGATTGCAGCACTTTTTCGTCAACGTAAGATCGGGCAATCGTGCCGCAATGCCAGCGCAAGCGCATCACTCGGGCGCGAATCGACGCTAATCAGACGCCCTTCGCGTTCGAGCCAGATCATGGCGTAAAACGTGTCGTCTTTCAGTTCGTTGACCACCACCTTCCGGATCGCAGTGTCGAGGCCCATCAAAACGACCTTGATCAAATCGTGCGTCATCGGCCGCGGCGTGGTGACCTTTTCAATTTCGAGCGCAATCGCGTTGGCTTCGTAGATGCCAACCCAAATCGGCAGTACCGAATCGCCGCTCAGGTCCTTCAGCACCACGATGGGCATGTTGGTCATCGGGTCCATCATCAGACCGCGAATTTTCATTTCGACTTCCAAGATTGTCCCTCCATTCCCCTCGTCATTCACCACCTTACTGCATTACTGCAGACGCAAGGACGGGCCAACCCGCTCGCCGGCAAGACTATTGGGACCAGCGCGCGTTACCAGCACATCCAGGTACTGGCCGGTGAGCGTACGGCCTTCGAGCGGCGCCGGCAGTTCCACATCGTGAAAGTTCAGGGTTTTATTTTGGCTCGTCCGGCCGATCCATTGACCGGTTGCCAGATTGTAGCCTTCGACATGCACTTCTTCGCGTCTTCCCGACATAGCGCGCATTGCGTCGCATCTGGATGGAGCGCTGCCGCTCTTGCAGGACTAGAAAGCGGCGGGTCTTCTCCTCCTCCGGGACGTGATCTTCATAGTGCAAGGCCGACGTATTGGGCCGTTTCGAATATTTGAAGATAAACATCGGAGTCGTATTCGACCCGGTCGATCAGATCGACGGTCTCGCTGAAATCGGCTTCGGTCTCGCCGGGAAATCCGACGATAATGTCGGTCGTGATGGCGATATCGCGCTTCGCGTTCTTCATCCATTCAATGCGACGCATGTAATCGTCCTGCGTATAGAGCCGCTGCATCCGCCCGAGCACCGTGCTCGAACCGGATTGAACCGGCAAGATGCACATGGTCACAAAGGGTGGGGTGCTCGTCGATCGCATCAACGATCCCGCGCCCGAAATCGCGCGGGTGAGAAGTGGTGAACCGCACGCGCCGGATACCGGAAACATTGCCGGTGGCCGCGAGCAGGCGCGCGAAGTCCCAGCCGGCAGGCGAAGGATCGCGATAGCTGTTCACATTCTGGCCGAGAAGCTGCACTTCGGTGTACCCGGCCTTCGGCGAGCGACGTGTCTCGTGCAAGACGCTTTCACTCGTGCGGCTGCGTTCGGGTCCGCGCGTAAACGGCACCACGCAATAAGCGCACGCTTTGTCGCATCCTTCGATGATTGTCATGTAGGCGCGATGCGGATTGTCACGACGCGTGAACGGCGTATCGAAGGTCTCGTTGGTATCCAGGCTCAAGCCGGTGACCCGGCGATTCCCTGCCTCGAGTTGGATCAGCAGTTCCGGCAGCTTCGTATAACTGGCCGAACCGGCCACCAGGCTTACATGCGGCGCGCGCTCGAAAATCCGTTCGCCTTCCTGCTGCGCCACGCAGCCTAGAACACCGAAGATCTTTTCGATTCCCGGCGGCACGCTTGAACTGCTGCAGACGATGAAATACTTTCTGTTCGGCCTTATCGCGAATGCTGCAAGTGTTGTACAGCACCAGCTCGGCGTGCTCCGGCCCGGCGACTTGTTGGTAACCCTTTTCGAGCAGCGTACCCACGACTTTTTCCGAATCGTGGGCATTCATCTGGCAGCCGAAAGTCTCGATGTAGAAGGTCTTCATACAGCCGTGCAACAGCCGCATGAACCACCCGATGCCAAACAGCGCCGCCATAAAGCAGCCAAAACAATACGCGCCGTATTTCAGGCGAGCTTCATCCGTTCGCTTCGTGACCAGCCCCAGGAGGACGCTGCACACGAGCGCGAACAGTACGCGACATTTCGAAGTGATCCAGGCTCAAATTCATAGGAAATAGTTAGTCTTTTTGCCGCGAGTTGATTTCGTAAGCATCGACCATGGCGAGGATATTCAACAAACCCGCCGCAACGATCAATTTAGAGCCGTAATCCGGATTGTGCCCTGCGACATCGGGTGGGAAATAGCCCAGCCATCGCGCCAAAAGATAAGGGAGCCCTGCGGCAAGATCGCCGATGAACCCTCCATATTGAATCAGACGAGACAGAACATCGCCCGGGCTCACCTGGCTGGAACAGCGGACCGCGCAGCATGAGTCCGATTGCAAAGGTGACCAGCACAGTGACAAATATGATGGCGCCACGGCCGCGGCGTCCCAGTAGCAAATGACCCGCACCCGGAATCAGCCATCCCAGTGCTACCACCATAAACGGGGAGCGTAAAGGCGTAGGCGCGGCAATATTGGCGGAAGCAACCGGCATTTCTTTCATTCTAACTTGCAGCCAAGGAGACGGGCGGCGCCTGACACGGCGTGATTACTTGGAAGCGCGCTGGGGCGGTTCGCTCACGAGCGTAGCAATCAGCTCGCGAATAGCGGCGGCCCGATCCGGTTTCAGGATCAGATAGCGGCAGTTACCTTTCGGGTCCGGTTTGAAAACGGTTGTATTCTTTGGTCCGAGCGTTACCCGTCCTGGAGCGGAGAACGCGAAGTAATCACGATCCGCTCGGACCGCTTCGAGAACCGCCGTCGAATCCCAGTTGGGACGATCCGCTACCTTGCCAACATAGGTCTTGTATGCCTCCACGATCGGATGGCGGCTGGTATAGCGAAAATCTTTCAGGATGGCTTGGTACGGAAACGGAATTTCAAGGCCAATTTCGAATCCACTGAAGATGATGGGCGTCGGCCAATGTTCCATCAAGGCACGAAAGGAATCGGCGTCTGTGGCGACATTGTACTCGGGCTTTGGTTGTACGAAATTGCCGGCCATCAGGTAGAGCGTCTTCACCTTTTCCTGCACTAGGCGGCGGCCGGCGGCCGAGGCGACCAACCGGGCCAGATTGGTGCTTAAACCGATCTGCGCGATGGTCAGCGTGCCATCAGGCTCACCACTCAGGACGCGCGTAAGAAGTTCGACGGCTTCTGGATACGTTCGATCCGGACGTAGCGGCGCGACCTTCAGCATCGCCGAATCTTCGGGGGTCTTGCCGTTGTGGACCATACCAATGGGAATATTCGGCCGGCCGTAGAAGGCATTCACGAAATCGACGAACGCCGGCGCATAACGATTGTCTTTCGTGATCGTGACGGCCAGCAGCCGCGCTTCCCCACGGCTTTCGAACGCATGAATCATGGCGAGTGCCAGCGCGTCGTCGACATCATTGCCGATGTCGGTGTCGAGAATCAGGTGAACAGGTTCGCCCGGGGCCTGCGCCCTCACAAACGGAACGGCAAGCAACAGACAAAATAGCGATCGCAACATGGGAACTGGGCGAAATGGTAGCACGAAGGCAGGGGGCGAGCGATGGATGCTCGTCCATGAATGTCGCTAGCTTACAATGGAGAGCGTCACACATTTTGCGGATGTGGCGGAATTGGCAGACGCGCTAGATTCAGGTTCTAGTTTTCGAAAGGAAGTGGAGGTTCAAGTCCTCTCATCCGCACCAAACAGTATTTAGAATGAATCGATTGCGAAACCCCGCGGGCGCGACGCAAAGTTACGACGCGCTAGTATTCCCATGCCGAAGCTTCAGCTCTCAAAAATCGCCTCTGAATTAGCAACCAGATAGAGAGCGTTTAACAGCACAATTTCGTCGTTGTGACACTAAATGTGTCATTGTGTGGCACAAGTTCCCTGCCCTCCAGACGTGAGAAGAATCGGCATTTGGGCCTCTCTGCTGAAAGTGATGTTCCGCGGTCGCTCCGATGTTGACGCTGTTAGCGTCCATTCCTCGCGACAGCACGGGAGCAGAAATTGTTAAAACGATGTCACAAGCCGTCGGCGCCGCGGGTTACTTGGTATGAGGCTTCGTGTCGACTCAGAAATTGGAGCATAGGATTTCAGATTCGTTCAGAGACGGATTCCGACTTTGGTGAACAATCGCCGGAACAGATCGTAAAGGAGCTACGTCTCCGGATCGAGCGGTTCTGCGAACGCGCCAGTAGGAGCAAATCCAGGAAGCTACCCGCGTGGTTCAGATCGCTTTTAGCAGTCCGCGGACTGTTGCCAGAGCAAGCTTCGAAAAAGATCAATTGAATTCATTTTTCCTCGAATGCACCCTAGCGCTGCGTTCTCGATCGCAACGGCCTGATGTCCGCTGAGGAGCAAGCGGATGAATCGAAACACGCACAGTAAAAGCACTGGCATGTCTCCGATTCTTTCCATCCATCACCCTGCGCGTCAACCAGTTACGCGCGGACAGAATTTTGGCGAACCACAGGATTACTAAATACTACTGCCGCACAGCTTGAATATTTTGACCATACGGGCTCAGTCTACGGTAACGCTGTTTCCCAAGCATGATAGTTACATTTAGGCAAGTCACTATTCAAGTTAGGTGAGACCTGAAAAATGTCTTATCAACATCTCGGGAGGATCGCATGTTGAGAGGCGCTGCCTCAGACCAAGATATTTTTTACAACAACGGCTCGCTTTTCGGTACCCGTCAGTTTCTGGTCCAAACCCTGGAACTTAAACGTGAAGCGCTGGTCGTCAATGCCGAAGCGGTCCAGAATAGTGGCTTGGAAGTCGCGTATGTGCACGGGGTCTTTGACGATGTTGTAGGAAAACTCGTCCGTTTCGCCATGGACCAAGCCACCTTTGATTCCTCCACCGGCCATCCAGATAGAAAAGCACCGGGGATGATGGTCCCGGCCATAATCGGTGGCCGTCAGCTTACCCTGCGAGTAGACAGTACGGCCGAACTCTCCGCCCCAGATAACCAGCGTCTCGTCCAAGAGTCCGCGCACTTTTAAATCTTGAACCAAGGCCCATGCCCCTTGATCGATATCGCGGCACTGGCTCGGCAACACCTCGGGCAGGATGGAGTGCACGTCCCAACCGCGATGGTAAACCTGCACAAAGCGCACATCGCGCTCCATCATGCGCCGTGCCATCAAACAACAATTGGCGAACGTACCTCCCTTACGCGCATCTTCTCCGTAAAGTTTGAACGTGGCTTCGGGTTCTTTTGAGATGTCCGTGAGATCCGGTACCGACGCTTGCATGCGAAAAGCCATCTCGTATTGCGCAATCCTAACCTGCGTCTCCGGGTCTGCCAGCTTCGCGCTTTCCATTTGGTTCAGTTCGCCGAGGGCGTCCAGCATGCGGCGGCGAATCTTCATCGGCACGCCATCGGGATTGCCGATGTACAGCACCGGGTCGCCTCCGGAACGCAACGCCACCCCCGAGTATTGTCCGGAAAGGAAACCAGCGCTCCACAGCCGGGCCGAAATTGCCTGCACGTTCGCTTTTGGATTGGAATGCGTTGCATTCAAGACAACGAAAGTCGGGAGCGACTGATTCATGCTGCCGAGTCCATAAGCGAGCCACGAACCGATGCACGGTTTGCCCGCTATCATAAAGCCAGTTTGCAGAAAAGTGATAGCCGGCTCATGATTGATCGCATCGGTGTGCAGGGTCCGAATAATCGCTATATCGTCCACCATTTTGGCGGTGTAGGGAAGCAATTCCGAAACCCAAGCGCCACTTTTTCCGTGTTGTTGGAATTTGAAAGCCGATGGGGCGATCGGGAAGCGGGTCTGACCCGACGTCATGGTTGTCAGGCGTTGGCCGCTGCGGATCGACTCGGGCAAATCTTTATCAAACAAGTTCTGCAGTCCGGGTTTGTAGTCGAAGGTCTCCAGCTGGGGCGGCGCGCCCAGCATGTGCAGGTAGATGGCGCGCTTCGCTTTCGGCGCAAAGTGCGGCAAGCCAGGGATTCCATCGGCAGCCGGTTTATCGGACGCTTGCGCTTTCTGATCCGCCAGCAAAGAGAACAGCGCGAGCGAGCCTAATCCACGGGCGCCACGTCCGAAAAACTGGCGTCGCGTCTCCGCCAACACCGCTTCATCTTCAGGATGCATCACAAAAGACTCCCGTGCAGCTTACTTGCCGAACTCACTTAACCAGCACTTCATCGAGGTTCATCAGCTCGTTAGCAACCATGGTCAAGGCCGCCAACTTCGGCGCGGGCAAAGTTGCCGCGGGCTTGGATTCCCCAACGCTCACCAGCTTCCTTGCGTCCGCCGGTGCCGCTTCGTAATAGGCCAAATAATCGCGATAAGAACGCAAGACAATGGCGCGCTCTTTCTCGTCGAGGTTGCGCGCCAGCAAACGGCTTGCCATGTAATTCATTTCGTGGTCGAAGTTGCGGCGCGATGCGAGCAGCGCATTTTGCGCCAGCACGCGAGCCGCTTCCACAAACTGCGGATCGTCCATCGACACCAGCGCCTGTAGCGGCGTGTCCGTCCGCTCGCGCCGTACCACGCATTCCTCGCGCGATGGGGCGTCGAAGATATCCATCGAAGGAGGGGGCGCGCTGCGTTTCCAGAACGTGTACAGGCTACGCCGGTAAAGGCCGTCGCCCGTGTCCGCTTTGTAGAAGCGTGTGTTGCTGACGTCCATTGCCACCGTTTCCCAGACTTTTGGCGGTTGATAGGGCTTTACGCTGGGGCCGCCGATTTCGGGAACAAGCAGTCCACTGACGGCGAGCGCGTAATCACGAAGCATTTCGGCATCCATGCGGTAGCGCGGGCCGCGCGAGAGCAGCCGGTCGTCGCGGTCATGTTCGATCTTGTCGGGCGTGGCTGCTGCCGATTGACGATAGGTTGCGGAAGTGACCAACAGCCGGAGCGTCTTTTTCACATCCCAGGCGGATTCGCGAAACTCAACTGCAAGCCAATCGAGCAGTTCCGGATGCGAAGGCGGTTCGCCTTGCGACCCGAAATCCTCCGCGGTTTTCACCAAACCAGTACCAAAAACCTGCTGCCAAAATCGATTCACGGTGACGCGCGCGGTCAACGGGTTAGATGGGTCGACCAGCCATTGCGCCAAGCCGAGGCGGTTGCGTGGCTCAGACTGCGGCATCGGCGGCAGCACCGCCGGCACGTTGGGATGAACTTCCTCTTTCATCTGGTCATACAGCCCACGGTAGAGCACGTGCGCCACCGGTTGCGTGCCGGTGCGCTCCTGCTGTACGAACGTAACGGCGCTTCGCCGCACAATCTCATAGCGCGCCGCATCGACCTCGTGAAGCTGCGCGGCGGCATCCTTACTTGCCGGATCAACTTTGGCGATGTAGTAAGTCAGCAGAGCCTGCCGATCGGATTCCGATAGATCGGGTATCTCCTTCGGCGCGGCAGCCTTGATTGCCCCAGCTGCAAATAATAGTTTGGCGTCTTGCTCATCCACCCGGCGGTTGAGCGCCTGGAAACCTGCCATCGCGCCGCCCTCGAAGAACTGCTTTTTCCGGCCGCCCAGATACAGCGGTGAGCTGGTTCGAATCGAAGTCTCGAGTGGAGCGAGGTCGTCGCCGGTTCCATAGCTGGGGACGACGTTTCCATTGATATAGATCCTGAGGCCCTTCTCGCTGCGGCTCCCATCGTAGGTGAAAATCACGTGATACCAAATAGCTGCTTTCAGCCCATAGTTTGGCGAGGGTTGCGCGCTGATATACTTCTTCCCGTCGCTGCCTTCCAGGCTGATAGAGAACACGGAGGGTTCGCTGTTGTTACTGGAGACTTTCGCGGTCCAGCCCCATTCTTTCGGCTCTGGCGTAGAATCGCCCTCCTTTTTGGACTCGACCGGAACGGGTTCCACCTGGCTGGCCAGGCTGTAGCTTTCGCCCACCTTAGGAATTCGTACCCAGGCGGCGATGGTGAACGGCTTGTCTGTATCGATTTCCGGGATGTTGGGCAGCTTGACGGCACTCTCTTTGCCAAAGTGGAGGGCCTTGCCTACACCGGGCGGTCCGTCGCCCAAAGTCACCCCAGCCGGTAACGGCACCGGCTCGGCCTGTCCGTTGCGAACGATTTGTGCTTCGTTGTCCAGACTAAGATCCAAAAGCTGCGAGGAAGCAAATGGCACGGCAATTTGATGGCGCTCCGGCGACCGCAGCCAGCTTTCGAACGCTGCGTTCGAGCCGCTTTCAGTGCTGGCCAGCGTGCTGTTAAGATTCGCGCGCCGCGCCTCCAATTCGTCCCACTTCTGCCGGTCTTCGGCAGGCGGTACCGTCACGATTGGCGGCGTATTTGGAACATTGCCGTCAAGAGGATATTGGGTCGTGTTGCGGAAGAACGCCGTCAGCGAATACATTTCCTTTTGCGCAATAGGGTCGAACTTATGGTCATGGCAAGTCGCGCAACCGACCGTCAGCCCCAGCCACACAGTGCCCATGGTGTCGGCCCGGTCCCTCGCATACATCGCCTCGACCTCTGCCGGAATTGACCCGCCTTCATTCGTGGTGACGTTACAGCGCTCGAAGCCCGATGCGATTTTCTGATCCAGGGTAGCGTTCGGAAGAAGATCGCCCGCCAGCTGTTCTATCGTAAATCGATCGAACGGCATGTTGCGATTGAACGCTTTGATCACCCAATCTCGATACGGCCACATCTCGCGGTAATTATCGATGTGCAATCCTTGCGTGTCGGCATAGCGGGCCGCGTCCAACCAGTAGTGCCCTAGGTGCTCGCCGTAGTGCGGCGACGCGAGCAAACGATCGACGACTTTCTCGTAGGCGTTCGTCGACCGATCTTTCACGAAGGCGTCTACTTCAGCGGGCGTTGGCGGTAAGCCGGTCAGATCGAGCGTTGCGCGCCGGATTAACATGCGGCGGTCGGCTTCGGGCGCTGGTGGCAGGCGATTCGCCTCCAGCTTAGCCAGAATGAAACGGTCGATCGGGTTCCGTACCCAGCCGGCATCCTTCACGGCCGGCAGCGGGGGCCGCACCGGCGCGATGAATGCCCAGTGCTCCGTCCAGGGCGCGCCTTGTTCCACCCAACGGCGCAAAGTGTTCTTCTGGTCCGCAGTCAGCGTCTTGTGCGCGAACGGCGGCGGCATGCGATAGCCGGCATTGTCGGACGTGATGCGTTTGATCAGGAGGCTTTCTTCGGGTTTACCAGGGACAATGATGACTCCGTTTTTTCGCGTCGCGAAGGCGCCTTCCCGGATGTCAAGCCGGACGTCGGCCATCCTCGTTCCTTTATCCGGTCCATGGCACAGAAAGCAGTTGTCTGACAGAATGGGCCGGACTTGTCGCTGGAAATTTACCGGCGGGCCGCTATGGGCTGGATCGGTGGCGGCTCCTAGACTAGTGCCGACCACGGTAGCGCCGCAAAGAACTAGGAAAGCGTTACGTAGCTTGCCCAACATGATGACTCCGAACCTCCTCGGATGATTGAGGTTCCTCGTTCTTATCTCCTACCCTCTTGAGAAATTCGCGGCGTCCACCGATATCCGATATTTTCACATTTTTCATAATAGTTGCGCCAGAAGGATCGGCTATCTGGCACCCACAAACCCGGCGATTCTCCTTGGCGGCACCGGGGAGTCAGGGCCGCGGATGCTCTTCCAAAGGACTCTGTTGAGGTCACCGTCACCGTTTCATCGGCTTCATCCAGATCCATTTCCATCGACTCTTTCCAGCCATAAGCCATCCGGGTGTTCTTTTCGTCCAGCGGATACCGCGCTTGGCGAGCAGTGTAGGCTATCGTATTCGGCTTCTTCTGAAATGATGCCGACATGGGCGTGGCCGAGGCGTCGTACTGCGACATCGGGGGAAGACCGAGAATCATTTCAACGGTCCGCAGCATTCCCGCCACCGAATACATGGTGCTGTCCACGTGACCGCGCCTGGTGTACGGACTAATAGCAAGAGCTACTGTCCTGTGACAATCTACAATGATCGGGTCCGCTCTGCACATCGTCTTCCACAACGAATATCGCGGTGTCCTTCCAGAACTTGCTGTGTGAAATTGCATCCACAATCTTCCCCAGCGCAAGATCATTCTCCGCGAGAAAAGCGTCAACAACGATGAAGCGGGCATAAAGCGCTTGACCAAGGTGCCCCGCACCCGATTCCTAATCGACTCCCGAGCTTTCGTGGCGGGAATTAAGCGTTCGAGCAAGCCAAGATCAGCGTCAATGGTGAGGTCCCTCTCGGTGACTTCGATGGTGCCTTTGATTGGTGTTGTCAGTAGTTAAAACTTCTTCAAAGAGAAGAATCAGTGCTTTACGCGTTTGTTGGCTGGGACGTTCCGGGACGTTAAAAGAGGCTCGGTCAAGGCAAGGAGGTCCCCATAACAACGTTACGCCGGGTCCGCCAAGCTATTGATTCAAAGACCCGATTGGTTTTTGTCTACGGACAATGCGTTCGCAGCGTGAATAGCAGGCTTAGCCCGTAAGTGATCAGAAGAATTATCGAGAATTCCATGCTCAAATCCGCTTCCTGACCCGGCGTCCGTGACGTCACAGCATAGTGATACGCAGCAGGCAGAATCAACGAAAGTCCGGCGAGTGCTAACATCGTTGCTCGCGTTCGGGCCGCCAGGGCATTGAATTTGAGTGTTTTCTTCTTGACCCCGGCGGCGATGATCGATACACCTAACGCGAGTAGGAGGTTTCCCAGGATCGAGCCGGTAATAGAGGCTTTCACAACTCCATCCAGCCCTTGGCGCAGGGCGAAATAGCCGATCAGGAGTTCGCCTGCATTCCCGAAAGTGACGTTCAGTAGGCCGCCAACTGTCGGACCCGTGTGTACCGCGAGATACTCTGTCGATTCGCTCAGGAAGTGTGCCAACGGAATCATCGTCAATGCAGACAGAAAGAAGACAACGGTCCGATGCTGGACGAAAAAGAACTCGGCGACGATCGTCAATGGCACGAGCAACAACAGGATCGAGACTTTGCTGTGGAGTACTTCGTGCAATGCCGATGATGTAGTACTCAGGTTGTTAGTAATTTGCATCAAGAGTTTCTCATCCTACAACAGGAGCCAGCTGCAAACGTTTCGCTTGGGTTCGATGGCAACAGTACTGCGATATCGGCCGGATGTCATTAATTCGGCGGGCAATTATGCTGGTTCGCTGCACCTCAGAACTCTGGCGCTATCAAAGCGACCGGAACGGCGATTTCCGATCCAAGTGAATTTCTTTTGCTCTGCCCTGCGCGGTTACAGGCGACCAATCCGGAATCGGACCATTCACATCTCCGGCTAGCGTCTTATACGGCAATTGGTGTTACATTCATCTCGATTGCGGATGGTTAAGGGAAGCTTCGGCTCAGAATGTTCCGCCAACGAAGTCGAATCCAGAAGACCGGCAGATGCGTCGTGCGCATGCTCGCTGTCAATGGCGGATCGTCGTCGATCAATTTTGATCTTCGGGGCGTAACTAAAAATTCCAACGGCATATGATAGCCTTGCGCTCAAACAGAGGGCGAAGCTCGCGAAGATTCTGAATTTCTAATGACGATTTTATTGCTAGCTGGGGCGGACGAAGACCCTGGCGGCCCAAACACAGGCAAGGGTCTTAGGAGCGACTCAAATGATTCCGTTTGATGCTGCCCACGCGGCGGTCCATCATCCCCCTGATCGGCGTTTCCGAATCTGGGTCCGGCCCTCATTCCTGATCACTGCGGCTGGGCTGATGCTGCTGCCCGTGCTCGCGGCATGGATCGAATTGTTTCTTGTTGGACTCCCCCATATTCCGGCTGTCCCACAGGTCTATCCCAATAATTTTGCAGGCCCTCATGGCTTTCCGCTTTGGGTGCGGTATTGCCACTTCTTCAACTTTCTTTTTGTGATGATGCTGATCCGGAGCGGTCTGTCGATCCTGGTCGATCATCCTCGCCTTTACTTCAACAACGACTGCACTCCGGGCAGCGAATGGATTCGGTTGACCCCAATCCAAGTCCCCACAGATCGGCTCTGGACCGCGAAGGATGATGCGCGCTACATCTCGCCCATTGTTGCCACACCGGGCTATCGGCATACCGTCGGCATTGCCCGCTCGTGGCATTTTCTCAACGTTTACGGATTCATTCTGACAGGCATCTTCTTCGTCGTCATGCTGTTTACTACTGAACAATGGCGGCGGCTGGTTCCACAATCTACGCTGGTGCTGCTGCAGGCCTGGGATACGTGGGTCCGCTATGCGACGTTCCGCCCTCCGCCTGAGCTGAATGGATACTATGGCTACAATGCGCTGCAGCAGATCGCCTATTTCTCCGTTGTGTTCGTCTTCGGCCCGCTCGCGATCCTAAGCGGTATCGCCATGTCGCCCGCTGCAGTGAATCGCTTCCCGTGGTATGCGAAGCTCTTTGGCGGTAGGCAATCGGCGCGCTCCATTCACTTTCTAACGATGCTCAGCTTTTTCGCGTTCATCGTCGTGCATGTGATGTTGATCGTGATGACGGGCTTCGTTCGCAATATGAATCACATCGTAATGGGCACCGACGACCAGAATCACGTAGGAGTGGTCCTGGGTTTCGTCGGGGTCAGCGTGGTCGTTCTGTCGTGGGTCGCGGCGCACTACATCTCGTGGTTCTATCCCCGCGTCTTACAGCGTGCGCAGAAGTTCATCACGTATCCTTTGTTACTGGCTACGCTGAACCGCCTCCCGCCCCGCGAGCATTACACTGAGCAAGACATTTCTCCGCGCTTCTGGCCCAACGGCAAGATGCCCGATCGAGAGGATTGGACGCGGTTGGCTGAGGGCGGATTCCACGAGTTCAAGCTGAAGGTGGGTGGCTTCGTCGATAACCCGGTGGAGCTTTCTCTTTTAGATATCGAGAGACTGGGGAAGGCCGAGCACATCACCATGCACCACTGCATTCAGGGCTGGACCGGCATTGCCAAGTGGGGCGGGCTTCCTATGAAGTCTTTAGTCGAACTCGTGCGGCCGAAGTCGAATGCCAAGGTCGTCGCGTTTTTCTCCTTTGGCGATTCGCTCTATGGCGGCGCATACTACGACACGCAAAGCGTCGAAAATTTACTCAAGGCGGAATGTCTGCTTGCTTCAGAAATGAATGGGCAGCCATTGACTGAGATATACGGAGCCCCGCTGCGGCTACGCGTCGAAAATCAGCTTGGCTACAAGATGGTGAAGTGGATTGAGCGGATTGAATTCGTCGAGTCGGAGAAGGCCGTGGGCCTCGGTGAGGGCGGCAAGAATGAAGACGATGAGTACTTCGACCTGCTCCCAAATATCTGATGAGTTTCGCGGATAAGCAAGACAATGCGAGGGGAGGGCCCAGCAGCTTCCACCACGTCAGCGAGTTACTGGCAAAGCTACGACTTGAGTGGCTATTGAAGCATTTTTCGCCGCGCCTAGTGCGCGCTGCATACGTATTCATCAATGGATTCTTCACAATTGGGCTGCTGGCTCTGCTCGCCGTTATTACGGGCAGCCCGTTTGTCTTTCCATCACTCGGTCCGACCGCATATCTCTTCTTCTTTTCACCCCTAGCGGAAGCCTCCAGTCCACGCAATACCATCCTGGGGCACGCTCTTGGACTCATCTGCGGCTACGCTGCCTTCGCGCTTACGACGGCAACCGGTCCACCTTTCGGCATGCACGCCGGCGTCTATGGCCCGCGAATCCTGGCCGCTGCGCTTTCGCTCTCGGCCACCGGTGCACTGATGGTTTTGTTCCGGGTGAGCCATCCGCCTGCCGGAGCTACGACTCTTATTGTTTCGCTTGGCATCATCGCGCAACCTAAAGAGCTTGTCATCATCGAGGTCGCCGTTTTCTTGCTTACGGCGCAGGCCTTGGCTATCAATCGGCTCGCGGGACTACCTTATCCAGTTTGGAGAGAGCATAACGCGGCAGGAAACGCCTCTTAGATTTCCACTGATCTAGGCCTAACCTTTGGTTGCAATCCATTCATCCGTTCCGGTGTTCGAAGAATCCGGGCGGTCGTGACGGAAGCCGCATCGTAGAAGTAAACTTCGTAAAGCGGTCAGAGGAACGATGATTACACCCGATGCTGGCAGCACCGCGGAGGCTTCAGTCAACGCCGGCAGGACGGTAGCCTCTGGCCTGACGGGGCCACCGGCGCGCCCTGATGAGCAAACGAAAGCGAAACACCAGAATATTCGTGTCTCGCCCGCAGTCCTCGACGCCGCTCGGAAGGACGGCGAACAGCTGCTCCGTGGCTTGAGAACGGCCGCGGGCGGCCTGACGCAAGCCGAGGCCGAAGAGAGGGCGCGCGCTATGGGCCCCAACGAGGTGGCACAAGAGCGCCGGCAAGGCCGGCCCGCCCGCCTTTTGAAGATCATCCGCAACCCGCTTGTAATCCTGCTGGCGACGCTATCGGCGGTTTCCTTCGGTACTGGCGACGCGCGCGCCGGAACCGTGATGGCGGCCATGGTGGCCCTAAGCGTCGCGCTCCGCTTCTTTCAGGAGGCCCGGGCGGACGCGGCGGCGGCGAAACTCAAGGCGATGATTCATGTGACGGCCACCGTCATTCGCGATGGCGACGCGAGGGAGATGCCGCTTCGGGACCTGGTGCCGGGCGATATTATCAATCTGTCTGCGGGTGACATGATCCCCGGCGACGTACGGGTGCTCTCTTCCAAAGACCTCTTCGTGAGTCAAGGGAGCCTCACCGGGGAGTCCCTCCCTGTCGAGAAGTTCCACGACCCCGAAACTAACGTTGTGAGTTCACCCACTGAGCTCAAAAACACGTGCTTCATGGGCACAAGCGTCCAAAGCGGCACGGCGACCGCGGTTGTGGTCACTACGGGGCTCCATACTTATCTCGGCAGCATGGCCGGATCAATCACGGAGGACCGGACGCCGACAAGCTTCGACCAGGGCCTCAATCGATTCACGTGGCTGATGATGCGGTTTATGGCGGTTATGGTACCCCTGGTCTTCCTTATCAACGGCTTCACAAAGCACGATTGGAAAGGCGCATTTTTCTTCGCAATGGCCGTGGCCGTGGGCCTCACCCCCGAAATGCTGCCCATGATTGTGTCCGTTTGCCTCTCGAAGGGCGCACTCGCCATGAGCCGCAAAAACGTAATCGTCAAGCGGCTCAACGCCATTCAGAACTTCGGGGGCATGGACGTGTTGTGCACCGACAAGACCGGCACGCTCACCGAGGACCGCGTCGTTCTCCAGCGGCATTGCAACGTCGCTGGGCGAGAAACGGAAGAAGTGCTCTTGGATGGTTACCTTATTAGCCACTTCCAGACGGGACTGAAGAATCTGCTCGACCGAGCGATCCTGGATAGCCCGGACTTCCACGGGCAAACGGTGGTCGAGAAGCACAAGAAGCTGGACGAGATCCCTTTCGACTTCACGCGCCGTATGATGTCCGTACTGGTGGAGGATCCCGAAGGCAATGCGATCCTCCTCACCAAGGGGGCTCCGGAGGAGGTCTTTCACCAATGCTCTCAGTTCGAGCTGGACGGGAAACTGTCGCCGATGGACCCCAATCTGATAGTCGGGCTGAAGGAAGAGTACGCGAGTCTAAGCAACGATGGCTTCCGGGTTCTGGCAGTGGCAACAAAGGAAGTGCCGGGGAAGAAGATCTGCTCAAAGGAGGACGAACGCGAACTCGTGCTCAAAGGTTACGTCGCGTTTCTGGACCCGCCGAAGGAAACAGCGGGACGTGCCATTGAGGCTCTTCACAAGCATGGTGTTGCGGTAAAAATCCTAACCGGGGACAACGATCTAATCAGCCGTAAGGTGTGCAAGGACGTGGGCCTCGCGGCCGATCCGATGCTCTTAGGCGGGGACGTGGAGAAAATGTCCGATACCGAACTGGCCGAGGCGGCGGAGAAGACCGCGCTCTTCGCCCGCCTCTCTCCCGCTCACAAACAGCGGGTCATCCGCGTCCTTCGGGGCAAGGGACACGTCGTCGGATTCATGGGCGACGGAATCAACGATGCTCCCGCGTTGCGAGCTGCGGACATCGGCATTTCGGTAGACACGGCTACAGACATCGCCAAGGAATCGGCGGATTTGATCTTGCTGGAAAAGGACCTCATGGTGCTGCAAGGGGGCGTAATTGAGGGCCGGAAAGTCTTCGCCAACATTCTCAAATACATCCGGATGGGGGCGAGTTCGAACTTCGGAAACATGTTTAGCGTGCTCGGGGCGAGCGCCTTCCTTCCATTCATACCAATGGCCCCGATCCAGGTGCTGACTAATAACCTCTTGTACGACTTCTCGCAAGTACCAATTCCAATAGACGCGGTGGACGAAGAGCAAGTAGCGCGGCCGCGGCCTTGGAACATTGGTGAGATCACGCGATTCATCTTTTACATCGGCCCCATCAGCTCAATCTTCGACTACACGACTTTCTTTGTCATGCTCTGGGTCTTCAACTGCTGGGACCCATCCCGCGCGCCGGTATTTCAGACGGGCTGGTTCGTCGAGTCGCTGATGACTCAAACGCTCATCATTCACGTCATTCGCACAAATAAGATTCCCTTCCTACAGAGCCGGGCGAGTTGGCCGCTCACGGTCACAACGTTATCCATCATGGCCTTTGGAATGTGGCTGCCGTTTTCGCCACTCGCCTCTTCTCTAGGCCTTACGCACCTGCCGCGGTTGTACTGGCCGATCCTGATGCTGACGCTGCTGGCCTATGTGAGCCTTACTCAAGTGATCAAAGTTTGGTTGCTGCGAAAGAAGTGGATCTGAATTCAACTCTCGCCTGAAGAGTTTAGCCTAGTTCGCATGGTGAACATCCCTCTGGCGCCTGCCCGGTTTATACCGGCTTGTCTGCTTTGGTCGCTCCCCACTTCCAATGGCGAATTTCCGGCAAATCCTGCGCCATATTTGTCAATGTATTGCCTGTGTTCGATCAGCTTGTCCTTAAGTCTGCTGCTTCAGATAGATGCCCTTGTCGCCGGTCTGCGGCAAGCGGTCGATGGTGTCCATCACCAGATGGAAGCGATCCAGATCGTTCAGCACCGTCATGTCGAATGGCGTGGTGATGGTGCCCTCTTCCTTGTAGCCGCGGACGTGGATGTTGTCATGATTGGTGCGGCGGTAGGTCAGCCGGTGGATCAACCACGGATAGGCGTGGAAGGCGAAGATGACCGGCTTGTCCTTGGTGAAGAGTTCGTCGAAATCCATGTCGCTCAACCCGTGCGGGTGCTCGGTTTGCGGCTGCAGCTTCATGAGATCGACGACGTTGACGACCCGGATTTTCAGGTCGGGCAGATGCTCGCGCATGATAGACACGGCCGCGAGCGTCTCCAGCGTGGGCACGTCGCCGCAGCAGGCCATGACCACGTCGGGCGCAACGCCCTGGTCGTTGCTGGCCCACTGCCAGATGCCGATGCCTTCGGTGCAGTGCTTGACGGCGGCGTCCATCGTCAGCCACTGCGGCGCCGGGTGTTTGCCCGCGATCACGACGTTGACGTAATGGCGGCTGCGCAGGCAGTGGTCCATCACCGACAGCAGGCAGTTTGCGTCCGGCGGAAGATAAACGCGCACGACCTCGGCCTTCTTGTTCACGACGTGGTCGATGAAACCCGGGATCCTGGTGCGTGAAGCCGTTGTGATCCTGGCGCCAGACGTGCGAGGCCAGCAGGTAATTCAACGAGGCGATCTTCCGCCGCCACGGCAGGTGCGACGTGACCTTCAGCCACTTGGCGTGCTGGTTGAACATCGAATCGACGATGTGGATGAACGCCTCGTAGCAGTTGAAGAGTCCATGCCGCCCGGTGAGCAGATAGCCCTCGAGCCAGCCCTCGCATTGGTGCTCGCTGAGCATTTCCATCACGCGGCCAGTGGGCGCGAGAAATTCGTCGTTCGGCACGGTCGCGGCGTCCCATTGGCGTTTGGTCACTTCAAAGAGCGCTTCCAGGCCGTTGGAGAGCGTCTCGTCAGGGCCGAAGACCCGGAAATTCCGCTGCTCGCTGTTCAGCTTCGCCACATCGCGCAGGAATCGCCCGAGCACATGCGTGTCGCCGATGCCGCGCACTCCCGGCGAGGGCACGTCGACCGCGTAGTCGCGGAAATCCGGCATCCGCAGATCGCGGAGCAGAATGCCGCCGTTGGCGTGGGGATTCGCGCCCATGCGTCGCTCGCCCTTGGGCGCAAGTTCGGCCAGTTCCGGTTTCAAGCGGCCCTGCTCATCGAAGAGTTCCTCCGGCCGGTAGCTCCGCAGCCAGTCTTCCAACAGCTTGAGATGCTCGGGATGGGTGGCCGGGTCGGAGAGCGGCACCTGGTGCGAACGGAAGGTGCCTTCAACCTGCAGGCCATCGACCATCTTCGGTCCCGTCCAGCCCTTGGGTGAATTGAGCACGATCATCGGCCAGCGCGGACGCGTCGAAGTTGCCGTTGACGCGGGCGTCCTGCTGGATCTTCTTGATCTGCTCCACCGCCGTGTCGAGCGTCGCGGCCATGGCCTCATGCATCAGCCGCGGGCTCGTGGCCCTCGACGAAATAGGGCGTCCAACCGTAGCCGCGGAGCAACTGTTCCAATTCCTCGCGCGTGATGCGGGCGAGGAGCGTCGGGTTGGAAATCTTGTAGCCGTTGAGATGCAGGATCGGCAGCACCGCGCCGTCGGTGGCCGGATTGAGAAACTTGTTGGAATGCCACGCCGTGGCCAGCGGTCCGGTTTCCGCCTCGCCATCGCCGACGACGCAGGCGACGATGAGATCGGGATTGTCGAACACCGCCCCGAACGAATGGCTGAGCGAATAGCCCAGTTCGCCGCCCTCGTGGATCGAGCCCGGGCACTCCGGCGATGCGTGGCTGGGAATTCCTCCGGGAAACGAAAACTGAAGAAAGAGCTTCTGAAGTCCGGCCTCATCCTGGCTGATGTTGGGATAGATCTCGCTGTACGTGCCCTCGAGGTAAGTGTTGGCCACGACGGCCGGGCCGCCGTGCCCGGGGCCGGAGACGTAAATCATGTCGAGGTCGTATTTTTTGATGACCCGATTCAAGTGCACGTAAATGAAGTTCTGCCCGGGCGTCGTGCCCCAATGTCCGAGCAGCATGTGCTTCACATCCGCGAGCGTCAGCGGCCGCTTCAGCAGCGGATTGTCGTAGAGATAAATCTGGCCGACCGACAGATAGTTGGCGGCGCGCCAGTAGGCATCCATCTTCTGGAGCAGTTCCGGCGTGAGTGTATTGGCTTTCATGGTTTAAGTCTCTCGAATTGAGCCGAGATGGGCGACGCGGGCGGCGGACGCCGCGATCATGAACTCGGCTCGGAACCTGTGCACTCGTCCGCCCGATATGTTGAGATGGCCCGCTTAATCCGCGGTCGTCAGTTCGGATTCGCCCTCACTGTCGTTGTCTTAGTGCGATTTCGAAGACAAGTAACGGCAAGCGCGGTTGCAAGCCGAATTGACCAGTTTCCCAAAAGAGCGAATATCAGAACTATTGGGCCTAGCAGACGGTGAAGCTGGATAGCCTCCCGTGAAGGCTGGCGAACATGGTGACAATCGCTCCGAGTGCGATGCCAAGTCTGATTACACTCTGATAAACCGGTACATTGGATGCAGCGACATACGAGCACACGATTGCTGTGGCAATCATGACGCTTATGTAAGCCCATTTCACGGCTTCCTGCGGGCATCTGCGCGCTGTTCTCCGGCCAGAGGAGTGTCCTTCAACCACGCATTCCACACGCTGTATATATCATCGGGACACTCCACTAGTCATTGGTTCGCAGGCGTTGAATCGATTCGTTCCGGATCCAAACGACGGAGGGGCGAGGGCCATTGCAATGGATCGGAGATCCTACGGAGAAGCAAACGGACGGTGACATTTACTATAAAAAGCCACCAATTCCGTTATGGTGTGTCGCAGTGTTGCTGGCACCAACTCAAGTTGACTATGGTGGCACGACGTTGTTGAATCGGACGTCTATCGGAGAAGATGTGCTATGCTTAGGCCTCCCTACCCCAACCCGGTTCCGAGCGAAAGAGAAGGAACTGAGTGTCTCCCAAGCAAGACCTTCATCCCGACATTAAGCACTTGACCGAAGAGTTCATACGCAACGGCGGACGGGAGAATGTGCCAGCAATAGCTCTCCCATCTCCCGATGATTTCACCGGTGCGCTGACCGCGCTTTCACTGCACGAATCGCAAATCGACCTATTCCATGGAGCGACTGGCGCGGATCAATTGATTGTCAGTAATGCACCATTAGACACCACCCCAGCCCGACGCCTAACCTCTGAGCGCGATGTATTTAGCACGATGATCACCCTCATAGCCAAAACCGATCATTTCTGGTTTGGCTGCGAGAAGAAAAGACTCGGATGGGAAGTCTCAGCGAGACTCCCGCTTGTAATCGACGAGCCGACCGCGAAGAATCAGGCGACAGAACTTGCAAAGCGTCTCGGCATCTCAGATCCGCTGATATGGGAGCCATGCCCAAATTGAGCCAACGTGACTGGGGCTCAGCGACCGCTGTAACTCCGCCTCATTCTTGCAGTTCGGCTCGTTCTTAGTCGCGCTCCTATCCCCTAGTGAACGCTGTTTTGGTCTGTTCGAATGACAAAATGACACTTTTCGTTCACGCCGGACACGCTAAGAATGCTCCGCTCGGTTACGATAGTCACGAAAAAAGACCGCTGACCATGGTCAATTAGCGCACACTAATCTCCATTGGGGCACAACTTCAAGATTTGTTTAAGATGACTTTTTGAGTTCTTGCATCAAGTTATGGGCCTCGCATTACCGGTTACCGTCAATGTGAGCACGTCGACGTCCTCACGAGATGCATATCATCACTGTGAACGTCTTCGTCATCCTCGTCATTTTCGTCCTCCTCCTGCTCGCGCTCTAGCGCTTCCTCTTCATCGTCCTCCTCGTCCATACGATCATCCTCTTCTTGTCGTTCTTCGTCGGCATCAGATTTGTTCATTGCTCCTCCACGGTGTTGAGATCATCATAAATTCACGTCTATGACGGGTTAAAACGACAATTGGCCTTTCCGCAGTACGGGAAACGGCCCAGGTTGCGGCCCGTCTCTCGGTCTGCGTTGTCGGCCCAAACCGCTATTTTGTGCCGTTTGCCCCACTTTACGTGCGGGTAAGACCACCAGTGTTACAACCAGCACGTGTCGTGACCGCATTCCTATTGATGGAGAAAGCCCGGAAGACTCACTATCTTCGTGTCATCTTGGCCGAGCCGGGTTACACCAATTTTCCCCGAGGAATGAATCAGGTCAAAAGTGCGCTCGTTTCGTCGGTCCAGACTTTGAAGCTCTCGAGCGTATTCGGCCCGAACGTAGTTGTGATGGCCACATCAGCGGCGTCCCGGCCGCGCGCGATCAGCACGCGCCCGATCCGTGGGACGTTATTCCGGGCATCGAATGTGTACCAGGCGCCGCCGAGATACACCTCAAACCATGCGGCGAAGTCGCCGACGCCATAAGGCGGCATCGTACCCATGTCTCCCAGGTAACCGGTGCAGTAGCGCGCCGGAATATTCAGGCAACGGCAGAACGTGATCGCGAGATGCGTGTAGTCCCGGCAAACACCCCTTCGCTCGTTGAAGGTTTCCCAGGCCGTCCTTGTGGCGCGCGCCTGCTGATAGTCGAACACGATATGGTTGTGGACATAGTCGCAGACCGCCTGTACGCGTTGCCATCCCGGAGCGGACTGGCTGAACAGATCCCACGCGAGTTGGGACAACAGATCTGTCTCGCAGTACCGGCTGCCCAGAAGAAAGACCAAAGTCTCTCCTGGCAGACTCTGAAGAGTTTGTTGCCAGGCCGCGGGAACAACCACGTCGGGCATTCCCGAATCTCTCACGACCGCGCCGTTCGTAATTCGCACCTGACCAGCGGGCGCCAGTATCCGGCTACACCAGTTTCCGAATCCATCGCGATAGCCTGCGATCGGTACCGATGGGTCGGTGGCGAGACCGTCATTGAAAAGGATATCGGAAGCGCGCGAATAGTGAATGTCAACCGTCATGATCATCGGTGTGGGCTGTGGAAACCTGTAGATTAATTCGAACCCGACTCGGATTTGCATTGTAAGAGCCCTTTGACTATTTGCAGAACGCCGGCCAATCGAAACACTAGGCTCCGTTGGCACTTCTATGGGGCAAGCGCCAGCAAGTCTATGTTCTGATTTGCCGCCACCGATTGAGGATGAATGCTAAGGTTTGGCCGCCGATTGCGACCGCGAGCCACAATTGGCAATGCGAGAACAATCCGCCGGCTATAAGGAAGTGCTCTGTCCAGCCCAGGTCCGCCCCGAACCTCCAGGCACTCAGCGCCCCGGCGAGCACTGCGACCAAGGTCAACATAAGTCCTGACATCGACACGCACGCGACAAATAATCCGGAGGAACTGAGGGAATCGCCCGTAATTCGAATTGGTATCGAGTTGTTATCATCCTAATTCTCACAGTGGTTGCCTCCAGCTGGCAACCTCTCATCCGCACGTGCCGTGCCAATTAAAATGACACACGCGCAACGTTTAGGTGGCCGCTGTTCGACGGCCAAGACGTTATTAAACGTGGCATGCCTTTTGAACTTAGCCGCAACGGATTCGGTCCAAGCACGAGCGAATCTCTCGCTTATCATCCAAGGGCCGAGTGTTTTTGAGATCTCGGCGCTCCGATGATGTCCGTGGCGCGCGTGCAACTCCTTACGCCGCTTCCCGCTCGGCCTGCGCGCTGTTCAGTTTTGCGACCTGGACTGATCTCGCTAGGCCGAAGTACTTCAGGATTTTGATCTGAATCCAGGACAGATCGAACTCGTACCACGCTAGTCCATGTCGCGCCGATGTGGGATGAGCGTGATGGTTGTTGTGCCAGCCTTCCCCCGAGGTAATGAGGGCAACCCACCAGTTATTCCGCGAATCATCGCGCGTGGCGAATCGGCGGCTTCCCCAAATGTGCGTAACGGAGTTGACCAGCCATGTGCAGTGGAGACCAACGACGACCCGAACGCAGATGCCCCACAGCACGTATGGAATACCGCCGATGGCGAGAAGGAAAAATCCAAGTACAACCATCGGAACCCAATGATAATCATTCAGCCATACATAAAAGGGATTTTTGACCAGATCTGGCGCGTATTTAGACATCAACGGAGTATTGCTATGCTTGCTCTCTCCGACGAGAAGCCAGCCGACGTGAGCCCACCAGCCGCCCTCGCGGGGTGAATGCGGATCGCCGCGCTGATCGGATTTCTGGTGATGGATTCGATGCGTGGCAACCCAGAAGATCGGTCCCCCTTGAAGCGTCAACGTCGCACAAACAGCAAAGAAATACTCCAGAGCCAAAGGCACTTGATATGACCGGTGCGTGTGCAGCCGATGATATCCCATGCTGATGCCAAGGCCAGCGCCCATCCAATAAAGAAAAACAGCGACCGCAGCAGCATGCCAACTGAACATGAATAACGCCGCTATGGCTCCGCCGTGGAAAAGCCCGAAAACGATCGTGTTGGTCCAGTTTATTTTCTGTGGTTCAGCTGTATCGATGAGGTCGGTGCTCACGAGGGCGTCCAGACTATCGCATTCCAAAGTTAACAGGGATTTTGCTCGCAATTCGTAATACTTCCGTAATTTCAAAAGAATATCGGGCTGTCATTTCCATGGTGTCTTGGCGCATCTGATTCGCTCCAAATCGCCGGTAGTGAAAACACTTGCGAAGAACGAGTAGAACACAGTAATCGCTTAATCGAGCCCGGTCCTGTAAAAAGTACCTCATCGACCTCTCACTGAACCGCGCCGGGCAGTCCTGGCGCTGACGCGAGGTGAGAGTTGCAAAACATAGGCGCCCGACGTGTATTCGGGCTTCCGAAAAGCGAAAGCGGCGGCATGGAGCCCGCCGGTTCCGCTCTCAGACGAATGTCACCGAAGCTAGTGGTTTCGAAACAGAAACTCGGGCAAGCCGAAGGCAGTTGCATCGTGCGCTTAAAACGCGAGGAAGGAAAGCAGAACGTGGGATTCAGTTCGAGACCCTTCGTCCTCTGTGGATTGCGCGTGCGCAAGCCGACAAAAGACGAGATGTTATATGAGCGCCGCAACGGCAACTTCGTCCTGCAGATTACCGGGCATCCGAACTATGGGCTGCCATTCGGTCAGGACCGCATTGTGCCGTGTGGGCCGCAAAAATTAGATGAGCCCGCGAAATCAATCAGGTAGCTGTGAGACCATTTCGAAAGTGCTCAGCGTATTCGAGCGGCTCTCGAAGCTGACAATTGCCGTAAAGATCGTCTTTGCTGACTCTCTCGATTTCTGTGCTACTCTGGCTCGGAGCCGCACGGCGCTGGCCGCCGAAAATCTGTTCCTGCGTAAGCAATTGGCCCTGTTCCGAGAACGTGAGAAGAAGGCGACAAGGACCACAGCCGCGGATCGCTTTGCCCCAACTAAGCTGGCTCATTTCTTCGACTGGCGTAGCGCATTAGTAATCGTCAAGCCGGCCACTCTGGTCGGCTGGCATCGAACTGCCTTCCGCCGCATGGCGGCCGAAAACCCAAACTGGGGCGAAGAGCGAATTGCAGATGAACTCTTGGTGAAACTGCATGTTCGGCTCTCACCGCGCACAGTCGGCAAGTAAATCCAGCAACAGCCGCGCCCACGCGGATCGAGGGAGCAACGATGGTCGACCTTCGTCCGAAATCATGCGCACGAGGTTGTAGCTTGCGACTTCTTGTGTCGGTGACGGCCAGCTTCCGTATCCTTTGTGTATTCGTTGCCCTCGAAGTTGGATCCAGACGTCTCGCATTTCAATGTCACCGAACATCCGACTGCGGAATGGACCCTGCAGCAACTACGAGAAGCGCTTCCCGGCGATAGCGATTGCAAGCTTCTCCTGCATGATCGGCATAAGACCTTCGCGGCCAGTCTGGATGAAGAGGTGGAGAGTTGGGGCATCCACATATTGAGATCGCCTGTTCGTATGCCGACGGCCAATGCACATTGCGAACGACTGATCGGAACAATACGTCGCGAATGTCTGGACTATGTCATCCCACTCAATTCTGGTCACTTCCATCGAATCCTCCGTGAGTGGGTCAGCCATTGCAATACTGGGCGCCCACACCGGTCGTTAGGTCCAGGTATTCCCGACCGTCCTCAACCTAAAATACCGACTGGCAGCCGCCCTTCCCGGTTCCGTTCACCATCACGCGTCATTGCCGAACCGATTCTCGGCGGCTTGCATCACGAGTACCGATGGGCAGATGCCGCCTGAGTCCACGATTGGACTTTTTGCGGAGGACAGCCAATGATCTGCTCGGCGTATTGAGGCTCGAATCCAATACCGCTGTCCCGCACTGAAATAATTTATTCATTCTCACTGGATTCGGCCCCAGTGTGAATGCCGGAACAACAGTGGCTGCCAAGAGCACTGAATCAGAGTGCGGGGAGCCGGTTGGGGGTGATCAGCCAGTGCAGTAGCTCGAAATAGTTGCGGAAAGATTATATTGATGAGGGAACGCACTCCTCGAGGAGGCGTCGGCACCCGCAGCGGCCCCGGCGAGGACTGCTCGCAGCTGTTTAAACAGACAAAGACCGCGGAACTGTTAAGAGGACGATGCATATGATGCGGTTCAGTATTCAGCATTGCTCGACTACGTTCGGTCTGTTGAAGCGAATAGCCACGGAGTGGAGCACGGATAACGCTACCCGTTGGAGCGCTTCGGTGGCCTTCTACGCCCTACTTTCCCTTGCGCCGCTTCTGGTCCTTACGGTTGCGATTGCTGGCCTTGTCTATGGCAAGAGAGTGGCGCCCGGGCAGTTGGTTTTGGGCCTCCGGGATCTGGTGGGTTCTGACGTAGGTCGGGCAATTCAGCTTCTGCTTACGAGTCCCCACAAGCCAGTGAGCGGTTTGATTGCGGCCGTATTCGGCACCATGACTTTGTTTTTCGGAGCGTCAGCCGTATTGACGGAGCTTCGCGATGCTTTGAATGCGATCTGGCACGTGCCTGTCAATCGGAATCGCACACAGTTCGCGAATTTGTTGCGTCTCGCCAAAGAACGTGTGTACTCGTTTGTCATGATCCTTGGCCTTGGCATGCTTCTTCTCGTCTCTTTGATGCTGAATACCTGGCTCGGGGCCATAGAAACATTTTTCGGCTGGCGAATGTTCGCTTCCGGCTTTTTCCTGCATCTCACTGGATTATTGATTTCTTGTCTGGTTATTACATTCGTATTTGCCGCCGTATACAAGTTGATTCCGAGTGTACGTCTGAACTGGAGCGACGTCGCCGTGGGAGGCGTCGTTACCTCAACGCTGTTTATCATCGGCAAACAGCTCCTCGCGCTCTATATGCGCAGGACAAGTTTAGGATCCGCTTACGGAGCGGCTGGGTCGCTCATCGTCGTTCTGATCTGGGTGTACTACTCGGCGCAAGTCTTCTTTTTCGGAGCGGAGTTTACGAAAGTGTACGCGGAGACCTTCGGCTCCCAAAAGTGCACAACAGATAGTCAGAACAAGCTATGCGAATCGCCCTCCCCTTATGGCAACGGGCTTCCTTCCTTCACCGACATTAGTTAAGTATTCGGGTTATCGCCATTGACAATGAGGCATACTTAACCTACCATGGTGACACTGTACATCTTGCATGCCTGCAGATCATCTGAACTAAGTCAGGCCCGCTGAAACCTAATCCTCTTAGCGAACTGGAATAAAAGCTGAACTGGCTTTCGGGTCATGACGCGAAAGTCCCTCATCTCATTTGCGATGGAGGCAGATTGCCACGATAATCGAAAGGATTCTGGACGAACCTTACAAGAACTCGCCCAGGTAAATGATTGACATGTCTATTCTAGGTTGGATTTTTCTCGGATTGATTGCTGGGTTTCTTGGAAGCAAGATCGTGAACAGCCACGGCGAAGGCATAGTTCTAGGAATCTTTGGCGCAGTAGCAGGCGGATATCTGTTCAGCTTCTTTGGCGGCGGTCGATTTACCGGCTTGAATTTATAAGCGTGCTCGTAGCGACGGCGGGAGCCATTCTGCTTCTAGTGGTCTATCACGGCATTCGACGCATTACGGTCCAGCGCAGTTAGCGGGAGGTGGCCGATGCTGAGTGATCCAATACGAATTGCGGACGCAATCAATAGTCCTAAGTTTCACGCGGTCGACGAGGTAGTTCTCGCTGAAGGGCCCCATAGGTATGTCCATGAAGTATTCCTTGGGCTGAAAGAGGATGTGGAATGGGCCTCTATCAAAGAAGCAAGCGGAGCAGTCAACAGCCATCCTGTGGAGTGGATGAGTAGATATCGAGGGCCAGGTTCTTACACCTCCTCAGATGGAAAAGGGAAAGAGTAACTCAATGCGCAAATTTGGTTCAATCGTAACACTTGCAGTTGTCTCCGCCGCTCTCGTTTATGCGGCTAAGAAGTATCCATTGACGGCGGCCTCCATCGTTCCTGCCGCGAAAGGCGCAGTTGAGATCGGGAAGGATCGCAACGGCAATACAGAGGTGAAGTTGAAGGTTGAGCATCTCGCAAATTCGACGAGCCTTTCACCTTCGCAGGCTAACTATATCGTGTGGTTGC
Organism: Bryobacterales bacterium; assembly: GCA_963722155.1. Taxonomy (GTDB): domain Bacteria; phylum Acidobacteriota; class Terriglobia; order Bryobacterales; family Bryobacteraceae; genus Bog-105. The sequence continues at coordinate 735,635 of CAVRLR010000004.1, read as the reverse complement.
AAGACAAAGGCTCGGGACCGGAAAATCAAGGCGAGCTCAAGGTGAATGGAAAGCTGAAAGGTACTTTTAAAACCGTAACACCCCGAAAGAACTTCGACTTATTTGTAACGGGTGAGAACGATGGCACAGTGAAGTCGCCCTCCGGTCCCGAAGTGCTGCGAACCAGCGTCTCGCGGTAGTAGCTTACCGGTCCCAGCTATTTGAATCAGGCGCAACACGCTTAGAGCGCCGCGCTACAGAATCGTTTAACCCGCAGTGCCATAACGATAGTCACGGCTCAGAATTGACTGTGACTGCGCTCGTAAGGATAACTATGAAAACCAAACTGCTTGTTGACAATACGGCGACAGTGAAGACGGCCATGATTGAAGCCGACCAGTTTTCGCCAACTGGGGATGCTATAGCTGTGTTGGCTTACAGATTATGGACAGAAAGAGATAGACCGATCGGCTCACCTGAAGAAGACTGGTTCCGAGCGGAATGTGAAATCAAACATGACAGGACACCGGGTTCTGTTGTCTGACGTCTTGAGCTTGTATCGTCGTCACTGGTACTTGGCTCCAGAGGCAGTCGCGGCGCGGAGGAGGGCACAAAACCTATACCAAGAGGCCGCCCAAAGAGCCCAGACACCTTTTTGCCCGATAGAAAGAAGGTGGGACAAATGCCCAACCTTACGATCAGCGTGGCACAGGCGATTCTTCGGGAAACTGGCGGCCACTGATTCTAAGGCCGATGATGTCGTCGCGGTACTCCAAAAAAGTTGAGAGCGATCCAGCGGTGGACGCGCAGCGGATCGGTGTTTGGCGATTCAGCAATGGCGGTGGGATTGCCCCGATCGTTGCAATACGCTTCCGTTGGCGTTCATTCTCTTGAAGAGTGTGCCCAGCGAAACATCGCGAAAAATATGCTGTACGAGATCGGGCAGATCTTGCGCTTCACGACCCGTTCACCCCGGAACAGATCTCCGCTGCAATCGCTTTCGAACGAATCATGCTACTCGCGCTGGAGACGAACTCGAACTGGAGTGCGGCGGACGACGCGTTGAACGCGCGCAAACGGTGACCGGTTTGCGCGGCCTTTTCTAACAGCACTTTCGTAAATTCCGAGTTCTTCAACTGCGTGATTTCGGTATTTTGGACTGAACCCCTTAGCTGAGACAGATCGCAATGAACACACTTGCCACCTCGAACGCATCGCAATTCCAATCCTTTCGTTCTGCCGCGAGGTAGTGTCGCTTCTGGAGGTGTTGGCGGAAGAGAAAGGCCAAGCTATCTCACTCGATGGTGACGGAAGAGCGCAAGTGTGGGCCGATCATCTAATTCTGAGGCAGGTGCTTGTCAATTTGATCGACAACGCCATCAAGTATTCTGCTTACGGGGGAAGTATCGCCGTCTGCATAGCCCGCCGAGGCACGCAAAACGTATCAATCGAAGTCGAAGATTCCGGCCCTGGCATCGCTCCGGAACACCGGGACAAAGTGTTTGATCGCTTCTATCGTATCGATGAAGCGCGCGCGCGAAGCAGGTGGAAGCGGCCTTGGGCTGGCAATCGCAAAATGGGGAGCGCAGGCCCATAATGGCCAATTGGAACTGGATTTTACTGGGGACAGTGGCTGTATTTTTCGCCTGATTTTGCCCTTGCACAATAGCGATGCGCCCGACAGGGCTTCTGCACAGTCTTACTTGGTACATCCGGGCGTATAAGCCAGGCGCTCCATCATTCGAACCAGTGATCCAGCGTTCCATCGGAACCTTTTCCAAAATCGCCTCGATAACTGGCGCGGTTCGAGGAGGGAATGGAAGCGGTATGACCGTGCGGGAGCAGCGCCCGACGTCCAGTGGGCTAGATAGACGAGGGGCGGGCGAGGGCCGATTAGGAATGAGAGTCTTACGATCGTTCGCCGGAGCAGCTCACGATCAGAGGCGTCGTTAAGCACCCAGCACGCGAAATCGCTTCTTCACGCAAGCGGATCGCAAGTGTGGGCAAGTCCAATTCCGTTGCGCTTAGAAGGCCGAGCGATTCCAGACGCGGAGCCACACTTCGAATAGTTTCGGCGAACCATTCGTAATACGGCGATTCCAGGCCGCCGCCCATCAGACACTCGCCATTCGACCGCATCTTCGAAAGTCCAGCCAGTTGCATCCAGTGATAGAGTCGTGCTCCCGCATCCGGATACGCCACCGCCTGACGGAATAGCTCAACCAGGCACTCTCTCAACTCAGTAAACAGCGGAAGTTCCGGTTCAATCGGTGGGAAATAAGACAGGTCGTACTCTTGAAATGCAGCGATCCCCGCGCTCGGCAATAAGGAATTGATTTTCCGAATCCATCCGAGCGGGTCCGCTGAGTGGATCAGTACATGTCTCCCGACGACGGTGGCACTTTATCGGCAGGCAGACCTATGTTGGGTTGGCTCTCTGCGCGACGGTATGAATCTGATTGCCAAAGAATATGTGGCCTGTAATGGTGAGGGCGATGGCGTGCTTCTGCTGAGCGAGTTTGCTGGCGCGGCAGCGGAAACGGGCGAGGCGCTGCTGATCAATCCTTTCGACGAGGAACGAACTGCTCAAGTTATCGCGCGAGCACTCAATCTCGAAGAAGAGGAACGGCGCTCCCGCATGCAAGCGCTGCATCGGCGCGTGATCCGCAATGATGTCTTTCGCTGCGGAAATTTATGGAGATCCTAGAGGAAACGTGTCGGCGCCTGGACGCGTTGGGGATGCGCGGCCGAGGCGCCTCCCCAATGCGGAGATCCACCAGGCCTATCTGCGGGCGAACCGCCGTTTGCTGATTTTTGATTACGACGGCACGCTCGTGCCCTTTGCCGATAACCCGCAACGGGTGGTCCCATCGCCCAATGTCGTTCGCTTGCTGTCTACTCTTGCGGCGGAACGGCATAACGTTGTGGCCCTGATTTCCGGCAGGCGTGTCCAGGATCTGGATCGATGTTCGGTGCTGTCGAAAACCTATGGCTCATTGCGGAACACGGAGCTGAATTGAAGCCGCCTCACTCCGGCTCCTGGTAGGCGTTGCGGCCCAGTTTTCGACGGATTGGAAATCCACCGTAATGCCGATTCTCGAGCACTTTGCCGATCGCATACCGGGCAGCTTCCTCGAAGAGAAGAAATTTGCGTTGGTATGGCATTACCGTATGACTGAGCCGGAATTTGGAGAGTGGCTGGCCAACGAGTTGGTCTCGACGCTGGAGGGAATGCTGGCGGAAACGGAATTGCGGGCACTTCGCGGAAACAAGATAGTGGAAGTAAAACCCGTTTGGGCGAATAAAGGAGAGGCTTTCGAGCATTTACGGCCAATGCAGCCGGAACCCGATTTTCTGTTGGCCGTGGGCGACGATCGCACAGATGAGGATCTGTTCGAGCGAGTCCCGAGCGGCAATTGGACGATACGCGTCGGGGCGGGACCCACCAGGGCGAGTATCGTTTTGCCCGACTCCCAGTCCGTAAGCACGTTCCTCGAAATGTTTTGTAAGCGCCCAGAAGCGATGGACGCGGCGAGCAGAGCTTGAGTCCGGATGAAACTCACGTTTCTCGGGACGCATGGTGAAATCAAAGCTCGAACACGGCAGCACCGAATGCACAGTTCAATCCTCATCGCCGATGGCGGTGCAGTGTCATGATCGATTCCGGCCTTGATTGGTCAAAGCGCGTTATGAAAATGCACCCGAACGCGATCTTTCTCACGCACGCACATTCCGACCATGCCGGGGCCCTCAAGAACGGCGCGCCGTGCCAAATTTTCGCAACTAGCGAGACCTGGAAAAGATTGCAACCCTTCGCGATTCAAAGTCGGTATCTCGTCCTACCGCGCCACGCTATCGAAATATGCGGCCTTACATTCGAAGTCTTTTCGGTTGAACACTCCGTGGTTGCTCCGTGGTTGGATATCGCATCATTTCGATGGGCAGCTCGATCTATTACGTACCGGGTGCATATTATCGCGACGCAAATGAAGTGCTCGAAACCCACCTTGGTTAGCTTAGCCATCAGGCGTTTTGGTTCATTACTTTAGTCCAGGTATTCTCAGGGGGGATCGCTCGCCCCTATCCCGCTCCGCCTTTTGCAAACTCGTTTCCGCCGTTTATTCTCTATCCGATGGCAAATCCTATGGAGTAATTGCTACCCGTCCCGGTGAGCCGTTTTGAATGAATTTCGCCGGAATATCACTAGGGCGGTTCGCCGCTCAACACCTCGCAGGTTTCAGATCACTTTGGTTCCCCTATTGCATCGATCCATTGCGGGGAGGAGCTGAAATGAAGAACAAAATGTTTATAGGTTCCTTGATGCTGGCGTCGCTATCAACTGGAACAGTATTTTCTCAAACTAGATATGACAGCGGTTCTCACTATCATCAGAAAAGACAAACGAAGAAAAAATCGGCCGAGAGGATAGGCGGAGGAGCAGCCGGCGGCGCGGTTATTGGAGCATTCGCAGGAAAAGGTAAAGGCGCGGCAATAGGAGCCGGCGCCGGGCGCGGGTGCGGGAGCCATCTATGATCATCACAAACGAAAAGAAGCTAAGAAGAAGGATGCCTATCGCTCCCAATATCGATAGTCAGGTCATAAGAAGGAAGCGGCCTGACGGCTACGTCGAGCTCGTTCTTACGCCGCTACCTGAAGTGCAGCTAGGCGCAGAAATGCCTATTCTGGGTCCGTAACGCCGCCTATTGCATCTCTCAGGACGAAATTTGATCGGCCTGCACATGTGTGTACGTCGCCGATCTTCGGCTTCTGGAAAGCCCGTAAAACATTGGTGGGGGTGGGGCGATTTGAACGCCCGACTCCAGATTACTGAACAACTTCCAGCCACTTACAACACACTAAGCAACACAGAGAAAAACCGTAATTTACCCGAGACGATTTGGATTCCGTGTGTACGTTTGCGTGTACGTGCTTTGCATCGTAAAGCTGATAATTTATAGGCAAGCAGCGCACGCCGGGCCTTGCCGGCGGCTAACAGCGCTGCCGGCAAGGTCGGTGCTGGCTAGCGAATATCTATCCGCAACACGGAGTCCGAATGTCTATGACGCCAATTCCAATAGTCGCGGCGCTCCCGCTCGTTAGCCCTTTCCCAAGCTATGTAATTGCGATGGTGTTGCTGCCAGTACATACGGTATGCGCGGGCCTCTCGATCATTCCATTCGTGATAGTCCCTATACCTCTCGTCGTAATAGTGGTGCTCATCGCGCCGGTCGTGGCGATCGTCCAGCCGCGGAGGTTGCGCATTTAGATAGTTCAGCCAAAGCAAACTCGCGCCTAAAAAGAATACGGTTAAAATGCGTTTCGTGCTTTCCATTTCAAGACCTCCCCGTTATTAGACACGGACTCGCTTTGCAAGTTTCTATGCGTTCCGCGACCTTCGCTGGTGGTTTGGTACTGATAAGCCCGAAGGGCCACTCGTCACCGTGAATGGCTTACGGAGTTTTTGCGGTAATAAGAGTTTGGGGTACGAACGTTTTTCGGAAGGCCCATAAACGCTGGCTCGACTTAAATCACTGCACTCTCGCGGCGCGTTCAGGTCGTGCCGATTCCTGTGGATCGTAAGACGAAAGTGCCTCGATCGCTTTGCGCTTCGCGGCGTCCGAATGTGGCTGCAGTGCTCCAGCATCTTGCGATCGAGATGTCCGGCAATAGACATGATTGTCTGATCGCTCGCCTAACTTTCGCCCAGCTTCGTAATCGCGCAATGCCGCAGGTCATGAAAACATAGGCCCGCAATCGCGCACTCGCCAAGGAAATCGAGGCGAGTTCCTGGAGCCTCGCGAATCGATCACGAGTTGAAGCGCCGGCTCGTCGGCCGCGATCCGGCGAAGCCAAAGCGGCAACGTTGGCTGAGCTGCGAGACTTGCAACCCGGCTAAAGCCGCTGGCGCCGTGACTTAAGGCTAAGATCGCGCTTGAGGAGGCATGCTACAGCCTCGCTCACGAATAACGGCCATTATGCTAATCGAGCTTCGCTAGGTCAGCGAACCATTCCGGGTGCTGCTCGCGCAGGACTTGCACGACTGGCAGCGCCGGGTCGATGCCGGCAACGTGCTCGAGTTCGTGGCTCAGGCTCAGAAAACAGTGGAGGCAAATCGCTCGCTCCAACGCAGTCGTGAATCCGATATCACGGCCGCACAATCGGCAAAGGCGTGTCATGACCAAAAAATCCCGGCTCGCAGCGGCGGCGGACGCGTTGTGCCAACTGCTGTGAGCCCAAGTTTTACCAGCACACAAGCTTATCGCAGATTCAGTGCGATATGTTCGCCACGAAAGAATCGCTTTCGGGCCTTCTCGAATAACTTAGCTTCGCTCAACTATACAGGAAAAAGAACCAACCCAAATCCGGTCACTGGCGATCATTCATTCAGGCGCCAAGATCACCGGCGGACGGGCGTTTCGCATGCGGCGTAGCGCATCCCATGCATGCCATCCATCATTCCGCGGAATGAACGGAAGCAAATTATAGCCTCCGAGAATTAGATTTATCTGCGCGAAGAGGGGCGCCAGGTGCCAGCATGCCACCGCCAGAAGCAAATTAGCGAGAGGGCCGGCAATGGAAATTGTTGCGTCTGTGTCGGCTCCCCTTGCTGGCGCACGATGAATGGACCACGCCAGGAGATTCCGACTCGTTTTACTCTTACTCCGAGCGTCCGCGCGATCGCCACGTGTACCGTTTCGTGAATGATTACCGCCAGTACGGAAGCAATCCAGAAATCCGGTCCAGCCATTTTGCGCCCCCGCCTTTTAGGTGCAGCGAAGAGATGGAAGCGCTCACGCCAAAGATACGGGCTGCCGAATCCCGAGCGCTCGGTGTGGCTGAGACGAATGTTTCTGGAGCTAGGAATTCTGCGTTAGTGCAGGAGAGGGGCTTAGGCGTCTATCCAGTGCTTAACCGGTCGCCCGGCAGACTGTTGTGCCGACGACGTTTCCTTATGCACTTCTCTGGTGAGGCGCGCGCGAAATACCTATTTTACGGCGCGCCTCTCTTTTCGAACTGGAGCGGCCGGCCAAGAGGCGCCAGGTGAACCAGGTAAAGATTCTTAGGCGCCTCTAGAACCGAAGGGGGTTACCATCACGTATCGGCAAAAAGGGGCTCGGCTAAGAGCGCAACAGTCGTAATTAGTTCAACGATGTTCCGGGCGAACGCTTCTCGCGCTCATTTGGATTTGCGCGGGCGATATTTATAACGGTCGAATGACACTCGCGGCAGACATAGTCATAGTAGACCTCTCCGGTTCCCGCGTCCCGCTCTTTCCTCACATCCACTTCGCGGGGCGCCGAACAGGTCTCGCACCAAACCTGCCAGCCCTCGAGGCTCGAGGATCGAAGCTTTCCACCTGTATGCGCTGGTTGTAACTGAGGATGGACGACATTTTAAGGTAAAGCTGGCCAAGGATATTCGACAGAGAATAGCAGCGAGCCTACGCCAGGGCCGAAGATTTCTTAGAGCGCCGGCAGACGAAATAGCTAGCCCCTGCTTTCCTGGTCCCGTCACCACGGGGGATTGTCACCCAACAAGCCGTCTACTCCTGGCACCTATCTCGCGCTCTAAATGTTTGTTCACTCCACAACAGTGAAGGTTTACATTTTGCCGAGCTGCGCACTGGCACTCCGGCCTTCAATCGCCCCGGGCGGCAGCAAGCCATATTCCCCAGCCTTCAATGCCTCCAGGGATATGGTCCACGTGCGCGGAGCGATGCGCTGGCTGTCAAATGGAAGATCATCCCGATCCGAGTTTCCAGAGACATGAAAAATACCGCCTGTGACCGTTCGAAACTCTCGCCCGTTGGAGTGGGTTCGCAAATGGATCAGTTGATACTCGGTGACCTGGGTTCCTTCCTGACAATGGACTAAGAGCCGGATAGGACGGGTAATTCGCGTCTTGCTTGTACCGCCTCGGAGCCGGCCATTGACATCACCCTTGACGATACCGACTGTGCTCACGCTCTTGAGGACACCGCCAGTCTTCCAGTTCACCACCTCCGGCATCATCTCCATCCAGGCGCCGTTTTGGAAAAGATAGACGCCTATTTCAGAGATGCTAGCTGTACCGGCTTCAGCCGTCACAGCCGGAGTGGCGATTGACGGCGCCGAGAGTAACGGCCGCGGAGTGACGTTAGTCGTCCCGCTTTCTCTGGCCGCCATCGCTTTGATGACATTCTGCGAAACGCCGATTTTCATCAAGGCGTCCGTCGAAACTGTGCGTAGGTCGAATCGATGTCGGGCGCCGTCGCGACCAGGCGGAGCAGCTCGGCCTCGCTCACTCCCGACTGGGCAAGCATCATAATCCGTTGATCGTTCAAGACTGGCTGCTGCGCTAACAGTCAAGCTGGCATCAAGAGAAAGAGCGGGCCCGGACTCTTCGTCCGGTCTCTTACGGGAGACGTCAAGTCGAATCCGGAACGTTTGGTTATAGAAAATTACTTTGGGCCCATGAGTTTTGCCCTTGGAAGAACGGGGTGTTCTACATTGGCCGAGACGCAAACGGGAAAACGGAGACAATCCGGTTCTTGGATTTTAATTTGCGAAAGACATTCAACCTAGCTCCCGCTCCGTCCGGGCCCATAATCGGATGACCGTCTCGCCAGATGGCCGCAGGCTGGTTTACGACGCTCGCTCGGCGGCCCATGGCGACCTGGTGTCGCTCCGATTCCGGCGAGATTTGAACTAGTCCTTAGGATCAAGTAGTTTACTTCGATCCGAAGGATCTGGCCGGCGCCGGCTCGGGGGACCGCGCCGAGATTGGACACGTACAGCTTGCCGTCGGGACCGAACTTCAGGCCTCGCGGCCCGTCCAAACCAGTGGCGTAAATTTTAGCCTTTGGCGGTAACTGGGCGTGAATCACTTTCGGTGCAAACGTCGTGAAAAGTGGCATGCAGATGAGCAAAGTACTGAATTGCTTCATGCATAAACCCTCTGTTCGAATAGATCGTGACGAAGCTGCAACGCTGAGCGCTCCGTTCACTAAACTAAGCGAAAAAGCCGACCAAAAACTCTAACGGCTTGCTAAAGATAATCCGCGGCACATTAGTGCCGGTTAGATTTGGGAAGCAAACTGTCGATACCGACCAACTGCTGAGAGGTATCCGGACCGAACAGCAGGTGCGCACGTTCTTCCAAATCCTTGGCTTCTCGCTTCCGTCCGCTCGTTCTGAGGAATGTTGCGTATTCACGATAGACGGCTTGTCCGTCTCCGATACGGATGGCTGGTAGAAGATGATCGAGAAGAACCACCGCCCGCTGGAAATAGCCCTCGGCTTTTTCTAGGTCCTTATGTCTTGTATACGCAACCGCTGCCGCAAGCAAAATCCTTACACGGGTGTTTGGATCACGCGAAGGATCCTCCGCAATTCGTAGAGCGCGTTCCAGGAGCGCAATCCCTTCTGGAACGCGGCCTTCGTTTACGTACAAGATGGCTAAATTACACAGTTCAGGCTGAATGTCCAGCGAATCACCCTCACCAGCCTCCTCCCATTCGGCAATGGATTGACGGTATGTGTCTGCAGCACCTCGAAAGTCGCGCTCTTCGTTAAGCAAGTCCGCCCTAAGGCCTTCCGTGAGGGCTAAATCAGCATGCTCGTGGACGGGCAGAGACTCAACCCGAGACAGTAGGCTGGCGGTTTTACTGAGCCTCCTCTTCTCAAGCGAAATTCGGGCCAGAAGCAAAAGCGGACGGCATAGCGCCGGAGAACCGGGTCCAAACGATTCCCCGAGCAACTTCGCTGAGCGGTCTGCGGCCTCCTCTGCCGCATCGAGCTTTCCCGAGTATTCGAGCGCGTGTGCCAGGTTACTGAGCGTAACTCCCATGCAAAGGCTGTCATGCATGGAGACGTCACGCTGAGAGACAATCTGCGAAAGCTGCCCGGCCGCCTCGGCAGCACGGCCCCCATCCAACAAAACGAGGGCTTTACGATTTACCGCGTCACATTCAGGACTGACCGTTGCCGCCACGAGCCGCGTAGCGACGAGTAAGAGCAAGGCAAGCCGGTTCAATCTTTTGGCGTACTGCATTTGATTTTTCCTGTCCTCGGTTACTTAAGTCAGCGGCACTTCTTCGGATTCGCGGTTGCAAAGTCCGAGTGGCGTTTTCGGAAAGTAATCGTCCCAATCCGAATAGATCGCGAGTAACGGCGTATTTACGAACCATGTCCGGTGGCTCGGCTACTTGGAAGTTCGGCCGAAGCAGGGCCGCCCCAGATGTCGGCCGTTAGGTGGCAATATCGGAAGCTATTTCCGGCTGCTCCGCCGCAAGGGCGCCGAAGACGGCCGCATTAAACAGAAGCGTTGATTTCACTCGCCTGATCCGCCGCCCATTGCCGCGGTGGTCCGAGCAGAGCTCTTTTTAGTGGAATTAGTATCCATTCGTTTCCGCTTGGGGCGTGGTGATTTACCGGTCGTCACAATCCCCGTCATGCTCCGGCCGGAGCTTGTGATTGTAGATGTAACCGCCAATGCGGGTCCCCAGCAGCGCGCCTGCGTCCTGATCGGTGCGAAAATGGATCCCTCCATAAACGCGCGCATCCGAGATGTCATCGGTGATCTCCTCGAGTCTTGAGTAATGCAGCGTCACGCCTGCGAGCGCCGGCGTCGACAGGGTAATCGAGAACGGGCCCTCGCCATAGATCTTCTCCATCACTTCTCTCGCAGCGTTGCTTAAAGTGCCATGGGCGGACGGATAGGAGGGGAAACAAGGCGTCGTGATTAGGGGCTTGAAGCCGGAGTCCGGCGTGGTCTTATCATTGCCGTCATCGCCAGCATCGTGAATCGCGGTTTCCGGCCGCCAGAATTTGTACAGGTACTTGTTGTAAAAAGTTGCAACTGCCGCATCACTGATAGCCATGTTGATGAGCGCAAAGTCGCGCGCGTTCTCGGATAATGATCTCGGCTTCGCGGTGGTGATCTGCCTTGCGGCGTCGTTAAAAATGGGGACTGGGATCTCATCGTCGTAGAACAGGGCTATATTCGTCCGGTCCTGCGGCCGCTCGGTGCTGTTCACGTCACCCACCTCCTTCACCTCGTCATAGGCCCGCGTATACCGGCCACTGGTGAGGGCGGGAGGTGGACCCAGAAAGAACTGGCTGGCGCTCCGGATACCGAAGGGCGTCACGTTCTGCCAATTGAAAAACAGTCCACCGGCGGCCGTGCAACTGGGCGTCAGTTGCCAAACCCCGGGATTGGACGAGGTGGGTAGAAAGAATTCGAGCGGGCTCGAGCCGTCGTTCGCGCGCGCGGCGATCATGGCGACAGCAGCGGCCTGGCCTGTGGCAATTCCTGCCGTTTTCCCGGGGCCGTCCGGGATCGCCGCGAGCGAACTTGCATACGCGGCATTGAGTGTGGAGAGGCTGGCAGGGAAGTAATTACTAAGGACTCCATAAGCAGCAGCGGCAGCCGCAGCTTCAGGCGACGCATTGTGGGGTGCGGTTATCGTTCCGAGGTACGGCTTGTATTGTCGTGTGATTGCGTTGACCGCTTCGAATACGGCAAGTTGCGTAATCGCCGCAAATCGAGCCTGCGGGAAGGGCGGTTGCGAACTGACGGTGGCCTGCATGATCGCGTCCCAGTCCTGAACGACATCGGATCTGCCGGTCAATGGGATAAACAGCAACACCAACAGACCGTACAAGGGTTGCCACAACTGTTTCCTGCTCATTGTTCTCGCCTTTGGCTGTTTGAGCCTGGCGAACGTTACCCGATTGGCCACCAAGGCCGTCGTGATCGCCGTATTATTCCAGTCGATGACCGGGTTCTGTGTCTCCGCTTTTCCAATTGCCGCGACGCCAGTTGCGGCCGGGGTCCCTAAAAGTCGTTTTCCATTGATCATGTGATCCCTCCGATAGTGCAAGACTGTTGTATTAGCCAACAACGCGAGAGTACGGCGTAACCACCGCGAATGTCTTTCGCAGATTCGGAAGAAATTCGGATAAAATCCTGAAATCGATATGGTGCCCCAGTCAAGTCAAAGCCTGAAGTTTGGACCGTACCGGCTTGACCGGGACCAGCGCCTTCTCTTCAGAGGAAGCGAAATCATCCCCCTCGCGCCCAGGCTCTATGACACGCTTTGGGCGCTGGTTGAGAGTGGCGGCAGGGTCGCTGACAAGGAGGACCTGCTCAGACGGGTCTGGCAGGACGCATTTGTAGAGGAAGGCAGCCTGGCAAGGAATGTTTCCACTCTGCGTAAGATATTGGGCGAGGGTCCGCGGGACCACAAATACATCGTCACCGTCCCGAAACGCGGTTATCGTTTTGCCGCAACATTGACAACCTCCCGAGCTTGGGATCAAGAAGAGGCCGAAGCCGATTCGATATGCTCTGGCTTTGCATCGGCCCAAACTTCAACTGGCGAAGGAAACGGCACAACACCCTCCCCCAGCCATCCGGCTTCGGAGCGGCGGCCTCAGAAGATTGCTCAGAACTTCGTGGGTCGCGAGTTAGAGATGAAGCGGCTCGAAGGGCATTTCAAAAACATGCTCGGGGGCGGCGGCAAGCTCGTTTTTCTCACCGGCGAAGCCGGCATGGGCAAATCCTCACTCGCTGAACGGTTTATAAACTCGATTCTCCCTCGACATCCGGAATTGCGTGTTGCGACGGGTCGCTCGGTGGAGCAATACGGTCCGGGCGAATCCTATCTTCCGTTTTTGGACGCGCTTTCCGGATTGGTGCGCGAGCACGGAAATCAGATCAGGAATCACCTGCGCAGACAAGCCCCGACCTGGTGTCTGCAATTGCCGGCCTTCACTTCGGAAGCAGAAATGGAAGCACTGCGGTCCGACACGGCGGGGGCGACGAAGCAGCGCATGTTGCGCGAGATCGGAGATGCCCTGGGGGCGCTCTCGCTGGACGCTCCGTTGCTTCTACTTCTTGAAGACCTGCATTGGGCGGATCGTCCCACCATCGACCTGCTGCGACATCTATGTCACCAGATAGAGACACAGAGGGTACTGGTGCTCGCCACAGTCCGTCCTGAAGATATCCAGATCCCGAATCACGCTCTAAAGAACTGCATCGCGGATATGAAAGCGCGGCAGTGGTGCGACGAGATCGTGCTGGACGCGCTCACCGACGACGAAGTCTGCATTCTGCTTTGCCACCGATTCGAGCCCAATCAGTTTCCGGACGAGTTTGCGTCTCTGATCTGGAAGAGGACCGACGGCAATCCTCTGTTTACACTAAGCCTGCTGGACTTTCTCGCCTGTTCCGGCGATATCGTCTATGACGGCGTGAGCTGGAATATGGCGAGCCCTCCGGCTCAGATGGTGCAGAAGATTCCGGATAGCGTTCGCGCGATGATCCGCCAGAAGAGCGAGGTGCTCGAACCCGACGCCCGTCTGGCACTGCAGTACGCCAGCATCGAGGGCGAGGAGTTCCTCTCCAGCGTTGTCGCCCGGCTGCTCGATATCGAACCGTTGCGCGTCGAAGAAGGGCTCGTATCTCTCGCTCAGAACCACCGGCTGATCCGAGTTCTCGCGGAAGAAGAGTTGCCGGATGGCGCTCTCGTGACGCGCTATGCCTTTGCCCACGCGCTCTATCAGAATGTCTTCTACGAAGAGATCGTCGCCGCGCGACGAACACAATTACACGCCATCGCGGGCGAGCAGTTGCTGAAACATTACGGCGACCTGGCGCCGCGCATTGCCGGACAACTCGCGATGCATTTCGAGCGCGGGCGCAACTGGGTGCGGGCCGTCGAGTTTCTCATGATTGCAGCCGCCAATGCGCGTAACATGTACGCCAACAGTGAGGCCGAAGAGCATTACACACGCGCCATCGAAGTGTCCGCAAGGCTCGCAGAGAACACCCGTGCCGAGGCCCAGTTCAGGATTTATGAAAAACGCGCAGCGGTCTACCTCGCGACGAGCCGTTTCGATTTATCGATCGCAGACGGCCGGGCGATGATCCAACGTGCGCGCATGGCAGGCTCGGCGGAACTCGAGTGCGCCGCGCTGTACACGCTCGGTAATACGCTTTTTTGGGCTCACCGCTTGGATGAGATGCAATCGACTCTTCAGGACGTTCTTCGAGTGTCCGCAGCGAACGAAGCTGGTCGCCTGCGCGCTCTTGCTTTGATGGCGCAGGGGCATCTCGCGTCCGGCGATTTGTCTCAGGCCGAGGACGAGCTGCGGACGTTAATTCAATGTTCTCCTTCGCTCGACAAGAAGACGCTTCTCGACATTCTCGATGTACGTGCGCGCCTTTACTTCTTCCGCTCGGACTACGAAGATGCGGAACACATGTTCCGGAAACAGATCGAACTGGCGTTCGAGCTCAGTGACGCATTCGAGTTTGTGAAGGCGAATTATTTCCTCGGCCTCACGCTGGCGAATCTGGGTCGAGTGTCTGAAGCGTTTGCGGTGCTGAGCTGTGCCATGGCCATCGCGAAGCGCAATGGCGAAATTTTCTGGTTATCGCGCATGCCGAATGCATTTGGTTGGATCCATCGTGAAATGCAGGATTTCGAAGGTGCGGAGGCTTTTGATCGGGAAGGCGCTGCCCTTGGGCATGAATCGGGCTTTGAAGAAGCCGAGGTTAATTCCGTCATCAATCTGGCGATGGATCACCTGCACTCGAATGATCAGGCGACTGTTTCCTCTGCGATGAAAACCGCCGCGTCCCTGCTTTCACATGACGCGTGGTTTCGGTGGCGCTTCGAAATCCGATTCCTTCATGCGCGAGCCGAGGAGACGTTGGCCAGAACAGACGCAATCGCGTTGCTCGAGAAAGCCACTCAATACGGCGCACACAAATACATCGTTATCGCGCACACCTTGCTGTCGCGGATTGCGATGCGCTCCGCCGATTTCGACACGGCTACTGAAGAGATAAAAGCGGCATGTGCCATGCTTAAACGCTATCCTGCCCTTCTGTGTGCCTGGCGGGCGCATGCGCTGCTCGGCCGAATTGAGATGCAATGCGGCAACCTTGATGCCGGGATTACGGCATACAGACTTGCCGTTTCAGACATCCGATATGTCGCCGATCACATTGATGACAAACGTTTGCGTAGTATATTCCTCAACTCGGATGCGATCTGCGACATACTCCGTGATGCAGGGGAACGAACTGAATAGCAACGCATGTGAGTCCGCGTCTGCCGCTGATCGCGCAACGGTTGCCCCAAGAAGAGGCGCGCCGCGCGCAGGAGGTGCTGGGGCGAAGGTGGAGGCTCGGGGAGATTGTGTTGTTGCCGAAGCCTAGCGGAACAGGGCTGCCGATCACCGTGCCTCAGGTAGGTTCAGCTTGTCCGGTTGCTCGCTGACCGGAAGTCCAGCGGATCGAAGGTCGCGATCTATATTAGCAACGGTTTACCGGATGGGTGGAAGTAGTTTCGGGATAATTCCCGTGCCACGCGCAGACCGGAAGTTAAACCGCGGGCCGCATAGATCCGCCCTGACGGCCCAGTGTTTATCGAATTGTACGAGTACAGTGGGCCACGCTTCCAAAAAGCGTGACAGAGTGATTCGCGTTTTTGGAGGTCAATCTCGTTGAGCGGTGAACGATGTTGGTTGCCAAGAGTGCGTGCAAACGGCTCTAAGCACCGAATGCAGCGCGCGGGTTCTCGAACATCAAAACAGGAATTTGCGCCGGCTCGAGGAGCGGCAGAAAATCGCTGTATAGGTAGGTGTACCCACGGAAGTCGCCGCCGCCGGGTTCACCTACGTGGTACCAACCAGAATCCTGTGAGATCAGAACTCGGTTCAAAAGCGCTCTTGCCGCGAGAAAGCGAACGCACTCGAGATGGTACGCAGCCGTCTTCTCGCCAAAACCGTCAAACTCGACCCACGCACCGGCGCGCGCGACCCTCTCGTGCAAGGCGTGGTCACGTTCATTCTGGGCGTGAACCCAGACGAACTTCGCAAGGCTCGCCCTCTCAGCAGCTACGATCTCCAACTGCTCTAGTGCTGCAGCTCCGTCACCAGTGTGCGATGCAATCGTCAGTCCGGTTTCGCGCGCGGTGATGGCCGCGGCACGTACCAGCTTGCGGTCCAATTCATCGAGTGGTCCGTTGTTCACACCGATCTTGATGAATCGCGGCCGACAAGCCTCCCGCGTCTCCGCGATCCACCGCTTTCGCAAGCTGCGTAGCCGACTCACTCCGCGCAAAGCTTGGCACAAATTTGTGAGCCGCCGCGCCATATAAACCGGTGTTCGACCAGATCTCGACGCCCGTGACATTGGACAGGCGCGCTAGTAGTTCCGGATCTCGCCCTAGAAAGTTGGGCGTGCGGTCGAGCAGACGCTGGCACCCGAGCTGTTTCACCTCTTCGAGCTTGGGTCGCGCAATCCGAGACACCTCGTCACGGTCGTACCGGCCGGGGCGGAGCCGATCGGCACCCACGAAATCCACAAGGACGTGCTCATGTACCAGCACCGAGGGCAGCTTTTGCACGAATGGGGCACCTCCCATCGCCCACAAGAACTCTCGCCGTCTCATGATTGCTATTCTGCCGCGAACTGATTCCGCATTGAAACTATGACTAAGCGCGAAATCGGGCCTGTCGCATGTCGGGGGAGAGCGTTGGCAGTTCAAGCGACGACCAGGTATCACAGGTTTTTCGTCATTAGCGAGCTAATCAGACAATCGTGGACAGGCGTAGCCGATTTGGAAACATTCGATCTGCCAGCCGTCGGCAATCTCCAACAAGCGATCATGGACGATTGGCCCGTGGCTCGACAACGATCCGGAAACTAGCGTCAACACTTTGCTAAACCCTTGGCGACGCGGCAGGGTCTATTTGCTTGCGGTCTTAGCGGCTATGCCGCGAATATGTGTCACTTCCGCCGACCGGCCGCATACGCGGTTTGAATCGCTGTGTTCGCTCACTCACGAATTTGGTTTTGCTCGGCCATCAGCGCAATGCCCGTCTCCATGATGAGCGCAAGCATTCTTGCCCGGACACCAATCGATGAAGCCATGCTCGAACTGGTTGAAGCGCCCGCTTGAACACCAGCGGCCCGAATCCTGTTCGCCGGTGAGCGGGTACCCGAGAAAGCTCTTTTCCCATCCCAGCCGCCCATACTCCGCAAGGATGCCTCCCCAAACTTCGAACGCCGGGGCGCCATTTGTACGCGCATACATGTTCCCGCCTTGGAATCGAGCGAACCAGCCCGGTTGGCCGGGTGACTGAGTGGGATCGAGCGTGGGGTACCCAAGTCGTCCGCGCTCCCACCCAAGCGCTGCCCAGCGCTCCCGAAATGGTCCCCAAATGGCGACACCGAATGTCGTCGGCGTCCAATAGATGGACCCAAATTCGAAGTGATTGAAGCGGCCAACTCCGTCCGGCGTGCCAGTCTCGTCTGTTACCGGAGCTCCGAGGTTCCGGCCGTTTTGAAGAAGCGTTCTGAACTTGGCATAGATTCCACCGTGCACCTCGCGAGCGCCGTCCTGGTTCCAGTAAATCTGCCCATTCCGAAAATCTTCGACGGTGCGATTCCCTAGCGGGTGGGCATCGCTCGCCGGCGCACCGAGCGGCCCATACTCGCCGTACTTTTCTGTGAACTTCTCACAGATGGCGCCAATTACGTGAAATTTGCGCTGCCCATTCTCGTAATAGTAGTGATCGCAAAGGCGCGGGTCGACGGAAAATACATCCGTAAGCCAACGTCTTCGGAGATCTCTAAAATCCGTCTCCGCCAGAAACGCTCGGCTATCGGATGGTACTGGCTGGTAGGGAAGTCCAAGTTCTTCAGTTCCTATTTGCACGCACGGGTCGGTTGATTGACAAACTGGGACTCTATGTTTGAAATCCCAGGCGAGATGCGTTGAGTCGAGCGCAAGAGAAGCCTCGGTATATCCGTTCCATGAGTTATAAACAACCCCGGCTGGTGCGCGATTTCCATCGCCCTGATGGCCCTTGAGCTCGCTTTGGGCGTTTCGCCATGCGTCATAGAGGTAAGCCGTTTCGCCCCATATGGTCCTGACGGAGCGTTGCCCAGCAGGCGGGCGGTCGTTGAAAACGACATGGCCATCGTAACCTGCATCGAGATCCAGGTAATACGGAGTTCCCGAGTTCACCCACAGCTTAGTTCTATCCTTCTTTAATCGTGCAAGATTGCCAATGGCATTACCTTCCAGGGAATTGCAGTCCACGAAGCCTCTAAAAAAAGGATTTGGCACTTTATCCTCACACTCTGTGTGGACTCGCGGCAACTCGCTGAAGTATGGCAGGACCGCCAAGCAGGATGGACAAACACTCAAGTCCGCAACGTGATCAATGCCATTCGAGTTGCTTTGAATGATGCTGTAGTGCTTGGAATCTTCCACCGGAGTGAGAATGAATCCAATCTTTATGCCGTGGGTGCGATGCCATACTTTTTGCTGAAGGCCTTCTAAAGCAGAGAAGTATTGGGTGTCTTCTCCAGGTAGGAAAGACTCGGATGTCGCCTGAGGAATTTGAATCGCGAATCTAGGTATCCCGGAACGATCGTAAATTTGTGCCCACTTCCCCTGCAAGCCGTTAGCGACAATCGCATTGACCAGATGGACGATGTAGTCTTCCGCAGTTCGAGTTGGAGCACCTATATCGCGGGGGCCATTGTAATCGGGTTGTTTGCCGGCCGAGCAATGCCCCTTGCACTGAAACGAATCCTCGAGCGATGGAACCACCAACGGACCTTTCGTCAGTTGGGAGGTAAAGAAGACGGCCAGAAAGGACGCTTCTGTTGTGTTAGTGAAGTGAATGTCGGTATAGGACCCGCTGTATACAGCGAATATTACGTTAGTCCCCAGGCTCCCAATTTGTGTAAGGATCTGATTGCGAAAAGCCAACCCGACAGGGCTCTGGTCATTCCAGTTATTGTCGCGCTCTGGCTGGTCGGATTTGGAGGTAATCAAGGCGTCCGGCTTCAGATCTCCGGGAAAGAAGTAGACTCCTTTTATCGGCGTATTCTCATAACTGGGGCTCGCAAGAAGGCCCCATGTTCCCGCCAAAGCCGGCGAGGCGTTAACCGCTAGCAGGGCCAAGAGCCATGCCTGCGTGAGATCCGAGAGCAATCCCATTTTGGATTTCATACTGAGTTTCTCCTTGTTCGGATGGTGGGCATCGCCGGCCTTCACGAACAATTCATGCGTAGCTCTACGTCACCGGGGGCTGCCTCGCAGAGCCCATTCAGCATAGAGTCATGGCACCAATCATACATCGAACTGACATGCAGACCGACTGCGATCTCGCCCGCTGGCCAGACCTTATGGCCGCCGGGCCTATCGCGGTGGCAGTATCCAAATACTCCTACTCTCGGTGCGCATGGAAGTGTTGCTGCGCACTGCCATGTCGAAAGTCGTTCGGTTACTCTCCACTGACGTTAGGACTCTATCCGAAGTCGAGCCTCACATTTACGGATGAGAGGGCTGACCGGGCTGAGCGTGGTCAGAGAGCGCGCAGGAGAAGGAGGTGGCAGTAAGAAGGCGGGAGGACTGCTCCTGGTTAGTTATCGGATTCCCGCCAAACGTATAGTTGCCTGCAATGTAACCTTTTGCGACTAAGCCAGTATTCGTAGGTGAAGGAGAATTTGCCCGACATTGCGAGGGCTGCAAAGACGGTTATCAGGAGTGTCGGTGAATGTGCTTCTTGCGGCAGCCTTTCCGTACCAGCACATCAACGCCAACGGTTCAACGGCCAGAGCTACACTACCGGCACGGATCGTTGAGGCTGCTGAAGAGCGGACCAACGCCAAGTGGTACCCGAGCCTGGTAATTGGATTCGTCGACGAAGACAAAAGTAACATCGTCAGCTTCGGCAAGCTCGATGACGGCCGGGCACCCGATCGCCGAACCGTTTACGAGATCGGCTCGATCACCAAGACCTTTACCGCCGCTCTGCTAGCCCAGGACATACTCTCGGACCGGGTGAAACCCGACAGCGCCGTGATGGATTTGCTCCCGGGATTTCATCTCCCATCCCGCAACGGCAAGCAGATCACTGTGGCGAGTCTTGCGACGCAGTCTTCCGGTCTGCCCTACATGCCTGATAATCTCGCTGCTGCCGACCCCGCCAACCCTTTCGCGGGATACGATATAGCGAAGCTGAAAGCATTTCTCGAAGGGTATCAGTTGAAGCGCGCACCAGATGAAGCCTATGAATACTCTAATCTTGGCTTCGGTCTACTGGGTTTTGCCCTGACAGACCCGCGGTCTTACGGATCGGTTCTGCACGAAAAAATCTTGCGGCCTCTCGGAATGAAGATGAGCGGCGTTGAGCTCAGTAAGGCAATGAGGGCACATCTTGCTCCGGGACATGACAGGCATAATCAGCCAGCGGAAAGCTGGACTTTCGACACACTGGCGGGTTGTGGTGCGATCGACAGCACCGCTGAAGACATGCTTCGTTATCTCAAGGCAAACATGCCGGGCGCCAAGACTGTGCTGTCGCCAGCATTTCATTTGGCACAACAGGCGCGACGCAACGTGAACAAGTCGGAACAGATCGGCTTCGCGTGGATGAGGCGAAAGGGGAATCCGCAGGATATTATTTGGCACAACGGCACGACGTTTGGCTACTCCAGCTTTATCGGCTTCACTGCGGACGGAAAGCGCGGCATTGTCATTCTGACGAACATTTCCGAAAGCGTCGACGACCTCGGGTTTGCCGCCCTCTCTGACTCGCCGCTCCGCTCGTACAAGACCGTGTCCCTAGACAGCGCATCCCTAAAGAGCTACGAAGGCGTTTACAAAGTCTCCGGCAGCGCGCCGAACAGCGGCCTCATCATGGTATTCGTTAAGGACGGCCAAGTGTTTGCCCAGGCTCAGGGAGAGGAGCCACTTCCGCTTTTCGTGGAATCGCACGACGAATTCTTCACGCGTATTGACGGCTTTTACCTCATATACCACCGTAAGGCCAATGGTGATGTCGACAGCCTGATCCTTCGACAGAAGGAGGACCGCATGGCACCGAGGCTGAATGGAGACGAAGCGGCATCAGCTCTCTCACTATTCCAAAAAGGCGCTGCCACGAAACCAGTCTCCCAGCACCAATGAGCGCGCGATGCCGGAACCCTCTCAGCATGGGGCCGCTTCGGGAGACCACGACGCGACCCAACTTCATCTCTCTGTTCCGAAACCTACCGGCTGTGGTGGCCCGTCCGCGCTGTCGTTTCACCGACGCGAACGCCATATAGCGCTGAAGAAGCTCCGCCAACTATCACTGAAGATGGCAGAATCGTAAGGCGTTCATCTGTCTCGAAACTGCTCTCGAAATCAGGCACGAAAACAACGCGGCTTTCGGCCACCCGCGTTCCAATTGCCGACCACCCGTGTGTAGTCGCCAAGGCTTTACCGATCCTGGACGATTGTTCCCAAAGTTGTGCCAGGATAACGGGCAACCCGGAAGTTGCGTCGTAGAGGGGCCACGGAGTTGGATAGATCGTGTGTGACGGCCCAGTGTAGAGCTAATAGTCATTTCAGTTGGACGGGTCGTTGCGGAGATTGAAGGCTAGTGCATTAGGCGTCGAAATGAAAGAACGACGTTTCGAAAATAGTCCCTTTTGAACTCTGCCGGTCCTGACGCGCGCCAGCTTACGTACAACTCTCGCAGACCTTCTTGACGCCTTGCAAGACCTGCCGGGGAGAACGTTCAATGAGGTGCGCGGATTGTTCCATCGGTATTGTTTTGCCGCTAGCCGCTACCTTATTGGGGGTGCAATAGTTCGTGCTCAGCTTGGCCGATTTGGCGAAGGAATGACTGCTGCTCGTACTGCTTCTCTTTGTACAACAGGTGTCTGCATCCTGTGTAGGCTAACCGTCAACACAAATGGCGCTGTAACCCTGCTCCTCTAGGGACGGTGCGCTCGTGAGCCAGTTGACCGTGTAACGCGCAAACGCTTGATCTGAGGCTCGGTCTCGGATAGATCACCTGTAACGGCACTTTACAAATCCAAGTTGACGGGTTGTCGGCGTTGCTGAGATTGAACCGTAGCGCGTTTCCCGTCCGAGTGAAATTCCAAAGATAGATCTATACTTCGCGGCCGGGCAGGATCTATTGCTCAGAATACCGGTTCGGGACCGCCGGCCGGGTCAAAGTCCGAGATGGGGTGTCAATCAGTGCCGACGTAATGAGCTACTAATGAGTTTCTAGCGGAACTTCAGCCCGCCGTTACGGGCACCAGTTTGACGACGTTCGAATCCAGGGCTTTCGGCTGGGTGGGAACGTGACGCCGGCAGAATGCTGCGATATCATCGTATGCCTTTAAGGCGGTCTCCGGGCGTGGCGTGCGGGGCCCTGCGCCGTAGAAGCAAAAGCAATGCGGCTCCCCGGGATACGTCAGCACTTCCAGCTTCTTGCCTGCGGCGCGCAACTCGGGAATGAGTACTTCCGCGTTGAAGTGGTTGACTGGTTGCACGTCGCCCTGAATGATGAGGATCGGACATTTAATTCGGGCGAGTTTGGCACGCGTTAGCTTCTGAAATTCAGGCGTGTAATAACGCTTTGGACTCTCCGAAATCGCCGCTCCGTCCCCTGGGGTGTAGCGTACACCCTGTTTGGGGATGCTGGTGTTGAAAATGCCCGTTAGCAACATACTGGCGGGTTCTTCGGGTACGATGGCGCAAATCTCGGTGGCCGCTGCGATCTCCAGCGCCAGATCGCCTCCACCACTACAGCCATAAACGACAGCACTCTTGGGATCCACCGAAGAAAGCCGCTTGAGATGATTTACCGCCGCGAGGCAGTCTTCCAGTGAGACTTTGGCTTGCGGATCATCATCCCTGCTGCGATACGTGACCGTGGCTACAACGTAACCTGCGGCAAGGAATCGGGACGGCAGCGGAGAGTTGAGGGCGTGTTCCCTAAGCTGCGGCTCAGGCCAAGTAACCAGCCCGCCGTGAACGATCACGGCTGCCGGAAACGGCCCCTTCCCCCGCGGCGTACGCACGAACGCGAGCCCGCGATGGCCGTCCGGCGCGACGGGCGTTGCGCGCTCGAGCGGGCAAGCAGTTTCCGAGACCGCCGGCCGCGTAATCGGCGCCGCGGCTCTTAGTACACCGGCTGCGGCGAGCGCCAGGAAATCTCGCCGCTCGATCACTCGAAGTCCTTTGGCCGTCATATTCTCTCCCTAAGCGTCTGTTCCTAGGCCTACTGTGAGTGCGTCGTCGATCTGTCGCACGAGCCAATCCCGGAGTTGCCCAGCGCTGGTCCTCCTTGCTTGGTGAACCGGGATGAGTATCTCACATTCGGGTGAGCACTGCCGGGCGTCTTGGTGCGGTGAGTAACATGCCCGACCAGGCCGGCATATTGGCAATCTTGTACGATGTTGATGCTGCCTCCGAGGTGACCATCGGCGAACTCCGCGGGCTCGCGGACGTGAGCCCGCCGGGGGGCCACTTTGACGGAAGCGCGTAAATGATGAGATTTAGCTTGCCCACGAATAGATCCTCCTTACGGCGATGTGTTTACCTTTCGGCCCCTCGCTGAAGAGTGGGCTCGGCAGTGATTGTTTTGAGAAGGCGTGTGACGGCGTAACATTCGCGGCCAGTGACACAGACCCCCATCCTGCTCAAACGGCAGTCTGGAAGATCGACCGAACACTCGGTCAGGGCCCGCTAAACTGAGTATCGACCGTTACAAACCCGCCGCGAAGACGGGCGGCAACGGCTTCCGATTCAGTGGATATCGGTACACCTGTGGGCCGTGCAGGGGTGTTGCACAACATTCACCAAACTGTGGCGGGATGCTACAAGCAAGCGGGTAACCCTGCTTCCGTGTGCAGGCCTGATCCGGATGCTTACAACAAGGCGTCTTTAAGCCACCTGTTCCCTGCCCCCCCTCCGCGCACCTTGTAGCTCGATACCGTTGATCCGGTGCCAGACATTTGCATCTGCGTTGCCAGAATCAGGATGAAAGCGAGCTGTTCGGTATTACCGTCGTCCTTCCTTCTGCCCGGTTGCTTGGCACAGCTTCGGGCGAAAACCCTGCGCCCTGCACGCTTCGCTCCTTCTGCTTTCTCCACCACCCAAACAATTCGACTTTAGATCGCTTCGCAGGCTCGCTGGAAACAGAGAGCAAATTCTTTCAGTCCCCCGCAGAAAGCAGTCGCTTGGTTTGGGAGCAGCCGCCCTCGCTCTTAAGTGCCCAAGCAACAGGGCAGAAAGAAGAAAAAACAACTATGAACCTCAACCAGCTCACAATCATCGGATTCATCGGCAGAGACGCAGAAACCAAGTATTTGCCGAACGGCACTCCGGCGGTAAAGTTCACTGTCGCTACAAAGAAGTCTTGGAAGGACGATGCCGACGGATGGAAAGAGAAAACTCAGTGGCACAGTGTCGTCGCGTTCGGCGAGGGATTCGCAAAGACCGCAGGACGCCTGGTTAAAGGCGCCCACGTTTTCGTACAAGGGGAACTCGCCACCCGCGAATACGAGCGCGCTATCACCATCCGTAAGGGCAAAGAAACCATCGAGCACGCCATTCCACAACTCGTCGCGGAACTACGGGCTGACAGCATTCGCCTCCTCGACCGCCGGAACTCGGGCGCTGATCAGCTCGGCATCACCGCATCCCCAACCGATCAGGAGGTCCCCGAATAGGGGCCTCCTGTTCTTCGCTCCATCCGCCGGTACGCGACAAGGAATGCTGTAGCGGGAGAAGTTCGTTCTCTAAATTCCCGATTCGGTTGGCGCAGAAACTCGAAGGTTGACCTGCCGGGTCCTGCTAACTATCTCGCGGATTCATCCTTTCCTTTGCGAGTTGCCGGCACACCCGGGCAGCTACCATATTCGCTAGTTCCTCAAGATCCGAGCGGCCAAGTTGCCGGAAAAGTTTGCCCTCCTCCTCCGGAAGGTCGGCAACTACGGGTTCCAAACTCCCGTCCAGCTCTCGCTTCAACTCCGACAAAAGAGCATCTACATCGGGATTGCTTTCGCGAAGCGCTTGGATTCGTTGAATGCCATGGCACACTGTCGAATGATCTCGCCCATCGTAGAAGCGACCGATCATAGTCGTGCTCCACCGGCCCAAGTGTCTCGCTAGATACATCGCCACTTGGCGGTTGAAGCAACTAGGTTGCGAATTTCCCAGGCCACGTGTAGAACCCAGGCGCGCGGCTACGGTGCCGTCAATTTCCGCAAGCGAAATCCGCCGGCGCGACGGCAGGTTCGGCGCGAACGAGGGCGAGCCCATTTATGCCCCCTTCGCCGCGAGCGCCACGGCCGGCTAGATCAGCAAATAGTCGCCATCCGAGCTGATTTGTGCTGTGCACGCAGGCCACAATGCCTGGACTAGGTTTAGCCAGCGTTCCAATCGCTCCCGGAACTTGCGGGGCCGTGCGTAATCGACGCTCCCGAGTTGGCCCGCCAGACCGAAGTCGCCAAAGATCGGCATACGCTCTGGCCCTTTGGCTGTGAAGCATCGATAGGAAAGCCACATAAATAGATCCAATGCTGCCGGCGCAGAAGAGAGCGCTTTGGCCGCCTCCAGATCGGTGGGAATTGCATGCGTAGTCACTTCCCGGAAGAATTCGTCGCTCAGGACGATCTCATTCTCGAAGCCACCGGGCAGCAAAGCCTGATTCGGATCTCGCGAGTACCAGATTCGGGCCTCTCGCATGAAATTGAATCTCGCCTGGTGCGTCACTGCCGCTTTCTCGCGTTGCGTATCGGTACCAAAGAAGATTGTCGCGCCAAAGACGCGCTGGAACGCAGCGATCAATCGGCGATACTGGGAGCCGCCCTGCTGCATTCCAAACACCTCCAGCATTTCGGCCGCGCTGCGAAACGTGATAGTTTGTTTCTGCTGTCGCATGGCCAGTGTCGCAAGGAAGATCGGAACCAACCGGTCCTGTCCCCACGGGACACCATATAGCGGGTGGCCGGTGACCTGCAGAAGGAATCGGCCATTTCGGCGTTCGTGCATCAGGACGCCCTTAACGGGTCGCTTGATCGGTAGCCCGCACAGAACAAAGGGTCGGGACGCGAATCCCACGTTCTGACTTGCGCTCTCCCGTTTCAGCCTGACGAGCTCAACCGCCTCCGCCTGACGCAGCCTCCTTTTCGAAATCAGCAGTTCAGCCGGAAGACTGCGAGCAATGGACCCGATCGCTTCCAATGATCCAAACGCTTCTCAGTTTTCAATTCGACTGATAGACACGATCGCAGGCGCGATCCCTTGTTGTGCCACTAATGTGCCATTCAAGACTACGAGTGCCACGCAGTCCGATGCGCTGAGCCGCCGTAATTGATTGCAAATACGTGGCGGCGAGAGTTTCAGCTAGATTCAGGTTCTAGTGGGGGAAACTTCGTGGAGGTTCAAGTCCTCTCATCCGCACCAAACCTTAAGTCTTCTTATTGCCTAAGCTTAGAGCTAACAAGCGACGCAATTCCCGGATGGCTCGGCGGCAATTCACTACTCAATTCACTACAAAATCCTTCAGATTCGGCCGGTGCCACCGCCTGGCGTTGCCGCAAAAACCGCTCCGTCATGCGCCGGGCGACACGCTGCACGTCGCGCTCCTTTGTAATCGCATACCGGCGCAGCATTGACGGGTCCAGATGCCCACTCACGGCCATAGCCTCGTGATCCGGCACGCCCTCGCGAATCATGTTTGTGACCGCCGTCCGGCGTTGATCGTGGAAGAGGACGAGGTCGACTGGTCTGGCGGCGCGATCGCTGATCGCCTCCTGAATCTGTTCCGCCGTCAGTTTCTCGTTCAGAGCGCGCTCAAATAAGCCACTGACTTCCGTATCCGGCACGGAATTGAAGGCAATGATCTGCCCTTGATTGAGATCACCAATTCTAGACCGCAGTGCATTTGGGAGTAGAGTCGAGAGTCGGACGCGACTGCGAGCATTCTCAAACGCCGTGCGGAAACTCCTGATCCGCCCGCCGTCGCGCTGAAATAGATACGGGCATTCCGGATTCCGTACGGCATACATCATCTTCACGAACTCCCGCATCTCCAGGTAGATCGGGATTACGTGCATCTGACCATTCTGGGTGATGCGCTCCTTGCCGTAATAGCCGGGCGCGCGCATAACCCATTCCTCCCAGTCGAGCCACTCCCATCGCAGTTTTTTAAGTTGGCCGGAGCGCACCCCGGTGTAATAGGCGAAGCACCAAAGGGGTTTTACATGATCGGGCAATTCCCGCAGGATGCCCTGATAGAGATCCTCGTCGGTCGTGCCCTGTCGCGGCGGATTCTCTGTGAGCTTCTCGAAAATGACGATGCGTTGCAACCTCTCCACCGCCAGACGCATAGCGCGAGAGATGATCGAGACTTCGCGGTTTAAAGTCGCGTTCTCCGGCGGCCGCCCGGTCTTTGCGTGCACATTCCTCAGACGGGAGTCGAGATAGGCCTCAAGCTCGTCCTTGCCGAATTTCTTTGCATCGAGACTCCCGATGCTCGGGCGTAGATATTTGTCGATCTTCTTTTCGACAATGGGCGTCTCGACGCGCTTCTTTTTGCGATGATCGGCGAGGAAAAGGTCGAACAAATGGTTCATCGAGATCTTGGGACCGGTAGTCGTTCCTGTGTCCGTCTCCTCGACCCAGTTACTAAGGGCGCGCTCGGCTTGCTTATCGTTTGCCGCGTCGACCGTTTTTGTTTCGCCCTTGTAGCGCAGCAAGAACTTGCCGCTTGGAAGCTGGTAGAACGAGCCCGTTCCGTAAGTGCGTTTCTTCGTTTGCTTCTCTGGCGGCCTTAGTGTGATCGCGTCCAGTTCGCTCACCCAATACTGGAGTAGTTTCTCCGCTGATTGTTCAGTGGATGCAGCTACCGTTCTAGAGAGCATCTGTGACGCCCACTTGGGCTGATATTCAAGCGACCATTCCCCAGCGCTGATCGGCCGCACTGTACCCGTGCCATGCGAACTCGTTTTCATTTGGCACCTCTTTTCTTCGCCCAGCGTCCTTTGCTGCGCCTGTTCTGCTTGTTATTCATGGCGAGCAGAATACTAGAGCTTGCTCCTGTCTTGTCAGTACTGGTCCTTCGCCTTGCTATCCGCGACGAGTTTGTCTAGATCATGGACGTCGAACCGAGTGCGGCGATCGAAACGTACGGGAGTGAGTTTTCCTTCGGCAACGAGCCGATAAATCGTATCCTCGCTGGCGCCGAGATATTCGACCGTTTGGTCCATATCGAGGACGCGGCGGCTCGCCGCTTGGCGATGTTCGAGCCGGTCCACGATGGTGTCGGCGATTGCGTTTAGGAAGAATTCAATTCCCTTGCTTGACGGCGCAACTGGAACACCAGTGCCAGCAGTCGGGGCAGCGCTGGAACCGGACGAACGCTCTATTGGATGTGCCGCCGGAACCACGCCGGTGGACTCAATCGTCGTTTTCCGCATGGCGTCCTCCGATCTGGCCTGCCGGGTCGGACAAATAGTGGAGCCGCGCGTTATGCGTTCCTTTAACGACCCGTATCTCCCCGGTCCTCACGCCTCTCTCGATGTAATCCCGTGCCTGGTTTCGGCCCAACTTCCGCTTTGTAGCCAGCTTCTCGAACTCGCTCTGTTTGATGCCGGGATTCTCACGCAGCAGTCTAGTGAATGGCTCATTAACGGCGCGGGGCGCGGAGTTTCGCCGATCGCCGACGACAAAGCGACCGTTCGAATAGCTCAGGACCACGTCTCCGTCGATAGCAAACCGAGCCTTGAATGGTTTGAGCCGAATCTCGCCGAGTCCGCTATGACCGGAATTGCGGACGTTAATACCCACGTCAATCGAGCCCTTGAAGTCCGATGATCCACGGTACTCGTGGCTCTTCTCGCCCTTCTCACTACTGTGATGTACCGCGATGACCGTAGCGCCGAGGTTCGTCAATTGTCGGAGCTGGCCCATGAATTTACGCACATCGCTCGCGCTGTTCTCATCCCCATCGAGAAACGCGACCAGCGTGTCAACGACCACGACAGGCTTAGGCTCGGTCTTCCGCACCCAGTCGAGCACTGCGGGCGCGGCCGGTTCAGGCGCGCCCTGCTCAAGCCAGCCACCCCAGACGATCAAGGCAGTTTCGTCAACGATGTCCAGGCGCTTAAAACGCTCCTGCATCGCATCAATACCGTTTTCCCGGTCGAGTATCAGCACCAACCTTTGGAACAGCGGCGACCGGCGAACTCGCGTCCCTTGGCGATCGGGTTGGCCATCCCCAACGCAATCGTGGACTTACCGTGTCCAGACTCGCCGGAAAGCATGTTCACCGCACGGAGCGCGATCAATCCCTCGACGGCGAAATCGACACCGGCCGAACCAAAAGATCCGATAGTAGGTATCTGGTCAATATCAATCTTGCATTCCTGTTGCTGCCTTGTGCTCTTCTTCGGATCATAGGTGCCATGCGGTTCGAACTTCTGCCGTACCTCCCGCCACCCTTTTATCGGCGCAAGAGTTGTGCTGGCATTTAAAGCTGAAACCGCCATTAACGCCCACGAAAAAAGCGGCGGACGTGCCGCCGTGCTCGGGATTGAATGGACATTCCGCCAAAATGAGCCGCAGGCCACCATTCCACGGTTCGCGACGCTTGATAACGATTCCATGGCGCGCAATGAATTCATCAAGCCACTCGGGACCCGATGTACCGGCGCGATCATGACCGTTCGGCTTTGGTTCTTCCAGTTGAATGTCGAGCCATTCCTCAACGGACGGGTAATTGCCAGGCGGAAATTCCGACATCAGGCAGCAGCCGCCCTTCCGATTCGAATCTGCGCCGTGCCAATCACGGCCGGGACTTCGAGTATCTGCGATCGCCGGTGCGGCCGTTCCGGTGTCGAATCGCCTTTTCCGCTCATTGTGCCGTAAAGCTTCCAAATTCTGGCTGGATTGAAGACTGTCAGGTCGATCGCTACGTCGTGGGTGGCGCAGCGCGAAGCCACTGCAACGGTCGCGCGCTTAACAGCATCGGTCACTTCGGGTGTATTCGGCGCATCCAATCGGTAGAGTAGGTGCGCGCCGTTGCCGGAATCGGCCAAGATCGGATCTCCCCATCCCATGGCGCGGAGTTCATCCCATGTGCCGCAGGCCGTAGCGATCGCGCGTCCATGCTCGTATTCGGTCGAGCTGACGCCCGCAGGTCGAACAGGATCAAAATCGAGCGCTAGCCAGCGGTGGCGCTGAATGTCTTGATCGCTGGTCGTGACCTTCGCTCGCGTCTTGTAGCGATCACAGGCGCGTGCTAACAAGGCGCGATTACAGGGGTTGAGAGTGATGTAAATGCCGGGACAATGGCCGTCTAGCTTGGCGGCGGCGGCCAGCTTGGCGGGGTCGTCGAAATAACCGGAGATCGCTCCGTGGCAGCCGCCTTCCGGGGCGGAGCCCGAAAAACATGCGAAAGCTGTGCGGCTTGCCTTTCCTTAAGCCCACGTCAAGCGGGTTGACGGAAGCCGCGCGGACTTTTATTAAAACTTCCTTGTCCTTGGGAAGCGGCTTCTCGACGTCTTTGATTTGGACAACGTCCGGCGGTCCGTATCGGCGATAGACGACGCTTTCATGCGCGGCGCTCCTTTCTGTAGATGAATATACGAGGAGCCGAGCCCGAAAGTCTCACGTTCAAATTTTGACACCAACGCGTGAAGGCAATGAATATTTTTGACCACGGCCCTGCACCCGCCGATATCTTGCATTTGAGACAGTTGCATATTGGGCTGACGTTCCAGTTTCGCTTTTATCGAAGGGAACCTCTTGAGGCGTTGGGCTATTAGCGCATTCTGGTCCACCGGGGCTGCCCGAGATCGAAGACTCATCGTCAGCGCGTGCAGGGGATAACCATGAGAAGACCGCCAATTATCGACGATCTCAAAAAGTTCGTCGTAGCGGCTGGCTAGCACCGCAGAGTCGGATAGAGCGCCACCCGAACGGTCCACCGCACTTCTTGAATATTTTGGCTTTGTCCAAATCATCCCAAGAAGGTCTTCCGCTTGACCACATTCAAACACCGGAGCCCGTGTGACATTTAACCCAGTACCAGATGAGTTCGAACGCCTGGCCCGCCACCGAATTATAAGCGTTCGGCCTCCAAAAGCTTTCTATTTCCTCACGCAATTCCACCGCAAGCGGTAAAGATTACCTGCTTTAACTTCTTTTCGTGGCCTTGCGAACGGCGGCCCAGCGCTTCTTCTGTGCGGCGGCTATACGCTTGCGGCCTGCGGCGCTCATGGTGCGCTTGCGGAATTTGGAGCCCGTGCCATGCTCAGCGACAGGTGCCGTGCCCGTTGCAATCGTCTTGAGACCCACGCCGATGCCATGAACAATCGCATGGACCTGGGCGATCTGATGTTCGATCTTCTGTTTCTGGGCTTCGAGGCCAGCTAAAGCGGCATGAAGGATGTCGTGACTTACTGAACGAGGTCTGGGCATGTTTGTCTTCCAAGTATGTCGTTTCACATGGAAGTCGTCCATCTAACCAAGTCATCCAGGTCTAAGTACTATCGTGCTAGGAAACTCGCAGGGCCTTCTTCACGGCAGTCGATCCATGCCCAACATCGATTCCCTAAACTCTCCAGGTCACTGGCGCTGCTCATCTTTGCCGTCGTCGCACTATCTGCTGCGGATTCTACTTCTGTGATATCGTATCCACGCAATGCCGTCCTCGGTCGAGCCGACACTCGTAAAGATTTCGAATACAGTGCTGCCAACGCTGTTTACCGAATTGGGCAGTGAGATCCGGCACTACAGCACAATTCGAACCAGCCTTACAACGTTTTTGATGACCGTTGCGCTCGCGGCGTTCACGACATTTTTCCACAGCGATCAACATCATATTTTCGTGGCAATCGCGGGATATGTGTTTGCGGTCGCCGGTGCCCTAGCGTGTTTGTACTTTTCCTATTGCACGGAAAAGCAGGTCATCCGTTACCGAAAGTTGCGGGATAAATTGCACTCGGGCGTGGGCACCAGCGACCAGTCCGGTTTTCAGGAACTGGACATGGAACCTGCGAAAAGCGAGGTCAGGCGACGAATGAAAAAGGATTGGATGAACAGACTTATGCTCGCAGGAGATTTGATATTAATGGCGTCGTTCGGTCTAAACGGGCTGATTGAATGCGTTTTGCATTGGAAGATATGAAGAGCGTATGTGGGTTCAGCCTCGCGCTCTCGCCTGAGTACTCCGACTGTCCCTGAAGTCTTACGCACGATTGCCCGGCATTCCGACATCGCAAAGCTTGCCGGTGAAGGTGGCCGCGCCCTCGGTGCCCAGGACTTCAATCAGAGGGAGCTTTACGATCTCTATCACGTCCGAGCATTCTCCAATCCATATCCGCTCCAAGCGAGCGCCCGAAAGCCAGTTCCCAACCCACTAAGTGAATTATTGGTTTGTTGATTTCTCGCGCTTCACTAACCCCGCCCTTGTGTCTTCCGGCAGCGCAGTAAACTTGCTGTGTCGGAGGTGATTGTCAGCCGTCCATTCCACGAACTCAAATTGCCCGACGAGTTGCGGCTTTAACCACCGGCACTCCACCATCTTTGCAGCCGTGAGACCGGCACCCCACCGACCCGACTTCTGCTCCGGCAGATTCGCGAAGGGGCAGTCCTTGATTTCCAGTGGCTTGATCTTCTTGAACAACTCGGCCCGCGATGAAGGTGTAAATCCATTCCGCGTGCGCGCGGCATACATCAGCTTGTTGCCGTCGTAGTAGCCGATCACGAGCGCATCGAGGTTTTTCGGTGACGGTGTGTATCCGGCGATCACGAACTCTTGCCCCTGATTCACCCGCATCTTCTGCCAAGCACCGGAGCGAAGGCCGGGTTCATACTTGCTGTCCCGTCTCTTTGCCACCAGCCCTTCAAATCCCTGATCCTTCACCGACTGAATGAGATCTGCGAGACTCGCTTTCAGCACGGGCGAATACCGGATCGGCTCCGACAGCTTGCGCAGGACGCGCTCCTCTAATAGCCCTCGCCGCGTTTCCAAAGTTTCCTTCGTCACGTCGCAGCCCTCTAGCACCAGCAGGTCGAATACGAAGAAGTGCAGCGGTACGCTCCTGCCGAGCCGTAGTTTTGGAGCATATTGAACGATGGCTTGCCGTCGTCATCGAGCGCCACTACCTCGCCGTCGATCAGCGTATCTTTAGGTAGAGGTGCAAGCGCCTTTACGATGCCGGGATAACGCGCGTTGAAGTCGTTGTCGTTTCGGGAGCGGAGATGCACCTTGCCACCGTTTTTGAAGGCCAGACGCGCGATAGCCGTCCAGCTTGATTTCGTATGTCCACTTCGGCCCATCCGGCAGCCTCTCGGTGCGCAGGAGGAGCATGGGCTCGATGAATCGGGCTTTGGCAGACACCAGACTAGTTTAGGCATGCGTCACATACCTCGCCAGGCAGCGCGACTGCGATTGTCAATTAGGAACTCTCGTCGACACTTTAGTGAGGTGCTCGCCTTCGCGCAATAATGCTCGTGAGAAGTGATGCCCTCGCAGCCCAATCTTTTCGAGAGCGTCCCGACGTTCGATCGGCAGAGTCTCGCTGCGAAAATCCGCACACTGGCCGAGCGGAAAATCTTCATCGGCACCAGCTCGTGGCGGTACGAAGGATGGCTGGGACAGGTCTATACGCCGGAACGGTATTTCACACGCGGCAAATTCTCGAAGAAGAAATTCCACGAGGAAAGCATACAGGAGTGCGCAGAAACGTTCCCCATCATCGGCGGCGACTTCTCGTTCTACTCGATTCCCGAGGCGTCCTTCTGGCAAAAGCTCTTCGCTCGCGCGCCACCGCACCTGAGATGGGACCTCAAAATACCCGAGGACTTCACCACGAAACGATTCTCCAACCAGCCCCGCTACGGCCCGCGTGCCGGGCATGAGAATCCCACATTCCTTGACGCCGGATGCGTTTCAGGGTGCCTTTCTAGAACCGCTGGCGCCCTATCTCGATCGGGTGGGCTTCGTCCTCATCGAATTTGGCACCTTCTCAAAAGCGAGCTACGCCGAGCCCAAGGCATTTTTCGATGACCTCGATGGCTTCCTGCGGCGTCTGCCGCGAGGCTTCCAGTATGCAACGGTTGCTGGAGCGCTTCGAGATTCGGAAGCGGTGATGATTAGTGAAGAGGCTTTAAGAGAACTGGAGAAATGGCGCAGAGAGCAGCAGGAGCTTACCGACAGGATTGGGCGCGGGCTCAATGAGCACGCCCAGCGTCGCTCCGAACAGATTATGGGAGAGCCGCTTCTAATTCCTAGTGAGTTAGAGGACGGCGACGATCTACCCGCATTGTGAGAACGAGGTTCTGGCGCGATTCAAACGCAATCACTACATCACTGATATAGGAAAGATCCGTCCCGTTAATGACGGGAATTCCAGCCAGCGACCGTGCGGGTCAGCGACCCTTCCCGAGACGGGGGCTAACCGGGGATGATTTCCCCTTCGGCCTCCTCGGGCGTACACAGTCGGCACGTGCCAGTTGCCTCATCGTAAACGCCGCAGCTTCCGCCGGAGCGCACTATGACACTCCCGCTCGCTGGGACAACTGTAAGGGAAGCGCTCCTTACCCTTGCCACTTCTTTGCCGGTCGCTTGCGAAAGGACCATCTTTCCAAAAGCATCTAGCGCTTTAGCGAAGTTGTCATGCGCAGTCTTTAAGGCTTCACGGTTGTGTTCCATGTATTCACCTTTGGTGAGGAGAGACTATCACAGGGCTTATCTTCTTGTAAAGCTAGCCACTTGTGTAAAGCTGGCCACTGTTTCCCGGATACTTATCACCGGAAAGCTTGGCGAAACGGCCCGCAATCCGGCCAGCCTATCAAACATCGCGTCTCCGGAGAAGTAGTATGGGCTGGGCCAATTGCGGAACGGATAGCAAAGGCAGACCAATCGGCTATGCTCATCGCGGCAAATACGATCACCGACGTTGCAAGACCCGCATCGATAGGCCGTGGTCCGCAAAAATGAGATCAACTCGGAAAATCAGTCGGATAGCTCTGACACGATGATGACGTGCGACACTTCTCCGCGCAGTTGGACAGGTTGATCGTCGCTTTAAGGATTGTCGTTTCTGACTGCGCCATTTCTTCACCGCGCTCCTTCGTACTCGTGCATCTCTGGCGGCAGAGAATCTGTTCCCGCGCAAGCAGCTGGCGCTCTTTCAAGAGCGTGAGAAGAAGGCGAAAGTCACAACCGCAGCGGACCTTGTCCTACGCAAAAATCCGATCAGCATCTGAAATGACTGAGTTAGCGTGAGACGATTGCACGATGTTCAAGGTGTTCACCCGCCTTTCCAGGATGGTTCGGAACCTGCGCACGGTCGTCAGTGACGGTTTGAGTTTCTTCGCCGCTGTATGGCGTCGCCGCACGGCGCTGGCAGCTGAGAATTTGTTTTTGCGCAAACAATTGGCTCTATTCCGGGAACGGGAGAAGAAAGCGATGCCGACGACTCCTGCTGACAGGTTTGTTTTCTCCAAACTGGCTCGTTGGTTCGACTGGCATAGTGCATTGCTGATCGTCAAACCAGCCACTTTGATCGGCTGGCATCGCAACGCATTCCGCCTCGTCTGGTGATGGAAATCGAGACCGGTCGGGAGGCCACCAGTGACGGCCGAAGTCAGGGACTTGATCCGGCGTTTAGCCGCTGAGAATCCAACCTGGGGAGAACAACGCATTGCCGATGAGCTGTTGCTGAAGCTACTCCGGCCCTTCCGGCAGCTTATCAGTGCGGAGAAGGAGCATCGGCTCGACGAAACCCTCCCTCAACAAAGAGCGGACCGCCCCCTCTTGGTTCTTGTCATGGTTGAAGAATACAGCTAGATCCTATAATTTGCAGGAGGGCGTAGGAATCGCGAACAAGAGCCGGGATTTCCCCCTGAACTTATTACAACGAGCATAGTTCGATAATCAGCTAGCGAATGGGTCCGGCGGGCACATTCAAAACCGGAGTCTTGGTAGAGGGGCTTGTTTAATATTCTCGCGGCCCGCGTTTTATTGCCGTCTTCACGACGCGCGTGCGTACACTCTCGTGTGCCGGACCAGCACTTCCACGGCATGGCGTTCCCATCTCCGTGCCTCTTTAAGAGCGAAATCGTAGCGGGCAGTGTCCTTGCGTTCCCCGATCGCGAGATCCCGTTCGCTCTTCGCCCGATGGGCACTGGCAACAGTTCTGGCAATCAACTCCCTCAATAAGCGCTGCTTGTCGCTGTCTTCGTCCATAGCGCTATGTAGACGCACTGGTAGATGTTTTATTACCTAGAGAAAATCTCGGGTCGCCCAAGCCGCCGAGGCGGAGAGATTCCCATCTACACGGCACTTCCAAAGCGAATCCGGCTCATTCGACGAACTATCGGACGGCCTTGACTCCGAGAGTCGCGCGCCCTCGTTAGCGTGACGGATCAGCATAGGGTTCCCCAGCATCTTATGCCTCCAGTACGCGCTACTACATGGGGAGAATAGCATTCCCGCGCGTATTCCGTTGAGAATGTCTGGTGGAGGGAAGACATTCAGTTGCTTTCCCTCGCGGTCGGACTGCGACGCCATACGCGTTGTCGAATTGGTCCCGCAGTCCACCGAGCGAATTAGCTAATCGCAAAGACTGAGTCGTAGCCTAGCGGTTGGCGCGTTCTCGAACTCTTTGTTCCGCCTCCAGCCAATCGGTTTCAGCCGATCCACTGGGGCATCCTCGCTCTTGCCAAAACTCGTAGGCGAGTTCGGCAACGTCAACCCGCGCCGCATAATCAGAAAGCTGAGATGCCGGAACAGGAGCTGAGCCGCTGACTCTGTTTGTCTTGGTAGCAAGATCTCGTTGAACGGACCCAGGAGTACCAATCAATATGTCGGTCACGACGTATCCTCCTTAACGAATAGCGTCCTCGTGTTCCACGAGAAGGCGTGCACTCAATTAGAAACTTATTTGAGCGAAGCGGTCTCAGCAGAACTTTACTTGGAGAGATTTTCGTATTGGCCGTTTGTTAACGCCACTTGGTATCTTTACTCAGTTGAGCAAGTCACCGTCGCCTGGAAATGCCGGGCCCGGCACGACCCAAGAACTGGACAGCCGCATCGTACACCGAATCCGCCTGAACGGTGATGGTGTGGCGCTTGCCGTCTGCGGTTTGCACCGTCACATCGCAGAAGCGTTTGCCCACGGAGGGACCCTATCGTATTCGCTGTTTATTCTCCATTCTTGCAACGTTTACACAATGCGCTTTATGTTGTAAAGTATGTGCATGTCTGACTATGTTCTTGGTGTCGGAACCGCGATTGACAACCGCATCACGGGCCACATTGCGATGCTCGGTGGTATACACCTCGGCGATGGCAAATGGCTGTTAAAGAGTCCGCTGAGCATCGAGCAACTACAAGTAGCGCTGTTGGAGAACCGCCCCGACAAGTTGCAGATAACCGAGCTGGACGATCAACTGAACCTGAAACCGTTGAAGGTGAAGTGGCTGGGTGCCGGACAGGCTACCGCGCCACCGCTGGACGAAGTCACGGCGCGGGTTAACGACGAAAGATGGAGGTTACGAGAGTAGCCGTAGGCCTCCAACCTTCACGTTTGCATCGATGCTGAACCAATAGCTGAGGCTATGGATCACCGACGGGCCGTAGCAGCTTCGAAAGCTATGGCCACAGCCGTGAACGACGGCATGCGGTTCAAACCAATCCGAAGATGATCAGCTTGTTCAATCTGAAAAGCTCCGACGCCGATGCTTTCCTGATCGGCGGCATAACTCCCGTGCTGTCTGCGACTCGGACAATGGACCCAATGGCGGTCGGAGACTCGCTTACATTCCGGATGGCCCGTGATCCAGGAACAAGATAGAAAACACTGAATTCGCCCTGTACCGTTCACCACCGAATCGTCAGTTGGTGCCTGGTAGAAGAGCTGGCGCAATTCCCCCTCGCCCAAGTCGTATGACTTACCTCTAGCTTCGGGGGCATCTGCACTATAAGGGCCACCGATCATCAATTCCAAACCGATGACGGTCGGGTCTATCTGGAGGTGCACTACTCCTTTATCATCCGTTCGACCAACTCGGGCCGCGCCGCCGCACGTATTCGTCGCCCAATACAAATTCACGTTAACGTCTCTCCGAGGCTGGCCATTCGCTGCCACAACCCGCAGTTCAGCATCTTCCGCGAGACTGTCGTCGTCCGTCAAATTCCATTTCTTTTTCAGAACCAAATTGTCTTCAACCCCTGTTTTCAGCCCAGCGTTGCTCGAATATGCAACTCCAGCAGGACCAGTCCCCGCCGCTTCATAGTAATAAACGCCACCCAGATAGAGCGGCACACGCGGAGCTAGTATCTCAAGCGTGCCAGTTCTATCTGTTCGAAAGGTTCCCAATGGTAAGCCTTCATGGAAACCACAATGGTTTGTGTTCCACAGGTAGATTGAAACTGTGATGTTCGCGTCGGTCACAGGCCGCGCGTCTGGGTACAGCAGAGTAATATGGCGCTTCCTGGGCGCTGGCAGAATAAGCCGCGTCTCCCCCGTCGGCTGCAGAGTTGTCTGCCCAAGAGAATTCAGCGAAGGAAGAAACTCATTCCAGATAACGTCCGGAGAAATATCCGTCGTCCTGTACCAAAGATGCTCGCCAATTTGCACCGCGAGCACATAGCCGTCCGTGGTCGGATGAGGATCGAGTTCGCGTTTGAGTCTCTCGGTATCTGTAGGCACCAACGCGAAACCGTCTTTGATTGCCGCCAATTCGATCTTCTGTAGGCCATACCAAGAATAGCTGTACAGCCAGATTGTCCCGGAAGGGATCGTGTTCGCTGCGGTGCCTGTGGAGATCACGTAATTCTGCCGCGCAGGCGTTTGAGCCGCAAGGGCCACGGCTAGATTTGCCATCAGCAATACGCTTGCTCTTTTCATCCCACTGCTCAGTCGCATACAGTTAACTGTTTCCGAGCTTTGAAGCGGGGTGCCATAGGCAATTCACCCCTTCATCCTACGGCGCTGGGCTCTATCTGGCCATATGCCACTACTGAAGGATGGATATGCGCTGGGCTGGCGAATATACACCGTTATCTGATAGTTGGCCTCAATGAGCTGGCGGCCTAGTTCCCTAGCCGTCTTCATCCGGACAGTGACTTT
Organism: Bryobacterales bacterium; assembly: GCA_963722155.1. Taxonomy (GTDB): domain Bacteria; phylum Acidobacteriota; class Terriglobia; order Bryobacterales; family Bryobacteraceae; genus Bog-105. Next base: position 696,701 of record CAVRLR010000004.1, on the reverse strand, counting down.
CCAGCCAATTCCAAGACTCCAACGAATCGCCCTGCACGATCAGGGCTGGCGCGTTCTTCGCGATTTGACTTCGAGTTGCTTAGTGCGTTCAGTTTCGGTTAGGTCGTTATGGCCAACTATCGCAAGTTGGTCACGAAGCACACTTGTTACAGGTTGTTTAGGCCTCGCATTACCGCGCCGCCTTCAGAGCTGCGGCCACCTGCGTGATGCGTGCACCCTGATGCTTCGCGACGACAAGTTCGTCCGGGGTCGGCGGGGCGCTGTTCTGTCCGGAAATCGATGACGATCCGTACGGCGTCCCGTGGCCCTGACCAATTTTCTCGTGAGTGTAGCCGGTCGGCACGATGATGAATCCAAGGTGCGCCATTGGGATGTACAGCGAGACCACTGTCGTCTCGTTACCACCATGCGGCCCAGCCGTGGAAGTAAAGGCACCAGCCGCTTTTCCATTCAATTTGCCTTGGAACCATAGACCGCCAAGGCTGTCTATGAATGCCTTCAACTCCGCCGACGTATTACCAAATCGCGTCGGAGTGCCAAATAGGATTCCATCGGCCCACTCCGCGTCGGCTGCCGTTGGGACACCGTACTCAGCGAGCATCCTTTTGCTGCGCTCCTCCCAGCCGGGTACTTTGGCCATCACCGCCGGAGAAACGATATCGGGCACGCGACGGAGCCGGACTTCGGCTCCGGCTTCACGGGCTCCTTCACTGATGGCTTTAGCAAGCGCTTCTATCGAGCCGTCACGAGAGTAAAACGCAATGAGAATGTTTGCTTTAGGCTCTGGCATCGACAATTCCTTGAATCTGAATGTTTTCCTTAACTCAACCCAAGATGCGAGAAACAAACACGAAGGTTCAAAAAATGAAAGGCTTCTAGACGAGTCTCCCTTACCCGCACCCATGTCTCGCAATTAGTGTCCGCCAGATGCCGATCGATAGTTGGCATCGATTCGCCTAAATTTCCGGATTGCCCGTTATCTGGCAGCAATCGGAACACCGCATGCTAGAACGGTGTCACTAGTAGTATGCGCATCGCGTGGCAATTTTTACTCCTCGCATTGGTCTGCGCGGTCTCTTGTTGTTTGCTGAGTCGGCTCATACCTCCGAAACCGACTATCGTCTCTGGCGTCGCGATTGATTGGAAGACTGGCCGACCCGTTCCCCACATTCGTGTCGTTCTAGATCGTGGGCCAAACTATCTCGGCGCCACCACCACGACTGATGCCCGAGGGCATTTCAATTTGAGAGCCCCTTTCGCACCAGAAGTTTATTTTGTTTACGCCGCCGACGCGAGAGAGCAAAACACTCTCATACAGATGAGATTTGGCCAGAGGATTGTGATTTATCGAAAAGGTGAACAACTTGGGAATGTCACGGTTCCCGTCATCCCGCCGACTTCAGTGTCAGGACACGTTTTTGGAGACGATGGCAGCCCCATCACAGGATGTCACGTTGCCGCGATCACGCGCACTTTCACATTGGCGCGACAAGTCGGTAGCGAGGCTTGGGTTGCAGCGGAGCGAAATGATAAAGAACCATTTCTAGACGTGGAAAGCGAACAAACCGACTCTACCGGCGCATACAGGTTTACTCGACTGGGAGCAGATCGCTACTATATTTTGGCGCGTTGCAAGGCCCCGTATGGGCATGCCGGTCGTCTTGATTGGTGGAGTCCAATGGTGTATCCGCAAGCCTCCTCCATGACTAGCAGCACGGAAGTTATTCTCTTTCCCGGTGATCGACTGTCTGGGATAGACTTTCACCTACACCGGGAAAGGACGTATTCTCTCAAAGGTGAAGTAACTCTCAGCGACGGATCGATTCCTAAACCTGGTGTTATCTACTCACATGACCTGGTCGTCCTGCGATCCGATCGTGGACTGAGCTCAACTGCGCTTGGCTATGAGGATTGCGATTGGGGTGATGTACAAACGTTTGGTTGCAGCTCATTGTCTCCTGGGACGTACGACCTGTATTTCACACTTAGCTCGGCGGCAGAACAGTTCGAGAAGGTTACCTTCACCGTCAGAGCTACGCCGATGCAGCCGCAACTCAGAGTTCAGTTGCATAACCTTCCGCAATTGAAATATCCGTCCAAGCAGGAGCAGACTGGAGCCCTCGATTTTCGCCATGTATGCGAGACCTCCGTGAATCCCATTTGGGTCTCCTTTTCTAGCGAGAGCGTGATGAACGGCGCCGCCTGTTACTACATGACGTTCTTCGGACAAACGAAGCTCAGCGTGCCGCCGGGGCTCTACACTGTGGCTGCTTTCCAATCGGTTTTTGATCCGCCCAGGAACGCTAATGGCTCGGCGCATCTGCGGCGGTTTGAAAGCATATTAGCGAGCGGCGGCGTCAGCGCTAAAGTGAGCACGGGGCAGACTGCCCGCCCAATGCCATCTCTGCTCACCAGGTCCCAAGTGATCCAGATGGCTTTGAATTCGCTTCGCCATTCAACTGAGCCTTGAAAGCTAGTCTGCCTAATGCAGAGTCCACCAAACTTTCAAACGATTACTCCGACTTCACGGATTGTCAGCTAACCGGAAATTACCCGACCATGAATCCCATGCGTGCAGTGGCTGGACCAATGCGAATCACGGGAGCAATTTAGCGTGGCCGGGGAGCTATTTTCACAACTAAATGAGCGCGTCCCTGAATTGGCGTTCGCCAAACTCACTTACCGAAGCATTCAATCTGAAGAAGGCGACTGGGACCCAAACTGACTCGACGTCGACGCGCGGCTCGCCAGTATAAGTCCCTGGGCGACGCGCCTTCGCAAAATCCAAGAAACGCTGATTAATTCCTTGGCGTACAATACAGCGGAAAGATAGGCAATGAAACATGCCGTTTTGTCTCTTTTGCTATCCGCAGGAGTATTGATGGCAGGCTCGCCGGGCATTCGCCCCAGAGCGGATGTTGCGAGCTACGCCGTACACACCGAACAGGCGGATTTCTCGATCGGGACCGTCATGGTACCAGCCGAGCAGGCGAAAAGGATGTTCAAGTTGGACCTGAACCGTGCGGGTTACGTCGTCTTGGAAGTCGGTGTTTTCCCGGCACCTGGCAAGGATGTAGACCTCTATCCCGCCGACTTTACGCTCTTTGTCGGCGACAAGTCCGCAACGGTACGACCGGTTTCCGCAGATACAGTCGCGGATGCCGTGGCGGGCAGGCAGGACCCGCCGCGCATACACACTCCGGGAGACGTCAATACCTCCGTGGGTGTCTCGGTAGGCCACGGAACGTATCAAGACCCCGTTACGGGACGCCGAACGAGCGGCACTGTCACGGAAACCGACGCGGGGTAGGCATTGGCGGCCCGGCACCGCAGCCATGCCGGGGTTATAACTGCGAATCGACCACGCCCGCTCCCCCAACCCCACAACCTTCGTCGACTCAGACTGCAAATACTATTTCGCAAGATCTCTGGGAGAAGTCGCTGCCGGACGGTAAAACGGTGCATGCCGTAGCGGGCTACTTGTACTTCCCGAAGCCGCCGCGAAAAGCGAAAGATGCCACCTGGGAACTGCGCTACGAGAATGCAGATGGCAAGACACGCTTGACACTGCCGAGGTGAAACCCTCGCAGCAGGCCCTTTCGTGGCCCTGCGTCCACTACACAATTCGCTACACAACGAAGGCGGAAATGGGCGGATTCGGGCGATCAGCAGTCACGCTAAGTCTTTGATCTTGCGTTGGTACTACCGCCCGAAGCCGCCTATCTTTAGATTCAGGTTCTAGTGGGGGAAACTTCGTGGAGGTTCAGGTCCTCTCATCGGCACCAAAAAGTATTTAAATCGTAGCCGGCTTATTATTCAGGGTAATGATGCGGCCGAGAACGTCGACGCTTCCGGCGAACCTCGCCTGCCACGCTGCGTAACTGATTACTACGACGAAGGGTTCGCCCGGCTGGTCTTCTCGCGCCCGAAAATCGCGGCCTAAGCCGGCGCCACGCCAAGAGTGTGGAAAAAACCCGCGCTTCGCCCGTGCCTGGCACTTGTTCAGCCCCGCTCCGCTTTGTCAGTGTGAAACTTCCGTTCAATGCGAATGCATTAAGCGAACTGAATACGTTATTTAATCGCTTCCAATCCAGGAGTTCCCGGTAGGAGACGATCTCCCGCGCTTCGCCAGATCTAAATACTATTTGACATCCTAATAGAGGCGCCTGTAGACTCTATTAGAATGCCTAATGCAGGCTCTACAAAAGCTGACATACTACAAGGCACCCTCGATCTGATGATCCTGCAAGGTCTTGCGACGATTGGGCCGTTGCATGGTTATGCAATAGCAGCCCGTATTGAGCAGGTATCAGACGGGGCCATTCAGTTAAACATGGGCACACTGTACCCAGGACTGACTCGACTTGAACACCGTGGGCTAATCCGTTCGAATTGGAGCACGACGGAGAACAATCGCCGAGCACGCTATTACACCATCACCGCTGCAGGACGCCGGCAACTCGAAACAGAAAAGGCTGAGTGGGATCGCATGGCCGGCATCATGCAGCGGTTTCTCCATGGCTAACCGGAGGTCGACTAAGTGATGCGGTGGTTCCGAGAATGTGCCTGCCGCCTACTGGCCACGTTCCGATCCAGAAGGCTGGATCGCGACACGGAAACAGAGCTGCAATTTCACATTGATTTAGAGACTGAAGCGGGAGTACGGCGCGGGCTTACGCGTCAAGAAGCGAGGAGGGCCGCCTGTCTGCGCATCGGGCAATTGGAGAGTGCACGTGAAAAAATACGAAACTACCGCGGTTTCGCTTCAATCGACCAGTTCCTACAGGATCTACGCTATGCGGCGCGAACGATTCTACGCAACCCGACGTTCACAATACTGGCTGCGCTCTCGCTGGCCCTGGGAATTGGCGCGAACACGGCGATTTACAGCTTCATGGACGCGCTGCTGATGCGGTCGCTGCCGGTGTCCGATCCGGAATCGCTAGTAGTGCTCAACTGGCACGTCACAGGCAAGAAGAGTTTTCGCGACTCCGTGGTGCACAACGTGAGCGGCTACTTTTATGACGACCCCAAGACCGGCAAGACGACGGCAATCTTTCCGTATCCGGCATTCGAGCTGCTGCGCAACAAATCGACCGATGTCCTTTCGGTCCTTTTCGCGTATCACCCGGCCGAAAAGCTGAACGTAATGATCCAGGGCCAGGCCGAGGTGTCGAATGGCGAATATGTTTCGGGCGACTATTTTCGGGGCCTGGCAGTTCGCGCCGGCGGCGGGGCGTCTCATCGCCGGCGATGACGATCGCGCGGGGGCGCCGGCAGTGGTGGTGCTCAGCTACGCATTCGCCCAAAGGCGATTCGGCGACGCGGCCAGCGCGGCAGGGCGGCCGGTGCTGATTAACAACATTCCGTTCACGGCGATCGGCGTAACGCCGCCCGGCTTCTTCGGCGTCGATCCCGCAGCGGCGCCGGACTTTTATCTTCCGATGCATGCCGATCTCACTGCTGAAACCTGATCGGGATCCGGCCGCCAACCCCGCCAAACGTTATCTGGACGAACACTATTACTGGATCGAGATGATGGGGCGACTCCGGCCGGGTGTTACGCATGGCGCAGGCACAGGGCAGCTTTGGGCCGGTCTTTGAACAGTGGGTCGCCACAACGGCGACCAACGATAAGGAACGGAAGAATCTGCCGGAATTTCTGCTGAAAGACGGTGCGGGCGGGCTGGATAACCTGCGCCGGAAGTATTCGCGACCGCTCTACATTTTGTTGGCGATGGTGGGATTGATTCTGGCGATCGCATGCGCGAATATCGCGAATCTGCTGCTGGCGCGAGCGACGGCGCGGAGGCGTGAGATGGCGGTCCGGCTCAGCATGGGCGCCGGGACGGTGGCGCGTGATCACGCCAGTTGCTGACGGAGAGTTTATTGCTCGCTTCGATCGGCGGCGCGGTCGGCATCTTGTTTGCGATTTGGGGAATGCGGTTTCTGACGCTGCTGCTGGCAGGCGGAGACGACTCGTTTCCCGCTGCATGCGGAATTGAACTGGCACGTGCTTGCGGCGGCCGCGGCGCTGACCATAGTCACGGGTTGTTGTTCGGACTGGCGCCGGCGCTTCAGGCGACGCGCGTCGACGTGATGCCGGTGCTGAAGGAAACGCGAGCGGGCGAGCGGCGCTTTCGCGCGCGCTTGCGATTCAGCTTGAGCCAGATGCTGGTGGTTTCGCAGATCGCGATTTCGCTGCTGCTGCTGGTGGCGGCGGGATTGTTTGTGCGGACGCTTTCGAATCTGCAGTCGCTCGAAATGGGGTTCCAGCGCGAGAACCTTTTGATGTTCACGCTCAATGCGCGGCAGGCGGGGCATCGCGACCCTGAGATCATCTCGTTTTACAGCGATCTGCAAAAGCGCTTCGCCGCGATTCCGGGTGTGCGCAGCGCGACCGTAGCGAATTCGCCGCTGATCGGCGAAGAGGCGTGGGGTTGGCCCGTGGTTCCCGTCGGTAAGCAGCGGCCGGAGAAAGCGCCGAGCGGACATGGCTCCGGCATGGCACCGGCGGCCACTCGCGTTTTGGCAACCGGACCGGGATTCTTCACGACGATGCAGATTCCGCTGCTCGCCGGACGCGAATTCGATGACCGGGACCGCTTGGGCTCGCCTCCCGTGGCGATTGTGAACGAGGCGTGGGTGAAGGTGAATATCGAGACGTCCGAATCCGATGGGGCAGCGCGTCGTGAGTTTCGGGCTGCGAGCGGAAGCCGCAGGAGATGGAGATTATCGGTGTGGCGAAGAACGCCAGGTACGACGAGTTGACAGGGCGATTTTCCTGCGATCGTCTACATGCCGTTCGAACAGAACTTGAACGTTCCGGTCGAGGAGATGACTTTCTTCCTGCGCACGGCGGGCGATCCGCTGGCCTTACGCGAGCACGGTTCGAAAGATCGTGCATCAGGCCGACGCGCGCATTCCGGTGACGAATCTCGGCACGCAAGCCGCGCAGATCGATCGGCGAGATGAGTCAGCAGATCCTGTTCGCGCGGCTGTGTACGGGTTTTGCGATGCTGGCCCTGGCGATTGCGTGCGTGGGATTGTACGGCACGATGTCGTACACGGTGGCGCGGCGCACGGGCGAGATCGGGATTCGGATGGCGCTGGGGGCGCAGCGCGGAACGGTAGTCTGGATGGTGCTGCGCGACGTCCTGATTCTGGCGGCGGTGGGGCTCGCGATCGGTGTGCCGGCGGCGCTGGGCGCGTCGAAGTTTGTCGAATCTTTTCTCTTTCGGAGTAAAGCCAACGATCCACGGGCGCTCAGCGGCAGCGGTGGCGATTCTCCTGAGCGCCGCGCTCGTAGCCGGCTACGTGCCCGCGCGGAGGGCGTCTCGAATCGACCCGATGACCGCCGTTCGGCATGAGTGACTCGCGTTCTCTTTGGATGGGATGTCGATGAGTGGCAGCAACGGGGCACACGTCCATGCGCCGCGCTTTAAATTTAAAGCCGACCGACACCGAGGGTAATCGCTTCCACTCAGCGTTGCACAAGCCAGAGACGCTGTTGAAAAACTCTCCGCGGCAAAGGATCGGGCGGCTCACTTTCAATTTCGTAATGCTGCCGTTTGGGAGGACGACCTTTTCAGGCCATCCCTACAACCGGGTGTTTCGGTAGGTTCAGAAACCTTATCAGCCGCTTTATGTTTTGAGCCGTTGCTGCCAGCGTGAATTGTTCTTTCGCGTTTCGCAGACCTCGGAGTCGGACCTTGCGGAGCTGGACTTGATTGCGTAATTCGGAGAACAACGCTTCGATCTTGTTTCGAGCGCGGCGGGCAGTCGCAAACTCCGGTGTTTGGCTGAGCTTTCGAACCTGTTCACGAACGTCCTCATACCAGTTGACTCTTAGCGTGCGGCGAGTCGAAGACGGAGTGCACGCAGGCTTATGTGAACAGGTGCGGCATTGCGATGGCTTCGCACTATATGTAAAGCCTTGTCCACCGCGACTCAACCCGATGTAGTGAAGCAGATGGCCTGCTGGACAGCGATAGGCGTTCTCTTCCGGGACACGAGTGAACTCATGCTGCGTGTAGAAGCCTTTCGTTTGTTGCCTTCGATCCAACACCGGGATGTACGGTGTCATCTGCCGATTCGAAAGCCAAGACAGGAACTCACCTGTGCCGTAGCTCTTGTCAGCCGTGACGCTGGCGGGTTGCAACCCGAAGCGTTCTTTTGCTCTTTCTAACATCTGTCGGGCAGCAACGAGCTCTTGGCTGAGGCGGCCTGGTGTGGCAACAACGCCCGCGATAATGCAGCTTTGGCTGTCGATCAAATAGTTGTCGTAATAAGCAAACTCGGAAGCTCCGCGTTTGCTTGACAGAGCTGCTTCCGGGTCGGTTGTCGAGATCTTCATGGGTGGCGAGTTCCGATACGTCCGGCGCAATTCTGATTCACCCTCCGCATCGGAGGCAGAAGGCACAGAAGCCTGTTCCGACTCCGCAACTACGTTTTCACGCTGGACCCGCTCGACGTACTCGCGCACAGTGCGATTGACTTTCGCAACCTCCGGAAGTTGTTCACGAGTGATCGTCCGGTCTGGACTCGCGTCGGCGCGAATCTGCGTGCTGTCGACCGAGAGATCGACGCCTTTTAACAGCCCAACATTCATACATTGCTGGACGATTCGCTCGAAGAGGTCAAGGAAGAGCGGCGACTCCTGAAAACGGCCGTGTCGATTTTTCGAGAACGTCGAGTGATGGGGAATCCATTGATCAAAGCCCAAACCGGTGAACCAGCGATAACCCAAATGCATCGCGACATCCTCGACCAAACGCCGTTCACTGGTGATACCGTACAAGTAACCAATTAGGAGAATGCGCAGGAGCACTTCGGGGTCAATGGATGGGCGGCCTGTGTGGCTGTAGCTCGACTTCAGGGTCTCACGCACGAAGCCGAAGTCGATGTGCCGATCGACGAGCCGCAACAAATGATCTTCGGGGATATGATCTTCGATTCGAAAGTAGTAGAACAGCGACTCAGAACGAGTTTGTTGGCCCATCATGAAAAGCAGCACGCCTCCGTATATTGCGTGCGATCGACAATGACATGAAGAGAGTCGATAGGAAGACGTTTGCAGACATGCAAACGCTGCTGCAAAACAATTGAAGCGTAAATTGTTTCGCGCCTCTGGCTAACCTATTCCAGACGATTCGCTGCAGTCGCAAGCGACGATCAGCTTTTCACCCTACTCACTGCGTTTGCGCTCAACCGGAATTCCTTTCTTCCAAACAGCAACAATCTGACGCGAAGCGAGAATGTTGATTGTTGGATCTCCTCGCACCAGGACTAGGTCTGCTCTTAACCCCTCGCGAATGCGTCCGCGATCATCCAAGTGGAAGATTCGCGCGGGAGCAGATGTCGCACCCGCGAGAGCCTGGATCGGTGTAAGCCCGTCATTCACCAATAGCTTCAGCTCGCTGTACACGGATGCTCCATAGGTTGTTCCGGGGACTGGCGAATCGGTCCCAACAAGTACAGCAACATGTGCTGCGACAAGCTGATGTATTGCGTCATCGGTGCTCCGGCAGAAATGCTCTTTGGACGGATCAGCCTTCGGGATTTCCATGCCGTGCCGCCAGGCTTGGTGAATGAAGGGGCCAATATATGGATCGGCAAGAAGATTGGCCCCTTCCGATCTGCCACAGTCGCCGTAGATAGTGGCAAGAGTGGGAATGACGAAGACGTGACGGCTCGCTGCAAACTGGCCGAAATCCGGACTTGACGGTTCGCCCTCAAATATGTGCGCCAAGCCGTCTGCCCCTGCCTGAATTGCGTCACGCGCTTGTGGCTCGGAAAGGACGTGCGCGACGGCCAGCTTACCTCGCCTGTGGGCCGCTTCAACTACCGCTCGCATTGTGGCATTGTCGAGCATCGGGACGGGTTTGTGCGCCCAAGGCCATGTGCTTCCATCGTCGTGGATGATTTTGATGTACTCAGAGCCCTCCGCAATGCGAGCATCGACAAACGCCTGTGCCTCTTCGGGCTTTGTAAGCGTGGGAATCGGGCCGCCGCCCATCTGTGTAGGATGGCCGCCTGGAACAGTTGCTCCTATGCCTGCCGTTCGCACATCCGCAAAATCCGGCCGGTCTTCTGACCCCATTTGCTTTATCTTCTTCAGCCGGTCTCCGGAGTTGAACATATCGAGTTGGGTGGTGACGCCGAGCTCAAGCGCCTGGCGTGCTGCATTTTCCATGTTTTCCGGCATGTGCACATGGGCATCGAAAAGGCCGGGCAATAGGGTTTCTCCGCGACCATCTACGATCTGCGCTCCCTGGCTGCCCATTGAAGCGTCACCTATTTTCGCAATCTTGCCATTCTCGATCAGCACGCTCCGATGTTCTACAATGCCCTCGCCGTCAAATACGCGCACGTCTTTAATCAACTGACGATCTTGCAGCGATTGCGCCTGCCCACAGGTCGACAGAAAGGCCACCGAAGTTAGCGTGATCAAAGCCAGGCGCACCGAATACTCCTTTAGATAATTAAACGACAGGCGCGCCTCTCGGTTAGGCGTGTACCACGACTTTTGTGCGAGCTCTTGCGGAGAGTGTCACGCCGCGAAGCCCTGCGGGCTCGTCCCAAAATTGGCTCACGATTGAATTCAATCGTTGCGGAGATGTCCAATTAGCGGCTTGGCAGCGCCAGCGGTCAAGCGGAACCAAGAGCGGAAGTGGACTACTCTCTATGGCGGCGCCAACTCGGAGTTTTTCAACAGCATCCAGAGTTTGTGCAACGAAACGGTGCTGAATCGTAGTTGCACTATTTCCGCCTTGCAGAACCGTATTGCAACAGCAGAATCGCTTGACAACGGTTTTGTGTAATGGGCCTCGCAAAATACTAGCGCATGAATGAGTCTTTACCGTGAATCTTTAGCCGTCGCCCATAGATAAGTTCATGCGCGGCCTGTGAAACAGGGTTCACGGACAATGGCGACTTCACGTCTTGAGAGCCTGTGTTTCGCGATGGCACTTGTCCGCAATCGCCACTTAACCGCCGGGACCCGTATAAGTCTAGACAGCGAGGCGCGGCGCGTTCTAAGCTGAATAACCTATCTTGGGGCTGTTCGGTCCCTCAGGATCGAAACCAAAGCCGCTCACCCGGAGGCATTTAAATGACCTTGCCTGCTGACAGAGGAGAATCTGATGCAACGGTAATCAGAGTGTCCCGTCCCCTAATGAAAGCGGCTGTATATGACAGATACGGCCCTCCAGACGTTCTCCGCATTGAGGACGTCGAAAAACCTGTTCCCAGGGACAATGAAGTCCTCGTTCGGATCCGCGCGACGACGGTTTGTGCTGCGGATTGGAGGATGAGAAAAGCGGACCCATTTCTCGTAAGATTTATGATCGGCCTTTGGCAACCCAAAAAACTTCACATACTGGGGATGGAGTTCGCCGGAGAAGTTGAGTCAGCGGGCAAGGCCGCGAACCGGTTCGCCAAGAATGACCGGGTATTTGGAAGCACTGGGTTCAAGTTCGGCACACATGCCGAGTACGTCAGCGTGCCTGAGGATGGCACGCTGGCGATAATGCCGGTCAACATGATCTTCGAGGAAGCAGCGGCGGTCTTGTTTGGCGGGACTTCGGCGTTGTATTTCCTGCGGAGAGCAAACATCCAAGCCGGACAAAGAGTCCTCATATACGGCGCTTCCGGGAGCGTCGGAATTTTCGCCGTTCAACTGGCGAAGTACTTCGATGCGCACGTTACGGGAGTGTGCAGCACGGCCAATGTGGAGTTGGTGAAGTCTCTCGGCGCTGACGCGGTGGTCGACTACACCAAGGAGGATTTTTCGACAGCCGGCCGGATCTATGACGTCGTATTCGACACCGTGGGCAAGAGCGGTTTCTCACGCAGCCTGAGAGCACTCAAGCGAGGCGGTTTCTATGTTCGGGTCGGAGGCTCCGGGAGACTGCTGTCGATGGTTGGAGGGATGCTCCGGGGCAAATGGGTGTCCATGACGGGCGCCGCGAAAGTCGTAAGCGGAGTGGCAAAGGGCAGCCCCGCGGATCAGTCCTTTCTCAAAGAGCTCATCGAAGCCCGAAAACTCAAGACGGTAATCGGCAGACGCTATTCGCTGGAGAAGATCGCCGAAGCTCACCGGTATGCAGAGGCCGGACACAAGAAAGGACACGCTGTCATACTCCTCGACTGTCGGTCCGCGATCGAATCTTGAGCCATAGGCCATAGGCGTACGGTCTGCCTGATAGTCGCTAGTCGGAAACTATCCTCAGGCTTTGGACAATGGTCGGCGTTCTCAATGTCATGGAACGCCACTGAACCGCCGAGAGTCGGATGTAGCTTCAGCTGGCGCAGTGCATCCTTTGTCACCGAGAATCGCGGGCTGGACGCCTTCACAGACCAACCGAGCCCAAAAGTTGCCCATGTTTCGCTCCCGCACGATCGGTCGCGGCCGTGTCAGGGCCTATAAGAGATATGGTCTCGGCTGTTAGCCTCTTGTAGATGGTTGAAAGAATCCGCAGCTACGCGCTCACTCATACCGCAAACAAATCATCGGATCCACCTTCGCCGCGCGGCGTGCGGGTAGATAACTCGCGAACAACGCCACCATCGCCAGAATTGCACCCACCCCGGCAATGGTCGCAGGATCGCGCGCGCCCACGCCGAACAGCAGCGTGGCCAAGAGTCGAGTGAGCGCTAGTGCGCCTAGAAAACCGAGCACCAGTCCCGCACCCGCCATCAGCATGCCAAGTTTCAGGACCATTCCCACCACGTTAGCCGCGCTCGCACCGAGAGCCGCGCGAATCCCGATCTCATGAGTCCGCTGCACCACTGAATACGAAATCACTCCATAGATTCCAATCGCCGCTAGCAGCAGCGCGACAGTTGCGAACCCGCCGAGCATGATGGAGTTTAGCCGATTGCTGGCCATAGACTCCGTTTTGATCTGTTGGAGCGTCTTAATATCACTCAGCGCCTGATCTTTGTTCAGTTGGTGAACAGCTCTGCTGATGGTCTGCTGAAGCCGCAGTGGATCCATCGCGGCGCGGACAACCAGCGCTTGAAAGAAGACTGGGCTCTGCTCATTACTCACGTACACGCCAGGATTATCGCTGGTGTTATCCAGGTTTCCGACTTTCTCGTCTTTGACGACTCCTACCACCTCCCAAGCGATCTCCGGCCCCAGCACTGTTTTGCCGGGCACGATCTCCTGGATCAGAATGCGCTTGCCAACCGGGTCTTCATGCTGAAAGTACTTCCGCGCCATGGTCTCATTTATGACTGTCACGGGCGGCGTACCTTTGGCATCGTGCTCAGACAGTCCGCGTCCCTTCTTCAGCGTCATTCCAAGAGCTTTGAAATACGATGGGCTCACCATTTTGAAGAAGCACGGCTTCCGATTTGCGCGATCGACAAGCGGCTTATCCGCAATCTGAAACGGCATACCGTAGCCCCACCCTTGCATAGGCAATGCGGAGGTCAGCGCGACATCGCGAACTCCTGGAATGTTCTGCACGTTCGATACGATCTGGCGCAGATAGACATTCAGATCGTCAGGATTCGGAAAGCGCTTCTCGGAAATCGGAAGACCCGCAGTGATCACGTTCTCCGCGTTGAATCCAGTGTCCACATTCTGCATTTCAAAGAAGCTTCGTATCAGCAATCCCGATCCAACGAGCAGCAGGAAGGCAAGGGCCACTTCCGTCACTACCAATCCCGAACGCAGCCCGTGTTTCGCGGCACCTATGCCTGATCCGCGGCCCCCTTCTTTCATGCTTCCGGCGAGATCGGAGTGCGTAGCCTGAATCGCGGGCGCTAAACCAAAAATTAACCCCGTCATGACCGAGAGCCCCGCCGCGAAGAGCAGAACTCGCGCGTCGAGCCCAATGTTGGCTTCGGACGGCAGTGAGAAGGGCGGAACCGCGGCTCTCAGCCCGGCCATTAAGGCATAGCCGAGGGCAATTCCCAAAACTCCGCCAATGACAGACAGCAGCACGTTCTCAGTGAGAAACTGCCGAACCAAGCGCCATCGTCCTGCTCCTACCGACGCACGGATCGCCACTTCCCGCTCTCTCGCGGTGCTTCGCGCTAGCGTGAGGTTGGCGAGATTGGCGCAACCGATCAGCAATACCATTCCGACAGCGGCGAGAAGAACGTAGAGTGACTTACGCAACTGCCGACCGACGATGGTGTCGGCCAACGGATCGACAGCTATGCCCCAACCTTTGTTTGAATCCGGATAGTCATGGGCGATCCGAGCGCCGATCGTGTTCATCTCCGCCCGCGCCTGGTCCAAACTGACGCCAGGTTTCAAGAGCGCCATTGCGCCGAACCAGTGAAAATTACGCGTCATGTTTTGCGGTTCAAATACCAGCGGACGAAAGATCTGTGCATAAGAGCGATCAAAGGCGCTGCCCTCAGGAAGCACACCGATCACCACGTGCGGCTCCCCATCCAGTTGGATAACGCGCCCGATGATGCTCGCATCCGAGCCGAATTGTGATGCCCACAGCGAGTGACTGAGAACGGCCACTCGGCTCCTGCCGGGCTGATCTTCGTCGGCAGCGAACGTCCGGCCGAGTACTGCCTTCACCCCGAGGATGTCAAAGCCGTGTGCCGACATCCTGGCGCCCCGCAATTGAACCGGATTGTTGACACCAGTAAGCGTCACCGAGCCTCCCGTTCGTGCCGCCATGTATTGGAACACCGAGTTCTGCCGCTGCCAATCTAGGAAGTTGATAGTGGAAATTCCGTTCCTTGCCTCAGGGTCGCCGGGCGGTTTCTCCAGCACGCGCATGATCCTGTCAGCGTTTGCATAGGGCAGCGGTTTGAGAAGAACGCCATCCACAAAACTGAATATGGCCGTGTTCGCTCCAATTCCAATGGCGAGCGTCAGAACCGCGACTACAGCGAAACCAGGGCTCTTCCGCAGCATCCGGACGGCATATCGAATGTCTTGCAATATTTCGTGCACACTTAACCTCAGAACAGAACACGGATCAACGGTCGAAAAGTTGGCAAGATCCGGCTATTGGGAGCGATTAGACTCTAGGGTAAGCCATCCGAAGCTGCCTCAGTTCAAAACGCAAATCGCTCGAGAGCTCGGTCCATCTGGCGCCTTCTCTTCAATACTGGACGCGATCGGTTTGGGTTACAGCCGATCGGAGGAACATTTGCTTCAGGAATTGAGTTCGTAAATTAATATCTTTCAGGGAGCCACTTCCCGTTACACACGCACAAAATCTCGTTGATTGAACTCCCCGACGTATCGAGGCATTTGTAATTCGGCCAACAAACTCAGTCGCGATGGAACGCTACTTCGCAAGCACTGAACGACACGACTACCAGAATCCTCACAGCAGAAATGCTCTCACTCAACATCGCCATCGCACAACGTTAGTGCACGAACGACACAAGTGGCACGATGCAACGGGACTGATTCTTCGCGAAGCGCACGCATGGGATCGAATTGCTGAGGCTCGCGATGCTGGAAGATAGTTTGATATGAAGATCACGATCAGCAGTGTGGCAACGACTGCGGCGAACGTGACGGATCGGATGAGGGAATACCGAAAGCAGGCTTCGGAGAAACTCACCTAAAATCAAAGCGCCTAGCACCCCCATTACAACGCCCACGGAAGCGAGAAGCATGCCATACCTGACAAGCGATATCACTAACCCAAATGGCTCGAGCTCCAAGTGAAAGGCGAAGCCCAATTTCACGCGTGCGCACGGCTACTGAATAAGACATCAGACTGTAGATCCCGATTGCTGCCAATAGCAACGAAAGAACCGCAAAAACCACAAGCATAAGCATATTAAAGCGGGCGGGTGCAATCGACTGAGCGACTAGTTTGTTCATAGTCTGAAAGTCCGCAGCCGGCTGTAAGGGATCTGCTTCAAGTACCGCGCGTCGCAGAGACGGGACAATCGCAAGGGGATCCCCTGTCGTTCGGACCATCCATCTCGTAGGAATCTTTTCCAAAGTGATTTGCGTGATTTTATCCGGCGACTGTGCGACAGGTACGAAAATCACACCGGGTGGTGGATACATAAGTCCTTCTTCTCGAGTGTCGCCGACGATCCCAACAACGATGCGTGGACGGAGATCACGCGGGTCAGTTCGGTAACCCGCACCAATCACGACCGACTTTCCAAGTGCGTCCTCATCGGGGAAGGATTTTTTTGCCAGCGTTGAGTTGATGATAACGACCGGCATAGAGTTCCCTCTGTCACGGTCATCAAATGCTCGTCCACGAAGTATCGGGATGCCCACAGCCACGAAGAAGTGAGAATTTATGGCGCGGTACCAAGCATCCAGTTCGTTCCCGTCCCCAGTGCTTTGGGTTGAGTGGTGAAGCTTTTGCCCGATAGGAGTAACGGGAAAATCAAAATCCGGTTCAAACGGGAGAATCGTTGTGGAACTGGCGGCGACAACGCCCGGCAATCTTTCTATGTTCTGGACGACTCGCTCAAAATAATTGGCCGCACGAACGCTGTCAGGATAACGAGCGGGACCGATGCTTACATTCATAGTCAACAGGTGGTCCTCCCGAAATCCAGGATCAACATTGTTGAGATTCCAGAAGCTTCGGACCAGTAGCATTGCTCCTACCAGCAGTAACGTTGATAATGCGACCTGCGAAATGACCAAGATGCTGCGCAAGCGGTTGCCTCCGCGTCCCGCTCCGCCTTGTGCTGTCGCTTGCTTCAAAGCATCAGTCAGGTTCGGCGTTGAGCTTTGCAAAGCGGGGGCGAGGCTTGCCAATATTCCGCAGACGACTGCGACCACAAGAACAAACAAGAAGGCTGAGAAATCCACATGGATCTGTTCTACCTGCGGAAGTCGATCCGCCGACAATGTCGGAAGGGTGCGCACTCCTAGCTGAGCTAACAACATGCCTACAGCACCACCAGTCCCAGAAAGAATAAATCCCTCGGTAAGCAGGCGACTCACGATTCGGGACCGGGGCGCTCCGATCGCGCCCATTACGGCGATTTCACGGCGGCGTCCCACACCTCTTGCCAGAACCAAATTCGCTGCGTTTGAACACACAACTAATAAAACAAGCAGAACGGCGGCAAACAGTATCTCTAACGCCGGACGCACTCGCCCTCCTATTTCTTCTTGAAGTGGTCGCAACACGAGACCATGGGGCATGTTGGTGAGGGGTGAACTGTGCGCCGCGCATTTTACAGATCGAGCCTGAGATACCGGGCTACGTCCAACTGAGACCCGCAGCGGCTAGGGACAGTAGTCACGTTCTCAAAAACATCAAAGAGTTTTTGATTCCGGGCGGCGCTGAAGGAGTTCAACGATTGACGGGTTTCATTATTTCGAGCACACCCGCCGATCACCCGAATACGATTGTCCTCGGTATTCTTGATCGCAACACCCCAGACGTACAGTTGAGGTTTGTAGACCGCAGGGGGAATCGTGCGTATGCCAATAGGCCCTTTCCTGTAGGCGGCGAAGTACGATTTCAAGGTGTCGGTATCGATTTTGTAGCGGTACCCTTCCTGGTAATGTTGGAGGCGGATCTGAATTGGGTTGCCGTTTCCGAGCCGCGATCCCGCGCTTCCGAACTCGACTCCCAAACGCCGAAAAATAGAGAGCCAATGGTGGGGGTTTGACCGGTCCTGTCCCAAATTATGAAACAGGGTTCACGGACAATGGCTTTGTACCGTCACCTTATTCAAGCTCTGGGGTACTTGTCCGGTATCGTCACTTGTGGCGACATGTGTCGGCTGATCAGAGATGGGTCGGGCGAAGCGATCTCGTGTGACGAAGAGGGCCAAGATGGCGATGAAGGACCAGAAAAATATGTCGTACACGACGAATCCAGTTACAAACGACATGATGTTGTTCGGCTTTCCGGGCTAGCTCTATGAGCCCTATGTCGAGTCTGATCCGAAAGCTTGGTTTAGTAATCGAGAACCTGTAATGGTTTAGTAAACAATTCCCGCGCCGAGCGGCGGCCAACAAAGACGTCTCCGTTACTCGACGAAATTGTTGACGCATTCTTCCTTATCGATGTAGTGCGTAGTGGCTGATTCACGCTTACCGCCGACTGAGGCCGAGCGATCTGGCAGCCGATCTAGTTCTCAATGGACGGGAACGTCACATCTCGGCCAGTGAGCGACGCGTTCCGGTTCGATCGTAAACCTGGCTCTGTCCGGAAACTACGCGCAGGCTCGTAAAGCCCTTGCCTACTTCACAGGATCTATAGCTGAATGTTGTGGAGCTGCGTTCGGGATTCACCATGGTTTGGCAGTCTTCGCTTCTTGGTACAAGCCCAACAAAATTGGTTGTCCTTCACTGCGGGACGGAGAGGAGAACCGTAGTCGAAATACAATGCGTCCACCCGCAGCGAAGACGGCCACGATCGTACCTTCACCAACGAATTCTGGGAACAGACGGACTTCTGGTGCCGACGGACGAATGGTCTCGCCCGGCCCGCCACTGCGGATCTAGCAAAGGAACCCGCACTGAACCGCCATAAATTGCCGTCAAGCCGGCGAATGCAGCGGCAACCAGCGAGAGAAGGGCAAGCCGTGATAGCACGCGGATAAATTTCATCGTGCGCCTTCCAGAAAGCGGCGGAAGATCTTCTGTCCGGCCGCGAGCACCCATTCCCAATTGATTGCCAGATGAAACCCCACCAGCATGAGTACGGCCGCCGAGAACTGATTGTGAAGAGTATCCCATCGCCAGTCCATGTCCGGCGCGGCTTTCGTGCCGGTCAACGTCGGAATCGCCTTCTGCGATATCAGAATGCCGGAGAAGATCACGGCGGTGACGGCTGCGAAAAGACTGAGGTTGAGAAGGTAGTTGATGCGCGCGCGGATGGATTGCAAGGCTGAAGAAGCGGCGACTCTGCGAGGCAATCCAACTCCAGGCAAGCAGCAGGTGAGCGAGAACCATACCCACCATCGCGAGTCCAAGCCACTCATGGAGAACAAGTCCGGTAAAGCGAACCGTCTGCAACGCACAGATCGAGACCAGCAGCGTCACGTCCAGCCAAAACGTGAGCTTCAAGCGCCATTGTGCTGGCTTCGCCGACTCGCGCGTTGCTGCCACGATTCGAGTGCCCATCTTATTACCAACCAGAAAAAACGACCGGGCGCATGTATATGTAGTATTCTATCCCTACGAATTAAGATAAAGACGCTATCCGCTTAACCACGATTGCACAACGGAACAGTTCGCAGCACAAAGTGAATGGTCGGTGCGGAGCGTGGGAGGACATTGGTTCCCGCCGCCGATTTGAACCTTCGCAGGTATTCCAATAGTATGTCCCCGAGTCGTCCTCGAAAGACAGGGTTACGTCCAACTGAGATCGGCAGCGACTTTGGACAGTGGCCGGGTTTTCAATGAAATGGAAAGCCACTTTTCAGCTAGTGAGCAGAGATCGATCCACGCTCTACCGCTAGGATGGCTCAATCCCGATGCCATGTTTCGCTCGGGCGGCATGCCGCATCCGTCGCCGTGGGTTCTTCTCTGTCTATCTAGGAGAGAAATGATACACTCCTAGTTAGACTAGGAGCCGAACGCAATGGGAAAGTCCGCCGACCTACTTCCAGGCACTCTTGACATGCTGATTCTCAAGGCCGTGGCCCTAAAACCGCTTCATGGATACGGGGTGTTGCTGCGCATTAGGCAGATTTCGGCCGAAGCTCTTGAGATCCCGCAAGGATCTTTATACCCGGCGTTGTACCGCTTGGAGCACCAGGGTCTAATCGCCGCTGAGTGGGGCCAAAGTGATAACAATCGCAGGGCGAAGTATTACACGCTAACGGCCTCCGGACGTCGTCGCCTTCGCGAGGAGACCGCAGGCTGGAACCGCCTCGCGTCCGCGATTGCCGCGGCCCTAAACACGACCTCGAAGGAGGTGTGACATGTTCAGGCGCCTTCGTTCTGCATTTCGCGTCGTCAAGTCGCGCCGCGACTTTGAAGATGGAATGGCCGAGGAGTTACGTTTCCACGTCACGCAATACGCGGATGACCTCATCCGCTCCGGCGTATCACGCGAAGAAGCGCACCGCCGCGCTCGTCTGGAATTGGGTGGGCTTACCACCGTCAAAGAGAACTGCCGCGAGGCGCGCGGACTTTGTCTGTTCGATGAATTTGGGCGGGATCTGCCGCTATGCGGCGCGGCTGCTGCGAAAGACGCCAGCATTTACCTTCACCGCAGCTTCTGACGCTCGCCCTCTGCCTCGGCGCAAATCTCACGATTCTTGCTGTGGTCGACGCGATTCTGGTGCGTCCACTGCCATTTCCTGAAGCCGGCCGGTTGGTGACTATCTTTAACACCTACCCCAAAGCCGGTGTCGAGCGCGACGGTTCTTCGATAACCAACTACTACGAACGCCGCGGCGCGATTTCCCCCTTCAGCTCACTGTCCATCTATCGTTATGGCACGGCGATAGTCGGAGAGCCTGGCTCAACCGTGCGCGACCAGATTACGCGAGTATCTCCGGACTTTTTCACCACGCTGGGCGTTGGCCCTGCGATGGGGCGCGCATTCACGGATGCCGAGATGACCTACGAAACCGATCCGGTCGTCATCCTTACTGACGAGTACTGGCGACAACACTTCAGCGCCGATCCCCATGTAATCGGTCGAACGGTTTGGGTTGGCAGTTTCCCTAAAACGGTTATCGGTGTTCTACCTCGCGAGTTTCATTTTCTCTCCTCCAACTCCCAACTGTATTTGCCACTCTCCTCGCGGCCCGAACAGCGTCGCGGCAGCCGACACTCGGGCGGGAATGTGATCCAGATGATTGCGCGGCTCAAACCAGGCGCAACGTTCGCACAGGCGCAATCGCAACTCGACGCACAAAACACCGCGTTGGAAAGAGACGATCCGCAGGCCAAGATGATTGCCGATGCCGGGTTTCGTTCTCTCGTGGTGTCGCTTCACGCCGATCAGGTATCAGCGGTCCGGCCCATTCTGGTGTTGCTCGAAGGAGGCGTCCTCGCGCTTCTCCTGATCGGCATAGTGAATCTCGTCAACTTGCTTCTCATCCGCGCAAGCAGCCGTTTGAAAGAGGTAGCCGTACGGCAGGCTCTGGGCGCGAGTGGGATCCACGTTGCCACTGAGGCACTCATAGAGATCACCTTGCTGACATTCGTAGGCGGTTTATTCTCGCTGGCCGTAGCAGTGGGCGGAATTCGGCTAGTCACCGCACTCGGTGCAGATCGATTGCCTCTCGGCGCCTATATCGCCTTCGACGTTCGATTAGGGATGATTGCTCTCGCGACAGCCATTGCGCTGGGCGTCATACTTGCAATACCGATCGCCTGGTTCAATCTCAGGTCTCATCCGGGTAAGGCGCTGCAAGCTGAATCTCGCGTGGGAACAGCGGGGCGAGCCGCTCAAACCTTGCGTCATTCCTTCATCGTTGCCCAGATTGCCTTGTCATTTGTTGTCCTGGCGGGGACAGGTTTGCTCGGGCTCAGCCTGAAGCGTGCCATGGATGTCTCTCCAGGATTTCAGTGCGATCAAACGGTTGCGGGGCAGATCTCGCTGATTGGAAACCGATATCCTTCGCCCACGGCCGGCCTCGCGTTCGCTGACAGATTGGTGGCCCGAATTGGTGAACAGCCGGGAGTCTCAGCCGTCGGTGTTGCCGCCAATATTCCTTTCAGCGGCGAGAACGGTAAAAGCGCGGCTACTGCCGAAGACCATGTTCTTCGGCCCGGCGAATCGCCGCGAGGGTATTACTCTTATGGTGTCGCCGGCGATTACTTCCAAGCGATGGGATTCTCGCTGCGCGCAGGCCGGTTCCTCGCGGCTGAGGATTCACATCGTAAAGCGCGAATTTGCGTAGTGGACGAGGATTTTGCGCGCTATAACTGGCCGAATGAGAATCCTTTAGGCCAGCACGTCTTCCAGGGCATACAAGCCGGCACTGATGCTGAGGCATTCACTGTGGTTGGCGTCGTCGGCAGAATAAAGCAGACTGGTCTCACCGACGATACGGCGCAAGGTGCAATCTACTATCCCTATATTTATCGGTCAGACAGCAACATCTTCGTGGTCCTCCGCGGAAGCGTTAGGCCGGAGGCTCTGAACGCGGGACTGCAACGTGTTGTCCGACAAATCGACCCCAATCTGGCCGTCAACGGAATCCAGTCGATGAATGATCGGATTTCCGCCAGCTTGATCGACCGCCGCTCCCCGGCATTGCTCAGCGGCATTTTTTCAGGACTGGCTCTGCTTCTCGTCGGAGTAGGAACCTACGGGGTCTTGAGTTACGCCGTCGCCCAGCGACGGTGCGAAATCGCTATCCGAATGGCTCTAGGAGCACGACCTTCGGAGATCCAACGACAATTCTTGTTGCTTGCTTTACAATTGCTCGCCGGTGGTGCAAGCCTTGGCTTATTCGGAGCCTGGTTCACAGGGCGCGCGATGAATGCGATTCTGTTCCATGTGCCTGCTCATAGTCCGGTGATCCTGGCCGGATCGGTGTGCATTATCGTCGTGGTTGCTTTCGCTGCCTGTCTATTGCCAGCGCACCGCGCTGCGCAGATATTGCCAATCCAGGCTCTCGCCGAATGAATGGTTCTGGTGTGAACATTCCTCTGACAAATCAAATATACAGCGACTGTTACAAATAAGTCCGCTCTACCAATGAAGCGCAGTCGGGACTGAGATACAGCGTTATCGCCGAGTGAGCCCCGCCGGGCAGCCGGCCGCCATTTGCGGCCCTATCAAAGTTACTCATCGAAGCGGCCGCCTCTGCTAGGCACCGCTGGAGGGAGACTATCGCTACAATGGCGAATCATGCGCCAAGCCCTTGCTCTACTGAGTGCCTTCGCACTCGCTACTCAAGCCGCTGACTCACCACACACTCTCAGAGGCTACTCTCAGCAAAGCTCGGCCAGCGAGATTCAATGGGAGCAGAAGTTCAAAGACATCCCTCAGGAAGATCGCTTGCGGGAAAACATGCGCCGGCTGTCCGCGCGCCCGCACCACGTAGGGTCCCCTTATGACAAAGACAATGCTGAATGGATCGCCGCTCAGCTGAAGTCCTGGGGCCTTGATGTCCAGATCGAGACCTTCGACACTCTATTCCCGACTCCCAAGAAACGTTCCCTTGAGCTGCTGGAACCGGTCAAATACACAGCTAAATTAGAAGAACCCGCGCTCGCCGTCGATCCCACGTCGAATCAAAAGAGCGAACAGCTTCCGACCTACAACGCATACTCGATTGATGGCGACGTCACCGCTCCTATCGTCTATGTCAACTACGGCACTCCTGCCGACTACGAAGAGCTCGAACGTATGGGCCTCTCCGTCCACGGCGCCATTGCGCTCGCCCGCTACGGTATGTCCTGGCGTGGCATTAAACCCAAGGTCGCAGCCGAGCACGGTGCGGTGGGCTGTCTCATCTATTCTGATCCTCACGAGGATGGCTACTTCCATGGCGACGTTTATCCCAAAGGCCCCATGCGTCCCCCATTTGGCGCTCAGCGTGGAAGCGTGATGGACATGCCTATCTATCCGGGTGATCCGGCCACTCCTGGTATCGGCGCCACGCCCAGCGCGAAGAAATTGCCGCTCAATCAAATCACCACCCTGACGAAAATTCCCGTCATGCCCATCTCGTATGAAGACGCCGAACCCCTTCTCAAAAACCTGAGCGGCGAACTCGTTCCCGCGGCTTGGCGTGGTTCGCTTCCCATGCCCTACCACGTTGGACCCGGACCAGCAAAGGTTCATCTGCAGCTGAAATTCAATTGGGACCGCAAGCCGCTGTACGACGTCATCGCAAAAATTCCGGGCTCGAAACATCCCGACGAGTGGGTCATTCGCGGCAACCATCATGATGGCTGGGTAAACGGCGCGGGCGATCCGGTCTCGGGCGCGAGTCCCGAAATGGAAGAGGCGCGCGGACTCGCGGAGTTGTTGAAGCAAGGCTGGAAGCCGGACCGCACCATCATCTACTGCTTCTGGGACGGCGAAGAGCCAGGTCTGCTCGGATCTACCGAATGGGCCGAAACTCACGCCGACGAATTGAAGCAGCATGCTGTGGCTTATATCAACTCTGACGGCAATGGACGCGGCTACTTTCGCGCTGCCGGTTCTCATTCTCTCGAGGACTTCGTGAACAGCGTCATAAAGGACATCGAAGATCCGGAAACCAAGATGACTGTTTGGAAGCGCGTTCGCCTTGCGGACATCGGGAAGGCCACACCGCAAGCTCGCGCCGAACTGAAATCGCGCGCTGATCTTCGCATCAGCGCGTTAGGGTCGGGCTCCGACTACACTGTGTTCACCGATCATCTCGGCGTTGCCAGCCTGAATCTCGGCTATGGCGGCGAGGATACTAGCGATGGCCAGTACCATTCCATCTACGACGATTTCTATTGGTATACGCATTTTGAAGACACTAATTTCGCGTATGGCCGCGCCCTAGCGCAAACCGCTGGCGTGATGATGATGCGCCTTGCCGACGCCGATGTCCTGCCTTTTAAGTTCACCAACTTCGCTGATACGATCCATACCTACATCACCGAAATCAAGAAGTTGGACGCGGACCAGCGGGCCGAGGCAAAGGAACGTGACTCCGAAATCGAAGAGGGCGTCTATCAGGCCATGGCGGATCCCAAGAAGAAGATGATTCCACCTTCGAAGGAACCCATCCCACCCTATCTGAACTTCGCGCCGCTCGATACCGCGGCTGACGATTTGACGCGTGCTTCCGACGCGTATGAGAAGGCATTCACTGCATCCGGCAATCAGGTCCCAGCTGACCTGAACGCAGAGCTTATCAAAACCGAGCGTCTGCTCACCGATTCGGCAGGCCTCCCCAACCGCCCGTGGTTCGAGAACCTAGTCTACGCGCCAGGCTTCTACACGGGCTATGGCGTCAAAACCATCCCCGGCGTTCGCGAAGCCATTGAACAAAGGCGTTGGGCCGAAGCCGACCAGCAAATCGTTCGTGTCGCTAAAGCCCTGCAAAACGAAGCCGACCTATTGGACGAGGCCGCTAAGGAGCTTGCCAGCCGCTAACAGAGGTGTGAAAAAATCGACCTTCCGGTGCACCTCGTGCGGCTAGCTTGTGCCCGTGTATCAGTCCTATCGATGCGAGCACAACTAACGTCGTCACCGGGCATCCAAACGAGGACGAATGGCAGTACTACGTCAGCCCGGCACCTTCTCTTATATCTGTTCTGCAACGGAGGTGAGAGATGACTACCAGTTCACAGAAGCAGGTCCACGGGTAACAGGGTTTATCCTACAGGCCCAGCGAACGGCGCAAGTCGTTCTTCCAAGATGAGAAAGAGAATGTAAGAGTCCATGAGATTGTGGACGACGAGGAAGTGATCGCTCTCTCCGAAGCCCCCTTACGACTGACCTCTTCGTTCTGCCGCGTGATTTTAAGTGGGTTTCGCGGCTGCCCGGTGTTCCCTATGCGCTGGCATATCGCCTGCGGCTGCGTTGGAAGATGGTGAAGGATTCGCTGAGCCTGCCGCACAGGATGGCAAAATTCAGGGCTTGAACCTCCCCAAACGTATCTCGCTTTGGTCGGTGACGCGAAAACAAAGCCGTTCTAAATAGCGTTACCGCCGAACGAGCCTGCCTGACTCCGGCGCTTCAGATTCTCAATGTCATGGAACCCCACTTCACAAACACCTAAACAGCGGGCCAAGTCACGGATTACCGGGGGCACTTGCCACTACTCATTCTTCGCGTAGGGTCTCGAGCGGATCGACGCGAGTGGCGCGCTGTGCGGGAAGCAACATGGCCAGAAATGAAACTAATATCATGCCAATCAAAATGCTGCTGAACACCGCTGGGTCATTAGCGCTGATTTCATAAAGAAGACTCTTGAAATACCGTGTCATCCCGAAGGCGCCCGCAACGCCGCACGTAAGTCCGATAGCAAGCGGGATCGAGCCCCGCAGCAGCACCAGCCCGATTACATCTCTAGATCGCGCACCAAGCGCCATTCGAATGCCGAACTCGCGGCGGCGTTGATCGACGGAGTACGCGAGCACGCCATAGATGCCGGTGGCCGCAAGAAGCACCGCCACTGCTGCGAAAATTGTCATCAGTTGAATTGAGAAACGCTGCCGGGCCAGCGAATCTGCGCGAAAACCCGATTACCCAAGCGTCAAGCGCTGGCTGCACACCGGGAATCACATCATCTAGAGCAAAACGAGCATAAAGATGCAGGCCCAGGAAGGTGAGCAGCACTCCGCCCAGACTAGCCAGTACAGCAGGTAGCAGACTCTCAATCAGCAATTGCCGAACTAAGCGTCCTCGGGAAGCATCAACTGCGACACGAACGCCGATCTCCTTGCGGCGCATAGTTCCACGGGCGAGCCACAGGTTCGAAACATTGGCGCATGCAATGAGCAACACAGTGCCAACAGCGGCAATCAGCAGGTAAAGAGGCTTCCTCAGATTGCCGGCTTCTTGTTCAGCCAGCGGGTTTACGTCGATAGAAAACCGAGATTTTTCTTGTCTTGGTTTGGATACAGGTCCACCATCCGCGCGGCGATGCGACGAAATTCGTCTCTAGCCTGTTCGATCGTGATACCGGGCTTCAGGCGTCCGATCACGTCGATATTGTGGGGGCCGCTCGCTCCGGGAGCGGCATCCGCCGGCGGAAATACCAGCGGCATCCATAGATCAGCCTTGAAAGCCAGATCGAGAATCGGTTTGATTACAGCGGCTACTCGATAGCTCTCCCGGTCCATCTGGATGTACTTTCCAATGACGGCCGGGTCGCCGCCGTACCGCCGCTTCCACAAGCCCCGCCGAAGGCATCACTAAGTGATGCTTTCCGTACTGCTCATCGTCGGGCGTGAACAGACCACCGAGTATTGGCTTGATTCCGATCATTGGGAACGCTGCAGAGGTGATTCGTTTGCCGTTAAGAGTTTCAGGCTGGCCTGCACCGGTTAGCATCGCGTCCGCGCCGCTAACCGCGGCGATTTGAGAAAAAGAAGTTGCCAGTCTGCGGTATTCAAGAAACTCGGAAAACGAAGGCTTCAATCCCGCCAAGCTATAGTGCGGAAGGTTCTCGGTCAGGACCATCAGACGGCCGGGATCGGGATACGGCAAAGGATGCAGCAAGACTGCGTCGATTGCCGAGAAGATTGTTGTATTGGCTCCGATCGCGAGTGCCAGCGTGAGCACGGCCACAATGCTAAAAGCCGGATTTTTCCATTGCTGACGCGCGGCGAAGCGAATGTCTTGCAGCATGCGCCCTCCTCTCAGTCATTATTCATTTCTCCAGGCAACAACCATCGGCTTCATTCAAGTGGCGCGGCGTGTAGGAAGAACTGTCGCAAAACTCGAAATCAGTGCAACAGTCTCTATTCATTGCGTAGCGCGATGGCGGGATCCACCTGGGCCGCACGACGTGCCGGCAGCATGATCGCGGCCGCAGCCACGCAGCCCAGCAACAGAACGATTCCCCCCAGTACGCGCGGATCCGCCGGTCGAATCTCGTAGAGCAGGCTGGCCATCCAGTTGGCAATTCCGAAGGTCGTCCCGAGCCCGAGTGCCAAGCCACCGAGAATCGGTCCTCCGCCTTGCCGCGCGACAAGTAGAAACAGGTCGCGCGGCATCGCGCCGATGGCTAGCCGGACCCCGAACTCCGCAGTGCGCTGCGAAACCAGTTGGGCGAGAACGCCATGGACGCCAACGGCGGCGAGCAGAATCGCCGTCAGCGCAAAGACTCCAATAAGGGTTGCCCGAAACCGCGCGAAGGACAGAAGACGTGAGAGGTCACTTTCTATGCTTTCAAGATCGTCGCCATGCGGAATCTGATTGTCGGTCGCGGCCAGCGCAGCTTCCACCTTTCTGACTCCGTCGCGCTTTCGGACCAAAAGCGAGAGTTGCTCGGTCGGCGCTTGTGGCAAGGGTCGGTAGACGGTCGGGTTTGCCTGCCAGGCCATCTCATGCATCAAAGTGCCATGCTTAGTATCCCCAACGATTCCCACAATCGTTGCCCACGGGTTCGGATGCGCTTCGTTCCGCAGCCGCACTCGTTTACCGAGTGCATTCTCTCCTGGAAAATATTCCCGCGCCAGCATCTGGTTCACAATCGCAACCGGGTCGCCAGCCGCCTGGTCCCGCTCGTCAAAATCGCGGCCCTGAAGTAGAGGTGTCTCAAGCGCCGAAAAAAATCCCGGAGTAATTGATATACCGCCCGCGTCGCCGGTTTCCATACGCGACTTAGTAAGTTTTTCATCAATTTCGAGGACATCGCCTCCGCCTCCATAAAGAGGAAGAGCGGAGCCCAGCGCCAGCTTTTCACCCGGGAGCGACTCGTGTAGCCGATCGAGAAGCGTCTGATAGAACAGGACTTTGGCGGCAGTGTCTGGGTAACGATCCGCAGGCAGGTGCACATTGGTGAAGCGCAGGTCATGCGGATTGAAGCCGAGCGATGCATTCTCCATGCGGTAGAGGCTCATTGCCAGCAACCCGGCGCTTGCCAGCAGTACCACCGAAAGCGCCACCTCCGCCGTCACCAGGGTCCTCGCCAAATGTTGACGCGAGTACTGCTGTGCGGCGCTTCGGCCCGCCGCCTTTAGCGCGACATTCACGTCAAGCTGCGAGGCTTTCACAGCCGGTAGCAGGCCGAAAATCAAAACCGTCGCCAACGTCAGCGTTCCGCTGAAAACCAGAACGGGCAGATTAATGCTCACCTGCGATCCGACCGGCAGCTCGACCGGATTCGCATAATTGAAATACGCGATCGCGCCCAGTGCAATCGCTACACCTCCAGTTGCTCCCAGCGAAGCGAGCGCCAGGGACTCGGTCAAGAGCTGGCGCACCAGTCTCGCTTTTCCCGAGCCCATCGCGGCACGAACCGCCAGCTCCCGTTCGCGCGTGAACGAGCGTCCCAGCAGCAGATTCGCTACGTTCAAGCAAGCAATCAGCAGCACAAACAGAACCGCGCCCGCTGCGAGCGCGATCGTCTGACGCAGCGTTCGACTAGCCAGAAATGTGAACTCATCCTGGAGATAGAAGGTCGCCGGAGCCCTGTACCGCTCTTCGGCGTCGTGCTCGTGGAGGACGCGGTGGAGCCCCTCTATTTCACTCTGCGCCTGCACCAGTGTTACGCCCGGCTTGAGTCGCGCAAAGGTTCCGACGATCAGCTTCTCACGAGCCGGTTTCAGATTGGAGCCGGCCAGAATCCAGAGCTGTGTCTGCCTCGGATAAAAGCTGAAGGCAGGCGGCATCACGCCAACAACGGTGCATGGCTGGGCGTCAATGGTCAGCGCAGTGTCGACTACATCCGATTTCGCCATCAACTTTTCCTGCCAGAATTGATGCGAGAGAACCACGGCGCAGGGAAGCCGCTCGTCAGCACCATTGAAGGTTCGCCCCAGGGCCGCGTTCACTCCCAGTGTCTGGAAGAAAGAAACGGTCGCTGGAACGGCCAGGATTCCGCGGGCGCGCTTACCGTCGGTCCAGACACGCGCTGCCCCCCAGGCCCAGGTAGCGGCCGAAACGCTGCTGAAGCTAGTGGCATAGCGCTCGTATTGATCGAAATCGGCGTAGCTGGCGAAAAACGGTGCTGTCTCTTTTCCGCGCGTCATCCGATCCCAAATCACCACGAGGCGCTCCGGGTCTCGATAAGGCAGCGGTCGCAACAGAGTGCCATCCAGAACACTGAACACGGTGGTGCTCGCTCCGATCCCGAGCGCCAGCATCAGCCCCGCTACCAGCGTCAGTCCCGGGCTCTTTGCCAGCATGCGGCAGGCATAACGGAGATCCCGGGTCAAATCATCCAGCCATCGCCAACTCCACGTTTCTCGGCTTATTTCGCGGAGTAGCATGATATTTCCGAATTGCCAGCTGGCTGCTTCGGATGCGGCTTGCCTATCGAATCCTCTCTCCCGAAGACGTTGTTCGCGCAGTTCCTTGTGCAATCGGATTTCTTCGTCGAGTTCCTCATCGAATTTCTTTCGTCGAAGTTGAAACAGGAATTTGCGCCAGAAACTCAGCATATCGATTTCCTTACGCGGGCTGTAGAATGCGCCCGATCGCTCGCGAGACCCTCTGGTACTGGTCGATTTCTCGCTCAAGCTGCTTTAGTCCGCCGGCGGTCAAGCGGTAATAACGAGCTCGGCGGTTCTCTTCCGTGCGTCCCCATTCGCCCTTGATCCACCCCTGGAGGAGCATACGCTGGAGGGCCGGGTAAAGCGATCCTTCCTCCACCTGCAGCACGTTCTCCGTGTGCTCTTGAATATGGTTCGCAATTTCAAAACCATGCATCTCTTTCCGACAGGCAAGGGTCTGAAGAATCAGCATGTCGAGGGTGCCTTGCGGAATCGTGTCGCGGTCCGTCTTCAGAGGCATTACATAGAGATTCTATGTTACTTGCTAGGCCCGTGGCAACCAGCGCTTTGGATGTACAAATGAAGACGGCGCGTCCGCGGAAAAATCTGAATATGCGTCGTGGTAATTGGCCAGCAAATTCTCCGCATACAGTGGCTGAGGTCCGCTGCGAATTGCCGAAGCGTCACAGTTCGGGCACTGCTGCTTATACCTGAGGCCTCGCGAAAAGGCTTGGTTTTGTGATACTGAAGCACGTGGTCGCCGCCTTCTTCGGGGCTTAGTTGAACGGGCGATGCGAGCTGCTGGAGGACATGAGGCGAATAGCTGCATAGTCGGAACGAGTGCTCGCGAGCAGGTCAATTTGGGTGATGCCGAGTTCCCTGTTCGATCCCATTACGTGGCCATGATCTATGGCCGTCCTGAACCATAGAGAACGATCAACGGCGAAGTATCGACTAATCTACATATCGCGAATAGGCCGCCTTCTTTGCGTCGCCTGAATTCTGTCCGGATGCTGAAGATTTGCTCTAAATTGCTCCGACTGGAAATGACTGCGCCAGAAGCTTACCGCTGTATGGTGAAGCTCATGCCCAGATAATCCCCGGCCTTTGCCTCTTCGCAAGAGACCATGTACATGGAATCCCCGAGTGTCATAAGCTCCGCCTTCTCGTCTTTCCCTTCCCGCCTCAACCAGGCCGATCCTGGCAAAACACGGGTCCGCGCGTCCGGTATTGAGGAAAAGTCCACAATCATCCGCGCATATTCCGCGTCTTCCTCGACGCGTGACGCGAAATCTTGTTCGTTGCCCTGCAGCCCATTTTCGAAATGCGAAATCGTCAGCAGCGTGTCAGTCTCGCCATCTACGTCCATCTGCGCCGTATTGGCCGCTCGCGCCGCAAACTTATCCCCGAACACGAGCGGGTATCTCAGCGGGATAATCATCCTCGGATCCACAACGCCGCTCGATTGATCAGTGCGCCGCTCAATCTTCTTCTTCGAAGGAAAGATCTCGAGCGTGTAATAGACGGCTTCATCGTAAACATCCACTGTTCGCGCCTCTTCTGCCAGCCGCTCCACTTCACGGTAGTAAACCGGCGTCGCGCCCGCGGTCTTCTCTCGCAGATAAGTGACCTTTACATACAGCAGCTTTTTGTACCGCCCCACCGGCGCTGCCGGTGGGGCGGCTATCTCATTCACTGTGTTGATCAGATGAGACTCAAGCTTTTCGGCAAACTCCGCAGTCGTGCAATATTCCGCGGCGAAGATTTCCGGATGCTGCTTCTGGAAGTCGAGCACCTTTTGCCGTTGCGCATTTTCGTCGGCGTTCAAGGGCTTGCCTTTGCGCTGCGAGTAGTAGGCCAAAATGCGCGGCCATCCCGTTTGGCGAAAACGCTTGAATGCACCTTCATACTCCTCGACTGTGCCTGAATCCGCCTTCCCGCTCGGCGTCCCCAACCGGTTCCAAAGGATCAGAATTACGATCGCGGCTTCGTCCAGCTTCGTGTTTATGGATTTCTGCGGCCTTCCAATGGCTGGCTGTGCATCCACCTCCCAAAGCCATGGATCCAGCAGCACTCCCTTTCCCAGCGCTGCATTTTTGTTCACGCGTTGGATAACCTCCGTCGCCTTCTCGCGCTCGATCTTCACATCCCCAGGCGAAGCCACAAAAATCCGCAGCCGCCGCAGCATCGGTCCAATTGTCGGCACACTACTCATCGCGTTTTCCATCAACCATTTGACTTATTATGGAGCTGGCCTCAAATTTGCCCGCCCGCTTCTCGGTGACAGGATAATACTTTCATTGCTGCCGCTTCGCATCTCAGGCCTGTCTAGCGGAAGGGACTTACGGCGGCAAGCGTCAGGAGCTAACAGTTGTCGCGGGAAGCGTTCGCCGCACCTGAGCCCGTCCGGATTGCTGTCGCATTCAATAGATCATGAGTAACGGCCAAGTGTTTACCTTTCAGCCACTCGCTGAATAGTGGGCTCTCGGCAGTGATTATTTTCAGAAGGCGTGTTACAGCGTAATGTTCGCGGCCCATGATACAGACCCCGATCCTGCTCAAACGGCAGTCTGGAAGATCGACCCAACACGCGGTAAAGGCCCGCTAAACTGAGTAGCGGCCGTTACAAACTCGCCGCGAAGACGGGTGACAACGGCTTGCGATTCAGTGGATATCGGTGCACCTGTGGCCGTGCAGGCGTGTTGACGCAACATTCACCACACTGTGGCGGAGTGCTACGAGGAAGTGGCGAGGCCCTGCTTCCGTGTACAGGCCTGATACGGATGCGTACAAGAAGCGTCTTTAGCCACCTGTTCCCTGCCCTCCCTCCGCGCACCTTCTAGCTCCATACCGTTGATCCGGTGCCAGACATTTTGCATCTGCGTTGCCAGATCACGATGAAGCGAGCTATTCGTTTTACCGTCGTCCTTCCTTCTGCCCGCGGTTTTCAATTCTGATAGACACGTTCGCGGGCGCGATCCCTTATTGTGCCACTAATGTGCCATTCAAGACTACTAGTGCGACGCAGTCCCATGCGCTGAGCCGCCGTAATTGATTACAAATACGTGGCGGCGAGAGTTTCAGCTAGATTCAGGTTCTAGTGGGGGAAAGTTCGTGGAGGTTCAAGTCCTCTCATCCGCACCAAAGTGAAGTCGTTTTATTGTTGACGTTTTAGCCGAATTAATGTGTGGTGTCTTTTAAGATTGCCGCCGGGAGGTTCTCCGGGCTCCTATTGTTCTTAAAGGTCGTGATGCTAAGATTCACCGGCTGAAATCTCTTGCAGGGCCCGGCCATACAAGAGTTGAAACCGGAAAATCGAAGCCTGGATGTATTGCTTGATCGACAACCACTGATCTGGTGAAAAACCGGATTCCAATAGGCGATTTTCTGCTGCTTTCATATCATCGATAGCTTTTCGGAGATGTTGTTCGTATTCCATCGCGATCATGTTAACGCTTTGCAAAGGACGCGGTTTCCAGTCGATCACTCAAAGGTAATCAGTACGTCCGCAATGGCACCGGACCCGGTAACGAGCGAAAAGCGAAGCGAGCCGGCGCGACTTGCCCATAGAATCGAACCAAGCAACCATTCGACGCCTTGAGTCGGAGGTAACCTACTTGGCCAACACGGCTCTCTCCTCGGCACGTTCTTTGAACAATGACCGCGTGGTCGGCGTTCTCAAAAAGGCGCTGGCACAGGATGGCAGATCGCGGATCGGTGACTGCGGGTTGTTCGCGGGGGTCAGCCAAGCGGAAATTATCTAAGCATGAAATCCTACCCAGGCCCAGCAGGTCAGACCGATGCGAATCACATGAGCCGTTAAGCGTGGCCGGGGCCGGGCTAGATCCATAACTAAATGAGCACGTTCCTGAATTTGCGTTCGCCGGACTCACTTGCCCAAGCATTCAATCTGAAGAAGGCGGCTAGGACCTAAACGCGCCCGAATTCTTGTGGATCTGTCCCCGCATCGAGAACGCTCCGCCGTCCAGCCATTCCACGCCGATGAGCCGATTTTGATACTCCCATCCGGATGGCAGCTTTGTGGGGTTCCGTCAGCGAAGATTTCGCATTTCGTGCCAACCGTCACCTCCTGAATTCTCCAAGTGCCGGGATCAAACATATTGCCGGTTGTGGAGTGGCACCACCAGCGAATGTGACCCGCATCGCCGAGCTTCACTTTGAATGGCGGCGTCCACGGCGCATTTCCATTCGCTCCTCGCTTGAGTACGATTGTTCCCGGCGTCTCCGGACGAGCATCATAGGACGGAACAATCGCGACTTCAGCGCTGCATCGGTCGGTCATAACTTCCGCGCCCGGCATCGAGGATGGCATTAGCGCCGACAGGATACAGGCAGCGGAAAAAGGGAGGCAAGCACCTAGCATGTAACTTCTCATGCCGGTTAGTGATATTAGATGCCGCCTCGTTACGCCGTCCACGCTTCCGGATGGGCCGAAGTCACGCACAAACGATACCTTCAAAATTGCGCTATTTTTGAACCGTAACCAAAGCGGATAAAACCGCGAATTCTCGATGTGGGCTGGCGCAAGTTTTGGCTGGCACGCGCTTAGGTGAAGATATGAAAATATTGCGCAACGGCCCTTTGGAGTTGTCAAACCGGTTCCCTATATTCCGATGGGCGCCCATTCCGCTGCGCTTGATCGTCGGATACGGTTTCATGCAGCATGGTCTTGCAAAGCTCTCACGAGGGCCTGACGGATTCGCTGCCATCCTGCAGGGGCTAGGCGTGCCCGCTCCACATTTCATGGCGTGGTCCACGATCCTTATCGAAATCTTCGGCGGTCTGGCGGTACTCTGCGGCGCTTTTGTCACGCTGGCGACCATACCTATGGCGGCGGTCCTCTTAGTGGCAATGTTTAGCGTGCACTTGCCTTACGGATTCAGCTCGATCAAACTCATAGCCGTCACCCCTGCCGGCCCACGCTTCGGACCGCCTGGCTCTGAAACGAATTTGCTGTATCTCGCCTGTCTCGCTGCCCTCGTCTTGGGTGGTTCCGGACCGCTGGCAGTCGACAGCTTTATCGCAAAACGTTTGAATCCCGGCTAATTTGGTATTCATCGCTTTGAGATAGGAGAAATGGGCATGACAACCGAAGAATTACTCGCTCGCAGCGTCTTGAACTCGTGGAAACTGGTCATCGGGCGTGTGGACCAATTGGCCGCATCGCTCAGCGATGAACAATTGCAGCAGGAAGTGGCTCCAGGCAGAAATCGCCCTATCTACCTGATAGGCCATCTGACCGTTACGCATGACTTGTTATTTCCACTGTTGCGTCTGGGCGAGCGCTTGCACCCGGAACTGGATAACGCTTACTTGACCAATCCCGATCAAACGGTTCCCGATCCGATCTCCTCCTCTGCTCTCAAGAAAGCATGGAATGAAGTGAACGCTAAACTCACTGCCGCTTTTGAATCGCTCACGCCCGCCCAATGGCTAGAGAGACACAATGCCGTATCAGAGGAAGATTTTGCAAAGGAACCTTTACGCAATCGCCTGGCCGTTCTGATGAGCCGGACGAATCACGCCTCATCCCATGCCGGGCAAATCCTTCTGGCGCTTCCTTCGGCACGTAATTCATAAGGCGAGCTCCGGATTCTTGCTCAATTCGGACTTCTCCCATAATTCCGACGCCAACAATCCACCGAGAACCGAACGCTGCCGCAGGCACCGAAATCCGTGTGCGCGGAAGATCGTCCGATAATCGGGTACCTGGCGTGTTCTAAGGCCGGTGGCCACCCGGAAGAACCAATACATCACTTGTATTAAGGCGCCTCCTGCGAAACGCCAGATTCCGCTATTTGGCACGCGAAATTCTGACAAGATCCAGCGTGCCCGAGGGCAGGCGACGGCAGAAATCCGCGCGACGAGCGCATCGAGATCGCGCGCTGTAAAACAATCCAGAAAAAAATGGCTGATGATCAGATCGTATTTTCGCCGCAGCTCCATCGTTCTGGCATCCGCATGCCAAAACCGCACCCGTTCTGTGCCCGGCGTATCCTTGCCGACTCGCTTTCTGGCCAACTCCAGCATGCGCGGACTCAGCTCGACCGAATCAATCACGCCTATTCGATTGCGGCTGACGAACTCTGCCGTAAAGCGACCGTCGCCATCTCCCAGGATTAAGATGCTCTGCGCGGTCTCTGCATCGTGGAGATATTCCCTCCGTCGCCGCTCCAGTGCCCGCCCGAACGACACATATTCGAGCCACCGGTAACATCGCGCGATCCGGTCGCAGTTCATTTCCCTAGTGGGAAGATCAGAACTAGTAACGGAGTGCATAAGGCAAGATCAACCGACACGCGGAGAAGATTCATCGGCAGATGTTGACGTCGCGCGGCAACCAGCGCCAGTACAACTCCACTCACAAGCGCCGCTCCCGAAAATCCAACCGGTGCTAGAGCCATACCGGCCAGGACCGCGGCAAGGCAGCCAATCCCCAACCCTATAGAAGTAATGCGACGGGCCGCCCAGCGTGTGAAGCGGCCCGGTGCGCTGTCCTGGCTCAAAACGTTCCGTTCCCATTCCCATGTCTCAATGGCGGTGCAATTCGTCCAGCAAAGCACAAAGAATAGCAGCGCGGGCGCCCACAACGAATACAAGCTCTCATGATTGGCTGTCCAAATCGCCAGAAACGTGCCCGATGTGAACAGGCATGCCACCACTAACTCCCGCGGCCACCGCGCCCGCCAGTGGACCGGCAGCAGGTGAATCAACGCGAAATAGGAGACCACGGGAACAGTCAGCGCCAGCCCGGCATAGAACGTCGACCGTCTCAGGATGCAATAGGCGAGCGGGATCGTCACCGAGAGCAAACACAGCCCTGCCAGGGAGGCGATCCAAAGATGCCGCCGGTAAAAGGTTTTGCGCGCCGGCTCCCACCCTCCGGTGAGCGGCCGCAGAGCGTCGAAAACGCGATCGACGACATACACCAGCCACACGCACAAACCGAGTACCATCGGCTCACCAGCTCTAACATGCACGCCGAGATCGCGTGTCAGAAGCACCTGCCAAAGCACGGCGATTAGAGGAGCGTCAAGGCTTAAGAAATTAGGCCAAAGCCAAAGTCGCCAGGAAGCATCTGTGGCCGGTGACGAGGTAGGGCTGATGCATTGGACCGCCACTCTCTTAATTTTAAGATGGGCACTGATCAAAGCTTCGGCACGCAGTACACTTCAAATCGGACATCGAGCTCGTTCTTCACCGTCACCAAACCGCCGCCGACCCGAATAGGTTGAATTCCAAAGTCTGTTTGCTTGATGTGAACCGCGCCTACATAGGCGTCCTTGTCGCGGCGGACGGAAACAGTTAGAGGTCTGGTCACTCCGTGCAGAGTCAAAGTGCCATCCACCTTCCAGGCATCCACCCCCTCTCGCTCAGCTCGCGTCGATTGAAACAGGATTTGAGGATATTTAGACGATTCGAGAACATTTCTCTGCATGTTGGATTGCACCTCGGTTAGATCGGCCGCGCTTAACTTGGCATCCGGCGTGACTTCGAGTCTCTCCGCCGCTACGATCATCCGCACGCTCGGACTGGTATCGTCCACGCTGCCGCTCTCGATCGGCGCCTTGATCGTGTGTTCGTGGCCGGCAGCTGAAAGCAATC
Organism: Bryobacterales bacterium; assembly: GCA_963722155.1. Taxonomy (GTDB): domain Bacteria; phylum Acidobacteriota; class Terriglobia; order Bryobacterales; family Bryobacteraceae; genus Bog-105. The sequence goes on along the minus strand of CAVRLR010000004.1, from coordinate 659,299 downwards.
CGGCTCTTCCGACGTGGATAGTCAAAGAGCTACGCTGGCTATCGATGGCTTTCTCCGCCGCAGCCACCCGGAACGGCAAACTCGCAATCAGGACGAGAGCAAATGGAATGAGTGACACACTTGAGCGTAGCCCCGCAGGGATCATTTCAACGTCAAAAGATAAGCGGTCAGATTGTGAATGTCGCTATCGGTATATTGCTTGAGCAAATCCGTGTGTGCCTGCAGTGGATCGTGAAGCTCAATCTTCGGCGTATCGCCATCGCGCAAAAAAGAACGGCGGTCTCCGGCGGCGTCGATTAACGAGATGCTGAAATCATCCATGTGTTCGAGCTTTCCACTTATCGTTTCTCCCGATGGCAACCTCACCGTCGCTGTGACTGGGGCCGTCTCCGGCGCGGCGGCCTCGGTTCGCCGTCCGGAACGTCTGCCCTCGCGAGGCATCAAGAGTTTCTGCTGGATCGTCACGGCGTCATACTTCGAACCGATATGCACAAGATCGCCAGTAACCGAATGGCAGCCGGTGCATTTGCCCGCACCGTTAAAATACGCTTCGCCCGATTTCGTATTGCCCACGACAATATTCAGGATCTGGTACGTCCCGCGCATGGCCGCGGCCCTCACTCGATCGTGCAGAAACGCGGCGATCTCTGAAATTTGTTCCGTAGAGAAATCGAACTTCGGCATTCCTTTATCCGGACGGCCATTGCGGACCACCGGCGCAATCCCCTCGCCGTTTTCGTCGTGCAAAACGAACACCGAGCGCAGCAAATCAGGTCCGCTCTCGCCGCCTTTGGCATTCGAGCCGTGGCAGAACGCGCAGTTCGCGGAAAACGTCTTCTTGCCGTTCTCGAGCACGGCGGAATCGTATTCCTTATAATCACCGCCGGCGCCCCCGCCCGGCCTTCTGGGTCCCGGTGGCGTCGCAGGAGCCGCTCCCGGCGGACGATTTTGAGCGCCGATGCTAACGGCGCACGCGCTCAGCAGAACCAGTTTCCAAAAGCTTTTCAGAACCTTGCTCCTTCTTTGGGGCTAATTCCGCAGTGTAACTCCTTGAGCCTGTCTCTCTATCCGGCGATAGAATGCGGTTTGACTCCCCTCTACATCCGCGTCCATCAGTCGGACAATGCCGGCATAGTCGTTGCCGCGGAAGGTCTTCAACCACGCGCCTCCGACAACGCTGGATTCACAGCACGAGAAGCCATACCGCAATCGCAGAAGGTTGCTCTCCGCGCCATCCACACGGGTGAGGCCGTAGTTCGTTACGGACAGGTTATCGGCCACGCCAATCGCCCGATCGAGGCGGGCTTCTGGATTCGCGAGGACGCGCTCGATACTCCCCCGGCGCCCGGTCTCGAAGATCTGCCGATCGCGACAGCGGTACCGGCGTCCCTCCCCGCGCTGGAGGGCTGTACCTTTCAAGGCTTCAAGAATTCCGATGGCAGCGTCGGCACTCGCAACATCCTAGGTATCACAACTACAGTCCAGTGCGCCGCGCCCACCGTGGATTACGCTGTGCGGCGCATCAAAGCGGAAATTCTGCCGCGCTTCCCGAACGTCGAGGACGTTGCCGCCATCACGCACGGTTACGGCTGCGGCGTCGCCATCGATGCTCCCGGCGCGGCCATTCCGATTCGCACGCTGAGGTATATCTCTACCCATTCGAATCTCAGCGGTCTGCCGCTGGTGGTCAGTCTCGGCTGCGAGAAATTGCAGCCCCGCCGGTTGTTCTCCTCTGACTTTCCGGTGCTCAAAGATCGGAACCTGATTCGCCTGCAGGACGAATACGGTTTTGCCGAGAGCGTCGCGGCCATCATGCGTGCCGCTGAAGTTCGGCTCGCCGAATTGAATCGCCGGCAGCGGGAAACCTGTTCAGCAGCGAATCTGTCCGTCGGCTTGCAGTGCGGCGGCAGCGACGCTTTTTCCGGTGTCACCTGCAATCCCGCCGTCGGCTTTGCTGCCGATCTGTTGGTTCGCGCGGGCGCTACCGTCTTTTTCTCCGAAGTAACAGAGGTGCGCGACGCCATCCATCTGCTGACCCCGCGCGCCGTGAATCAGGCAGTCGGTCACGCACTGATTGCCGAGATGAGATGGTACGACAGCTACCTGGCGAATGGCGGCGCAGATCGCAGCGCCAACCCGACGCCCGGAAATAAGCGCGGCGGCTTAGCGAACATCGTTGAAAAGGCCCTCGGCTCCATCGCCAAAGCCGGGACCAGCGCCATCACCGCTGTCGCCTCGCACGGTGAAAAAATCAGGGACAAAGGCCTGGTCTTCGCCGCCACTCCCGCCAGCGATTTCATTTGCGGCACCCAGCAACTAGCGTCCATGAACATGCACGTCTTCACGACAGGTGAGGGCAGCCCCTACGGTCTAGCCCTGGTGCCGGTCATCAAAGTCTCCTCGCGAACGGCTCTCGCCGAAAAATGGCATGACTTAATCGATATCGATGCCGGCCGTATCGCCACCGGAGAAGCTAGTATCGAGCAGGTCGGATGGGAATTATTTCACTTCCTGTTGGACGTGGCCAGCGGGCACAAGAAAACATGGACCGAACACTGGGGTTTGCACAACGCACTGGTACCTTTCAATCCGGGACCCGTGACCTGAAAAATTTACCGGGCTACCGGATACGGAGTGAGGGACAGTGGCGGAGCATCCGGTTGCAAGAGCCAGACACGACGATTCGGATAGTAATCGAGAAGTTCTTTGTTCTTTTCTTCTCCCATATCGCGTGCCCAGACAATCGTCGAATTGTCTATATCGGCGCTATTGAAAACGTACTCGATATGAGGACTGTGCGCCGGCGAATATCGCACAATCACCAAATGCTTTTCACCGGGCTTTCCGGTCGCCAGAATCTTGTCTCTCGCTATTTTTTGTGGCGGAGGTCCTCCAAAGCGGTGCGTGTTCACACCGGCGACCAATCCGTGGCCGAAGATGCACGCGGTGAACGCCAGAACCACCGGCACTCCAACCGTCCCCAATCGTATCCGCAGCCAGCGCAGACTGAACATGGCCGGCAACAACAATAGCCCGGCTCCGGGAGCGAAGTAGTGCGGCATCCAGGATTTTTCGATCAGTAAAGCGCCCCATAGGACTGCGAGCAGGCCGATCACGACGCGCATCTTGGTGTTTTTCGTGAAACCAACGAGTCCGAGCACGACTGGCAGAAAGAGCAGCGTCGACATATAAAACGGCAATACATCCGGGAACGCCACCACGGCCCGCAGCGGATTCGCTCGGATTTTCAGATAGAAGGATCGCTCAAAATCAATCCAAAAGTCGTGGAGGACTTTGTGATGGTACTCGTGAACCGCACGTGCCGGCAGGAGGTAAATCGCCGATGACGCCGCGTAAGTACGTTCGTGCAGCGCATGCGGAAGGAGCAATGGATCTCCAGTGAGCCGATAGTTGTAATAGCCGATCCAGGCTACTCCCGCGAGACAGACGAGAAGTCCGGGTATCAGCACGCGAGGTTTCCCAAGTCCTGCCAGCCGGCCCGTGCGGCGGCGCCACCACAGCAAACCCAAAACCGCGCCCACACTCACGACCAATCCCTCATAAGGACGGCTGTTGGCCAATATCATCAGGCCCAGTGCTCCCAGGATCGAGGCTGAAGTGCTGGATCTTTTTACTAGCCGCACCATCGCGCCTAAAACCAGGCTTCCTCCAATGGCCGGCACTGCCCCGCCCCAATAGGAATCCATCCAATAACCGAAAATGCCAATTTGTCCGATAGCGATCAGGGTTCCCAATAGCGCATATACCGGCGGAATCCATCCTTGTAGCATCCAGCACAAGGTCGCGCACATCACGCCGAAGCTGATACAAACCCCGAACCATGGATGGCCTAGAAACTTTTGCCCGAACGCCATAAACAGCGCCTGCGCAGGCGGATACTTCGATGCATAAGTTGGCTGAAAATTCTCGTGGAATGTTTCGAAGTGCACCCACATGGGATGCGGCGGATTGGTGATGCGCCCGGACGCAAAGGTGTCCGCGCCGAGCAGATAGCTAAACTCGTCGTGCACGTATGGGTACGGCATCGAAAGAAAAGGCAGCGCCGCCACGCGGATCACAATGGGAATCGCCGCGGCTAGCAAACAGGCGGCCGCTCGATGCTTCGCAAATGCTGCGATTTTACGGAACAACCAGCCGGACCATTTCACCATCGGGGCAAGATTCGCTTCCAACTCGGGTCCACATGTTTGCGCATTTCCGCTTCATCGTCCCTTTTGCGGAACGGAATCTTATCGTAGCGCTCCCGGCCGCGCGCAATCTGGTCGTAATCGAGCGCGACGCCCAGCCCGGGCTTATTCGGAATGACGACAGCCCCTTCGTCGAAACGAATCCGGCCGCCTGCGACGATCTCGTCTTTTTCCGTCTGCCACGGATAGTGCGTATCGCAGGCGAAAGTGAGGTTCGGACAAGCCGCCGCCACGTGCGCCATTGCCATCAGGCTTACTCCCAGGTGGCTGTTTGAGTGCATCGACACTCCCATGCCGAGTATTTCGCAGAGATGCGATAAATACTGCACTTGCCGCAATCCACCCCAATAATGCGGGTCCGAAAGTACAATCTGTACAGCGTCGCGGTCGCGCGCTTCGATGACGTCCGGAAACTGCGTGACGGCAACGTTACTCGCCAGCGGCGTCGTATTTCCGGTCGCCAGAAGCCTTTTGCGCACCTCGCCCATTCCCTCGAGAGTCGCGCAAGGATCCTCGAGATAGCCGCCGCCTCCCAATTCGTCGCGGAGCGACTCACCCACCTGTACCGACGTTTCTACCGACCAAGCGCAATTCGGATCGATGCGCAGCGGAACCTTCGCCCCGAATTCCGCGCGCAACTCGCGTATGGTTTCGATCTCTATTTCCGGGGCTAGCACGCCGCCCTTCAATTTGATCTCACGAAATCCGTATTGATCGATCATCTGTCGGCACTCGCGAACCGCTGCTCGAGCGTCCAGCACTTCGCCGTATTCGTCCCGATATCCGTTGTCTCCACCGGCCCCGCCGTGCTTATAAAACAAATATGCGGAAAACGGGGCCCGATCTCTCGCCCGCCCGCCCAGCACATCGCATACCGGGCGGCCTATTGCCTTGCCTACGATGTCGAGGCAAGCGATCTCGATCGCCGCAAACGTCCGGTTCTGCTGGTCGAGCGGATTCTCACCCGGGACAAACCAGGTCTGATCGTGTCCGGTTTGCGTTTCGTTGCGCATCTGGTGGTGCAATTCCGCAAATTGAAACGGATCGCGGCCTAGCAATTGTCCGCTTGCCGCTTCGAGTGCCGCCAGAGGTGCGTCGCCGCCATATGTCTCACTGACTCCGGAAATGCCTTCGTCCGTCTCGATCTCCATAATGGTTCTCAGCGCCCAGGGCGCGTGCCGTCCGTATGAGCTCCGCAAGGGTGGATCGGCGATGGCTATCGAATGCAGTTTCAGCGCGGAAATTTTCATCGGAAGATTTCGGTCAAATGTGATAAGTTCGGCAATCGAGAACCTTCATGAATCGCAGAACCTTTACCAAGCTAGCAGCCGCCTCCGCCAGTCTTTCGAAGGCTGCACTACCCCCCGTCACCGACACGGCCCCGTCCGGCCGCATGAAGCTGGGCACTCAACATCAATCCACCGATGAGATTCTACGAATCCTCGCGCCCTTGGGAGTCGGCCACATCTGCAGTGCCCTGCCTTCGGCAAAGTTTGATGAAGCTTGGTCGGTCGAAGGGCTGACGAAATTGCGCGAGCGCGTTGAATCGTTCGGCATTCGCCTCGAAGCTGTACCGCTGCCGCTCAGCTCCGCATACATCACGAAATCCGAAAATCCTAACATCATGCTCGGCAAGAGCCCGGAGCGCGACCGCGAAATCGATAACATTTGCCAAATGATCCGCAACGCCGCACGGGCGGGGATTCCGATGCTCAAGTACAACATGAGCATTCTGGGTGTCGTTCGCACGGGACGATCGCCCGGCCGCGGCGGTGCAAAATATAGCACCTTCAACTATGCGAGTGCGTCGCAAGAGCCACCGCTGACCGAAGCCGGTCCGGTCTCAACCGCCGACGCCTGGGATCGCATCACCTATTTCCTGAAACGTGTCATCCCAGTGGCAGAAGAGAACAAAGTGAAGATGGCTTGCCATCCGCACGACCCGGGAATGCCGGCGGATAAAGGTTTTCGCGGCGTGCATCGCGTTCTGGGAAGTGTGGATGGACTCAAACGTTTTATCCAAATCAATCCAAGTCCCTACCACGGTTTGAATTTTTGCCAGGGCACAGTATCCGAAATGCTGAAAGATCCGAACAAAGAGATTCTCGACGTAATTCGGTACTTCGGCTCCCGCAAAAAGATCTTCAATGTGCACTTTCGCAATATCCGCGGCGGCTTTCTCGATTTTCAAGAGACTTTCCCGGACGCGGGCGACGTCGATATGCTTGCCGCACTTCGCGTATATAAGGAAGTTGGCTTCGACGGGATGTTAATGCCGGATCATGTGCCTGTCATCGAGGGTGACAAGGGCGGCCTTCAGGCGTTCGCTTTCGCCTATGGCTACATACGCGGTTTGATGCAAGCCACCGGCGCCTAACGAATTTCATGTCGCAAATACTTTCAAAACTCAAAGGCGTATTCGGCTTCCCCGTTACCCCTTTTCGCAAAGATCTCTCGCTGGATTTGGATGCCCTTGCGCGCAACGTAGATGAAATGGCCGCCTTCCCCTTTTGTGCGCTAGTCGCGACCGGTGGCACTGGCGAAGTCTATTCGTTATCGCCCGATGAAACAGAGCAGGTTGTCGCGACAACCATCCGCGCGGCGAAAGGCCGCATGCCAGTCATGGCGGGCACGGGTTACAACGCCACTCTCGGCATCGATATTGCGCGCCGAGCCGCCAAAGCGGGCGCCGATTGCATTCTGGCTCTGCCGCCGTATTACGTTGCTGCACCCGAAGAAGGTCTTTTCGCCTATTACGAAGCCATCGGCCGAGCGACCGATCTGCCGCTGACTGTCTATAGCCGCGATTGGGCGATTTTCACGCCGGAAATGGTTGAGCGTTTAGCCGCGCAGGTGCCGACTCTAAAAGGCTGGAAAGATGGCCAGGGCGACGTTCGCAAGTACCAGCGCATCATGGAGCGCAACGGCGACCGGCTTTCCTGGTTCGGCGGTTTGGGTGACGACTGTGTGCCCGGCTACTTTGCCGTCGGCGTGCAAGCATATACGTCGAGCATTTCGAACATTGCCCCGAAACTCTCGTTGGCTTTGGCGGAAGCTGGAATGAAACACGATTTCATCAAGCTGAACACTTTGATGCAGCGTTATGTGAACCCGCTTTACGCTTTGCGCGAGCGTGCCCGTGGCTACGAGGTTGCCGTGATGAAAGAGGCCATGGAGATTCTCGGCATGCCTGCCGGTCCCGTGCGGCCTCCGTTGATGAACTGCCGCCCCAAAGACATCGACGACTTGAAGCAGCTCATGCAAATCTATCGCGAAATGCGCTAGTTAAAACGCCAATTTCAAGCTAAGCTGGACATTCCGCGGCGGGTATGCGCTCGATATCGTTCCGAAGCTCGCGGTCCCAACTTGCAGGTTGTTCAAATTCTGAAAGTTCGTAATGTTGAACAGATTGAAGAAGTCGCCCTGCAGCTTCAGATCGAACCGCTCGCCGAACGCGAAGTGCTTAGCCAGCGAAAAGTCGTAAGACTGCAGATTGGGCCCGATCACGTTGCCGGTGCCGGAAGTGCCGTATGCGCCGGCCGGTGCTATCGCAAAGGCGTTCTTATTGATCCACTGATTCGGCCCTTTGTTGTCCACCAGAACCGGTCCGCCGACGTAATCGGCGCGTCGCGTACCGGTGGGTGTATTTCCGGTAATCGAGACAGGCGCGCCCGTCTGCACGCGCATGACTCCGCTTAGCTGCCAGCCGCCCAGCACTCCGCGAACAACCGCTTTTCGGTCGCGGAAGGCCGCAAGTTGCCAGACGAAGGTCCCGGTGAACGCATGCCGGCGGTCGAAACTGAGCGGGCCATAGTTAAAGTGGCGATTCTGCCAATCTTCCACATTGTCACCTTCGCCACTAGAATCGCCGAGCAGCTTCGACCACGTGTAGCCTCCGGTGAACAACACTGCACCGGCGCGCTTCGATACATAAACCTGCAGCGCATTATAGTTCGACGTCGAATCGCTTTGGTACTGCTGAAGCGTCGCGTAGCCCCTATACGGAACAAATGCGTTTACAGACGAACTCGGATTTGCTGCCACCAAACTCAGATCGGGATAGTTAATATTCGGTTCCCGAAGTAGATGCCGCGCCAGTGTTCCGACGTAGCTTGTGCGCATGAACATGGAAGACGGCAGATCGTGCTCGATGCTGAAGCTGTACTGGTACGTCGTCGTGTATTTCAAGTTTGGATCGATGGCGCTTATTGGGCCAATCGGAGCGGTTCCCACGGAGCCCGCGGTGATATTCGACAGATTCCCGTTGTCATATGCCGCGGTCTGTAAGAACGGAGGCAGGTTAACCTGCGAAAAGGTCAAATTGCCCTCGGGACGGTTGTAGAAGATTCCAAACCCGCCACGAAGCACAGTTTTCTGATCCGGCGTATAAGCAAAGCCGAATCGCGGCGCAAAAAGGCCCGCTGAATCGTAGAGTCCACGCGGTGCCCCGGTCGGAATTTGCTTGAACAGTGGGCTCGTCGTTGAGCCAGGCACACGACCCTGCTGATCCGTTGGTACACCATTTCCCTCCGTGATCAGCCCGTTATACGGATTGCCTGAACCCGCAACCACAGTGCCGCCCGGCGTGACCTGCACCGCCTGCGCCGGATTGTAGAGAGCCGGTACAAAATTGGCCATGTTATTGGCCTGCGTGTACATCGGCTGCATGTATTGGAACCGCACGCCGATTTCAAGGCTCAATTTCTGGTTTACTCTCCAATTGTCTTGTATGAAGGCTTCGGGCTGCGTGAAGCGGAAGAATCCAACCGGATCCGCGCTCGCCTCCGTATAATTTCTAAAATTGCCGAGCAAAGCGTCTGCGAATGGATTGCCGGTTGTATTCGGGTTGCCGGAATTGCTGAAAGTGACAGTTCCCGTGTAACCCGGCCGGCCGTTCTGATCTACTCGATCGCGTGCCACCATTACGCCTGCCTTGATGAGATGGCTACCCAACGTAACCGAAAGGGTGTCCGCAAACTGCATGTCTGTCGTGGGAGACATCAACGAAAAATTGGGACCCTGGAAGCCAGCCAATCCGGTAATTGACACTTGCGGGATGCCGTTTGGATATGTGCCGCCGTTGAATAAACGTTGGAATTGAAAGCCAAATGTGCTGCGCAGCCAGTTGATTCCCGTTGGCGGAATATGCTGCGATACCCAGGTTGCATTCGCGTGCGCTTCGTTCACGATGTGAGGTGTAGGCAACCAGGTCTCACTCACCAGAAAACTCTCGCCAGGACGGCTGCGGAGCGTGGGAGTTGTAGGAAGGTTGCCACCGGCGGCAAAGGTTCCGAAGGGATCAAGCAGCTCGTTGCTATCCTGCACCCAGCGCCCGTACAACATGTGCTTTTCGTTGATCGAGTAGTCGAGGCGAACAATGTCTTCCCGAAAATCGAGCGGATTGGCCGGTGCTTCCGTCAGGTTGTTCGCCCCTCCGTTCGGGTTGTAGCTGGCCGCCTCTGACGATAAGATTTGGTAGACGTTCGCAATAGCCTGGCCGTCCGGCGTAATCCGTGCTGTTGGAATCTGATTTCCCGGAAAGGCCAGCTTCGTCGTTGGATCGATAATTCTGGTGTTCCCGAAATTTCCAGCCAATTGGGCCGCACTCGGAACTGTGAGCCTGGTGGGCGTCTGTTGTTGTCGCAGTCGCTTCCATTCCTCCCCGACGAAAAAGAAGAATTTGTTCTTCAGGATCGGGCCGCCCAGATCGTAGCCAAAATCATTGAACCGCAATTCGGTTTTGTTGGGCGCAAAGAAATTGCGTGCGTCCAGAATGTCGTTACGAAAATATTCGAAGGCAGCGCCGTGAAAATCGTTGGTGCCGTTCTTAGTCACAATGTTGAACGCCGCGCCGGAAAAACGGCCGTATTCGGCGGAAGCGTTCGAGGTCTGAAGCTTTACTTCCTGAATGAATTCAGAACTGACGTTATTCACCAGGCTGCCATTGCTCCCCGCCACCGAATTGTATGCGCCGTCTACAGTCAGGTTGTTCGTGTCCGAACGGTTACCATTCAACGATTGATTCGTCGCCGAAAGACTGGTAGTCACACTGAACTGATCCGGATTCGTTACGACGGCGCCGGGCACCATAGTCATAAGCTGCGTGTAGTTTCTGCCGTTCAGCGCCAGATTCTGTACCTGTTTCGTATCGATCACGTGCGACAACTCACCGGAGGTGGTATTTAACGCTTCACCCGCTTGCGCCGTCACATCGACGGTCTGCGTCACATCGCCCAGCTGCATCTGAAAATTGACCGTCAATCGCGCATCCGCAACGATTTCCAGGTTCGTGCGCTGCTGTCTGCGGAAGCCCGTTTGGTTCACGTCCACCGAATACGTACCAATCGGGAGATCGGAGAAGCTGTAAAACCCGTTGCCGTCGCTCTTAGTCGTTCGCACGGCTTGTGTGCCGACGTTCTTTACTTCGACTGTCGCAGCCGCAATAATCGCGCCGGCCGGATCTGTCACGGTTCCGGAAATTCGGCCGAAACTCGTCTGTGCGATCGCCAGCGAAGATAGAATCAGACTCGAGAGTAAAAGCGTGACAAGACGCAAAGAAAAACAAACACGGTTCATCATTTTCCACCTGAAGCGAAATCTTGCCGCGAGTATAGCAAGGGTTGGCGGTGGCCTACTTCTGGCAGTTTTGCTAGCCCAGGCGGCGGATACGATCGAAATCTTCAGCCATAAATGGAGCATTCCCGACGCAAAGGACTGGAAAATCGACACCGAGGACGGCTCTGCGGTGCTGCATCTTTTGACAGGGAAAGAGCCGCTACCCGGCCCACGTCGGCCCTTCCAATTTGCAGTAGCCGACACACCGCCATTCAGCAAGGTCACGATCGAGGCCGATGCGCGACCCCTCAAGAAATCGCTCATGGTCGTCTTCGGCTATCGCGATCCGGCTCATTTCAACTACGTCCATTTCTCGACCGACACGGGCACAAAGCAGCCCGTTCACAACGGCGTCTTTCACGTTTTCGGAGGTGAGCGAGTGCGGGTCAGCGCGCTCGAGGGGCCCGCGGCCTTTCCGGCTTCGAACCGCTGGTACCACATTCGCGTCGTCTGGGATGGCGCAACAGGCAGCGTCCAGGGCGAAGTCGACGGGCAGCCGGTGCCCTCGCTGCACGGCGTCGACCTGAGTATCCATGAAGGCAAGATCGGACTGGGCTCGTTCGACGAGACCGCCGATTTCAAGAATGTGTCGATTACAGCCGGCTTAAGGCTCGGCATCGTCGGCACCGACACATCGCACGTGATCGCCTTCACCAATTCGTTGAATACCGGACATGTAACTGGTGCAAATGTAGTAGTTGCCTACAAAGGCGGTAGCCCAGAGATCGAAGAGAGCCGCGTCCGGGTGGATAAATTTTCAACCGAGTTGCACGACAAATTTGGCGTGCGATTCGTCGACAAGATTCAAGATATGTGCGGCAGCGTAGACGGCATCCTGATTGAAAGCGTCGATGCGCGCACACATCTGGCCGCGGTGAAAGAAGCGTCGGCCTGTCATAAGCCGCTTTTCATCGATAAGCCCCTGGCGGCTTCGCTCGCTGACGCGCGCGAAATCGCCCGCGTGGCGGCGTCCGCGCACGTTCCGTGGTTCAGCGCTTCCAGTTTGCGGTACAGCCCGATTCAATCGCTGAAGCAGGAACCGGTAAAAGGCGCGATCGTCTGGGGCCCCGGCCCAACCGAGTCGCACCAACCGCTCGAACTCTCGTGGTACGGCATTCACGCAGCTGAGATGCTTTACACGCTGCTCGGCACGGGCTGTACTGAGGTCACACAAACCGCATCCGAAGCGGCGGACGTCGTGACGTGCCGCTGGAAAGACGGCCGCCTCGGAACCATGCGCGTCGACCGCCCGTACAGTAAATTCGGCGCGGTTGTCTTTCGCGACAAGAACCGCGTAGAGGCGCAAGACGACGTGCCGGTAGACTACGTTCCGTTGGTACGCGAGATTGTCGACTTCGTGGCGAGCGGCAAGCCTGCGGTTTCAAACGAGGAGACGCTAGAAATTTTTGCGTTCCTTGACGCCGCGCAACGCAGCAAGAAAAGCGGCGGCAAGGCCGTCACGGTAGACCAAAGCAAAGGATATTAGGGCCCGCAGCAATCGCCACGAACTGGCGACCTTTCGAGAGGAAGGTCATCGGCGAGGCTTTCATCGGAACGTTCGTCGCCATGTGCCAAAGCGCTTCGCCGGTCCGTTCGTCCGCCGCCACGAAAGCCCCGTTCGGGTCACTGTAGAAAAGCACTCCACCGGCCGTCGCCAGCACGCCGGGCCAGACCTTCATCATGACCAGCCCGCGCTGCGGCACTTCCCAGGCTACTTTGCCGGTTTCGATCTCGATCGCACGCAATACTTTCTCGCCCGGTTCGTCTTTCCGGTCTACAGTTCGAAGGCTGCGGGTGCGGGGCTCGCCACATTCTTCGAGCGTCATCACGTAATAGAGCCGCGTGACCGGGCTGAAAGCCGTAGAGCCCCAATTAGCGGCATCATTCGGGCAGCCGGTCTTTTCATTTACCAGCTGCGGGCGGCCGTCACTTCCAATGCCCGATGCCCAGTTCACGCGCTGCAGAAATTTCTGTGTCAGCAGCAGTTCGCCGTTCGTCCTGTCGAGGATGTAGAAGAAGCCATTGCGGTCGGCATGCAGCAAAAGCTTGCGCATGCGGCCATGAAATTCGGTATCGACTAAAACCATCGGTTCCGTGGCATCGCGGTCATGCGTGTCATGCGGTGTGAATTGGTAGTGCCATTTCAAAGCGCCGGTATCCGGATCCAAAGCCAGGATGCAATTGGTATAGAGATTGTCGCCGGGCCGGTTCCGATCGTCGGAATCCGGCCATGGGTTCCCGGTGGGCCAGTAGAGCGTGTTCAATTCCGGATCGTATGAGCCCGGAAGCCAGGTAGAACCGCCGAGGTACGCGGGTTTTTCGGGGACTGTCCAGTGGCGCCACAGCATTTCGCCAGTGGACGTTTTGTAACAGGCGATGAATCCACGGATGCCCCAGTCGCCGCCCGAGACGCCCGCGATCACGGTGTCCTTCACCACCAGTGGGGAGACGGTAGAGCCGTAATGCTGCGGTTCCTCAGGCATGGTGACTTCCCAAACCACACTGCCGGTGGTTCGATTCAAAGCAATCAGGTGCGCGTTGTCGCTCACCATGAAGATTTTGTCGCCGTGAAGCGCTACGCCACGGTTGGTCCCAAGCGAGGCATCGCCGACAAGACCTTGCGAGCGCGGACGCGAATAATGCCAGATTTGCCGGCCTGTGCCTGCGTCGAGCGCAAAGGCTTGGTTTGCGCCGGTGACATACATGACGCCATCGACAACCAGCGGAGTGGTTTCCAAACCGAAATGAGAAGTCGGGAAGATCCACTTCAAGCCCAAGTTCGCGATGTTGCCTTTGCTGATTTCGTTCAGGTCGCTATACCGGTTGCTATTCCATTTGCCGTTGTACGTGGGCCAATCGCCGTGCTGAAAATCTTGAGAATGAATAGTTGGGTTTGGCGCGGCTGGCGTTGGCTTGCAAAGGTAGGCCAGTAAATCCCCAAAGTCGAGGCTCACGGGCTTCATCAGCGACTGCTTTTCTTCGTGAACCGCTCGCATGTCCGATGTATGGAATGAGTGCATCGCGCCTTGAAGATCCTGGAGCTGGATGTCGAAATTCGTGCGATTGCGCGCGAATCCCCGGATCGAGCGGCCGTCGCGAAGTTCCACAGTGACCAGTTCGTAGCCGGGCGTGATGTGCTCGTTCGGGTGCGAGAGGGCTTCCTGAATTTCGACAGCGGTCATCTCATGCGCAACGTTCGACAGGTCTGGCCCCAGCGCGGAACCGCGGCCGTTCACCATATGGCAGGACGAGCATTGGCCGCTTCCAAAGAAAATTTTCTCTCCGGCAGCCGCGTCTCCAGTGACCGGATTGTCAGCCGCGGCCGAATTGAGTGAACGTACATAAGCGGCCACCGCTTCCAGTTGTTCCTTCGGCAAGTTGAATGCCGGCATACCGGAAGCGGGGATGCCGTGTTCAATGACGTCGCGCAATTGTCCAATCGAACGCGCGCGGACACGCCGGTTTCCGCGCAATACAGGCGCCTGTCCGGTGTTGTGGCAACCCGAGCAACGCGCCGTGAAGATCTTTTCGCCGTCCGTCTGACCGGCGGCAAGTGCCGGAAGGAGAACCAGGGTGAACAGAGCTAGTCTCATTCCGGTCTCATTAAAGTCCACAGTATTCCTGCGGAAATGAGCGGAATTAACCCGAACCCTATGAACACAGGAGTGAAGGAAAAATGATCGACTACCCAACCCGTGATCAAAGTGAAGATCATGCCGCCAAATCCGGCACCCATACTGGCAAGCCCCCAAACCGAAGCAACGGCGTTCTTCGGGAATACATCGGCCGGCAGCGCCAGCATGTTGGCAAGACCGCCAGTGTATCCGGCGACCGCAATGGACACGAACGCGATCGAGAGCCACGCGCTATTCACCAGCACGGCCGGGATGGCGGCGATCATCAGGATGGCGAACAGGGTTAAAGCGGTCTTGCGCGCTACCAAAACGGGAAGTCCGCGGCGAAGCAGCCAGGAACCGGCTACGCCTCCCAGCAAGTTTCCAACTCCTGCCACCGCGAATGGAATCCAGGCGAAAGCTCCAATGGACGCCATGTCGAAGTGGCGCGAATGCTTCAGATATTCGGGGAACCAAAAAATATAGAAGTACCAGGCCGGGTCCATGAAGATTTTCGAAAGCGTAAAACTCCAGACCATCCGCATTCGAAACAGCCGCCAGGCGGATGGTGGCCGCTCTGTGACCACCGCGGTTTCGGGCGTGCGATAGAACTTCCACCAGAACGCCAGCCAGATAAAGCCGAGTAGTCCAATCACCAGGAACGCCGACGGCCATCCGAAACGCAGCAGGATAAAGGCAACCAAAGGAGGAGCGATAATCGCGCCGACCGAAGAGCCGCTGTTGAAAATTCCCGAGGCGAGCGCCCTTTCCCGTTCCGGAAACCATTCGGCGACGACTTTCACGCCCGCCGGCCAGTTGCCGGCTTCTCCCATTCCCAGGAGGAAGCGATAGGCGCCCAGGCTGATGGGACCGCGCGCGAAAGCGTGCAGCACGGAACTCGCCGACCACCACGCGATGCACAGCGCGTACCCTACCTTGGTGCCAAGGCGATCGATCAACGGTCCCGATACCGCGTTCATGATCGTGTAGGCGAGCATGAACGCGAATACGATCCGCGAGTACGCCACGTTGCTCATGTGGAACTGCTCGATGAGCACCGGAGCGGCGACAGACAAGGTTTGCCGGTCGAGATAATTGATGACCGTCGCCGAGAACACCAGCGAGATCATTCCCCAGCGCGCCAATTTTTAGAGCCTAGCCTCGGCAAGATAGCCGCGCAGTTGCTTGAGGTCGCGGCTCATGGCGGTATACACTTCCTCACGATTTGTGATGTTGTCTTTGCCTTCTTCCGCCCCGCCGAGTGGATATTCAAAATGAAGCTGCAGCGGGCCGGAAAAGCGCATCGCCGATATCATGCTGAAGAATTCCGGCAGCCGCACCATGCCTTCCCCTAGTGGAGTCCAGGCGGAGACCCAACGCCCTCGTGCATTTTTCTTCCACAGGAAATCTTTGACGGCGATGCCGCGGACATAATCGCCGCTGATACGCAGGCTATCGATCCAGCCACCGAACCCGCCTTCGACGGTAGCGTGACCGATGTCGTAATTGACTCCGACGGCTTTCGGATCCATGCCTTGCAAAATTTCGTGTAAGTCCCAGATGGGCGCGCCGACCAGATTGATTCCTGAATGTGTGTGATACATCGCGCCAACACCGTAGCGGGCGTTCAATGCCGCAAGCTTTTCGACCCGCGGCTTAAAGGCTTCAATCTGCGCTGCCATGGGCTGGCTGTCGGTGTACTTGAATCCGCCCCAGCGGTAGTGCCTGATGCCTAACTCCGACATGGCGCGCAGAATGTCTTCGCAATGCGGGGTGTCTACGTCGGCAATGTCGGTGGTGAGCATTGGAACTTCGAGATGGTGTTCGCGGATGGCCGCGACCACGCCCGGTAGATCCTCCTTGATACGCTCTGGTGTCACGTGGCCGCCCTTGCGCACGGCGAGGTCAATGCCGTCAAAACCGATCTTTGCGGCCGCTTCCGGCAATTCGTTGCCATGCAGAAACAAGAGATGCTTCGAGAAATATGGCGACTTTCAATTTGGCGGGACTGGGCTCGGCACGGGTTGTCTTCATGGCTCCCAATAGCGCCGCGCCGGCATACAGGGCCGAGCGCCGCGAGATCTCGTTTTTCATCATGCCTCCACTCTTCGGGCGCTCGCATTCCACCGCAGGCGCCGCCCTTGTTTCCATGACATATTTGCCATCTGCACGATGAGAGCGGCTTGAAATCCGAGCGCGACGGGAGCCGTCGGTCGCTGGCGTGTCCGTACGCATTCGAGAAAATTCGCCACGTGCAGATCAGTGGCGTGGCCGAAGCCCAACTCCGATTGCATCTTTGCGGCGACCGTCTCCTCTGCCCCGCGCAAATACAGGTCCCAATTTTCGCGCCCGATATCGAGCCGCGCCTGATCGCCATCGAGCTGGACGAGTTGATCGTTGTGGGGCTTGTATTTCATGGCAGCGTAGTTAATCGTGAAGACGGCCATGAAATCCTGCGGATATTCGGCGCAGGCAGTAACCGATTCAGGCGTATCGAAGCGATGCGGCTTCCCGGCGGTAGCGGTGACCGATTCCGGATAGCCGGCATTCATCAGCATGTGGATGCCATCGAATACGTGCGCGCCTTGATCGACCAGGATCCCGCCGGCGTAGTCGCTGTAGTAGCGCCAGTTGCGGAAACGGTCCGGATCGAACGGCTTCTTCGGCGCCGATCCTTGCCATTGCTCCCAATCGAGCTTGCCGTCAAGCGGCGCGCTCTTACGCTCGTCCAAATAGTTGTTGAGCCACCAGGAACGAACCATATGTACACGGCCAAGTGTTCCGGAAGCTACTTTCTTGCGCGCTTCGAGATACAAGTCGTAGCTACGGCGCTGCATGCCGACCTGAATGATCTGCTTCGAATTCTTTTCGGCGTCGACTAACTCGACGCCCTCGGCCGGCGTTTGGCAGAGCGGCTTTTCCACATAGACATCCTTACCGGCCGCAAGCGCGTCGAGCAGCATTCGGTAATGCCAATGTTCGGGAGTGGCGATCAGCACCGCATCGACGCTCTTGTCGGCGAGCAGTTCTTGATAATTGCGGTAGACGTGCGGCGCACGCCCATTGCGCTTGGCCGCTGAGATACCGCGTTCCAGGTTCGGCTCGTAGACATCGCAAATCGCGGCGACATCCACACCCGTATGCTTTTGAAATACGCCCATGACAAACGTGCCACGGCCGCCGGCGCCGATGACGCCGAGGTGGATGGTATCGCTGGGGGCGGCATAGGCGCCCGCGGCGGCCATCAAAAACGTTCTTCGATACATCGTCAGAAAGAGAACTTTAACGCTAGCTGGATTATACGTGCAGCGTTCAGAGTGGTGGTGACTTGCCCGCCGGACGAACTGTTGATGGAGGTAGAAGGCGCCAGAAACGTCGGGTGGTTCAAGATGTTGAAGATCTCGGCGCGGAATTGAAACTGCATCGTTTCTGTGATCGGGAAGAGCTTCATGAGAGTGAAGTCGAACTGCTTTAGCCCATCGGCACGCAGAATATTGCGGCCGCCATTGCCATAGGTGTATTGCGCGGGCGATGCGAAGGCTGCGGTGCCCTGGGGGGCCAAAGACGCGCAGGCCGAGTTGGCGGATACATAGAACCAGCAGTTCGGCTGGCCGATAATGACCGGACTACCGATTACCTGCGCCCGCTGGCTGCCGACGCCGGTGTTCGCGACGTCATTGCTGATGGTCGGCGTAAACGGGAGGCCGGAGCGGAGCGTCACGATACCCGCCATACGCCAGCCGCCGACTAACTGATTCACAAAGCCGTGTGCGTTGCTGAAGAATTGCTGTCCTCTTCCGAACGGCAACCCATAGTCGAAGCTGCCGGTGAAAGAATGCGGCAGATCAAAGTCGCAGACACCGCGATTTGAACGGAGCAGCGCGAGCGTCGTGCCGCCTTGCAGAGTTCCCGAGTCAATGCACTTCGAGTACGTATAAGAAAGCAGCGAGTTCAGGCCGTGCCAGTTGCGCGCCTCGTATTTGGCCTGGAGGGCGTTATAGTTAGCGTTTTCCTGGAACACAGCGTATGTAAACGCGCCCCACTGCGGTAACGGCCGGCGGGTTTGAATCGCGCCGGGACCGGGCAGCGGATCGTTGGCTTGGATGTTTTGGTTCAGATGGGTCGTCTTGTTCCCTACATAAGCGATATCGAGGGACGTGGATCGCGTGAGCTGGCGCTGTATCGCGAAGTTCCACTGGTTGACGGCTTGACTCTTATAAACAATCGACCCCGAGTCCACGTCCGGCGTCGCGCAGGAAAGGGCAGCGAATCCGAAGGAGCAAGACTTCCCTGGATTGGGATTCGCAGAGACATTCGGTTGGCCCAGGAAGAAATCTGTCCAGGTTCGTGTCGGCGGTGCGGTGCGCGGCAGACGGTCATTGAAGACGGTAGTTGAGGCGACAAACGGAACAGTTGCGACGGTGTTGTTGATAGTGTTGCTGTCGGGAAAGGCATAGAAGATGCCGAACCCGCTGCGAATAACGAGCTTGTCGGTACCGCCAGGGCGCCAGGCGAAACCGATGCGCGGAGCGAAATTCTTGGCCGTCGGCTGGATGGAATCCGGCAGTCCAAGATCTTTGGTGTATTCAATGCGATCGCTGAACAGTGGCAGTAAGGTGGACGTGAGAGGCTGGACGGCCGGATCGATGGATGATGGAATGATCAATTTTCCATTCGAGAAATCAAAAGCGCTCTTTTGCCCGCGAATGCCGTTATAGAAACTGTTCAAATCCAGGCGGACGCCGGCGTTGATGGTCAGGTTTCTAGTGGCACGATAACTGTCCTGCACATAGAACCCCCAGAAATTGGCCCAATCACCGTTCAGTTCCTTGAAATAATCGCGGGTGACTGAATCCGGGTAGCCGAGCAGGAAATCCCCAAAGGCATCGCCTGTATACGTACCAACGAAATTGAAGATACCGGTCGAGCGTGAGCCGTTGATGAAGGCGGCCGTCTGGTGCATCAGCTCTGCCCCGATTTTGATGCTGTGCGAGCCGCTCGAATAGCTTACGTTGTCGCCGTACTGCCAGTTACGGATGCGGTTTTGCTTGGGCCGCTGGTCGGAGGGCGACCCGGTGAAGGTGGAATAGTTTGTCACCGTAATCTGCGGAAAGCTGAAGATGGACGTTGTATCGTCAAAGCCCTGTACACCGGCCTGCTGATTGAAGTTGGTGCCTTGTAGTGTGCCGCCAAAATAAAAATAACTTCGGTAGTATGAGACGCGAGCCTCGTTGACCCATTGCGGGCTGAAGACGTGAGTGAGTGAGATATTGGCATTCTGCGCGCGGCTGTGCAGCGGGAAGGAACCCAGAGTGGGGTATTGATTCGGGTCGTCTTCGTCGTTGTTGTTGATGGAATAGCGGCCCGTCAATTGCGTGGATGTTGTGATCTGGTGATCGACCCGTACGTCTCCGCGTATCTGGTGCTGTAGCAAATTGTTAGTCAGTGCCGAGTAACTCGTCGAGCCTTGTACCGTGTTGGGTGTTGGCATGTACGGCAAGAAAAACGTAGCCTGCGGTGAAATTTGGCTGGCGGGGATGATATTTCCGACATAGGCCTGATAGCCGGCGGAGGGATTCAGAATTTTGATGGGCTTGCTCCCGTTCAGAAGCTGGCCGAAATTTCCACTGCGTTCGGCAACGCTGGGAACGACGTTGTTGAAGTCTACACCTTGCAGGAAGCCCGTTCGTTCCAGATCGGCGAAGAAAAATGTTTTATTGCGAATGATGGGCCCTCCGACTGCGAATCCGAACTGATTGCGCCGGTATGGCTCTATTCCCTGCGTGCTGCCGATGGGTGGGACATAGAAGAAGTTGCGGGCGTCGAATGCGGAGTTGCGCAGAAATTCGAAGGCGCTGCCATGAAATTGATTGCTCCCGCTTTTGGAGGTGACGTTGACTACGTTCGGCGTATGGCCGTATTCGGCCGACATGTTGGCGCTCTGCACTTTAAATTCCTGGAGCGCATCGACGTTCGGCTGGATTAGCGTGCCGCCGGTTTGCATTTCGGTAATGAAGGCACCGTCAAGGAACCAGCCCACCTGGTTGGGCGCGGCACCGTTGATGTAGACGTTCACTGAAGACGATCGAATCGAACTACCGCCCGTGCGAGTGCCCTGCCCGCCCGGTGTGTACGTTGCGCCGGGCGTCAGGTTCGTGAGCTGCCAGAAACTTCTGCCATTCAGAGGCATGCGCTCCACAGAAGTGGTATTGACGACCTGGCCGACGGCAGATTCGGACGTTTCGACCATCGGCGCCAAAGTATCGACGGTAATTTGCTGCTCAACGCCGCCAACCTGAAGCATTGCGTCGACCATCGCCCGCTGCGCAACCTGCAATTCAAGGTCGGAAATAGTAAAGGTCTTGAACCCGGCCATGCGAATGGTGACGGAGTAATGGGCGGCCGGCAAATCGGGCAGAACGTAGTTCCCGCCGGAGTTAGTGACGGCAGAGCGGACTACGTGCGTGCCTGTGTTCTGAGCTTCGACTTTGGCGCCGACCACGACGCCGCCGGAAGAGTCCGTGACGGTGCCAACGAGCGTAGCGTTCGAAATCTGGGCGGCCGCGATGGCCGGAAACAAGCAAATAGCAAGAATCTTCGTAAACGTTTTCATGACATCCAGCTCCCTCGGTGCGGCCGGTCCAGCCAGCCGTTGGCTTCTGAATCGCCTGTAATTTGCTCCTTTTCCGCATCCCAATGCAGGCTGCGGCCCAGGCGCGTGGAGATATTTCCGAGATGGCACATCACCGCGGAAAGATGGCCCTCCTCGACATCGGCGTTGGGGGTGCGGCGCGTTTTTATGCAATCCAGAAAATTGCGGGCATGCGCGCCGTTCAAATCCGTGCCATCGGCACGCAACGACTCCATTAAGGGCCTTTTCGCCGCCATCTCCGGCTTGACTTCGAAGCCTCCGCGAGTGAGGCTCAACATGCCTTTGGTGCCGAAGATGTCGAGCGTAAAGGGCGCGCCTTGCGAAATTTCGCTCGACGTCCAGGTCACCACCACGCCGGGAAATTGATAGGTGACTTCCTGTACGTCGGGTGTTTCGCCGCCGTCTTTCAATGCATAGCGCCCCCCGGCTCCGGATACCGAAATCGGAGCTTTTGCCCCGACGATCCAGCGCGCGATATCGAGATGATGGGCCCCCCAGTTCGTCATCTGGCCGCCCGAATAATCCCAGAACCAGCGGAAGTTATAGATACAGCGAAAAGGATCGAACGGACGAGCCGGCGCGGGTCCGAGCCACATGTCCCAATCGAGTTGATCGGTCAATCCGGATTGGAGGGCAGTCGGCTTCAGCCCGGGATAGATGTTGCGCTGCATACCGGCGCGAATGCGATGAACGTCACCGATGCCGCCATCCTGAATCAACTTCACCGCCTGGGCATAGTGGGCGCCGGAGCGCTGCTGACTGCCGGCCTGCACGATGCGATTGTGCTGGCGAGCGGCCGCAACCATCTTGCGTCCCTCGACGACCGTGAGCGAAAGTGGCTTTTCGCAGTAAACGTCCTTGCCGGCCTTGCAGGCGGCAATCGTCATCGCCGCATGCCAGTGATCCGGCACAGCAACGATTACGGCGTCGACATCCTTACGGTCGAGCACCTCGCGGAAGTCTTTGTGTGCTTTGGCGCGGCCCTGGGTCATTGCAATGCCCTGCTCCAGAAACGCCTGGTAGACGTCGCACACCGCCACGGGATCCACTTCGGGCTGCTTCAGGAAGGTTTCCCAGTCCTGACGGCCTCGTCCCCCAGAACCGATCAGGCCGAAGCGGAGACGGTCGTTGGCCCCCTGAACGCGGGCCGCGCTTAACGCGCTCAGGGCCATTGCCGAATACGCGAAGTGACGCCGGGTGGGATTATTCATGCGCTTGATACTATACCTATGCTAAGCATCATTGTTGGAAACGTTTCCGAATGTCAAGGGCAATTTCCAGAAGACAATTCACACAGCTTCTTGCCGCAGCTCCGGCGATTCATCGTCCTTTGCCAACAGCCATTCAGGTAACGGAAGTCGAACCGTCCTTTGAGGACTATCAGTATCGCGCGCCCATGAAGTTTGGCGGGTCGGTAGTCACCCGGGTTACGCTCCTGAACGTCCGCACAACGGTGCAAGGGCGCGATGGACGGGTGGCGCATGGATTCGGATCGATGCCGCTCGGCAACGTGTGGTCTTTCCCGTCGAAGCAATTGACGTACGATCAGACGCTTCGGGCGATGAAAGATCTCGCGGGCCGCATTGCCAGACTGATACCGCGCAATCGGGAATGGGGTCATCCCATCGACCTGAATGTCGCGTGGGAGCCGCAATTTCTGGCGGCGGCAAGTGAAATTTCGGGCACGCTGCCGCAGCCGATACCGGAACTCTGCACGCTGGTGACAGCGAGCTCGTTCGATGCCGCGATTCACGATGCCTATGGGAAACTGCATAAGCGCAATGCTTTTCAGACAATCGGCCCGGAATTTCTCCCGCGCACCCTCGAACACTACCTGGGTCCGGAATTTCGGGGCGAGACTCTCGAGCGCTATATATTGCCGGCCGCCAAGCCGGCGCTGCCACTCTATCACCTGGTAGGTGCAGTCGATCCGATCACCGCGGCGGACGTAACCCATCCGCTCCACGATGGCCTGCCCGAGACACTGCCGGAATGGATCCGCTATAACGGCATCACGCATATCAAGATCAAGCTCAACGGAGACGATCGCGCCTGGGATCTGGAGCGGGTGATCCGGGTCGATGAAGCTGCTTCGAAAACCGCCGGGCAGCATGTGTATTCGCTCGACTTCAACGAGAAGTGTCCCAATGTGGAATATCTGCTCGATTTCTTGAAGGATCTCAAGGACCGTTCGCCAGCGGCGTACCGCCGTTTGCAGTATGTGGAGCAACCGACCGCGCGGGATTTGAAGGCCAATCCGCAAAACCAGGTGCACGCAGCGGCGAAACTGATTCCGGTGGTGATCGACGAATCGCTTACAGGGCAGGCGGCATTTTTGCAAGCACTCGAGATGGGTTATTCGGGCGCAGCGCTCAAGGCGTGCAAAGGACAGAGCCAGTCGCTGCTGATGGCGGCACTGGGGCAAAAACGAAAAGTGTTTTTGTGCGTGCAGGATTTGACCTGTCCCGGCGCATCGCTGGTGCATTCGGTGTCGCTCGCAGCGCACGTGGGACCTGTACAGGCGATCGAAGCCAATGCCCGGCAATACGTACCGGCCGCAAATCGCGGCTGGGAGAAGCGTTTTCCGGGCATCTTCGCAGTGAAAGACGGAATGGTTCGCATGGCAGGAATCGATGGACCGGGTTTGGGCGCAGTTCCGGTGTGAGTGCAAGGGCGAACTCAGAAGACAGAAGTCAGGAGACGGGAGTAGCCAGAAGGTGAGCGGTGTCGGCTAGCCGTTCCTGGCGCGCGGTAAGCGTTTGCTGGTGGTAGACCTTGGCTTCGGAGAGCGCGACGGCCCATTTGTGGTGGTCTTGCTTCATCCGATGCTGCTCTTGTTTGCGGGTGTGCTCTTCCTGTTTGCGCTTTTGCGATTCGAAGCCAATTTCTGATTTGCGCTTTTCGGCTCTTAGCTTTAGCAGGTCGTTCAGGCACTTGTGGAAAGCTCTCTCGTGGGTGGTTTGGTAGCGCAGGTAGAGGGCGAGGCGTTTTTCGTCTATGGAGCCGTCGTTGGCGAAGCAATTTCCTTGCAGGAGCCCGGCGCGGTTGCGCAACCAATGGTGCTGAGCCATGCGCTCGACGAGAATCATTTCGGTGCGGCTCATGGGGCGGTGCTCGCTTTTCAGGTCGACGAGGAGCTGGTCAAATTCCTTCGCGTTCTCCCACGGCAGAAGCACGAACATGCCGCCGTTATAGGTGAGGCCATGGCTGGTGTGGTTACGGGAGGACGCGGCTTTGCCTTCTTCCGTCTTGGGACCGGTGGATAGTTGTGAATTTGCGCGGTTAGCTGCAATTTGAGCCTGAGTGGACACAGTTCGGAGAACTCCTTGAAACGGAAATGAAAAAGCGCCTCAAGACCGGAACGGGTCTGAGGCGCTTCTTTGAGACCAGTTTAGCAGGCCATTCCAAGCGATTCTTGATAAGTAATTGAATGAAAAGGAGAAGCTCGTTGTGACTCTATGAGGGAGCCAGCGCAGATTCGGGTTGAAAGTAAAATCACTGGACGCGCTCATACGATGCGGGCTGCTTCACGCGCCGTCGACGTCTAGCCCGTCCAGCCAGTAAGCTCGCGAGACCGTTACGCAATAGTCACGGCAGAGCCTGAGTCACACCGCAACGCCACAACTCTCGCTGCTGCTGTGATAATCCGTTCACAGAGACGGCATGGCTCTGATTGTTTTCTTCCGAGGAATTAATGTCGGAGGGCACAGGACTTTGCCGACGACCCACTCGGCGAGAGCCACACTCCGCTGCGGGCAAGGATGTTCAGGCGCCGCGATGGAGGTTCCTTTGTTCAAGCGCTTCAAGAATCGGCGTATATTGGAGCCGCCCTGCGGCGCGCGATAGGACCTCTCCCAACTGGGCATCGTGGTGGGCTACGCGGTCAATCACTTCCCCGATCTTCCCAGGGTCCAAAAGAAGCACGGCGTTCGCTAGATCGTCACACAGTTTTTGTGGAAGTGTGGAGAGGTCCGCCTGGAAAGGCGGACATGAATCAGTGGATCGCACCGGTTGCGCTTGTGCGTACGAATATCGTATGCCGAGTTGGCGGGCCATGACCTCCAAGATCTCCTCTCGTCGGAAAGGCTTGCGCAGGAAATCATCCATTCCTGCGGCCAGCACATCTTCTCGCTCATGGGCGAACGCCGAAGCTGAAAGCCCCACAATCCTCACTGCCTCGCCACCGTCCAGAGCCCGAATTTTGGCAGTAACCTCCCGTCCTCCCGACATCGGAAGCCGTATATCCATCCAGATCAGGTGCGGCTGCCAAGTGCGAAAGATTTTGATTGCCTGAAGACCATCCTCGGCCACCTGCACCTGAAATCCGGCTTCCAGTAACAACCGCTGCAGCAACAACCAGTTCTCTTTCTTGTCTTCCACAATCAGGATGCGACAGTCGGGCTGTCCAGGTGCGAGGCCCAGGACTTGCCTGCCATCATCTTCAGCGGTCAAATCGGAAGTCTGAACTTGCTCCACGGGCAACTCCACCTTGAACAGCGATCCCTTGCCCGTTGCGCTATGGACGCTGATCGTCCCGCCCATCAACTGGACCAATTCCTTCGTAATGCTGAGTCCCAGTCCAGTACCTTTCCAGGAAAATGTCTTGCCTGCCTGGACGAAGATATCGAAGATGCGCGCCTGATCTTCCTTGTCGATCCCGATACCGGTGTCTTCCACTTCGAGAATCAGCACGGCGCGATCCTGGTCGTCAATCGGCTTGCTGTCCATCCTACTTAAAGCGAGGCGGACGGTCACACTGCCTCGTTGCGTGAACTTAACGGCGTTGCTCAGCAGGTTGGTCAAGACCTGACGAAGTTTGCCGGCATCAGCGCGGACGAACCACGGCGGCGTAAGTGAACTCTCGAAAAAGAGTTCCAGCCCTTTGTTACCCGCGTGAGCGCGCATCATATCGATGTTGTCACGAACGAGGCTCGCGACATCGAAGTTCCATTTCTCAAGCGTCATGCTCCCGGCTTCGATCTTCGCCATGTCCAGCACGTCATCGATGAGGCTCAGCAGGTTCTCCCCGCTGCGATTGACGATTTGTAGGTTTCTTCTATGTTCGTCGCGAAGGTCCGGGCTGTCGCGCACGATGGCGGAGAAACCAAGAATCGCATTGAGAGGCGTACGTAGCTCATGGCTCATCGTCGCAAGAAAAGTGCTCTTGGCCGCGTTGGCGCGTTCCGCCACCTCCTTGGCGATCTCGAGTTCGCGAGTCCTCTGTGCTACTTGAGCCTCAAGTGTGACCGCTGTCCGATTCAAGCCCCTGACGCGAGCTTTGTATGCGGCCAATATCGCACCCGCAATGACAAAGCCGGTTATACTCCTGAACCACCAGGTCGCCCACAAGGGTGGCAGCACCGTGATGGCGAGGGTTACACCCTTCTCATTCCACACCCCATCCTTGCTGCATGCTTGAGCCCGAAAAACATAATGTCCCGCAGAAAGACCGGTATACGTCGCCTGGCGACGTCTGCCGTCTACCTCGTTCCATTCTGATTCCAGCCCCTCCAGCCTATAGCGGTATCGATTCTTCTCCGGGGCTGCATAACTTAGGCCAGCGAATTCCAGCGTGAAAATGTTCTGGGTATGAGTCAGAATCAGGGAATCGGTTGCCCAGATGGGCTTGTGAAGCGGAGAGCCTGCACCCGGCTGCACGGGCTTGTTGAACAATTGAAAGTCTGTCAATACGACCGGCGGCACGTAGTTACCGGGTGAAAGTCGATCCGGATAGAACGTGGTCAGGCCCTTGGTTGACCCAAAAAACATCTCTCCGTCCTTGCTTCGCCAACTGCCTTCAACGCCAAACGGGGCGAGGAAATTGCTCGGCAAGCCGTCCGCTTCTGAATAAGTGCGAAAGTTTCTGGTCTGCGGATCAAATCGGCTGAGGCCATTGTGCGTAGCCAGCCAAAGAAATCCCTGATTATCTTCCAGAATTGCCTCAATAATGTCGCTGGGCAGACCGTCCTTCGTTGTGAAAACGGAGAAGGTCCCTTGGCTTGGATCGAACAGGTTGAGACCGCGCCGGGTACCGACCCAGAGGCGTTGCCGCCTGTCCTCTCGGACGGCGGTGACGTCGTCATGGCTGAGGCTGTGGGAGTCGTGAGGGCGACTGGTATACAGAGTAAATCGGTAGGTCTTCGGGTCAAACCGGTTCAGCCCGCCTTGCGTCCCCAGCCAAAGAGATCCAGCGTGGTCCTCGAATATCGCCTTTATGTTGTCGACGAGGTTTTGATGATCGCCCGCGCCATATCGATACCGCGTGAAATGTCCCGTAGTGGAATCAAACCGGTTCAGGCCGCCTCCTTCCGTACCTACCCACAGTTGCCCTTGCCGGTCCACAAGGAGACTGGAGACCCTGTCGTTGCTCAGGGTCGCAGGGTTCAATGGGTCGTGTTGATAGCCGAAGGATCGGCCCGTTGCAGTATCAAAGCGGTTGAGCCCTCCGTCCTTTGTGCCAAACCAAAGTGTTCCTGACCGGCCTTCGCGGATTGCGTTGACGATATCAGCAGATAAACCGTTGACGTTCCTTACATCGTGCCGATAGAAAGCGAGTTGCCCCGTTTTTCGGTCAAGACGGCCAAGGCCGCGGTCAGTGGCGATCCAAAGCAATCCCCTGCTGTCGCCCTGTACCGCCCGGATCAGTTCATCATTCCGGCCCGCGGGGGTGCTGGCACTGTTGAGATAGTTAACAAATTGGAGGGGCCTTCCCGGAAAGCGGCTCAAGCCACCCCAGGTGCCTACCCACATCGTTCCTTCGGCATCCTCAAACACAGTCTGGACGACGTCATTGTGCAGACTGTTGGGATTCTCAGGGCGTCTACGGTATCTAATTGCCTGATTGCGCTGCCGGTTGAGTTTTAGCAACCCTCCACCGCGGGTACACAACCACAACACTCCGTCTCCGTCTTCATAGACTTTCGTTACGTCAGGAATGGCTGGGTTACCTTGTTTGGCAAAGTAAAACGAGTAACGCGTGAACGTGCCTGTCTTTGCGTCCAGGGAGTTTAACCCGCTTACCCCCACGGCGCCCATCCACAGCAGGCCCGAATGGTCCTCCGAAATGGAGCTCACGAAGTCACGGAAAACGCTGCGCGGATTTGCCGGATCCTCCAGAATCTGCGAGAACCGTCCGGAGACCCGGTCCAGCTTCACGAGTCCGTCCCGGGTGCCCACCCAAAGATTGCCCGCGCGATCTTCGACAATGGAGCTGATGTTATTGCTGCTCTGGGAACCAGCGTCCGGGCCGGCAGGATAGTAGCGGACAAAGGTTCCAGTCGCCGGGTCCAGCCGGTTGAGCCCGCCCCGCGTACCTACCCAGAGTGCACCATTGCGATCCTGATAGACACAACCGACTCCGTCATCGCTCAGGCTGCGGTTATCTGCCGGATCATGCCGGTAGTGTCTGAACGTGTTCTCGGCGGGATCAAGGCGGTCGAGCCCGGCCTGGTTGCCCCCTCCGGTCCAGAGGATGCCTTCTCGATCCCGATATACAACCCTGATTCGGCTGTCACTCAGGCTGGTGGGATCATTACGATCGTGCTGGTAAGGTCTAAGACTGTATCCGTCGTAGCGGTACAGTCCGCCTTCGGTACCTACCCAGAGGAAGCCGTAGTTATCCTGTGTGATGCTTTGAATCTCTGCCGGAAAGGGTTCTCCATACATGGAGATTTGAGTAAAGCGAATATCCTGCCCATCAACTACGGGCACCCGAACGACACCATTTGCCGGCAAGACAGGTCTCCCCACTCTGCTGTCAGCAGCCACGCCGGAGCAGTAGAATATGAGCGATCCCACCACGGAGAGCAGGGCTCTCTGTGACCTATAGCTCGCTGGCATGTCACCTGCGCGCGGCGAATGTGTGCTGCGGGGGGAAATACGTGAAACTAAGGTCCCGCAGGACGGCGTCAGCGCTTCGGAATTCTGGCTCACTGGAGGCCGTTCTGAGTCGAGGTTCGTGACCTCACACTTCAAAAGCACAATAGCTCGTGGACAAACTACTTAAATTATTTACCGGTCGTATCCCGGGCTGGCCTCTATTGAATTTGGAACGCTTCAGGTGATGGCTTAGTATACTGCAATGGCTCTTGTATTGAGCTCTGCCCAAGCCCGGGAATTTGGGCCTCTATAGTCAGGATTGCTTACTGGTGTATACGAGGGCGCCGCAGCCACGCAAGCGCGAGAGCGAGTGTCATCAATACGGCGGTGAGGCGGGCCAAAGGTGGCTGGTGGAGAATCACTATGTTCACGGCTGTGGCACCGGCCATGACAGCCGTGATCTGTAACGCGGCCCAGAAGCGATATTTCGGGATGAGAAGTCCGATTGCACCGCTGACTTCGAGAATTCCGGTCAAGTAGCGAAACCATTGCCCGAATCCAACCTGGGCGAACTCCGGGACTTGTCGTTCGAAAGCCTGGGTCACGCGCGAAGTTCATTGCTGAACTGCGCCGAAAGCTGCCGTTTAAAGCCGAGATCGCGTTCTGCAACGGTAGTGATCTTATCCGATTGGAAACGGAGAATCCTTTTGGACTTGAGCCATCACGCCCGGACGCTGTTCGATTTGTAAGCGTGCTGTCCAAAACCGGTCGCGACAAGGTTACCCTTCCGGTCGCAGTTCCGGAAGGTGGAGACTGGTTCGTACGAATCATCGGGGTCGAAAAATCGATTGGTGTTTGGAGTGTATCGCCGCCACATGAAGACGACCGGCTATCTTGGCCAGATCGATGAACTATTCGGTGCGCCGGCGACAACACACAGTTGGAACACAATACTTGCAGTGCTGCGGATTTTGAAAGCCCAGGAACGGGCAAAGTAACGGAATGCGCCCGCTGATGGCCTATTGAAAGAATGATTTGCTTCTAGAGCAGGAACCCGGCCATAAGCCATTGTTGATCGGTCAAGAAAAGTTAGGATGGAACTTTCTGGCTAGGGCGTCGGCCTTGTCTAGCTGGAGCTTCGCCGGTTTCTTTTTTGGATCCCGCCGTACTTCGGTTTGTGCGTGAAGGTGGTGTTGCTCGATACAAAACTTGAGGTGATTCCATTCTTCGTTGCCAGGGCAGTAGTCTGCATCCTCCGCATCGAGGCGTGAAAGCAGTTGCGATTTAATGGGTTCGTGTGCGAACTTTGCGACTGCTTTCTTGAGAGTGTCACGCTCGTCCGAACTCGGTCTGAAGTGGGACATTTTTAACCGCTGCCGATGGTATCACTTATTCAAGATCACCGATCATCCATAACTCATACCTGGCAAACGATCTGCGGCTTCGGCGTTGATAAAAAATCGGGGTGATATCGGCCTATGAGGGCTGTCTGATCAGCTGCGAGATTATTTCCGTGTCGCCATTCACACGCTATCACGCCTTCCGCTTCCAAGAGCATCACGTGCCCTGCCTGTGGTTCAACTACGCCGGATGGCTCTTGGTTCCACTGACGATAAGAACCTGAGCCGGGAAACTCATCCCTCGATCTGTTGAGTACTCACGAAAAGCTTCGAGCGATTGATGCTTCACTTGAGCTAACTGCTCGCTTGAAAGCGTGGCGATCTTTTCGCGAAGCTTCTCAGATATCTCGTATCGCAGTGTCCAAAAGTCTTCCACTGAGATCGGCGCGTCTATTGTGAATTGCAGAAGGCGCTCGGATGGAGCCATTGTGCCAGCCTTGCCCAGAAGGTCTCGTAACATGCCTGGGCTAGCAAAGCGGAATGCGTCCGGAGCATCGGGCGCAGGTGGTGGCGAATCAACATATCGTTCGACGGCTCGCTGCAGCGTGTAGAAAAAAGGATTTGTTTCTGCGAAATACCAGGCCGCCAAGGCTAGTTTCCGTCCGGGCTTGAGCACTCTCAACATGTCGCGAACTGCATCAACGGGCGACGGAAAGAACATCGCACCGAAGCGGCTGATCACAGCATCGAAGGTATCCGCTGGGAACGGTAAATGGTCCGCAAGGGCGACATCAAATTGTGTATTCCTAAACCCAAGATGGTCCGCCGCTCGGCGAGCGGCTGCCACCATCTCCGGAACCGGATCGACGCCAAAGACCTTACCTGTGGGTCCGACCGAGGCAGCGATGCTTAGGGCCGGCTCTCCGGGACCCGTAGCAATATCCAGAACTGCGTGTCCACTGCCAATCAGCCCATCCTCGACAAGAGCTTGCGTGACCGGCGAAAACATGTCCCGGATAATTTCGCGGTGCTTCTCCCAGAACGGCGCGGCGCCACTCCATCCGTTAATAACCGCCTGGTCGGATTGCATCAGCGCAAGTATAGCTAGCGGGCGGTTGACGTTCACCGACCTTTCCATTGTTACCAGTAGTGGAAGGGTTGCCGACAATCTGGAAACAATGGAAGCCTTGACCGATCTGAGCACGATTCATGAACGACTCTCTTCTCCGAAGTGCGCGTTACCCAACGAGTGGATGAGCCGTATGTTGCGGTAGCGCTACTTCCGCTCCCACGCGATCTTGCCATCGATGAGTACTATGACCGGTTCGATTCGGCGGATCTCATCCTCCGGACACGTTAGATAATCGCGATCGATGACCACGAGGTCGGCGAATTTGCCGGGTTCGATCGAACCGCGCTTATCCTCGGCGAACTGCAGCCATGCGGCCCAGATGGTGTGGGTTTTCAAGGCTTCTTCGCGGGTGATCTTTTGCTCGGGGTGGAGCGCGCGGTCGTCGGTCATCTTGCGTGACACTTCGGTCCACATGCTTACGAAAGGGTTATACGGATTGACCGAGCGGTTCTTGTCGTGGCCGATCATGTGATCGCTTCCTGCGGCGACCTTGATGCCGGCGTCCAGATAGGATCGCAGCGGGAAGAACCAGCGCAAGCCGTCGTTGCCGAAAGCCTTTTCGAGCGCGGGCCCGTCGAGATAGAGCCACTGCGATTGCGTGTCGGCGGCGATGCCCATCTTCTTCATGCGGGCGATTGCTTCCGGGCTCTGAAAGCTCGCGTGCATCACGAACGAGCGGGTGGACGAAATAGGCTTTTCGCGATCGAGCGCCGCAAGCGTGTCGAGCCAGGCGTCGATGGCGCCGCCGCCCTGATCGTGAGTGGTGAGCTGCCATCCGCGGTTGCGGGCGGCGCGCATGACGGCGAGCAGCTTTGCGGGCGCGATGAAGAGCTGGCCGCGATCATCAGGGTCGGTTTTCGCGTACAGTTGCTTTCCGAATGCTCCATACGGTTGCCGCTGATACGCAGTGCCGATAGTCATCCCGCCATCGAGGGTCAGCTTGAACGTGCTGAAGCGAAGCCAGTCGTCGCCGGAGCCCCGGGTGTAGCGAGCCTTCTCGATCGCTCGGATCAGCTCATCGGTTGGTTGCGATGCATCCGGCCTCCACGTCATCGAGACACGTAAAGGCAGTCTTCCGGAGTCGTGAAGCCTTTCGTACAGCCCAATCTGCTCGTGATCGACGGCGCGGTCGCCGACTCCCGTCAGCCCGGCGGCGACGTAGCGCTTCAACTGGTCTTCGAGCGCGCGGAGCTTTTCCTCATCGGTGAAATGGCCGCCGAGGCTGATTCCTTTGAGGAGCGCCTGTGCGTTTTTCAAGACTCCGTTGGGCTCGCCATTCGCATCCTTGCCGATTTCGCCACCGGGCGGATTTGGCGTGTCCCGATCGATGCCGCACTTCTGCAACGCCGCGCTGTTCAGGATAACGACGTAGCTTGCATCGAAGACGACGGGATGATCGGTGATGACGTCGAGCACGTCTTTCGTCGGCATCCGCAGTTCCTCGAGTCTCGTGGGGAACGTGCGAGGCACGACAATCCATTCGCCTTTCGGAGTCGTCTTCGCCTTTTCGCGCAGGAAGCGCTGGACCGCGGCGTACGAGTCGAGCGGGGGCAGGGGCGCGCGGAACTCACTAAGACCGGCTTCGAGCGCATGCACGTGACTATCGATGAGTCCAGGCAGCACGGTCCGGCCGTGCAGGTCGATCATTTTTGTATTCGCCGCCCGCATTGCGACAGCGGCCTCGTCGGTGCCGACGGCGAGCACCCGTCCTCCGCTGACCACGACCGCGTGCGCGATCGAGAACGCAGGATCAACGGTCACGATCTTGCCGTTGTACAGGATCACGTCGGGATCAGCCGCAATCAGTGCGGAGGAGAACAGAAGCGCGGGGACAATCTTCATGATGACGCGAGTTATTTTACTTCGGAACAGATCGTACATGCCGCAAACCCTCAGACCACGGCGCTGCTCATCCCGCGCCACCAAGTTCGAGACTGTGGAAGAGGAGCGGCGGCATCGTAAGCGGCAGCTCGCCAGCGGAAACATTGAACACCTCGGTTCCGGTCGGACAACGGACTACCCTTCCATAATCAGGCTAATGGAAGAGTAGCCGACGATGCTGGAAGTGATCCGAGGAATATGGTTGCCGTTGACGTACCGTGCAGCTTATGCAGGCGTTGACCTTACGACCAGATGGATGCTTCTTCTGAACGACTACCACTGGGCGGATTAGCTGAGTAGAGTCTCAATTCACGAGCAGATCTCGACGTAACCTTTGCGCGAGAGCTTGACGGTGATGAACAGGCTGTCTTGCCTCGGTACGACTACGTCCGTCTCCACATCTTGATGAATCTTGTCTAGCTCTGTATAATCTTCGTCTGTGACCCGGAGTAGGTACCGTCCGGGAGGGATGTTCGACACCTCGAAAAAGCCCTTCTTCATGGAGCGCACAGTGAGCATGGGATTCTTCTCGCCGGGACGTCGCCATTCAATTCTCATTCCTCGAAGGCCGTGTCTAGATATGCTATCCACGACCATGCCTTGCGCCGGAGGCCCCGGCTTGTTGTTGTATTCAATCTGATCGGGAGGCTCGCAGCCCAAGACCCCTGGCTGTAGTGTCACCAGCAATGGTCGCTCTTGCTCGGTCGCGATGTCCTCCTTTCCAGTCCAAATCTTGAAAGTGAATGCTTCAATGCGAATCTTGTAGTTTCCGGAGGAAAGGTTGGCGAAGTTCGCCGTGCCATCCGCATCTGTAAACGCTGTTTGAGATGCGCGCCCCGAAGAAACTTCAATTTTGGCTTTGGCGACGTTCTCGTGTAGGGAACTCACGATGTGGACGCGGAACAGCGGTATGGTTTCGGCATTTCCTGGTTGCGGGAATGCCAGTATTGCACCCGTGAGTGAAGTAAGCCAGAAAGCTATGCTTCCTGCGACAGGAATGACCAAGGCAGTTCGAAGCGTGTGACAGGCAAACACTGTCCATGGGCGCGGCTGCGATTGCATGCCTGCTGCGCGAGACAAGAATTGTAGATCTCGATTTGCCATCTATTCGCTAGTTTAATGCCCCTTGAACGCGATGTCAGTACCGTACGATCTATCCCCATCAGGGGCCGCTGACAAGGAGAAGTTTGGTAGCAAGTCAAGGTTGGACGCTTCTGCTCCCGAACAACGAGTAACTCGGACAATAGGGGAAGAGTAGCCGGCGATAGGCTCCGGAACCGAGTGGCGTCATGCTCCACCGTGTACCCTGCTGGTTTGGATCTTTCCTGAATGCCGCGCGGTTTTGGGAGCTAGTCCGTCGAACCCATGGTGCGACTCTGGGATCATACTCCGGTGGAGTCCTCTGATATTTCGCTCCAACACAGACGAAAAAAGGAATTTATGGAATATCTGATCGGGGTTGGGCTGGCACTTGTGGTGTGTGCCTTCGCCATGTTGGCCGGATTTGATCGCGACCGCGTCTTCTATCCGACGCTGCTGACCGTGATTGCCACGTATTACATTTTGTTTGCCGTTATGGCGAGCTCCACGCCAGCCCTGATCATCGAGTCCGCGGTGGCGGGCACATTTCTCGTCGTAGCAGTGGCAGGCTTCAAGAAGAACCTATGGTGGGTGGTAGCCGCGCTCGCCGGACACGGCGTATTCGACTTCTTTCATCAACTGTTCATTCACAATTCCGGTGTCCCAATGTGGTGGCCCGGCTTCTGCCTTTCCTTCGACATTCTCGCTGGCGGTTTCCTTGCCATGCTGCTAATGCGGCGTTCCGGATTCGCACTAACGACTTAGAACCACGGCACTGTATTGGCTTAGCCCCTCGTAATGCCGTGGCGATTGGAATCCAGTTTGACGGTTTGTGGTCTGCCCGTAGGATCCGTTCTTCTAATAGTCGGCCTTCTGAATCGTATGTCATCTGGTACCGCTCTATCGACTCCTGAGCATCATCCCAAGTATGGGTTGTTGTTTCAGGTTGCGGCTCGCGGTTGCGAACGAGTCACGGGCCATCCGAAAATTGCGGGGATCGATGCCAACTATCGATCTATCTGGTGGACACTGTCCGATGGCCGGAACCGTGCAAGAACTAGATATCTAGTGACAAGAGAGAAGACCTATTGTCTGGTAGTTCAGTCATTGGCGTGTAGGCTCAAATCGTAACGTCGTTGCCCATAGGAGTAAAAATATGCCCGGACACCTTCGCGCCAGTGTCGTTGCTATCCTCCTCACCTTGCTGGTCGTGGGGGGCTATTACCGCATACAGTCCCAGCGTTCTGGGGAGCCTCTGGACCGTACCAAAGAAGGCTGGCCGCTCCTGATCGGAATCCGCCTGACGGGCTTGCTCACCGTTGCGGTCACCCTCGCCAGCTTGGCGAAGCCGGCTTGGTTTGTCTGGGCATCCTGCCCCCTTCCTGTGATGGCGCGCTGGGTAGGCGTAGCAGGTCTCGCCGGCAGTGTTGTCTGGTTGGTCTGGATGTTTCATACCTTGGGGCGAAATTTGACCGACACCGTGGTGACACGTCGCGATGCCTTTTTCGTGAACTACGGTCCGTACCGCTGGGTGAGGAATCCGATGTACACGGGGATTCTTTTGCTGGGAATAAGCTTAGGGCTGGCGCTGACAACCTGGCTGCTGCCCGTGGCCACCAGCGTCATGTTCACGCTATTGGCCCTGCGAACCCGCACGGAGGAGCGGCACTTGATCGAGCGCTTCGGCGATCAGTACCGTAGCTATATGCAGCGCGTCGGACGCTTTCTCCCCAAGCTGCCGAACTGACTCCTTGCCTAGGCGGTATTATGGCCGAGCCGAAGTAGCTGCCAGATGGCCGACAACTCTTGTCGTTGGAAATGCGACGTAGCTAGATAGGCGCTTCTAAAAGATGGGGCTGACCGATGGGTGGGAAAATCCATCTATGTTCCAAGTCATGAAGGTATACGTGGTCCTGGTCGTCTGCGCGACTTATCTCGTTGCCCAAGCTCCCCATGAAGGCAATTTCGTTATTTCTGAGTTCAAATTCTCCGACGGCGAACGCCTTGCAAAGCTGAATCTGCATTACATGACCTTTGGTCAACCGAAGCGCGATGACGAAGGTCATGTCACAAACGCGGTCCTCATCATGCATGGCACGGGCGGCAGCGGGAAACAGTTCCTGGTGCCTGAATTCCATGACGTGTTATTTCAAGCCGGCCAACTCTTGGATACATCGAAATACTACGTCATCCTGCCGGACGATATCGGACACGGCGGTTCGTCCAAGCCGAGCGATGGCCTGCGCGGGCATTTCCCGCACTATCAATATGCAGACATGGTCAATGCCGAATTCCGCCTCGTGACCGAGGGCCTGCATGTCGATCATTTACGAGTGGTGATGGGCACCTCTATGGGATGCATGCATTCGTGGATGTGGGCGGAGCGCTATCCCAATCGGATGGATGCGGTGATGCCGCTGGCGTGCTTACCCGTTCCAATCGCGGGCCGAAATCGCATGTTCCGCGACATGTTGATGGATTCGATTCGCAATGACCCTATGTGGAAGAACGGTGACTATAAGGACGAGCCGGCTGGACTTACGGGTGCGATCTACATGCTGATAATCGCCGGGAGCGCACCCATACAGATGCAAAAGATCGCGTCGACCCCGCGGCTTGCAGACGAATATTTGGCGCGGCAGGTGGAACAGCGCAGAGAAACGACGGATGCGAACGACCTTCTATATGCAACCGCGTCATCGCGCGACTACGACCCCTCGAAGAATCTGGAAAAGATTCAAGCCCCAGTGATGTTTGTCAATTCTGCGGATGACTTCATCAACCCGCCCGAACTTGGCATAGCTGAGCACGAGATCAAGCGTGTTAAGCGTGGCAAATTTATTCTGCTGCCGGCGAGCGAGCAAACGCATGGTCACGGCACACACACCTGGGCCGGCGTTTGGAAGCAGTATTTGGCGGAACTGCTGCAGGAGTCTCCAGCAACGGCAGGGGGGAAGATCCCGAAGACTTTCTGAGACGGCCCGATCGCAAGAGCGTCAGCGAGCAAAAACCAGACCGATGCTGCCAGTTCCCTTGTCAAACGGGTAACCCGGACAATGGACTGATTCCACGATCTTGGCCCACTGGATGGCCGCCGACAATTGCTCAGAAATTCACTCGCAAGCCGAGCCGCAGACATGCGATTCGATGGCAAGTATCGGAACCCCGGTTGGTTGTTCCAATGGCTCGTGCGGCACCTCTAGGCGAGCAACAACAAGGCATCGGCGAGCGAGAGCACCGTGGTGCGCGAATCGAACGCCGTAGAAAATAGATGATCGTGCACGATCTGATCCGGGTCGTAGCAGCAATCCTTGACCGTGAACAAGCGGAAGTCTGCGTCGCTTGCGTATGCAACCGACGACAGCACGACACCGGTAGATGCTATGCCTACCATGACCAGCGTATCGACACCCTGCGCGGAAAGCCGCGCCTGTAGATCGGTACCAAAGAACACACTGGCACGATGGGCGATGATGAGCGGTTCGTTGGCCTGCTGGCCGAGTTCCGGCGCGATCTTGTCGTCGATGAAAAGGCCGAGTTGCTTGATCCCCTGCCCGTTCTTGTTCAACGGACTGACTTCCGGATAGCCTGGACCGAACTGGATCTTGGCAAAATAGACGCTGATGCTTTTGGCCCGCGCAGCGTCACACAGCTTGCGCGTATTAGCGAGCAAAGTGGGGGCGACCGATGGAAATAGCCCCAGGATATCGGTCTGATAATGCATGACCACCAGAGCGGTTTGCGCTGGAACGATCGCCGGAATCTGAGTGTTCACGCTCTGCGCGAAGGCGGCGCGTCCCGCGCCCGGTTGACGATGATCCGCGGGATCGACGGATCCAAATTCATTGCGTGGTGACATAAGGGCTCCTCGACAAGGAAAAGACGATCATTTTACCGTGACTATTCTGCAGCGAAGTCTTAAAACACCAAGGATGGTCGCCGAGGCCGAACAATGCGGTAAGTGACCCCGCCTCTAGCACCCTTCACTTCTGGCCTTCCGCGCAGCCGTCTTCGGAAAATGCGCGAGCGGAGCCGCCTGATCGAGTGGGTTCGGCTCCTGCTCAATCAACGCCAGGTAGCGCAGCGGATCAACGATCATGTCCTCACGTTCATGGCTGCGTGGGTGCCCGGCGATCACCTCGTTTGCCCAAGAAATCACTACTTCATGCACATAAGCTTTGATCAGCACTTCGCGGTGGCCATGGTAAGCCGGCGCCGAGTAATCGTTAGTTCGGTAGCAGTTTTGACAGAATGGCGGGGTGGGAGTGGCTAGAAGTGGACGCAACTACAGCAGACCCAAGAACCTACCATCCAGATCTTTGATGGCACGTTTTGTCGCACGTTTTCGGAAATCCCTAGCTCTGCGTTGGGCTCTAAAGTGTTAGCGCGGTGACCAGGGACGGAGCTGAACCGCTGTTAGACGTTTCGGGTTCGTGATGCACGACAATGCACGCGCAAAAAAACGCCGTTGTATCGGGAAATCATTGTCCGTAGAGTCGGCGTGTCGGAGAAGTGAACTTGGCGATTACTCGCGAGTGGTCGCCATGTGCAGATCTATACTTCGCCGTCTTTACTTTCCGACTAGCTCCTGGATTGTCAGCTACACGTGCATCACTTCCAGGTAGCGTCAGATTATCCGATGCAGGGGCGCGATTTGTTTCATTGCTGGCGTTCACGACGGATACTCACCAGTACCGGTTCGGGCTCCGCTTCATTGATCTCAAGAGGCTTTGTCACCTTATCCAGCCGCTTGCCGTCCGCCGATACGGCTTCTGTCCAGGCAAGCCATTGTAGATTGATTTCAGCCTTAAGTGAAATGTGGCCAGTTACGTCGGGGCGGTGCCCGTAACAATCATTTCGGTACATCTTCCGATTGCGGAATCGCTTTCTGCACTTTACGGAATTCTTGCAGCTCACTTTCCGCTTTCGCCTGTTTGCCTTGTTTCCGATACAGACTGGCCAAACCAAAATGCGCCTGCGCGGCGAGGGACGTTTGCTTTTCGATCTCGATGACACGCAGCCAGGATTTTTCGGCCAAAGCAGCATTGCCGTTAAGGGAAGCGGCCTTGCCGAGCGAATATAGGGTCTCTGGCATGTCGGGCTTCAGGCGGTCGGCGCGTTCGAGTTCCTGCTGTGCCTCCCGCGCTTTTCCTCCCTGCAGCAAAGTGTGTCCAAGACGGTAACTAGCTTCGGCATTACCTGGCTGCAGCTTGCATTCGGCACGAAATTCCTCTTCCGCTTTGTCCCATTGCGAAGCTCCTGCGTACACCAAACCAAGTTCAAGATGCAGACGCGGTATGTCGGGCCGCTGCCGCAGCGCGTCTCGGAATTCATTTTCGGCTTGTGGCATTTGCCGCAATACGTAGTAGTTTTCAGCCATTGCCTGGTGTGAGCGCGCCGAATCCGGATAAACTTCCATAAGGGTGTCGATGGCGCGCTTCGACAGCAATCCGCCGGCACGGCCTAAGTAATACAGCAAGTCGGGATCATTGGGACGATTGATCAATGCGGCACTCAGGTTCGAGATTGCCTCCTGGTATTGGCCCGTCTCGATTTGAGCGATTCCCAATGCCTCCACCGCATGAACACGCTCCAGGTGCGGAATGGCCTCGGCCGCGAAGCCCTGCGACAAAAGTGCGTACCCCAGCTGAAGATGCGCCGCCTCGAGGTCCGGACGCAACTCCAACGCGCGCTTGAGTGGCGCTATGGCGGCGCTGTAGTCGCGGGTCTGCATATACTCTTCGCCCAGATTGAGAAATGCTTCGGTCAAGTTTGGATCGGCTTGCGCTGCTTTGCGAAATTCGGTAATCGCCGCATCAAAATGCCCCTGCCGGTGTGCAGCAACACCCGCGTCCATATGCTGAGCGGCTCCCGATGAAACGCTCTGCAACGCGAGCCACAGAATCGGAAGCACGTGCATCAAGAGTGCTCCGGCTCACGCACTTCAAGAAACTGATCCGCGCGAACATCATCGATCGTCTGGCGGGAACCG
This sequence comes from Bryobacterales bacterium, assembly GCA_963722155.1. Taxonomy (GTDB): domain Bacteria; phylum Acidobacteriota; class Terriglobia; order Bryobacterales; family Bryobacteraceae; genus Bog-105. Next base: position 618,967 of record CAVRLR010000004.1, on the reverse strand, counting down.
GAAGGCCAAGCAATCTCCACACTGACAGTTGTTGCTGATCCCAGACCAAAATGAAGTCGTTTATCGCTTGACGAGAGATAACTTCCAGCCGTGGTCGCATATCGCGTCTGGCCGTTCACCCGAACCCGCGCGCCAAGTCCGTCCCGGTTGCTTCGAGTACCACGAAGGGTGATCGCCAACCAATGCTGTTTACCCCCGCGATTCAGCAGAACGAGCGGCTGCCCGCCAAGGACTGTCACGACCGCGTCCATCCAGCCATCATTATTCAGATCTCCGAAGGCCAAACCGCGGCCCGCGATAGAGGTTGTAACTCCGGAAGTAGTCCGCTCGAAACGGCCGTTGTAATTCAGAGCGGCGAGCGGCGGCTCGAGGTAATGTAGCGAGGGATCGATCGCTTCAACGTTATCGAGCACATGGCTTTGCGCCACGAGCAGGTCCTTCCAGCCATCGTTATTGAGATCTTCCAGGCCCACGCCCCAGCCAGAGCTTGCCGCCGTCAGCGCGCCGAGACCGGTCTCGAGACTACTTTGCGTGAACAGCTTTTGGCCATCGTTGTGGTAGGCGCCATAGACTTCACGCGGCAGCACAGTCACGATGAGGTCGGCCATGCCGTCGTTATCATAATCCTGAAAGACCGCGCCCATGCCGGAAAGCGGCTTGCCATCTGCGGACAGGGCGGCCCCGGACTCGAGAGCGCATTCAGTGAAGGTCCTGTCTCCGTTGTTGTGGTAGAGGTATTGCTGCATGCCGTCGTTAGCCACGAAGATGTCGGTGAAGCCGTCGTTGTCGTAGTCGGCGAAGGCAACCCCAAGCGCGCGGCCCTTTTGGGCACCTATGCCGGATCTTTCGCTGATATCCTCGAACGTGCCGTTTCCGCGATTGCGGTAGAGAAGGTTGGTAGTGCTGGGGAATTCCCCGGGCGGACAATAAGTGCGCCAGGCGCCACCGCAGGTCTTGCTGTGCCGCGTGTCCCACTCCATGTAGCGGGTGACAAAAAGGTCCACGTGCCCATCATTGTCAAAATCGAAGAAGCCCGCTGACATGGACCATCCGCCGCCAGCAACTCCGGCCTTAGCTGTCACGTCAGTAAAGGTTCCGTCACCATTATTGTGGTATAGAATGTTCTTCCCGTAGCTTGTGACGAACAGATCGGGATAACCGTCATTGTCGTAATCGCCCACAGCAACACCCATGCCGTAGTTACCCGCGCCGGCGTTATCTAAGCCGGCGGCTTCGGTAACATCGCTGAAGCTTCCGTCCTTGTTTTGCCGATAGAGCCGATTCCAGTAACGTGGATTTCCGCGGTCGAATTTTTCCGGCAGCGCCATGGAGTTCGCCAAGCGCCCGCCATTCACCAGGAAAACGTCGAGCAGACCATCGTTGTTGTAGTCAAACAACGCAACGCCCCCCGGCATGGTTTCGATGAGGTATTTCTGCGAAGTGGGCGAGTTCTGAAGCGTAAAATCCAGCCCGCGAGGGAGCTTCGTCTCAAATATCGGGGCGCTGACTGCAAGGCTCGAAAGCCGGAGAAAATCGCGGCGATTGAAATGGCCTCCTGCCAGGCGGCGTTCCATTCTCAGCTACTGAGAATATCGAGAAACGAAGTCCACAAAATGCACTCCCCTCCAGGCTCCAAATTTTCTCAGAACGCGAACTTCAGCCCAAATTGGATAAGACGAGGGTTGCCGACCGTGGAACTGACGACACCGAACGTGTTGCTGCCAAACGAAGTGTTGGGCGGCCCAAACTGCGCACGGTTGAACAGGTTGAAAAATTCGGCGCGGAATTCAATGTTCATCCGCTCCGAGGGACCGAAGTATGTCTTCTTGAAGACTGCCCAGTTCCAATTGTTTTTGCTGTCCTGGCGAAGGTGAGGATCGACGCGCGGCTCAGTGCCGAAACCATATGCGGGCGGAGCTGAGAAACACGCCGTATTGAACCAGCTCCCAAGTCTCTGTCCGCGCTCGCCGGATCCCGATTGGTTACACGCGGGATCGACGTTCGGCCTGAGTGTTCCGATGCCCAAGCCTAAAGCTGAGAGCGGCGTGCCGGAACTGGTGTTGAATTTCAGCGGGAAGCCCGTCTGAAAATATGTGGTGCCATCCATACCCCAGCCGGATATGAGCTTGCCCGTGAAACCGCTCGCGTTGCTCAGGTATCTCCTGCCCTTGCCAATCGGCAAATCGACCACGTAACTGATCACAAGGACCTGTCTCACATTCTGAGAGGAGAGGGAGCGTTCCTTGGAGAGGTTATTCCAATCCTGAGCTGCGCCAACGCCGCCGGTTTGACCACCTTCTAACCAAGTCGTGAGGGTGTCGGTGTTAGTGATCAGTTTGGCGTTAGTATAAGCTACCAGCAACGTTCCTCCACTTGAGAACCGTTTCTGTACGCTTGCCTGCAGCGCATTGTATCTGCTGAAGCAGCAACTCAAGCCGTTCATTTGCACGTCGCTCCACTGGGGAAAGCGCCGATCGAGTTGGCCTTGAATGAGGCTTCCTGGGCCCAAATTTCCGGGCAAAGCCATGCTAAAGGGATAGGTTGTGACAGGTTGAGCGATCGACACTGGCTGGCCCGCCGCGTGCTGCTGCGCAGCCTGATCTATGAAGCTGTTAGGAATCTGGTTGATGCTTGGTTGGTTGCTGTTTGGCAGACCTAGACCATGGGATCCCGCGTACGCGATATCCGCAAAGAAGCCGCCGGGCAGTTGCCGCTGGATGTTCAGATTCCACTGTTGAACATATCCACTACTTTGCACGGTGTAGGCAGTCGCCCCCAACGGCGACTGTCGGAGGGCATACATCGAAGCGTCGGGCTGCGGATTCCGGCCAGGCGGAATAGTGAGGGTCGGGCCGAATGGACCCGGAGTAGCACAGCTAAAATTAGCCGCCCCGGGAGCTGTCAAAACACAGTTGCTGGCGTTCAAAGTACCCGAAGGGGTCAGCCCTTGATTGTTGCTGGCGAAGAAGGGCGAAGTGCCGCTGTTCACAGGGTCGATGTACGGATTGGTGTTAAACGAAACAAAATTCGGAATGAAGAATATGCCATATCCTCCACGAATCACCGTTTTGGAGTCCACGGCGTAGGCAAATCCTATCCTGGGTGCGAAGTTCTTCTTCTGCAGCGGCAGGCTATTTCTGGTGTCGTTCACGCCGTTCTTAACAAGGAACAGATCTCCTAGACAAGGGCTGCCTGGAGTACCGCCGCAGCCCGTGACGCTCGAATTTCTGGCGCTCGGATCGAAGTAAGTCAACCGGTCATAGCGTTCCGACCAGGGGCCTTGCAGTTCATAGCGCAGTCCTAAGTTCAGGGTTAGCTTATTCGCGACGCGCCAATTATCGGCAAAATACAGGGCACGGTAGGTCTGCTTCCCCGCGACCGGCTGGGAAATAACCGCGGAGCCGGTAGTCTGATTGCCGAATGCAGCACCCGATCCGAGGCCAAATCCAAGCAGATAGTCGGCAATATCGAGCCCGCCGATAGCGCCCGTCGCGTTCCGCGCCAAACTCTGGGTCCAGGAGCCATTGAACGAGATGAGTCCGCCGCCAGTGTTGGTCTGAAGGTAGTTGTCGAACGTGTACTGCAATTGCCCGCCAAAGACGAACGTGTGGCGCCCGCGGACCATCGTAAATTGAGGAGAAATGTTGTACATCGTATCGTAATCGGAGATGGCGCTCTGGCCTTGGCTACAGCTAACCAAGTTGTCGCTGACAGCCAGGCAAGGAGTCAACGGAGTACGCTCGATGTTGGGAACCGCACCATTGTAAGCTGCCGGCCAACCCTGTTGCGTGAAATCGAAATTCGCATTCTTAGGTGTGCGCAGGTAGGTGAAACGGCCGAGACTGGCATTCAAATTAAACGTGGTGGTCGGAGTAATTACAAACGTGTAGCCCAGAGCGAGGCTCTTGCTGTTGGTGTCCTCTTGACAACGATCTTTACAAAGACCCGTGTCGAACGGATCCTGCGGCAGGCTGAGCAGCTTCCAATAACTAAACCTGCCGAAAAACATCTGTTTGTCGGTAATGTGTTGGTCCACGCGAGCTACGTATTGATCGATATTTCCACCCTGGCTCGCCGCTGTGGTGAAGTTATTTGTCAACGAGTTGCCAGTTGGCAGCGGAAAAAGCCTGAGCAAGTAACTGGACGTAGGGTTGATGCGCGGTGACGGGATGATATTACCAGGAAATGCGGTGCGGGCACAGGTGCTCCCCGCCGGACAATTAGGATTGACTGATAGCGGGTCGTAGATCGTCGGGAGTCCGGGCGCGGAGAAGTTTCCCGTTCGCTCGGCCGCTGTGGGTACTGTGGTCGTGTAGACTGTGCCTGAGCGCAACCGGAATCCTTCATAGCTGCCGAAAAAGAAGGTTTTGTCTTTGATCGCTGCTCCGCTAACGGTTCCGCCAAACTGGTTCTGGGTGAACGGAGGGGCCTTGTTCTCTCTGCCGCTCTGGAGCTGCGAAGTCTTGTTAAAGAACTCATTCGCATTCAGAACTCTGTTACGCAGGTATTCATACAGCAGGCCGTGCCATTGGTTCGTTCCGGATTTCGTGCTCATGTTAATGACGCCGCCCGCGAACTTGCCCCATTCGGGCCCTAGATTGTTGTACTGGACCTTGAACTCGGAAACCGAGTCCTGGGTCGGAACCAGGAGCGGCAGGTTGATATAACCCGTATTGAGCGGCTGCCCGTCCAGATAGATCGCACTCTCGTTCGCGAAGGATCCGCCGATCTGATAATTCGCGAAATCAAAGGGGTTCTTGCCTACTACCGTGCCCTCCGTGCTTCCTTGCGGGACCACCGAGGGAGTCACAGTTGTGAGGTTAAAAATGTTGCGGCCGTTCAAAGGAAGCTCATTGGCCGTACGCGCTCCCACAACCGTTCCCAGGGACGAAGTCTCTGGCTGCAGCAGCGGAGTCTCACCAGTTACCTCCACGACTTGGCTGACGTTTCCAATCTGCATGCTGACGTCAATACGGGAAGTCTGATTGACCTCCACGCGAACTTCGGGCCGGGCATATTTGTTGAAACCTGCCTTTTCTACCTCAATGCGGTAAAGGCCTGGTAGGAGGTTCGGGAACAAGTAGAGCCCATCGTCTCCCGTCGTTTGTGTTCGCTTTTCCGAGGTACCGAGATTCGTTAGTGTCACCTGAGTTCCAGTCATGGGAGCTCCAGACGGATCCGTCACCGAGCCGGTGACGGATCCGTAGGTCGATTGGGCCGGTAGCGGCGAACTTGAAAACGTTAGGCAGATCCCGATACAGAAAGCGATAAGACCGAACAGTGAAGAAAGTCTAAAACACGGTCTTCTCATGTGCTTCGTCCCCCCTCGAGCAAGCGTGCTTCTACGATGGATACGAAGCAAAATTCCAACTTGTACCAGTTTCGATGATTAATTTACAAACGAAGCCGGCGCAGGAGAGAACTCTTGCGCAAACGTTCGAGGCCGCGATAAAGGTAGTGGCGCACCCTACCAAGCGGCTCCCCGAGTTGCTCGCTGATCTCCCTTAGATCCAGCCCTTCAAAATAGAAAAACTCAATGGTGCGACGCTGCCGGTCCGTCAACCCGGAAAACGCGGTCTCTAGATGTTTTCGAGTAAGCCTTGCATCGACCTCCTGTTCCAGATCTGCTTCTTCGCGCAATTGCAGACAGGCGGTATTTCCGTCCGTATAGAAACCCGTTCGTGCTAGATACAGCTTCCTGTCAAGCGCTCGACTGAACGCTATCTGTATGATCCACGCCTTTAGGCTGCCCTTCGATTCGTCAAAGAGCTGCGATTTCCGGCAGAGATAGAAGAAGACTTCCTGGACCACCTCTTCAGCCTCGTTGGAGTTCCCCAGCACGCGGTACGCAGTGCCGAGAACCAACCGCGAATATCGCTCGAAGAGAAGATCAATATCGCCCGATCCTCTAGCCTTTCGCTCAGGTACAGACTTCGCATCTCCCGTCGATGCACCTTCCGCTTCATTCTGTGCGAGCGGAACTTGCACATCGCCGGGCCAAAGTACGGGGAACGTAAGCGACTGTCTCGAACGACGACAGCTCATACGCAAATCTCTACTTCGCAGAGACGCTCTATGAACTCATAGTTGGCGCGCCCATCACATTGATAACCGTGTCAGGGCAGCTTGAACATATCACAAGCTGAGGAGGTCTGGAAGCCCCATGGGACTGGCTTAGGAGTTATCGTCGGCTTATTTTCAATAACGGTATCTGAAGGAAATCGCTGACAGCCGCGAGGTTCGCGGCAACCTATCGCAACTGCGTGTTGCGATTGCGTTTCGTTACCTGTGCCAAGTTTGAGAGCCTCCGTGAAGAGTCCGATAGACTGTTCTTCGTCTATTGCGGCCAGGATCAGAATCCCAACGGTTTACCTAATAGCAGCTCCGTTCGTGAAGTTGTCAACACACCTTGCCCGATGGCTGGACTCATAGTTGCTAGTTTTCCTGAGCACTACTGCTCGGCCGGATCTGCCCGGCGATGATCAAGACTTTCGTGAAGAACGCCTGCTGGCAACGCCGAAGATCAACAACGTAGTGAACTTTCGCAGGATGCGCGCCTTCATTTTGAGCGGCGGGTCGCCGGACCGCCGCTACCAAAACTGAGGGGCAGGGTGTCCTGCATAACCAGACTTTACGAACTCGGACTTCGTTCTAAATTTTCCGGCCGTCATGCTGCGCATACCGGTTCTGTCCAGTTTGTCGGCGGGTCGGACAAGTGAATCGGTCTATTTTCGCGCGGATCCGGAATTACGCGTTATTCGGAAGCTATCGATCTTAATTCAACATGTATTGGGCTCTGCCCAAGCCTCGGAATTTAACCATCTATAGTCAGGATTTTCATCCCTATCCGTATGTCGCATACTTCTTATAGCCGGTCAATAGCAAAGCAAGCGACTATCGGATGTCGAGAATCATGCGACGCACGCAAAATGCATCGTATGGAGCTAGCCCGGAGAAAACGAGCGCCATAGCGCAGCCGTCGCCCTCAATCCATTTCGCCGGCAGACGATATCCGTGCGTGTGGTGGTGACATGGTCGCAGCTTGGATTGCATCGTAAGGCCTGCGCTCTGCTCAATGTAAATGGATATTACGATCCTTTGCTCGCCATGGCCGATCGAGCGTACGACGAAGGCTTCTTGCGGGAAGTGCACCGCAAAATGGTGATTACCACACCGATCCCTCGCAGCTCCTGGACCGTTTGAACGACTATGTCGTCCCGGTGGTCGATAAGTGGATCAACCGCCAGGCCCGCTGAACACGTCGACATAGCTTGTGTTGTTATATGTTGTATACATACATATATGACCCAGCACGAGCTCAAAAAAGGAAGCGCGGAACTTTTGATCCTTTCGCTGATTGAACGGCAAGCGCGTCATGGGTATGAAATCAGCAAATTGATTGCCGCGCGCTCGGAAGGCACGCTCACGTTCCAGGTAGCCTCGCTCTATCCGCTACTGTACCGGCTCGAGGGGCGCGGCTGGATTCAGGGCCGCTGGGTGGAAAAGGCCGGCGAACGGCGTCGGCGCTTTTACCGGCTGACTCCGGCCGGGCGTAAAGTGCTGGCGGCGCAACGTCGCGGCTGGCTGCAGTTTGCAGAAGCGATACGCCGAATCACGGGGATTGAATATGCCTGACTGGAAAACGATCGTTCGGGAACGGCTGGCGAGACTTCATTTGAAGGGCGCGCGCGAGGCGGAAATTATCGAAGAACTGGCGCAGGATCTCGAAGATCGTTATAAGGAGTTGCTCGTCCAAGGAATATCGGAAGCCGACGCGCGGCTTCGTGCCGAGGAAATATTGGCGCAGAGCGAGTCGCTGGCCGGGGAGATCGAGCCGGCCGCGCCTTTGTGCGGCTTTCGCCATGACTTACGGCTGGCTCTTCGCAATCTACATACAAGACCGGCCTTCAGTTCACTCGTGATCGGAATGCTGGCGCTGGGTATCGGCGGTAATGCTGCTATTTTCAGCATCTTTAATGGAATGTTTTTGCGGCCTCTACCGTTCAAAGAGCCCGCGCAGCTTGTCGATCTGGACGAGACTGCGCCCCAGTGGAAGCTGAAGTATGTCGGAGTTTCAAATGCCGATTTCTATGAATGGCAGAAACACAACGCAACCTTTGACTCGATGGCGTTCATCAAGCAAAACGATTTCAACCTCTCCGGCTTCGGCGCGGCAGAGCGGATTCCGGGCGCGCTTGTCACCCACGACTTGTTAGGTGTGCTGGGCCTGAAACTTGTTGCCGGCCGCAACTTCTCTCCACAAGAGGACAGCCCGGGTGGCGAGAAGGTCGTGCTTTTAGGCTACAGTCTCTGGCAGAGGCTGTTTCATGGCAGCCGCGAGGCACTCGGACAAGTAATCAAGCTGTCCGGTGAATCGTATACGGTGATCGGCGTTCTGCCGGGCGATGCGGTCTTTCCGGACCGGGTGGAACTATGGGTGCCGCTCGCGGCCGATCCGAATGCTTCAACGGGCTGGTATCTCAACGGCGTGGGACGCCTGAAGCACGGCGTCTCGATAGAGCAGGCGCACGCCGATCTGCTGCGTGTGCACAAGAGTGCCCATCTGAATGCAAACAAGGTGACGTCGCCGATTATTACACCGTTGCGGGATCGCTTTCTAGGCAATTTCCGCACGGTGAGCCGTATGCTACTCGGCGCCGTCGGGATCGTACTGCTGATTGCGTCCGTGAATGTCGCCGCGCTGATGATGATGCGTGGCGCCGAGCGCGTGCGCGAAATCGCGATTCGAACGGCGATCGGCGCGTCCGGGAGCCGCATTATCCGGCAGTTACTGACAGAGACACTCGTGATGGCGGGGATCGGAGGTGCGGCTGGCGTCGCGTTGGGTTATCTCTTTTTGCGCGGCTTACTGACGTTAATACCTGACCAGATGCCCCGCTGGATAAACTTTGCCCTCGATGCCCGTTTCGCGCTCTTCTGTGTCCTGATTACCGGGGCAGCGGCAATGGTGTTCGGTCTGCTGCCGGCGCTCCAGGCCTCACGCGTTTCTGCCGGAAGCGCGCTGCAGGAGAGCGGCACACGTTTCTCGCTTTCGCGCGGAAGCCGGCGCACACTCAGCGGACTGGTGGTATGTGAAATCGGGCTGGCGTTGATGCTCCTGATTTCAGCTGGCTTGCTAATCGAGTCCTTCGACAAAGTGCTGCATGTCGATCCAGGATTCCGGCCCGAAAATGTAATCACGTTCAGTGTCGATCTATCGCCGGCTGTCTATGGAAAGGCAGAACAAAAGCTGGTGTTCTTTCGCAATCTGGTGGAGCAGCTTCGTCATATACCGGGCGTGCAATTGGCAACCGCGGCGTCGGCGCCTCCCCTGGGAGGACATTGGGGGAATTTCTTTCAGGCCGAAGGTGCGCCTCCGCCTGGTCCCCATGAACAAAATCCGGTCGTCCTGCAAGTGGCCGTCATGCCTGGATATTTTGATGCTATTGGGATGACCTTCCTCGCAGGGCGGGCTTTTGACGAGCGGGACAACCTGTTGCGAGTCGGCACGGACGGATGGAGTGCGGATCCGGCCAAAGGACCTCTCGTGGCGATCGTGAGCGAGGCATTCGCGCGCCGTTACTGGAGCGTTGAGACAGCGGTGGGCAAACGCATACGGCATAGCGGAGACAAGGCGCCGTGGATTACCGTGACAGCCGTGGTCAAGGACGAGAAGCATTACGGGCTTGACCAGGAGACACGGCCAGCGGTGTATTTTCCGTATGGCGAAGCGCCTCTGGAATCCATGAGCATTGTGCTGCGCGGCGCTATCGATCCCGAGATGCTTGCCGGGCCGGCGCGCGATGTATTGCGGCGCGTGGATCCGGGCGTTGCCATGTACGACATGCGCAGCATGACCGAACGCCTCCATCAATCCATGTGGGCGAGGCGCGCGTACTCCTGGTTGTTCGGCGCATTTGCGATCGTTGCGCTGGCGCTGGCGGCAGCGGGTGTCTATGGAGTGATTTCTTACGCGGTTAGCCGGCGGACGCACGAGATCGGTATCCGTATGGCGCTTGGCGCGCGGCCGGACCAAGTGGTGCGTGCGATTCTCGGCAGCGGGATGGCGTTGGTGGCGGCGGGAGCGGCTATTGGCCTGGTAGCGACACTCATAGCGGCGCGCTTACTGGAGGCGCTACTGTTCGGAGTCAGTTCACGAGATCCGATGATTTATGCGGCAATGATTCTAGGCGTTGCCGGAGTTTCATTCATGGCCAATTTCGTTCCGGCCCGGCGGGCGGCGGCAGTGGATCCAATGCGCGCATTGCGGACCGAATGAAAAAACCTTCTGAGAATTAGCCGCTCGGGTGGACTACTTTTTGCCGGCTGACTTTGGCGCCATCGCCCGGCCGCAATTCGCGAAAGATGATGGTGGACAAAATCGTCAAACCGCCCAGAACAAGCAGCGCGAGGTGCGTGCCGTGAATCATCTCCACTGGATTCGAAAGTAACCGGTCGGGAATGAAGAGAGCGGTCGCCAGTCCGGCAGCCGCCACTCCGAAACTGATGGAGAGCTGCTGCATCGTGCTCGCAATGGAACTGGCGTTACTTGCTTCTTCATCGGCTACATCGGCGTACACGAGAGTGTTGAGGCTCGTATATTGCATGGAAGTGAAAGCGCCGTAGGAGAACGCCAGCAGCACGATGGCCCATACCGGTGTGCGAAGGCCGATGCCCGCGAACAGCGAGAGTAGCAGTCCAATAATGACCGTGTTCCAGATCAGGAAATTGCGATAGCCGAAGCGTGCCAGAATTTGTGAAATAACGGATTTCGAAGTCATGGCGGCAATCGCCTGCGGCATGATCAGCAAACCGGATTGAACAGGACTAAATCCGAGACCAACCTGATAGAGGAGGGGCAGCAGAAACGGCACTCCGCCGAGGCCGAGGCGTGTGAAAAAACCGCCGCTCACTGCTGCGCGAAACGTACGAACCCGGAACAGTCTCATTTGCAGCAGAGGAAACTCGATGCGGGCGGCGTACAGGCCATAGCCGACGATAAGCACCACAGCGATTGTCAAAAGCCCGAGAACTTCGCGCGAACTGAGCGTGTGCTCGCCGAAGACTTCGAGGACATACGAGAGCAAGGCAATACCGGAGCCGAATAGGATGAGGCCGAGGACATCGAGGGGATGAGTTCGTTCTTCGCGATAGTTCGGCAGATGCATATAGACCGCCAGAAGCCCGATCAGACCGATCGGTATGTTCACAAAAAAGATAAAGCGCCAGTGAAGATATCCGACAATCAGGCCGCCGGCGATGGGTCCGAGCATCGGACCTACCAGCGCAGGAATAGAAACGAAGCTCATCGTGCGGATCAGATCGGATTTGGCGAAAGTGCGGATAAGGGTGAGGCGGCCGACCGGCACCATCATGGCTCCGCCGCACCCTTGCAGGAGGCGGCACGCGACCAGCAGATGAATGTTGCTGGAAATGCCGCATAGTAGCGAGCCGAGAGTGAAAATTCCGATGGCGGAAGCGAAAACATCGCGCGTTCCGAAGCGATCTGCCATCCAACCGCTGATAGGAATAAAAATGGCGAGGCTCAAGGTGTAGCTGGCCAACACCGCTTTCATGCTGAGCGGCGTGACATGGAGGGCCTCTGAGACGGCAGGCACGGCGGTGTTTAGAATCGTCGTGTCAAGCGACTCCATGAAAAAGGCAATCGCAACTAGCCAGGGCAGCAGCCGCTTGCTTGAAACAGATGGTGGGGACGCAGGTGAAGGGGCGGCAAGACTCATAATGCGGGCAAAATAACCCCGCTAAGCAATGCTAGCCTGAATGCCGCAAGGCAAGGCGGACACGGATGATTCGCGAACGCCCATTTTCAATTTAAGACTGGAGGATGACTGCCATAAGAGAGGCGTCGTCGTGGAAGTCGCCGTTGCAGAAGGCTGCGACTTCTTCGAGAATCTTGACGCGAATCGCGTGGACACCGTCTGGTAATGCCCCCAAGGCAGCGGCCACAACCCGGCCCTGCCCAAACTCGTCGTCACAGGCATCGGCCGCTTCCGTGACGCCGTCAGTCGTGAGAATGAGGCAGTCACCGGGCTCTAGTGCAACTACCCGGTCGTGATATTCGGCATTAGCAAACAATCCAAGGACCGTGCCGCCCTCCGTGAGCTTGCTGGAACTTCCACTACGCAGAAGAAGAGGCGGAAGATGCCCGGCGTTTTCATATTGCAGGGTCATCTGCTCGCAATCGATTACGCCATAGAAGAATGTCACGAATTTACCCGATGTGGCAGTAGCGCACAGCGTCTGGTTGAGCTTCGAACAAAGTGCGGCGGGCCCGGTGGCCTCCGCCACGAAGGCACGGAACGCGGCCTGGAGATTCGCCATGAGCATTGCAGCGCCCATCCCTTTGCCGGCCACGTCCGCCAGGCAGAAGGCGATCCTTTTGCCGGAGAGCGCGATTACATCGAAATAGTCGCCGCTGACTACTTGGGCCGGCTGCCAGGCGCAAGAGATTTGCACGCCGGGAATTTGCGGAATCGTTTTGGGCAATAGATTCGCCTGAATCTCAAAGGCCGCTTGCAACTGAGCCTCTTGATCCTGTACACGTTTCAGCCCCTTGAAGACTTCTTTTCGCAGCTGTTCTTTCTCCGCTTCGAGCTGCCTCCGCGTACTTTGGACTGCGTAGGTGCTGATGCCGGTCAGAAGCGCCATCAAGGTCGCGAGACCGATGTTTGAAACGAACCAACGGCTGATCTCTTGATTGACAGGCGGATGCAGCCAATACAGAATGAGCGCCGCAGCGAGGCTGCCTGTTGCGCCTATGGGGAGCAGCAATGCCAGATAGACGATCCAGTTACGCGGAAATGGCTGGTCGAATAGAGGGCCGGCAAGGTTCAATCCAAATACCGTGATATTTCCCGTGACGAATACGAACACGAGAATTTCGATGATGTCCGGACCGCCCTTCAGCAGCCAAACGATCATCGAAACTGCGACGGCCACGCCGGCCAGGATGATCTGGAACCATCGCCAACTGATTCCCAGCGATGATCGGAGCGGCACAGCGGAGCGCTACGCTACCACGTACGGCTTGCGGTAGACGCGCGTAAGCAATTTGTCCGCTTCGGGATCGTTGGCAAACTTCGGTCCGGCCGTGAGCGTGAGTTTGCGGCCGACACGATAGCTGATGTTGGCCAGGTGGCACAGGCTTGCGCTCAGGTACGCGTTCCCAATCTCGTCATGCAGCTCTTTGTAGTTGCGGGAGCGGCACGCCGCGAGAAAATTCTGCATGTGAAGTGCGGTGCCATCGGACCCAGGTCCGTGCTCGGGCCGCTCGTCGGCAACGAGCTCGTTGGTCTCGCCTTTGAACGCCTGGAAGCCTTGATCGCTCATGGCGGCCCAGCCCTCGGTGCCGTAGAAGAGGTTGCCCACCATAATGTTCAGCGGCGCCCCCTTGCTGGGAACGGTAGTGGTTGGCGAAGTTTCGGAAGGCGCGCTGGCTCCTTCGGCTGGGGCTCGTGTAGAACGCTTGACGGCACCGCCTTCGGCGCCGGTCAACAGCCCGCGCACTTCGAAAACGAGTTCTTTTGTGCCGTAAGAGTAGCTTGCCAGGAGTGTATTTGGTGTTTCCTGATCGTCCTTATAGGCGTACTTGCCGCCTTGCGCGAATGCAGTCTGCGGGAACGGCGGATCGCCCAGACCCCAGCGCGCCACGCCCATTTCGTGCACACCCTGGTTGCCGATATCGCCGTTGCCGGTGTCCCAGAACCAGTGCCAGTTGTATTTGAAGCGCAGTTCGTTGAACGCCCGCATGGGCGCCGGCCCACGGAACAGATCCCAGTTCACGCCGGGAGGAACGGGGCTATCGTCTTTGTGGCCTATCGAGGCACGCCGCTTGAAGCACAAGCCCTTCGACAGATATACATCGCCGATCAAGCCGCCGTGTAGCGCCTCCATCGCTCGAATCTTGAAGGGCATGCTGCGATGCTGCGAGCCGATCTGTAGCATGCGGTTGGTCTGGCGGGCCACTTCGATCATCTTCTGGCCCTCGTAGATGTCGTAGCAGGCGGGTTTCTCGCCGTAGACATCCTTCCCTGCCCGCATGGCCCAGATAGCGGCGAGCGCATGCCAGTGGTTGGGAGTTGCGATGGAAACGGCTTGGACGTCGGAATCGGCGAACGCCTGCCGCATATCTTCGAACTCTTTCGCCTTCTCGCCGGTGTTCTTGAGGAGAGTCGCCTGGGCGCGTTCACGAGCTGCCTGGTTGATGTCGCAGAGTCCTACGACGCGGGCCTCAGGCAAATTGGAATAGATCTTCAAGTGGCTGGAGCCGCGGCCTCCCAGGCCCACAATCGCCACATTGATCCGATCGTTTGCACCCCACACTCGCGCTGCTGCCGCGGCCGTCGCCGCTCCCAGAAAAAATCGCCGTGATGTGCGATTCGTCATCATCTTGCTGCAAATCCTCCACCGGCGTTGATTGTATCAACCGCCCGAGGTCCGGACTTGCGTTACCTTAGTAACGTTGCAGAACCTCAATCGGCGCGCGATGCTTCGAACGATGGGAGCGGCGGCGCTTGGCGGCGCCCTCGAGGCTGCGCCCGCGAAGTCTCCGAACATCGTTCTGATCTTTTGCGACGACCTTGGCTACGGGGATTTGGGCCCATACGGTTCGAAAATTCCGACGCCGAACTTCGATCGCCTGGCTCACGAGGGAATCCGGTTTACGAACATGTGTTCGGCCGACCCGGTTTGCTCCCCTTCGCGAGCCGCACTGCTGACGGGGCGTTATCCCACCCGAGTGGGTGTGCCGCGGGTGTTCTTTCCGCAGGACAAAGACGGATTGAATCTGGACGAGATTACGCTCGCCAATGTTTTGAAGGACCGTGGCTATCGCACGGCTTGCGTGGGCAAATGGCATCTCGGCCGGCCGGTGGAATATCTTCCAACGAGTCGCGGCTTCGATCAGTATTTCGGCATTCCTTACAGCAACGACATGACACCGCGCGTGCTGCTCAAGGATACGCAGATCGTGGAGGAGCCCGCAAAGCTTGAAACTTTAACAGCGCGCTACACACGAGTGGCAACGGATTTCATCCGCGCCTCGAGGGGTTCGCCTTTCTTCCTCTATATGCCGCACACGTTTCCGCACATACCGCTGGCGGCCTCGGAGCGCTTTCGGAGGAAATCGCCACAGGGCCTGTATGGAGATGTGATTGAGGAACTCGACTGGAGCGTGGGCGAAGTGCTCAAGGCGCTTGCAGAAGAAGGTCTTGAGAACGATACTCTCGTCCTGTTCTCGAGTGATAACGGACCTTGGTATCAGGGCAGCCCTGGCAGATTGCGTGGACGCAAAGGCTCAACATATGAGGGCGGCATCCGCGAGCCGTTTTTGGCGCGCTGGCCAGGTAAGATTCCACGTGGGAAGACGACGCAGGCGTTAGCGTCGCTCATGGATGTCTTTCCTACGGTCACGAAGCTGTGCAGCGGAAAGCTGCCGGCGGCTCCGCTCGATGGCGTCGATATGTGGCCGCTGCTCGCCGGTGGCGAGCACGCGACAGACCGTCCGCCGTTGTTGTATTTCAACAATTGGGATCTGCAGTGTGCGCGGTGGAAGAATTGGAAGCTGCATGTGGCGCGGCACAATACGGCAGCCTACGCGCCGGCGCCTCCTGGGGGCACACACAATTTCCAATTGACGCGCCCCGAGCTTTACGATCTGGATAATGACCCGGATGAAAGCTATGATGTGGCGCCGGAGCGGCCCGAGATTGTCGCGACGATTCAGACGCAGATTGCGAAATTGATCTCTACTTTTCCGGATCCGGTGCAGAAGGCGTATGCAGATTCGAAGGCACGGCCGAGCAATCCGAATATGCCGGTGGGGGCCTGGCCGCGATAAGCATTAGCCTAGGGTCACTACGGTGTTTCACTTTCGGCGTTTCACTCGCACTATTTTTTGTCATGGGGCCGGTCGGCGGCACAAATGAGGGTTAGCGAGATTCCGGTGCGACGACCCGAGCCACTAACGGCCGAACGCCGAGCGTGGGTTCTCCAGCATCAAAACAGGGACTTGCGCGGGCGGCAATAGCGGCAGAAAATCGCTGTACAGGTAGGTGTACCCGCGGAAGTCGCCACCGCCAGGTTCGCCCACGTGATACCAACCAGAATCCTGAGAAATCAGCGTTCGGTTGAGAAACCCTTTCGCCGTGAGGACGCGAATGCACTCGAGATGGTATGCGGCGGTTTTCGGCCCGACGCCATCAAACTCGACCCACGCGCCCGCCCGCGCGACCTTCTCGTGCAGCCCGTGGTCCCGTTCATTCTGTGCATGAACCCAAACGAATTTCACGGTGCTAATCCTCTCTGCCGTCACGATTTCCAACTGCTCTAGTGCGGCGGCGCCATCGCCGGTATGTGACGCTATCGTCAGTCCGGTCTCGCGCGAGGTGATTGCCGCGGATCGTACCAGCTTACGGTCCAATTCATCGAGCGGCCCGCTGTTCACACCGATTTTAATGAACCGGGGCCGCCAAGGGCTCCGCGTCTCAGCTATCCACCGCTTCGCAAGCTGCTCAGACGATTCGCTCCGCGCAAAAGCCGGCAAAAACTTGTGATCCGCGGCCCCATACAAGCCGGTGTTCGACCAGATCTCCAGGCCCGTAACATCGGAGAGGCGCGCCAGCAGCGCCGGATCCCGCCCTAGAAAGTTCGGTGTACAGTCGAGCAGACGCTGGCATCCAAATTGTCTCACCTGTTCGAGCTTTGGTCGCGCAATCCGAAACACCTCATCGCGGTCGTATCGTCCCGGGCGGATGCGATCCGCACCTACAAAATCAACGAGGACGTGCTCATGCACCAGCACCGACGACGGCGTGCCCGCGGAAGCGGCACCCGCCATTCCCCTTAAGAACTCCCGCCGTCTCATGAAAATATGATAGGATTCCCTTCGCGTAAAGGGCGCATCCAGTCCGCGGAAAGGGTAGAAGCCCACCTTCAGTATCAAGTCTCAGCAACCTTCTTTCAGCCCGATGCGCGGACACCGGGCGATTCGATGAAAGGAGGTCGCATGTCGACTGATCCACAAGAGGCGCCACGCCCTCTTCCCGACCGTCCCAATCTCCGCCACCTGAAGGACCAGGCCAAGGACCTGCTCAACACCGGCGCGGTGGCATCGCTCGCCGACGCGCAGTTCCAGGTCGCGCGTCTCTACGGGTTCGCAAGCTGGCCTAAGCTCAAGGCTCACGTCGACTCCTTTGCGGAGATCGGGCAACTCAAGCAGGCCATCGACAACAACGACATCGGCCGGGTCAAGAGCATGATGACGCGCAACCCGGCGTTGCACAGTGCTCCACTTGGTTACGGGAAAGATGGACCACTGACCTGGGTAGCCGAATGCCGCGTGCCATGGGAATCACCCAGTCCTGTGAGACTGGCCATGGCGGAATGGATGCTCGCGCACGGATCGGACGTGCACCAGGGCGGCGACGGACCCCTCATGCGAGCCGCTCTCAATGGATATCGCATCCCGATAATGGAGCTTCTCGTGTCCCACGGTGCGGATGTGAACGCCCTGTGGCACGGGCATTTCCCCATCCTCTTCGCGCCTTGCGAGTCATGGGATCCGGCTGCTCTCAAATGGCTTCTCGATCATGGGGCAAATCCGAACTGTCGCGACCCAAGGCAGAGCGTGATGGGCCATCCATTTCCAGGCACGGCTCTCGACTATCTCATTGTGGGTTATGCGCGTTCTGTGGAACGCCTAAGCGCCTGCATCGATCTGCTTCTCGAGGCCGGTGGCGAGACAAAGTATGACGCGCCGGCCGTGCTGGCATTGCTGCGGGGCCGGCTCGATACTCTGGCAGAGCTGATTGACGTCAATCCCGGACTTGTGAATACGCGCTTTTCCGAACTCGATTGCGGACAGACCGGCGGGCGTTCCCTCTTGCTGCAAGGAGGAACGCTCTTGCATGTGGCCGCCGAATACGGCAACCTCGCAGCGGCTACTCTGCTCGTCAATCGTGGGGCCGACGTCAGCGCCCGCGCCACAGTCGATGACGCCGGCATCGGCGGGCAAACAGCAATCTTCCATGCGGTGACGCAGTTCGACGATGGCGGCTTGCCAGTAACGCAGTTACTGGTTGAACGCGGTGCTGATCTCGCAGTGCGTGCGAAGCTTCCAGGGGACTACGAACGGCCGGGCGAGATCGTTGAATGCACGGCTTTGGGATATGCGCTGCGGTTTGGCGGGGCGAGTCAGAGGAGAACAGTGACTCTGCTGCGAGAGCGAGGGGCAGTTGAGTAGTCTAAATTATGGACGTCTGTTCGGGAACCTTGATTGTCATGCGTTCGATCACCCCGGCCAGGGCGCGGTGGCTGATCGGCTTAGAAACATAGTCATCCATGCCCGCAGCGAGACAAAGCTCGCGGTCACCCTCCAGAACGTTGGCCGTCATAGCGACGATACGACTTCTAATTCCCTTGGCTGATTCTTGCTTTCGAATCTGGCGCGTTGCCTCTAACCCGTCCATCTCCGGCATTTGCACGTCCATGAAAATGAGATCGAATGACGTGCGGTTCCATTCGAGTATTGCCTCCAGCCCGTTGTTGACCAACGTAACTTGATGACCCATCTTGCCGAACATCGCCGCGGCCACCTTCTTGTTGACTGGGTTGTCCTCAGCAACGAGGACGCGAAGGGAGCCTTCAACCTCAGAGATACCCGGACAAACAACTGTTGCCGCCTGCTTTTGATCGGGATCGGCTAGTGCTCTTTCTATGACCGTACGCAACTCGGTGAAGCCAATCGGTTTTATCAAATAGTGTGAGGCAGCGTGAGAGGAGCAAGAACTTCCGTTGGCGGAACTCAACATGATAATCGTCGCGGTGCCAGCGGCCGCACTCAACCCGAGACGCTTGATGAACTCAGAACCATTCATGCCGGGCATCTGATCGTCGAACAGGACAACCTGGAATGGCTTACTGTCGACGGCGGCCTGCTGCAATACGCTTAGTCCCGCTGAGGCAGAGGCCGCACATATGGTCTCCATCTCCCAGCCGGCCGCAATATCGGCAATAATACTCCGGCTCGTGGCGTTGTCATCAATTACCAACAGGCTTACGCCCTTCAAATTCGAGGATGTCTTGTGAGCAAGAGTTTCTAGCGACGACGATCTGCCAAATTCAGCGGTGAAGTGGAAAGTAGATCCCTTTTGAGGCGTGCTCTCCATCCAGATGACGCCACCCATCAACTGCACGATTCGCGCGCTGATGGCAAGCCCTAAGCCGGTCCCGCCATAGCGGCGCGTCGTGGACGAATCTGCCTGCTCGAATGGCTGAAAGAGCCTGCGCTGCTTGTCCGTTGGAATTCCCACCCCCGTGTCGCAGACCGCCACATGCAGCTGGACGCGGGATTCGCTCACTCTCTCGACGCTCACTCTGATGCCGACTTCGCCTTGACTGGTGAACTTCAGAGCGTTTCCGGCCAGGTTCAGCAATACCTGCCGCAATCGGCTCGGGTCACCGATTACATTCAAAGGTACATTCGGTTCCAGATAGTAGGTCAGCTCCAGACCCTTCTTGTGGGCAGAAGGCGCAATGCTCTTGATAGAAGTGCTGATGACATCTTCCAGACTGAAATCCACGGACTCCAACGTCACCTTGCCGGCCTCGATTTTGGAGTAGTCGAGAATGTCATTCAAAATGACCAGCAACGCCTCTCCGGAAGACTTGATAAGCGCGTGATACTCGTGTTGCTCCATGCCAGAGGACGACATGGCTAGCTCCGTCATGCCGATGATGCCGTTCAGCGGTGTGCGAATTTCGTGACTCATGTTTGCCAGGAAATCGCTTTTTGCGCGACTCGCGGCTTCAGCTTTCTCTTTTAGTCTGTCGGCTTCCGCAAGCTGGCGGCGAATCACAGCAATTTGCTCGGTTACACGACGTTTCAGAATGACTACGCGCAGAATAACCGCCCAAGCGATAACAAGCAGAATTGCGACGACAGTGCCCAGAAAGACATACAACGCGTGTGTGACCGACCACCAAGATGCGGCCCGCGATATAACCGCATCTGTCGAAGCCGGCAGCAAAATCCGCAATCCCTTTACAGTCGCGATGAAAGACTGCGTACCAGAGTTGCTGCTGGCCTCCTGCGGTTGAGCCGAAGAACTAACGCGTCCTTCCATGCTGGCGCTATGCCCCGAGACAAGTGGCACCAAAGTGGTGCGAGGCGTATTCGCAACGTTGGCGGACCACGCCGATTCCCCTAACCCCAGGAGTAGTAAGACGACTATAGGTGCAGCAAGTACTCGCACTTTCAATACATATCGGCACACTGATCCACAAAAAGGGAGTTTTTCTCGAAGCGGATGAGATCCAGCGTTATCGCCGATTCAGGACCAAAGCAAAATAATGAAGCAAAGCCACCAAGTATGTTGTCCAAGCTGCACGCTCCAATTACTAAGACGAGACGCCGCTGTTCGAAAAAACCTGTATACTGCCCGACATCGAGAAGATCAGTTGATCGGATGGAAAGAAGCGCAAGGAAAGTCTATGGCTGGCGAAGCAACAACGAAGAAAGCTGCGGGAACCATGTCTGCGGAGCAGGCCCGCGAAGAAGCGGCATATACGTTGGGTGTTCAGGCATATCTATGGGGCGTGCCGATTACCGAGTACGCGAAAACGGGGGTTAGCGGCCTCAAGGCCCGTGCCGTTGCCCTAAACAGTTTCCGCAAGTATCCCACGCTGAAGACAGCGAAGGACCGCTTTGTCGTCACGCCGAACAACGTGACGATCGACGGCTATGGTGTCTGCGACCTTAAGGACGAACCAGCGGTCATCTTCGTGCCGAAACTCACAGAGGATCGCTGGTACATCGTCCAGTTCGGCGACTACTACGACGAGATCTTCCACAATATCGGCGGCACAAAGGGCCAGCAGCCGGGCGTCTACATCGTCACCGGCCCGGATTTCAACGGCGCGATTCCCGGCGAGATGATGCAATTGCGGTCGCGGACGCGGTGGGCTGCGGCCGCGCTGCGTGTTTTCGTAAAAGGCGAAGCCGATCTGCCCGCAGCCATGGAAGCTCAAAAGGGCTTTCACCTTATGCCGCTGTCCGCCTATCTCCGGCACGGCCTCGCATACAAGCCGACGGAATCGTCGATGTTTGCCCTGCCGCCGCTCCCTTCCGCCAAGGCGCCGGCCAACCTACGCTTCTTCGAGGAGCTGGGACATTGGATGAACTTCTGGCTGCCGGCCTCGACCGACAGCAGCGACGCTCTGGTAAATGCCTTTCAACAGATTGGCATCAGCACCGCAATTGGCTTCGTGTGGAGCACGCTCGACGAGCCCGTGAAGCGCGGTCTTTCCCGCGCCATCGAAGCCGGATCGCAGATTGTGGATGCGGCATGGGCGTCGACCGGCGAGACGACGAATGGCTGGAAGTACACCCTCGCGGGCGGACGCGCCGGGCATGATCTCGCTTTACGGGCAGCGCTCGCGAAATATGAGCTCGGCGCTCAGCTCAGCGATCAGGTGATCTACCCGAACTGCACCATCGACGACAAGAACAAACTTCTCGACGGCGCAAACAAATACATCCTTCATTTCGAAAAGGGAAAACAGCCCGCTGTTTCTGTGTTCTGGAATCTGGCCATGTATGCCTCCGACATGCTCTTCGTCGAGAACGATTTCGGACGTTACAGCATCGGCAGCACTACGGACGGCCTCAAGGAGAATCCCGACGGTTCGCTGACTCTTTATATCCAGAACGGCAAGCCGGACGATACCTCTAACTGGCTGCCTGCTCCGGCCGGCCAGTTCAACGTGACCATGCGCTTTTATGGGCCACAACCATCCATTCTGGACGGTTCCTATCGCCTTCCGCCTGTCACGCGCCAATGATGAGCAAAGTAGCGGGAGCCTTTCAAATTCCAGCCTTAAGCGCTTATGAACTCCGCCTCGTTAGAGTCGTGCGGGAACAATTTCGATTTCGGGTACCGCGGCGCGTGCCGGAAGTTTAGCTATCGCGACAATCGTTTCCGCAATATCTTCCGGCTGTAAAGCGTGTTTCAACATGTCAGGGGTAGGCTTCACCGGACGCTTTTCGACTAGTGCGGTGTCGGTGAAGCCCGGGCAGACTACGCACGTGCGGATGCCATTTTCTTTTTCCTCGATGCGAGTCGCATGGGCCAAAGCGATCAGGCCGCGCTTGGAAGCTTGGTAGGCCGCTCCCGACGCATCCGGATAAATCCCCCCGATCGAAGAAACATAGATGAGATGCCCCGACCCGCGCTCGCGCATTCCGGGCAGCACCGCGCGGGTAATATAATACGCGCCATTGAGGTTGACATCGAGTGTGGTCTGCCAACTTTCGATCGAGAGATTCTTCATGGCGCGGTCCGTCGTATTGGTGCCGGCCGCGTAGACCATCACATCGATTGAACCGGCCGCCTCCGCTAGCCTCTCCATTTGGCGAACATCCGATACGTCGGCTACGGCAATAGCGAGGCCATGTCCCGCGCCTTCTTCGCGGAGTTTGACGAGCAGGTCTTCACGCCGCGCCGCGGCCATCACCTGAGATCCTTCGCGAGCAAACAGCAGTGCGGTTGCCCGGCCAATACCGCTCGACGCACCCACCACCAGAACCGTCATTTCTTCACGCTCGCGGCTGATTCGCGTTCGATCAACTCTACTCCGAGCACCCGATCTTCCGGATTACGGTCCTTGCGTTTCGCAAGGCGGAGGAGAATGTTGACCGCAGCTTCTCCCATTTCGTACTTCGCCTGATGGATGGTCGTCAAAGGAGGATGAACCATGGTGGCAAATTCCACGTTATCGAATCCCACGAGCGAAACATCCTGCGGAATGCGGACGCCCATCTCGCGCGCGGCTTTGAGCACGCCGAAAGCCACCGCGTCATTGGCGGCGAAAATGGCAGTCACGCCGGGATGCTCGCGGAATAGTTTACGCGCCATGGTATAGCCGCCGTCCAAGGTGTGCCCGCCATGGACCACGCGAACCGTCGAGTCTTTTGAAGCCTCGCGCGCGGCCCGCAGGAATCCCTGAGCCCGCTGGGTCAGATTGCCATGGTGCCGCGGACCCGATAAGTGCGCGAGGTTGCGGTGCCCCAAGCCGATCAGATATTCAGCCGCCAGCCGACCGCCACGCTCGTTATCGGCGGAGACGGTGGAAAAGGGAGTTTTGCGGGGGCTGCTATTGAGCAGCACGACGGGCACGCCGCTGTCGGCGAGGCGGCACTGCTCCGTTTCGTCTAGCGCGCGGACGGAGTTCATGATGATGCCGTCCACGTTCTTGCCCATGAGGGAATCGATATAGTGGCGCTGCTTATCCGGATCGAGATCACTGTTGCACAGCACCACGTCACAGCCCGCGGTAAAGGCGGCGTCTTCAGCGCCGCGAGCTACATCGGCAAAGAAGGGATTCCGGATATCGCTCAGGATCAGACCTAAGATTTGAGATCGGCCGGTCACGAGGCTGCGCGCCAGCCGGTTGGGCCGATAATTGAGCCGTGCGGCGACTTGCAGCACCCGCTCGCGCGTTAGCCGGTGCACCCCGTAGCTGCCGTTTAGCGAGCGCGAGGCAGTGGCGATGGTGACGCCGGCGGCTTCGGCGATGTCTCGCAACTTTACAGCTTTAGTGCCGTCAGAGGATCCGGTTTTTTGCAACCGTTTCCGATTATGCCAGATCCGCCTTGCCCAGGTTAGCCGGGCTCCGGCGCCGGCCCGTAATAGTACCAGCCAGGCAGAGGATCGCCATGATGGAGAAAAATCCATAGAGGAGCTTCAGCAACTCGAGCGGCACCCCGACCGCGAAGGCCGCCCAACCGGCGGCGGCGGCGAATATCAGAAAGAGAACGGCGAAATACGGCATGATCAACCCTGCGAATCTGGTATCGGCAGAAAACCGTACGGGCTACAGTAGGAGCAATGACAAAAAGCCAATTTGTGGATGCCTTGGCCCAGACCACGGGTCAGACCAAGCAGGAAAGCGAACGATCGCTAGAGGCTGTTCTCGAGACACTGACGACCGCCCTAAAGCGGGGGGAACGGATCGACTGGCGCGGCTTCGGAGTCTTTAAGGTGCGGGAGGCGAAGGCGCGGCAGGCGCGCAATCCCCGGACGGGGGAAATGGTGGAAGTACCAGCAAAGAAGGTAGCTGCCTTCAAGCCTGGC
This sequence comes from Bryobacterales bacterium, assembly GCA_963722155.1. Lineage (GTDB taxonomy): Bacteria > Acidobacteriota > Terriglobia > Bryobacterales > Bryobacteraceae > Bog-105. Next base: position 594,815 of record CAVRLR010000004.1, on the reverse strand, counting down.
AAGGAATTTGCCGCCCTTTTGAATCAGGGAAATTGAAGGAAGGTTAGGTACGTTTCTTTAGGCTCGCGGTTCCGTTGAAGCGTGCTATCCTTGGAGTGTCTTTGCTCGCATCCGTATTCACCTTCGAGTGCCTTCCGGCCCGCTATCTCCTCCTTCTTCAAGTTGGTTTAAGACAGCAGTCTGACAAAGATAATTTATACTCTAAGGAAGTAAACATACTGTGACCAACATTTTTGTCGGAAATCTGAGCTATCAAACCAGCCAGGACGACTTGCACGCTGCATTTGCCGTTTACGGTGGTGTAGAGCGCGTTAGCATCGTAACGGATCGTGACACGGGCCAGCCGCGCGGCTTCGGCTTCGTCGAAATGACGGAAGCCAAGGACGCGCAGAATGCGATTGCGCAGTTGAACGGCGCCGAGTTAAACGGACGCGCCATGAACGTGAACGAAGCTCGCCCGAAGCCGGCAGGCGGCGGCGGAGGTGGTTTTGGACGACGGAACGATTCCGGCGGCGGCGGCAGCAGACGCGGTAACGGTGGCGGGCGCGGCGGTTCTCGCTGGTAGATACGTCGATTTACCGACTGAACAAGTTTTAGAAGATATTCCGGGCCGCCACCCTGGCTCCCTGCAGCCGGGTTCTTCGGCGGCCCTATGATTTTGAGGGATTCACTATGCCAGGTCGTGGACCACAAACTTTCAAAAAACGCCAAAAAGAGCAGCAGCGGAAAGAGCGTCAGCAGGAAAAAATGGAAAAGCGGCTGCGGCGCAAGGAATTAGGCCCTGCCAGCCTTGCGGATGCCGATTCTGAAGCCCCCTTGCTTGGACCCCTGGGACCTGATGGGGAACAGATAACGCCCGGCCCAGAGCCGGAAACGCCTCCCGTCGGCGACGTTAATCAGCGGTAGGACGAGCCGGGACGGGTGCGGTCGCAGCAGGTTTTTCCGCGGGAAGAGAAAGCCGCCGCAACAGATGAATTTGGCTCCGCCGCAAGCGCCGCTTAGTCTTTTGCTTGTCTGCTCGCGCCCGATCCCCACTTCTTGAAGACATATGAGTTACCCCGCGCCTAGTGTACACGCTTTTGCGAACTGGCGTTGAAAATTGCGGATGTGCAGCAGATCCGATAGCCTGGGCACGGACGCATGAATCTTATTCTTCTTAAGAACGGCCTGCTTATAGACGGTTCCGGCGCCGCCGGTTACACCGGCGACGCGTTGATCGAAGATGGACGGATCGCCGCTGTAGGTGCGTTTGAATCGCCGGCGGAATGCGCGACTGTCGACTGCGCGGGTTGCGTAATTGCGCCCGGATTTGTCGATCTTCACAGCCACTCCGATCTGCAGGTGCTCGAAGACCGGGTCGAGAAGACCAATCAGGGCGTGACGACGGAGGTCGTGGGCAATTGCGGATTCTCGCCCTATCCAGGCCGCGGGCACGCTCAGGCCCTGCGGGATTTTGCTAACGGTATCTTTTGCGGTCACTCCGCCTGGGAATTTCAGAACGCGAAAGACTATTTCGCGCAGGTGGAGAAAAGTTCGACGGTTGTCGAGGTTCAGTCTCTGGCCGGGCACGGCAGCCTGCGCGTGGGATTGTTTGGCAATCGGCAGGACGCGCTCACTAGCGCGGAGTTAGACCGCATGACGGGGACGCTCGATGAAATTCTGGCGGCCGGAAGTTGCGGGTTCTCGACGGGACTTATGTATGCGCCCGGTTCAGGCGCTCCTTTCGAGGAAATCGAGGCGCTGTGCCGCGTCGTGGCCAAGCGGGACCGGCTCTACGCCACGCATATGCGCAGCTATTCTTTCGGATTGCTCGAGGCAATCGACGAGCAGCTTGAGCTGGCTCGGCGCACCGGTTGCCGTCTGCAGATTTCCCATCTACAAACTGTGGGGCGAGCCAACTGGGACAAGCAGCGCCAGGCGCTCGACCGGCTCGAAGCGGCGCGTCGCGAAGGAATCGATGTCGAATTCGATATCTATCCTTACCAGGCCGGCAGCTCTGTACTAACGCAGTTGCTCCCGCAATGGGCGCTGGACGGCGGAACCGCTGCAATGCTGGCGCGGCTGGCCGATGCGGGCGAGCGGACGCGCATGACGGAGCACATGCGGAACAGCGTCGCGCAGAGCTGGTCCGACATTCTAATCACTTCCGTTAAGAGCGCAGGCAATCGGCATTTCATTGGCAGGAGACTGGCGTCAATCGCCGAAGAGCGCGGGCGTGATCCGATCGACGCGACTATGGACCTGATCGCCGAAGAGAACGGCGCGGTCAACATGATCTCGTTCAATCAGAGCGAGGACAATTTGCGCGAACTGCTCACGCACGAGATGTGCAGCGTGATCAGTGACGGCTTTTATGTAGATGGAAAGCCACACCCACGGCTTTATGGCACCTTCCCTACCCTGATGGGCGAAGTCGCGCGCGATCGAAAATGGATGACGGTCGAAGAAGCTGTGCTGAAGGTGACTTCCAAACCGCTGGGCCGCCTCCGAATCAGCGACCGTGGATTTTTACGCCCGGGGCTAATTGCGAATGTGACGGTATTCGATCCTGCCACGATTTCCGGACCGGCTGATTACGACGTGCCGGACCGCGTGCCGGTGGGCATACGGCACGTTTTCCTGCATGGGCGCGCGCTCGCTTAGGCATTGAATTGCCGTTTCTAAGCTCCCGTCTCGGGCCGATCGTTCTTAACACTCAGTTTCCGCCGCATCCATGCCTGTGCGAGGCGCAGATCATGTCGCACGATGTGTACGGACTGCCCGAGCGCCTCGGCCGTCTCCTCCGCAGTCATGCCCCCGAAGTACCTCATTTCGATGAGCCGCGCAAGCGACTGATCTTCGTCAGAAAGGGCCTCCAAAGCGCGATCCAGGTCCAGAATCTCGGCTTGTTCAGGACCGGCGTCGGTTCGAATTTCCAGGTTATGTAGGTGTTCCGTCTCTGGAACATGCACCTGCTCGCGCCCACCACGTTTCTCGGAGTTTCGAGATCTGGCGTAATCGACCAGAATTTGCCGCATAACACGCGAGGCTACCGCGAGGAAATGGGCACGGTCTGCAAATCCGCACGTTGCTCCTCCCACTAGCTTTAGATAGGCCTCATGAACCAGGGCGGTTGTTTGCAGAGTATGAGAAGGCCGTTCCTGACGCAGGTGCCGGGCGGCGATGCGATGCAGTTCGCTGTAGAGGGCTGTGACCAGAGCGTTCACAACGGTCTTATCTCCGGCCCGTAGGCTCTCCAGCAATTGCGGCACGGGCGAACTCACCCCAACAGCGTAACGCTCCGGTGCCCCGATTGCACTATACTGTTCGGGGTCGATGCCGCGATGAACTCGGACGTGGGAAGCCTCTTCCATGAACTTGCCGATGTTTCCATCGGGGAACGCGAGCGCATTTTTCAGGAACGGCATATTGACTCGGCCGTGCGTGCCGAAGTCGAAGCTCTGCTCGGGTTCGATTCCACCGGCAGCCAATGCCTTACCGATTGTGTATTGGCTGCGGCCAAGCAGGTGCTGGACTTTCCGGTCAGCCGACAGAGGAATTCCTGCGGGCCGTATCAACTCGTACGAGTGCTCGGCTCAGGAGGGATGGGCGCTGTCTACTTGGGCGAACGCACGGATGGCGAAATTCAGCAGAAGGTCGCGATCAAGTTCCTGGGGGCTCACCCTTACCATGCCGCGTGGAACGACCGTTTCCTGCGGGAACGGCAGTTCCTGGCATCGCTCAATCACCCCTCCATTGTTCGGGTCCTTGACGCTGGGCATACACAGGATGGCGAACCGTATCTTGTGATGGAGTATGTAGAGGGTATCGCGATTGACACCTACTCGAATGGAATCGCACTCCGTGGCCAGCTGGAGCTCTTTCTGCGCGTCTGCGACGCTGTCTCTCACGCGCATCGGCGGCTGATTATTCATCGCGACCTAAAGCCTTCCAACATTCTTGTGGACGGCTTGGGGCAGCCAAAGCTCCTCGATTTCGGCATCGCCAAGCTGTTGGATGAAACCGATAACCAGACGCAAACGGCCGAACGGCTGCTCACGCCCAACTATGCCAGTCCCGAACAACTGCGCGGGACGCCGCAAACAACTGCGACGGATGTATACTCTCTCGGCGCGATCCTTTACAAGCTGCTGACAGGACGCTCACCGCACGAGTCGGCAAAGGGAACTTCCGAGGCGATCGCAGTAGTCATGGGCACTCGGAACGTGCCGCCGCCCCGATCCCTGAACCCGGCGCTCCCCTCCGATATCGACTACGTCCTGGGCAAGGCCCTCCGCACGGAGCCGGAAGAGCGCTACGCATCAGTCGACGCGTTTGTTAACGACGTTCGCGCATTACTTGAGTCGAGGCCTGTCGAGGCACGTTCGGGGAACGCATGGTACCTCATGCAAATGTTTCTCCGGCGCTACTGGATACCGGCAACCGCGGCGGCGCTAGTCGTCGCCAGTTTGTCCGTGGGACTCTATATCGCCAATCGCGAGCGCGCTATTGCACAACAACGATTCATGGATGTTCGCCAATTGGCCAACAAGCTCTTCGATATCGATGTCCAAACGCGCGAACTGCCGGGCAGCTCCAGGGCCCGGCAACTCATTGTGGACACGTCGCTGGAATATCTTCGACGACTGAGCGCGGATGCCCGGCACGATCCGGAGCTGGCCCTCGAGATTGCCAATGCGTATATGCGTGTCGCCCGCGTTCAGGGCGTGCCGATTTCAGCCAATCTCGGCCAGCTGGAGCAAGCCAGCCGGAATCTTGGCATTGCAGATGAATACGTGCACTCAGTAATTCGCTCCCAGCCATCGAATCGAATAGCAATCCTTCGATCCGCACAAATTGCCCATGATCGGATGCTATTGGCGCGGTTTAGTGGACGAGACCACGACGCTCTCGCCTTTGCGCGGCAATCGGCGAAATGGCTGGACAAATTTCCTGTGAATCTCAATGACCGTCCCGAAGTAGACGCTGTGCTCGCAACTTATATGAACGTAGCTCAACAGCACCGAATGGGGCGGCAGTTCGATGACGCTCTTCGCCTTTCAAAACGCGGGAGTGAAATCGCACAATCCGTTCGAAGCAATCCATACATGGCGATGTTTCGTTGGGTCTCTGCGGGCATCCTTCAACTTCGAGGCGATCTCGAGGAAGCGCTCAAAACCATCCAGGAGGCAGTTCACTTGCTCGAACCGGCCGGCGGCAACGGCGCCGTCGGCCGAACCCTAAACTACGTCTTGATTTTGACCGCCGAAGGGTGGATTCTAGGCGACAATAACACCGTCAATCTTGGACGAACCAAGGAAGCGCTAGAGCCTCTCAGCCGCGCGTTCGAAATTGCCGACAAACTGGTTCACCAGGATATGAAGGACCAAAGCACCCGCGGCCGTTTGGCAGCGAGCGGGCTGGCGCTCGCCGATATACTGCGTCGTTCAGACCCAAAACGCGCTCTAGCCGTATACGACCACGTGCTCCGCCACCTGGCCGAGATCCAGAACAACGTGAGCTTTCTCCGGTATGAAGTAAACGTTCTCGCTCGCTCTGCCGATCCGCTAAGCCGTCTCGGTCGTCCGGACGATGGCCGGCGAAGGCTGGATCGTGCCTTCGCGCTCTTGACTCAGCTCAAACAGTATCCGGCAGAGAAAATAAAACCTGGTTCTGAAACAGATGACGCCCTGCGCACACTTGCAGATTTTGAGGCAGGAAATGGCAATCTCAAAGGCGCAGTTGAAATTTGCGACAAACTGCTTACCCGATTACAAACGGCCGAGCCGGATGCCGAGACCAGCCTTGAGACTGCCGTCCATCTGTCCAATCTCTACCAGCAGACTGCCGTGCTGCATCGGCGAAGCGCCGAATCTGGTCTCGCATCGGCACTGGACACGAAACGGCGTACGCTGTGGCAGCGCTGGGACGCCAGGCTTCCTAATAATGCTTTTGTCCGCCGCCAACTCGCAGCCGCAAGACGTCCGTAGCCTTAGAAATTTTCCGCCAATTTTCTCTGCCTCTACGCTTCCTTAGATAAAGGCCGATTTTTTCGCATTCGCGAATTTGGCACATCGGAGGATTTATGTCAGCAAAAATAGAACAGTTTCTTCTTGGAGTGGGAATTGCGATTGGATGGTCCGGAGCGCTTGGGCAGTCTCTCCCGACTGCGACGCCTCCAGGCGGTCGGGTCGATGATCCGAATATATTGCACTGTCTCGCGGCTGCGACAATTAGGCTGACGGCAAGCCCTCAAATCGTGCAGTTCGGCCAATCAAGCAGTTTAAGCTGGTCGGTCGGTCTGCCGGGCGGGTGTGATCCTCTGCAGATCAAATTGAACGGCCAAGCCGTCCCAATAAGTGGAAGTCGAACCATCAAGCCTTCACGAACTCTAGCATTTTCGCTAATTGTTTATACAGGGCCACTGGGTGGGTTCGCACAGAGAGCGGTTTCCCGGCAACTGCAAGTGCGCTTTCCAGAGCGCGTGGTTCTCGATCAAACCATGTCAGATCCGGTTGCGGCACTCTTGGGTGCGTTGGTCGACTCCGACAATGCCACTCAGGTAGTGGAATTGTGCAACGTGGATCTCGACCTTACCGGACTATCTCAAATCACAATTGGCGCGAACAGATCGCTGATCGCATCACCCGCCTGCGCCCGAGGGCCGCGAAGTTTCGGGCCGCGAATATTCGTCACGGACAAACGGAGCGGCAGCACTCCTCTCTTTGTGATCCGAGATAGCAACGTGCGATTCTCGGGTTTTCGGCTGGAAGGCCCCACGTCAGACATCGAGTCCGACGACAGCCATCAGGAAGTTGGAATTCAGGTTTTTCCGTTTGATGTCCCGATCCAGGGTATCGAGATCTCCAACATGGAAATCTCCCACTGGAGCGGAGCCGGAATCAAGGTCATGGATAATTCCGAGAGCCTGGAGAGAGGCCGCCTGACGAATGAGAGCGTCGGGGCAGTCGTCGTCAAGGACAACTTTCTGCACCATAACCGCCACTATGACGAGGGCTACGGGGTTCAGGTCGCGGACGGCGCATATGCCCTCATCGAGCAGAACGTGTTCGAAGAAAATCGTCACGCCATCGCCGGCGGCAGCAGTAATGGCAAGACAGACTTCTCCGGCTATACCGCGCAGGACAACCTGGTCCTTCCGGGCGGCGGGCTGCATTGCGTGATCGAGAATTTGCCTCTGGGCGTCGATGTGAATTTGGGATGTTGGCAAACCCACCAGATCGACATGCACGGCGATACGTCCACAACATTGGGAGGCGACGAATCCTGCGGGACAGCGGGAGAAACAATGATTATCCGGCGCAACACAATTCTCTATACCGGTGGACTTACACCCTACGCGCTAAAGCTCGGTTTGACAAACGGCTCCGTTCCTGTGTGGACGAGCGGATACGCGATTAAGGTTCGCGGGAACCCGGCGGATAAGGCGGTCGTCGACGGGAATGTTTTAAAGCACGAAAGCCGCGGAGACGCAATCGACCAGAACGGCGGCTGTGGATTTGGCGACAACGTTACCAATCCGATCAACGTCCTGCCTAACAACGTATTCGGTTCCGATCCGGCTGCCGAAAATCATCCGAGTTGCGACTTTGCCGGCGACGGGCAATTGGACGAGTTCATGACGACCGGCGTCACATGGTGGGCAAAATCGCCAGTCACTCATCAGTGGCGTTACTTGAACACGATGCGGGAGCGGCTGTCCGAAATTGCGCTCGGACATTTTGATAACGACGCTGTCTGCGATGTGACCCCGGGACCGATCAATCCTTTCCGGGCGCCTGCCACGTATTCAAAAAGTGGAACGGGACCATGGGTACCATTTCTTGTCAACGCACAGTAACAAATTAGGAGATAACGGTATCAGTGCTACTCTTTGTGGTCGCGTATCTGGGCGGTGTTCTCACGATCCTGAGCCCGTGCATTCTTCCGATCCTTCCTTTCACGTTCGCTCGCGCTGACCGGCCCTTCCGTAAGAGCGGCCTGCCGCTACTAGTGGGCATGGCGATCACCTTTGCTCTGCTCGCGAGCGTCGCAACAGTTGGCGGCCCGTGGCTGGTGCGGGCCAATCAATACGGACGTTTCGCCGCTTTGGGGTTGTTCCTGGTGCTGGGGCTTTCGCTTCTTGTGCCTGCGCTCGCCGACAGGATCACCCGGCCATTCGTTCAACTGGGGAATAAGCTGGCAACTGCCGCCGGGTCGCGGTCGGGAATCGCCTCATCGATTCTCTTGGGAGTGGCGACCGGGCTCCTGTGGGCGCCGTGTGCGGGTCCGATTCTCGGATTGATCCTTACCGGAGCGGCGGTGCAGGGTGCGAATGTGCGGACGTCTTTCCTGCTGCTGTCCTATGCGGCGGGAGCCGCCACTTCGCTGGCTGTGGCGCTGCTGGCCGGGGCTAGAGTTTTCGCGGCCTTGAAACGGTTTCTGGGAACGGAACTCTGGCTGCGGCGGGCGCTCGGGGTTGCCGTCCTGGCAGGCGTCATCGCGGTGGCGTTCGGAGCAGATCGCGGAATACTCACACGGCTCTCTGTCGCCAGCACATTCGGACTCGAACGAAGGTTGCTCGATCGTTTTCACCCAAAAGTGCAGCAAATCACCGTCACGGCAACCAGTCCAACCGGGAATGCCGAAGAAGCCGAGCCTGACTTTTCGGGTGCCACAGCCTGGATCAACTCATCGCCACTAGAGATCAAACAACTCCGCGGGAGAGTCGTTCTGGTTGATTTCTGGACGTATTCCTGCATCAACTGTCTGCGCACTATTCCGTATCTACGAGCCTGGGCCAGTAAGTACCAGGCCAGCGGACTAGTCCTTGTGGGCGTGCACACTCCCGAATTTCCGTTCGAGAAGGATCTCTCGAATGTCCGGAAAGCAGTCCACGACCTGGGTATTCTTTATCCCGTCGCTGTCGACAACGACTACGACATTTGGGGGGCGTTCGACAACGAATACTGGCCGGCTCACTACTTCATCGATATCAAGGGCAAGATCCGTTACAAACACTTTGGAGAAGGATCGACAGAAGAATCGGAGCATTGGATTCAGGAGTTGCTGCGTGAGCGAAACGAAGCATCGCCGCTGCCGAAAGGCTTTGTGAAGGTTCGCGCAACCGGAGCCGAGGCGGCGGCCGACGTGGCAGACGTGCTCTCGCCCGAGACTTACATTGGCTATGAACGCGCACAGCATTTTGCCTCCGCTGGCGGCCTGAAACACGATAGCGCGCAAGTGTATTCCGCGCCTGCGAATTTGGCGCCCAACGAATGGTCTCTCGCCGGCCGCTGGATTGTCGGGAGCCAGTCCGCGACAAGCCTTTCCCCTGGTGGCCAAATCCGGTTTCGATTCCACGCGCGCGATTTGCATCTTGTCCTCGGTTCCGGGACCGAGGGCAAGCCCGTCCACTATCGAGTAACCATCGACGGCCATCCTCCCGGAAAAGAGCACGGGGAAGATACCGACGAACAAGGCAACGGAGTCGTCACCGGTCACCGGCTGTATCAATTGATAAGACAAACGGGAAAGATCGAGGATCATGTATTCGAAATCGGGTTCTCCGCACCTGGCGTGCAGGCGTTCGCCTTCACATTTGGATGACGACATCAATTGGCCTCAAAAGCCGCTTCGTCGCGGTCGCGGCACTATTTGCATTTGTTTCTATGCCTAGAAACCTATGCTATTATGCCGCTGTATGGCCCGTTTGCTTTCCAAACCTCTCCAAGGCTCGCTAAATCTCCTCATCCTGAAAACGCTGAGCCGGGGAGCTCTTCATGGATATGGAATTACTACTCAGATCCAGCAAATCTCCGGCGAGGTTTTGCAAGTGGAAGAGGGATCGCTTTATCCAGCGTTGCACCGGATGGAGCAGGAGGGTTGGATTACATCCGAATGGGCGGTGTCGGACACTAATCGGCGCGTTCGCTATTACAAGGTTACGGCGAGAGGAAGGCGGCAACTTGCCCGTGAAGAATGCGATTGGCGGCAGATCACCGCAGCCGTAGCGAGGGTTCTGAACTTCATCTGAGGAGACGGCTTGGGGCTTCGGAGCAAATTCAAGAACACTTTTCGTCAAAGCGCAGTGAAGAGAGATGCCGCCGACGAGCTTGCGTGGCACCTCGATCAGCGGACGCAGGAATATGCCCAGCAAGGCATGTCCCTGGATGAGGCTCGTGCGGCAGCTCTCCGGCAAATGGGTAATCTTACCTCTCTGGAGGAAGCCACCGTCGAATCCGATCTGCTGGTTTGGCTGGATTCCGTGAAGCGCGATATCGCTCTGGCGCTGCACACGCTGCGGCGGGCTCCCACCCTAGCTGCGATTGTCGTCCTTTCATTGGCCCTCGGAATCGGAGCGAACGCGGTCGTATTCACGCTCATGAAACAGATTGTGCTCGACTATCTGCCGGTTCCAGAGCCCAATCGATTAGTAATCCTTCATAGCCACGAGCCCGAAGCGGGACATGTTTACAGCAATGGAATGGATAGCAGCTTCTCATATCCGCTATATCGGGATCTGAACGCGGCGACATCTCGCATCTTCGAGGACACTCTGGCGTTTCGATCTATCAATATGAGCCTCAGGGGCCAAGACGCAACCGAAACGATTCATGGCGACCTGGTCTCCGGGAACTATTTTCAGGTACTAAAGGTTGCGCCATGGCGCGGCCGGCTGTTTACTTCTGCCGATGATCAAACACCGGGAGCTAATCCGATCGCCGTGCTCGGCTACGGTCTCTGGAGAAGACGCTTCGGCGGTGATCCCGGAATCGTGAATCGGACAATCCTCTTAAACAAGCATCCGTACGTCGTGGTAGGAATTACACCACCGCAATTTTACGGAATTGACGTGAGTTCGCGCGCCGACTTGTTCGTACCGATATCGATGAAAGCGGACGTCCTGCCAGATCAGCGCCGGCTTACGGAACGACTGGATCACTGGTGCAGTCTCATAGCGCGTCTGAGGCCCGGCATTGGTATCGAACGAGCATCGGCGGCCTTAGCGGCGATCTATCCGCCACTCAGAGACCGGGATCTCACGTTCATGAAATCGCCTTCAGAGGAATTCCGGAAGAACTTCTTTAAGAAAAAGATCGAGTTAAGCCCGGGCGGCAAAGGCTATGCCGATCTTCGGGAGGAACTCAGTAATCCGCTCAAAATTCTGATGGTAATGGTCGGCATTGTGCTGTTGATCACTGTCGTGAATGTCGCGAACTTACTCGTGGCGCGCAGTGCAGCGAGACAACGCGAAATGGCAATTCGTCTCTCAATGGGCGCGGGCAAGGCAACGCTGGTTCGTCAGATGATGATCGAGAGTTTGATGCTCGCGCTGCTCGGCGGCTGTTTCGGTGCCGGCATTGCTTATGGAGGCACTCCTCTGCTCCTTCATCTGCTCAGTTTCGATCTCAGCGCGGCGAGCCTATCGGCGCGTCCGGATTGGCACGTGTTCCTGTTTACCGCGATCGTGACTGTCATCTCAGGCCTTGCATTCGGACTGCTTCCGGCCTGGCAATCCGGGCGTACGGATGTTGGTTCCGCGCTGAAAGCGGAAAGCAGTCTGGGGCATACGGGCCGGTCGATGTGGCTGCGGCGCGGATTGGTCGTGGGGCAAGTCACCTTGTCTCTCATGCTCGTTACCGGGGCCATTCTCTTCAGCCGCAGCCTGCAAAATTTGAAAAACATAGACGTGGGCTTCACGACAACGAATCTCGTGAAATTCAGCGTGAGCCCACAGCGTGCAGGCTACACTCCGCAGCGCATCAAGAACTTCGGTGAGCAGCTCCTACGGGACCTCAGCACTCTGCCCGGCGTAGAAGCTGCTTCCATCGCCACCGTGCCGGTACTGGAGGACTCCGACGAAGGAGGCAGCGTCACAGTAGAAACAGCGTCGCGACAGAACGGCCAGGACAATACCCACAGTTCGTATTTGAGAAATCGCATCAGCCCCGGCTATTTCTCCACAATGCAGATCCCGTTGATTGCCGGGCGCCAATTTATGGAATCCGACTCTCTTCCCACCTCAAAAGTAGCCGTTGTAAACCAGACATTTGCGAAACATTTCCTTTCCGGCAAAAATCCGCTCGGAATGCATCTTGGGTTCGGCAGCGGCAATGTTCCGTTGGATCAGACCATCATCGGTGTCGTCGCGGACAGCAAGCACAGTACCATTCGCTCGAAGATTTACCCATTCGTGTACTTGCCCTACTTAACCGACGATCATCTTTCCGCACTCACTTTTTACGTTCGAGTCCGGGCCGATGAGAGAACGGTGATGGCTGAGATTCGCAGGCTTGTGCATCGCGTCGAGCCAGATTTTCCAGTGAAACTCTCTTCGATGGGCGATGTTATCAATGAGTCGCTATTTGTTCAACGCAGCCTTGGCTTTCTCTCCATTGCTTTTGCTTCGCTGGCAACGCTGCTAGCCATAGTAGGACTGTACGGAGTGATGTCCTATTCGGTCACTCGCCGCTATCGGGAGTTGGGCATCCGCATGGCAATTGGTGCAAGCCCGAAGCGGATTCTTGCGATGGTATTGCGCGAATCGGGCCTTCTAGGAATTACGGGCGTTTGTTGCGCGATTCCCTGCATGCTCGGCATGGCGACGTATATTCGTTCATCGCTCTACCAGGTGCGGCCGAACGATCCGGCAGTCTGGTTTGCCGCCTCCGTTCTTCTATTGACCATAGCCCTTCTCGCCGGCTTTTTTCCCGCCTGGAATGCAGCCCGGATCGATCCGCATGCCGCGCTGCGAACCGAGTAACTTTAAGAGACCTCAAAAACCGCTCGCTCGCGGTCGCGGCTCAGCTTGCGGTCAGGTTTCCAGAACCTGCTTGCAGTAGTCATAGCACTTCTTCACTTCTTCCTGCGAAGTGCCCGTGCCTTTGTATTCGTACTCGATGAAGGCAGGTACCGGCCATTTCTTTTCCTTCAGGAGAAGCAGCACCTGTTTGATCGGTGTGTCGCCTTCCCCCCACGGGACGTTGGGGCCTTCGTCTTTCTTGCGGTCCTTCAAGTGCAGTAAAACAATGTTTTCGTGATTCTTCTGGATGTAGTCGACCGCATCGTAGTTAGCGGCGGTGAAGTGCCCGATATCGAGGTTCACCTTGAAGTATTTGGACATGGCCATGGCCGCGGCAAAACTTTCGGGCTTCGCGAACTGATTCGGATCGGTCAGGTTCGAATGGCCGTGCATGGCGACGATCATCTTATGCTTCTCGGCGAACGGCACGACGCGCTTTGCGACAGGAAGAGTTGTGGAGGCGGTGATAATTTTCACCCCGAGCGCCTTCGCCATGTCGAAGCCGCGGTCGATCTCTTCGTCCGTAAAGCTGTCGTTGAAGCTGTAGTTGTAGCCGTATAGATTGATGCCGGCGGCGTCGAACTTCTTGCGAATGCCTTTGAAGTAATCGAGCGAAACGGTCGTCCGCCACTTGCGCAGTTCCTCGCGTTCGGCCTTGCGAGCAGCCACAACGGCTGGGTCGGGTGGCCCCGCGGAGCGCCGGCCACCGCCAAGGCTAGGGGCCTTGTCGGTATGACCGCCTTCGATGTGCTGCGCGAAGAGTTCGCAATCTCCAAGGCCATCGGCGGCCATCGCTTTCAACGCTTCGTCGAACGGCAGGTCGCGAAAGCTATAGGATTGAGAGCCGAGCTGGACGCCGGCAATCTTCGAATCGATTTTTCCAAAGGCGCGGGCGAGCGGCAGGCTGGCGAGCGCGAGTTTTCCTAGATTTCTTCTGGTGAGCATGACGCAAGTCAATCATACTCCTGGTGATTTTGGACTGGTCTAGCAATTCGTGATGATGTCCGAAAACGGCGAGTACTGTCCCGAATCGGAACCTATGATGGACTTGTGGAACTCGAACGAGAAACGTGCTATCGCGCTCTGAAAGCGCATGACGCTCGATTTGACGGGTGTTTCTTCGTGGCCGTCTCATCCACGCGGGTATATTGCCGTCCAGTATGCCGTGTCAAAACGCCGAGACTGGAAAATTGCACATTTTATGTGAGCACAGCGGAGGCTGAGGCAGCCGGATACCGACCATGTCTACGCTGCCGGCCCGAATTGGCGCCGGGAAATGCGGACATCGAAGCTGGCAATCGTCTTGCGCGATCAGCGGCACGGATGATTGAGGAAGGCTTAGGAATTGAAAATACGGCAAAGCGGCTGGGCGTAACCTCTCGCCATCTCAGCCGGGTGTTTCAGCGCGAATATGGCGTGTCGCCCATTAGTTTTGCCCAGACGCAGCGTTTGTTGCTGGCAAAACGGCTATTGGCAGATACCGCGCTCTCCATAACTGACGTGGCCTTTGCCGCCGGATTCCAGAGCCTACGGCGTTTTAACGCGTTGTTTCAAGAGCGCTATCGTTTGAGCCCGCAGCAAATCAGGAAGACTGCGCGGCGTATCTCGGGCAAGCCCGATTCGCTGACCTTCCATTTGAGTTATAGGCCACCTTACGATTGGGAATCGCTCCTGGCGTTTCTCGAGGCGAGAGGTATACGCGGTGTCGAAGAAGTGGCGCAAACGTCATACCGGCGGAGCGTGCGGGTGGTGCAGAATGGCAAGCCCTATACGGGATGGATGGAGATCACACCCGAGGCCGGCAAGAATGCAATGCGCGTGGTCGCTTCGGCATCGTTGCTAAAAGCGATTCCCGTATTTCTCGGGCGCGTGAAACATCTGCTCGATCTCTCTTCACACCCGGCCCGGATCGATGAAGGTTTGGGACAACTGGCGATTGCCAAACCAGGATTGCGCGTGCCCGGAGCTTTCGACGGATTTGAGCTGGCGGTGCGCGCCGTGCTCGGTCAACAGGTGAGCGTGGCGGGCGCGCGTACTTTGGCGAGCCGGTTCGCGGCCACGTTTGGAAGCAAGGTGGAATCACCATTTGAAAATATTTCCGTAGCATTTCCCTCCGCCCGCCAAGTCGCGAACTTGGAGTCGAAGGATATTACCGCTTTAGGAATTCTGCCTTCGCGCGCACTGACCATTCTCGACCTGGCGAAGCAGGTAGCTGAAGGAAATATCGTTCTGACGCCCGGACACGATGCGACTGCGACGATCGAAAAGCTGCAATCCATCGGCGGCATCGGCGAGTGGACCGCGCAGTATATCGCGATGCGTGCGCTGGGGTGGCCAGATGCGTTTCCTCACACGGATTTGGGCATCATGCGAGCTCTCGGAGAAAAAAATCCAAAGCTTATCCTGGCGGCGGCTGAAGCCTGGCGGCCCTGGCGGGCTTACGCCGTGATGCATCTTTGGGCAGGAGGAATGAATGAAGCTGTTCGTTGATCGATTACCCTCACCGATTGGGACCATATTGCTGGTCTGGCAAGGACACGCGCTCCGCGCGCTTGAATTTGCCGATAATGAGACCCGTTTCGAGCGCATCATGCGCAGGCGTTACGGAGCCTCTTCTTTGGAGCCCGCGCGTGCGCCAGCTGCCATACGCGATCCGATTGAAGCCTATTTCAAGGGCGACTTAACCGCCATCGACCGCGTGCCGGTCGATGCGAACGGTACCCCATTTCAGAAGGAAGTTTGGAAAGCTTTACGGGAGATTCCGGCCGGCAGCACCATGAGTTATGGTGAATTGGCTGCGCGTATCGGGCGCCAGGGCGCGAGCCGGGCGGTCGGCTTAGCGAACGGGTCGAATCCGGTCGGGATCGTAGTGCCGTGTCATCGTGTCATCGGCTCTAATGGAGCACTGACAGGATATGGCGGGGGCGTCGATCGCAAGCGCTGGCTGCTTGACCATGAGCGTGGTTTGTCCACTTTCTGAGCAGTCGGTACGGCGCGAAGTCTGCTGTTCGCTTCGTCCATAGCTTCTTGCCACGTGTCGCAAAGAACAAAGCATTTGTGGCGGCCAAAGCCTTCGAGTATCCAGAAGGTGTAGCCTAGCTCGGATTGGGTCCGCTTGATAGAAAAACAACGTATGCGACGCTTCGGCTTCGCCAGCAGTCCGACTAAAGCACCGGCGACACCGGCGGCGACCAGAATGGAAACTCTAAGCATAGGCGCGTGAGCGCGTCATCACCTGATTTCGTGCCGCTTGGCGGCCTGTATTCAGCAACCGTAGCAACTCTTCAAATACGATATCAGGCGCGCGTGTGGCGTGAATCGGATGATAATCGCGCGAGCGATAAAAACGCACCAGTTTGTCCATATTGCGGCGATACACACGCAAACGCTCGCGGATTACCGCGGGCTTGTCATCGTCCCGCTGCAATAAAGGTGACCCGTCCTGGCTGCAGACTTCCGATTTGCTGAAGGTCTGCCCGCATTCCGGACAATAGCGCCGGCCGCCCAGCCGGGAGATGACGTCGCGCGCCGAGACAATAAAGTCAAAAATGCGCGGCATGGCGAAATTTAGAGTATCCAAATGGCGAGCTTGTGCCAGCGTACGTGGATAACCGTCCAGTATGCAACCGTGGACGCAATCGGGCTCGCCCAGACGCCGACTGACCAATTCGTTCATAGTGCGATCGTCGACCAGTTCACCGCGGGCCAGTACGGCTTCCACCTCGCGGCCTAAATCCGATCCCGACTGGCATTCCGAGCGCAGAATCTCGCCCGTCGAAATGGCCGGAATTCCCAAAATGGCCGACAACCGGGCAGATTGCGTTCCCTTCCCTGCGCCAGGTGGACCGAGCAAGATGACGACGTGGGCATGGTCTTGCATACCTCATCAGTTTCCTCTAGGGGGTCGAATGGTTCAAGTCCCCTAGTCCGATCCGGACCAGGTGTCCGCTGGGCATCGGTAGGATACCCCGAGTTGCTATCATGGAGAACAAGGCCACAACGCTTTGTTGTTAATGATTTCCGGTTACTATCTATGAGTGTTCCCGCCTCGCAAATGTGGGCGACAGCCACCTACATTTTGAAGCAGAAGCTGGCCGCACGTAAGCGCTATCCGCTGGTGCTTATGCTCGAGCCGCTTTTCCGCTGCAATCTCGCCTGTGCGGGCTGCGGCAAGATCCAGTATCCTGCGCACGTTTTGAAGAGTGAGCTCACCCCGGAACAATGTTTCCAGGCGGTGGAGGAGTGCGGCGCCCCCACCGTCGCTATACCGGGCGGTGAACCGCTGATGCACCCGCAGATCGGCGAAATCGTGGCGGGGTTGATCGCCCGAAAGAAATATATTTACTTGTGCACGAACGCGCTGCTGCTCGAAGAAAAAATCGACCTATTCAAGCCGAGCAAGTACTTCAGCTTTTCCGTCCACATGGACGGCGAGCGGGAGCATCACGATTTTTCAGTGTGTCGCGAGGGTGGCTACGATCTGGCCGTTCGTGGCATCAAGGCGGCGCTCCAACGGGGTTTCCGGGTAACGACCAATACCACTCTGTTTGATGGCGCCGATCCGAGCAGCGTGCGCCGGTTCTTCGATGAAATGACTGACCTGGGTGTAGAGGGCATGATGCTTTCACCTGGTTATTCCTACGACAAAGCGCCGGATCAACAGCATTTTCTCGGCCGCGCGCGAACTCGGCGGCTGTTCCGGGCGATTCTGGCGAATCGCAAGAGCTCCTGGAATTTCAATATGTCACCGCTGTTTGGCGAATTCCTGATGGGTAAGCGTAACTTCTCGTGCACTCCCTGGGGCATGCCCACCTACAACGTCTTTGGATGGCAGAAGCCATGTTATCTGCTGCAGGACGGCTATGCCGATAGCTTCGCCGAATTGATGGCCGAGACGGAATGGGCGCGCTATGGAACCGAGTCGGGAAATCCGAAATGTGCCAATTGCATGGTGCACAGCGGCTACGAAGCGTCCGCGGCGGATTACGCCTTCAGCTCTGTCGGCGGCTTTTTCGCGATGGCGAAGGCTTACCTGTTTAAGCGCTACCCGGATCGTGAGGCGCTCGCCATGCTGAACGAGGCGCCGAAGCCGGTACACTCCTATAACCCATTGGTGCAAATCGAGTGAGCGGCACGCCTTTGAATCCGGAAGCGCTCGAAATTGCTCCAGGCTTTGCGCATGAGCGGCTCCAGGGTCTTATTCCAACGCTGGCAAGTGAGGAAGAACTGCGAACCGCGCTCGAGAAGGCGTTCGAGTATCGCGGCGATATTACCATCACGTGCAAGGACGGCAGTCTCATAGAGGGTTATGTCTATGACAGACGCGCCGCGGCCACATTGGACGAATCGCTGGTGCGCGTGCTTCCGGCTAACGGCAGCGGGCGCGTGAGCATCCGCTACGCCGATATCGCGGCGCTCCACTTCAGCGGGCGTGATACGGCGGCCGGCAAAAGCTGGGAAGCGTGGGTACGGAAGTATTGGGAAAAGAAGGCGGCCGGCGAATCGCCAGCGATCGAGCCGGAGCGGCTCGATTAAAGCTTCTTATCTCGTAAGAAACACAGTCCGACCGAATCCGTCCTACTAGTATAGAAATACTTGGGGATTGCACCTGGTTGTTGTAGCGCCGCGAAAAAAACAAGGATCATAAGTGGAAAAGCCTGCGCAAAATATTCAAGAAGCGTTCCTCAACAACGCCCGAAAGGACAAAACCTTTCTCACCATCTACCTGATGAGTGGCGTCAAATTGTCCGGCCGGATCAAGAGCTTTGATAAATACTCCGTGGTTCTCGAAACAAACAATCAAGAGCAGCTTATTTTCAAGCACGCCATTTCCACGGTAGTAGTTTCGAAGCCGATGCACATTGCTGCCTCACATGGGGCAGGTTCCTCGAGTACCCCGGGCGTTCCGCTGGCCGCGGCTCCCGAGCAGGAAGAAAGCAGCGCCTAGTGCGCGCACCAGCCGAGCGAACGCTGCTGGTTGGAGTAGAACTGACGGCGCGGCGGCGTTCTCCGGGCCCGACCTCTGAAGAAAAAGCCAACGCGGAAGAACCATTAGAGGAACTCGCGGCCCTCGCCGAAAGCGCGGGTGCGCATGTGGTGGGGCGAGTGACCCAGATGCGGTCTTCGCTCGACGCCGCCACACTTCTCGGTTCCGGAAAGGTGGAGGAACTCCGAGCGCGCGTCGAGGCCGAAGAAATCGAAGCCGTCATCTTCGACCAGGAACTGACCCCCACGCAACTGCGCAATTTGCAGAGGCGTTTGGACGCCAAGGTTCTCGACCGTACGCAGCTTATTCTGGATATCTTTGCAAGCCGGGCGCGCACCAGCGAAGGCCAGCTCCAGGTGGAGCTCGCACAGCTCAACTATCTGTTGCCGCGGCTGACAGGGCGCGGGACCCAGATGTCGCGTCTGGGCGGCGGGATCGGCACTCGCGGACCCGGCGAAACGCAGCTCGAGACCGATCGGAGACGGATCGGCAGCCGCATAGCGAAACTGAAAGCGGATATCGAGCGTGTGCGCGCCACGCGCGGCGTGCAGCGTTCGCAGCGCCAAGCGGTTCCGCTTTCCACCGTGAGCCTGGTCGGGTACACCAACGCGGGAAAATCAACTTTGTTCAATCGCCTGACGGGGGCCGGCGTACTGGCGGATGCGCGGCTGTTTGCAACGTTGGATCCGATTGTCCGGCAGATCCGCCTTCCCTCCCGCAGGCAGGTGCTGGTCAGCGACACGGTCGGCTTTATACGTAACTTGCCGACCACACTAGTCGATGCATTTCGCGCGACTTTGGAAGAAGTGACCGCCGCGGCGTTGCTGCTGCACGTGGTGGATATCACTTCGCCCGAGGCCACCGAACAGACGGCGCATGTGCTGAAGGTCCTAGCCGAAATCGGCGCAGAGACTACTCCCCAGATTCTCGTCTTCAACAAGAGCGATCGATTACCGGAAGGAGAACGGGACCAGGATCTGGCGGCGCATACGCATCGGCTGCTCGGAGAGAGCGCGCGGCTGAATGAAACGCCAGCGGCTTTGGTATCGGGACAAACCGGCACCGGCGTGCCGGAGCTTCTGAGGCTCATCGACGAGCGACTCGTGCAGGATCCGGTAGCCCGACAGCGTTTTCGATTACCGTTGGCCGAAGGCCGCGCACTCCATCTACTGCACGACCGCGCGGCGATTGTTTCTAAGCGGTATGAAGATACCTATTGCGAAGTAGTGGCGGATGCACCGCAATCGATTCGTGACCGGCTAGCCGAGTTTACGGTGCCGGAATGAGAAAAGTATGACGACTCTTCCGAGCGGCGACGAGCGTCTTCGCCCGGCTTGCTTGTTGGCGACACAATTGGCATGAGCGATTCACAAAACTATCCTTATGAAACGCGCCTCGACGTGCGCTTTAAGCCCCTGGAGCTCATCGACGAGAAAGCTCTCGCGGACGGCTGCACCTGCAAGTGGTACAACGAGACGCTATGTGCGGTGAACGATTCGGTGGTACGCGTCGGCGTGATCGAAGGCGAATATCACTGGCATCAGCATGAGATGGAGGACGAATTTTTCTACGTGGTCGAGGGGCGATTGTTGATCGATTTCGAAGACCGGACCATAGAGCTGGCGCCGCGGCAAGGTTTCGTAGTGCCGAAACAAACGCGGCATCGCACTCGCGCTCCGGAGCGCACGGTGATTCTAATGGTGGAGAAAGCAACCATCGTTCCTACTGGGAGTTAACAATTGGGGCGTGCCGGTTACCGCACATGATAATGCGGAACAAATTCATTGCGCTCTGCGTAGGGTGGAAGGAGAGGTCTTAGATGAACGTGCCTCACATACGGATCGCTGTCGCGGCGGCGGCTCTTCTCCTGACAGCCTGTAACTTCGACTATGACGCCCGGAGAACCGGGCCGCTGCGGGATGAGCCGATTGAAATCGGCGGCGACAACGTAGAACGCGCCAATGTGGAACTGGACATGGGCGCCGGTGAGCTAAAGCTGCGCGGCGGCGCCACAAAGACACTCGAGGGGCGCTTTGAGTACAACATAGAAGGCGGGAAACCGCTCGTAAAGAGCTCTATTAATGGCTCGCATGCCACAATCACTATCCGGGAGCCGGAGCATTTGCGGCTCGGCGGACATCAACGCTACCTATGGGACCTCCAACTGAACGACCGCCAGTTACTCGATCTGGCGTTGAATTGTGGCGCCGGCCAAGCAAAATTTGATCTGGGATCGCTGCAATTGCGCCATGTCGAAGTGCACATGGGTGCCGGACAAGTGGATCTGGATCTGCGCGGCACACCTTCCCGCGACTATGACGTGAAAATTTCGGGCGGCGTGGGGCAGGCCAATGTGCAGTTGCCTCGCGACGTCGGTATATGGGCCGAGGCGCACGGTGGGATCGGGAGCATTACCGTAACGGGTCTCGAGAAGCGCGGCGACCACTGGGAAAACGATTTATACGACAAGGCAAAGGTAAACGTACGTCTGGAAGTCACTGGCGGCATCGGCGAGATACGGATTACGAGCTAGCCCCAAGCCAAGCCGTGCGAGGTGATCACAATCAAGAAATCGCCAAGCCTCCGCGCGGGCGTTGCCCGGCGATTTTACGACGCCAGCGGTTCTACTAACTGCTCCACATTCACCGAATAAATCGCAGGCTTCCCCTGGCGATCGCTTTGGAAATACACTCTCCGTGCGTCAGGAGAAAAAACGGGACACACTTGGGTAGGCTGGCTCGCGCGATGCTCGCAGAGCGTCATCTCGCTGTGCCCGGAACGGAGAAGCAGCATGACATCGGGCTGCGCCTTGCTGCGGCTGGCTCCCACAAACACCGATCCGTCGCCATTCGGCGAAAACGCGGCAAACTGACTGGTCGGAGTCACCAGGCTTTCTTGTCCGCCAAGCACCGCAACCTCGTGGATTTCTGAAAACAGGGTGTCGCCTCGCGGCACATCGCGCAGAAAAATAATCGACTCCCCTTGCGGCGTCCAATATGGGCTGGAGATACGGCCGCTCGCCAGGAGCACTGGTTGGGTCCCCACAGATGCGAACCAGAATTGGCGAGCGTCCGCCGCCTCGTGGCGCGCGAACAGGCATCCGGCCGCACTCCCCGGTCGCGCGAGGCATTCGTCCGAAACGTCTTCGGCCAGCGTGGTGACGTCTGCTCCGTCCACGTGTTGGAGCTTGCCTCCGCGCACTGCGAACACTCCTGAGCCCGCTGGCGCAGGACTAAAGGCGGTTACGCTATCGGTGAGCGTTTCGATTTTGGCTTTCGTCAGGTCGGTTTCCTTCAATTCGCCCCCATCGAGAAAATACACCGATCGCTCGTGTGGCGCGAGGCAGAGCGACAACGGCGCAAGTGTCGCCGCAACCGCGATCTGGCGCAGAACACCGGTGCGCAAATCCACCTTGAACGGAGCAAATTTGCCTGTGCGATCGGAGGAAAAGACCAGAAATCGCTCTTTCACCGACACGATGCGATTGGAAGGCGCCGGAAGAAGGCTCGTGCTCGTAATGTTGGTCAGACGGACGACCGGAGTTTCCGTCTCCGGGTCCGCGAAGCGGACAAATTCACCAACGCTTGGGAGGGGCCTAGCCCGGGATTTGGGCTTGGTCGGACGTCTCCCGGTCTGCGCCGCGACCGCGGCCGGCAGCCAGACCAGCACGGCGCGCCTGGTGATGGACGTCCTCACACTTCCAGCTTAAACTGCGCGAATGCCGCCGGAATGTGGACGGCGTATCTTACAAACCCAGATCGTTGTGGCTGGATTTGCTGGACGCAGCGACCTGGGTCTTGGGCGAGCCCGCGCGCAGGTAGCGGTAGGGATTTACTGCGGTACCGGCAACGCGTACTTCGTAATGAAGATGTGGACCAGTCGTGTGGCCCGTGGTCCCCGTTAGGGCGACGATCTCATTGCGGCGCACTTCCTCGCCCGGTACTACAAGTAGTTGGGAAAGATGCGCGTAGCAGGTCTCCAGGCCATTGCCGTGATCGACAATGACCAGCTTGCCGTAACCATTCCGCCAACCGGCGGCCTCGACTACGCCATCGGCCGTCACATGGACAGGAGTGCCTTTCGCGACGGCTATATCGATACCGGTGTGGAATGCACCTTCCCCGGAGAACGGGTCGGAACGCCGCCCGAAGGAGCTGCGGAGCAGACCGACTACAGGCCAAAGACTCGGTTGGGCGTGCGACTGCCACTGGTGCGCGTAGTTGTGAAAAATGCGCGAGAAGCTGGCCGCCTTCAGAAAATTGTATTCTTCGATGGATTCCTGGGTGTTCCAGGCCGTTACGTTGTCGTCGTCCATGGGAGCAAAATCCGGCGACGCAGGCGGGATAATGCCATACGCTACTGAGACTTCGGAGGCCAGGGTTTCTAGCGAGGCCATTTGCTGGGTGTGTTGGCGGGAAACCTGTTGGAGTTTTTGATAGCGCCCGCGCAAGTGGTCGAAATCAGTGCGGAGCTGATTGTAGTTCGATACCTTCCAGAACATCCGCAAGTAGCTGGAACAGGCGCCGAGGACGACCCCGCTCAGCAAAAGGCAAGTGCCCAGAATATACGCAAGCATCTTGTGGCTGACCTGGATCCGCTTGACTTGGCCGCTGGCGGAATGAGCTAACTCGACTACGAAATACTCTTTTTTCATGGTTTCACTTCAAGGTAGTCGCCGGCTAGGTCGCCTTAGTCCCCCAGGATTACCCCGATCTGAATGAATTTTCAGGCTATCCCCTAAGGTTCAGCCGTGTCAACCCATATTCAGTGAGGTAATTTACTGTCAAGGCACCTTTACACCTCTTTACATCATAGGGGTAACGTGAGGATACTACCATACAGTCTAGACTGTCGTATCCCTCTCATAGGAGACGAAAGAAGATGAAAAGTATTTCTAGATTGATTCTGGCCGGTTCTGTGGCATTAGTCGCACTTTGGGCGGCCGATGCGACGGGCAAATGGACCGCCGAGATGCAGGGGCGCAATGGGAACGCGATGACGGTCAACATGAATCTGAAGGCAGACGGCGCGAAACTAACCGGGACCGTAGGCGGCCGGAATGGCGACACGGACATCAGCGACGGCAAAGTCGATGGCGACAACCTGTCGTTCAGCGTGGTCCGGGAATTCAACGGCAACCAGTTCAAGCAGAACTACAAAGGAAAACTCGACGGCGACACCATCCACTTCACAGTGACGATGGAAGGCGGAAACGGCGGCAGCCGCGAGCGCACCTTCGACGCACATCGGGCGACGACGTAGTTCTCCGAGCAAACACGGGAACGCCAGCGGCGTTTTGGGTGGAGTCTGGGACCTTCCCGGATCCTCTTCTTCGCTTGCCGCTATTCGTAGTCGCAGACATATACTTCCCGTTTCATCACCCATCAGCTTCGAATCCGGGGGACACTTTGTGGAGAGGTTCAGCGTGAACGATACATCTGCTCAACACCCGATTGTTTTGAAGCTGGAAAAAATTATTATTACAACGCTGCAGATTTTACTTATTTCCGCAGTTGCTGTAGCGACGCTTGTCTTGTGTTACTTGTTTGCACGAGGCCTTGTTCTGATGGTGCCCCAGGCTAGTTCCGTCGAATTCCTGCACCAAATGTTGGACAGGACGTTTGGCGGAGTGTTGATCGTATTTCTTGGCCTGGAATTGCTCGAAACGTTCAAGGTGTACTTCAAAGACCAGGAAGTACGTGTGGAAGCGGTCATCGTCGTAGCCATAATTGCTGTCGGCCGACACGTCATCGAAGTAGACCTGGAGCACACCCCCGGCTTTGTACTGATAGGGATCGCCGCCCTGCTCATAGCACTCACATCGGGCTATTTTTTGATCAAACGATCGATTCAGTCGCGAGTGTAATAATCTCCTCCGCCACAGCCGTACTAAAGGCGTGTATACTGACTGGGGCCGTTTTGCGGCTCCGGAGGATTTCATTGGCACAAGCAACGTCTATTTCATTGGCCAAATTCACGGCCTCGGTCCAGGCCGCGGTCAAGGGTGCGATCGCGAAACATCCTAAGTTCAAGATCGAGGCGCCGACTTCCGTCTCTATCTCCTACCTGATCCGCGGGTTCCCGATTCCCGACGGGCTGCTCAAAACGGCCACCCTTGCTGAGACGCAGGCGTTCGCTAACGACGTAGCGGCGAGCCTCGGTAAAGCGCATCCAGACGTCCTCACCGCTCAGGGGCTCACTGCCCAGGGCGCGGTCATCTCCATCGGAGGCCACGTCATCGTCGGAATTCCTCCCGTAGCGCAGACCTTCCAGCTCGAAAAATAACAGGCGGGGCCATGGCGAAACTTTGTCCCAGTGCCCAGCCGGGAATGGATCAGTGCAGGGTTCTCGGAGTCGTCCAGCGGGACGGCCCTGCCCCGATGCTCCAGTACCTGAATGAGCACGTGCCGGCGACGGAGGAAGTTCTCGCCATGGCCGCGCCCCTGAAGCCGACGGAAGTGTTTCGCCTGGCGGCTACCTGCGCGGAACATCAATGTCCGCATTTCGATGGCGCCGATTGTCAGCTTGCCACCCGCATCGTTCAGATTCTCCCGGCGGTAGTCGACACCCTGCCACCCTGCATCATCCGTAAAGAATGCCGCTGGTATTCGCAGGAAGGCGGAGCAGCCTGCCACAGATGTCCTGAAGTTACGACGGTTAACTACGACCTGTCTCCCGTCTCGCAGGAAGTGTCGGGTCTGCCCGTGATGCGGGAATAGAAGCGGAAGTCTTCCTGCGACGGCATTGGCGATTCAGACGCTCACCTATTCCCGAATGCATGTTCGGACTTGCCACTGACCGGTACGGTCAAGCCACAACCTGCTTCACGACTTGGCGTGCCTATTTGCAACAGAGCCTTCGCTTCGAGCTAATCCGGGGCTTCTGCCTCATCCGGCCTTTCTCTCTTCCGAGGACCCACAATTTGGAACTGCATCAACGTCGTCAAAAAGTGACTCCCCGGCTTACCCACATCTTGTCTGAATTCGTACCCCAAGCCAAATACGTGACCTTGTCCCGTTGCGTAGTTCAGCCCGGTTGCATAACGCCCGATGACATGGCCCTTCAACGCAAGCGCTTCCGCACTCGCGTAGGGTTGCCAACCCGATTTCGGTTGAAAGTTCATCATGGCGCGCGTACGGACTCGCGTAAAATCTCCGGGACCGCTATAAATGTGCCGCTCGACGAGCGTCCGCCAATCGACTCGCAGTCTTTGGCTCCGGTAGGTGTTAACTGACGCACCAAACCAAGGCCTCTGAATGGTGACGAAGGTATCGTTCGACCGCTGCTCTATCAAGTAGTATCCGGCCTGCACTTGCATTCTAGGCTTCCAGTCATAGAAAAGGATCTGGGGTTGTCCCCTGAGGTGAGACAAAAAGTTAAGACACTGTTTGCCGTTGGCTGAAAACTGCTTGGCCGGCGGGTGGTCCGTATTGCAGAATGAATGCCGGTTGGCGAAGCGGAGGCGAGCGCTGCAGGAGTGCAACTCGCCGAGGAATAGCCAACCGGAAACTCATCGAGACGATGAGCGGGGGAGCGGCTGTTTCGCCGTTCCCTGATCGGTCGACTCACCTCGGATCGAAAGATTTCCCGATGCCTGAAAAAACTCATAAAGAAAGCTGCCGCGAAGCGGCCTCCGTGCGGTTATTCGTCAGCACCAGATTGGCCTCGAACTCCGAAGGTGGCAGGTAGCCCAAGGCCGAGTGTAGTCGTTTTTCGTTGTAGATCTTCTCAATGAAGCGGCGGAGCGATCGAAGCGCGTCGGGTAGGTCGCGGTATTCCTGCCGGTAAACCTCCTCATATTTCAGCGTCTTCATAAAGCTCTCCGTCCGGGCATTGTCGTAAGGATTTCCTTTGCGGCTCATGCTGATTTGAATGCCGTGCTGATCGAGCAAGCCGGTGTAGTCGTCTGCTGCGTACTGAACGCCGCGATCGGAATGATGCACCAGGCCCACTTTCACACTACGGCGCGACAAGGCCATTGGCAGCGCCGCTACCGTGAGCTTCGCCTCCAGCGTGCGGTCCAGCGCCCAGCCGATCACCCGACGCGAGAAGGCATCCAGAACGACAGCCAGATACACGAACTCCGTCTCCAGCCGAATATACGTGATATCGGCAGTCCAAAGCTGGTTCACGTTGGTCAGCTTCATCTGGCCTGCCAGGTTCGGATAGACGCGGAAGCCGTGCCGGGAATCGGTAGTCACAATGAACTTCCGCCGCCGCAGGCAGAGCAGATTGTCTTCGCGCATGATTCGATACACCCGCTTGGGGTTCACCATCCAGCCGCGACGCCGCAATTCGGCGGTGATCCGCGGCCTCCCATAGCTCGGCATCTCGAGTGCGATTCGTTGCATCGCATCCCGCAGATCCATATCGCGTTCGGAAGGTTTCGCATCGGGATCGAAACGGTAGAAGCCTCTTCGGCTCACTCCCGCCAGTTTGCACATGCTTTCAATCGCCAGCTCGTTGGCACTCATTTCTTGCCGGACCTGCTGGTAGATAGCGGCTTTCCAGTTAACGCCTGCAGCATCCGCTGTTCTTCGATGCGCTGCAAGCACCGTTTCAAAAAATCGATCTCCAACGCCTGCTGGCCGATTTTCCGCTCCAGCTCCGCTACCCGGTTCTCGTCGGCTCTCTTCTTCCTAAACCGGGAAAGGCGTGTTCGGGTGCCTGCTGAAAATCCCGTCGCCAGCGATGCAGCAGGTTCGGATTGATCTCACACGACCGCGCCACTGCTGCGATCGAAACGCCCGCATCTAACTGCCGCAACGCGGCAATCTTGAACTCTTTCGTGAACTTCCGGCGCGATAACCCCATGACTCAAATTCTCCATTCGATGAATTTTGAGCCTTAACTTTTTGTGCCAAAAATGGGGACAAGTCCACGAACAGGCCGATGGCCGAGGCGATCACCACCGCCGCCAGTGCGCTGCCGGGTAGGTATTGAAGTAGGTCCGGAGCCGCCACCAGCAGCAAGGCGACGCTTATTGCACCGACGACCCCGGTCAACTGGCTCTTTGCGCCCGCCGCCTCGGCCACCGGAGTGCGCGACGAGCTGCTGCTGATGGGAAAACCCTGGAAGAATCCGGCGGCTAGGTTAGCAACTCCGAGCCCTACCAGCTCCTGGTTGGGGTTGACGTAGGCGCTGGTCCGCGCCGCATACGTGCGCGAGAGCACGCTGGTGTCCGCGAATGCCACGAGCGCAACGGCACAACCTCCGATGAGCACAGGCATGATGTCGCTGTAGCTGATCCACGGTATCGCGAACGCAGGAAGTCCCTGAGGCAGGGATCCTATGACAGGGACCCCGGCACGCGTCGCCAGTTGGAGCCCGCCTACAACTGCGGCTGCGCCCACCACTGCGATCAGTATTCCGGGCACACGCTTACGGCCCTTGAGTAGGAGGATCACCGCCAGCGTGCCCGCGCCGACCGCAAACGTAGTCCGGTTGGCTTTCCCCTGCAGCACGGCCTGCGCGATAGCGAATAACTTCCGCAGCGGCCCTGAGTCCTCCACGGAGAAGCCAAACATTTTGGGCAACTGGCTGATCAGCACGGTCAGCGCGATTCCGTTCATGTAGCCGTAACGGATCGGCTTGGACAGCAATTCGGTGACGAAACCGAGGCGACTCAGGCCGGCAAGGATGCACACACTTCCAGAGACGACTGCCATCATGCTGGCGAGCGCAATGGCGCGCAGAGAGTCACCGGCCGACAGCGGCACAACGACGGCGAGGATCAACGCGGCCAGTGAGGAATCCGGCCCTAACACGAGGATGCGGCTTGGACCGAACAGCGCGTACGTCAGCAACGGCACGATGGTCGCGTAGAGCCCGTAGATGCCCGGCACGCCCGATGCCACCGCGTAGGCGATACCGACCGGCACCAGCATGGTCGTCAGCACCAGACCGGCCGTGATGTCATGACGCAGCCAGCCGACTTCGTAGTGGCGCAGGGTCTGGAGCCCGGGCAACCAGCGCAACCAACCGTCCTGATCCTTCGGTGGTCGCACAATGCGACCCGGTTCAGGCAGCGGATTCAGCCCCACGGAATCAATCATGCGTGATGTAGTTATTGTGCCAGCCCGTGCGGCACTGCGAAGTGTACGAGTTCACTTTCGCTCGGCTGTCACTTAACACTAGCCTTCTGCGGCCAATCACTAGTAGACACTCTACGTAAAACATCGTAGAATGTCTACACAATGTCTCGTGATACGCCTTCCCGCGTTGGGCTGCTGCAAGGCACGCTCGACCTGCTCATCCTCCGAACTCTGCTCGCCGGCCCTGCCCACGGGCATGCGATCGCGAAGCACATTCAGCAGACGTCAGAGGACGTACTTCAGGTGGAGACGGGGTCGTTGTATCCGGCCCTGCATCGTCTGGAGGCGAAGGGCTGGATAGCGCCGTCCTGGGAACTATCCGAGAAAGGCAAGCGGGCCAGGTTTTATCGGCTTACGTCCCTCGGGCGCAAACAGCTCGCCGCCGAACGATCCAAATGGGACGCTTTCGCCCGCGCGATGGCATTGATTCTGAATCCAGTCGATCAGGGGGCGCAGTGAATTCTTTCTTTCGTAAACTGCGTTGGTTAAGGCGGCGATCGAGCAAGGAAGCCGAGATGCGCGAAGAACTTCAGTTCCACCTGGAAGAGGAAGCCGAAGAGCGTCAAGAGCACGGACTAGCGAAAGACGAAGCCCGCTGGGCCGCGCGCCGCGAGTTAGGCAACCTCGCTCTGGTGGCAGAGAACACGCGCGCGGCTTGGGGCTGGACGCGGCTGGAGCAACTCGCGCGCGATACCGCCTATGGACTGCGCCAGGTCCGCCGCAATCCCGTATTTTCGGCCATTGCGATCGCAACCCTGGCGCTCGGTATTGGAGGCATTGCCGCCATGTTTAGCGCCGTCGACGCGGTGCTGATTCGCCCGTTGCCTTACGCGGACGCGGACCGCCTGGTGATGATCTGGGACAACTTGACCAAGTCCGATCGGTCAAAGAGCTTTCCCGCGCCGGCTGAATGGTTGGAGTGGCGGCGCCTCAACACGGTTTTCACCGATATTGCGGCGACGCAACCCGGCGAGGCAACGCTCTCTGGCGATTCCGAGCCCGAACAGGTCCCGGCGCGTAAGGCGACGGGAAATCTTTGGAGCGTACTAGGCGTGAGGCCGCTGATCGGGCGCGCGTTTACAGAGGAAGAAGACGTAAAGGGCGCACAGGTCGTCGTCATCAGCTACGGACTGTGGCAGCGGCGCTACGGCGGCTCGCCGAGCGTATTAGGCCGCAAGATCGCAATGAACGACAGCCTGTACGAAGTAGTTGGCGTGATGCCGCGCAGGTTTTATTTCATGCCGGCACGCGATATCGACATCTGGATGCCGGCCTCGTTTCCTGGCTGGATGCGAAATAATTTCACGTGGCACGACGCGCAAGTGGTGGCGCGTCTGAAGCCGGGCGTGCCGCTGGAGGCCGCGAAGAAATCGATGGCGGCATTGAGTCGGCAGGTAACAGCCAAGGATTTTAGAGGTCCCCATCCGGCGGTGGTGACGCCGTTGCGGGAAGACCTTACAGGGAAGACACGAACGGCGCTGGTTGTATTGCTGTGCGCATCGGCGGCTCTTCTGCTGATCGCGTGCATCAATCTGGCAAATCTGCTGCTGTCGCGCGGATCGGTGCGTGGCCGGGAGGTGGCTGTGCGGGCGGCGCTCGGGGCGGGACGCGGGAGACTGGTCGCGCAATTTCTCACGGAGAGCCTTTTGCTCGCGATGCTCGGCGCGGTTGCCGGACTCGCACTCGCTATCCCCGCGATGCGGTTTCTGGAAAACCTTGTGCCGGAAACTATGGGCACGGTGCGGCTCACGCTCGACTGGCGCGTGCTGGTGTTCTCCGCGGGCATGACCATTGCGGCAACGTTGATTTTCGGACTTGTCCCCGCGGTGCGCGGATCGAGGCTCGCTCCGCACGAGGGGTTGCGAGAAGGAGGGCGCGGTACCGCAGGCGGCCGCAGCCACTGGCTCCAGCATTCGCTCATTGTCATCGAGACCGCCCTTGCCCTCGCGCTACTGACGAGCGGGGGTCTGTTGCTCGAGATGCTTCAGCACTTGCGGAACACCGACCTCGGCATCCAGAGTGAAAAGCTTCTGACCTTTGAGACTCCGTTGTTCCGTTATCAGGACTTCGATAAGCGCGTGACGTTCGTGAACTCGGAATTGGAGAGCATCCGCGCAATTCCAGGCGTACTCAATGCGGCGGCAATTTCTCGCATTCCACTGACAGTCAATGATCAGGCAACATTCTATTTGCTCGCGGGTCAGTCTGGGGATGTTATCCCTGGGCAGGTTGCGCTCTTTCGCGCGGTGACTCGCGACTACTTCCGTACCATCGGCGCGCGGCTGAGCGAAGGGCGCTTCTTCGAAATATCCGATCGGCGGTCGCGAGTCGCCGGCGGCGATTGTAAATGAAACTTTTGCTAATCGCAATTTCCCAGGGCGCTCGCCGATTGGCACGCGACTTAAGTTCGGACTGCTCAATGAAAAGGGATACTGGTACACGATCGTGGGCGTCGTGAAGGAGATTCGTGACGTGGGCGTCACGGAAGAGTTGAAGCCCACGATCTATCTCCTGCACGAACAGACGGATCAATGGACCACGAAGGGAGCCCAGCCAAGCGGGATTGTAGTTCGGACAGCAGTAGAGCCCGCGTCCATTGTTTCGGCCGTCCGTCATGCGATCTCGTCCGTCGACAAGAACCAGCCCATCTGGCGTGTCCAGACGCTGGATGCGATCGTTGACCGCCAATTGTCGACGCCAAGGCAGAGTGCAGCGTTGATGAGTGCATTCGCCCTGCTCGCGTTGCTACTGGCGTCGCTCGGCTTATACGGAGTACTTTCCTATGCTGTTGCGCAACGCACAAATGAGATCGGCGTGCGCATGGCTTTAGGCGCCACCGCCAACCAGATCTTGCTCTCCTTCGGTAAACGCGGTTTGGCACTCACGCTTGCCGGCCTTGCCATTGGTCTGGCCCTGGCCGCGATCGCGGCGCGCCTAATGAATACTTTGCTCTATGGCTTTCGGCCTGACTATATTCCGACTGTCGCGGCAGTATCTTTCATTCTGCTGGCGGTCGCTGCTATGGCATGCTTGGTCCCCGCGTACCATGCATCGCGCGTCGATCCAATGATTGCTCTACGGAATGAGTAGCCGTCAACCGATCGAGGTTTAGTGTGACGTGGCTATTTGCTCACAGCACTTGGCCGGTTTGGCTTCAACCTGCCGCGCGAGACTAATGGCCAGTAGTATTTAAGTAGACATACGCACCGCGGCGGCCAGCGGTCAGGATATCCGGACGCCCGTCACCGTTCACATCGACCGCGACGATCTGAGTGCCAATGCCAGCGATGTTGGTCACGATGTTCGGTATGAACTCGACCTGGCCACCCTGCTTGCGGACGAGCTTGAACCAATAGACTACTGGCGGTGAGTCGAAATCGTCCTCTGGATACTCGATACCGTGGGACCACCAGCGTTTGCCGGTCACGATATCTTTGACACCGTCGCCGTCCATATCAATCAGGGCGAGGCCATGGAGTTCGGTAAACGCCACCGACTTGTCGCTTTCCTCCCAGTTCTGGCGCTCTTCGGGGGTGGCGTCCGGCCTGTCCATGATCATGTGCATCTTCCAGGAGATGGCGCCATTGTTGCGCTGCTGCTCCCACCATGCGAGGCCAGGACCATGGGCGAAAAGGCTCGTGATCACGTCGGGGAGACCGTCGCCATTGACGTCATAGAGGAACATGTCGGCGCCACGCACGAAGGGGTCGTTGCCGCGCCCGAAGGGCGCAGGATGAACTTCCCAAAGTCCGCTCTCCGCTCCGGCTGCCGGCTGCTGGATCCACGCCGTACCGATCAGGATGTCGGTCCTGCCGTCGCCATTCACGTCGCCGAGGCCCACGGCGTGACCACCGTATGAACCTTTCGGCGCAACAGCGTGAAAGGTCCATGGCTTCGTGACATCCGCCCAATCCGGCTTCGAGTAGCCAACTGCCCGGTTGGGATCGCGGCCCACAGTAATGATTAGCTCCGGTTTGCCGTCGCCGTCCACGTCGCCAAAGGCAGTCGTCTCAGAGTCATTAGTATCGACGACTTTGTGCTCATCCCAGTGGCGCGAGTCGGTCTTCGGATTGATGTAGAGATAGACACCGGGCTTCTCTTCGGCGCAGCAATAGTTGACCTTGAGCACGTCCGTCCAGCCGTCGTTGTTGAAGTCATATGCATAGAGAATGAATGAGTCCGTGTATCCTCCCGCCTGATTCGCTGAGCCGATCGAGTAAGTGCGTGGCGCGTAGATTTCGACGCCAGTCTGGAAATCCGGGCCGGGGTAATAATAAGGTCCGGCGACGATATCCATTTTGCCGTCGTGGTTGAAATCTCCCGCAGTTATGCCTTCCGAATAATAGCGATCAGTGAGCTGTACACGGCGGAAGCCCTTTCCGGCGACTTCCTCCGGGAGGCCGAGGTGGCGGTTCAGTAAATTGTCGAGCGCGATGTCTTTAACGCGGAGGTCACCATTCGTAATGCCGAGGGCGAGTTGGCCGTAGCGGCTGCCCATATCTCGCGCTCCAGGGCCTTGCCCGTCAACTGCCAGGGCACCATGGAGAAGCATGGAGAATTCACCCCAGCCATCAAGACGAGAGGTAATTTGCGCCAGGCTATTGCGCGGTTTACGTCCAGAAATGAGCTTGCGATCGAGTTCCTTGCCTTGCCCGTCGAGCGTAACGCGATAGACATTGGTGGCATCGGGGCCGGAGAGCGGGATGTAGAGACCGCTGGTGTTGCCGCCATCGAGTGGCGCGTCGCGGAGCAAAACGCCACCGTCGCAGGCGACACACTGGAAGGCGAATTTGAGGATCACGTCTTCGTACCCCTTGTCGAGGATGAGCCAGCCGCCGGAACCGGATTTCGCGGAAGCGGCGATAATGCCGCTTTCGGCACGCCATGTCGCGACGCCAAGAGTGTGCCATCCGCCCAGGCTCGTGCCGTCGAACGGATGGGTGGTTGTGGTCAGAGTTTCTTCCTGCGATCCCGGGACAAACATAAGGAATACAGAAGCGGCAAGAATCAGTCGGCGAGAGAGTTCAGTCATGGATCGTCACTTTCGTGGAGTTCACGCAGCTCAGGGCTGCCTTCGTGCGGTTCTTATTATGTACCAACAATGAGAGACTGTGTCGAAGAGCCTAAACCGCCCACGGCCACTTGACGCAATCAAGCCCGGCGGGAACTGGAAAGCCAGACAGGATGTTCATAGTGAAATTTCGGATACCCGTGATGTGTGCGACTTTTGCGGCAGCTTTGTCCGGTCAGGTGACGTTTGACCGGCTGCTCCATCCCGAGAGAGAACCGCAGAATTGGCTCACTTACTCAGGAGGGTACGACAGCCACAGATTCACTCCACTGACACAACTCAATCGGAGCAACGTCAAGAACCTCCAAATGAAGTGGGTCTACCATCCCGATTACGCCAAGATGGAGAACACGCCGTTGGTCGTCGACGGCATCATGTATGCGGGCACCGCACAGGAGGTTGTGGCGCTTGACGCTGTGACGGGACGCCAATACTGGAAGTACGCACGGCCGTTCAACCGGTCCGATTACATGGGGCAGCATGCCTACGAAGTAAACAAAGGCATGGCGGTCTCCGGCGATACTCTCTTCTGGGCCACGGTTTACGACTGTCATTTGATCGCAATCGACACCAAGAGCGGACACGTGTTGTGGGATGTACCGTTTGCGGACTGGAAGATGGGCTACCAGTTCAACGTGGCGCCGCTCATCGTGAAAAATATGGTGATCCTCGGGCAGGCGACCAACGAGATGGGATCGAACTGCTGGGTAGCGGCCTATGACGTGAAAACGGGAAAAGAAATCTGGCGGTTCTACACGGCGCCGAATTCCGCTGATGATCCCGCGGCTAAAACGTGGTCGGGTGATTCGTGGAAACATGGCGGCAGCCCGATCTGGAACGGTGGCAGCTACGATCCGGAGACCAACTTGACTTTCTGGGGCACCGGCAATCCGAATCCGGGCTGGAACGGCAATGTCCGCGCGCCGGGCGACAACCTCTACTCGGATTCCGTTGTGGCGCTCGACGCCGATACGGGCAAGCTGAAGTGGTATTACCAATTCACACCTGGCGACGAATACGATTGGGATTCAACGCAGGTACCAGTGTTAGCCGACATCGAGTGGAAGGGCAAACCGCGGAAAGTGATGTTGTGGGGCAACCGCAACGGATTCTTTTATGTACTCGACCGCGCCACGGGCGAGTATTTGATGGGCAAGCCGTTCATCAAGCAAACCTGGGCAGTGGGCATCGATGAAGAAGGCCGGCCGATCAAAGCACCCGGCTTCTGGCCGAAGCCGATGGGCGGAATCGCCGTGATGCCGGGTTCGCAGGGCGGCACGAACTGGTATCCGCCATCCTACAGCCCGCGTACGGGCTTGTTTTATATGTCGGTGTGGGACAACTACAAGGCAGTTTCTAATAAGAGCGATCCCGGGCCGTGGGTGCAGGGCAAACTATATAACGGGAGCAATTGGTGGGCAGGCTACGGCCAGAGCGCCCCGCAGTCGGGACACGGCGATACGACCGGCAGAAGAGCCAGAGCAACGCCAACCACGGCGGCGCGGGGCCGCGCGTTGCCGAATTACAAGACTGAGGCCGAGGGGTACGGGGCCATTCGCGCGATCGATCCGAAAACCGGCGAGAAAAAGTGGGACTTCAAGATGGTCGACAACACGGAGAGCGGCGTGCTTTCGACGGCGGGCGATCTTGTGTTCGGCGGCGGCATGGACGGCGACTTCGTGGCGCTCGACGCGAAGACGGGTGATTTGCTCTGGAGTGTCTATCTCGGCGGGGCGAATTCCAGCGGGCCGATCAGTTACGCCGTGAACGGAAAGCAGTACATAGTCGGCAGCGGCGCCGGAACAATGTACGTTTTTGCATTGCCGGATTGAGCACCCGGCACGGTCTTTCGCAAGCTGTTGAAGCTTGGTCCCGGGAACAGAAGTTTCCGGTGTGTGGCTAGCTGTCCTTTGAAGCGAGAAATACTAGCCTCATACACGGCACAGCGTCTACGAAAAATTTCACTTGGCCGGTCAGTCGGCTTTGCCTCCCCGTGATTTCCACGGATCTCCGGTGAACTGAGTCAGGAATGAGCCTACCTGCCTTCAGAATGAAAGGCGAGCGCTCAACTGAATCTGCCGCCCGGGCGTTGAAGATTCCGTGATGGTCCCGAACTGTGCTGTATTAACGAAACGATTCGGCGTTCCCAAATTCACTTTGTTGAGACTGTTGAACGCTTCCAGCCGCAACTGCAGACTGGTCTTTTCGGAGAGTGCAAGCTTTCGCGCAATCGCGGCGTCGAGTGTTTGCTGGCCAGGGCCGTAAACAGTGTTCCTGCCCGCATTGCCAAACGTGTAGGGCGCGGGCGCCGAAAAGGCGAGCGGATTGAACCATTGCTGCGCGTTCTGGGTCCCGGGACCAAATACCGGCTGGCCCGTGTAGTTGGCACGAATTGCATTCTCACCCAACACAGTCCCGCTGTTTGCGGTATCTCCAAAAACTGAGATTGTTAACGGAAACCCGCTCTGCGCTTGATAAATAGTAGAAATTTCCCAGTTGCGGGTCAAGGCTCGGGACCACGCGAACTTGTTATAGGAGGGTGCACTATAAACGGCGCTCAGTGCCAGACGATGGCGAATATCGCAAGCGGGGCCCTTCTCCGCATCAAGATTGTTGTTGTTCTGCGGAATCGCCGCCTCAAACATTGGGGACCGGAAGTCGGGCGCATTGCTCAGGTTCTTTGCATAGGTGTAGTTGACGAGAAGGCTCAAGCCCGCTGAATAACGCCGCCGCAAGTTTACATACCCAGCGTCGTACCAGCTTCTGGCGGTGTTCTCAAGCCAGTTGACTGTGCTGACCGGAATTGTGTTGCTCACCACTGTAATATCAGGGGGGAACACGGTGCCTGGCAGGAACGTGGCGCTACCATACGGCCGCCTTGGCTGGATCAATCCAGGTCCGGGCAGTGCGTTGTTAATCAGATGCGAGCGCTGCAGATGAAGTCCGCGAACTCCTTGATAGCCGATCTCGAGCGTGGTCTCGGTGCCAATCGCCTTCTGCACGGACGCTGTCCATTGTTGGACGTACTGCGCGGCTTGATGCGGATCGAATGCCGTAAAGCTCGTCACGGTTCTCCCAACAATAGGGGGACTGAAATTGAAACTCGTGATCGACGGTATAAAGCTGTCGCTCTGATTTGTCTCGGGAAAAATGATCGGCACGTTGTGCAGGTTGTTGCACCAGGTGTTCATATCCACCGGTGTATAGAAAATCCCGTACCCCGCTCGAACAACCAGTCCCCAACGCGGAATCTGCTTGGCTATTCCGACCCTGGGCGCAAAATTCAGCTTGTTTGGAAAATACAGGCCTTTGGGTGTGCCTAGCTGACCGCCAATATAAGCCGTTAGAGTCGTGGGCGTAACGAACAAACCAGACCATTCATTCGAGATGTCGGTCAAAGGGCTCATGAACTCATAACGCAGCCCCACGTTAATCGTTGTGGTTGTTGTCACACGCCAAGTGTCTTGAACGAAAGAATCGGCATACCACTGCCGCAGATTCATGCGGGGTGATCCTACCTGACGTTGCCTAACAGCCGGCAGTCCAAGTTCCATACTGGCTAGCGCCGACCCTGTACCATCATTCTTGGCCGTCTCGGTGGTGTAACCGTTCGTAAACTGATAATATCCACGACTCAAAACGTAAGCCCACATCGGCCAAATGAATCGCCGGTAGCTAACGCCGAACTTGAGACTGTGGCTTCCATGCTGCCATGAAAGGGCATCTCGGCCCTCAAGGATCGTGTCCCAACTCTGCATAGGTGTGGCTTGGAAGGTGTCACCAAAGCCTGAATAACCTTGCACATTGAAGTAGGGCGCGCCCCAGGCCCGCGAACCTCCGAACCCCACTCCTTGAATACCTAGCTGGCTGATAATGTCGTTCGTGTTGGCATTTTCCTCCCAATGACTCATCGACAACCGGGAGTATCCGATCGAAGCCGTATTCACAATGTTTGGCGTGATAATACGCGTCCAAACAATACTGGCGTTTTGGGAAAGGTTGTCGTGCAACAGACCGAAACCCGGCAGATTCTCCGGCGTGAACCCATTCTCAGCGCTCACTGAGTAGCGCGCGCTGACGTTATCACCACGCTCGAAAACCCGGTCGACGCGCAAGGTTCCCTGATCGTTGACGTTCCCTCCATTCCGCTGATCCAGATAGTTGTTTGAATCATTTCCAGCTCCCACAACAGACGGAACGCCATCCATGATCATCGCGCCCATGTCCATGGTGTTAGGTCGCGGAACGTACTTACTGAGCATGGTGGTCGCGGCCGGATTCAAAAGGCTTGCTGGAATCTGATTCCCTGGGAATGGATCGCGAACGAGTCCGTTCGGATTCGAATGCCCACTGAAAGGGTTGAAAATGTTCACACCAGATTGGCTAAAGTCACCCGCGGCCTCCTCGCCCGTGGGGACGGTAGCGATGGAAGTCTCAGCCTTTGTTCTTCTCAGGCCTTCGTAATTGGCGAAGAAAAACGTCTTTTTTCCGACCAACGGTCCGCCTAACGAAGCACCAAAATTGTTCTGCACCAGAAATTTTCCTCCGGGCATCTCGTTGAAGCTATGTGCATCCATCGATCCATTGCGCAAGTACTCGTAGGCCACGCCGTGATACTGCGACGTGCCCCCTTTAGTCACGATGTTGATCTGGCCACCACCCGCTCCTCCCAGTTCTGCTGAATAGCTTCCGGTTTGTACTTGAAATTCTCGGACCATGTCCGGAGACAGGCTGATATTTTGCGTGTTGAACGTCGGATCGGTGTTGACAACGCCATCGATCAGAAAGTAGTTCGCGTTCGGCCTATTGCCGCCAATAGTGAGCGACGAGCCCTGTCCCGGGCGCCAATAAAGCGGATTCATGTCGCCTGTCTGCGCTCCGTGGCCCTGGTGAGATCCCGGAACGGTAAGGGCGAGGTCGAGTAACATGCGCCCATTGAGAGGAAGTTCTTGAACCGATTTCGATTCCACTACCTCCCCGATCGCCGCATCGTCAGTTTTCAGAGTCTCGGTTTTCGAAGTCACATCTATCGACGTTTTGGCCTCGCCGATTGTCAAAACGAGATCGAGGCGCATATTTTGTCCCACCTCCAACCGCACACTGTGCTTCGTCAGGGAGAAGCCCGCCGCTTGAATTTCGATTTTGTATTCACCGGGAACCAAATTAGAGATTTCAAACTGACCGGAGGCCCCGCTGACCGTCGCGCGCACCGCGCCGGTTTCGACACTGCTGGCCTGAATAGTCGCGCCCCCGACCGCATGAAGATCGGGATCCATGATAAACCCATTCAGCGAGGCGAGATTGCTTTGCGCAGGCAGTAGTGTACACAGAAACGCGAGAAGCAACAAGCCCAGAAATCTCCGCATAACTGGTCGAGTTTAGCGAATTTCCGAAGCATTGTCCTCAACCAAAGGGTGGAAGTGGGCTAAGAGATGACACGTTTTAGTGGGCTCCCATCGGCGGAGTCATGTGCCCATGCATTCATATCGCGTATTGTCGGCTATTGTCTCTTGTGCTCGGCACAGGACGCTGCTGGTCAGTGTTCGAGAAGAGAATAGCGTAAATCATCCATCCAGCGGAAACTAACGCTTCCGCAGCATATCCACTAACAAATGCGATTTACTGATAGGTGTCCGCCCGCCAAAGGAGCTCGATGCCCGTGTCGTATAAGAACGTAATCCTGGAAGTTGACGCCGAAACCGCTATTGTCACGCTGAACCGGACCGACTGCCGTAATGCGCTGTCGCTCGATCTCATGCTCGAATTGCTCGATTGTCTCGGCCGAATTGAACAAAATCGCTCCGTTCGGGTCGTGATCTTAGCAGCTGCAGGCAACGTATATTGTGCCGGCCATGACTTGCGTGAGATGACACGTCGAACGCCGGACGAATATCGTCACATGTTCACCATCTGTACAGAACTCATGACGAAAGTTCAGTCAATCCCGCAGCCGGTCATTGCGGAGATTCAAGGGACAGCAACGGCAGCAGGTTGTCAGCTGGTGGCAAGCTGCGATCTCGCAGTCGCTTCCGATCGCGCTTCTTTCGCGACGCCTGGTGTGCGCGTCGGCCTGTTCTGCACGACCCCTATGGTTGCCCTAAGTCGGACGATCGGCCGAAAGCGCGCGTTGCAAATGCTCCTTACCGGCGAATCCATCGATGCTGCGACCGCTGAGCGGTGGGGTCTGGTTAATTGCGTCGTTCCCGAAACGGAGTTAAGAACGACAACTCAGAAACTGGCTGGCCGGATCGCCCAGGCGAGTCCACTCATTGTGGACATCGGTAAACAGGCTTACTACACCCAGATCGATCTGGATCAACCGGCTGCCTATGCTTATGCCCGAGAGGTCATGACTAAAAATGCGATGGCCGCTGACGCGCAGGAAGGAATGCTGGCGTTTCTCGAGAAGAGGCACGCGTGCTGGTCTGGGACGTAGCAGCACGACAAACGCAGGCACCTTGCGGTCCAACCTGAATGTGATTCACGCTGTTTTTACGTTTCCGCTCTGCTCCAGTTTCTGCCTGGCTATCTCCATCTCCCGCATACGGAACTTCTGAATTTTTCCGCT
Source organism: Bryobacterales bacterium (assembly GCA_963722155.1). Taxonomy (GTDB): domain Bacteria; phylum Acidobacteriota; class Terriglobia; order Bryobacterales; family Bryobacteraceae; genus Bog-105. The sequence continues at coordinate 554,312 of CAVRLR010000004.1, read as the reverse complement.
GAGTGTTGTCGGGAAAGCATCCACAAACCGGACCACCTGCGGCACCTTGAAATACGCGAATGCGTCCGCGACAGAAGCCGCGAATGTCGTCTGCGGTCGCAGCCTCGCCCGCCCGCAAGCGGATCCAGGCGAGCACGATTTCTCCCAGGCGCTCGTCCGCTAACCCGGTCACGTGCACTTCCGCTACCTGCGGGTGCGTGTAGAGAAACTCTTCGATTTCTCGCGGTGAAATATTTTCGCCACCACGGATGATCATGTCCTTGGCACGCCCTGTGACCTTCAAGTATCCGTCCTCGCGCATCACGCCCAGGTCACCTGTGTGTAACCAGCCCTCGCAGTCGATCGCCTGTGCGGTCGCCTCTGGTTCGTCGTCATAGCCCTTCATGACCAGGTAGCCTCGGGCACAGATTTCACCTTCCGTATCAATAGGTAGTGCTTCGCCGTTTACGGTAGAGACCACTTTGATTTCCGTACAAGGCATCGCCTTCCCTACGGTCGAGACTCTCGTATCGATCTCATCGCTGACGTCCGACATGGTTACGATAGGCGAGGTCTCGGTCAATCCGTAGCCTATTGTCAATTCACGGCAGCCCATTTTTCCAATCACCTGTCTCATTACTTCCAGGGGACAGGGAGCGCCGGCCATCACGCCGGTTCGCAAACTGCTGAGATCGAAGCGTTCAAACTCAGGATGTCTCAATTCCGCGATGAACATCGTGGGAACACCGTATAACGACGTCGCCTTCTCGGCCTCAATTGCCTCCAGTGTGGCGCTCGCATCGAACGTTCCGCTTGGCAGAATCATCTCGGCGCCGCTCGCGAGCGCCGCCATGGTCCCGATCACATTGCCGAAGCAATGCGACATTGGAACCGGAATGCAGATCCGGTCTTCCTCCGAATAGTGCAGCGCATGTGCGATTACCGCGCCATTGTTCACCAGGTTACGATGCGTGAGCAAGACGCCCTTAGGGGTTCCGGTGGTCCCGGACGTGTACTGAATGTTGATCACGTCATCGGGCGCTGGACTGCAGGATACCGGGCCATTGGCCGAGATCAGTTCGTGCCACTCTGCGCTTTCAAAGTGGATGGAATGTTTAAGTGGAATTTCCTGCCCGCTCCGAGCCTCTTTGAGAATGTCTGAATAGTTGGCGCGGTCGTCACGTTCACGCAAGAATAATGCTTGCATGCGCGATCTACGGAGTACGAATGCCAGTTCATGAAAGCGGCACGCCGGACTGACGCTGACCAGAACCATTCCGGCTCGGGCGCAGCCTAAATGCATGACCACCCACTCGTAACAGTTAACGGCCCAGATGCCGACGCGATCGCCCGCTTCGAGTCCAAGCGAATAAAGGCCCCTCGCGACATTGTCCGCCGCCCTCAGAAGCTCCGCCCAGCTGAGTCGTTGACGCTGGTGCCGGGAAACTAGCGCGCATCGATCCGGCCACTGCTTGGCGATATGCTCCAATTGTTGACCCGTTGTGCGATTCAGCAACGGTGTGTCGGGCCCGCGGTGGTAACTCAACATGCAGCATCACTCCAGTGACGCCAATTCTACAGCTCTTCCCTTCCCCATAGCGGTAACGTAACGAAGCTGTGTGGAGAATCTCAGCCTGGTTGTGGGATGTGCGCGACGGATCCGAACGGCAGTACAAGAGCCGAAAGCGCGATAACCCGCCTCGGCTCTTGCATACCACAAGGGATCAAGTCAGGAAAACCATACCTGACGGACTCCCCACGGCCGTGTAATTACCCGTGAAGGTCAGCGAGCCCTCTTTCCGTTCGTCATCGTCATGATCATGATCATGGTCATGATCACGATCGCGATCACGCGAGATCCTGAAAGTGGTAACGTTATCGGCGCGCTGATTACCAGACACCATGAAACGCCCGGAGGGATCTATGGCGATTATTCTTGGATAATCCCCGAGCGTTGAAACGTAGCTTACCTGAGTAAGCTTGCCATCATGATGGATCCGGAAAACGACGATGGTATCGTTCAGGCGATTTACCCCGTAGACGAATCGGCCGTCGGCGGAGACTCGGATTTCCGAGGTGAAAACAGTGCCCACAAATCCTGGCGGGAGGCTCGAGATCTGCTGCTCATTCATTAGGGTCCCGGTCGTGGGATCGAACTGCCAGAAGATGATCGTATTGCCTTCCTCCTGTATCGAGTACACCCAACGTCCGTTAGGGTGGAAAGCGAAGTGCCGCGGCCCATCCCCCGCGGGCACCTCCACGAAGGGCATCGCAGCCGGAGTCAGGGGCGGGTTGCCTCCCACAGTCAGTTTCCAAACGTAGATGCGGTCCTGCCCCGCATCGGAGCCGAGGATCCATTTGTTCGAGGGATCTGCCTCCATCTGGTGCGGGTGTCCATCCGGCCCCTCATGAGCGCTAAACGCAAAACTCCCCGGAGGCGCACTGGTGGCGGGCTTAGTCTTAAACGAAGTGTCAACGTTTCCGAGATTGTGCATCTGAAACACTGCAGGCCCGAGCGACCCATTTGCCAAAATTGGGAACACTTCGAACCAGCTGCCTGAGTACTCGGCCGAGAGAAGATACCTGCCGCTATTGTCTACGCTGACATGAGCCGGAGCGCCCGCTGCAGGTTGGGCATTCAAGAGCGTCAGATCGCCCGTGAGCCGGTTTATAGAATAGGCGCTAACGCCTCCGGGGGGCCCGTATTCATTTCCGGCATACAGGCGCGTGCCCGTCGGATCGAGGACAATCGTGGACGGGCTCGCTGTGGATGCGTTCATCCCCATGGCCGGCAAAGCAGGAGCTACGAGCCTCAAGACGGTTAACTTCCCAGTAAAAAGATTGAGCTCGCATAAGTAAATCCCCTCCCCGCTCCCGCCGCCGCCGGGATTACCTGTGTAGGTGCCGATGTAAAGCCAAACCGTTCCGCGCGGCGCGCCGGTTGCCTGTTGACCAAAAGCCTCTGGCATACTCGCGGCAGCAGCAAGCGCCGCGGCGCCCTTGAGTAAGTTGCGACGCGAGAATGTACTTTCCAAACTGCTAAGTTTTGTATCTTTTGTTGATTCCACAGTTTCCTCCTATGCAGGCACACTGAGCCTGATTCAGTTAGATGGCTTGCGGACACACTTACGGCATCCGCAGGAATTGGCTTCCGGGCGGCCCAAGCACCGTCCCGATTAAGTGATCTCCGTGGGGATTTTACATCGCTGTTGTTTCAATTGCCAGATTTTTTTGCGTGATGTCAGCGCAAAATCGTCACGTGCACTTCCGCTACCTGCGGATGCCTGTAGAGACATCGGCGCCGGTGCTTCTGCCACAGTGGTTCCGGCGGGTCGACATTGACCGGGCCACTTCGGTTCTTTCTAGCATGACATCGCCGTCCTAAGTTAGAAACGTTCTGCTTCGTGTCCGTAAATGAATCTTAGGCTCGAGTGGGCTCTCGCAAAGGCACGCAGTTGTTCCAAGCTTACATAGCCGCGAGCAGTTCCCGCTTTATTCCAGAATGACGCCGTACACGCTGAGACTCTGCGACCGTGTTCAGCACGCTAGGGCATCTGCACGGATGTCCATGAGTTGTCGGGGTTATACTCCGTCATATTGGCGGCCAGGTTGAGCGTGTCCTTTCCCAAATCCTTCTGGTACACGACTCGGTCCTGATTCACGATGAAAGTCATGATGCCGCTTGATCCGTATCTGGCAGGATACGCCACGAGTCCGAAGCCGCCCGGCATGTCGCCGTTCAGGACGTAATTTTTCTTGCCGCCGGGCGCCGCGCCGCCTTGTCCCGTTAGGATACGAAACCGGTAGCCCCAGAACGGCGAGCCTTCGGTCTGATTCTTTGCATAGCCCTCCTCCGCCGCTTCCGCAACCAGATCGCCCATCGGACTGGGTTTCTCGTCGGGATTGGTCTCCCAATAGAGCCCATCTTGGTGCCCGCGAGTGCTGCGCAGGCGCTGAGCGTATAGCCCACCCTGTTTCCCGTCGTGCTGCTCAGCCGCATATTGCTTCTGCACGTCCACGTACCATCGGCAGAGGTTGATCACGCCTAGCTCGTTGCGACCGATTCGGCGGGCGATCACCTCCTCCTTGCCGGCCTCGCCATCGAATACCCATTGATCGCCGGATTTCGCCAGGGGAACGGGGAAGGGCCACTGTTCATCGCCTATGATCAGTTCCTGGCGATCGGGCCCGAGTGGCGCCCAGCGCCAGGACTGCTCCATCGCAAGACGGACGACCTCGCGATCACGCTTGTCGGAGACCGTGTCGCCGGATGCCGTCGCTTCGACGGTCTTGCGGCCGAAGATCGCTGCAATCTGCTCCATGTTCTCCGCCTTGAGCGCCTGCAGGAGAGCTTTGGCGGCATCGTCCGGAGTCGCGAATTTGGACTGGGCGGGAGTTCTGGAACAAGACGGTCCCATCAGCAAAACCGCCACGGCCAGCGCCGGCATCAAGTAATGTTGTATTCGCATAAAAGTGCTCCCGCCGGATTACCGGCGTCGCGCGCGTTCACCGCCTTGGCTTGCTTCCCTACTGCGATGACCCCTTTGACTCTCGGTCCGTGCAGCCGAGCCACTCTGGTATCCCGAGAACCCCCCGGACGATCCGCTTCTCTGCGACGCCTCTTGACCGCTGGTTCTACTCGACGTTGCCGCTGCCTGCCGCTGTGCCTGATTCGCGGTGGACTGCGATTGCGCACTCGACGCGGCACTCTGCCGCTGCGCCTGATTCGCAGTTGACTGCGCTTGGGCACTCGACGCCGCGGTCTGCCGCTGGGACTGATTAGCCTGTGCCGCCGATTGACGCTGCGATTGATTGCTCTGTGCCGCCGACTGGCGCTGGGTAGAATTCTGCTGATAGTTGGCCTGGCGCTGATCCTGCAGGTTGCTGGCGTTGTTATACCGTTGATTCTGCAGCGACGCCGCATTGTTATATCGTTGCTGCTGCAGCGCCGCGGCGTTGTTGTAGTTGTAGCGATAAGGAGCCGCCACCGGTGGGCGATGCCATGCGTAGGGCCCGGCATAGTAGTTGTTGTTGTTTATGGCCGCCCCAACGATGATGCCGGCGGTGAAACCGACTAGCGCCGCGCCGGCGGCATGGGACGAAGGTGGTGGCGGTGGCGGGGCCGGCTGTACGTATACCACCTGTGGATTGTATTGAGGAACATACACTACTTGCGGGTTCGCCGGCTGGATCACGATCACCTGCTCGCCGCTCGAAGACTTCTGGCTGACGACCTGCTGTTGCTCGTTCGTCTTTAGGTTACCCATGGCTTGCGCCTGCTGCCTCAAGTGTTGAATGGAACTGGAGACTGCCTGGGCATCGGCCTTGAACGCCTCCCCCAGTTGTTTGGTCCAATCCGGCTTCTGGGCCATCATCTGGATCACATCCGGGAATAACGCCATCGCGATGAATGCGGCATCGAAGCCCGCCTTCGACGCGGCCTCCTGAAGTTCACTGCCCTTCAGATTCGTGTTCTGTTTGAGCCAGTTGGCGAAATCCTGCACCTCGGCGGGGTTCGTCGAGGCGTCCAGAACCTGTGCGACCAGGGCATCCGGGTAGAGTGCAATCGGAGCGGTCAGGGCATCGATCCCCTGCGGAGCCGCCGCCTTCTGCTGCTGAGCCGGTAAAATGCCAACGAAAAGCTCAAACGAGCAGATGAGTACGATCGCGGCAAGACACCGATGTAACCGTGTTCTCATATGTCTCCTCCTTATTGATCACTTCCAAATGAGTTGTACATCTTCGCGACTGAGTTTCCGAAGGTGCGGGACTGCTTGCCCGAGCCGGAGACCCGGCGTGCCACTAATGTTGCCTCTCGTACTCATGAAGTGGGCGTCGGCGCTGGTTCGTCCCGCGTTCTGATGCTGGCTGCACGCAGAACGGCGCAAAGAATTATTGGTCCCTGGCCCGCATAGGACATCCCGCCGGAAACGGCAATCGGTATTGCGGCGGTTGACCCGGCACGAATCGGCCTGACTCGCCCTGCCATGGCTGTCTCATAGTGCGAGTCCAGTGATTTTTCGGCCCCGAAAATGCCTCGAAAAGGAAGAATCTGCCACGAATCAGCTTTGTATAGGTTGGTCGACGTCGAACGAGTCGAGCAACAAATCAGTAGCGGCGCGCGCAAAGCTCTCATCATTGATGTGCGCGTCGAGTTCCACAACTTTGACGATCGGACTAAGCGTCTCTTTCAGCGCGCGGCAATAAGCGATGAGTGCCTCGGGTGAATAGAATGGCTCGCCCGGCCTGTCGATGGCGGAAACACCCTGCCGGGGAATCAATACCGTAACCGGCCCGCGCGCAGAGTTGAGCTTAGTGGCCGTGATCCGTCCGATTTGCGCGCACTCTTCAGGCGTCGTGCGCATGAGTGTCACCGTCGCATTATGAACGTACAGGTTGCGTTCACGGAACTGGCCGGGAACCGAATCGATTGGCCCAAAGTTCACCATATCGATCGCGCCGGGACACACCACCTGCGGAATACCCTTAAGGCCAGCCGCCTCCAAACGGTGAGGTCCCGCACTCAACACGCCTCCCACAAGTTCGTCCGCGAGTTCGGTGGTCGTAATATCAAGCACGCCGTGAAATGCGCCGTCTTGAATGAGCTGTTCCATTGCCTGGCCTCCGGATCCAGTGGCATGGAAGACCAGGACTTCGTACCCTCTCTCTTCCAGGCGGCGGCGTGCGGCCGTTACGCACGGTGTTGTGACTCCGAACATGGTCGCCGCAATTGCCGGTCGTTCATCCGATACGTCGATCTCCCGGCGAGTCACCATCCCGCAAATCGCCCCGGCGGCGTTACTTAGAATCTTTCGCGATACCGCATTTAAGCCGGCAATATCGACTACCGAATACATCATGCAGATGTCTTTTGTGCCGATGTACGGCTTCACATCGCCGGAAGCGAGTGTGGAGACCATCAGTTTCGGAAAGCCTACTGGGAGTTGGCGCATCGCGGCAGTGGCAATCGTGGTGCCGGCGGAGCCGCCCAGCGATGCAATGCCCTGGATGGCGCCTTGTTCGAAGAGACGCCGGATGGTCGCGGCTGCGCCCACGGCCATCGTTTGGATGCTTCGCCCTCGATCTCTCCGCGATATCAATACTGCGAGATCTTCATGGGCCGCCGCGGCCACTTCGGCTCGTGAGACATCTGGAGTAAACAATGGGTCTCCAAGCACCCCGGTATCTACCGTCAGGGTCCGCAGACCGCAGGACTCGATCCAATCGCGTAGAAAGGCGAACTCCTCCCCTTTCGTGTCCAGCGTGCCAACCAGAGCGACCGTCTTGGCGGTCATTCACCCCCCTGCGCCTGGCAGCGTACCCGGCGGAAGAATCCGGCACTCCGGAAGCAGGCGCAGCAACGCTTCGGGACCCGGTGGAGCATAAATCGCGATCAATTTCAGCGGCTCCCAACCGGTGTTGATGGTGGCGTGGAAGATGTCCGGCGGAATGTGAATAAGATCGCCGGCCTCGATAGCTTTCCACGTCTCTCCGTCGATATCGATCATCTGCTTGCCTCGGCCCGACACGACGTATAGAATTTCCTCAGTTCCCGGATGATTGTGCCGCGCGTGGCCTTTACCGGGTTGGAGAAGGACCACCCCCATCGTGAAGCGCTCTGTACTCGTCACGAGCGGTTCGCTGAGCCACTTGATGGTTCCCCAATCAAATACTTGCGTCTCGACATCGCTGGGCGTGACGAACCGGCGGCCTGGTAGTTCAGCCATGACTGTTCCTTCCAGTGGAAATGGACAAGCTTTTGAAGCTCCTTACCTGCTCCGTAATAGCGCGTTCAGTGGGCAGGCGCTCCATGCTGGATGCGCCAAAAAATCCGGCGATCCCCTCGGTATGAGTGAGTACATACTGAACGTCCTCCGGTTCGGCAATAGGCCCGCCATGACACAGAACCAGAACGTCCGGATTGACGGCAACCGCCGCATCGTGGATCATCTGTATTCGGGTGACCGCTTCTTCGAGAGTCACATTGGTTTTAGCGCCAATCGTCCCTTTGGTAGTCAGTCCCATATGAGCAATGACAAGGTCCGCGCCGGCCTTTACCATCGCTCGCGCGTCCTGCTCGGTAAATACATAAGGGCACGTGAGCAGGTCCAGCGCGTGCGCTCGAGCGATCATGTCCACTTCCTGGGCGTATCCCATTCCGGTTTCTTCCAGGTTCACTCGGAAAACGCCGTCGATAAGGCCTACTGTTGGAAAGTTCTGCACGCCCGAGAAACCGAGCCGTTTCAGGTCACTCAGGAACACGTCCATGATGCGAAATGGATCCGTTCCGCAAACACCGGCGAGAACGGGCGTTTTGTTGACAATAGGCAATACTTCGCGCGCCATCTCCATCACAATCGCGTTCGCATCGCCATACGGCATCAGGCCGGCCAAAGATCCACGCCCAGCCATTCGGTAGCGGCCGGAATTGTAGATGATGATGAGGTCGGCTTCGCCGGCTTCGGCGCACTTCGCCGAGATTCCGGTCCCGGCGCCGGCGCCGATAATCGGCTGCCCTTCGGCGCGGATCGCCCTCCATCGTTCCAGGCAGGCTGATCGATCCATCAAGGTTCTTTCTTCCAATTTTCGCGGCCGGTGCGGTCAAGCCGCGACACGAAATATAACAAACGCACGCTTTCCGGCTTGGTTCAATCGTCGGCGCGATTGCGAACCGGATGACGACCGGCATATGAGTCCCCAGCCAGCCGGCTTGATTTTCCGCGGTCCGATTCCGCTCAGGGCTTTGGTGGCTTCTTGAACGACCGTTTCGCCCACGTTGCTTGTAGCCTGGAAGAGCCGCCTCTGGATGCGCCAGCTTTTGCGCGCTCATCGTAGCGATCCGGCTGAGCGTGCGTCTTGTCGTCACGACGACTTTCGGGGCGAACGCCCCGTCCTTACTAACTCACCTGGTGCCCTTGTTGCCTAGGGGAACGGCGGCTCGTGCGGAATCGGAGACTTGGTGAACATGAGCATTACCTGATAGGAGATCCTCAAGAGAAAACCGTCGGTGTCCCGCACCGCGAGATTCGCGGTGATTTTGTACTCTCCAGGCGGCGGCGAATCCGGCGTGTCCACGGAATCAACTGCCCATCCCGCGTTGTTAGAAGGACCGTCATTGGCAATCGCGGCCAACGATGCGATCGCGGTGGCTCCCCGATAAGTGCTGGGATCCCCAATAAAGACGCCGATCGGAATGACGACCGAATCCCTGATGAACTCGCTTCCAACGCCCCGGAATGCGAACTGAGCGACGCCCGTCGCGATGACCAGCGTCCTGATGTCGTCTGGTCCGTTTACGCCAAGATCGAATGCTTTCTTATTGGCGACACCTATGAGAGAGACGGGCATCCCAGTCCCCTTTCCGTCACACAAGCAAGCATAGCAGCGCTTAGGGATGCCCTGGACGCATTCGAGGCAAGGTCACTTGGACCGGAAACGCTAGTCGTAGGCTTGGTGCGAAATGGCTTCTGATATTGACGCTTGTCGGAAGTTACGATGACTCCCGAGAGAGACGGGCAAACCTGACACCGGCCGAACTCGATCCCTACCGCTTCCGAGGGGAAAACTCGGCAAAACTCGGGACAGTACACCCATTCACGATTGCCCATCCGCCAAATGCAAAGCCAATCTGAGTCGCCTCTTCCTCAGGAGCTTGCTTACGAGGACGTCCCGCAGGGCAGGTCTGCCGCTCCTTCTATTTCCCCAACGGCATACCCTCCGATTATTCCGCCTTCACCAGGCGCCCAGATTGTCGCCGTAAATCCGACTACATCGTCGACCAACTCCTCCCCGTCTCCGCCTGGCGTGCCACCGCCGCCCAGGAACAATGACCCCAGCCATTTCGTTTCGTAAAAATGCCGCATCTCGTTGATGGGCATTCTGTTGCTGCAAGCCATAATGAGGGAGACATGGCGTTTGAACGTGAAATAGAAGTCGCAAAGGAACTCGCGCAGGAAGCCGGAGCTCTGGCGCTCGATTATCAGCGACGCGGTGTGACGGCCGAGACCAAATCTGATGAATCGCCAGTTACCGCAGCCGACCGGGCTTGTGAAAAGCTGATCGTCGAGCGGTTGGCGCGCGAGTTTCCCGAGGATGGCGTTCTCGGAGAAGAAGGCGCGAACCGCGAATGCCGGAATGGGCGCAAGTGGATTATCGATCCCATCGACGGCACACGTGATTTTGTTCGAGGCATTCCGCTGTGGGCCGTGTTGATCGGGCTGGAGCAAGCCGGCGAAGTCGTGGCCGGCGTGGCGCATTGCCCGCGGCAAGGACTGTTGGGCTGGGCCTCAAAAGGTGGCGGAACGTTTGTCAACGGTATCCAAGCACGCGTCTCCGATGTGAGCGATCCAAGCCAGGCGGTTCTCTCCTTCAATGGTTTTAATAAAGCCGGCGTGAGTGCGCTCGCGGACCGTCTGCTGCCCTGGGTCGGTCAGTTCTGGGCGGTGCGTGGGCTGGGCGGCGCGGTGGACGCGTTGCTGGTCGCGCAAGGCCAAGCCGACGTGTGGATCGAGCCAAGCGCTCAGCCGTGGGATTTCGCGGCGCTCAAGATTCTTGTTGAGGAAGCGGGCGGGCGGTTCGCCAGCTTCTCCGGCAAGAATACGATCTATGGCGGCAACGCCTACGCCTGCGCTCCGGGACTTGAGCCGCATGTGCGTCAACTGCTTGTCCCTATACTCGAAGCGTGAGCGATCTCGTCCTTCACATTCTTTTTCGCTATCTCCACATCAGCGCGGTGATTCTGTTTTTGGGCGGTGTGGTCTACGCGCGGCAGGTTTTGTCGCCAATTTTGGGCGGGCTGCCCGAAGACCTCCGCATGCAGGCGGCCGCCGGCGCCCAGTTGCGTTATCGCGCCACTCTGTACACACTGTTAGGTCTAATCGTCGTTTCTGGGCTCTACAATTTTTTGTCGTATGACGGGCCGAACCACGGCCAAACCTATCAAATCTGGTTCGGCATCAAGATACTGCTGGTGGCGCACATTCTCACCTCGGCGATTCTGTGGGCGACTTCGCCGTATGGCGATGTGACGGTCGGCGGCAAGAGCAAGCGGCGCCTCGCCGGCATCGGGATTTCAGGATTGATTGTTGTGCTGATATCGGCGTATCTTCGTTCGCTCTCGCAGCGTGGACTATGAAAGGCTACGAGGGATTGCGTAGACAGGCTGCCTGGATCGATTTGTCGGCGCGCGGGAAGATCCGGATGACCGGCGAGGACCGGGCCCGGCTATTGCATGCCATGAGCACGAACCATGTCCAGGGGCTCGCAGCGGGAGAAGGTTTGTACACCTTCTTTCTGAATGATAAGGGTCGCGTTCTGGCCGACGCCTACATTTACAATCTGGGCGAGAGCTTGTTGCTGGATACTGAGCCCGAAACGGCGGCCAGCCTCGCAGCCCATCTCGACAAGTACATCATCGCCGACGATGCCGTGATCGAGGATGAAACCGGGCGCTGGATGGCGGTCGGTCTGGAAGGACCGGCCAGCGCCGAAGCCGCCGCTAAACTGGGCATCCGTGTGCCGGCGACGCGCTGCGCGTTAGTCGAATGGGGGGGCGGGTTCGTGGTTCAGGTGGCCGAAACCGGCATGCCCGGGATTCGTATCTTCGTTCCGATGGAGGACCGGCATACGCTAGCCGCCCAGCTTACGTCGGCGGGCGTCCCGCAGGCCACCGCCGAAGAAGTGCGCCTGGTGCGGCTCGAAAATGGAAAGCCGCGTTATGGCGAAGACATGAGCGACCGTTACCTGGCGCAGGAGACCCAGCAATTGCACGCGGTGCACTTCAACAAAGGGTGCTACCTGGGACAGGAGATCGTGGAGCGTGTACGCTCCCGCGGACAGGTGCATCGCCATTTGACGCCGATCGAGATAGAAAGCACGACCCCGCCGGCTCCGGCAACCAAGCTCCTCGCGGATGGCAGCGCGGCCGGAGAGATCACGTCGTCGGTTTACTCGCCGGCCCTGGAAAAAACCGTGGGGTTGGCGTATGTGCGAACAGAGGCACTCGAAAAGAAAGCGCCGATGACGGTGGAAGGAAGCGACCCTCCGGTCACCGTTCGTATCAATCTACCGGTCGCCCAGAATTCTTCCGTAGCCGTGTAGCTGCTCGACGTTATCGCAGACAGCTTTCACCCCAGCCGTAATCGGCACCGCGAGGATAAGCCCGATGCCCCCCCACAGCAGCCCCCAGAACATGAGCGCCACCGTGACGACGAATGGGTTCAGGTGTACGCGCCGGCCGATGATTTTCGGATAAAGAAAATTCATCGCGAAGATGTGCAGCGCGGCCGTAATCAAAATGATGAATAGGACGATTTTGAACTTGTTTGGAATGGCGAGCGCGGCAAGCGTCGGCGGCAGAATCGAGAGCGGCAGACCGACGTAGGGAACGAGGCTGAATGACGCACTGAGTGGAGCCACGATCAACCAATATGGAACACCGAGGAAGAAGAAAACGATTCCACTGAAGACGCTGAGAGAAACCCACAGGAAGAAATTGCCGAGCACGTAGGCGCGGGTGGAATTGCCGATGCTGTCCCAGCTCCTGCCCGCCATGTAACGGCCCTCGTCGTGGAACAGGCGCAGGATGGCTTGGCCAATGTAATCACGCCAGCTCAACATGAAATACACCAGGAATGGCACGAAGGAGGCCATCACAAGCACGTGAAAATAACCGGCGACATAACTGTAGAGAGTCGCGATAGCCGGCTTCGGATCGACGTGCACCCGCACTTCCTGAATCTCGGGCTTGGGCGGTGGTGTCACCGGCGCGGGCGGAAGGCCGGCTCTGCGGCGGCGTGCTTTAAGAGCCTCCTGAGGCTTTTGCTGAATCTGCTGGTCCTGCTGTTGCAGAGCTTTCGGCACCACGCTCGCGACCGCTCTTTTTTCGAGATCGGTTAACTTGTCGTTTACTTTATTGCTGACCTCGAGAATACGTGAGCTGTAAGTGGGCAGGTCTTCGCGAATTGTAGCGATCTGCATCCAAGCCATGAGCGAGAGCAGGTACACGGCGACCAGTGCCAGGCCGATGACGATACCAGTCGCGGCTGGGCGCGGGATACGCAGCTTCATCACCAGCATGACGATGGGATCGAGGATGCATGCGAAAACGGCCGAAACGATGAGCGTCACAAAAAAATCGCGGCCGTAGTAGAGCAATGCCACCACAGAGGCGAGCGCGATCAGCGAGGTCGCGACACTCGTGGTTTTGTGTGACGGGTGCGTTGAAACGAGCAGAGCCAAGCGAAAGAACCGCCCCCAGGTATCGTTAATTTACCACGCTTTCAACCGCATGCTTATAATCCGAAGTACGTGAGTGGGCGAATTCTGGCGCTGGATGTCGGCAAGAAGCGAATCGGGTTGGCAGTGAGCGACGAAATGGGGTGGACGGCGCAGGGTCTGGACACGCTCGAGCGAACACGGATTCGCGATGATCTGACGAGATTGAAACAGTTGGCGGAGCAGTGGAACATTAAGACTCTGCTGGTCGGAGAGCCGCTGCACATGAGCGGTGAAACCAGCCGGCAGAGCGAATATACGCGCGAGTTTGCGGATCGCTTGAAGGAACATTTGAGTTTGCCGGTAATTTTCTGGGATGAACGATTGACATCGGTGGAAGCGGAGCGCGTGCTGCGGGAGACCGGCGCGTCACTCGAAAAGCGCAAGCAATCCATCGATCGGCTGGCCGCTGTGCTGCTGCTGGAGAGCTATCTGGAATATCGCGGTGCCGGGCTTGGTTAAGCGGCTTGGGCTGCTCCTTCTGATTCTGCTTGCGGCTGCGGCAGCGATCGGATACCGGTGGTTTGGGACCTATCGGGGATTTCGGGAGCCGATGTTCGTCGAAATCGGCCGCGGCACGTCGTCGCGTGATATCGCAGCGGAGTTAACACGTCAGGGTGTGGTGCGGGCGGAATGGATTTTTCTGGTGGTTCGTGCGCTCCACCCGCGCGCGACTTTGCAGGCGGGCGAGTATCGCTTTGCCGAATCCGAAACGCCTTGGCAGGTCTTTGAAAAGATCCACCGCGGCCAGATTTTCTATCAGGATTTTACGGTGCCGGAGGGCAGCAATATTTTTGATATCGCGGCGCTGGTCGCAAGCGCCGGCGGCATGCGTGCAGACGATTTTCTGCGGGAGGCCGCAGATCCGGCCGCCATTCGCGATCTGGATCCAGTGGCGCCCAGCCTTGAAGGCTATTTGTTTCCTTCTACCTATCGAATTACTCATAAGACCACAGCGAAACAGTTATGCCGGATGATGACAGCCGAGTTTCACAAACACTGGCGAACTCTGACAGGCGTTGATGTACACCGCACAACGACGCTTGCCTCACTCGTCGAGAAAGAGACCGGCCTTGCCAGCGAACGGCCTCTGGTTGCGAGCGTATTCGAGAATCGCTTGGCTCGGAATATGCCGCTGCAGTGTGATCCGAGCACGGTATACGCAGCGCTGCTCGAAAACCGATACCGAGGCACGATTTACAAATCGGACTTGGCGAGCCACAACCTGTACAACACGTATGCCCATGCCGGACTTCCACCCGGGCCGATTGCCAATCCCGGAGTCGCGGCGTTAACCGCCGCGCTTCATCCGGCAATGACAGATTATCTGTATTTTGTGGCGCGGCCGGATGCGCCGGGCAGCCACCACTTTTCGGCTACGCTTGCGGAGCACGAAAAAGCAGTGGCTACCTTTCGCGGTAAGAACCATTAAGTGCCATTATTTTGTCGACAGCCGCTTTGAACTTGGTCATCTCTTCTAGCTCAGACTTTAAATGCGACTGAGCATCTGATGCAGACCTTCACTCTCGGCTCATCCACAGTTGTTGGCGATATCATCAGGCACGATGAACCAAATTGCGAATTTAGCAGTGTTGACGTTGTTGAGCAGTCTTGCGGCGAGTGCGCATGTGCGTATACCGCAGATTTTGAGCAGTCACATGGTGTTACAACGAGACCTGCCGATGCACTTCTGGGGATGGGCAGATCCGGACGAGACGGTGACTGTCACCCTGGATGGGAAGGTGGCCTCGTCGACGGCGAACAAGCTTGGGAAATGGAGTTTGTATCTGCCTGCGCACGCAGCCGGCGGCCCATTTGCGGTGGACGTGAAGGGCTCGAACACCCTGAGCGTGGAAGATGTCATGATTGGCGACGTTTGGTTTGCTTCGGGTCAGTCGAACATGGAAATGCCATTGAAAGGTTTTCCGGGCAACGCCCCGATAAAAGACAGCGAGACAGAGATTCAGAACGCCAACCAGTCGAAGCTGCGTTTGCTGCATATCCGGAAGAAGACGTCTACCTTTCCATTGAGCGACTACCAGGACACATGGACCGCTTGTACGCCGCAGACCGCCGCGGATTTTTCAGCGGTCGCGTATTTCTTTGGACGGGCGATTGCCGATAAAGAAAACGTGACCGTCGGGCTCATCGATTCGACCTGGGGCGGGACGCCGGCGGAAGCCTGGACAAGCTTTCAGGGATTGACGGGAAATGCTTCGCTGATGCCAGTGTTTTCCGCCTGGGGCGAGATGATGGATACGCGCACGGATATGGAACTCGTGCAAGCCGCCGATATGCGTGCGGACCAAGCGGCCGAGAAAGCGCATCAGCCTAAGCCCAAGCACGCGTGGCGGCCGGAACCAGCATCCTGGGGACCGGCTGCTCTTTACAACGGGATGGTTGCACCCGCAACCACCTATGGGATTAAAGGCGCAATCTGGTATCAGGGGGAGTCCAATGCGGGGGCGGCTCGCGCGCCGATTTACGACAAGGTATTCGGCGCCATGATCACCGATTGGCGGCAGCGCTGGCAGCAGGGTAATTTCCCGTTTTTGTTTGTTCAGATTGCGAATTACAAGACTTCGCCAGCGGATTTGTGGCCCACGGTGCGCGACGCACAAAGAAGAACGTTGTCCCTGGCAAATACAGCCATGGCGGTGACAATCGATATTGGCAATCCAGACAATATTCATCCGGCGGATAAGCAATCGGTGGGGCAGCGGCTGGCGCTAGCGGCGCGCGCTATCGCATATGGAGAGAAGCTGGAGTTTTCCGGGCCTTTATTCCAGCAGGCGGGCATCGACGGCCAAAGCTTGCGGGTCCGGTTCGATCATGCCGAGGGATTGAAAACGGAGGACGGCGGTGCGCCGGTAGACTTCGAGGTGGCCGGCTCGGACCGGAAATATCACGCCGCAACGGCGCGCCTCGATGGCAGCGGCGTAATCGTATCGAGTCCGGAAGTTACCGAACCAAAGTACGTTCGCTATGGCTGGAAAGACCTACCTTCAGCCAATCTATATAATGGCGCGGGCCTTCCTGCGTCGCCATTTTCTTCTGAAGAACTGTTGCCCGGCGTGAATTAGCTTGTGGCTAACATATGTGGGTCACAGAAAGGCCCATCAACTCACCGAACTTTGCAATTGTGGATTGTTTATGGCCGACGCCTAAAGCGCAGTGGTGCGTGGGACCTTCCTGACACCAGCGGTTGACGAATTCGCGCGGACCCAACGGAAAACGCAGCCTGGAGTTCGTATTTCCGATTTTCAATATCGGACCGGGCTCAGATAGTCCTTCAGCGGTCAGGAGCTTCAAGGACCCATCGGCGCTCTGCGTCATCGCGAGCAAAGTGATGGGTCCGGGCTTGATGCTGAACTCGACGCTGACACCGTGGCCACGCTTGCCGTGATAGAGGCTCAGCCCCCGCAGCACTGGCCGTCGCCCGCTGGTGGCGAGATGCGCCGGACCGTCATGGCCTCAGCACGAAGTTTTCACGAAAATCCATGGCATAGAACTCTGTGAATGAACCGCCGGCTTCGAGGCGATCCAGGATCAGCATGGCCAGGCAGGTTTTGAGATCTCCTTCGCCGCTCGCCGGTATGCCGCGCGCAGTAAGTAACGAATTACCGAGGATCCACCCCGCACCCAGACGTTCGTAGAGATATCCTTCGAGCCCCCGGTAATAGTAGGTAAGGCCATCGAGCGAAGCTTTCAACCAGGCGATCGAGACCCACGGCGACGCGCACAGCCCAATCGAGGTCGGCTTCGGGAGCATCCTCGATGGCGAAGACTTCAGCAGCTCTGCGGCGCTTCGCTTCGACTTCTATTTCACCCGCGACGCGAACGCATTGTTCCAGATCGCACATTTCCATGACTTCGATGTGCGCGCCGGTTTGCGCGGTAATTGCCGTAAAATCGGAGTACAGATCAAGCATCCCCGGATAGGTGTGCCCGAGGAAACCGATGCGGGCAGTGCGTAGCGCGCCGGCAACTCGCGCGGCCTGGCACCACTCCTCGATTTCGTTCCAGGCGATCGGGTCATCGTCCAGCATTCCGGATACAACGCGAAAATGGACCCCGGAGCGAGCGAAAGCATTTGCTATCTCCGGAACGCAACAGGTGGAGCAATTGGCGAGCCATTCGCCCGTGTCGGTGTTTTCGTAGTCGAGCGCAGCGGTGGGCTGGAGATTTAGGATTATGACGGGAAGTTTGGCGCGCTGCACTACAGGCACAACTTGTGAGGACGTCGCATAGGTCCCCACGTAACAGATAATAAGGTCCAGGCCAGAGGTTGCGAACGCATGCCCGGCTGCCGCCGCCGCCGGTGCGGAATCGACCAGGCCGCCGGAGACTACGTCTGCGCCAAAACCCGCAAGCCTCGATTCCACGCGGCGCTGATATCCTTCAAGCCGTTGTTTTAGCTCAGGAAACTGCGGCCAATAGGCAGCCAGACCGATGCCAAAGATACCAATACGGGCACGGTGAACTTTGCGCTTTTCCATCTCCATAGGCAGCGAGAGAAAGTATAACCGCTCAAATTCCACCCGGATTTTGCCGATGACCTGTATGTCGGTAAATTGGAATGACACGTCGCAGACGGGCCTGTTCTCATTTATTCTCGGTTCTGCTGGCGGCGATGCCTCAGCCCGCGCTTTGTGACGATGTGCTCAACAAGGCACGGACCGCCAACGAGAACTTATATTCCAACCTGCAGTCGTTTGTATGCCACGAGCGGATCGAGCGCTTTCAGGGACGGCTGAATGCGGAGACGGGACGGCCGATCGATATCGTCTCCGCTGATCTTTCGTTCGAAAATGGCGTCGAGCATTACTCAGATGTGCGGCAGAACACGCGGCCGCGCGGCAGTCTCTCGAATCTCGCGGGTGCGTGGTCGGAAGGCGAGTTCGGTACGCTGCTGTTGCAGACGGAAACACTACTTCAGACACAGCCGATTTCCTTCCAGGCTTTCGCGACGCTCGGCGACACTCCTACGGCGGTATATAGGTTCGAGGTGCCACAAGATGTCAGCCCTTGGGACTTGGAAGTCGGCGGGCGGCACTACCGTTTGCCTTTCCGGACAGACGTGTGGATTTCGACCGCGACTGGAGAAATCGTGAAGATTGCGCGGACGTCGCGGGCGATTGCGCCCGAAATACGCATCTCGGGACTCGAATGGAAGGTCACGCTGGAGCCGGTCGAAATCAACGGTAAGCAGTGGCTTCTGCCGAAGACCGGCGAGTATTCGGTCCTTTATGATCAATCAAACAGGCGCGAGTGGAACCTGATGAATTTCTCCAATTACCGCCGCTATGGTTCGGAAGTGGCCTTGCGCTTCGACACACCGTAGCCCTACTGCGCACCGCGGCTCAGCAACATCACCTTGATGGTGTGAAAGATGATGTAAAAATCGAGCGCCGGGGCCAGGTGCTTGATGTAGTAAAGATCGAATTCGAGCTTGATCATAGCGTCCAGGTCGGTATCGCCATATTTGTGGTTGATCTGCGCCCAACCTGTGATCCCGGGTTTGACCGCCAGGCGTTGCCGATAGTACGGAATTTGTTGCGCCAGCATGTCCACAAATTCAGGCCGCTCTGGACGCGGGCCCACGATCGCCATGTCGCCTTTTACGACATTCCAGAATTGTGGCATCTCGTCGAGGCGTAACTTGCGCAACCAGCGGCCAACCGGCGTAATGCGCGGATCGTCTTTCGAGGCCCAGACCGCGCCGGTGTTCGCTTCCGCATCTGCATGCATCGAACGGAATTTGTAGACCGTGAAAATGCGCCCGTTCAGGCCAACACGCCGCTGGCGATAAAGAACCGGGCCGGACGAAGTGAGTTTCACGATAATCGCGGTCAGCAGCATAATGGGCGCACAGAGAATCAGGCCGGTTGCGCCCATCATCAGCGAATAGAAATTCTGGAGCGTAATGGCGTGCCGCCGCGGTCCAAGATCGGAGGAAAAGATCAGCTGCGAAGGCTGTATCTTGCGGCTGCAGACACGATGCATAGCGATCTCGTACGTGTCGGCGACATCTTCGATGATCACGCCGCCGAAACGGATTTCAAGCAGTTCCTGTACGGGAAGACGGTTACGCCGCTCGGCCATGCCTACAACGATTCGGGTGGGACGGTATTGCTCGCAGATGTGGCGGACTTCCGAGATGGTTCCCAAACAAGGTACCGGGAAGTCGCCGGGAAGATCCTCACTGAGATACCCAAGAAAAGAGTAGCCAAATTCCGGACGGCGCAATAGATACGAAATTACTTCGCCCAAAATGCTCGAATTTCCAAGTAAGAGAACGCGCTCGGAGCGGAACCCGGCTATCACGTACTTCCAAAAGAAAATGCGCCATAGAGGAAGGGCGATGATGACGCCCAAACTACCAAGCATCATGAGCCAACGGCCCAGCAGAAGTTCGGTCTCGACATAGCCTATGAAAGCGGCGATCAGCAGAGCGACGCCGACCGCAAGGCAGACCTGCTGGGTAAGCAGTATCGTGGAAGAGACGCGTACATTAGCATACAGATCTTGAAAATATAGCCCGAGGATGATGAGCCCCGTGAGAACGAAGACCTTCCAATAGTTGTTTTCGTCGAGCAGGTAAAAGACCGGGTCGATTCCAAGGAGAAAGAGGGCGAGCATGTAGCAGGCGAGAACCAGAAGGATCTCGGAAAAGAGCAGCGCGATAACGCTCGCCGGTATGAAAACGCGAAAGAGACGAATCAAGCTTTAAAAGTTTTCTGGAGCCGAGGCGAGGTCCCCTCATGAGACTAGCAGAGCGGGGTGCTGTAAATAGCGTTCGCGGGGGGCCATTCGTCCGGCAGATCGCCAAAGCACAAGCTGTTGAAAGCCAATAACATAAAAGGCTATCTGCCCTTCTGACATTCGTGCTATAAATAAAGGGAAAAGGGCGTACTGGTCCTGAAT
Organism: Bryobacterales bacterium; assembly: GCA_963722155.1. Classification (GTDB taxonomy): domain Bacteria; phylum Acidobacteriota; class Terriglobia; order Bryobacterales; family Bryobacteraceae; genus Bog-105. The sequence continues at coordinate 534,131 of CAVRLR010000004.1, read as the reverse complement.
CCCCCACGCAAAATAAATGCTTCGGCTCACTAAGAAGGCGGATTACAGCTTGATTGCCCTCAAGCATTTTGCCTCCCGACAGCGCATTGAGGGGAGCGATGGAACACTCAGCGCGAAAGAAGCTCTCCGACGTGTGCGGAATTCCTCTGCCGCTACTGTCCAAGTTGCTGCAAAAGCTCGGCAAGACCGGATTTCTGGTGGCAGAATACGGCACGCACGGCGGCTACCGTCTGGCGCGCGCGCCTAAGCAGATATCAGCCCTAGAAGTGATCCGGGCGATCGACGGTCCGATTGTTCTGGCCAATTGCTTCACGGCTGGGGCATATTGCGGCCACTCGGATCGATGCACGGTCAAAAAGCCTTTGCGGCGCATTCACGATCGTATTCTGCGACTACTGGATAGCGTGAGCATCGAAGACATGCTGGAAGATTCCCTCGAAGAATTGCCTGAGGAACTACCGCATTCGCTGATCGCCCTGCAGAGCGCGCCCAAGCCCGCCGTGGGCAGCGAAAAAACGGGTCGATAGAACAGAAATAGAAATATGAAACTGCCGATCTACATGGACAACCACGCGACGACGCGCATGGATCCGCGAGTGTCTTCGAAGCGATGAAGCCGTACTTCCTGGACATATTTGGAAATGCCGCATCGCGCAATCACAGTTTCGGATGGGAAGCGGAAGAAGCAGTCGAAAAATCACGCAAGCAGATCGCGGATTTGATCGGCGCAACAGCGAAAGAGATCGTTTTCACCAGCGGCGCGACCGAATCGAACAACCTGGCGCTTAAGGGCGTCGCCGAGATGTACGCCGAGCGCGGCAATCACATCATCACGCAGGTGACCGAGCACAAAGCCGATGCTCGACACCTGCAAACGCCTGGAAAAAGAAGGCGTTCGCGTCACCTATCTGCCGGTGCAGACAGAACGGCTTGATCGATCTCGATCAATTGCGCGACGCCATCACCGACAAAACGATCCTGATCTCGATCATGTATGCCAACAACGAAATCGGCGTGGTGCAGCCGATGGAGGAGATCGGGAAGATCGCCAAAGAGAAGGGCGTGCTCTTCCATACCGACGCGGTGCAGGCAGTCGGCAAGATTCCGGTCAACGTGGCGGAAGACGGTATCGACCTGCTGTCGCTTACCGGACACAAGCTCTACGGCCCGAAAGGCGTGGGAGCGCTCTATGTGCGGCGGCGCAACCCGCGCGTGCAGCTGACGGCGCAGATGGATGGCGGCGGCCATGAGCGCGGCATGCGCTCGGGAACGTTGAATGTTCCGGGCATCGTCGGGTTGGGCGCGGCTTGCGAGATCGCACAAGCGCGAAATGCCCGAAGAATCGAAGCGCATGAGCTTCCTGCGCGACAAGCTGAAAGACAAGCTTGATGACCGAATTCGACGAAGTCTTATATCAACGGCTCGATGGAGCACCGTCTGCCGCACAATCTGAACATCAGCTTCGCGTACGTGGAAGGCGAGAGCCTGCTGATGGGCATCAACGATATTGCGGTTTCGAGCGGCTCGGCGTGCACTTCGGCGACGCTCGAGCCAAGCTATGTCCTGAAGGCGCTGGGCGCGGGCGACGACCTGGCGCACTCTTCCATTCGATTCGGTATCGGCCGTTTCAATACCGAAGAAGAAATCGATTACGTGGCGTAACAAGGTGATCGACGTAGTGCGAAAACTGCGCGAGCTTTCGCCGCTGTATGAGATGGCGAAAGAAGGCGTCGACTTGAGCAAAGTCTCCTGGGCAGCGCACTGAGCGTTCGCGACACCGAGCTCATTTTAAGACGGACCAGTTAAGCGAGAGGGAAAAACATGGCGTATTCCGATAAAGTTCTCGAGCATTACAATCATCCCCGCAACGTGGGTTCGCTGGATAAGAGCAGCCTACGACGTGGGCACCGGGATGGTGGGCGCGCCGGAGTGCGGCGACGTGATGAAGCTGCAGGTGAAGGTGAATCCGGAAACCGGCGTCATCGAAGACGCCAAATTCAAGACGTTCGGCTGCGGCAGCGCGATTGCCAGTTCCTCGCTCGCGACCGAATGGCTGAAGGGCAAGACGGTCGACCAGGCGCTCGACATCAAGAACACGGATATCGTGAACGAGCTTGTCCCTGCCGCCCGTGAAGATTCACTGCTCGGTGCTGGCTGAAGACGCCATCAAGGCGGCGATCGGCGACTACAAGAGCAAGCAGAACCTGCGGCAAAGCCCAGAAGCGATGGCGGTTTAGCACGGCAAAGATCATGGCTGAGCTCCGCCTGAGCAGGCGGACAGCAGCAGGTTCACGTAACGCCCAAAGCCGTCCAGAAGATACGCGAGGCCTTCGCGAGAGAAGGCGTTTCGGGTGGATTGCGCCTGGGCGTGCTGGGCGGCGGCTGTTCCGGATTGAGCTATCAGTTCAAGTTCGTCAGCCGAGCCGAGGCCGCACGATCACGTGTTCGAGTTCGAGGATGTGAAAGTCTTCGTGGACCCGAAGAGCATTGTTGTTCCTCGACGGCATGACGCTGGATTGGAAAGATTCGCCTGATCCAATCCGGCTTCGTGTTTGAGAATCCGCACGCCACGAAAAGCTGTGGCTGCGGCACCTCCTTTTCGGCCAGTGAGGGGGCGCTGCGGATCGCCTCCGATGCCTATTCTCTCCAAAAATTTCTTCGATTTTTTCGGGACTCGAGCCCAAGCTCACGGATCGACTTGGAGTCGCTGCAGAAGCGCTTCTACGAACTCAGCCGCAAGTGGCATCCGGATCGCTTCAGCGCGTGAAGCGCCGAGGAACAGATCCGGGCGCTCGAAGCGACAGCCATTCTGAACGACGGCTACCGGACGCTGACGGATCCGGTGAAGCGGGCCGAATACCTGCTGACCGAAGAAGGCTTTCCGATCGGCGAACAGCGTTCGAAAGATGTTCCGCCCGAATTGCTCGAAGAAGTATTCGAGCTCAACATGATGCTCGAAGAATTGAAGCGGGCGATGAAGGTGCGCGGCCGCAGTTGGAGTTGGCGAAGCAACACTTTCTGGAACTGAAACAAGGCGTCGACGGTGAGTTGGAGAATCTGTTTTCAAAATACGATGTCGCGGAATCTCAAAGCGAAACTGCTAAGCAGGCCTTGCATGAGATTCGCGGCGCCCTCAATCGCCGCCGCTACATCGAAAATCTGATTCGCGATGTGGCGGCTGCTCTCGATTCCGGCAAGACCTAGATCATGGGGACATTTCAAATAGATTTCGGCGAGAAGCGCACGTCGAAGATCGTGGGGATCGATCTCGGCACGACCAACAGCCTGAGTCGCCTACATGGAACTTACCGGTCCGCGAATTCTCGAGGATGCAGAAGGGCGCAAGATCGTGCCCAGCATTGTCTCGATTTCCGAAGACGGGCGAATTGTCGCCGGCGAACCGGCTCGTGAACTGCTGCTGACCGATCCGGAGCGCACCGTCTACTCGGTGAAACGCTTGATGGGCCGCGGCGTCGCGGACGTGCAGGATGAATTAAAGCTCTTTCCGTTTCGCATTGCAGCGGATAACGCAGATGGCGAATCGGTGATCCAGCTCCATTTGGGTGATCGCACCTTCACGCCGCCCGAAATCTCCGCCGCCGTGCTGCGTCAGTTGAAGGACAACGCCGAGGCGGCGCTCGGAGCACCGTCACGGAAGCGGTGATCACGGTGCCGGCCTATTTCAACGACGCGCAGCGGCAGGCCACGAAAGATGCGGGCCGCTCTGGCGGGGCTGGAAGTGCTGCGGCTGGTGAACGAGCCGACGGCGGCTTCGCTCGCTTATGGTCTCGACAAGCGTAAGGACGGCGTGATCGCCGTTTACGATTTCGGCGGCGGCACGTTCGATATTTCCATCCTGCGGCTGCACGACGGCATCTTTGAAGTGCTGGCGACCAACGGCGATACGCACCTGGGCGGCGACGACATCGACAATCTGCTGCTGAGGATCGCGCTCGAAGATATGGCGACGGAGTGGGGCGACGATTTCGGCGACGACGCGGAAGGCGTACAGCGGCTGCGACGCGCGGTGATCCAGGCGAAAGAAGAGCTTTCGTTTGTCCCCAGACGCAGATCGAGCTCGAGTATCGCGGCACAGACGTACCGGCGTGCGATCGATCGCGCGCTTTTCGAACGCCTGATTGCACCCATTGTCGAGCAGACGCTCGCACCGTGCCGTGCCTGCCTGGCGGACGCCAAACTCACAGCGGAACAGATCGACGAAGTGGTGCTGGTGGGCGGGTCGACACGCATTCCGCTGGTGCGGGCGGCGGTCGAACGTCTCTTCAAGGCGAAGCCCCACACCGAACTGAATCCCGACGAAGTGGTAGCGCTGGGCGCGGCGGTGCAGGCCGGCATTCTTGCCGGCGACGTGGAAGACAAGCTGCTGCTGGATGTGACGCCGCTGTCGCTCGGCATTGAGACGATGGGCGGCGTGGTCTCGAAACTGATTCACCGCAATTCCACCATTCCGGCGAGCGCGACCGAGAGCTTCACGACGGCGGTCGACGGACAGAGCAACGTATTGATTCACGTCCTGCAAGGCGAGCGCGAACTGGTGAAGGATTGCCGCAGCCTGGCGCGCTTCGATCTGAAAGATATCGATCCGCTGCCGGCGGGCCTGGCGCGCATTGAAGTGCGTTTCCTGATCGACGCGAACGGCATTCTGAATGTCACCGCGCGCGACGCACGAACCGGCAAGGAGCAGAGCGTCGACGTGAAGCCGTCCTACGGGCTTAGCGAAGACCAAGTGGAGCAGATGATCCGCGAGAGCTTCGAAAAGGCCGAAGAAGATATGCGCGAGCGCCAGGTGCGCGAGGCGCGCGTGGAAGCGGATAACATCCTGGCAGCCACGGAGAAGGCGCAGCGGCGCGAAGCGTGGACTTCGCTGAGTGAACCAGAGCGCCAACGAATCGAAGCCGCCCAACTCGACTTGCTTGCCGCGTATCACAGTGCGGACCACAACGTCATCCATGCGAAACTCGACGCGCTGAACCGGGCGACCATGTCGCTCGCCGAAAACATGATGAGTACTGCTGTGCGCGGAGCGTTCAAGGGCACCAAAATCGACTGATCTGTAGTAGCCGGTCTTGACCTTACGGTACACGATCAATACGGATCTACGCGGGATTTAGCGTTGCCAAGGACATCACTTTGCGGGCAGATCTCATGGTCCGGCGTCATGCGAGCAAGTGACAGTTTCTCAACATTCACGCTAAAATAGCCGGCCGAGATTCGACGGACGGCCCTGTTCAACCTCGCGGCGGGTATATCCCATTGGAACAATGGATTGGTCGGAATTGGTCCAGCCACCGGAAGCGTATCAGCAAAGTTCCGAAATATTTTCAGATCCGATGGCATCCTAAAGCATTTAAGGTGCGGGTAGACGTGTGGCCAATTCCGTGGCCGTCTTCATTGGAGAAAGAACATCTTGAAAACAGTCAAACAACCGCTTGATCGGACGGTGTTACCGATCCCCGAACCCAAGCTCGCGCCGATCACTGAAATCGACGTCCGCCAGGTCACCGCGCCGCCGCGCTTTGAGGTCGACGCGCCGTCTGGCGCGCCCAATGTGCTCGTGATCCTCCTCGACAATCTCGGATACAGCGCGTCGAAGACCTTTGGCGGGGCGATCCACATGCCGACGCTGGAGCGCCTCGCCGCGAATGGACTGGTCTACAGCGATTTCCATGTGAACCCGTGTTGTTCGCCGACCCGCATGTCGCTCCTGACCGGCCGCAATTGTCATAGCGTCAACATGGGGTCCATCACGGAGATGGCCACGGCGTTTCCGGGCCAGACCGCCGTACTGCCGAAAGAGAAGGCGCCACTGGCCGAGATCTTGAGGCTCAACGGATACAACACCGCGATGTTCGGCAAGAGCCACGAAACCACGCCGTGGGAGGTCGGCCCCACCGGGCCGTTCGACCGGTGGCCCACCGGGTTGGGATTCGAGCGGTTCTACGGCAACGTGGGCGGCGAATCCGACATGTTCAACCCGTCGCTTCGCGACAACACGACGCTGGTTCCTCAATCGAACGACCCGGACTACTACTACCCGACCGACATGACCGATAAGGCCATCTCCTGGATCAAGGCGCAGAAGTCACTCACTCCCGATAAGCCCTTCTTTGTCTACTACGCGGCGCTGGGCACACATTCACCCGTTCAGGTGCCAAAGGCGTGGCGTGACAAGTACAAGGGCAAGTTCGACATGGGCTGGGACAAGGCGCGGGAGGAGACGCTGGCGCGCCAGAAGAAGCTCGGCATCGTCCCGCCCAACACCCAGCTCGCCCCCAAGCCCGACATCGTGAAGGACTGGGACGAGCTCACCGCCGACGAGAAGAAGGTCTGCGCCCGGCATCAGGAAGTCTTCGCGGCATTCGCCGAGATGACCGACTACGAGATCGGCAGGGTCGTGCAGGCCATCGACGACATGGGCGTGCTGGACAACACCCTGATCATCTACGTCACCGGCGACAACGGAGCGACCGGCAACGGCGGAACGATCGGCTATTACAACACCTTCTGCTCTTTCAACCAGGTGCCCGAGACGTTGCAAGACCAGCTCGATCACCTGGATGAATTCGGTGGGCCGCACTCCTGTATGACGCCTCCCACCGGCTGGTGCATCGCCGACAACACACCGTTCGCGGAGACGCAATTCAACACCGGCTACGGCGGCATCACCAATGGCGCGGTCATTTCCTGGCCGAAGGGGATCAAGGCCAGAGGCGAGATACGCAGCCAGTACCACCACGTCATGGACGTCGCCCCAACCGTGCTGGAGGCGCTAGGGCTGCCGCAGCCCACGATGGTCAATGGCGTTCCACAAAAGCCCATGGAAGGGGTGAGCATGCTCAACTCCTTCGATGACGCCGCAGGCGAAGTCGGCTCACACGGTCCAGTATTACGAGTTCGCCGGGAACCGTGGCATCTACAAGGACGGCTGGTACGCCAACGTCACACACAAGCTGCCATGGGAGCCGAAACCTGTTTGTCCGATCAGCGAGGACCGATGGCAGTTGTACAACACGGCGGAAGACTTCGCCTGCGCCAACGATGTCGCCGCGAAGCATCCCGAGAAGCTCAAGGAGATGCAGGCCGCCTTCCTGGAGGAGGCGGTCAAGTACAACGTCCTGCCGCTCGACGACCGCTTCGCCGAGCGAATGGTTCCCTTCATTGCCGGGCGTCCGGACATCATGGAGGGTCGGACGTCGCTGACGGTCTATCCGGGAATGATCGGGATGCCCGACAACGCCTTCATCGACGTGAAGAACAAGAGCTCCGCGATCACCGCCGATCTCGAGATCCCGGCGAGCGGTGCTTCGGGGGTCATCCTGGCACAGGGCGGCATGCACGGCGGCTGGAGCCTGTACGTCAAGGACAACAGGCCCAAGTTTGCCTATAACTTCCTGGGTAACGTTACGACCATTGCTTCCGAGCGAGCCCCTGCCGGCGGGCCCTGTCACCGTCGCCTACGATTTTGCCTATGACGGCGGCGGGCTCGGCAAGGGCGGCACCGGGACGCTCTCCGTCAACGGAAAGAAGGTCGCCACCGGCAGGATCGAACGCACCACTCCGTTGATATTTGGCGTCGAGACGTCCGATGTGGGCATGAACCTGTACACGACGGTGACCGATGACTACGCGAAGGGCGACAACGCATTCACCGGAACGATCAGGCAGGTGCGGATTGATGTGACGGATCCCGCAGGCCCCGGCCGCGCACACCCCGATCCCGAACTGGTCCATCATCAGCGCGGTTGAGCCAGAGGGACTTCGCTGAGTGAGCAGGAGCCGTAACAAATCGAATCCGCACAACTTCACTTAGTCAGATCACTAGTGCCGATCATCCATGAGAAGCTCGACGCGCTAAACCAAGCAACGATGACGCTCGCGGAAAACATGATGAATACTGCTGTGCGCGCGGCGTTGAAGGGCACCCAGGTCGACTGATCTGTAGTGGCCAGACTTGACCTTTACGAACAAGATCGACACGGCTCATGGTGTCGGACGAGCGGCGCAAGCTGAGCGGACGTTTTCCGTCTTCCCGTTTCCGGAACCTAAAACCGTGTGATATTCTTCCGACAGTCGCGCGTTGAGTGGAGACGTGAATCCTCCAAAAACGCTGGTGACGCTCGTTTCCAGGAGTAATCGCTATGTCGCGTTCCCCGTTTCCATGTTTTGTTCCGATGCTCGTGGTTGTCCTTCTTTTCTTTGACACAATGCTGTGGGCGCAGCGGACAACTGCCGATGTTTTAGGAACAGTTACGGATGCCTCAGGCGCCGTGTTGGCGAACGTCAAAGTGACCGTGCACAATCTTGACACGGGTGCGGATTTTACCGGCGAGAGTGATAAATCCGGAGACTATGCGATCACCCAGCTTCCGGTGGGCAGATACAGTATTAAGGCCGTTTCTCCCGGCTTCAAAGCGTGGGCCGTTCCACAAGTCACGCTGGCAATTGGCGATCGTTTGCGTCAAGATGTCCAACTGCAGTTGGGCACTCTGGAGCAGTCGGTGGAAGTGACGGCGGCCTCTCCCGCGTTGCAGACGGACAGTTCTTCTTTGGGTAGTCTGGTCAGCACGCAGGCGCTCCAGGATCTGCCGTTAAATGGGCGGAATTTTGTCGTATTAGCGCAACTCACTGCGGGCGCCGCCGAGGGCGAAGCAACCGGACTGCCTAGCGGGACGCGTCCCGATGACCGCCGACTCACTTCGGCTGTATCGGTGAATGCGCAGCCCACCAGCTTTAACAACTTCACGATTGACGGTATGGATGACAATGAGCGGTTCATTGGCACGGTGATCGTGAAGCCGTCGGTGGACGCGCTGCAAGAGATGAAGGTACAAACCAATCTCTACTCGGCGGAATTTGGAAGGACGGCCGGAGGCGTGATTAATTTCGTAACGAAATCAGGCACAAACGCTTTCCATGGCTCACTTTTTGAGTTCTTCCGAAATCAGCACTTAGACGCAAGAAGCTTCTTCGCTGGTGTGAAGCCGCCGTATCACCAGAATCAGTTTGGCGGAAGTAACGGGGGCGCAATCAAGAAGAACCGCGCGTTCTACTTCGGAGACTATGAAGGTCTGCGAATTAGTCAAGGGCAGGCGTTCGTGGACTCGGTCCCCACTGTGGCGGAACGGCAGGGTAACTTCGCGGGACTCAATCCGATTTTTGATCCGCTCACCACAAACGGGACCACTCGCACCGCGTTTGCTGGTAATCGAATTCCCAGCAACCGGATCAATCCGATTTCGCAAAGCCTCATTAACCTATACCCGTTGCCGCTCACCGGCGGGCTGGTCAACAACTATACGTATCAGCCCGTGAAGACGCAGAACAACGATACTTTCGACGCAAGGGTGGATTACAGGTTCTCCGATTCCAACACGGCTTTTGCGCGCTACTCGTTTAACAACACAAACACAGTGATTCCCAAAGGTTGCCCGACTGCGCCAAACGGCATCGATCCGGTTTGCGACCAAGGACGCTCCGGGACGGCGGCGCAGCGGGCCCAAAGCGCTCAACTCAATGACGTCCACACGTTTGGTCCGAGCCTAGTGATGGAGCTAAAGGCGGACTACAGCCGCTATGTGGTTCGCTCGCTGCCGGTGAATTACGGAAAGAATGTTTCGCAGCAGATCGGCCTGAACGGCGTCAACATAGATGCCGATAGCTCGGGGCTTTCCATTGTTGCGACCAGCGGGCTGACGACACTTGGTGACGCGAGTTTTATCCCCATCCTGACCACCAACAATCTCTTTCAGGAAATCGCGAATTTCACATATATCCACGGCGCGCATAGCCTTAAATTCGGAGCCGATCTGCGGCGGCGGCAGACCGATGCGTTCCAAAGTCCAACGGCGCGCGGACAATTCAATTTCGATTCGAACTTCACAAATGATCCTTCGGGAGCGACCGCAGCTAGCGGTAACGCAGTCGCGTCGTTGCTGCTCGGATATCCGGCTTCTACTACGCGCAGCAAGTATTTAATAAGCCCCGGCCTTCGAAATTGGGAGGCAGCGGGTTATGTGCAGGATGATTGGCGCGCGACGCGCTGGCTGACGCTGAATTTGGGTATGCGGTATGACTATTACGGTCCCAACAGCGAAGTAGCAAATCGCATTTCTAACGTGGACCTGGGACAAGGAAAGATCATTATCGCCGGCCAGAACGGCGTGTCGTCGTCAGCCGGCGTGCGGGCAGATCATCGGGATTTCTCGCCGCGCTTCGGGTTCGCCGCGACCTTCGCGAAGGGGACGGTGCTCCGCGGCGGCTATGGAATCAGCTTTGTACCGAATATGATTGCCAGTTCGATGGCGCTCCGCAATCCGCCATTCGTAAGTTTGTACACACTGAACGCCACGCCACTAACACCGGTGAACTCACTTTCGGACGGCTTGCCTGCGCCGGTGGCAACGAATCCCGCGAATCCGACTGGAAGCCTGACGGGCGTTTCCTTCTCTGGAGCTACGCCTTACGTACAGCAATACAATCTGACTGTACAGAAGGAACTGCCGACGGGATGGGTAGCGACTGCAAGTTACGTCGGCGCGTTGGGACGCCACCAGTACATATTCAATGGCGCAGTGAATGTGGATCTGGCCCCCCCTGGGCCGGGGACAATCATCCCGAGGACGCCATATTATTCAGTTTTTCCGAATGTGTCGTCTATCGCGATCGCGGCGCCCTGGTACAACACCAACTATCAGGCGTTACAGGCCTCCCTGGAACATCGCTTTCGAGGCGGCCTTACGGTTCTATCCAGTTATACATGGGCTCACAGCCTGGATAACGAGCCTGCGATCCGCAACGATCCTGATAGCGAATATGGGAACTCCTTCTTAGACCTGAGGCATCGCTTTACACTGATGGGCGATTACGCGCTGCCGTTCGCCAAGGACGCACATGGCTTCGGCGCGATGCTGGCAAAAAATTGGGGGATTAACATGGTTGTCGTTTTGACGACTGGGCTTCCGTTCGACATCACAAACTCGGCCGCACGCTCGAATACAGGAGGCGCCGACCGGCCCAATGCGACTTGCAACCCGACCTCGGGCTTCCAACAGAGCGTTTTCAAATGGTTCAATACATCCTGCTTTGCTTCACAGCCGCTCTATTCTTACGGTAATTTAGGCAGGAACGTGCTGCATGGGCCGGGTCGAACAAATCTGGATTTCGCTCTTCACCGTGACTTCTTTATTACGGAGGCAACGCGGCTTCAATTTCGCGCCGAAGCATTCAATATCACCAATACAGCGGCGTTTTCCAATCCAGGTGGCTCGTTCGGTTCGGGGACGTTCGGCGTAATCAACAGCGCGGGCCTAGGACGGAATATTCAGCTTGCGCTGAAGTTGCTTTTCTGACGCGCCCTACATTTTGCCTGGCAATTCATGGCATAATGTAGGAGAGGGCATGACGCTGTTTAATTCCCAAATCGGGTACTGGCTTGGCACGCAGCCTCCAGCCACTGAAGCGGATATCCTTCAAATTGTTGAGGGTCAGCTTGCACCTAGCATCGTTAAGCGACTCATTGCGCTGGGCTTGCAGCGGTCCGAGATCGATCGAATAGTTATTCCATCACGGACGCTGCAGCATCGCCGATCGCGGCGTGAAAAGCTGACCGTCGAGGAATCGGACCGCGTGATGCGGCTGATTCGAATTCTTTCCTCCGCGGAATCGGTGTATGGAAACCTCGAACGAGCTTTGGCTTGGCTGAGGACGCCGCACTCGCAACTTGCTGACCGCACGCCGCTTTCGCTTCTGAACACAGACACCGGCAGCCGGATCGTAGCAGAACTGCTGATTCAAATCGACGAGGGCATGTTTGTCTAGGTGATCCTGTGGAGGATCAGCCGGCATCACGATCTGAGCGGAGCTGGCGGTTTGCGAGCGCCGGGCCGCTGGCACCATGCCGGGGATCCTGTTGTCTATCTGGCCGGAAGTCCGGCTGCCGCTTTGCTGGAGGTATGTGTACACACCGCCAGAGGCGATATACCGCCCGATTTCACCTTGTTGAAAATTGAAGGTCCAGACACGAGCGTTCCGGCGGTGGAGATCGCGGATCTGCCAAAAGACTGGCGAGCGCGATTTGACGTCACACGGGATATTGGGACGACATGGCTTCGCAGCCAGCAGAGTGCGCTATTCCGAGTGCCGAGCGCGGTGGCACCGGAAACCGCGAATTTCTTATTTAATCCGCGGCACCGCAGCGCGAGGGAGTTTCAGATTGCTGAAATTCTTGTTTATCCATTCGACCGACGGCTCAAGGAGTAGCAAAGCAATTCGTCCATGAGGCCGGTGTCCGGGCTGAGCCAGCGCGCCACGCGGTCCTTGCGGCTCTTCAGGAATGCGAAACGCAGGGGTGAGTAGCGCTCGAGCCGGCGCAAGTAGGAACCGCTGTATAATTCGCTGTATTCGCTGGCTGCGGTGATGAGCAAGGAGACGGAATTTTTCCGAAGGAGTTCCCCAAGATGGTCCACATCCTGCGCGAGCGGAGGCATCGATTCCATCACGGCGCTGGCGAAGTTTAGCGTTTGGGTGGTGAGATCGTCGAGCGTGCCTTCGGCAGCGGCCGCTGAAAAGAGGGTGTGGAACCCTCGTTCGCGGTCGCTCGCCAGATCCTGCAAATCGTCACCTAACTGAAGAAGTACGCCCCAACCAAACGCGAACCGAGCCTGCACGGAACTCAGAGATCCTTTCGCGAGGTAGGCATCGGCCAATACCGATGCGCCTCCTTTGGCAAAACTCAGGCGCAAGATATCCGTATCACTATGGAATCCGGCACGCTGCTGCGCGAGACTTCTCTCCTGTGCAGCGTGAATCGCGAGCAAACCATCGTAGACGTCCGGATGCTGCGCCCGTGGCCACTGGCCTTCGATCAGAGAAACAAGCTTCCAAATGGTGTTCTCCAGCCCTTCACCGGGTTCGAGGTTGCCGGCCAGGCGAAGCCGGAAACGCGCGCTGAAGCGAAGCTTGGCCACCGGTGAGATTGCTCTATTGTCCAGATAGTTGTCGCTGTACGGATAGAGCATGCTGTAGGCGAAGATTGCCGGGGTGAGGCGGGGCGGCTCGCCGAGCAGAGCTTGCAGTCCGCAGGCCGTCCAGGCGTTGCGGCAGGCTTGCAAGATATCGCTGGTACTCACGGACTCATCCATATGGCGAGCGCGCAATGCCAGGTCTCGCGCCACGGCGGAGAAATCGTCGCGCAGCAACGCTTCGGTCCGATGGTCATTGATGTCGAGAGTCGAACAGGCAAGACACGCAATTATCCCTACAATTGCGTCGATCTCTTTGTCGTGTTCCAAAAGTCGGGCCTGGATGCCATCGAGCGTGCCGTCTACCTGTCCCTCTCGCTCGGCCTGTTCACGGGCGGTATAACCTCGCCCCATAGGCGGCAAACCGCCGGTACTCCGGTGCCAGACAGCAAGCCATTCCTCCAATAAACCCGAATCGTTCACATTATGGGTACGAAACTGCCGACATGATCGTTCCCGGAGGGTTAGGATGACTGGATGATCCAGTTACCGGGCGGCTGGCAAGACGTGTGGGACAACGCGCAACATATCGGCATCGCGTATCTGCTAACGGCCAGCATCGGTTGGGAGAGCGAGCGGGAGCAGCACGGGGCCGGTGTACGGACGTTTCCCATTGTGGGGATGGCGAGTTGCGGCTACCTGATGCTAATGGGTTACCACCCGAACTCGGCGGACCAGTCGCGCCTGCTGCAGGGCTTGATCACGGGAATCGGCTTTATCGGAGGCGGCGCAATCCTCAAAGAAGGCGCCACTGTGAAGGGAACAGCCACGGCAGCAAGCGTATGGAACGCGGGCGTGATCGGCGCAGCGGTTGCGATGGATCACTACAGCATTGCGGTGACGCTCGCCCTGTTGAATCTTTTTACGCTACGGGCGCTACTGCCGCTCAAGAGGCGGCTCAGCGGGGACTCGTGAGGGTCAGCCTGGCAAGTTTAGCGAGCTTCGTCTACCAATTTTCGCGGGCGCGCAAGCTCGTGATGTGACCCAGGTGATGAGCGCAATGCCAGGCGTAGAGGCCTAGTGTCCAATCAAGACGAATCTCTCCCAGCTCCGGATGCGTGAACGTTCGCGCATAGTCGGCATCGTTCAGCGAATGGAGAAGCGCAGCCCAGCGCGTATGAAGACCCTCGAGCAGCGTTAAGGAGGGAGCGACAGGCGCGCTTTTCGCATCCAGGAGCTCCGCCCAGGCGGCTTCATCGTATGGCTTGATAACCGGCGAATTCTCTGTGAGCGCAAACCGGAAACGGGTGTAACTGTTCAGATGGCTATCCGCGACGTGATGCACAACCTGGCGGACAGTCCAGCCCATCGGCCGGTACGGAGTGTCTAATTGCGCGTCGATAAGTCCGGCGACGGCTTGTTTCAGCTCGGCGGGCATGCCCTCGATTTGGCGGATCCAAATGGAACGCTGGACGGAGGCGATCGTTTGCGGAGCGTGGTAGCGGCCAACTGGGTAGCGAAGGTCCATATTTACAAGATTCTTCTCCCAGTATGACGGAAAGTTCGATTTTTGACCGGAAAACCGGCCGCGTCGGCTGTTTCATAGGCACCTAGCATGCGAGACGGCAGGCCACAGGGAAGTTTTTCCCAACCCCAAGTGCAACTCCCCATAAAGCTTTCCTGTGGCCCTCGCTGGTTTAAAGTGGAGTAACGCTATGGAGCGAGCCGATTTGCTTCCACTGCCGGCAACGTGGGATGGGCAGTATGTGAAGGACGAATCTCGCCTCCAGCTAGTGCTAGAGCACTACGATCGCGAGCAGCTACCGCTACGGCGCTACGTAGGATTTTTGGGCGTGGACGCAGAAACGGCGCGCGAGATTGTGCAAGAAAGCTTTCTGCGGCTACACGAACATTTGCTCGAAGGCGGCGACCAGACACACTTACGTGGCTGGTTATATCGCGTAGCGCACAATCTGGCACGGAACGCGCAATCGGCGTTTCGTTCGAAAAAAACCGATCGCCTGACGGACGCCACGCCTACCGGCGACTTAGCCGCGGCTGATGTTTCGATTGAGGAGGATTTACTCGCGCGTGAGCGAGTCGAGTTGTTCCAGCGGGCGATGCAGGAGTTGAGCGCGGCCCAAAGAGAGTGTCTGGTGCTGAGGGCGCAGGGCCTGAAGTACCGGGAAATTGCGGAAGCTTTGAATCTCTCCGTGTCCACGGTTGGCGAAAATGTCCAGCGCGGGCTCGATCGGCTGAAAGGGCTATTATGACGAAGCAAGAGCATCTGACAAGCGGTCTGCTAGTGAAGGCGATGGATGCCGAGCTTACCAGCGCCAAAGCGACGGCCGTCAAAGAGCATCTCGAGCGGTGTGGCGAGTGTAGGCAGAAGTACGACGATTTTCAGCGCACGTCCGTCGCGATCGAGTCCGGGCTTGCCGCTATCCCAGCAGGAACTCAACTGGGCGACCGGGACGGTCTCCGGCAAAAACTCGAGGCGCGGCAGACCGCCCGGCAAATAAACCAGACGCCGGAACGAGTGATGTGGCGGTTTGGCTGGGGAATGGCGGTCGCCGCGAGTCTGGCTCTCGGTATCGTGATGATGCCGAAACAGAAGGATAAAACAAATCCAGTTGAGATCGTGCAGGAGGCGGCTACGCTAGCGAATGCGATTGAGGTCGGAGGCGAGACCTTTGTTCCGCTGCCGTACTCGAATCCCGATCTTCCGGTGAACGAGTCGCGCATTGTCGAAATGCAGGTGCCGGTTTCCGCGCTGAACGATATCGGTATCGTACTCGAGCCGGTCTCGAGCCGGGAGGGGCGATCGGATGGCTCGGTGTTGGCGGATGTATTGATGGGGACCGACGGCCAGCCGCTAGGCGTACACGTCCGCGAGTAGGCGAACAAGTTTGGGTGGGGATTGCTTACAAGGAGCAATCAAAATGAAAATTAAAAGTTCGGCAATTTTTTTCTTTGTCGTAGCAAGCGTGGTTAGCTATGCGCAACTGGGGCCGCCGCCTGGCATGCCTCCTGGAGGACCGCCGCACCGAGGATTCGGGCCGGGCGAGTTCGGCGCGCGTCCCGGAAAGGTTGTTACGGGTGCGCCCTATTCGGCCGACGTAACCAATTCTCTAGTGCGCAGTCTGGCGGATGGGAACAGCATCCAACGGACGACGACAGGTCATGTGGCGAGAGACAGTGACGGCCGTACTTATTCGCAGGAGACCATTACGGGTGGGTTCCTTGGGCAGAACGGCCCGACAACGTTCGTTTTCATTTCGGATCCAGTGGCCGGCTATTCCTACGTGTTGAACGCGACCACGAAGGTCGCGAGACGACGCGCGCTGAGGCAATCGCCGGCAGGGGCCGGACCGCACGGGCCTCGTGAACACGATCGGCCCGCCAACCCGAACGTTGCAACCACTGACCTCGGAACGCAGGTGGTGAACGGCGTAAACGCACAGGGCAAGAGCACCACGCGCACCATTCCCGCGGGTGCAATGGGCAACGCACAACCTCTGGTTTCGACGTCCGAAATCTGGTATTCACCGGATTTGCAACTGGTCGTCTCATCGAAGCGCAGCGACCCAATGAGCGGGCAAGCAACTTATGCGCTTACCAATATTCAGCGCACAGTTCCTAACGCTTCTTTGTTTCAAGTGCCATCGGACTATACCGTGCAGGATGCGCCGGCAGGGCGCGGATTCGACCGCGAAGGGCGGCACGCACCGGGACCGCCACCAGCTCAATAGCTCATTTGGCTAAATCACTTACTTAGGCGAGCGGTCCAGCAAAGGTACGACCAAAGCGAAGGCCGCTCCTTCCACACGAAGCGAAAAAAAGATTTGCGATCCAGCGAGTCTGCCGGGATACCCGAATAAGTTTCAATGCGCCAGCGGAGATACGGCGAATTCCACGGGCGAAGGCGGTAGCCGCGCGACGCGATCCAGAGAAAGTGCAGCATTAACGTGGCGCCGGCGCCAGGGAGGCATTTGACGAGGAGCTTCCGCCTGCATTCTCATTGACCGAATCCGGTGTGGCGTAATAGCCAGAGCGAGTCCGCACTACCGGCTTGCCGGGCGCTTCGACGGTGACTTTTATCTGGCGATAGCTGCCATCCAGCGCCTGGATTGCCGGAGTGTAGTAAATCGTGTACTGCCTACGAATGTCGCGCGCGACTTCAACGGCGAGTGCCTGCACTTCACTCACATCCTTCGGATAGAAGGCCAAACCGCCCGTGGCACTCGTCAACTCCTTCAAGGCCCGACGCGCTTTGGAAGCTTCGTGCTTTTCCTCCTCGGTAAAGAGACCAATCGCGTAGACCAGCGTATCCGCTTGGTTGGAGTGACGCACTACGCTTTCGAGAGAAACGTTGCTGGCGTTGTCATTGCCGTCGGTGATGATAAGAAGAACTTTTTTGTCCTTTTTGGCCTTGTCTTTGGTGTAGTCAAGAGACATGTTCAGGGCGTCGCGCATGGCGGTGCCGCCGCGCGAATCGATACGTGCCAAACCCTGCTCGAGCTTGTGAATGTCGTTTGTGAAAGGGACGTCGAGATAGGCGTCGTCGTTGAAATTGACGACACATACTTCGTCCTGCGGGTTGGATTCGCGCACCATTGCCAAGGCGGCCGCTTCCACACGGCTGCGTTTCGTGCTCATGCTGCCGCTGTCATCGATGACGATGCCGAGGGACACAGGCACATCTTCCCGGCGGAAAATCTTGATTTGCTGTGGCTGACCGTTCTCGAAGATCTTGAACGCGTTCTGGTCGAGGTTTGTCAGTAATTTTCCCTTGCGATCCGTCACGCTCGCGTGCAGAACGACCAGTCTCGTATCCGAGCGGAATTGGGCATAAAGGCATGCGGCGAAGACGGTGGCCGCAAGCGCACTATTGAGTAGGCGCATAGTACCCCAGCCGGAAATATGCCTTCAGCGGCGGCAGGCCGCGCGGTTGATTGAGCTTCACTTGTACTTTCCGGTATTTGCCATCGCGCTCCCGATTTTTAGGGGTATAGCCCAAAATATATTCATTTCGCAGTTCGATGCCGATTTTGGCGGCTATATCCGGCAACTCGGCTATGTTCTCTATGGCGTATTCACGGCCACCGGTCTGTTCGGCAAGTTCGTTGAGCAACCCGGGACCGGCCGCTTCTTCCGGGGTCCGGCCACGGCCACCCAACGACTCGAAAATACCTATTGAGAACATTTGGACGTCTGCCTCGCGTACGCGGTTCTTAATCTCCGTCTCCGTGTAACGGCTGCTGTTGTCGCCTCCATCGGAGATGATCAACAGAGCCTTGCGGGGATTGTGCGCCCTTTTCATTTCATTCATCGCCAGATAGACGCTGTCAAGCAGCGCGGTTCTACCTTTAGATTGGGTGAACGTTAGCGCACTCTGAATCTTGTCGGTATCGGTCGTAAACGGGACGACCAATTCGGGCCGATCGTTGAATTGCACTAGAAAGAACTCGTCGGCAGGGTTGGCGGTTTTGAAGAATTCGGCGGCGGCTTGCCGGGACTTTTGCAGCTTGGCGCCCATGCTCCCGCTGGTATCGAAGACCAATCCGATCGAGATCGGGGCGTCTTCACTCGAGAATTGCGTAATTTCCTGCTCAACCTTCTCTTCGTACAAGCGAAAATGCTCTTTCTCAAGACCAGTGACGAAGCGATTGAGCGGATCGGTTACGGTAACGTTAATCAGGACAAGCGTCTTGTCGACACGGATATCGACGGGACGCCGCTCGTGTATGGGACCAGTTGTGGCCGCCCGCCGCGTTCCTTCGGAGGTTGTTGCTTCGCCTGGCTGCGGCTCCGGCGGCGAGGCTCTCAATCGCTCGAAGCGCCCGGCAGTAAGCATAAGCACACAGCCAACAACTCCGATGTAGAGAGCGCGACGGTAGTGCCGGACGCTCGATGCCAGGGTGCGAGACCAAATGCGCGTCCGCATGAAATTGGTGCTTCTGATCGATCATAGCATCGGAAACGGCTATGATCGCAGAATCCCTTCTAACGCTGGATGCGGGCCGAGCCGCCGGCGGCGAAGGCGCGGACCTCCTCGAGCGTCGCCATGGTGGTGTCGCCGGGGAATGTGGTAATCAACGCTCCGTGCGCCCAGCCCAGCTTCACCGCGTTCTTCGGGCTTCACCGTTCAGCAGGCCGTAGAAGAAGCCGGCTGCATAGCCGTCGCCGCCGCCGACGCGATCGACCACGTGGAGATCGGCTGTGGGCGCCTGATAGGTCTTGCCGTCGATCCAGGCCACCGCGCTCCAGCCGTGACGGTTGGTGGAGTGGACTTCGCGCAGCGTGGTCGCAACCACTCTTGATGTGCGGATGCTTCTTGCAGCACGTTGTCCATCATGCCGAAGAAGGCGCTGGGATCGAGCTTCGATTTGGCCGCGACTTCGGGTCCGGGAATGCCGAGGCCCTTCTGGAGATCCTCTTCGTTGCCGACCAGCACGTCGACATTCTTGACGATGCGATCGATCACGGCGACGGCGCGATTGTCGCCGCCGAAAATCTTCCAAAGCTTGGCGCGGAAGTTGAGATCGAAGGAGACGATCGCGCCGGCTTCCTTGGCGGCCTGCATGGCTTCGATGATCAGCTCGCCGGTGGTCTCCGAGAGCGCGGCGAAAATGCCGCCGCTATGGAACCAGCGGACGCCGCCCGCGAAGATTTCTTTCCAGTTGAAATCGCCGGGTTTGAGCGAGCGCGCCGCTTCGTTGGAGCGGTTGTAGAAGACGACCGGAGGACGGATGCCGTGGCCGCGGTCGCTGTAGACGGTGGCCATGTTGGGACCGGTGACGCCATTGTGCTCGAAATACTTGTAGAACGGTGCTTACGCCCATGGCGCGGACGCGCTCGGCAATCAGGTCGCCGATGGGATAGTCGACCATGGCGCTGGAGATGCCGGTCTTCATGCCGAAAGCAATCGGACAAGGTTGGCGGCGACGTTGAACTCGCCTCCGCTGACGTGGATCTCGCACTCGTGCGCCTTGCGAAACGGAATGATGCCGGGGTCCAGACGATGGACCAGGGCGCCGAGTGACAGGAAATCGAGGGCGCCGTCTTTGCGTATGTTCAGTCCGTTGTTCATATCGTTTGCTCTATCGATCAGTTAGCGTTGTAGGTGCCGGAAGAGACTCTACCGCCGCGGCCGGTCCAGTTGGTGTGGAAGAACTGGCCGCGCGGCTGATCGACGCGCTCGTAGGTGTGAGCGCCGAAGAAATCGCGCTGGGCCTGCAGCAGATTCGCGGGCAGACGCTCGGTGCGGTAGCCGTCGTAGAAGGAGAGGGCCGTCGAGAAGGCCGGTGTCGGCACGCCGAATTCGATCGCCGAGATGATGCCTTCGCCAGGAGTCCTGGTACTTGTTCAGAGCGCTCGCTGAAGAAATCGTCGAGCAGCAGATTGGTGAGCTTCGGATTCTTGTCGAAGGCTTCCTTGATCTTGCCGAAGGAAACGGCTGCGAATGATGCAGCCTCCGCGCCACATGAGCGCGATGCCGCCGAGGTTCAGATTCCAGCTTCTTCCTTCGCAGCTCGCGCAGCAGCATGTAGCCCTGCGCGTAGGAGATGATCTTCGAGCAGTAGAGCGCGCGCCGCACGTCTTCGATGAACTGTCTTGCGATCCCCGGAATCGGCGCTGGCTTCGGGCCCGTTCAGAATCTTCGAAGCGGCAACGCGCTCATCCTTGATCGCCGAGAGGCAGCGGGCGAACACCGCTTCCCCGATCAGCGTGACCGGCATGCCGAGATCGAGCGCGCTGATGGCGGTCCACTTGCCGGTGCCCTTCTGGCCGGCGGTGTCGAGAATCTTGTCGACCATCGGCTTGCCGTCGTCGTCCTTCTTGGCGAAGATCTCGGCGGTGATTTCGATCAGGAAGCTGTCGAGCTCGCCCTTGTTCCATTCGGCGAAAATTTCGTGCAGTTCGTCCGCGCTCAGGCCCAGGCCGTCTTTGAGCAAGTTGATAGGCTTCGCAGATGAGCTGCATGTCGCCGTACTCGATGCCGTTGTGGACCATCTTGACGTAGTGGCCCGCGCCGTCTTCGCCGACCCAGTCGCAGCACGGAGTGCCGTCTTCGACCTTGGCGGCAATCGCCTGAAAAATCTCCTTGACGTGCGGCCAGGCCGCCGGATTGCCGCCGGGCATGATGGAGGGGCCGAGGCGCGCGCCCTCTTCGCCGCCCGAAACGCCGGTGCCGATGAAGAGAATGCCTTTTTCGGCGAGGCCTTTCGTGCGGCGGTTGGTGTCGGTGAAGAGGGAATTGCCGCCGTCGATGATGATGTCGCCCTTTTCGAGGTGCGGCACGATGCTGATCGATCATCTGGTCGACCGTGTCGCCGGCCTTGACCATCAGCATGACGCGGCGCGGCGTCTTGAGCGACTGAATCAGCTCCTCGATGGAATGCGCGCCGACGACCTGCGTGCCCTTGGCTTCGTTCTTGAGGAACTCGTCGACCTTGGAGACGGTTCGATTGAAGACGGCCACGCGGTAGCCGTGGTCGTTCATGTTCAGGACCAGATTCTGGCCCATGACAGCGAGGCCGATCAGTCCGATGTCGCAAGTTGCAGTTGGCATAGTCGCTTCGGACGAGATCGTCCGGAAAATTGATGATAGCGCTATGCCCCGGCGCTTACGCCATAGCTTATCCGGGCTCCATGACGTCTTTCAATCTGAGATAGCCAGCCCGGCTGACTGGCACTTGGGCGCCGCTCGCGAGGATTGCCAGCCGGCTGTCCTTTGTGTAGGGCTCTATTTTGGAAACGTGTTCGAGGTTGATGAGAAAGGAACGATGAACACGGACGAATTTTGCCGGATCGAGTGATTCTTCCAGACTCGAGATCGTCTGCTGTTTCAGATAATTTTTGCCGCCGCTATGCAGCGCAACATAATCGTCTTGGGCCTCTGCATATTCGAGCTGCCCGACCGGAATGATGTGCACTCGCGTGCCGTCTTTCACCACAATTCGCTCCGGCCATTGACCGGGAGCGCGCGCCGCTTGTTTCAATTCGGCCGTTTGGGGCCGAGGAGCTCGTTCGCCGAGCCGTCGTCTGGCTTTTTCCAAGGCTGTACGCAGCCGGTTTTCGTCGAAGGGCTTGAGTAGATAGTCCACCGCCGCCGCCTCAAATGCTTTCATCGCATATTGGTCATAGGCGGTAACAAACACTACGGCTAATTCGGTGTCCACCAGTTCCAGCACCTCAAAGCCGTCGAGCTTGGGCATCTGGACGTCGAGAAATGCCAGATCCGGCTTCCATTCCGCGATGGCCTTCACTGCGTCAAATCCGTTGGCGCATTCGGCGACAATTTCTACGTCTTCTTCCTGGCTCAGATACTCGCGAAGAATTTGGCGCGCCAGATCCTCATCGTCTACCAGGATGGCCCGAATACTCATGATTTCACCGTATCGCTCGAGGGCAAAGACAGAATTACGCGGTACAGATTGGGTTCGACTTGGACTTCCAGCTTGGCCGCTGTGCCGTAGCGGGCGGCCAGACGGTTTCGCACATTGACCAATCCGAATCCACTTTTCTTCATTGACGGTGCATCCGGATCGAAAGGGTTTTCGACCGTAAAGCGTAGTTGGCCGCGATCGATCCGGGCCGTCATGGCGATTTCTCCTCCTTCAGTGAGCGCCGCGATACCATGCTTGATTGCGTTTTCGACCAGGGGCTGTACCAGGAGAGCAGGCACTTCGCAATGCGCGCAACCCGGCGCGAAATCCTGCTTCACCCGCAGGCGCGAGCCGAAGCGCACCTGCTCTACATCCAGATAAGTATTTGTCAGTTCCATCTCTTCGCCGAACGGGATGCTGGTCTTTTCCCCGAGCCGCAGCGAGTTCCGAAGGAAATCGGAGAGGCGGATACACATCTGGCGCGCTCTGCCCGCATCGATGCTTGTCAAGGCGCTGATCGAGTTCAAACTGTTAAAAAGAAAATGCGGGTTCACCTGTGCCTTGAGCGCCTTAAACTCCGCTTCGCGCGAAAGAAGTTCGGCGTGCCTGGAAGTCTCGAGCGCGAGCAACACATAGTGCATCGCGATCGAAAGCAGATAGAACAGGAACAACATGCCGGCCAATATCGGCAGCGCCGGATGGACACGGCCACTCAAGCCCGGATATAGTTTGTTGACAAGAAACATGAGTATTTGTGCGGCGGCCATCATGACAGCGCTGGCGCACATGGCGCTAGTCAAACTCGTACCAAGCACCTTGGCGCGGGAAGACGAACCGAGCGGCAACGATCTCGCCAAATACCAGGGCGACAGACACACGATTGCAACTACAAACGTGAGAGGCGCGGTGAACGTGACGGTCTCAATCCACCCAACATGCGCTGACACCTTAAGCACATAGGTGAGCATTGCACCCAAGGGCGCCCAGGCGGCGAGATAAGCGAGTACGCTATTTCTGTCTTGAAAGATTGGATGCATTCACCGGGCGGCGAGCCGAGCGCCTTCCTTAATTTTCGATCTCGACGCTTCCAAACATCGAGAACCCGGTGATGTTCACGAGCGGTGAGCCGGCAATCTGGTTTGGAGGGATTGTCCGATCCTCATAAGCGCCCAAGACTCCCATACCGCTAATATTGACCCTCCAGGTGTCCGGGACACGAATCTTGATAGCGCCGAAAACCGCCGTGGCGTCAATGGTCACCGGATCTTGGGAAGCAATGCCGCTGCGACTCAGATCGATCTTGACCTCGCCGAAAACGGTGCGGATTTCCCCGCCCCGAAAATCCGGTGTATCCAGCTTTCGCCGCACAGCTCCAAACGCGGCGATCTCTTCGAGCACGTTGGCCTTGTCTCCGTTAGCCGTCCGGCTCCAGTGCCGTAGCCGTAAAGGATGATGGTCGCGGTCGGCCTCCAGCACTTTTATAAGAAGCCCAATGCCGAATACGATAAACAGAATCGACAACGGCCAACTTCCGTCTCGGGCGTTTATATGCAGAACGCCGAGATTCACCAGTAGAAAGAGGACTCCGAAGATAATCAGTAATCCACCATAGACACGTCCGCCCGGGCGCGGGCATTGCAGCATCCGAACGAAGCCGAGCACAATCATCCCGATAGGAACCAGGTCCCAGAGGCTATGAATCGGTAAGAGGCCCAAGTTCCCCAGAAAGAGCAGTGTTCCCGCGACGATCAGGAAGACCGCGAAAAAGATGCGCGGGCCATTCGGACCGCCGCGATGCTTTCTCAAGTGCCAGACCCAGTCGGGCGGGTAGCCAGGACCGCCGCCCGGCCCACTTGGCCCGGGACCACCCGGTGACGGTCCGAATGGCCCTGATTTATGAGGATCAAAATCCGGCATTGTTTTTAAATCCAATCAGCGAATCTGGTCAAGAGACCCGGGCACCAAGTCGGCTAACCCAACCAGGATGACCGCCACCGGCCACAAATTCTGAATACGGTCCAGCGAAAGGAGACCGAAGCCGTCTCCGGCCAACAAAATCGCACCGGTAATAATCAATACAAGCGGAAGTGCCAAGGTCTGCCAGTCTCTGTTGCTGTTACTCATGTCCTACCCTGCTTCCGATGGTAGGGCGATCCGCCCGAAGGTTCATTCTGAAATCGGCGAGCGGCGGCAGGTTACCGGCAAATGCCGCGCCGCAGCGGGTAAGCTGAGACGCGCCAGGAACAAACGGACCAAAGCAATCTACTGCGCCGAGCGATCGTGAAAATAGCGCCAGAATACGGCGGCTATCGCGAGCACGGGAACCGCGAGAACAAAGCCGATCGGTCCAAAAAAGAAGCTGCCCACGATCAGCACCAGAAAGACGGGAAGAGGCCGAAGCCCGAGCGGCTTACTCAGCAGGCGCGGCGTGAGAAAGAATTCGTCGAACAACAGGATCGCGAACCAAACCCCAAAGGCATAGGTCCAGTGCAGCAGGTCGACGCCGCCAAGCAGATCGGCGATGGCAATCAGGACAAGCGGCACCAAAGCGCCAACGCGCGGAATGAAACTCGCTAATCCTCCGGCAATAGCAATTAGCGGCCAGAGGGGAACACGTGACAATGCAAATCCGACCGCGAACAGAATGGTTTGAACTACCGCTATCAAGATCTTGGCGCGTACGAAGAGACCGAGAACCCGCACGGACTGGACGACGGGCTCGCGCCAGCTCATCGGGGACTGTCCGCCCAGCCCTGTGTCTCAAGAATTTGTCTAAAGCCGGGCGTTTCCAAAGAAACGGCCGGGAAATACGGCCGCGTCAACGTTCGTGTCCACCAGTTGCCGGTGCGGCGATGTTCTTCCGGAGTGGTGAAGTGATATTCGTACAGGGTGGCGCGCACGTAGCGAGGCGGATGATCGGGAAATGCATTCTCGCGCAGCAGGCTTAGCACCGCCACGTCGCCTTCGAGCAGTTTCGCCACAAAGTTCACAAACCACGGGTAATCTCGATAATCCGACATGGCAGCAAACCACATCAGCCAGTCGAGCCGCAAATGGTATGGCGCGATCGGCGCGGGCCGATAATTGAGAGCGCCCGGCTTCCCTTTGAACTGATACTCGCGCCAGCGCGCGGTGGAGAGCGAAGCTTCGTCATCCGTTCCTTCGACGATGACCTCATAACGCGGCCGCGTAATGCTGCCAAATGCGCCGTAAGTGCCCACCAGATGGAGAGAATTGAAACTGGTGTTCATGATCTGGCGCGCTGAGACCATGTTGGCGACCACCGGAATACTCATCAGCACGACCAGGCCGGCAATGGCGTAGTGGAACCAGCCGAGCATGGGATGCGGCGGAGTGAAGGTGGGCGAGCGTAGGGAGACAAGCCCGCTCAGGAATTTGGCGTCGAGTGTCGAAAATGCGAGGAAGAGCGTCAGCCAGTTCAGCCAGGATAAGTTTCCGCTCGCGATGATCGTCAATTGGAACGCAATCGTGATGATGCCGGCAATACCGGCGATGGGCTGGGGAAGAAAGTAAAAGAATGGAACCAGCAGCTCCGCGAAGTGATTCCATAGCACGCCGCCTTTGTTGAGCCATTGGGGCGCCCAATGAAAGAACCAGCTCAACGGATTCGGCATCGGCTGCGTTTCGTAGTAATAATTCAGGCAGGTGAGATCGCGCCAACAGGAGTCGCCTCGCAGTTTGATCAATCCCGCGCCGAACATAATCCGGAACAGAAGCCAGCGGAACAGCCAGATGGGAATGGGCTGTGCAACAGTTTTCGCGCCGCCCAGAAAGATGGCGAAAAAACAAGCCTCCAGCAGGATCGATTCCCAGCCGAAGGCGTAGAACGTTTGACCAACGTTCACGAACGACAGATACAGCAGATAAATGGTGAGCCAGGTAGCCACCGACAACCAGGTGTGGCGGGCTGCGAGACCTGAGATTACCAGGCATGAGAGAAGGACGCCGAGCCACGCAGCCGTAAGGAATGCGCCGTCGCGCGGGAGCAGATAGAACAAGCTCGGCACTTCGCGGAACGGCATCTGTTTGACGAACAGGCGAACCGGGAGCAGTCCGCGCGCGCCGAGCAAGGGCTTAAATTGATTGACAGCTACGAGAAAGGCGATGAGACAGATGACGCCGATGCCGCGCTCAAGAAGCAGGCGCGCCAGCCAATAGCCTCTGCCATCGACACCGGCCATACCTCCCCAAGATACTGCTCTCAGTCCCCGATGATTTTTACCAACACACGCTTCGGACGATGGCCGTCGAATTCGCCGTAGAAAATCTGCTCCCAGGGCCCGAAATCGAGCGCGCCGCGGGTGACCGCCACCACCACTTCGCGCCCCATGATCTGACGCTTCAGATGCGCGTCCGCGTTATCTTCGCCGGTACGATTGTGCCGGTACTGTGAAACCGGAGCATGCGGGGCGAGCCGTTCGAGCCACTCTTCGTAGTCCTGATGAAGCCCCGGTTCGTCGTCGTTGATAAAAACGGACGCGGTGATGTGCATGGCGTTTACCAGCGCCAACCCTTCGGAAATGCCGCTCTCGCGCAAGCATTCGCGGACCTGCTCGGTTATGTTCAAAAGCGCCCGGCGCGCGGGCAAGTCGAACCAGAGTTCCTTCCGGTAGCTTTTCACGAGACTGGTTCCGACGTCGATCGCGCGCTGATCGGCATTCGCAACCGCAGCACTCGCTCGCGGGCGCGTTCTTCCTGTAAGTTGCGGTTGCGTGCCTTCAACAGATCGTCGAGCGAAACCATCCCCACCAGAGACTGATGTTCATCGATGACGGGAAATCGGGTGAATCCGGTTTCAGCCATCCGATACACCACGGAACGTAAGGACTCATCCGATTGCGCCACAGTCGTGTCTCGCGGAACGATCTCCCCGAGAGTACGTTGACGCTCCGGGCCGCTCGCCTCTTCGTGCAGGCGCAGGATATGATTGCGGCTAATCACACCGACTAATTTGCCGTCGCTAGTGACCACCGGAAAGAGCTGCTGACCATGCGCCTTCCGGGGCCGGATCAGCTCACGCGTCGCCTCGAGCGTCTCGCTAGCGGGAAGAGCTACCACCGAGGTACGCATCACTTCGCGCACGAAAAGAATTTCGAGCGGATCGGTTGCGTATTCGCGCGTCAAATGGAAGCCGCGCCGCGATATCTTTTCCGTAAGAATGGATCGCTTCAACACCAGCACTGTAAATCCGTGCGCTAGGAAGTTGGCGACCAGAAGCGGCAGCATCATATTGAAATCGTGCGTTAACTCCAGGGCGAAGACGATACCGGTGAATGGCGAGCGCATAGTTCCCCCGAGAATGGCGCCCATTCCGACGAGCGGCCAAAACCCGGCGCCGAAGTGTGGAAGAAACATTTCAGCGATGCCACCCAGCGCCGCGCCCATCATTAGCAACGGCGCGAGTACACCACCCGATGTTCCGGAGCCGAGAGAAATCATCCAAATGGAAGATTTGACGAGCAGTACACCGAGCAGAAACGTAAGCGCCACATTGCCGCGCAGCAGGAGGTGAATGCTGTCGTAACCTACGCCGAGCGCGGGAGGAAAAATGAGTCCACCGATGCCGACGCAGGCGCCTCCAATCGCCGGCCACCACATCCAGTGAATAGGCAGCTTTTGAAAGGCATCTTCGGCGGCATAGACGCCGGCCGTTAACAATGCGGAAAGACCGCCGGCCGCCAGACCAACCAAAATGCAGCCCAGCAACCCCTCAGGGCCGATAAATACAGGATGCGAGGCGACGGGAAACAGCGGCCCGACTCCCAGGATGTACCGACGCGCTGCGCCGGCAGTCGCGCTCGCAAGCGCTACTGGTATGGCGCTGCGCGGCTTCCATTCGAACAGTAGCAGCTCTACGGCGAGAAGGACCGCGGCAAGAGGCGCGGCGAAGGTGGCCGACATACCTGCTGCCGCTCCGGCCACTAGTAGCGTTTTACGTTCGGCGCTCGTTAGATGGAAAAATTGGGCGATCAGCGAGCCGAATGCGCCGCCCGTCATGATTATCGGTCCTTCGGCACCGAACGGTCCGCCTGATCCGATCGAGACCGCGGCCGAGATTGGCTTCAATACTGCCAACCGCGGATGCACGCGGCTGCCGTTCATCAGAATCGCTTCGATAGCTTCGGGAATTCCGTGCCCGCGAATCCGTTCACTTCCGTAGCGTGCCATGACCCCGACAATCAGTGAACCGGCAATAGGAACGAGCACGGCCATCCAGCCGAGATGCGCGTTGGCCGGCGAACTGAGTGCGGTATCGACGCGATGAAAGTAGAACAGGTTGGTAAACAGGCCAATCAGCTTCAGCAGCAACCACGCTACGCCCGAAGCGATCATGCCAATTCCTATGGCGAGGATTGAGATCGGTATAACTCGTGCCGTTGCGGTAAAGTCGCCTAATTCTTCCCGCTTCATACAGACTGTCCCGGTACTTGAGAATTGGTTTGAAGGATCCCCTGCAGCGCATGCGCCAGTTCCGGACCGGAACTCTGCAATTCGCGCCAATGCTCGGCCGATAGCTTCTCGAGCATCCGCTCGCCGAGCGGTGTGAGTTCGACTAGTACCTCGCGGCGATCCTGCTGATTAGTGCGGCGCGCGGCTGCTCCGCGCTCCACCAGCCGGTCGATCAATTCCACGGTGCTGTGATGCCGAAGACATAGTTGCGCCGATAACGCGCTCACAGTCGGCCGCACATCGTGGGGCAAACCTTTCAACGCGAGGAGTAACTGATGCTGCTGGGGTTCGATACCATGCTGCCGCGCCGCCTCTTCGCTGAAGTGCAGAAACCGGCGGATCTGAGAACGAAACCTGGCTAGTTGGCGGTACGCATGCGAGGAGAAACTACGCATATAAATATATCGTATCACGATATGTTTATTAACAACACTTAATATCTCTTCGTTGCCGCTTAAGAACTCGTCTCCAACGAGATTTTGGGGGCTCTGACCACAAGCCAACACGCAGCGCCGAGCAAATACAGAAAGGCGATTAGCCCGAGCGCGTATGCAGACTCCCAACGTTCGGTAATCCAGGCAAAGACAATCGGGCTGAGCGTGCCACCGATCTGACCGGCCGTGTTCATGGCGGCGCTCACCATTCCAGCATTCGGGCCCGACATTTCGATGCATGCGCCCCAGCTTGCGCCCAATAGAAAGTTAGAACTCGCCGCGCCGAGCGCAATGCAGCAGGCCGAGAACACGGACTGCGGCAATACCGCAGCCACCGTAATCGCCAGCGCGGCAACGGCGAGAGACGTACCGGCGACTCCGCAGCGACCGACGCGAAAACCATATCGCCTCGTCAGATAGTCGGTTGTCAAACCTCCGAGCAAATCGGCGACAACGCTGAGCAGTAGCGGAAGGCCTGCCAATAGGGCCATGACTCCTGCGCCCACACCCTTCGTCTGCTGCAAATAAGTTGGCAGCCAGGTGATGTAGAAATAGAATCCATAGCCTTGCGTGAAGTACGCGGCGCAAATGGCCAGCACGCTTGGATTTGTGAGCGTTCGAAATCCCGACGGGTGGTCTGTTTTCATAGGCGTTGCACCCGACCGAATGTGATCGAGTTCGGCAGCACTCACCGCGCGATGCTCGGCTGGATCGTCGCGAAACCAGATCTTCCAAAATGCCGCCCAGAGAAAACCGGTTAAACCGAAGAGAACGAAGACGGCACGCCAGTGCAGGCGGGTTACCAGCAGGGCGACCAGCGCCGGGGTGACTCCGCCACCCAGGTGCGCGCCCATGAAAAAGATTCCTTGTGCGGTGCCGCGCTCGCCTGACGGAAACCAGCGCGATAGCGCTTTCGCGACATTGGGCCAGGCGCCGGCCTCACCGGCACCGAATAGAAATCTCAGCACGGCGAGCGAACGAAATCCGGTGGCTGACGCGGTCGCCATCGTGAAGACAGACCACCAGACAACAATTCTGGTTAGTACGCGCCGCGGTCCAACGCGGTCTCCCCACCAGCCCGTCGGCGCTTCAAAGAGAGCATAGGCCAGAGTGAACGCGCTAAAGATAAAACTCATTTGGACGGGCGTTAGAAAAAGATCGTGCATAATCGCCGGCGCGGTCACGGAAATACACACGCGATCCAGGTAGGTGATAAACGCCAGGCAGACCGCCAAAGCCAGGACTTTATGACGCCCGCCCGGAGCCTTCACTTCAGATATTCCAGTATCTGCTTGAGTTCGGATAGCTGTGCTTCATCGAATTCCAAACCCGGGGAGCGTACGCGGCTGGTTGAAAAGATTCCTCGACGCTTGAGCAGCCACTTGTGTGTCGCAATCGACGTATGAATCGTTTTCATCTCGAATTCAAGCAAGATTTCGAGCCGTGAGAACTGCTCGCGCACCGCCGGGACACCCGCTTTGAGAGCGTGAAAGATAGCAATATCCTGCTCGAGGTGGCCGCAGCCGCCCATCAGCCCATGCGCTCCTTGCTCGAGGGCATCCGGCAGTCCGAGCCCGGCGAACCCGATCATATAGGTAAAACGCTCGCGGCCGAACTCGGCGACCAATCGTGTGACCGTGGGTGCCGGTGGTGCAAAATCGACCTTTACCGCGTGGCAATGCGGAAAATGGCGCTCTAACTTCGCGAGATCCGGCCACTCGATTCCGCTTCCGGCGAGTGATGGCGACCATTGCAGCATGAATGGCAGGGATGACGATTCGAGGACCCGAGCCACGTGCCGGAAGGTCTCGCTGCCGGTAGTACCGCCCACAAACGGCGGCAGGCACATCAACCCTTGGCAACCCATGCCTGTAAACCGCTTTGCCGCGGCGACAGCGTGACATGTTGCCTGGGCGGTGATGTTTAGAACTACCGGAATACGGCTGTCAGCAGCCGTGATCACAATTTCAGCAGCCCGGTCAATCTCGTCTTCAGTAAGCTTCCACCATTCGCTAGCAAAGCCAGGAAACGCTACGCCGTTGGCTCCCGTATCGCGCGCAAACTCCACCTCCCGTGCAAGAGACACAAAATCGAGCATCTCACTCTCATCGAACGGCGACTGGAGAATAGGAATTACGCCGCTGAATCGCAGGGACTCCTCCATGAGCCGGTCAATACTACGCGTTCGAGCGATTCGCCGCGGGCAAAGCGATCCAGATTCGCCGCCATCTGCCGCGCACGGCGGACGATCATGGGCGTGGTCCAGCCAGAACTGTGCGGCGTAGCAAATACATTCGACAGCTCGTGGAACGGATAACGTGAACCGTGCAGGCGCTCACCCGCATGCGAGGGATAGCGGTACCAGACGTCCAGAGCAGCCGCCGCGAACCAGCGGTCTCGCAGCGCTTCAAATAAAGCGGCTTCCTCGATGATCTCAGCTCGCGCCACATTCACCAGCACTGCGTGTGGCTTTAGGAGACGCAATTGCTCGCTAGAGAGCATGTGCTGGGTTTGCGGCGTCAGCGGACAGGCTACTACGACGAAATCGCTGGTCGCGAGAAGCGCGGGAAGCGCTTCCGGCCCCCCGAGGATACTCGCTCCTTCGCTCTCGCACGCACGCGTTCCGGAGCGGCTCCGAATGGCCTGCGTTGGGAGTCCGAAAGCGGCGGCGCGGCGGGCAACCTCCCGTCCAATATGACCGAAACCGATGAGTCCCAGCTTCCCACCGAACAGTTCACGGCGCGGTTCCCCGCCGACGCGGCCGTTGCCCAGCCATTCTCCATGTCGAAATGCGGCGTGGCTCTCCGCCTGGCCGCTGACCAATGTCAACAGCGCAAGAAACACATACTCCGCGATCGGGATTTCATGCTCGTAAACGTTGGCGTGGCGGCAGCCTTCTGGCAATTCCATCGGGTCCCGGTGCATGAATCCTGCACCTGGAAAGAGCAGCAGCTTCAGCTTCGCGGCTAGGTTCAGAAGCTCAGGCGGCAATTTGAGCCCGATAGCGGCATCCGCATCGGCGATATGCTCGCCTAACCAAGCCGTGGAATTCGGCCCCACTTCCAGGCGCCACGATGTCTGAAGAGCATCGCGCAGAAGATCCGCATAGAGCGGCGCGTTGTCGTCGAAAATAACCAGTTTGTGAGCGCCGATCATATGTAAAACCCGGGGCGAGGAGACCGCACGCCCGGGTGGCGTACCAACTCGTCCTCATTGAAATCGAACCCGAGGCCCGGCGTCTCGTCCAGTTGAAAATACCCGCCGCTGACCGGCAAGGGCCGGCTGAGAACCGTATCGCGCCAAGGCACGTCCTGCAGCATGAATTCCTGGCGGAAGAAGTTCGGAATGGCGGCCATCACGTGCGCAGAAGCAATCGTCGAAATCGGGCCGTTGGGATTGTGAGGGGCGATCGGTATGTTGTAACACTCCGCCAGAGAAGCGATCTTGCGCATCTCGCTGATTCCTCCACAGCGAGTAATATCAGGCATCAAGATATCGGCGGCGTGTCGCTCGAGAATCGGGAGACACATGAATCGCGAATGCAGCCGCTCGCCTACGCAGACGGGAAGCGGGATACGCCGCTTGATCTCGGCAATCGCATCGGGAAATTCGGGACCCGCGGGCTCCTCGTACCACATCACCTGGATGGGTAGCTTTTCGATGCGATGCGCCATCTCCACCGCGGTGGGCCCGTTGAGCATGGCATGCGTTTCTACAGCTATCGGAAATTTGGGACCCAGCGCTTCGCCAACTGCCTTCAGGCGATCGATCGCCAGATCTTTCTGCTTCCCGTCCAAGCTCAAATTGTCATTCAGATCGGTTCCGTACCAGTAAGACGTATGCGCGAAAGGGTCAAACTTACAAGCGGTGAAACCCGCTCCCGCCATGGCTTGCGCCGCGGAACGATACCCGGCCGGCGATCCATCGCAATCGACGAACCAGTAATTCGCATAAAGCTGAATGCGTTTCCGGTATGCGCCTCCGAGCAATTGATAGACCGGCATGCCCGCCCTCTTGCCGGCAATATCCCAAAGCGCAATATCCACTGCACTAATCGCAGAAAGCAGCGGGCCCGCCTGCCCGAGCCAATTCATATCCCGATAACACTTCGTCCAAAGAAAATCGATTCGCCGGGAGTCTTCCCCTACGATATGGCGCCCTACGGCTTCGCAGGCGGCCTCGACCATGGTGCTGCCGGGCCAATTCGTCGCCTCGCCAACGCCCGTCAGCCCATCTTCTGTCTCAAGCTTTATCAGGGTCCAGTTGTATTTTATGCCTTCGACGAGCCATGTTCGGAGCTTCGTGATCCGCATTATTGCTCCGGCGTCTCATAGTTCCGGATTGCCTCGGCGGTTCTGAGCGCACGGCCATAAATCTTCATGCTGGCAACGCCGCTGCCGATACGGAGCGTTTCACCGCCGTTCGCCGACCGCAGATTCGGACTGAACCGGCCCCAGCCGAACTGCCGCGTTTCGCCCCCATCGCAAAGCTTTCCATCAATCACAAAACTGATGATTTTGGGACCGCCATCAACTATCACCGAGACATGATGCGACGCCCCGTTCTCGAGCATGCCGGGATCCGAGCTCCAGCTATTGCGCGTCCGGCCATCATTCAATGCAATCTCCAATGTCCCGTTTGGATTCGCGCGCAGGACAAAACCTTTGCCGTCCGCGGTGAGATTGTCGAGCAGAGTTTGCTCCGCAGGCGATGCGGACAACTTTATCCACAAGTCGAGTGAAAATCCCGTCCGCAGGTCATCCGTGCCATAGTCGGCTCGCTTCGAGCGCTGTACGAATAACGGTAATTGTGGAGCGCTGACGGAAGACTGCCCGCTCTTCGCATTCCATTCCAATAACAAACCGGCTCTAATCGGAGTCTTATGAGAGGGATTCAGCTCATCCCACATACCTTCGAGCAGAGTGGCGTCTATCTCATGGACGCGCGCAACGTTTTTCTGGGTCTCGGTGATGAAATACCTGCCCTGGTCTTCGACCATATCCGGATAGCTCATGCGAATGAACGGATCGTCATCGTACAGTCCGATTTCCGGCTGAGACCATCGGATGATTTTTCCCTTTGGGCTGTCGGCTTCGATACCGCCGACTAGCCAAGCCGGATTACGATCTTCGTAGGCGATTGTGCGTCTCTTGGGATTCGTGCTAATAAACTTTCCCCCGTGGTTGTGAAACCAGTAAACGTATTTTCCGTTTTCGCAACGCCAGGCGAAATTGGCCGCCCGCGGATGCTTCATCAAGCGGCCATCGGCGTAGCGCATATACTGCGACGGGTCCCAGGTGTGGCCGCCGTCGCGGCTGTAGGTGTAAGCCGAATAGCCGTCGATAGTCCGAAAAACACAGAAAAACGCACCATCGCTCAAAACGCTGAAACTCTGCTCTTCGGCAATGGGCCCTCCGCCGGCCGGTGCGCGAATGCCAACATCACCATCCGGCAGCGTTTGCCAGCGAATCTTGTCCGGGTCGCGTTCGGTCAATATGTTGCCGCTCTTTAGCAGCGCTCCTTCAGACGATGTGAAGAATCCCTCGCCGAAGCCCCCCACTTTGTGAATTGGAACGAAGCCCGCGCCGCCGTAGGCAAACGCGCGGCCCACATTCCAGAAGAACTTCAGCTTCCCCTGATATGGGTTCCGCCGATCGATTTCAAAGGCGCGCATAGGGATTTCATAACGCTTGGCGGACCACGTCCGCCCGTTATCGTCGCTGTATTTGAAAACGAAATGGCCCAGACTATCGACGCGGCGGCAGAATCCGTCAGGGTATGCAGGTCTGTCCGCAATGACCTGCCGCACGTTGTCGGTATTGTGATCGTAGAAAACGTATACGCGGCCATAAGGAACCTTCAGCAGTACGGCGTACGATGCCTCGGGACCGCGGGCGGGCTCGACGTCCACTGGCGGCGACCAGGTTTTGCCAAGATCAGTGCTTCGCTGTGAGATCACGTGCTGGCCGCCCGCGCCCTCCACTCCCGCGCCGGTGGTCGTCACGGCGAGCCATGCGCCATCGTCTGTCTTCACGATGTACGGCTGATCCGAATAACCGTCGTTGAGCATGACACTGCCGTTCGCTATATTGCGCCGATCCGGAATGTCTGCCGCAGGCGCCAAATTTGCTGTGGCCAACAGAACGAGTGCATGGAGCGTGCCACAGAAAAGCCGTCTTACCCAGGGCCGGTTCATAAAACGTTATATTATGTGCGCAAAACTGAGATGTCAATTGCCGGGCAAATTTATTCCTTATCGGCAATGCGCCCACGCGTCCGCCGCTGGGGACCTCGAAATCCACCACCCACTACTTCACCGGACGCCAGGAATTTCTCGTAGGTATCGATGACTTCTTCCATGCGATAGGTGACGTGCTTACGCATAGCGCGGTCAGCGGCCTGTTCACTGCCCGAACAGAGAACGCTCACCAGTTCTTCGTGCCAACCTTCGGGCAAGGGCGCAGGCTTTGCCAACGTATAACGCCAATTCAAATGAAGCACCTGACTGTTATGTATATAGCGAACCAAAACCTCACAGCCGGTAGCGGCCGCCAGTTCATGGTGGAACCGCATATGGAGGCGATGCACGTCAACCGGCCGCGCGGCGTCGGCCGGCCCGCTGAAATAGCGGACAAATTCTTTGTCCAGCTTGGCTGCTTCCCAGGCCGCATAGCGACGCTGGACCTTGGTGGCAGTGCGCGCGAACATACGCGCCACCTGTGCCTCAAGCGCCTCCCGCAACATGTAGTGACCGCGCACATCTTCCGGTTTGGGCACCTTAACCCGGGTGCCGACTCGGGGTAGGCTTTCCACCAGCCCTTCCGTTTCGAGACGCTGTAAAGCCTGTGCCACAGGCACTAACGACATGTGGAACATCTCGCCCAAGCGACGTCGCGTTAGGGGCGCGCCGAGGGGAAAAGTGCCATCGAGAATACTGTCGCGGATCTGTTCATAAACCGCCTCATTGAGGCTCATGTTCGTTCGAGAGACAGATGACCGCACTCCACTTCCTCCCCGCTTCAGAACCGATAGTTTCGCACGGACGAGTGTTGCGCGAAACACCATTGACATGAAATTCGACGAATGATAGAGTCGATGTGTCTTGTTAACTGATGTACCAGTTTATCAGGCAATCGTAGAAACGGCCACGTCAGGAGGGAACGCCATGCGACGTCTCACATCTTTTCTAGTACTCATTTTTCTCGTGTGTGAGCTACGGCTGCCTGCGCAAAATATTACCGGCGCTTTTGTCGGCTCCGTGAAGGATCCGTCTGGGGCAGCCGTCGCGAGCGCCGAAGTAGTCGTTCGAAATGCCGCAACGAATGAAGAAAGTCGAACTTCCACGAACGATCTGGGCTACTACGAGATTCCATACCTGCGGCCCGGCACGTACGAAGTGCAGGCTTCGTCTCAGGGCTTTAAAGCGAGTATCAGGAAGGCTGTCGAACTTACCGTCGACAGCCGCGTGCGGCTCGATTTCGATTTAGAAGTCGGCGATTCGAAGACATCCATTTCTGTGAGCGGAGAAGCGCCGCTGGTCGATTCCGAATCCTCGTCTCTTGCGCAGCTCGTGAGCACCAAGAGTATTCAGGCCCTCCCCGTGAAAGGCCGTAACGTCTTCGATCTGTCACTCCTGAGTCCGGGTGTCAACGTCAATCCACGCGCACTGGGAGGTGTAGCATCCACCGGTGACAACTCGGCGCCACTCTTTGTTCAGTCCGATATATCAATCAACGGAGGCCGCTATCGCAGCAACGATTTCATGCTCGATGGAGTCAGCATCATGCTGCCGGAGAACAACAACTTTGCGCTCTCGCCCACACCAGACGGCACACAGGAATTCAAGATCATGACGAACAGTTATGGACCGCAGTTCGGGAGAAGCGGCGGTGGCGTTCTGAACGTAATTACGCGATCCGGATCGAACGACTGGCACGGGTCCCTGTATGAGTTCTTTCGCAACAATCACCTCGCCGCCAATAATTTCTTCGCGAACGCGAAGGGCCAGAAGCTCGGGCCGTCACACTTCAACCTGTTCGGCGCCTCGATCGGCGGTCCGATCCGGAAGGACAAGACATTCGTGTTCGCCGAATACCAGGGCCATCGGCAGCAGAGCGCCCTGGGCGGGCAGCTTGCTACCCTGCCTACCGCACTGCAGCGGCAAGGCAATTTCTCGCAAACCTTCAACCAATCGGGTCAACTCGTCGCCCTTTACAACCCGTTTACAACAACGACGGCCGGTGGCTCTGGCTACGTTCGCAGTCGCTATGCAGGTAATATGATTCCCCAATCGCAGATCAATTCCGTCGCCCTGAAGATGATGCAGTACATCCCGCTGCCAAACCAGGCCGGCACAGGCGCGGCGGGCGTGAACAATTATGTGTGGACTCAGCAGGCATTTCTCGATAGCGATCAGTGGTCGGTCCGTATCGATCAACGCTTTTCCGATCGCCATAGTCTATTCGGACGTTTTACGAGGAATACCGGTGATTCGGGAAACTCCGGCCCGTTCGGCAATGTAGCCGATAACGTTCTTGGCGTGGATCTCAATCGGGTCATCAATGCCGTCATCAACGATACATACGCGGTGAATCCGACGACGCTGGTGAACATTCGATTCGGCGTCACACGGCGATACGAGGGCCGCTCGCCTCTGCATGGCCCCATCAGTCTGAGCGATCTTGGTTTCCCTGCGAATGTCGCCGCGGCGGCGACGCAGCAGGTTTTTCCCGCCATGACTTTCTCGAATTACACATCCTGGGGGGATCCTTCGGGAGATGCGATCCGCCGTGGGAATACGGTTTGGACGCTGGTGGGTGACTCCACTATGATTCGCGGACGCCACACGTTTGTGTTCGGGACCGATCTTCGTCTTTATGACCAGACGCCTTACCAGAGCGGATCGGACGCCGGCAGCTACAGCTTTTCGCAAGGCTTCACGCAGGGACCAAATCCTCAAGTTTCCAGTCTCACGTCCGGTGACGCCTTTGCGTCGTTCCTGGTGGGTTACGGCTCAGGCACCTTTACGCAGACGCCTGCGCTTGCCATACGAAATACGTATGCCGCACTCTATTTCAACGACGAAATCAAGTTTGGGAAGCTGACCGTCAATGCCGGACTTCGCTGGGATTATGAGCAGCCGCGCACAGAGCGCTACGACCGGTTCTCCACATTCGACTTTAATGCACCTTTTCCAGTAACGGCATCGGGATTGGGCCAAGTCAATGGCGTGCTCACGCACCCCGGACAGAATGGACAACCTCGCGGGCAATTTAACCCGTACTACAAAGCCTTTGGTCCGCGGTTCGGCCTCAGTTATTCGTTGACGCCCAAGACCGTGATCCGGTCTGGATTTGGAATCTTCTATTCGCCACGTTTCGGCACCACCTCGGCATCGAACTTCGGAGCGGCCGGCGCCACGCTCAATTCAACCTGGGTCTCCAGCCTTGATGGCGTAACGCCGCTCAATCCTCTCACTAATCCGTACCCGAATGGGGTTTTCCAGACATCCAATTCCACCGCCGATCAGCTACTGCTCGGCCAGAGCATTCTGTTCATGGACCGCGGCAATGTAAGCAATATCTATAGCGAACAGTGGAATTTTAATATCCAACGCGAATTACCATGGGCCCTGCTGCTCGAGGCCGGCTATGCGGGAAATCGGGGTGTGCACCTTCCGATCGGAATCGATTTCAATCAGCTCAATCCGATCTATCAAAGCCTGGGAGCCGGCCTCAGCACGCAAGTGCCGAATCCCTTCTTTGGAAAAGTAAGTACTGGCGTTCTATCAACGCCCACGGTAGCCAGAAGCCAGTTGCTCCGTCCTTATCCGCAGTATTCGAGCGTCTCTACTAATAGCCCAGCTGTGGCTGAGAATGAGGCGAACTCAATTTATCATGCATTTACTGCCAGGCTGAACAAACGTTTCTCGAACGGCATAGGATTTTTGATCGCCTATACCGGTTCGAAAACAATCGATACGGCATCGGGGCGTATTTTCGGTATCAACGCATTTGTCCCGCCCGTACAAAACATTTACGACCTGCAAGCCGAGAGAGCGGTTTCGGAGGCCGATATCTCGCAGCAACTGGTCATTTCACACACGCTTGAGCTTCCATTCGGCAAAGGTAAGCATTTCTTGAGTGGCGCCAATGGCGTGCTCAACCTCCTTGTCGGCGGCTGGAGCGTGAACGGTACCATCACCCTCGTGACGGGCTATCCCCTCGCGCTTACGTCCACGGGAAATAGCGGCACGTTTTCTGGGGTTCTTCGACCGAATAGTACGGGCAAATCAGCCGAGCTTTCCGGGTCTGTCGAGTCGCGACTGAACCGCTACTTCGATATCGCCCAGTTCACGATTCCAGCGACGTTCACATTCGGCAACGTATCGCGCACGCTGCCGGACGTAAGAAGTCCGGGACGCCGCAACTACGATCTAGCCCTACAGAAGCAAGTCGTGGTTCGCGAGCCATTTTCCGTTCTCTTCCGCGCCGAAGCTTTTAATTTGACCAACACTCCTTATTTCTACGGTCCGGGAACCGGCCTGGGAACGGGGACGTTCGGCATCATCTCTGCCTCTTCGGGCGAGCGCCAAGTTCAATTGGCGCTGAAAGTACTTTTCTGATCGAGCACCGCCATACTCCGGTAGAAGCCGATCAAGTCTAAGTTGGCCGGCTTGATACCAAGCTGCCGCAGCATGTTTGTAATCTGGCCGCGATGATGGCTTCCATGATTTACAACGTGCAGGACGATCTGCCAAAGAGGAGTTACATAGGGCGTGCCCGCCATGGTTCTATATGACACTTCGCGGAGCCAATCTTTATCCGTCAGCCCTTCAGCCCATGTCACCAACTCGGCCAGCATCTCTGTCCAGACTTTTTGGAGATCGTAGTTGCAGCCGGGAGCCTCGTAGTCAGCTAATTGCCTGGGAGGCCGGCCGTTCAAACGGTCCCACCAGATGCAATCCGCCTGGTACATATGCACGAGGGCTCCGTAAACGCTCCCGAAAGACCCATTGAGCGTTTTGACAAGTTGTTCCGACGGGAGCGGTACCGTCTCTTCTAAAACGCGTCCGGTCGCCCATTGGTGATAGCGGAGATGAGTAACTCCGATGCTGCTCAGCATAGGTGCTTACAGACGCTCGAGGCGTGTCTGGGCGTCGCCAAACTGGTCGAGCTTTATTCCCATACGATCCATGATCGAGAGATATAAACTGCACAGTTTGCGATTGTCGTCGCCGGCTTGCAAGTAGTCGAGCGTCCGTCCCGTCTCGAGCGTCCCGCCCAGGCCCCCGGCGAGGACCAGCGGCAGCCGGGTGTTGTCGTGCTTGCGACCAATCCACATATTGGACAGGAACATCAGGCAGGAATTATCGAGTACCGTGCCGTTGCCCTCGGGCATACTGTCCAACTTCGTCGCCAGATAGGCGAGCTGGCTTAGGTGGAAGCGGGAGATCCGCTCGTAACCATCGGAGAGATTGTCGTGGGAAGCCGAATGATGTCCATCTTTGACACTGAGGAACGGATAATACATGGCCGACAAATCACGAGCGAGAAGGAGACTCGCCACGCGCGTCTTATCAGTCTGGAAGCCTATTGCAATGATGTCGCACATCAAACGCGCGTGATCGCGCAGGTCTTCAGGAAGCCCGTTGGCCGGCCGGCCCATGGAGAACACCGGTCGGTTCTGCTGTTTGGCAAGATCCTGCGCGCGATCCTGGCTCTTGCGCATGTTGTCCACGCGCTTTTCGATTTCACGTACGCTAGTGAGATATTCGTCCAGCTTGACCTTGTCGTCTGAGCTAATTTCTTGGCTCAGGACCGACGCTTCCTGACGCACGCGGTCGAGGATGCTCACATTGCGAAGACTGCCGCGATTTTCAAACAAGCTATCCCAGGCAAGGGCCGGATAGACTTCGTTCGGGACAGGTGAGTCCGGACTTTGCCAGGAAACGTGTGAACTGTAAGCGAGTGAGTAGTTGGTCTCGTGATAACCCGTCATTGGCTGCTCGCAAGCGAGCACGATGCTCGCTTGCGGAGTATCCTCGCCGACGCGGTTGGCAATCATCTGGTCGACCGTGACACCGGCGTGAATGATGGCTCCTTTATGAATGACCGCGCCAGAAAGCAAGCCGCCGGTTTGCGCCGGATGAATGCCGAGACCGACGGACCGTTTCTGATAGAGACCGTGAATGACGTTGATTTTGTGTTTGATCGGCTCAAGCGGAGCGAGTGTCTTGCTC
This sequence comes from Bryobacterales bacterium, assembly GCA_963722155.1. Lineage (GTDB taxonomy): Bacteria > Acidobacteriota > Terriglobia > Bryobacterales > Bryobacteraceae > Bog-105. The sequence goes on along the minus strand of CAVRLR010000004.1, from coordinate 492,613 downwards.
AGCTTCATGTCCGCTCCACATCCTTGCGCGTCCCAGTGCGCCTCGTTGATGCCGTTACCCATAAACAGAACGGCAAAGCGCTTCGGGAATGTCACCGAGGGGGCGTCGGCAAAACACGGCAGCGACTGTAGCAACGGAAGAGCCATAGTCACTCCAGCTCCACGAAGAACCGTGCGGCGGGTCATGGCGCTTTGGAACTTACTAGTTCGTTTGGGCATGCAATTCGGCTTTCTGTATCCGAGTTTCGGGGAGTCTTCTATTCAAGAACTGCGGGCTACTAACAATTGTCTCAATTAAAGCGTTAAAGCGATAACCGTTCGCTGCGAGCGCCGACCGCATCCTCTCGATCGTCGGCTCATCGGACAGCATGAGCGATCTTCCCAGCGCGTAAGCCAGCAACTTGCGGCTGAGATTGTCGATGAAATCCGCTTCGCGATGTTCATGGATGAAATTCTCGACGCCTTCGACTCCCACGCCATGCATTCCGCCGGGGAAATCCACCTGCGTGTCAACTTGGCGCCCGGCGAGGTCTGCGTTCCGTCTTTCGCCGACAGGCCCATAGCCCTCAAACGCCAAGCCAAACGAGTCGAACCGCGCATGACAGGAGGCGCAGAAGGGAACCGACCTGTGTTTCTCCAGCATCTGGCGGACCGGTAATTCGGACTTGGATTCATCCTCCGGCAGTTGCGGCACGTTGGGCGGGGGAGCCGGGATCTCTTCGCCGATGACACGCTGCACCAACCAATGACCGCGCTTCACCGGGCTGGTCCGCAATCCCGGCGCGTTCAAGGTGAGGAAAACGGCCATAGGCAGCATGCCGCCACGACCATAGTGGTCGGCATCGTCCACACGGACCCAAGTTTCGTTGTCTCCCGAAACCGGGGGCATGCCGTAGTGTTTAGCGAGCACCGGATTCACAAAAGTGTATTTGCCGTAGATTAAATCGAAGATCGACCGGTCATTCCGAATGACATCTTCGAGAAAGCGAATGGGTTCTTCGTACATTGCTTCACGCAGATCGTTGTTAAAGGCCGGGAAACGCTCACGATCGACGGCATTGTGTTGTTCGAACTGCCGGAAGCCAAGCCAGTTGCCACCGAACTCAACGCTCAAATCACGCGCCCGTTCATCCTTCAGCATCCGGGACGTCTCGGCGGATAGCACCTTGGAATTTTGCAAGTCGCCCTTGGCCGCATGCGCCAGAAGCTCTTCATCCGGAATACTGGACCATAGGAAGTAGCTCAAACGGCTGGCCAGGTCGTAGTTCGAAAGGGGTTCGACCGGGGTAGATGAAGATACCGTGCGGAGCGCAGCCGCGTGATGCGGCGCTTCGCTGATGAGATCGAGCCGGTAGCTGAACTTCGGCGACATCAAAATGCTGACGAGCGAATCGCGCATGGCCTCTTCGTGCGTCAAACTGCTTTTTTCCCGCAGCGAATGGTAATAGGCAATCAGATCTTGATTTTCCGCGCGCAGATAACGGCCTGCGATAGGCGCGCGCCGCGAACTTTAGAAGGGCGTCGAGGTGCTGAGGCTCGGCTTCTGTACGCATTCGTTCCACGGAGCGAATGGTTTCGTTCACGCGCCGGAAGTGATCGCGGATAGCCTCGATCGAAACGGCGCTACTTTGGGATGCCTGGGCTTTGGCAAGATAAGCGTCGCGGAGACCGAGAATGACTGGTGTCGATGATACTTGTTCGTCCGACGGCCGGGTACTGCCCGATTCGCGGCCGTGTCCGGCAACCTCCCCGCTTTGATTGAAGAAATACTGGACCCAGGTGCGGGTGGTGAAATCGCCCATGAACTCAAACTCATTCCAGAGGCGATCGAGTTCTTGTTTGCCCTTGTCGTCGAGAATCAGCTGAATCAGCGGCGTGTCGTCGCGAAAGTAGCCCATGACGTTGTGATAACCGGCGCTGAGCAGACGGCCCTTGTCCTCGGAATCATCTGGATAGTAGCGTCCGCGCTCGCTGATATAAAAGGCATCCGGGAAGACATTTGCAAACTGGGCGAAGGCTGCTTCATAGAGAGCCCTCTGCCCGCGGGGCACGATCAGGTCGGTATCCCCGGCACGCGCTTTAAGCATGAGCGCAGCGGCGCGCGGCGCCGCCTCCTGTCCGAGTTTCGGATAACGGGGGATTTCCGGGACAACAGGAGGTGGATCGTCCTCCATGCGCAGTGCCTTGCGATCAAAATCCCGGCGATGTGCGGCGAACTCACGCAGCTTCCAGTTCATTAGAGGCTGAGAGGTAGGAGGAAGCCCCTGAACTACCGGAGCGGCGAACTCCCTAGCGGTATGTTTGCGGATTTTGACGACGAAATCTCGCATGGCCACGCATTGGGTGCGCAACTCTTCCTCGCTTCCACCGGGGGCCGGCAAATCACGCCACATGGCGCGTAGCTTGGCAATCGGCCCGACGTCCTTTATCGTCCGGTCCGGGGTCTCGCCGAGCATTCGCCAAACCATCGGGAAATACTTCGGGCTGATTCCAGCCTCAGTCGCAAGGCTCTGCAGGGTTGCGGTACGCATGCCGAGAGCAGCCCGATACTTGAACCGCCAGGCCGCCTGGAAATAATCGGCGTAGTCGGTCGGCTGGCTTTTGTAGAAATTAACGATCCGCTGGATAGCGAATGTTTCGCGATCGGTCTCGACCAGCATCGGATGCGGAGCGAACACGATTCCACCGGGCGTGAAGGCCATGTCGTCGGCGACCTGGCGCGCAGCTTGCAAATACTTGTTCAGCAATGCCGGGGACATGGTCAGTGACTCGCCCGAATTATCGAACCCGGCGGTATTGGCCGGATCGACCGGGAACTCGCGGGTGGGGCGAATATCTACGCCGGTCAAGTCGCGGATAGAGTAATCGTACTCGGCGTTGCTTAGGCGCCGCGCTAGTACGACCCCGGGGTCGCCGGCGCTCTTTATTGCTTCGGCCTGGCGAACAGACCGGATCCATGCGATCACTTGCTGGCGAAGTTCGTCGGGCGGCTGCTTCGTCATCTTCGGCGGCATCTGCCCGGCGGTCAGCCGTCCCGACACTGCATTCCAGCGGGCCAAGTCCTTCACAACGTCCGCCAGCGTGGCGTAGGACTTCAAATCCAGATTTGCGGGGGCGGCAGAGCCGCTATGGCATCCGGCGCAGTACTCGGTGACAAAGGGCCGGACGGTTTGTGTGAAGCCGCTTTCGAGATCGGAATGAGCGGTTTGAGCCGCGCGCAAAGATACAGGGGCAACCGATCCCCACAAGATAAGCGTCAGGACGACGCGGTGACCAGAACGCATGCCGCTCTATAAACATATCAGGAATTACGAAACGTTTCCGTTTGGCAGGCGTAATGTGCGTGTTTTTCAGCCTACACTGATAACTGGAACGTTCGTGGCTCGGCGAACGTAATGCACTAGATAAGGGGAGCACGTGGCTCGACGAAACCTTCGCCCAAGCGCATCCTTCTGGGAAGCGGGACGCATCGCGGTGGACTCTTTGCGAAAGAGCAAGCTGCGCAGTTTTCTGACTCTACTGGGGATTATCCTCGCTACGAGCACGCTCATCGCCGTGACCTCATTTGTCAATGGCATGAACGTCTACATCTCGACGAAGCTCTCCAATATGGGCTCGGACGGGTTTCGCGTGTCGTGCGGATTGCTTTTATCGGCAACTGGGACCCGAAAAAGTATATCGAGGCGCAGCGCCGCAATCCGCAGATAAAGCCCGAGGAATACGAGTTCATCAAGGAGCATGCCACCCTGCTGCGAGACATAGGCATGCAGACGTGGAAGAGTGTAACTGCGTCCTACGCCGGTGAGAATATGACATCGGTGAACCTCGAAGGCGTGACTGCAAACATACCGGCTTTAAGCAACATCGAGGTCGGAGTCGGCCGTGGGATAACCGAGCAGGAGGTTCGCCGTCACGCACCCATAGCCTTCATCGGCAGCGATGTCGCAGACCGATTTTTTAGCGGCGTCGATCCGGTCGGTAAGACACTAAAGGTGAACGGCACTCCGTACGAAGTGGTCGGCGTTGCCAAAGCGCAGGGCAGCGTCTTCGGGCAATCGCAGGATTCCTTCGTGATGGTGCCCGTGTACTCCTATTTCAAGACGTGGGGCCTGCACAACGAGCTTCAGTTTCTCGCGAAAGCCGCGGATCCCAACCATCTGAACGAAGCGCAAGACGAAGTTCGCATGCTGTTACGCGCTTACCGCCACATCCGGCCCGGGCAGGACGATACGTTTACGATGTTTGGCTCCGATACTTTCGCAACCGCCTGGCAGAATCTCACGGGAGCCATTGCGGCCATGGCTTTCGGGGTCGTCTCGGTGTTCCTCGTGGTGGGAGGGATCGTGATCATGAATATTATGCTGGCCGTAGTCACCGAGCGGACGCACGAAATCGGCATTCGCAAGTCGCTTGGCGCACGAAGAAGCGACATCTTGAATCAGTTTCTAGTCGAATCGTCTGTCCTGGCCGCGATCGGTGGCCTGCTTGGTGTGATAATCGCGTACCTACTTACCGTGGTGGTGCGAAACACCACCCCGCTCCCTATGGTGATGCCCATCGTTTCTGTCGCGTTGGGGGTGGGATTGTCCGTAGCCGTAGGTTTGTTCTTTGGAATTTATCCAGCGCGACAGGCTTCAAAGCTGGACCCGATTGTCGCTCTGCACCAGGAATAAATGATGAACGTATTCTCCTCGTTCCGGAACAATACGATGCTCGCGCTGGATACGATTCGTGCGCACAAATTGCGGAGTCTGTTGACCATGCTGGGCGTCATCATCGGGACCGGGACGATTATCGGGGTCGGCTCTATTCTTACCGGATTCGACGGCGCCGTGACGAATGTGCTCAAAAGCTTCGGGCCGAATACTATCATCGTCTCCCGAACGCCCGCTTTTCGTACCGGAGATCTTACACCTGAACAGCGCGCCCGCAAACAATTCACATATGAGAACGCGATCGGAGTGCGCGAGAACTGCGGCTCCTGCGCTCTGGTTTCGGCGCTGATGTTTCCCAATCACGGACCGATCGTGACCAAGTACAAAGGAAATGCGGTTTACCAGACCCGCCTGCAAGGCGTCGAAGAATCATACGCCCGCACCGGCCAGATCGATATGGACCAAGGCCGTTTCTTCTCAGACTTCGAGGACCGTCATCACGCGCCCGTAGCCGTGATCGGCGCCGATGTCGTCAAAGGATTGTTCGGCGAAGAGAACCCGATCGGCAAGAAGATCAATTCAGACGGCCTGGAATTAGAGGTAGTCGGAACGATGCACCGTCCCAGCGCCTCCTTTTTCGACCAATCCGACAACCGGGTTTTCCTGCCTTTTTCATCGATGATGAAGAAGTATCCGAATGCACGAGACATGGCGCTGATTGTGACGGCCAGTGATGGAATGCTGCCGCAGGCGATGGACGAAGTCCGGACTCTGCTGCGCATCCAGCGGCACGTGCGGCCGAACAAACCGGATGATTTCTCCACATCGACCGCCGAACAGATGGTGGAGCAGTTCCGGCAGATCACGGCCATGACCTTCCTCGTGATGATCGTCCTAAGCTCCATCGGCTTGCTGGTGGGGGGTATCGGCGTAATGAATATCATGCTCGTGTCGGTCACCGAGCGCACGCGCGAGATCGGGGTCCGTAAGGCCATAGGAGCCAAGCGGATCGACATTATTTTTCAATTTCTACTGGAAGCCGCCGTCTTGACTGGTCTGGGCGGCTTGGTGGGCCTGGTCCTTGGCTGGGGCATCGCGATGGCCAGCAAGCTCATATTCACCTCGTTACCCACTACTGTGCCTGCTTGGGCGGCAATCCTGGGGATCGTAGTCTCTGTGGGTGTCGGATTGTTTTTCGGTATCTGGCCAGCGAACAAGGCAGCTAAGCTGGATCCGGTTACCGCCCTGCGCTACGAGTAAGCACGCCTAGCTCGCCACGGACTCCACCTCGGACTCTTCGCGCTGCTCTTCTCCCACGTCCCGCTGTTCGTCCGCCGTCTGGGGCTGCAGCATCTGCCGGAAAACGGCGGTTGAGTGTTCGATCAGGTCGTAGGGCTCGTGGCTCTTCAGAGCCTCTGATTCGACCGCTCCAGTGACGTCACGCGTATCGAAGAGAAGCTCCCAGGCCCATCCCTCGCTACAGGGAGGCATGTAGAACTGAATATGCTCGTGATGCGGATTCAGACAGATGAGATAGGTGTCATCACGCAGCCGCTCGCCGACCCGATCGACATCATCGAGAGTTTTCCCGCTCAAACACAAGCCGAGGCAGCGGACCCATCCGGCATGCCATTCGTCTTCCGTCATCTCTTCACCATCGGGACGATACCAGGCAACGTCGTGTATCTCAAGTCCATCGACCTGCTGCTTCGCTGATGTAGCCGGGCTGATCTTGCGGTCCTGGAAAAATTTGCGCCGGCGAAGATTTGGATGCGCTTTACGTAAAGCGATGAGCTTGGTCGTATAGTCGAGCAGCGCTTGCTTACGCTCATCTAAATTCCAATCGAGCCAGCTAATCGGGGAATCCTGGCAATAGGCGTTATTGTTTCCCTGCTGAGTGCGGCTGATTTCGTCTCCCGCTTGAATCATGGGCACGCCTTGCGAGAGCAGCAGCGTCGTTAAGAAATTGCGCTTTTCGCGCTCGCGCAGCTCGACAATTTTCGGGTCGTCCGTCGGCCCTTCGACACCGTGATTCCAGGAGTGATTGTCGTTTGTTCCGTCCTGGTTTTCTTCTCCGTTGGCTTCATTGTGCTTCTCGTTGTAGCTCACCAAGTCACTTAATGTGAATCCATCGTGAGCGGTAATGAAATTAATACTTGCAGATGGCCGCCGCCCATCGCGCTGATACAAGTCGCTACTCCCGGTTAGGCGGTAGCCAAGTTCCGCCAACTGGCCGTCGTCGCCCTTCCAGTAGCGGCGAACCACGTCGCGATATTTGCCGTTCCATTCAGCCCACAAAGCCGGGAAGCGACCTACCTGGTAACCGCCTTCGCCGACGTCCCAGGGCTCGGCGATGAGTTTCACGCGCGAGAGGACCGGATCTTGATTGATCACATCGAAGAACGCCGAAAGCCGGTCGACATCGTGCAGTTCGCGGGCGAGCGCCGATGCCAGATCGAAGCGGAACCCGTCCACATGACAATCGAGCACCCAATGCCGCAGACTGTCCATGACCAGCTTCAGCACTTGGGGATGGCGCATGTTCAACGTGTTGCCCGTGCCCGTATAATCCATGTAGTAGCGCGGATTATCGGGCACTAAGCGGTAATAGGTTGAATTATCGATGCCGCGAAAACTCAAGGTCGGCCCGAGATGATTGCCTTCTGAGGTGTGGTTGTAGACTACGTCAAGAATCACTTCGATATTGGCGCGGTGGAACTCCCGCACCATGGTCTTGAACTCGCCGATCTGCTGGCCACGATCTCCCGAACTTGAATAGCGCGCCGAGGGCGAGAAGAAATTTGTAGTGTTGTAGCCCCAGTAATTGTGGAGTCCTCGGTCGAGCAGAATTTTGTCGTCGAGAAAGTCGTGGACCGGCATCAGCTCCACGGCTGTGACTCCCAGTTTTTTCAGGTACTCGATCACCGGCGGGGCGACGAGGCCTAAGTAAGTTCCGCGAAGTTTTTCGGGCACCTCGGGATTCTGGGCGGTGAATCCTTTCACGTGCAATTCATAAATCACCGACTCGTGGAGAGGCGTCTCGGGTAGCCGGTCGTTCTGCCAATCGAAGTGTGTGCTGGTGACAACGCATTTCGGAATACCAGCCGCATCATCCTCCACACACTTGCTCAGGTCCTCATTCGGATCTCCCAATTTATAGCTGAAAACCGGGTAGTTCCAATTCACTTCACCAGCAATGGCGCGTGCATACGGGTCGATAAGGAGCTTAGAAGAATTGAACCGTAGACCGTTTTCCGGTTCATAGGGCCCATGAACTCGATAGCCATAAAGCTGCCCGATGGTAAGGCCGGGCACGTAACAGTGCCAAACGTAGCCGGTAGATTCCTTGAGTGGAATCACTTGCGGTTCGACAGAGTCCTGTTCATCGAACAGACAGAGATCCACGCCGATCGCGTTCTCCGAGTAGATAGCAAAATTGACCCCGGTTCCATCCCATGTCGAGCCCTGGGGGTACGGTGAGCCTGGCAGGGTTTGTGTCGGCATCTGGTGAGTTTAGACAGTCCTCTTCCGCGGTGTATCAAATACACTACACCCGCAAGATGCTGCGGAGGGCTACTTTGTTTCCAGAGCCGGGTTGCCGGACGCCCAGCCTCGTTAATCTACTGACAACAAAGAATTGGCGATTTTTGTTAAATTCATTTAACTTTGGTGTAGTGATCTTCGCCCGAACGCAGTCCATAGAACGGTGAGGGCTTGGTAAGCATAAACATTCGCGACAATGGCGGAGAGTTCCGCATTGAGATTGCTGGTACGCTCGCCGGCAGTGTAGTGGAAGATGTCCTGTTTGCGTGGTCGGAAGCACTGCGCGAAAATGCGTCCCGGCGTATCGTAGTCGACATTACACAACTCCTTGACTACGATTTTGAAGGGCGAAGCCTCCTTCAAGACATGCATAGGTACGGAACCCAAATCGCTGCTGCGAGTACGCAATCGCTGATTTTTCTGAGTGAAATTTCAGGTCCGGCGAAACTGGGGTTGGCCCTGGTTCGCAAATCGCCTCAAAAAGAGAGCCAGGGCGAAAAGGCAAGAGAAACGGCGATCACACCTATTCGCCTCGCCCGTGCGTCTGGCATCGATTAGAAATCAGGAACCGAACATCTACCAGGCACATCCCAACGGAGTGTGAAGCCGACTCGGCGTAGTGCTCTGTTATCTATACTCGGCGGGGCGCCGATTTTGCGCGCCTGGCAGGACGCCAACCCCCCATCCACGTTCTCGACAGATGTGAACGTCGTAAGTATTTTTGCGACGGTGCGGGATAAGGACGGAAAGATCGTTCGCGGTCTCACGCGAGGAGATTTCACGCTCTTAGAAGACAGGCGTCCGCAGACGATCCGTTATTTCACGCAACAGAGTGACCTGCCATTGATAGTCGGTCTGTTGGTCGACACCAGCATGAGCGAGCGGCGTATGCTCGGCACAGAGCGCGAGGCCACACGCACGTTTCTCGAGCAAGTATTGCGTCCGGAAAAGGACAAAGCCTTTCTGATTCATTTCGACCACGATGTTGAACTGCTGGAAGACGTCACGTCTTCGCGCGAGCGTTTGGAGAAAGCCCTCGAGTTGCTGGAGGGGGCATCGCCCGAGCTGAAGCGCCATGAAGATAACTATACGGGCTCCGGACAGACTTGGCCGGGTGGCGGTGGCGGTGGCGGTTGGCCCGGTGGTGGGGGTGGCTGGCCGGGCGGTCAAAGGCGCGGTGGCGGCGGGAGGCCCGGCGGGGGTGGGGGACACTCTGGGCACATGGGAACGGCCTTCTACGATGCCGTGTATCTCGCCTCCAACGAGATCATGAAGAAGCAGACCGGCCGTAAGGCTCTAATGCTGTTGACGGACGGCGAGGATACGTCCAGCAAGATCTCACTCACTGATGCGATTTCTGCCTGCGAGCATGCTGACACGCTGGCCTATTCCATCCGCATCGCGGATGATGAGATCGGCTCGATACCCGGATTAGGCGGCTATGGCGGTCGAGGCCACCATGGCGGATTCGAGCGGCCGGATGGCAAGAAGATTCTCAAGCAGATCGCGCATAAGACGGGCGCCGCTTATTTTGAAGTGTCCAAGAAAATGTCCGTCGAGCAGATTTACAGTCAGATCGAAGAAGAATTGCGGAACCAATATAGCCTGGGTTATTCCTCCGATCGGCCAGCGGGTGACACGAACTTTCGCAAAATTGAGCTGACCGTCAATAAAAAGGGCTTACTGGTGCAATCGCGCGATGGCTATTATCCAAGCCCAAAAATAGGTGCGTCGTAGCCTGAAGGGGTGTCCGCGGCCCGCACGCATCTTGGTTCGCTCGTCGATGATTTCGAACGGCACGGCGCGGGCATTGCCATAGTCGCACGACATGGTTTGCGCGAGCGGCGTACCACTTATGCGCAACTTGCCGCTTTGGCACGGCGCTTCGCCGCCACGCTCGCAGATCGAGGAATTGAAAAAGGCGATCGGGTTCTTCTGTGGGGTGAAAACGGTGCTGAGTGGGTGGCCGCCTTTTTTGGTTGCGTACTGCGCGGAGTTTTGCCTGTGCCTGTCGACCTCGCTAGCGATCCAGCATTTGCCCAACGCGTGGAACAGGAGGTTTCCGCAAAACTTGTAGCCGGGGATGCAGCTAAACTCGAAGCACTCCATTCCGGGGTTCCTCACTTGCGCTTCGACCACTTCGAAGATGAGCTTTCTCCGCGAAGGGCCATTGCGATCGACGGCCTGCAGCCGGACGATCTGTTACAGATTGTCTTTACTTCGGGTACAACCGGTGAGCCGAAGGGGATCGTCCATACCCACCAGAACGTTCTCGCGAGTCTCGAGCCGATCGAACGCGAGATGCAGAAATATCTCAAGTACGAACGTTGGTTTCATCCCATCCGAATCTTACATACGCTGCCGCTCAGTCATGTTTTCGGCCAGTTCATGGGATTGTGGATTCCCCCACTGCTCGGTGCGGAACTCCACTATGAATCGCGGCTGGTAGCCGCCGAGCTTGTGGGGCGTATCCACCGAGAGCGGATTTCCGTCGTTACTGCAGTCCCACGCGTGTTGAACCTCCTCGAGGATCATGCGCGGACGCGCTTCCCATACCTAAGCTCCCGCATCGAAGCGGCCGCAGATCGAAAGGTGTGGGCGCGGTGGTGGCACTTTCGCGACATTCACAAAATATTTGGATTCAAATTTTGGGCGTTCGTGTGCGGTGGCGCTTCGCTGTCGGTAGCCGGCGAAGAATTCTGGAGCCGACTTGGTTTTGTCGTCGTGCAGGGTTACGGCATGACGGAGACGACCGCTCTTGTCAGTTTGAATCATCCGTTTCGTCCGGCACGCGGCACTATTGGCCAGGTTCTGCCCGGGCGCGAAGTTCGGCTAGCCGATGATGGGGAAGTTTTGGTGCGAGGGGCGACCATTTCCACGGCCAATTGGCAACACGGCCAGCTTCAAAGACAAGCCTCGGAATGGCTGGGCACCGGCGATCTGGCCGAATTTGACGAACATGGCAATCTGCGGTTTCGCGGACGCAAGAAGGACGTCATCGTTACGGCGGCCGGTTTAAACATCTATCCCGAAGATCTTGAAGCTGCATTGTCGCGTCAGCAGGGACTAAAAGCCGGAGTTGTGATCGAGACGCTCGGCGAACACGGACCCGAGCCGCTCGCTGTCCTCATTCCGACATCAAGTGGCGAACCTAAAGCAATACTTGAAGGCGCTAATCGGGAACTGGCTGATTTCCAAAAGATCCGACGCTGGACTTTATGGTCGGAGCCCGACTTTCCACGCACGTCGACGGGGAAAATCCTGAAACGGGAAGTCGCGCAACGGGCGGCCTCCGAGCCATTGGCATCTTCCGGAGAAGAAGTGCCGCTGGATAGCCTGGGACGCGTCCAATTGCAAGCGCGACTTGAGCAACAATACGGTATCTCATTGGATGATAGAGAAATACAGCAAGTGGAAACAGCTGCCGACATTCGCCGGATCATCAGCCAGCCGCAGACGCGAGCGGCCGCCCCATCGGAACATATTTACCCGCGGTGGCCCTGGTTTCGGCTAATGTGGGCATTTCGCGCCCTGTTTCTGGAATGCATCGCGCTGCCCCTGGCACGCTTTCTTGCCAAACCGAAACTGAATATTCAACTGAGAGATTGGCCCGAGGGACCTTTGCTGATCGTGGCGAATCACGTCACTTCGTACGACGCGCCGCTGATTCTACTGGCGCTTCCGGGACGGATTCGCCGGCGTGTCGCCATCGCCATGTCGGCCGAAATGCTGCTCGATTTCCGACGCGGCCGCAATCAAGGCAACTGGTCTCTGAATCTGCTGGCGCCTATCGCTTATGTACTGATGACAGGGCTCTTCAACGTATTTCCTCTGCCACAAGCAACCGGCTTCCGCCGCAGTTTCGAGCACGCCGGAGAGGCCGTCGATCGTGGCTATAACGTACTGGTGTTTCCCGAGGGACACCGCTCCGAAGCCGGTGCTCCGCAACCGTTCAAGGGTGGCACCGGTCTGTTGTGGAAAGAGCTAGGGACCGCGGCGCTGCCCGTACACCTTCGCGGTCTGGGCGAAATCAAAGCCAATCGAGGCCGATGGTTTCGGACAGGAACGATTTCAGTTTCGGTAGGCGAGGCTCTCGCTGCAGATTCAGCACAGTCACCCTCCGCTTTGACCGAGCGCCTGCGCTGCGGAGTGTTTGAACTATCGGCTTACTCATCACCGGATACTCGCAACTAGACCCAGGACAGTATGAGGAGTTGCCTCGGCAGCAACCTCCAGTCCATGGGCGCTCACGGCAGACGAAGTAACCGGCCCGATGCTCGCAATCTTGACTCTGGCGAGTTTGTGAGCGCCCGCCAGCCGGACCAGGTTTTCAACCGCCGACGTACTTGCGAATGTAACCCAATCAGGAAACGGCTCGCGAAACACTTCCCAAGCCCGCGCGCCGGCCATTTCCGGAATCACGTTGCGGTAGGCCTCCACGACCTCCACTGTCGCGCCACGTGCCCGCAAGGCGGGCACGACCACATCTCGCGTCACCGCGGCAGAAGGAATTAAAATCCGCCGCTCGTTTAACTTTTCGGCTTCAAAACTCTCGATCAGCGCTTCGGCCACGTACTTATCCGGCGTCAGGCTAACGTTGAATCCGGCACGCTGGGCAGCAGCTTGGGTCGCTGCACCAATCGTGGCGATCCGTGCTTCGACGGTGCCTGGCTCGCGCCCCAGTGCCGCGGCAAATGCATTAATCGCATTGGCGCTGGTGAAGACGATCCAATCGAATCGATCCGCCTGCGCAGCCGCCAGTTCCAGCGGATATAGATCCGCAGGCGGCGCAATGGCAATCACCGGGAGCAACACAACCTCGGCTCCGCGCTCACGCAGCGGGCCGGCCAATTCTTCGGCCTGATGCACGGCCCGTGTTACCACAACACGCAGGCCGTCGAGATTTCTCATGCTCCGTTCCCTACGCCAAGAGGCGGCCGGCACCCCGGGCGAGCAGGTCGTGGGCCACCCAGCGGCCGAGTTCTTTCGGGTTTTCTCCAGCCGCTTCGACCCGCAGACACTGAGAGCCATCGGGCGAAACGACCACAGCCTGGACGCGCAGCCCTCGATCGACTCGTTCGGCAAACGCTCCGACCGGTAACTGACAGCCGCCACCTAACCCCGCGAGCACGGCACGCTCGCACTGCACCGCCTCGCTCGTAGACGCATGGTTCAGCCGGCTGCAGATTTCGTATACATCGTCCGCGGCACGCGTTTCAATCGCAAGGGCGCCCTGCCCAGGCGCCGGACAAATCTCGTCCGCAGAAAAAACCTGCGCAATCTGATCTTCGAGCCCGAGCCGTTTCAGCCCCGCGACAGCGAGCAGAATCGCGTCGAATTGACCTTCCTTCAACTTGCGCAGCCGCGTATCGACATTGCCGCGAATCGGCTCCATTACGAGATCGCTCCGCAGTCTTCTCAACTGCGCAGCGCGCCTGCCGGAACTGGTTCCCACACGTGCCCCGGCAGGAAGGCGGTCGAGCCTGGTTCCGAGCAGCGCATCAAACGGGTTTTCGCGCTCAGGTATCGCCGCGATCGCGAGCCCCGGCGGCACCTCGACCGGCAGATCCTTCAGGCTATGCACGGCCAAATCGATAGTGCCCGCCAGCAGGGCGTCTTCAATCTCTTTGGTGAACAGCCCCTTCCCGCCGGCCTGAGTAAGCGATGCAGTCTGGAGGTGATCTCCGGTCGTCCTGATAATTTCGATGTGCGCCGCGAACCCGGACTGGTCGAGCAGAGACGCTACAAACCGCGCCTGCCATTGCGCCAACACCGAGCCTCGCGAACCAATGATCAGAGTTTTCGCCGCTGCTGCCATCCTCCCCTAACGCTCCCGCAAACGGAACATGCGCCGGACCACGCTTGCCACTTCCGCTTCCCGCGGCGTTTCTCCACCGCTCTTGTCCGCCGCTTCACGTCGCATCTCTGAAATGGGCGCATGTGCGATCTTATTTACGATCGCGCGTGTCAGCGCTTCTACAGCGTTCTGCTGTTCTTCGGTCAGGTTGCCCAGACGCGCTCGATGCCGTGTCAGCGCATCCTGGCGGATCGCCTCCAGTTGCTCCTGCAGGCTGACAATAACCGGACCTACCTCACGCTCGCGCAGCTTCGCCTCGAGCCGTTCGACCTCCTCGGCAACGATTGTCTCGGCCTCCTGAGCGACGCCCCGACGCGCCTCCAGGTTGCGGTCTGCCAGGCGCTTGAGATCGTCAATGTCGTAGAGAAAGGCGTGCTCAAGATCCTGTACGGCCGGGTCGATATTGCGCGGCACTGCGATGTCGATGAGAAAGATTGGCTGATGCTTGCGCGCCTCGAGAGCACGCCGCACCGTTTCCCGCGTGAGCACGTGTTCGGGCGCCGCCGACGAAGTAATGACGACATCCAATTCGGCCAGGCGCTGGGGGAAGACTTCATACGGAATGGTCTCGCCGCGAAAGAGTTGTGCCATCTCCCCGGCTCGCTCTGGTGTGCGATTGGTTACGAAGATCTCAGCGCCCGCGTTCATAAGGTGCCGGGCCGCTCCTTCCGACATCTTCCCCGCCCCTACGATCAGCACACGCCGTTTGTGCAGCGACCCGAAGATCTCGCGTGCCAGTTCGACGGCCGCATAGCTCACTGAAACCGCGTTGCGCCCGATATCGGTTTCGGAGCGGATCCGCTTGGCGACACTGAACGCTCGCGTTAGTACTGCGTCAAGCATCGGACCGACCGAGCCATGTTCACGTGCTAGCGAATACGCCTGCTTCAGTTGGCCGAGGATCTGCGGCTCGCCCACGATCATGGAATCCAGGCTGGCCGCCACACGGAATAAATGCCGAATCGCGGCGTTGTCCTCCAGGCGGTACAAGTGCGGGCGCAGCTCTTCGAGAATGACTCCTGCGCGTCCGGCTACGAGCGCAGCCAGAAGCATATCGTCCGACAAGTCTTCCGCGGTTGCCGTCAATTCCACGCGATTGCAGGTCGAGAGAATGATGGCCTCTTTCGCCCCTCGAGCTTGCAGTTCAATCAAAGCTGCGGGAATTTCCTCCGGCCGATAAGCGAGTCTTTCCCGCAGTTCGATGGGCGCCGTGCGATGATTCACGCCGGCTACGACAAGTCTCATCTTTGCCAGAAACTCCCCAACGTCGCGTGCGTCGCCCACGTGATAACGGAGCAGCCAAGCACCGTAACTGCGAGCCAGGCAATGCGCCGCCCTCTCCAGCCTGCCGACACGCGCAAGAAAATCATCGCCAGATAGACCGCCCAAGTGAACAGAAAAAATGCAATTTTAGGGTTGCCGATCCATCCCGTACCACTTTCGATGAATGCCCATATGACACCGGTGATCGTGCCAATGGTGATGAAAACAAATCCGGCGTTCATTGACTGCGTGATGATCGTGTCGAGCGTGCCAAGGGGAGGTAGTCGGTTAGCTGACGGAGTGACCTTTTTCCGTTTGAGCTGGCGTTCCTGTAATAAGTAATACACGGAAGCCATCGCGGAAAATATCAAGGCGGCGAATCCAATCAACACCGTTGCTATGTGGATCACTAGCCAGGTGTTTCGAAACTCCGGACTCCACTTGGCGACAGGGAATTCAGTCGCCCCAATCATGGTCATGAAAAAAACCAGTGGAAAAATGCACACACCAAATACGGAGATCTGATATCGGGTGTAAGCTAGCAGGAAAAGCAGCGCAATTAAAAACGCGCAAACTGAACTGGTCTCGTAGAAGTTGTTCAGGGGTAGGTGGCCTGTCTCGGCCCACAGCTCCGCGATTGAAACCAAATGAAAAATGGTACCGGCGCCGAATGCAATCAGCGCGGGACGGAATAACCTTGTGCTTTTCCGGAACAGATAGATCAACGCATAGAGCAATCCGCAGCCATAGAGAGCGGCGGCGGTGCGCAGCCAGAGGACACTCATGGGGAGTTCTACTTCAAGTATAGAAGCCGCGGCAATGTGTCCCTGAGCGCTTTGGATCATCCTAAAGTAGTGGCGGTGGCTATACACGACCAGTTGCCGCCGGAACGATGAAAGGATCTTAAGCCAAATTTCATGAGTGAATCTTTACGTGGTAGGAAAGCTCTGGTAACCGGTGCCACAAAGGGGATCGGATTGGCCGTCGCGAGGGCCCTCGTCAACGAGGGCGCGCACGTGGCAATCTGCGCGAGGAACGAAAAGCCTCTCCGGGAAGCGGTCAACAGTCTGCGGGAAGCCGCCGCGAAAGGCGGAGCCAAAATCATAGGGCAAACGGCCGATGTAAGCCGTTCAGCAGACGTGGCCCGCTTCTTCGAATTTGCCAGTGCGGAGCTTGGCGGTCTCGATATTCTCGTGAATAACGCCGGGCTGGGCATTTTTCGTCCTGCCGCCGAACTGACCGTGGAAGAGTGGGATCGTCAGATCGGTGTAAATCTGTCGGGCGCGTTCTATTGCAGCCGCGAGGCGCTCCACCGCTTCGATCGCTCGCGTGGCGGCTGGATTGTGAATATCAGCAGCTTGGCAGGAAAAAATCCATTTTCTGGTGGCGCCGGCTATAACGCTTCCAAATTTGGATTGAACGGCTTCAGCGAAGCGATGATGCTGGATCACCGCAACGATAACGTTCGTGTGAGTTACATCATGCCCGGCAGTGTCGATACTCACTTCTCGAGCAAGCCAACGGAGCATGCCTCCGATTGGAAGATCGCCCCCGAAGATATCGCTGAAATTGTGCTGAATGTGCTCCAAATGCCAGCCAGAACCCTAATAAGCCGAGTTGAGGTGAGACCTTCCCGGCCAAAAAAGAACTAATAAGAAAACCCTTAGTTCAAAAAAGGCTCTGATAGCCCTTCATGAATTGAGTGCCTTTGACGATGAAAGCAATAAGAAGCAGCGTGGTAGCCAGTGTGGTACCTGGGTTGCTCAGTGTTGAGTGAAAGCTAACACGCAGAACATTGAGAACCGCCGCTGAAGGCACGGGAGTAGAGGAAGGACCAACTCACATATGAGCCGGCTGCGTAAAGTGCTCGACCCAACACGGACGGGCAAGGATGCCGAATCCCTAGAGAAGACATTGCTCAAGCTTGTTGTCGGGCAAGATGAAGCAATTGAGCAGATCGTCAATATCTACCAGATGCATATCACGGGCCTGTCGGCTCCTGGGCGCCCGGTCGGAAATTTTCTTTTCCTAGGCCCAACGGGATCAGGTAAGACACGTACCGTCGAAGCGACGGCTGAAGCGTTGGTGCAAAATCCACGAGCGGTCATCAAAATCGACTGTGCCGAATTTCAACACAGCCACGAAATCGCCAAGCTAATTGGCTCGCCCCCCGGATACCTCGGACATCGCGAGACACACCCGTTGCTAAGCCAGGAAGTCATCAACCAGCATCACACCGATACCATCAAACTGAGCTTCATCCTCTTTGACGAGATCGAAAAGGCGAGCGACGCTCTTTGGAACCTGCTGCTCGGTATCCTCGACAAGGCCACCTTGACCCTTGGCGACAATCGCAAAGTAGATTTTTCGCGTGCCATGATCTTCATGACTAGTAATCTGGGCGCGACTGAGATGAGCAATCTCGTAAGTCCCCGGCTTGGCTTCCGCCGCAACGTAACCGAGGAAGAGCCTTTCAAGACCGACGAGCAGCTCAACAAGAAGGTCGCGAAGAGCGGAATCGAAGCGGCCCGCCGCAAGTTTACACCGGAATTCATGAATCGCATCGACAAGGTGGTGGTGTTCAAGCCCCTCGGCGAGTCGGAATTGCGACGCATCCTCGATCTCGAACTCGGCCAGGTCCAGCAACGAATCCTCTATTCGCCGGCTGAAAAATGCTTTGTTTTCACCGTCTCAGATGCCGGCAAGGATTTTCTGTTGGGTGAAGGCACGGATGTGAAGTACGGCGCCCGCCATCTAAAACGCGCCATCGAGCGCTTGCTGGTGCACCCCCTCTCGAACCTGATGGCCACCAGCCAGGTTACGGCCGGCGATTGGATCCAAGCCGATTTCGATGCCGAACGTCGTTGCCTGCTGTTCACTAAGGAAGCGGAAGGCCTTGAAGTACACGCCATGGCGAATTTGATTGGAGACAATCTCCGCATGCCTGCGGCTGTAATGGCCGCGAGCACCCAGGCGGATCTCGCCAAGACGGTCTCGGCTGGCAAATCCTCGAAAAAGTAGTTTCGCCTACATCCGCTCCTAAGAACAGTTGCGGACTTGGATAGCGCGTGTGAGCCTGCGAAGCCTCCACATGCTATAAAGGTTCTCCTTACCGTGCGCACGAACGGGGAATCTGAAGTGAACTAATGGGTGTCCGACCGATGCACCCTTCCGACCGGCAGGCGGTTCTCGCGATGCGGCTATTGTTGTGGCCGGACGACGATGGAGACGATGCCACTGACCAGACCGTGTTGGTTTGGGAACAGGACGGATCGCTGGGTGGATTCATCATCTATTCGTTACGCCCTTGGGCAGAGGGCTGTATCGAACGCCCGGTGCCCTTTATCGAGGGCTGGTTCGTTCGCGAGGATCTGCGCCTCTGTGGCATTGGACGCGCGCTGGTTGCCGCCGTCGAGGACCTGGCACGGGCGGATGGTTTCAGTGAAGTCGGCTCCAACGTAGCCGTCGCCAATCGGGCCAGTCTCGCCGCCCATCGCCGTCTGGGTTTCGAGCCAACCGACCGCGTTCAATATTTCCGAAAGAATCTTAGGCTCGACGAAGATCGAATGGTGGTCACTGTCGAAGTGTTTTCTGGCTCGCGGTCTGACCTCCTCCCGCTGTTTGCGCTAGCTGATGACTCGCCCACAGAAATTAACGGGTACTTCGAACTCGGTGAAGTACTTGTGGCGTGGCGCGCCCAACAGGTCATCGGCCACGTACAGCTGATCGCTGCCGGGGCCGATTGGGAGATCAAATCCGTCGCCGTGCTCGAGAAGCAACGTGGTCAAGGTATTGGCGTTGCCCTCGTCCATGCAGCCTTAGAACGCGCATTCTCCGCCGGTGCTGGTCGCGTGGTGGTCGCGACCGCCACTGCGGATATCGACAATCTGCGTTTTTACCAACGCCTCGGATTTCGGATGGATCGCGTGGAACGAGATGTATTCGGCATTGAGCGCGGCTATCCCATTCTCGAGGTCGATGGTATCCGAATTCGCGACCGGCTGTGGTTCTCGATCCGTGCCGAAGACCGCCAGCTGCCGTCGGGCCGAAACACGTTGACTAAACCGGAAGCTGGCTCGATCCCATCAGGAATCGATCCATATGGTGCGCAGCTTTGCGACCTTCAGCAATCGCCCAGACCACCAGCGACTGGCCGCGTCGCGCGTCGCCGGCCGAAAATACGCCCGGCACAGACGTCATAAATTTTCCGTCGGTCCGTACGTTGCCACGGCCGTCCAGATCCAGAGGCAACTGCTCCAAAAGCCCTTTGCGGACTGGACCCGAAAAGCCAATCGCGACGAGGACCAGATCCGCGTCCAGGTAGAACTCACTATCCGGCATACGTTCGAGCGCGGGTTTTGGCCCCACACGCACACAATGCAGTTTCTTCACGTTGCCGTCTTCGTCGCCGCTGAAGTGGGTCGTCAGAACACTCCACTCGCGGACGCCTCCCTCTTCGTGCGCCGCTTCCACACGAAGTTGCAACGGCCACAAGGGCCACGGAGTAGTGGGATGTCGATCCTCGGGCGGCATCGCATGGATCTGCAACTGGTGCACCGACTCAGCCTTCTGCCGGTGCGCGGTTCCCAAACAATCGGCGCCTGTATCGCCGCCGCCGATGATCACCACGCGCTTGCCGGTCGCGCTAATCTCCTCGCCGCTAGAGACCCGGTCCCCCGCTCCGCGCCTGTTCTGCTGCATGAGATAGTCCATCGCATAGTGAATGCCGTTCAACTCACGTCCCGGTATTGGCAGATCGCGTGGCTGCTCGGCACCTACGGCAAGCAGTACTGCATCAAACCCCCTTTGCAATTCATCGCTGGACATGTGCCGGCCGATTTCGAAATTCAGACGGAACTCGATGCCCTCCGCCCGAAGTTGCTCGAGCCGGCGGTCCACCGGGGCCTTCTCCATCTTGAAATCCGGAATGCCGTATCGCAGCAGCCCGCCCAACCGGTCTTGTTTTTCGAAGACGGTAACTAGATGACCGGCTCGATTCAATTGCTGGGCCGCGGCTAGGCCTGCCGGACCCGATCCTACAATCGCCACTTTCCTGCCTGTGCGGCGGCGTGGCGGTTCGGGAACCACCCATCCTTCCTCGAACGCCCGGTCGATGATATTCTGCTCGACTACCTTTATGGTCACAGGACTGTCATTGATTCCGAGCACGCAGGCCGCCTCGCATGGCGCCGGACAAATACGGCCGGTGAATTCTGGGAAGTTGTTGGTCGAATGTAGCATGCGAGCCGCTTCGCGCCAGCGCCCCCGCCAGACCAGATCGTTCCAATCCGGTATCAGATTGTTGACCGGACAGCCGGTGTGGCAAAATGGCACACCGCAGTCCATGCAGCGGCTTGCCTGCTCCTGTAGGTCCTCGGTGGGAAATTCGCGGTAGACCTCGAACCAGTCATTAACTCGTTCGAAAATCGGGCGGCGTTCGGGCGTCTCCCTCCCGTGTTCTAAAAATCCAGTAGCTTTGCCCATTTCCCGTTAACGCGCACGTTCGCCAACGGCTACCGCCTGCGGCGGTAAGGTTGGCACAACAATGTCCTTTTCTTCGCTTGTTGCACGTGCCTTCAGGATGCGTTTGTACTCGTGCGGGAAGACCTTCACAAAATTCTTTACATTTTCGGGCCAGCGCGCGAGCATTCGTTTGCCAAGGGGGCTACCCGTATACTCGAGATGTTTGCGGATCAAACCTTCCAGGAGTAGAAGATCCTCTTTTTCAAAAAGCGGCTCCAGATCGACGCCGGCTTGATTGCAGCGCACCCGTGCAAATTCGCCGTGTTCGTCAAACACATAAGCAATGCCGCCGCTCATGCCGGCTGCGAAATTCCGGCCCGTGCGTCCAAGCACGACCACCGTCCCGTTGGTCATGTACTCGCAGGCGTGATCGCCAACGCCTTCGACGACCGCTGTTGCCCCTGAGTTCCGGACCGCGAAACGCTCGCCGGCGACGCCGTTGAAATAAGCCTCACCGCTGGTAGCGCCGTAGAGCACTGTGTTGCCGATCAGGATATTTTCCTCCGGCGAAAACGTAGAGTTCTTGGGCGGAAATACTACGATTTTGCCGCCGGAAAGACCTTTGCCCACGTAGTCATTGGCATCGCCTTCTAGAAACAGCGAGACGCCTTTCGCCAGGAATGCGCCAAAACTCTGCCCGGCCGATCCATTGAACCGCACGCGAATGGTATCTTCCGCCAACCCCCTCGCACCGTGACGCCGTGCGATATCGCCGCTCAGCATCGCGCCCACAGTCCGGTGAACGTTGCGGATGGGTAATTCGATCTCCGTGCGCTCACCGCTTCCGATGGACGATTTCGTCAAGCCGATGAGTGTGTTATCGAGCGCTTCTTGTAATCCATGATCCTGCGAAATCGTGCAGCGCCGGCCGACCCGGCCCGGCACCTGCGGATTGTAGAGAATCGCGGAAAAATCGAGTCCTCGCGCCTTCCAATGATCGTTCGCGGCCTGGGCTTCCAGCATGTCCACCCGACCGATCATTTCATCCATCGAGCGAAAACCGAGGTTCGCCATCCAGGAGCGCACTTCCTCGGCTACATAGAAGAAGAAATTGATGACGTGTTCCGGAGCGCCCTCAAATTTCTTGCGCAACTCCGGATTCTGTGTGGCGATACCCACGGGACAGGTGTTTAGATGGCACTTGCGCATCATGATGCAACCCATCGCTACCAGCGGCGCCGTCGAAAAACCGAACTCCTCAGCTCCCAGCAGAGCGGCAATCGTCACGTCGCGTCCGGTTTGCAGTTTGCCGTCCACTTGCACCCGGATACGGCTGCGCAGATCGTTCATCACCAGCACCTGCTGGGTTTCGGCTAGCCCCAATTCCCATGGAATACCGGCGTGCTTGATAGAAGTGAGTGGCGACGCTCCTGTGCCGCCGTCATACCCACTAATCAGCACCACGTCAGCGTGCGCCTTCGAGACGCCGGCAGCGACCGTGCCCACGCCCACTTCCGCAACGAGTTTGACGGATACGCGTGCGGCGGGATTCACGTTCTTCAAATCGTAAATCAGTTGCGCCAGATCTTCGATCGAGTAAATGTCGTGATGCGGCGGCGGCGAAATCAGCCCCACGCCCGGAATGGAGTGCCGTACACGCGCGATCTCGGCGTCCACTTTATGCCCCGGCAACTGGCCGCCTTCACCGGGCTTGGCGCCCTGCGCGATCTTGATCTGCAGATCGTCGGCGTTCACCAGATAGTGCGTCGTCACGCCGAAGCGGCCCGAGGCCACCTGTTTGACGGCGCTGCGCTTCGAATCGCCATTGGCCAGCTTGATGTAGCGCTTCTCGCTTTCCCCGCCCTCGCCTGTATTCGAGCGAGCGCCCATGCGATTCATGGCAATGGCCAGCGTTTCATGTGCTTCCGCGCTGATTGAGCCAAACGACATGGCGCCCGAAGCAAAACGCTTCACAATCTCACTTGCCGGCTCTACTTCTTCGAGCGGAATAGGCCGCGGAATGGTCTTGAGACGCAGCAGACCGCGCAAAGTGCAGAGCTCTTCATTCTGCTCGTCGATCAGCTTCGTGTATTCCTGAAACGTCTGGTAGTTCGAGCCGCGCACGGCGTGCTGCAACTTACTCACGGTCGTCGGATTCAATAAATGGCGCTCACCGTAAATACGGTATTGGTAATTGCCGCCTACGGCCAATTCCGGTTCAGCTTCGCTCGCCGGGCGAAACGCATATGCATGCTTTTCAACGGCCTCGCGTGCCAATACATCCAAACCCACGCCCTCGATGCGTGACGAGGTACCGGTGAAATACTGCTTGATCAAATCCTCATTCAGCCCGATTGCTTCGAAGACCTGGGCGCCACGATAGCTCTGCAAAGTGGAAATCCCCATTTTGGAGAAGACTTTGAGCAAGCCTTTGTTGACTGCCTTGATGTAGTTCTTTACTGCCTGCTCGGGCGCGATGCTGCGAGCGAGGTCGCCGCTCCCGGCCAATTCTTCGATAGTCTCGATAGCCAAGTACGGATTGATGGCGCTCGCGCCGTAGCCGATCAGCAGACAGTAATGCATTACTTCGCGGGGCTCACCCGATTCGATGATGAGTGCAACGCCCGTGCGAGTCCCCTCACGCACCAGATGATTGTGAACGGCGGTCAGCGCTAGCAGTGATGGAATAGGCGCATATTCCTCGTCTACTCCGCGGTCCGATAAAATCAGCAGCCGATAACCGGATCGGATGGCAAGGGATGCGCGGCGGCACAGGCCGTCCAACGCGCGCTTCAATCCAACTTCACCATCGGGAGCACTGAACGTGGACAGCAATGTGGAGGCGAGTAGGTCGCCCCGTGAAACGCGCCGCAGTTTTTCGAGATCGCGGTTTGTGAGTACCGGATGCGGCATCTTCAACGTGTGGCAGTTCTCAGGAACCTCACTCAGGATATTCCCTTCCGTGCCGATATAGCTGGTCAATGACATGACCAGCTCTTCACGGATCGGGTCGATCGGCGGGTTGGTCACTTGCGCGAAAAGCTGCTTGAAATAGTTGAAGAGCAATTGCGGCTTGTCGGAAAGGCAGGCCAGCGGCGTGTCGACGCCCATCGAACCAACGGCCTCTTCGCCATTCGACGCCATGGGCGCTATCAACATCCGCAGATCTTCGTCGGTGTAGCCGAAGCAGCGTTGGCGCACCAAGACACTTTCATGGTCCGCGCCCTGCACACGCGTCGGCTCAGGCAGCGAATCGAGCGTAATCTGGTTTTCCTCGAGCCACTCTCCGTAGGGCTGGCGCGAGGCAAGCAGCTGCTTGATCTCTTTATCCGGCACCAGGCGGCCCTGCTCCAGGTCGACCAGCAGCATCTTGCCCGGTTGCAGGCGACCTTTTTTCTCTATCTCTTCGGGCCGGAACGGGAGCACGCCTGTTTCGGACGCCATCACCAGTAAGCCGTCTTTGGTGATCACGTAACGCGCCGGACGCAGACCGTTGCGATCGAGCGTCGCCCCGATCATCTTGCCGTCGGTGAATGCTACAGCCGCGGGCCCGTCCCACGGCTCCATCAGCGAAGCGTGATACTCGTAAAACGCGCGCTTCTCCGCCGACATCGTTGGATGGGAATCCCAAGCTTCGGGAATCAGCATCGCCATAACATGCGGAAGCGAGCGGCCCGTCATGGTCAAGAGCTCGACCGCATTGTCGAGTGCGGCTGAATCGCTCCCGCCGGGCTGGATGATGGGCAGAAGCTTTTTGAAATCGTCGAATAGGGGCGACGTCATCACCGACTGCCGTGCGTTCATCCAGTTGACGTTGCCACGCACGGTATTAATCTCGCCGTTGTGGCAGATGTAGCGGAACGGGTGTGCAAGCTGCCAGGTTGGAAAAGTGTTAGTCGAAAAACGCTGGTGCACCAGGGACATCGCGCTTTGCGTATCCGGATCGAGCAATTCCGTGTAGAACTCGCCGATCTGATTTGCCAGCAGCAGTCCCTTGTAAACAATCGTGCGCGAAGAGAACGATGGCACATAGAAGAACGCCTTGTCTCGCATGTCCGATTCGGCAACCTGCGCTTCCACGCGCTTGCGCACGAGATACAGTTTGCGTTCAAACTCATCGCCGCTCATATGGGGCGCCCGGGCGACAAAAAGCTGCTCTATGTAAGGTTGCGAGGCACGCGCCACACGTCCGATGGCATCCCCCTCGACAGGGGTATCGCGCCAGCCCAGTACCGTCAGACCTTCTTCACGCGAGATACGCTCCATCAGGGCTTCGCACACCAGGCGCTGCTGGCGCTCCACCGGCAGAAAGCACATCGCAATACCGTACTCGCCAGGCGCTGGCAGTGTAAATCCTGAATTCGCGGTTTCTCGCGCAAAAAACTTGTGCGGAATCTGGATAAGGATGCCCGCACCGTCTCCAGTTTCCGAATCGCAACCGCAGGCGCCGCGGTGTGCGAGGTTGACTAGAATTTCGAGACCTTTAAGAACAATATCGTGGGAGGCTTGGCCGTGAATGTCTACGACAAAACCGATGCCGCAAGCATCGTGTTCATTTGCTGGATCATAGAGGCCTTGGGGTTTCGGAAGCTGGGTAGGAGTATCGACTGAGTACACGGCACCACTCTCCTCTGGGGCTCGGAGGAAGTAGAACTCAGTATAGCGATCTGTGAAATATTCGTCAAATTGAATTTAAAGACTTGCAATATCGGTTTTTCTTATGCTAAGTTTTATTTAGCTTTGTGTCTACAGCGCATCTTCGTCTGATACGCGACGTTGCCCACCACCGCAGCGTCAGTAAAGCCGCCCGCCTAAATCATCTCAGCCAGTCGGCCGCCAGTCAGGCGATCGCGGAACTCGAGCGGGAGTTGCAGGTGATCTTATTCGATCGTGGCAGGCGTCCGTTGGAAGTGACATCGGCCGGCAAGCTCTATCTCGAATATTGTAAGGATGTTCTACGGCGCGACGACGAGTTTCGGGCCTCCCTCGATCTTTTGAAGAAACACACGAACGGCACGGCGCGCGTTGCGGCCATCTATTCTGTGGGATTGTCCGAGATGTCGCAAATCGAAGCGCGCTTCGCGGCGCTTTATCCGGAAGCCGAACTCCAGGTGCAATACTTGCGGCCGGAGCGGGTCTGGGAAGCGGTAGCGAGGGATGAAGCCGACTTGGGATTGATGAGCTATGCGGAATCATCGCGCGAATTGGTGGCATTGGCCTGGCGCGATGAAGAGATGGTAGTGGCGGTTGCGCCCAGCCACTCCCTTGCGCGGCGTGAATCGATTCCGGCTGCCGTTATTCAAGGCGAGGAGTTCATCGGATTCGACGATGACTTGCCGATTCAGGAACAGATCGACCGCTATCTGCGCGAGAAAAAGGTAACTGTTGAAGTCGTTCTGCGGTTCGACAACATACAGATGATCAAGGAGGCCGTGGCGCACGAGGCGGGCATCAGCATCATGCCCGCGCGCGTAATGCGCGACGACATTCGGCAAGGCCGGCTTGTGGCATTGCGACTGAAACCGGCGGAACTGTACCGACCCGTCTGCATCGTGCACCGCCGTCGCAAAGTTTTTAACGAAGTGACCGCCGGCCTGCTCGACCTTTTGCGCCAAGAAGATAAGACCCACGCAGCATAGCTGGCAATTGGCGATATACTCGCTGTTTGCTACCCGCCCGAAGAAGCCGCGTCCTCACCTGCGCGGTTTCGTTCAACAACACATGAAAAAAAGACCTGGAGGGCTGTTCTTTTTCGTCGTTCTCGCGCTGATTGTTCTGATCAGTTCTCGCTTTATCGCCGGAACGCTGATCGATTATGCGTGGTGGAACGAGTTGCATCAAGTCGACACCTGGATCAACCTGCTCCTGTATGGCACGGCACCGATCCTCCTCGCAATTCTATTTTTCTTTGCCGCCTTCTGGACCGCATTCCGCCTCGGAATCCGGCATACGCCCGATGCTCCCTTATACGGATTCCTGAAGCGTAGCTTCGTAATTCGTGTCGCCGCCATCGTGTTGGCGCTGTTTTCGATCGGAGTGGCTAACTCCACAGTGGATAGCTGGACCGTTGTGCGGTACTTTGGCGGACTGCGCCAGGTTGCCGCGCCGGGCGAATTCATAGATCCGATCTTCCAAAAGCCGCTGCACTTCTATCTGTTCGACCTGCCTTTTTTCAATCTCCTTTTAACCGTCGCCCTCGTGGGCGCCGTCCTGGCCCTGCTGATTTATTGGCTGGCGGCGCACGCTGACCGCGTAGGCAAGGTACTGCAAAACCGATTACCGGGAGCGTCGCCGTTCGAGTTTGAACACTTCCAATTCCGCGGCTTGTTCGATTCGACATTTGTCCGCGCAACGGCAGCCATCGTGCTGGGGGGCGTTGCCGTGAAGATCTATTTCGATCGCTACGCACTGCTGCTCGAAGATCATGGACAATACCTGGTGGGCGTGGATTGGGTGGCAGACCACGTGGTGATTCCGCTGCAGTGGTTGCTGATGCTGGCCGCCTTAGCCGCGGCGATGTTGTTCCTGGCCAGGAAGCCGCGGTGGGCGGCGCTACTGCTGCTGCTGGTTCCCGTGCGCTATATTCTGCCATCGATCGTGGCTGGTCTGTACGTTCGTCCGAACGAACTGGCGCTCGAGAAGCCTTACATCCGTTACCACATCGAGGCCACGCGCTCGGCCTATCACCTGAACCGCCGGGTCAAGGAAACCTCGCTAGAGGCCGAACCGGAGGCCCCAATCGACTATGCCAAACACAAACCGCTGCTGGATAACGTGCGGCTGTGGGCCTGGCAGCCCTTTCACGATACGATCTCTCAAATTCAACCGTTGCGGCCCTACGTGTACATGGATACCGACGTAGACCGTTACACAATCGATGGCCAGATACGGCAGGTCATGATTTCGCCCCGCGAACTGGATATACGGCAGCTTGGGGACGCAAGCAATCGCTGGATCAACCCGCACCTGATCTACACGCACGGCTACGGAGTGGTGATGGCAGAGGCCAATCGGATAACCTCCGACGGATTGCCGCTGCTCTTCATCAAGGACGCGCCACCGGTGGTCACGGCGAAGAGCCTGCACTTCACCCGGCCGGAGATTTACTACAGCGAAGTTGCGCATGAACCCGTCTTTGTCGATACGGCACAGCAGGAATTTAACTATCCATCCGGCTCCGAGACGATTAAAACGACCTACGGCGGAACCGGCGGCTTCCCGGTTTCCTCAGTGCTTATGCGGCTCGCGGCAGCGCTGCACTATGCCGACGCCAATATAATTCTGACCGAATATCTCACTGGCACAAGCCGCATGATGATCCATAGGCCGATTCGTGACCGGCTAAGGAAACTCGCCGGCTTCTTGAGTTGGGATTCGGACCCCTATCTGGTATTGACGGACTCCGGGCGTTTGGTGTGGATCGCCGACGGCTATATGTCGTCGGACGTGCATCCCTATTCGCGCGAAATCGATCTTGGAAATCAACCCGTCAATTACTTGCGCAATTCCGTAAAGGCCACCATCGACGCTTATACCGGAGAAACGAACTTATACATCTTCGATCAAGAGGACGTGCTGATCCAGGCATACGCGCGCTTGTTTCCCACGCTCCTTAAACCAGCATCGTCCATGCCGCCAGACTTGCGGGCACACACACGCTATCCGGAAACGCTGTTCAGCGTCCAGGCAGAGATGTACCGCACGTTTCACATGCGCGAGCCGGAGGCTTTCTACAACCGTGCGGATTTGTGGGATCTCGCCAAGACCAGCCGTGCGGACCAGGGCACCGGCTCGGTTTCACCCACCTACGTGGTGGCAACACTGCCGGGAAGCAATGTATCTGAATTTCTGTTGATGACCACCTTCACGCCAGCCAACAAGAACAACTTGATAGCAGTCATGTATGCCCGCTGCGATGGCTCGCATTTAGGTGAAATCGAATTTGAGCAGCTATCGAAACAGAACATTATCTACGGCCCTATCCAGATCGACGCGCGGATTAATCAGGACCAGAACATTTCAAAAGACCTGTCGTTATGGAATCAGCAGGGCTCGCAGGTCATCCGCGGACAGACGCTTGTCCTCCCCCTCGACAATAGTTTTCTCTATGTTGAGCCGATCTATATTCAGTCGGCGCAAGCCAGCATGCCGCAACTAAGGAAGGTGGCGCTTGCCATGGGAAATAAGCTCGCGTACGCCGATACCTATGAACAAGCGCTCACGCAATTGACGGCAGCGTTGAGTGGCACCGGACCAGCCATACCCGTCACCGAAGGGCAACAGCAGCAGACTGTTGCCGCACCACGCCCGTCGCCCCCGCCCGGAACCGATACGCTCCTGCAGATCCGCGAGCACTTCGAACGCTACAAGGAATTAAACTCGCAAGGCAAATGGGCCGAAGCCGGCAAAGAGCTCGAAGAAATCCAGCGGCTAGCGCTCAAGTAGTGCTAACGGCTCGGGATCGGCCAAGACTTTCGCATAGCGGCGGGCTACGTAGCCGTCGAGGATATCGCGAAACTCGGCCACAATACCGTCACCCCGCAGCGTTGTCGAAAGTTTTCCGTCGACATACACTGGCGCTACCGGCTTTTCAAAAGTGCCAGGTAGGGAGATGCCTATATCGGCATGCTTCGACTCGCCGGGACCGTTGACGACGCATCCCATCACAGCGACCTTCATCTCTTCGACGCCCGTGTATTTTTCGCGCCAGACGGGCATCTGCTCACGCAGATAGGTTTGAATCTGGTCGGCCATGTCCTGGAAAAATGTGCTGGTGGTACGGCCGCAGCCGGGACACGCGGCGACTTGCGGAGTGAAGCTGCGCAAGTTGAGCGCTTGCAAAATCTGCTGGCTGACGATCACTTCTTCGGTGCGATCGCCGTTCGGTAAAGGCGTCAGAGATGCCCGGATGGTGTCGCCGATACCTTGCTGGAGAAGTACAGACAGAGCGGCGGTGGTGGCGACAATGCCCTTCGAACCAAGTCCTGCTTCGGTGAGGCCGAGATGCAGCGGATAGTCGCAGCGACTCGCCAGCATCTCATACACATCAATGAGATCTTGTACATTGCTGACCTTGGCGCTCAGGATGATCTTCTCGTGAGCAAGACCGTACCGTTCGGCGTTATCCGCGCTGCGCAGAGCGCTTTCTACGATCGCGCGCCGGGTCACTTCCATCGCATCGAGCGGATCGGGCGACTTCGAATTGTCGTCCATCATTTGCGTGAGTAACGCCGAATCGAGCGAACCCCAGTTCACGCCGATGCGAACCGGACGGTCGTACTCGATGGCCGCCTCTATCATGATCCGGAAATTGTCATCCTGCTTGCGGCCAATATTGACGTTCCCTGGATTGATGCGGTATTTCGCGAGTGCGCGAGCACACGCGGGATATTTCTTGAGTAGGAGGTGGCCATTATAGTGAAAGTCCCCGATGATGGGCACGTCCACACCGAAGTCGCGAAGAGTTGAGACAATCGTCGGCACGGCTTGTGCGGCTTCGTCCGTGTTGACTGTAACGCGGACCAGTTCGGAGCCCGCTCGGGCGAGCGCCATCACTTGATTGACGGTTGCCGCGGAATCGGCCGTGTCCGTGTTGGTCATGGACTGAACAACGATAGGATGTGAGCCACCGACGGGCACATCTCCAATCCGGACGACCGCCGAGTTACGGCGCGAGCGAGCAGGCATGAACTTTCAGTTTAGCAGCGGCGCAGGCCACTCCACGCCACCGCTATGTGATCACCCGGCGGTGAAACATCCGATTTCCGGCGAGAAACGTCACCACGACGGACACTCCCAGCGCGAGCAATATCCAGTGCAGGGCGAGTGTGGGAAATGGCCGCCCTCCGATCGCAGGAACCATGGCATAACGCAATCCTTCGGCCGCATAGGTGAGCGGATTCAGGAGCGTGATGACTTGGAACCAACGAATGTTCGCAAGCGCACCCCAGGGATAGTAGGTGCACCCGGTAAACAGCAAGGGCGTGAAAATCAGGGTAAACATCAAACTGATGTGTTCCGGCTTGATGATGGTCCCCATCAGAAGGCCTATGACCGAACCGACCAACGCGGTCAGTACCACCATGCTGATCAGCGCAAGAATCCGATCGGTGCGGACTACAAACCCATCACCTAGAATCCAACGGCCTAGCGGGAAGATGACGGAGCTTGCAATCGTGCCTCGTAAAGCGCCGAACAGCACTTTTTCCAGAACCACCCACCAGACTGGCAGAGGTGCCAAAAGCCGGTCGTCGATCTCGCGTGCATAGCCAAGATCGAGGACCAGAGGCAACGTAACACCCTGCATAGCGGCTATCATGCCCGTGAGCGCAACAATACCGGGAAGCATCACTGTCGCGAAATTGCGATCCGCGAGCCCAATGCCAGGTAGCACTCTGCCGAAAATAAACAGGAAGAACATCGGCTGCATCAAGGCCTGCAACAGAAACGGCACGAACTCACGGCCGGTGACGACAGCATCGCGCCGCAGAATAGCCAGGAACGCTTTGGCGGCGAGCATCTAGCGGAGATGTCTCCCGGTAAGCGAAATGAACACTTCTTCAAGGCTCGGCTGCTTTACGCTGAGATCGCGCACCTCGGCGCCAGCCGAAAGAACCACTTGAGCGACAGGTCCGATTAAGGTATCGGCGGAATGAGCCTGAATACGGTACGTCAGAAATTCGCCCTCCGCATCCATCGTATCGATCTTGGTCACTCCCACGATGGCTTTCAACGCCGTGGTTAGGGACTCCTGCCTAGCCGTGGTCGCATAGGCGCGGACTTCGAGCGCAGTTCCGTCCGGAATTATCTTTTTCAATTCGGCGGACGTGTCGTTCACCAGAATCTTTCCATGGTCCATGATGGCGATACGATGACAGAGCCTGTCGGCCTCGTCCATGTCATGAGTGGTCAGCAGGATGGTAAGGCCACGGGCATTGAGTTCCTGGATACGCTCCCACAGAAACAGGCGTGATTGCGGATCAAGATTATTGGTTGGTTCGTCTAGGAACAGAACATCGGGAGAGTGCATGAGCGCACGGGCGATCATGAGCCGCTGCGCCATGCCGCCCGAATACCGATTGACTTTCTCGTTCTGGCGGTTGCCCAGCCCGAGTTCATCTAGAAGTTGGCTGGCGCGAGTTTCGCGCCGCTTATGCGCGACACCATGATAGGCGGCATGAAAGGTGAGAATCTCGCGCACCTTGAGGCTGCGATCGAGATTGCTTTGCTGCGGCACCACCGCGATTCGCCGCTTCGCCTCGATCGGATCGCGAGCGATGTCGACGCCCATGAGAGACGCTGAACCGAACGTCGGAAGAATAGACGTGGTAAGGACACCGATTGTGGTCGTCTTACCAGCACCGTTCGGCCCGAGCAAACCGAAGATCTCACCGCGCGAGACCTCGAACGAGACGCCGTCGACGGCGTTCGACTTCGAGTTTTTGTAGCGTTTTACGAGCTGTGAGACATGAATGGCGGAGGCAGCACTCATCTGTTCGGTGTCAGACTA
Source organism: Bryobacterales bacterium (assembly GCA_963722155.1). Lineage (GTDB taxonomy): Bacteria > Acidobacteriota > Terriglobia > Bryobacterales > Bryobacteraceae > Bog-105. The sequence goes on along the minus strand of CAVRLR010000004.1, from coordinate 460,324 downwards.
CGCGGGCGCGATGGCGAATCTCGCGATGCTAATAGAGGTTGACACCGCTGCAGCCGCTACCCTGATTGTATGGCGGATCGCAAGCGAGTCGTGATACTGGGTGGTGGTTTCGGCGGCCTGTATGCTGCAAAAGCTTTGAAGCGCGCGCCGGTTGAAGTAACGGTCATAGATCGCCGCAACTATCACCTTTTTCAGCCCCTTCTCTATCAGGTAGCGACGGGTTCGCTCTCACCGGGCGAAATTGCCGCCCCCATACGTGGCGTGCTGAATAAACAGGAGAATACCAACGTCCTGCTCGGCGAAGTGATCGACATCGACCCAGCGGGCAAATCTGTAAAGCTTAAAGATGGCGCGATAATCCCATACGACTGGCTCATCGTTGCCACCGGATCCCAAGGCACGTACTTTGGGCATGACGAGTGGCACACCTGGGCGCCCGGATTGAAGAGCATCGAGGATGCGACCTTGATCCGTCATAAGATTCTGCTGGCGTTCGAAGCCGCGGAGCGAACGACAGATCCGGATGAGCGATGCGCGTGGCTCACGTTTGTGATTGTGGGAGCCGGCGCAACAGGCGTAGAGATAGCCGGTGCCCTGGGCGAGATTGCCAATCACACGTTAAAGGATGATTTTCGTTCCATCCAGCCGAAAGACGCGAGAATCCTGATCGTGGATGGAGGAACGCGCGTCCTAGCCACGTATCCGGAGGATCTCTCGAAAAGAGCCGAACGTGCCCTCATCAAACTGGGAGCACGTGTCCGGCTAGGAACCGTAGTGACGGCCGTCGACGAAGATGGAGTGACGCTAAAGACGCCCACCGGATCTACCCATATTCCCTCTCACACCGTAATCTGGGCGGCCGGCGTGGCGGTGACCGATTTCGGACGCCTGCTCGCCAAACGAACCGGGGCCGAGACGGACAAAGCCGGCCATATCAAAGTTGCGCCGGATCTCACGATTCCCGGCTATCCCGAAATATTTGTCGTTGGAGATCTCGCGGCTTGTGTCGACCGCGACGGAAAGCCGCTGCCAGGCGTGGCGCAGGTGGCGATGCAGGGGGGAGCCTATGCCGCTAAGACCATTGCAAGACGAGCGAAGGGCGAGGCGAGCCCGGGCGTGCAATTTCACTACTTCAACAAAGGCGACCTGGCCGTGATCGGACGTGCGTCGGCGGTTGCCAACATTTTCGGCGTGCATCTTTCGGGGCTGATTGCGTGGCTCGTTTGGCTGTTCGTTCACTTGCTGTACATTGTGGAGTTCGAAAGCAGGTTGCTGGTAGCTGTGGAGTGGGGCTTCTTATACTTGACCTTCAATCGAGGCGCACGGCTGATTACGGGCAAGGCAGCAAACAAACCCGTAGGAAAACCCGAGCCCCTGGAAGAGTTGGGGGACTAGCATCGGCCAAGTGCTACGGTAAGGGAATCCCCAGATGGAACTGCTCATTTCCGGGCCGGAGGGCGCGCCCACAAAAGTGGAGTTGCAGAAGACCCCCCTTTCCCTCGGACGGTCGGCGGACAACGATCTGGCGTATCCGCAAGATCCCTGGCTTTCGCGATATCACCTGAGTTTTGAGCGGCGCGAGGGCAGTTGGTGGCTGAAGGACTGCAATAGCCGTAACGGAACAGTGCTGAATTCACTCAGCATGAAGGAGTCCCAGCGTCTGAAAGGCGGAGATCGGATTTATGCCGGTCATTTGACAATCGAGGTACGCGACGCGGCCACCGAAACGCATAAGCCCGTGATCTCCTTCGTGCCACAGGAAGAAGAAAAGATCCAGCGCGAAGCAACTATCGTCACTAGCCTCGACAAGGTCCTGCGGCCAGCGCGGGAACAATCGCTGAACACATCACGGGTTGTGAGCGCGCTGATTCGCGCGGGGCGCGAACTTGTAACCCACCATCCGCTGGAGGGTTTGTTCGGTGTCATTCTGGAGTTGGCGCTTTCAGCCGTAGAGGCGCGGCGCGGCGTGATTTTGACGCTCGAAGAAGGCGATCTGATCGTACGCGCGAGCAAGGGCGACGGCTTCTCTATTAGCACGGCGGTGCGGGATCGTGTGATCCGGGAGAAGTGTTCGCTCGTCATCAGCGATGCCCAATTAGACGACGCTCTCCGGCAACAGAAGAGTATCGTCATGCATCGAGTGCGCAGCATGATGGCGGCGCCACTGCAGACGGCCGATCGTGTGATCGGTCTGATTTACGTAGACAACGGCGCCGTAATCCGCCCGTTTTCGCAAGAGGACCTCGATCTGTTGACGGTGATGGCGAATGTTGCCGCTATTCGCATTGAACACGCACGCCTGGCTGAGATTGAACAATCAGAAAAAATGATGGAGCTGGAACTGGCGCAAGCGAGCGAGATCCAACGCACGCTGCTGCCGCCCGAAGCGCCTGTCTACGATGGTTACGACCTTTCTGGTTTGAATCTGCCCTGTCGGACGGTGGGTGGAGACTACTACGATTTCGTGCCTTACGAAGATGGCCGACTGGCGCTCGCTGTGGGTGACGTATCCGGCAAGGGCTTGCCGGCTGCACTGATGATGTCAAGCCTGCAGGCTCGGGTGCAGATGTTGCGGGAGACAATGCCCGACCCGGGGACGGCGGTGAGGACCCTGAATCGCAGCCTGACGGAACGCTGCCCCCTCGGCAAGTTCATCACCTTCTTCTATGCGCTGCTCGATCCGTCCACCGGCGCGCTCCAGTACAGCAACGCCGGGCACAACTACCCGTTGGTGCTGCGGACCTCAGGGGAGGTGGAATGGCTCAAAGGTAACGGCCTGGTGCTTGGATTGTTTTCGCCCGTCGAATACGAAGTGCGGCAGACAATACTGGCGCCCGGCGAGCTACTAGCGCTATATAGCGACGGCGTCACCGAGGCCTCGACCGACGACGGAAAGGAATTCGGTGAAGAAGGGCTGGCGGACTTTTTGGTAGCCCGTAAGGCGATCCCCTGCGAAGAGATCGTCAATCAGTTGGTGGATCACATGCGAAAGTGGCGCGGCAATACCACTTTTGCGGACGACTTTACGATTGTCTTGGTACGGCGGCTGTGAAAGCGCGTTTGGCATGGCTGCTTGCTTTTTGTGCTTTAGCCGGATGGGGCCAGTTTTCGGGCGAAACCATTAAACAACTGGACGAGAGGGTTGCAGCGGCACGGGAGGCGTTTGACGCGCCGAGCGTTTCGGTGGCAATTGCCCAGGCAGGAAAAGTGGTGTACGTACGAGCATTCGGGAAGGCGGATACCGACACTCGTTATGCGGTCGGATCGATCAGCAAACAATTTACGGTGGCTGCCCTCTTGCTCGCCCAAGAACAAGGAAAGCTTTCCCTCGACGATCGCGTAGCCAAATATTTTCCGTACTTCACGCGGGCCGGCGAGGTGACCATGCGGCAATTGCTTTCGCACACCTCCGGATATGAAGATTACGCTCCCCAGGACTACATGATTCCCGAGTAGGAGAAGGCGACGACCCCCGAAGCGCTTTTGGAAGTTTGGGCGAAGAAGCCGCTGAACTTCAATCCAGGCACGCGCTGGCAGTACAGCAATACAAACTATGTCCTGGCAGGAAAGATTTTCGAGAAGGCATCCGGCCATGAACTCATGCCTTATTTGAAGCAACACATTTTTGATCCATTGGGCATGAAGTCGGCTGGAAGCTGCAACGTCAAAAGCACGGCGGATGCGACGGCCTACACGCGCTTCGCATTGGGACCGGCTCGACCGGCGCTGCGGGAAGGGCCCGGCTGGTATTTCGCGGCGGGTGAGTTATGCATGACACCATCTGATCTGGCACGTTGGGATGCGGCGTTCCTGGACAAGCAAATCCTGTCGAAAAAATCGTATGAAGAGTTCACTCGCGAAGTTAGGTTAAAAAGCGGCGCCCCAACACACTACGCTCTCGGACTTCGATTGGGTGAAATCGAAGCGACTCCTATGTTGGGTCACAGCGGAGAGGTATCAGGGTTTCTCGCGATGAACACGGTTTTTCCGGAGAAACAGCTTGGCATCGCGGTACTCTCGAACGAAGACAATATCGGATTGGTAGGAGCCGTAACACAGCAGATTGCTTCGGAGCTACTTGCGCCGCAGGACAAGAGCGCTAAGAGAGACGGGGAGATGCGCGCCATTCTTGAAGATCTGCAACGCGGACGCATCGACAGCGGGCGTTTCACCGTCCACGCCAACGCGTACTTCGCATTGGCGGCCCTTGAAGATTACAGAACATCTCTTGGTCCGCTCGGGAAGCTCGTGGCTCTGACGCGGCAAAACGAGCAGGCCCGCGGCGGAATGACGCATTTGACATATCGAGCGCACTTTGAACGAAACACAGTAACATTGAATATTTATGTAACGGCAAACGGAAAGTTTGAGCAATTCCTGGTGCAAGAGGTGTTTTAGAAGGATGAATTCGCGGCGCAGGTTCCTGGGACAATTTGCGGGAAGCATTGGAGGCTTGGCGGCTCTGCCGGAAGCCGTGCTCGGAGCGAATGAACGCGTCCGCTTTGGAGTGATCGGCTACGGAGCGCGCGGCGAGGCCATAGTACGGGATGCCTTGAATTGCCCAAATACGGAGTTTGCGGCGGTCTGTGATATCTACACGGAACAGCGCGAAAAGGCCAAACTGTTAGCGCCTGCGGTCCAAACATTCATTGATCATCGCCTGATGCTCGAAGACAAAGGTCTGGACGCAGTGCTGATCGCCACGCCGCAGCACCTCCACTGCATACACTTCATCGACGCTATCAGCGCCGGCAAACATGTCTACCAGGAGAAGACTATGGCGTTCACCGTAGAGCACGCCAAACGCATGCGCGCGGCATACGAACCTGTGAAGTCAAAGCAGGTGGTCGAAATCGGCCACCAGGCTTGCTCCTCGGGCCACGTGGTGGACGCGAAGAATTTTCTAGAGGGTGGCAAACTCGGAAAGATCACGGCCCTGGATGCAACGATGTACCGCAACACGCCCCATGGAAAGCCGCAATGGTCGCGTCCACTTCAGCCGACGATGAACGCCGAAAATATCGTCTGGAACAAATTTCTCGGTGAAGCGCTGAAAATTCCCTTCGATGCGAACCGCTACTTGAACTGGCGCTTTTTCTGGGATTATTCCGGTGGAAACGTCTACGAGAACATGTGCCACCAGGTGGCCTTCTGGTACAAGGTACTCGATTCGAAGATCCCGCAAGCGGTCACGATGACGGGAGGCCTCTATCTCTGGAAAGATGGACGCGAGGTTCCCGATACGATGAACGTCTCGATGATGCAGCCGGAGGAAATGTTGTTCACCTGGGTATCGGGCTTCGGCAATGCGAGTCTCGGAAGTACGGAACAGGTGCTCGGCACCGATGGAACCATAATGCGCGGACCGCGTATTCGCTACCTGCCTGAAAAGGCGAATTCGCCTGCTGGTGCAGCGCTGAGCGGCGAGACGCCGACACCGGCATCCGCCCACATGAAGAATTTCATGGATGCGATTCGCGAGAGCAAAGAAGTGAATTGTCCGTTGGATCTCGGGTTTCGCGTATCGATCGCATGCCGTATGGCGGTAGAGAGTTACCGGCAGGGGCGGACAGTGCGCTGGGATGCCGTGCGCGAAGAGATTGTGTAAACCGTGCTCGAATGGCTGCGCAGGTATTGTCTGTCGTTTCCCCACACGACCGAGACGATCCAGTGGGGCGAGCATCTGGTTTTCAAGGTCTCCGGTAAGGTATTCGCAATTACTAGATTTGAGCCGTCGCAAACTTTTCTGACAATCAAGTGCGCGCCTGAAAAGTTCGCTGATTGCGTGGAACGTCCCGGAATAACACCAGCGGCCTACTTGGCCCGAGCCAAGTGGATTTCAATCGAGAGTGAGGACTCCCTGACACCCGTGGAGCTGAAAGACATGATTCGAGAGTCCTATGAACTGGTGTGGATGAAGCTCCCGAAGAAGGCGCGCGCGGCGCTACTAGCTCAAGAAAAATAGTTGCGCAGTTTTGCCGCCGGTCTCTCGACAAGCAGCGGGCGGTTCAGAAATTCGATGACTGGCGTCATAAGCCGGAAGCGATCGGCGATCTCGCGGTGGAGTCGTGGCGTGGTCGCGAGCGCCGGATCGAGCTCCAAATCCAGGATCCAATCCTTCTTCTTAATAAGATCGATTGCCGGGTGAGTGGGATCGAAGCCCTTCGGAGCGCGCGAAAGCTCGTCTCCCTGCAATGTGCCCATGCGCCTGCGCAGTGTCTTATGGGCCAAAATGCGTCGCAGCTCTTCATAATGATCCGCAATATACGAGCGGACCAGTAGTGTGGTGTCCGGTGCAGGATGGTAAATCCCGCCGGCAACTTCAATCTGCTCGTTCGAAACGCTGAAGTAGTAGCCGCTCACCGCCATTTGCTCCCCGCCCCGCCGTCCGAACGATGCGGCAATATGCGTCTTATACGGCGTCTTGTCAGGGCTGAAACGAGTATCGCGATAGATACGAAAAATGGCCTTCTTGGGATCGGTGACGTAGCGCGGCGCAAACTTCGCGAACTCGCCATTTAACGCCTCCACCAACTCCGTCATTGGCGCTTTGACATTTACGTCGAATACGTCCTTTCGAGGCTGGAACCATTCACGGCGATTATTACGTTTCAAGCCTCGAAAAAACATGGCCATTTCTTTTGGGAAGCCGTTGAACGCCGTGGGCATAGTCAGCTCCTTACGCTTTGAGGAGTGCGAGGAGCGCGTCGACAACCTGCGCGGTAGAACTCGAGCCGCCGAGATCGGCCGTTCGAATTTTCTCCTCAGCAAGTAGACTTTCGATAGCCGCATCGACCTTTCGTGCAGCTTGGCCAAGGCCCAGGTGGTCGAGCATCATAGAAGCCGAAACAACCGCCGCAAGAGGATTGGCAACTCCCTTCCCCGCAATGTCCGGAGCCGAGCCGTGTACCGGTTCAAACATCGATGGAAAACGGCGCGTAGGGTCGATGTTCGCGCTCGCCGCAAGCCCGATGCTGCCAGTCACAATGGCGGAGATATCGCTGAGGATGTCGCCGAAAAGATTCGAAGCAACCACCACGTCGAAGCTTTGTGGACGGCGAACGAAGTTCATGGCGGCGGCATCAACCAGCAGAGATTCGGTTACGATATCGGGATACTCAGCTGCGACCCTTTGAAACACGCGATCCCAGAGAACCATGCTGAACCCCTGGGCATTGGATTTGGTGATAGAGGCAACTTTGCGTTTTTTGTCCCGCGTACGCGCAAGATCGAAGGCGTACCGGATAATACGCTCGACTCCATGCCGCGTGAACACACCGGTTTGCACCGCGACCTCGGCTTCATGATCCTGATGGACAAAGCCCCCGACTTGCGCATACTCGCCTTCGGTGTTTTCGCGGACAACCACCATGTCGACATCGCCAGGGGAAAGCCCCTTGAGCGGCGAGGGCACGCCGCGATACAGAACCGCCGGACGCACATTCGCAAATTGATCGAATTTGCGTCGGATGGGCAATAGCAGACCGTTCAGCGTGACGTGATCGGGAATCTCGGTATGGCCAACCGCGCCGAGCAGAATCGCTTGATGACTCTGCAAGGTCTCTAGCGCATCGGCCGGCATCATGCGCCCGTGCGCGAAATAGTAATCGCTTCCCCAGTCGTAAGTGGTAGCCGATAGCGTCGCGCCCAAAGCGGTGGCTGTCTTTTGAGCGATGGTAAAGGCCGGAAGGGTCACTTCTTGGCCGATGCCATCGCCCGGAATGAGTGCAATCGAATAAGTGTGCAAAAAACAGCTTAGCGCTGCGGCGAAACGGGAACCGTAACCTCCGTCGGCGCCGACGTCTGGCTAGGCGGTACGCCCAGTTTCACTCCGATGACCTCACCCGAAATTACAAGCTCTACCCGGCGGTTCTGTTTCCGGCCTTCATAGGTGTTATTCGGCGCCACGGGATAGTTCATCCCATAGCCAACCGCGTTGAGATTGCTTGTGTTCAAGCCCTGATTCATCAAATAATCGCGCACGGAATTCGCGCGCTGCTCGGAAAGCTTCTGGTTCAGTTCGGCGGTGCCCGTACTGTCCGTATAGCCCTCGATCTGCAGATTTAAACCCGGGTGGGAAACCACAATCCCCGAAATTCTGGCGAGCGCCTCGCGCGCTGGCGGTTTCAGCTCGTACTTTCCAGTGTCAAATAGAACATCCGGCATATTGATGACCAGACCCCGAGCCGTCTCCCGAGTTGGGAGTACGGCATTGAACTGCGCCAGCAATCGCTGCCGCAACTGGTTCTTGTCGTTCTCCGCCTGCAGACGAAGGCGTTCCGACTCAATGCTCGCCTGCTGCGCCTTAAGCGCTTGGGCATCGGCCAAAGCACGTTGGTCCGCTTCATGACGGGCATTCGCCTCCGCTTCGGCACGCTGCGCCGCTTCCTGCGCTGCTCGCGCTCTGGCATCGGCCGCTCGCTGTTTTTCCGCTGCTTCCCGCGCCGCCGCCGCCGCACGTTCCTGCTGCAACGCTTCATCGCGCTGTCGGCGCAAGGAGATCGTCCGCGCGTCTTCGGCCTTTTGCACGGCCTCCTTGGAAGTCATGATCGAGGGGGCCCATTGCTTGTGGTCGCGATAGTCCTGAGCCTGCTTGAGTAACTTCTCCGCGTCGTTCCAGATATCAGTAGCGTATTGATCGGCCTTCGCGTACTTAGCGATTTGTACAGCGTTGACGGCTTCGTAAAGAGCGAGCGGGCTTTTCTTGTCGGAGTTAAGATCTACCGGCTTTATTTCGTTTTCCGGAACCTGATATTTATACTGTCCGCGCGGGAGTAATTCGTATTTGGCATCCACCACGCCGACTTTTCCAAGCGTGTCTTTGCGCACGATGTTTTCCATTACGACGACGTCGCTCGGCTGCCGCACACCGAAGTACGGTTCGGCGGTAACGATCAGACCAAACGCCTGAAAGTCTGTGGTAACGGTGGCTTTGAAATCTCCGCTCGAGTTCACCACGACCTCACCGAGATTCGCGGGGCGGCCGTCCGGTGTGATGGCCCACAACACGTAAGTCAGAAAAAGAGGACCAAACTGACGCGCCGACGGCAGGTCCTTGACCTCCACTTTGACTTCCGTATGGCCGAGGCGGCTGGTAACTTCAGCCTTCCCCTTTGCTTTCGGGGCAAGCGAGGTGCCCTGGAAATCTATCTTGGTCGAACCGCTCCGATTGCGATAACTGATGGATGAAATGGAGCGCGATACTACTTCGACTTTGAAGATCGGGTTTTGCTGACCGGGCGTGTTGTTCGCCTGCGGGACCGTCTGAGTCGGATTAGGTTCCTGAGCGAAAAGAACGCCAGACGATATCAGCAGCAGCGAAACGGCCGTTACTAACTTCATATATGTATAGACACCTCCGCCCTTTACCTGTTTGCAGTATATAGGAACCTTACACGCCGGAAGGCCGTCTGAGAGCGCCCGGTAATATCGTAGTGTGACTTTGCCACAGCCTGACGCTATCGACGCGCCATCCAAGAGTCGCGGGGCCTCGCCGCTACTCGCAATCTTTCTGATTGTGGCCGTGGATGTGTTGGGATTTACTATCATTCTCCCGCTCTTGCCGTTTTATTCAGAGCGGCTCGGTGCGTCGCCAACCATCGTGGGCGAAATCGTGGCCATTTTCGCGGTCTTTCAACTCATTTCCGGGCCCATTCTCGGGCAGCTTTCAGACCGATTCGGGCGCCGGCCGGTGCTACTGATCAGCCAAGCGGGAACGCTCGCCGGTTTCTTCATGCTCGCTTACTCCACGCAGATCTGGATGCTGTTTGTAGCGCGCGCTATCGACGGAGCCACAGCCGGCAATTTGAGCACCGCACAAGCCTACATCAGCGACGTTACGACTGCGGAGAACCGCGCGAAGTCCTTTGCCATTATCGGCGTCGCTTTTGGATTCGGGTTTCTGATAGGACCCGCTATTTCCGGATTTCTCGCTCACTATGGATACCAGGCTCCTATCTTCGCCGCCTGTGCGCTCTCATTTGCGAGTATCTTGTGCACATTCTTTCTTCTGCCGCGCCGCGAGCCGGTTCACGAACATTCGGATGAAACTGGTCCTGGCGGACGACGGCTGTCCCTCTTTTCCTGGCGTGAGTATGCACAATATTTTCAGCGCCCTGGCCTGAGCCGCCTGTTGATACAGTGGCTGCTGTTTGCCCTGTCGTTTTCTACCTTCATTGCCGGTTTCGCGTTGTTTGCCGAGCGCCGCTATTGGTGGGACGGACACCGCGTCGGAGTCCGCGAAGTGGGATATATTTTCGCCTTCAATGGATTCCTGGGCATCATTATGCAGGGCGGCGTAGTAGGTCGCATGGTGCACTGGTTGGGCGAGCGCAAGGTCGTTCAAATCGGGTTTCTCACTTCGCTCGTGGGTTATGCCGCAGTCGGGTTCACGGCCACTGTCGGTCAACTGCTCTGGGTGTTCGGCTTCACGTCGATCGGTGGCGCTGGCTTGCGGCCGGCGTTGACCAGCATGATCACGCAAAAGGCCGGCAAGCGCGAGCAAGGCGTGATTATGGGACTCACGCAATCACTCACCTCCGTCGCGCAAATCGGCGCGCCAGTGCTCGCTGGAATTCTAATCGACCATCAGTTCCTCACTGTCTGGGCCATCTGGGCGGGTGTGCTGTGCGGCGTGGCCCTTCTTTTCACCCCAAACGCCAAGCCTTTGGATGCGAAGCTCTAGACAATGCGCGGGATTCGATTCCGGCCTTCGGAGTGGATTCTGCTGTCTTTCTTTACCTATATCGCGTTGCTTGGTCTGTTGTTTCGCGATCGTCCACACTTGCGCGGCCAGCCCTGGATTGTATTACTCGCAGTAGCTGCGTTGTTTTACTCACTCACCCGAATGGAACGCGGGCGCTCCAGGCGCGTAGTCGAGATCTTCCGCGATTGGCTGCCGGTCGTACTCACTTTTCTGGCGTTTCGCGAAATGGAGTTTTTTCTGCCGCGCGATTACAACTCCGCATACGAGTTCGCCTGGATTCATTGGGATCGCGTCTTATTGCACGATTGGGGGCTGCGCACTTTCATCGAGAGCTCGGGAAAAGCGCTGCCTTTGTATTTCGAATTTTGTTATCTGCTGGTCTATGGAGTGGCAGCTTATGGCGTCGGTCTGCTATCGGGCGGTCCGCGCAGGTCAATCGACCGGTTCTGGGCCGTCTATCTGTTGGGAACTCTAGGTGCCTATGCATTATTCCCGTACTTCCCTACGCGGCCTCCCCGCTATATATTTCCTGAAATGGAGCCGCCCCAGATTTCGACATGGGTGCGGCATTTCAATCTGTTCTTACTGAGCCGAGCTACGATCCACGTGGGTGTATTTCCGAGCGCACATGTCTCAGCCGCGTTCTCGTCAGCGTGGGCCATGTTCCTCACTAAGCCGGCACGGCGGTTCTGGGGCTGGGTCCTGCTCGTGTATGCCGTCAGTGTGGCGATCGCTACTGTCTATGGACGCTATCACTATGCCGCGGATGCGCTGGCCGGCTTCGGAATCAGCGTGGTCGCGGCAGCGTGCCTTTGCCTATGGGATTGGCGGCATCGCGTTCCTGATAGAATCGGCCTGAAACGAGGGGAGCGCACATGAGGATATTTTCCGTACTAGCGACACTTTCTCTGCTGGGGATTGGGGCCTTCGCCCAAACTCCGGCAGCAAATCCGCTTACCGCGGGCATTAAAACGATCTATGGCATGACGAAAAACGACGTGCTTAAGTCAGCCGAGGAAATGCCCGAAGAAAACTACTCCTTTAGACCCGTATCAACGGTTCGCACTTTCGGCCAATTGGTCGCTCACGTCGCCGACGCACAATACGAATTCTGCAGTCCTGTCTCCGGTGACGGTACGAAGAGCCCGGACGTGGAGAAGAATAAAACCAGTAAGGCCGACCTGATTGCCGCATTGAAAGTTGCCTTCGCGTATTGCGATAAGACCTATGAAGGCACGACCGACGCACAAGCGGCGGACATGATTCAGTTCTTCGGCCGGTCGACCAAACTGGCGGTGCTCAGTTTCAACAACGCGCACAATATGGAGCACTACGGCAACATGGTGACGTATCTGCGCATCAAGGGCCTGGTGCCGCCCTCCAGCAAGAAGTGAGTGCGGCGGATCTCTGGGCGCTTAGCGACCTCTGCACGCCGTGGTGTGTACATGTAGTGGCAACACTCCGCATCGCGAACCACATCGATGCCGGAATCGATGAGATCGATAAGCTTGCGCTAACGGCCCGATGCAACCCCGATGTTTTACACAGCGTGCTCGGGCACCTGGTAAGCAGAGGCGTTTTCGAGGAGCCGCGACCGGGCCGATTCGCATTGAACGATACCGCGCGAGGTCTCCTCGATCCCGCGCTGCACTTGGGCCTGGATCTTGAAGGAATCGGCGGCCGGATGGCCTATGCCTGGAGCACCCTCCTTGCCTACGTGCGGCGCGGCGTTCCTGCATACAAGGAGGTGTTTGGCCAGCCATTCTGGGAGGATCTCGATGCCCATCCCCAGATCGCCGCCAAATTCGACGCCCTTATCGGACCAGAGGGACACGGAGCTCCAAATCCCGAATTTCAAATTACTGGGGGCTGGGATGCCGTTGGGACCGTGGTCGACGTCGGCGGCGGCACGGGCGCGATGCTGACTGAAATACTGAGCACGCACCCGCACATTCGTGGTACCCTGGTCGATTTGCCAAGGACCGTAGCTCGCGCAGCCAAAGCGTTTGAGTCCGCCGGTCTGACGGATAGAGTCGTCACTATCGGGCAGAGTTTCTTCGATCCGCTGCCCACTGGGGCCGATCTCTACCTACTACGAGGAATTCTGAACGACTGGCCCGATCGCGAAGCAATCGCGATTTTGAGCCGCTGCGCCGAAGCGGCGAGCCCCACGGGCCGCGTGATCGTCCTCAAGAGCGTAGGAGCAGACGGTACGCCCAAATGGCTGACTATCGAAATGGTGCTTCTCGGAGGCAAGCATCGCAGCCTTGCCGAGTTTCGCGAACTTGCGCGTCACAGCAGTCTCGAGATCGTTGCAGCCGGACCCCAGCCCTCTGGCTATTTTGTCGTCGAGTGCAGGCCGAACTAGTTCCGTGCCACGCGGACTTCCATCACGGTAATGTCGTCGGCTTGATAGCCGGCCGAAGTAGCCGTCGCAGCCAGACGCCCGGCGAAGCGCTCGCAGCGGGTCCGTGCCAGACAGCGGATGGTACTTAGGGCCCAGTCGTCGTCATTCGAATCCGCGCTCATGCCGGCTTCTGCGAAGCCATCGGAAAAGACCAGCAAGCGATCGCCCTGCGCGAGCGGCGTAACCCCTTCTTCGATCACCGTATTTTCAAACGCTCCGAGCACGGTAGCAGTTGGCTCCAGCAGCTCCGTCACATCGTTCTCGCGGAGCAGTACCGGTGGCGGGTGACCGCAATTCACGTAGCGAAGCATTTCTGTAGCCGGCTCGTAGAACCCAAAAAACAGCGTGGCAAAATGCTCCGGTCGCGTGGAATGAAAGAACAGCCGGTTGATGCGCTCGAGCAGCCGTGCGGGACTCCTGGCGAGATCGCGCTGGCCGCGAATGGTGGCTTGAAGGTTCGCAACCAGCAAAGCCGCCCCTAGCCCTTTGCCGCATACGTCCCCTAATAAAAATCCAACACCGCCCGATTCGGTCTCGAAGAAATCGTAAAGGTCTCCGCCGACTTGGCCGGCCGGAACAAAGGCGCAGTCAATCTCGAGATGGCGTGTCGCGAAACACGCCGGCGGCAGGAGCCGGGCCTGTACCCGGCGCGCGATGGCGAGTTCGTTGTCGAAAGAGGAAGCCACTACGCGTTTACGGCCTTCGGCGGCCAGATGTTTTTCGAAAACCTCGAGCAGATGCCGTGTATCCCAAGGCTTTGTGATGAAGTCGCAAGCGCCGTGCTGCATAGCTTCGACCGCCAGTTCGATCGTGCTCCAACCGGTCATAGCAATCACCGGCACGTCCGGTTTCAAGACGCGCAAGTGATCGAGCAGGGCAATCCCTTCGCGGCCCGACGTTGTGTCGTAGGCATAATTCATATCGATAACCATCAACTGCTGATCGCCCGCGATAGCAGCAGCGATGGCGCCGTCCGGTGAATCGGCCATCTGAATGGAGTATCCGGCGCCTTTCAATAGAAGACGCAGCGCCTCGCGAACATCGGCCTGGTCGTCGACCACTAACACTTTGCGTACATCCGTCATGGGGGCGGGCGGCATAACTGCGCTAGGAGTACTGCAACCAGTGTGCCATCTTGCCCGTTCAGAGCGGAGCTTCTTTCTAAAGCAGTTAACGGATGAACTGGGGAAGTCAGGTGTCCGTTTATGAACGCCTATCGTGCCGTTTTCAAGATTTCGATCGCTCCGTTATTGTTAGTGAGTCTCATTTCACATTGGCCGGCACCAAGTGTCCCGCTCACCTCGCCTTCCGAGAGTTGGCCTGACACGGTAAGCGGAAAATCGCTACGGACATGTGCGAATGATGTCTTAGCAAAAACCCGGTAATTGGCATCGCCCGGCAAATGTACACTCAGCCGAGAAAAGGAGGTGTGTAGAGTGATCGGCTTGCACGCGGCGCGCGCGGAACTATATGCGTCAATCGACCCATTCTGATTGTGGATATCGATGGCGCTGGCGATATCATCGGCGACGACTGCGCCAAAGGAATTCGCAATTGTAGCCGCGCCTCCCACTCGCGAGCCTTCCACTCTGGAATTGTGTGTTTTGACCGAGAGTTCCCCCTTGATATCGGCAAAGCGCACTCCTCCGAAACCGTTTCGGATGTCGGCGGAACCCGACACATTGGACACGTCGACTTGGCCGTTTGTATTGGCGATCGCCACATCGCCGCGGAAGTTGCGCACAGTCACGGAGCCGAAAGAATTTCTCACGTTGCCCGCGCCGCCGCAATCGGTGACGGAGACAGCCCCGTTGTTGTTGGCGATCGTGACGCCATTCGATATGCGCGCGACAGTCACACTCGCAAACCGATCCCGGATGTTGGCAGCGCCCGTAATTCCGCTCGCGTCCACGGCACCGTTGGTGGCTTCTATCATCACATCGCCTGTATTTCCTGCCAGATTGACGCTGGCGAACGAATTCTCGATGTGCTGTGTCCCCCGGCCATCACGAAAACGAACCTCTCCATGTGAGTTATAAATCTCCGAAGAAGCCTTGATGCCGCTCACCGAAACCGCTCCAAACGAATTGCGCACAGTCAAAGGCGATGTCTCTGGCACCGTGACTTCGTACCGCACCGAAAATGAGACATCACGCCGGCCAAAGGATTTTTCGGTGTCCGGATATCTGGTACGAATGCTGAGCTCCGCCCCAGGAGTGACCAGAATCTCCACTCGGCCGGCGTATTGTTTCGCCGAGTCCGAATCGGAAGCGGACACTCGAACGTCGGCATGGACCACGACTTCTTGCTGAGTGTGTGTGCGAATGACGATATCGCCAAACTTGTGCTCGAGCCAGATCTTCTGACCGCTTTGGACGCTGAGCGACTTATCAAAAGTGCGTGTATACTCTTCGCGCGCCTGCGAGTGCAACGGCGCCAGCAGGAGACATAAAAGTAGAAAATTAGTTTTTCGCGTCATGGCTCAAAAGATCGCGCAGAGTCTCCTGCTTTTGGCGATATAGATCGGCGAGCGCGGTTTGCAGCCGAATATTAAAGCGATTCGATGCCACGTTCGCACGCGTTTCCGCAATCGCAGAATCGAGCAACGCCAGCCGCTCTTTTTCGTTGACGATCGCCGGCGAGGAGAGGGCCGATAATTTCGGCGCCGCCAGTTGAGACAGCTTTTCGATCGACTGGCGATACGCAGCTTCGCTCTTTTCCACTTCACGGAGCGCTTGTTCGGTAAGAAAATCCGGTGTTGATTGCGTTTGCCCGGCCGGTGGCGTTATAAGAGAATGCCGCCAGAGTCGCAGCGGCACGGCTATAGCGATCGCAACCACCGCGGCTACCGCCCAGGTCCTCCACTGTTTCCACCATAAGACTTCCGGCTTGCGCTCGGCCTCGAGCGTTTCCTTGATCCGGGGCCACAAGCCGGGTGTATCCCACTCTTCGTGCAACTCGCGCGCGGTGCTGGAAATCTCGTTCCAGAGCCGATATTCGCGTCGGCAAACGGCACAAGTCTTAAGGTGCTCCCGAGCTTCCGGAAACAAATCGGAATTCGCCAGCGCGCGCTCCAGGTCGCCGCATTCAAATTTCATTTGGGCGCCTCCGTAAGCATACGTTTGAGCTGGCTTTTGGCCTCAAATAGCCAGCTCCTCGAAGTTCCCTCGGGCACCTCGAGAATTGCCGCGATTTCGGAGTGCCGCAGGCCTTCGACTTCGAACAAAAGAAATACCATCCGCTGCCGCTCGTTCAGGGCGTTGAGCGCGCGTTGCAGCGCGACTTTGAGCGTTACGTTGGTGTCTGTGCGGAAATCAGCCGGGGCCGGATTCTCGGCTAGGCGCTGCCGCTTCCGGATCGAATCGTAGCAGCAGTTGATTAGAATCCGATAGATCCAGGTGGAAAGCGACGAATTACCTTCGAAGCCGCCCGCGGCTCGGCAAACCTTGAGAAACGCCTCCTGTACCGTGTCCTCCGCGTCCGCCCGGCTGCCCAAAAGATGAAATGCCAGGCTCTTCATGCGCGCGGAGTGGACCCTATACAGGTGTTCGAATGCGCGCACGTTCCCACGCCGGCAAGCTTCGGCCAGCTCAGTCTCGGTCGGATGATCCGGCACACTAGCGGCAAATGGAAGCGGCAATCCGATCTCCCACACCATAATCCTTCTTTTCGCGCATTAGACGATGTGCGCTGGCGAAACGTTGGGCCGGTTGAAAGAAAGACGAGAAAGCTATTTTTTAGCGCTTGCTACCGGCCGGATGCACTTCGTCACCCGAGCTCTTCACCACCCATGTCTTGTTGTCGGTGGATTCAGCTTGCTCAAAATGAATATGGTTGCGCCCATCGTAGACGTTGGTTGTCCGGTAATACGTCGTCTTTCCGCCGTCGTTCCAATTGCTTAGGTAGGTCCACGTGTTGTGCTCGATCTGCAATTCACCGCGGCCTCCGGCGCGTCCGTCAGTCTTGATGCTTTGTGTAAAGAAGTGGCCGGGCCCGTTGCCCGGTACAAAGACAAGCAGCGCCACCGAAGCACCGTTAACAGACTGCTCACAGGCGAAGAATTTTCCGAAGCTGGAACACTTGTTTACCAACGTCTGGGGAGGTTGATCCTTGCGCGTCACTTGCCAGGTGCCGTTATATAGCCAGAGAGTCCAGAAAGGATCGGAAGGCCCAAAGGCGGAACACACCGACACGAAAGCAAAAAACAATAGCGCAAGCGCCCGCAAATTTCCTCCACGGCGAACGGGTAGTCACGGGACCGGCGGCGCGACCCGTGCTATCGTTCAATTTCGCACACCTGAAAAAGCGTTGCGGGCCATGGCCACTTCAGTCGAGAGCGAATTAAGCGTTGAAACGCAAGTTGTCGCCTTCCCTTCCCTGGCGTTGGATTGCGGCATAACGCTGCTCAACGTAGATGTGGCCTACGAAACATACGGGCAGCTTGACGCGGAACGCAAAAACGCCATTTTAGTTCTGCACGCATTTTCCGGCGACGCTCACGCGGCCGGCATCAGCAAGGAAACCGGGCTGCCTGGATGGTGGTCGGCGATGATCGGTCCCGGGTTGGCGCTCGACACCCGCAAATATTTCGTCATTTCTTCGAACGTTCTGGGCGGTTGCCGCGGAACGACGGGACCGAGTTCGATCGATCCGGCAACTGGCGCCCCTTACGCGATGGGCTTTCCGGTCATCACGATAGGCGACATGGTACGACTGCAAAAGCTGCTGATCGATTCCTTAGGTATCGAACGGCTGCTTGCGGTCGTGGGCGGATCGATGGGCGGCATGCAAGCACTCGAATGGGCGTTCGCGTTTCCTGAAGCGGTGGCGGCGGCTATCCCAATTGCTGCCACGGCACGTCACAGCGCCCAGCAGATTGCCTTCAACGAAGTTGGCCGGCAAGCCGTAATGGCTGACCCCGATTGGAACGAAGGCAACTACTACGATCGCAAGCCACCCGCTCGGGGCTTGGCCGTGGCTCGCATGGTGGGCCATATCACGTACATGAGCGATGCGTCGATGCGCCAGAAATTTGGCCGCCGATTGCGTGACAAAGACGCATTTGGCTTCGATTTTTCGGCTGATTTTGAGGTGGAAAGCTATCTCCGCTATCGTGGTAGCCAGTTCGTAACTCGTTTTGATGCAAATTCTTATCTATATATTACGAAGGCGATGGATTACTTCGATCTATCTGCCGGCCACCCCTCGCTGGCCGCTGCCTTCGAGCACACACGTGCCCGCTTTTTAGTGTTGAGCTTCACGTCTGATTGGTTGTACCCGACCTACCAGTCGCTCGAGACCGTCAGCGCATTGCGTAGCCGGAACATCGACACCGCTTTTTGCGAGCTGCCTTCGAATTACGGCCATGATGCGTTTCTGATCGAGACCAAAGAGCAGAGCGAGATGATGGTGGGCTTTCTCAACCGGGTGTATCGGGAGGAGTACGAATGTGCGCATACCGGAGTAGCTCAGAAGAGGCCGGCTGCGCCCGCGCAACGCATTCTGGCGCGGACAGACTACGCCATGATCGCCGAGATCGTGGAGCCGGGTTCACGCGTACTGGATCTGGGCTGCGGCGAAGGTGAGTTGCTCGCCTGGCTGCACGACCACAAACAAGTCCGCGGAAGAGGAGTTGAGATCGACGCGAGTAAAGTGCGGCGGGCGATCGCACGGGGTGTTTCCGTTTTTCAGGGCGACATCGATCACGGCTTGGCGGATTATCCGGACGGCACATTCGATTACGTAATTCTGAGTCAGACCCTACAGGAGATGCGCTATCCGTTACGCGTCCTTCGCGAGATGCTCCGCGTTGGGCGTCACGGCATTGTCGCCTTCCCCAATTTTGGCCACTGGACGACGCGCCTGTCGCATTTGACGAGCGGCCGCTCCCCGCGCACGGCATTGTTTCCCTACGACTGGTACGAATCGCCGAATCTGCACTTCCTGACGATTGACGACTTCGTCCTGCTCTGCCGTGCGCAGAACTGGGCGATTGAACGGCAGATCTTTTTGCGGCGTGAGCGCAGCATTGCACGCCTGCCGAATTTGCTCGCGGAAGTCGCTGTTTTTCTCATTCGGCCCGGCGGCTGAAGGATCTTCACCCGTCGCCAATCCTTACAAAGGCATTTGTGTGCTAATGGGACTTGCCTAATGACTTGACGGGGATCTGCTCCGGTTTACAACTATTAGAGCCGCCGTGGTGTTGAAGCTCGGTTGCGATATCGTTGTAGCCGTTCTCGAGCGCAGCCTTGTAAGGACTGCCTTGACCCTTGCCGCATATATTGGGATCCGCTCCGCGTTTTAATAGCAGATTTACGACGTCGCTCTTCCCGAAAGAGGCGGCCGCGTATAGGGCCGTTCTCCCCGACCCCCCATTTACCTGATTCACGAGAGCGCCGTTGTCCAGCAGCATCTCAGCAATCGAGTAAAATCCCTTGAGACACGCGTCCTCTAACGAACTTGTTCCGTCGCGGCCAATTTTATTTGGATCTGCACCGGCATTTAAAAGGACACGCACAACCTTCACGGCTCCCTCAGAAGCGGCGGCGTCGAGAGGCGTAGCGCCGGATGCCAAAGTGTCGTTGACACGCGCCCCGTCCTGAAGAAGCCCCTGGACCACGACGGATTCGTCTTTCTTAACGGCAGCGCTCAGCATCTTGTTCAAGAACTCAGGTGTCTTCTGCTCCTGCACTGCCCCTTCGAGTAACAGTAAAGCGGGATCTCCGTGCCCCATTCGTATTGCATTTTCTAAGGGAGTGTATCCTCGTTTGTCAGGAATTACGAGATTGGGACTAAATTGAAGTAAGTAGCGAACGAGCCGCGTTTGACCCCGGTAGGCAGCTTCGTTGATTGGAGTGGCGCCAGTTTTTGTCTCGGCTTCATCTATCCGCGCGCCTTTGGCGAGCAGCATGGCAGCGGCTTCCAAATGCCCGCGCCAGACGGCTTCATCCAATGGACTGGTCCCGTCCGCGTCGCGCGCATTTACGTCCGCACCTTTTCAAGCAGGAACCGAATGATATCCAAATGGCTGCCAAGTGCCGCGAAATGGAGCGCGGTACGGCCCGTTTCCTCATTCGAATCGACGCGCGCGCCGGCAGCGGTCAGCATCGAAGCCATACGCAAGTTGCCCATCGCGGCTGCAATTTGAAGGGGCGTTTGCGGAAATTCGCTGCTCGCTTCACCACCCGCCCGTATATTCGGATCTGCGGCGTGGGCAAGCAGGAGGGCAACCACATCGTTACGGTTGAATAACGCTGCATAGTAAAGAGGCGTCCAACCATATTGATTGGGTAAATTAGGATCGACGCCGGCCGAGACGAGGGTTTCCGCGCTCTTTAAATCGCCTAGCCGGGAAGCCTTCGCAAGCAGCTCCGCAGCAGGGTTTCGTTGAGCTTGCAGAGCAACCGCAAAGAGCAGCAATAACAGAATGAGCGACTTCTTCCTATTCTTCACGGAGAGCCTCCATCGGATCTAGGCGCGAGGCTTTGCGGGCGGGTAGAAATCCGGCGATCGCCGCCACCGACGCTAGGACGGCAGCGGCTAGAGAAAGCATTCGAGGATCGTTTGCCTTCACCCCGTAGAGGAGGCTGGCAATGAGATGCGTGGCACTGATCGTTGCGACCAATCCGATTGCCAAGCCGATCCCGATTAGGATGGCCACCTCTCCCAGCATTGTGAGAAGGACGCGCGGCTGCTGGGCGCCGAGCGCCATGCGGATTCCGATTTCGTTCCGCCGCCTGGTCATGTTATACGACATGACGCCATACAGGCCGAGCACCGCAAGGAGAAGCGCGAGGCCACCGAAGAATCCAGCCAATGTGGCCAGCAGGCGCTCACGAGCTAGCGATTCGTCGACCTGCCCGGCGAGTGTTCTAAACTGCAAGGAAGCGCCGGGATCGACCGCGGCGACAGCGCGCTTCGCCTCTTGGATCATGGCCGTGGCGTTACTGGCGGCGGCGCGCAACTCGAATGTGACGATTTTGCCTGGGTTGGTGTCTTGGCCTGCGGCAACGTAGACAGTACGATGAAATTCCTCGCGTAGGTCGAGGTACTTGGCGTCGCGCACCAGGCCGACGATTTCGACCGGATCACTCAATTTGTTGCCTTGCTTGGGGCGGTAGCGCCGGCCGATGGGATCTTGCCCATGGAAATATTTTTGGGCAAAAGATTCGTTTACGATCGCTACCTTCGGCGAGTCGGCGGTATCGTGCGCATTGAAGTCGCGGCCGGCGAGAAGATGCGTACCGAGTGTCTCAAAATACCGGTCGCTGACTTCGTTAAAAAAGACCAGTTCACGCTCCGCGCTCGCGGAAGTGTAGCCCTCGATTTGCAAATAGGAAGCGCCCACTGCGCCGCCGAGTGGAGTGCTGTCGGAATCGCTTGAGGAGAGAACGCCGGGCAGCGAGCGCAGACGCTCACGCACTTGTGTGAAGACTAGGCCGCGCTGCGCGGGCGTAGTAGTTTTTTCGCCGAGGTCGACATCCATCAACAAGACATGCGAACGCTCGAAACCGGGATCCAGCGTTCGGAGGTGGATGAAGGTCGCGACCAGCAATCCCGCGCCGGCCACCAGGACCAGCGAGAGCGCCACCTGGACCACTACCAACGTTTTGCCGAGGGCCAGATTGCTAGCTTTCGATACGCCGCGCGCATTCGGCTTCGTGGCCGACTGCGGATCGACACGCGCTGCACGCCCGGCAGGGACAAGTCCGAACAGCAGACCGGTGAGAACGGCCATCGCGATGGTGAACGCGAGCATGCGCGGATCGACGCCGAGATCGAGAAACACCCGGTTTTCGCGGTAGACATTCGAGGCAAGAAGTCCCACCAGCAGGCGCGCGCCCCAGCGTGCAAATACAATCCCCAATGCCGCGCCGGTGAGCGACAGCAGGAGGCTTTCGATGAGCAACTGACGAATCAGACGGCCGCGCCCCGATCCGAGTGCCATGCGAATCGCGATCTCCCGATGCCGCGTGGCGCCGCGTGCCAGGAGAAGATTGGCCACGTTGCTACAGGCGATCAGCAATACTGCCGCGACGATCGCCATCAGCACCATGAGTGCCTGTCTATATTTCGAACGGATGCTGGAAAGCCCGTGAGCCGCCACTTGAACGTCAAACGTGCGTTTAAGATAGATCTCCCGCTGGCCAGGCGTTATGTTCGGCGGTATCGTTGCCTCTGCGATTGGCGAAGCCAGCGTTTTGAGCCGTGCCGCGACGCGATTCATCGAAATGCCTGGCTTGGGGCGGCCGACAATACGGAGCCAGCCGCCGCGGCGGCCGTCGAGCAAGCCGTTCGCTCCGCCGATAATCGTTTCGGCGCAGAGCGGCACGTAGATATCGCTTTGCCGGCCGACGTCCACGCCAGTAAATCCGGGTCCTATCACGCCTAGAATTTCGAAGGGGTGATTGTCGAGTGAGATGGCCGTGCCCGCCACGGCACGTCCGCCGTATTCGCTCTGCCAGAAACCATAACTGAGGACCGCGGTTCCAGCGCAGCCGCGGCGGTCATCAGCGGGTGTCATCACTCGACCTGCTACCGGCCGCAGGCCCAATGTCTCGAAAAACTGACCGGATACATAGTTGCCTTGCACGTAGCGAGCCTCGCCGCGGGCGGATAAGTCGAATCGCGCAACCGCGTAGCCGAACAATCCAGAAAAGACATCCTGGCGGTCGCGCAGTTGCTCCCAGACCGGATTGCTCACGAATGGCCCCTCCATGCCCCAAATGTCACGCTTGGCCATGTTTACCTGCAGTAACTGTTCGGGATGGCTGACCGGCAAGGTCTTAAGCATCACCGCGTCGATCAGGCTGAAGATAGCCGCATTCGCGCCGATGCCGAGCGCGAGCGTAAAGATAGCGGTAAGCGAGAACGCGGGGCTGTTCCGCAGGATTCGTGCGGAAAATCGGATATCTTGCCAAACCTGCTCGGGCCATAACCACGAGCGTGCCTCGCGATGCAGTTCCTTTGCCAGCTCGATGCCGCCATAAGCCCGTTTGGCAGCCAGTTGCGCTTCGTCTGCACTCATTCCCCGGCGCCGAAAATCGTCTTGAAGCAGCCCGAGGTGCGATTCGATTTCCCGCGCCAAATCGCGTTCCGCGCAACCCCGCAAGACGAAGTTGCGGAGTTTGTATATAAGACGATTCCAATAGGCCATGGCGCTACTGTCCTTCCAGGAGAAGTTTTTCTACCAATCCCGCCGCGCGCCGCCAGCGTTCTGTTTCCTTTTCGAGCGCTCGCTCCCCGGCCTTGCTCAGGCTGTAATATTTGGCGTCTCGATTGTTCTCGGTCTTGCGCCAAGCCGCACGGATCCATCCGTTCTGTTCCAATCGCACAAGCGCGGGATATAGCGTACCTTGTTTCAGAGAAAGCAAATTTTCGGCAACCTGCTCCACGCGATTAGCGATGCCGTATGCATGCTGCGGACCCATGGTTGTCAATACTTGCAAAACAATCAGATCCAGAGTGCCTTGCAGAATATCAACTCGCTCGTTCTCTTTACTAGACATCCTGGTGCAGTTAATCCTTCCAGACAGTTTACTAGATGGTCTGGTGAACACAGACGTACGAGAGTGGGATGTCTAAAGTAGCGCTACCGGCTATATGGAGACAGGTCGAATTCCTGATCTTGCCCTTAAGTTAACGCTTATGGGCCTTGCCCCTGCACAAAAGAAGACTTGTTTTCGGGGTGACCGTCAGTCGGGAGTCATGCTTAACGAGTATGCTGATTCTTCCGTTCAAGGGACTCGCTCGTCATCTTGACGGGCGAATTCTTATGATCGCTGCGGTATCGGCCTGGAGGCTGCCCGAACTCACGCTTGAATGCGCGATTGAAGGCCGCTTCCGATTCGTATCCGACGTCGGCGGCGATGTCCGCGACGCCTCGCGATGTCCTTTCGAGCGATCGCGCGGCCAATTGAAGCCTCCAGCGGGTCAAGTACGTCATGGGCGGCTCGGAGAGATATCGCGTAAAGCGCTCCACCAGAGCGGACCGCGAAATGCCCACCTCGTCCGCGAGATCCGCGATCGTCCACGGATGAGCAACGCGGCTATGCAGCAATCCGAGGCTTTTCCCCACGATGGGATCGCGCGCTCCCGTGAGCCATCCTGTTTGTTGTTCCGGCAAGCCGGCCACGTAGCGCCGCAAGGTGTCGACGAACAAGGCCTCTGAGAGTTTGGCGAGCATCGCTTCGCTGCCGATTCGTCCCGAAGCCGCTTCTTCCACCAGGTGCAGAATGGAATTCTCCAGCCAGTGCCCGGAGCGATCGGTCCGGATGTTGACCTTGAAGACGGGTGGAAGTCCGCTCAGGATCGGGCGGCTGAGGTAGGGGTCGCAAGTCATGTACCCACACACGAACCGCGAAATTTCACCGCCGCCGCCGGCGCGTAGCGGACTCAAGTCGCGCGACTTGGATCTTGGCGGTGATCCCGTAGTTCGGGAATGGCCGGTTTCGCTCCTTTACCGCTGCTCATGTGGTGAGGATCCCCATGCGGAAAGATGACGACATCGCCGGGCCTCAGCTCGGTGCACTGTCCGTCCGTTAACTCGATGACGGCCCCGCCTTCGATGACCAGATGGTAGAGCACAAGGTGCTCCGCCCCCGGAGCGAGCGTGGCCGCCATCATATTCGACGCGGGCATCGAAAGACCCCAGGGAGCCGAGAATTCGGCGGTGAAGAACACAGCGCCGTTCAGTTTGACTCCGCTCAGGATTTCGGAGAACGCATCCATTTTGTCCTCTTGTCGATCCTCTGGACTCTCTGCAAAGTTCCCTGGCGTCCGGGCAAAGGAATCAGCCTCCGCAAGCCGTTCGAGCAAGTCATGGCGACGCTCGGGCATGGTCGTACCCGCGGAAGCACTGCACAATTGTAGCTCTGAAGGGGATCTTCCCGCAGGATCTAAGTGACGGGCGAGTCCGGATAAAGGAGCTTTCGTGAATCCGAACAAAGCATTGTGGGAAAAAGGCGACTTCACCGAGATCGCCGCTTTCATGCGTCAATCCGGAGAGGCGGTCGTTCAGTCCATGGCGATCACGCCGCCGCTGCGGGTTCTGGACCTCGGCTGCGGAGACGGCACCACGGCGATTCCGCTGGCCCGCGCGGGAGCGGAAGTGACTGGAATCGACATTGCCAGGAACCTGGTGGAAGCCGGGAACAAGCGAGCCGCGGAAGCGGGTCTCAGCCAGTCTGAAGTTTCAGGAAGGAGACGCGTGCAATCTGGAAGGCGTCGCCGACCATTCGTTCGATCTGACCATTTCCGTGTTCGGCGCCATGTTTGCGCCCAAGCCCTTCGATGTCGCCAAGGAGATGGTGCGCGTCACGAAACCCGGCGGCCGCATCGTGATGGGCAACTGGATTCCGAACGATCCGACGTTCGTATCGCAGGTGCTGAAGATCAGCTCGGCGTTTACGCCTCCGCCGCCGGAAGGCTTCATCAGTCCCATGACGTGGGGCGTGGAGAGCAACATCGTCGAGCGCTTTGGCCAGGCGGGAGTGCCCAAGGAGAACATCTCCATGGTCAAGGACACGTACTACTTTGCCTCGCCCGACAAAAGCCCGACACAGTTCATCGAGCTGTTTGAAAAATTCTATGGACCGACCATGAACGCCGTCGAAGCGGCCCAGAAAAACGGGAAGGCGGAGGAACTCCACGCACCAGCTTGTGGAACTGGCGAACTCGCAGAACAAGAGTAAGGACGCCGGTACTTTCATACCCGCCACCTTCATGCGGGTCACTGTTTCCTTAATCTAACTTCAAAGGAGATTTCAAAATGTCAATTTGGCGTCCCGATCCCACGTTTTACCCTTCGCCCAAGATGGCCATGGATGCGCCGGCGGAAAAGCTGGCGTACGTCGCAATGGTCAACGGAAACAGATAACGGCCGTCACGACGCGATGGGCGTCGTGGACGTCGATCCCGCCTCCTCCGGCTACGGCCATATCGTCGGCCAGGTGGACATGCCGCATGCCGGCGATGAGCTGCATCATTTCGGCTGGAACGCATGCAGCGCCTGCCTGTGCCCGCACGCTCCGCATCCCCATGTGGAGCGCCGCTACCTGGTGGTGCCGGGCATCCACTCGTCGCGCATCCATATCCTCGATACCAAGCCGGATCCGCGCAACCCGCAAATCGTGAAGGTGATTGAGCCGGAGACGCTGGCCGCGCGCACGGGATACGCATCCCCGCACACGGTTCATTGCGGTCCCGACGGAATCTTGATGAGCGCGCTGGGAGCTCCGGACGGCGACGGTCCCGGCGGAATTTTCGTGATGGATCACGAGAGCTTCGAGGTCCTCGGGAAGTGGGAGCTGGATCGCGGCCCTCAGAAACTCGCCTACGATTTCTGGTGGCACCTGGGATTCGACACTCTCATCACCAGCGAATGGGGAACGCCCAACATGGTGAGCAAGGGAGTGAATCCGGAGATTCTGCTGGCTGGCGGCTACGGCCACAAGCTGCACGTCTGGGATCTGCCCAAGCGGCGTCATCTGCAGGAACTCGATTTGGGTGCCGAGCAGCAGATGGTGCTGGAACTGCGTCCGGCGCACGACCCCACCCGCGCTTACGGTTTTGCTGGGAGTGGTGGTCTCGCTGAAGGATCTCTCCGCGTCGGTCTGGCTCTGGTATCGCGACAACGGCAAATGGGGAATCAAGAAAGTGATCGAAATTCCCGCCGAGCCTGCCGATCCGGCCACCTTGCCGCCGCTGCTCGCAAGGCTTCAAGGCCGTTCCGCCACTGATCACGGACATCAATCTCTCGCTCGACGACCGCTTCCTGTACGTTTCCTGCTTCGGCACCGGCGAGTTCCTGCAATACGATGTCTCCGATCCCTTCCACCCGCGAAAAACCGGATCGGTGCACCTGGGTGGAATCGTCCGCAAGGCGGCGCATCCCAAGAATCCCAAGACTCCGTTGAACGGCGCGCCGCAAATGGTCGAGCTCAGCCGCGACGGCAAGCGCATCTACTTCACCAATTCTCTCTACACTCCGTGGGACGCTCAGTTTTATCCGGAAGGCATCCAGAGCTGGATGGTGAAGCTCGACGCCAAGCCGGAAGGCGGCATGGAGATCGATCCCAAGTTCTTCGTCGAGTTCGGTGAACTGCGCCGTCACCAGGTCCGTCTGGAAGGCGGCGACGCTTCCTCAGACTCGTACTGCTACGCATGAGCGAAGCACGATTATGAACGAAGAATTAGCAGTCTGGTCCACGCTCTTCCTGCTGGGCGCCTATCACGGCATCAATCCCGGAATGGGGTGGTTGTTCGCGGTGGCTCGCGGCATGCAGGAGCATCGCGCGCGAGCCGTCGCGTGGTCGCTGCCGCCCATCGCCCTGGGCCACGCGCTCGCCATCGGCGTGGTGGTTCTCATCGCTCAACTGGCCCAAGTGGCGCTGCCGATGCCGTACATCCGGATCGGCGTGGCCGTGACGCTGGTGGGGCTGGGCGTGTACAAGCTGATCCGCAGCCGGCACTTCCGCTGGGGCGGCATGCAAGTCGGTTTTCGCGACCTCACCATCTGGTCATTTCTGATGGCCTCCGCGCACGGCGCCGGCCTGATGGTGCTGCCGGTGGTGCTGGCCGGGACCGCATGCGCATCATCATGGCCGCGGCATCCCAAGGGGCGACCAGCGGCGTGTGGGCCACGCTCATCCACACGCTGGGATACTTCACCGTGACCGCGGCGGCGGCGTTGCTCGTCTATCAGAAATTCGGCCTGGCCATGCTTCGCCGGTCGTGGTTCAATCTGGACCTGATCTGGGCTGTCGCACTGGTAGTAACCGGTCTTGTAGCGCTACTGGTTTGAAGTGCAAATCAAGTTCGGTTATTGCGCCCGGACGGTGTTACGACCCGTTTCGTTTTAAATCCTCTGTACAAACTCAACCTACTCCGCTTTACGTAAAGTCAAATTGATGCGTTGACGGCCCAGCATAGGATGCGCGCCCTCCTTTAGTGGCATGACACCGTGGTAGCGAAGTCGCGCCGGACCTCCCCACACAACTACATCACCGTGTGTCACCGTGACACGCGTTGTTTTGTCAGCCCGTTTCAATCCGCCGAACAAAAAGACCGCCGGGATTCCAAGCGAAACCGAAACGATCGGCTGAGTGAAATCCCGCTCGTCTCTATCCTGGTGCAGCGATAATTTCGTGCCCGGCTCGTACCGATTAATCAGACAGGCGTCCGGCTCAAAATCGGCAAATCCGGCATTCCTGGCAGCGGCGCCCGCAAGTTGTAGAAATGCTTTCGGCATCGGCGGCCACGGGTTCCGCGTCACAGGATCGATCGCATCGTAGCGGTATCCGCTCTTGTCCGTCACCCAGCCCAACGGACCGCAATTCGTCATCGCCACCGACATACGATATCCGCCCGGCGTAATCATGTGACGGAACGGCGCGTTGGCCGTCACATCTTGCAGACCGGCCAACAGTGCGGTTTCTTCCGGCAGTGCAAACCCGCAAAGCAGCGCGGCGCCTTCAGCTAGCGATTCCGTCAAACCTTCGAATAAATTTCCTGTCATCTCACTCTGCATCGTGAAAAATAATGCCAACCGTATGACGACGGCCCGTCCGGATACGGCTAACGCCATGCCGGAGATTCACCCGATACATACCGCGCGTACCCGTAACAGGCCGATAATGCATCGCAAAGACGACACCGTCACCCTGTCGTAGCGGCACAACCTCCGCACGCGATTGCATGCGGGGCCGCTGCTCCGTCATCACGAATTCCCCGCCCTCGAAGTCCTCACCGGGCTCAGATAACAGAATTGCGACCTGCAAAGGAAACACATGCTCTCCATAAAGGTCCTGATGGAGACAATTGTAGTCGTCTTTTTCGTATTGGAGCAGCAGCGGCGTCGGTTTGGTTTGTCCGGCGGCGTGGCAACGATCGAGAAACTCACTGTGTTTCTCCGGGTAACGCGCGTCCATGCCCATTGCGGCATTCCACCGATTCGCGATCGGCGCGAGATGCGGGTAAATCGTGCTCCGCAGTTCGCCGATCACATCGGGCAGCGGATACTTGAAATATTTGTATTCACCGCGCCCAAAACCATGACGGCTCATCACCACTCGACTACGAAACCGCCTGTCATGCGAATACAGCGAGGCAACTGCGCGACACTGCTCCTGAGAAATAAGATGATTGAGCACAGCACTGCCTTGCGCATCCAGCTCTCGCGCGACATTCCTCCAGTCGATTCTTTGCATTTCCACTCGAATCTAGCGCCGCTTTTTGCTCCGCACACTCCGATTGTTGCTTTCTAATAGATCCTGAAAGCTGCTCTATACTGACAATCGAAATGACTTCTCCGATCGACGATTTCGTCCAGCAGAATCAGACCCGCTTTCTCGATGAGCTGCTGGAATTTCTACGTATTCCGAGCATCAGCACGCTACCGGAGCACCGCCAGGATGTTGCCCGTGCAGCGCAATTCGTAGCGGATGGGCTAACTCGCGCTGGCCTGGAAAATGTGGAGGTTGTGCCGACGGACAAGCATCCCCTGGTATATGCAGACTGGCTCGGCGCACCCGGAAAGCCTACCGTTCTGTGCTACGGTCACTACGACGTCCAGCCGCCGGACCCACTGGAGCTATGGAAAACCCCGCCATTCGAGCCAAACATTCGCGATGGCAATGTCTATGCTCGCGGTGCTTGCGATGACAAAGGGCAGATGTACATGCACATCAAAGCCGTGGAGGCTCTGCGGCATGTACATGGCGGCAAGCTGCCGGTGAATGTCCGGTTTTTAATTGAAGGCGAGGAGGAAGTGGGCGGAGAGTCCATTTCGCGTTACGTTCCACTTCACAAACAAAAACTGAAAGCAGACGTCGCGTTGGTATCCGACACCGAGCTCTTCGCCGATGGTGTGCCCACGCTGTGCATCGGCTTACGTGGTCTGATCTACCTGGAAATCGAGGCGCGTGGGCCAGGGCGGGATCTGCATTCTGGCGTTTACGGCGGCGCCGCGCCCAATGCAGTCTACGGATTGATCGAGCTGTTGGCGAAAGCCAAAGATGCCGACGGTCACATCCGGATCCCGGGCGTCACCGATGACGTTGTGCCTCCCAACGCAGCGGAATTGGAGAGTTGGCGCCGGTTGCCGTTCTCGGAAGAAGAATTCCTGCGCGATCAGGTCGGATCTTCGGCATTAACCGGCGAACCAGAACAGTCGGTGTTGGAGCGCGTGTGGGCGCGGCCCACTTTCGAGGTACACGGCATTGCGGGTGGCTTTGCGAGCGCCGGAGCCAAGACTGTCATCCCGGCAAAAGCGGTCGCTAAAGTCAGCGTACGCGTCGTGCCCAAACAGGACCCTGAGAAAGTAGTTGGGGCTCTCAAACATTGGGTCGCGGCAAATACGCCGAAAGGCATCCAGACGGCGGTCCGTGTCTTGAGCGCCTCGCCCGCAGCCGCCGTCAACCCGAATCACCCGGCCATCGCGGTTGCCGCCCGCGTGTTTGGCGAGGTCCTCGGAAAACAAACCGTATTCACACGCGGCGGTGGTTCGATTCCGATTGTCGGCGAATTCGCCGCACATCTGGGAATTCCCACTGTGCTGATGGGCTTCGGTCTTCCCGACGATGGTCTCCATTCCCCGAATGAGAAATACCGGATTGCGAATTACTACGCAGGCATTCGAACTATCGCACATTTTCTCGAAGAATATGGCCGCACCTGAGCCGCATGTTAAAATTCGTATTACATGCTGCAGGAGCTTGCTCTGGCGCTGCGTCTCCAGGCGCTTGACCGCAAGATCGTGAGTCTCGAGACTGAGATCGCGACCCTTCCTAAACACATTTCGGAAATCGAACGGCGTCTGGAATCGCACACCCGGCGTTTGGAGGCCGATCGGTCCGCTTTGGCGGCTAACCAGCGCGATCGCAAGAAGCTCGAGGGTGACATCCAGCTTCACCAGCAGAAGATTTCGAAGCTCAGAGATCAAATGAGCGCGGTGAAGACCAACGAGCAATACCAGGCCTTCCAGCACGAGATCGCCTACATAGAAGCCGAGATCCGCAAAGCCGAAGACAAAATTCTCGACCTCATGGAGCAATCGGAGCCGCTCGAAAAGAACGTGAAGGCCGCTGAGACTAGCCTGAAAGCGGAGCAGAAGGAAGTTGAGACCGAAAAGGCGCGGGCGCGCGAGCGTACCAGGCTGGATCAGCAAGCACTTACCGAAGAGCGCGGCGAGCGTCAAACAATAGCCGGTCAGATGGATGCGAAGTTCTACGCCGAGTACGAACGTGTACGCAAAAAGACGAAGAACACACCCATTGCGGACGCGACCGAGGGGCGCTGTAGTGCCTGCCAAATCGCACTGCGGCCGCAGTTCTTTCAGGACCTGCGCCGGCAGGATCGGGTCATGTTCTGTGAGAGCTGTGGGCGGATTCTAACGTATAACCCGATAGTCGATGTTGCAAGCGACGTGGCTGCGTCGCAGCAATTGGCCTGACCTTTTTCTCTTTCCCCAGCTTCCCCGTAGCCTGCAAGCTGTGGCAGGCGACAGCGTTTGCGCCAGGGCAGTTTGATATGCTCTGGGCGTTATGAAGGTCTTCGACAGTTCCGATATTCGGAATGTGGCTTTGATCGGACATGGCCATAGTGGAAAAACATCACTCGCATCCGCGATGCTGTTCACCTCAGGAGCGACCGACCGGCATCTCAAGGTCGATGAAGGCAACACCATCACGGACTTCGACGAAGAAGAAGCTGCGCGAAAGCTAACCATTACGTCTTCGGTGGCGGCGATGGCTTGGCAAAAAACCAAGCTCAATTTGATCGATACGCCCGGCTATAACATTTTCCTCAACGACGCTCGTTCAGCCATGACTGCGGCGGACGCCGCGATCGTCGTGCTGGATGGGGTCGCGGGAGTCGAAGTTTCCACCGAAAAGGTCTGGCGATTCGCCGAGGAGTTTAAGCTTCCGTCCGTGCTGGTGGTCAACAAACTCGACCGTGAACGGTCTTCGTTCGAGCGCACTCTGGAGAGTGTGCACGAGCGCTTCGGTAGGGCGGCCGTGCCGGTACATTTGCCTCTCGGCGCGGAGAAAACATTCAGCGGAGTCATCGATTTGATCCGCATGGAGGCGTATTCCTATGCAAGCGGCGGCGATGGCAAAGGGAAGCAGAGCGAGATCCCGGCTTCGGAACAGGAAGCCGCCACCGTGGCGCATGAAACCCTGGTGGAAATGATCGCTGAGGGCAACGACGAGCTCATGGAGGAATTTTTCGCGACCGGCACGTTGCCTGTGGAGCATATTGTAAGTGGCCTGCAGCAAGCCGTGCGCGAACGGCGCATCTTCCCGGTGTTATGCGCGGCTGGGGTGCAAAACATGGGCGCCGACCTGTTGGCCAATCTTGTCGCTGAAATTTTGCCTTCGCCATTGGAAGGGCCGAAAAGAATAGCAGTTCAAAATGGCGTCGAGAGCGAGCAGGCGATCACACCAACCGGGGCACCTTCTCTTTTCGTGTTCAAGACTGCAGCTGATCCTTTTGCCGGGCGCGTTTCTTACCTCAAAGTGACGTCAGGAACACTAAAAGACGACGCGCATCTGGTGAATATGCGGTCGAATGTGAACGAGCGACTGGCACATATCGCTACGCCCTTCGGCAAGGGCCTGCAACCGGTTACGGAACTTCGGGCCGGCGACATCGGCGCGGTCGCGAAATTGAAGGAGACCCTGACCGGCGATACTCTGTGCGAAAAAACGAATTGTGTCGTATTCAAGCCAGTCGAACTCCCTGAGCCGTCTATTGCATATGCCATTTCAGCGAAGAGCCGCAGTGACGAGGACCGCCTGAGTACAGCGTTGAATAAAATTCTTGAAGAGGACCGCTCGCTGCGGTTCTACCGCGATTCGCTGACCAAGGAATTTCTACTGGCCGGCAATGGTCAGCAGCATGTGGAGGTAGTAGTCAGCCGTTTGAAGCGCCGCTACGGAGTGGAAGTGGAATTGCACGCTCCCAAGATTCCATACCGGGAGACTGTTCGCGGAACCGCCAGCGTGCAAGGGCGGCATAAGAAACAGACCGGTGGCCACGGGCAATTTGGCGACTGCTGGATTCGTATCGAACCATTGCCGCGCGGTGAACGTTTTCAATTCGTCAATGATATCTTTGGCGGCTCGATCCCCCGGCAATTCATCCCGGCCGTTGAAAAGGGCGTCGTCGAGGCAGCCGAACAGGGATTCGTGGCCGGTTATCCGGTCACCGACTTCAAGGTCACCGTCTATGACGGGTCCTATCATGATGTCGACTCCTCCGAGATGGCGTTTAAGCTCGCTGGCCGCAAGGCGTTTCGCGCTGCGATGCAACAGGCGCGGCCCGCGCTGCTCGAACCGATCATGCGAGTCGATGTCGAGACGCCGACCGAGTTCGCCGGTGATTTAATGAGCGATTTCAACGGCCGCCGTGGCCGCATCGCCGGCATGGACGTTAAAGGTGCTACGCAATCTATCCGCGCACAGGTACCGATGTCGGAAATGCTCAATTATCAAAACGACTTGATTTCGAAGACGCAAGGCCGCGCCTCGTTCCACATGGAGTTCGACCACTACGACTACGTCCCGGCGCCACAGGCTGAGAAAATTATCGCCGCCGCGAAGGCCCACATGCATGTGGAAGAAGACGAATAACTGGCTCTCGTTCAGGTAAAGATACGATCGAATATTTTGCGTGTCCGAGTTTGCAACGCGAGTAAATCGCTAGCAAGATTCGCTGGTTCGATATGGCGGCCAGTCCAGCGCTCCACAAGAATAGCAACCATTTCCCGTTCGGCTTGAGTCGCAGGTATCTTCTCTTCGGCCCTTCCGGTGACAATTCGCAGCGCGTGATCGAGGGCG
Organism: Bryobacterales bacterium; assembly: GCA_963722155.1. Lineage (GTDB taxonomy): Bacteria > Acidobacteriota > Terriglobia > Bryobacterales > Bryobacteraceae > Bog-105. The sequence continues at coordinate 426,372 of CAVRLR010000004.1, read as the reverse complement.
CGGAAATGAGTGGTTGCCCGCAAAAGAGATTCCGCGTCGTGGCGATCGAGGTGGCCCATTTTTTCCACTACGTCAATGCGTTCCGGCGTATTCAGGCTCTTAAAGAACATGCCGGCGCCCTTCAAACGCAGATACATCAGAATGAAATCCGCGTCGTAGTACCCTCCTTCGGCCGCTTTTAGCGGCGTGACGCTGCCCTGCTCGCGTTGCAGACGGGTCCGCATCTGCCGCAAATCGTGTTTCGAGCGGCCGCTCTGTCCATAACGGCGCCAATCGACCTGCTGCAGCTCGTTCAAGAAAGTAGTCGCGCGGTCCGTGTCGCCCGCCACTGCCCGGGCCTTCATGTACGCTATGCCTTCCCAGGCCTCCGCCTTCGACGCAAAGTAATCCACGTAAGTCGATTCCGCCTGCACAAGCATGCCCTCGCGGCCGTTAGGCCGCAGCCGCGTATCGAGCGAAAGAATAGGGCCGTCTCCCACATATGTTGTGAGAATTTCGATCAGGTGCTCCGCCACTCGGATCCAAAAAAGCTGGTGTTCGATTTCGCCGTCCGGAATAATGAATATCAGATCCGCATCCGAACCCAAATCGAATTCGCGCATGCCGAGGCGGCCCAGGGCAACCACCATCATCTCGGTCTGCGTTTCGATAAATGGTTTTTCAGGCGCGGCATGCCGGCGCGCATGATCGAGACTGCGTTCCAGCGCGATACGATACGCACGAGCAATAACGAATTCCGCCAGCGCCGAGGTCTTATCGAGCGTCGCAAACACCGGCTCCGGAACACAAATACTGCCCGCCAGAATGCGAAACATTTCTCGCCGGAAGAAACGCCGCAATCCTTCGATGTCGTTCAGCGGCGCGGCTAATCCTTCGAAGACCCAGCGCCAGGTCGGATGGTCTGCGGCGCGTCGGATCTCTTCGAGCAGTTCTGGGTAGCGCGACAATTGAGCGGCCAAATAGGGGCTCAGTTCGAAGAGCTGAATCGTCCAATCCGCCACAGTCGTATTGTTGTCGAGCACTTCTAAATGCTGCGGCGCCTCAAGCAGCGATTTAAGGAATTCGGAGAGGGAATGTTCGGAGCGATGCACACGGCGCGTGCGCAGACGTTCAACCAGGTGAGGCGCCGGCTTCTCGAGAGCGCCCAAAACTTCGTTGGATAGGTCTACTCCACCCGGGACATCGATTCGCGCCGGAAGCTCCTCAACCGGTGCGGCCGCCGGCCCTTGGGCATAGTGTAAAGGCCTTTGCGCATGCACAATGCGTTCATATACGGCCTGCACGTTTTCAAAATGCTGGTTGAGCTCTCCTAGAAATCGCGCCATCGCATCAGGCGCATGCGGCCTGAAACCATGCGGGCGTAATAAATGAGCAATACGCTCGAGTTCAAGAGGATTCGACGGCAATGTATGCGTTTGACGATCGTCCTCAATCTGGAGCAGATGCTCGAGACGGCGAAAATATTCGTAGGCGTCGCGAAGGCGTAAATACTCTGTGGAGGAGAGCAGATCACGCTCATGCAGATGTTCCAGAGCAAGCAGTGTACTGCCGTGCCGCAGTGAAATCTCGCGTGCGCCGTGAAGCCGCTGCAGGCACTGCACCAGAAACTCGATGTCGCGAATGCCGCCGCGCGTCAACTTAACGTCCAAATCACTCCGGTTGAGCCGCTTCGTGACAAGCTTTTCGTTGAAGCGCGCTCGTGCAATGAACATACTCTCGATGGTCGAGAAATCAAGCGTAGTCGAGTAGATGGACGGCTCGACAAAATCCAGGAGATCCCCACCCAGAGCTTCGTCGCCGGCGGCCGCGCGCGCTTTGATCAGCATCTGCAACTCCCAGTCGCGCGCGCGTTTGGAGTAATAATCTTTCGCAGCCGCGAGCGAATGGCAGATTTCGCCGAGCGTGCCTTCCGGACGCAGCCGCAAATCGATCCGGTAACACAGCCCGGCGGTCGTGTACGTGGAAAGCAGCTTCGTGAAACGGTTAGCGACCTTCTTGAAATACTCCCCGTTGGTAATCTTCTGCGCGCCCGCGGTTTCTCCGTTGTCGCTGTAGAGGAACATCAGATCGACGTCTGAGCTGTAATTCAATTCACGGCCGCCGAGCTTCCCTAATGCCAGCACAGAGAAACTAGCCGGCTCACCACCGTCCTCGACGAGAGGCGCCCCATGCCGCGCCTCCACTTCGGCGCTCACCGTTTCCAATGCGCGAGAGAGAATGGCATCGGCCAGATTGGAAAGCTCTTCGGTAATGGCCGCAAGCGAGCCGAATCGCAGAATATCGCGCAAAACGATCCGCAACAACTCCTGCCGCCGGAACAACGCCAGATCCAATGCCGATGGCGAGAGAGCCTGGCGCTCGTCAAGAAATATGCGTAAACGCTCCTGATAGTCCGCGCGAGACAAATCGCTGTCCATCGGGCCGGCATTGGCGATCCACGCTGGGTGGCGCAGCAATTCATCAGACAGGAAGCGGCTCGCAGCGAAAATGACTTGCAACCAAGCCAGGCGATCGGATGAGAGCGACTGGAGCCTAGCAGGATGCCGCTCCCCGAATTCTTTCAGGTAGTGCTCCAGCCTCCTCACATCGGGAGACGTGTCAATCAATTCGCCGCCGCTACCCGGAGGCAACTCGAGTACGTGCGGATCGGTAATCAATTTCGCTTTGATTATATCCCCGGATGGAGCGAGATTGGCTGCCCTTTCCGGCAGGATTCATAGACCGACAGAACAAGTTCCAGAGCGCGATAACCTTCTTCTCCGTTCACAAGCGGTTCCCGGCCAGTCTTAATAGCCTCGGCGAAATCCAGAAATTGCCGCTCGAACGTCGTAACCGAAATGGCCATCGGGTCGGACGAACCGGAGGCGGTCGTCGAAACATCCAGCGGCGCGGGATCGGCGGCACTCGCCTCTTCATCATCGAGGACGTCCCAGGTAGTGAGGCGATCCCCGGAAATGATGGCCGTCCCCTTAGTCCCATGGATTTCGATCCGCTCCGTGTAACCGGGCCAAAACGCCGTAGCGGCCTGAATGACCCCGGTGGCCCCGGATTGGTACGAAAGCAAACCATTCACGACGTCCTCGGACTCAATTTTGTGTCGCGCACCCAGCTGCCAGATACCGCTTACTTGCACCACCGGGCCCATCAAGTGAAGGAGAATGTCAACTTGATGAATGGCCTGGTTAATGAGAGCTCCCCCGCCTTCGGTGTGCCAGCTTCCTTTTATCGGCCGCGAGTAATATTCATCGCTTCGAAACCATTTCACATACGCATCGGCTTGTAGCAATTTCCCGAGCCGCCCCGCCGGAAGGGCACGCTTTAGAAACAACGTAGCGTCGTCGAAACGATGCTGGCTCATCACGCAAAGCTTGATGCCCGCGTTTCGCGCAACGTTTATCATGCGGCGGGCCGCCTCTAGATTCGTCGCAATCGGCTTCTGCAGTTGCACCGGACGCCCTATCGAAGCGCAAATCTCAACCGGCTCGAGATGCGAGTCTGGAAAACTGCACACGTCGACGAAATTGAGCCCCGGATAGCGGCAGAGGTCACCCGAATCCGGAACGAATTCGGCCGACCAGCGCTCGGCAAATTCCCGTCCGCGTGCCTCGGTCTTGTTCGAACAGGCCACCAGTTCGAATCCGATATTTTTATAAGCAAGCGCGTGTTTGTTGGCGATCGCGCCCGTTCCGATCAGTCCGACTTTCATCGTCTAAAGCCCCGTCTCCGTGCCGCAAACGCTGACGTCGAGGCCCGCCTCACGGAAGAACGCTGCTTTCACGGCCAGCGCCTTTTGTGCGCCCGCCGCGTCCGGTGCGTATGCCACCTGGATGTGATTCGCTTTGTGTCGCCCCATCATCTGATCGCGCGTCACACCACACAGCACCGCATGCATGATGGGCCACTGCGGCGTAGTACTGCGCCAGCGGCGCTCCGTTTCTTCGGGCGGGAGCGAGACCGCCCGCGCCCGCCCGATATCCGCTTTGAGTGTTCCGTCTTCGATGAAGATCCGGCTCCACACGATCTCACCCGGCTTGCTAACCCCCTTGAGCGACCCGCCCCCGAGGCGGAAATACATCGGAGGCTGCCGCTCGCTCACGGTGCCGCGAAATCCATCTACATTGTGCGCCGGAGGCACCGCACCTGAAATCTCGAATACCCAGACGAACTCGCCGTTGTAGTCTTCACCAAACCGCAGATCGTGCAGCGTCGTCTCAGGTGGAAACGCCAGCGCATTCCAGACGCGATTCGTCACCAGCGCATCCAGACCCGCACACTCGTCAACTTCATTGAAATGCGGCAACGGTTGCCCCGCATAGAGTACCCGCCCGTTTTGGTCGGAGACCGGCGGGCGGTCCGAATTGTTGAGCAAGCCTTCAACAAGATCCGACGCCGGCGCCAGATCCTTCAAGCCCTGTTGATACTGAATTCCGATCGCATCGCAGCCGAATTCGGCGGCAATACGCGCTGCCGCAATATACATTCGGCACTGGTCTAGAATCTGCGCATCTGTCAAATCGGTTTCGGGATTCGGACCCGTCTTGAATACCAGTCCTTTGCGATCGAGCCACGCCCGCACACCCTGCGCCTCCTCGGTCGAGACTTCACGCATGGCGGCATACAACGACGATTGACTCAAGCGCTCTTTGTACACCCCGGTGGCGTTCAGCAGATGATCGGGCACGATGGCGTTGAACATACCCATGCACCCCTCGTCGAAGACACCCATGATGGCCTTGTCTCGTTTAAGCTGGCTCGCGAGCGATCTGCCGAGATTTCCGGCTTCATCCGGAATTGTGCAGTCTTCAAGGCGCCGAACGTGACTCGCGTCGTGTACGACCGGCTGCCCATTCAACCAGGCGCGCAGCCGGTCCAGAAAGTACTGATCGCTGAAATCCTCCGACCATAAAGTGGAATAGTGGATTCCGGCCTTTGTCAGTGAGCCGTTCAGGTTCAACATGCCCACCAATCCCGGCCATTGGCCGCTCCAATTCGCCACCGTCAGGATTGGCCCGCGATGTGTCGCGAGGCCGTGTAAAACATGGTGGCTGTATTGCCAGACGGCTTCGACAACGATAAGAGGCGTTGTCGGCGCGATCTGCCGGAACACATCCATCCCGTATTTTTGCGAGTCGATGAAACCGTGCTGTTTTGCCGCGTCGACAGGATGACCGCGCTTAAGTTCAAAACCGAAAGATTCAACGGCCCTGGTGATAGCCTCTTCGACCTGCTGTTGCGCGGGCCAGCAAACGCGGTTGGCAGAGAGGCGCAGATCGCCGCTGGCGATCATAACGACACTTTTCGACATTGCCTTTTATTCTGGCAGAGCGCCAAGCGCTTTTATTGGCCGATCTGAATCAGGCCGGGGTCGGCTTGTTGCTCCTGCGCCGCCCACCGAATGCCTTTGCCCTTGCCGGAAACCCGATTCACGCCGCGACCGACCGCGAGCGAACCGCGAATCAGATGACTGGCCCGCAACGGTCCCATGACACGCACACCCCCGAGCCAATGCATGCCCATACTCATGGAGCACCCGCATTCGGCGCAGCTCGGTGTGCCACCGAAAACGCACGGCTCAACGCGCGTGCGCAAGTCAGCGGTATAGTTCACCGAAAGCGTCGAGAACAAGCAATCGGCCGGATTCTTCGGGGGCTCCAAAAATGCCCGCATCAGGCCCGGGTGCATGGTGAGCTTCGAATACTTCCGCCCAATACCATTGAAGTAAGCGGTCAGTTCCGATCGATTTTTCGTCGTCAGTCTCTCCGCCGATTCTTCGCCGTGCTGCGGTGTGTAGACACTTACCCAGATATTCCGGACCTCGGGACGATCATTCCAGAACGACAAATAACGGTCCATGTACCCCGGCTGTTCGATGTTCTTACGCACAACTGTCCAGTGGATGTTCACGCGGCACCCCGCAATATTTTTAAGAATGCGCTCGTATGTCGCCGGCTTCCGCCGGACGTCGTGATCTTCAGGATTGCCATCGACAGAGACGGCCACCGTCACCTGCGGCAGGTCCGTCCAAGCAAGGGGAATCGGTATGACCCCGCTAGTCACTATCAACGTGTAGACGCCACGCCGGCTGAGCTCCGGAACCACCTCCTTCAGTTCGCGGTGCCGCATCAGCGGCTCCCCGCCAACCAGAGAGACCTGCAAAGGTTGGTGCTCATCCACCAGACGATAGATGCCCCTCACCAGCTCGCTCCCGCGCGAGTCACTCACGCTTCGCAGATTTGGACCGCCTTCTCCCAAATGAGAATCGCCATACGCGTAACATCCCGGACAGTGGAGCGGGCATTCGCGCGTGATCTCGATTGAGAGCATGGGTATGTTTCCCGCAAGAACCTTTCCCCATGATTGAAAAACGTTCGCAACATTCATGCAATATTTTGAAGATGCTGCGGGGCGTGAATCGGTTGCTACGGGATCAATATACCCAGCCGAGTGTAACTCGGTAACTCCGCGGCGTCACCCAATGCGTGCCGCTGAAAGTAGACAGAAAGTTGTACAGTACCGCTTCGTTGGTAAAGTTAAGAACGCTAAATTTCAGGCTCGTCTTAAATCTTTCTTTGTGAAAAAGATTATCCGTTCCGGCGCCGGCGTCGAATAGATTACGCGGGGTGATTCGTGGCGGGTTATGGTCGGGGTTGAACGTTCCGGCCGCCGGAATGGAAAGCCGTGTTGCGCCGTAATCGCTCGCGCACGACGTAATGGGATGGCCTAACGCGGCGAACTGGCTACCGCAGAAGAAACCGATAGCTGCTTGCTGTGCGGCGGTCAGGGCCAAAGCGTCGTCCAGATCTGTAACGGAACCCGCTACCTCCCCGCTGTCATAGCGCCAGGTGAACATAAACCAGATACCATCCTTTCCGTGCTGGTAGCGAAGGTAGCTGGTCTGTTGCAGCGCCTGGTCGTGGTCAATGCGGAAGACGCCGGCGTCGAGAGGTGAGTTGAAGATCAGGCCGCCGGTTTCCGGCCCAAAGAAACGTGCGCGTGTGTGACCGAGGGTCGAATAAGCCTGCAACCCGTGCCAACTCGATGTCGATACGCGCAGCGACACACCATCGATCTTCGATTGCCTCCAGGAGATCGGAAAAGCAATCGGCGTATTGAAAAGCGCATCGAAGTCAAATGCGTTCTGCGTGTATTTCCAGAAATAGCTGGCATCGATCTGCACGTATTTCTTAATTCCCTGCTGCACACCTACGCTGTATTGATTGCGATGGCCCGGGCGCAGCGCGCGATCGCCAGAGGCGCCGGGAACGTTCGACGCCAACCCTCCCAGGCCGGTAGAGCTTGAGAGTACCAGGTTCTCGTTATACGGCGTCTCCATGGCGCGTGTGTAGGAGGCGCGCAGCACCGTGGACGTCGGCTTCACCAGATAGGACAACCCGAGACGCGGCTGCAACAGCTTGTCGGTGCTGATGCCGTCGTAATGATCGAATCGCAGGCCTGCGCTGATTGTAAGATTTTTGAGTGTAATCGCGTCCTGCGCGAAAATCGCCTGCTGGTTGATGTTCGCTGCACCATGGAACAAGAACGGCTGGCCGCCCTGAGTGAGGTTATAGGGAACAAGGCCGGGATTCTCGCTGTCATCAAACTCCGGATCGGTAATCCCCAGCCCGAAGTTTTCGATTAATCGCGTTTGCGTGATCTCGGTTCCGATTTTTACGTTGTGGATCTTGTTCGAGTACGAAACATCGGCACGAGTTCCCCAGTTCGTAAGATGCCGGTCCTGATCAATGGTGGCCGGAAAATCTACCAGCCGATCTGCGCTCGGATAGTAGTTCACGCGATCCTGACGCACAAACGGATCCACGGAAAGCAAGGTGTGTGCGTTGAACGTGTGCTGATAGCCGAGTGCGAAACTGAGCGTCGTCGCCTGCTGTCGCTGGTCCTGCGCCAACTGGTCGTACGTGTTTGGGATCTGAAACCAGTTGCGCGCCGCAAAAATATTCAGATGCAGCGAATCGCGTGGACTCGGTTGGAAATCGATGCGGTCGAAAATCGTCGAGGTATTGCCGATATCGTGAAACGGCGTGAATTCCGGCGAATCGAGAAAGCGGCCAGTCCGGCTAAAATCGAGAACCAGAAAATTCCCCCAGCGCGGCCCGCCGATGCCGAACGTCGCATCTTCGCCAACCGTGCCGAAAGAGCCATAATACGGTTCGAAACTGAAGCTCGGCCGTTGGCCTAATCCCGAGCGCGTCACTGTGTTGACGATCAAACTGGTCTTGCCACCGAATTCAGCATCGGGCGCGCTGCTCACTAGTTCCAGGGACTGAAACGCATTGGCCGGAAGCTGAGTGGAAAATGTCTTGTTCTGCTGATCGCCAATAACCTGCTGATCCACCACATAAGTGGTCTCTCCGTGGTCGCCCTGTGGATGAAAGAACCCGTTGGAATCGGCGACCACTCCGCCCGACGTGAGCGTAATCGCGTCACTCAAACCCTGTCCCACGGAGGCGACCGGGAGATTGGCAAGCAGATTTTGGCTTACGTCAACGTGCCCTGCGGGAACGTTCTCTAGCGTCTCGGGCGAAGCCTCTACGGTAATGCTCTCCGTCGCACCGGCAAGCGCCAGTTTGGCGTTGATCACGATCGGTACCGGTGTGCGGACCGCAATGCCTTCCTGATATTTATGAAAACCTGGTGACGAGATATCGAGAACGTATTGATTCGGCGGCACGTTGGTCAGCCGGTACGCGCCGTCGCTTCCCGTCTTGCTCGTTTGCGTGTAGCCAGTTACACCGTTCGTCAGCGACACGACCGCGTCCGCGACGACTGCGCCAGTCGGATCGCTCACAGTTCCTTGGATAGTTCCGCCCTTTCCGCTTGCTTGAGCGGCATAGACCGGAAGACCGGCGAAAATTAACAAACAAATAGCCGCGCCATCGCGGCAAAAGCGAGAATGCACCTGTTTAAAGTATAGGGTGCGCGCCGTAAGGACGCGTAAGTCTCTGCTACCAGGGGCTTAACAACAAATGCTGGAAAGATTGTTTGCGGCGTTCTAAAATAACTTTATGCAGTCGAACAAATCTTCGAAAAAGCCACGAAAGATAGCGGATTCAGCCGCTTCCGTCACGCTCGAAAGCGCTGGCCCGGCGGAACTCAAATCGAAACCGCGCACTTCTAAATCTTCCGCGCCGAAGACTACGGAGATAGTAAAAACCGAGTCACCCAGTCATCATCACAAGCTCAGTGCGTCGCCTGTTGCCGAAGCGCTGGCTGTGATGAGTGAGAGCAGTAGCACAGCCTTGAATTTGACCCCGGCGGACTCGCCGCGCGTGGTCACACACCAGCAAATAGCCGAACTCGCGCATTCGTTCTGGATCAGCCGCGGCTACGTGCATGGATCTCCGGAAGACGATTGGTTCCGCGCTGAGCAGCAATTGACGGGCGCCGCCCACTACTAGAAGCCTCGTCGCACCCACCGAAACCCTAAACCGTTCGTCCAACAAATGGGCGAGCGAAGCGAAAGCACGCTCACTCTTTTCCTTGTAGATTAGAAGTAAGCATCCGGCTATGGAAGAATCGGTTCCCGAGCAGGGCGAAGTTGCTGCCTTTGTGGAGCGGCGGCCCCGCGAGAATTCTCGTTCCCCCCTCATCACAACTCTCGCTTGGTTTCGGGATCTGATGCTGTCCGTGCTGATAGCTGTCCTGGTGATCTTGTTCCTGTATCGGCCCGTGAAAGTGGAAGGCACCAGCATGATGCCCAGCCTCTACGACCAAGAGCGGCTGTTTATCAATCAGTTCAGCTACAAGTTCGGACTCGGCGCCATTGAGCGTGGAGACACAGTCGTATTCTGGTTTCCCGAAGACACGACGAAATCGTACATCAAGCGCGTGATCGGTTTGCCCGGCGATGCGGTTGCGGTCAAGGATGGCTGGGTATGGGTAAACGGCCGCAAGCTTCAGGAAAACTACGTCCCACGTGAATATCGTGACGACCGGTCTTACCCCGATCATGTGGTCCCACCCAACGAATACTTCGTGCTAGGGGATCATCGCAGTTCTTCGAACGACAGTCGCGCCTGGGGATTCGTGCCGCGCAGCTACATTTACGGCAAGGCGGTATTCGTATTTTGGCCGCTCGAACACGCCGGAAGTGTGCACTAGGTTGTCAATCGAATGCCACTTGCTAGATTTTGTAGGGCGGACCTCTGGTCCGCGCAGGGCGTCCTCGCCCGGCTCGCTTCGCTGAACGCGTTGCGAGAAGTCGCATTGTATTGGCAATCGGCCTGTTTCGAGAGTACTAGCGGCGGAAGATCCACAGGAGCACTGTGCCGAGAAGGCTTAGCAACAAACAAGTGACCCAGGGGAAATAGAACGTTGTGCTCTTGCCGCGCCACGCGATGTCTCCCGGCAAACGTCCCAGCGGCAGATGGAAGCGTTCGGCAATGAGCGCAAGCAGTCCCAGACCAACCAGAATCAGACCGGCAACAATCAGCAGCCGCGCCACGCCCAGCAGCTTAGCATTGTTAAACTGGCCTAGCTGACTCATGAGCGATTCGAAAGTATATTTACCAAGTAGCGAATTTACGAAACACGCGCAGATCCAAGATTTGTCCGGCTACCACGAACTGCAGGAGCGCGCCGCTAACGATCCGGCGAAATTTTGGGCGGAACTGGCGAGCCGGGAACTGACTTGGTTCGAACCGTTTCATCAGCCTCTCGATTGGCAGCCGCCCTTCGCCCAATGGTTCGTGGGCGGCAAGATCAACGCCTGTTACAACTGCGTGGACAGACATCTTCTTACCGACCGAAAAGACAAACCAGCGCTGATTTGGGAAGGCGAGCCGGGCGATGAGCGCATCATCACGTATCAGGAACTCCATCGCCTGGTCAGCCGCTTCGCCACCATGCTCAAGAACCTCGGCTACCGCGCCGGCGACCGCGCGGTGATCTACATGCCGATGGTCCCCGAACTGCCAATCGCTATGCTTGCCTGCGCTCGTCTGGGAATCATCCATAGCGTGGTGTTCGGAGGATTCTCGGCGGAAGCATTGCGCGCGCGCATCGAAGACCTCGACGCCGCGATCGTGATCACGGCCGACGGCGGCTGGCGGCGCGGAAAAGAAGTACGCCTCAAAACTGCCGTGGATGGCGCCGTGAGTGATCTCATCGGAGTGAAGCACGTCATCGTCTATCGGCGCACTGGCTCGCCCGTCGACATGAAAGAAGGTCGTGATGTGTGGTGGCACGAACTGGAGCGCCATCTGGACGACCATACCTCCGTCACCCGTGCTGCCGAACACTGCGAAGCACAGGATCTCGATTCCGATCATCCGCTATTCGTTCTCTACACGTCGGGTACAACTGGCAAACCCAAAGGCATCTTGCACACGACAGCCGGCTATCTTTTGCAAACGCTGATGACCATGAAGTGGGTCTTCGATCTGCGTGACGACGATATTTTTTGGTGCACTGCGGACATTGGCTGGGTGACTGGCCATAGCTACATCGTGTACGGTCCGCTGGCGGCGGGCGCGACGGTTGTAATGTACGAGGGCGCGCCAGACTATCCCGATTTCGGCCGCTTCTGGCAAATCGTCGAGAAGCGAAAGGTGTCCGTGTTCTACACTTCGCCGACTGCGATTCGCGCGCTGATCCGTCAAGGTGATCGATGGCCCGAAGCGCACGATCTCTCGAGCCTCCGGCTGCTAGGGTCGGTGGGCGAGCCGATCAATCCAGCCGCTTGGGAGTGGTATCACAAAGTGATCGGAAAAGAGCGTTGCCCGATCGTCGATACGTGGTGGCAGACCGAGACCGGCGCCATACTCATCGCGCCGGTGCCAGGCGCCGTACCCCTCAAGCCCGGCTCCGCGACACTGCCGCTCCCGGGTGTAATCGCCGACATCGTGGACGCCAAAGGCCAGCCGGTTGGAAATAATCGCGAGGGATATCTGATCATCCGTCATCCCTGGCCCAGTATGGTTCGGAACATCTGGGGCGATCCGAAGCGCTTTATGGAACAGTATTGGTCACGCGTTCCGGGCTGCTATTTCACCGGCGATGCCGCGCGCCGAGATGACGATGGCTACTTCTGGGTGCTTGGACGCGTCGATGACGTCATGAACGTCAGCGGCCACCGCTTGAGCACCATGGAGATCGAATCGGCGCTGGTACATCACCCCGCTGTCGCCGAAGCCGCCGTGGTCGGTAAGCCGCACGAAATCACCGGACAAGCGGTATGCGCGTTCGTCACATTAAAGCAAGGCGATTGGAATCACGACACGCTCGGGGAGGAACTGCGCCACTGGGTGGGACGTGAGATCGGTGCCTTCGCCCGTCCGGAAGAAATCCGGTTTACGGATGGATTGCCCAAGACACGCAGTGGAAAAATCATGCGGCGCCTGCTGCGCGAGATCGTCACAACCCATGCGGTCACCGGCGATGTGACCACCCTGGAGGATCTTTCCGTCGTCACCAAGCTTGCCGCGCAGCAGGACGAAGAATAGCTCTTCGCTTCAATCTTTTCCGGCGCCGAAAACTCGCTTCCAGAATCCGCGTTTCTTCGGCTTCTCCTCCTGCTGTGGAGGAGGCGTGGCTTGTTCGGTTGGATTCGTTGCTTGTGGAGGACTATTTGGCGCAGCCGGCTGGGCGGGTGTCGCGGGGTTCGGCTGCGTTACGGGAGGAATCATGAGTTGCCGATGCGACCCGAGTCCAAATATTTTTTGGAAAATATTTCGGGATGGTCCTTCCGGGTGATCGCAGGTGGCCGCCGGTATCGTGCCATCGATGAAATACACCTGATAGTCGTCGGGGCAGGCGTGATCTGCTGGAAGATTGCTGGCCTTATCGATCGCAACTGGCAGTACCCCGGCGGGCGCCGTAAATGGCTTCATATCGCTATATCGGCGTAGCTTCTGCGCTCGCAGCATGAATTCTGTCCAAATGGGCGCCGCTGCTCGCGCGCCGTCCAGTTTGATGTCCGTATAATCGTCGTTGCCAACCCAGATGAGGCAGAGGAGATTCGACGTGTATCCCGCGAACCAGGCATCGTGCGAACTCCCGGTCTTGCCCGCGGCAGGCGAGCTGAAACGGGCGCCGACGGCTCCCGCCGCCGTCCCCTCCCTGAGGACAGATTCCAGCATGTCGGTGATGACATATGCTACCCGCGGATCGAGCACGTTAGTTCGCCGGGGCGTCACGGTTTCCAGGGTGTCGCCGCTGCGCGCTTCGATCGAGCGGAGAAACCTGAGAGCCACCCGGACTCCGTCGTTCGAGAACACTGTGTAAGCCTCGGCCATGTTCAGCAACGTGGCGTCGTATGCGCCGATAGCCATGGCTGGCGTCGGCTTAAGATCCGGAATCCCCGCCGCTTCCGCAAGCGCCACTACTTTGTCATAGCCGACCATCTCCGCCAGCCGAATCGTCGCTGTGTTGATCGAATGAGCAAGAGCCTGCCGCGCAGTAACGGACCCAACGCTATCTTTCGGATCGAAATTGTGGGGCGTGTATGGTTTGCCGTTGAAATCGAAAGTGCCTTCGGTCGCATCGAGCATCGTAACCTGCGTGTATGCCTTCGCGGCCTCTTCCGTGAGCGCCGTGTTGATCGCGGAGGCGTAGACAAATGGCTTGAAAATAGAGCCTGTGGGGCGTTTCGCTAACGCGTGATTCAGCTGGCTGGTTGCGTAATCGCGGCCGCCCACTAAAGCGAGCACCTCGCCGGTATGTGGATCGAGCGCGACGAGCGCGACCTGCGGCATAGGACCCGGCATTACTTCCGTACGGACTTTGGCGTTCTTGCCTTTCCCCTCACGGATTCTCCGGGTACGCCGCCGCACTATCGCGGCATCCACCTGCTTCATGCCAATCTGCACCGCCTCCGAGGCGGCCTCCTGCAGGCCGCGATCGAGCGTCGTGTAGACGCGCATACCTCCCGCACTCAAATCGCTGTCTTCGTAGCGGGAAAGGAGTCGGTCACGCACCAGATCGATATAGTATGGAGCGTCGTTCGCCTCTACGTTCGGCTGCGCCAGTTTCAGCGGCGCCGCTTTCGCTGCGGTCATCTGAGCTTCGCTGATGACATGGTTATCGAACATCGCCTGCAGGACGATGTTCCGTCGCTTCGTCGCCGCACCAGGATGACGGAACGGAGAAAACACGGAAGGTCCGTTGACCACGCCTGCGAGCAAAGCAGCTTCCGGCAATGTAACGTTCTTAATATCTTTGTCGAAAAACGCCTGCGATGCTTCGCCAAAACCTTCAATATTGAAAGAGCCGTGCTGGGCGAAGCTGACTTGATTGACGTAAATCGCCAGAATCTCTTGCTTCGTGAAACGATGCTCCAGCACCAGCGCGATGGTCATCTCTGCAAGTTTTCGTTGCAGGCTACGCTCGCTCGTCAGAAAGAAGGCGCGCGCCATCTGCATGGTCAGCGTGGAACCACCCTGCATCCGGTGATGCCTCAGGACGGGCGCAAGCAGCCCCTCCACTAAGCGGCCATAGTTGATACCGCCGTGCTGAAAGAACCGCCGATCCTCGATCGACACGACGGCATTTACGATCAGGGGAGGGATTTCCGAATACGTCAGCAGTCTGCGCTTCGCACGTTGTTTCGCATCGAACAGCCCGGTGACGAGCTGCGGTTCCAGTTCGTAGGAGGAAAGCGACTTCCCTCCGGAACCTGTGATCGAGTCTATCTGGCCGTCAGTGAAATGTATCGTCGCACTCTGCCCTCGGTTGTAGCTCGCCGGGCCCGGATGGATCTCAAGCGTCGCGCCATGTTCGGAGAATGTGCCGAGGTTGGTGTGCGCCGCCGCGCCGCTCGCAGCATAGCCGGCGCTGCGTAACTGAGCAAGAATGGCGCGCGCGCTCCATCTGTCACCCACGGCCACTTGGTCGCCCCTCGCGTAGATCTGCGCCGGTTCGTTGAAGATAGGCCGCCGGATGCGTTCATCCACGATATGGCTGTATTTCACGTAGAAGAACGTGAATATGCCGGCAAAAGCGACCAGACCGACGAAAATTGCCACCAGCGCAATCCGGAAAGTCTGGCGGCGCCACCAGGAACGGAACAGGACGAGAGACCGCTCCCAATAGCGCCGGAATTGTGGTTGGACTTGGCGCTCGGGTTTGATGTTAACTGGCACTTTTCGAACCGGACAACCTGAAGAATAGCGCTTTCACTTTTCTAGACGACCGTTTCGCCCTGATGGTGTTCAAAAGAAACGCGCTCACGCGCTGTTGTCGTCTAATGAATAAGAATAAGATTGCCCGTTTCTCACAACTGCGGTCCCGATCTTGCCAATGTGCTTTTGCCAATGCGATCTGGTACATCCAGGCGCGCTTTTCTGATTGCACCGTTTGCCTTGGGCGGATGGTGGCTGGTATTCCGGCGCTCGGCGCGTGCCCTGCCCGATCCGGCCGCCGAGGGGAATGGCCCGTCCATCTCCTTAACACTCTGCCCCAGTGGCGAAAGAAAGCCTGTTAGACGAATCCTGAAAAAAATTCTAAAGACCAACGCCGAGTGGCGGGCGGAACTGGCTCCCGAAATCTACGAGGTAACGCGCTGCGCCGGCACGGAGTTTGCATTTGCCAACCGCTTCTGGGACGAGCACCGCGCAGGCCTCTACCGTTGTACCTGTTGCGCCACCGCGCTATTCCGATCGGAACAAAAGTTCGATTCCGGTACCGGGTGGCCGAGCTTCACGGCGCCGATTGCTCCTGAAAATCTAGCCGAACATGAGGATCGCACGCTTGCTGAAATCAGAACAGAGGTGCTGTGCTCGAGATGTGATGCACATCTCGGGCACGTATTCCACGACGGGCCTATGCCGCTCGGTTTGCGTTATTGTGTGAACTCGGCGGCGCTCGCGTTTATCGAGGACAAAACGAAATCCTGACGCTCGATCGGATTCAGAGTACGCAGCCAGGTTGGTTTACGCAGGATGGATCAACACTGGGCGACGACAGTGGATCTACTTTCCACGAGGCCTTCGCGAGCTTTAAGAAGGGCACACAACATCCCATCCGCGTGACCAATGGCACTGAGAACTTAAGGTCGACCGCTTCTGGCTGAGTAAATCATACTGTTCTTATCATGCTCGACGCGTTTCTTCCAGGACCTTCGCTATGCTCTCCGAGCCCTGCGCAAAAGTCCCGGTTTCGCCACTGTGGCGATCCTCTCTCTTGCGCTCGGCATCGGAGCCAACACCGCCATTTTCAGCCTGATCGACGCCGTGATTCTCAGAGCTCTGCCGGTCTCGCATCCGGAAGAATTGTTCCAGGTGATGATGGGCAAGCAGAAGTTACACGGGCTTCACCAACCCGACCTGGGAGCATCTCCGCGATCGCCAGGACGTCTTTTCAGGAATCTTCGCTTATGGCCGCTGGGGATTTGATCTCTGCGGCGGGAGGCCAAGCGCGTTCGGTCCATGGCAACTATGTATCCGGGCAATATTTCGACACGTTGGGGGTACGCGCGCTACTAGGGCCGAACGCTGAAACCCAGCCGACGACACGCGCGGCTGCGCCGGAGGCGCGGTGTTGAGTTATGGCTTCTGGCAAAGCGAATATGGCGGCCGCGCCGACATCGTCGGCAAGCCGATTTCAATCGACAGGCATCCCATCGAAATCGTGGGCGTCACCGAACCGGGATTTAACGGAACCGAGGTCGGCGGCTCGGCCGACGTGATGGTGCCGCTCTGCGCAGTGGCAGTCATAGGGAGCGGCCGCCCCGGCATGCTCGATATTAACTTCTATCCGGTTGGCTGGCTGCAAGTCATGGGACGCCTGAAGCACGGCGTCTCGGCAAGCCAGGCGACGGCCCGATTGAAAGCGCTGGCGCCGCAAATTTATAAATCGGCACTCGACCAAAATGGGCTGGCAAGAGAAGATGGCCGCCAGTTGCGACCCGAAGCGCGCGAGGAGTACCTGCGCCGGACCTTCGATACCCAGCCCGCCGCCAATGGAATCTCCTATCTGCGCAGGGAATACGCCCAGGCACTGACCGTTCTGATGACGATCGTCGGCGTGGTGCTGTTGATCGCATGCGCCAACGTCGCGAATCTTCTGCTTGCGCGCGGGGCGTCGCGGCAGCGCGAAATCGCGATCCGCATGGCCGTCGGCGGTAGCCGTGGCCGTCTGATTCGTCAGTTGCTCACCGAAAGCCTGCTCCTGTCGGGCATCGGCGCAATGCTTGGCGTTCTGTTCGCCGAATGGGGAGCCCGCCTGCTGGTCCGATTTCTCGATGCTCCTCTCGATCTCGCAGTGGACGTTCGCGTGCTCGCGTTTACAGCGAGCATTGCCGTTCTCACCGGCCTGCTGTTCGGCATTGCGCCGGCTTGGCGCGGCACTCGCGTCGATCCGCAATCCGCGATGAAGGCCAATGCCCGCGGCGTGATAGAAGGATCGAAAATCGGGCTCGGCAAAGTGCTGGTGATGGCGCAGGTGGCTCTGTCGTTGTTAGTGGTCGTGGGCGCGGGCTTGATGCTCTCGACATTCTGGAAGCTTATTTCGCTCGATGCCGGATTTGATCGCGACCACGTTCTGCTGGTCAATGTCGATCTTCGTGCCGGAAAGTATCCGCCGGAACGGTGGTCCGCCGTGTATCAGGAGATGCTGGACCAATTGCGCCTCATTCCGGGTCTCCGCTCGGCCAGCGTTTCCTCCATCACGCCCGTCTGCCACTGCCGATGGGCCGGTGAAGTAGTGGTCGAAGGCTACACGCCGAAATCGCGCGAAGACGCCATGGCCTCGTTCAACAATGTGAGCGACCGGTACTTTGAAACCATCGGCACCTCGATCGTCGGGGGACGCGATTTCAACAGGCCACGACACGTCCACTTCGACGAAGGTGGCCATCGTCAGTCAATCCATGGCCCAAAAATACTTCGGGGCGGCGAATCCTCTCGGGCCGACATTTCCGTCTTCAGGACGAAAACACTCCCGGCGCTCCGATCGAAATCGTCGGCATCGTGAAGGACGCGAAGTACGGTTCGCTGCGCGATGAACCATCACCCTTCGCTTTCATCCCGTGGAGCCAAGGCGGAGCGCCCGGTCCGCTCACCGGCTTTGAATTGCGAGCTGCCGGCGGCGCTCCCACCGCGCTCATCTCCGGCGTGAAATCCGCCATCGCCCGAGTGAACCCCGACGTGTCCATCGAGTCTCAGACGCTTGCCAGCAAGGTAGACGACTCGATTCAGCGTGAAACACTTCTCGCGACACTCTCCGGCTTCTTCGGCGCCCTCGCTCTCCTTCTCGCCACGATCGGACTCTACGGCGTGATGTCGTACAACGTAGCGCGGAGGCGCAACGAAATTGGGATTCGCCTGGCCTTGGGCGCCGAGCAGTCTCGCGTGCTACGGATGGTGCTGGACGAGGTCGTGATTTTGATCGCGATCGGCCTGATAGCCGGCATCGGCATGGCGCTGGCGACGACGCGTACTGGTGGCAAGCTTTCTTTATGGTCTTCGCCGAATAACCCATGGACGCTCGGCGGCGCGGCCGCGATACTAGCGATGGTAGCTGCGATCGCCGGATATTTGCCCGCCCGCCGAGCTTCCCGCCTCGACCCGATGACCGCTCTTCGCGAAGAGTAAGACGCAGGGAGCTTTCTGGGGCGCGCAGCATTTAGGTCGTGTTCAATCGAAGTCGTTTACGCAGGTGAATCCTTCCCCCAGAGCAGCACTCCCACGTACACGGGTAATAATACGTGGCTGAGCAGTTGAATCTATATGAATTGCTGACTCCACAGTGCCGAAACTCTGTTAGTATTTGTGCTGGAATCGGAGGTTTTAACGATGCCACAGTCCAAAGCAGAATCTAAGCCCAACCACTACTCGTTGCACGGGCACAATGTCACCATCGATTATTCGCTGAGCAACTTCGCTGGACAGCCGTCCATTAACTTCAAGGTCGATCAATTCACTGGGACCGCCCAAAAGGACGAGATTCACCTCACGCAGACCGGCAATCTCGGCGTCCTTATAACAGTTGCACTTCATCCCGGCCCCAGCGCCGATGAGGGTGATCCACAATTCTCATTTCTATTGCCAGATGTGACGCTGGAATCAGGACGCGAAACGGCTTTCGAGACGATAGGCTTCCAGACCGTCATCACCAGGAAGGGGCCTGCGCATCAGCGCTATACCCCGGTATCGCTCAAGGGCAAGGCATCTATTGTGGAGTCAATCGCCGCCAAGGCTTGACTAGACGTGTAACCGTTTCCTGCTTCACCGATTCTTCCAGCGGATTACCGACGCGCACATGGGGCGCGATCGCACCGATAAGATAACTCGTCAGCAGATGGCGCGTAAAACGGAAGCGCGTTGAAGACCGTCCTTACTCCTACCCCTTCGGTTCGAGGTCGAAAGCCGGCCGCAGGCTGCCGTCCATGTAAAACGGCACGGACGTGTGCTCATGCACAATGCGCCAGGCGCCTTCACTTCGCTGGAGGCAAACCGTCGCCCGCATCCAGAAGCTGACAGCCCGGCCCGCCGCCTTCGGCGTTCCGCTCATGCGATAGAAGCCATACCCGAAGGCAGAGTCACCGCTTACCGTAATGTGGAGGTCGCGTGTCTCTAAATCGATCGGACCTTCCCATGTATCGAGCCACGTCTTCTTTTCGTCGATGTCCACACCGCGATGCGCAAGCGGCGGCGCCAGGTTGAAGATAGCCGCCTGCGGAGCGAACGGCGCCGCAATCGCCGCGGCATCCTTGGCGTGATGCGCCCGTTGGACGCTCTCAATGATGGCACGAATATCCGCCTCATCTTGCGAAGTCTGTTGTTTTAGAGCTGGGGTTGACATATGTATATTTCTCCTCCTACTGTTCGCTTAAGCCATCCAAATACTCACAGACCGCCTCGCCCGACTGCCTCATGAGATCCGCGTCCTGTGAATTTTTGGCCGTGCCCCAAATGCCCATCTGTGCAGCCACTACCAGAGCTGCCACGTTTTTTGGAGCAATATTTTTTCTGATCTTCCCTGCCTTGATGCCGGCTGCCACCGCTGTGGCAAGACGTCTTCGCCACAAGCCATACAAATTGTCGATCCGCGTACGAAACCCTTCATCGAGCGGTGACATTTCCTGCGCTAGATTGTTTAGCGGGCAGCCTTGCAGCCACGCACCACTCTCGATGTCCTCTTTCACAAACTGCCGAAAGGCCCGTTTCAATTCGATAATCGGATTGGTTGAGTCCGTCAAAGGATCGAGCCAGCGCTGCATCAAGAGTGGCGAAATGATTTCATCCACCACGGCGTAGCCCAACTCTTGCTTACCCGCAAAATGGTGGAACAGCGCCCCCTTGGTCGCGCCGGCCATCTCGACAATGTGATTCAGGCTCCCGCCCTGGAACCCGCTCCTGTAGAACTCCGCAAAGGCCGCCCCCAGAATGCGCTGCCGCCTGCTCTGGGTTGTTTTGGCCGCCGCTGGAATTGCCTTCACATCCCAAACGTACAGACCAGTCGGTATGCTAGTCAAGATAAATTCTTATTATTGACTGACGAATTTATTTTCCTTACACTGTTGTACAAATGGCCCGCATCGGTTCTCTCGGCCAGTTCGAGCAGCTCGTGCTAGCTGCCATTCTAAGTTTGCGTGACCATGCCTATGGAGTGACCATCCATGGCAAAGTGGCCGATTTAGCCCAACCCAAGACGATTTCGCTGGGCGCCGTATACGTCACTCTGGATCGGCTCGAGGATAAGGGCTTCGTATCATCCTGGCTTTCTGATCCCACAAATGAACGTGGCGGACGCGCCAAAAGGTACTATCGCGTGGAGGCCATCGGCGAACAGGCCTTGCAGGAATCTGCCGCCACAGCCGCGCGAATTTCCGAGGTCATCACCCGGGTATTTGGACGGGATTGGACTCGCAAATGGAGGAAGGAATGGGACGAGGAAGCAGGATAAAGTATGCCCCTCGAGCGTGTTGAGAAACTATACCGTTTGCTCCTGCCCCGGGCCGCTCGCGAGCACGTCCTCGGAGATCTGCGTGAGAAATGCAAGTCGCGGCAAGAGTATGTCGCCATCGCACTCCCGGTGCTCGGATGCGTTGTCTTCAGCAGAATTCGACGCACCACGGACTTTCAAGTATTTTTCATGGAAGGGCTCACCGTTTATCTGGCTTTTTCTTCTGCTGCCTGGTGGCTCGGGCAAAAAGCCTTTCTCTACAATCACGCCGGGTTCGTTCGGCTGGCTATCCCAACCGCACTCATTGCATTAGGACTGTTGCTTTCCAACGCCTATGCCGATCCGGCTAAGCAGCGTGGCTGGGCCCAATGCGTATTAGAATGTGCCGGGTGTATATCGGTAGCGTTCCTGGCGGCCAGTTTCGCGGTGCCCTTCGAGATTCTGCTCTACGGCAGTGGCACAAGCCTGGTGCTGCTCTCCACCTTACGGATGCTGTTTCCACCAATTCTCAGCGGTCCATCGAGCATCGCTCTTAGCAACCCGCAAACGCCAATAAAATGGAAGTCAGCGATCCTGGTTGCCGCCGTCTTCGCCATCATCGTCTTTCTAGCCATCCGGCGATGAATGTTTGCGGAGTAGCGGGCAGGCGAGCCGCCCGCGACGCATCTTGAGCCCGCCTCTAACTCTCGAGCTTCGCGTCCAGGATAATTTCCGTATCGAAGAGCTTCGAGACCGGACACCCTTCTTTCGCCGCGTTGGTCGCGCGTGTGAAAGCTTCCTGCGAGGCTCCTGGAATCTGCGCCCGCAATTCCAGCCGGCTCCGTTTGATCGCAAAGCCATCGCCTTCCTTGTCGAGCGTAACAGTGCAGGTCGTTTCGAGGCTATCGGCCTTCAGACCTTCATTCTGGAGCATCAGAGAAAGGGCCATCGTGAAGCAGCCAGCGTGGGCGGCCGCGAGCAATTCTTCTGGATTCGTTCCTGTTCCCTGCTCGAAACGGTCGCGAAATGAATAAGGCGTGTTCGATAGCACGCCGCTCGCTGTAGACAGAATCCCGGCGCCCGATTTCAGGTCGCCTTTCCATTGCGCTTTTGCTTTGCGGTCCATAGATTTCAGATTTCCTTTCTTGAGTGTAGGACTGGGCGGTCACGCCAGTCGGCAAATCGCGCTCAGCATGCGGCCCGGATTCGATGGTTCACGACGAAACGAGAAGAATTGCTCCGGCAGACATGCCGTACAAAGACCGGAGTCGGAGATATGCGACACCCCCAGACCCGCGGCTTTGAGCTGCCGCCGATTTGCCTCTGCCAGATCCAAATGGCGTTTGCCGGTCACTGCCGGCCACTCCGCGAAGAAAGGTGCGAGTGCGGTTGCGACCTCGGCGCCGACCTCGTAACAGCACACTCGAATCGAAGGCCCAATAGCGGCGTATACATCCGAAGGCTTGCTTCCAAACCACTCGTTCATACTCGCCACGGCCCGCTGGCTGATGGCGGCGGCCGTTCCGCGCCATCCGGCGTGAACCGCGGCTACAGCTCTCCGGCGGGTGTCGAGCAGCAGGATTGGAACGCAATCCGCGGTGCGTACTCCGATTTTTAGCGACGCTTCTCGGGTGGCAAGCCCATCTCCCTGATTTGTTCGATCGGCCAGCCCCTGTGCATTATGCACTTGGGCGGAATGAATCTGTCGCAGCGTTACATCCGCGCTGGGGTTCACGAAACGTGTGCCGAAGCCGTGGCTTTGCCATATGAATTCCTGAAAGGCATCACATCGATAGATGCCATCTTCGCCTAACCGAAACGAATCCGTCACACGTGTTTGGTGGCCACGGGCTCGGCTGGCACCGTCGCTTCCCATTGCGTGCGGTACCAATCGAGCGTGAGACGCAAGCCCTGCTCGAAAGAGAACTGTGGCGCATGACCGAGTTCGCGAACAGCAGCAGCGGTGTCGGCTTGCGAGTGCCGCACGTCGCCTGGGCGCGCGTTTCCATAGCGGGCGGGCAGTTGCACGCCTTCTATCTTCTGCAACAAATCCCAGGTCTCGTTTAACGTGTACCGGCCGCCATTGCCCGCGTTGAAGGTCTTGCCTGAAACGCCCTTCGCTTCGGCAGCCTTCAGCAAGAGTCCTACGACATCCTCCACGTACGTAAAGTCGCGCGACTGCTCGCCGTCGCCGAAAATAGTCGGGCTACGGCGTTCGAGAAGACACCTCATGAAAATGGAGAGCACTCCCGAATACGGACTCGTAGGGTCCTGACGCGGCCCAAATACATTGAAGAAGCGCAAGGCGATCGTTTCGAGGTTAAAACAATCCGAAAATACGCTCGCATAGTATTCGCCCAAAAGTTTCTGTACAGCATAGGGCGATTTCGGGTGCGGCGCCATCGATTCGGTCTTTGGTAGTACCTCTGTATCCCCATAGGCCGATGAAGACGCGGCATAAATAACGCGGCCCACCTTGCCATCCGCGGCGGCCCGAAACACGTTGAAGCTGCCATCGATATTGCTCGCATGGCTCGGTTCTGGATTATCAATCGACTTGGGCACTGACGGAATCGCCGCGAGATGGAAAACGCGATGCGCTCCGGCGATCACCGGCGCCAAGTGGGCATAGTCGCAGATGTCCAGATTATGTACCGTGATTCGGTCCGCTACCTCATCAAGGTTCCGCTGATTGCCGGTCGAGAGATTGTCTATCACATGAACGGATCGGCCCTCGGCGAGCAAGGCACGCACCAGCGCGGAGCCGATAAAGCCCGCGCCCCCAGTAACGATGTAACGATTCATAATGTTTGAGCAGCAGCTACTCCGTCGGGCGTAGCCGCCTTTAAGTGGCTTATCGCCCGCGCGGCTACGTCGTAAGAGTCGCGGCTGAAGTCAAATGCCTCCAACGAAACCCACCCGCAATAGTTGAGCTGGGCTAACGTGGCTAGCAGCGTGTCGAACGGATAATCCCCCATTCCCGGTTCGCGGCCGTCCATTTCGTTCACGTGCACATGCCGGATATGCGGCATGAAACGACGTAGCAGTTCCGTGTGCGGGTCGACTTCGTCTATCGCGTTGTGAACGTCGAACATCGTCTGCACAGCAGGGCTATCGATCTGTTCAACTATCGAAACCGCTTCAGCCAGGCTGGTGACTACGTCTGTCTGGCTCGGTGACAACGCTTCGAGCAAAAGCGTTACGCCAGCCGCCTGGGCTCTCGGTGCGGCGCGTGCCAGTTCTTGCGTGAAGATATCGACGCACTCCTTCGGACTCAGCCCACCGTTCGAAGATCTCTGCTTCGGCGACCCGAATACGACCACAGGTTCTTGAGAATTGGAAAAATTCGCCAACTCCCCGCATAAATCGATGAGACGGCCAACATATTCCCACGTATGCCGTCGCTGTATTTCGTCTCGCGCCGTGACGTGCAGACCGGGAGGCGCAGTCAGTAACCAATGCAACCCTACGAAGTGCAATCCTGCGTCACCAATCTGCGAACCGATTTCCGCCCGCTTCGCCGTCGAGATCCCCGCCGGATCCTCGCCTAAAGTGAAGGGTGCCAGTTCAATTCCCTCGTAGCCGAGGGTGCGCAGCTTCCGGCAAACCTCCGCGAATGGCCGTTTCTCGAACAATTCATTACAAGTTGCAAAGCGATACGGGACCGGCATTTCTCCAGTGTAGCGACGGCCGGTCCCGCGTCAGATCTGCTACTTCCTCCCGGCTCCGGCTGATTGCGCTTCGTCATCCCACATATATGAGGCCTTAGTGGCCCAATCGTCAGCGTCCATAACAGCTTGCTCGCGCGTGTAACCGTAGCGCTCTTGCAGCTTGCCGATAAGCTCGTCTTTTTTACCGCTTAATGTAGTCAAATCGTCGTCTGTCAACTTGCCCCAACGCTGCTTCAACGCGCCTTTCATTTGTTTCCATTTTCCTTGCACCATGTCGGTATTCATAAATGGAACTCCCTTCCGGAAGGGTAGAAAGCACGTCACAAACCAGAGCGAGGATTGGTTGGAATCACTCGGTAAGACAGCGTTTTGCCAGGAAAATAATACCGCCCGTGCCTCAAATTTTCCGTTTATTCACGTAAAAATAGGGAGCTTTGGGATACTCATGTTGTATGTGTCAGGATGACGTCCTGTTGCAATCGAAGCTGTCGCTACCCTTGGCCGGTCGGGGTAAGGTCCGGGACATCTATGACTTGGGCGACAGCCTTCTGTTTGTCGCGACGGACCGCATCTCGGCGTTCGACTGCGTGTTGGGCAGTGGGATTCCCTGCAAGGGTCGCGTGTTAACGCAATTATCGCTATTTTGGTTTGATTTTTTAAAAGATGTCGTACCGTCGCACCTGATCACCGCTGACCTGGCAAAATACCCCCGGCGCGCCTCGCGGCATCCGTCCGTGCGGGAGCGCTCGATGCTGGTGAAGAAGGCCGAGATGCTGCCTGTGGAATGCGTGGCCAGAGGCTACTTGGCAGGATCGGCATTCAAGGAATACCTCGGAAGCAGTAAAGTGTGCGGCATTCCGCTTCCATCCGGTCTGCGCGATGGCGATCGTCTGCCGGAGCCGATTTTCACACCTGCCACCAAAGCCGTCACTGGTCACGACGTCAACGTGCCGTTCCGCTACGTTGCCAACTCGTTGGGCGTCGATCTGGCCGGACAGCTTCGTGATCTTACGCTAGATATCTACACTCGCGCCGCCGCCTACGCGCTCGAAAAAGGGATAATATTAGCCGATACGAAATTCGAATTTGGCGTTGTGGAAGGCAAGCTGATCCTGGCCGACGAAGTGTTGACGCCGGATTCCTCACGGTTCTGGCCGGCCGATAGTTATACACCTGGTGGGCCCCAGTTCTCTTTCGACAAACAATATGTTCGCGACCATCTGGAACGTACCGGATGGAACAAGCGGCCGCCCGCGCCCTCTCTTCCCGAAGACGTCGTGCGTAAAACCAGCGAGAAATATATCGACGCCTATACGCGATTAACCGGCCTTGAGCTGTTGCCGCTCGCCGCGCCCGGCAAGGAGAATCGCGCCTCTTGACCTCGTCGTTCAACTGGTTCGATGTGGTCCTGGCGATCGTCATTCTAGCTTCATCCGCAGCCGGTTTGCGAACCGGTTTTGCGCGCGTGGTCGTCGGATTTGCCGCCACCGTGCTTGGTCTTCTGGCCGGCTTTTGGTGTTATCGTTTGGTGGCCGTCAAGCTACAACCCTGGATTGCCTCGCCGGCTCTGGCAAGCGTGGTTGGCTTTCTGATTATCTTTGTGGGGATATCGATCTGTGGCGCCTTACTCGCTGCGCTTCTCTCTCGCCTCCTGAATTGGGTGGGCCTTTCCTGGTTCAACCATCT
The DNA here is from genome assembly GCA_963722155.1 of Bryobacterales bacterium. GTDB lineage: Bacteria > Acidobacteriota > Terriglobia > Bryobacterales > Bryobacteraceae > Bog-105. Next base: position 400,174 of record CAVRLR010000004.1, on the reverse strand, counting down.
CCTCGGCGGCGCGGCCGGTTTTCTCCGCGGTGTCTTACTTGTTGCTGTCTTGGCCAGCGTCCTGGTGGCCTTCGCGCCCTCGCCGACGCCCCAATATCTACAGACGTCCCGAGTCTTGCCTTACGCCAATACTGTCGCCGTTGTGCTGGCCGAACTCGCGCCACGTCAATGGAAAGATTCCTTTTCTCAGCAAATGCAAAATTTGAAACAGTCTCACGCTGCGCGTGGACGCGTCCACGAAATTTGACCGCTCCGCTATTGTTGATTTTCGATCTGGATGGCACCCTGATCGACTCCGCCAAGGATCTCGCAATTACTATGAATGCCACGCGCGCTCATTTTGGCATGCCTTCACTCGATCCGAACCTCATCTATTCTTACGTAGGCAACGGAGCGCCCGTGTTGGTACGCCGGGCACTGGGACCGGATGTCAGCGAAGCTTTGGCCGAGGAGGGCTTGCATTTCTTTTTGCGCTATTACCGCGCGCACGCCCTCGAACACACGCAACCTTATCCAGGCGTACCGGAAATGATCGAACAGCTATCTGCCGAGGGACACCAGCTCGCCGTGCTGACCAATAAGCCGGTGCGCATCAGCCGCGATATGATTGCGGCGCTCTCGCTCGACCGGCACTTCGGTTGGATCTATGGAGGCGACAGCTTCGCGCAGAAAAAGCCGGATCCTATTGGCATCCGGACATTGATCGAGGATGCTGGTTCGCAACCGGCCCGGACTTGGATGATCGGCGATAGCGCTGTCGATATCCAAACCGCCCGCAATGCGGGTGTCCGAGGCTGCGGTGTCGCCTGGGGCTTCCAGCCCGAAGGGTTTCTGGCCCACCCGCCCGATATGCTGATTAACCGGCCGGAAGAATTGGCGCAGCGGTTCATCACTTAACGGAACAGAACTTTCGTCTTCTCGCGTGGCTTGCTGCGCGATCATGGCCATGATGAACATGGAGGAGCCCAAGTGACCGCCGCGCTCGCCCTTTGGGCCGGATTGGCGTGGCAGGCCGTGTCCCCCGAGGTGGTTCAGCACGCGCAGGCCGGCCTTGCCGCAAAGCAGCAAGGGAAGCTTCCCGAGGCCATCGCGGAGTTTCAAAAAGTGACAGAACTCGCACCCCAGCTCGCCGCCGGTTTTGTCAATTTGGGTGCCGCATATCTGGACGCGCATCAATATTCGGCCGCGATCGCCCCTCTCAAAAAGGCACTCGAGCTAAACCCCCAGTTGCCGGGTGCCGACCAGATGCTCGGCATGGCACTCCTCTCGGCCGGCTACGCGGCGGAAGCCATTCCGCACTTGCAGCGGACACAAGGCGCCCTGGGCATCGCCCAACTCAAAACCGGAAACCTGACCGAAGCCATCGCCAATCTGAGCGCAGCCCTCAAGCAGCAGCCGAACGATCCCGATCTGATGTACTACCTCGGTCGCACCAGCGGCCTGTTTTCAAAACAGATCTTCGATTCCCTCGATGCATCCTATCCGGACTCCCCGCGTGCCCGTCAGGCCCTCGCCGAAAACTATGCGGTGCTACGCCAGGTCCCCCAAGCCGAGAAGGAGTATCGCGAAGCCCTCCGTCTGCGGCCCTACACTCCTGAGATTCATCTGGCCCTCGGCCGCTTGTATGCCGCCTCGTCTCAATGGGAGAAGGCCGAAGGAGAGTTCCGCGCCGAGAGCCAAATTGAGCCTGGCAGTGCGGAAGCGGCCTATCGCTTGGGCGCTGCCTGCCTCGAACAGGGCAAACTGTCCGAGGCTCGGACCGAACTCGAACGAGCCGACAAATTGCAGCCCGGCATGCCGGAAACGCTCTATTCGCTGGGGAAGTCGGCCTCTCTTCAAAACGACCTGCCGGCGGCGCAAGCCGCCTGGACGCGCCTGCTTGCCATCGAAAAAGACACCGCCCTCGCCGCCCAGGCGCACTTTGGTCTCGCCGGAATTTATCGCAAGCAGGGCAACGCCGCCAAAGCCGAGCACGAAATGGCAGAGTTCCGCCGCCTGCATGAGAAATAAAAGTTTTCTCTTTCCGTTCGCTACTTAGAACAAATCTATCCCCGCCCTGCTCCCGCGCCGGATTACATTGGCTTCGAATCGCAATCGAGCGCGCAACCCGGCAGGGCCATTTCGTTTCGTAAAAAACGCCGTTTGTTCGCCTTTTAGAAATTTAGGCGCAGGGCAAATTGCACCAGTCGCGGAAGACTCTGCTGGCCTGTCACTTGTCCGAACGCTGCGTTCCCTTGTGTCTGGTTGGGATAGTTGAACTGTACGCGGTTGAATATGTTGAAAAATTCGGCGCGGAACTGGATATTGGCACGCGCCTCGGGCGCAATCGGAAAATTCTTGACTGCGGCAAAATCCCACTGCGCAATTCCAGGAGACCGTAAGTTAGGGTCGTTGCGGCTCTCGTTGCCGTAGGTGAAAGGAGGAGGAGCGGTAAAGCAGGACGTGTTGAACCACATACCCAGCCGCGATTGTGCCGATCCCGACACGGATTTGTTGCAGCCCGCGACGACGTTCGGCCGCGAGCCGCCACCCTGCGAATTGGTTTGGTTCGAATTCGTTCCGAAATGAAGCGGAAATCCCGATTGTATTGTGGTCGTCCCCTGCAGACCCCAGCCGCCGATAGCAGCCTGCACCAGAGCATTGCTGTTCGCCAGATATTTGCGGCCTTTGCCGACCGGAACGTCGAGGACGTAGCTGACGATCAGGCGGTCCGGTGTGTCGAAGGAAGCAAGCGATTTTTCCCCGCTGAGATTGTTATGGTTCTGTATCCCGCCGCTGCCGCCACTCTCCAGCCAGGTCGTGATCGTGTCCGTATTGGCAATTAACTTTGCGTGTGTGTAAGCCACGGCCAGGGAGCTGCCGTTGGTAAAGCGCTTATTCGCGCTTACCTGCAATGATTCATAGGTCGAATTTGCGATACCGGCGCCCGCAAAGCCAATGCCGGTAAATTGCGGATAAGGGCGAAGCAATTGGCCGCGCACGACGGTGGGCTGCAGTAACGTCGATCCCACTGCTGTGACGCTGCCGTAGAACGGATTTGCGACGCTCTGCGTAAGCTGCGTGCCCAAAGACAAAAATTGATCGGGTAAGGTATCTACCTGGCGAGTGACAGGCAAATGTGTTCCCTTCGCACCGCCATAGGCCACTTCAAGCATAAAGCCGTTTCCGAACTGCCGTTGGATGTCGGCGTTCCACTGCTGGGCATAGCCGTAGGGATTCGCAAGTTGAGATTCCGTCAACCCCCGGCCGAGCAGGATCTGCTGATAATTCGGACTGCGCCCCGGAGGCTGCGCTACGCCGTTGGGAAACGGATTGCTGATGTTCGCCACCGGGATACCGGTGTAGACGTTCGGGATGACGGGCGTGCCCAGGGTGTTAAGCGGATCGTTGTTCGGGCTATAGTCCCAGGCGACATCGTTTGGAAGCCAGAAAATTCCATATCCGCCGCGAAATACCGTCTTCGGCGTGATCTGATAGGCGAAGCCAGTTCGAGGAGCGAGCTGGCCCCAATCGGGATAAATATTGCTGCGGTAATTGTTGTCCACCGAATTCACGAGCGCGATATTGCCCAGCACATTCATTCCATTGGCGGCGAGAACGGCGTTAGGCCGCGTCGGATCGAAATAAGAAAGCCGGTCAAAACGCTCCGTCCAAGGGCCCGAATGCTCCCATCGTAGACCGATGTTCAAGGTCAGCTTCGGGGTAATGTGCCAGTCGTCGTTGACGAATACTGCCGGGTAAAGCTGCTGCCCAGCCACTAGCGCCGGGGTGGTGATACTGCCGCTTGACGGGTAGCCCAGCAGGAATGTCGCAAGACCCGCGCCACTGCCGGATGTCGAAATTGCATTGGCCGCAGTCAAGTCCGGATTGAACGTGAAAGTGCCCGAAGGAGTGTTCGTCTGCGTGTAGTTGTGCAGCATGCGCAGGAATTCGGCGCCGAATTTAACTGTATGTTTGCCTGCAAAATGTGTAACGGTGCCGGCCGCGCGGTAGTTGTCATTGCGCGCAAGAATGACGCTTCCCGCGCCATTGCTGTTAAACGTATTCGCTAGGTCGAATCCGTTGACGATCATCGTAGGTAGATCGCGGAATAGAACCTGATTGTTGAGCGGCGCCCAGCCCGGGCCGAGTTGGCCCAAGTCGTAGCCCAGTGTAGAGGGAGTGCGATCGTACGCGAACCGTTGATAGCTGAGCCGCACTTCCATGATCGTCGACGGAGAAAAGGAGTACGTATCGCCCAGGACGAAATTGTTTGTATTGAATGTTTCGGTACAGCGATCCTGGCAAACTCCGTTCTGAAATGGATCGGTAGGTAGATTCAAGTCGCCCCAATAGGTGTATCGTGCGGTGATGTGCTGCTTATCGGAAACGTTCTGATCGATATGTACGACCGTTTCATTATTGCCGCCGCCCGCCGATCCGTTGCCGATCCAATTGCCATTTCCTTTCGCATCACCGGGGGCGTTGGGCATCGGGAAATAGGTATTTAAATACTTCAGTGAAGTCGGATTGATCCGGCTTGAAGGAATGACGTTGCCGGCAAACGGCGTTCGCGCTCCGGTGGCCACGCCGGCCGGACAGGGCACTGACGGGTTCGTGCCGCAGGTCGTAAGCGGATCGTAAATGCTGGTTCCGACCGCGGCCGCGTACCCGCTCAGGTCACCGGTCCGCTCGACAGCGGTGGGAACGGTCTGCGTCGACGATTGACCTTGCCGTAACCGGAACCCTTCATAGTCGAGGAAGAAGAAAGTCTTATCGCGGCCGTTATAGATCTTAGGAATGACAACCGGACCGCCAAGGTTCACCCCGAATTGGTTTTGCGTAAACGCGGGACGCGGCACGCCGGCCTTGTTATTGAAGAACGTGTTGGCGTTCAGCTCTTTGTTGCGTAGAAATTCCCATGCGCTGCCGTGGACCTGATTCGTTCCCGATTTGGTCGTGAAGTTCACGACGCCGCCGGCAAAGCGGCCGTATTCAGGGGAGAGGTTGCTGGTGGCTACTTTGAACTCTTGCAGAGAATCCTGTGTCGGAATCAGCGCGGTGATGTTGATGTAGCTGCCGTTCACAGGCGAGCCATCAAGCCACGTCATGCTTTGATTGGCCATGCCGCCGCCGATCTGATAGTTGCCCCAGGCGAACGGATTCTGTCCGTTTGGCGCCGACATCGATCCGCCTTGCGGCACCACCGATGGGACCAGCGCAACTAAGTTAAGCGGATTTCGCCCGTTCAAGGGAAGCTCAGTAGTCTTGCGCTCATCGACGACTTGTCCGAGCGATGAACTCTCAGGCTGCAGCAACGGTGCTTGTGACGTTACCTCGACGGTTTGGCTGACGTCGCCTATCTCCAGAGCAATGTCGATCTTCGAGGTGCTTTGTGTTTCGACGGCGATGGGGGAGCGCAAAACGCGTTTGAAGCCCGGTTTCTGAACTTGGACACTGTATTGGCCGGGCGTGACGTTTACGAATTGGTACAGTCCGTCTCCGTTAGTGGGTTGCGTCCGCTTTTCATTGGTGCCTAGGTTTGTAAGCGCCACGGTCGTATCTGGAACAGCGGACCCGGAGGCGTCGGTAACGGTGCCTACGACGGAGCCGAATGTGGATTGCGCATAAGTAGTTGTACGGGCAAGAAGGACGGCTACAAATAGAGTCATCCAGAAAAACGCACGTGGTCTATTTCCGCTCAACGGACTCACCTCTTGGGTGAATATGTATCAAAGTTTACAAAGTAATGTCAAGGATTATGCTGAAAAGAGAAGCGATGAAATACGCGATCTGGATTTGTGCGTTGGCGCAATTGCTCGCGGCACACGACATTATCACGACAAATTTAACTTACACGCGTGATATTTCTCGCATCGTCGCACGCCATTGTTCCGCGTGCCACGGCGCGCAATCCACGATTCCGCTCACCAGTTATTCGCAACTTCGGCCATGGGCCGTAGGAATCAAGGAGCAGGTTCTCTCACGCGCGATGCCACCCTGGGGCGCGGTAAAGGGCTTCGGCAATTTCAAGCCTGACGAGAGTCTCGGCCAGGAAGATATCATGACCATCGCTGCTTGGGTGATCGGCGGCGCACCGCAGGGTGATGCCAGACTGCTGCCCAAATCGGAGGCCCATACTACCGACTCACAGCATCTTGCCGGGCGTTCGCTGGACGGCGGTACGCCGCTGCTGCTGGAAACCGCCGTGCGCGCGGTGGGAATTCGTCCGGAGCCCTTGCAGCCGATTGCGTCCGCGCGAATTATTGCAACTCTGCCGGACGGCCGCGTTGAACCATTGGTCTGGTTGTACCGATTTGATCCGAAATGGCAGCGTACATTCGTGTTCCGCGAACCCCTGAATCTGCCGAAGGGAACACGCGTCGAGTCGTCCGCGCCGCTACGCTTTCGGCTCGAGACGGCTAATTGACTTCAATAATCGATCGCTGCAATCGCTGATTTCGAGCACCGCTCTTTCAAAGGCTTCCTGATTTGCCTTGGATGGCTTGTGAAATCCGCTGATCTTTCGCACATACTGCAAAGCGGCGCTGCTGAGTTCTTCGGGCGTTGCCATCTCACCGGGCCGTCGCAGCACCTTGATGCTTCTGCACATCCGCTATCTCCTAAGGTCATGATAAAGGGAACGACCATGAGTCTCCTCGATCTGTTTGAAGCGTCGCTCCGCGGCCGGCCGCATTCAATCGGCCTCGAATACGACGGCCGCACATACACTTTCGGTGAAATCGAGGCGCGCAGCAATCGTCTGGCTCAATTCCTCATCCACGAGGGCTTCGAGCCCGGCGACCGATTGTGCGTCTATCTGGCGAATTGCGTCGAGATGATCGATCTCTACCTGGCATGCGTCAAAACCGGGATCATTTTCGTGCCGATTAATATTCTCTACCGCGAGCGCGAAATCTCACACATCTTGCACGATTCCGAGCCACGCGCCCTTGTAGCCGACGATCCAGTAACGGCTGGATTGCGGACATGGACACGCCAGGATCTCAATGCTGGCATGCAAATGAGCTCGGACGCACGCCCTACGCTTTCCGCCACCACCGCTTCCCCGGCAGGAATCATCTACACATCGGGCACCACCGGAACATCGAAGGGCGCGCTCCTGAGCCACGCGAATTTCGCCGCAAATGCGAAGAATCTTCTGACAGCCTGGCAATTTACTTCAGACGACCGCCTTCTACTCACGCTGCCGCTGTTCCATGTGCACGGATTAGGTAATGGGGTTCACTGCTGGCTCGCGAGCGGATGCCGTACGAGATTGCTAGAACGTTTCGTGCGCCAGACGATACGGGACGAATTTCTCAACTTTCGGCCAACGGTGTTCTTCGGCGTGCCAACGATGTACGTGCGGCTACTCGATTTCGACAACGAAAGCGCTCACGAAATTGGAACGTTCATGCGCCTGTTTGTCTCCGGGTCCGCTCCGCTGGCTGCGGTAGTTCTCGAGGAATTTCGAGAACTCTTTGGGCATACTATTCTCGAGCGCTACGGCATGAGCGAAACCCTCATGAACATGAGCAACCCGTATGCAGGCGAACGGCGAGCCGGTACGGTGGGTCTGACGCTGCCCGGAGTATCGGTGCGGCTACTTGATGCTAACGGCACCACCCTGGCGGACGGCGAAACCGGCGAACTATACCTCAGCGGCCCGAATGTCTTTTCCGGCTACTGGCGGCGCGGGGACGCCACCAAAGCGGCCTTCGTCGATGGATTCTTTCGCACCGGAGATCTCGCAACGCGGTCCGTCGACGGCTATTACACGCTGTGTGGCCGCAAGAGCGATTTGATTATTTCCGGAGGCTTTAACGTCTACCCGCGCGAAATCGAGGAGTTTCTTCAGACCTTGCCCGAAATCGCCGAAGCCGCCGTGGTGGGCGTAGCCGATCCCTTGCGTGGCGAAGTGCCGGTCGCTTATGTGGTGCCACGCGCACAATTTGACGAGACAGTGATTGTGGCGCGCTGTCGCGACGCAATGGCGTCGTTCAAAATTCCTCGAAAGCTAATAGCGGTCGAAAAGCTACCCCGCAACGCCCTGGGCAAAGTCCAGAAGCACCTGCTTTAGGTTTTACACTTTGCGCAGTTTGCTGACGCGGCCGACTTCAACCCACTCGACCACGAAGATGTTGCCGGCATGATCGAAGCAGGCGCCATGCGGGCAAACAAATTTACCCGGAGTAAAGTGATCGCGCGTGAGTTTACGGGTTTTCATGTATTCGCTGCCAGAATCATCACCTAGTTCAGTGATAATTTTGTTGTTCTTGTCCATCAAGGTAACCCTCGCGAACAGATCCGGGACGACTACGTCGCCATTCTTGAAAAAGTCGAAATAGCAAGGCGCGTTGGTTCCATACAGGAAATCGATATGCTTGCCATCGGGCGTGAAGCGTTGAATACGCTTATTGGTGCGATCGGCAACAAGCAGGACTGGTTCCGGACCGCGCGTGTCCGCGACAATTCCGTGTGGGCAGAGAAGTTGACCGGCTTCCTTGCCGGGACCACCGAAGGTTCGTATGTATTTGCCCTGACTGTCGTATTGGTTTATGTAACTTGAGCCGTAACCGTCCCCGATGTAGATATCGCCGTTGGGCATGATCGCGAGATTCGTAGGACTGTACTTGATCTGCTTAGCGTACGGCTCGGATTCCTTTGGATAGCCCAGCGTGAATACTTCCTCGCCATTGAGGGTAGTTTTCATCATCAGTCCGCGCTTGGTATCGCAAAGATAGAGAAACTCCTGTTTCCCTTCCTTACGGATGTGAAGACCATGCGCACCGCCTTTGAATTCCTTGCCCCAGCTTTTGACGAATTTGCCTTTGTGATCGAAGACCACCATGCTGTCGGGCTTTTCACTCGTCGAGTAGACAGTGTGATGGATGTAGATATGCCCGTGAGAATCCTCGCAGACACCGTGAGTATTGCCGTATTTGATGTCGGCCGGGAGCTCGCCCCAATTGTGAGTCACCTCGTAGGTGTGGTCGCCCTCTCCCAAAATCGGCTTTTTGCTGCCCGACTTATTGGTAGCTCCCAGGATGAGTGGAGCGGCAAGTCCAGTCAAAAATGTGCGGCGTGGTGTGTTCGAGTCCATAAATCTAAGCTAGAATTTTTTTAGTTACGTTACCTGCTACGTCCGTCAGCCGGAAGTGGCGGCCCTGAAATTTATAAGTAAGCCGGGTATGGTCGACACCGAGGCAATGGAGAACAGTCGCTTGTACGTCGTGGATAGGCGTGGGATCGGAGACAGCGTTGTACGAATAGTCGTCGGTTTCGCCGAGGGAGAAACCGGGCTTGATGCCACCACCTGCAAACCACATAGTGAAGCATCGCGGATGGTGATCGCGGCCATAGTTGGTGGGAGTGAGATGGCCCTGGCAATATACCGTCCGGCCGAATTCCCCGCCCCACACGACCAGCGTGTCGTCGAGCAGACCGCGCTGCTTTAGATCGGTGACAAGAGCGGCTGAAGCCTGGTCTGTGCCTTTGCACTGCAGGGCGAGGTCGCGCGGAAGATCGTTGTGCTGGTCCCATCCCCGATGATAGAGCTGAATAAAGCGAACTCCTCGCTCGGCGAGACGGCGCGCCATTAGACAATTGGCCGCGTATGTGCCCGGCTTGCGCGAATCTTCACCATAGAGTTCAAACGTGCTGTCGGGTTCCTTCGAAAGATCCGTGAGGTCGGGAACCGAAGATTGCATCCGGTAAGCCATCTCGTATTGCGAGATGCGGGCGGTAATCTCCGGATCGCCGTAAGATTTCTCGGTGATGTGATTGAGTTCACCGAGTGAATCGAGCATGGCGCGGCGGCACTCCGGATCGAGACCTTCTGGATTCGCAAGAAAGAGGACTGGATCGCCGGAGGCGCGGAAGCGGACACCTTGATATTTGGAGGGCAAAAAGCCGCTCGACCAGAGACGCGTAAACAGAGGTTGATCACGATTCAAGGCGTTCGCTTGCGAGATCAGCACAACGAAAGCCGGAAGGTTGTGGTTCTCGCTACCAAGACCATAGCTGACCCAGGCACCCATGCTCGGCCGCCCAGGCTGCACGAAACCGGTTTGGATGAAGGTTATTGCCGGATCGTGATTGATTGCATCGGTATTGACGGTCTTCACTATGCTGATGTTGTCGACGATCTTGGCGGTATGGGGCAACAGCTCGCTGATCCATGTTCCGCTCTCCCCGTGGCGCGCAAACTTGAAAATTGAGGGCGCAACCGGGAGAGAGTTTTGGCCGGAGGTCATTCCTGTAATACGTTGGCCCTGCCGAATGGAGTCCGGAAGCTCGCTTCCCGAGAGAGCACCAAGCTTGGGTTTGTAGTCAAAGAGATCGATTTGCGAAGGAGCCCCGGATTGATGGAGATAGATGATGCGTTTGGCCGTGGGGGCGAAATGCGGCAGGTCCGGTAGACCGCCGTTGGCTGAACTATCGGCGAAAAGCCTGGGGTTCAGCAGCGAGGCAAGGGCCGCTACTCCGATGCCGTTGGCTGTCTTCCCGAAAAGCTGGCGACGCGTCAGGATTAATTCACGTTCGCGGACGGGATCGTTAGGCTGGGTCAATTTCGGGCTCCTCAATTCCTAGTAACCGATTCATCCATATTCAAGATAGTGCTCGAAACAAGCATCCAGGCAGCCAGGTCCGCCGGTTCGAGTTTAGGATCGGGTTTGGATTCGCCAACGGAAATCAGTCTTTCGGCGGCTTTCGTATCGGCGAGGTAATGTTGATGCTCCTTTTGATAGAGCTTGCTTAGAATGTCGAATTCCTGGGGCGAGGGTTCGCGGTCGTCAACCAAACGGAAGACGTAGCGCAGACGGTCCGCTTGGGTCGTTCCCGCCTCATGCATGTCGCGTTGTGCCAGAACGCGAGCCGCCTCCAGGTAGGTTGGGTCGTTCATGAGCACCAGCGCTTGAAGCGGAGTGTTGGTCACCGTCCGCCGCGCCGTGCATTTTTCGCGATCCGGCGCGTCAAACGTGTTCAAACCCGGGTATGGAACAGTCCTTTTGACAAACGTGTAGAGGCTGCGGCGGTATAGATCGGGGCCGTGGCTCTGTTCGTATTTCTGTTTGGAAAAATCGCCACCAAACGCCATCTCTTCCCACAATCCTTTGGGCTGATACGGCGATACGCTCGGCCCACCGATTTTGTCAGTCATCAAGCCGCTCAGAAAGAGCGCATTGTCACGGATCATTTCCGCGGGTAAACGGAAGCGAGGCCCGTGAGCCATCAGCCGGTTTTCCGGGTCCCTTTCGAGCAGCTCCGGCGATACTTTTGAGGCTTGCCGATAGACTGCGGACGTAACGATCAACCGCTGCATTGCTTTCACGTCCCATTTCGAGCGGATGAACTCGGTGGCCAACCAATCGAGTAACGGTTGATTGCTCGGAGGATCGCCCTGGGAACCGAAATCTTCACTGGTTTTGACGATGCCGATTCCGAAGTACATCTGCCAGAAATGATTGACGGCAACACGCGCAGTCAAAGGGTTTGCGGGATCCACGAGCCATTTGGCTAGCGTCAAACGATTGCGCGGTGCGTCCGAAGGCAGCGGAGGTAGAACCGCTGGCGTATTAGGCGAAACTTTCTCGGCCTGGTTCCGGTAGTCCCCGCGCTTCAAAACGAACGTGTCGCGGGGCTTGTCCATCTCGGACATGACCATGGTGGAGGGAATCTCGCGATTGAGCTGGTCCAGACCACGATTGAGCGTACGGTAATCATGGTCGAGTTGCCGTTCGCCGGGATTTGCAACCTGCGTCAAAAAGTAATTGCGAAGCCATTTCTTTTGATCTTCGGAGCGGTGATCGGCGCTCACCTCAAGCACTGCATGCAGTGGTTTCGTCAAACCGATTTCAAGCGCTTCGTTGGCATACAGACGGCGTTGGTACAGGCGAAGGTCGCTGAGCTGGCCCTTTAGTGGGGTGCCCCATTCTTTATTGCCGATCTGCAACTCCCCGGCAGTGAACGAGGCGGCTACGGGACTGTTACGTAGGATGTCGATTGGCGACCCTTGGCCATTCACGTACACCTGAACGCCCTTGGCGCGGCCCGAGCCATCATATGTGACGGTAATGTGGCTCCAATCTTCCAGCTCCGCTCCGCGCAGGCTCTTCACTTCGAAACCCGATTCAGGGCCGTTGCCACGCAGGCGAACGAGAATGCCACAGTTTTTCTTATTGCAGTAATCGATCGCGATCTCGTAGCCGGGTCCGACTTTGGGAGACACGGCATATTTTTGCAGAACAGCCATTCCAGAAGGGCCATTGGGCTTTACCCAAAACGCCACAGAAAATGACTTGTTCGCCGCAAACGATCCTGCATTTCCGAAGGAGAGAGTCGGCTCCTCGTCGAGATCGGCCGCCCGGCCGACGCGTCCATCGGTGAACTTCAGCTTTCCGCTCACTACCTTCGCCGCGACGCCGGAATGCGCACGATCCTCCAACGAGTCCGCGAGCGGATATTCGGCAGTCAACCCGTTTGTCACGTCCGAGACGGAGGTTTCGCGTTGCTCCTGCTCCCATGCATTTTGCGCGGTGGCGATCTCAGCATCCTGCTGCTTGATCGCTTCAAGCAAAGCCGCCTTGGCCTCTTTTTGCCTGTCGTCCGGCAGCTGCAGAAACGGTGCGGCGTTCCCCTTTTGCCCGTCGAGTCCTTTTTCGGGAATGCCATTGAAAAAAGCGCCAAAGCTGTAAAAATCTTTTTGCGGCAGCGGGTCATATTTATGATCGTGACATCGGGCGCAGCCGAGTGTCGTTCCGAGCCAGGTCGTAGATGTTGCTTCGATTCGATCGACGATGTATTCGTTCTGATACTCTTCCGGAATAGCGCCACCTTCGAAATTGATCATGTGGTTGCGGTTGAATCCGGTAGCAATGAGCTGGGATTGCGAAGGGTGCGGCAGGAGGTCCCCCGCGATCTGTTCAACGGTGAACTGATCGTAGGGCATGTTGTCGTTGAACGCCTTAATGACCCAATTCCGCCACGGCCACATGTCGCGCCCGCTATCGATGTGGTAACCGTGCGTGTCAGAATAACGCGCGAGATCGAGCCAGGGTGTCGCCATCCGCTCGCCATAGTGCGGTGAGGCAAGCAACCGATCGACCACCTTTTCATACGCTTCAGGTGAACGGTCTGCTAGAAACGCCTGCAATTCGGCCTGCGATGGAGGTAAGCCTGTAAGGTCAAACGTGACCCGGCGAAGAAGAATTGCCTGATCTGCCTCCGGCGCGGGACTCAAATTTTCCTGGTCGAGCTTTGCAAGTACGAATCGATCGATCGGCGTGCGCACCCAACTCGCCTGTTTCACCGCAGGCATTTCCGGGCGAACCGGCACGCTATAGGACCAATGGGTATCCCATTTAGCGCCGGAATCGATCCAATTCTTGATGGTGTTGATCTGAGCCGGTGTCAGTTTGCGACCACTCGACACGGGAGGCATACGCATCGCTTCATTGGAATTACTGACGCGCAGGTACATTTTGCTGTGCGCCGAGTCGCCGGGTACGATAACGCCCGGTTTGCCGAATGCGCCTTCCTTCGTATCAAAGTGGATACCCAGCATGCGGTGCTTTTCATCGGGCCCATGACACGTGAAGCAATTGTCGGAAAGGATCGGTCGAACTTGACGATCAAAATCGACGGCAGGTGCAGCTTGTAAGAGAAGTCCAGCACTCGATGTGAGCGCAACGGAGACAAGGACGCGTAAAACCATTTAAGAAGGCTAGCTTGTCATGAGTATATCGAAAAAAATGTACTGTTCAGTACACAGAGATAAGATTATTGGCGATGCTCCTACAAGCTAGGCATTACACCACCCGCGGGCGGTTGCTACGGACGGCGGGTCGCGTACTGGCGGCGAACCCGTTATATGGTAGGGGTGAAGGGGTTGTGGCCGGGGGCGTTAAGGCGTGACGGCGCAAACCCACGCGGAGGCGATCATCATCGAGCCGGGGTTTCTGGCGCGAAACTGGTGGTTCCTGCGGCGCGCATTCATTGCGGGCTATCAGGACAATTGCTTCAGCATTGCCAAGGGAGCGGCATATTCGTTTCTTCTATCCCTTTTTCCCATATTGACCACGCTGACGGCGCTATTGATTCGCGCGAATGCCCAATCGGTGGTGCACGTGATCGCCACGTTCGTGCAACAAATTCTTCCTCCAGGCACGGAAAACGTTGTGCTATCACGGCTGCAGGAACGAGCCGGCAACGGAATTTCTCTGCCCGCCGCATCTATTCTCTTATCGCTATGGGCGGGATCGGGCGCCATGATCAGCCTGATGGAAGGCTTTCAAGCAGCCTATCGAATTCCGTCGGGTAGGCCATTATTAAAGCAGCGCGGGATGTCCATCTTCCTGGTTTTGATCGCCGCAGTACCTGCCGTGGCCTCTTCATCGCTGATCATCTTTGGCGATCGGATGGAAGCCGGTTTCATCCACTGGCTAGGCGTTTCCGACATCAGTACGCCGGTTGACATCGGATGGCGCATCGGCCGCTACGCACTCGCATTTGCGACCACGACATTCGTGACCGGGCTGCTTTATTATTTCGGTCCTAATCATAGGCCGGAACCGCAGTACATGCAGCGCGCAATGGCGTCACGGTTTGTCCGTGTCTGGCCGGGCGCGCTGCTCGCCACAACGCTCTGGCTTTTGGCAACGGCTGGTTTTGCCTGGTACGTTCGCCACTTTGCCAATTACAACATTTTCTACGGAACCATCCGGACCGTCGTCGTGCTTCTCATCTGGTTGTATCTAATCGCTTGCATTTCACTTCTCGGATGCGAGTTCAACGCCGAACGAGAGCGAGTGGCGGCGGTAGCAATTCCGGATTAAGCGTCCAACCACTTATACTGAGTGGGTGCCGTTCACGCTGGGAATCGATTATCAACCGCGGGGCGACCAAGCGACTGCAATCGAGCAGCTCACACGGGGAATATTCGACGGCGAGAACCATCAAACGCTGCTGGGCGTGACCGGATCGGGCAAGACGTTCACAATGGCCAAGTTGATCGAGGCCTTCGGGCGCCCCGCGCTAGTCTTGGCCCACAACAAGACCCTGGCGGCACAGCTCTACCATGAATTCAGGACTTTTTTTCCGCAAGCCGCCGTCGAGTATTTCGTAAGCTACTACGACTATTACCAACCCGAAGCGTACATACCTTCGGGAGATATCTACATCGAAAAAGAAGCCACGATCAACGATGAGTTGGATAAACTCCGGCTTTCTGCAACCCGTTCTTTGTTTGAGCGCCGCGATTGCGTGATTGTAGCGAGCGTAAGCTGCATTTACGGCCTAGGGTCTCCAGAGGCGTACTACGGGATGCTGCTAATGCTCGAGAAGGGCCAGCGCATCGCCCGCAAAGAGCTAACCCAGCGGCTGGTGGAGATCCTATATGAACGAAACGATCACGACTTCCGCCGCGGGACGTTCCGGGTTCGGGGCGACGTTGTCGAACTCTTCCCTACGTATGACGACAATGCGTATCGCATCGAACTGTGGGGAGACGAGATTGAATCTCTAAGTCAAATTGACCCGGTATTAGGGCAGGTCAAACAGACTTATGTGCGACTACCGATTTATCCGAAGACTCACTATGTCATGGATGCTCCCACGCGAGAACAGGCGATGCAGAGCATCGAGAATGAGCTGCAGTGGTGGCACAAGGAATTAGAAGGCCGCGGCAAGCTGATCGAGGCCCAGAGAGTCTATCAGCGCACCATGTTCGATCTGGAAATGATAAAACAGATCGGCTATTGTCACGGGATTGAAAATTACTCCAGACATTTTTCGAAGCGATTGCCGGGTGAAGCGCCGCCTACCTTACTCGATTACCTGCCGGCTGACGCTCTGCTGTTCATCGATGAGAGCCATCAGACGATTCCGCAACTACAAGGGATGTACCACGGCGATCGTTCGCGCAAGGACGTTCTGGTGGAATACGGCTTTCGAATGCCCAGCGCCCGCGACAATCGGCCCCTTACATTCGAAGAATTCGAGAATCGTGTCAACCAAGTTGTCTACGTCTCGGCAACGCCCGGTCCATACGAGCTGACCAAGTCGGCCGGTGTTGTCGTCGAGCAAGTCATCCGTCCTACGGGCTTGGTCGATCCGGAAATTGACGTCCGGCCAATCAAGGGACAGGTAGATAACCTACTTCATGAAATTCACGCCCGGGCGGAAGTGAATGAGCGTGTATTAGTAACGACACTGACTAAGCGGATGGCTGAGGATTTGGCTGAGTATTATTCCGAGGTAGGCGTGAGGTGCGCCTATATGCATTCCGAAGTAAGCGCGCTCGATAGGATCAAGATTCTTCGCGATCTGCGCCGTGGCGTTCATGACGTATTGATCGGCGTAAATTTGCTGCGGGAGGGTTTGGATCTACCCGAGGTCTCATTGGTGGCAGTGCTCGACGCAGACAAAGAAGGATTTCTTCGTTCGGCCGGTTCTTTGATACAAACGATTGGGCGGGCGGCGCGACATATCAACGGGCGTGCTGTCTTGTATGCCGACGTGATCACGCGAAGCATGCAAAATGCGATGAGTGAAACAGAGCGCCGGCGCGCCATTCAACAGGCCTATAACGAGGCAAATGGTATTACTCCGCAAACAATCATAAAGCCGATCGATATGAGCCTGGTAGCAGTTGCGGAAGGTGATTATGTCACGGTTCCACTGGATACCGAAGACGAGCCGGGTATTGACTTGAGCCCGGAACAGCGCGATCGGTTGATAACAGAGCTCGAGGTCAAAATGCGGGAAGCGGCCAAGGCATTCGAATTTGAAAAGGCGGCTCGATTCCGCGACCGTGTGAAAGCATTAAAAGCCGGCGCTATTTATGAAGAAGCAACTGCAACTCGGTCTGATAGTCGAAGGTAATGCAATCTCTTCGGCAATATTACGATTGCCTGGGCTTGCCGCAGAGCTGGGCCCAATTAAATCGACCGGCCTGCAAGGCTCCCGGCGTGTTTCTAATTTTCTACGGGCGGGTTATGCGGTCACCGAGTACGAGGAATTGCAGGAAGCGAAACTTGTGCTCATTCGAGTTCCCGATGCCGTCCTACCGCGAATCATAGACGCGCTTTGCGCCTCGGATTTGGTGTTTCCCGAACTCAGTTTTGTGCTATGCGAAAGCTGGATCATGACGGACGTGCTAAGGCCGCTCGAGGCGCGCGGCGCCTCGGTGGCAAGCTTGGTAGCGGCACGCGGCGGCAAGCGAAACAGCTTCGTCGTGGAGGGAGAACTCACTACTGTCCGGCAAATGCGGCGAGTTTTGGAACGTGCGGGCGCGCGCACAGTAGAACTGCGGACAGGCACAAAATCGCTATTTTTTGCGGCGGATCTATTTGCTTCCGCCCTCCCCGTTCCGCTATTGCTGGCCGCGCAGCAGGCGCTACGTGATAGCGGCGTGACGGGCAACCGTCTCTGGGAATTGATGGACGAGATGGGGCGGGAGATGTTGGATTCATTTCTAAGGGGAGCCAGAGCCACCTGGGGCGGGCCTTTGGCCCAGTGCTCACCGGAAACTGCGCAAGCCCATCTGAGAAGCCTTGCCACGGATCATCCGGAGTTGGCCGGTATCTTGAATGAGCAGCTCACCTGGGCCCGGCGCCGCTTATCGAAACGTGTGCGCGGACAGTTGGCTTGACGCATCTGCCACACTCGTAATCTGGGAATGCATAGACGCTATCATTGGCGCCTTAAAGAGCGCGAAATTCTCTTGGGCGATAACACGCTGATCTTGGGTGTGTTGAACGTAACGCCCGATTCTTTTTCCGATGGCGGCGACTACGCAGACCCCGACCGGGCCTTCGCGCGAGCTGTCGAACTCGAAGACCAGGGCGCCGATATCCTCGATATCGGAGCGGAGTCGACGCGGCCCGGTTCGCAGCGCATTTCTGAAGCCGAGGAGTTGCGGCGGCTCATACCAGTTCTCAAACGATTGCGCGGCAAGTTGGCCATTCCCATTTCGGTAGATACGTACAAGTCGGCGGTCGCAGATAAGGCGCTGGAGCATGGCGCGGAGATCATCAACGATCCTAGTGGAATCTTGCTTGACGCCCAACTCCCCAAAGTGGTCACCAAGTACGACGCCGGCCTGATCCTCAATCACATGCGGGGAACTCCGGAGACATGGGCCAAGCTTCCTCCTTTGAAAGACGTATTGCGTTCCGTGACAGTCGACTTGGAAGCGGCGTTACATCGCGCCCGTCAGGCGGGCGTCGAGAAGCATCAAATTGTGGTCGATCCGGGCCTTGGATTTGGAAAAAGAGGCGATCAGAACTGCGAGATCATCGGCAACCTCGAACAATTAAGAGCGCTTGAGCTGCCGATTGCCGTCGGGCCTTCGCGAAAGTCGTTTCTTCGGAAGGAGCGCGAAGATGAAACGGAGTTTGCCACTGCGGCGGCCGTAACGGCGTGTATTCTAAAAGGCGCCCATCTGGTGCGTGTCCACAATGTCAAAGCGATGCGTACAGTCGTCGAACTGGCTGATGCGATTCGTCAAGCGGCAGCGGAGCGGCAGACCGAGCAGCCGGCCACTCAGGTTCGCTGGCAACGTGGGCAGTAGTGGGTTCCACGTTGGCCTAGAACAATGCGTCGAATAGGTTGGCCACAACGGGCACACGGCTGCCCTGCCCTGCCGTATACATTGTGTTGTTGCTGAAAGCTGCCTCGCTCTCCTCCGGCATCCACATAGTCTGAGATGGATGACCCGCGATGCTCGATCGCGAGTCCAAGCACGGCGACGATAGTGCGATGCAAGTCTTCGGCGCGCTTCCTGGAAAGGCGATTGGCCCGGGCGCGAGGGTGCACGCCTGCGGCGAAAAGCGATTCGTCCGCATAGATGTTGCCGACGCCCGCGATGAACGACTGATTCAGGAGAAGCGGCTTAATATGCCCTTTGTGCCGCTTCAATCGTTCAAAAAATTCAGCGAAACCGACAGAGAGCGCGTCCGGCCCCGAGCGCTCAAAAACATCGGGCATTTTGTCAAAGAATTCAAACCGTCCGAATTGGCGAACATCATCATAGATGAGGACGCCGGAGTCGAACTCGAGAACGGCACGCGCAAACTTGCCCGGCACCGCATTCCAGAGCAATTTGCCGGTCATTCCGAGGTGTATATAAAGGACACCGCGATCCAGTTCGAAGTAGATCTGCTTACCGCGCCGATGAATACCGCGGATCGTGGCGCCCGTGAGTCCTTTGACCGTCTGGCGAAAATCTCCCCGTGTGACCCGGCGCGAAGTTACGGAAGCATGCCGGATGGTGTGGCCAAGCACGTGAGGAGCAATTGAACGAACGACGGTTTCAACTTCCGGCAGCTCAGGCATGTTTCTGTAGCTATCTTAGCGGCAGGTTTTGCGAGCCTTCTTGTAACATGGAGAAGGCAATACAGTTTGCCTGCATGCGGCATGCGTGAACGAGATGTCACGGGCCACCCTAGCTCAGTTGGTAGAGCGGCTGATTCGTAATCAGCAGGTCGCCGGTTCGATCCCGGCGGGTGGCTCCAGCTTTCAAATCGCTTACACCTTCCGCTGGTTTCATCTGTGTCTTTTTTTAGACGAATTTTGTCCGCAAAACCGTGGCATTTTGTGTTACAGCCTCACATGTCTAGCAAAGATTCGGATAGAAGGATTACTTTCGGCACGGCGTCGCGTCCGCCCATGTCGGATGAGTGCCGATCACGCCGAACGATTCGCCGGACTTGGTTCGCTCTCGACTAAATGCCCTAGAACTTGTAGCCTATTGAATTCGTCCAAGCGTAATCATTCTTGGGCAACGAGTTGAATGGCGCGCTCTCGAAATTGTTGTAGTAGCCGATCTTGAAATACCAATCGCCTGGCAGGTTGAAGTCGATGTCCGATTTGAAGTTGATTCGATACCTTCCTGGGATCGTGAAACTGGGGTAAATGATAAAGCTGGTGACCAGGTCGGCGAAACGCAACTTTCTCTGTCAAGTATTCCACCCCTCGGTAGATTCCGCCCGAGTTCTGGCGGGGAAGGCCTGGATCGATATAGCGCTCACTGGTGAACGCCAATCCCGTTCCGACAGCCAAATGTTGGTCCGGTGTACGCAGTAGGTATCGTCCAACGCTTGCTGCCTGCGTATACCGGAGACTCAACTGCTGCTCTTCGCTACCATAAAAATCAGACCTCACATCGGCATATCATGCGGCCAATGAGATGCCGATATTCGGGAATAACTTCCCACCTCCGCCGCCTGGGGGAGTTCGTCTGCTCATTGAAGAAAATATTACCGAGAGCGTGATCAGTGACATTTCTGCCGTATAGGCTACGTTGGTTGCCCCAGTCAGTTGCTTCACGCTGTTTGCTTTGGTCATGGTGTAGCCGATGTCGAAACCAGCGTCCATGCGGGACCAGAAAGTTTGTTCGAAGGGCCGTACGTAGGCGAAGTCACTCAATGCTACTCTCTCCCTTCCGACTATGACTTCTTTTGACTCCGCGTCCGGTTTGATCGATCCTGCCAAACGCTCGCCGCTGAACTTCTCCACCAGGAACGTGCGATCGCTCTCCTAATGCCGGACGGCGATGCATCGACATCCTGGGATCGCCACTCCGGGCCTTCTGAGAAGCTTGGTATAGGGCACCAAAAAGGGCGGCCCGCAAAATGCTCGACACATAACCGTTTTGAAGAGCGTGCAAAAGGAATCCGACGATTTCAACGAATACCGTCGCGGCCTGTTTGGAGTGGTTCTCCATTGCGGTGCTTCTCGGCGAGCCAGTGACTGTGACGCGCCGCCCAATCCATGGTCGTAACCTAAGAAAAGGTTCTTCCCCGGTATTGCCCGGCGGCGTCGCGATCGAGGACTGAAATCTGGCGTATGGGGTAGCCGTTTGAATTCTCGAAATGTTCGCCGGAACATTGCGGCTATCAGTCGGCCCCTTGCGGATCCGATTAAACGAGTCGACGGTCCAAGGCGCAGGTATGGATTATGAACTCAGCAACGCAGTCGCTTGTACAAGATCTACCGAATATTGAACAACCGCAGAAAGGATCGGGATTCTTCTCGAGCGAGTCCGTTCTCAACATCCTCGAGTTGATTCTTGCCGGATCGGAGGTGTCTGAGGTGCTGACGGTCATTGCTGGATTGGTCGAATCTCAAGGTGACGGCATGTTGTGCACCATTTGGCTTCCCGATGCCGACGGAAAGCATCTCCATTGTGCGGCCGCGCCCAGTCTTCCTGGATTTGCTGCAGACGTCGGGCGCATGTCCATCGGCCCGAAAGGCGGATCCTGCGGCACGGCCGTTTATCGGAGGGAGCCGGTCTATGTTGCCGATATCCTCCACGAGTCTATTTGGGACGACTATCGTGACCTGTTCCTGCCTTATGGTGATTCGTGCCGTTTGGTCGCGACCCCTGTTCACGCGTGAAGGCAACGTCCTCGGCACTTTCGCCATCCTTTATCGTGAAGTACGTAAGCCTGACGCCAACGACCTGCAGTTGATCGAGAATGCCAGCCAGATTGCACGGTATCGCAATTGAACGGCACATAAATGAGGAAGCGTTGCGACGCGAACGCGATCGGCTGCGCTTGCTTCTAGAGATTACGAACAGCACGACGTCGAAGCTGGACCTGCCACGTTTGCTTGAGGCGCTATCCACGAATCTGCTGGGCATAACGAGATGTGATTTCTGCGCTTTGCTACTGCCGGATGCCGATAGCGGGGAACTGCGAGCTACAACCTTGTACAACCCAGAGGCGCGAGGTTCCCTCTGCAACGGGACGATTATCCCGATCCATGGCTCGGTCTGCGGCAAAGCCTTCCGGACTGGGAAGACGCAACATTTTGACCACTTTGAAGAGGTACGCGACGACCCCGAAAGCTTCGGCAACAGCGTAGGGCAATATTTCTACCAGCGTGTTATGGCAGAAGGCTTGGTGTCAGGATGCGATCTCCCACTCATCGGCAGGAGCCGCGTAGTAGGCGTACTGTCCGCCCTGAAACGGTCCGAGAGGGCGTTCGAGAGAGATGATGTCACTTTTCTGGAACAGGTGGCCCGCCAAGTAGCTATTGCAGTTGAAAACGCGTTGGAGTACGAAAAGGCGATAAAGGATCGAGATAAAGAAACCAAACAGAGACTCTACCTGGAGGAGGAAATTCGCGCTCAGTGTGGAGCAATCGTGGGAGAGAGCCTCACTTTGAAGGCCGCGTTACAGCTGGTATCCGTTGTTGCGCCTACGGATTCGAGCGTGCTGATCTTGGGTGAGACCGGAACCGGCAAGGAGCTGATTGCCCGCGCGATACACGATTTGAGCGCCCGGCGCGAACGCGCATTCGTTAAAGTAAATTGCGCTGCGATTCCGCTCGGGCTTTTGGAGAGTGAGCTGTTCGGTCACGAAAAAGGAGCATTCACTGGAGCGATCGCTCAAAAAATGGGGCGCTTTGAACTCGCGAATAAAGGCACGCTCTTTTTGGACGAAGTCGGCGACATCCCTCTCGAACTTCAAGCGAAACTACTGCGCGTTTTGCAAGAGCAGGAATTTGAGAGGCTCGGCAGCAACCGTACTCACAAAGTTGACGTACGCCTAATCGCCGCTACGCATCGCGATCTGTCCGGCATGGTAAAGCAGTCGACATTTCGCGAGGACCTGTACTACCGATTGAAAGTATTTCCGATCAACGTTCCGGCGCTGCGGCAGCGTACTGAGGACATTCCGAAACTGGTTCGCCATTTCACGGAGGTCTATGCCCGAAGAATGAACAAACGAATCAACGAAATCCCTTCGGAGACGATGGATGCGCTGGTGCGATACCCGTGGCCCGGAAACGTTCGGGAATTGCAGAACTTCATCGAGCGAGCCGTCATTCTTTCTCCGCACTCCGTATTGCGCGCCCCGACTTCCGAGTTAGAGCCCTTCCACGCACATGGAGAGACCAACATTCCCATGACGGGTCTCGAGGAAGTTGAGCGAGATCACATAGTCCGGGCGCTTGAAGCAAGCAATTGGGTAGTGGGCGGCCGTAACGGCGCCGCAGAGCGATTGGGAATGAAGAGGACATCGTTGGTTTACAGAATGCGAAAGCTTCGCATCGGCCGTCCAGCGCCCTTCCAGAAAGACGACCGGCCAACGTGACGCTCTCCACGATTGATTTGCCGCTCCTCTACTCACATCTTTGTCATTGATGCCGCGGCGGAACCGCCAGTGCGATTTGTCACAGGTCCCGGCCCGGTAGCGACGAATCCGCCGCCTCGAACGAGGCAGCTCGCGACGAAAGTCGTGACCAATCCCAGTCAGTGTGGTGGA
This sequence comes from Bryobacterales bacterium, assembly GCA_963722155.1. Classification (GTDB taxonomy): domain Bacteria; phylum Acidobacteriota; class Terriglobia; order Bryobacterales; family Bryobacteraceae; genus Bog-105. The sequence goes on along the minus strand of CAVRLR010000004.1, from coordinate 376,913 downwards.
GGTCCGTCGCGAGTTCGTCAGTTGGATGCGAGATGTGTTAGCTGCTATTGCGATGAGATCTTGTCGGGTCAATCACTTGCCTCTCGCGCCGATGCCGAATTGAGATCTCCTGGTTTTGGCCTGTCGGATGCCATGCCAATACTGCCCTTGCCTCACGGCGAGGTGCCACAACCGAGTAAGGAGCGTTTCATGAGTCAAGCTCGTTCAACCCAAACGGCGCGGAGTCCCGGGTTGGGGTTGAAAACACCGCGACCGTCTTCCGAGTTCTCTGTGCCCGTTACATCCATCCATAACGTCGAGGCTGATGGAGTTCGCATCTTCTACCGGGCGGCCGGCGATCCAAATTCTCCGGTAGTGCTGCTGCTACACGGGTTCCCAACATCGTCTTTCATGTTCCGCGAACTCATTCCACGTCTCGCCGACGACTATCGAGTGATCGCGCCGGACCTCCCGGGCTTTGGATTCACAGAAGTTCCTGCCGAACGAAAATACGTTTATTCGTTCGAGCGATTGGCCGCGACGCTCAATGCATTCACGCAAACGCTCAAAATCAGGCGCTTTGTACTGTACGTGTTCGACTATGGTGCACCAACTGGATTCCGCCTCGCGATGGCTCACCCTGATCGAGTGACGGCTATCGTTTCACAGAACGGGAATGCCTACGAAGAAGGGCTTGGCGATGCCTGGGGGCCGATTCGGAAATACTGGGCTGACCCTACACCAGAGAATCGAGACGTAATCGGTACAAACATTCTGACATTGGAAGGAACCCGATGGCAGTACACGCACGGTGTGGGCGATCCGGAGAGTGTTCCACCTGAATCGTACACGTTGGACACGGCTCTGCTGGAGCGTGCGGGGAACAAAGACATTCAGTTGGATTTGTTTCTCGATTACGCATCGAACGTGAAGCTCTATCCGGCCTTCCAGGATTACTTTCGGAAGGCTAAACCGCCATTGCTAGCGATTTGGGGTAAGAACGATCCCTTTTTCGTTCCTGCCGGGGCCGAGGCATTTCGAAATGACATACCGAACGCGCGGGTCGAGTTCCTGGATACGGGGCATTTTGCCACAGAGACGCACGTTGTTGAAATTGCCGCTGCGATGAAAGAGTTCCTGGCAGCAAGCGGCGTATCGGGTCGGACAGACAACGGGGCATCATAATGAGTGCCTTTGCTCAGAACGCTACGATCGTATTGGTCCATGGCGCCTGGGCCGACGGTTCTTGCTGGCACAAGGTCATTCTGCCGTTGCGAGCACAAGGTCTTAAGGTAACGTGTGCGCCGATTCCCCTCACATCGCTGACGGAGGATATGGCCGCTCTCCAGCGCGCCGTTGAGAGAACGACTGGGCCGGCAGTCCTTGCGGGACATGCCTATGCGGGCGCTGTGATCGCTGGTCCAAACGATCTACGGGTAAGATCACTCGTATACATAGCCGCGTTGGCACCCGCTGAGGGTGAGACGGTTGCTGATGTTTTTTATCGCGCCAAGCCGCATCCGAAGGCGCCGCATCTCGAGTCGGATGCGCATGGGCTGATCTGGATGCCCGAAGGGGGATTTGCACACGCAGTCGCTCACAAGGCTTCGCCCGACCAGACCAGTATTCTGGAAGCCGTGCAGCGACCGATCGCGGTGAAATGCATTCAAGAGAAGGTTCCTCTGCCGGCGTGGAAAACGAAGCCATCGTGGTTTCTGTTAGCGGAGGAGGATCGCATGATTGCACCCGAGACGCAGCGCTACATGGCGGAACGGATGGGTGCGAAGATTCGGACACACCCCGTAGACCACAGTCCGATGCATACGGCACCCGACGTAGTCGTTGGCGTGATTCTGGAAGCGGCACAGGAGACGCTTGCGTCCTAGGGGCGGGCATCCGACTATCAGAGAGGAACCAGCCACCCCAAAGGAGATGAATCACATGAATGCAGCAGAACAATACGACGTCCTCGTGCTGGGCGGCGGCACAGCCGGCAAATTGATGGCCTGGACGATGGCCGAAGAAGGAAGGCGAACCGCCGTCGTCGACCGGAAGTATATCGGCGGTTCCTGTCCTAACGTGGCATGCCTGCCCAGCAAGAACGTCATTCATTCAGCGAAGGTCGCCTCGCTGGTGGGGCGGCATCGGGAGTTCGGGATCGAGACCGGGCCGATCGCCATCGACATGGCTGGAGTATACGCGCGCAAGCGCGAAATGGTCGACGGTATTGTCCAGGTTCATCTGGACAAATATCATCGCAGCGCGGAGATGAACTCATCCTCGGCGACGGCTGCATTCGTCGCCCCTCGCACCCTTCACGTCGCATTGCGCGATGGGGGCGAACGTACGGTCATCGCTGACCGCGTGTTCGTGAACGTCGGAACCCACGCGACGATACCCGACACGCCCGGTTTGCGAGAAGCCAAGCCGATGACCCATATTGAGGCGCTGGACTTGCAGCGGCGTCCCGACCACTTGATCGTCTTGGGAGGCGGCTACGTCGGCCTTGAACTGGGCCAGGCTCTGCGCAGACTGGGAAGCCGCGTAACCCTGATCGATCGCGGCTCGCAACTTGCCTCCAATGAAGATGCTGACGTTGCGCAGGCGATTCTGCAGTTGTTCCGGGACGAAGGCATCGACGTACTGTTGGGTACGCACGTCCGCGGCGTTAACGGCCTTTCCGGCGCGCCACGTCAGTCTTCAGCTCCAAAGCGGGAACGGTACACGAACCGTGGAGGGCAGCGACATTCTCGTGGCGCTTGGACGTACGCCCAACACAAACGGCATCGGACTCGAGAAGGCAGGAATCGAGGTCACGGAAAAGGGACACATCCGAGTGAACGATCGCCTGGAAACAACCGCGCCGAACGTGTGGGCGATGGGCGAGTGCGCGGGCAGCCCATACTTCACGCACGTATCCGAGGACGACTTTAACATCATTCACGAAAACTTAAACGGAGGCCGCCGCAGCACGACGGACCGGCTGGTTCCGTACTGCGTCTTCATCGATCCGGAACTGGCGCATGTTGGCCTCAACGAGTCACAGGCGCGGGAAAGAAGTGTTGCCTACCGGATTGCATCCGTGCCGATCGACGCCGCCTGGCGGCCCTGGACCCTTTCGGAGAGACGTGGGTTCATGAAGACGCTAATCGACGCACACAGCGACCGCATTCTCGGGTTCACGGCCTTTGGGCCTGAGGCAGGCGAACTCATGGGTACCGTTCAACTCGCGATGCTGGCAGGCCTGCCGTACACGATTTTGCGAGACAGCATGTTTGCGCACCCGACGATGACGGAAGGCCTGAAGGCCTTGTTCATGGGCGTCCCCAAACGGCTGGAGAACCATGCTGAGCAGTTCCAAGACGCGCGAACATACGCGGACTGAGCCGAGGGCTGATATGGCCAACAAGGGTAGGTTGTTATCGCGCGCCGCTTCGCCAGTCGGGCGAAACCTGCCAGGCGCAACGGTTCGCCGGATGCTGATTGGCTTGGCCATGGGCGCGACCATCATCTCGATCGTCGGCTCACCGTGGGGCAACCAGTCCGGAGCGGACTTCAGTCCTGCGGTCGCGTTCACGCTTTATCGATTGAGGAAAGTGGCATTGTGGGGTGCGGTGTTCTGCTGTGCCGCGCAATTTCTCGGCATCTTCCGCCACTCTGGACCGGCACCGGCACGTTATGCGTGAAGAAAGGATAACCGCGGATCGGCTCGCGGGATTTTCAGACGCAGTGTTTGCGGTGATCGTGACGATCATGGTGCTGGAACTCAAGGCACCGGACGAACCGGCATTTTCGGCCCTTTGGCCTGTGTGGCCCACGGCCATTAGCTATGCGTTGAGCTACCTGTTCATCGCCATTATTTGGATCAACCACCATCACCTTATGCGGTTCGTAGGTCCTCCGACACTGGGATTGATATGGATCAACTTCGTCCATCTCTTTATGGTCTCGCTCCTGCCGTTTGCGACCGCATGGGTTGCGCGCACCCGGCTCGCATCATCTCCCGTCGTCCTCTACGCAGGGCTGTTTGTATGCATCGACGTTGCCTATAACGTCTTCGAACACCAAGTATTCGGCCGTGCGGATACCGAGACGGTGTCCGCACGTATGCGGCGCATGGCAAGGCGTCGATCGCTCTTTGTCCTTGGAGGCTTCACGACCGCTATGCTGGTTGCGCTCGTCGCGCCGCGCGTCGGCTTCGGTCTGATCTGCGCCGCCCTGATCCTACACGTACCACCAGAGGCTCGCGGCTTCACAAATCGATGACGACATCGCGAATCGGTTGTGAGCAGCAAATGAGAACGTTGCCGTCGGCGGGTTTGTCGAGCGGCTCTGGTCCGTAGACGACCTCTCCCGAGACCAAACCGCTCTCACAGCTATGACACACACCGGTGCGGCACGCCCAACGGACCGGAACGTCGCACGCTTCGGCCAATTCCAAAATGCTCTGGTAGGCCGATGCCTTCCAGTGCGCGGCGATGCCGCTACGCGCGAACGAGACCAGCGGACCGGTGTTGGCGTCGTCCTCGGGCAGATGCGGAATTCGCGTCGCTGCACCGACGACACCAGGAGTCATCGGCTCGCTGCCGTTGAAGATTTCGATGTGAATCCGCTCCGGCGCGACACCGAACGTCGCAAGGGTCGCTTTCATGTCTGCCATGAAGCCGGTCGGCCCGCAGAGGTAGACGTCCGCCTCTCGTGGAACGCCGGCCTCGTCGAACACCGATCGCGAAAAGTGACCGGTACCGTCGAAATCCTCACCCAACTTGTCGAGCGAGCCGGGCCTGCTGTAGCAAACGTAGCTGCGGCCGTGCGGGAGCGCGAGCATCAGCCGGCGGACTTCGGCGGCAAAGGGATGATGCTCTCGATCCCGAGCTGCGTGCAGCCATAAGACCTGCCGTGTCGACCGAGCCGCCGCCAGCGCGTACAGCATCGCCAGGACCGGCGTCGCCCCGATTCCCGCGCTGAGCAGGACTACCGGCCGCTCTCCGATCTGCAGAATGAAGCTTCCGCGCGGCGAACTGACGTCGAGAGTATCGCCCACCCGGACATGCTCCCGCAGCCAGGTTCCGGCCGCCCCATTCGGTTCGATCTTCACGCTGATTCGATAGCGCTCGGTCGAGAGAGGACCCGAGAGCGAGTAGCTTCGAAAAAGCGGCGGGCCTTCCGTCGGCCGGTTGAAGACGCAAGACCACGTACTGGCCTGGCAGAGCCGTTGGCAGCGACTGACCGTCCGGGCTTTGCATCGTCAACGAGAGGACGTCCGCGGACTCCCGATCGATCGCCGTCACCGCGAGCCGGCGAAATCCTGGTGCGGCCGGATGCGCGGCTGCTTCCGGCACGAGCCCTGCGTTTCCACTTGCTTGGTGCTCTGCAGCAATGCCTCGAACGACGCGCGCCATCCGGGCGAAAGCGCCTCGATTCGCAACGCACGTTCCAGTCGATCGCGCGCATGATCGGGCGAATAGAGAAGCGCATTGATCTCCGCAACGGTCATTCGCTCCTTCGCCTCTCCGATCTTCACGATTTCGTCGCCGGCGCCCACCTCGCCTTCCTGCAGCACGCGGAAGTAGAACCCCGGCCGTCCGCTCGATGTCAGCAGTGCCGGCATTCGGGGCTCGTTCATCCGAATGCCGACGCGATAGCAGGTAACGCGAGGTTGAGTGACTTCGAAGAGCGCGCTGCCGATCCGATAACGGTCGCCGATGCAGACGGCATCGTCCGGCAATCCTTCGATCGTGAAGTTCTCGCCGAACTGTCCGTGGACGAAGTCGGCCCTCTTCAGTTGCTCCTGCCAATAACGATACGACTCGATCTGGTAGACGAAGACGGCGCGCTGTTCACCTCCGTGCCCGGCCAGATCGCCTTGACCGTCTCCGTCCAGATTCAGCCGGCTCGACCCGGCAGCGGCCATGCACCGGATTCTTCCAGATCCCGGTGTGCACAGTGCGGCCCTTCCACTCGATGTCGCGCGGAAGTCCGACGTTCACCGATAGTAGTCGAGCCATCGTGTGCTCGCTCTATGCCTGCTTGCCGACGGTCGCGGGTGACGTCGAGGTCGCGATCAGGGCCGTGCGGAATCACTGTCTGACCCGGCTCAAGATGGAGTTGGGCGCCGTCGAGCTGTACCGAGACAATGTCCGGTTCGAACGAGACCAGATCGGAGATGCGGCCGACCTCCGCATAGGCGTCACGATACGACCATGCCCCCAGACGTGCGTCACCGATGTCGTAGTAACTGCACAAGCCCTTTGTACGGGCAGAAGGTCTGGTGTTCCACCGGGGTCAGCGCAGACTCATCAATGTCTGCGCGAAGAACGTACCAACGCGGAGCGAAGCCGGACTCGTAGAGGACTACCGGTCGCTTGGTATCGGCGATGATGCGGTCACGATGCCGAACCACGAGATTGCGGGAGGACTGGCGAATGTCGATGCGGTGATAGCTGTCGGCAGCATGGCCCACGATGCGCTCGTCTTCTTCGTAGAAAGCGTCCATGGCAGGCCATGCGAACGCAACCCGTCCCTGTAGCTCGTGCGCATAAGTGGGCAGATCGGTGTGCTGCCACGCCCCTCGCGCCGCACTCTTATCGCCCGCGCGCACGGTGTACCAGGACGTGAGGCCGAGGTCGGGGTGCCGCGTGGTATGGTCGGTGCGCTCCAGAGTGCCTGGAGATGACGTCGGTTTCCCTGAAGTAGGCCATCGGATAGTGGCCAGGTTCGAAGAGCAGGAGGACGTCTTCACTGTCGGCGATCCAGCTTCCGCCGAATCGTACGCGCATGCGCCGGCGTAACGGCTCGGCGTACAACAGTCTCTTGGGCAGCGGTTCTGGCACGAGGAACCGGCCGATTGCACCTGGTGAGAGCGGACCTTGTTGCCAAGACAATCCCATTGTTTCCCTCGCTCAATAGGGTAACCCGCCGAGATCGTAAGCAATGAACTTATCGGACCCTTAAGCCGGCGGCCACTTAGATGGCCATGTTGCCGAACGCTCAATACGCGCGCTTTGTCAGCAGCACCACAACGCCACGACGGTGAATCTATAGCGAATCAATGGCGGTCCCATTGTCCGAGCGATTCACACGACGACGACGCGAGCGTTTCAGGTCCGACGCCAAAGCGGAGACTGCAGCCCGACGGCGTTACGTATGTTTCTTATCGCTCGTGCGACCGTGTTATGCCAGTTCTCCACACATTCAAGAATTTGCTTTTGACAATAGGGTGTCGTTAGTGCGCCACGTGACAGACGCCAAGCACCGCCTATGTCACAAGCGCCCGAAAGTACCAAAACAAGGAACGGAACCCGCACCGAAACGAGCTGAAGTGGCGCCCGGTAGACCATATGTGTACAACTCCCAACCGTTTTGATGCTTATTTTACGCTGAAATTGGTAAATCGTAGCGGTAATTCTAGTACTTCTGGTACTCTGTCGGCATCTGGCCAGAGTTGTCGACGCCTGGCCAACAGCAGAGGGTGAGGGTACGGGTGAAAATGAGCGAACCAGATGACAATCGGCCCGCAATTCGGTACGCTTCGCGGAGGGCAGCTCACGGACGCGTGGAACTGGCGAACGTTAGATTAGTCCTGCGGATGCACGTGGGAGAGCCTTCCTGGCTTCACACGGGGCGAAGAAATGGAGAGGACGAATCGTGATCACTGAAATACGAGAGAGCGACCGATGGTGTACTTTGGTTTCCGAAGCGATTCTGTTTGTTTACGGCATTTATATATCGGAAGATCAACTCTGGAATACCTCGGTTACGGGCAAGCTAGATAAGGCCAGCGTAAAGGATGCCTTCAAGTGGGCGCAGGCTGTTGTTCTCTGGAAGACAGATCAACTGGACGAGGTTGAATGGCCGGGCCACCTCGGGCCGTCGTTATGGCCATTGTTTTGGGAGGTCGCATTACGCGTCGATCGTGAGCGCACCATAACCGCTCTCGGGTATGCGTTCACGGCCTTGGCATACCGTGACTATGACGTCGCAAAAGACCAGAAGGTATGGGGTCATACCATTACAAGCATCCGTACAAGCTGAAAATTGCAGCGGAGCTAGCGGACCCTGGGTACATTACTCGAGCACTTAGTGTGCGCGACCTAGCTTAGCCGGAAGCGGCGTCACTAGTGACGGAATGTTCGAGAGCTTTCGGAAAAACCGTCATGCGTCAGTGCCGCCGGGCTCGCACTGTTAAAAGTTTGTAAATTTGCAACCCGCCCATTGAAGGCTGGCGGCGGCACCACAAGAATGTCTCTTGGGGAGCCTCACATATGCAAACTTCTATCACCGCAGTGGGTGCCTTAGCGTGCTTGTCAGTCACGCTGGCCCTGTACGCTGAGCCGGTCAAGGTGACCGCGCTCGGAGCCCGAACAGGCGAATTTTGTTCGCCGGATCGAGCGCTGCTTTTCGAAGATCCGACCGGCGTGAAAATCCTGTATGACCCGGCAACCACTGTCGCGGGAGGCGCCGACACGCGACTACAAAGCGAAACGGGAGGAGTAGACGTTGTTCTGGTTAGTCATGCTCACAGTGATCATCTCGGGAACGCAAAGCTCAACCAAGACCCTAACGCATCGAACGCCGGTTGCGTTCAGGCATCAACGCTACCCGCTCCCAGCACTAATGCGGCAGAGATTGTGGTTACGCAGAAAGCTGCCTTCATTGGCTCCGGAGAATTAGCAACCTTCCTCTCCAGCAAGATTCAGCAAGTATTGGGCGTCACAGTCTCCGGCTGCCCAACGAGCAGTGTGACGAATGAGACCGTCGTTCCGAATCTGCTGCCTTGCACGGCCAGCCTGGGCTATGGTGCAAAGCGCACAATCCGCAAAGCATCGGCCTCTGCGGGTGTTCGAATCGCATTGGTACCGGCATTGCACGGCAATGCCTTATCGAATACTTTTCTCAGTGACCCCTTAGCGTCGCAGCTCCAAAGCAACGGTCTTTCTATTGCACCAGGCGCGGCGAGCGGCTACACCATAGAATTCACGAACGGCCTTAGCGTTTATCTCTCCGGCGACACCGGCCTATCCAGTGACATGCTGCTCGTTATCCGGCGCTTCTATCATCCGAATATGGTGGTCTTCAACATCGGCGACGTTTTCACGACGGGCCCTGAAGAGGCAGCGTTCGCCATAAATGAGCTCATCGAACCCGCAACCGTCATTCCATCGCATGCGAACGAAATGGCAACCACTTCGGGCACTGTCATACCCGGAACAAAAACAGCGCGCTTCATGCAGCTCGTCGATAGAGCCGATGTTGTCCCACCGTTAAGTGGACAGGTGATGCAATTCGACGGTTCAGGGCGCTGCATTTCCGGATGCGGCACTGCTCGGCGACACAGACACTAGTTCCTTTTTGCATTTCGCGCAGTGCCTTGAGCGCAAGCTTCGACTAAAGTTGAATGGGAGAGCTGTCTTTTTAGGTCAAACGATTCAGTGAATCTGAATGATTAGCGACCTTTGGTATAAGAACGCGGTAGTCTATTGCCTCTCCGTCGCCACATTTATGGATGCGGACGGCGACGGCGTTGGCGACTTCAAGGGCCTCATGCGAAGGCTCGACTATCTTCAGGGCCTGGGCGTGACCGCGATCTGGCTTATGCCTTTTCAACCGTCCCCGGGACGCGATGGCGGGTATGATATCGCCGACTACTACAACGTTGATGCCAGATATGGCACGCTCGGCGACTTTGTCGAATTCACGCACGGCTGCGAACAACGCGGCATGCGCGTTCTGATCGATCTGGTTGTAAATCATACATCGAATGAGCACCCATGGTTTCGTGACGCTCGGCGGAACCCGGATTCGAAGTACCGAGACTGGTACGTGTGGTCGAAGAAGAAACCAAAGCACGCCGAAGATGGTGTCGTTTTTCCCGGCGTACAGAAATCCACCTGGAGTCGCGATAGCGTCGCGAAATGCTGGTACTTTCACCGCTTTTACGACTTTCAACCTGATTTAAATACAAGCCATCCTGACGTGCTGGCCGAGATTTTGAAAATCATGGGCTTTTGGCTTCAGCTCGGGGTATCGGGATTCCGAATGGACGCCGTCCCGTTTGTAATCGCGACAAAGGGCGCTAAGGTCTTCCGTCCCGCCGAGCGGTACGACATGCTGCGCGAGTTCCGAGAGTTTCTCACCTGGCGCGAGGGAGACGCCATCGTTCTCGCCGAGGCTAACGTGATGCCTAAGACCGATATGGAATACTTCGGCACCACGGGAGAACGGCTGCAAATGATGTTCAATTTTCAAGTGAATCAAGGCCTTTTCTATGGACTCGCTACGTCGGACTGCCGTCCCTTGGTGAAAGCCTTGAAAGCAACCAAGCCGCGCCCGGCAACAGCACAATGGGGTCTCTTTCTTCGGAACCACGATGAACTGGACCTCGGACGTCTGACGAAAGAGCAACGTCAAGCGGTGTTCGACGCATTCGCACCTGAGGCGAACATGCAACTGTACCAACGCGGCATCCGCCGAAGGCTGGCTCCCATGCTGCTGGGCGACAGGCGAAGGCTCGAACTCTCCTATAGCCTCTTGATGACATTGCCCGGCACACCAGTGATTCGGTACGGCGATGAAATCGGAATGGGAGATGATCTAACGCTTCCGGAGCGCCAGTCGGCACGGACACCCATGCAATGGTCGACAGAAGATCAGGGGGGCTTCTCAACCAATCGCAAAACGATTTTGCCGGTAATCAGCGGGGGCGCGTATGGCTATCAACACGCAAATGTTGCCGACCAGCGGCGAGATCCGAATTCGTTGCTGAACTGGATGGAGCGGATCATTCGCATGCGTAAAGAGGTTCCTGAAATCGGATGGGGCAATTTTGAGATACTTCCCGCCGGCATGCCGGCAGTTCTCGCTATCCGCTACGATTGGCGGGACAACTCGGTAGTAGTCGTCCATAATCTGAGCGCAAAGCCTTGTGAAGCGCGGCTCCGTGTTGGTCTGCCGGGTGACGACAGCCTTCGGCTGGTCAATCTTCTCTCCCGCGATCACAGCGTTGCGGACAAATCGGGTGAACACTCTATTCTGCTCGAAGCTTATGGTTATCGATGGTATCGCGCCGGCAGCCTGAAATATCTGCTGAACAGATCCGATGCGTGAAGGGGCAGATTAAGGATGAGCGGCGTCGCTTGGCAGATTGAGTGTTCCGCCAATACCGAGGCGAGCGTAAACTGCGCCTGGGCATACATGAGTAGCGTGGCAAACTGGGACGATCCGCCAGCGCAATTCAGATTGGACGGCCCATTCGTGAATGGATCGCGCGGCACGACGGAAATCCCCGGACAGCCGACACGGCACTGGCAGCTTAAAGAGGTCAAGCCAGCCGAATCCTACACCATCGAGTGCCCGTTAGATGGAGCAGTGATCTCGTTTGAGTGGCGATTCAGCAGCCTTCCCAATGGACGGACAATGCTCAGGCAGTGCATCACTCTGAAAGGGAAAAACGCCTCGTCCTATCTCGACGATGTACAGCGGGCCTTCACGTCAAATCTTGCACCAGGCATGAACAGAATTGCGGAAGCTATTGGCCAAGCCTGCGCGTCTGGCCAAATTGCGGGACAGGAGTGAACGCTTACCAGTCGATCCTGTATATGTAGCCTGCTCCGGGGCTGTTGCTCAAGACCCCTGGAGGCGCGATTCCGGCATCACAGTAGTACATTTTTCCCTGGTACATGTCCATACCGTGAGGATCGGGATCTTTTCCCTTTTCGAGTGTGACCACTTCGAGCACGTGCCCGTCGCTAATATCCTGCTTTAAGAAAACGTAATCGTTCGAATAGCCCACCCACATCCCTGGCGGATCCCACGCCAAGCCGTGCGGCCGCGTTAAGTGTAGGGGAAATCGATCGCCAGCTTTGTATGTAAGAGGATCAATGCGCACGACTGCATTCCATTTGAAGCAAGTGATCCAAAGGGAGCCATCGGCATAGAGGACGCCATGCACTCCGCCGCCGTCCGGGACTGGGAAAACGCCAATTGTGCGGCCTGTGTCCGGGTCGACCTGCACGATGCGTCCGAATTTGGGCTCGTTGGGTCGTGGCAGGCGGCCGATTGGGCCGCCATTTGCGCCCATCCACAGGTACCCGCCTCCAAAACCCATTCCGCTGGTGTTCGATGATTCGGTGTCCAGTTTCTTTAACACCTCGCCGGTTTTCCAATCCAGAAGATAGGCCCGGTCACTAATCTGCTCAGCAACCCACAAGCCCTCAGGAGTGGCGGCGAGAGCATTCGGATTGCCCTCCGGTGATCGGAAGAGGCGGGTGACCTTCCCGCGATGGGTGGGCGGTTTTCCTGAGGCTGCCAAGGGCGCAGCCAGTAGCGACAACAGGAGCGAACGTCGATTTAGATTCATCATTGGTCGATAAGCATTAAATAATAAATCATAGTTCAGCCTTGGGGTCAACTGGATAGATGTCGGCAATCGAGCGGCAAGGGTCAATTCTGCCGACCAGCGCGGCCGCGAACAGGCAGAGGATGCAGGCAACGATAAACGGGGACGTCCATCCAAAACTGGTCGCCAGATAACCAACCACTACGGCGCCGAGCGCTCCGCCCAAGTTGCCCAATGTGTTCATAACGGATGAAACAGAACCGCTGTAATTTCCGCCGATGTCGATGCACATCGCCCAGGAGACGGCGACAGTCAGTTCGAGACCCGCGAGAGCAATGGTCAGACATACGATTGCCAGCACAGGGTTGGTCGTCAGCACTCCCGGAAGCAACGCCAGACCCGCGATGCAAAAACCGGCCCTTGAAACGGTCAAACGCCCCCTGCGCAAATTTTTCCCGCGGGAAACCAGCTTATCCGACCAAAGGCCACCAGCCACGTTTGTGAAGGTCGCGGCCAGCAATGGAATGCTGGCTAATCCGGATTTGAGTGCCGTGAAATGATGTGCCTCGCGCAGGTAGGTAGGAAACCATGCCAGGTAGAGCCATAGGACCCAGCCGTAGCAGAAATAGCAGGCGCTCAGAATCCAAAGGTCAGAGCTTCGAACGATGCGGGACCAGGGTACCTTGCGATTTGCTCGAGTTGTCGCACCGTTCCCCGCCGGTTGTATGATTTCGAGTTCTTCAACGTTCACTCTCGAATGCTTCACGGGCAAATCACGGTAGTAGCTGTACCATCCAATCGCCCACAGAAGTCCAGCCATGCCGAAAATGAAAAACACCGATCTCCAGCCCCAGATCGAAATCAGAAGAACGACAAACAGCGGCGCAATCGCTGCACCAAGACGGGAGCCTGAATGCTGAAACCCTTGCCCAAAGGCCCGCTGACGGGTGGGTAGCCAACGCACCAGCGCACGCGAGCCTGCGGGAAAAGCGCTTGCTTCCCCCATTCCGAATAGAAATCGGGTGAGGCCGAGCGAACTCGCGTTGTAAGAGAGACCCGTGGCTGCCGTGAATATTGCCCACCAAGCCATGGCAATACCAAGAACAATACGGGAGCCGAAACGATCGGCCAACCACCCGCCAGGTACTTGAAACATCGCATAAGACCAATTGAAAGCCGAGATGCTCCACCCCATTGTGATTTTGTCGAGGTGAAATTCCTGCATGATCTTTGGGGCGGCCGCACCAATCGCTCCGCGCTCCATATACATCATGAAAGCCATCAGAAACGTTAAACCCAAGACGTGAAAACGAACGCGGCTGGCGGAGCCGGCACCGGACCTGGTCGGATGGTGAGGAGCGGAATCAACTTTTGTGCCCAAGGGCAAGATTTTCTCCTTCCGCAAAGTAACCTTGGCCTATGATAGTTTATCTATCATGCCGCGCGCAGCTATTATCGGATCCGGCAACATCGGTACGGATTTGATGGTTAAAATCATTCGCACTTCTAAAGTGCTGAAGTTGGCTGCGATGGTTGGCATCGATCCAAACTCAGATGGACTGGCGTTAGCAAACCGGCTGGGCATTCCGGTGACCGCAAGAGGCATAGAAGGGCTTCTCGAGATGCCCGATTTTAAGGAGATCCGAGTGGTGTTCGACGCAACGTCAGCGAGCGCGCACGCCAGACACGACAACCTGTTACGCCCACACGGCAAGCAGGTTGTCGATCTTACACCAGCCGCGCTGGGGCCTTATGTAATTCCGGCGGTGAATTTGGACGCGCACTTCCACGAACCGAATCTCAACATGGTCAGTTGTGGAGGCCAGGCTACAATTCCGATCGTAGCGGCGATCAATCGCGTGACGAAGACCCACTATGCCGAAATTGTGTCAAGCATCGCAAGCGTATCCGCGGGGCCCGGAACCCGAGCCAATATAGACGAATTCACCCACACCACAGCGCGGGCAATAGAGCGCATTGGCGGCGCGACCAAGGGCAAGGCAATCATCGTGCTGAATCCAGCTGAGCCCCCGCTCATCATGCGGAACACGGTTTTTTGTCTCAGCGAAGAGGCCGACACAGCCGTTGTTGCGGAATCGATCAGGACGATGGTTGAGACTGTGAATCGATATGTTCCTGGTTATCGACTCAAGCAATCGGTGCAATTCGAGCTCATAGGGACGGCACATCCAGCCCGGATTCCCGGTGTAGGAGAAGTTCGCGGGCTGAAAACATCCGTATACCTGGAAATCGAAGGCGCCGGACACTACCTTCCAAAATATGCGGGGAATCTCGATATCATGACGTCCGCAGCGCTTCGGACCGCGGAAGAACTTGTCCAATCCCGACTGAATTGAACTGCTCACAGCATGAATCGACTCTACATCCAAGATGTCACTCTACGCGATGGTATGCATGCCATTAGGCATCAGTATTCGATCGAACAAGCGATCCGAATTGCGAAGGTTCTAGACGAAGCTGGCGTGGACGCGATTGAGATTAGCCACGGCGACGGCCTTTCCGGATCGAGCTTTAACTACGGCTTTGGCGCACACAGCGACGTGGAATGGATTTCGGCCGTAGCGGAGCAAGTAACGCGCGCGAAAGTGACAGTGCTGCTGATTCCAGGAATTGGCACTTTGGAGGATCTTCACTGCGCATTTCAAGCTGGAGCGCGCTCAGTTCGAATTGCGACGCACTCGACCGAGGCAGATATCGCGAAGCAGCATATTGAACATGCACGAAAATTAGGGTTGGATGTTGCGGGATTTCTAATGATGGCGCATATGACGCCGCCCTCGGAGCTAGCGCGACAAGCCAAGCTCATGGAATCCTACGGTGCGCACTGTGTTTACGTCGTGGATTCCGCTGGAGCCTTGCTGATGCATGAGGTAGCCGAACGCTTTCGAGCGTTCAATCAAGTACTGGATCCAAGCACAGAAAAGGGCATGCATGCCCATCACAATCTTTCGTTAGGCGTCGCGAACACTATCGTCGCGATTGAAAATGGTGCTACGCGTGTTGATGGCTCGCTGGCGGGAATGGGCGCCGGAGCCGGCAATGCTCCGCTGGAAGTTCTCATCGCAGTACTGAATCGCCTCGAGATCGACCATGGCTGCGATCTGTTTGCGTTGATGGACGCCGCGGAAGACATTATTCGGCCGCTACAGGATCGGCCCGTCCGAGTAGATCGGGAGACGCTGTCGCTAGGCTACGCCGGCGTGTATTCCAGCTTTCTGCGGCATGCCGAAACGGCAGCCAGCAAACATCACATCGACACACGAGAGATTTTGGTTGAACTTGGCCGGCGTCGGATGGTAGGCGGCCAGGAGGACATGATTGTGGACGTAGCGCTCGATCTAACGCGCGACCGTGTAGATCTTAAGTCCGCCCACTCGATGTCCAACGAAGGGCAAATCCGGTAATCGTCTTCCGCACGAGGGCTGAAAATTCGGGCTCCGGAACCGACCTGAGCGCCTCGACAATGGTGTAGTGCTCGCGGCCCATGGATGCGGTCAGAGGGACGCCGCTGGCGAGAACGACGAAGGCGAAAAGCGGAGCCATCAGTCGTTCCAGGGTCTCTGCCAGAAACGAATTCCCCGACAAACTCCAGCAAAATCGGTGGAACGCAAAGTCACATTCCAAGAACTCACGCCTGCTTCCGCGCTCTCCAGCTTCCACCAAATTGTCTGCGAGCTTCCGCAACTGATCGAGTTCAGCGCCCGTTACACGGGACCGAGCCCATTGGAGCGACAACGTCTCGAGCTCAATCCGAAGCATGTAGAGTTGGCGTACTTCTTCGGTCTCAAATTTTGTTACCGAGCTGCCCTTGTTATTAACCCGGCGTATAAAACCTTGGTGCTTTAAATCGATGAGAGCTTCGCGAACGACCGGTGTCCCCACGTTCATCTCGCGCGCGACTTGCCGTTCCACAATCGAATCACCCGGCTTGAGCTGACCTGAGAAAAAAGCATTCTTCAAAGCCGCCGTAACACGTTCGGTAAGCGGAACGGGCTCGATATGGCCGAACACAGGTCCGGTAACGGTCGAGTCAGCTTGTACATCTGCGTCGTTAGTCACTTGATCCCACCATCTAAACTATTGATCTATTGGTCCAGTCTCTCGGGGACACGACTCCGTCATGGAGCATTTCGTAAGCACTGCCCGCTCTGAACTCAAGCGAAAAAGCTATCTGACCCGGTTTCCTGCTATGTACACGGCGTGGATAGCGCGAGTGTTCTTGATGTCTTCGAGCGGGTTTCGATCTAGTACGATCATATCCGCCCATTTCGACTTCTCCAGCGTTCCCAATTCGTTCGCACCCAAAAATTGAGCCCCGTTTCGAGTGGCCGCCGCAAGTGCCTGCGCCGGTGGGAGTCCGGCTTGCACCATAAGTTCTAATTCCCAATGTTCAAAATAGCCCGGGAAGCGGCCGGGCGGTCCAGCATCTGTTCCGAAGCCGTAGCGAACGTCACTATCCACCAATTTCTTTAGATTTTCCTGCGCGGTCTTAAGATATTCGGGATAGTGTTTAAAATGCGGGTCAGAAGCCATTTTCTCGTGATATTCAGAGCTCGATAGCGTATCAATCACCTCGGGCGCAACGCAGCAGCTAAAAAACGGATCCTTCAAAAACGAGGGCGTTTGCGCGTACGCAAACATCGAGGCTTCACGACTTAACGTAGCCGCCATTTGCCAAGTGCCGTGGCGCTTCATACTCGAGATGAGATCTTGATCGACAGGTCTATCCCGAACACTGTGCGCTAAACCATCCACGCCATACTCTACGAGATGCCTGGCGTCTTCGAGATAGAAAATATGCGCGGCCACGCGCAAATGGTGCTTATGGGCGCTCTCGATAATCGCTTTAGACATTTCATACGGCATCTTTTTTTGCGTCCCAAGGTGATCGTCCATCCACAGCTTGATAAGGTCGACATGTTTGGCAGCTTGGGCGGCGACAGCGGGCTCCACTTCTGCAATGCTAGAGATGCCCTGGTTGATACCCGGCACACCACCGTATCCGCCTTTAAAAACAAATCCTTGCCCGGCTGTAAAGACGCGGGTTTCTCTGGGACGGCCAGTGGCCCGTTGCCGGTCGCGTATTGAAAAAATCGAGTCCTTGTCCGTTCCCATACTCACGACGGAGGTGACCCCGTACGAGGCATACGTCTTGAGGTTCTTTTCGACGTTTTCCGGGGTGAAAAATTTAGCGTCCTGCGTGAGCCCCTCTGTTACGCCGAGATGCACATGAAGACCAATCATTCCGGGCATTACATACTTGCCCTGAAAATCGATGACTTCAGCGCCAGACGGCGCGGCCAACTGAGCTACAGGCCCAACCCAAGCAATGCGGCCGTTATTGACGATCATCGCCCGCTCGGTAGCGGCGCCTCGGCCTGTACCGTCAATGAGCGTAATATTCTTAAAGACTTTGACTTCCGCGTGGAGACTCGCAATCGCGCAGATCACTAGAAGTGTGAACTTACTTTTCATGTTCCGTCGCGACGGGGTGCTCCATAGGTTTTTGATGGATCGCGTCCATGAGAATTCGTTTCCCGCGTGAGGTATTGAAGATACCGCAGGAACAGAAGCGGGACAGGTAGGTCACAGCTTCTTCGGGAGTGCGGCGGCCTTCTTTCACCCAGTCGATCATCTTTCGAGCCAACTGGTGGCTGATCATGCCATGACCGCACATGGTAGATAGCATCAGAACCTGGGAACTTGGCAGCTTCTCGGTTTTGCCCTCGAATCCCAGCGAATAACCGACGCTGTGGCGTGGTATGCCCGCGTAGTAGCAGCACTGCTCGGCGCCGTCAATGGAAGTGGAGATATTGATACTAAGACCAAAATTCTCCTCTTTGATTCGCTTGACGAAGTCTTCCGCCGCCGGGCGGTTGTCGAAAACTGCTGCGCAGGTCGTGGGGGTATCCAGTCCCCGAATGACGGCCTGGAAATCTGGTGTCACATCGCGTCTCCAATGCGACAGGGGATTGACGTCCCTGGACGGGCGCAGCGCGCCGCCATGGCGCGCATCACCCAGATTTACAGGTTTATATTCCAGGGCGATTTCGAGAAAGCGTCGTAATTTCGGCAGCGCGTCCTGATCGTTCTTTCCCTTACTGGCGATTGCAAATACGACGTAGTCATCTTTAAAGCTATCCGCATTGCCAAATCTGTGCAGCGTGTTCGTCATGCATTTACCTTTTCAGGGGCAATCCTGGCGACTTGCGCGGCATTCAAACGGCCGAGACCGATGTTCGTTTTTGCCCGCTCAAGCTTGTATCCCAGACGCTCCAGAATCGGCTCGACAAGTTCATCCTCACCCTCCGGATCGCAGCGTACGCCGACGCCGAGAGCGACGACCGTGTCCAATTTCTTCTCCACTTCCCATACCAACCGGATAATTTCTTCGGTCCGGGAAATCGGCACTTTGATTTCGACAATTGCGGACATCAACTTTTCGTTGAGAATGTCCGGCCGTATGGTCCCGGTTGCAACGTCGCTCATCAGGGAGGTGATCGGGTTTTTTTTCTCGAACGATACACCCGCGTGAGCCAGCGCGGAACACATCTCCTGGACTTCGTAGAATCGGACTCCTACGGCCGGTCGACCGAACTCAATCGTGAATCCGACTTCACCGACTTGTACACGACCGCTGACATCGTTTGTCTTGACTTCTTCCGTGCCACGGCCTTCCACGCCGGTGGATTCATGGGGTACCCTGGGATCAGAAAACGCTCGTCGGACGATACGTGGCCAGGACAATTCATCCGGCTCAAAGGCAGCAGTCGGACAGACATCGGGCTCCGGGTCGAATCGAACCCGCGCCAACTTCAAAAGTCGGCGCAAGGTTCGTACTAAAGTTGGGTTCAAATGCTCTTGGCTGAGGCCGTTGTAGCAGGCATAACATTCGACGCATTCATCGGAATTGATCTGAGCCCGATTGCTGACGGGATCTATGTATATCGCTTCCATCGGACAAACATAGGTGCAGTTGCCGCACGCAACACATTTTTTAGGGTTGATCCTCATACAGAAAACAGTCTTAACGTTACTGTTAAATGATATATCATGAGGGTCCGATTTGTCAGTACCTGGGAACTCCCACAGGATTAGACCTAAGCCATCTCTCATGAAGTCATCACAACGCGAAGCTTGCCCAGATGGAGAGGCGATCTCGTCGCGATTGAATCCGAACGATACTCTATCATTGGTCGGTTGTTTTAGCGTGGCTTTGACGACATCCGCACGCTGCCCACCTTGTCGCTCGACCTACGCGAAAGTGGTGCTGGTCTGGCTCTCGATTGGGATGTTGTGTCAACTCCAGGGGCAACAGGATCACAAATCCTGGAGAGATTACGGCGGCGGACCGGACTCCTCGCATTTCATCGCGCTGGACCAGATCAACAAATCCAACGTCGATCAGCTGCGCATCGCCTGGACGTATCCAACCGGAGACGACGGATCTTACGTATTCAATCCCATCGTCGTGGATAACGTAATGTACGTCCTTGCACGTCAGAGTTCGCTGGTGGCTCTCGACGCGACAACCGGCGAGGAAATCTGGATCCACGAAAATCTGCCTGGCTTGGCAACTCGCGGCATAGCGTATTGGGAGAGTAGCGATCGGAAGGATCGGCGGTTGATTTTTGCCATCAACAATTACCTCGAAGAGATTGATGCCGGAAGTGGGAAGTCCATCTTGACCTTTGGAACCCGTGGCCTGGTCAACCTGAAAGAAGGGCTGGACCGTGACCCGAAAACGATCGTTCGCATTCAATCCAACACACCCGGACGCGTTTTTGAAAATCTGATTCTGATGGGTTCGGCAACTGGAGAGAATTATCTATCGCCACCAGGAGACATCCGCGCCTATGACGTAATCACCGGCAAAGTGGTCTGGACGTTTCACACCATTCCGCATCCTGGTGAACCCGGCTACGAGACTTGGCCCAAAGATGCCTGGAAGTATTCCGGCGGCACGAATACGTGGGGCGAAATCACCCTGGACGAAAAACGAGGCATCGCCTACTTTCCCACCGGCTCGCCCACATATGACTACTATGGGGCTGATCGGACCGGAAGTAACTTGTACGCCAATTGTCTGCTGGCGCTGAACGCGCGCACCGGGAAGCTCCTATGGTATTTCCAAATGGTCCATCACGATCTTTGGGATTATGACGCTACAGCCGCTCCCCAACTCGTGACGGTTCGTCACGAAGGGAAGACGATCGATGCAGTGGCGCAGTCCACGAAGCAAGGCTTTCTGTTCGTATTCGATCGAGTCTCGGGTAAGCCGCTATGGCCGATCGAAGAACGTCGAGTGCCAAAGAGTGACATGGCCGGAGAGCAAGCTTGGCCTACGCAGCCCTTTCCTACGGCGCCGCCGCCTTTCGCGCGCCAGAAGATGACCTCCGACGATATCAATCCGTATATCCTGACGGCGGAAGAACGCGCTCGGTGGAAAGAAAGGATGCGACACATTCGGAATGAAGGTATGTTTACACCACCGGGTCTGACAGAGAGCTTGTCGCTACCAGGGGCTCGCGGGGGATCGGATTGGGGCACGGTGGCCTCGAACCCGGGTGAAGGACTGATATACCTCACAACGCAAGACTGGCCCACGATCTACAAACTCAGTCTCGAAGATCCGCTCAGTGAACGAGCAAATTCCACACCGGCCGGACGAAACCAGCCAGGCCGGGATATTTACGAAAGAAGGTGTCGGTCATGTCATGGCACCGAAGGAGCGGGCTCGACATCCGGTCCTCCCGCGCTTACGAACATTGGTGCACGCCTGGGGCCAGGTGTTTTCAGACAGGTAGTTCTGGGTGGGCGCGCGGAAATGCCGGCATTTCCTGATCTGGATAGTACCGCTATAAGCGCGTTGCTGGAATACCTTGCTAAGCCGAACGGGAAGGGCCAAAGCACGAGCACGACAAAGACGCCGATGCAGCATCGGAAGAAAGGGCCAGTCGTAGCATCCGGCGGCGCGCCTGGAGGACTCGACATTCCAGCGTCTAATCAAGTGCGCTACAGCCCCTTGGGCGGCCCGCCGTATCCTGCCGACCTTAACTTACACTTGCATCGCTACTATACGGGTTGGGGCCTGTATCCCGACCAACCTTTTGTGATCGGTCCTCCATGGTCTTCGCTCGTGGCTTACGACCTGAATCGCGGAACAATTAAGTGGAAGGTACCTTTAGGGCAGGACTCAAAGGCCGCGGAGGAGGGCGCTCGTAAAACCGGGGCTTTCATGGCGGAGCGTCATGGAATCATCGTTACGTCGACCGGCTTGGCTTTCACTACCGCGTCGGACGGTCATGTCCGCGCTTATGATGCGGCGACAGGTGAAACCCTGTGGTCGGCGCGACTGCCTGCAGGCTCTGAAGGTATTCCAGCCATGTATGAAGTGAACGGACGCCAATATGTGACCTTCCCCTGTTCATCGAAAGTAAATCCAGGAGGTGGGCACCTGACAACTGGGACTACGTCGTTGCCTGGAGAAGAGAATCACAGTGGACTTTCCAGCTATGTAACGTTTGCCCTGCCCTAAACCGTACCCGACCCTACGCCGCGGGTGGCGTTCAACGATATTTGATCTATCACTTGACTTTCTCTCCGGTGAAGGAATACCGTCAATCGTCAGACGGGCCAAGGAAATGTCCGTTTTCGAAAGGATCAAATGGGATCGAATATCGAAAGGATGCTCACGGATTTCGAGGAAGGCAGAATCACGCGGCGCCAACTTGTCTTCGCCCTGAGCGCCATAACCGCCCACGCGCAGGGAGCGCCACAGCCGAAAGAACTTCGGGCCGTCAGCATTAATCATGTCACCGTACGCGTTCCGGACCTTCACCGCACATCCCAGTTTTATCAGCAGTTCTTTGGGATGCGGCTTGACCAGAGTGCGGAAAAGGTGCATATTCTGGCTGCTGGGGACGGATTCTTCGGAATTGAACAAGGAGACGAAACTCCCAGGGTTGATCATTACGATTTCGGCATAGAAGGCTTCAACGCGGACGATGTCGTAGCGAAACTGAAGGCCCGCAATCTCACGCCAATCGGCTCAGCGAAAGACTCCCTGAAATTCCGAGATCCGGACGGATTTCTGGTGCAATTGAATGCCAAAACCTATAAGGGCCATGTGAGTTAGCGGCCTCGTCAGTTAGATTTGCACACTCGATGTCCTCATTCCCCTTGACATCCAGGACGGCTGGCCTATAATCTATCATCGTTAATAGCTTCACCCAATCGTGGATCGAAGGGGTTCTCACATGCAGAATCGGGGACGTGCAGCGTTTGCCGTTGGGATGATTTTGTTTGGCCTGCGGCTTTTTGCCCAAACATCAGCGGGCATCAATGGGTCGGTCCTGGATTCGAGTGGCGCGCTAATTCCAGGGGCGAACATCACGGTGACGAATCTCGAGACGGGCGCCAAACGAGAGACAGCGAGTAGCAACAGCGGCGCATATCAACTTCCGCTTTTGCAGCCGGGGTCCTACACTGTCAGCGTGAGGAAACAGGGATTCAAGCAGGTTACACGCGACGTCCGGCTGGAACTAAATCAGATAGTAGAGATTGACTTCAATATGGAGACCGGCGCGGTAAGCGAAACTGTCGAGGTACAGGGAGTGGCGCCCCTTCTCGAGCCGAACACTTCGTCGGTAGGACAGGTCATCGAGACGAAAGCAGTCAGCGATCTTCCCTTGAATGGCAGAAACTTTACGCAGCTTGCGATTTTAGGTCCCGGCGTGACGGGCGTGGGCTATGCAGCATCCGGGACGATCGGTAGCGGGACCAGACCAGATGACATGCGGCCCGGCACGGAGCTGTTTTCAAATGGCAACAGAGAGCAGTCCAACAACTTCATGCTCGATGGAGTCGACAATAACTTCCGCCGCAATGGCCTGATCACTCTGCGGCCGTCGGTTGAGGATGTCCGTGAATTCAAAATCCAGACCAACCTCTTTCAAGCTGAACAAGGCCGCAACCCCGGCGCCACGGTGAACGTGATTACCAAATCCGGATCGAACTCATTTCACGGCAGCGCCTATGAATTCTTCCGTAATACTCAGCTCGATGCGAAGAACTTTTTCGCCAAGCCCGGAGCGCCAAAAGCGCAATATCAACAAAACCAGTTTGGAGCCAGCTTGGGCGGCCCCATCCGGCGCGACAAGCTTTTTTTCTTCGCTGACTACGAAGGCTATCGAAAGCGGCAAGGAACATTCGCGTCCGTCAATACTGTTCCTACTGTGGCAATGCGCAATGGTGACTTTTCTGCCGTTCGCCCCGTCTACAACCCGTTTTCAGTGCATCCGGCAGCCGGAACAGCCAGCGGCTTTGCACGCGACGCATTTCCAGGAAGCATGATTCCTAAGTCGATGTTTGATTCCGTGACCAGCCGATTGATTCAGGCTTATCCGTTACCAGACACTCCGGCGCTGGCAAACAACCAAGTCACGAATCCTGTGCTGGGCCAATCCTGGGACCAAGGAGACATTCGTGTGGATTACAACCTGGGCGCGAACACTACCCTTTTTGGACGCTTTTCGCAGCAAAACACATTGACTCTGCCTCCCTCTACATTCGGGCTGAGAATGATTCCCGGCTTGGATGTGCCGGTCGGGCTCGGAAACTCGACCACCTATGCGGGAACCAACGATCTTGTCGCACATCATGCCGTAATCGCAGGAACCCACGTGTTCAATCCTACGCTCATTATTGACGCACGGTTCGGATATGGCCGCTTTCATCTAAATGCATTGAAGGATGGTGCTTCGCCAGGCGCAAATTTGGGAGAGAAGCTGGGGGTAAAGAACTCGAACCAGGGTCCATTCTCCTATGGGCTCCCGATCTTCTCGCCATCCAATTATTCCGGCATCGGAGGTCCAGCCGCACTACCCACCCTTCGACTGGAGAACACATTCAATCCAAATGTCACCCTGACCAAGGTTTCCGGTGCCCACACGATTAAGTTCGGCACGAATATCGTTCGTCGGCAGATCATTGATTTCCAGACCAATCAAGGTGACGGTCTCTTTAATTTCGATCCAACTTTCACAGCGAATCCCAATAGTCCGGGAACGACCGGCGATTCGATGGCGAGCTTTTTGTTGGGCACGGCGTCCGGGATTAGCCAGGATTTTCTGCTCGTATGGCCGGGAATTCGGACTATAGAGATCGGCTCATTTATACAGGACGACTGGAAGGTTAACGCACACCTGACATTGAATCTCGGTCTACGCTATGAGTACACGCCTCCTCCGGTTGAGGTAAACAACCAGTGGGCCAACATTAATCTAGCCACTGGAAAGTTACTTCTTGCGGGAGTTAATGCGGACCGGCAGGTCGGTGTGCAGAACGACGGAAACAACTGGGCGCCCCGCTTCGGCTTCGCCTATCAAGCTCGATCCCACACAGTAATTCGTGGCGGGTTTGGGATCTTCTATAACACGCAAGGCAACGGCTCTGCCTTGTTCCGTCTGCATCGGCAGCTTCCATTCGGCCCAAGCTACTCCGCTACGGTGGATCAGTTCTCCGCCACGCCGATGCGCGTACAAAACGGCTTGCCCCCTATTCCGAACGTCGATACGCCGACCCTGATAAACAATCCATCCGGTAATTTCAATGTAGTGCCGCCAAATTATAAAACCGGCTATGCGCAGCAGGGCAATTTCGGGATTGAGCAAGAAATTCCGAAATGGCAGTTAGTTCTGAAGGCCGCATATGTGACCAATCTCGGCCGGCAAGTGGATTCCAATTTCAACATCAATACGCCAGATCCTGGGCCAGGGACTCCGGCGTCGCGTCGGCCGCTGCGTAATATCTTGCCAAATGTAGTCAATGCGACCTATGGCGATACCACAGGAATTTCCAACTATCATTCGCTTCAAGTGACGGCGGAGCGACGGTTCGCAAAGGGCCTCGGATGGCTAGGAGCCTACACGTACTCCCACTCAATCGACAACGTCCCTCTGCAACAAGGCGGAGGGGCCGATGGACCGATTCCGCAGGACATTCGGTATCGTTTCTTAGATCGCGGAACGAGTGGGTTTGACATCGAGCATCGGACTTCGCAGAGTGTTATTTACGATCTGCCTTTCGGAAGGGGACGGCATTTCGACATCTCGAACTCCTTTACGAATGCCATCTTCGGCGGCTGGCAGGTGAACGGAATTCTCACAGTACAGAGTGGGTTGCCGTTCACTCCCACACTCGCTACATCCGTATCCAACGCCGGTGGGAGCCGACCGGATCGTTTAACATCTGGCGAAACCGCGGATCCGACAATCACTCATTGGTTCGATACATCTTTCAACAGAGCGGGTGCGGCATGGGCCACGCCACGTCAGTTCACTTATGGCAACGGAGGCCGTAATATCCTTCGCGGACCGGGCCGCACGAATTTAGATTTTTCGGCATTCAAGGTGATACCGGTCACCGAACGCTTCCAATTGCAGTTTCGGGGCGAGTTCTTCAATATTTTCAACCATCCTCAATTCGATCTTCCAAACGCGACGATTGGAAGCGCCGCGGCAGGCGTGATATCGTCAACCGTCGGCTCGCCTCGGGATATTCAGTTGAGCCTCAGGTTGACATTTTGAGTCGGGCAGGACGACTGGGCGGAAGGCTCTTTCTGGTCGCCGGTGCAGCGGTATTGATTTGCCGATGGATACCGGCAGCGGATAACGATGGGAAGATTCTTCGTCCGGCCGACAACGCATCGTATGCGGCCGGCGAAGTGGATTTGGTTGCGACCGCGGTATCAGGAGACCTTCAGCTCGACGGGATGCCCATTCAAGCTTCTCAGCCTTTTCCGAATGTGTTTCACGCGACCTTAAAGGTTTCGCCAGGATCGCACACGGTGGTGTTGACGTGGCCGGGCGGTAGGAAGGAAGCGCATTTCTTTGCCGGGCCTAACCCTCCAGCCACTTTTCAACCGTTTCATCAACACCCTCCGGTCCCAGGCGTACAGTGCACACAGTGTCACGGCGTAAATCAGCACGGTCGCTTTGTGTTCAAGGGGGGCTGTTTTGATTGCCACAACCGTGATAACTTTGCCAAAATTCACACACATGATCCTGGCGTGCTGGAGCAGTGTGGACTGTGCCACAACGCCCACGGATCAACCGTAAAGGCGCACCTTTTGTATTCGAAAGAAGTGGCTTGTAAGAACTGTCACGACTGACGGTACACACTACCACGGGACACGCACATAGGAGCGGTCAATTTCCGAAATTTTACCCGTTCCCGCCATGCCCATGTCAGTCGCTAGCTCGCTCTGCAAAATATTCATCACCTGAACGACGCCCGTTTGTCCGAAGGCAGCCAAGCCCCACAAATACGGTCTCCCGACTCCGATGGCAGTAGCGCCCAGAGCCAGTGCCTTAAAGACATCGGTGCCTCGCCGGAAGCCGCCGTCTACCAATACTGGAATCCTGCCGCCGGCGGCCTGGACACATTCTGGCAACGCAGCGATCGTGGACCCAGTCTGATCCAATTGCCGGGCTCCATGATTGGACACGATAATCCCGGACAATCCATGCTTCACCGCGAGCTCCGCATCTTCCGCGGTCAGCACTCCCTTCACGACGACGGGAATCTTACTCGAGTCTCGGAGTTGCCTTAGCGTGTCCCACGTTGGCGTTGGAAATGGCCGAGGCTTTGGCGGCTCGCCCGCCGTCCAAAGTACATCGCCAGGCTTGTAGATCAGCTCGCCCTTGGCATCTCTAGGAATTCCATCGGCTTGGCACCAGCTGCGCACCAAGCCGTTGTGCATGCTGCGTTCGCGATGTGAGACGACATATATATCGACCGTTACCGAGATAGCTGAGCAACCCTGGTCCTCAAGCTTTTCTGCAAATGTCGCCATTTGGCTCTTGCTGCGGAATTCGGCGGCCGTGGTGTATTGCCACCAGACTTGCGGTCCCTTGCCGGATGACAAGACATCGCCCACGCCCCCTGACATGATCATCATGGAGTCCGCGGTTCGAGCGGCTAAAGCACTCTCCCGTTCGCCGTCGTGGACGAAGCAGTTCTTGCCACCCGTCACAGTCATATAAATAGGCTGCTTGAGTTGCTTCTCAAACAATGTAATGGACGTATCGATCTTGCTCACGTCGTTGCGAAGGAAGTGAGGCCGGATCGCAATCTTATTAAAGTCTTCGCGATTCGCATGAAGAGAAACTTCATCATCGGATCCTTCGTCCAGGTAGTCCCATGCCATAGGGTCGAGCTTGGCCTTAGCAAGCTTTGCGAAGTCGAAAACATTCACTTGCTTTAGCAGAGGATCGGTGAGCTCGCTGTATTTGCGATCCGCGAAAAGAGGGGAACTGGCTACAAACTGCAAGAACGAACGTATAGCTTGGCGTCGATTCACAGAGTAGAACCTATCACAGTTCTGCAACGGAGATCAATGATAGATCAAATAGCATTGCTTACGACGCTTTTTACCGTCGCTGGCCGCCATATACACGCTCCGCATTGCGAAACATAACCTTCTCCAAACCATCGAATTTGTTCGCCAGAAAGCTCTCAACGATACTGATCTGCAGATCGATGCTGTCGACATAAATTCCACCTGCGTCGCTCACCGGCCAATTTGTGCCAAAGATGAGCCGATCTTCGCCGAAAGTTCTGAACAGAAATTCGAGTGTGGGCTCGTAGGGTTCCGGATCGGCAATCGGCTGAAATTGAATTAAACCCGCCGGCGCGCCGGTTACTGATTGAGCGCTGAGTTTGTGGGTGTCGGATACTTTGATGTGCACGCCGGGCGCCGCCGCAGCCTGGTACATATCTGCTTTCCACGAATCTTCGACATCGAAGGTAGTCGCCTTCCCGGCGAGATGGTCCATTACGATCGTAAGGCCGGGAACAGCGCCAACGATTGAGCGCAGAACCGAGCCGGTGATTCCGATAGTGTCGATCATCAATCTCCGCTTCGCGAGGAACGCCAGATTAGTCAACACATTCGGCTGAATATTGGCGAAGACGTGATCCGTGCCCGGTTGGAAAATCCCGCCACCTATACGTATGCCGACCCAGTTCTTGTCGTCGGACAATTGGCGTACCTGCGCGGCAAAAGTACTCGGCGATTGCGTGACATCCAAGTTGCCTACCACGCTTAGGATTTTGTTATCGGCCGCGGCGGTCTGCAACATCCAGAGGTTGGATTGAATGATTTTGTCGGGGGGAACGCCCACGCTCGATTCGATCAATACGACTTTGTCAACCTTCGGCCCACCCACCCGGGCGTCATAGTCGGGCATCAGGCGATCCACTTCGAGCCATGGGATGCTGCCACAGCAACCGCTTGGATAGGTGGCATTGTCACTCATCGGTGGCTGATTGCGCGGGAGTTTCCAAAGATGAATATGGCCGTCTACGACCGGAGTCCCTTTGCGTCCGTCTGGTTTTCGACGGAACACGCCCGCCTGAGCTCTTTCCGTATGCCCGGCGAGAGCGGCGCCGACAGCTGCCATTCCGGATCCTAGAGTGGATGCGCCCAAGATCTGGCGGCGCGTCCAGCGGCCTGAGACTCCTTGCTGATTATCCGAAGAACTAAAAGCTTTATTGCGGGGTGGCTGATTACGCATTTTGAAGACAATCCCTTCATGGAGAACCGGTCCCTTGGAGACCTCTGAACTATCAACGATGATAGATTAATGTAAAGACCCTAGCCTGTCAACAGGACTGGGGATATATTTTTCATTATTTCTCTTCAGCTCCAAAGATATAGACCTCCGTGATAACTTTCACTCGCTGAAAAAACAGCGCCCCAATTTCGGGCTTAGTGCTCTATCGTCGTTCAGGGCTATGGACAGGGCGAACATCGGGAATTACCATTAAGATTATGAGAACTAAGGCAATTCAACTAGTCCTGGCGTTATGGGCTGCTGGCCTTGTCGGTGCTCAAGACAAGCCGAACATGCTCACCCCGAAAGAGAGTGCGGAAGGCTGGACACTCTTGTTTGACGGCAAGAGTCTCGAGGGCTGGGAATCCCACCCCACGTTTGCAGCTCCGGCAACCGGTGAATGGAGTGTCGAAGATGGGACGATCACATGCCCAGGTACGACAGCTGGCTGGCTTGCGACGGACGCTACCTTTTCGGACTTTAACTTGAGACTGCAATTTCGTGGAACGGAGAAAGTCAATAGCGGCGTTTTCCTACGCTCCGAAAAAGCCGGCCAACCTCACCAGACGGGATATGAGTTGCAAATCTGGGACTATCAGCCGCAGGGCTACAACACCGGCAGCCTGGTCGGATCTTTGAAAGCGTCGCCAGTGAAAATTATTCCCGATAAGTGGAACACATACGAGATCACCGCGGTCGGAGATCACTTCACGATCGTTCTGAATGGCAAAACGTTACTCGACGCTCGCGACTCGAAACATGCCTCCGGTGTGATCGGATTGCAGTGTCAGAAAGACAATCACATTCAGTTCCGCAATATTCGGCTGCTCCCGCTCAAGAACCCGCCTCAGTAGGGCGGCGGCCGCCTGGTAAATTTGCGGCCAATCTCCGCCGTCTCTGCGCTTGCCGGGCCGACCATCACGCCTTCCTTAAGCATGTCGATCACGTCCTTCGAACTGAGCGAGTTGAGGAATGCAATGTGATTTGCTTTGCACGCGGCCAGCACTTTCGCCCGCGCCGCAACCATCAAGGGATCTTTTACGGCTGACGGGCCGATGGTTCGAACACCAAGCGACAAAGCCATATCACCCGGACCCCATTCGGCCATGCCGATGCCCGGAATCTTTAGATTCTCGTCTAGGTTTTCCAGCGCGTACTTATCTTCTTCCTTGAGCCCCAGCAGCAACTCGCCATCAGGATTCAGTGGCCAGGGGTCCGCCTTTTCCAAATACTCTTCCTGTGAAATGCCCCAGATTTGGGCGGCCGTTGGCACGCCATGGACTCCGCGGCGTCCCTCACGCAATCCATTTTTTCCGATCCCTTCGTGATGGATGGGGAAGCGCACCGCTTCGACAAATGCGCGGACCGCTCCCGGCGTATCGGCATGCGTAAGCATGATCCCATGAACACCGGTGGCGAGCACCTGATTGAACATCCAGGCGTTGGCATGAACGGCAGCCTCGTCCATTCCGTTCACAGGCACATTGACAATCACCGCGGGGGTACGATGGCCACTCTTATCGGGACCACCCGCCACCAACCCGCGCATGTAATCCTGCAGCCCTTTGATGTCGTAAGGAGCATGTTCCATGTCGTAGCTAATGTAGTCGGCATAGGTTTGGGCGTCTTTCACACCCTGCTCATATGTGCCCGTTGTTCCGGAGTGCGAGCCGGTGTAATAGATAGGCTGCCCTTGCGCAAGCAGTTCGATAGCTTGGTTGATCCGCTTCGACTTGGGGGTCTGAGCGATTAAAATTGCGGCGCCGGCCACCAGCAAGCCGCACGTAAGAGCGCCGGCCAAATGTTTCATATTTTCCTCAACAACCATCTCACCGCATTTTGCTGGAGTTTCTCGTACTCCGGGTTCCATAGAGCAGTAATGACGTGACCAGGCGCGAGATAGCAGACCCGGCCCTTGCCGTAGTCGTATGCCCAGCCGGCCGCCGATGATGTGCCCAAATTCTTATGCGTAAGGCCGTTCTCGTTCACGCTTTCGAGGAGCAAATATTTGGCGTCTTTCTCATACTTCATGAAATGCTGTTCATCGGTCACCACAAAGTCGTTGACACCCCTCGTGATCGGATGATCTTTATTCACCACCTTTACCTTAAAAGGACGAAGAGGTGGATGTTGCTCGGTGACTGCTCCGAGCACATCGCGGAAATCTTCGTTGTGCGGGCTTATGTACGTCACATTGTGGTAAAAAAGCACACCTCCGCCGTCGCTAACAAAGTTCCTGACTGCCTTGCCCTGCTCGGCGGTGATCCAATACAACGGCTGAGAGTCTGGTTTGGGAACGGGTGGATCGCTAATGATCTCCGGCCATCCCGGCCCCGATTGCGGGTATCCGTCGGGCCAAAGCATACCGTCACGGAGAATGATCAAGAGCTTGTGGCCCTTCAGTTCACGCGCATTTAACAAACTCACGTCGTCCCGAAAATCAATCTCGAGACTGAGAACTTTGGAAAGCGTTTTGCTTAGAGCTGTCCTGATGTAATCGCTGTTGTGGTAACGGTCTCCGATGAGCGCGAACGCTGTTGCTTTCTCTTGCGCGAAAGCGGCCGTTGCCAACGCCAGACTCGAAACCGCCGACCTCCGGGTCATGTTTGCCATACAAACTCCTCGACGTCTTATTCTTCGTCAGAAAATTATCTTGGCTCCAAGCTGCATAATTCTTGGGCCCGTCACCGTATCAATTCGTCCAAATGCCGATGAATTGAAAGTGACGTTGGGATTGCTGAGATTGGCGTGGTTGAACGCATTGAATAATTCCCAACGGAATTCCAACGTGGCTTTTTCAGTCATTCTCGTGGTCTTGATAAGTGACAGATCTATGTTGTACATGCCTGGACCATAGATGGGATTGCGGCCCATGTTACCGAACGTCCCTAGAGCCGGCGTGGTGAACGCTGCTGTACTGAAGTACTGGGCTCTTTGGTCGTCAAACGATCGATCGCCTGCTAATACGGGGTTTCCCACTACGTTGACGCGTTGATTTCCCCCGCCTTGTAGCGCTCTATCCGTTCCAGGGACCACGGTCAGCGGACTTCCACTCACGTACCGATAGATGCCGTTTGTGCGCCAACCCTGGGTGAGTTTGCCAGCTATACCGTGAGTCCATGGCGACGGAATTTGGAATAGAAACGAAGTCACGAAACTATGCCGGCGGTCAAAATCTGCCGGGCCATGTTCTGCCTTGAGATTAAACGGATTTTGCGGAAGACTGGCATTCCGGTCGAGCGATTCATAATCCAGCGCTTTCGAATACGTATAATTCGACATTACGTAAAAGCCTTTCGAAAAGCGGCGATTGCCGGTGATCTGCAGGCTGTGATAGGTGGAATTGCCGTCTGTGGATGCCTGGTTGATTCCCTGAAAATTTCGGTTGAGCCGGCGCGAATCTATGTTTCCAGCTGTCGACAGTGGCTGCCCGTTCGATCCGTTTCCCGGAATGAAGACCGCAGGATTAATTTCGCGATTCAGCCATAGGCGCGTCCCTTTTGACCCGACGTATCCGACGGAAACAACGAACTCGGCCGGGAGCTGTTGTTGAACGCTGAAGTTCCATTGCTGGTTGTATGGGGTCGCGGAGGAAGGGTCAAAGAATCGCGAAATCGGCATCGGCAAGTTGAATCGATATGCTTGTCGCGCCTGTGCGGTGCTTGGAGGAGTGAACGGGTATGGATTTCCGCCTGGGTATCCAGCCCAGGGATTTTCGAGCGTCGCCGGATTTGGTATCGATACATTCAGGACAAAAGGCTGATTCAATTGGGTCTCGTTCAGCAGGTATCCGCGCTCGGTGTTATAGAAAACACCATAAGCGGAACGAACGCTCGTGCCGGTGTTCGCGCCAAATGGCAGCCATGCGAAACCCACACGGGGACCTAGATTGTTCCAATCCTTGTCGTACGTCGTAGACGACACGCCCGGGTCGCCCGGGATGAGCAGGCCCCTCGGTGCATTCGGTAACAGCGTCGATTGGACACCGGCCCGATAAGCGATAATCTCATCATTTCCATCGTGTATTCCGAAATAGGGTTCATATCTCAAGCCAAGATTCAGCGTAAAGCTCGGCGCTATTTTCCAGTCGTCTTGGACAAATACAGCAAATGTCTTGAATAGGTTGTCGCTGCGCAACGTGGAGTACTGCTGGAAGTTCGTAGGCAAACCCGTCAAGAATTCGGCAAAGCCATTTCCAAGCCGCGTGCCGCCGAAATCGAAGGAAGCGCCGTCCGCGTTAAATACTTCGTGCCGATACGCCTGGCTGGTTGCGAATTCACCGCCAAACTTCAAGGAGTGCGCGCCACGCGTCACCGCCAACGTATCTCGAAATTCATGGGCCGTCGGGATGACGTCGAAATAGGTGTTGCCGCCCGTGCCGAAATAACCAGACAACGTGCCAAGCCGCGTGCTCATAGGAAATCGCGGATCCTGCGGCACGGTCGTCACACCGGCGTTCTGGTATCGAAAGCCCGGCGCCACCGCAGGGGGGTTCCCTTTAAATTGATCAGGAAGAATCGGATCCGGACCACGCACGAATGCCAAGCGGTTGAGGGTATACGTAACGGCATTCACGACGGTCGGAGAAACAATCTTCGTGTAATTACCAACCAAATGGTTGTTCGTCCAGTTGTTGAACCCATTGAACAGCGGAAGACCGGCGTTCGCGTCGGTCAGTGTGTCGTAGTAAAAGTAGCTCACATATATCAGATCTGTTGATCTGAATGCATGGTCGAAGCGAGTAACGTATTGATTGCGCGTGTCACTACCTGGTGCGTTGAAGATGAGCTGGTTGCCGTTGATGTTCGGCAAAGGAAACAGCAGATTGCTAATCTGGACGCCGGCGCTTGAAAAACGGTTGGCAGGAATTCGGTCGTTCGGAAAGCGCACTCCGGTCGCAGGGTCAATCGGCTTCGATTTGCTTTGGGAAAAGTCACCCGCCCGCTCGGCTGCAGTAGGCATCACTTGGCCTGTGTTGGTGGTAGCGCTGCGCTCACGTAATGACTCCCAGGAGAAAAACAGGAATGTCCTGTCCTTGATGATGGGACCACCCAGGCTGGCACCGAACTGATTGCGCTTCAGCGTGGGTTTGGCCACCAATCCGGCATGGCCGAAGAACGAGCGTGCATCGAGTTTGTCGTTTCGCAGATATTCATAGAGCGAACCATGGAATGCATTGGTGCCCGATTTCGTGACCGCAGTGACTAATGCGCCCGCGCCTCTGCCATATTCAGCACTAAAACTGCTGCTTAAAACGCTGAACTCCTGGAGGGCATCCGGATTCGGCATTGCCGTGGGCGTTCCATTGTAGACATCGTTGTTGTGGCCGCCATCCAGTAGAACGTTGTTGTCGTTGCCGCGCGCCCCGTTCACCGATACACCGTCCTCCTGCGACAGACTCACGCGTGCACCGGTTTGGTTAATTGCACCGGGAATCAGCGTCTGGAGTTGGAAGGCGTTACGCCCATTCAGAGGCAAGTCCTCGACTAGCTGATGACTAATAACCGTCCTCACAGTCGACGTCACCGTCTCTATACCAGTCACCGCACCGGTCACCTCGACTCTCTCGTTTACCTGGCCAACTTCTAGGGTGAAGTTAATAGTTAAGGCCTGCTCGGCGGTGAGGTTCACTCCGGTTTGCGATGTCTTCTTGAACCCGGCGCCCACTACGTCTATGGAATAGTTGCCAATGGGAAGACGCGGAAAGTTGTACCGTCCCATGGAATCGGTGTTGTCATGTTGCTGCAGTGATGTTCCCTCGTTGATAATCGTCACGGTAGCGCCAGGAATGGCCGCTCCTGAGCTATCGCCTACGACCCCAACCACGCTCGCATTCCCCTGGGCAGACAGCCGTTGTGCTGTGGCCAGGGTCAAAAGTAGACACGTGAAAGAAACCGCCCGAATATATCCGCCGGCAGTTAGACTATGCTTCAGACGATTAACATCGAGGCTATATGACATCGACCCCTCCCCAGGTGGCCTTCAATGACGATTGCGTTTGTGTGCCTGGCACCCCTGCCCATGCACGCGACGCGAATCGACGGACCGTTTGTGCCCGGCGATCATATCAGAAGTTGAAGCTCCCATACCAGTAGCTTTCAACAATTTTGAATTTTTTCGGTGCCTCGAGAAGAATTGTCTATGGTCGAGGACCGTAGTGCGGTATGGGTTTCCCAAGTTCCAATGCACCGAGATCGGGCGCTTTGCCCGTGAACTCATCGGTAATGTTGGGGAGAACGACGCCCCGGTCAATGGGAGTTGAGCCGGAGTTCAGACGAAAATCGAAGTCTTCCGCGTTGTAAAGGGCTTGAACCTTCTGAAGATCCTGCGCATCGAGTCTTTTGACATTCACGAAAATGTCGTAGTCGACTTCGATACTGTGCTGATCCTGACCCGTGGAGCGGCTATAGCCGGAGAGGCTTTTGAAGCGGCGCGTTTCCAGGGTTGGATTGGCACGGAACCCGCCCCGACCACCGGAACCTGGCCTTGCGCCGGAACCAGATCCGGGAGAGCGAACTGCCAGGAGCAGTCCACTGTAGTCAGCCAATACGTTCGAGGGAGGTGAGTTCCACTGAAATGAAAATTCCGCGCCAGGATTGACCCGAAAGCCATTGTAATCTGAGGAACTGTAGTTGGTATTTGTGTTTACGCTAAAAATGGCGGGAGCGCTGTTTTCTCCGAGCATCAGATTATTCCGCCAATGCGAGTTAGCCGAGGACCCGGCGGCGGTTTCCGTCAGGATCGAATTGTTGTAAAACAACACGCCGGCGGCTCCGTTGGTCATCCGCGTCGAGCCGCCGGGCGCGTGATAGGCGATGTTGCGGATCCAATAGATGGGACCGCCGATCGCCGGCTGATTGCAGAACGGGTGCGAAGCTGAGTTCACCATCATGTTGCGCATCACTCGCACGTTATGCATGCTGCCATCGATCTCAAATGCGTTGTCATGAAAGTTCGTCATGTAGTTGTTGTAGAAATCGATAG
This sequence comes from Bryobacterales bacterium, assembly GCA_963722155.1. Classification (GTDB taxonomy): domain Bacteria; phylum Acidobacteriota; class Terriglobia; order Bryobacterales; family Bryobacteraceae; genus Bog-105. The sequence goes on along the minus strand of CAVRLR010000004.1, from coordinate 340,973 downwards.
CGACAGGCCGCCGGTCCCAGAATTCCTTCGGCGGATAGTGAGGGCCATCCATGGCGTGCGAACCGTCCGGGTTGCCGTACGTCTCGACATCGATTCCGTCGTGAAAATTAGCCACATAGTTATACGCAACCACGTGACCGGGGCCGTACAAGCGAACCGCCGTATAGGAATCCAGTTTCGGAGGAAACTTCTGGCCATCTACTCCGTCAAATTTGGCCCAGAAGCTCCCACTCCATCCGAAGAGGTGTTTCGGATCGTCCCGCCCCATGAAATAGCTGTCGGCTATATAGAAGTTACTCGACCCAGAGTAATTCGTGAAAATACCGATGTTCACGTTCTCGAATCGGCACTTTTTGACAGTCAGTCCTTTTGAGCCCGCGATGAATTGGGTTCCAGCCCAAATTCCAATGTCGGTGTTGCGGATCGTGACGCCTTCAAAATAATTGTAATTGGCAGCTTTGACGTTAAACAGGTTAAAGTTTCCATTACCGTCAAAGATTACTTCGCCGTCGCCGGCCCCCTTGATCACGATCGGTTTCTCGGGCGTTCCGCTGGCAGTCAGATAATACGTTCCTTCAAAAGGTGTGGTCGCATTAATCGAGATGTCGCCGGTATAGTACTCCGGATGGTACTTGTAGAGTCCGCCGTGGACCAAAATGGTGTCGCCGGGCTTAACGCGTGGTCTGCCGGCCGTCACTGTGTCTCCTCCGCCGCAATAATAGTTATACGCACACATCAAGGCGTCGAATGCGGGCTCGATCTTTGTCCCCTGGTAGCCCTTCGGGTAAACATGAAATACTCGGCCACCTGCGTATGGTCTTGGCTCTGCACGCGTCCGCACCGTCACGGTCTTGGTACCTTGACCCTGAACACCGTCCGGATCGGATAGAACAAAACGCGCTTCGTAGGCCGTGTCCGCCTGCAAATCTAGAATACTGCCGGCAAACATGTTGGGGGACGTAACATCGAAGACGCCTTGACTCTGATAAATTCTTTCCCCTTGTACGCGGAGTAGCGGGAGACCCTGATTCCATGTAGTCTCGCCCTGTTTGCGATAGGAAACGTCGACTTTCGCGTTGCGATTGTCATCTCCCCGGATGAACCATTCAAAGCCTAAGTTAATTAATGTGGGGTTTTCAATGACGAATTCGCCGGGCTCTACAACGTTCTCGGGTGGAGGCGCACCCATCCCTGCTCGGGCAAATACACAGATTAGGAGTAACACCGGGCATTTCCGCTCGCAGTTTCTCATTTCAGTCTTTCTACAATTCGCCGATAATTGTGACACACTGGCAGCCATATCGCGATGGCGGCGCGCAAAAATCCGTCAGTGTTTCAAACTTCAGACGGCTGAAACACGGGAACGTTCGAACGGCCTAACTCGCGATCCTCGGAAATTGGTCTCGTCGATCCGCGCAGTGCAAGACGCGTGGGAATGGTTAATTGCTGAAACTCACGGTCCGGCTCCTGGATACGCCTCAACACGAAGTCCGCGAGATGCTTACCCAATTCCTCCGGAAACTCGGCGACGCTGGTGAGGGGCGGATCCATGAGCGCCGCTTCACTGTCATTGAACCCGGCTACGCTGATATCACCTGGGACGCTAATCCTGGACTGCCGCAATGCCTCATACACACCACGCGCGATCTGGTCCGAGCCGGCGAATACCGCCGTGACGCGCTCGCGGCGGGAGAGAATGCTACGCATGGCCAAATAGCCGAGTTGGCGATCGTCGGAATGGATTTCACTGAGCCGCGGTTGCAGGCCCGCGTTAACCATGCTTTGGCGGTAACCTTCTGAACAGCGCGCATACCACGGCAGATCTACATCGCCGACAAACCATATATCGCGATGACCATCAGCAATCAACTGAGAAGTCAAATCTATCGCGCCTTGCACGTCGTCGGAATAAACGGCGTCGCATTCCTCCGGATGCCATTCGCCTAAAACGTTGTTACCTAGGACGGCGAAAGGGATCTCCCGGTCGCGCAATGCGTTGAGCATGTTTGCTGAGTTGGTTCCACCAAGAATTACCGCCCGCACAGTCGTGCGTTGGCTCAGTATCTGTGGCAGATGCAACTCTCTCGGCGGTACGCTCGGCGAATAACGCAGCGACATGAATAGAAGTTCTCGATTTTGGGATGCGCAGTAAGCTTCCGCGCCCAGAAGAATGTGAGCCTGAAAGCTGTGGAGAACGTCCCGATTGGAAAGCAGGAAAGCAATTATCGTCGACTTATCGTTGCGCCTTTGATCGAGGTCAAGACCGAGTTCCGCGGCGGCTTTGCGAACTCGCATCCGTATTCCCGCATCGACATTGAGCTGGCCCCGCGCGACTCGCGACACGGTGGCCATGCTCACTCCAGCCAGTTTGGCTACGTTCTGAAAGGAAGGCTTTTTACCCACGCTGAACTGATTTCCGTCTCCGTTCTAGTATGTTTTCAACGGCGTAAATCAGGCATCCCGCACGATCTTTCGCCTACCTCCTAAACAAACCATCGCAGTCCAAGGAAGCCAAGTGGAGAAAACGCAACCGTATAGCAGTCAACCACACAGGTTCCCCGTTGTCAAGAAAGGTTTCACGGATCGTTTCACATCTATAAACAGCGCTTTAACGCGATATTTGCCGGCCGGCAAGTATTGACCCTGAGAGCGAAGGCGGCGCTCAGCCAGAAAGTTCTCTCAATGGCTTGACAATCTCTCAGGTTGCGGGCAAACTGAGCATAATTTTGCCGCGTGGAGAAACTAATGCTTCTGAAGTACCTCGCCTCTTTGTTTTTCTGCTGCGCGCTTCTTCGCGCAGCGGACCCCACAGGAACAATCGCCGGCACGATTCAGGATCCTAGCGGAGCCGCAGTGGCAAATGCGCGGGTGACGGCCACCGCGATCGCTACCGGGTTGACTCGTGAAACTACGAGCGCCAACAGTGGCGCATTTTTGTTTCCTCTTCTTCCGGCAGGGCTATACAGCATTAGGGCGGAAGCCGCCGGCTTCGAACGGTACGAGCAGCGGGGAATCGAAGTAAAGACCGATCAGAATGCCGCGGTCTCCTTCACGCTGAAGATCGGAAGCTCGACCCAATCGGTAACCGTCGAAGCAAATGCGCAGATGATCGAGACGCGCTCAGGAGCTCTCAGCCAGGTGATTACTCAAGAGAAGATAATCGACCTGCCGCTCAACGGTCGGAATGCCGCGGCCTTGATCCTGTTGACGCCTGGAACGCAGGACTTGAGAGCCGGAAACGCAAGTGGATCGGGAGACACAGTCCAAACGGTGACCTCGCCGAATTCAATGTCCATCTCAACGAATGGTGCTCGTGCGGACACCGTCAACTATAACCTCGATGGCGGCAGCAATCAGGACCACTACACCAACGTCAACAATCCGTTTCCCAACCCCGATGCCGTGGAAGAATTCAGCGTTCAATCCAACAGCTATAGCGCAGAGTTTGGCCGCGGCGCCGGCGCGGTGGTCAATGTCGTTACCAAGTCCGGTACCAATCAGTTTCACGGCTCCGCCTTCGATTTTCTCCGTAATGGAGACCTGAACGCGCGGAATTTTTTCGCCGCCGCTCCTGACCAGTTGAAGCGCAATCAATTTGGAGGAAGCGTGGGCGGTCCAATCATTAAAGACAAGCTGTTCTTTTTCGGCACCTACCAGGGCACTCAATCGCGCAACGTCTTGGGTGGGAAATCTACGACTGTCCCTACGGCGGCCCAACGGGCGGGGGATTTTTCGGGTCTGGGAAGACAATTGGTGAATCCCTACACCGGTGCACCCTACGCCGCCAATCAAATCCCTTCCAGCCAGTTCACGCCAGCTAGTGTCAAGATCCTCACCTTGATTCCGCAGGCGACCAATCCCAGCGGCATCGTTCATTACGATCTTCCGGTCAATGAGCACGAAAACCAGTTCATGACCAGAATCGACTACAACCTGAATAAACAGCGGATCTATGGCCGCTATTTCTATAACAACTACAACAAGGATCCAGTTGTCGGCAGCTCCAACATCGTCACATCCACCCGCGGTGTCGGGCTCTTCGATCAAGGCGTCTCGGTCAGCGATACCTATACATTTGGCCCTACGTTACTCAACAGCGCCATTTTCTCTTACAACCGCAACAATGGAACCATTCTCAGCGGCGCACCTTTCGCATTTCCGAGCTTGGGGATCAACATCGCCAGTACAACACCTCCGGAATTACAGCTGGCTGTGTCCGGCTTCTTTACCATCGCCTCCGGCCATCCAGGTCATTTCAATCGCAGCAACTTTCATTTCACCGATAGCGTGCACTGGACGCATGGATCCCACGACCTTGCGATGGGGGGCGATTTTATGCACATGACGGTGACGCTAATCAACACCTACCGCCAGAACGGCGATTATACATTTAGCGGTACCGGTAATACCGGCAATCCCTTCGCGGACTTCTTGGTGGGCGACGTGAACCATTTCATTCAGGGCGGCGGCGAATACTTCCTGCGGCGCGGTAACCTTGGCAGTCTTTTCTTTCAGGACACCTATCGTGTAAACCGTAGTCTGGTGCTAAACCTCGGATTGCGATGGGATCCGTTTATTCCTTACACCGATGATGGCGGCCGCAACGAGTGTTTCGTCCCGGGTCAGAAATCAACTCGTTTCCCGAATGCTCCTACGGGTTACCTCTATGCCGGCGATTCGAGCTGCCCAGCCGGCGGCTTCAAATCGAGCTGGATCCAGTTAGGTCCGCGCGTTGGATTCGCCTACAACCCCGGCGGAAACGGTCGGACAACGATTCGCGGCGGATGGGGCCTGTTTTATCAGCCGCCATTTGTCGAGGCCTTCAATAATATGTCGGATAGCGCCCCCTTCAGCCCTCAGTACAGCCTCTTCCGAGTGCCTTTCATGAACCCTTATGCCGGGTCGGCTAATCCGTTCCCAGCTCAGTATGGACCTCAGATTCCACCTTCGACCGTGCCGTTCGATATTCCGTTGAGCCTGGCAGTCTCCTATGAGCAGAACTGGACACCTTCACAAGTCATGAACTGGAACCTAACGGTGGAACACCAACTGGTCAAAAATGTTCTTGTCAAAGCCGGATACGTCGCCTCGTTGGGCCGGCACCTGGCCTACAACACGGATGTGAACGCACCGCTGCCGAGCCCCACTGCGACTGCCGACAACGAAGACGACCGTCGTCCATTCCAACAGTTCAGACAGGTTACTCAAGACACCTCCGGGGGCAATTCCAGCTACAATGCCTTGCAGCTCGCGGTGGAAAAGCGGTTTTCCAAGGGCGTGACGGTGAGCGCAAATTATACTTGGAGCAGGACCATTGACGAAGTCTCCTATCAGACGGATCTCTGTGGAATCAACATAATCAATCCATACAACCTAGCTGCCTACGGGGCGTTTCGGACTTCAACGTTCCACACCGATTTGTGTTGAATTACCTCTGGCAGCTTCCTTCGCCCAAACAGGGCATCGCGAAGGCTTTACTCGGCGGATGGGAGACGTCGGCAATCTTGAGCTTACAGAGCGGCTTCCCGCTGAACATCAGTTCCGGCGGTGATTACTCCTACAGCCTTCCTGAGGTTTCAAACGATCAAGCTCAGGTGATTTCGACACCGCACTATACGTCGGGCACGCTCAACGATAGGATTACTCAATGGTTCACAGCCAATTCCTTCACGACGCCACAATCGAACACTTTCGGAAACGCAGGGCGAAATATCTTGATTGGACCGGGAACGTTTAACATCGATTTTTCCGTCCACAAGGACTTCCTTTTTTCTGAGCACTTCAGGTTGCAGTATCGGGCCGAATTCTTTAATCTGCTGAATCACACGCTGCTCAATAACCCTGATACTACGGTGACTGATAGCACGTTTGGGCAAATCACAACTGCGCGAGATCCGCGCATCACTCAGATGGCGCTTAAACTGATTTTCTAGGTGACACGCCGCGACGTACTGCGCGCTGGCGCGGGGGTTATTCTCAATCCTCTCGCCAGAGCCTCTGACCCGCAGAATCTCTCGTACCCGCTGCGAGGGATTCAGGGTTCACTTACGCCGCCCGATCTCTTCTTTGTACGGGATCATTTTAGCGAACCTGCACTTTCGCTCGAAAACTGGCAACTACGCATAGAAGGGCGCGTTGCCCATCCCCGGGATGTGAGTTTTAGTGATCTGCTCGAATTGCCCGCGAAAAAGGTCGAAGCGGTATTGGAGTGTTCGGGAAACGGGACACATGGCTCCGCCGCAAGCAACAGCCGGTGGGAAGGCGTGCCCATTTCGTTCCTTCTCGAACCGGTTGGAATGAGCCGCGATGCGGCGTTTGTCGCCTTCGAAGGCGGGGATACCGGTCGCCTTGTCCAAGGCCCCTCTGATCTTCCTTACACGCAAATCCTGCCGTTAGAGAAATGCCTCGATTCAGCGAGCCTGGTTGCTTTCAAGATGAACGATCTGTTTCTCCCGCGGCGAAATGGCTTTCCGGCCCGCGCACTGTTTCCGGGATGGTACGCGATGGACTCGGTGAAATGGCTTCGGCGGATCGTCGTTTTAGGACCGAATGACCGCCACTCTTCATTTTTCGAAAATGGAATGGATCGCATCTATAATCGTGTGACTCTGGCGGCGGACGGGATCAAAGTCAAGCGACTCTCTTCAATCCAAGTCAAGTCGGCGGTGGCGTGGCCGCCCGACAAGATGCGGCTTCCGGCCGGAGCGTATCAGGTGTGGGGGTTCGCGTGGACCGGCACTGGAACAATACGTGAGGTGGCAATCTCATTGGACGGCGGCCGCACATGGGAGCCAGCCAACCTGGAGTCCTCGCCTGGCCCGTACCGCTGGATTCGGTGGAATTACAAATGGGCTGCGTCGACGGGCGATTATTCGCTTCTGAGCCGCGCGACCGATTCTCAAGGCAACCAGCAGCCATTGCAACGCGATAAGGCGCGGAAGGATATCTATGAACTCAATTGGTGTGCACCGCTCAGTTGCAGTGTGCGTTAGCCTGCTTGCGTTGACGATTGGTCCTTCAATGCGTGCGGCCGATTGCGCTCCCAACACCCTAAGCCCGCAGGCCGCAAATCGCCGCTTGGAGGAACTCGGCAAGAGCGCCCAAGTAGAAATGGCGCAGCGGCGATTTGCCGACGCAAGCCGCCATCTCAAAGAGGCCAGTTGCCTCGCCCCCAACGATGCGAGGATCTTTTACAGTCTGGGATCCGCGCAAGCCGCGTCCGGAGACTTTCTCTCGGCACGCAAATCGCTGGCAATGGCGGATCGGCTTCAGCCGGCCAATCCCCTTCCCTTGGTGATGCTCGTACGAGTGAATGCATCGATGAATGACGTGGACAGCCTCAAAGCTACTCTTTCGGAGGCGGCTGTTCGTTTCGCAACTAACAGCGACCTACACGCGACGCTGGCCCAATTCCTGTTGCAAAACAAACTCTTTGATTTGGCACTCGCGGAAGCTCTGCGCTCGCACAGAGCAGGCGGCGCAACTGCGCAGTCCGTGATGGATCTTGCAGTTTTAGAGAATACTGTGGGCGCTTATGACGATGCCATTCGAAATGCTGTCTCCATCGAGAATCAGACCGATCTACCGGCCACCGTGCGAGCCTCCGCGGCTGGCATCGCTGGCTTGAGTTATGAAAGCGCCGGGCAGCCGGAACTAGCAATCTCGCATTTGCGACAGGCCATTCAGCTAGATCCGTCGCAGGAGAATTCTTATCTGGCATTGGCTTTCCTGCTGGAGAAAACGCAACAATATGCGGAAGCTGCCGACGTGCTGGAGCAGGGTCGCGCCAAGCTGCCGCGATCGACTCTGCTTTTGCTGCCTTTGGGCTCCGATCTGGTTCTCGCTGAAAAGTATCCGGCTGGAATCGACGTCCTGCAAGAACTGCTCCATAAAACGCCGGACGAATATGAAGCGTATCTAAAACTGGCTGACGCCTTTCGGAAAACGGGTGCCAATGACAGAGAGGTCCAAATTTTAATCGACCTCGAAAATCGAAAGGCGGACTATCCAAACATTCATTTGCTACTTGCCCGAGCGCTGCTCAACCTGGAGCCGATCGATTACGCGAAGACGTTAGATGAGTTGTTGCTGGCCGAGAAAAGATCACCGCTGGATGCAGAGATCTTATATTTACGAGGAAGGATCTACGTAGCGACCAATCGCAGCGACGAGGCGGTAATCGCCTTGCGCCGCGCGATCGAGCTCGGACCCATGGATCCGGCCCCGTACTATCAGCTAGGCCGGCTGTATGAAAAACTAGGCCAGCCACAAATGGCCAAAGACACCTTCGCGCGAATGCAGTATCTCAAGAGCAACACTATCCAATAGGGACAAAGAGTCATGTACAGGCGTGGATTTCTGAAATCGATAGGAACACTATATAGTTCCACTTCCTTTGGGCACGGATTCGTCCCAACCGTTGCGCCGGCGCTCAGGCGCTTTAAGGTGGGTGCCATCAGCGATGGCTTCTCCCAGGACTTCGAAGAGGCCCTCAAGATTATGAAGAGCTTTGGCCTCGTTTGGGTCGAAATTCGAGCGGTCTTCGGGATCTACAACACAGAAGCAACGCCCGCTCAGATTCAACACCTGAAGGATTTGCTGGAAAAATATCAATTCCGTGTCTCCGTCATTGATTCGGCGTTGTACAAGTGTGCTTTGCCGGGCACGAGGCCGGTGAAAAGCGAAAAGGACATCTATCTTTATTCAGACCAGATCGAGCTGCTAAAGCGTGCTTGTGATCGCGCACACGCACTCGGCACCGATAAGATTCGTGCATTTACTTTCTGGCGCGTGACCGAGCCCCAAGCGCTTTCGCGGCGAATCGCGGAAGAACTCGCAAAGGCGGTCGAAGTTGCCAAAGGCGCTGGAATGCGCCTGGTGATCGAGAACGAAGGATCCTGTAATGCGGCAACCGGCCGGGAACTCGCCGGCATTTTAAATGTGGTTCCCGCGCCTAATCTAGGTGCGAATTGGGACGTTGGAAATGGCTATTCACACGGCGAGATTTCATTCCCTGATGGCTACCGTGCTCTCGATAAGAAGCGGATCTGGCATATGCATTTAAAAGGAATCGCGTGCGGCGCGAGACTCCAGAATTGTTCAGAGACTCTGGTCGGCGAAAGCCAGATTGATTTGGCCGGGCAGTTTCGCCAATTGATTCGCGACGGCTATCACGAAACGATGTCGCTGGAATGCGAGTTCAAGGCACCCGAACTCACTCATGTTGAAACCGCCAGGCGTTCATTGGAGGGTCTGCTTAAGGTGATGAACGCCGCGGCAGCCGCAAGAGACGAAAGGTAGCGGCCGCAATCCTTATGAAAACAATTCTTCTCGGCACAAGGCTGGCTCAATTAATGGGTGTGGCAGCTCTCTGCTCCACAATTTTGACGGGGGCAGAGGTCAAGTTCGAACGTTCACCGCACCAGATCAATGTCAGCATCGGTGGAAAACCATTCACTACATACTATTTTGACCCTGAGGTAGCGAAGCCCTACCTGATGCCGTTGCGCACTGCCTCGGGCAGGACTGTGACACGCGATTTTCCGGTGCGAAATGACGCATCCAAAGGCGATCCGAAAGCCTCGGCGTTTGAACCACACCAGAGGCCGCTATATTTCGGGCACGGAGATATGGATGGACTTGACTTTTGGCAAGAGCCGGTCTTCGATCACTATTACCGTGATCATGGCCACCAGGCCTACGGCCACATGGTTCTGAAGAGCGTTGAGCAAGCCGATAGCCGCGGCGAGACGGCAATCGTCCGCGCACGATTTACGCTGGATGATCCGAGCAACCGTGTAATTGCCGAAGAAACACAGTCTTTTACATTCGGTGGGGACGACCGGACGCGAACAATTGATTGCGAATTTATTCTCTATGCTATTGCGGGGCCACTGGATATCGGGGACACAAAAGAGGGAACGTTCGGCATCCGGCTGGCTCCTGAGCTGAGCGCGCCACTTGGTCGCATGCTCAATTCTGACGGCGCGAAGGGAGAGAAGGCCATTTGGGGCAAGCCAGCAGACTGGGTAGATTACGAAGGAGTAATTTCCGGTACGCGAGCAGGAATCGCGGTTTTCGATTCCCCGTCGAGTTTTCGCCATCCCACGACCTGGCACGCGCGGGCATACGGTCTTTTCGCCGCTAATCCATTTGGCGCGCGTGAGTTCACTAGAGACCCCAGCAAAGACGGAAGCTGGACGGTTCCTGAGGGAAAGTCGGTGACCTTCCGTTATCGCGTCTTGATCCACGAAGGCGAATTTGGTCCTGCTGAAATCGCCGCCGCGTACAGCAAGTACGCGAGTCAGAAGTGAAACATCGGCGCTGGTGGATTGTTTGGACACTCTTCTTTTCCACCGCTATTAATTACATCAACCGGCAGACGCTTTCGGTGCTTGCGCCTGTCATCTCGAAGGAGTTCCATCTAAGTCATACTGAGCTGTCCAATATCTTCGGCGCGTTCCAATTTGCCTACGCAGGGACGTGGCTGCTGGGCGGCATCTTTCTCGACATCGTCGGAACGCGCCTTGGTCTCACGATTGCTGTTGTGTGGTGGTCGATCGTTAGTTGTATCACCAGCTTCGTTAATTCGCCTTTTTCCCTGGGCGTATTGCGGTTTCTTCTGGGAATTGGTGAGGGCTTCAACTGGCCCGGTGCGAGTAAGGCGGTGGCGGAATTTTTCCCTGAGGAAGAGCGCGGGACGGCAGTTGCAATATTCGACAGTGGATCCAGCGTTGGGGGAGCCCTGGCGGCGATAGCAATTCCGTGGATTGCATTGAAGCTGGGATGGCGTTTCGCATTTGCGTTTTCCGGGATACTCGGCTTCCTTTGGTTGGGTATGTGGTTGGTCGTGTACCCATCTTCTTCCGCGATCGAAAAAGAACAGCGTCAGCCGAGCAAGCGGCCCACAAGAAGCGCCTGGCTGAATATTCTTCGGCGACGTGAAACGTGGGGAGTTGTGTTGGGACGCTCGTTAACCGATCCGATATGGTGGTTCTACGTTTTCTGGTTGCCACAATATTTGAGCGACACCCGTGGCTTCAGCCTAAGACAGATTGCCGCTTTTGCGTGGATACCATTCGTAGCCGCCGACCTTGGGAATTTCGCTGGAGGCCTGAGTTCTGGTGCGCTAATCAAACATGGCATGCCGGTGCTGCGAGCCAGAAAGTTGATCTGCATTATAAGCTCCATCCCAATGTTGGCGGGCATTCCGGCAGTCTTGATTAACGATCCGTTTTATTCGTTGGCATTCATCTGTATTGCTCTTTTCGGTTATGCGAGCTGGTCCACGATGGGTCTGACGTTTCCTTCCGACCTGTTCTCTTCCGAGGTCGTCGGTTCTGTGACTGGACTGAGCGGACTTGCGGCCGGGCTGGCTGGAACACTCTTTACTCTCCTGGTGGGAACGCTCGTGGATCGTTTCTCGTACTTCCCGGCGTTTGTCGCGGCGGCAACCGCGCCCCTGCTCGCGACAGTGAGCGTGGTTATCCTGATCCGTCACACGCGGGATGCAAGTGTTCTGGAGCATGCGTAGATATGCTGGGAAGAGTGTTCGGATTTCAGCCCACGCCATTCAAGTGACGCAGTTTCGAGTCCCATGTAAGGACGTTACCTAGCGAAAAAGAAGTCGTTTAAGAATCTTGCCAAGGTCGCCAATGTGAGCCCCGCGACTGTTTCAAGAATCGCTAAGGGTCAGGTCAACGTAGATCCGGGCATTCGAGCACGTGTGCGGAAGGCAGCGGATGCGCTCGGTATCAACCTGGAGGAACGGCGTAACGAAAAGGCAAATATTATTGCCTTCATTGCTCGCGAATAGGGACCTTCTACACACTTTTCAAGCGCGGATTCTATTCGGTTCGCAGACTTATTGCGTTTCGCAAGAGAGAACTCTTGTTCATGTCGTTCCGTTATTCGCCCTCCACTCCCTCCAAGGAATTGCATTTACCCAAAATTCTTTCAGAGCGTGGCATCGTGCGCGCCATGATTTTGGGAGGGACCAACTCGCCCAATATGCTCAACGCACTGCGTGAACGCCAAATTTCGTTCGCGGTTCTTGGAAACAATGTGATTGGTGAGTGGGATTCGAGCACGTTTGATTCTGTCTACTCGGATGACGTGCAGGGCGCATTCGAGCTGACATCGCACTTGATCGCGGATGGCCATCGTGACATCTGGTTCATCGGCGATGTAGAGCTTCCCTGGTATGCGCGCTGCGCGCGCGGCTATCGCAAGAGTATGTCGCAGGCCGGCCTTGAGCCGCGGTTGAGCGAGATCCACTCCGACGATCGCCAGCTCGGATATCTGGCAATGCGGTCGATTATCTCGCGAAGAGAACCGGTCACGGCCGTTTTTGCCGGCTCCGACCAAATTGCAGGCGGCGTCTATGAAGCACTGCGCCAATTGGGGCTCGATATTCCCGATGACATCAGCGTCGCTGGTTTCAACGATAGCGAAGGCGCATTATTTGACCCTCTCCTTACCAGCGTCCGCGAGTTTCCCGAGGAACTGGGAACGCATCTTGCGGAATTCGTGCTGCACCGCATTCAGACCCCGGACCGCGAACCTCAGACGCTAACAATTCCGACAAGAATTGTTCTTCGCAAATCGACCAGCAAGCGACGTCTGCGCCCTCGGCCATGTCTCGCCTGGATATTCCGCGGAGAGGCTGGCTAAAGCTTGATTACTAGCTATAGGTCGTGGGGAATCGTAAAAGGATTACGATAGCCGCGGTCGCCATCCCGCAGGAGCTTATTTGCCTCTTCATCCCCGATCACCTGCTGTGTTTCAGGATCGAAGTTTAACGTTCGACCCAACCGGTAAGACGCATTCGCCAGATGCATCAGTGTGCAAGAGATGTGACCTTCTTCGATGGGCGCATTCAGGTCGGCTTTGTTCCGGCTGGCGACGCAGTCGATGAAGTTCTTGAAGTGTGCATTCTCGGCCCCTCCTTTTACAGAAGGCTGCTGATCCTGATCGCGGCCTAGCCACGTCACATAAGTCACGGCATCTTCATCGCCGGTGGATACATATCCATTCGAGCCATAGAAAATATCTCCTACGCTATTGTGGCTCCCCGCCGAAGGTCCCAGCTTTGTTTGACCCTGGGCTTTCTTGCGCTCGGGAGTTCCCAACGCCGGCGTGCCGATCTGCGCTTCATGGTTGGTGATCCAGTGCCGGACTTCGAACGTGATCAGGCGGCGCTTCCCATCCGGCAAGTCGAATTCAAAATTACAATTAAGGTCGTTTGGTGTTTGCTGATCATCATCGAACATGAAGTGACCGCCCATGGCGCTGACCTTGTTCGGAAATGTCAATCCCATGCCCCATCTTGCAACGTCCACTTGGTGCACACCTTGATTGCCCAGATCCCCATTTCCATAGGTCCAATTCCAGTGCCAGTTGTAGTGAAAACGATTCTTGGTAAAAGGCTGAACTGGAGCGGGACCCGTCCACAAGTCGTAATTAACTCCTTCGGGTACTGGCTCAACGGGCGCACGGCCTATAGTGTCGCGCCATTTGTAACAAAGTCCACGCGCCATGTAGGTTTCGCCAATCAGGCCGTTCTTAAGCTTCTGCACCATTTCGCGCGCGGCCGTTGCCGAACGAATTTGAGTACCATGTTGGACGATGCGGTTATAACGTTGGGATGCTTTCACCAACTGTTGGCCTTCCCAAATATTGTGCGAACACGGTTTCTCAACGTAAACGTCTTTGCCCGCCTGGCATGCCCAAATCGCCATCAGTGAGTGCCAGTGATTAGGAGTGGCAATAGATATCGCGTCAATCGACTTGTCTTCGAGGAGCTTACGCACGTCGGTATAAGTTACCGGCTTCGGAAGCCCCATTTTGTCCATTTGAGCCAACCGTTTGCTAAGCACACCCTCATCAACATCGCAGAGTGCCGCGATTTGTGCATTCTCGATTTTGGCGTAATTCTCCAAGTGGTCATTCCCGCGGCCATGAATTCCGCAGATCGCGACTCGAACACGATTATTCGCGCCCAACGCACGCTCCGGGTGGCTGAGCGCGCGCAAAGTACCCAATGCAGCGGCACCGGCGCTCCCCTTGCTCAGAAAGTCACGCCGATTGAGATCCTTGGACATGTGATCCTCCCAGTTCTTTTTAACTTTTGGATGTTCCAACGGGTGTTGGAAATTCCTGGCTGACGCTCGGGCGCAAAAGCGACAGACATCGATAGCCTCCGTCCCTATGCGGTGATGGCTCCCAAGTAGTCGCCACGTCTGACCCACTCCATCATAGATGTTTCAGTGTGTCAAGAAGACTTTCTTAGCACAATGAAATGTTTCTAAGACACCCCTAATGGGTCCTCCTGGCCCTCGAGCATCAGAGCGCCTGAGTTGCACGGGACCGTTTTGGCGATGTCCTCTGTGCGGGCGCGGTCTGGCCCTTGGCGTAATCACGCGCCGCCTGCTTCCGAGTCCTATTCGAAACGCTCGGTCCTTCGGGAGGACGTAACTTTACGCCGGCGCGCCTGGCTTTTGATAGTCCAATCGCAATCGCCTGCTTTGCGGAGCGAGCGCCGTGCTTCCCTTCTCTGACGTGCTCGATCTCTTCGCGGACAAATTCACCGGCTTGTGTGGAGGGTGCTTTCCCTTCCCTGGCATCTTTTCGAGCACGCTCTAACACTTTCTTTTCGGGCACGGAAACATCCGCAGGATCAAGTGCAATTGTCATTCCCTTACGAACAGAAGCCGTGTAATCCAGCGATTCAGGAAAACATTTGCAATCTGGAAGAACTTTCTCCCGGGCCAGCAGTCCACCCGCGTGATTTCAGCCGAAGACATGTTCCGGCCCTCAGGGGGAAGCCGTCCACGTCGCCTAGCGCTGCCTCGCATTCTTATTCGGATGTCATAATCGCAACTGCGTAAATCGTATGGACTGGATAAAGGCGTTCTTCGAGTGTTCTATCTCGCAGGTATGGTTAGCGCTGAATCAACGGCTCGAAGCCGATATTCGCGAGTACAATGAGCTGTCTCGAGGACAGTCTGCTCTCCAGCTATCGAAGGATGAGCCGCGCATCGTAATATCGCGGACAAGAGAGAGGCCGCCATACGATTCGCCGTGGGTGACCTTGGAGCGGAAAGGAAACCATCTCCTTCTCCGCCTCGGCAGTTCGGCGCATTCCGTCGACATTGAAGAGGTACGCCTTCTTCCCACGCTCAACCCCGATGGCGAGTGCCGGCTGAAACTAGGTAGCAACGAGCTCGAGTTATGGCAGGCATCCCGATTGATTCTGGAACCGCTTCTGTTGCGTTGCTAGCGCTCGCACCCCGCGGGCAAGCGAATTTTAAACGAGCCTAATTTGGCGTGTGATCCCGGCAGCGACGAATTACCCCGCTGCTTAAAACTACAATACACAGTTATGCGTTCCTTCAGCTCTTTGCGAGCGCGCAGCAATCGTGACTTTGCCGCCGGCACGGTGATCTGCAGGCGCTTGGCCACGTCCGTCATGGGCATTTCTTCCATGTCGCACAATAGGAGCACTTTCCGCAACAGTGGCGGAATGCCGCGAATTTCTTTCTGCAGCACTTCGATCATCTCTTGCCGCAGCAATCCTTTCTCTGCGTTCGCTTCTTTGGCGGGTAACTCGACCGGTCTACTTCCCTCGAGCCAGTTGCCGGCGTCAATGTGTACAAATGGCATACGCCGCTTCACTCGAATGAACATCAGGCATTGATTCCTGACGATGCGTAACAGCCACGCCAGGAACCTTTGTCCGCGGTCATCGGCGATATTTGACTCATTTCGATATTGATACAGGCGTTCGTAGGCTCGCCAGTAGGCTTTCTGCACTTCGTCCTGAGCCTCGGACCGGTCTCGTAATATGCTGGTCGCCATATTCAAACAGCTTGTGTGGTACCGGCAAATCAAGTCTCCAAAGGCCTTGGCATCGCCATTGCGAGCCCTTTCCACTAGTTCGTTGTCACTCTGGATGCCGCGATCGTGTTTAAGAATGGACATGCAAGCTCCTGTGATCTGGTGCCAATTTTTACTTCGTTACAGTGGTCACGTTTTGTTAGTTGACGACGATTTCAGATGTGGAGGAACTGTCGCTAGCGACAGGGGATCTTACAAGAGAGTTACAACAGGCGAAGTAGCAGGCCGGAGAATCAGGGCGGACGTGGTGAAGGCTGGACAGACGAAACGGTTGGAATCCGAAAAGGACGCTCTAGTTGCTACTGCCGCTCCTACGCATGGAACGGGGACACAAAAGAGCGTCCTGCTAGCACTTCTTGAATAGCCTTTGCTAGATCAATAGACAATCGTGACTTAGAAACGTAGCCACGAGCTCCGCACGAGAGCGCCGCTGCAACGAAGTCGGGATCCTGGTGCACCGTAAGAAATATTACCGTCGTTTTGCACCCAGCAGCCCTGATGCATGAGGCTGCTTGAAGTCCATCCAGAAGTGGCATGGATATATCCATTACCAGAACATCGGGATTCAGGCGGACGGCGGCGTCAACAGCCTCCTGTCCGTTATTAGCTGTGCCGACAATGTCAAAGTCCTCACCGACTTGCCGCCGGACGCTCGCGAGCATAATCGGATGATCATCTGCCAGCAACAATCGAATTTTGGCCACGTACAACTCCTCTAGGCGGTTAACACACTTCCTGTGCGCACACCCGAATTGTTACCGACACCCGGCCAGCCGACTACTGGCGGATGCGACAGTTGGGAGTTTGACCAGATGGTGCTCGATCGCCGCACGTGCCAAATCTAAACGGCAGAAATGATTCCGTGCTTCATGGCATATTGGACCAGTTCCGAGTTGGTGGTGATCGCCAATTCATCCATAATCCGGGACTTATGGAATCTGACCGTTCGGTGCGTGATCTGCAGAATGTCGGCGATTTCCTTCATGGCACGCCCCTCAGCCAGCATTTGCAGAACTTCACGTTGCCGGTTAGTCAGATGCTTTGGGCGATTTACGGCTCTGGGGTCGCGAATAAAGATTTCGTCCATAGCCTGTCTGATCTGTGGTGTAACGTACGAGATTCCTCTGACTGCATCATGAACGGCCTGTAAAAGCTCGGTGGCCTGCGAATTTTTCAAGAGGTATCCCGACGCGCCAATGCTAAATGCCGCTATCGCAATATCGGAATCAGGGTTCATCGTCACGAAGATCAGCTTAATCTCCGGCATGGCTTGTTTCAGCTCTCTTCCTGCATCCAGGCCATTCAATAGAGGCATCGCTATGTCGAGCAGCACCACGTCCGGTTTAAGTTCCAGTGCGGTCTTCAGCAACGCGCGGCCATCGCTGACGCACCCTATGACCTCGTACTGTGGCTCCAATAGCTTTTGAAAACCGGCGCAGATCATGGCATGATCGTCGGCAAGCAAAATACGGACTCGGCTCATACTGGTTCTGCTGGGGGTACTATCCCTCGGATACTCGCGGCGGCGGACACCTCGCCGTTACTTGTTCTCCACGGGACGCGAGCCACGATCCTGGTCCCTTCGCTAGGCTTCGATTCAATCGAGAGAGTGCCATTCACCAGGTGGAGCCGCTCCCTCATACTCACGAACCCGAGCCCTACATCCTTCACTACCTCTTGCACTTCGAACCCTCTACCCGAATCCAGAATTTCGAGCCGCATGTCGTTTCCCGTGCTGAACAGATGCACCTTGAATTGGCTCACTCCGCTGTACTTTACCGCATTGTGGAGTGCTTCCTGGGTGACTCGGAAAAGGCAAAGGGAGATATCTCTGGGCAAATGATTTGACACATTCTCGTCCGTGAATTCTACGTTCACAGACTGCTGTTTGGAGAATTCCCTGCAGAAGCTCCTTGTGGCCGCAACCACGCCTAAATAATCCAGCTTCGAAGAGTGAAGCTCATGTGATAGGGCTTGGACATCCGCGGCGATCTCGGCGCAATGTTTTCGGATATCATCGATCCGCCCATTCCCCGCCCCCACTGATCCGTTCGAACATCGATTCGCTTGCTCAAGCTCCAGCGAAAGCAGCGCGAGCCGCTGGCAGATGTCGTCATGAAGTTCTCTTGCAATTCGACTACGTTCTTTTTCCTGAGCTTCAATCAGTCGCCCGCCTATTTTTTCGAGCGCTTCCCGAGCGACTTTCTGGTCCGTGATATCTATGGCCGAACCGATAAGACCGCTAAACGAGCCATTTGCATCCAATCGTGGTGACGCAATATCCAACATCCAGCGGTAAACTCCATCCCGACGCAGGAGCCGATATTCCTTAGAAGATGCTTCCTGCCGTTCAAGTGCCCGCGAATCTGCATTCAGGACATTTGGCAAATCGTCGGGGTGAATGTAGGCAGTCCAACCTGCCCCAAGGCCTGACTCCGTAGTGCCACCCGTAAATGCGACGTATTTTTCACTACGATAGGTAACCTTGCCCTCCTTGTCGCACATCCAGATCAACGAGGGGGCCGTGTCCGCCATGACGCGAAAGCGTTGCTCACTCTCGCGAAGAGTTGCCTCGCTCGAGCGCTTCCTTGCCCGCTGCCACAATAAACCGATAATCAGCAGCGCCTGGAACGCGATCAGCAAGATGCCGACTATCGTGAACTTCCTGTAACGTTCCCAGACGGTTGGCTGCCGATAGAGGACCATACTGCCCGGCGGCAAAACCGATTCTGGAATGTTCCATTTCCGAAGCTGTCGCCAGTCCACCTGCACGCGATGTCCCGAAGCGTAGATGATTGGCATGTCCTCCGGCCGTTCGCCGGCGAAAATCCGGGCGGCCAGTTCGCTTACCATTACCTCCGATTGAAAGGGTATGCCGTAGGAGCCCCCAACGCCTCCGTGGTCAAAACAGTAATTCATAACGCAGTAGGTAGGAAAGCGCTGGCTGATCGCCTCCAGAATGTCATAGGTTCCAATGACCGGCTGCGCCGCCTCCACCGGTATCAGCTGAAAAAAAACAATCGTGCGGGGAGGAAGAGTGGCAACCTGGCGTAGAGCTTCGTTAGCCGGCAGGCCGACAAGCTCGATTACTGTCAGTCGGTCGGCATAACGATTCAACTCCCTGTGAACTTCGCTCTGCCAGTACCTCTCAAACTCAGAGGTTCCCGCAATCAGGGCAACTGTCTGGGTGTCGGGATGGAACCGAAGCGCAAGATCTACGCAACCTCCGACATCTGGGGTAAGCGCGACTCCCGTTACGCTCGGCCACAGCCTTTGACCCTGAAGCCGGCTGGAAGCGACCCCAGTAAAGGCGATTGGGACGCCAGGAAATAGCCGATCACGGTATTTTATGGCAAAGCGAAGCGCCGGATATGCATCGGTGACCACCAGATCGAATTTTTGCCCCCCGTACGCGCGGCCCAGCATTTCGCTCACGCTCTCTTCATAGCCGGCCACGCCAAAACGTTGTGATTCCAAATATTCGACCTCGAAGTGCATTGGTGTGCGGACGCGAGACCGCATGTTCGATTTCAGGGGGTCCGGCGCGGAGAGAGTTCCGCGAGCGGTAAAGCTATATAGAAGCAAAACGTTTTTTGCCGGTGAAAATTCAGCAGCAAAGCAAAAGGAGCTGAGAAGGAAGAAGAGGACGGAAAGGGAAAGCAAACGGCGCGGCACAACCAGTTCAGCACTGGCGTAGCCGCAGCGTCCGCGGCAGCCTCCGGCGGACTCCTGATTCATAGAATGCTCTTGGACACAACCCCTGTTGACGCTCTTTGACGTCTCGTTGCGGCCCAGTGGTGGTATTTTTTTCGGTTCGAGCGCAAGGGGATCGCGTAAAAACAGACCTGAGAGCACGCAGCTTATGACAGGACAGCGCATTTAAAGCCTTATTACAACGTTTACCCCGCATTTCGTCCACGATCGCGTAAGAATTGGAACGTCTGTTGCGGCTTGGCCCTTATGTTTCGGCCTGTTGCAAATCAGCTAACCCGGAACATCACGATTTATGCAGTCCCTGTCCCAAGCGACAGCTGTAATGTTATGGAAGCCGCACCACAGTGTGTAAGAGACTAGTAGATCATAGACCTGGCAAATCAAGGCGGAAGACATGCAAAATCCGAACCGCGAAACACGTGAAACTGGTTCTTCAGTGGTTGACGGATTCTCGATTGTACAGGGCGGCCCGATGTACCGGTTCCAGGTCTTTATGCGGATGGCGACGCCCGACCGGCCGAGAGTTCTCAGGCGGATGTTGTATCTGGTGTTGTTAACATGGCTTCCGCTGTTCATTTTTTCCTGGATTCAAGGCGTCGCGATAAGCGGTCGAGTCACGATTCCGTTCCTCCACGACTACATCGTGAATGTCCGCTTGTTAGTGACTCTTCCGATCCTGATTGCCGCTGAGATTGTGATCGACCCGAAGTTACGGCATGCGGCCAAACACTTCGTCAATTCTGGATTGATTCTGCCAGCCGAGATGGCGGCTTATGAGGCGGTCATTCGTAAGACGGAGAAACTCCGCGACGCCACGTGGCTCGCGGTACTAGCAGTTGTGGTGGCATTCGGTCCATCCATATGGCTGGGAGGCGAAGATATTTTGAGCGGACGTTCAACGTGGCATGTACTTCCGTCCGCACCCGTGGCCACGCTGAGCCTGGCCGGATGGTGGTTCGCCTTGATCAGTGTTTCTCTGTATCGATTGTGGCTGTTTCGCTGGGTGTGGCTGTTGGGACTGTGGACGGTCTTTTTGTGGCGCGTCTCGCAGTTGAGGCTTAACTGCCTCGCGATTAACCCGGACTACGCCGCCGGCCTCGCCTTCCTGGCCCACACCCAACGCGTTTTCGGTCTGATCACTTTGTCCGGCTCAATGGTCATCGCCGCCGGTTTTGCAAACGACATAAGATACGAGGGCGCGAATTTTAATCAGCTGAAGTTTGTTGTCATCGCATTCTGCGTTCTGATCGTTCTTGCCGTTTCAGCTCCCCTGCTTGTATTGACGCCAAAGCTCATCGAAGTGAAGAACGAAGGAATGCGTGAGTACGGAATCCTCGGCAGCGTATACGCACAGCACTTCCATTCCAAGTGGATCGGAGCGCGCACTGAACAGAAAGAAGACATCTTGAGCGTACCGGACAGCAGTTCCCTTTGCGATTATTGTTCCGATTACGCCGTCGTGCGCGGAATGCAGGTGGTCTTGATTAACAAGGAAATCCTGCTGGCTCTGGCGATCCCGGCGGCCTTTCCCATGATTCTTCTGGTCGCCATCTTCTCTCCTTCGAAGGCATTGTTTGCGGCCCTGCTCAAGCTGCTGATGTAGGTAATGAAGCCAAGTCCGCTATGGAACGAGCGCGGAAGTTGTTCACGCCACTGCTGCATTGCAAGACCACTGTCATGCCCGGCTACTACAATTTGAAAACAACACTAAAACCGAGCACCGTGCCCTGGAAACGGTCCACCGCGGAGAACTCATGAAACCAATGAAAGTTCAATACGATCATTCGCTTCGGAATCGTGACACCAGCTTGTATACCCGCTGCATACACCTTATCGTGCACACCGGGGTTGCGGGCGGCCGTGCCCGTGTCATCCGAAACCTGAAAGTTGCCATACCCAGCGGGGCCCACTTCGGCTAAAAGAGATTGGTCCTTCTTTAGAGGGAGGTATTGGCTGACGCCCCAGTTCCAGGTGAGGTACTGACCCTGGGTGAGATCGAAGCCCCTGGTCTGCCGGTTGACCTCCCAGGTCAGCGCATTCTCGACCGCCATCCGTTTG
Source organism: Bryobacterales bacterium (assembly GCA_963722155.1). GTDB lineage: Bacteria > Acidobacteriota > Terriglobia > Bryobacterales > Bryobacteraceae > Bog-105. The sequence goes on along the minus strand of CAVRLR010000004.1, from coordinate 319,304 downwards.
TCGGCCCAAGGGTACAAGTAGAGGACTCCCTGACTCTGATTTTCCCAGAAGCCCAAGCCAATATTGTCGGGTGACGCGACGCGCACAGGACCGACAACAGGCACATTGGCAGTTCCAATACTGTATTTTCCGGTGGGGATGTAAAAGCCGTAGTTAGCGACGGCGTCGTAATGCTTCCCTGCCCAATCCAGAAAGAGCGGCACCACATAAGTATCGCCGATGTTGAACTGTCCCGCACTGACGCTCTGGCCCGCTCCCTGGGCACGGGACAGCAGCCCGCTGAGGTTGGCGTTTGCAAAGGTCGGATTCAGCAAGATGCCATATTTCGCCCCCAGCACTTTCGTTTTGGGAACCCAGATAAAAGCGGGAGCCAGCGCGTATAGATTAACGTTCACGCTAACGTTGAGCGTGGTGCTCAGACGGCCACCAGGGCCTGTAATGGTGACGGAACTGATCTGGTTGCCGTTGACGCCCTTTAGGTCGCTTGTCAAATAACCGTAGTTGTAGATCGCCCCGTATAGGCCCGGACCGGGAAGAGCGAGATCGCGGATATTGAACGCGCCGGGAGCGTAGTGCACGCTTTGAGCGTTAGCCGTCGCGGTTGTGATCGCGCCGATCAGGATCGCCGATCCGAATCTCAGCGTCCCTCGCATCACGACGGCCCAAATACTCTTAGCTCGCACGTCGCGTTCCTCCTTCAAATCGGTGAAAAGATTGACCAGCTTTGCCACAGGCAGCGTTCACAATACCCTCTTTGAAAACCTCGGCTGTCAGTCACTGATGAGTGATTGTCGAGCAAGGTTTTAAAATATTTGAAAGCGCGCGCGCTAGCGGCCTCTGGTGTTCCGGCACAACACACGGTGGTTTATATCTTCCGGTAATTGCCGTTGCAGTCTTGCTTGCGGCGCTTTTGGCCTTCGCCGTCAAGATGTAGATGCTCAGTCAGCGGCCCTAAATATTCAGGTTGATCAGCGGATCCTCTATTGACATGCGCTGCCCTGATGAACTCAATGAAAAAACACCTGTGCTTTGAGCCCAAGGATATTCGTCGACTTGGGGTTCGGATTCGTCACATGTTGGCGGAGGTAATAAGCTCTAAAAACCAGATGCTTGTTGACCTCAAACTCGCTTCCAGCGATATATCGGAACTGATCGAATTTGTCGTAGATCGAATCGTAAAACGCCTCTGCGGACGCGTAAGGAGTGAGTGCTCTCTTACCTAAAGAAAATGATCGCTCTATCGTAAGTTCATTCCGGTACCGCGGAAGGAATTCGCCGTTCTTAAAACGAAGGTCGCCACGATTTCTGTCCGACACGAGAATTTTCTTCGGCAATTTAAATCGTCGCGTCAGTTCGACTACGGCCGTGTGTTCGGTGAAGGGCTTAGTACTATCTGACGGCGTTTTTTCAAAAACGTAACCCACGCGCAGGAGAAGCAGGTGGCTATGCGCAACATCAACACGTCTGCGGATGATCCGGTCGTCTAGCGGAGAGAAGTACAAGTCCATGTTGACGCCCACTTGACCGTCGGTATAGCCGCCTTCCTCCGCGCGCGTACTGGAATAGAAGACGTTCAAGCGATTGTTATGGCCGGTTCTGACATAGACATCCGCCTCCGGCCAGAATTGCTCTTGCGCGTCGCTTGCGCACAATGTTGCGGCGAGGGCAAGAAGAATCAGAAGTACGCTCAGAGTGACGACCTGACGCCAAATCAGCCGGCAAGCTTACGGTAACCGGAATTGGTCTTCTTGATCTGGATCTGTTTCGCTGTAGCGTTCAACACGGACTCCTCTAGGAAGTAGTTGATAAAACGCATTTTTCCGGTTGGCGCATAACCAATTAAGTCACTACAAAGAGATTCTCAACCTCAATTCTGCACAGGTTGATGGGCTCAGCCCTCACCCGGAGCGGCCCCGCCCCTCCGCGGTTCAGGAGATTGCGGGGTCGCAGCTTGTTCGCGGTTTATTTATGTCCCGCCGCAGCGGCTTGTGCTTGAGACAACGACGCCATCACTGCGTCCAGGTTGAACGAGGCCGCCTTCTGGCGCGGCGGGTACTTTATGAAATTTTCAATCTGGGTGGCCACGAGGTCCTGACATAGGTAAAGCTGAGGAACGTGATTGACAACCCAATCCCAGTAGGTGTTGGAGTTGTAATCGGCGCGTTCGAAGGGATCGCGACGCAGGCTAAAGATATGCGGAACCCGCAGCTTCACCATGGGCTCTGCCCAGACATTCATTTGGAACGCCCTCTGTACTTCAAAAATCAACTTCCAGTCGCCTGTGCGGACCGCCATGATATCGCCGTCATCGCTGACGTAAAAGAAGTAGTCTCTCGGACTCTCCTTCACCTCCCCTGTGATGTAGGGCAGTACGTTAAGCCCGTCGATATGTACGTTGAACGTCTTAGCCCCAGCCTTATAGCCCTTAAGGAGCTTTTGGTTGATGTCCGGCTCGCCTGCCGCGGCCAGCAGCGTAGGCAGCATGTCCTGGTGGGAAACGATGCCGTTCAGCACCGAGCCTGCCTTGATCTTGCCCGGCCAGCGTAGGAAGGCCGGCACGCGCCACGCGCCCTCCCAATTCGTGTCCTTTTGGCTGCGGAACGGTGTATTCGCAGCGTCTGGCCATGTGTCGTTCTCCGGGCCGTTGTCGGTGGAATACATGACGATGGTGTTATCCGCGATCCCCAGCTCATCGACTTTATCGAGCATCATGCCGATTTGCTCGTCGTGCGTGACCATCCGATCGCTGTAGTCATCCTGGCCGCTCTTGCCTCGGTTCTTGTCGGCAAGGTGGGTTCTGAAGTGCATGGCAGTCGAGTTGTACCAGAGGAAAAATGGCTTATCCGCTTTGACTTGCTTTTCCATCCAGCCCGAGAGCGGCTGAAGTGATCTCCTCATCCACGGTTTCCATGCGTTTCTTGGTGAGCGGGCCGGTGTCTTTAATCGTCTGTCCACCCTTACCGTCAGCCACGCAGTGCAATACGCCGCGGGGTCCGAATTTCTTCTTGAATTCAGGGTCCTTCGGATAGTCCGGCAGTTCCGGTTCTTCTTCGGCGTTCAGATGATAGAGGTTGCCGAAGAACTCGTCGAATCCGTGCATAGTCGGCAGGAACTCATCCCGATCACCAAGATGGTTCTTGCCGAACTGACCAGTGGCATAGCCGAGCGGTTTGAGCAGTTCAGCGATGGTCGGGTCTTCTGCCTGAAGTCCGACCGTAGCGCCGGGCATTCCGACTTTGGTCAAACCGGTGCGGAGCGGGTTCTGGCCGCAGATGAAGGCTGCACGCCCGGCCGTGCAGCTCTGCTGGCCGTAGTAGTCGGTGAAGGTGACGCCTTCTTTGGCGACACGGTCGATATTCGGGGTTTGGTAACCCATCATGCCTCGGCTGAAGTGACTGATGTTCCAAATGCCGATGTCATCGCCCCATAGGATAAGGATGTTGGGCTTTTTTTCTGCTGCCATGCTCTGATTTCTCCTGACTGTTTTTTTCCTGCCGTTGCTTGTTGCGCTCGGTGTCGGGCAGCATTTGTTCTTGAGCTTGCACTCGCTGTCACCTGCCAAGCATAGATTCGGACGCTATTGCTCTCACGTTTCGTAAGCCATCACCGCTTCTGGACCGCTTTCTAAGGTTCGACACCCGCCAACGTCAACGACGCGAACGTCATATCAGCCAGCGAGATAGGGTTTGGCTTCAATATCAAAGGCTTCGATTCTGTATCCGTACCGATAAAGGATTGCGGGACCATAGTTCGGCGCTGTGGCCGTGCAGATAGGTCAATGCCAATTTCAGGCCGAGGGATGCAAAATATTAAATGACAGCTATTAACTGCGCTCTCCTTGTGGCGACACCGGCGTAGCGCCTCTCGGAGCCTCCGTCGCTAAATGGCGCAATCAAATATTCTGAGTCTTCCGACGGCGATTGTCATTGCCTTCCTAGAAGACTTCGGAATTATCAAGTTCTGCGATGACTTGCGCGCTACCGGTCAGTTGTGAAAGAAAGTGCGTCGACAAAATCGGCGACCGCCTCATTAGGTAGGATCATGGAACAATCGCATCATTGGATCGAGATCCCCGCCCAGGGAGTCGAAACCCTTGCCTTCAGCGGGCATAGAGGAGCCGCAAGCTACCTAACATTTGTTGAAAACAAGCCCCGGCGGGGTGAATCGAGGTCGTGAGAAAAGAGAAGGAGCATGGAAGACACAATTTCCAGAATGCTTGAGAACCTGATGGGCCGGGTTAGCGGCCCCATGCATTTCCGAATAATCCTCCAGCCCCTTATGGCCGTTATCTTTGCGGTGCTGGATGGAATAAAGGACGCCCATTTGGGGCAGCCGGCCTATTTCTGGGCACTTTTCACCGATCAAGGGTACCGGCGTGAACTCATTCGGAGCGGATGGAAATCGGTGGGAAAGGTCTTCATCATCGCGCTCCTGCTGGACACCGTCTACCAGTTTTGGGTATTGCACTGGTTTTACCCTGGGGAGGCATTACTTGTGGCATTCTTCCTGGCGATTGTCCCCTACTTATTGCTGAGAGGTCCAGTGAATCGAATAATGCCGAAGAGAGACGGGAAGGATGAACGGACAGGTAAGTCCCCAATTGTCCGTTGAAAATTCAGGTATTCACTCTCACAAGATTCGGCGATTGCGCAAACGTCAAATTGCCGAAAACAACTGTAAAGGACGCTTGAACTAATCTGCTTGACGCGTGCAAATTTACGATCGATACGATACCGGGTTGCTTGGCTCGGTTTCAGTGGTACGATAAAATCCTTCTCGCATGAGAGTCCTGCTGATCTATCCAAACGCGAGATCGGAACTGATCGGATGGGGTGATCTGGGGGCCATTGCGGAACCGCTAGCGCTTGAGTATCTGGCGGCGGGAGCGATTAGCGATGGTCATGAGGTACGTATCCTTGACCTGCGACTGCATCGCCAGGAGTTGGATGTAACGCTCGAATCGTTCCAGCCAGACATCGTCGGGCTTACCGGATACTCGATGCATGTCTTGCGCAACCTGGCTATCTGCACACGAATAAAGCAATGGAATTCCGGATGCGCGACCGTTGTTGGCGGCCACCACGCAACATTGTTACCTGAGGACTTTTTTGAACCACAGGTGGATTATGTTGTGCAAGGCGAAGGTGTTCGACCGTTTGCGGCTCTGCTGCGCGCCCTGGAGTCGGGTTGCGAGCCGCATTTCATTCCGGGACTATGGAACCGTGCCGGTTCGCAATTTGTTAGCGGCGGAGTACCTGCTTCTTTTGATATTGACAGCCTGCCATCCCCCAATCGTGTGTTGACAGGGCCTGACCGCGGCTCCTATTTCATCGACTGGATGAAGCCGATAGCTTTGGCGCGGTCGACAGTCGGTTGCCCCTACCGCTGTTCCTTCTGCTCACTATGGAAGATCATGGACGGGAAATATCATGTGCGGGGTGTGGATCGGGTCCTAGAAGAATTAGCCGAGATTCCCGAAGAATGCGTATTCCTCGTGGACGATGAAGCATTCATTCAGCGCCACCGTATGCGAGAGCTGGCGGAAGCAATTCGCGCGGCAGGCCTGCGAAAGCGCTATTTCAGCTACTGCCGGATTGACACGCTGCTGCGCGACAACGACCTGATGAGACTGTGGCGATCGATCGGACTGGAACGCTTGTTTATCGGCATCGAAGCCGTTTCATCCAGCGATCTGTTGGAATATAACAAAAAGTTACAAGTTGCTCAGATTGAGGACGGTCTAGCAGCAGCCCGCGAGTTGGGGATCGAAGTGTTCGCGGGCTTTATTGTCAATACGAACTTCACTTCGCGGGACTTTAAGCGGTTGGTGAGGTTCATCGAGCACAATCAAGTAAGCTACCCGTCATTCACTGTGCTTACTCCACTGCCCGGTACGTCAGCGTTGACAAACTTCGACTCCGTTATTGAGCGACAGCCGAACGGACGGCCGAACTGGGAGCTGTTCGACCTGCAGAATCCGGTGACACGCACGGCACTTCCACGGGAGGAGTTTTTGTGTGAGTACCGCAATCTATATCACGTTTTCGCCGGACGGTCATTGCCGTATCGCGAAGATATGCTGCTCCATACCGGGGCGTAACCAGCTGCAATCACGAGTAAGGAAGACGCGAGGCACGGTTGAAGATGCCTGGGCCTAGCACGAATACCCATACGGCCAATGCAATAAGGGCAAGAGCAATGGCGATTGGACTTGACACGAGCACAATAGGTCTTGGCATGGTTCGCGGTGCTATGGAGGGAGCGAGGTAGCCAATCCAGAGTAGCCACGATGTACCACCCAATGTAGCTGCGCCGGCAGACGTTAGTACGAGGAGCTTATCGACGGGATTTAGCAAGGCGATGCTGCAAGAGACGACAACTCCGACACCAAAAGGCAGTACGGTCAATAACCATGCTTGCCGGCCGCGCAATGGGTCTTCCTGAGTAAGAAAATAGCCGAGTTGACTGCAACCGAATTGGAGAGTCGCCACTGAGATCAGCAATCCCGCCGCCGTGAGTGCGACCTTCCAAACCAGTTGAGCGTTAATTCCGTCGAGGAAATTCTTCCAGTCTCCAAATCTGCCGAATGGCGATACCAGGAGATATCCGCCGGCCTGAAATAAGTTGATGATCGCGCAAAGCCAAAAGAAGTACCGCCAAGTGGGCGAGAGCGACCCAAATAGTGCGATTGCCATCGCGCAGCAAATTCCTAAAGCCAAATTCGCGGCCGTCCCGGCAGCCTCGATTGCTCGCTGACGCCGGCGGGAGATATTTCGGTAATCGCAATCGCAGTACACCGACGACACCGACACAAGACGCCCCCCAAGCAAAGCGCACGCCCCTCCGTGGCCGGCACCTTCGTGCACAACTGCGGCCAGGAAATACGCGAGTATGGCCAACGCGGTAATAGTGAATAAGTCCGAGGAGCCGGCCCAAAACAGCCCTTGCCTCATAACACGTCCAAATTTAAATCAACCACCCGGTCGGCTTCGAGAGTGCGGACAGTTGTGAGGACATCATCGAAAGATCCGTCCAGCTTCCCTTCTATTGCAACGATTGGCGTCTCGCCATCAACCTGAGCTAAGAGATCTGTCTCGGCGGCGGACAGGCAACGCGGCGGGAGATAGCGTTTAAAATAAACGAGGCCGGCGCCAGATGAAAGCTCGATGTGACTGACAGCCGGACCGAGACGAATCCGGGCTCCCTGCCAAAGTGCCTTCTCCCGTTCGGGTGTAATCTCGATCGTCTCGGAGGTATAGCGTATGTGCCTTACCCCGAGTCGCAGGCAAGCGGACAATAATTCGAGCTTGGTCGTAGGCATCTCGCGGCCGAGCCCATCATCGACTACGATAGTGGGCCATTCTTGCAAGTCCGGGACGCGCGCCAGATTGACCATTAAACCAACCACCGAAGAAGCCAGTGCCTTATGCCGTGGACCGCTTTGTCTCGGTTGCGGTGAAGCCTGTGTTAAGAAGACACCGAAACCGCCGGCGCCGATCGCCTCAGCGGACGATCTGGCCCAGCTCTGCCAACCGGCGAAAATGCGATCAGAGCGTATAAAAGCGGGTACAAACGACGAGATAGCTGTTTCGGAGTCGAGCACAACGCCAGCAGCGTCAGCCGATGCACTCAGCAGCGAGTTCAGGGAATCGGCGACGTTTTCTAAGGGGATACTTTCGCTGTGCTGCACTTTCCCGCCGCACACGGCGGACAGTACGCGCCACCCGAGCGCTTCCGGCACGTTACTTGATAGCCAATGAAGCGAAGCCCTCAACCATCCCAGTAAGGCATCAAGATGCCGCCCGCGCGCGGTGTCTAGACGTGCTATGCACGCATTGGTATGTACGAGGTCATTTTCCGTCCGCGCGCCCTCGGTGGTGGCGAATGCGCGCGTGTAATAAGTTGAAGAAAAATCAAAATCATTTCTACGCCGGTAGAGACGGGCAAGATTGATCGAATTTACGTACTGGAGGCGGTAGTCTCGATTGCTTTCTGTAGTTGACGCCTCCTCAATCTCCTTCTCGATCGCTAACGCGCCATCCATATCTCCTAAATTCACACGATTCAGAGCGGAGATGTTCAGAAGGTAAAGGAACTGGCGATTGCAGCCTAAAATTGGTGTAAGCAGGTCTCGCGCACCTTGCATGTACGGCTCAGCTCGCTGTGCTTGCTTCATCATCACCAGTCCCCATCCCTTGGTCATCATGAGGGCGCCCCGCAAGAGCGGGCTGAGCGCCGGCGATGGATCAGGTGCATCGGCAACTTTGTCGTAACGCATTAATGCAATCTGGAAGCCTTGCATCAGGGCACGTAGCGAGGCGCGGTCGTCAGGTGACTGCGCACACACGGCGGCACGTTCCATAAGTTGCAGCGCTATTTCATGGCCCCCTTCGGCAAGGTGCCTGGTAGCCACAGCGCACAGAAACCATGAATCCACGAAATAGCTATTCCCATAGACATGTGCAAAAGCTCGGAGCCAGGGTTGGACGGCAGCCGCGGCGAGGCGGTCAAAATCCAAAGCGGAGGTTAGGCGGGGGTCACGTCGCCACTCAGGTGGCACCAGCAGCCATCCTCCGGAAAGGGGATGCCCGTCGGCACAAAGCGCCTGTGCTGTTTCCGGGTCGATGACTCCGGGCACAAGCGGAGCCAGCCCAGGGGCAGTCTGCTGCCGGGGCGTAGACGGCACGGCCTCGCTCCAAATTACGCGGGCGCTCGCACACTCGTCTGTATACGGGCAGGAGTCCGCCGTCGCGAGAATGATACGGTCCTGCGAACGCGCTCCATGCGCAAGGTATTGCAGGAATGCCAAATCTTCCCCTCGCCACCTTAAACGGAAGCGTGGCACCAGCAAAACCAGCGTTAGGGGACGTTTGTCCATAGCGCCGAGGAGTATTTCGGCGAGCAGTATACCGTTCCGCTGAGCGGCATCTCCGCGGCCCTCGCTGTCAATCCAATCGCCAATGACGCAGGCACTTTCGTGGTCTGCCGGGCCCGTACCACCAGTCCATAAAGACACAAGTTCCTCCCGCTTGGAGGGCGGCGAAGAAGGCAACGGCCACGCAATCTGAAGCTGTCCGAATACGCACTGCGCCAGTTGGTGACTCCTCCATGCGCCAAGACTGAGGTCGGCAAATACGGCCTGCTGGATTTCCTGCTGAGTAAGCGCCGTCAGTAACCCATCGAGCGTCGCCGATCGAATACCTTGGAACGGAGGTAATTCTGGGCGGCGTGCAATCCGAATCGGATTGCCGCCGCTCATGACTCGGCTGTCGGGGCCGCGTCAAGACGTTTAGAAACGGCGATCATATAGATCGTAGAATGGCTCACCCCGTCGAGGCCGAGGAGCTTATCGACCGCGCGGTCGTAATAGCCACCGATGTTCAGACAGCCGAGCCCGAGCCCCGTCGCCACAAGGTTGAAATTCTGCGCTACATGTCCTGCCTCGAGAAAGATGAACCGATAGCCGCGCGCGCCGTACTTGAATGTCGACCGTTCAAATATCGCGGTCAGGAAAAAGATGACTGAAGAATCGTATGCGACATTCGCTTGAAAATGAACCAAACTCTCCGCGATTTGTTGTGTTTGATCGCCTTCGCGGAGCATGCGCACTTCATTGTTCGACGGATTGTAGTGATACATGCCCGGCTTCAATCCAGTTACGCGTTTGGTATGAAAGTAGACTTCCAAAGGATAGAGGCCCCCGCCCGATGGAGCCGAACGAAAGGGCCGCGTGAAGCCAGTACCTTGGTTGTCCCGAGTTATGCCGTAAGAATGATGGAGTAACGCTGCGAGCTGTGGTAGCTCAAGTTGTTGCGGCTTCATGAAACGAGCACTCACTCGTGACGAGATCACTTGAGAGAATGGCTTGGCTATCGGCGTCGGTGGTGGCAGCGGAGTAGCAGGATAGCCTTCGTAAGGAAAAGTCTCGAGTAGTTCCAGCATGCGCCCGACAATTGCTTCCTGTGAAGGAAAGTCGTCATAGAGGCCGAGTTTGGACGATTCGAGAAATTGCTCGCCGGGATCGATATCTGTACGCAGACCGCGGATCCGGTTCCAATGATCCTGTCTATTCAAGCGATTACCTTTCTATGGATAAGGATGGGGGATCAGATTCTCCCCGGCGTCGCGCGTGATTCCTTTATGACCGAGTTTTTGTGGAACTTCATAGAGACGCCGGCCACCGCGCGCTCGATACGCGAAACCCAACGCAAGAGGATGAAAGCCCGGAACAATCGCTCGAACGACGGAAAACCCAAGCTCTCGAGCGTCCGACGTCGTGACGTCAGTCAATAGCACCCGATAGCCGAGGCCCTCAAGCGCTCGCGAGATCATCTGCAAATCGCGCCGCGGGTCACCGGTTGCAAGGTTTTGAAGCTGATCAAACTCCATCCGTTTCTTTGAGGCAAAAAGAAAATCTGCGTAATGCACGTTCGCATGATCGCACCAGAAATTGAGATGGCTGATCTGGCCGGTCACGTTCTCGTGAAGGGGCGCATCAACCACCAGGCGCGGCAGCTTTAGATTGATCTGTTGGCTATATCGACGAGTATGCGCCAGTTCTTCCAAACTCTTGCGTACTGCTTCTTCTGGATCGAGCGAGGTAGACGCTGCTACCACCAGTGCGGGCTGCTCGGTTGAAGAGTGCAGCAGCACGCTCAAAACCGTTGGCACCCCGGTGTCGGTGGTGATATCGAACATGACGACTCTGGCCCCGGTACACTCGTAGCGCTTCACCAGATCATAGTTTTCGTCCGACAGAGTCTCGACACGAAGTTGCGGCGGGCTGATGTTAGCCTGCCACATCAGCGTAACAGCGTCACGTTCGATCACTTCACAGATGCCGGACACGGCCGCCTCGGCCGGACTCATATGACACGCGAGCCCCGTAGAAATCGGTTGCCCAATCGGCGCGTCGCCGCTGCCAAGGTAGTACGTGTAGGGGACGTAGACTTTTGCCGCCGGTACGAAGATATCCTCGAGCGTGAGCGCATCGAAAGCGCGCACCCACCGCACCGGGGTGAGGTCGTCAAATCGTACAAATGGAAACCCGGATGACGCATATTGCTCGTCATTGTAATGCGCGAACACCGCCGGATCGACGCACGGGAAGGGCGCTTCATCACGTGTGTAGAGCGGCAATTGTTCAACGTCATAGATCGCTCCGCAGTAGCGCTCGACCGCCTCGCCAATGGCCTTGGCTACAGCCAGGTCCCGCTCCGAGGAAGCGCCTCCCGCGGCATAAAAATTGACTTGCCTGGTAAAGGCGATCGTATTGCACGCTTGGGCGTAGAAATGGAAAAAATCAGGCGCTCCCGCATCCCGCGGCAACTCCGTAACCGCCGAGACAATCCCGACTCGACTATCCACGACTTCCGGAATAATGTCGGCGAGGCGTCGAAAAGACTTATCGAATGGAAGACATTCCGCAGCGCTCATCGGAACTCATGGAAATTCAGTTGGTGGCCGGGAACGAAGGATTCCTTATCGAGATACACCGAAGATGTCTTCACCGCCGGGCTGCACACCGGACAGAGCGGCAACTTCAGAACTCTCCGAGTAAGGATTGTCGGGCCAAGCAAATTCACTTCGATCAGGTAATTACTTCGCCACGGGATCCCTCCGCCGTAGATCTTACACAGCTCCATGCTCGCCAACTCGCCGAGAATACCAGTCATTGCCGGATGAAAGCCCGTAACGGACTGTCTCTCCTGTGCGGCGAATTCAGCAATGCGCTCCATCTCCGGCGCATCCATGTTGGCATTCTCACGCAATCGCAAGCACTCATAGCAAGCAGTCTCACCCGGTATAACTAACGGGCCGATGGTGCCAGTGAAGCGATTGAGAACGACAGGCAGGAAGTGGATGCCTTGCTGCACGCAGAAGCTATTCCACTCACGCATCAAAAACGGTCCGCCAAAATCCGATGTGGCGGCAATACAGGCAAGACTCTCAGTTTCGACTTTTTCGCTCCAGGACTCGTAGCTCAGCGGGGCCGTCATAGGCCATTCGTCTGCCAGAACGTTTCCATCGTCGTCGTATAAGCGCAGATTCCGAAGGATGGGAAAATCCACGACCTGTACGCTCTTCACTCCCATTGACCGCAGCGACTGCGCGATACGGCGGGAAATCGTATTTACCCCCATCAGAACTATCGGCTTTGCGCTCATCTTGTCGACGGTGGTGCTCGCAGCCTGACCAAAGTGCCAATAAAAAACGTCAAGGTTGTTTTCTATGCTGCCGGGACGGAATTGGGCGGTCACCGGCGCCAATATAGAGCGTCGTACAAGTTCGTCAATTAACTTGCTGACCTCTTCCCGATCTGGCGCGGCAAACCGCCGTATCAAATCGGTGCGTGTGGCGCCTTCGTCGGGTACAGCGGCAAGTAACGCGGGCACCAATTCCGTTGCGCGATCACCCGCCACGAAAATCTCCGCGACTCCGCGTACAAGTACAACGCCACGCTCCGTACTGAGTAACTGGACGGGAAATGCACGCAGTCGGACGGACGATATGTCCTGCTCGGAAGTCATGGACGAGGTCCTGGGATCATAAGGGGGATAAAGGAGTTTCGCCGAGCAAGATCAAGACATTACTGGACGAAATCCGGGCGGAGGACGCAAATCTCCGACCGACACCGAGTCCTGCGTTGGACCACGAAGTCTAAAGACTCCGGACTGGAAGAATCTCTGCCGCCGCGGTGCAGGTGCAGCACGGACTGCAGCAACAGCAATAAGTCGTCCCGCCTCCGGAAGCCTTTTTTGCGAGCGCCATCTGTGCGGCGGGCGTCGCGGCGGAGGCTTTCACCAGCGAACTGATGTCTGCCACCGTGAGATGGGCTGGCGCGGCGCCTTTACCACCGGCTGCGCCCCACTTCTGCAACGCAATCAAATCGGCCTTGGTAAGCGCCCGCGCGGTCGGTGTCATCTTGGCCAATTGAGCAGCCGTGAAACCTAGGTTGCCGACCGGTGTGCTTTTCGGAAGTTTGCCGGCAGCGGGAATTGCCATCTGAGCGGGTATAGCCATCTCGTCTCCTCTATTTTCTTCTGCGCACGTAATCGCCGTCAGTGAAAGTAAAAGCCTAACGGATTTTAAGAAATCTATATCATAATTCAGCTAGACCCGTGTAGTTGTCAAGGAAATTTTTGAATGGCCGGTATTTAATGCGGTCTTTGGCGTCGCATCGGGTATTAAAGCGAATTGATTACCCACCGAAGCCCGGATTTCAACCCGGCATGGTCCAGCCCGGACGGTCTTTAAGGCAAGTTCATGAAAGAACCATCCAAATCGCACCACCCCATACACGAAACCGAGGGCAATCAAAGACGATCTGTCGCGCCACTATTGGCGGACATCTTGGGCTGCGAAAATCGCATCGTTCGCCGGAGCCAGCCAGACACTACACCCGAACCGAGGCCATCCTTACCCGACTCCGGTATCGTTTGGTGCGTTCGCGGGCCTGCGGGAGGAAGGTTGAGTCCGTCCCGGAGAGCCCTCCCTAAGGACGTGCCAAAGGGGCTTTGGAAGGTGTATGTGAGCTGGACGGACCCAATCTTCCTGAAACTCAGAAGAGGCGGAATAGCTGTTGCCCCCTCCAGTCCGGAATAGAAGGAACATTATTGTCCTGAATCAGAGGTCGCGCTTGGAAGGAATACCTTACGAAGAGTCCCGTGGACTGGGATGAGTAGTCTCTCGCGTTATTACCGTTGGCCCAAGCTCCGATAAACCAGTTTGGTGCAATCTGATACGCTATCCGGGCTTCGAGGCTGTAATTCGCCCCGGTGCTTGTCATGCTCGAGTAATAGGGTCCGGCGGTACCCTGTAAGGAACGATCGGTCGGGAAGTAGGGGGATGCGTCCTCCTCGAAGTGCTGCGAACCGAGGCTGGCGCCAATCGTATACTGAAGCCGCTGTTTGTAATCGCCGGTCCACCGGAACGGTACGCTGAACAGGAAATACTGTTGCGGACTGAAATAGCCGCCTTGACCGAGCGTAAAGTATCGCAGGTTCTTGTCGTAGTGCATGCCTGAGATATTCATACCGATGGTTAGCGCTCCTTCTTTTCGGCTATAGGCCTTCCAATACGTGCCGAAGTTTCCATCGATGCGCGTGTTCCGCGAAACGTTTAGTCCCGTGATCACTTGATATCCGGCGTTCAGGTAAAAGCCGGACCGATCGTTACCCCAGCTACCGCGTACCGATGCGGTGTTAGCCATGACGCCGCCCCAAACATTATTCGATTTCGGGTCGCGTGTCCCGGCGAAAGCCAATAAGCTGTCCTGGATCGAATCGCGATCGAGCATGAATGTGATCGGTCCATTCCCAGGCGTGAATCGGATTCCGCCGAACAGATTGTGCACTAAGAATCCTTCCGGGGTTCGGCCGATGCGCAGGCCAAAGGCCTGCGAGGAAATTTGAGCTTCCCCAGCAATGCCGCTTGCTGTCTGCATGGGGACCAGAGAACCGCTTTCCAATGTACCGAATTGCTGCTTCGCGAGACCCGTCCCGGTTCCGCTTTCGACGTAAGTCGGTTTAGCAATCACCGCAACACGGATTGCATCGCCGACCGTTGCACTGGCCTCCATTTGTGCCTGCTGTATCAGCATGCGGTCGAAGCCGGGTTGTCCACTACGGCCTTGAACCATGTCTCCTGTGCCTAGATATGGCGTATTGCGGCCTTCTATCGAAGCCAACTGGTCTTGAATTGTATTGACATCATCGGACTGGGTGGTATTCCGATCGACAAATCCATCGCCAAGCTTTGACGTGCCCGCCAGAGGAGGAGGCACTCGCATCGTCGTGCTGTCCATCTTTTGTGGCGACGCGGGGGCTTCCATGATCGAAGTCGTGTTATATGAGGCCAACCTGACCTGACGTTCCGTTTCTGTGTCGCGCGACTCAAATCCGGAGGTTTCTGCCGGCGAAAACGCGGCGATTTCACTCAGCTGAGACGTTGAGCTTAACTCTCCCACAAGTGCATCCGATGTTGAATCGTTTGCCTGTGGATCATTGCCGAGGAGAAGTGTTTTCAATTGTTCTGAAGATTGCGAAACCGCACGGGGCACGAGCCCGGCCGACGCAGCATCGCTCTCATTAGCGGGCAGCGATTTTAGTGCTTCTCGCCAATAAAGTCTCGCTTTTTTGTAATCACCAGAGGCCGCCGCTTGCTTACCCGCAAGATCCAATAACTTAGAGTCCGTAGGCCACTTAGCCAAGCCTTCTAGAAGCCAGGAAGTGCTGTAAGTTGTATCCCGTTGGTTCATTGCGGCGCCCACCGCTCCGGCGTAATCGGCGGCCGTACCACCTTTCAGTCCCCAGTTCTTGTAAACGTTGAGCCCGCGTCGGATATCACCCGCTTTCAGCAGATATCCAGCTAGGGACCGCTTCAAGCGGTCGTCCTTGGGCAACATGCGGCAGGCTAATGCCAGAATGGAAACCGCGCGTTCCTGATCTCCGGACGCGCTTGCGGTTTCGGCCGCCCGCAACATCCACGTGGCCCACAGATCGGCAACCTCCCGTGATTGAACAGAACTCAAATCGGTTCGGCTCTGAGCCCGCTGGAGGATCGAAAACAGCTCACTTTGGCGCTGACCCGATTCGAGCAACATCCAAGCAAGCTGGAGTTCCACCTTGATCGGCACAACTTCACCGGAAGATTTAGCTCGTGCGATCGCCTCATGCAGAAGGCGAAATGCACCGTCAAAATTGCCCACCGCCGTCTGTGCCGATGCCAGGACGGAGATATATTCATAATCAACCATGAGCCTGGCATTCACCTTTTTCGGCATCCGCTGCCTAAGGGCGATTACTTCCGCATCCCGATGCTTTTCATGAAGGAAAGCGGAATATGTCTTCCAGACGTCCGCGTTGTCTGGATGGGAATCCGTTAAGTTGCTCAATAATTCTTCAGTTTTGTCAGAGTGGCTCTGCTTCAGGTAGACATTGGCGAGTTGTAGCTCGGTCCCCGCCAATTCCGGCGAGCTTGTGGCCTTTTCGAAGTCTCGAAGCTTTACTAAGGCTTCTTCCGCATCGGCAAGCTTGCCGTTTGCTGCGTCTATGGCAGCCACCGAACGTAGGAATCCGGGCCGTGTCAAGCCGCTGTCATAAACATTTTTCGGAATCTGCCCAAGAAGGTCCGCCGCTTTCCGCTCGTTATGACCTTGGACGAGCGAAGCCAGAAGGACCTGCCAGGCATCCAGGTTGCCTGGATCGGCATCGACGACCTTGAACATGCTCTGCGCTGCTGCGTCGGAATTCTTGTGGCGGAGCATGAGACCTGCGATTTCCACTTGAACACCCTCGGGAAGATCATCGTCCCGGCCACTTGCTAGACTGAGCGTCCGATCGAACGCTTTCTGCGCGAGTGCGTCTTGGCCGGCGGCGGCATAGATTTCGCTACTACGGGCAACGAATTCAAGATTCTGATCTAGCTTTATGGCTACGGCATCCGGGACTGAGTGCATCGCGCTCAGTGCCGCATCGGCACCCTCGAGGGCAAATTTTGCGTCAATGAAGTGCCGCCATGTGTCAGAATTGTTCGACTGCATTTGGACGAGGAGCTGATAGAGTGGAAGCGCTTCGGATGGATTCTTCTGTTTCACCAGAGCGCCGGCCAAAGCCTGAAGCGCGTCGGGACTGGTAGGGCGACTCGAAAGCGCAGCCTTGAAACTTGTGACGGCAGCGTCGAGATCTCCTGCGGTCAGGGCAGTTGAACCGTCTTTCATCAGCTTCCAGAATCGGGCCGTTTCGAGACCATCGGCTATATCTTTGTTATTGGGAAGTGCCCGTTTGGCCCTCTCGAAGAATTGCGCCGCACCAGCAAAATTCTGCTGCTTCATTCGGATAAAGCCCATGCCAGCCAAGGCCTGACCGCTGGCCGGATTTTCTGTGAGCGCGGCTCCAAAGCGCTTTTCTGCTTCTGCGATGTCGCCGGCCTTCAGAGCTTGGTATCCACGTTGCTCGTCACGCCCTTGCGCCGATCCGCGATTTGCATCGGCGCGTTGAATTTCTGCCGAGATCACTCGGGCTGCTGCCTCTAGTTCAGAATCTTGGTAGCGGCTGAGATAAGCGCGCATCGAAGAAAGAAACGCGGGATTGGCTTTTTCCCATACAAGCGCCTGACGCCATGTCCGGCGGGATTTTTCACTCTGCGAACCTTGTATAGACTCCAACAGACTGACGCCAGATTGTCTGGTAGCAGGGCGATACGTAAGAAGCTGACCGAGAGACAGCTTGTATTCCGGAACCGCAGAGTACTCACTGGACAGACGCTGAAGAGCGGCCGTCGCTGTCTCCCATCCTCCGGGCAAGCTTGCCTGAGTCTCATAATATGCGATGGCCCAGCCCCCGGGGGGAGGGTTGTCGCCAAAAACCTCGTGATAAATACGCATCGCTTGATCAGGTTTGTGGGCCGCAGCCAGTCTCTGTGCTTCGTTGAGACGAGATTGTTCATCAGAGGCTGACTTGAGCGTTTGGATTTCCGCAAGAGCCGAGCTATGAGGGTCTATCTTTCGGAGACGCTCAAGATAAGCTTCGGCTTGTTCATTTTTACCCGTCCGCTTGGCAATCCTAGCGAGACTGGCCAGCGCTTCGGCTTCAGACGGATCGGTAGTGAGCACCTGTTGCCAAGCCTGCGCCGCCAAATCGTAGCGTCCACGCCCTTCAAGCGAGTGGGCCTTCTGAATTAACAGTTGAACTGCGGGAGAGTCGGCCGCCTTGATCGGGATGCTGAGGCCGCCACCAAACACTAGTACGACTAAAAATACCCTGATTGATTTCATTTTTGATCTCCCGAAAAACATTTCCTAAAGCAGGCCTAACGTGCGTCAAATATGTGTGTCTCTTAGTTCCAGCCCAGATTGAGCGCTCCCTGAGCATCGAAACTGAACTTTCGTTCGGTCCAGCCGTTTGCAAAGAGAGTGAGGCACGCATCGTAATAGCGCGCGTCCGACCCGTATAAACCAGTCGATGCATCCCATTCGGACGCTAGTTTGCGCTGCTGCCTGGCAGCGGAGGACGTTTCGTTCAATGTGAGAAGAAGAGGAAGAACGGCGGCGGCAAAACCTACGTTGCTACGGAATTCTTCCACAACCCCCTTTTCATTGACTTGGGCAGGTGGACTGACGTGGTCCCGCAGAAAGTCCACCATCGCAGGCGAGACCGCTTCCAGAATTTGTTTTCTCAGGAATGTTCGCTCGTCCAACATACCCGCCCATAGATACACTCGGATAGCATCGTAGCTAGCTTTAGCTTCCGTACGGAATTGCGAAGCGGACTCGAAGCCGACGCCGGATTTATACGCGATCCAATCGAGGACCCAACCGCTCCGGGAACTTCCTTTCAGCAGCTTGGGGATGTTAAGCGCGATGTCAGTCCACGGTCCGATGGGTGAATGCGTTGCCAGATTCCAAACGATTTGAAGGGGAACGTAACTGGCGTTTAGGATGTAGATATCCTTATGTGGCTGAAAGCCGCGCGGGCCGGGCAGTACCATCGGGCCGAATCCGGTGAGCGTAGCGACCTCTTCGGCTGTAATTCGATTTGCCAACGACGTGCCGAGTTGTATGTAGCGATCAGATTTCCAGGCGATTCCTGCTTGGAATAATGTGTATGCGAGCCATAAGTCCGCATCCGAAGCGGAGTTCTCGTCGAGGATACGCCAATTCCCATCCGCGCCGCGCCCCCAGAGCCATGCCGGCAGCCGGGCCGTGAGGTCCCCCGCTGCCAGATTGCATTCGGTCCATCCAAGCAGACGATCGAAACTGGCACGGTCATTGGCAACAAGGGCAAAGAACAGACCGTAAGACTGACCCTCCGATGTAGTACGATCTCCAGCATCGTGGTCCACTACACGACCCTCTGCGGCGACAAAGTGACTCTTGAATGCCTCCCAAAGGGGCCAAGTTTCGCCAGCTCGACCGCACTCTGCCAAAAATAGAGTAGCCGCAAGGCCAGTGAGAGCACGCATGCAACAACAGGTCACGATCCAGCCTCAAGGCGGCGCATGGCCTGGCGCTCTAAATATGCCTCCCAACGCCGTCCGATCAGGAAAGAGCCAAACACGACCAAGATGGGGATGAGCCATACATGGAAACCCATCCAATATTCGAAAGCGAACTGCCAGCTTGCTTCGCCTGCATAATAAGGTGTGGCTCCAGCTCGAAAAGAATGAAACCTACGGTCATTGAGCACCACTACACTGCCAGAAATGCGTCCCTCCTTCGAAGCTGAAGCAAGCATGGCCATCACGGGCTGTTCGTCGTCCCGGGATGACGCTGCCAGGACCACCGCAGTCAATCCATTGCTGAAAGGAAGCGAAAATTGCTCCAGAATGAACGTCGGGTAAGACTCTCCGTTCAGAAGATCTACCAATTTGCCTTCGTCGTTGTTTTTGACGAACGGGATACGACTCAGCCATTCCAACTTTGAATCACTGGACTCTTTGAGCAAGAATTTGCCGGCCGCGGGCAACACGGGCATGAATGAACTCCACTGCGAAAACAAACGTTGGTCGTTGCCGGTGCCCAGAACGAGCAAATCTTTGTCGACGGTGCGGCTTGCCTCCGCGGCATCCAGGACTTGAAATCGGAGGGCCGGGTAACCCGTCTGAGCGCCGAGAAATCCAAGTGAGTCGAGATAAAGTGCAAACTGGCTTTTCGAAGGCGCATCCGGCATAACCACGGCAGTCTGACGCAGGTCCGCAAAACGAGTGAACGGGAAGCCAGCGCTCGCAAAGAGGTCCATTCGTGGCAAACGCACATAATGCGACGCACCACGGAGATCCAACTCACTCGTTCGAGCCAGAAGCAGTTGCACCGGGGAGTCTCCGATCGAAGGGAGACCTCGTAATTCCAGCGGAACGAAATTTACCGTTATCGTATTGCTCGGATACAACAAGGACGTGGGTATCGCGAAGAACTGTGATTGGGTATCGGAAGAACCTTGGACCTGGACTTCGCGGGAGGGAACAGATACTCCATTCACCTCGATGTCCATCCGAGCTTGGGCATCCTTCGCAAGACCTGAAACCTTAAAAAGTAGATGAAGCGGAACAGTGGTGCGCGATCCGAGATAAAGATCGGGAGCCAGCCGGAAATAAAGTCTTGCAGGCCGGCCCTCGCTTGCCTTGAGAAAATCGGCCGGAGCATCCTCGGCGATTTTTACAGACGGCGAGGCTTGTAGCCATCTAGGTGCGTCATAGCCGGTCCGTGGGGCAGGCATTCTGATATCGCCAACGCTTGCCTCATCGCTCGTGTGTGAGAACTGCCCCAGTACCAAGGCTCGCGCGGCAATGAGTAATTGCTTGCTATCCTTACCGGCCAACACGAGCACCTTGCCCGACGCATCGGAAGGATTATCACGCAATACTATTACCGGTCCTGAAACTGTAACACCGAGAATGGAGAGAAGACTGGATCCGGACGTTGCGAATAGAACGACGTTGCCAGCGGGAATTTCACCAATGCTAACCGGAAAATGCGTGCCGCGAAAATCGGCCATAGCGCCGTACCACGAAGCCAGAATTCCTGCCGCCTGGGTCGCTTTCCTATCGGGAGGAACGTCAAAAGCAATCGGCAGCCGAAGCATGCTCTGGAACGAAGCGTCGAAAAACGGCGCCGGCAAGATGCTGAGTTGGTTTGGGAGGGGAAGCACCAATCCTGAAACCTCTAATTCGGTTGTCGTTTCGATGCGAATCCAAGCCTCATTTTTACTTGCGTCCGGGCAGGGTGAAGCACATTGTGCCCGCAAATGAAAGGTGAGCGAATTATCATGGACAACGAGATCGGCGGGAAGCGGCAAACGCAATGTCAACACGCGGTCGGAATCGGATTGCGAGTCCGCTAGTGGGATTGTGCCGATGCTGGTTCCATTGAAAGCAACCTCGAGATTCGAGCCGGAAGCTAATGCTTTGTAAGAGGCACGGTACCGAAGCGTAAGAGTTGCATCGCTGACGATCTTGCTCGCCGGAATCGCGAAATGCACAATCGCCTGTCCTTCCACACCGTGTATCGTGAGCGCTTCAGACTGGCCAAGTGAAAGTAGATCCTGTTTGTCATGGAAAGACTGGGTTGCGGATGTGGTGCGCGTCCCTTGAATCGATGGCGCATTTACGGTTTGCGCCACCGCCACTCGCGCACTAAGCGCGGTGAGAGAAATCACTAATAGAATGAGGGGGGCAATCGTTTGATTGACCTGAGCCAACTCGGAGACCTTTGTCTCTTGCCGGATTGCGCTAAGTAACGCTCCGGGTATAGAAAACAAGCCCTTTAAACCAATACCTAGAATCTGGAAGAGGCTTCGCAGAATTCGATCCTCGTTCTGACCCTCCGTCCAATTCAGCCAGGAATCCGCACGTGAGTAGACGACACGAGTTAAAGCACGTTGCTGTGTCAGGTCAACCGAATTGAATTGCAGACGCAGCGCGTTCTTCGTCGACTCCACCACCTGGACCGGGAACCGCTGCTCCCCTTCTGCCGTCCGCACAAGAACTTCGGCTTCTATTCCGACGCGGAGATCCAAATCCTGGTTTGAACGGAGCGCGAGGCCTCCTTCCGAAATGTCAACCAGAAGGCAATCATAGGCATTGCCACTGGCAAGAGACAATGCAACAGGAAGGTTTGCGGCAATCCGTACGTTGGAGCGCCGCTGACGATCTTCAATCGAGACCGCGATCGTTGTACCAAGGATCAGAGTATTGATTGCGGCCCAGAACACGTTCACCGCCAAGACGCCGCTGGGATCGCCATTCGCGAGGAATCGAGGAACTGCCATCGCTATGCCTATCAGGTTCAAGGTAATGAGAAAGAGATAAGGACGAGCAATCTTGAAATCGAAGAAGCGCTCCTCAACAACGCTGCTCTTCGAGGTCACATTGAACTTCCCCCATTTCGGATTAATCAACGCAAGAGTTGTGGGAAGGGCGATATATGGCGCCAGAACTGTCTCGTAGATCTCGTTCCAGAAGGAGAATCGATGCTTGCCCTGCACTCGCGAGTTCGTCATCGACGCGAGGATCAGGTGTGGCAGAGCATAGGCGAGGATTTCCCAGAGATAACCGTACAGGTTGCTCTTCCCGAGGATGAGATAAACGAGAGGCGCAGTCAAAAAAATCGTGCGCGGTATCGCGTATAAGTAATGGATCACGCTGTTGAAATAACAGAGCCGTTGAGACAATCGCAGTCCACTGACAAGCAGAGGGCATTCGATTCGGAGAATCTGAATCATTCCGCGCGCCCACCGGATGCGCTGCCCAATATGTGCGGCCAAACTGCCAGTAGCCAAACCCGCAGCTTGTGGAATGCCAATGAACGCCGTACCCCATCCGCGCCGCTGCATTCGCAGTGATGTATGGGCGTCCTCGGTGACGGTCTCAACCGCAATGCCGCCGACTTCTTCGAGGGCTCTTCGCCGAATCACGGCACAGGATCCGCAGAAAAAGCTTGCATTCCACAAATCGCTTCCTTGCTGCACAACACCGTAGAACAGGGCGCCCTCGTTCGGTACTTTCCGGAAAACGCCCAAGTTTCTTTCGAACGGATCGGGAGAGTAGAAATGATGTGGCGTTTGCACCACAGCGAGTTTGTGATCCTTCAGAAACCAGCCCATGGTCATTTGCAGAAAGGATCGTGTCGCAATGTGATCGCAGTCGAAAATCGCAACGTACTCGCCGCTGGTTTTTGAGAGCGCGTTGTTGATGTTGCCGGCCTTCGCATGCTTGTTGTCAAATCGTGAAATATAGACTGCGCCGCACTCCTCAGCCAAAGCCCGAAACTTCGGACGGCGTCCGTCGTCAAGGAGATAAACACGAAGCCGATCGGCGGGCCAATCGATGCTTAAAGCCGCGAGAAGGGTCGGGCGGACAACATCGAGCTCCTCGTTGTAGGTAGGAACGAAGACGTCGACTGTCGGCCAATCATCCGGGTTTTCCGGGAGCGGAACAGGACGTCTAGCAAGCGGTCGCGCAGTCTGGATGAAGCCGAGTATTAGTATGATAACCGCGTAGGTTTCTGCCCCAAGCAGGACGAATGCGAAGAACAGGCCCCAGCCGTCCACCTGCCATCCGTTGTCGTGGATGTGGCGAAGCGTAGTCGTCCAACGCCAGTAGAAATAACGGAGGGTGCAGAAGAGCGATACAAATGTCAGGGTGAGGGTCGCAGAGCGGCCAGTTGACAAGCGTCCAATACAAATGCTCGCCCCGACGAGTAGCGCACCAAGCAATACTTGGCTCGTCCACGTAAGTGGAAGAGGAACGCAGAGCGCCATCGCAACGATGGCGAAAGACAGAACGATCCATTGCGCGGCGACGTGCACGCTGGAACTTGAGGCCTTCATCGAATTAACTCCCATGGAATAGTCGTTCTAGAGATTGCGCTCAGAAGCCGGTATTGTCGCCTCGGCCATAACGCGGATCATCGCTCCCAATTGGAAATAGTCTTCTGCGATGCCCGAATCGGGCGCGTAATCGATAACTGTCATGCCTTCAGCCAGCGCCTCGCTTACTTCATCGGCCCGGCGAAGAGTGACTATGTTCTGATCGATACTATGCTTTGTCAGCCAGTCCCGCACTTCGACATGCAGTGGCTGGCCCTCGTCAAACTTGTTCAAAATATGAATGGGGCGGATGGAGGGAGCTACTTGGGCTAAGTACTTACCGATCTTCTGTATACCGAAGACGGAACTTAGATCCGGAACAGCGACCACGAAGCAGACTCCGGCCTTACAGAACTCTTCCAGCTCACTCGTGCATATATTGGACCAACTATCGATCAATACACGGTCCACTTCTCCTTTCAGTTTTTCCAATCCCCGCTTGAGGGATTCCCAAACAACACCCTCGCGTGTTTGAGGTTCTTCGTACGGCGGATCCGCGGTAACGATGTGTATTGCTGCGTCCTGTGAGTTCTGCAAGGCCACGCAGCCTTGGCTTGCGTAGACCCCACTCTTCGCTCCAAAATAGAAGGGGAGAATGCTTTCGCATCTGCCGTCGAGGATTGCGACTCGTTCCTGGTGCCGCGAGAAAAGTCGAGCAAGAGTAGCGGAGAGTGTTGTTGCACCCGTTCCACCCGCAACGGCAAAAATCGAAACGCTTTGATGCTTTAATCGATCCGAATTATCGTACTCTCTTCTAAACGTGCTCTCGCTATCGGCTTTTCGCCAAAGGCTGCGAAGTGCCCGGCGCTGACCGTGCGGGTGCGAAAACGACGAAGTTTTCCGCGCGTCAACCGGGTGACTTATCAAGGAGGTTGCAATCTCACCCGCCCAGGTGCCAGTCGTTGTATCTGCAGAAGAACGAGCACTCGCTGGCACGGACGATCTCATTGCTGGAAGGGCCCGAAAAGGGGGTTCGGACTGAACCGGGTCTGCCGCAATGCCTTCGTCTGCAGTTCCAATAGCAACTCGCCGGAAGTCGTCATTTTCTCGAGAAAACACACGGTAGCGGTTTCGGTCAACGTTCACGTGGGAACAGAGAACAGCGATATCATCTGGTGTACTTTCTTTCATTTACATTCCTTTGACGATCGGCAGACGTGGCCTCGGATACATTACTTTTCGGCAGTTTTTGAAGGGTGCATTAGGAATTGCTCACGATACTGTCAAAGCGGCGCAGGCGGCAACAATCATGAAGACAGACTTTTTTCGCGCGAAGGCGCACTTTGCGATGATTAACCGCATGGGCTATGCCTGATCTGAAGTTTCTTATCTCGAAGCTGAACGCTGTTTGCCGTGCAGCCACAGAAAATGCCGCGATGCTAGCTGTCACCCGCGGCAATGAAGAGATAGATATAGAGCACCTGGTCCTAGCTCTTATCGAATCACCGAATTCAGATGCCGGGCGTATTTTCGACTACTTTGGCTTGGATCTGACTCAAGTCGCCTTGGCCAGCAATACATCACTGAATAAGCGCGTTTCCGGAATTGTCCAGGCACCTACATTTGCGAGCCGCTTGCTTCAATTATTTAGCTCGGCATGGGCGCTTACTTCTTTAGAATTCCAAACAGCTGAGATCCGGTCGGCGCTGTTGGTCCTCGCCCTTGTACAGGCTGAAAGGCCAGAGGTTCTGTCGCAAATCCTTTCGAAGGAATGGCTGAAGCTGACTCCTCCGAAACTAAGAACTTGTTTGCCGGAATTATTGAGTGCCAGTGAGGGAACATCGAAGTTGACACCACCAACTGAAAAGCCTGGAGCACCAGCGCTCGGGCAATTTACAGTTGATCTAACCGCCGCAGCCCGCGCTGGAGCTCTCGATCCTGTATTTGGCCGGGAAACGGAGATCCGGCTCGTTATCGATATTCTGTCGCGGCGACGTCAAAACAATCCGATCCTGATTGGTGAGCCCGGCGTCGGCAAAACCGCAATTGTGGAGGGCTTCGCGTTAAAGATCGCTTCCGGCAATGTACCGCCAGGTTTGCAGGGAATGACGGTGCGAACTCTGGATCTTGGGCTGCTGCTTGCCGGTGCATCTACAAGGGGTGAATTTGAGAATCGCTTGAAAGCGGTGATGAACGAGATTCAGTCGTCTCTTACTCCGCTCGTTCTCTTTATCGACGAGGCGCACATGCTGATTGGTGGCGCTGCTCAAACAGACGCGGCAAATTTGCTGAAGCCGGCTCTGGCCCGGGGAGATCTCCGCACGATAGCGGCAACAACCCATGCCGAATACCGGAAATACTTTGAAAAAGACGCGGCTTTGGCACGGCGCTTCCAGCTAGTGCCGGTAGAAGAGCCAAGTGAAGACCTGGCGATTCAAATGTTGCGGCCTCTTGTGCCCATATTGGAGCGGCACCACGGCGTTCGGCTCCTTGATGAGGCAGTGCAGGCCTCCGTGCGACTTTCGAAACGCTACATCATGGGACGGCAACTCCCGGACAAAGCCGTGGGCTTACTTGATTCCGCTTGCGCTCGTGTTTCAGCAGCGCAAGTGGCGACGCCGCCCCAAGTTGAAGATTGCCAGCATCAAATAGCTTTAGTCGAAGCCGAAATTCACACACTGCAGCGCGAAAACGCAGCACGCGGCGCGCACGACGAACGTCTCTCGGCACTTTACGATGATCTGGCCAGCGCGGAAACGCAATTGGCCGATCTTGAAGATCGCTCCCGGGAAGAAAAACGGCTCGTCACTCGTTCCATTCAACTTCGGAAGGAGGTTGAAGAGTCAGATTATGAAGAGTTCAGACTTCAAAAGGAGACGGGCGACAAACGTGCCGAACTTGCGTCCATTGAGGATCAATTAAGGACGGTGCAGGGTGAGTCTCCATTGGTTCCGGCAGTCGTCGACGCTCGTGTTATCGCGGAGATCGTGGCCGGCCAGACCAGCATTCCGGTGGGACGGATGTTGGGCAGCGAGATTCACAACGTTCTGAATCTACGAAATCATTTAGCAGAACGTATTCTGGGTCAGGACCACGCTCTCGATGTAATCGCCCGAAGAGTCGTCAGCGCGCGAGCACAAATCGAAGATCCCAACCGGCCGACGGGCGTATTTTTACTTGCCGGACCTAGCGGCGTAGGAAAAACAGAGACGGCATTGGCTCTGGCTGACATTCTTTACGGGGGCGAGCGTAACGCAGTCGTTCTCAACATGTCCGAGTATCAAGAGGCGCATTCTGTCTCTGGACTAAAAGGAGCCCCACCCGGTTACGTTGGTTATGACGAGGGGGGTGTCCTCACCGAGAGCATACGGCGACATCCGTATTGCGTTCTATTGCTTGACGAAATGGAAAAGGCTCACTCCGACGTAATCGAGCTCTTCTATCAAATCTTTGATAAGGGCATTTTGGAAGACGCGCAAGGCCGGCGCGTAGACTTTCGAAATACCCTGATCCTCATGACGTCAAATGCCGGCGCTGAACTGATTCAAGAGTTCTGCCTTGAATCAGGCCGGTCACCGACTCCAGAACAACTCACGGAAGCACTTGCCCATGAGCTAAAACGCATTTTTAAACCGGCCTTTTTGAGCCGCCTAATTGTCGTACCGTATTACCCTGTGCAGCACGCAACATTGCGTCATATCGTTGAGCTAAAAATTGAGAAACTGTGCCGACGACTGGAGAAATCGCACAATATCTCATTGCGCTATAACGAAACGCTAATAGAGGAAATTGCGCATCAATGTGGGGAGCGTAAAGGCTTTCAGAAAGATAGCGGCGCACGCAATATAGACCACGTCCTCACCGGAACGTTAATTCCCGAAATCTCCGAACGTTTACTAATCGCGATGGCCGACCATCGCCGCATTAGCCAAATCCATGTAGATATCGGCGGCGCAAAAGGTTTCCGTTATTACATCGAATAGTTCAGTTAGCAGCCACTGTACGAATCATGGGTTGCAGATCATAAGAACGCTGAAGTTCGGAAACGATCTGGGAGGCATTGTCCCAATCTTGATAAGGTCCAAGCCATATAACGTGCCACGTTTCTTGGTCAACGTTCGACTGGCCGATGCTGATTGGGCCAAAGCCTTGTTGTTTTAGGGTCTCGGTCAGACGTTGTGCCCGGACAAGCTCGAGAAAGGAAGCAACCTGCACAGAAAGGTGCACGGGTGCAGGACCGTCTTTGTTCGCCTGGCTCCCATTCCGGCCCGCGGAAGAAGCTTTTTCTGTTCCTGGTGGAGTAGATGAGACTGGAGCGGCATTAGCTTTAGAATCGGGGCGTTTCTGCGCAGCCGCAGATTTCTGCCGTTCTGGAGCCGCTGTCATCGAGCTCCGCAAGGCTAGACCGGGTTTTACCAGCATGCCGGTCACAATTCCGGCACCATATAAAAGCAGCCCGCTAAAAAAAAGACAACACAGCAAGACAATCAGCCGTTTCTTAGTAATCGCAAAATCAAGCGACTCCGTCATGGAATTTCCACCGTGCCCTGGCCGGGGCTTGAAATCTGAATCACTCCGCCCCATGCACACATAAGCTTTGAGCTGTTGTTGAGTGCCGGCATGTTAGCAATCAACACCGTAGGAGACCCGGGAGCCCACGGCGCAGGGGTCACTGGCACACAAGGCATTGGCGTTAAGACGCCCAAGGCGGCGGCGGTAGCCGCAGCGACCGTAGGATTCGCAGCCGAACTACACACGCCAAACGGAGGAACGTTGACAATCGGCGCCGAGTCCATGATGTTAGCGGCAGGCGTGCCAGTCAATGTACGATTGGCAGGAAGTACAACCAGCGACGAAGGAGCAGCGCCAAAACTACATTGCATCATTGCTCCCATACATACCTGCATTGCCATAAGCAAAACTCCTTTGAACCGTAGTTAATTGATCTTCACCATGCCGCCCTTCACGGTCAGCATTCCCCCGCCGTCGACAGTCTGCGAAGCAGCGGCCTTGTTCGTCAAGGTTGTTCCTGCATCATTCGTCATGTCGGTTCCCGATTTGTTGGTAAGCGATGTTCCCGCTTGATTCTCAAACGTCGTGCCCGACTTAATCGATACCGACCCCGATGCTTCTATGCTGATGTTCCCGGATACTTTCAGGGTGAAGTTTCCACTGACATCCGAGCTGAAATTGGCCTTATTCGTGTGAGCTTCATCACCCGTCACGGTCATGGTGCGTTTTCCATTGATCGTGAGCGTCTCGTCTTTTGTCACAGTGGATGTATGGCAGTTCAACACGGTCACGTTTAAGTCCTTTTGTGCCTGGAGAAAGACTTCTTCCGATCCCGCCTTGTCTTCAAACCGTAACTCGTTAAATCCTGAACCACCCTTCGATGAATTGGTCTTGACGGTGCTTTTCGTTTGATCGTCAGGCAACGTATATGGAACTGTCTGCCCGGCGTTATAGACCGATCCGATCACAACAGGCCTATCTGGATTGCCTTCGAAGAAGGTGATAACGACTTCCTGCCCAATACGCGGTATGCTGATGCTTCCCCATTGCTTCCCGGCCCAAGGCGAAGCAACCCTTATCCAACACGAGGCCGTCTCATCTTGGGCACTGCTCTGATCCCAATAAAATTTAACCTTGATACGCCCATATTGATCAGTCCAGATCTCTTCACCCGATTTACCCACCACAAGGGCCGGATGCGATCCCGGAATCGATGGGCGGGGAGTTCGAGTTGCCGGACGGTAGGTTGCGCTGGCAGGAAAAGCCTCAAAGGAATTTGTGTATTCCGTCTGAGACCCGCTAACCTGCACGGAACTGACCACATAATCGACATTGAGGTCGGCTCGATAGTGACTTCTCATGGTGAACTTGACACCCGCCGCCAGGCCTCGCACGCGGCCAGCGCCGGTCAAGAGTTTTGCCGGGAGTTCCAGGGCCGACAGACGAATTCCGGCGATGGTTTCTCCCTGACTTTGTTTTGAATGTAGACCGGGGAAATCATAGATCGAGCGGCTGGTATCTGAACCGCTTACGGTTGCGAGAAGGTCCGTATCTGGCGTCAAAAAGTTGTAGTCGTCAATCTTGTATTGCCCTGGCGTCACGGTCTGTACCGAACTGCATTCCGTAATAACGTCATCAGCGACCCAATCTCCCGGATCTCCCGCGTAGCGCGCGGCGGTCAGGCCCGCACAAGCGACCCAACTGGTGGAATCATCCGCCAGGATCATCGTGTGTGACGAATTGTCGTGACTGAAAAAATAAAAGATGCCTTCTTCTTCCATCAGCCGGGAAACGAAAGCAAATGCCGTTTCGCGATACTGGACGCAAAATTCACGCGGCTGATATGTTGCCGTCAACTTGTCTTGAAAGTCCGAGAAACCCAGGTCGGAAAAGACCTTCTTCACAATATCCGGCGTGGACATGTTCTGAAAAATCCGGCAATTCGCACTCAACGTGAGAAGCCATAACGATGGATAAACGTCAGCAACGTAGTAGGCAAACCGCCGGTCACGGCCGGCCTGGGCAAATCGGCCGCACAATTCCGTTCACATAGCGACTGTCACCTGAGGACAGCGGAATCTGAAGCGTCACCTTCTTTCCGACGATGTCATCGAAGCTGAGGGAAGAATCTTCCGAGTAAGAGTTTCAAACGGTAATGAAAAAGTCCGGATAGCTCCTCTTCCCCTTCATAGCTCTGAACCAGCAATTTGTCTTGCCCAAGCGGCGTGGTGATTTGGACCGGAAGCGATGTTTGCGAGAAGGTGGTGGCCATGTCAAGGATTGAGTTGTGTATGTGCCGCTACATCGGGACCGGAATAAGGCTTCTCAAGAAGCCACGAGGTATGTCCCAATCGCGAATTTCCCAACCAGGATAGTGGAACTTCCGCGGATCGAAGCAACAAATTAATTTCAACTTTGAATTTTTTGCCAAGGTAGAAGCTGCACAAGCTGGACAGTTCGCGATGCGCCGACCGACCCGGCAAGAATGAAAGATATTCTTCTCGCGACAGCGGTCCGATCGTAAGCGTTACCCTTCCAGCCTGATCCCATGCGCGCTTGCCTAAAACAGCTCCATCCCCAAGTATTTGATTGCGTCCTTTGATGCCAAGTGCTGTCCACTGCGCGGGATCCAGTGAACGCCATAATCCGGTGAATTGCTTTACGCGAATTTGCACGCCAAAATAATCCGTGAGCAACTGCTCTAATCCAACCGCGGATCGAACCTGTCGGCCAAGCAATCCCGCATAATGTAAAAGTGTTCGATCCGGCACGCCCACGCGGTTCCGTAGCGGCTTGGGACCCAGGCCAATAATCGAAAAGAGATAGCGTGAGAGTTGTCCTTCGTGCGGCGAACGAGCCGTAAGCGCGGCATCATGCGCCTGGCGAACGCGATATAACAGCCATACGAGACGATGATTGAAGATGTCTAAAAACTCAGCGGCGGCAAAATCTTTTCGCGCGGTCGCCGCCATAATCATCTCGCTATAAGGCGCAGGCAGTGGGCCCAGCGCTCCAGCCAATCCAAGAAAATTGACCGTCATGCGAACAGGCGCATCTTGGGTATCGATCGCCTGTATCTCACTTGCGGGGAAATCGAACCCAACACGCGACCGGAAACGGAGAAACGTCGCATCGTCGCTTGCCAGTTCGCCCGCAACGCGACGATAGATCGCTTCTATCAGCCGCACCGCCTGGTAGAACTCGAAGCGATATGGCTCCTTGATCAGCCAATCTTGGACCGAATGTTCCTTTTGCCAACCGTATCCCGCGGTCGTCATTTATTCGACTCCATGTCGAGGCGATGACCGTTGCAGTTTCATCTGTGCATGTGGCTGGGAAGATCGACTGGATCCGGCACTCTTATGCAAGCCTTTAAGAACCGCCTCAAATGTAAAAAAACGATCCATCGGAAGACCAGCCTGCTCTGCGTGATCCGGATCCGGCCGATAGTTACCGCTGCCGTTGCTCCACCAACTCAACCTTCCATTGTCAAAAGATGCTTCACCGGCATAAATCACCGGCTTCCCTTCCGCAAGCACCGGATGCCGATATGTCGAATGCAGAAGCGTTTCTCCACTGCCCATACGGACAAAAACATATTTCGCGTTCGGCACATAGTGCCCATGCTGCCCTTTTCGGTGAAGTCGAAAATTATCAAAAAATGACTCCAGCCGAAAAATCTGATGCCGGTCCACTGGAATTGCAGCCGCAGGATTAAGGTTTGGATAAATCCTTGGTTGACGCGTCACAAATAATCCCCAAGCCGCCTTTACAGCACCGACCCACGCCCCGCCAGCGGCGGCCAACGCATCCATTCCTCTTCTCGATTCACGCGCCGCGCCACGAGTTGTGTGAACGAATCAATTGACGCGTACATCGCCAAAAAATGACGTAAAACTGCGGCAAATAAGAATGCACCGCCTCCGACGTAAAGGGATTCATCAAACGTCAGAGTTACTTCAGTACCCGCACAAAACCCGCGCCATGCATCATTGCCAGTACGAAGTGTCGTCCCGCGAGTGGCCATGTCGCGAATTCCCTGAATCTGCTGATAATGCGAAGGCTGATCCCCGAAGCAGTAAAGACGCAACATTTCCTGGAAACCATCGCGTCCTTCCGTTCCACTGAGCGAAAGATAATTTAACGAGAGATTTGAAATCAGTTGCCAAACAGTTGGCCCGCCCAGAGGCGGATAGACAGGCGGCGTCGGCCGATTCAAGCAGGTAACCGTAACCGGCCCCACGTCCTCCATCTGAAGCTTTGCTCCTGGCGGAATTTGGGTGGCTAACCATCTATTGGTGCAAAGAGTGTGGGCGAAGATAACTTCGCTGGGCGGCGCCGACGGCTGGAAATCCAGATCGAGAAAGGAAAGATATACGTCCGATCCCGGGCAGGTCTTCCCGGCCTGTAGGCATCCGGCGGCTTTGCCAATAGGTCTGCGAAGTTCGACCATTACCGGCATGCCGAAAAGAATAAAACGGCTGATATTGGCGTGTCTCTTCCAGCGGATTCATCGAACCGGAAACACTGACAATCGAATGGATCTCGGTTGTGTGCTCACGGCGGATATCGGGAACCAGCCGATAGTAAAGCTGCCGCTGATCCAGACGAACCGGCTCTGTGGTTCGCGGAAATAGATTTGCAATCGGTACGCACCCCAGAGCGAATGTCTCATTCGAGAGATGCAGCCGTTGCCGTGGGGCGCTTTTTAATAAAAAAAGGACGTCAAATACTTTGTCCGATGAGTGCCGGCCAAGGCCGTTCAGGTCGACAAAGAGAAACTTCTCGGGAAATTGAAAATACTCTTGAATCAGCCTATATCCTGGATGAGCGTGAGACGGATAAGGAAGTATGTCGTCATCATCGGCAAAGCCAACGGGGGAGAGGGCCGAAGTGGCCAGCGGCACGGGCTTGCTACTGCCTTCCGGGACAAGCATAATTCCCGCTAGAGCCGAGAATAATAACTCATAAAGGATGTAGGCAGGGCCGGCATGACGATCGAGATAAAAACGAAGGGTATCGAGTTCAAGGTCGGCAAGAGAGCCGGCGGACACACCGATGCGTAAACGCAGAACGCTCGCTACCCTAGGATCGGAGGCTAAAAAGTCGTATTTCGCCGGTGGTTCAACCACTGTTTCGAGAATCTCCACGGGCCACATCGTCACCGGATAACAAGTACGAAACCGGCATGTCACGCCTTGCGAGCCATAGGCGAACAGCGATGTGTGTTTCGGGACGAGATGTCCGCTCGTAAACTTACCGCGCTGTGCGTCGATCTCAAATCGTGCGATTGCCGTGGGCGGAATAGGCTGGGTGAGCTGCGGATACAGAATTCCCAGCAGAGAGGAGGTAATTTGAGGGAATTCGGCATCCATCTCATGCCGGATGCGGCCGGTTAATAGCGCAAACGATTCAATAAGCCGTTCGACATGAGGATCAGCCGGATGGCCGTCCTGTAGATCGAGACGATCGGCGACCTTGGGGTAGTTGCGTGCAAATTCCCGGCCCATCGACCGTAAATAAGTGAGTTCTTCGGTGTAATAACGAAGCAGACCATCATCCAACTTCATATGGAAGGACCGCCTGATCTGTATCGCTCAAAAGCGCTTGATTACCACGTAGATACAGCTCGACTGAAAAACATACCGGTTCGGGTATGATGCCGATCATGAGTTTCGCTTCCATCTGTCCGATTACTTTCCGTGGATCGGATGGATCCGCCTGCAGGACCACTCGCGGATTCAAAAGACGAGGCTCAAACGACCGAATTGCATGCGTAAGGCGTTTCGCGAGAGCCTCGATTTCCAGAGTGTCTGCGGCGCTCAGGTGAGAAAAATCAGCTATGCCGTAATCTACGACGCTAAGCCTCGGCGCGCTAGCTCGATGATTGGGAGCAACACGTGTATTTAATAGCCGGCTGATTTCCCGACGAACGGAGGCTACGACCTCCCCCGTATTCTGCATTCGAAATG
The DNA here is from genome assembly GCA_963722155.1 of Bryobacterales bacterium. Taxonomy (GTDB): domain Bacteria; phylum Acidobacteriota; class Terriglobia; order Bryobacterales; family Bryobacteraceae; genus Bog-105. Next base: position 285,514 of record CAVRLR010000004.1, on the reverse strand, counting down.
GCTCCCGAGACGCGACGGAATCGAGAGGGGACCCCGTTAACCTCTCAAAGAGAGGCGCTCGGAGTCCCGGAGAGGGTCGTGGCTCGCGTTCTAGCTTGCGCTGTTCGTGGCCAGATTCCATGTAGCGGAAGCGTTGCCCGAATCAGATACGTCTGACTTTTGCGCCGCATACGTCCAGGCTATTTTGGTGTAGTTGAAGGTTACAGTCTCTTGTGGCTTGCCGCCGCCGCCACCACCGACAGAGATGGACGAAACCAGCGCATTCGTCAACTCGTAGATGAAGATCTTGGTGACCTTGCCATTGTCGTTCTGGCCAATCGTGACCTTGACTGTAGGAATCGGTTTCGCCTGATTGCAAAAATCCACCAGTTGGCAACTGGAAAGATCCTGATATTTTGTTACGGTGAAGTCCTGATGATTGGGCTTACCGGAGGTCCGTTTCGTGTTGCTTTGATCACCCGTGATCTGTTGTGCAACACCATGGCTATAAGAAAGCAACTCAATCATCTGAGCATAGTCAGTAAGCTGGCTTTCCCCGTTAATTTTGGCTGAACTGCAGTCTAGAATCAATACGTCCATTTGGAATGTCTCCTTTCATGTGTGGCACTGCGATGAATATGCCAGTCATAACTAACCTACCGGCGGCGGCAATTCCGCAACCAATCGAATAGAGACCGTCAGCTCATCTAACTGAAAATGCGGCTTCAGAAAGGCCACTGCCTTGTAGCAGCCTGGCTTGCCCGGCATATCACTCACATCTACGCGAGCTTCGCGCAGCGGAAACCGCGCTTTTACGGCCTGTGGAGCGTCGTCGTTTAGCAACACATATTGGCTGATCCAGGTATTCAAATAGGCTGCGACGTTCTCGCGCGTCATGAAGCTGCCGATCTTATCGCGCATAATTACCTTCAGATAATGCGCAAAACGGGAAGCAGCGAGAATATAGGGGAGCATGCTCGAAACCCGAGCGTTGGCGCTCGCCGAGTCCGTATTGTAAAGCTTCGGCTTATTTGTCGTCTGTCCGCCGAAAAAGGCTGCGTAGTCAGTGCCCTTGCAGTGACACAGAGTAAGGAAACCCAGATCGTTTAATTCCTTTTCGCGCCGATCCGTAATCGCTATTTCGGTTGGGCATTTCAAGTCGATGTCGCCCGATTGTGTCTGGAACGTATGAGCGGGTAAACCTTCCACCAGGCCGCCCCCTTCCACGCCGCGAATTGCGGCACACCACTTGTACATGGAGAAGGCGTTTGTAATCCTCTGACCCAGCATGAAGGCCGAATTGCCCCACAAATACCTGCTATTGTCGGTTCCGTCTACGTCTTCCTTGAAATCGAATCCATCCACAGGCACCGTGTCGGGACCGTACGGAAGGCGGAGAAGGACATGCGGCAGCGTCAGAATCACATAGCGGGAATCTTCACTTTCCCGGAACGAACGCCACTTGATCAGTTCGGTGGATTCAAAGGATTTGGCGAGATCTCGAGGCGTATTCATCTCCCCAAATGAGTCCCAGTCAAAAAGCTTGGGGCTCGCCGCCGCGATGAATGGCGCGTGGGCGGCCGCGGCCACACCGGACATCTTCTCAAGCATAGACATGTCCTGCGGATGGCGCCCAAACTCAAAATCGCCAATCAGAAAGCTGTACGGATTACCGCCGAACGTGCCGTACTCTTTTTCGTAGATTTGCTTGAACATCACGCTCTGGTCGAATTCCGGAGCCTTCTCCATATCGTTGAGAAGTTCTTTCTTGGTGATGTTCAACACTCGAATTTTGAGCTGAGTACCGGTTTCGGACTTCATGACGAGATGGTTCAGCCCGCGCCACGATGCCTCAAGAGCTTGAAATGCCGGATCGTGCATAACGGCATTCAATTGATCGCTGATTGCCTGGTCGATGTGCGCAATGCGCCCTTTGATACCGGCAACCGTATCGTTCTGAACCGTCATTCCCTCGGCAAGGACCTGATTGACAAATTCTCCGACTAAGTCTTGCGCATGTGGCCGCTGAGTGACATCGCGCGCCATGCGTCCTTCCTGAACAATGCGATCGAGCAGCGACATCTGTGTAGCAACAGGTACCGATGTACTCGTGGTTTCCGTAGTAACTGTATTCTCTTGCTCAGGCATTTACCTTTGGCTCCGTAGTCACTGCCGCTTGCAACTGCTTCAAATCGTCGGTGTTTGCGGCGATTTGCTGGAGGAATGAATCTAACGCATCATTGCCGTCCAACTTTCCAATCAGATCGTTCAGACGTTGCCGCGCCTCAAACAGTTTGCGAAGCGGTTCGATCTGTTGGAGCACATTAAGAGGCGAAAAATCCTCTAGCTCCTTGAACTTCAGCTCCACATTCAGCTTGGTGTCTGAATCCTTGACCAAGGTATTGCTGACTCGAAGCGCCAAACGAGGCTCACAAGCACCCAACACCTGATTAAAATTGTCGCGATCGATTTCTACAAACTTTCGATCGCGGAGTCGCGGAAGCGGTTCGGCAGGACTACCTGAAAGATCGGCGAGGACGCCTACAACAAGAGGTAATTCCTTCTTCAATATTGCGCCGCCGATTTCGACGTCATACGTAATCTGCACGCGTGGAGGGCGTACGCGATCCAGTTTGTGCTGAAGGCTTTCTGGCATGATTTGTTTTTGACCTTATAGAGAGTTGACGATAATGCTATTACTTAAGTGGAACTGCTGTGCCTTTTTCTGTTAATTATTTGTGACTTTGTAACGGCTGTATATCCAGCAATTTATATATTTCTGTTAGCTCGTTTGTGTTGCGGACTAAGTCAGCAAGAAGCTCGTGCAGGGGCATACTCCCCCACGTGACAGCTCTAGATACTAAATACGGCACGGGGCTATGCGGTTCGCTACGTATAAGAAATTCGGCGACCTCAGCGAGAACCTGATAAGCCTCTGCTCGAGTTCGGATACGCGACAGCGGGAGCCCATTTATCTGTTCCGGATGATCCATTGAACTCTCTGTCATGAATTCCTCACGCCCGCGGCCTGAAGGATCAGCTACCTCGCCTCGCTGTTGAATGATTCCCGTAGCAAATGCGGCTATGGCTTCGCCTACATTTCGCACTAGAACGAATCCTGGCGAGTCACTACCCAGCGTTTCGTCTAGAAAAGCGTCCAGTTGTCCGCAGCAGACGAGCAGCCTCTCAACGGCTGCGAGCAAGAAATGAAATTGCCGAGTTGGCGTTAGCAGTACGCTTTGCTGAAAACGGGCTAACCTGACGCCGCCGCTGGATTCGGTCCCATCTTGTCTCGTATCTGAGTTGCCCGCCTGGCACGCCATCTCCCAATCACTCCACGTAAAGCGGGATATCTCGTCGGACTCGGGCGCCGTGATCGCGAGCAACTTCAATTCGAGGGAAATCTTTTGATTGATCCATACCAATGGTGCGATACGGAACTCGATGTCACTGTTTTCAATACGGGAATGTAATCCATCCCAAAACTTTTCACATAGGGCATGAATTACCTCGAAGCCTACCGCCGCACCCGAAAACCCGTACTGCTTTAGCCATGCTTCGAGAAGCCAGGACGCAATCTGAAGATCTTTCGATCGGGTTTCCAGCAATTTCAGGCAAAGCGCTTCGACGGCGGGCCAATCTGCACGTTTCTGTTCGTATTTCCAGACGCCCTGGGGAAGCGTTGCATCGTCTTCGCGGCGCAGTGCACGAATTTGATCGTATACAGGATCGTATCGAAGACTCTCTCCAGTGGGGTTATCAGCACTGATGGGAGACAGAAGCCTGTCGATGTCAAACCGAAAATCAGATTCGAGTGTCGTCATTATCTCATCGGGCGGAGGCAATATCGTGAAGAGCTGAAATTTGCGGCGCTCTCTGCGGAAAGGTGGCGATGGGAATTTGGCGCGGCTCTTTCGGTCCCGTTGCCTGCGCCGCTAGTCGAAGAAATACGACCGTCTTTCCGCTTGCTTGTGCTGTGGCAGTACGCGGGCCACTAAGCGTTGTAGGAATGACAAAGCGAATGATTCCGGTTGATTTTGCGATGCTTGCCCCAAAGTCGGCGTCCAATCCGGGATGATTGCGCAGTAAGGTAAACAGAGCCCACGGATCGTGCGCCTCATAAGTCACCATCAAGCCGTCTACCTTGCCGTCGGGGTTTGCTACTGGTGTCTCAGGGGAATCTTTTGCAAAGCGAAGCGAGACGCGCACCGGGTTTCCCCACGCCCATCGCAGACCTTTGACAGGATCGGGATATTTTGCGATTTGGTCCCCGGTCTGAAACTCCCAATCGATAATATGATCTCCGCCAATTTCTCCCGCACGATTAGCGCGAAAAGTAATGGGCGAATCGACAAACAATTTTCCATCTTTAAGTCCTTCCGCGAACATCTGACGTAATGCTTCCGATTGCTCAACAAACTCGAGCACATCACTATAGTTAGATTGTTTGCGCAAATAGCTCAGAAGACCTGGACCTAGCTGTTCTTCGGCCTGAAGGAACTGAACGGTATCATTGGGATCCGCTTCCTGCACGTCGGGTGTAGGAGGCACGGGACCAAATGGAAATCTTCCGGCCAGCCGCTGGTTGAAAAAGCCGGCAATCTGTTCGGTATAAGTTGCAAGTAGAAGCTCGGAGCAGCGTCTCGCCGCCTCGCTTTGTAAGCTTGCCTTTCGCAACAAGAAGACATCACTACCTCGGCTCAATCCCGTTGCCGATTGGCAACCCTCCGCCGGTGTGATCTTGTCGAGATTGGTACGTACAAAGGATTCTAATGACGCGACAGCATTACCTGGCTTCTTCGCCTCATAATCCTTTATGTCCTGGATAACGCCCGGCCATTTCTCGAATCCCGCTGGCCCGGGCAGTCCGCGACTGTGAAGGTACTGAGACAAAGGCTCTATGTAATTGAGTGCAATACCTTTGATTCGATCGTGCTCGCGCGCCAGATATGCTTCCAGATCCTCAGCATTCTCAGCGCTATAACTTGCGAAGGAAAGTGGCTTTGAGCCGTCCCAGCGCTGCAAGCTCCCGGCCGCCGGAGCATAAAACGCACTGGGTGGAAATATGCTATCGATGCGCGTAGCGAGGGAAAGAGCTTCCTGAGTAAGCATCAGGTTCAAGTCGGTGCGCGGCTTCGCCGTGCCGGCGGCTAACGAGCTTTGCAGTTGTGCCAGCACCGGAACGGCTTCCTGAAAACTTTGAATCTCCACTTGGAGTAAAGAAGTATCGTTACCGTTTCCATTCACCGGTTCCCGCGAACGGTCCACAGCTTGTAGAACGGATGTATTTAATCCGTTCTGAGCTACCGCATACACGCTGCTACGAAGAGCGGAAGGAAGAAGCGGCAATCGATCGTGAACAAACTTATCGAATGAGTCTTTTAGTTGCGCCGCGCGAGCAAGAGAAGCCTTATTCCATAGAACGGCCGACCCCTTCGCCGCAGGTACAGCCATGGCATCTGCCTCTGCCATGAAATCTTGCGACAGCAACGCATTGAGGGTAGCGGATAACGCTAACACCGGTGTGCTCACATGAATGTCGGTGCCGCTCAGATTCAAAATAGCTCCAGCGGCATCGGAGTCTTCAGCAAGCAGAGTCTCTTTCAACTTTGCAAATGCGATGCTGCCCTGGCGATTCATCGCGGCAATGTATTCCGGATCAACAAATGGCTCGGCCGCTAATCGTCGCGATAAGACGGGAAAGTCAGAAGGATTAAACGCAGTCTGACGCAACCACCCGAATGAGCCACTCGCCAGCAACCCATCAAGACGTCTTACGTCATCGATAAGGTTTTTCAAATCCTCTCGCGAGGCTTGTTCACCCGACTGCAAATTGTCGATCTCGGTTGCAACATTTCCAGTCAGATCGGGAAGCGGGTTGTTCTTCTCAAACCAGCTCGTGAAAAAGTTTTCCAGACGCAAGGCTGTCATTTTCGCGGCACAATCCGTTAAGCGATTGTTTTCCGTCGCGCCGACTGGTGGTCCTACGGCTTGTCGGAGAGCACGTTGATAGTAAGGATTATGCCGAAAGCGATTCTCATCTTCGAGATCGCGCCCCAGCAGATATTCGAATAACCGATTTAGATCGGTGAATTCTCCTCTTCCCGTGCCGCGAAAGAGGTCATATCGGCGTATGGCATCGCGCAGCGCGTCGTACTCTCGCAACGATTTATCCAATTGCTGATATTCGAGATCGTCACTAACGGTCAGGCGCACAAGCGCATCCACTTCATTAGGCAACGTTTGTTCCGCCGCTGGCACGGAGAGGCAATTCCCGATCTGCGCATTCGCCTTCATATCGAGCGCATTACGAAAGGCGGGAAGTATCTCTCTACTAAACGAATCCGCTAGTGCAGAGGAAACGCTGGTATCGATCGGATCCCCCCAGGAGGCAGGCAAAAAGAGCGCCCGAAACCCGTGTGCATCTAAAACACCAAGGGTATCTACCAGTTCATAGGCAGTTTCGACGGAAACAGGCCTAGAAGCGAGAGTTGGTTCTTGGATACGTGCGGAAAGGATGTCAAGTAATCCTTCGAAACGATGCTCCCTGAGATAGGCCAGCCGATTGTAGGCAACCGTTGTTCCAATTCCTAACGCAATGATTAGAGTGGCGAACACGGCTTGTGCGGAGATAAGCGTCCGATTCCGCAACCGTCTCATTCGCCCGACCGGACGAGCAATACGGCTTTCCGGAAAAACCTTTAAGTCGAAGAGATCGCGCGTAAAAGCGATTCGCGGACGAAAGCTTGCAATGGCCGACGGTGAGAGAGCGAGATCGACTATTGAAGAATTGGCGGCAGAACCCGTTCCCGGCTGAAATCGCCGATCGCCACCCGACACGTCCCCGCAGAAATAAATACCCCGCAGGAAATTCGGATCAACATACGTGGTTTCGCGAAAGATCTCCGTTAGATACGTTCGCAGCGGTCCTCGCAGCCGATCGAGTTCCAGAGGAAATAAGAATAAATTATCGGCAGCATTCACCGGACGATCCGCGAAGATACGAATCTGTAGGCGGCGCAATCCTTCTCCAAGTTCGTCGAAGGCTTCGTCCACCCAGGTCGGTTGAAACGCCGTTTCGAGCGTATTTGGATTTGACCAGCCAAACAGATCACATTCGCGATCCGGATTGATTTCGGCGTGGAAGCTTTCAAAACCACGAATATGATCACACTTGGTCACGACAACATAGATCGGAACAACCATGGCGAGGACGTTTTGCAGGTGATCGAGTTTCGTCCGAATGGCGCCGGCGCGAATTTCGCGTTCAGCGTTCTCCGTATCGGCGTCTTTCTCCAGCTCTGGAGCAGGAACGAACAGGACAATGCCATCGATGGGGCGATACGGGCGATGTCGGCCGAGCAGCCGCAGGAAACGATTCCAATTGCTGTCCGTTGTTGCCCGTTGTGCATTATTGAAAAAGAATGCGCCGGGAACATCGATAAGAGCTCCACCAGAGAGAAAACGCCACTCGACCGAAAGAGCGGGATCATGGCCGAAGATAGAGCTATCGGTCTCGAGTTGAGTGAGCAGTGTCGTTTTTCCTGCGCTCGGTTCACCCAACCCTAAGATCCAAGGTGCGCGGTATTGGTAGTCATTTCCAGGAATCTTGGATTGCAGAATCGAAAGTGAGGACCGAAACTCTTTTACGAGTTGTGCGGATGCGACCTGCGGGCCACCCGGTGTGTCCGTTTTGCGACGACTTCGAAAGAGCAAGAATGCACCGACCGCTATTGAGAATGCAGCCCCGATTAGCAGTACGATCAGCACGAGGATCAGCTTAGAATCGGGCGACAAGTTTGCTCCTCACTTGCCCGTTCCTGTTGCAGCCTGAGCGATCGCCACGCACGAGGAATTAAAACGGCAGAGTTTCTCGTTCAAATCGCGCGTGAGATTCCACCAAAGCACCTGTGCTATCAGCAACCAAACTGCTACGACACCGCCGCATGCCCAGAGCCATCGTCGTGGGGAGGGCATACGATCCGGCGCACCCATCTGAATCGTATTGCGATAAGCAGCAGGAAAGATACGTTCGACGGATCGCGCAATCTCCGGATCGTGACGCGATATGAATGAGAACAGTCGCGCGCGATAAGAGTCGAGAATTGGCTCGTGCGCGGCTCCCCAATATTTACCGCGAAAGCCGAGTGACAAGGCCATCAGATAAACGATTGCGAGTTCAGCGGCCGCCTCATCTTCCCGTCTGAGCAATGTTTCGAGACGGCGGAAGAATATTTCACCAGCCGCATGTGTTTGAAACAGGCGCGCTTCCAGTAAGCGATTCAACCAGTAGTCGCGCCCTTCCCATTCCGAGTGAACGAATATTTCATCGGCAAGCACCGCCATTACATAAATTGCTTCACGATGAAACTCGAGCCCCGCTGGACCCGCTATTCGTGCCGCTGCAATGGTCTGCTGGTCCAAAAGCACGAGCACTTTATTCCAAATCGCGTTTGCCCGAGAGACGAGCACGGCCGGCCCGCCTTCCGACTCGGGTTGAAGATCGAGCGTGGTAGACTCGCTTGGCTCCGGTGCGAGGGCTTGCTGTTTCAGCTTGATAAGGTCAGAGGTGAACTGCTGGAAGAGTGCAACGGAGGGCACCGACGTGTGGATTGTTCGCGCCATATCTCAAGCAATCAACCTTCGCGCCGTGCTCGACGTATATAAAGCACAACTTCAGCGGGTCTCATCTGCTCATTGAATCGGTCTACCAGTTGAAGAACTTCACTCGGTTTTGCCGCCGCTACATCCGCCTGAATAGCGAATAACGCCATGCCGCGCGGCGGACTGAGATCCGGCAATCGTTCGGTTATACGCCGTTCTGCGCCGGGAACACGATTTGCCAGCAGGGTAGGTATCAGACTTACAGAACCGATTACACAATTTTCGGCCCACTGAGCCGCTGCTTCGAGGGATGATCCACTAGATGGTCGAACAGCCAAAGCAAGCAGTGGCGCGTCCAAGGTTCCTCCACCTGCAATAGCCTCATCCAATGCAGCCACGGGTCCCAGTTGAAAGACTCCGTCGATCAAGCGGAATGAATAACGCCGCCAAGCTTCAATGACCGCTTCGGAAACCGATTGTTGGACGAAAGTTAGAACCGGCTGAAATGTTGTTCGCAGATCCTCGTGGCGATACGGTGGAAAGAGCGGGGATAGAAGGCTCAGCGTGATTCTAGCGATGTTTCCGGCCAGATTGCACATCGCGAGATAGACGTGAAACGGATGCGATTTCCCACCCTGAAGAAGCGCTTCCGCCATAGGGAGCCCGGCTGCCATGCTTTGAATACGAGCACGAGTTTCCATGATTTCTGGATCGCCTTCCTTGTACGCTCCGCATTGAAGCTGATCGGCGAGGAAATATATCTTTTCCCGAATCAGACTGGTTACCTTTCCACATTGCTCGCCTAGCGAAGAACTGCTGGGAACAGAAAGCATGGGAGGGATGAAACCGGTATCCTGGTACGATTCACCCTGCTGCTGGATTTCCAAGAGCGCAATAGCCTGAAAACGAGGCGGAGGATTTTCACCAGCCCACAATGCGACTTTCGGCCGCAATCGCGGAATGTGGATTGTTCCTTCACCGGTTGTGTCATCGGCCACGGCCGTTCCGTCGTACGATTCGTAGCGGGCCAGATCGCCCCGGGTCGACAATGCGCTTTGTGCCGGCACTACGAGATGGACCTTAAAGGAGGACGCCCGAGCTTGTTCGGCACTCTGCTTGAGATCAAGTTCCAGGTCAATTCCGACTTCAGCACCGGCGATAAGGAGAGAGCCATCGGGTGTTATAGCTTCAACACGAAGCACGCGAAGCTTGCCGCCGACCAGAGCAGCACGGTCGTAATCAAACCGAAGCACGCCCCACCCATACGGGCTGGTCAGCGTGGTCACGAACTGGATTAGGCTCTCCAAGCGACCGGCAAATTGCTGGAAGTGTTGGGGCATGAGCAGCATGCCCTCATGCCATTGGATGGCCGGGGAGATCTCGTCAATTCGAATGTCTTGTATCACTCTAGTGATCCTGGCTATTGGGCAAGCGGCTGCACACTCATGTCGGTCCGGTTCAGAGTAATCAGCATAGGTCTACCGGGATCGAGTTTTGCTCTATGGGGTCCGGAAGTCGAATAATTTGCGAACACGACGAGCTCTTTGGGAGTCTTTCTCGTAGAAATTTGAATATCAGGTACGACCTGACCAGGAACCCATTCCCAGCTTTGTATGGAAACGGACCCCTTTCGCACGAAATCGAGGCGAATTTGATCACGCTTCTGAAACCACTCGGAGGCGGTCATTTGCGATACCTGCTTCGCTAGATCTTTGTCATTGATGGTTACAAGGTCGAAGGCGATGGGGCTGTTAGCGTTGGCGTCTGGTACTACGCTGACGGCGACCGTTAGCTGAGAGCGAACTAGCTTGGCAGGATTCTTTAACAAGCATCCCGAAAGCAACAGTGAGATGGAAACGCAAAGGATCGAGGCCTTTAAAAATGAGCCCAGCCTAACGCTCTTCACAACGGTGCCCTGTCCAAGGGAAGTGATAAGAGCATGTCCGGGCGTGCATTTTCTCATTACAAAAAAAGACAATAAGCAAATAAGTGCAAAATTTATGAGTTTGTCTGCGAATTTTCCTAACATATTCAAACAGATCCTTTAGATATTTCTGTCACTTATTTTGAACAAGACGAGCCTGATTCCAGGCGAGAATTTGGCGTTCGACCAATCGATAAGATACGAGCGGGCTTTAGCTCCCGAAGGGGCTTTCGGCCTACGTTGACCAGAAGGTGGGAGGAAAAAGTCGATGACACACCGCGTCATTCAGGGTTATTTCGTGACCCGTCATGCCAATGGACAAATATCCCTGGTGCAACCAAAGCCCACGGCGCACAAGCCACCTTTCGCGAGTACGACATTCGCCGCAGGTGTTCCGATCTCGCAGCCTAAAGGCGGCGACGATGGCCTGCAGATCGATCCGGCACGCCTCGGCCTAGTGGGCGGCGGCGGGCGACCACTGCCCGATGCGGTGCGCAGCAAGATGGAGACGGCTTTCGGCACTGATTTTTCCGGGGTGCGGGTACACATCGGGCCCCAAGCCGAACGGATTGGCGCACTTGCCTTCACTATCGGCACAGACATCTATTTCGCCCCTGGCCGCTACCAACCCGAGAGCATACATGGTCAGCAACTACTCGGGCACGAACTAGCCCACGTCGTCCAACAACGTCAAGGTCGCGTTCGTGCTCCGAACGGCGCCGGTATCGCGGTAGTACAGGACCATGCATTGGAAGCAGAGGCGGATCGACTGGGACAGCGAGCAGCAGCTACCGTACAAGCAAAGCCGGCCGGCACCGTGCTCCAACGCAAGGCGCCGCTGCATTTCTCCGGCTCCGTCGGAATCGTCGGTGTGCTTTCGGTAAAGCTGCATGACTAGACCTGATCGGACCGGTAGCGTCGGTCGTCTCGCGCGTCCCGTAAAGGCCCCGTGTCCGGGCCGAGCGAGTGAACGGCCTCGCCTGCAGATGGCGACGAAGCCGCTCCTGCAATGCATCTCTCGCGCTGCCATCGTACAGAGTGCGCTGCCATCGTACAGAGTGCGCTGCCATCGTACAGAGTGCGCTGCCATCGTACAGAGTGCGCTGCCATCGTACAGAGTGCTCCGCCAGTCTTCAGGCCCGCTATACAGCGGGCCGCGGCTCCTCCTGTTTATCGGCCCCAGACGATGGGTCCAGCAGAAGCGAAGAGCACGCAATATCCGGGCGCATCTGCCGTGTTTCAGCCGAAGATTGAGCTGCACCCGTCGGCACTGCCGGTCTACCGGCCGCATGGTGCTGCGCCAGTGCAGCCAAAGTTGCAGGGGCCTCCAGTCTACGGAGCTGGCGATCGGGGCCGCAGCAACCAACCGGTTCAGTTGAAGCGGAACGAAGTGCGCGTAGCGCCTGTGACACCGGCGCCACGCGTGATCCAGCCATTCGGCGTCAACCCTACATTTCAGTTCGCAACCGGGCATACGTCACAACCCATGTCGCTCGAGCTGATACAGATCGGCGGCACCAACAAAAAACCCCACACGATACCAGATAACGTGCTAGTGACGTATCTGGGGTCCAAACGTCGCATCCTCAGCCTGGATGATCTCGATGACTGGGCAACGGCAGCCATCGACGAAGAAGTTGCGCGACTGCAGCTTGCCAAGCAGAAATGGGACGCCCTTCGGGCTTTCGATGACGCCCTCTATGGCGTTAATCCCGCAGCAGGCTCGCAGTTTCCCGCCACCTGTCTGGATACATTTCTAACCGCCTATCCTCAGAAGCATCTGGCTGCGATTTCCCAGTTCGAGACGGCACAGAATCTGATCAAAGCCTATAACAGCATCGATACTTACCCGGCGGCGACTGAGCGAAACATCCTCGGATGGCAAGAAAGGACCGCGTTTGAACTGTTCTTCGGGGTCGCGAAGATCCATCCAAGCCAGCGGGTCTTTGTAAGCGGGGCCTGGGAAGCGGAAACCTTGCGCGTTAACACGGCAATCAAGGCAAAGCTGAACGCCTTGAAGGATCAATTGAATACTCAGGAATATCTGCTATTCAGCTCGGAGGTCCGGAAAATGGGCAGAATTCCGGCCACGATCCTGACCCTGCAGGGTATCAAGACAAAGATTCAGACCCGCCAGGTTCTGGAAGATAGCGAGATGAAGGATTCGCTGGTGCCGCTGCTGACATGGGTCGTCGGGATGAAGGTCTTGCTTGGGAGACACTCAGTTCCTTCTCTTTCGCTCGGAACCGGGTTGGGGTAGGGAGAATTAAGCAAAGCACATCTTCTCGGCCGGAGGCAAGCAGGCAGATGCGCCCGCAGGATTCTGTTTTCAGCGGCCAGGTAGTCGGTTCTGCAGCAGGATTTGCTGGTTCACCAGACCGGTCACGTACGCCAACAGCCGGGCCACTTGCGTGTTCTTCATGGAAAGCGACCATCATAGCCTCCTTTTGCTTTCAACGCGTTCGAATATTTTGACCTTACTGGTACCGCGAAAGGCGCTCTTCGCGCTGGTTTCCGCCCTTCACGGAAATTCGTGGGGAGCCAAGACCCGAAGGGCGACGGCCCTTGCGCGCGCGAGGAGCGAAGCTCCTTAGTCTTACGGCAGCGGATGCAATGCCGTACCCCAGGGGGCTTCGCCCCCTAACCCCCGGATTTTTCGCTTTGCAGCCGGGGCTGATGGGGCGTACGGTTTGCGCAGCCGTCGCGGAGGATAAGGCTCTGGAGGGATGTAACCTGAGCGCCGTAGACGGGCCGGGGCTGGTCGGAGTGGAAAGCCCCGCAGCTTCGTTTGTTTCGTACAGTAAATGTAGGGATGAAATCCGTATGAACAGCAATCTACAAAATGAGATCCGCAGCCTTTCCGCAGCGGAAAAGGTTGAGTTGATTGATGCGCTATGGGAGAGCCTCGAAGCAGATGTGCCGGCGCTGACGGATGAACAACGGGCGGAACTGGACCATCGTGTTGCGCGCTATCAAAACAACCCTTCTGACGTGATTCCCTGGGAGCAAGTCAAGGCCGGCCTGTTTAAAAAACAGTGACATTGCCCGTTGTCTGGCTCGCTGCGGCGGATGCGGAGCTTAAGGAGGCACAGGCGCGATACGAAAGCCTGAGGCCTGAGCTCGGTCAGCGCTTCGCCGAGGCCGTAGCCGATACCGTGGAAGCAATTTCTGCTGCACCCCTGCAGTTTGCGGTCATGGGAAAAGGACGCCGACGGGCCGGAGTGCGCCGATTCCCCTACAGGATATATTTCTCGCGGAGGAAACCCGCATCGTTGTGATTTCCTGTTTTCATGGAAAGCGCCATCCGAAACATTGGCAATTACGGTGATCGACTACTGAAGCTTTTCTGCAGCGCATCAGCAAAACGCTTGCGCCAGGGATTCACAAGGGGACGGGGTAGCTCTTTGTGGGGGGAGAGCGCTGGTTTTGGCGCTCGTGGGGGGAACCTGCCCTGCCCCGGCGTCCCCTGGGGGAACGGGAAGGGGGATTCAGACTTCTCGTTCCCATAGCATTTTCCTCTTAAGCCTTCTTCCAGGCGAGCGATGCCGCCCAACTCGCGCCAGAGATGGCGGGCCGTGTAGATCACGCTCTTAGCAAGCGGACTTTTGACCTGCTGGCTGAGATACCGAGCGGCGATCATACTCCCCAGATGGATGACCGCCCCTTGAGAAAGGGCATGGCCGTGTCGGGTGCGGGCTTTCACGGCATGCGGCGTAAAGGATCGAGCGCTGACGGGCATACGTGTGGTCCGCAAAAACGTGATCAGGCAGTCGAATCAAATGGATAGCAGTGAGACGATTGCCAAGTGCAGAGCATCTTCCGACAGCTTTCGAAGCTGAGCGTCACGCTACAGATTATCGTTTCTGAATGCGTCAACTTCTGCGCTGCGGTGCCCGTAGCCGGACCGCCCTGGTGGCAGAGAATCTGTTCTTGCGTAAGCAGCTGGCTTTATTCCAAGAGCGCGAGAAAAAAGCCGCCGCAACGACATCTGCTGATCATTTCGTGCTGTCCAAGCTCGCGCGTTTCTTCGACTGGCGCAGCGCTTTGGTCGTCGTCAAACCAGTGACGTTGATCGGCTGGCATCGAGCTGCGTTCCGCCGCTTCTGGCGTTGGAAATCGAAACCTGTCGGACGGCCACCGGTATCGGCAGAGGTAAGGCGTTTAATTCGTCGAATGGCCGCAGAAAATCTGACTTGGGGCGAAGAGCGGATAGCAGATAAACTTTGGCTCAAGCTCCAAATTCGACTCTCACCCCACACGGTTAGAAAATACATTGGGCAACCGCCGCGCCATCGCGGCAGCAAGGAATATTCGTTGCCCTGGAGATCGGATCCAGACGTTTGCTTCATTTCAATGTCACCGAACACCCGACGTCTGAGTGGACCCTGCAGCAGCTGCGGGAAACCCTTCCAGGCGATCAGGATTACAAGTTTCTGCTGCACGATCGGGACAAAACTTTCTCGATAAGTTTGGATGAAACGGTCGAGAGCTGGGCATCCACGTATTGTGATCACCGGTTCGTATGCCCATCGCCAACGCTTATTGCGAACGGCTGATTGGAAGCATACGTCGTGAATGTCTGGATTACGTGATCCCACTCAACGGATCCCACTTGCGACGAATCCTTCGCGAGTGAACCTCTAATTACAATGCCGGCCGGCCGCATCGTTCCTTGGGACCAGGCATTCCTGATCGAGTCCAACAGACTCCACCTGTTTCCAAGCAAGCTGCTCAATTATCCTCAGTTTCACACGTGACTGCCAAACCGATCCTCGGCGGCTTGCATCACGAGTATGAATGGGCTGAGGCAGCGTGAGCTTCTCGACGAAATTATCGCGGAGGACAACAGGCACAAGTCACCGTCATGGCGGTCTCCATTCTCCACCACCCTGAACCAGCTCAGGATGCCCGCCTTTCATTCTGGCCGGTGAAAAACGCGTTCCAAGCTCGACTCGACCATTCGAGTAAGAATCCCGCTCAGAGCTCGTATTCGGTCACTGTTCCGGGTGGGAGCGACGAATGGGAAGACGAGGAAACTGAACGAAACCGCCCTGGCACAGCATTCGCAGGGCGCCGCTCTGCGTTTGCTGCGTAACGCGTGCCGGTTCTGACGCCGCGAATGAGGTGGATGATGTTGCCGCTGAGAATTTGCGCCTGCTGCTCGGGTGGGAGTCCAAGTAGGCGAATCTTGTGCAGCTCCAGACCCGGATGTAGCCACGGCCCGTCGGACCCGAAGAGCACCTTGCGAGCTCCGGCACGCCTTACCGCCTCGACGATGTAGTCGAAGCGGCGGATTCCGGAAGTATCGGTATAGACGTTAGGATAACGAACTAGTTGGTCAATGATGAGTTGATGGGCACGCCAGTCGTCGGCAAAGCTGCCCAGGTGAGGAATGATGAAATTCACGTCAGGATATTGAGGCGCTAGCATATCCACGACATACGATTGGCCCACGACATCCGCCAGCACGGGGATGCGGAAAGCGCGGGCTGTCTCGCAGATTTCGCGCGTGGGCATCGCGTCGTGGCCATGAACCTTGATGCCGCGAAAATGCCAGCGTGTGACGGCACGGTGAACCATGCTGTGGATTCGTCCGGTGTCCCGGCTAGCATGAACGAAGGCAAAGCCGATCAGGCGATCGGGATAGCGCGCGACAATGCGTGCCACCTGCTCGTTGGCTTCCGCGTAATCACTGTGAAACGGGGCAAAGACGATGGTCTTGTCAATGCCGGCGGATCGTGCGCGCCGCAAGTACGGCTCGATGGGAGCGTCCGTGTTCCAGGGCGCGGTCATCAGGTCGCCTTTTCCGGCGTGACAATGGCAGTCGATGATCATACGCGATTCGCAGTGGCGGCAAACTTACTGCGACCAGTCAGAGATGGCAAATTGGCGAGGGCGCGTAGAAACCAGATCGACGTCTCGATTCCCTTATGGAAATTCGGCAGATGAAATCGTTCGTTCGGAGCATGCATGCGATCGTCGGGAAGGGCGAACCCCATCAGGACGGCAGGAATGCCCAATGTGCGCCGAAAGGTGTCAACAACCGGTATGGTTCCTCCGCAGCGCAGCATTAGAGGAGCCTTTCCGAATCCCTTGCGATAGGCAAACGATGCCGCCCGCATGGCGGGATGATTTCGATCGAGCAGCGCGGGACGGGAATGGGAGCGCGCGCGTACGTTCGAGCGAACGGCAACCGGCGTGAGCTCTCTCATGTATTTTCGGACGAGCGTTTCGATTTCTCTGGCATCCTGATCGGGAACCAGGCGAAAGCTGAGTTTTGCAACCGCGTGGGACGGAATCACGCCTTTTGTTCCGGGTCCCTGGTAGCCGCCTGTTATGCCGTTGATGGTTAGCGCGGGGCGGATGGTGGTTCGCTCATATTCGCTGAAACCTGCCTCTCCCCAAGCCTCCGGTGCCCCTGCGTGGCGCAGCATCTCTGCATCACTGGGACCGTTGCCGGCCATATACTCGCGTTCCGCCTCACTCCACTTGCGCACACGATGGTAGAAGCCAGGTATCGTGATGCGGCCTTGCCGATCATGCAGGCGGGCGATGATTTCGCAGAGTGCCTGGAGAGGGTTGTAAACAGCGCCGCCATAGAGCCCGGAATGGAGGTCGCGTCCAGGTCCGGCGACCTCGAGATCCAGGCTCAGTCCTCCTCTCATCGCATACGTCAGAGCAGGTTGATCCGGTGCCGGTATGGGCATATCGGACACGACAGCAATATCAGCAGAGAGGGCACGATGATCGCGCTCGATGAACGAATGAAGGTTCGGACTGCCGATTTCCTCTTCACCCTCGAAGAGGCACCGGACGTTGAGCGGAAGTTCTCGCGTTGCGCGCAGGTGTGCCTCTAATGCTTTGACATGGACAAACATTTGTCCCTTGTCGTCGGATGCTCCGCGACCGAAAATATGGTCCCCGCGGACGGCCCCGGCGAAAGGCGGAGTACGCCATTCCTCCAGCGGCTCCGGCGGCTGCACGTCGTAATGGCCGTAGATAAGGAGGGTGGGGGAGTCCGGCTGGCCCAACCAGTCCGCATAGACCAGGGGATGTTGCGGCGTTGGGATGACCTTCGAATTGTGCAAGCCGACGTGGCGGAGATGGTCGGCCAGCCACACGGCGCATCGTCTCAAATCGTCTGCGTGTTTCGGTTGCGCACTGACAGAAGGGAAGGCGACGAATTCCTTCAGATCCTCAACGAATCTGCGGCGGTGCATCCGGGCAAACGCGAGGGCAGCGGAGGGCGGCATGGCTCCTGTGCATAGCTAAACCCGCGCCAAGATGACTTCGACCCGGCGATTTCTCGCGCGTCCGTCGTCAGTGGTATTCGGAGCAACCGGCTGTGTCTCGCCCAGGCTGTCTACAACAAATCGTATGGAGCGGCTGATGCCAGGCCGCAGACGTTCGAGCGCGGCGGCCAACGCGGTGCGGACAGCGACGGCGCGTTTTTGGCCGAGCGCCTGATTGTAAGGAGCCGGGCCGCGCGTATCGGCATGTCCCAGAAGATAGATGGTCCGCACGCGCCGCGGCGTGCTGGCACGGGCGGCGGTGAGCCGAGCGAGGTCGGCAATGATAGGGGCGTGCGCCGGCACTGGAGCGGGGTTGTCATAAAGAAACCGATCGAGTACCCGGGACGGCGGCGGCACTGGCGCATTCGCGAGCCACCTGAGGATATTGCTCAAGACGGGCCGCGTGATACGAACACCGCGATTGGCAACCGGCTTCGGAGGTTGATCGCCGGAAATGTGAATCGCGACCATGACACGCCCCCCCTTGCTGGCATCCCGCTTCACCCACACGGGACTGCCGCTGTGGCCTGGACACGTGTCATCCGTATATTGAAGAATGCTGGCGCTGGAGGCCACGGATCGATCGTAGGCGCGCCATTGTTCGGTGCCGCATACGCGGGCCCGTTTCGCATTGCTCAACGAAGAGTGGAAGCAGCGATTTTTGGGTTGTGTCGGATCGGTGCAGAAAAATTTCGAACCCGATGGCTTGTCTGCCGGATAACCGGAAAGGTTAACTCTCAGTTTTTTTGGAAGGATCATGGCAGAGATGCTTGTGCCGATCGGATCGCCCGCACCGATCCGATGCGCTACGCTCCAATATCCGACACGAATGCCGATGGGATTGCGCAGTTGGATCACGCCGTAATCCGTGGCCGTACTAGGAGCGAATCCGGGAGCCAATTGAAACGCAGCGGCGACGGTGGCCGGGAGCGGCTCGAGTGAACCGTTTCTTCCCGGAATCACCCGCATGCGTGAAGGCGTAAATCCTGAGAGACAATGTCCCGCCGTGAGCACCGTGCTCGGGCCGATCAAGGTGCCGGAGCACATCGCCCGTTTTCCGGACGTCGGAATGTCGAGTTCGAAGTTACAGATATAACGGAATGGGGCAACCGTCGTGTTGGTGACGCGCACGCGAGTATCGGGACCGATAATCTCGGGCTCGGCTTCCTGTACCAGCTGGAGTTCGCCTTCCGCTTCGTATTCGTGCGACACTTCGTATTCCTTCGACGCCTCGTACTCTTGCGCCACCTCGTATTCTTGTGAAGCCTCGTACTCCTGCGCCATTGATTCCTGTTCCGGCATCATTTCGAGCGGTTCCGATTCGAGCTCATATTGCGATTGCTCGAGTTCACCTTCCAATTCGTATTCCAGATCGCGCACCATAACGTTTTCTTCCCTCCGTTCGCTAATTTCTTTACAACTCCCACACATCGTTCGCTCCCCAGTAATAGTCATCCGTCCACAGCGTCACCAACGGAGCTTCATAGAAATATCCGCTATAGCCGCCAGACCGTCTCAAGCACCGGAGATCGAATCGAGACTGGCGGTCCCGAAAGGCCCCCAGATACGGAGGCGACAACCGAACGGGAACAGCAACAGGAACGTAAACCGGAGGCGCCGTTCGTGGGCTCGCGGCAGCGCTCCAGAGATCGTTGATTACCGGCACAGGTATCCTCCAGACTTCGGTCAGAAGCTAATACTGGTATTCGTACTCAAACTCCGCAGCCGGAACTCCTGCCGGCGCTCGGCGTGGGACATCGATACCCGGCTCGCGCGTTTCGGCCGTCGTCGGCGCTGGCCCTGACTGCGTCCAAGGCAGAACTCGTGTGCTGGCCGGGCGTCCGGCCAAGCCCATCGCCTGGGCACTGGTGAGCCACTCTTCCGCTTGTTCGGCGATTTCGAGCAGCAGCGTTTCGAATTCGGCGCGCGTGGTTTTGAGAATGTGATCCTGTGCCAACCAACGCAATACTTCGCGTCCCGTGACACCCATGCGCTGCCGCGGGGAAGTGACCAGACGCTCGTTGAAGTATCGGATTAACACCTCTTCTACGACATCCCAGGCATTGTCGGCGCCGAACAAGCGCTTGACATCGGGAGCGTTGAGAATCTTGAACGCTTCTTCAAGTAGCTGCATCACTTCCACGCGCAGGACATTGAGATGGCCGAAAGACAGCCATTTCAAGTTATTCCGGAGATCGAGGCCGGCGCGGCGGACGATGGCTATAGAGCCGAAACTCGGATCGTAGGCACGCTCGCGAATCACGTCCGAAATCCGTTTGTCGCGCCAGAATAGAGTCACCTGGTGGATGAAGTGAGCAAACAACTTATGGAAATCGACGTTGGGGCGCGAACCGACCGGTCCCGAGCCGCCGCCATAACCGAGCACGCGCCGGTATGCATCGATGCGATCGTTAGTGGTGTAGCGCAGCACTTCGCGGCGGTCGAACTGATAGAGCGCGAACGCCCCGGCTCCGGCAGACAGCCGCACCGTTCCGGCGCGGAACAGTTCCTGCAGTTTCTTTACGACTCGGAACACACCGATCTTCTCGTGCTGGAACAGATAGTACAGGTCGCCGACGGCAATGATGCGTTCGGACGTAATGGTCTCGTCGTAAGCTTCAACGCCTGGCGGCACGCGGGTGGCGCCCAGTTCGGTTGCCGCCTCGGGACCGAGACCGGCTAACTGTGCTAACCCCTTATCCGGAGGAGGTGGAGCTGCCGAGTCAGCGTTGACGACCGAGTTCAGCATGTCGTCGATCTGCTTGGTAAGTGCATCCGCGAGTTGCGGATTCGAGATGAGGTCGGAACCCAGGCGGCTGGTCACCGTATCTCGCAGCGCCGCTATCCGATCAAACAGGCCTTGGTAATCTCTTTCAGTCGCCATTATTGCGTCTCCTTAAATTCATGCATCCCAAATCTCGCTTGTCTGAAACAACGGTTACGCGAGCGCAGGTTCCGAACCGCGCGGGACCACCGAAGAGTTCATCACCGGCACGGTCACAACAAATCCGTTTTGCAACGACGCAGCCAGAGGTCCATCCGGATTTCTCACAGAGACGGTATAAATGAAGATCCGGTCGGAGGTCGAGCTCCAGCTACCCCTTTCCGTCACTATGACTTGTGCGAACAGAAAGTTATCCGACAAGAAAACTGGATTGTTGGATGTGATGTTGGGGGCATCGATATCCGTCGAAATGAAGGACACGATGGCTCCACGTTTAAATCCCGTCCCCGTTATCGTCACGGGAATCGTAACCGGCGAAACCTGCAGCGTGGCACCATTCGGGCTCACATTCAAAACCGAGAAGGGCTGCTCAGGCTCGGTCGGCGACGGCGGCACTTCCTGGCCCACCGGTTTTGCGAGTTTGATCAACTCTTTCAGCTGATCGTTCAAATCTTCCAATGCGCGCTGCACGCGAGCCGTTCGGTAGCCGTCGGGCAGGCTCTTAACATTTACTGGCCGGCGCGCTTCGCGGACCAAGTCGCTCAGCGATTGGAGCACCGGTATAACGTTGTTCGTCACCGAGATTCGACCACTGTCTTGCAGCAATCGCGGGCCCTCGCCGGTTGAAAAGTCCTCGACCTCCTTCAGTACATCCTCGAGGAACATGGCCGGGAAATTCTGGAACTGGAGCAGCAGCGTCTGGCGCTCCGATGGACCGATGAATACCGAGTCGAGCGTGAAGCGGACTTCGCTCACCGACTCCGCCACTACGGAGAATTGACGCGACAGCAGCACCAGCTGCGTTCCGAAGAAATTCGGCTGCGTGCTTCCCAGTTGGAAGAACTGGCCGTTACTGATCCAGCTTTGTAGCAAGGAAGTCATGTAGTCAGAGATCACCCGGAAGTTCGTGATGTCCTGCTCATCTTCAATCGAATTTGAAAACGGATTGTTCAGGAAGAAGACTCCGTAAGTGTCGCGCAACTCGCCCAATGTGCCCTGTACCTTGTCGGGATCGAACTCGGGCACGGTAGGCGGCTGGAACGTGATGTTGTTCTGACCAAGCAGGATGCCGAAATAGGTGTTCACTCGCAGGATCGATGGACCTCCAACGGCGCCGAGCTGTTTGACGATTTCGACCATCTGGCTGCGAGCCATTTCGCGGAGAGCTTTGACAAATTCGGGATCCGCATCAGGGTCGAGTGGATAGAGACCGTCGAGCAAGGGCAGAGTTTTGTCCAGGGCATCTTTCGCGCGCGTGTACAGGCTGGCTTGCGCGCCGGTGATGCCTCCGCCAATGTCGGTCTGCACAGCGTACGTACGGGGAATCCACGTCGCTTCGGTATGCCCTTCGACATCCTGGAGCGAGAAGGATTGCGTGAGCGCGCCGATAAAACCCTTGGGATCGGTGGTGTTCATTTTCCAACCGAGTACGTCGGTAATGGCATTCGTGGCGATCTGCCCCAGAGACGCGCCGTTGCGCGCGCCGGCCGAGGATCCGCTTCCGCCAAGCGAGGCCGGAATGCCGGCCGGAAAGCTGACTTGTTCTGTCAGAAGGGGAAAGGCGACCGCGTCCTCTACCGAGTTCGTTATCTCTTTGATTTCTTTCTTTGACTTTTGGTCAACATCGGCCGCGCCCGCGTCGACGCGTGAGGAGAACGTGTTATTACCGCCGTTGGCGATGGGGCCGGCTTCGGAGGCAACGTTGTTAACGGTAACGAGCACCCATTGGCCGCGCTGCAACTGGTTCGGCTGCAGTTCCAGAAAGGTCGTCCGGTTGAATACGTCATAGGTGGCGCTCTTGACGGGGACCGCTGTTCCGCTGGTGCCGGAGGAGGGTAGTTTCATGACGGCGTAGTTGGCAATGGCGTTCGGGTCGCTGCCCGTCTTGGTCCCCAGCTGCGACGTGTCGAGCGACTCAGAGAAAGAAACCGTCAGATGATTGGGACTCGCAACACTATTGACAATGCGCAAGGCGCTCTTGCCGTTTACCTCGGTCACTGCGGTTGCGCGGGCGATGTCGAGCGTATCGTTATTGGACAGCGACCTGATATTGGATGCCGTCACCATCACGAATCCGCCCCGTTCGAAGATCGGGCTGGAGAAGGAAATCTTGACCGCCGAGGTTCCGAAGGCCGTTATCGTCGCGACGGGTACTGTGGGCTGCACAAATTTCGGCGGAGCGTAGACCGTGTAGTTGCCTGGAGTCAGAGCGCTTGTCGAACCTGGGGCTGGGCTCTGATTCACATCTCCCGAAAAGAAAACGGTAATGCTGTTCGGGGCTGCCTCACATTTCGTAACTTGCAAATTCATGGTCGATATTCTCCTTGATTCGGCTGTTTGTTTCGGCGTTTTTACTTCACTCCGGACTGTCTCTTGCTGGTTCTGTTTTTCGACGTCTGGAACCTGAGATTCCATCTTCTCCGGATCGGGCGGGGTTCTCCCTTTTCCCATTCGCGACCGTATTTTGTCGAGCGGTTTCATGTCGCGCCCGTTGCCGCCCTTGCTCCACGACAAGGCGGATCAGGGCGGTCGACCAAGCGGGCTTCTTGACTCACGCCGCCGCGCTCGGTGAGCTCCTGCCAGCAGGCGAGTAGCACCTTGCTGATTTCATCCAGCGGTTGCCTGCATTGATCCAGTCCCTGGCGCACACTCTTGATCCAGGCCGGCCACTCACCGCGCCGGCTTCTGGCAAACTCAGTCAGATCCGTAAGGCGCTCGTAAGAAACCAGCTCCGACTGGAAGCGCAGTTCTACCGCGTGAAAGTGTTCCTGACAACGGGCTAACGCCCGCGCTATCGCATCGCGCCGGAAGGAAGGAAGCAATGCCTTCCGGGCCTCGCCCAGCGCCGCCAGCGCTTCATGGAGTGAGCCAAGCGAGTCATCTACCGCGTTGCCAAGATTGTCGACAAGCACGACCGCTCCCTGGGTCGGGGCATCTTCGCGAACATTTAACTGCAGCATCTGCAGGTTGTCGCGCAGCTTACTCAACAGGTCTTTCAGTTCCCGGAGTGTCTTCTCGAGCGCCACATTATCTCCTTGCGAGCTCTTTGTAGAAATTGACTGCAATCCGGCCTGGCCTGGCGAGCCGGTTGTCAAAGGCGAAGCGTGCCGCGCCAATGAGAAAGCGCTCGGGCACGATACCGGGATCGGTTCCAGCAGCCAGCCTTCGCGCTGCCTCCTCGATCATTTGCTGTTCCTTGGGCTGAAACTGTATCACGTCTGCAAGACATTTGTCGCCCAATGACGGAAAGGTCCGGTAGCAAACTGTATCGACCGCGAGCTTGTTGGCTTCCTCAAAGGTGTCCAGGACGGCCTTCGGAATGGTACCGGCCCGCGGATCCGGATAAATGCGCGTCCAGGCCCGCCGATATTGATCGGCTTCGTTCGAAAAACCCATGCGCCGCACCAGTTCAAAGCTGATCAGCATGCGCAGGTAAGGCGTTGGATGTGGTCCTCGCGCGCTGTAGGACAAAACCGTCTCCGGTCCGCGCCCCACGACATCCATCAGCGAGTCCACGATCTCCGGGCCCCCCAGCAAAAGGCCGCTCAGGTCGGCGAACATCTCGCGATTCCAGCGCACCCACACCGAGGCCACCGATTTTGGGAGACCGGCGCGCAATAGGCGGAGACCGATGGCGTGCGGAACATCGCGGCTGAGTCCGAGGTCGCTCTGTAGGTTATGGCTGACCTCGTGCAGCACCGCCCCGAGAGTCCAAGGGTTCACCAGTCGGTGATACGGCAGTTGCAACAGCGGAAACGGATTGAGCTGCTTGCCCAACTTCGTCAGCGGAATAGCGCGGCGAAACGTGGCCGGCGAAAAGCCCGTTCGCATGTAGCAGAAGGGAGGCGGTGCCGGTACGGTTCGAGCCACACCGATTCCCGTATAGGCGACCCGATAACAATCGAGTGCAATGCGATCGCAACTGAGTAGCCAGTCAGCGTAGGCCGACTGACGCTGGCCGAACAATTCGAAATAGAAATCCCAGATTCGTTCGATGGCCTGCACCCAGGTGTGGGCATTTTCCTTTCGGTTCACCACCCTTTGAAGCCGCAACGTATCCGGCTGTTCTATTGCCGCAGCGCTCGCGTCCGTGACGCCTTTTGCCAGCCTCAGCAGACGGTGGCGTAACGAGTGAATCAACTGGTTTACCGCCTGGATGTGCCCTTCGGAAGGCGAACTGTCGCCGGTGCCGAATTCAGCTTGCCGGAACGGACGCAGAGCAGCGGCATGTCGCGTCACATTGACGGACTGAGCTCGCAGCCACTGCGGCAAAACTGGTCGTTTGGCCGAGCGAACGGTCCGCCCGGTTGGCTTACGCGGGGGGACTATTTCCTCTGCTGGCCGAAGCGCGACTGGCATGACCGCCACGGTAAGTTACCTCGCCTTCGCGCCACAGTTGTGGCATTTTGAACAGCCACAACCAGCCTTGCCACCGCGAACGCCGGCGACCTTGTGAAACTGGCGGTCCAGCTGTTGCGAACGCTTGAAGGCCTGCGCGGCCTGTCCGCGATTACCCAGAACCCGCATGGTCTCATTGGCCAGCGTTCGCACGGCGGCCTGTGGTGTAACAGAATTCCCGACAGCCGTTTGTTTGGCAAGGGCATTAGCAGCACTTCGGACGATGGCAGGAACAACCCTCACCAACGGCTTCGTTCCAGGACCCTGGCGGAGGGCCCGGGTTACTCCCGCAACTCCGCAGACCAAGGCCGGCGCCGCTCGCAAGATCGCTGGCGCAGCGGCCGGCACGGCGCGTGCAGCCAGAGGCACCATCGCGCCCGCTAGCGCCTCGGCCTCCGTTTCATTTTCCGTTTCCGCAGCCGCATGTCCCATGTGTTCGAGCATGGCGTCGGGATACCACTTGCGAACCGGGTTGAGCTCGCTCTCCATCTCCCACTCGAACTCCGTTTCCTGCTGTGGCAGCAGATTACCCAGTGTCGAGGCCGCTTTCTTGCCCAGCCGCGCTCCGGTGGCTCCGTTGCTGCTTCCGCCGATCTTCGTCCCGGCCCAGCGGCTCGCCGCCGGTAGTCCTTGCGACAGCGCTTTCCGTGCCGCCCATAGGGCGAAGCGTCTTTGCGGCGAGCCCGACGCTGTCAACCAACCCGCGCCTTTTTTGGCCAGATTCGCCAGCGCCCCAAAGAATTGCTCGGACTCCGATTCACCTTCCCACTCCGTTTCCTGGCTCTCGTGCGCCGAGCCGAGTTCCGGTAGGGCTTCGAGTTCATATTCGAGTGCAGACACCGCCATATACTTTCCCTCTCATCCGCCTTTGATTGATTCGGAAGCCGCGGCTTTATCCAGCGACAGGCCGTGCTTTGACTTTGCGGGAAGCGCGAACGTTTTTCTGGATGGCAGCCGCGCACGCGCTCGGATTGCCCAGAACCTTTCGGATTTGAGAGGCAGCCGCGCGCCCGGCAGCTTTGCGCGTAACGGGCTTACCGGCGGCGGCTTGGCGCTTTAGATCTTTCACGGTGCGCCGGATGATCGTCGGCACGGCTCGCACGGCTGGCCGAGTTGCCTTTTGACGACGCAGAATTCGCGTCAGGATCGCGGTGCCACGGACTAGGTGCGGCAGAATGCGGCGAAGGGCGCGGCGGTCCGCCGGCGAGAGGGCATTCATTGCTGCCGCTCCGGCCATCGCCTCAGCTTCTCCTTCGTTCTGCTCCTGGGCGGCCGCTTCGGCCATCATCTCGGCCAGTGCTTCGTGTTGCGATGTTTCGTGCTGCGCGATCTCGTGGGCAACCTCTTGCTGCTCGTACTCGTGACTCTCGAATTCCATTTCAAATTCTTGAGCGCCCTCATGCATCTCGAACTCCGATTCGTATTCATTCTCGAATTCCGATTCGAGCGCCGAAGACGCGGCGCGGCCGAGGATAGCACCAAATGGGCCGCCGATAGCCGTTCCCACCATGGGGGCCGCCACCTTCGCTACCTTTCGGAGAATGGGTGCTGCCTTCTTCACGAAACGGCCGATGCCGCGTGCAATTTTTCCGAAGAATTGTTCGCCCGTTTCGAATTCCCCCTCCAACTCCTGCATGGCGGATTCGAATTCGTGGCTTTCCGACTCCCACTCGAATTCATGGGACCCTTCGTGTTGCTCGTATTCTGCTTCGAACTCGCCAGTGGCTTCGTGCTGTTCAAACTCGGCCTCCAGCCCTGTTTCCAACTCGCCCTCGAGTTCGGCTTCCCATTCCGTTTCGCTAATGTTCGCCATTATTCTAAACTCCTTTCGAAAGTCACACTCCACTGCAGAATGACCGGCTTTGAAAAAAAGCAAAAGTCGCTAGTTCTTGGGAGACTCAAATGAGGTCGTTACGCTGAGTTTCATCTAATTGAGGGACGGGTGCAGAACGAAAAGGATAATGCCGGCAGCTCAGCCGTTATCCGAAACGACGCTCTTGTGTTTTTTTTGGTAATCTAAATAAGCGACTGGACTTTAGGAAAATCAGACGATATTATTTCCACGATTTCCATTGAAGCCGATGACTTAGTGACCTGTGCAGATTGGCAATAAGTATGCTGCATAGTTTCGCTACAGCCTACGATCCGGACGGAAGGAGGTTGACATGCCGGCTGCCAGTTCGATCAAGCAGAAAGCAACTCTTGGGAGAAGCGATTACGCTGAAGAGGATGTGAGTGGTTCCGTGGACGAGCTGGTGCGCACCCTTGTCGATAAGACTGGAGGAAGCGGAAGCAAAGTCACCGAGACGCAGGAAATCATTCTCGATACGAATATCGACGGCTCACGCTACCTTCTGGTTCGCGTTCCTCACTCGAAACAGCCCTTGCCGGCCTTGAGCCCGCGGGAGCAGGAAATCGTCAGGATGGTGTCCCAGGGACTCCCCAACAAGATCATCGCCGGCGTCCTGAACATCAGTTGCTGGACTGTGTCGACCCACCTGCGCCGCATTTTCGCGAAACTGGGGGTTACGTCACGAGCTCAAATGGTGGCGCACGTGCTGGAAGTGCACACCATTCGCGGAATACCTCTTGCGTTGGCATGTACTGTCTCCTTGTTGCTATTAGAAGGGGTATAGTCCGCAATAACTCGATCGCGGAGCTTATGCGGCGTTAGCCCACGTGATCCTGTGACGTCGGTCGGCGAATGGCTGAAGAGGGTGACACTCGGGTATTACAACTACTACGCCGTGCCCGGCAATATCGATCGCTTAAATGTCTTCGCCCAGCGGCTCCGGCGTTTGTGGCGGCTGATCTTGTGCCGTCGCAGTCAGCGTGCTCGCGCGCTGTCGGATCGGTTGACACCGATCTTTCAGCGTTGGATTCCAGCACCCCGCGTTTTGCATCCTTATCCCTTCGAACGCTTCGTCGCCACCCATCCAAGGTGGGAGCCGTGTGCGTGAATGCGTTCGTACGGTTCTGTGCGGGGGGCGATCAGTAATGGTCGTCCCTACCGGCGTCAAAGTGAAATCTGATCACTCCACCCTGCGACGTTGATCGCGGCTAATCGGCTATAGAGTCATCGCTTGCTAAGCAAAGGCCGCTCTATCAGCTTGTGTGAGACTCAGTTTGCAGCCCCAATGCGATTCGATAAATGAGTCGGTCCTGTCTGGTCGCCCAGCACTTACCGATGTCGGGTATGTTCTCGTGAGACCGGGTTCACGGTAAATGAGGATTCGGGTGGCATCCCTGCAACTCGACATCTCAGCTGCTAAGGACGGTCGGTTAGCTTCAGTACGAATGTGGGAGTGCGTTTCCTCGCCATCCCAGCACTGTTTCGTCTTGCTGCCACGCTGGGAGGTTCGTGCGGATCATACGGCTGTTGTGCCCTTGCTTTCCAGGAGTAAGGCGAGCAATGATCTTTTCAAATCCGCTAGCGCAATTGCGCTCCTGCAAACGCGCGACTTGGCGCCAGCCACGGTAGCGTTTATGATTCCAATTTGCCCCGGCTCAGGAGAGACACGCACCACTACGATTACGAAAGCTGACCAGGCCGGCGAAAGCAGGCGCAACGGGCGTATGCGAAAGACATTCACAGACGAGTTCGAAGCAGAGATACAACGTGACACCTGCTTTGGCCGGCTGAGGAATATCAGCGTTGCCGTCGTGGGCGGGGGATTGGCAGGTCTGATGGCAGCCAGACAACTGGGCCGGCAAGGCGTGAAGGTAAAGGTCTTCGAAGCTCGCAAACAATTAGGCGGGCGTGTCCTTAGCAATACGCAATTCAGTAAGGGCCGCATCACCGAAGAGGGAGCCGAACTGATCGGCTCGTTCCACACGAGATGGCTCGCTCTGGCGCAGGGATACGGCTTGACGGTGGTCAGCAGAATGGATGGAAGCCTCTACGACAAAGCGGGTCTGAATGTCAGACTCGCGCTCGATAAGATGCTGTCGCCAGACGAAATCCGAGAGCTTGACGAGTATGTAGGAACGATATTGAAACGGATCGCCCAAATAGCTACCACAATTTCGGACCCTCGCCAGCCGTGGCTACAAACGGCGCTTCGAGCTTACGACAACATGTCGGTTGCAAAAGCCTTGACTCTGCTGGGTGTCCGGCGGGGCACCCGGCCGTGGATGGGTTTGGAATTCTTACTGGTGAATAATGAAGTCGCGACGCTGGACGACATGAACTTCCTCGGCCTGCTTTGCAAGGTCAAGGCGGGACAGCGCAACCGGAGTGGTTCTTATACCAACCTGATGGGGTATTGGAACGAGCTGGAAATCTTTCGTTCCAGCGACGGCTGTCAGAAACTGGCCACGGAGATTGCCAAGGAAGCCCACGGAAGGTACAGCACAGAAGTTCGGTTGAATGCCGCGGTCACTCGTATCGAACTTTCCGGAAGGGGTGTCAAGCTGGGAGTCCGAAAAGTCATTCTCCCCGATGGGACACTGGCCCCCGGGCCACCCGCTGTGTTCAACGCAGATTATGTGATACTGGCCGTTCCGCCTAGCGTCTGGCGCGGCGTAACCATTACCGCCGATGGCACAAGAGTGCGACCGGAAATTGAGATCGGCGAGATGGACAATGGCGCGGCGGTGAAGTTCTTCAGTAGCTTCAATCAGCGTGTTTGGATCAAGAACAAAGCTGCTCCCTATGGCGGGTCGTCGAGCATCGGGCAGGTTTGGGAAGGCACCGACAATCAGACCAAGCTGGACGACCAGGGAGTAGTACTCAGCGTGTTTGCGGGCCCGTGTCTCAAAGGTCCCAGCGGACCGCGCGTCCCTACGGCGGACGAGTGCAAGAAGGAGTTGAACCGGCTCTATCCGGGCTATGCGGGCAATTTAGTCAAGACTCTCTACACCGATTGGCCGAACATGCCCTTCATCAAGACCGGCTACGTGTCGCCGAAAATCGGCCAGATCTTCCGCATTGGCGATAAGCTTCTTAAGCCGTTCCATGGCCGGCTGTTCTTTGCTGGCGAACACACGCAAATGGACTTCTTCGGATACATGGAAGGCGCCTTGCGCTCCGGTGAGCGCGCGGCTGAGAACGTGATCAGGCAGGTATGTCCGTTGGAGGTGGGCAGAGTAGCCTGACGGGTCTCGTGCCCAATCTCTCTCGCAGCGTGGCCATGGACGCGGGGAAGATCTCCCGGAGCGGCACACACCTCAATAGCCTGCTGAGGATTACCAACAATGGAACAACGGCAACGAACGCAACAGGAATCAGCGAGATTTCTGTGCGTGCGCGGGCCGGTTCCGGAGAGGCCATGCTCTTCGGTCCCGGTTTGCCGAATCGGCTTACTAAACGATCCGGCTCTTCCCGTCTTTGGCGCTGAAACGGCAGCCAAGGCGAGAAAAGAAGGGAAGTGTTGCGAACTTGGAATGCTAGGCGCCCGGAAGCTGCATGGCCACTCATCAGTCAGCGGTGCCGATTCCGAAGAGTGCAGAAATGAATGCGACCTGCCCGAGGATGTCGCTCTTCTGCAACCACCGAATCTGCCCTTTACGAATCATGTTCATAGTTTCAATACCCTGAATTGTCGGCAACGCTGAGGCAAACGACCGAAAGCCTTGGCTTGCTCTGACGCGACGTTTAATTGCTCGATGATCCTGCTCCACCACATTATTGAGGTAGCGAATCGGTCGACAACGGCAGCGCCGGCCGAGTTCTCGCGTTCGCTTGAGTTCCTTGATGATTCTTGGATAGGCCGGATTCCGGTCCACGTTGATCACTCGTGGATGAGGATGATTAGGCGATCGCAATGCTTTCTGAAAGAAGCGTTTGGCCGCATCGGCATCACACGTTGCAAACAGCAGGAAGTCAATGGTGTCGCCAGCGGAATCCACTGCCCTATATAAATAGGTCCACTTGCCGGGCGACCCGGAGATACGTTTCATCAACGCACCAGGAGGCGTTCGTCATCCGCAGTTCGCGCTGACAACGCCGATTGAGTTCCGGCGCATAACGCTGAATCCAACGCCAGATCGTTACGTGATCCACATCGACGTTCCGCTCTGCCATGATCTCTTCGAGGTTCCTCAAACTTAATGCATAGCGAAGATAACGACGAACACACAAGAGAATGATCTCTGCTTCCAAATGTCGCCCCTTGAACAGCGCCGGCGCTCCCGTCTCATGAACCGCCAAGCCTATCAGAGCTGCGGCCCACATTTGCAACACATCCGCTAGGATCGTAGCTAGCGAAAAGCTGGCACTCCAGTCTGTCCGCCTCAAACAAGATATTTCCAGGGATCCGCTCTCGTTCCACTTCTAAGAACTCCCTCAGTCCGTTCACTGCCTGCGCTACGCTCTTGTGAATCATCGGGTCCGTAGCGGTGATCTTGATATAGCGGCGGGCGCTTTGCACAAAAGCGTTGAACTCTGCTATCGGGTACTTTCGCTTGTTTGAAAGCGCCGAGTCAAAGGCTATCCGTAGATCAGCAACCTCCTGAGCGACCCGGTCCTTTTCCGATTGCGCCATAATGATCCTCGCTTGATTGTGCGGACAACAAATCCAACTGGATTATAGGCGACAAGCCGACTACCCATTCCCTAAATTGAGAATCGAGTGCGGTGCGCCGAAGATGCGTTGTTTCCAGTTGTCTACGGCCCCGGACATTTCGGTCCTGGTACCTGCGAAGACCAAGGCCGTCTCACGGAAGCAACGACAATCTGAAAGATTAGGTTGCCCAGATGTCCCGGTCAGCTCACCAAGATTTAGTGCAATTTTGTCCTGGGCCACGGAAATTTCTATCCTGCCACCAGAGCCAACGTTCTCTACTAAGAGACGGTTCCCGAGAAAATGCGCAATGGGCGCAGGCGGACCAGTCGGTTGTTTCGACTTGGCAGCGACTTTTTGCGCCTATAGGGCGGAAGAAGCCGTCTCGATTCGCTTGTCGGCCCAGCCTTCATCGCCGGTCAGGGCCCATTCATTTTCGGGAGCCGGCTCTGTCTCATTTTGAGGGCGGCGACCAGAAGCCGCGAACGATCGCCACTAATGGGCCTCAAATGTCACCCATCGGTTATCGGGAGAGAATTTGTGCTGATATACGCGGCATTTGGCGCTCTGCCGCCGACGGTGCTCGAGATTCTGAACAAGGCCAGCGCGAAGCCGCCATGTAGCGATCAGCGGCCACATAAATAAAGGGGGGGCGCAGGAAGTATTGGCTTTTAAGCCACCTCTTTTCGTGATACACTCCTTGTCGGCTAACTCCTGACCAGGTCGCATTATGAGTTACGCACCGCATCCGCAACAGAGAGGCTGACCTCTCTTCGATCCAGGTAGCATCACACGGGCTCCGTCCAAGCCCGTATGGAATTTGCAAATCGCCTGATTTTTCCGAAGGAGATTCACCATGCGCGTAAGATCACTTCTATTAGTTGTCCCGCTGGTTTCCAGTGTTTTTCTGAACGGGCAGACAGTTGATACTGCTGTACTCGGCACCGTCGTCGACTCTGCCCAAGCCTCAATCCCAAATGCGGAAGTAATGGTCGGGCAGACCACCATGGGCGTAACACGGACAGCCAGAACTAACTCCGAGGGATTTTTCGAAGTCCGTTACCTTGTGCCAGGTGAGTATGTGGTTGAGGTAAAGGCTGATGGCTTCCGCTCTGAGAAACGTAGCGGGATTGTGATCCAGATTGGACAACAAGCCAAAATTGCTTTCGTGCTGCAGGTCGGCTCCGTACAGCAAACACTGGAAGTACAAGCGACGTCGCCACTTCTGCAAACGGAAGATGCGACGCTCGCGGGCGTTGTGAGTTCAAACCGCATCACAAACCTCCCTCTGAATGGCCGGCGGTTTGACGACCTCGCCATTCTTACACCAGGCGTGCAGGTGTTAAATCCGGATAATCATTCTTCCAGCACGGCGGGATCTACAATCGCCTCCAATGGCGGCAGACCCACGTGGGGCCAGGTGAATGTCGACGGCATTACCATGGTGAACAATCGGTCGAACTACGTAAATCTCTTTCCATCGATTGACGCGATCCAGGAATTTAAAGTTCAGACCGGGAACTATTCGGCCGAATATGGCGGGAACGCGGGCACAAACGTAAACGTTCAAATCAAGTCAGGCACTAATCACATTCACGGGAACCTGTTCGAGTTCTTCCGGAACGATGCGCTAGACGCACGAAACTATTTTGTGCCGTCTCCGCTGCCGCGGAATATTCTGAAGCAGAACCAGTTCGGCGCCACGGCGGGCGGACCGGTTGTCAAAGACAAGACTTTCTTTTTCCTAAGTTACGAACGGATCCGATCTATCAGCGAATCGCCTTCGACAACAATCGTCCCGACACCGGCCCAGCGCCGCGGCGACTTCTCGGCCACGTCGACGCCTGTCTTAGATCCACTGACGAATAATAATCCTTTTCCGGGAAACATCATTCCTCAGGCGCGTCTAAACGCGGTGGCGAGTTCGATCGTGAACCAATACATGCCCACGCCCAACGTGTCGTCCGGCGATATCAACTATGCAGGATCGTCGCTAGGCGACGAGACAGTGGACCAAGGGATCGTACGCATCGATCACTATTTCAGCGAAAGAGACCAGCTTTTCGCTCACTACATTGGCGCCCACCGCTCATTCCCCAATCGAGATCTGAACCCGAATTTCAGTTTTTCGGGCGAGTATCCGATGCACAATTTTCAAGCACAGTACATTCACACATTCAATCCTTTGCTGATCAATGAATTCCGGATGGGTTTTGACCTTGAAAACGTGTCGCAGCTGAGTAGTCGAGCGAACACGAATTTTACAATTGAATCGCTAGGTATTAACGGGATGAACGTAGGCGGACCGAATGGAAGACCGCTGCGCCCAGACGAGCAAGGTTTTCCTTTGCTGAACATCTCTGGGTATCTGGGGATGGGTGACGATCTGGCCGCTTCCAATCTGGATAACAGCCGTACGTTTCAATTTGTGGATAACGTTATTCGGACGAAAGGCAATCACACGCTGAAATTCGGCGGAGATGTGCGCCGGCTACGAGATGACGCGACCACGAACAATTGGCCATTCGGTAGCTTGAGTTTTACAAGCGACATCGCGAACAACTCGGCCGCATCCTATATGCTTGGCTTTCCGCGGACTGTTCTTACACCGGAAGGTGTGCCAATCACCGCATCCCGTCAGACTCGTCTCGCCTTTTATGGACAAGACGATTGGAAATTCAGCTCACGGCTCACCTTGAACCTGGGTCTCCGATGGGATTTCTTCGAGGTTCCGACTGATGTGAATGGAGTGACACGAACACTGCTGTTTCCGGCCGGAGGCGTTCCTACGTTCTACCCTGCGCCGGGTGAAGTCAATCACAGTTTATGGGATCAAAATTACAAAGACTTCAGCCCTAGAATCGGCTTCGCCTATCGGCTCAACTCCAACACCGCTATCCGCGCCGGCTATGGCCTGTTCTACTTCGGAGGACAGTTCGACAATATAAATATCTTGCAGTTGAACCCTCCGAACGGCGGAAGCCTTACCATCACAAATCCGTCCCTGAACCCGATTGCCACTATCGACAACCCTATTCCGGCAGCGCTGTATCCTACCAATCCGATCTTCAACGCAGTTACTCTACCGCCGGATAGAAGGCATCCCGATACCTACCTGCAAAGCTGGAATTTGCAAGTTTCCCACCAGTTCGGATCAAGCAATTTATTGGAAGTAGCGTATGTGGGCAACAAGGGAACACACTTAGATACTTCATTCAAAAACTTCAACCAACCTGCTCCCGGTCCCGGCGACATCCAACCCCGCAGACCCTATCCAACGATCGCGCGGATTCGCATGCAGCACTACGGCGCTAATTTGAGTTACAACGCCTTGCAGGTGCGCTACGAGCGTCGAATGGCGAAGGGAGTCAGCGCGACTGCCGCATACGCCTTCTCACATACAATCGACGACACCGGCGAAACGACAAATAACGGAGGCTGCCTTTGTCAACTCCCTACGCGTGTAAACGAACGCGCAAATAGCGTGTACGATCAGCGCCAGAACCTGGTCGTCAGTTTTGTCTGGGAACTCCCACTCGCCAAAAGCGGGAAGGGTGTGGCTAGCCTGCTGATTGGCGGCTGGGCGGTGGAAGGCATTGTTGCGGTTGCAAGCGGGAGTCCCTTTGACGTATTGCAGAGCTTCGATGGACAGAATAACGATGGACTTTGGGAGCGGCCCAATCTAGTATCCGGCCGACAGCTTTCGGTCGCAAATCAGGATCCCGCCAACTGGTTCAACACGGGCGCCTTTGCAGGCAGTATCTATCAGTACGGAAATTCCCCTCGCAACCCATTGGTTGGGCCCACCACCAAGAACCTCAACCTCTCGCTCCGAAAGAATTTCAAAATGCCTTATTCAGAAGCGCAGAGTCTGGAGTTTCGAGCTGAAGCCTTCAATGCGTTCAATACTCCGCAGTTTTCGAACCCAGACAGCAGCCTCGGCGACGGTTCGTTTGGGCGGGTTACGAGCACCAAGAACGATAACCGGCTTCTTCAGCTGGCGCTGAAATATTATTTCTAGGGGACCGCTCGCGATTTCGGTCTTCGCCTCACCGGATTGCCAGCCGGTGCTGTACACAGAAATAGCGCTCGCGTGGATTGTTATAAACGTCAGGATTTGATGAAACGTCGCGGCGTTCGTCGTCGCTCGGCGGACAAAAGAGATTGGAGTGCGGGTGGCGCTCGGGGCAATGCGGGGCTCGGTGGTTTGGCTGGTAATGCGGGAAGTCCTCCTCCTCCTCGGGCGACCCTCGCCGTGGGAATCCCAGCGGCACTCGCGCTGGGCCGCTTCATTTCGGCACAGCTTTACGGCGTCAAGGCGAACGATTCTTGGGTCGCCGGCATTGCGGTGATTCTGCTGTCTCTTATAGCTGCGACAGCCGGGTCGGTTCCGGCTCGGCGGGCCAGCCGCATCGACGCGCTTGTCGCCCTGCATTACGAATGATCTCGTCCTGAGACGCACATTGTGCCGGACAACCGTTCGTCGACGAGCTATCGCGTTGCTCGGCGCGTCTCTCGAGAATGTTCTGCAACCATCCGCCTGACTCCATTTTCCCGCGCAACGGTTGAATATTTTTTGCCATCGTGACTGAAATTGTCTCGCGTTTATCGCTTTAAAAAATTGAACAGACGTGTCTGCGTGGGTGAAATCAGACTCTTCGGAGGCAACTTCGCCGCGAAAGGATGGGCGGCGTGTGCAATGCCAGTTACTCTCGACCACGCAGAACACCGCTCTCTTCTCACTGCTTGGGACGACTTATGGCGGAGATGGCCGCGTACCACCACTTCAATGGGGCTGCTATCGATTTTTCGACTCTCGAGCTTGTCACAACCACTCCAGTCACAACTCCGGAGCCCGCCACCTGGGGCATGCTGACCATATGCGCCATGCTGGCTGCAATGGGACGCGGAAGGTTTTACCACCGGCCCCGGGATATATGACAGCACGACTATCCGCACTCCGCACTGCCAAAATGAAAACTCGCGCGTCGCGGGCATCGAACGTCAGGCGAACGCGATCCGATAGCGTTCGCCTCCATGCAATTGGCATCGCATCATCCGTTCTCCCACCCTTGTCAACGGTACCGCGCCGCCGCGAGCGCTTGTCATCCTGGCAATCCGTTGCCGCTCTGGCACGCGGATAACGAATGTGTGATCGAGCGATGGCTCAAGGGAAGCTTCGGCCAATTTTCCGTGCTCCCATCGCATACTGACCGTCAATCCCCCGCGAGCACGCAAGCCCATTACTTCGCCTTCCGGCCAAACCGAAGGCAGAGCGGGGTGCAAATCGATAACCCCCGAATGGCTCTGCAGCAGCATCTCGGCAATAGCCGCTGTCGCGCCAAAATTCCCGTCAATCTGGAAAATCGGTCCTTCTCTCGCCGGATGCGTGTCGAACAGATTCAAGTTCGTGCTGTGCTGCATCAGCATGGAGAGTGAATCCCACGCCGCGTCGCCATCTTCCAGGCGCGCCCAGAAGTTGATCGCCCACGCACGGCTCCAACCTGTATAGGCACCGCCGTTAGCCAACCGCCTTTCGAGCGAAACACGCGCCGCCTTCGAGAGCTCTGGCGTTGCAGACACCGTGATCTGGTTGCCGGGATACAAACCGTACATATGCGACATGTGCCGCTGCCCGGGCGTCGCCTCCTCGAAATCAACCGACCACTCCTGCAGCTGTCCGTACCTGCCAATCTGAAATGGGATCAATCGTTTGGATGCTGCCGCGAGCTTTCCGGCAAACTCCCGATCCGTCTTAAGAACCTCAGTGGCATGAACGCAGTTTGCAAACAGCTCTCGAATGAGAGTCATGTCCATTGTGCAGCCCGCACTCGTCATCGCGGGTTTGCCGTCAGGCGCCATGAAGTTGTTCTCGGTCGATTCGGACGGACATGTTGTCAAGTGACCCTTGCCGTCATCAATCAGCCATGCAAGACAGAACTCGGCGGCCCCGCGCATCAGCGGATACGCACGCGAGCGGAGAAACTCCTTGTCGCCACTGAACAGGTAATGCTCGAACAGATGCTGGCACAGCCATGGCCCGCTCATGCTCCAGTTCGCCCACGTGGGCTGACCTACCCCCTCGCCTACAGGGTTTGCCGCCCGCCACACATCTATGTTGTGATGCGATACCCAACCCGGTAGACCGTAGGTCTCCTGCGCCGCCCGTCTTCCCGTATCGCTCAGTCCCGCAATGAGGTCGAAAAGCGGTTCGGCGCACTCGGCCAGGTTGCACGTCTCTGCATGCCAATAATTCATCTGCACGTTGATGTTCGCCGTCCAATTCGAACTCCACGGCGGCGTAACAGACGCATTCCAGATGCCTTGCAGGTTGGCGGGCTGCGTTCCGGGCCGGGAGCTGCCGATCAGTAAATAACGTCCGTACTGAAAGTAAAGCGCCGCCAGCGACGGGTCGAGCGTATTCCCAACCTCGCTCAGCCGCTTGTCCGTGCTCTTGCCCGCGACGTCCGCCTTCGGTCCCAGACGAAGCGAAACGCGCCGAAACAATTCCTGATGATCCGCCGCCTGCCGCGCGCGCAACTGGTCGAAGCTCTTCGCGGCTGCTGCATCCATCGCGCGCCGCGCCTCTCGCACGATGTCGTCCACCGACGTATCCGGAACCATGTTGTAGCCGCGGAATCCTGTGCCTGCCGTCAACAGCACTGTGAACGCATTCACGCCCCGCACTCGAAAACGGTCTCCTTCGACGGCAGCCGTGCCTCCGTCCGCATGCACTCGTACGACGGCCGCGAAGTACATGCCTTCGCCAGGCGCATCCGAATACTTCACGGGGTCCTCGGAATTTGGGTGCCCGGCCCCCGCCACATGCGATGGCGCTTTGCCCCTTAATACGAGCTGTTGCGTGCCCGAACTCGAAACGCTCTTCTGCAAAGGGCTGCTCAAAGCAATTTCGCAATCGAGCTTTCCCGGAACACTTGCTGTCGCACGATACACGAGCACCTGGTCTGGAGCCGACGTAAACGCAACGCTCTCGAATTCCGTGCCGCCGGCCGAGTACGTCATCCGTGCGCATGCCGTGTCCAGATTCAACTCGCGCCGATACTGCTTGGGTTCGCCCAAATGCTGAAACTCGATCGCAATGTTTGCCAGCGGCTGATACGCTTGTGCAAACAAACCCTGCATCTTCTGGCACAGGCGGTCCGCTTCCCGGTAATCGCCCTGCTCGAGCACCGCCTTCCGAACCGCTGGAAGATACTGGCTTGCATCCCGATTATTCCCGTCCTGTGGTTTGCCCGACCAGAGGGTATCCTCGTTGACCTGCAAAAATTCCTTCGCGGGTGTTCCGTCCTCACCTCCGCCGAACACCATCGCGCCGAGCCGCCCGTTACCAATGGGCAGCGCGTCCGCCCACCGTGCAGCAGGCTTGTCGTAACAAAGCACCACGCCCTGCACACCGGTGTTCTGCTCGACACGGCCTTCGGCGTCAGCCTTGCTCCCGAGCGCAAGCGCAGCGGTGGTTGCCAAAAGTTCGCGCCTAGTCATATCCATATCGTCACCGCCATAATACCCGTGATTCCGCGCGGCACTTCGCGCAATCGTTTCAGTGAGCGCGACTGCAGTAATCGAACACTTCGAAATTCATCCCGAAGACGCATCTACAAGCCGCCGCGCTGATGCACACCAGGACAAATCAAAACACACAAAGAATGTGGTCGTTTGTGAGCAATCCCGAAGTTGACAGACGAGATGCCACATATCGGTACTGATGAGGTCCGAGGTCAATAGCGAGATACCGCAAACTCAGCAATATCTCGTTGTACAATGTATATATATTGAAAAACGAGAAATAGATCGCCAAAATAGCTGCTATGAGAAAAGGCTCAACCATATTTCTCCAAGTGGTCACCGTGCTCATTGGCATTGGTTCTCTTGCTCTTCTGCTTTGGGAACCACACATCGAAGGCAGGAACGCGCACGCTACCCTCTTTCAGATTTACTTCAACGATCCATTTTTGGCGTATGCGTACACCGCTTCCATTGCATTTTTCGTTGCACTCTACCAGGCATTCAAGCTTCTGGGATATGTAGGAAGAGGTGAAGTCTTCTCGCAACGCCCAGTCAAAGCATTGCGGACGATCAAGTACTGCGCGATGTCTCTCGTCGGTTTTCTCCTAGGAGCAGAAGCCTACTTCTTCATAGTGAGGCGCGGTAAGGATGACATCGCCGGCGGCGTCATGATGGGACTTCTACTGATCTTCGTCTCTGCAGTCGTCGCCACCGCCGCGGCAGTATTTGAAAGAACCTTGCAGAGCGCGGTAGATCTCAAGTCCGAGAACGACTTAACGGTATAACCGAAATCAGCATGCCGATCATCATTAACATCGACGTAATGCTGGCCAAGCGGAAGATGAGCGTCACCGAGCTGGCCGAGAAGGTCGGCATCACGATGGCCAATATCTCAGTCTTGAAAAACGGCAAGGCAAAAGCGATCCGGCTATCGACGTTGGAAGCAATCTGCAAGGCTCTCCAATGCCAGCCTGGAGACGTTCTGGAATATAAAGATCAGACAATCCCCTCATCGGCGGTGTGACAACAAAAGCGGCTCACCACCGTCACCTGCCCGCAGCGTACGGCGCGCTTTTTTCCATAGCTCCTCATAGACTCCGTTAGCACATGTAAATCTCCGATGACATGGTCCATGGGAGTTCGCACTCTCAGTTTCCTTGAACCCCGTTTCGCAGTCTCGACCCTCGGGGTGCCCTGATCCGGGTTCCTAAACGCTTGCCGAGTTATGCGGCCAATCTCTGCCCGCTTTTATTTGGGGCGAGTTTGCGAAGTTCGCCGGAAGGGAAACCGCGACATCACAAGAAGAGCAGAAAGGTGAGCTGTGGGATCGCGCGGACTGAAGCCGTAGAGTTTGGACGAGAGGAGGCGGCGAGCAAAAGCGTACCGGTCGCGCCGATCAAATGCCGACCGCTCAGGCACGATGGTGCGCCTGAATATAGCGGCCAAGACCGTCGAACGTGCAAAAACCGACCGACGGCGCGATTGCTGGAGGCTAGCGCCGACTGCCCGCAAAAGCTTACTCTCTATTTGGGGGTGAAACTGGTGAAATTGCCGTTCTTGTCGCAAGGATACTTCTCGGACTGATATTTTGCCTGTTCGGGTCAAACGGATTTTTTAGCTTCCTTCCCGCGCAGCTGCCGCCGGGCGTGGCAGGACAGTTTCTGGGTTCTCTTCTCACGTCGCACTACGTGTACCTGATCGCGGCAACACAACTGCTCTCGGGCATCCTGCTTCTGATTAACCGCTACGTGGTTCTGGCGCTCGCGCTCCTTGCTCCCGTCATCGCAAACATCGTGATCTACCACATCACAATGCAACCGGCGATGGCGCAGCTCGCCATACTCGCCACACTTCTCTGGATTTTTCTGTTCTGGCGATACCGGGCGTATCTTTCGTGCCTGTGGATCCAGAAGGCCGATCTCGAGAAGCATACTGCCCGATGACGATAGTCGCGGGCGCGGAAGACGCCGGAAAGCGGCTCGCCGCATTTCTGCATGAGCGCCTGGCGGAATTTCAGCCGGAAGCGATTGGCTTCAAGTGCTTGTGATGTGGCATTCCATGACACTGAGAGGGCGATCACCGCCGTGCTCTATCTCTGTTGGATGTAACGCTGTATTGCGCTACGGCATGCATGCTTGAAGGGAAGACAAATGGGAACGGTGTAATTAGGTGCGCATTCTCACTTGTTATTCAGATTCCGTCGCCATGAGTCCCAATTGAGCGAGGCAGCGTTCTCCGGCGCTGCCTCTTTCTGAGAAAGACTTCGTGAGAGAAACTGGACGCTTAGCGGCGAAAATCGTGCCGAAAATCACGGCCGTGATCATTGCGCCCGTGGTCATCGTGCCGGTAGTCGTTGCGCCGGTCATAGTTGAAGGAATGCGGCTCTACAAATCGGGGTGCTGCCACCACTACAGGCCTTCTCCAGAATCCCGGTACCCAGGCACGATTCGGGCCGTAGTACCCATCTACCCAGGTGTAACCCGGTCCTGGACAGGCGGGCCGCATCATCGCCATCGGTGCGGGCGCGCCGATACCGATACCTATTGAAATGCGAGGTCCCGCCAAAGCGGAGCCTGCTAGAAGAACTATTGCCATCAGTGCTTTTTTCATCTGCTTGCTCCTTCCGCCACAAAGGAAAGCATGCTGCATGCCAAACAACGTGTTTCTCATTTAGAACGAGTTACGCTCAACGGCTCGGAGCGCAGGGCTCAACGGTGGTGGTCGTTCGTAAGTGCGTCGGTGCTTTGCAGCCAGAGCAGGAAAAAGATGGGGCTTCTACAGAAACTTCGTGTAAAAAAGGCTTCTCGCAGCCCTTAACTTCACTTATTCAGTATCCTTTTCCGTGCAAACCCAACGACAGCCAAGCTAGAAGACCAAGAGCCGGCAGCTCTAGCGAAGACTACTCGGGCACAATAGGCCCTTCGAGAGAAAGACGGGAAAGCGCGCGAATCGATGAACGCATAACGAGAACCGGATGGACCCCCCGTCTCTCTTCCCGTTGAGTTGCCCGTATAGTCAAAAAATTGGACCGCCCTGAAAGGAAGGGCCAGTATGATGGTGCGTTTCCATGAAGAATACGCAAGTGGCCCGCCTGTTGGCGTACATCACCGGCATGGTGAACCGCCAAGTCCTCCTTCAGAATGAATACTTGCTTGCGGAAACAGGATTCTGCGCTCACTCTTGCCGGCGCACGTCCCATTGAATGACCCGCAACGGGCGACTCTGGCGGAAATCGGTAAGCGACTCGGGCGTCAGCCGCTCGAGCCGGTTGCCTCGGTCGCCAAGCCGGAGACCATCCTGGCTTGGTATCGCAAGCTGATCGCCCGCAAGTTCGATGGCTCTAAACACCGCGCCTACACGGGACGACCGCCGGTCGGACGAGAAATCACGCAACTCATCGTCCGCATGGCTCGTGAGAATAGCGGCTGGGGATACGATCGCATTGGCGGCGCCGTACAGAATCTCGGCCATCGCGTTTCCGATCAGACCGTCGGCAATATCCTGCGCCGGTTCGGTATCGCCCCTGCTCCCAAGCGCCGCGAGCAAATGAACTGGGCAGACTTCATTCGGTCTCACATGGCCGTGCTGGCAGGCATTGATTTCTTCGCGTCGAAGTGCTCACCTGGCGCGGCTTGGTCACCTACTACGTTCTCTTCTTCTTGTACCTGGAGACGCGACGCGTCACCCTCGCCGGCATCACCCCACATCCCACCGAGGACTGGATGGTGCAGATGGCTCGTAATGCTGTTGACGACATCGATGGCGCTCTGCTTCCAGTCCGCTACGCCTTGCATGATCGCGATACGAAGTTCTGCACCTCCTTCCGAACCATGCTTCAGTCCGGCGGAGTACAACCCATTCGTCTACCGCCTCGAAGTCCGGACCTGAATGCCTTCGCGGAGCGCTGGGTGCGCTCCATCCACAACGAGTGTTTGTCAAAACTGATTCTGTTTGGTGAGGCCTCGTTGCGGCGCGCGATCGCTGAATTTCTTAACCATTACCGTCACGAACGCAACCACCAAGGCAAACAAAATCTCTTGCTCTTCCCTGCCCCTGCTTCTCCGCCGCCGCGCCAGCGAGCACCGTTATATGTCACCAGCGCTTAGGTGGTTTGCTCAAGTTTTATCAACGCGTCGCATGAGTTTTTTGACCTTGCGCCCACAAGGGAGCAAAAAATCCACGGCATTGAAGACATTGGCCGGACCCTACTTCACCGACGAACTAGCAGATTTGGGCAGCAAGGATTCCGCGCTACAAACGCGCGGCGTGTGGATCATCGAACTATCCGAACTCGATACGCTCAGCCGTTCCGAGGCGAGCCGGATCAAAGCGTTTATGAGTCGGACCACCGATCGATTCCGGACGCCGTACGACAAACGTCTCGTCGAGTCGCCACGCCAGTGCATTTTCGCCAGCACCGTGAATCACTCAACGTATCTGGAGGACGACACTGGCGCACGCTGATTCTGGCCAGTAGCCAGAAAGAGACCAAGAATCAATAGATCTCAGGAGTCATCAGCCGCGCCGATGTTATTGAGAATTCGTGAAGTACAGACGGCTTAAAATACGCGCTGATAAATCGTACTATGCGGCGTAGGCATCCTATTGGGCATACCCACGGGATGTGTGCTAAAGCGGTAATCTCCGTGAATTTCTGTCTCTTTGCTCAGGCCTCTCCGATGCCTTCCCCGGTCGGCATCTTCGCGCGGTCTTCCGATGCATTTGTCCAGTTATTCGGCGTTGTGGGATTTGAAGCGCAGCGCGTGATGGGGCCAAATTGGACAGCGTTGACAGCGTTCCTCTGTTCTTTGCTGCGAGTGAAAACGCGTGAAAGAATGGGTGTCCGTGGCTTCACAAAGTGACTTGGGCAACGACACTACATCAGGCAGAATGCGAAGTGATCCCACAGTGTTATCCATCGTATTTGGCGACCGTAGG
Source organism: Bryobacterales bacterium (assembly GCA_963722155.1). GTDB lineage: Bacteria > Acidobacteriota > Terriglobia > Bryobacterales > Bryobacteraceae > Bog-105. Next base: position 241,405 of record CAVRLR010000004.1, on the reverse strand, counting down.
ATTGATAACAAGTCGATGATGCGTGAGTGATATTTTTCCGGCTCCTAGAGCGAAACCGTCGATAAGCATCGTCAAATGGCCGAGCTTTCCAGCCGACTGACTCACACCAGTATGAGGCAGCGTGGCGCTCGCCCGTCTTGGAACAACGAACGAGGGTTCAGCCTTCTAATGGTCACCCTCATGGCGAACGTCCTGATTGGCGCCGCGAAAATCAGCTTCGGCGGCTTGGGCGTGACTACCTTACCTATTACCACCAAGACCGGACTTATATTGGCCTGAACAAGAGCTCTCCGGCCGAACGAGCAGTCGAAAGGCGTTCTCCATTTAAAACCCGCATCGCGTCCACATCGCGGCTAGGCGGGTTGCACCATCGTTACCACCGGTCTGAAGCGGCGTGAAACTCGCGCAACGAATTTTGATGACCTACAAGAGAATACATCGCGATCTGCGCTGCTGCCGGCCATTCAGTGGACAAGGAAGATGAAATACAGAGAGAACATCACGCGTACGTTGCCTTCGCGTTACCAAAAAGATCGCGCGACGAGCCGGCTGCCACGGTCGGTTCACGGCAAGAACGTTCGCTAACACAGGGCACTACTGTCCAAAAGTAGGTCCTTCCGTTGCGCAAATCGCCGAAATTTGCGTCGGCCCCGGTTTTACCTCGCCTTGTACGCCTGTTGACTGGAGGGACGAAGCAATTGCAGTCGAACCCAGAAAAGTGCGCCGTGAGACATCATTCATTAAGCTCAGGGTGCCGGAGCAGCTAGTGGTTTGCCCTTCTCAATAAGGTAAATCGCCACCAGACTACACGATTGGCTTCCGGTATTTCGAGCATCGTGCCGCGCGCCCGCCGGAATCACAAACGAATCGCCGGACTTTACTCTCAACGGAGGTTTGCCATCCACTAGGATTTCTGCTTCGCCATCCAAGATGTAGCTGATCTCTTCGCCGGGGTGGGTGTGCGGCCCCGCGGCGCCGCCTGGCCGAATTTTTACTCGCGCAATCACCACTTCACGGCCGGGCACAGAGGTGTCTTGCCACTGCAAAATAGTTCGTTGAATGGCGGGGTTCTGTGCAACCAAGCCTCCAGCGGCTAGCGTGAGCACCAGCAAACCGGATCTTATAACTAGTTTCATTGTCCTTGTCTCTACACTCCCGAATACATTCTGGCGCAGCGAATCAACTCTGCCGCATACCTCGGTACTGGATTATCTTTGTCGTGCGGCTCGATTTCGATTGAAACGAACCCTCGATAACCGGAATTAGCCAAGATACCGAATAGCTTCACCCAATCGGCCGGCTCCCTTTTCCCATCTGGTGTCGACATATTGGTTTTGATGTGAGTCGCGGCGGCATAAGGCGCGCATCGCTCGACTTCTTTGTAGCCATCCTTGCGAAAATTTCCGCAATCCAGGTTGACACGAGCGGACGAATGATTTACCTTCGTTAAGATCGTGAAGAGCTGATCGGATGTCCTAGTCAATTCGTCATCGTCTTCAAGGCCCAGACAGATACCCTTGGCGCCTGCATAGTCAAGCGCGGGCTTATAAACTTCCACGGCCCAGTCTACCGCTTGGACCTCAGTCGCCCCCGGCGCAATGCCGCCGCCAAAAACTCGGACGTGTCCGGCCCCGAGCTGGTCGGCAATATCAATCCACTTCTTAGCGAATGCTATCTCTTTTTGACGCAATTCTGCGGTCGGCTGTGCCATTTTCACAGGTGATCCGACACTATAGATATGCACACCGTGTCTGTACGCCGCGCTGCGAAGAGATGCTAGCCATTGGCTGCTCGGGTTGGCAGGTGTTTGCCGTACCATCTCTGAAACTTCTTGCGATTTGATCCCGGGCTTGAACGGCAATAGAGGTGGGAGCCAATAGCCCGTCATGTCCATTCCTTCGAGGCCAAGATCCGCGACGGTGCGGACGGCGTCTTCATAACTCATCTTTCCGGTCTCCAATTGATTGCGGAAAGACATAGCAACGAGGCCGGGGTGCAGCCTCCCTTTATAGGAGTGGTTCCCAGCCGCCGTTTGAGCCTGAACATGTGACGCTTGGACCGCCGCTGTCATTGCACTCAGGGTTGTCATTAGCTCACGACGATTCATAAACATCCCGTCCTGGTGAACCGCTTTGACATAAAGTATTAGGTCGTGCCAACCTTTTCTGGGAATCGGTTATCGGCAAAACTCCTGTTAGGCCGGCGCGGAACTTGCCTGTGTGTGGTCTTTGCGATGCACTGGCTAAATATATCGCAGCCGTTGTGGGCGCAGCAGCATGGCACAGACCCGGTTCAGCTCGATACCGGAGCCCGAATATTTAGTGCAGCGTGTTCCGCCTGTCATGGTCCCGATGGGGATCAGGTCAGCGGCGTGGATTTGAAGCGGGGACAATTCAAGCGCGCGCCGAATGACGAAGAGTTAGCTCAAATCATCCAAAACGGTATCCCAGGCACGATGATGCCGCCCAACAACATAAACCGTGGGAACCTCGTTGCGCTTATCGCTTATCTTCACGCAATGCGTGATTTCAAGACGAGGAAGGTTGCCTTAGGTGACGCAATAAGGGGACGGCAGATTTTCGAAAGTAAAGGTGGCTGCCTTGCGTGTCATCGTGTAAATGGGAGCGGTTCTTATCTCTCACTCGATTTGAGCGATGTCGGGGCAATTCGTACGCCGAGCTATATCGAGGACGCGCTTCTCGATGCAAACTCCATTGCGCTTCCGCAGCATAGATTCATTCGCGCAACCACGCGTTCCGGTGAAGTGATCATGGGACGGCGTATGAATGAGGATACGCTCACGGTACAAATTCTCGATTCGAAAGAGCGGCTACTTTCGCTCTCGAAGGCCGACTTAAGGGACTACACGATTGAAAACGGGCCGCGCATGCCGTCGTACAAGGACCAACTTACCGATACCGAGCGGGCGGATCTTATCTCTTACCTGGTCAGTCTCAAAGGAGAAGACGCGCCGACCGTGCCGATCGGAGCGAGGGGAGAAGGGAGCCGTCCACGATGAAATCTTACCGATTCCTGCTTCTTGCGTCAGTTGCCGCTTCGCTATTTGCGCAGGTAAGCTATCAGCGTCTTCTGCACTCAGCCAAGGAACCGCAAAACTGGCTCATGTATTCGGGTGGATACTCGAGCCTTCGCTATAGCACGCTCGATCAAATCACGAGAGCCAATGCGAAGAGCCTCCAAATGCAGTGGGTTTTTCAGGCCGACTCGGTCCAAAAAATGGAAGCGAGCCCGTTGGTTGTTGATGGAGTTATGTATTTCACGCAGGCACCCAATGACGTAGTTGCGCTCGATGCCAAAACCGGACGCATGTTTTGGATTTATCAATACAGGGTTTCCGCTGACGCACGACTATGTTGTGGGCTGGTGAATCGAGGGCTCGCCATTCGTGGCAACACTTTGTTCATGGGCACAGTCGACTCGCATCTCGTAGCACTTGATGCTAAGAACGGCCGCGTGCTTTGGAATATCGAGCTTGCCGATCCTAAACTAGGCTATTCAGTTACGGAAGCGCCGCTCGTTGTCAAGGATAAAGTCATTCTTGGACCCGCCGGTGGGGAGTATGGCATCCGTGGCTTCATTGCTGCCTATGATGCGGCGACAGGAAAACTAGTTTGGAAGTTCAACACTGTACCGGGTCCGGGCGAGCCCGCAAACGAAACGTGGCCTGGAGATTCGTGGAAGCACGGATCAGCCAGCACCTGGGTAACCGGCTCGTACGATCCTGATCTAAATGCCGTATACTGGGGCACCGGAAATCCCGGGCCGGACTGGAATCCGGATTCACGCGCTGGTGACAATCTTTACAGTTGCTCCGTCATCGCGCTCGACGCCGATACCGGCAAATTGAAGTGGCATTTTCAGTTCTCACCTAACGACGCGTCAGATTGGGATTCCGCACAGGTGCCGGTTCTCGCCAATATAAATTGGAACGGAAGTGAACGAAAGGTGATCCTCTGGGCGAATCGGAATGGATTTTTCTACATTTTGGATCGGGCTACCGGAAAGTTCATCCGGGGCAATGCGTTCGTTCATCAGACCTGGGCAGCAGGCCTCGACGAGAACGGCCGCCCCATACGGCTGCCTGAAACGAAACCAACCATCGGCGGTACGAAGCTGTATCCAGGCATGCAGGGCGCCACGAATTGGTATTCGCCTTCGTGGAATCCGCGCACCGGTTTGTTCTATGTCTCCGCTTGGAAGGATTACTACTCTTTCTTTTCGAAGCTTCCCGCGGCTTACCACGCCGGTGAGAATTATTCTGGCGGCGCCACAAGATCGGCCGTGCAACCGATCCGGCGCGGTCCGATCAACACTTGGACCGAAGCAGCCGGGCATGGCGAGGTGATTGCAATCGAGCCGCAGACCGGACAGGAGAAGTGGTCCTTCAAAATGCATGATGTCACGGACGCCGGTATTTTAACCACTGGCGGGAACATGCTGTTCACCGGAAGCCGCGAGGGTTATTTTTGGGCGCTGGATGCGCTTACTGGTGTGCCGCTATGGCATGCGACAACTGGAGGACAGATATCTTCGGCGCCGATTACCTATATGGTTGATGAGAAGCAATACGTAGCGATTTCTGCTAACCATGCGGTTTTCGCGTTTGCTCTCCCGTGAGTTTTACGTGCCATACCTGATAAATTATTCGGACCGATGGCCAGTTGGACTGATAGACGATGTTTCGTGCCCGTTGAATGCGTTCGTCAAATGAAATATTTCATTTGTGTGGTCCTGTTATTCTCCGTAGCTGGACTTGCCGAAAGCACAACTTCATTCAAGACTCGCCTCAGCCCGGTCGCTATGGATGCTTCCATGAGCGAAAACATTCTTGGATCGGGTTCCGCTGTAGCGCTACTCACCCGTTCTAAGCTGGTGGTCACCGGATCGTTCGAAGGGTTGGCGTCACCTGCCACTACGGCTCAGCTTCACGAGAGTACGGTGACGGGTGTACGCGGACCAGCTGTGCTCGATTTGACCATTTCTAAGGCAACTAGTGGCACTCTTAGCGGGTCTTTCGAATTGACGCCGCAACGTATCGCGACCCTTCGTAAGGGCCGAATCTATATTCAACTTCAGAGCGAAAAGGCGCCAGATGGCAACCTCTGGGGCTGGCTGTTGCCTGACGACACTCATGCAGAAAAACATTTTGCGATTTGCGGCAGTTGCCGCGGCCTGTTGCACTTTGCTGTTGACGGCTCGACAGGCATCTAGACCCGCTTCGGCCGCTTCGGATCAAACCACCGTCGGCCGGACTGCGTATCAAACCAACTGTTCTAGTTGCCATGGGCCGGAGCTCGCCGGACGCAACGAGGCCCCACAATTGGCCGGCAAAAATTTCATGAGCGTTTGGGGCAGCCGGACGGTCCGTGACCTGGTGTCATATGTTCAGGCCACCATGCCTCCCGGGAATCCTAGTAGTTTGGACAAGAGTGTATACATCGACGCCGTCGCTTTTATTCTGCAAGCGAATGGCGCAACGGCGGGAACCCCAGCCATAACTGCCGAAACCCCCGACGTTATTCGTAGTATCGCGTCCGGCATTGTACGGCCCGACGTGATTCAAGCCCAGGGCGTCGAAACGCGGACCGGAAGCGCGGGAAGCTCCTCTAAGGCGAGTGGTACGGCAGCGGCAACCACTCGTGGTAATGGTGTTTTCCCGGTTAATCTTGCGCCAGCCCGTGGCATGACCGTAAGCGGACTAGTGAAGAACTACACACCGGTGACTGATGAGATGCTTGGCAACCCCGATCCGGGCGACTGGCTAATGATCCGCCGGAACTACCAGGCCTGGAATTACAGCCCGCTGTCACAGGTGACGCGAGCCAATGTTAAAAATCTCAAGCTCGTTTGGGTGAGGGCAATGAACGAAAGCGGGGCCAATGAGCCCTCGCCGATGTTCCACAGCAACACTATTTTTCTTGCAAATACCAGCAACTACATCCAAGCGCTCGATGCCCGCACCGGCGATCTGATCTGGGAAAACCAAATTGGCCCGACCGTTGGCAATTTTGGAACGATCGCGATGCGAAATCTGGCTCTCTACAAGGACAAGGTGTTTGGAGCTACTACGGATGGACGAGTCGTTGCGCTTGATGCCCGCAACGGCAAGGTTGTCTGGGACACGCGCATTTCAGAAAAGACCCCGGACTTTACTAACACGAGCGGTGCGATCGTTATTAAGGGCAAAGTAATACAGGGTCTAGCGGGCTGCATTTTGTATCACGAGGAAAAATGCTTCATCAGCGCGTACGATTCCGAGACCGGGAAACAGCTCTGGCGATTCTATACGGTGGCTCGGCAGGGAGAACCCGGCGGGGATAGCTGGAACAAACTTCCGAATCTTCTGCGCACCGGTGGCGACACATGGATTACCGGGAGCTATGATCCAACTCTCGACTTAACTTTTTGGGGCGTCGCCCAACCCAAGCCTTGGATGCGTTCGAGTCGCGGGACCGGAGCAGACGCACTATACACAAGCTCAACTCTGGCTCTTCATCCCGAGGACGGTAAGCTCGCTTGGTATTTCCAGCACATTCCGGGTGAGTCGTTCGACCAAGACGAAGTCTTCGAACGCGTTCTAGTCGACTCGGGAGGACAAAAACTGCTTCTTACCGCGGGAAAAACTGGCATTCTGTGGAAGCTTGATCGCGAGACGGGGAAATTTCTTGGCTACAAAAACATGGTTTTCCAAAACGTATTTGATGAGATAGATGCGAGCACCGGGAAAGTCCACTACCGAAACGATATTGTTGAGCAAAAGGTTGGGGAGTGGGTGCAGACCTGTCCAAGTACGGAAGGAGGAAAGAACTGGCAGGCAATGAGCTACAATCCTGACCTCCAGGCCCTGATCATTCCATTGAGCCAGAGCTGTCAGGAGATGTCGGGCCGTAGCGTCGAATCCGTCGAAGGTTCTGGCGGTACGGCGGCACGACGCCGTTTCTTCGAGATGCCGGGCAGCAATGGAAACTTGGGCAAGCTCGCAGCGTATGACGTGCGAAGCATGACCGAATTGTGGAAATTGGAGCAACGTGCGCCATTTCTTACGTCCGTTCTCTCCACAGCCGGCGGTGTCGGCTTTGTAGGTGATCTTGACCGCACATTCAAAGCCTTCGACGTCAAAACTGGACACATACTTTGGAAAGTCCGTTTGGGAACCTCCGTTCAGGGTTTCCCGATGACGTTCAGCATCGATAGTAAACAGTACATAGCTGTCACGACGGGACTTGGTGGTGGAAGCCCAAGGATGGTTCCGGCCATCGTGACTCCCGAGATACACGTCCCCCCGAACGGAAACGCATTGTATGTCTTCGCCTTACCAGACCAAGAGTAGCGCCGCGAAATTTCGCGCATAAAGCTAAGGCAGAAGCTTGGAATATACTGGACATCCAGGATGATGAAAAGCAGACGGAACCAGGTTGGAGCTTTACTTTTTGTTTTGCTGGTGGCCTGGGTACCCATTTGGGCACAGCATGCGGATTCACCTGCGGATCTGACGCCCGCCGCACGCGCCTTGCGGGCTAAGGCACAGAACGTGCCGGAGATTCCTTTCAAATCGGTGCCGAATCTCCTAAAGTTTCCGCGCAACCTTTACTTGGGGGAAGGAATTGGCGTGGCGACGAACTCCAAAGGGCATATTTTTGTCTACACAAGAAGCCAAGCCACGCGTTTATTTGAGTTCGATGCCAATGGGAACTTCCTTCGGGAGATCGGTGCCGGTTTGTACGGTTTCGTTTTTGCCCACTCCGTAAGGGTCGATTCTCAGGACAACATCTGGGCAGTCGACGAAGGCTCCAACATGGTCATCGAGTTCAATCCTGAAGGCCGTGTAGTGATGACGCTCGGCAGACGGCCGGAACCGCTGGATGCGTTAGCTGTGCCTCCGCCTCCGGCCTCGGCGGCGAATCCGGGCAAATACACGTTTTCACGGCCCACCGACGTCGGCTGGGATCCCGCTGGCAACATCTTTGTTTCTGACGGGTATGGCAACTCGCGAGTTGTGAAATATGACAAGAACGGGAAGTATATTACTTCGATTGGTACGAAGGGCTCTGCGCCGGGCCAGTTCAATCTCCCCCATACGCTGGCCGTTGATGCCAAGGGAAATGTTTACGTCGGAGATCGGAGCAATCACCGGATTCAAGTTCTGGACGACGACCTAAAGTTCAAAGCCATCTACAATAATGTCGGTGCACCTTGGGAGGTCTGCATTTCGCCTGGACCGCATCAATATCTGTTCTCATCGAATTCGTTCCCCGATACTAATGATTCAACACTCGCAACAGTAACGGGCGAGGTCTACAAGATGGAGCTGGATGGGACAATTGTGGGCAAGTTCGGCAAGGCGGGAAAACAGCTTGGAGAGTTCAGTGGTCTGCATGAGATCGACTGCCGCAATCCCAATCAGCTATATATCTCGGAAATTCAGCTCTGGCGAGTGCAGAAGTTGATATTCTCCAACGGAAAATAGGCGCACCGTGAAGAACTCATTAGGTCTTTCGATCACACTGGCACTTTCATTCAGTAGGATAGTTTTCGGACAGGTTCCGGACATACTATTTGAGGCGAACGCAAACCTCCTGAAATTGCCGGAAAACATGTATCTCGGTGAAGTTGCCGGTGTAGCAACTGACGCCAAGGGAAACATCTTCGTGTATACGCGAACCGGCGAGAACATGACGATGGGTGGATCCCGCTTCTTTACTCATGGTGGATCGCGTCTCCTTGTGTTCGACTCCACCGGCAAGTACCTTCACGAAATCGGCCTCGGAATTTATGGCTTCCTCTTCGCACAGGCTATTCGAGTGGACGCCCAGGGAAACATCTGGACAGTCGACCGCGGCGCCAATACGATCATTAAGTTCGATCTTACGGGCAAGTTCTTAATGACCCTGAGTCGGAAACCGGAATCAATCAATATAGGTGCGGATGCCGGTGAAGGCGAAGGTGGTGCCGCGGGGCGGAGCCCCCGGGCGATTGCCGGCGACAACTTCAATCGGCCGACCGATATCGCCTGGGATGCGGCAGGTGACATCTTCGTCACCGATGCTTATACCAATGCAAGAGTCGTGAAATTAAACAAGGAGGGCAAGTTCATCAAGGCTTGGGGTTCCAAAGGCTCTGGCGATGGACAATTCAATATGCCCAATTCGCTCGCGACTGACACGCGGGGAAACGTATACGTGGCGGATTTGGGAAACAAGCGAATTCAGGTGTTCGACAACGACGGGAACTTCAAGACGCAGTACACCGATATAGGCGCGCCGTGGACCGTGTGCATTTCACCGGGCGCTCACCAATATCTATACAGTTCGAACTCGAACTCTCCGGACTCCATGGAAAATGGAGAGATCTACAAAATGGATCTGGACGGGAAGGTGCTCGGAAAGTTTGGTACCGCGGGCAAGCGGATCAAAGAGTTCGGCACGGTAAATCAGATCGACTGCCGCAATCCCAACACACTCTATGTTGGTGAACTCACCAATTGGCGAGTTCAAAAGCTCACTCTTCATCCATCACAGTGAGCTGAAATCGTAGCTTAATCGGCGTAGGCACGAGAAGAGTACGCATACTCGCCGGGGCGCGGTGGCAAAGTATATCCGTTTGGATCCCATTGGCCAGTCTCCTTAATGGAGACCGAGCGGAACGATGCTATTCGAGGGTAGCGTCATCGCCATCAGAAACCGTCAGTCGGATCCCGTAATCCAGATTGAACGGGAAGGCGGCAATCGAATTGTGCCGACGATTCGACTCGTAGACAAATTTGCCCGCCAATACCGCCACTATAGTGCCACCCAATTCGCCTCCGGTTGCCGTCCCTGTGCCTTCGCCACGATAATCAACGGGACCGTTGCCGCCGGTTCCCTCGGCCGGGACGTAATTCTCGCGGACCGCGCTAAGACGACGAGATCTTCACAGGGAACTCGTGAGTAAGCTCTCGTATGCCGTTTGAATTGCATCCTGATTTTGGTGCAGCGTCCATGTGACCTGACCAAACCACTGGTCCAGCTTAACATCTGAAATTGTCACGTAAGTACACCGTCGGGATAGCCCTTCGTCCTCATGTCAGGTGGTTCGCTGCAGCCGGGTTCGTCCATCAAGGCCGCGCAGCGCGCCGTCAGGGTAGCCCTGACGGGCGGTTCCGGCTGCGGTACGGAATGGAATGAGGACGAAGGGTGTTGCCACTGAGCTGCAAACTCCGCCCGGTGTCCGGTAGGCCAAGCTGCTATGTGGGCGTGCCACGTTATAATCGTCCCGCCAGACGGTGATTTTGTGGCGCGCGTCGAATAGATTGCGAGAACCAGTTTGCATTCAGACATTCATCCCGAAGCCGCCCATTGAAGCTCTCGACGTGACCGTTCTGCATCGGTGTGGTCCGCAGAAAATCGGTGGACCTGTGAAATCAGTTGGATAGCTATGAGAGGATTGCGAGGTGCGACACCTGTGGCGGCACGTCTCAAAGCTGATGATTGCCGTGAAGATTGCCGTTTCTGACTTCTTCAGGTTCTGCGCTGCTCTTTTTCGCAGCCGTACATCGCTAGCAGCCGAGAATCTGTTCCTGGGTAAGCAGCTGTCCTTTTCCAAGAACGCGAGACGAAAGCCAAAGCAACCGGTGCCGGGGGACCGCTTAGTATTTTCCAAGCTTGCTCGGTTATTTGAGTGGCGAAATGCGTTGGTAATCGTCAAGCCGGCCACCTTGATCGGCTGGCATCGAGCTGCGTTCCGTCGATTCTGGCGTTGGAAATCGAGACCACCCGGAAGGCCACCCGTTTCAGCCGAGGTGAGACGTCTCATCCGCCGCATGGCTATCGAAAACCCCACTTGGGGTGAAGAGCGAATCGCGGATGAACTCTGGCTGAAGCTGCAGATTCATCTCTCACCACGCACGGTTGGTAAATATCTCAAAAGCCTACAGCAGCGCGGCGGATCTCAAGACCAGCGCTGGTCGACGTTTGTTCGCAACCATGCGCAGGGAATCGTTGCTTGCGATTTTCTTTGTCTCCATCACGGCCAGCTTCCAGATCCTTTAGGTGTTCATTGCTCTTGAGATCGGATCCCGACTTCTCGTTCACTGCAACGTGACCGAACATCCGACTGCGGAATGGACCGTGCAGCAACTCCGGGAAGCGCTTCCCGGTGACCAGGATTACCGATTTCTCCTCCATGATCGGCATGCGACTTTCTCGGCCCAACTAGCTGGAGAGGTAGAGAGCTGGGGCATCCGGGTGCTGCGATCACCCGTGCGAACTCCGACCGCCAACGCTAATTGCGAACGGTTGATCGGCACGATACGTCGCGAATGTCTCGACTACCTCATCCGACTGAACGCATCTCACTTGCGTAGAATTCTTCGTGAGTGGGCCCGTCACTACAACGGCGGGCGGCGGCCTCATCGATCCCTCGGGCCAGGTATTCCTGGCCAAGTTCAGCAAACTCTGCCGGCTCACAAACAACCTGATCCGCCTTGGCCGACCCGTTCCAGTCATTGCCACACCAATTCTTGGTGGCTTACATCACGAGTATCGATGGGCAGAAGCGGCATGAGCCTCCGACCATGTTATTGCGGACCACAGTCGTCGACGAGCTACTCAAGGGCAAAAAGTCCAGATTTGAACATAAAGGACTTTCCTGATCGCCTGAAGACCTTGCACGCCTAAGATGCAATCTGACGATTACATATTTGCCAGCAACACGTCGAGTATCGTCTGCACTTTCGCGTACGGATCGGGGCCGCCGGTCTCAATCGAGTACACGCCCTTGAACCCCATCTGCTTCGAGATTCTGATCGCATTGGCGAAATCGAATCGCGGGCTCATCTTGACGTGGCTGACGTTGTAAGAAAGCGGGTATAGCAGCCGCAGGCCGCGAGCACGGGAGTCTTCGTCGGGGAAGTTTCCAATGTCGGGATTCGCATAAGTTCCGGAAGCCCTGATCAATTGCGCCAGCTCTTCGGGTGGCGTCCGGCCGCGATTCTCTATAACGACCGCGACCTTCTTCGATTTGCCGTAGGCACTTAATGTTTTCAGCGCGTCGACGCATGGCGCCAGGTCCTCCGGCAACGCGCGGGTACCCTGATTCACCATAATGCTCGGGCAGCCGATCATTAACGCGATATCAATCCATTTTTTCGTGAGATCGACGGCCTTTGCACGGAGCGCAGGATCGGGCGAGCAAGGGCTTACGATTCCTGCGTAGCCTTTTTGGTCCAGTTCCACGGGCACGTTCACCATCTTTGATTTAGCTTGCTTCAGCCGCCCATTGAATTTCCTGTAGTACGACGGTTCCATCGAGAGGAAATTGATGTTAAGTACATCTACATTGTGGATGTGGTAGCGGTCTGCCAGCATTTCCGGGTAGTCCATGATGTCGAGTTGTTTCGGCGTAGCTACATGACTCCAGTCTCGAACTTCTGTCATGATGGCATCGAAATCGTTAGACATCACGCTGATGCGGTCCAGCTTCGCCTGTGTCGCAGCGTCTTGCGCGCGTGCGACGCCGACATAACGTGTGCAGGCCGCAGAGCCGAGAAGAAAATCACGTCGTCTCATGACTTGAACATCTGAGCGCGCCCCACGGCTATCTGGCTTTCTTGGTAAGCGGCGTCAGAACCAGATTCCGGAACTTAACCGCGCCATGGTCGCCCTGCAACTCGAGCGAACCCGGCTTGCCTTCATAGGGGTCGTACGCGATCCCGGTCAATCCATCGATCACGCCCCTCTCATACAGCTTCACCCCATTGAGGATCGTCGTGACCTCCATGCCCACCAGTCGGAAATCGTATGTCTGCCATTCTCCGGCGGGCTTACCCGCGTTCACCGGCGGCAGAATCCGGGTATACAGCGCACCGGTGCCGTGGATACCAGGCGGCTGGCCAAAATCCGAAGCGATCTGTACTTCGTACCGCCCGCGGAGTCCGATGCCGCTGTTGCTCCGTTCTTCAAGGTTGTATTCGGCATGCAGCTCGAAATTCCAGTACTTCTCCCTCGTCACCAGATCGTCCGCGTGACCCCTGCTCATCAGGATGCCGTTTTCCACCGTCCAGCCTTCCGCGTTCTCACTCCGGATGCCAGTCCAGCCCGTCAGGTCGTTACCATTAAAAAGGACTATCGGCTTTCCTTTGATCCACGTGCCGTCGTCATGCTCATTAATCATGGGCGTACGCTCACCTGTGAACGTGAGGTTCTTGGCGCCGGTCACTGTGCCTTCGAGCTTGCCATCAAGATATCGCACCTCGTAATCCATATGATGGAGTGCCGGAGCTGGGACTCCTCCCGCGCCAGTAGGCGGTCCACCACTCGGAGCCGCTCCCTCCGGGACTCGTCTCGTACTCGCCGGAGGGTCCCAGGCAAAATGCAGCACGCCATCCCTAATCGTCAGGTCCGGAAGTTCATGCAGGCTACCGTCGGGAAATCCGACGAACGTGGCTTTCACTTCCGGCGTACCGGCACCCGTCACTTCCAGCCACCAAGCGCAGGTGACAGTGCAGTTGGGGTTGTTGTGGACGATCAGGTCCCAACGACCATTGAAATCTTTGTCGGCGGCGATCGCAGTCAGTGAGCACGCCAGAAGGGTAAACGAAACAGCTAACGTCGTAAAAACGCGCATATGACTTAGCACTCTCCAAGTTAACCATTGCCGCTCGGTCTGCTCTCCGCGTCCAGACCTAGAAAGCCGATGAGAATGATGCGATTTTTGCAAAGCGTTTTGTCTTCCTTTCTTTTCCCGTTTGACAGGCCCACCTGTGGTGGCGCAGAAAAGGCTCGCGGAGAGAGAATTTTATTTGATGCCGGTGTTCAGGTAGACGTAGGCGCCGCGGCGGCCAGCCGTCAGGATGTCCGGGCGGCCATCCCCGTTGACATCGGCCGCTGTGATCTGAGTGCCGAGGCCGGCCATGTTAGTTACAATTCCCGGGACGAACTCGACGTGGCGATCCTGCTTGCGCACCAGTTTGAACCAGTAAACGACGGGGGGCGAGTTGAAATCGTCTTCGGGGTACTCGATGCCATGCGACCACCAGCGTTTGCCAGTGACGATGTCCTTGACCCCGTCGCCGTCGATGTCCGCGAGGGCCAGACCGTGGAGTTCGGTAAAGGCCACCGACTTGTCCGTCTCATCCCATGTCTTACGCTCTTCGGGAGTGGCGTCGGGCTTATCCATGATGATATGCATCTTCCAGGAGATGGCGCCTGCGTTGCGCTGCTGCTCCCACCAGGCGAGACCAGGACCGTGCGCGAAGAGGCTGCCAATGACATCGGGAAGACCATCGCCGTTGACGTCATAAAGGAACATATCGGCACCGCGCACAAAGGGGTCGTCACCACGACCGAAGGGCGCCGGGTGAACCTCCCAACGGCCGCTTTCCGGTCCAGCGGCGGGCTGCTGGATCCATGCGGTTCCGACGAGGACGTCCGTCCGGCCGTCACCGTTCACATCTCCCAAGCCTACGGCGTGGCCGCCATATGAGCCTTTCGGTGAAATGGCGTGGAAGGTCCAAGGTTTCGTGACATCGGTCCCATCGGGCTTCGCATACCCAACAACGCGATTGGGATCACGGCCGAGTGTCACGATGAGTTCGGGCTTGCCGTCGCCATCGATGTCCCCAAAAGCGGTCGTTTCGGAATCATTGTCCGCGACTCTGTATTCATCCCAGTGGCGGGAGTCGGTTTTCGGATTGACGTAAAGATAAATGCCGGGCTTCTGCGAGGCGCAGCAATAATTGACTTTGAGAATGTCAGTCCAGCCATCATGGTTGAAATCGTAGGCGTAGAGGATGAAGGAGTCGGTGTAACCGCCGGCTTGATTCGCGCTGCCTATACTGTACGTCCGCGGTGCGTAAATTTCGACGCCAGTCTGAAAGGATGGGCCGGGGTAGTAGTAAGGTCCGGCGACGACATCCATGACACCGTCTTGATTGAAATCGCCGGCGGTGATGGCTTCCGAATAGTAGCGGTCGGTGAGCTGCAGGCGGCGAAAGCCGGCGCCGGTGATTTCGGCGGGAAGGCCCATCCGGCGATTGAGTACGTTGTCGAGCGCGATGTCTTTGACGCGGAGGTCGCCGTTTGATAGGCCGAGCGCGATCTGTCCGTACGGACTGCCGGTGTCGTGCGCTGTCACCACCGGGCCCCGTGTGCTATCGGCGATGGCTCCATGGAGTTGCATCAAGAACTCACTCCAACCGCCGCCCAGACCCGTGATGGTTGCCAAACTATTACGTGGTTTGTGAGCAGAAACGAGCTTACGGTCGAGCTCCTTGCCTTGCGCATCGAGGGTGACGCGATATACGTTGGCTGCGTCGACGCCCGAGATAGGGACGTAGAGACCGCTGGTGCGGCCACCATCGACAGGCGCATTGCGAAGCAGAACGCCACCTTCACAAGACGAGCACTGGAAAGCGAATTTCAAGATCAAGTCTTCATAGCCTTTGTCGAGGATAAGCCAACCGCCGGAGCCAGTCTTCGCGGTAACGGCGATGGCGCCGTTTTGGACTTGCCACGTCGCGGCGCCGAGCGTGTGCCATCCCGTGAGGCTTGTGCCGTTGAACGGATGAAGTGTCGTGGGTGGGGCCTCCGCATGCAGCGCGATGACGCAGAAAAGGCATGCGGAGGCGGCGAATATCGTCAATCGCGGGCGTTCAAACATAATGCGCTCACTTTTCGTGTCGACTCGGCAACTCGCGGCCGCCCAAGTCAGATCTATTATGCACGAAAGATAGGACACCGTCTTAAGGAAGGCTGGGATGCGTGTCCATATTGTCTGGTTACTCGATCCAAAATTACCTTTGACATCGTGAACGGCCGGATATATAGTCTCATCTGGATATTCTGAGATGCTGTCTCAGTATGGTTGGAGACCTTATCTCATATTTTGGCCCAAGAAAGGCCGTTGATAATCGAGCGCGGTGTTGAAAGGCAGCGGAAGTCCGGGAGGAGGTTCATCGTGAAATCTCGGGTGCTGGCAACGTATGCAATTCTTGCGGCGGCTTTGTCCGGTCAGGTGACGTTTGACCGGCTGCTCCATCCAGAGAGAGAACCGCAGAATTGGCTCACTTACTCAGGAGGGTACGACAGCCACCGATTCAGTCCATTGACACAACTCAACCGGAGCAACATCAAGAACCTCCAAATGAAGTGGGTCTACCATCCCGATTACGCCAAGATGGAGAACACGCCGTTGGTCGTCGACGGCATCATGTATGCGGGCACCGCACAGGAGGTTGTGGCGCTTGACGCTGTGACGGGACGCCAATACTGGAAGTACGCACGGCCGTTCAACCGGTCCGATTACATGGGGCAGCATGCCTACGAAGTAAACAAAGGCATGGCGGTCTCCGGCGATACTCTCTTCTGGGCCACGGTTTACGACTGTCATTTGATCGCAATCGACACCAAGAACGGACACGTACTGTGGGACGTGCCATTCGCGGACTGGAAGATGGGCTACCAGTTCAACGTGGCGCCGCTCATCGTGAAAAACATGGTGATCCTCGGGCAGGCGACCAACGAGATGGGATCGAACTGCTGGGTGGCGGCCTACGACGTCAACACGGGGAAAGAGATCTGGCGGTTCTACACATCGCCGAATTCCCCTGACGATCCTGCGGCGAAGACGTGGGCGGGAGATGCGTGGAAGCATGGCGGCAGCCCGATCTGGAACGGCGGCAGCTACGATCGGGATACAAACCTGACGTTCTGGGGCACCGGCAATCCGAATCCGGGCTGGAACGGCAATGTTCGCGCGCCCGGCGACAATCTTTACTCAGATTGCGTGATAGCGCTCGACGCCGATACGGGCAAGTTGAAATGGTATTACCAATTCACGCCCGGCGACGAGTACGACTGGGATTCGACACAGGTACCGGTGCTGGCCGATATCGAGTGGAAGGGCAAACCGCGGAAAGTGATGTTGTGGGGCAACCGCAACGGATTCTTTTATGTACTCGACCGCGCCACGGGCGAGTATTTGATGGGCAAGCCGTTCATCAAGCAGACGTGGGCGGTGGGTATTAATGAAGATGGCCGGCCGATTAAAGCGCCTGGTTTCTGGCCGAAGCCGATGGGCGGGATTGCTGTGATGCCCGGATCCCAGGGCGGCACCAACTGGTATCCCCCATCGTACAGCCCGCGGACGGGCCTGTTCTACATGTCCGTGTGGGACAACTACCTGTCAGTCTCCCAGAAGAGCGACCCGGGACCGTGGGTGCAGGGCCATCTATATAACGGCAGCAGCTGGTGGGCGGGCTACGGCCAGAGCGCACCGGCGTCCCGTCGCAGCAGGGCCGCCGCGTCAGCAGATACGGCTGCGGCCCGGGGCCGCACGCTCCCGAATTACAAGACTGATGACGAAGGCTACGGGGCCATCCGCGCTATCGATCCGAAGACTGGCGAGAAAAAATGGGAGTTCAAGATGGTCAACTACACGGAGAACGGCGTACTCTCGACGGCGGGCGATCTCGTGTTCGGAGGCGGCATGGATGGCGACTTCGTGGCGCTCGACGCCAAGACGGGTGAATTGCTCTGGAGCGTCTATCTCGGCGGCGCGAATTCCAGCGGACCGATCAGTTACGCCGTGAATGGAAAGCAGTACATCGTGGGCAGCGGCGCAGGAACGATGTATGCTTTTGCGTTGCCGGATTGAGCCGGTCAGGTTTTTCGGACTCTGTTGAGAGGTGTTTTCACAAACAGAAAGAGGTTTCCCATGTCGAGATGTTTCAACTCGCACCCGGCACGAAACGCCCGTTTCGGCGGCGTGCGAAGTTCTGTTTTGGGAATGGTTGCGCTCGCCGTGCTTCTGGCATTCTCCGGCCGTCCGGCGACCGCCCAGGTTCTTTTTGGCTCCGTGGTGGGTAGCGTTACCGACGCTAGCGGCGCATCTGTTCCGGACGCAACCGTGAGAATCACGGAAGTATCCACCAACGACTCGCGTACGGTCCAGACGAATCAACAAGGCGCCTACACGGTGTCCACCGTACCTGCGGGCACCTACCGCGTCGAGATCCGCAAAGAAGGATTTCGCGGCTTCGCAGCATCGAACATCCTCGTGAATCAGAATAATGTCGTCCGCGTGGATGCGCAGCTCCAGCTCGGCGCTCAGTCGCAGAAAGTGGAGGTCACTGCGGAATCAGCCGTGCTGCAGACGGACCGTGCGGACGTGCATTCGGAGATTGCCACCCACGCCCTGGAAAATCTGCCGCAAGCAAACCGGACATACCAGGGTCTGCTGGCGCTGGTTCCCGGTGTGTCTCCGCCGGCTGGACAGCTCGCTGGAGGAACCAACAATCCTTCGAAGTCTATGCAATTCGCGGCTAATGGGACAGGAACCTACGGCGCGAATGTTCGGATCGAAGGAGTCAGCGCAACCAATCCATGGTCGGCACAGAACACCACGTTCGTGCCATCGGTCGAAGCGATCGCTAACGTCAATGTGGTTACCAACAGCCCCGATGCCGAGCAGGGTCAGGCTGGCGGCGCTTCCGTCAATGTAATGCTCAAGGGCGGCTCCAACCAGACGCACGGAGCGGCGTTCCTGTACAACATCGTCAGCGCGTTCGAGGCGAACAACTTTTTCGCACTCCCTGGCTCCAAACCTCCTCACTTGGTGGACAACAACACGGGCGGTTCGCTTGGTGGGCACGTGATCAAGGACAAGTTGTTCTACTTTGGCAGCTACGAAGGAGATTTCGATCGCGAAGCGAATTCGGGCGTCCTTTCCTTCCCGAATCAGGCGACGCTCCACGGGGATATGACTGGCTCACCCAACCCTATCTACGATCCCGCCACCGGAAATCCGAATGGGACCGGGAAAACCCCATTTCCCGGAAAGATCATTCCGTCGAGCCGGGTCAGTCCTGTTGTACAGAAGCTGATACCGTCTTT
This sequence comes from Bryobacterales bacterium, assembly GCA_963722155.1. Classification (GTDB taxonomy): domain Bacteria; phylum Acidobacteriota; class Terriglobia; order Bryobacterales; family Bryobacteraceae; genus Bog-105. The sequence continues at coordinate 222,515 of CAVRLR010000004.1, read as the reverse complement.
CCCAGTAACGAATCTTCCGGGAGTTGTTAACAACAATTACGTCAATCAGGCGACTGTTTACAACCTGCATAAGATCGATACCAAAGTGGATTACACCGCTACCTCCAACTTCAGGTTGTCCGGCCGCTGGGGCTACCAGCCGTATTACAACCTGCAGGAGCCGGTTTACGGTATCGTTCTGGGCGGCGCAAGCGCCTTTCCGGCCGCCCAGGCGGGAAACTATCTGCAACACGGCGCCACGATGGCACTATCCTTTTCGGGAACATACGTAGCCAGTCCTACGTTTATTGTCGATGCGACCTTTGGCGTCACACAAGCACACCAGTTGCTGTTTCCGACACAGTCGGATGTGAAGTATGGCTCCGATGTGCTGGGAATTCCCAATACCAATCGTGGCAATCTTCCTTGGGCTGGCGGCATGCCTAATTTCAGCATCGCCAACTACGTCCAGCTTGGAGCATCGTACACGCCTCTCGAGTATAGGGACCCGATATTCGAGTACACCGCTAATGCGACAAAGATCAAGGGAACTCACAATATTCGATTCGGCTTCGACATCTCGCGTCAGCATCAGAATCACATTGAGGTCTCGCCCACCAACTTTACGTTTTCCGGCGGCGTAACCTCCCTGAACGGCGGCCCCAGTCCCAACCCTTATAATTCGATGGCCGATTTCCTATTGGGGTTACCCCAGAGCATGCAAAACGCTGTCCAGGTTCCGCCTCTTCTGACCAAACGTCTGTGGCAGAATACCCTCTACATACGCGATCAGTGGCAGGTGAACCGGAAATTGACGGTCAACTATGGCGTTCGCTGGGAATACTATCCTGTCCCGACTGAGGAGAACAACGGGATTTTCTTTTACGATTTCACTGCCAATAGGGTAGTGGCATGTGGGGTGGGACTGAATCCGATCGACTGCGGTATCCACATTTCGAAGAAGCTATTTGCTCCCACTGTCGGGATTGCCTGGCGTCCGTTCGAAAAGTTCGTCGTCCGCGCAGGTGGAGCTATATCGCCATCCCAGTACAACATGTTCCGTAGTTCGCTGATCTACCCGGATCTGGCACTGGCTTCTGTCGCCGGAGCCAATTCGTATACGGCGGCAGGGTCGCTGACCACCGGAGCGCCTGTGGTGCCCATACCCGTCTTTAACAACACCGACGGAGCCGTCACGCCTCCCCCGGGAACGGGGAACATCTATACGGATCCAAAGAATTTCGTCCGCGGCTACATCGAATCGTGGAACCTGACGATTCAAAGGGAATTCCTGGGCGGAATAACTGGCCAAGTAGGATATGTCGGGACGCACGCTGTTCATATGGATGCCCCTGTGAACGTGAATTATGCTCGTACACTTGGGGGTGGTGCAGCAAGCCAGCTTCTCTATCCCGTGGGCATTGTGGGCACCGTTAGCGTCCACTTACCTGCCGTGACAGCCCACTACAATGCGCTTCAAGCCTCCGCGCAAAAGCGCATGTCGAACGGTCTCTCGTTCCAGGCCTCATACGCCTGGTCGCACGAGATGGGGCTGTGCTGTGGCGGCGAGAATGTGGCACCCAGTATTCTGATCCCGGAATACCAGCATCTGGCGATCGCCACCATGCCGAGCGACGTGACGCACAACTTCCATCTCGCCGGCACATATGCGGTGCCGTTCGGCAAGGACAAACGATTCCTCCAGCATGGTGTGGCCGCCGCAATCGCCGGCGGGTGGAGCCTGAATGCGATCTTTGCGCATGTCTCCGGGCTCCCGTTCTCGGTTACCTCCTCGGGTGCTTCGCTCAACGCAACGGGAAACACCCAGCGCGCTGACCAGGTGAAAACAAATGTGGCTAAGGTTGGTAGCGGCGTGGGCGGTCAGGCTTACTTTGACCCGCTCGCTTTCGCGCCTGTTACGACAGCTCGATTTGGAACGGCGGGTTACGATAGGCTCCGGGGACCTGGCAATAACAACTTGGATTTGGGCTTGTTTCGGAATTTCGCGGTCACCGAACGCATCAAGTTGCAGATCCGCGCCGAGGGAATCAACGTCAGCAACACACCGCACTTCGCCAGCCCCGGCGCGAACGTATCGAACATGTCGTTGAATAATGATGGCTCAGTGAAGAGTCTGGGCGGTTTCAGTCAGATCAGCAGTACCCAACCACTCGGTCGCCTCCTTGATCAGAGGTACTTCCGGTTCGGCTTGCGAATTATGTTCTGATCGCCGCGAGGACGCTATAGATCAGGCGGCTGTGTTGCAAATAGCCGCGGATGACCTGTTAGCGTGAGCTCAATGTTTTGCAAGCGAGCAGCACTATGCCGGGGGCGACATTTTACGGAGATTATCGTGCTCTGTGTTCGCTGGCACTTGCGCCACTCCCTCAGTGGCTCTGTCGCAAATAGGCGCGCCAGGCGTGAAGCAGATTGTGGCTTGACCGTACCGGTCAGCTGGCAAGTCCGAAGATGCATTTGATGAAGCGGATTTGTTCGGCGATGTCGCCCTTCGCCAGCCATCGAACCTGTCCTTTGCGGATCATGTGCATTGCTTCATAGCCTTGGATGGTCCGTTCCGCACCGGCGAAAGAGCGGAAGCCGAGGCTCGCACTGATCCGCCGTTTGATCGCACGGTGATCCTGCTCGACAATATTGTTGAGATAAGGGACCACGCGGCAGCGACATCGCTGACCCAGTGCATGATTCCTCTTCAGTTCGTCAATAACGTTGGGGTACGACGGGTTTCCGTCCACATTGATCACCCTCGAGCGAGGGTAGTTTGGTGCAGCGAGCGCTTTCTGGAAGAAGGTCGGAGCGGCGGACACATCGCGAGTCTCCGAGAGAAGGAAGTCAATGGTCGCGCCGCTCGAGTCCACGGCTCTATATAAATAGGTCCAGCGTCCCGCCACTCGCACATAGGTCTCGTCTGTTCGCCAAGAACCATTTGTCCGCCTCAATTTATGCCGGATCCGCGCATTCAGTTCGGGTGCATATCGTTGCACTCATCTCCAGATCGTAGATGGGTCCACAGAAAGATGCCGCTCCATCATCATTTCGGCTAGATCTCGATAGCTAAGTGAATATCGGAGGTACCAACGGACGCAAAGAACGATCACGTCGTCGGCAAATTGTCGCCCTCGAAACAACGCGGGCCGATCTCCGATCATGGCCTTTTACCCTACCAAATACATTCCGTCAGTTTGCAACAGAGCTTTCTCGAGCACGGGAATGTCAAGTTGACGTTTGCCCCATGAGGAGTTCGCATCACGAACGGTTAAAATAGGTCTCTTCCTTTCATGTCCGAATTTCAGTCTCTGTCTCCCGATCTTCTGATTCATATTGCCCAAACGCTTCAGATCCCGATGAAGAGCCTCCTGGCCACGGTCGAGCTCCTCGACCAAGGTTCCACCGTCCCGTTCATCGCTCGCTACCGCAAGGAAATGACCGGCAACCTCGATGAAGTCCAGATCCGCGCCATAGAAGAAAAGCTTCTCTATTTCCGTGAGTTGGCTTCCCGCAAAGAGGTCATCCTCGCCTCGATTCAGGAACAGGGCAAGCTAACCGACACGTTGAAGGCACTTATCGGCCAGACGCTTGACAAAAACGAACTCGAAGACCTGTACCTCCCCTACAAACCCAAGCGTCGCACCAAGGCTATGATCGCCCGGGAAAAGGGTCTGCAGACGCTGGCGGACTATCTATGGACTCAAGAGCCGACGGGGACGCCGCTGGAAACATTTGCCGCGGCTTTTGTCGACGCTGAAAAAGGTGTCGCGAGCGTAGCGGACGCACTGGAAGGTGCGCGTCACATCGTCGCCGAAACCATCAGCGACAGCGCCGATATTCGTAAATTGCTGCGCCATGCCATGTTTGAGGAAGGCGTTGTCGTTAGCAAGAACGTAATGGACGCGGTCGATGAACAACAGAAATTCAAGATGTATTACGACTACCGCGAACCGGTTAAACAGATTCCTTCGCACCGCATGCTCGCCATTCGTCGCGGCGAGACCGAAAAAATCCTTTACTTCCTCATCGAGGTCGATCCGCAACGCGCCCTCCAACTCATCCAGAGCAAAATTCACAAGCAGCCCGGCGACTGGACTACCCAACTGAACCTGGCGGCCGAAGACTCCTGGAAGCGTCTGCTCCAAAGTTCCATTGCTTCGGAGATCCGCCTGGAACTCAAGCAGCGCGCCGACACCGATGCCATCCAGGTGTTCCGCGAGAATCTCCAGAACCTGCTGCTTGCTCCTCCCGCGGGCCAGATTGCCGTTCTCGGACTTGACCCCGGCATACGCACCGGCTGCAAGATCGCCGTCGTTGACGACACGGGAAAATTTCTCTGTCACGATGCCATCTATCCGTTCCAGCCCAAGAACGACGTTGCCGGGGCGGAACGTACCCTGAAAGCACTGATCGCGAAATACAGAGTTCGGGCCATCGCGATCGGCAATGGCACTGCCTCGCGCGAGACGGATACCTTCGTGCGTGACTTTCTCAAGAAGGAAAGCCTCTCGTCGCTGTTCTGCGTGATGGTTAACGAATCCGGCGCCTCGATCTATTCCGCCTCCGATATCGCGCGCCAGGAGTTCCCGGATCTCGACCTAACTGTCCGCGGCGCCATCTCTATCGCACGCCGCTTGCAGGACCCGCTGGCGGAGCTGGTCAAGCTCGACCCCAAGTCCATCGGCGTCGGCCAGTATCAGCATGACGTCGATCAGCGGCGTCTGCACAAATCGCTTGAGACGGTAATTGAAAGCTGCGTCAATCGCGTCGGCGTAGAACTTAACACCGCTTCCTGGGCCCTCCTGCGCTACGTCGCCGGGATCAACGAACGCACCGCCCAGAAAATCGTCGAATTCCGCAATGAAAATGGTCGTTTCCGTTCTCGTGTTCAATTGAACGCCGTGCCGGGAGTCGGCGCCAAAACCTTTGAGCAGGCCGCCGGCTTCCTACGAATCCGCCACGGCGATCACCCGCTCGACGTCACCGCCGTTCACCCGGAGTCCTATCCCGTGGTCGAACAGATCGCGCAAAACTTGAACGTTCCAATCGAGCAGCTCATCGAACAACCAATGCTGCTCGAGAAGCTGGACAAGAGCGGCTTGGCCGCCGGCGTCTACACGCTGAACGACATTCTGGAAGAGCTCCGCAAACCGGGTCGCGACCCGCGCGACAGGTTTCTCGCGCCCAGCTTTAAGGACAACGTGAAGGAAATCGGAGACTTGCAAACGGGAATGACGCTCGAAGGCATCGTCACAAACGTTACCAAGTTCGGCGCCTTCATCGATGTCGGCGTTCATCAAGATGGACTGGTGCACATCAGCGAATTGTCGGACCGTTACATCAAGGAGCCGAGCGATATAGTCAAGGTTGGTCAGATCGTGAAGGTGCATGTGCTTAGCGCCGACACGAAAATCAAGCGCATCGCCCTATCGATGAAGACGCCCGGCTCGAAGCCTGCGCAAGGTCGAGCGCCCCAGCTGGAGAAACCGGCGTCACTTCCCAAGCCAGGCACTATGGACGACAAGTTGACGGCGCTGGCGGATCGTTGGAAGAAACGATAGGAAGGGCCCCTGGAATTCCTCGTCATCGATAGCGTCAGTTTCCGTGAACCCTGTTTCTGACTAGAAGACAGGCAGAAACATTTGTCGCAGCTCGAACCTTAAACCGGCGCTAACTATATGCGTTGAACGGGCCATTCAAGCCAACACTGGATTCGTAAGACTTACACTCCGGTGTGCTCCGCAATAACTCGATGCCGATTTACGCGCCACGTTTTCCCAGCGGTACTCGTAATGCAAACCGCCAAGAATCGGTTTTGCAATTACACGCGAAGCACGCCATGGCTGATCAGGCGTACTGTGACCAATGGCTGCGTGAACCTTCGGCTCCGGTACACCAGGCCCTAAAGACCGATGAGGGCGGTCGGTATTGTAGTGTTGGGTCCACTCAAGAAGAACTCGTCGTAGATGTCCTTCGCTGAGGGCGATGACATAATCCAGACATTCGCGGCGTATCGTCCCAATGAGCCGTTCACAATGAGCATTCGCGGTCGGCATGCGAACGGGCGATCGCAATACGTGGATGCCCCAACTCTCCGCCTGTTCATCGAGGCCGGCCGAGAAAGTCTTATGTCGATCATGAAGGAGGAACCTGCAATCGCCGTCGTCGGGAAGCGCTTCCCGGAGTTGCTGCAAAGTCCCGTTAGCCGTCAGATGCGCAGTCACGTTGAAGTGAACCAGACGCCTGGACCCGATCTCGAGAGCGACAAATACATAAAGGATACGGAAACGTGCCGTGACTGCTACAAAGAAGTCGCAGGCGACAATCTCATGCGTATGATTGCGGAGAAAGGTTACCCAGCGCTGATTCTGAGACCCACCCGTTCGCGGCATCCGCCCCATGTACCTGCTAACGGTACGTGGGGAGATCCGAATCTGCAGTTTCAGCGAGAGTTCATCCGCGATCCGCTCTTCACCCCAGGTCGGGTTTTCGGTTGCCATGCGACGGATCAATCGCCTTAATTCGACAGGAACTGGTGGTCTTCCAACAGGTCGCGACTTCCAACGCCAAAATCGGCGGAAGGCAACCCGATGCCAGCTAAGAAGCGTGGCTGGTTTCACGATGACCAAAGCCTGGCGCCAGTCAAACAAGCGAGCGAGCCTCGAGAAAACAAAGCTGTCCGCTGCGGTTGTGGCTTTCGCCTTCTTATCACGCTCATGAAAGAGCGCCAGCTGTTTGCGCCGGAACAGATTCTCTGCCGCCAGAGCTGCACGAGTACGAAGAAGCGCGGTGAAGAAACTCGCGCAGTCAGAAATGACAATCTGTAAAGCAACAATCAGATTGGCAAGCTGCTCGGAGAAGCATCGCACATCGTAATCGTGCCACAGCTATCCCACTGATTTTCCGAGCTGATTTCATTTTTTGCGGACCATAACTCCCGACGACTCCGACGCATTCTTCTGAACGGGGCGCTAGAGAGCGAGCAGCGAATTCCGCAAACGGCATTTAGTGCTCCTTGAACGTTGTTCCCAAATGGACGTTCGACGTCACTGAAGGTTTTCGCAAAAGGCTCCGAGAAGGTCTTCTCAGAGCTTTCTCCGCAGCCCGTCTTGCACGCTCTACAAGTAGCGGACGAAAATCAGCTTCGAGAACTCGATAGTTCCGAAATCTATCTAAGAAACTTGGCCCGGCCGACGCGGCCGTAGTGAGAAGGTGAAGACAAAACGCCGGGCCTTCCTGTACCGGAACCCGGGTTCGAAACAAAAGTGCCAAGTCGATCTCGACTGAAAAGTCAATGGGAGGGATAAGTTCTTGAATACACCGAAATCTGAAGCGTCTTATATCGTGGTCATGCGTGAAACCTTGATAAGCAAAATGCATAAATTATCCCTTTGCCAGCACAGCATTGTTCTTGATATCCGAAGGCAAGTCTAGTAGGTGGAATATATACTCTCCTGGTTCGGGAACCCGGTTCGGCAATTGCACCGGTACAATGACTGGCTGGCTTGTCTGTTGCTCTCGCGCTGGCTTCAGCGATAACACAAATGTTGTCGACAGCAAAGTAAAGCTGAACAGAAACAACGTACGCGTGAACATAATAACCCCCTAGGTTGAAGTTGGCTAAGGGGCTGGGCTTTTTCAGATGAGCTGACTTAGTTCAGACTGATCTGCGGACCGAGCAAAGGCGCACTGTCATTAACTAGTATAAGTGAAGCGTCACGGCTTGTACAGCCAATTGTCGAATTCTCGTACCTAACCATTGCAAGTAAAGCACGATTATTCCGAGGACGGGACGCCGAAGACCAATCCCCCAGAAGTAGTCGGTTAAATACTTGTTGAGAATGGTGCTTATCTGATCTCCAGTCTTAAACTCCTTTTCCTTTGCGGCCAACGTAACGATGGCGTATGGCCCGAAAACTCGAATCAGGAGTGTGCAAGCGTTGGATTGAACTTGTGATAAGACAATCACCAGACGGTGGAGAAAAGGATCAACCCATTTCATTTTGTTGTGTTCGCGCTGACTGACCGGCTGGATGAATCAGCGGCAACAGAATGTAATTGAATATCTCCGTGAAGAGAACCGAGTATTGCACGAGCAGCAACTTGGAGACCGTCGCTTGCGGTTCACTGATGATCAACGTCGCCGTCTAGCCGTTGGTGCGAAGGGCTTGGGATGCAAGCTTTTAATGGAAATCGCGACGATAGTCACACCAGCGACGCTGTTAGCGTGGCACCGCAAACTCATTGCACAGAAGTATGACGGCAGTGCGAGACGTAGACCGGGGCGACCTTTTACCAAGAAGGACCTGGCAGCGCTTGTGGTTCGGATGGCAGAAGAGAATCACAACTGGGGTTACCGCAGGATTCAAGGTGCACTGGCCAATTTGGGACATGAATGTGCCCGCAGCACAATCGCCGATATTCTGCGGCGGCACGGCATCGAACCAGCGCCCGAGCGAAACCGAAGAACAACTTGGAAACAGTTCCTCAAGCAACATTGGGAACTGATGGTAGCGGCGGACTTCTTCACGACTGAAGTCTGGACAATAAAAGGACTAACCCGCTATCTGGTCCTCTTCTTCATCGATTTGTCTACTCGAAAGGTGGCAATCGCGGGAATTGCGTCGCATGCGAATGGTCTGTGGATGGGTCAAGTAGGCCGTCACATAACGGACGCAGTAGACGGCATCCTCAACGGCAAGCGCTTTCTGATCCATGATCGCGATCCGCTCTTCACTGCAGAGTTCCAAAGCGTTCTGTCGAGTGTGGGTGTCGACTGCATCAAGTTGCCGCCACGATCACCGAACCTAAATGCCCATGCCGAACGGTTTGTGAGATCTATCAAGGAATCGTGCTTGAACCGCTTGCTACTGTTTGGCGACCATTCGCTCCGCCGAGTCATTCGGGAATTCGTAACGCATGATCATCAAGAGAGAAATCATCAGGGGATTGGCAATCGACTGATTATTCCCAACTTAGACCCGCAAGCCACAGGATCCGTTCGTCGCAGCAAACGGCTCGGTGGAATGTTGAACTACTACTACCGTTCAGCAGCCTAATCGCTACGCAATGCGAGTTTTCGGGCCATACGGGCAATTCGGGAATTGAGCGACGCGATGCCGATTTCAGCGGAGGAATCGGCGTACGAAGATCCTGCTCCGGTGGGACTTGTAAACCTTAGTCGGAAGATGTTCTCAGTCCAGCTGGATGTTACGCAACGCCCACGATGACGGTTCTGACGCGATAGGAAAGATCTGCGGATGAGCCACTATCGAGAGCGTGGCACGGCTGTGGTTTGAAATTCAGCCGATTGGTCTGCGGTGGAGCTGCCGCCGATGAAGACCGTGTAATCCGCGGGCTCGACGACGTAGCGGTTATCGGCATTAAAGAACGACAGTTCATCAGAGCCGAGCGGGAAGTCTACGGACTTGGATTCGCCTGGATCGAGAGTGAGCCGCGTGAATCCTTTGAGACTGCGGACGGGTTGTTCGACGCTCGCGCCCCTGATGCGGACGTAACACTCCACGATTTCAGTCCCGCGGCGGTGGCCCGTGTTGGTCACCTTCGCAGTTGCGTGTACAAGATGTGCATTCTGTTTGCTTGTAAGGGCAGCGACGCTGACGCTGGACACAGACACTTTCACGTCCGAGTAAGCGAAGGTTGTATAGCTGAGCCCATGGCCAAAGGGAAAAAGAGCACTGTTCGGTACGTCCAAGTACTTGGAGACGTACTTTGTTTCGACCGGGCCTGGATGCTTAGGGTCGGGAAACTGCTCCGGGCGCCCTGTGGGGAACTGGTTATAGTAAAGCGGTTCCTGGCCGACGGCCCGAGGAAAGCTCATCGTCAATTTGCCGCTCGGCGGGACAGCGCCGAACAGTGTCTCGACAATGGCCGGGCCGGTTTCAACACCGGGGAACCAGACTTCCATGATTGCCGGGACATGAGAAGCGGCCCAATCGAGCACAAGAGGCCGACCGGAGAAAACAAGAAGGACAACGGGTTTCCCGGTGGCTACAATAGCTTCCATGAGGCTTTGCTGATTGCCTGGAAGACGCAGGTGCGCGCGAGATGCGGCCTCACCGCTCATGGCACTCGATTCACCAAGCGTGAGAATAGCTACATCGGCGCTGCGGACCGCATGCAGGGCTTCGGCAAAACCGGCGTCGGAGGTGTCGGATATGTCTGTGCCCTTCGCGTAAACGAGACTAGTACCGTTCCGTTGGGCTCGCTGTTCCAAAGCCGCGCGCAAGGTCACGACATCGCCAAAGTTGTTCGCGCCGGACCATGCGCCCACCATGTCCGCTGAGTCGTCTGCAAGCGGCCCGATGAGGGCAATCTTTTTATTGCCCGGCAAGGGAAGGAGTGGGGCTTCGCCGAACTCAGCGTTCTTGAGAAGAACAAAAGACTCTTGCGCGCCCCGGCGTGCAAGGGCGCGGTGGTCGGGAACCGCGTTCGTCACTTCTGGATCCGTAGTAAAGGGGTACTCGAAAAGCCCAAGCGCGAACTTGACGCGCAACACACGGCGCACGGCCTCATCGATGGTGGCAATAGAAACGCGTTTGGATGCCAGAAGCGCGGAAAGCTGCGTGTCATACCGGTGCGACATCATATCGATGTCGACACCTGCATTCAACGCTTTCGCCGCAGCGCTTGCTCCGTCGAGCGCGATGCCGTGATGCTCCAGCTCCATGACGGCGGTGTAGTCGCTGACAACGGGACCGTCGAAACCCCACTCGCCTCGCAGAATCGTTTTGAACAGAAATGGATTGGCGCTCGCGGGGACACCGTTCAACGCGTTAAACGCAGTCATCACAGTGGCGGAGCCAGCCTCAATGGCGGCTTTATAAGGAGGCAGGTAGATTTCGCGCAGCCGGATCTCGCTCATGTCAGTCGTGTTGTAGTCGCGCCCTGCCTCGGCCGCACCGTAGGCAGCAAAGTGTTTGACACACGCTGCTACGCTGCCCGGTGCTGAAAGGCTTTCGCCCTGGTACCCGCGAATATAGGCACGCGCGATGGCGGCTCCAAGATATGGATCTTCGCCGGCGCCTTCGGTGCATCTGCCCCAACGGGCATCACGCGCGATATCAACCATAGGCGAGTAAAACCAGTTGACGCCGGCAGTTTTGGCTTCAATGGCAGCCATATGCGCAAGGGAGGAAATCAGCTCGGGATCCCAACTGGAGGCCGTGGCCAAGGGCACCGGGAAGATGGTGCGGAATCCGTGAATGACATCCGCGCCAAAAAGCAGCGGAATATGCAGCCGCGTGTTATCGACGGCGGCATGCTGGAAGTGATTAGTGAGCTGCTGCCCAACGGTGTTCAGCATAGAGCCGAGCCTGCCCGATTTCGCCAACTGGTAGGAGTCGACACCATTGGGGCCTGGCGGGTTGACGTTGAGCGCCGCTGTGATGGGACCCGTGGCGGGTCCCTGGCTGGCGCTGTATTGGACGAGCTGGCCGATTTTCTCGTCGAGTGTCATTTTTCGTAAAAGGTCGTTTACCCGCCGCTCGATGTTCGAGTCGACAAGCTGCGCGTTTGATGGCTTGACCGGCTGCCGGTGAGGTGGTTGTGCTTGGGCACTCCACTGGAGAGGCGCCGAGCAGACACCCACCACCACCGGAGCTAAAAGAGTAAGAAGAGCAGTGCAACGAAGGCGGTTTGTAAAAGGCATCGAAACATCCTGTGAATTTGCGCCTTCAGTCTATCGCCATGGCCGGTTTGGAGCGCGCCAGCGGTTTGGCTCAGATGTGGGATCCGGCGGGTTAACTGATGCGATGCCGACATATGGGGAATAATGTTCTGGCCCCTCCGGATTCTGTCCGGATGCCCGACCACACAGGCGCAACCAGGTCTTCGAGGCACCGCTTCCAAGCATTGCTTTCGATGAGATGAAAAAGACTTGCAGGTGAAAAAACTTGCGCAACGTTGAAGCACAAGATCCCAAGGTCGCTCAGCATCTCGGCTACAATTTTGGCCGTTTCAAAGTCCTGCTCAAACAAACGATGTTTGCCGGGTTTCAGAATTTTCATGACCGCTCAGCCTCAACATTTCCAATATGCCCTTATGTGGGTCAAGTCCTGGACCATGATTTTGTCCGGCAGAGTGAATGTCGAGCCGTCGAATTGCCTCGAAGGTTATCTTTTATAAAGGGAAATTTCCATGAGATTACTCAAAACGCGTAGCCTGCCGCTTGCGTTCGTGTTGCTGCATCCGATCTTCGGCGCCAATTCCGTAAGCCCTGAAAAACTTCAGACCTTTAAATCCGACTTAGCCGGCGACATCGACGCCAGGAAGACACAAACGCAAATCATGGTCGATGAAGTCTTCAGTTTTGGCGAGCTTGGGTTTCAGGAATTTGAAACTTCCAAATATCTTACCGGGATTTTGGAAAAGGAAGGATTCAAGATCGAGCGCGGCGTCGCCGGCATTCCCACCGCTTGGACCGCAACCTGGGGTTCTGGAAAACCAGTTATTGCGATCGGTTCGGATATCGATTGCATCCCGCAGGCTTCACAGAAGCCGGGCGTCGGCTATCACGAGCCAATGATTGAAGGCGCGCCCGGGCACGGCGAAGGTCACAACTCCGGCCAGCCGATGAACATCACAGCGGCGCTCGCCGTCAAAAAACTTATGGAGCGCGAGCATATGTAGGGTACATTGATGCTGTGGCCCGGCGTCGCTGAAGAAGACCTCGGCACGAAAGCGTATTTTGTGCGCGCCGGCGTCTTCAAAGGTGTAGATATTTGCATTTTCACGCACGTTGCCGCCGACTTCGCGGTGTCATACGGTCCCGGACCGGGGACCGGCCTGATCTCTCTCGAATACACATTTAAGGGCGACAGCGCCCATGCGGCCAATGCGCCCTGGCGCGGAAAGAGCGCTCTAGATGCTGTCGAGTTGATGGACGTCGGCTGGAACTTTCGCCGCGAGCATCTGCGCACCACGCAGCGTTCCCACTACGTCATCACGAATGGCGGCGATCAGCCTAACGTCGTTCCTCCAGACGCGACTGTCTGGTATTACTTCCGCGAAGCCGACTACGACCACATCAAGCATCTTTGGGACCTCGGTAATAACATGGCCCAGGGCGCGGCGCTGATGACTGACACTACTTTCACGTCACGTGTATTGGGCTCCGCCTGGCCAGGCTATTTCAATAAGCCCATTGCCGAGGACATGCAGAAAAACATCGACGCAGTCGGCATGCCGGAATGGAGCGAAGACGATCAGAAACTCGCGAAGGCCCTTCAGCACGAATTGAAAGTGAAGGAGATGGGTCTACGCACGAAGCCCTCTAAACCCAAAAATGTTGATCCCAAAGCGAACGATGCAGACTCCGAAATAGAACCCATGCCCGTGGGAGGCGGCTCTGACGATATCGGCGATATCTCGTGGACCGTGCCCACCGTTGTGCTCAGATATCCCTCTAATATCCAAGCAGGCCCTGGGCACAGCTGGGCTAACGGCGTTTCCATGGCAACTCCCATTGCACACAAAGGAGCTACAGCCGGTGCGAAAGCGGAAGCGATGACTATCCTCGATATCCTCACCAATCCTGACTTAGTCACTTCCGCTTGGACCTATTTCCGCGATGTCCAGACCAAGACGACGCACTATACGCCTTTGATCCGACCCGGGGATCAGCCCGCCATATGGCTGAATCAGAAGGTAATGGCCGAATATCGTCCGCAAATGAAGCCGTTGTACTACGACCCAACGAAATACAAGACGTATCTGGAGCAGCTCGGAATCAAATACCCGACAATTCACGCCGCGTCCGGCTCAACCGAAACCCACTAAATGCGAATAAGCTATCAGCGGCCAGCTTTCAGCTATCGGATGGGAGTCAACGAAGGATTCCGGGAGTCAACCTAGGATTCCGGAAATCAAACTAGAATGAGGCTCGGTTCGTTTGCGCTGGACACTTTCCAAGTCTCCGCAACGCGCGTTTGCCATCAACTTCATAGCCAAATCATCCAGTTGCAGGGTTACGGGCGATCCGGAAAGTGACTTGGTGTAAGCAGACTTGCGAGTACAAATCTCGGTGAGTGCGTTGTAGCCCATCCGACTAATTGAGTACCGGCAGAATTCTTCGCGTGCAGGGATGGGCAGGTATGTTGACGACTTATCTTATTTCGACGCGGGCGCGAGTGGCTGCAAGTACCTCTTCTTTAATTTCAAGACAACGCCTGCGTTGCGATCTGCGGCTTCGCTTACCCTGTATTCAGCGGCGGCTCCAATCACCTGGGCGATTTCGGAAGGCGTGATTTTGTAATCCTCGGCAAGCCAGGCTGCCATGTCGCTGGTAGCTTCTTTGAAGGCGTCATCGAGCGAGCCGTCGAGCCCCATGCTGATGATCGCGTCATCCGTTTCGATACGGGGGTCACCGATACGCTTATTGGGAATGACATCGACACTGAGTTCAATGTCCATCGAGGTTTCCAGTGCGTTGCCATTGATTTCCCCGTCTCCCTGCGCGGCATGTCCATCACCGACGTAAAGCAATGCACCGGGGTTCGAAACACGTAGATAGATGGTTGCACCTTCGCCAACTTCGTTGAAATCAATGTTGCCGCCGTAGAAGCCGGAGTCGCCGGTGCCTGGCGCGGCCCCCGAGATGCTCGGCGCGGCAGCAATACAACCGAGCATCGGCTTTAGCGGAATACGAAAATGCGCCAAATTCGCGCTAGGCTTTTCCGGCGACGCCGTGCCGCTTGCGTGGTCAAGATGCCATCGAACTTCCTTACCAACGTCTTTCATTTTGACCGCCAGGTCGGAGTTAAGGCCGCGATCGACAAGGGAATCATCGCTGCTGGCCCAATCGCGATTGAGGCGAAGTTTGTTGATGTGCACGACCAGCACGTCGCCAGGCATGGCGCCCTCGATGTAGAAGGGCCCCGTCTCCGGATTTCCGCCGGCAACGCGGCGGATATTGTTTTCATCAGTGCCGCCGGCATCCACTGTGGTGGTGTGGATCGTATCGGCCAGGCGCGACCGTTAGAACAGGCTTGTTGAGCGCGGAGAACTGTCGGTAGAACACAGTGGGTGTGAAATCGTGGCGCTGAGGTGCGCGGTGTTCCAGCGGCGGAGCGGGTTTTGCCGTGAGCGAGAACGTGTACGGATGGTCCCGATTAGCGGGGTCAGTAGCGACCATCGTCCCCGTCAGGATTCCTTGGGCGAACGTGCGCCGGACCTCGAAAGTGTCCTTCTTTTGGTTGCGTGCCACGAAGTGAATGGTGCTGTCACTTACGGTGCCTTCGAGTTTGTCGCCATTGAGCTCACCAGTGAGCTTTGAGCCGTTCTGCTCGAGCTGCAGCCGCATGTAGCGAGGGGTGCCGAAGAAGTCCTGAGTGACGATCCAACGGCCACTCAATGAGGGCGTTTGTGCAAAAGTAGCGAGACAAACGGAAGTAAGCAGACAGGCCGAAATGACTGTGCTGTTCACGCGTATTCTCCTGGGCATTGCGTCCGATTTGGGCGAGCAGGGCAGAGCTATGCTCCATGATCTGTACGCGAATTCTTGCTTGAAGGTTCCCAATTCTGGCGCGATTAGCGACATGGGTCGCGTGACGCTCGGTCCAGAGTCTGCTGTCCCGCTGATCGTATTGACTCCAGAAACGCCATCGAGTTCACGAGTCCACCGATTCCAACCGCGATGCCGACTTCCGGTCCAAATCTGGCCCAACTACTGGATTACGGACGGTTGGGAAACAATTTTTAACACTGCACCCGTTAGCGCGGATCTGTGCTGAGCTGGACGCCGTGGCCATTCCCTCGACACCTTGCGTCAACAGGTCTAGCCGCAGGTCATCAGGTCATAACCGAGCCGGATACCTAATTACCGATGTCGTCGCGGGGGGAAGGCTCGACCCGACCTAATAGAATTTGGAGGCCAAGCGGCATTAGCGCAACACATAGCCCGGCCGTAGCGACAATTGACATCGTGGTACTGCCCTTTAGAACACCGGCCATGAGCGCCCCCATAGAACCTAAACCGACGGAGCGGATCAATCCCAGCGTCCCTGAGCGATACGCCCCAATCGCAAGTATCGGCCAACCGAACAACACTGCGAAGCCAAGAGCACCAATAAGGTCGAACGGTCCGTAAGAAACCGCAACGTATGAATCAGCGACGGCTTTGGTCGCGAGCTGCAGGTCCTGCACATGGACAAGTTGGAAAGCGAAGTGGTCGACTCCGGCGTGAAACATTCGCTCAAACAGTCCAAAGATGGTCAGCGCGCCACCCCATAGCGCCCAAACTGGCTTTTCTACGCCGATGAGTCTGGCAACCGTCGCGATTGCGGGCCACATCAGAATGTTGCCGGCAAGAAAACTGCCGTATGATGCCCCCATGAGATCAGGGTGCACCTGAACGGCCGCGAGTTCCAAGGGAAAGAATGTACCGTGCGCCTTCAAGGCTTCGAGGCGGCCTGGCGGAATGGAGGAAAAGAAAAAGGGCAGCCGCAGCACAACAGCCAAAAGCAACAGCAACGGCGCCAACATCGACGAGCCGCCACCTACCCAGCGGCCAGGAAACCAGAAGTTACTCGGCATCTCTTTATAGTCGATCTACTCTCCTTTGAGACTAGCGATCGTAGCTTTGGGTCACGTCACTGGTCGGTCCATGTTTGCAATTGGGATCGCTCCTGGATGACGGGCAAACCGGACACTAGCGCGAGCTTGATTGATTTTTGGTCCAATTCGGGAGGTATCTAATTGAGCGGAAGATATCGGTGTGCACGGCGCCAGTCGCGCACAGGAAAACTCGTGCGATCAGCTATTGATGAGAACTGAGACCTCGAACATGAAGCCTAATGAACCCAGCCGGACAGCCCTGATGATCGCTCGACAACGAGCTGCTCATCAGGTGCTCGATCATGGCTCAATCCTCTTTGACCCATTTGCCATGAAGATTCTGCGTGAAGACGAAGAGGAAGTGCTTCAATTTGCGAACGGACACCCCTTGGCCAGCATCGGACGTCTGTTCACCACCGCGCGAAGCCGGATTGCGGAAGATGCTTTGTCAAGAGCTGTCGAAAGAGGGGTTCGGCAGATCGTCATCCTCGGCGCCGGACTCGACACTTTCGCTCTCCGGAATCCCCATGGCGCACGACAGATCCGTATCTATGAGGTGGACCACCCCGCGACGCAGGCATGGAAACGCCAGCGCTTGGCTGAAGCTCAAATCGCACTTCCGCCATGGCTTACTCTCGTGCCAGTCGATTTCGAGCGGGACGATGTGGGAGAGAAGCTCGTCGTCGCAGGCTTTCAGCAGAACTCGCCCGCGTTTTTCACTTGGCTCGGTGTTGTGCCGTATCTGACACAGGACGCTATCGGCCGCACTCTGGACTACATGGCGTCAATCCAGAACTCGGAGGTGGTGTTCGACTACATGGAACCTCCCGAGGCATTCTCCGAAGAGGTAAGGCAATTAGAAATGGAGCGGATGGAACAGCTTAAGGAACTTGATGAACGTTCGGTCAGCTGTTTCGAGCCGGCTGGCAGCGATTCTTCGCTCGCGCGGATTTTGTGCCATCGAAGACATCAATTTCCAGGAGATCGCGTCCAGGTTCGGCCGCGCCGTTCTAGGACTCGCGCCCGGACATGCTGGTGTTCATGTTGTCCACGCTAAGCACTAATTGAACGCGGTTCATCTATTGCTATTCAAATACAGAGTTGGTCCACACCGACGTATCCGATTTGTATACGGACGGGTGCAGCCCCGACACCCTGTCCAGCTTGTAATCCGGCCTGCAAAGCATGCGCTCTGCGCGGATTTACGACAGAGCCCTATCGGAAGCGGTTCGGCTCACGGATAATCCGGCAATTGAAGCAGACCGTTGGGGTCTCGTCCACTTTCCGGCTAATGGGAGGACGGCTGACAGACTACTCGGAATGACATGACATGCGGACGTGCCTTTCCCGCCAGCTAGATTGGCCGTGATGATCGCAGGAGAGGCGACTTGCCAGCAAGAACTGATGCTGTGTAAATATAATTCCGGAGGTGTTGTGGCGAAGGCTCCGCTGGTTTTCACGTATTACATCGCGGCACCAATCGAGAAGGTCTGGGACGGGTTCGTTTCAAAAGAAGCCAACCGGACGATCTTCATGGGTGCGGACTTTGAGGTGGGGCTAACTCCAGGCGGCTCCATGGCGTGGTCTGGACCGGGCAAGGATGGCAAGCCCACGCGCTATGTTATTGGGCGCCTGATCAAAGTGGATGAACCACGGCTTCTGGAATACGACTTTGGCATGGGGATGGGCGACTCGATGTCCCATGTCAGAATCGAACTGACCTCTGAGTCCGAAGCGGTCAAGGTCGTTGTAATAAATGACGGTTAGGCAGACGACGACCAGGCTTATGCACAGAATGCGGACGGCTGGCCGCGCATTCTTTCGCGCCTGAAGACGCTTCTGGAAACTGGAAAAACCTTTCGTCCACATTAGTCAGAAGAAACGAGCCTCAGTCCGCCAATCGTCGTTTCTGTCCGGATGGCCGACTACCTAGAATCTAACCGGCCACAAGCCCGTTTGGGAACTGACGTTAACCTTTGGCGCTAAGGACCGATCTCGGCGGTCAGAGACACCTGGCGCCACAACCGTGCACCGACGCGAAGCAACAATTCGCCGGGAAAAAGCCGCCCAGAACGTTCGGGTTCGTTTGGCTTAATCGCCCGGCGAATTCATAGCCGATTTCCGGAGAGGCGCGGTTAGACCCACGCTGATTTATGGATCTTAGTTTCGGCTGTCGGCGGAAGGGCGGGTGGACTTGGCGCGTTTGCAGCGTATGAGATCGTAATCTGGGCCAGGACTTCGTCCAGATTCTCCGACCCGTCCTTCAAGAAGTCCTGATCTTCATTCAACGTAGACTTGGATATCTTATGATCCCGGGAACGCGAGACGGTTCCCGTAGACGAACTAACCGCATATTGTGCGGGTATAGGGCCGTTCGCGAAGGTAAATACCGGCGTCCGAGTGCCAGAGTCGTCGCCCATCAACGCGATGTCCTCTTGGAACACTGTGTTTGCGAGCTTCTCAGTCTGGTTCGGTACCAGGTCGTACGTAACTGTCACTTTTACTGTTGTGTCGTCGACGTTCTCAATATCGAGCGTCGCGTTTGAAATGGTTGCCATAGTGGTTTTCCTCTTACTCAGTTGTCAGGGTGTATCGCCCTGCACTAGATAATTCGAGAATCACCTTGAAGACCGGACATGACCAGCCAATCCCATGCATCGGCTTCCGAATAGCATTCTCATTCCCAAACTGCAAGTCGCCTTGTCCAAAACGTGCGTCTTTTGCCATCTATCTAAACGATCACGAACGAAGTATGAGTTGTCTCCGGATAGCTCCCGGATGACGGGCGACTCGGAAGTTGACCAACCGCGATTTCGTGTCCTGCCGCTCGACTCCACTTTCGGCTCGTTCTTAGCCTGCATCAATAGAGGAATTCTCGCTAATCGCGGCGGGCATTGAGTGGCATCATAGAGCAGATGAGACCTCGACAGGCCAAGTCGGGATCACTTGCGAGCAACAAGGAAGCGGAGCTGGTTCAGGATGACGAACTCGTACGGTTCGAAGCTCGAGGTGCCGCGCCTTTGCCGGCAAGCAACAGGCACGGCTACGTAGAGAACGAGGACGCTCAGATCTGGTACGCGAGCTACGGGTCCGGGCCGATCGTTATTCTGCTGCATGGTGGCCTAGGAAACAGTAGAAATTGGGGTTATCAGATTCCTGCATTGGTCGAACAAGGGTATGAGGTAATCGTTATCGACAGTCGCGGACACGGCCGTAGCACGCGCGACGATCGCCCATATTCATACGAATTGATGGCCTCCGATGTTCTGGCCGTCATGGATGCGCTTGTGATCGAAAGAGCGGCGCTCGTGGGCTGGAGCGATGGCGCTTGCACCGCACTGATTCTCAGCGACTTTCATCCGTCACGCGTTGATGGGGTCGTGTTCTTCGCCTGTAACATGGACCCAAGCGGCACAAAGCCATTCGAACCTCGTCCGATCATTGACCGGTGTTTAAGCCGGCATCGGAAGGATTATGCGGATTTGTCGCCGACACCGAACGACTTCGATGAGTTCTTCCAGGCGGTCGGTAAGATGCAGCGAACGCAGCCGAACTATTCTTCTAAAGACCTTGCCAGAATCAACGTTCCGGTCTTGGTGTTGTACGCAGAGTTGGATGAGTTCATAAGATATGAACACGCAAAGTACTTGGCTGAAACAATTCCCCGGTCCAGCTTGCAGTTACTTCAGGGTGTGAGCCACTTTGCTCCTGTGCAACGTCCCGAACAATTCGGCGCAGCAATCCTGGCGTTCCTCCGCAAAAATGTCGACTGCCCACAATGAAATACAAGCGTTAAAGGCCACAATTTAGCTATTCCCGCACTCACGCCCGCAGATTTGGCGCCTCGCACAAAACCTCTGCTGCGCAAAAACACCATAAGCACTGAAATCACGTATCATCGCCGTCATGTTGACTAAGTTAGGCGGCATCAGCCCATCGATACTCATGATGCAGACCACCGAGTATCGATTTCGCAAGTATCAGTCTTCCCTTGGATATGGTTTCCATCTCGCCGTTTGTCGGCGATTTCTGCTCAACTGGATCGGGAATACCGGGTCCTAAGGATTGATGCGGGCGGCCGGTATTGTAATGGTTCACCCATTCTCGAAGCGTGCGCTTCAGATGGGATTCACTCAGCGGTATCACATAATCCAAACACTCTCGACGGATGCTTCCGATTAATCGTTCGCAAAAAGCATTTGCCGTGGGCGCATGTGCGGGTGATTTCAACACTTCGATACCCCAGCTCGCAACTTCCTCGTCCAAACCAGCAGAGAAGGTCTTGTGGCGATCGTGAAGCAGAAACTCGTATTCTCGATCTCCAGTCAGCGTTTCCCGCAGCTGTTGCAGAGTCCACTCCGCCGTCGGATGTTCCGTGGCATTGAAATGAATCAGCCGTCGCGAGCCGATCTCCAGCGCCACAAATACATAAACCACGCGAAAGCAAACCGTCACAACCGTGAAGAAATCACAAGCTACGATTGCGTTTGCGTGATTTTTCGGGAAGGTGAACCAGCGCTGGTCTCTGGGTCCGCGTGGCCGTGGTAGTTGCTTGCTGTATTTAGCCACCGTGCGCGGTGAGAGCCGAATCTGCAGCTTCAGCAACAGCTCATCGGCAATGCGTTGATCTCCCCAAGTTGGATTCTCAGCGGCTAAACGCCGGATCAACTCCCTGACTTCCGCCGTCACTCGTGGCCTCCCGACCGCTCTCGATTTCCAGCGCCAGAAGAGGCGGAATGCGTTGCGATGCCAGCCGATCAAAGTGGCCGGTTGGACGATCACCAATGCATTACGCCAGTCGACCAACGAGCCAGTTTGGAGAATACAAACCTGTCGGCAGGAGTCGTGGGCATCGCTTTCTTCTCCCGTTCCCGGAATAGAGCCAATTGTTTGCGCAAAAACAGATTCTCAGCTGCCAGGGCCGTGCGGCGACGCGATACAGCGGCGAAGAAACTCAAACCGTCACTGACGATTGCGCGCAGGTTCCGAAACCATCCTGGAAAGGCGGGTGAAGACCTTGATCATCGTGCAATCGTCTCACGCTAACTCAGTCATTTCAGATGCTGATCGGATTTTTGCGTAGGACAACTACTACACGAACGGAAAGCCAGTACGGATCGCTACGCGAACAGAGGACCGGGATCAGGCAATCAGAATCCTCCGCGAGAAGCTTGCCAAGGCTTCCAGATATGCCGAGTATTCAGAGCATGTAGAACTAGTCGCTGTTAATCAACTGTTAGATCTGGTCCTCGAAGATTATCGCCTCAGCAATCGCGCTACAACATATGACGCCGAGCTAAGAATCGAAAAGCATCTCAGGCCATTTTTCGGAAATCAGAGGGCAATCGCTGTCACCACCGCTGCTATTAAGAAATACACGCTAATGCGCGCGAGGGAAGCGGAACCCGCCACCGTTAATAAGGAACTTGCCTATCTTCGACGCGCGTTCCGTCTTGGATTCCAGAATGAACCTCAATTGGTAGAGAAAGTTCCTAACTTCCGAATGCTGCCGGTCGACAATGCACGTACCGGAATATTGCCCCACGAAAAGTATCGCCTAATTCGCGATTCCCTGCCCTCATACGCGCGCCTCGCTCTGGTGATCTCGTATCACACGGGCGCTCGGAAAGGCGAAATCGCCAAGATTCGCATCGACAAAATTGACTTCGAACGCGCCCGCATCGATCTTCCCGCCAGGACAACCAAGAACAGACAGCCGCGTTATCTTCCGGTCTACGGCGACATGAACGCTGAGCTATCCATGGCCATTTCGCTTGCAGACCGGGCCTGCCCATTCCACATTCAGGACAAAGGTGAGCGCGTCGCTGACTGGGAGAAGTCATGGAAAACCGCCTGTGCGCTAGCCGGGGTCGACAATACCCTGGTTCACGATTTGCGACGTACCGCGCTAACAAACATGATCGAGGCGGGCTTCAGCGAGAAAGAAGCCATGGAAATCAGCGGGCACAAGACCAGGTCGGTCTTTGACCGCTACCACATCGTATCCGACCGCAGACTGAAACAGCTTGGGGAACGTCTGGGAGCCCACCTTCGTCGGAAGGACGAAGAAATCTCTGTTGCCAGTGAAAAATCCGAATCTTTACAAATTACTGAAAGGAATGGTGAGCCGGGCGGGACTCGAACCCGCGACCACCGCATTAAAAGTGCGATGCTCTACCAACTGAGCTACCGGCCCCTCGCGCGCAAACGAAACTTTCCCCAGAATAGCAAGCGACCGTCAATTTGCGAGCGCCTGGGGAACCCGCCAAAGCACCTCTGCGAATCGCCAATGGCTGTCGATCCATGTCCTCATAGGCTGGAAACCGCTCGCATACGCATACCTTTCAAGCTCAATCTCGGTAAATTTATGCGAGGATTCCGTCCAGATCGTCTCACCTTCTTCAAAATCAAACGCGGATTCGAGGCAGCTTATGAACACTCGCTGAGTGCGCGTCGACACGAGGTGCATCTCGATACGGCGATACTTTTCAATCCAACGCACTTCATGCGCGAAGGCTCGCACATCGAAATTCGCGCCCAGCTCGCGGTTCATGCGGCTGAGGAGGTTCAAGTTGAAAGCTGCCGTGACGCCGATAGGATCGTCATAAGCGGCAACCATCTCTTCCACATCTTTGACAAGATCGGCTCCCATGAGAAAAAAATCTCCCGGCCGAAGCTGTAGACGGACGCGCTCGAGGAAAGCGGCGATGTTCTCGCGTTCCAGGTTCCCGATGGAGCTCCCGAGAAACAATAGCAGTAGCGGAGTCTCAGGTGCACGCTCTCGCGCAACCCTCTCCAGGCCTTCCATCCAATCCGCATGCACTGACTGCACATCCGCGATATCGCCGAGCTGTTTCTCGCAAGCAAGCAGAGCGGAGGCGGACACGTCAATGGGCCGATACGTTAATTGAGCCTCGGGCGGCGCCAGCGCACGCAACACGTGCACTGTCTTGTTGCCGATCCCGCTTCCCAGTTCCACAGCCAGCCGCATTGGTCCGGTGACCGAACGGATGCTCGAAGCGCAGCGCCGCAATACTCTTTCGTCCGCCCTCGTAAGTCCGTATTCGGGAAGCAGCGTTATCGCCTCGAAAAGCACACTTCCGACGTCGTCATACAGATAGCGGGGCGACAACTTCTTCTGAGGGGCGCCGGATAAACCTTCGGCGACATTCAGAGCAAACTCGGACAGCTGCAGTTTTGCGGACGCGGACATTCTACTCTTCTCCTCGGGGGGACTTAGCGATCGATACAGCGAAATTTAGCGTACATGTATGGATAGTCGCGACGAAACCAATTTCGGAACGATCGCCGCAGCAACGGAGCGGCGGTGTATGCCGAGCCGCCTTTCAACACAGAATGCTGGTTGTCAAAAAAATTTGCCGAATACCCCGGATACGATGGCCGTTGCTCGAAGCCGCGGAACGGTGCAAATAGTGTGCTAGTCCACTCCCACCCATTGCCAACCAGTTGGCTCACGCCAAACGCACTATCCCCAGCGGAACTCGAATATACTGACTCGGGATCCCATGCCCTAAAGTTGAAATTGCCGCGCTCGGCCGATGGGGGCGCCAAGCCCCAGGGATATGCGCGTTCCTCGTTCGTTGCCGTCCCATAGGCGGCCCGGTGAAACTCGCCTTCACTCATTAGCCCTTTGCCAAGCCATGCGGCATAGGCCTCGGCCTCAAACTGCGTCACATATACCGGCCAATCCAGCGGCAAAGGAATCTTCGTGAACATTCCCCGATAGAAAATCTGCTCACCTTCTTGTACCCAGAAATGAGGCACAGCGGCGCCCGCGCGGACAAACTTCAGATAGTCTCCGTTGCTGACTGGAAATCGCTGTACACGGAACGCGGGTATCCGCGCGCGATGTTCTTCGTACTCGTTGTCCCACCCAAACGAGCCATCGTGTGGCTTCCCGAGCGTCACATCGCCGGCCGGTATCTCACGCCATTCGTTGCCCCGATCCGCGCTCAAGGTCGACTCCGGGCGATACTCTAGTGGAGATCTTTTCAAGTCGAGCGGGAAATTGTGGAACATGTACGCAAGCGTTTCCAGATGCATCAGCCGGTGTTCCAGCGCCATATGCACGGCTTCCTCCGGGGCTCGCTCCAAATTCTCGTCCACCTTTTGCCGGCATCGCTCCGCATAGGCTCGTACCTGTTCTATCGCCGGCCAATCGTCTGGGGTATCCTTTGGAAGGTGCCCCGCATCCGGATCGATTCCTGCCTGAAAAAGATCGTCCAGCGCAGAATCTGGTGATTTTAGTCCTAGAGTTTCGCGACAGATCTGAATGCAATCGAAGCCGTCCAGATGTCCAATATAAAAAATAACGCGATGCCGCTCGGCTATCGGCCGACGATATATCGCCTCTGCAGTAAGTGTATTAAAGAGGTTATCGCTGTGAACCCTGGCAGCGGTCAGTTCGGCGACCAGGCGATTGGAGGCTACTTCCAACACTGACATAAATCATTGGATGCCAGGGATGCTTGTGCCGCTACTTATTTTATCGACTTTGGTACTGTCGCCTAGGACTCTGTCGAGGGTCTTGCGGGCCAGCACAAGGGCTTCTTCGCGCGTTTGAATTTCGCCTTCGAGCTGCGCTGTTTCCACGGCACTCAAGGCTTCGCCAAATGCCTCGCCGGGGGTGTATCCGGCACGAATGAGATCGTGCCCGGTAATGAGTGGCGCGGGCCGCAGTTCCTCCCGACTCAACTCGTTCAGTTTCGCCCGAACGAAATCGTAGCTGTCCAGACGGCCGTTGCTCGAAAGGCAGTCCAGACGATGCAGTTCAAGATGTTGATCGAAGTGCGGCAGGCGCAAAAAACGCTTTAGAGTACCAAGCCGCATTTGCTGGACATCCTTGAACCGCATATGGTTTGCCACTAAGGACGTCACTTGCTCCACATCCTCATTGGAAAACCTCAGACGACAGAGCCAATCTCTCGTCATGTCCGCACCGACCTCTGCATGGCCGTCGAAACGGATGCGGTCGACAATGCGAAATGTAGGCGGCTTGCCGACGTCATGGAACAAGACTCCCAGTGCGAGCGACGGCACGGGATTGCGCATGCCTTCGAGCATCAACATCATGTGAGTCCAGACGTCCCCTTCCGGATGGTATTCGGGCGGCTGTTGGACTCCCTGGCACGCTTTGATTTCAGGAGCTACGTGAGCCAGAAGACCTGAGGAATCGAGTAGCTCAAATCCACGGCGTGGCTCGCCCTCGCTGAGAATTCGAACCAGCTCGTCGCGAATCCGTTCCGGCGAAATCCTTGTAATCTGGTGGGCAACGCGTTGAATTGCGGAGAATGTTCCACTTTCGATTGAAAATCCGAGCCGAGCCGCGAACCGGATCGCCCGCAACAGGCGAAGGTGATCCTCTTCGAAGCGTTTTTCAGGATTTCCGATCGCTCGAATCAGCTTCGCTTCGAGATCTGCCTGACCGCCCACATAGTCGAACACTTCCCCTGAAAGCGGATCCTGGAACAGCGCGTTGATCGTGAAGTCACGACGCCGGGCATCCAGGACAGGTTGCGATTCAAATCGAACGATATCGGGACGGCGCCCGTCCGAATATGCCGCTTCGCTGCGAAACGTCGCGACCTCTACCTGAATGCCCTCTCCGCCGCTCACAAGCAGCACACCGAACTGAGCGCCGACCAGACGGGCCTCGGGAAAATACTGGAGGACCTGGTCCGGCAGCGCATCTGTTGCTACATCGAAATCCTTCGGTGTAATCCCCAGAAGACGATCGCGAACGCATCCACCCACCAGATAGGCTTCATGTCCTCGGGCCCGTAAAGCCGCGATCAAACCGGTAGCCAGAATCGCGCGTGCTGAACTGGGGGACTTATCCATCACGGAAAAGGAACGACCAATGCGGCCGCCGGCGCTCGTCAGGGCTCTTACTTTGTTTCCAGATCAATTTCGGCGTCGGCGGATTGTGCACCATTGGCATTGCCGCCGTTGTTTTCAGCGTCGCGCGCCGCTTGCGCTTCTGCCTCGGCCTTCTTCAATTCCTTTTTCGAAGGCGGAGCCTGCTCGTGCCGATAGTCGTGATCGTGATAACAAGTCCGGCAACGGACCTTCGCCGCCTCCTGGTCCACAATCGAAACAATAGAATGGTTCGTAACACGGCGACATTTCACGCAGAAATCGTCGATCACATCGCCTAATCGCTTTTCATGCATAACAAAAGCTCGCCGAGCGCAGTATACAGGAGTATATCAAGCTGCAAATCGACGGGTAATTTTCGCTCCTTTGCTAAACTTGAGGTCTCACCTGCTAGCGGCCAGGTAGCTCAGTCGGTAGAGCGCAGCCCTGAAAAGGCTGGCGTCGGCGGTTCGATTCCGTCCCTGGCCACCATTTAGAATCTGTCCAGACCGCACACAGGCGATGGGTTGCCGGGTGCCTTCTTCCAAGTCGATATAACCGAGATCGTAATCCATAAAACTGACGGACCAGATACCGTCCTGACCTCCTGATCCCGACGCCTTGACCCGGTGAGCGATCTGCTCAAATTAATTTTTTGCGATGGAAGCAGAGGCAGCCGCGACAGGTGACTAGCACAGTTTAATTATGAAATGGGTAGTGTGGCTCAGAAACGTCCGCATAAGAATCTGGCCAAAATATTGTGCGGGTTCTTAATAGAAAACCGTCACTATGTACGCGAAAATTAAGACGATGACCGCGGAAAGCGCATAGGGAACGGGATACCCGAACGCCGGAACCGAGCTCTTTGCTGTATCTTGCATGGCTTTCATAGCTGTTGTGCTACTGCGTGATCCAGCGACTGCTCCTGCAAGCAGAATTGGGTCCATCTTGAAAACATAAAGTCCAATAATCCAGGACACCAACGGCGGCACGAGCGCTGCGACCATTCCTACGAGTACGACCATCCCCACCACGCGCCCTTGCGAGAGCGCGACCAGAAGGGCTGGAGCAACGTTCAAGCCAAGACCGGTTACGAACAGGTCGAGACCAACGTTTTCAAGAAAACTCCTCGCGCCTTCGGGAACCGGCCCGCCGAATTTGGGATTCATCGTTCGTATCGTCGAGACCGCGATACCCGCGATGATGACCCCTGCTGGAGTTCCAAGACCAAGCGGTATCCCTGAAATTGTGAAGGAAAGAAGTCCGAATAAATAGCCGACCGCGGCTCCCAAAGCTAACGTGGCTACATTTGTCGTATCCGTTGGACGGACGATTGTACCCAGAGCATCGCCGGCGCGATTCACCGCCGCCGCGAGCCCGATAACACGAATCACGTCGTGCAATTGAAGTTTCGCCGCGGGGAGGAGCGGCAGTTCCTGTCCCTGCCGGAATAGAGCGCGCACGCGAACTCCATAGGCAGGTAGACTTTGGTGAAACTCAGCCAGTGTCCTTCCCGCGAATTGAGACTTGGTCATCACAATCTCTGCCTGATCGAGTTCCACTCTGCGAGCCTCTTCGTCGGCGATTTCGGGGCCAAGGGCGCTTACGTCTCCAATCAAGTTATCCAGCTGTCCACCAACAGTAAGCAGGTCGCCCATTTCCAATAACGGATCGTCAAGCAAGGGAAGCACAGCGCCCTGGCGAGTGATACGAACAACGGGAGTGTCGAATTTTCGAAAAACCGTGAGCACAGGCTGGCCGACAAGAGCAAAGTTAGTCAGTTTAAAGACACGAATATCTCCTCGAAGCATTCCGTGTTCAAAAGCAGCGGAGGTTCCAGGCGCAGCATGCGCGCCGGTGCTGAATTTCTTGTTCGCCTCCTCACCTGCCTTTACCGGGTCGATGCCGAACATACTCGGTAGATGCGTGATCAGAAGGACGATGCCAAGGAGTGAGAACACATACGTCAGCGAATAGCCGGCCGCGATATTGGCTGTAACCTGCTCTGCAGTGATACCGGCAGGCAGCGGATACGTTCCGCTGGTGACAGCACCTGCAGCGACTCCCATGGCTGCCGTGATGTTATAGCCTCCGGAGATCATCCCTGGCGCGAAGCCGGGTGGGAGATTCGCCCATCGGCTTCCGAAGAAGACAATCAGAGAGTTCAAAATCGCTGTAATAAATGTAAGAGCTACGAGATGCAGGCCCTCCCGACGAATACCGGCAATAAACTGAGGCCCCACGCGCAAACCCACCGCATATAAAAAGAGACTCAGCATGGCGGTTTGCAGTAAGTCCGGAATCGTGAACTTGACATCCGCGACGCGAAACGCAAGTCCGCTGATGATCAATGCGACAAGGAGCGAACTGGCAGTCGAACCAAGGGTAAAGCCGCGCACCTTAACGCGCCCGATCAAATGACCAAATCCAAGCGCCAGGAACAGAGCCACGAAAGGCTCGCGACTGAGCAACTGAAAGAGAGCTGCCATGTCCCGGTGTCCCCTAGTGATGATAACTAGGACGATGTTCGCCGGTTGGTGCGACTGGATGCTTTGCTAAGTATTCCAGACCTTGCCGGATATCGTTTGCCAGGAGTGACGCCATATCGCGGCTCACGCCATGACGAACCAAAATGCGCTGTACGACCGTTTGCTGGCGGTCGGGAGGAAGTGGATACGACGCGATCTGCCAGCCGCGAATGCGGACGCGATCTGAAAGATCGTACAGCGAGAAGCCCGCGGTGGCAGGATCTTTCAGCGTGTACGCGACGGCGGGGAGCCCGTTGAATCCGTCGTAGAGCAAGTCGAATGGACCCATCGCAGCAATCTCTGAAGACAGGTATTGTGCCGTATCGACGCATGCCTGCTGTACACGCCGGTATCCTTCACGGCCCAGACGAATGAAATTGTAGTATTGAGCGATGATTTCCCCGCCCGGCCTGCTGAAATTCAGCGCGAACGTCGGCATGTTTCCACCCAAATAATCTACGCGAAAAATGAGTTCCTCCGGCAACTCTTGCGTATCGCGCCAGATAATCCAACCTACGCCAAGCGGCGCCAATCCATACTTGTGCCCCGAAGTGTTGATCGATTTCACACGGGCCAAGCGAAAATCCCATTCGAGGTCAGGCTGGATAAATGGAGCGATGAACCCCCCGCTAGCCGCGTCAACATGGATTGGGATATTGAGTCCTGTCCGGCTTTCTATCGCATCGAGAGCCTGAGCGATTTCCTTCACGGGTTCATAAGCGCCCGTGAATGTAATGCCGAGCGTTGGTACGACGCCAATCGTATTTTCGTCGCAGTATGCTGCGAGCTGATCCGGCATCATTCCCGTAGCATCCGCGCGCAACGGAATTTGCCGGAGTTTGACGTCGAAATACCGCGCGAATTTCTCCCAACAAACCTGTACCGGACCACACACAAGATTTGGCCGGTCTGACGATTTCCCTGCCCCTTGTCGGCTCTTGCGCCAGCGCCACTTCATGGCTAGCCCACCGAGCATCGCCGCCTCACTTGAACCTGTCGTGGAACAACCAATAGTGGCCGTTTCAGGCGAATTCCACAGATCGGCAAGAATATGTACGCAACGTGATTCGATTTCCGCGGTTTGCGGGTACTCATCCTTGTCGATCATGTTTTTGTCGACGGAGTCTGACATGAGCTGCCGCACCTGCGGCTCGATCCATGTGGTGCAGAATGTCGCAAGGTTCTGGCGCGAATTGCCGTCCAGTATGAGTTCGTCGCGAACCAGAGAATAGGCGACGTCGGGAGCCACTCCGGTGGCGGGCATTTGATACTTCGGGAGTGGTCGGCTTGCAAAGTCGCCCGCGTAGATGTCTCGCGCACCGAAATTTTCGGTTTTCTTTTCAGCTTTCTGCAAAGGCATACGGTTACTATTAGACGCGGGCGATTTTCGTGTGTGTTTATTTTTAGCGGAACGCACTCCAAAAAAGATCCTGGAATCGGCCTTGCGGGCTCCGCCGCATCGCTCGGTAGCATTCCCACCCCAGGTTCGCAGAAAAAAAACCTAAGAGCATAGCGCGCGTCTCAAAGAGTCGGCGGTCACATGGGCTCCGTTCAAGCAACGTGGCGTATTGAATTCGGGACGCGACGTGGTGAATCAACAACGTAAAAAGCAGCCACCTTTTACCAACCGCGGGCGGCCGATAAGTTGGATGACCACGATGGCGGCCATGGCGCTCGCTCTGCCGCTATCCACATGGGCTCAGGACAGTCCAACCACAACTCCAGCCAAGGCCAGAGCCAAATTGGACCTCTATGGACACGCCATGTTAGACAACGGCTATCAGTTTGGACAGAACGACCCGGATTGGTTCGATGTCCTCCGCCCGAGTAAACTCCCGTCTTATAAGGACGAATTCGGCAAAGACGGCAATTGGTTTTCGCGTGTCAGGCAAACCCGTTTTGGTGCCGCAGCCTCCATCCCTACGCCGCTTGGGGAACTCAAGACGATTTTTGAGTTTGACTTGTTTGGTACGGGAGTTGACGCCGGTCAGACTACCTTCCACCTGCGGCATGCCTGGTAAATTTGGCGGAGGCCAGACCTGGAGTCCCTTTATGGATATTGATGTATTTCCGAACTCCGTGGAGTATTGGGGACCGAACGGCATGGTGTTCTTCCGCAACGTTCAATTTCGCCACACACCGTGGTCGAAGGGCGACTCGAATTTTATGATTGCCGCCGAACGGCCAGGCGCGAGCGCAGACCAAGGTATTTACGCAAACCGGATTGAGCTTCAGAACGTAAAGGGCCGGTTCCCGATGCCAGACATATCTGCGCATCTTCGATTGGCTGGGGAAAAGGGCCACATCCAGGTCGCCGGCATTTACCGGAGAATCGAATGGGACGATTTGAACAACTCCCCGAACTACGACCTCAGCGGTCACGCGAACGGATGGGGCGTTAACGTCAGCTCAAACATCAAGCTCTCCAGGCACGTGTTGCGGCTTCAGATAGTGTACGGCCACGGAATTGAGAACTATATGAACGATGCACCAGTGGACGTTGGAATCAAGAACAACTTCTCGAATCCCCGACAACCCATTGTCGGCGAGGCCCTCCCGATATTGGGCCTGGTCGGCTTTCTCGATCTTAATTGGAATTCGAAGTGGACCAGCACAGTCGGCTATTCGCGGGTCGATATCAAAAATAGCCAAGCGCAATCCGCAGACGCATTCAAATCCGGACAGTACGCCCTGGTCAACATTCTCTGCCACCCTGTAACGGGACTTATGTTCGGCCCGGAGTACCAGTGGGGATACCGCGACAACAATTCTGATGGCTGGCATGTGCCGGACAATCGAATCCAGTTCTCGATCAAGTACAGTTTCTCGTTTAGTGTCTTGAACTAGTATGCTCCAGGGACATTGACATAAAGAGGCATCCGAAGGGAATGGTTTATGAGAGTCAACAAATTTGGCGCGAAATCCTGTATGGCAGTGGCGCTGTTCACGGCGATTGCTCCCCACGCTACGGCTCAAGCGCCAGCGACTGCGCTCCAACGCAGTCTCGTCGCACCTCGAGCGGAACAGGTTAAAGCCGCAATTGACGAAGCCTATGCGAAATATAAAGGCGAGACGGGCGGGAAGAACGCGGACTATATTCCCGTACTCGCCAGGGTGAACTCCAAATTGTTTGGAATCGCTGTCGTCTCCACTAATAACCAAAGCTACTCGGTCGGGGATGTAACCGCTGTTTTCTCCATCCAATCGATCTCGAAGGTCTTTACGCTCGCGTTGGCCCTGGAAGAGCTAGGGCCGGACAAGGTATTCGATAAGATTGGTTCGGAAGCGACCGGCCGGCCCTTCAACTCGGTGTCCGCCGTAGTCGACCTGCCGACACATACCGGCAATCCTTTCGTGAACGCCGGGGCCATTGCTACTACTAGCCTGATTGCAGCCACGACAGCTGACGAAAGGTGGGCCAAGATCCTGGATTTCTACGGCAAATGTGCGGGAGAAAAACTTACTCTTCTTTGACGAGGTGTACAAGTCGGAAGCCGCCACCAATTTAGGAAACCGAGCGCTTGCAGCTCTATTGGCGAACTATGATCGTATCTACGCCGATCCGTTGGAGTCGGTGGATGTCTACACCAAACAGTGTTCGGTCGGCGTCAATGCCAAGCAGCTAGCCATGATGGGCGCCACGCTCGCTAACAACGGCGTGAATCCCGCCGCCGGCCAGCGAGTAATTAAAGCCGACAATGTTCCCCACATCCTGGCCACCATGTCGACGGCAGGCTTATACGACGGCTCGGGTGGGTGGTCTTGGCATGTTGGTGTTCCTGCAAAAAGTGGGGTGGGCGGAGGTATTGTTGCGGTTGTGCCGGGTAAGGGCGCCATTGCCGTCTTCTCACCTCCGCTGGATGAAGCTGGCAACAGTGTGAAGGCCCAGGAAGTCATTGCCTACGTAGCCCAAAAGCTCGATTTCAACGTGTTTGCACCACAGTCGGTGGGATTAAAGTAATCGATAAGTTCTTTCCGGTGCTACGGTTTTCGTAATACACGGTTTCGCGAGCACCGGAACATTTGGCGAACGTCTGGCTGGCGAACAGTGGGACGCATAAAAGCATACCCGTCGCGCGGCTCGTGGTTGTTTCAACTATGCAACGTCGATGCATTTATCCGCGATCATCTCACCGATAGGGAGAGCCGATGTCGCAGCCGGAGAAGGGGCATTACAGACGTGGAGCATGCGATCAGTCTGCACAAAGAGAAAATCATGAACCAAAGCGCCGTCACGCATGACCGCTTGCGCACGAATCCCGGCTCGTTCAGGAAGCAGGTCTTCCAATGCAAGCGCCGGACAATACTTCTGGCATTGCTTGAGATATCCCCGTTTTGACACCGAGTTCCGCATCTCGATCAGACCCGATTTCAGATTGGAAGCGATGGTTTTCCAAAATCCAGGGAACGCAGAATATTCACTTACATCCGCCAGATTGAACGAAAATTTGGCATAGCCTTCACGTGCGAACCCAAGCACCGCATTAGGCCCGACCGTAACGCCGCCATCGATCATTCGAGTCAGATGAATGCCTAGAAATGGGAGGTCGGGATCCGGGATCGGGTAGATCAGGTGCCGAACGATGTCACTTTTGCTGGGCGGAAGCCGATAGTACTCACCGCGAAACGGAACGATCTGATGGTCGATCTTGCATCCAGCGATTTTTGCCAGACGATCTGACTGCAGTCCCGCGCAAACCACCAACCGTTTCGCCGTCCAATGCCGCTCTCCGGCAGCGACAAAGACATTGGCAGAACTCTCCTGGATCGAATCCACGTTAACGCCGAATTCCATCTCTCCGCCCAATGAGTGGACCACTTGGCCCATGGCCTCGGCCACACGCCTGTAGTCCACTATCCCCGTCGACCGCACAAAGAGCGCACCAACGCCGACGATATTGGGCTCGCGGCGCTTTAACTCCTCGCAATCCAGACGCTCTATCTCAATGTCGTTCTTCTTCGCTCTTTCAAACAAGGCGTCCATGCGCTGGGCTTCGAGAGCATTCGTCGCCACAAGCATCTTGCCGCACACTTCGTAGGGAATGCCGTGCTCCCGACAGAAGTTCTTGGTGGCCAGAGCGCCACGGCGGCATAATTCCGCCTTCAGACTACCGGGAGCATAATAGACGCCAGCGTGAATGACGCCGCTATTGTGACTTGTCTGATGCTGGGCCAGACTGCTCTCCTTCTCGAGGAGAATAAGACCGCTACCAGGTCGTCTTTTCAACAATTCGATTGCCGTGGCGAGTCCAACAATTCCTCCGCCAATGACACAGTAGTCAAATTCCACGGGGCTCCTCTGTTCCTCCGGGCTCAGCGTCTATTTTCCGTCCAATCCGAATGCCAGACCAACCTTGCCGGCGGGCCGGTGAAGAGGTTCCCGCCAGACCATCGATCCTATAACAAAGCGCGCTTTGACAACGTCTTACTACGACCAGCAACCAAAGCTGCTGCTAGACGCGGGTGTCCCAGCGAGTGAGCGAAGGCCATCACAACCGGCTGGCTCGTGAATTTAGGCGCCATGTCAAACACAGGCAGAGTCCGAGTCGTACACCGCGAATGAGACCCAGGTACCAGTTGCTGTTGACCAGGCAGCATAGTGCGGATCCGGGTCATCAAGCCTGCGTACTCATCTTCTGTACCCGTCCGCGACCGGACCAAACAACGTTACAGGAGAGGACTAGCGGCTTCATCCCTTTATTTTTCTGCAGGCAGGCACGACATCTCCAGTCCCAGCGCCCAGCGGCGCTGAAACCCTTTCCAAAACAGATTGCCCGCAGCATCTTTGCCCAAGCTGAAGGCTCCTCGATCTGCCTGCCTCGGCGGCGCGGGCCAATTTCCATCGTTTGAGTGGGCCGGCTCGACGTGTAAATAGGAAGCCTTGCTCGCGTCGCCTTTGAGATACAGATCCAAAAACGCCGTAATGAAATGCTGATTGATCGCAATGATCCGGTCTTTGCGCCAGAGAGGCTCATCAAAAGACTGCAAAAGCGCGAAATTGCTGGCAGCCTCCGGCGGAGCAGGATTTGCCCCAGTGTTGTGACGCGCGTTTTCGTAGACCAGCAGGCAGCGGTCCGAATGCTTTGCACGATCAAACGCGGGCTTGATTCCGTTCGTATAGTCGGCGACGTCGTCGTGATCGCCCGCGATGAACAATGAGGGGATCCGAATTCCACCGAGTCCTGGCTCGTCCCACGCCTGATAGGGTGGCTGCTCACCCCACGGAGCAATCGCAATGATTACCTTAATGCGGCTGCGGTCAAGCACTCGAAACTTGGAACTACCGGCTGCCCAATCCTGCAAATATCCGCCTGGGACAAATTTCATGAGTGCGCTGGTTTCGCTGTATCCGGCGCCGGCGCTCGTGAGCGCCCCGTATCCGCCCATGGAATAACCGGCAATGGCAACGTTGCTTGTGTCCACAAGACTGTGGAGAAAACTATCCGGCTGGCGCGAGAGTTCATCTAGGCTACCGATCGTGAATAGCTGGTCGGCCGATCGATTGAGTAGTGTGCTCTCGAAGCCCCTGACCCCGTCGAAGACCGAATCTGTGTGATCGATTGCTGCGACGACGTAGCCCTTCGACGCCAGATTCTCTGTCAAGTACGTCAGGAAGTAGCGCGATCCGGGATAACCGTGCGAAACAATCACCAAGGGGAATCGGGCGCCCGTCACCGGAGCCGCATCCCGCAAGGCCTTGCCGGCTACAGGCAACACCGGCAAGCCCGCGAATCCGTGGCCTCCCGGCACCGGCATCTGATAGATAGTCTCTTCCTGTTGGCTTGACGGGACGACTGCCGGATACCATACTTCAACTTTGAGCGGGCGATCATAGAGCGGCGCCTTGCCCGTGGCTTTATCGAAATGCAGGATGTCTATTTGACCCCGATGCACCAGGTCAACCGTACGGACTCCTACCGCATAGCGCCCGCGGGCGGCGAGTTCGGGCGCGTCGGCAGCCGGAACACTGTAGTAAATGCCGGCAGTCTTTTGTGCGAGACAAATGCTTGAAGCCACAAGCAAAACGAACGAGGCCCATGCCAGACGCACTATTTCACCTCGGCAGGCAGCCCGTGCTTCTCTAAAAATGCGTGTACCGCCGCATAGATCCGTGTGCGCTCCTCAGCCGTGAAGTTCCCATGCTTGCCGCCCGGAATGGTGACCAACTCGTTCGCGACGCCCGCTTTATTTAAGGCCTCACACAGCCGAAGCGAATGCGCATATGGAACTGTGGGATCTGCGTCACCCTGGATGCTAAGAATCGGCGGTAAACCCGGACGAACATAAGTGAGAGGTGACACGCGGCGGGCAATCTCCTCGCGATTCGGCATGCTGCCTAGCCAGGTGACCGCATAGGTCTTTCGGTTCGGACCGTCCAGCAAGTCCACCACGTCCGTAATGCCATACCAATTCACAATGGCAGCCACCTTGGGCAGCGGCGCGTTGCCTTGGCTCGACGCACATTCGCGGTCCAGGCCTGCTTCTGCCGGAGTCACGCCGGTCATGAGGGCGAGGTGGCCTCCCGCTGAATCTCCCGAAGTTACGATCCTGGATGGGTCGATGTGATATTGAGACGCGTGCGAAACAACCCACTTCAATGCGCACAGACAATCTTCCACGGCGGCGGGGGCCGGAGAAATGCGCGCAAGACGATATTCGACATTCACCACCGTCCAGCCCATCTCTAGCCAAGGCATCACCGCCATAAAGGCCCCCTCTTTGGTGCCGCCGGTCCAGCCTCCACCATGGATGTAAAGAACGGTGGGCTGGGGACCGGCGGCATTACGCCGCTGATAAATATCCACCTTGTCTTCATAATTATTTTCGACAAGATAGGTCACGTTTGGAGAGACCTGGTATCGGCTCTGCGCAGTCACCGCCCAACTGCCGGCAGACTCTTGGCCAACGACGGACCCGGCTGCCAAAACAAACGCAAGAAGAAAGAAACGCAAATCCTCAATGGGCACCGAGCTATTCTACGTCACGACCCCGACAGACGGGCTATTTCAGAAACGCGCCGAGAGCTTCGTATTGATCGGTAGCGATCAGGTTAACGCCGGCGTCGCGCGCCGCCTGCCAACGAAGGCGGGCCGCAGCCAAAGAGCCGAAATTGTAGTTGGCGCCCCACCCTTGATCTTCAGCGGCTGTGAAACCATCCAGCGTGTAAAAGCGAATCCAGTAGCCGAGACGATGCGCGTAATCGACCAGCGAGCGCAGGCGGGCCTGATCGACCGGTGTCCAGTCGCCCGCGTGCGCCGCGCCGCCCTCTTCGACCACATACCAGGAGTTGTTCCACCAACGCCGATAGTTCGTAGGGGGTGCTGTAAGCAGGCGTTCGGCCGAGACCGTCGCAAGCAGATGATTGTCCTGAACCACCATCGTGTGGGCAGAGCCGAATAACCGCAAACGCCCACCTGCCGGCACTTCATTGAAGAACACTTCTTCCTGCGCATCCGAATCTTCAGTAAGAACGAGCAAAGGCTTGGGATCGAATGGCGAGAGCACCTCAGGATTCGCGTTCTTTTGAACCGTTGTGATCCAAGACTCGTACTCACCGAGTAGATTCCAAACGGCGTGCAATAAAGCCGGCTGATTGTCCTTGAAATCGAAGTGGAGAACGATGATTGGCCAAGTCTCGCGCCTGTTTTCGCGCAGCGCCTGCTCAACGATCGGCCGTACACGCTCGAAAAAGTGTTGCTGCAGAGTCGGCTCCGCTCCCGTAGGCTGGGGCGTGTGACTGACGACGATGTGGTCGACGGACCAAGCAAGGTCCTGTTCAATCGCGACCGGAAATCCCAAACTCAAGGCGCGGTCGAGGCGGTTCGACCAATGGCCCTCATAGGGATAACAATTGTGCGCATCGGCCAGTGGCCGGCCGGCGAAAAAATTCGTTTGAGCATAGAGACAGGCCGCCAAAAACAAGAGAAGCACGCGCGCGTTTGTCACCATAGAGACAGTTCATTTTATCGGCATGGCGGTTTCAATCAAAGATATTGCGCGCCTGGCTGGTGTATCGCACTCGACGGTATCGCGGGCCTTGCGGCACAGTCCGCTAATACCTGTGGGAACGGCGCGCCGTATCCAGCGTATTGCCAACGAAGCGGGCTACACGGCAAGCGCGGTCGCCCGCAGTCTGGTCATGCGGAGGACCGAAGCGATCGGAGTGGTAGTGACATCGATTGCCGATCCGTTTAACGGCGAGGTGGTACAGGGGCTTGAGGAGGAGGCGAATCACCGTGGCTATTCCGTAATCCTGGCGAGCTCGCAGGCCGATCCCGAGCGCGAGATGACCGTCGTGCGATCGTTTCGCGAACGACGCGTGGACGGAATCGTCGTGGCCTCGTCACGTGTAGGCTCACACTATTTGCCGCTACTCAAGGAACTCGAGGCGCCCGTCGTCCTGTTGAACAACCAGCATCCCAGTGAGTTCGTTTATTCGGTTGCGATCGATAACCGGGATGGCGGATACCAGGCAACGCGTCATCTCATCGAACTCGGGCACCGGTATATCGCCTACCTTGGCGACCAATTTGGGTTGCAGTCGGACGCCGAGCGCTTTGCCGGGTTCAAGCACGCCATGGCGGAAGCGAAATTGCCCGTAAGGCGGGACTACGTGGTGCGTGGAGACGGCCGTCCCGGAAAAGGACGCGAACGTACCGCCGAGTTGCTCGACCGCAAGAGGCGGCCGACGGCCATTTTCTGTTACAACGACATGACCGCTTTGGGCGCATTGGAGGAAGCGGCCGCACGAGGCCTTGAGCCGGGCTGCGATCTTTCGGTAGTCGGTTTCGACGATCTCTTTTTCGCTGCGCTGCTTAAGCCCGGACTGACGACCATTCGCCAGCCGAAGCGCGAACTCGGCCGCCGGGCGATGGCGTTGCTGCTTGCGTTGTTGCGCGGCGAAGAAGCCGAGCGAACCGCCGTGATCCGAGGTGAACTCGTAGTGCGAGGATCTACCCAGAAACTGCTGACTACTGTTCCCGAGCGGCGATAATGGCGTGATCGCCGCGCTTTTTGGTAGTTACCAAGCTATTTGGGCGGGAAAGAACTCAGCCACGAGATCCTGATAGTAAGGCATGATCTCTTTCACATTAGGCCGCTCGAGACCCTTCGAATACAGATCGTAGGGATTGAACTTACATACCCAGTCGAACATTCTTTCGTCATGATCGTTCATCAGGTGACGATAAGCGCCGTGGCGGTGCGCCGCGTAAAACGAGTGATAGCGCAGCATATACTGTGCCGGCTCAGGGAGATAGTTCCGGGTCACGGTATAAATGTATTCGTCGTGTCCCCAGGACAAATGCACGTTGTCGAGCCCGCAGTTTGGTGAATAGATGCCGTACCTGGTTTGATATTCCGGCATGCAGCTATCTGGATTGGCGGCAAAGAATTCTGGAAAGACGATCTGATCCGAATACGCGCAACCAGCCGGGAACGTGTCGCCGACGACCCCCCATTGCTGCTCCCCATAAAGACAGAGCACCTTACCGAGATCGTGCACGAACCCGGTGAGCACGAACCAGCGTGGATGACCATCCTTGCGAATGGCTTCCGAAGTCTGCAGCAAATGTTCGATTTGGGATACGTCTGTATCCGGGTCGCTGTCGTCCACCAGCGTGTTCAGATAATCTGCCATCTCCCAGATGCTTTTCTCTCCACGTGTGAGCGACGTAAACTCGGCTTTCTTTTTGAGGATGTACTCGAGCGTCTGGTTGGCGTGGTTCAGACGGTAAAATTCGGTGACGGTAGGGTTGGCATCCGCGCGATAGTTGCGGAATTCTTCGTCGCCTTTACCCAGCTTGTAACGCGTGGCGACGAAATCATCCCATTCGTCCAGTTCGGCGAGGGGACCTTGATCGATGATGGCGCGTGACATGGGGTGGCTTGGCCCTTTTCCCTATTATGCACACGTGTGCATTAGGAAGGCAAGTAGTGACTTGTTCGTCGCCTCGTAATCAAGCCGACGCCCTGCAAGGCCGATAACGAGAGCATGACGCGATGGCTAACAAGCCGGTTCATTAATTTTTCGGTTTCACCCCCGTTCGGCGGGCCCTCTCCTGTTATGTTTAAAATAGCCGCTCGGAGGCGCTAGCGGGACCGAACCCACATGAATGCATTAACCGCGCGGAACAGCGCATACGGGCAACCCCCTGCCATCGGCAACGGCGCCGGAGAAGCAGTTGAACTAGAACCCCAAGGTGCTCAGCGGAGTTCATTCATCGTCACTGTGCTCGTTCTGTACATATTTCTCTTGAGTAGTAGGGCGTTGGACGTTTCGCGTGTCGCTCTTCTCCATATACCTATGATTTTGCTGGGCCTCCTCGTGGTCGCCACGCTGGCTAAAGGCGAGCTGAAATATGCGCTACGGTCGAAAATTACGGTATGGTTCCTTGCGCTGAACGCCTGGGTCTGTTTCTGCCTTCCGTTCAGCCGTTGGCGTGCGGGCAGCATGCCTTACGTGATCATTTCGGTGGAGTCGTTCTGTGTATACTTCCTGATCGTCCAGATTGTAAGAACGGGCAAGGATTGGCGGGCGATTGCCAAGGCCTATGCTTGGGGCGTGCTGGGGGCAGCAATATTGAGCATTTTCTTCGGACAATCCGTGGAAGGGCGCGTGTCGGTGGTCGCGGGCTCGCTCGCGGATCCCAACGAATTCGCCTTGCGGCTAGTGCTCGGGTTGCCGTTCTGGTGGTACCTGGCAAGTCAATCAGGCCCGGTCGGAAAGATCGTCTCCTTTCTTCTAACGACACCGATTTTCATTAGTTTTGCCCGGGCGGGATCCCGCTCGGCGCTGCTGGCACTGGCTGCCTTGTTCGCGATGATGTTCCTGTTTGTCAACCTGAAACAGAAAGCCCTGATGTGCGCGGTCGCCGTGATAGCGCTGGTAGCCGGGATAGCATTCCTGCCGGCGTATTTAAAGGTGCGCTTTACAACTGTGTTTGCGAGACAGGACGCCAGCCAGCTCAACCAGGAGGAGCGCGCCCGTCTCGGCGCGGACATCGGTTCTTCGGAATCGCGTGAAATGCTACTGTGGCAGGCTATCCGAATGAGCCTGGTGCACCCGATCGTGGGAGTTGGTCCTGGAGTGTTCGGCGATGTCGCCTGGGACGAACGTAAGGCCAATTTGGGAGTCGGCGGCGGGTTACTCGTGTCGCACAACACCTATACGCAGTTCTCGAGCGAAACCGGGATACCCGGGTTTCTGTGTTTCGTGGGGACACTGCTCCTGAGCATCAAGTACGCCCTATCAGATTACCGGCGCAACCGGGAACGGGATCCTGTAATCGCTCAAGGCAGCCTTTACATGTTCGTCTGCCTCATTGGTTTGGCGGCCGGGATTTTCTTTCTGAGCGTCGGGTACGGTATGCTGCCGGCTGTACTATTTGGCCTGGCTGCCTCTTTGAATATGGCGGCCTCATCGGAAAAGTCGGTCGAGCAGACCTCCTTGACGCAGTCGGAACCGGTTCTGGATGCGCCCCGAACGTTGGAGACCCGCCCGAAGATGCAAAGTAATCTTCTGAACGGGCGGCGCGTTCGATTTGGCCGCTTTGCCGGACGCGGAGCCGACCCCTCTCGATCACGGCCGGGTTGAAGATTTCGTGATGGACTCAGCCAGCCACTAAATATCTGAAGACATGTGTGGAATCGCAGGATTCATTAATTTGAAAGACCGGACCGCGGGCATCGCCGATTTGCGGCGGATGATGGAGGCCATCGCGCATCGCGGCCCGGACAAAGACGGTGTGTATGAGGACGGCACAGCATTTCTCGGGCACCAGCGGCTGAGCATCATCGACGTGGCAAGCGGGCACCAGCCGATGGCAAACGAAACCGCCACCGTCCACCTTATATACAACGGCGAGATCTTCAATCATGCGGCTATCCGCCCTCAGCTTGAACAGGCAGGTCATCGTTATATCACCCGTTGCGATACCGAAACCATAGTCCACGCCTATGAGGAGTATGGCGCGGACTGCGTGACACGCTTCCGGGGCATGTTTGCGTTCGCCATCTGGGATGCCGCTCGACGGACACTTTTCTGCGCCCGCGACCGGCTGGGAATCAAGCCGCTTTACTACTTCTCAAATGGGCGAGTGTTCGCGTTCGCGTCCGAAATTAAGGCGCTGCTGCGACATCCAGAGATCCGAACGGAATTCAATGCGAGCTCGTTAGCCGAGTACTTGACCTTCGGATATACCAGCGGCGAAGAGACAATGTTCTCTGGCATCCGCAAACTGATGCCCGGGCATACGTTGACACTCGACGTTAGTACCGGGCGTGAGCAGATTCGCCAATATTGGGACGTTCCAGAAGCCGGCGAAGTAATCAATAAAACCGACCGGGGGTGGATCGAAGAGTGCCGCGCGCGGCTCGAGGAAACGGTCGAAATGCGGCTGATGAGCGACGTCCCGCTCGGCATGTTTCTGAGCGGTGGCGTGGATTCGAGCGCGATCGCCGCGCTGATGAAGCGAATGCGTACCGAGCCTGTGAAAACGTTTTCTGTGGGTTATCGCGAGGCCGCCTACAGCGAACTCGGGTACGCGCGCCGGGTCGCGGAAATCATCGGTACTGATCACCACGAAATCACTGTCGGAATGGAGGAGTTTTTCAACGCCCTGCCGCGCCTTATATGGCACGAAGACGAACCGATCGCGTGGCCGTCGAGCGTCTCGTTGTACTTTGTCTCCCGCCTGGCGGCCGAGCATGTGAAGGTCGTGCTCACGGGCGAGGGAAGTGACGAACTGTTTGCTGGCTATCACCGGTATCAGCACTATCTCTTCAATCGGCGTTGGGCAGAACGCTATCGGATTGTGCCAGGCGCGCTGCGCGCAACGGCTCGCCGGTCGATAGAAAGCTCGGGCCTGCTCTCGGCCGATTTGCGTCGCAAGCTCCAGCATACGTTCCTGGGGCGCGAGGCAACCGTTGAATCGTTGCAGCTCGATAACTTCTATGGCGCATTTGCCGCAGCCGAACGCGAACAGATCCTCGCCCGGCATACCGGCGGACAGCAAGATCCATACGCGAACTATTTGTCGTACTGGAACGCCCGCGGCGGGTCGGTTCTATCGCAGATGCTCTATGCCGATCAAAAGACCTATCTGGTAGAGCTGCTGATGAAGCAGGATCAAATGAGCATGGCTTGTTCGCTTGAGAGCCGGGTGCCCTTTCTCGACCATCCTTTCGTAGAGTTTGCGGCAACGGTCCCGGACACCATGAAGATACGGAACGGCACGGGGAAGTACATCATGAAGCGGGCGGTCGAAGATCTACTGCCGCACGAGATTATCTATCGCAACAAAATGGGTTTTCCCACGCCGCTCAAGACTTGGCTCAAAGAGGATCGGGCGCAGCCCCTGTTCGACCTGCTGATGGACCGCGACGGATTACTTGCCGAACATGTTGATTTGAAATACGTTGAAAAGCTGATAGAGCGGCAGCGCGGTGGTTTGGAAGATGCCACGGACCGTTTGTGGCGCTTGCTCAATCTGCAGTTGTGGGGCGATTTGTTTTTGCGCGGCCGACGCCAGGAGCATTGGGACGGGCTACTGCAGGCACCGGCTCTGGCATGAAAATTCTTTGGGTCAAAACGGATTTTCTGCATCCGACAACGCGCGGCGGGCAGATACGCACGCTCGAGATACTGCGGCAGCTTCACCGCCACCACGAAGTTCACTATGTGGCCTTCGACGATCCGGCCCACCCGGAGGGGCTGGCGCGCAGTTCCGAATATTGTTCACAAGCGCACCCCGTCCAATTCGAGCCTGTCCCTAAACGGTCCATTCGGTTTGGCGGCCAGCTCGTCGCGGGCCTGTTTTCGCCCATTCCGGTAGCCGGCATGCGCTGGCGCTCGCAAGCCATGAGAGACATGGTAGACCGCCTCCTCTCCACACATCGCTTCGATGCCAAGGTGTGCGATTTCCTGTTCCCTAGCATCAATATTGGCGATTTGGTGGGGTGGACCCTGTTCCAACACAATGTTGAATCGGTTATCTGGGAACGGCACGCCGAAAGCGGACGCACGTGGGCACATCGAGCGTATTTCGGCTTCCAGGCGAGGCGGATGTTCGACTGGGAGAAAACCGTGTGCCAACGGGCCTCGCAGGTCGTTGCGGTTTCTCAAGTGGACGAGCGAACCATGCGCTCACGGTTCGGCGTCGAAAGTATTTCGTCCGTGCCTACAGGTGTAGATTTGCCATATTTTGAGCGGCCATCAGGTGTGGTACTCGCGCACGATCTCGTGTTTGTCGGATCCATGGATTGGATGCCTAATATTGACGGTGTCCGGTGGTTCTTGGACGAGGTGTTTCCGTTGATCCGTTCGCAGAAACCGGATTGCCGTCTCGCTATCGTCGGGCGCCAGCCCCCACCATCGCTGGCAGCCGAACAGAGCGCACATGTCACCGTAACAGGAACAGTGCCAGATGTACGGCCTTTTCTCTGGCAGTCGCCCGTGTCGATCGTTCCGCTGCGAATCGGCGGTGGAACGCGGCTCAAAATTTTTGAAGCCATGGCGGCAGGAACCGCTGTGGTCTCCACCACGATCGGCGCC
Organism: Bryobacterales bacterium; assembly: GCA_963722155.1. GTDB lineage: Bacteria > Acidobacteriota > Terriglobia > Bryobacterales > Bryobacteraceae > Bog-105. The sequence continues at coordinate 177,998 of CAVRLR010000004.1, read as the reverse complement.
GAGGGATTGCCCGTGGTACATGGAGAAACGATACAGATCGGGGATTCAGCCCAGGCATTCGCGGCCGAATGCCTCGAACTGCTTGAGAATCGTGAAGCGCGCGAACGCATGGCGGCTGCGGCGCTCGGCCTGCTGCGCGCGAAGTTCTCCTGGGAGCATGTGACGGACAGCTTCGAGCGCGCTCTGGAAGCGGCCCAGAGGCCCGTTTCGCAGACCGCATGACAGCGGCGGTTTTCTTTTTCCTCCTCAGCGTCGGATTCGTGGTTTACGTGCTAGCCATATATCCGTTGCTGCTGTCCCTGTGGGCAAAAACTCGTCCCAGGTCGATACGGAAGACACCCGTCCGCACGCGCGTCTCGATTGTGGTTCCCGTTCGCAACGGCGCCCGCTGGGTAGAAGCGAAGATTCGTTCTCTGCTCGAGACAAACTATCCCGGCGAGCTCATCGATGTGCTGATTGTCTCGGACGGGTCGACCGATGGCTCGGAGGAAATCGTCCGCCAGTATCCGGACGTACGCGTGCGATTGCTCGCGTTGCCGGCGGGCGGCAAAGCCAATGCCGTCAATCGCGGAATCGAGAGCGTCTCGGGCGAGATCGTAGTGTTGACGGATGTGCGGCAAACCTTTGATCCTGATGCAATCCCGCGCCTTTTGTCATGCTTCGCCGAGCCAGGCATCGGTGTCGTGACTGGCGAACTCGTGATTCGCGAAGGAGCGAGCCATGAAGAGTACAACACCGGCCTTTATTGGCGTTACGAAAAATGGATTCGCCGCAATCTGAACCGCATCGACGCGATGCTGGGCGCCACTGGCTCGATTTACGCGATCCGGCGGGAACTTGCTCCGCGCATTCCCGACGATGTCTTGCTGGACGATGTGTACGTGCCCTTCGCGGTGGCGTTCCGTGGTTCGCGCATCTATTTCGAGGATGAAGCCAAAGCATACGATTTGCCGACCGCCCTGCACGCTGAGTTCTGGCGCAAGGTGCGGACACAGGCCGGCGTGTATCAAATCCTGTTTCGCTTCCCCGCTCTACTCTCTCCCTTTAATCGCCGGTTCATTCATTTCCTTTCACACAAGTTGGGACGGTTGCTGCTACCCTTTGCCCTTCTTGGAGCGACGCTCGCGAGCTTTTTTCTACCCGATCCCTGGCGTGCGATTGCACTCGGCTTGCAAGGAATTTTCTACGGTTTGGCGGTGATGGACCCTTTTATTTCGGAACGTAGCCCGCTCAAGCGCCTATCGGCCGTAGTCCGCGCATTCGTGGTGCTCACCGCTGCCGCCGGATGCGCACTGACCGTGTTTGTTTTACCAGCACAGCAACTGTGGAAAGAAACCCGCACGTCTCAAACGGGGCGCTAGGATACAAATATGGATGCGCTTCAGTTTTCGCGCGATTACAAGACGAAGTTATTTGGCGCACTTGACTCGCTGGACCTCGAGAGCGTGGGCCAGGCGATAGAAACGCTGCGCCGCGCTCGCGATGCGAATCGGCATATTTTCGTCTTCGGGAACGGCGGCAGTGCGGCTACGGCTTCCCATTTCGTAACCGACATGGTAAAGGGTGCCAGCTTCAATCGTGATTCACGCTTCCGCATCATGGCATTAACCGACTCGCTATCTACCATCACGGCCTATTCGAATGACGTCAGCTACGAGTGCATATTCGCGGAGCAGCTCAAGAACTTCGCGCAGCGCGGCGATGTGGTGATGGCAATCAGCGGATCGGGCAACTCACCCAATGTACTGTGCGCGGTCGAGTACGCGAATTCGCTTGGCTGCGAGACAATTGCGCTTACGGGACGCGACGGCGGGAAACTCGGGCCTTTGGCCAACTTACAGGTACGGGTAGCGGCGCCCCACATGGGGCGGATCGAGGATGGGCACATGATTGTCTGCCACATGATTTGCTACTACTTCATGGAGAATTGACGCTAGCCCCAGAGTCTGCGCTGATAGTATGGCTCAGATGTCTGGTTCTCTCGACGGAAAAATCGCGCTCATTACTGGCGCCAGTAAGGGACTAGGAAAGGCGATGGCTCTGGCGTTGAGCCAGGCGGGCGCAACAATTGCCCTCGTATCGCGTGATGAAGCCAAGCTTCAGAGCGTACAGCGTGAAATTGAAGATTCGGGCGGCAAAGCGGAATTGTTTCTTGCCGACGTCAAAGACGAGCAACAAGTCGAACGTCTCGAAACTGAAGTCGCGACCCGACTCGGCAAGATTCAGATTCTGGTAAACAATGCAGGCATCAACCTCCGCAAAAACCTGATTGATTTCTCGTTGAGCGAATGGCAGAGCGTAGTCGATACGAATTTGACGAGCGTGTTCCTGATGTGCCGAAAGTTCGTGCCTCATATGCGAGGCACTGGCTATGGCCGCATCCTGAACATGACCTCAATCATGAGTCATGTGTCACTGCCACAGCGCAGCGCGTACTCCGCGAGCAAGGCTGCTCTTCTCGGCTTGATCCGTGCTCTCGCGCTTGAGCTGGCTGCTGATGGCATCACAGTGAACGGAATCAGCCCTGGGCCGTTCGGCACCGAGATGAATCAATCCCTGATGCAGGATCCACAAGCAAACGCACAGTTTCTATCGAACCTGCCGGTGGGACGCTGGGGAAAGGTAGAAGAAATCGGTGGGCTCGCAAGTTACCTGTGCTCGGAAGCCGCCGGATTTATCACTGGAACCGATATTCTCATCGACGGCGGCTGGTGTGCTCGCTGAGGCGCGGCTTTACAGCCGCGTTACCTGGCGCCTGATTCCATTTCTCTTTCTTTGCTACATTTTTGCCTATGTAGACAGAGTGAACGTAGGCTTCGCGAAACTCCAGATGCAGACCGATCTGGGACTAAGCGACGCGGTGTACGGCACGGGCGCTGGTATCTTCTTCGTCGGCTACTTCTTCTTTGAAGTCCCCTGCAATCTGGCTTTACAGAAAATCGGCGCCAAATATTGGCTCGGGCCGATCATGATTGTCTGGGGCATGGTTTCGGCATGCACCATGTTGGTACGGAACCAAGCGGAATTCTATCTGGTGCGGTTCGTTCTCGGCCTTGTGGAATCGGGATTTTTTCCCGGCGTCATTTTGTACCTGACGTTTTGGTTCACTAGCAAGTATCGCGCCAAGATGGTGGCGGCGTTCATGACGGCCATTCCACTATCGGGGGTGCTCGGCGGGCCGGTCTCGGGCTGGCTGCTCGCACGCATGTCATCGGTAGGCGGCTTGCGAGGGTGGCAATGGCTGTATCTGGTGGAAGCTATACCTTCGCTGCTTGCAGGCATAATCGCAATGTTCTTTCTGAGTGACAATCCTGCTAAAGCCAAATGGTTAAACCAGGAGGAAAGAGAACTATTGTTGCGGCGGCTCGAAGAAGATGAAGCCGGAAAAAGAAGCATCGGCGGCCATCACAAACTCGGAGAGGCACTCCGCAATCCGAAGGTGTGGCTATTCTCACTGATCTACTTTGGCGTCGTAACAGGAAATTACGGGCTCCAGTTCTGGTTGCCTCAGATCATCAAAGATACTCTCACGAAAGACCCTTGGCACATCGGATTGCTGACAATGATTCCCTGGGGTGCGACCGCCATCGTCATGGTCCTGGTCGGTCACCACTCGGATGCGACGGGCGAACGCTGCTGGCATGTCGCGCTCTCGGCCGCCGCCGGCGGAACCGGCCTGGCGCTTTCATCCATTCCGGGAATTTCGGGGGCCTTCGGGCTGGCGGCCCTGACTGTCGCGACGTGCGGAATCATCTCGGCATCTTCGACCTTCTGGTCATTGCCCACCGGCTACTTGTCCGGTGCAGCGGCCGCGGGCGGGATTGCATTTATCAATTCTCTTGGCAACCTGGGAGGACTAGCGGGTCCCTGGCTGGTCGGGGTGATCCACCAGGCAACACACCAGATGACGCCCGCTCTGCTCACTCTCGCCGGCACTTGCTGGATATCGGCGGTTGTCACTGTCGTTTTCTTCCGGCGCCGGCAAACGCGATGAACCGCCGGGCCTTCTTGCAGGCAAGTTCGGCATTTATGCTTCCCTCGGCCAATACGCCCCAGTCCAAGCTCGGCGTTGCGACGACCTCCTACTTGACCGCCTGGCGGCCGCACGATACGTACGAATTTCTGGAGCATTGCCACTCCCTCGGCGCGGCCGGGATTCAAGCGGCGCTCACCGGCGACATGCAGAAGATACGCGCGCGTGCGGAGCAGCTCGGAATGTACATCGAGGCGATGGTTCCAATGCCGGAAGACAACGACACCGGCGCGTTTGTAACAGCTCTCGAGAACGCAAGACAGGTGGGTGCAACAGCACTGCGTTCGGCGTGCTTGCATACACGCCGTTATGAGACATTTGCCACAACGGCGGCTTGGAGGCACATATCGCCGAGAACCATCAATCGATCGCCGCCGCACTGCCCTTGCTCGAAAAATCCAAAATCCCGCTGGGCATCGAGAATCACAAAGACTGGACGGCGGACCAGATGGTGGCCCTGTTCAAGAGCTTTTCGAGCGAATATCTCGGCGTGTGTCTGGATTTCGGGAATAACATCGCGCTTCTCGACGACCCGATGAATGTCATCGAGAAGCTGGCGCCATATACTGTCACAACGCATCTGAAGAATATGGCGGTCACCCCGTACGGTGACGGAATCCTCTTGTCGGAAGTTCTATTCGGCGATGGCTATCTCGACCTGCCGCGCGCTATCGCGATCGTGCGGCAGGCGAGACCGAAAGCGCGTTCCTGCTCGAGATGATTACCCGGGATCCGTTGAAGGTGCCTTGCCTGACCGACAAATACTGGGCCAGTTCCCGGACCGTAACGGAGTCTATCTCGCGCGCACTCTACGCTTCGTGAGCGCAAACAAGAACGGAAAGCCGCTCCCGCACATTTCGGGACTCTCGCACGAAGAGCAGCGCAAGCACGAGGACCAAAATGTCGTCGCTTGCCTAAAATATGCACGCGAGAATCTAGGCATGTGAGCGATCTAGAATGCCGCGATCCCGTTGAAGCCTGCACTTGGTAGAACGCCAGAAGCGGCTCCCGTCGCGGTCAGCGTGCCGTCCTGGTTGATGCGGAAAATCCCGATCGTCCCGCTGCCACTGTTTAGCGTGTACAGAAATTTCCCGTCCGAACTGACAGCGACGTCGAGATCGGTAGTCCCCGCCGGTAGCGACGCTAGGATAGTCCCAGCCAACGGACTGAGGTTGCCGGCGCCGACAATGGAATAGCCCGATATGCTGGAAGAAGCGGAATTCGCTGTGTAAACGAAGCGGCCGTCAGGTGTGACTACATGCCAGCAAGTGGCCGCTCCCAATGTAGGCAAACTGTTAAGGGCCATGAGTGTTCCGCTCGATTGCACCAGGAAGGAGGAGATCATGCTGGCATTTGTGCCTCCTGATGGACCCGTTTCAACCACCAGCGCGGTCCCATCGGGAGCAAATGTCACGGCAAACGTCCCTGGAACCGGATCGTGAGTAACTGTCACCCGCCCCAGCGTCCCATCGCTTTGAACCGGAAAGACATCAATGTTGTTGGTTACCTTTTCTGTAACCAGTAAGAACTTGCCATCGGGACTGAAGGCAAGCGAACCGGCGCCGCTGTTTGCAGTGCTCAAATAGCGAATGGACTTATGTATTGGAGTAAGTTCGCCCGCGTAATTCAGTCGAAAACCAATAACGTTGCTATTGCCGGCAACATTCAGTACATACACGAGGTTATCCCATTGGGCAATCGCTACGGGAGCGCTTCCTCCGGAAGGAGCCACATCTTGCAACTTCAGACGATCCCCTTTAACCCGAAATACCGAGATATCGCCGCTGCCGGCATTCACCGCAAACAACAAGGATCGATCCTGACTTAGAGTGAGAGATCCTTGAGAGCCCAGCGGATCGGTCGTTCCGCCGCTCCCCCGGCCACCTGTGTCAAACCGTCCACTTTGCTCGAGGGTGTCACCTGGGCCACGGTGGTATGCCAAGATTTCGTTGTGCCGCGCTGAATTGGTCATGACAAAGACGGCGTGTGCCTCGTCGCGATCGTTATCCCGGGCCTGGCCGCTCGATCCCAAGCCAAGCGTGATGCAGACTGCGGAGATGATCAAATGCTGTTTCATATTTCCCCTTCCCAAACATCCAGGTATTCGATGGAACGGCAAACTTAGTTACGCGAACCCTTGAATATTTAATGGTTCGTCAGGGCGGCGCTACACTAGACGAAATCACTAAAAGGACGGTGACCGTGGCATTTGAGAACCGAGTCAGGTTGGCTGGAAGCGAAAGAAATCCTCCCAAGAACGCGAGCAAAGCTGGAAAGCTAGCTAAAGATTCACAGGTCAGTGTGACCGTAGTCGTTCGCCGCAATGGCGACGGTGCAGCCGCCGCGGATGCCGGCGATCTGGATCTGGTGGAGCGTTTTGCTCACCACGCTCGCCTTACTGTCGTCGATAGTAATCCGCGAAAGCGCCGTGTCGTTTTAACTGGAAATGCGAATGACATTTCGAAAGCGTTTGGCACGAAGCTAACACGTTATAAGAGCAAACAAACGGGCTACACGTTCCGCTGCCGCACGGGTGCTCTGACCGTACCCGAAGAGCTACACGGTGTCGTGGTCGCTGTCCTGGGTCTCGACACACGTCCTGTGGCCAAGCCGCATTTTCGAAAGAGAAAAGCCGCACAAGCTACGGCTACGGCCTTCACCCCGATCGAAGTCGCGACTCTTTATGATTTCCCGAAAGACGTCTTCGGAGCCGGACAGACGATCGCCATCATTGAGTTGGGCGGAGGATACAAAACGGCGGATCTCACTACATACTTTGGAGGCCTGAATGTTCCCGTTCCGAAAGTGACGTCCGTCTCCGTCGACGGCGGGAAGAACACACCGGGATCGGACTCCGATGGAGAAGTACTCCTCGATATTGAGGTTGCTGGCGCCATCGCGTATCAGGCGAATATCGTCGTGTATTTCGCACCCAATACCGACCAAGGATTTGTCGACGCCATCACGGACGCCGTTCATGACACTGTGCGTAAACCCTCTGTCGTCTCGATTAGTTGGGGCGCTTCGGAGGATTCCTGGACAGACCAGGCACGATCCGCCATGAATGCCGCGCTCGAAGACGCGGCCGCTCTAGGAGTAACCGTAACGGCTGCCTCCGGTGATAATGGGTCCACGGATGGCGACACAGACGGCAAGCTGCACGTCGATTTCCCCGCTTCGAGTCCCTATGCCCTCGCATGCGGGGGTACGGCGCTCTACGGCTCCGGTAGCAAGATTTCGTCAGAGGTCGTTTGGAACGAGACCGCGAACAAGAATGGGGCTACTGGCGGTGGCGTCAGCGGACTCTTCGCGTTGCCGTCGTATCAAAATTCCGCCCGCGTCCCGAAGCACCCCGAGACTAACTTCGTAGGCCGCGGCGTACCAGATGTAGCCGGCGATGCGGATCCCGCCACGGGCTACAAAGTGCGAGTGGACGGAAAAGATCAGGTCTATGGCGGCACCAGCGCAGTGGCGCCTTTGTGGGCCGCTCTGATCGCGCTTCTCAATCAGAAACTCGGAACGCCCATTGGTTTTCTGCAACCTAAGATCTATACGGTACCGCCCACTTCATTTCGAGACATTACAAGTGGAAACAACGATGACGGCGACCATGGCAATTACAACGCGCGATCCGGCTGGGATCCTTGCACCGGTCTGGGCACCCCGAATGGCACCGCTCTTCTGAGCGCGCTCTCCCCGGCTCAACGTGTGGAGATTCCGGGCAGCGCCGCCAAGCCTAGAATCGCCGGAACGTGGTCGTCCGCCGATCCCAATCAGCAGATCGCGGCGACGATTGTCATTCGCAGACCAGCGCAAGCGGCCGCGCTAAGCGAGCAAATTCTCGCTGGCGGTTCCCCTCCCGTGTCGCACGCCGTGGCCGAACAGGCCCTGGCCGCGAATCCGAACGATCTCGCCGTGGTGGAAGCTTTCATCCAAGCGGAAGGCTTCAGCATCGCCAATGAAAACGCGGAGGCGCGAACGATCCAGGTCCAAGGCACCGTCGCGCAAATGAGCGCCGCTTTTGGCGTTTCGATCGGCTCGGTCAGCGACGCATCCGGCGGCACTCATCTCACCTACCGGGGAGCGATCTCCCTCCCGGTTGATCTCAAGGATGTCGTAACCGCTGTTTTGGGCCTGGATCAGCGCCCAGTTGCGCAACGCCGGCGCGCCACCGCTCAATAGAGTGGCAGTTCGCCCGCCGGCCGCGTTTTCCAGCGCCGGTGTATCCACATCCATTGGTCCGGATATTGCCGGATCGTAAGCTCGAGAAACGAATGGATACATTGCGTGTCCACGCGTTCATCTCCGGTTAGCTCTATCGCCGGGAAAAAGCGTAGGACGTACTGTTTCTTCTCGCGATCCCATAGCGCGAACCCAGGCACCACCGAAGCATGCGAACGATACGCCAGCTTGACAAATCCCACTCCAGCGCATGCCTGCTTTCCGAAAAAATCAACAAACACCCCTTCGCTTTCGCTGGTGTTCTGGTCGATCAAAACTCCCACGGCTTCGTTATTGCGCAGTGCCTTCAGCACCGCGCGCGCCGCGTCTCGCTTAAAGATCAGCCGGTTACCCGATAGGACACGCCGGCTTTCCACGAGCCGATCGATCAGCCGGTTGTCGAGCGGACGCGCCATCACGTTCATTGGCTCGGTCATCAAGGCATGGGCGAACGCGCTTAGCTCCCAGTTCCCCAGGTGGGCCGTCGCCACCAAAACGCCGTGCCCGCCTTGTTTCGCTGCCGTATAGTGTTCCAATCCTTCATACGCGATCCACGTGCCGATGTTCGATGGGTCGAGCGAAGGAAACCGGGCCATAGTTAGCAGTAAGCGGCCGATACTACGAAACGTACCGTCGGCGATGGCCTCGCGCTTCACCGCATCAACTTCCGGAAGCGCCATAGCCAGATTTTGGCGTGCAATCCGGCGTAATCTTGGCATAGCTTTATCCAATATGGCGGCAGCGCCCTCGGCCACACGTTCAGCCACCGTGCGCGGTAGAAAACGAAGAGCCGTGACAAGGCTATACGCGAGGATGTACTCGGCCCAAAGCTGGGCCCTGCTTTTCTTTTGCGCCAATAGTGGAGTTTAGACGATCCAGCCGCCGCCTAGCACCAGATCGCCGTCATAAAAGACCGCTGCCTGCCCAGGCGTCACGGCGCGCTGCGGTTGGCGGAAGCGTACTTCCACGCGCTCGGGATCGCCAGTCGGCACGAGTGTAGCAACCGCGGGAGCATGTTTGTTCCTGATCTTCACCTGCGCTTCACGCGCTTCAGTTGGCGAGGCGATCGATAGCCAATTCACTCCGCTGGCGATCAGCGAGTCTCTCATGAGCTCGCGATCGCGGCCCACCTGCACACGTCGCGTAGCCGGATCTGTCGAGATCACGTAGAGCGGCTCGCCCGCCGCCACACCTAGCCCTCGCCTCTGCCCAACAGTGAAACGGTGCGTTCCCGCATGTTCACCCACGACGCGGCCCGCCGTGTCCACAATTTCTCCGCTTCCATCGGGAAGTTCCCTCCCCTGCTCGGCCAAATATGCCTTGATGAAATTCGCGTAGTCTCCGCCCGGCACGAAACAAATTTCCTGGCTGTCGTGTTTCTCTGCTACCGGCAGCCCCAGTTCTTTGGCCAGGTCTCTCACCTGCGGCTTCGCCATTCCGCCAAGCGGAAATAAAGTTCGTGCGAGCTGGGCCTGAGTCAAACCGAAAAGGAAATAAGTCTGATCCTTGTTGGCGTCCACGCTCGTCCGCATTTCATAGCGCTCCGTTGCCGTATTGAAGCTTAGCCGCGCATAATGACCTGTGGCAATCTGCTCGGCTCCCACACCGTCCGCCATTTCAAGAAACTGATCGAACTTGATGAAGTTATTGCACTGCGCACAGGGTATCGGTGTGCGCCCGGCCAGATACTCTTCGACAAACGGTTTGACAACCTGCTCTTCGAAACGCTCCTCGAAATTTACAACGTAGTACGGAATCCCGAGTATCGAAGCGACGTAACGCGCGTCGTAGACGTCATCGAGCGAGCAGCAGCGTCCCACCGCGCCTCCGTCCGGGATCAATTCCGGCAGCCGCCGCTGATTCCAAAGCTGCATGGTCATGCCGACCACGGGAGCACCCTGCCGCTGTAGCAGACCAGCCACCACGGAACTGTCCACGCCGCCCGACATGGCTACAGCGATTGTTCGCGCCGAACTATCCGGCAAGCAGTTTTTCCTCCTTTCGCAGTTTTTCCGTGGCCTTCACCGTTGCATCCACCAGCGCGGCAATCTCTGTGGCTGTGTTGTAGCGTCCGAAAGAAAACCGCACACTCGAGCGGGCCTCCTCCCGGCTGCGTCCCATGGCCAGCAAAACATGCGAAGGCTCGATGGATCCGCTGCTGCACGCCGCCCCAGTCGACACCGCCATATTTTGCAGATCGAGCGCAATCACCAGCGCCTCGCCGGAGATGCCGCGAAACAGCACATTGCTGGTATTCGGCAATCTTTCCTGTCCGGCGCCGTTCATCTCCACCCAAGGCAGTCGTTTCAACAGTGCGGTCTCAAAATTATCCCGTAGTCTCGCGAAGGTGGTCGCCCCATCGCTAAGCTCCACCGCCCGTGCAAACGCCATGGCGGCGGGAACATTTTCCGTCCCGGCGCGACGCTCTCGCTCATGACGGCCGCCATACTGAATCCCGCGCAGTGGCGTTCCCTTGCGCACGTACAGCGCACCCACTCCCTTCGGAGCAAAAACCTTGTGCGCGCTCAAAGAATACAAATCTACGCCGAGCTCTCTAACGTCAACCGGAATTTTCCCCGCCGCCTGCACGCCGTCTGAATGCAGATAAATCGGCTGTCCTCCCTGCCGCCGCCGGTCGACCAATGCAGCCACCTCACGCACCGGCTGAATGGCGCCCGTTTCGTTATTCGCATGCATCACGGACACCAGCACGGTTTCTTCGCGCAGGGTCTGCTCGATATCGCCGGCATCGACAACGCTCACATCCACGCCTTCTCTGCCCAACTGACGGACACACTCGAGGACCGACGGATGTTCGATCGGCGTCGTCACCACATGCTTGCGCGCGCCCGCAAGACCGCGAACCATTCCCAGAATAGCGAGATTGTTCGCCTCCGTTCCGCCGCTCGTGAAAACTATCTCGGGCGCCGAAGCTCCTAAAAACTCCGCAACTGTGCGTCGCGCACTCTCAAGGTGCTGCCGGGCCGCTTGCCCCGGCCGATGCATACTGGAAGCGTTCCCATATACCTCCTGCAATGCATTGGTCATTGTCTCTGCCACTTCAGGCGCGAGAAACGTGGTCGCATTGTGATCGAAATACGGCAAAACGGCGTCTTGCGGCGGGTTTCACTACAATCTTAGCAACGCATGACGGCACCCATAATCACCCTGACAACGGACTTTGGGCTTCAGGATCATTACGTGGGGACAATGAAAGGCGTCATCCTAAGCCGTTGTCCAGATGCTCGAATCCTGGATGTCACCCACAACATCCCACCTTTTTCGCTCTGTTCCGGCGCTTATGCCGTCGCTCAAGCCGCGCCTTTCTTTCCCGCCGGTACAATTCACGTTGTGGTGGTCGATCCCGGTGTCGGCACCGCCCGAAAGTCCCTGCTGGTCGAATTCCAGCAACAATTCTTCGTTGCTCCCGATAATGGCGTCCTTAGCCTGCTGCTCTCCTATGACGCTGAAGCCGCCTTCACCGCCCGCGAAATCACAAATCGTGAGCTTTGGCTTCCGAACCCGTCCAATACATTCCACGGTCGCGATCTCTTCGCTCCATCCGCCGCCTCCCTCGCCAGCGGCAGCATCCGTCCCCAGGATGTTGGCCCCCTTCTCGACCGCATCGAATGTCTCCCCGATTTGGAACCAATCGAGACCGAGCCCGGCGTCTGGCGGGGAAAGATACTCAGCATCGACCATTTCGGAAACGTAATCACGAATTTCCGGAGACCTTCCGGCGCGTTCTCACTCAGGATCGGACCTCACCACATCAGCAAATTTCGCGAAACCTTTGGGGGTGCTCCGTCGGAACTCCTATTTGCTTATCAGGGAAGCTCCGGTTACCTTGAATTAGCCAGAAACCACCGGAGCGCTGCTCAAGCTCTAGACGCCTCCCCGGGAGATGCCGTCACTCTCCATCTGCGCGATACAATTGGGTAATCTCGCAAGGTTCTTTCATGACCTCCGTCGAACCCACAACACTTTCCCGCGCCGCTGAATTCCGCTCCAAACTGCAATCGAAGATCGTCGTGGCCGATGGGGCGATGGGCACGATGCTCTACGCCAAGGGCATCTTCATCAACCGATGTTTCGATGAATTGAATCTTTCCGCGCCGCAAATAGTTAAAGAAGTACATCAAGAATATGTCCGTGCCGGCGCCGAGGTCCTCGAAACCAATACCTTCGGCAGCAATCGTATCCGATTGACTGCCTTTGGGTTTGGCGAAAAACTTCGCGCCATCAATCAGGCCGGTGTCCGATTGGCGCGGGAGGCCGCAGGAGAGCGCGCTTTCGTGGCCGGAGCGATCGGGCCCATAGGCGCTCCCATTGAACCCCTCGGACCGATTTCATTCGCCGAGGCCCGCAGCGTCTTTAAAGAACAAGCGGAAGCGCTCATCGAAGCGGGAATCGACCTGCTTGTTCTCGAGACTTTTTATGATCTCAGCGAACTACGGGAAGCCATCTTTGCCGCCCGCGAGGCGGCCGGACCCGATATGGTCATTGTGGCGCAGGTCACCGTCGAAGACGACGGCAACTTACGCGACGGCACCAGCACCGAAACCTTTACTCGAAGTTTGAACGAGTGGCCCATTGATGTAATTGGCATAAATTGTTCCGCCGGGCCCAAAACAGTTCTCGACACCCTCGAGAAAATGCTAAGGCTTACAACCAAATCGCTCAGCGCCATGCCAAACGCCGGCCTGCCCGCAAAAGTCGAGGGGCGTAACATTTACCTCTGCTCACCCGAGTATATGGCGCAGTACGCGCGCCGCTTCTTACAAGCGGGGGTGCGGTTCATCGGGGGCTGCTGCGGGACTACTCCCGAACACATCAAAACCATCTGCAGCGAAGTGCGCTCCCTGCAACCGGTGCAAAATCGGACAGCAACGGTGGAGATCGCCGAGGACCCCAAAGCAGTCGTCAAGCGGCTACCCAAGATACCCGTCGAACAGAAATCCGCCTTGGGCAAAAGCCTGGCCACTGGTAAATTCGTCGCCTTCGTCGAAATCCTTCCCCCCCGTGGTATCGATGCTTCGAAGGAAATCGCGGGCGCCAAACTTTGCAAAGAGCATGGCATCGACTGCATCAACGTTCCGGACGGTCCGCGTGCGAGCGCCCGGCTGAGCGCCCAGGTAACCTGCCAACTGATTCAGCAGCACGCTGGGATCGAAGCCGTTCTCCATTTCTGTTGCCGCGACCGAAATATTCTCAGCATGCAATCGGAACTGCTGGGCGCGCACGCAACCGGCGTACGCAACTTGATCTGTATCACCGGCGATCCGCCGCGCATGGGTTCCTACCCCGATGCCACGGCGGTCTTCGATGTCGATTCCATCGGCCTGACCAACATCGCAAACCAGCTCAACCAGGGGCTCGATATCGGCGGCAACCCCACGGGCTCGCAAACCGCTTTGCTGATCGGCGTCGGCGCGAATCCTGGCGCTCCTAACATGGACGAGGAATTGCGGCGCTTCGCCTGGAAGGTAGAGGCGGGCGCGGAGTATGTCGTCACCCAACCGGTCTTCGATCTCGATCTCCTCGAGGCCTTCTTGAAAAAAACCGAACAGTACAAAATCCCGTTCATCGCTGGCATTTGGCCCCTTACCAGCTACCGCAATGCCGAATTCATGGTCAACGAGTTGCGCGTGCCTGTTCCGGACCAGTATATGGACCGCATGCGCCGCGCCGACAGCGCCGAAAAAGCCCGCGCGGAAGGGATTCTCATCGCCCGCGAGATGGCCCAACGCGTTCGCCCTATACTGCAAGGCGTGCAGCTTAGCGCGCCCTTCGGTCGGTATGAAATGGCAATTCAAGTTGCCGAGGCGCTCGGCGAACGGTAAACTGATTCCCTCTAGTGGCAACCGATTTAATCGAAATTAATTCCGAAAATCCGGAGCCCGCGGTGATCGCGCGCGCTGCCGAGGAGATCGCCCGCGGCCGCGTAGTCGGCGTTCCCACCGACGCGCTCTACGTACTCGTGGCCGACCCGCTGAATCTGCAGGCGGTCGGCCGCGTCTATGCCTCAAAAGGTCGCGATACTGTGCGCTCGCTACCGCTCGCTATCTCCGATCTCCTGATGGCTGAAGACTTGGGCAAGGAACTCGACAGCCGTTTCTACATCCTGGCGCGGCACTTCTGGCCGGGCCCTCTGACTATCATCGTGCCGGCATCCGCCAAAGTCCCTCTCAAAGTCACCGCCAATACCGGCCGCCTCGCCCTGCGTCAGGCCAAATCCAAAACCCTGAACGCGATCATTGAAAAGATTGGTCACGCCCTCATCGCCACCAGCGCCAACCTCTCGGGCGAGCCCACGCTCTGCAGCGGAATCGAGCTTTTCGCCGCCATGGATGGGCGCATCGATCTGGTGCTCGAAGGCGGCCTCTGCGTCGGCCCGGGCCCTACTACCATTGACGTGACGGAGCCCTATTGGCGCGTCATCAAAGAAGGCGCAATCACCGAAAAAGAAATTGCTGAGCGGCTCCAGGTGACTTGATTTCTTTGCTATTCTGAATGAAAAGCGTTACCTGCGAGAGCGTCCCGCTTGGTCTCCTAAAATTGATCCGATAGTCAATGTCATGGAGTCCCGCTCGAATGAAGCGCTGGTGTGCAAGCTCCGGTGTCCTCGGATGCCATGGAGAAGCCTGAAAGCGCTCGGAGGATTCCCCCCTTTGCGTTCTTAGGGGTCAATGACGGTGCTGAGTGGGAATCTCTCGCAGGCAGCGCTTTTGTGTTTCCCGGTTATAGCCAGTCTCGCAGCCAGGCGGTGCTTGTTCAACTAAGCCAGGAAATCGCCAACCCTTCGTGTGGGTCTTGCCGGATCGTTACTAAGAGTCATGAAGATCTTATTCATCGGCGATATTTTTGCCTCCGGAGGCCGCGCCATCGTCGCGCAAAACCTCAAGGAGTTGGTTGGCCACTATCAGATCGACCTGGCTATCGCCAACGCGGAAAATAGCGCCGGCGGATTTGGCATTACGCCGCTCATTGCCCAAGAACTGCTCTCTCTTGGACTCGACGTTCTCACTGGCGGAAACCATAGCTTCGACAAGCGCGAGGTATTCGAATACCTGAATACGCAGCCCCGGCTGTTGCGCCCCGCGAACTATCCCAACGGCCTTCCCGGCGGCGGCGTGTTCACCGGGAATACGAGCAAAGGCGTCCCCTACGCGGTTCTGAACCTGCAAGGGCGGGCACACATGAGCAACATCGATTGTCCCTTCCGCAAGGCTGATCAGCTCTTGGGCTCGCTCGACCCCGCCATACGCATTCGCTTCGTCGATTTTCACGCGGAATTGACCAGTGAAAAGATTGCTATGGGCTGGTATCTCGATGGCCGTGCCACAGCCATGATCGGCACCCACACCCATATCCCCACCGCCGACGCGCGCGTCCTTCCGGGCGGCCTGGCCTACCAAACAGACGCTGGTATGACGGGCCCCTATGATTCCGTGATTGGCGTCGAAA
The DNA here is from genome assembly GCA_963722155.1 of Bryobacterales bacterium. GTDB lineage: Bacteria > Acidobacteriota > Terriglobia > Bryobacterales > Bryobacteraceae > Bog-105. The sequence continues at coordinate 162,277 of CAVRLR010000004.1, read as the reverse complement.
AAGAAACCGTCATCAAGCGCTTCCTGAGCGGTCTTGCCGGAAGAATGGAGGCCGCTCGCCATGGAATCGAATTGCACGGCGTAGTTATCGATGCTGACGAAACCACCGGCCGCGCTCGCTCCATCCAACGCGTGCACTGTGTAAAATAGACCGCCACGAATAAAGTTTCAACCTTCTGTAAGAAAATCCGGTAGCCTGTGACTACCTTGGATGTGGGGCAAACTCAAGCGGAGCTTTACAGTGAGACCGCCGCCACGTTCCATGCTGCGCTCGAACGCCTTGCCCGAGCATACGAAGCCGATCCGGAAAGCCGGCGTGACATGCTCCAGGAGATTCACCTTGCGTTGTGGCGCAGCTTTGCAAATTTCGACGGACGCTGTTCCTTACGGACCTGGGTCTATCGCGTCGCCCATAACGCCGCCGCCTCGCATGTCGGCCGCCAACGTAAAAACAACCTTCCGCTTGTCTCTCTCGAAGAGGCGGAAGCCGCCCCCGATCTGAACAACGGCGCGACAGCAGACCAACAGGAGGCCCTGGAACGGCTTCTCACGCTCGTCCGGCAATTGAAACCGCTCGACCGCCAGGTCATCGTTTCCTACCTCGAAGGTCTCGATGCTGCTGCGATCGCCGAGATCACTGCCTTATCGCCATCAAATGTCGCCACCAGGATTCATCGGATCAAGCGCGTTTTGGCGGTGCAATTTCACGAAGGAGGAAGCCATGGAAAATGAACTTCCACCAAAAGATCTGAAAACTATCTGGCAAAGCCAGCATTCGGAGGCAACTCAAATGTCCATTGACGAAATTCGTACCAAGGCGCGGAACTTCGAACGTAAAATTCGCCGCAGAAATCTCCGTGAATATTTTGCCGCCGTCGTGGTAGCGGCGGGTTTCGCCTTCTTCGCCTGGCACTCTCCATCGAGGATGGTTAGCGTAGGAAATTTGGCGGTTGCTGCGGGCGCGTTGTGCTTCGCTTATGAGCTGCATCGCCGAGGCTCTTCACGAACCAAGCCGAAGGACCTGGGAACCATGGGTTGTCTGGACTTTCATCTCGGACAGCTTGAACGCCAGCGCGATCTTCTCGATGAAAGCTGGAAATGGATGATTTGGCTCGTTCTCGGAATGGCCGTCCTGATGGCGGCTGCAATAGTGACCGCTCCCATTCGCAAGACGGCGCCTTTCCTGGTCGTGGCAATTCTCTGGACGGCAACATGGTTTTGGATGATGCTCCGGCGGAACAAGCGGAAGGCTCAGACGCTCCAGCAAGAAATCGACGAGCTCAGCGGGTGGGAAAAATCGCACGAGGCCGGCCCGCTACCCTGAAAGTTGCCCGAACTGCCCGACATTGCGGCTTATCTCGACGCGCTTGAGCCTCGCATTGTCGGCCAACCCGTCGAACGTGTCCGGCTAAACAGCCCGTTTCTTCTTCGAACAGCGCAGCCCCCACCCGCCGCCGCGCAAGGCCGCACGGTGCGCGAGTTGCGGCGCGTCGGCAAGCGCATAGCCATAGGAGTAGAGGATGACCTTTGGCTAGTGCTTCACTTGATGATCGCCGGGCGTTTACACTGGCGCCGGCGCGGCGCCGCACTCGCTGGCCGCCGCAACCTGGCCGCGTTTGACTTTCCTACTGGCTCGCTCACGTTGACCGAAGCGGGCACACAGCACCGCGCGTCCCTCCACATTCTGATTGGCGAGGAGGGTCTGCGCTCCGTCGATCCCGGTGGAATAGACGTCCTCGCGGCTAACCTCGACTCATTCCGCTCCGTCCTTACCGCCGAGAACCATACGCTCAAACGCGCGCTCACCGATCCGCGTCTGCTAAGCGGCATAGGCAATGCATATTCGGATGAAATTCTGCACGCCGCGCAACTCTCGCCGATCGCTCAAACACGCAAATTGACGGTCGAAGAATGGGAGCGGCTTTTCGCCGCTACTCGCGCCACACTCAAGCTTTGGATAGACCGGCTGCAAGCCGAAGCACGCGCCGCATTCCCGGAAAATGTAACCGCGTTTCGTGAGGACATGGCCGTACACGGCCGATATGGCAAACCATGTCCCCGCTGCGGCGAAGAGATCTTGCGTATTCGCTACGCTGGAAATGAAACCAACTACTGTGCTCGTTGTCAAACCGCCGGCAGAGTATTGGCTGATCGTGGTCTCTCGCGATTATTGGGATCCGACTGGCCGCGGACGTTGGAAGAATTGGAAGCGCTGCGAGCCCGCCACGCATGAAAGTCCTTTGCTTATCTCTCGTCGCTGCGACTTTGTTCGGCGCTCCTGATATCCAGGTCGTTCGCACACCGAACAATGGCATTCAACCGCGCGCCATTATGGATCGCGCCGGCACGCTGCATTTGCTTTACTACGTTGGTGATCACCTCCAAGGCGACCTCTTCTACGTAAAATCCGCCGATCTCGGGGCCACCTGGTCATCGCCGCTGCGTGTCGATAGCGAATCAGGGAGTGCCATCGCTACGGGAACGATTCGCGGCGGACAGATGGCAATCGGCAAAAATGGCCGCGTCTATGTCGCCTGGAACGGCTCGCCCAAGACGCAAACAGCTCAGCGGGAAGAGCCTATGTTGTATAGCCGCCTCAATAATTCCCACACAGCATTTGAGCCCGAGCGCAACTTGATGACTCGCACTGCTGGCTTGGACGGAGGCGGTGCGGTTGCGGCCGACTCCTCAGGACACGTCTACGTTTCCTGGCACGGTCGCGATCGTAATACTCCGCCCGGCGAAGCGCGCCGCTGCGTTTGGATCGCCGAATCGAAAGACAACGGCGCGACATTCGCTACCGAACAACCCGCCTGGAACGAGCCCACCGGCGCTTGCGCGTGCTGTGACATGGCGATGTTTGTCGATTCCAAGAACGTCTTACGCTTGCTGTATCGCAGTGCCACTGCGAATGTTCATCGCGATATCTACTTGCTCACTTCGCCGCGCGAGGCTCGCACCTTCGAAGGGCGTAAGTTAGACACCTGGAACATTAATGCCTGCCCCATGAGCAGCATGGATTTTGCGCAAACCGGCAACAAGGTGGAAAGCGCTTGGGAGACGCGCGGGCAAGTCTATTTCGAGGATCTGACGGCAACCGGCTCCGCTCCTGTCAGCGCGGCCGAGGGCGGCCAGAACCACAAGCATCCTCGCCTCGCGATTGCACCAGACGGTGAAACCGTGATGACGTGGACCGAAGGCACCGGCTGGAATCGAGGCGGCTCGCTCGCCTGGCAGCTATATGACGCAGCCGGCAAACCACTGGGTAAGAAATGCACCGCGCCCGGCGTGCCTGCCTGGAGCTTTGGCGCAGTGGTCACAAAACCCGGCGGATTCCTCATCCTCTATTAATCCGTTGCACTCGCGTGTTGTAGGGCGGACGTCTTCGTCCGCGGCCGACGTCCTCGTCGGCCTGCCGAATTAATTGACGCCGCTCTCGATCGCGACTTCTAGCGGCTCGCCCGGAGCGCTCGGGATGACAACACCCTCCCAACGCGCTACAACGGCAGTCGCGACACAATTGCCAAGCAAATTTACCGAAGTACGGCACATGTCCATGAGCGCGTCCACTCCAAGAATGAGGGCAATGCCCTCGAGCGGCAGGTGAAATGTCCCGAGCGTTCCTGCCAGGATAACTAACGACGCGCGTGGCACTGCGGCCACGCCCTTGCTCGTCAGCATGAGCGTCAGCATCATCGTGATCTGCGTTCCCAGTGGCATATGCACACCGGCCGCCTGCGCCACAAACACCGAGGCGAGCGAAAGATACAGCGTCGAGCCATCCAGATTAAAGCTATAGCCGGTAGGCAGCACAAACCCAACAATATGTTTCGGGATTCCCAGCCGCTCCATGTTTTCGAGTGCCAGCGGCAGCGCGGCCTCGCTCGACGCGGTAGAGAATGCAAGCAGGAACGGCTGACGTGCCGCTCGATAGAACGCGCCAAGCGGTACGCGCGCGACCATGAGCGCCGTGCCCAGCACGAACACCACAAACAGAATTTGAGCCAGATACAACGTGCCAACCAGCTTCCCCAAGCTGAACAACACGCTCGGACCTTTGGACCCGATCGTTACTGCGATCGCTGCCCCCACGCCGAAAGGCGCCAGCAGCATCACATACTTCGTGTAGCGAAACATGACTTCCGCCACCGAACCCGCAAATTCGATTACCGGCTGGGCCTTGGCGCCGATCGCCGAACACGCTGCGCCAAACAGAAAGAAGAACACCACCATCTGCAGCACGTCGTTTTGTGCGAGCGATTCGAAGATGTTACTCGGCACCGCGTGCTCCAGCACCTGACTGAGAGAAACCGGCTTGGCAAGTGTCGGTAGCGCCAGTCCGTTCTCACCTGTCAACGTCAATCCGGTGCCCGGCTGGAATACGTTGACCATCATCAGACCGATAATCAAAGCCAGCGTGGTTGCGACTTCAAAATAGGTGACCGCCTTGAATGCGATTCTCCCCATCGTCTTCAACTCGCCCGCTGATGCGATGCCGTACACCAGCGTCCCGAACAACAGCGGCCCCACGATCGATCGAATCAGCCGTAGAAAGATATTGCTGATGGGTGCCAGGCTTCGGGCGAAAGCGGGAAATAGCACGCCGAGCACAATGCCGAGCACTAGGGCAATAAAAATCCAGGAGGTAAGCGAGATCTTTCTCAGCAGTCGCATTGCACTCTATCGTTCTCCCCACTTAAGCTTTTCTCGCAGCACATCGAAGAAAAGCATCTTCGGTGGTCTGATCAATTGAATCGTCTTCGGGGACGAACGGCAGACAATACGGTCGCCTTTGGATAGAGGTTCGCCTACTTGCCCATCAATCGTCAAGTAGGTACGCTCTTCTCCGTGATTCAAAATTTGAATAACGCTGGAATCCGGCACGATGACCGGCCGGTTCGTGAGCATGTGCGGGCAAATCGGCGTAATGCAGAACGCGTTCACGGAAGGAAAAATCACCGGGCCGCCCGCCGAAAGCGAATAAGCAGTAGAGCCGGTGGGCGTGGCAATGATCAAACCGTCGGCTTTGTACGCGGCAACGAAATGATTATCCACGTGTGCGTCCAGATCGATCATGCGCGCCAATTCCGATTTGGTGATCACAACGTCATTGAGCGCCGAATAGGATCCGATGATCTCGCCATCGCGGACCAGTTCGCAATCCACCATCCGCCGCCGCCCGATGCGATGCTCGCCGTTGAGCGCCCGCTCCAGCTCTGGGTACAACTCTTCCACCCGGATGGCGGTCAGAAAACCCAGATGCCCCAGGTTCACGGCAAATAGTGGAATATTGCGCCCCGCAACAAACCGTGCGCCAGAGAGCAGCGTCCCATCGCCACCCAAAACGATGATCAGATCGGCCCCGTCCGGCAGATCCTCGCGCGAGAAGTAAGGCCGGCCGCCCGCGTACTCCGCCGTTTGCTGGTCGCATCGGCACGCGATACCCCGCTTTTCGAGCCATTCCAGCAGGCCGCGCACGATCTCCGGAGCCTGCGCGGTCTTCGGTTTCGAGATAATCCCGACGGTTTCAATCTTCCGCATCGAGTTTTTTCATGTTAATGCAAAAGATAAGGGTAACTTGCCCGAGTCCAGGTGGGTTGCTGCCCAAACTCGAGTGAGATTTCCATCGAGTTTATCCCACCAATCGTTCTTGGCTCCGCGATCTCGATCTCGCTTTCGTAATAAATACAGTGCGTGAGATATGAGTTGCGGAAATCAAAGACTCAACAAAACCCCCGCACTCTCGATACCGGCGGTCCTGCTTCTCGTTAGTCTAGGGCTGAGCCAAGAGAGTTCGCCCCTCTCCGAACAAGTGTTACAGGATGCCTATTCGGCGCACCTGAAAAGAGTCCGAAAAATGTTACCGCCGCACTCCGGGCTGCCGCCTCTCCTCGATCTTTCGAAATCGGCCCTAAATGACGCTGCGAAAGACCGTGCCTGGGAGCGTATGTTCAACGGAACAATGGGCACTCGGGTCATCACTGATCCTGGAGCGCCTCGCCTTTCACAGGTAACATCGGTGGCAACAACATTTATCGATACAGTGGGAAGGCCGGCCGCTTTGCCAGCACAAGAATGTGATGCCGTACTTATTGCAAAGGCTTTTGGCAGCGACGTTCGCTTCGCTCATACCCATACGTACGTTTACTCTCTCTTCTCCTTGGAAGTATCGCAGGTGCTTAAGAGAAACAACAAAGCCAGAATTCGCGAAGGCGAGAAAATCGTTGCTGTGCAGCTAGGAGGCAGAATTCTCTTTCCATCGGGACATATGGAGACCTTCATCCTAGCGGCTCAGGGCTTTCTGGAGGTCGGCCGGGAATACGTCATCTTCATTTGGAAACCAGCTAAGTCAATCGATACGTATATCGCTTCTGAAACTTACCTGATTCAAGGCGATCTTGTTTTCCCAATAAACACAGTGGCAGACGTGTCCGCTTACGAGGGGATGCCCTTGAAAGACTTCGAGGCGAAGGTCCGGGCCGCGATCTCAAAGAACGTCAACACCGACTAACCTACAAGCATAAACCTGTGCCCGCATGCAACAAGAATTCGCGGTTTCCTTCGCTGCCTAAGATTGGACTCTCCTTCAACTCGATCTCGAAGCCCTCCGCTCGCATCGCCTCCGATACTCGCTCACATGCCAATCGATGCCCCGCGGGATCACGCACGATCCCGCCTTTCTCGACAAACTCCCTGCCCGCTTCAAATTGAGGTTTTACTAAGATGATCCAATCTCCATGCGGATCGACTAATGGCATTAGGGCCGGAATCAGCAGCGTCACGGAGATAAAACTCACATCGCAGACCAGCAAACCAACTATCTCGCCGATCTCATCCTTTGAGAGATAGCGAGCATTTATTCGCTCGTGCAGAACCACGCGCGGATCGGTCCGCAGCTTCCAGTCGATCTGCCCGGCTCCCGTATCCACCGCATGCACACGCGCTGCTCCATGCTGGAGCAGGCAGTCGGTAAATCCTCCGGTCGAAGTGCCGATGTCGAGACAAACCCGGTCCATCGCAGAAATACCGAACTCGGCCAGTGCCGCTTCCAATTTCAATCCACCGCGGCTGACATACTTTAGCGGCTCATTTACCTCAACGCGCGCGTCCGACGCGATCGCGTGGCCGGCCTTGCTGGCCTTCTGGCCATCCACCATCACTTTGCCCGACAAAATCAACGCCTGCGCTTTCTCGCGTGATTCGGCCAAGCCTCGCTCAACCAAAATAATATCCAGGCGTTTCTTCAAGCCTTACGTTTCACGATGAAATCGGCGATTTGCCGAAGCCGCGCCGCACGATCCCCGAATAGAGCCAGCGCGGCGTGAGCAGCCTCGCGTTCGTCTTCCGCCATCTGGCGCGAGCGCTCCAGGCCATACACCGCGGGAAAGGTAATCTTCTGCTGTGCCTGATCCTTGCCTGCCGTTTTGCCCAACGCTTCCGACGATTCCTCCACGTCGAGCACATCGTCCACAATCTGAAAGGCCAGACCGGCATGCTCACCGTATTCAGAAAGCGCCGCTAGTTCCGCCTCGCTTGCTCCGGCGTAAATGACGCCCATACGCACACTGGCCCGCAGCAGCGCGCCTGTCTTTGCGCGATGGATCGATTCGAGCAGCAGCGCGGTCGGAGTCTGCCGTTCGCCCTCCATATCGTGCACCTGCCCAGCAATCATTCCGCCTACAGTTCCAGCCGCTCGTGACAACTCTTCAACCAGCCGGACTTTTCGCTCCGCCGCCACACCCGGCAAGCGGCTGAGTACTTCGAAAGCAAGCGTCAGCAGCGCATCGCCGGCAAGCACCGCCAGCGCCTCGCCAAATACCTTGTGGCAGGTCGGTCGACCGCGCCGCAGGTCGTCGTTGTCCATCGCCGGCAGATCGTCGTGGATCAACGAATATGTATGGATCAATTCGAGCGCACACGCCGCATTCTCAATTCCACGAGTGTCTTCGCAAATCGCCCGCCCGGCGGCTATCGCCAGGATCGGCCGAATCCGTTTCCCGCCCGCAAACAAGCTATAGCGCATGGCGCCATGAATCGATTCCGGCGCCACCGTTTCCGCGGGCACCCATTCATCGAGCGCGCGATCCACGACCTTCACCTGTTCGGCCAGATATTCTTGCAAACTGGAGTGCTGCGTTTTTGTCATCACACCGGCTTGTCGGGATTGAACGGCAGCGCCACTACTTCCGATCCGCGCTTCGTCAACACTTCCACCCTCGACTCCGCCTCTTCCAACAGCCGTTTACACTCAGAACTCAATCGCATCCCGCTTTCAAAGAGTTCAAGGCTGCGCTCGAGCGGAAGATCACCCTTCTCGAGTTCCTTCACGATTCGCTCAAGCTCTTCGAGGCTTTTTTCAAAGTTCAGAGAGGCTACTCTCTCCTCAGACATCGCCCTATTGTAACGATGCGGTGAAAATCCGAAACCCCTCGCCGCCGCGCCCCACATCGTGTTCCACATGGATGTCGCGGAAATCCCGAATCGTCCAGGGAGAGCCGAGGACTTCGGCGGGAGATGTGGTTAGCAGCCCTATCGCCGTCATACCCGCCGCTTGCGCCGATTCTATTCCCGGCCGTGTATCTTCAAAAACGACACAATCAGCCGGTTCGACGCCTAACAACAGCGCAGCTTTCAAATAACCTTCCGGATCTGGTTTTCCGCGCTTGATTTCATCCACCGGTACCAATACGCGCGGCAGCGGAAAGCCGGCAACGGCGAGCCGCCGTTCCGCAAGCAGCCGCGGCGCAGAAGTAACCACGGCCCATGCGCCCTTCTGCGCTTCCTGCACGACGGCCGCTGCGCCCGCTACCGCCGCGATGCCGTCCGTGCGGTCTTCTTCGTACTTCTCCATCTCCGCCGCCTCCGCTCGCACGTCCGCTCCTGGTAGAAAATGTTCCATCGTGCCGATCGTCGGTCTGCCGTGCGAGAAAGCCAATATCTCGCCAAGCGGCAATTGATGGCGCTCGGCCCACCATCCCCACGCACGTTCGACCACCGGCGTGGAATCGACCAACGTGCCGTCCATATCGAAGAGTATGGCTGCGCAAGTCAACTGCATAAACAGTTCGGGCAAAATTAGTTCATGATAGCGAAGACTACACCAAATTTTCGTCAACTCCGTTCCCAAGCTCCCGGCGTATTTCCCCTTGCGCTCGGCTGCATCGGAATGGCAGGCATTCGCACGCAATTGTTTCCTGAAGAGCTGGCTCGCATCGAAGCGGCGATCCCCGCATCCAGTGTCTGTGCGACTCGCTACTCGGAACAGCAGACGGGAATGCTGCAGAGCAAAGGATGACTATTCGTGCAGCGCTGGCCTCCGACTCGGACGCGATCTGGGCAATTCTCGAACCTGTGATCCGCGCCGGAGAAACGTTCGCTTTGCCACGCGACATGCAGCGCGAAGAGGCACTTTCCTACTGGTTTGCGCCGACCCACGACGTCTTCATAGCACTCGAGGGAAACAAGGCGGTCGGGACCTACTTCCTTCGCGCCAATCACTCTGGCGGCGGCGCCCATGTGGCCAACGCCGGTTACATCACTGCCGGCGAATCGTCTGGTAAGGGAGTCGCCCGATCCATGTGCGTGCACTCTCTTGATCGCGCCCGCGGCCTCGGATTTCGAGCTATGCAATTCAATTTTGTGGTGAGCACGAATGAACGAGCCCTACGGCTCTGGCGGAGTCTCGAATTTAAAATCGTCGGCCGTCTTCCCGAAGCCTTTTCTCATCCGTCGGCCGGATATGTAGACGCCTACGTGATGTATCGCATTCTCTGAGATCCCAACTCGTCCGCTTATACCCCTCCAGGGTCGTAGCTCGAACAGCACCTCCGGCCGTTCACAAATATCTCGGATTTTTTATTTCCTTTTTTTACAATCACTTAGCGGCTATTTTTCCAGTCGAGAAACACTTTCAACCGATAGCGTGTGTGCGGGAAGGAAAAACACACACATGCTACCTCCGATTCTGTACGATCCCTTTGCCGTCGTCGTCGTCAGCTACTAGCTTTCCGCTGGAGGATTAAGGCGTTGTCCTAAGCCGTCGGGTTACTAGAACTATGAAAAAGGTGGTAGAGTATTCTCAAACCTAATTATCGGGAAGAACCTCTGCCACCGCCCAGGCGAACTGTCCGTAAGCTTGCCCAATGGTTGTTTACGGTACTTGGTTCGCTGAGTGTGCTTAGTCTTTTGCACCTCGGTTTGCTGGCTGCAAACCAAACTCAGCGGCCACCTAATCTTATAGACTCTGCCCTCGCCGAAGGCAAATCACAACGTGATGCCGGACACTTGGACGAGGCCATTCAGCAGTTCACTCGCGCTGTCCATGCGGCTCGCCAAACACAAGACACCGATCGCGAAGCCCGCTCTTTGGTTCTTCTGGCCGGTGCTCAGGTTCTTATCTTTGATTACCGGTCTGCCTTAACTCATGCTCAACAGGCACTAACTCTCGCCCGTCGGAACCAGAATTATCTCGTCGCCGGAGCCGCCAGTGGCAATATCACTACCATATATATGCAAGTGGGTGATTTCCCGTCTGCGGAACAGCAAGTCAGTCGCACCATTGACATTCTCGGACACGCTCCCCAGCAAGATGCGCGCACCCGGCAGTTTCTTGTAAAAGCCCTGGTGAGCCGTGCATCCATCTGCCTCTTACAGGGTAAGAGTGACGCTGGAGAGAAATGGTCTCATTCCGCTATTACGCTGGCCCACCAGGCAGGTGACCCGCGACTGGAAGCATTAGCCTGGGAAATGCTTGGCGGCACGTTCCTCCGTCAAAATCGCGTACCCGCCGCCCGTGATGCTTTCGAGCGCGAGTACTCTCTGCGTAAGTCAGCACGGGACGAGGATGGTCTGGCAATCACCAAGGAGCATCTGGCGGAACTCGAATTGGCCAAGTCCTCTTCCGCCGATTATTCCTTGGCCCTGCGGCTGATCGATGAGGCATTTGCGGCCCCCAGCCCAACATTCAAAACGAGCCCCCAATACTACCCCATTCACGTACGCGCAAAAATTCTTCTGAAATTGGGCAGGAAATCGGAAGCATTATCTGAATTTCGGCGCGCGGTCAATTCCGCGGACCAATGGCGTCGCGGAGCTTTGCCTGGCGACACGACTAATACTCAGACAGTATCCAGCTTGCACGAAACCTACGCCGATTTCGCCGAATTGGCCGCCGGTACCTCCCTGCAACGCCACGATCCCTCGCTTCTTCGGGAAGGTCTCGAAGTTCTCGCCGAGAATAGAGCAGCTAGCCTGCGCGAACAGCTCACTTCGGCACTTGGAAGGCAATTCCAGCTTCCTGAACATTACTTTGCTAAGCTTTCCGAGCTCCAGGTGGCTCAGGCGCGGGTTACCTTGGGGCGAAACACAGACGAAGACCGGCAGGCCCTCGCCAGAATTCACGCCGAGCTCGGACAACTCGAAAATCAAATTGGCTTAGAACCCGATAAGAAATTTTTACAAGGCGAGAAAAATTTCCATAGGAATTCACTTAGAGATATCCAGAATAGATTAAGTAATACTCAGCTGTTGCTCAGTTTTTGCCTAAGCAAAGAGAAGTCTTTTCTATGGGCGGTTACGGGAAAAGAAATGAACGTTTATCAATTAGATCCGGAGAGCGCAATAGCGGCAAAAGCCGCCCGCTGGACGGCTGCCGCACGCGCTGGCCGAAGTGGTCGGGACGTTGGCGCCGATGCCGGCATCGATCTTGCGCGAGCCTTGTTCGGTCAGCTTCCGCCCCATTTTTCGGGAAAATCTGAATGGCTGATTGTAGGCGATGGTTCCCTCCTGAATGGGGTTCCGTTCGCTGGTCTTCCAGACCTATCGCGGCCCGGCGCCCCGCTCATCGCGACCCACACGTTGCGGTTTCTGCCAAGTGAACTGCTACTTCTCGTCCCCGCCGGCAAAGGTCCCGTCCCGTCTTTTCTTGGAGTTGCCGATCCGATCTACAATCTGGCAGACTCACGACTGGTCCCGAGCGCCAGAGCGGAGTCGAGCGCAGATGGCGCGTCCGTCTCTCTCGCCCGTCTGGTGGGAAGCGAGCGGGAAGTCCGCACCGCTGCCCTGTTGAGCCGGATGTCCGATGAGGAACTGCTCGTCGGCACCCGCGCGACCATCCAAAATCTGCGCAAAAGTCTCGGCGCTTCCCCGGAAATCGTTCATTTCGCGGTACATGTCGTCAGTCCCGAAGGCCAGGGGCAAGAAGCGGCCCTGGCGCTCAGCCTAAAAAATGGCATGCCCGAACTGCTCACATCCGAGACGATCGCTACCTATCATCTGCCCGGCAGTCTCGTAGTCATGAGCGGCTGCTTCTCCGAACAGGGGAAGACACTGCCGAGTGCCGGCCTGATCGGTCTGAGCCGCGCCTGGCTTCTGGCTGGAGCCGACGCCGTTTTGGTCAGCGCTTGGCCCACGCCCGACGATTCCGGACGTTTTTTTTCTGAATTTTACAGGCATTTACAGGCTAATATTGAATCTAGGCCAGCCGTCCCCCTGGCCAACCGAGCAGCCGTCGCCTTGCAGCAAGCTCAATTAGACATGCAGCGGAATAGCGATTACAGCCGATCGCCCTCTTTTTGGGCGGCTTATTCGATCATTTCCAAGGAGTAACTTCGAAACTCTTTTATGGTGGCAACGCAGCCCAAACTTTATCCGGCACCCGCAACTGACGGTAGTCAGCAGACTCAAGAGATCAAAGATAAAACCTCGAGAGCGGGATATTCCCCTGTTGATTGGGGCGTACTCGTCGAAAAAATCAAGGCCGGCGATGACGCCGGCATGGAGCAGTTGTACAAGCTGTTCAGCCGCGGCATTCGTTATTATTTATGCCGCCAGCTCGGCCCTCAAGAGCTTGAGGACAAGGTGCACGATACGTTTTTGATTGTCGTCAACGCAATCAAGCGGGGCGATCTGCGCGAACCGGAACGTCTCATGGGTTTTGTGCGCACTGTGGTGCGCCGGCAAGTCGCGGCCTATATTGAAACTGCGGTGCACACTCGCCGGGAGCAGACGGACCTCGAAAGCGGCATTACGGTCGCCGACCGGAAGCAGAATCCCGAACAGGAAGCCATGCTTCGCCAGAAGGCCGAGCTGATGCAAAGCGCTCTCGCGGCACTGTCCCAGCGGGACCGCGACATCCTCGTGCGCTTCTATCTGAAGGAGCAGCCGCAAGAGCAAATTTGCCGCGAAATGGCCCTGACTGAAACGCAATTTCGGTTACTGAAGTCACGCGCTAAAGCCAAGTTCGGCGATATTGGTAGAAAAAAACTGACCAGTGGTGGAATTTTCTCGGTTCTCGTGAGAGCACAGGCAAGCTGATTCGCACTGTCTAGACATGGAAATAGCGGAAGCCTTCCGCACACAGATGAACGATTCTTACCGCGATCATCCGGACGAAGAGGCGCTGGAACGTTTCCTTCTCCACAAGTGTTCGGAAGAGGAACTCGAAATTGTTGAAACGCACGTTCTCGCTTGCGAGTCGTGCGTCGCGCAGCTCGAAACTCTCGAACTGGACATCACCGCGACCAAGATGGCTCTCGAAAGCTTGGAGGCGATGCCGCAGCACAAGCAAGCGGCCAAAGCCGTCAGCGCATGGAAGAGCTGGTTTACTATTCCCCGATTGTCCCTGGCTAGCGGCGCTGCCGCTCTGGCTTGTGGGGCAATTCTTCTCTCCGTCCCGCACAACGTCGCCATGACGGCCTATCGCGGAACGGAAACGACCATCGTGTCCGAATGGCGCCCGCTGCATATGCATCTCAATGCGGCGGACTTGAACGAAGGCCCCGTTAAGGTCGAACTAGTCGATCGGCTGGGGTCGCCCGTTTGGAAGGGCTCTGCCACCGTTCAACACGACGCTTTAGACGTTCACCTCCCCCGCATCACACAATCCGGAACCCACTATCTCCGTTTGTACAATCCGCAAGGCGATCTGCTGCGCGAATTCGCCTTTCAGGTGAAGTGGAAGTTCTAAACTAAAACGTCCTGATCTAGAAAACCCGGCGATGTAATCGCTCGATCGTGAATTTGGCGGTGTCGGCTACGGCCATCACCGCCATTACGCCGGCTTGCACCGGATCTGTCACCACCAGGTCGCTTGCGTCCGGCACACTGCCCGCCATATTCAAACTGATCACCAACAGTCCTTCGGCCCGCACTTCGCGCACCGCCAGTTCGATATCTCCGCCCATGATCGATCCGGCAAGCACTAAGGCTCTCACTCGGGCCAGGCGCCGGCAGGCACGCACGGCGGCTGCCAGCGTTTGTTCTCCCACCAGCGGAATCGTGTCCACCGAAATATGCTCGCCACGAATGTTGTGCCGGTCAGCTTCCGAAATCGCTCCGAGCGCGACTTGTCCGACCTGCGCGCCGCCGCCCATAATGATGATGCGTTTGCCGTAGATTTTCTGGAGCGACTGAACGCGCGTCACTTCACGTACGACGTCAAGGCTTTTGATCTCGTGTGTGAGGGCGTCCACCTGCCCCGGCAAGTCCAGTTCAAAATAGATCCGCGTGGCCGCTGGCTGGTCTTCGATAATCGACACCGAACGGATATTTCCGCTGTGCCGCAGAATCACGCCGGTAAGCTGATGCAAAACTCCCGGCCCGCTGACAGTCGTCAGGACCAGCCCGACCTTGCCCGACGATTCCTCGGTCAGACCGATACCTCGTATTTCTTCAACAAATCGTTCCAGACACCGCGTGCCTTAAGAAGCAATTCCACGACTTCCCGAACCGCTCCCGCGCCACCCGCCGCTTTGGTAATCGCCGACGCGGATCGTTTCACTTCGCAGCGCGCGTTAGCCGTCGCGAAGGACAATCCCACGCGCTTCATAATTACAACATCCGTGAGATCGTCTCCGACATAAGCGATTTCAGCCGGCGTAACTTGCGCTTCGGCCAGGATGCGCTCGAACAGCGGGATCTTTTCGATGTGTCCTTGGAATACCCATTTCATTCCAACCTGAGCCGCTCGTTCAGCAGTGGCCGGCGATTCTCGTCCGCTGATCACCCCGGTCTTGATATCGAACCAGCTCAGCCAGCGCAGCGCGATACCATCCTGCGAATCGAAGCCTTTTGTCTCGACCAATTTTCCATCGCCATTCGGAATTAAGTAGAGACGTCCATCGGTAAGCACGCCGTCTACATCCATCAGCAAAATCTTGATATTGGCCGCAAGGCGATGCAGCTCTTCTTCAGTGACCGGAGAATTAGGTTGCATTAGACACTTACAATGTCGGTATTGGCGGGCACACTACCAGAGCGGGTTGGCGAAATCATCCCTCGTTATAACATGCTGCCGGCAGGGGGCCGCGTGGGTGTAGCGGTCTCGGGCGGCGCCGATTCCGTCGCGCTCTTGCACATTCTCCGGCGCCTCTGGAGCGAGCTCGTCGTGTTGCACGTCAACCATCATTTGCGTGGCGAAGAATCCGATGGCGATGAAGCATTCGTGCGCGAGCTGGCTCAGTCGCTCGGTCTGACTATTGTGGTGGAACATGCGGTTCCGCCAGCCGGCAATCTCGAGCAGGAGGCGCGGCGCGGGCGGCGTGCATTTTTTCTGCGCTGCCGTGAGGAACTCGATCTCAAGCGTGTGGCGTTGGGACACACCCGCAGCGACCAGGCCGAGACCGTGCTGTTCCGGTTGCTGCGCGGTTCGGGTCTGACGGGCTTGGCCGGGATGCGGCCGGCGACCGAGGATGGCTTCATCCGTCCGCTGCTCACGACCAGCCGTGACGAAGTTCGGAGCTGGGCTCACGAACAAGGACTGAGTTGGCGGGAGGACTCCTCGAATTCCGACGTCAGATTCAGCCGGAACCGGCTCCGCAGCGAGACTGTGCCCCAACTCACGCAGACCTACAATCCGAACCTTGAGGGTGTTCTGGCCGGGCTGGCGAACTTGGCGCAGACGGAGGAATCTTATTGGAATGAACAAGTTGAAGCGATCCATTCAAAAATTACGAAACGAAACCAATTGGGTTCGTTTTTTCAAATCGACCAATTGAGCGCCTTCCATCCGGCGCTGCAGCGACGGTTCCTCCGCCGCGCCATCCAAGGAGTGAGAGGCGATCTGGCCGGCGTCGACTTAGCTCATGTGGACGCCGTCCTAAGCTTATGCAGCAGTCGGCACGGACATGACCGGGTACTCATCCCAGGCGTGGATGCCCTGCGTTCCTTCGATGAACTTTTGCTGTCCCGGCCGGGCACGCTCGGCGACCGGCCGCGGAATTACCGGCTGGTGCTCAAGTGCGGCCACGCGTGCGAATTACCTTTTGGAGCGGGCACGATTACTCTCGACCATTTTTGTGCTAATTTCAAGAAAGAGCAGGATTTGGCGGGGGAAGTTTCAGACCTGGACGCGAGCGTCCTGGCCGGCGAGGAGCTAAGCGTGCGGAATTGGCGTCCTGGCGACGAGCTACATCGCACCGGGCATCAGGCGGCGGAAAAAATCAAATCGCTGTTTCAGCAATATCGCGTGCCGCTTTGGGAACGCAGGCTTTGGCCGGTGGTCGTGGCCGGAGAAGAGATCGTTTGGGCGCGTCAATTTGGCGGCGCCGCCAGATTTAGCGTTTCCAGCGAAAATCGGAAAATCGTGCGGTTGGCATACCACGCCGTGAACCGAAAGGTGTAGGTTCGGCGTCTTTAATAAGTGAGGGTTGAAGTAGTTCATGAGTTCAAATGTAAAAACGGCAGTCTTTTGGGTGGTAATCATCTGCGCGGTCGTGTTGGTCTACATGGCCGTCCAGACTGGCCGAGGTCCCACTCCGACAACCCTGAAGGTTTCGGACTTCGTCGCCTACGTTCAGGACGGCAAGATCAAGGACGCCGACATTACCGGCAGCGATGTACAGGGCACCATGACCGAAGGCGGCATTTCAAAGCCGTTTCACACGGTGATCCCTCCGAACTACCCCGAGATTTACGAGATGCTGCAGGACAAGGGCGTCAAGTACACCTGGAAAGAATCGACCGGCAGCGGCTGGATCGGAATTCTGTTCAATGCTGTTCCGGTGCTGATTCTGCTGGGATTGTGGATCTTCATGATGCGCCAGATGCAGAGCGGCGGCAACAAGGCGCTGAGCTTTGGAAAGAGCCGCGCGCGGCTGCATTCCTCGCAACAGAAGAAGGTTACCTTCAAGGACGTTGCGGGCGTGGATGAAGCCAAGGAAGAGCTGCAGGAGATCATCGAATTCCTGCGCGAGCCGCAGAAATTCCAGAAACTGGGCGGCCGCAT
Source organism: Bryobacterales bacterium (assembly GCA_963722155.1). Taxonomy (GTDB): domain Bacteria; phylum Acidobacteriota; class Terriglobia; order Bryobacterales; family Bryobacteraceae; genus Bog-105. The sequence goes on along the minus strand of CAVRLR010000004.1, from coordinate 145,054 downwards.
TCCCAAAGGCGTGCTGCTGATCGGACCTCCCGGCACCGGCAAAACGCTGCTGGCGCGAGCGATTGCGGGCGAAGCCAACGTGCCGTTCTTCTCGATTTCCGGTTCGGATTTTGTGGAGATGTTTGTCGGCGTGGGCGCAAGCCGCGTACGCGATCTGTTCGAACAGGGCAAAAAGAACGCCCCGTGCATCATCTTCATCGATGAAATCGACGCCGTTGGACGGCACCGCGGCGCTGGTCTTGGCGGCGGGCACGACGAGCGTGAACAGACGCTGAATCAACTGCTCGTCGAAATGGACGGCTTCGAATCGAACGAAGGCGTGATTCTGGTCGCCGCGACGAACCGTCCGGACGTGCTCGATCCGGCGCTTCTCCGCCCCGGTCGTTTCGACCGCCGCGTGGTGGTGGATCGGCCGGACGTGCGCGGACGCGAGAGCATCCTCAAAGTTCACACCAAGAAAACTCCGCTGTCGGACGATGTGGATCTGTCGGTCATCGCGCGCGGGACGCCCGGTTTCGCCGGCGCGGACTTGGCGAATCTGGTCAACGAAGCAGCGCTGGTGGCGGCACGGCAGAACCGCAAAGTGGTTACGCAGTTCGATTTCGAACTGGCGAAAGACAAAGTGCTGATGGGCGTAGAACGCAAGAGCATGATCATCAGCGACAAGGAAAAGCGGATGACGGCCTATCACGAAGGCGGTCATGCATTGGTGGCGGCGCTGATCGAACATGCCGATCCGCTGCACAAAGTGACGATCATCCCGCGCGGTATGGCGCTGGGACTCACGATGCAATTACCGCTCGACGACAAGCTTTCGCATGACAAGAAGTATCTGGAATCGCGACTCGCGATTCTGATGGCCGGGCGTATCGCGGAAGAGATTTTCCTCGACCAGATGACGACGGGTGCGGGCAACGACATCGAGCGCGCAACCGAAATGGCGCACAAGATGGTCTGCGAATGGGGCATGAGCGAACTCGGTCCGCTGAGCTTCGGTAAGAAGGACGAGCAGATCTTCCTGGGACGTGAAATCGCACAACATCGCGACTACAGCGAAGAGACAGCCATCAAGATCGACCAACAGGTTCGCAAGCTGGTAGAAGATGCCTACAATCGTGCCCGGTCTATTATTCAGAATCGCTCAGAAGCGATGGTGAAGATTGCCGAAGCTCTGCTCGAACGCGAAGTGCTCGATGGCGCCGAAGTGCTGGATCTCATCGCGGGCAAGCAGTTGCCAAAGCCCGGCAGCACTTCGAAGCCGACGCCAACGACGCCCGACGGCGGTATCACCATCGCGCCGCATCCAGGACCAGTGCCCGGATTGATGGGCGGCGAAAGCCCGCAACCGGCCTAAGAGACGATAGCTTCAAACGACCCGACCAGCCGCTTGCGCGACTAGGCGGGTCTAGTTTATTGTCCCTGCGGTTGGCGTCGAACGGTAACTTTCAACGCCGCTTCCAATTGGAAAGCGAGCTGCGTTTCCGACGGGATTTTCACCTGCTGGCCATGTGTCGCGGCCTGTAGACCGACACCGGCTCCTCCGCCAGCCAGCGATCCAATGGCGGCACCTTTGCCGCCGCCCGCCAGGCCGCCGATCAGCGCCCCGGCTGCAGCGCCAATGCCGGTTCGGATGGCGGTCTGTTTGCCGCGCGCTTTGCCTTCGGCGCTATACGCCGCCGTGTTTATCGGAACGGCCCGGCCGTCGATACCCAGGCTGACGGCGCGCAGTTCGAGTGAGCTTTGCCCTTTAATTCGGCCGGCGCCGTTGGCCGCCGCCAGTAGCACCGTCACAGGCGCGCCGACCGGCACAACGACACGACCGTTCGAAGTGAGCGGTGCATCGAGAGACGCGCGGAAGGTCTCCCCTTCTTTATTCTTTCCCGTATCAATGCTGTCGATCATACGAACCGACACGCGCTCGCCGGCCGGTATAGTATAGGTGCGCGTGGTCGGACGCGGCGGGGCGGCCGCCTTCATCGCCTCGCCAGGGCCCGGCGGAGGAGGTTCGGCGGCAGCTTGTTTCACCGGCTCCGGGACCGGTTTCGCAGGCGCCGAAGGCTCGGCGGCGGGAGCTGGCGCCGGCGCAACATCGGGCGGAGGCGCCGGAGCGGCTGCGAGCGCCGGATTTACCTTCATCTGGTCCGTCACGCCGTGAACACCGGCCGTGGCGTTGGCAATCTTCATGGCCTGCAACTCTACATCGGAGTTGGGCACATCGCCGCTCAGGGTGACGACGCTATTCGAGACTGCAACTTTCACGTTTGCGGCGCGAGTTGCATCGTTCGAATAGAGCTTGGCTTGAATGTCGCTGGTAAGCGCCTGATCATTGGGTCCCTTGGGTCCGCACGCCAGCGTGAGGCACCCCAGGGCCACCACGGCAAGCAGCGCAGTCCTTATCCTAAACATGCGAAAAATGTATCCTCCTAACACTTCCAGGGTAACGCCGGCACCCAACAAGAAAACCCAGACAAACAACCCAAAAAAGCCTGTGCCATAGCCGGAAGATACAATAAGGATTCGATGGCAGAAGACACAGCGACCGTGCCGGCGGGCAAGTCCGAAGAAAAGACGGGGGCAAAACGGGAGCAGGCTCGGAACAGTATCGCGGAATGGGCAGTGACCATTCTGCTGCTTTTGTTCGGCACGACGACGCTCGTGCAGGCGTTCGTGATTCCGACGGGCTCGATGGAAGACACGCTGCTTATCGGCGATCACCTTTTAGTGGACAAGCTGGCGTATTCGGCTCCCGGCCCGGTCAGCAAGTACGTCCTGCCGTACGAAGAGCCCAAACACGGCGACATCATCGTATTCCGCTATCCGGGGGATATTACACAGACCTTCGTGAAACGAGTGATCGGCGTGCCCGGGGACCATTTGAAAATGATCCACCGCACGATTTACCGGAATGGCGTGCAACTGAACGAGCCGTATGTGTACCATAAGTTTCCGTACGACGAAAGCAGGGACAATTTCCCGGGATCGCCGTCGCCCTTTGCCGAGGGATTGCAGGCGCAGTTGCAACGGGACATGCTGGAACACAACGTGGTGAACGGGGAAGTGATCGTTCCACCCAACTCGTTTTTCGCGATGGGCGACAATCGCGATAATTCGCTCGACAGCCGCTACTGGGGATTCGTTCCACGGGACAACATTATCGGCAAGCCTCTGCTGATCTACTGGTCGTATAAGGCTTCAACCGAGGATTTGGCAGGGTCTTCCATCGGCTCGCTAGCTCATCACATGGTGGATCTCGGAGAACACTTCTTCACGCGCACGCGCTGGAGCCGCACACTCCGCATCATTCGCGGGTTCCCGGATTCGCAATTGGCCGACCACGAGTTACCCCTGACTAAGGGCAATCCGGATCCGTAAGCGACGGGCGAAAGCGCCTCGCTTGGACGGTCAATTCACTCTATGGCAAATCATCGGTACGGCTTGATCATGGCCGGCGGCCGCGGTACGCGCTTCTGGCCGCGCAGCCGCAAACACAACGCCAAACAGGTTCTTCGCTTCTTTGGCGAGCGCACACTCATCCAGCAAACCGTGGACCGGCTAGAACCGGTGATTCCTCCCGAAAATATCTGGGTGATTACGAACGAATTTCTGCAGCGGGAGATTCGCAAGCAACTGCCGCAAGTACCGAAGCGACAGATTCTCGCCGAGCCGGCACAGCGGAATACGGCACCGTGCATCGCGCTGGCAGCACAGATTCTTGCGACGATCGATCCGGAAGCGGTGATGGGCGTTTTCCCGGCAGATCACCTGATCCTTAAGGAGAACCAATTCCGCAAGTTCGTACGATCGGCTTTCCAGGCGGCAGCAGACCATGGCGTGGTTGTGCTGGGCATCCAGCCGCGCTGGGCCGAGACGGGTTATGGCTATATAGAATTTCCGAAAGATGTGCGAGCCGGGAAACCGGAACCGCTGCCGGTGGCGAGTTTTCGCGAGAAGCCGGACGCGCAGACCGCGGCGGCGTTTGTCGATCGCGGTCATTTTTTCTGGAACGCGGGAATGTTCTTCTGGCGTGCGGCGACCGTGTTAGAACTGATGCGCCGCCATCAGCCGAAGACAGCGACCTTGCTCGCCGGATTGCCCGCCATCCAGAACAAAAATTTTGCAAAGGAACTGGCGGCGGTGTATCCATTGTGTGAAAACATATCGGTGGACTACGCAATTATCGAGAAGGCGCAGGGCGTGGCGGGGTTAGCGGTGGACGACATCGGATGGAACGATGTGGGTAGCTGGGAAGCGGTATACAATCTGGCCAAGAAAGACGCGCAGGCAAACACGCGCGGCGGGAACCTCGTTCTGGAAGACAGCCGCGGAAACTATGTGGACGCGCAAAAGACAGTTGCGCTGGTAGGGGTCGAGAACCTGGTCATCGTCGATACACCGGATGCGCTGCTGGTTGCGAACCGCAGCCGGGCGCAGGATGTCAGCAAAATCGTCAAGACGCTCGAAAAGAGCGGCCGCGAGGACCTGCTCTGAAGACATTTGTCTCATCTCCGCTTGACCTACCAAGCCATACGGGGTTTGCGCGCGCCGATATACAGTTCGATGGCGTAGAACAGGCGGGGCCCGCGTACGAAGGGCGGGTTTTCCTAAACAATCCGGCGGCGGATGCGAACACGCCGCGCACCGCGGAGCATGGATATGCGGGCTCGTTCCACGTGTACGGTTTGGGCGTGCCGCTAGCGGAAAAAGCAGCAATTCATAAGTCGGTCATTGCGACAGAGGCCGTTCGCGCGGCCGCCGCGAAGAGCGGAAAAGTGTCCGTGACGGTGGTTCCAGTGTATGCAGGGAGTCCCGGCGGGGCGGAATCGGAACCGATAACGTTCGACGACGTACGTATCGTACTCGAGTAAGTAATTTGCGCGAAATCTGCTTGACTTGCGCTTGATTTCTACATAATGTTGGAAGTCGCTAAGGCGTTCACTTATGGCAAACAGATTGACTCTACGACAAAACGTCGAGAGTATCGAGCTCACTTCCGGCGGTCTGGTCGCGTTGCGGGATGCAATTGGGAAGATGCAGGCGCTCAGCGCGGACGATAATCGCAGTTGGATGTACCTGGCGGGATTTCACGGATTTCCGCAATTTCAATGCTGGCATGGAGGGCGCATCGGCCTAAGCCAGCAAGCTCTTGCTTACGATTTGTTTCTGCCTTGGCACCGGGCGTATCTGCTGACCATGGAGCATACGATGCGGGACCAGAACGGGACGGCAGCGCTACCCTGGTGGGACTGGACATCACCCGGTTCTCACAGAGTTGGGGTTCCCGTGGCTTATTCGACGCGCCGAATCGGAAAAAATCCCAATCCACTGGCAAGCGGGCCAGTTCCGGAAGTGCGCTCGGGACGCGTGCCCGGATTACCCGCGAGCCCGGGACGCAATACCACGCGCTCTGCCGGCAATCCAGACGATCTCCCCACGGCCGACCAGGTGGACGGCGTACTCGCGCTGACCGATTTCGTGGATTTTTCGGAGCAACTGCAAGATATTCACGACCAAGTGCACGGCTGGACGGGCGGGAGAAACGGCGATATGGGCACCATCGTATTCGCCGGCTTCGATCCGATTTTCTGGGCGCATCATTGCATGATCGACCGCATCTGGTATCTGTGGCAGCTGCGGCATGGAGTGCAGAACGTACCGCCCGACTATATGAACAAGCCTTTAGCTCCGTTTCCACTCACGGTTGGAGACGTGCTCGACATTCATCGTCTTGGCTATGAATATGCCCAAGCATCTTCTAGTCATGCCTAAGTGAGGGAATTTCCATGCCTAAACGAACTAAGCCACCTACCACGAAATCGAGAAAGAGAGTCACGGCGAAGAAGCAAGTAACGACTGGCATCAGCACCGAATGTCTGGCCGCCGGATTTATGCGGGCGGACCTGGTGTTCGATGGGCTGGACCATTCCGGCGCATCGTTCGAGGCTCGCATTTTCATCAACAATCCGGATGCGGACGCAAGCACGGAATTGACTGCGCAAAACAGGTACGCGGGACGGTTCCATATCTTCGGACATGGCGGCTGCTTTGGAGACGTGGGCCATTGCGAAGTGCGCGGTGTTCCCCGCCCCTACGATCCGCGGCCCGCACATCCCTTGACACCGATGCGCAAAGTAGTAATCGCGACGGACGCACTTCGCCGGGAGATCAAACGGAGCGGGGGAAAGGAACTGACGCTGACGATTGTGCCGATCGTCCGGAGCGGGACCGAGCGGTGCGATTACGAAAACGTGTTGAAGTTCGATCGGGTGTCTGTAGTTACTTACGCTTAGGGCTGGTGTGTCGTTTCAGAACTATCTTTACTAATTGTTGGAATCTAGGCATGCTGATGGGGATGCCGCTTCCCCCCGCAGCGAAACTTGTTCTGAGGCGAATGTGGGTTGCGTCCATTGTTTCCCAGCCGCCGGCGATGGGCCAGAAAATGTAGGCTGCTCGCGACGAAGTCCGCTTGCTGCTCGGGCGTGAGCATCAGATTGCAGTCGCCCTGCTTTCAGACGCTAGCGTGCCGAATATACGGCCTCCGGCGCGGAAAATCGGCCGCGCCCACGTGCGAGCTTTCTCCGGCCCCTTCGAGGCTTAACGCAATGCCGCGGAATCGGCAGCATTCATGACTGCGTTTCCCCAAAAGAGAATCCCATACACGCTTGACAGGCGGGTCCGCTAGTGCTAGTTTTCTAGCATGGTGCTAAAATTACAGCACAAGCTCAGCCGGCGCGAGCGGCAGATCCTGGATGTGCTCTATCGGCTGGGCCGCGCGACGGCGGCAGAAGTGCATCAGGCGCTTCCCGACCCACCTGGATATTCGGCGGTGCGCGCCATGCTGCGCGTCCTGGAAGAGAAGAAACATATCCGGCACGAAGAGAAAGACCTTCGTTATGTGTTCATGCCGGTGGTGCCGCGGGAGAAGGCGCGCCGATCCGCGGTGAGGCATGTGCTCGATACGTTTTTCGATGGCTCGCCGGAGCAGGCGGTCGCAACGTTACTCGATGTTTCGGGCCGCGACCTCACAACGGAAGAGCTCGATCGATTGGCGGCACTCATCGAGAAAGCCAGGCAGGAAGGGCGCTGATGGCGTGGGTTTGGGCGAACGTTCTGGTTCGTTCGGCGGCGATTCTAGCGGCAGCATGGATGCTGCGCCGCTTTCTGCGCGGACTTAGCGCTAAATACCGGCACAGCGTTTTGTTTGCCGGGTTCATTTTGTTGATGCTGTGGCCGCTTCTTTCAGCGGTGCTGCCTGTGATTTCTATCCAAGTCTGGCCTCATTCTTTAACCCGTGGAACGATTACGATCCAGCAAACGATTTTCTCTCCTAACGGAAGTGCGGCCGCCTCGCATGGTGTGAATTGGCTCGTCTTGCTGTGGGCTATGGGTGTGTTGCTGGCGATGGCGCCGCTGGTGGTTGGACATTTCCGAGTGTGGCGAACGACGCGCCGGGCGGCGTTGGCCGACGACGATGGACTGCTCGGGAGGCTGTGCAACGAAATGGGAATCAGGCGGCCACCAGCGTTGCTGATTTTTCCGGGGCCGGTTATGCCGCTGACCTTCGGATTGCTGAAGCCTAAGATCCTGATTCCGGCGAGCTCGATGACCTGGACGGCCTTGCGACGGCGGGCCGTGTTGATTCATGAACTGGCGCATGTCGAAAGGCGGGACACGATTACGCAGATGTTCGCAGGCCTGGCAACGGCGCTTTGGTGGTTTCAGCCGTTTTGCTGGATGAACCGATTGAGTCTGCGGCGCGAGAGTGAACGGGCCTGCGACGAGAGGGTGCTGGCGCAAGGCGTGCGGCCTTCCGAATATGCGGCGGAGTTGCTCGATATCGCTCAGAGTTTCAGCAAGGCTCCGCGCTGGCCGGCGGCGGCGATATCGATGGCGCGGCGCGGCGATTTAGAAGAACGTTTGTATGCGATTCTCGATTCCCAACCGAGCAGGAAAGCAAGGCGTTATTGGTTGGGATCGATGCTTGCGCTTGCCTCATTAACGGCAAGCGCTTCGGCTATTACTTTTCAAACAGGAGGTTCAGATATGAAACGTACATTGTTGTCCAGTTTGCTTTCTTCGGGCGGATTGACGGCGGCGACGATAGGCGGGTCCCTTTTCGATCCGAGCGGCGCGGCCATTCCCGACGCAAAGGCCTTACTTTATAACCCCGATACGGCTGCTAAGCAGGAGACCATAACGGCAGCCGATGGGAAGTTCGCTTTCGATAATCTGGCGCCCGGCCAGTATGTACTGCGCGTCGAGAAGCCCGGATTTGCGGCGCTGTTTCGGGAGTTTAAAGTAGACGCCGATTCGAAAGTGGAGCGTGGTTTGGTTCTGAAGGTTGGCTCGATTCACGAATCGGTCGACGTGCAGTCGAAGGGTACACCAGCGGCGGCGCAGCAGCCTTCGAATCCGCAACAGCTTCGGATTGGCGGCGCTGTGCAGGAATCGAAACTGATTAGTAAGATCAACCCGGTTTATCCAGTATCCGCGAAGTCGGCAGGGATTCAAGGGATTGTGTCGCTCGATATGGTGATTTCGAAAGATGGAACACCGTTAGATATCCAGGTCGTTTCTTCGCCGAACGATGACTTAACACAGTCGGCGTTGGAGGCGGTGCGGCAGTGGCGCTATAGCCCGACGCTGTTGAACGGCCAGCCGGTTGAAGTAGCTACGGATATTGCCGTGAACTATACCCTCAGTAAGTAGTTAATAAATTTTGGGTAGTGGGTCAGTTTGAAACCGACGCATTACTCGCCCGAGACCCCGGCGATGAAGCCGGCGACCAAGCGCTGGATCTCGGCCGGTGGCAGGTTGTAGCGGGCGTTGCCATCGGGCACTCCCATGTTGCCGCTGATCACGAAGGCACGCAGGCCCGCCTTACCGAGGCTCTTTGCCTGTGCGATGCTGAGCCCGCCGACCACCTGCACCGGGGCGGCCTTGCCGATCCGTTCGAAGACAGCGCGAGCTACATCGCCGAGATAGTCGTCCTCAATGAGTTTCGGATTTGCGTGCCGCGCGTCAGACTGCAGGTGGATACCGACCGCGTCGACGCCGGCCTCGACCATCCGAAGCGCGACTTCAGCTGCCTGGGCGGCGGGGCCCTGGTGCGGCACCATGATGTCGGAAAAGACAAGTCGCGGCAATTCGGAACCGGCGCGTCTGAATTCATCGCGCACGGCGCAGATCGACTTCGCCGTATCCACGCCGGCGAGGGCGAGGAAATCAAAGATGTTGCCGCCGCCGACGTAGACGCTGCGCGCCTCGCCGGCACCGCCATCCATGGTCTTCATATCTGCCAGCAGGAGAGCGCCGGGAAATCGCTTGCGGAAGGCGGGCACGACGTTCGAAACGCCCTGGGTCTTGAGCAGCGGCGTCCCCATTTCGACGATGTCGACTCCACCCGCCAGCGCCGCACTGGCGACCGTCAAACCCAGATCCAAGGTCCCCACATCGACCGAAATCTGAAACGAGAGGTGGGTCTTGAGCCGATCCACGACGCGGGCGGAACTCGGGTGTGTCTCCTTCGTCGGCTGCTGACCCCAGGCGGAACTGGACCGTATCGTCTCAACGATGGCGCCAACGGCCAACCCGCGGCCAGCCCCGTAGAGGAACGATCGCCGGTTGAGGTGCCCTTGGTTATTCGACGTCTTCTTACGATCCATGATCGCAGCTCCTTTCACGAATCGAAGCTTGGCGGAAGCCAGTGTAAGCCTGATGGGCGCAAGCTTTTGCACACCGTCCGTCCATTTGGCGCATTCTAGCAGGACCATGCCCTGCAGAGGAGCGATATCGTGAAACTCGTTGAGGAGCGCGAGGCGAGGGCGTCGAAAAATTCAAACTTACCCACTACCAAATTTTGTCCGGCAGCTTGGCGAGGAATTCACGACCCACATGCGCGCGGCGCACACTTCGTGCATGTGTTTGAATACTCTGGCTACGGTACGGCCCTTCGAATAGTGACCGTTCTTCAGTAATGTCGCGGCCTCAAATCCCTGATCGGAGATCTGCTCGAGGAGGTAAACATTGATCTCGTCGTGGGTCCGCCAGACCTCGAGCAGATCCTGAATCATACGGCTTTGAAAAGCTTGGCAAGACCCTTGATTGCCTTATCTACTTCGCGCTCGGTGAATATGTAGGCCGGGAGGAAACGGAGCACTGTTTCGTGGGTGCAGTTGAAGAGTAGCCCCGCCTTGATGCCATCGAGAACCAATTGCTTGCCCGGAATATCCAGTTCCGCGCCAATCATCAACCCGCGGCCGCGGACTTCTTTGATGAATTGAAAGCGGCTTGCCAAGTCATTCAGCCTGGTGCGGAAATAGTCGCCAACCCTATTAATGGAGGGCAATAACTCGTCCAAGATATCGAAGAACTCGAGTGCCACGTGACAGGCGAGCGGACCACCACCGTAGGTGGACCCATGCATGCCGGCCCGGAGGGCGGTTGCCGCTTTTTCGTTCGCAATGGCGACACCCAGCGGGATGCCGCAGGCCATGGGCTTGGCGGCAATCACGATGTCAGGCAGCACAACCGGATCGAGAAGCTGGTAAGCGAAATGCGCACCAGGACGCCCGACTCCACATTGGATTTCATCGAAGAGAAAGAGAGCGTTATATCTGGCGGATAGCTCCTGGGCTTTGCGCACGAATTCGTCGGAGACAGGGAGAATGCCACCCTCACCCTGGATCAATTCGAGCACTATGCCGGCTGTATTGGCGTTCACAGCCGCTTCGAGGGCCGCCACGTCGTTGCGCGGCACAAACCTGGCGCCCGGCAGCAAGGGCTCAAAGTCTTTGCGGTATTTAGGCTGGCCGGTGATCGAGAGAGCGCCGAGCGTACGGCCATGAAACGAATTTTCGAGCGCCACGATTTCTATTTTTTCCGCGGAGAGGCTATTGCCATGGGCGCGAATCATTTTCAGCGCGGCCTCCATAGCTTCCGTACCGGAATTGCAGAAGAAACTCCGCTGAAGGCCCGAGACCTGCGCGAGACGCCTGGCAAGACGACCCTGATATTCGTGATAGTACAGGTTCGAACTGTGGAGGAGCAATTCCGATTGCCGGCGGATGGTCTTCAGGATGCGCGGATGCGCATGACCGAGCGAGTTTACGCCAATGCCCGTGATCAGGTCGAGATAGCGATTGCCATCGACATCGTAGACGTAACAACCTTTTCCCCGTTGGAGCGCGAGCGGGTAACGGCCGTAGTTTTGTACAAGGTAGTCGCGTTCGAGACCGGCGATTTCTTCGAGATGTGAAGACAGCACGGGCCCGGAAGGAGCGGTGGTTGCCATATTCACATGATACGGAGAAGGTCCAGACGGTTTTCGATGACTCGATTGGAATCGAACAAGGGCAGCTTTATGAAATGCGCGAATGCGTTCTCTACAGCCTGACGCGGCAGGAGCCCGATCAGCTCACTATCGGCAATTTCCACACCGCGAGCGGCCGCGAGCAGCTTAACCAGATCGAAGACGGTATGCACGGATGTTTGTTCAAAGTCGGTCAAATTCATGGAGACTTGTACGAGACCGCGCGAGGCGAGGCGGAGACCGAGCGCTTTGACACCGGGCAGGCCGCCGCTGCTGGCTCGTATGGCGCGGGCGATCTCCTTTGCGACGCTAATGTCTGTTGTGGCCAGGTTGATGTTGAAAGCGATGAGGACTTTGCGGGCGCCGACGATGATGGCGCCGGCAGTGGAGTGAAGGGCCGGGCCGCCGAGATCGGGCGGACAGGTTCCGCGTCGGGCATCTTCCAGCTTGCGGCATTCGGGACGGCGGGCCGCCGCTTCATAAAAATAGACGGGAATACCCAGTTCGTTCCAAATGCGAGCTCCGGCACGATGCGCCAATTCAGCGCAATCGGAAAGCGAGACGCCGCGGAGGGGAATGAACGGCAGGACGTCCAAAGCGCCGAGGCGCGGGTGAACCCCTTCATGACGGGTGAGATCAATTAACTCGGCGGCTTTGGCAGCCACATGCACGGCGGCCTCGAGAACGGGCTCGGGACCGCCGGCGAACGTGATGACGCTCCGGTTATGGTCCAGGTCGCTGGTGCGGTCCAGAACGACCACACCGGGCACGGCGGCGATAGCGCATTCGAGCGCAGCCACGCGGGCCAGGTCGCGGCCTTCGGAAAAATTGGGCACACATTCGACGAGAGGCTGACTCAGACGGCGCTCGCTTTCGGACGGTTCCGATTCAAGACCAGATTACCGTCGCGGATGGCGAGGGCCACGTGGTTGATACCGAAACGGCGCGGGATCTCGCGATAATCGGGAAGATTAAGAACCAGCAGGTCGGCGCGTTTACCTACTTCGAGACTGCCAATCTCGTGGCCACGGCCTACGGCGTGTGCGGCGTTAATGGTAGTGGCGGAGATAGCCTGTTCGACCGTTAGACGCAAATGCAGCACGCCTAACGCTACCACCATCTGCATACTGAAAATCGGCGCATCTCTGGCATCATAACCGCTGGCCAGGGCGATCGCGCCGCCCTCCTCCACGAGCCGCCGCACGGAAGAATTGTTACGTTCCTCGAGCAGTTCTTTGCAAGGGGAGAAAACAACCAAAGAAGAGGAGTTGGCAAACAGCGAGCATTCTTCCGGGCCGAGACCGGCAGGACAGAATACCGAGCGCGGCTGAACGCAGGCAAGGAGGTGCCCCAGCCAGTCCGGGTCGCCACCAGGCCAGCAAAGATTAAGCGGCAAGCTGGAGCGGGAAGCGAGGGCCGAGAGAGCGCGGCTCAGAGTATCTGTAGTGGAGGCATGCGGCGCAAAATTCAACTCAACGACGTGCGCGAGTTTGTGTTTCTCCATGTAGGAGAGCCTGGTTTGGAACTTTGCCAAGTCGTGGTCATCGACCGGCGAATCGACACGCCAGGCACGCACCGTACCTACCGGGCTGCTGCCGATACGAGCGAGCTGGCGCAGTATGGAGGCGTCGGCGACAGCGCCTCCGCCATTCGAAAATGCTTTAGCTTGTGCATTCAAAGTGCCGTGCTGGAGACAGGAGCGCAGCAAGGTCAGACTCTCGTTCTGAAAGTCGGCCATCTTCTTGCGCTTGGGCCGAGCTTTCGGGGAAGCCGGGGTGGTGTAAAGACTGACTTGAATGCCAGCGTCCACAAATCCCGGCATAACGACCAAACCGGGGACCGGGATCTGGACGGCGCTTCGGGCGTCCTTCAGATTTTCAAGTCGACGGGTGGAACCGATGCAATCGATTAATCCGTCACGAATCAGGACTGAACCGTCCTCAATCAACCCGAGGTCTTCGAGAGCCGAACCTCGGCGCATGCCTTTGGGCCCGCGCAGAGTCAATAGTTGCCTGGCCCCACGGAGCAGGATTAGCTGTGGCAAAAAGGTTCTAAATGAACCTTAATTTTACCTCTAACGGTATTTGGATCAGGCTAGAAGGGCCAAGCCTTGCAGTTGACCTGCGCTCCAGCGGATTTCAACGTGCGACAAATATCGGCGTCTATCCCTTGCCAGTCGTTCCAATTTCGCTGTGAAAAGTCCAGGACGCCGTCCGCCTTGGGACGCAGTTCGAGGACGTGGGGCTGAGCCACGCCTTTTTCCACGAGCGCAGTAGCCACAGCTACACGGGTGTTCGAATCGAACTCCGGCTCAAAGAGTACGTCGACGCCGTTGCCGTAATACCAAACGTTGTCGTGATCTTCGTCTATCAGTTTCAGCTGCGCGGCGGCTCCGAGGCCGACGGCCTGTAGGGTTCTTTGACGCACAATCCGTGTACCGTCGCCTCCACGGTGCAGATAGAGAATGCGCAGCCGGCCAGGCAACGGCGAGCCAGGTCCGACAGGTTCCCAACTCATGGCAGGGCGGCCGATGGTCGCCTCGTCCGACAACTGCCACGGGCTGGGTATCCAACGGCCGTTCGTCGCATCCTGAGAATATAAGCGCAGCAATCCCGTCGGCCCTGAAGGAAACAGCCCGAGCAACACTTTTCGACCACTGCTCTCTGTAACTTCAAGCAGAGTGGGACAACTCAAGAAGCCAGGAACCGTTATCGCGTTGCCAGCGGGGTCACGCACCAGTTCGTCGCCGCCCCAACTGGTAGGCGTCGCGCCGCGCACCTTCATCATGACGTTTCCTTGCGTGTTCTTGAACCCCAGAATCGTATGCGATTCATTTCCTGCAAGAGAAAACTCGTCCACCGCCGGTGAAGTAACGGGTATCGCGACGGGGGCGCTCCATTTGAAGTCTGCCGTCATTGTGGTTTCAAACAAGCCTGCCGAAGTACGATACACGATCAGCGTTCGTTTCTCGGCGCCCCCGGCAATCCGGTGTGCGGCTATAGAGAGGATGCCGCGATTCCAGCTCTCGTTGATTTCTTTCCGCTTCAGCGGAGGGCCGCAGCGTCCCTCGGTCGGACTGGGACAAGTCAAATCGTCGGTCGTGTAGTCGAACCACAGGCGACGATCCCGCTCGTCGCCGTAGAAGATCATAGTCGTGCTGCCGAGGCGGGTGATCGCGGGTACACCATCGGTAAGGCCGCCGGTCTTCATGGTGTTGGCGCGCGTGAATTCGCAGCCACTGCGATTATCGTTTGCGTAGGCTTTGGTGACTCCATCGGAGAAGACGCCATCACGGTTCCAATCCACGCTGCCAGCCGCCGTGTCCACATTGAATTCGAAGACATCACGCATATCGGTCAAATATTTCTTGCCCGGGCCCGACGCGGGCGCCGCGATCCCGGCTTTTTCGTTCAGACTGACGTTGTTCAATGCGGCGCGGCCGTAGCCGTCGGAAAAAGTCTGGGCCGTGGATTTGTTCAGGTACGCGTAGCTCATCAGGCTCGGATAGTTCGGTTTGCAGTTGGCGTCCGCGCCCGGATGATCCGGTCCGTTGTGATCCAAGCCCAGGGAATGACCAAACTCATGCGCCGCCGTGTTGGCATTGCCGAGCGGCAGGTTGACCGCAAACGTGTGTAGCGGAGCCTGACCACCGTCACCTGGATATCCCAGGACATAGTGAAACAAACCCGTCCGGTTCCGGTGCATGTTCTGCTGCCAGACATCTCTTGCGTCGGCGCCGTGACAATCGTCGCCATTGCAAATGGCGGCTACGACACTATGACCGCCCCAGTCTCCGTACGTGGCAAAGTCCTTTTCTGTGGCATTTGCCGGAGGATTCTGACCGGTATCAAAATGCAGACTCACGCCCGGTTGCAGGTCGGGGTTATTTAAGGCCTGCGCATGGGCAAGGCGAAACAGTGGATCGGTCTCGATGTCGGCGTAGATCTGGGCCATCATCAAGGCAAAGGCAGGCGTCATGATCGTGGGCGCTTCATTGCGTGCCTTCAGCATGGAATCCACTTCGAGAAAGATGTCCTTATGGAGCGGATTTGCACCCCAACGAGGCAGCAATTGATACGGCGCGCCTACAATGGATCCGAGCAACTCCACGCCATCCTGTAAACCGTCGCCATCGGTATCCCGCGCGTCGACAGAGCGTGAACAATCCCAGTTGCCTACGACCTCGCGGGTAGAGGAACAGGTGCCGATTTGCTTTTCAAGCTCAGTACCCAGACCATCGCCATCCGGATCGTGACCGGAGAGCGCACGATCGTTTCTGACAAGGCGAAGCGGTCTCGTCTGATCGGGGAACACGCCTCCGACCATGACGATTTGCACTGCGCTATTCGGCAGAGGCCGCCCGGCACTCTCGTTCGCGCCGCTTTCATAGCGTTCGAGCATCTTGCCGTTTTCATCAAGCGTGTAGAGATGATGCGACCTGGGCCCATTCGGCAGCGGAACGGTGGTCAGCGTTTCGCCGGTCCGCAACGCTTCGAGGCGTTTGAACGCGCCACCCACAGGCAGCTTCAACCAGACGACACGACCGTCGCAGTACAAGTCGGCGGTACCCTGCCCCGAACTCCAGTTGGCGCGCATAATAAGACGATACTTACCCGCAGCGGGCGCGCGAAATGTGAAACGAGCGTTCAAACTGCCGGCTGAATCGTCATCCCGCGCGACCTCGTTGACCGCGCCGCTCCCCGTCTTTGGCGCGAGCAAGTGGAGCACCGGGTCAGCACGCGGCGTCAAGTTACGCGTTTCGCACGTGCGGGTTTGTCCTGCCGTGAAATCCAGTGTCATTTCGAACACGACGCTGGCATCGAGGCGGTAAGCGCTGCCGCCGCGGCTTGGGTCTCGATGATCGCGGACAGTTACTGCCTGCAGGAGCCCGACAACGACGAAGGGCAGTGTACAGACGCGTTTGGAACTCACCTTCATGGCTGTCTAGTGCAACTCGGCTAGTAAACGTTACTGGGCGGGCCGGCCAATGCGGCGCATTTCCCGGTACGACTACGAGGAATTCGAATGCTCCGCGCGGCATCCATATCGGTATGAAAACAAGAAAGACCCGCGAAGCGGGAGACGCCGAAGGATTGCCGGATTCAGCGGAAGCCAGTTCCGAGAGCGTGGCGGAACTCCTCGAAGAAGGCCAGTCGTTCGAGGCTTCCATACTGAATGCGATTGAAAATGCACCGCCAGCCGAGGACGGCCCGATCAAGACTCGCGAAGTATCCGAGGATGACGTGCCCGCCGAATATCTCGAAGACGAAGAGCCGCGAGGACGATAGCCCGCCAGCGGAGAATAAGATATCCTGACAGCGCGTTCGTGATGTATCGTCCGCCGTTGGACAAGATGAAATATTCAGCTTTTGCGCGATGGCGGCGCTGATAGCCGCGCGCGGCGCCGCCACGCAAGCGGCGGATTCCGCGCAGCCGCTCCGGCTCTATTTGGTAACCGGCGGCCACGACTATCACATGAGCTTCTACCGAGTGTTGGAGGACGCCCGCTTTCAGGTTAATTTGCGTCCTCATCCCGGCGCCTTTGACGGAGACCTTCGGCAGCGTGCCGACGTAATAGTGTTGTACGATATGGCGCCGACGAAGGAGATCGGCGAACAAGGCGAGAAAAACCTTCGTGATTTCCTCGAATCCGGCAAGGGCCTGGTGATCCTGCATCATGCGATATTCGATTACCTGGACTGGGATTGGTATTCGAAAGAAGTATCAGGCGTCCGGCAAGATCCAAACCGCGACCGATCCCGGCCCGATTACAAACACGATGTGAAGCTGCAGATCGAGCCGGCCGCAAGCCATCCCGTGCTTACGGGGATTGGTCCTTTCCGGATCGTCGATGAGACCTACAGAGGGCTGATCATCGCGCCGACAAACACGATTCTGCTGCGAACGAACGACCCGACTAGCGACGGTCCAGTCGGCTGGATCAGTCCTTACAAAAAATCCCGTGTGGTAATCGTTCAGTTGGGGCATGACGAGCAAGCGCACCTTGATTCGAACTACCAAAAGCTGGTGCACAATGCGATTCTGTGGGCGGGCGGCAGGCTGAATTAGCACCCGAAGCCGCTATCGCGGATTGAGGTGAGAAGCGCGCTGTTCGTCAGCCTGGAGCAGCGTTAGCATCTCCTCCAACGAATGTTGTTCGAGCGATGCCGCCGTATCGGCGATGAGAATTCGGGCACCCGCCTGGTTGATGGCTGTCTGTGAGTTTCGTTTTGATTTGCCGGCCGGCTGGAGCGAATCGGCCCATTGCTTCAGATCGGCAATCACGGACGTCTTTGGAGTGACCGCAGCATGAGCCTTTTCGACCCTTTCGATTAACGTGCGCAAAGTCTCGAGACCGAAACGGTGGCGATCTGTGAGTTCGGTGATTTTTTCCGGAATTCCGCTGGTGCTTCCGTCCGCGTATAGAGCGGCTTGCATCTTGACGTATTCGGGCACCGCGCCGATCGTCATGTTCGTCACTTGTATACGCTGTTCGTTGCCAGCGGGAACCGCCTCGTGTGTGATATCGTCCTGCCAAAACGAATAGGAGCTACCCGGGTAGTTGACCAGTTCGATGAGGAAAGCAGCGAGCGGCGCGGAACCCGTATTGCGGACATACATGATGGAGCCGCCGCCGGTTGGCTCGATGCGCAAGGCGGGCAAAGGCGCTTCTGCGGCGAATGCGGAGGACAGCAGCAAGACTAGCGCGAGTTTTCGGAATGGCACTCCAGTATTATCTTCCAGCGGAGACGATACACTTGCTGGAATGAAACGAACGCCATCGTTCCTGATTCTCGGGCTTACTCTGGCAGCCAGTCTTTCCGCGCAAGTGCGCTTCGCGCCGGATGCAATCACCGTCGATATCGACGGCAAGCCTTTTACGACGTTTCACTATGGCTCCGAGGCCAACAAGCCATTTCTGGCGCCCTTGCGATCCGCGTCGGGCAAAATTGTAACGCGCCATTTTCCGCAGGAAATTGTTGCTGGCGAGAGTCACGATCACCTGCATCACCGCGGCCTGTGGTTTTCTTACGACGACGTGAACGGCATTAAGTTCTGGGAGAACGATCCGTCTTATACCAAGGGGCGCATCGGCCGGATCGTGGTACGAAAGGCCACGTGGAAGCCAGGCGACCGCTCCGGCACCCTGACGGCCATCATGGACTGGCAGGACCCGGACGGGAAGACGCTATTGACCGAGGACCGCGACATGGTTTTCTATTCGGATCCGAAGCTGCGAACGATCGATTTTAAAATCACGCTCACCGCGGCAGAGGAGGTGACCTTCGGCGACACCAAGGAAGGCGCGTTTGCGATCCGGCTGGCAGATAACTTCACTGCGAAAAAGGGCGGCAAGATGGTCGACGCAGATGGACGCGCAACGATGGCTAACATCTGGGGCAAACGTTCGAACTGGGTAGACTACACGGCCGAGATAGACGGAGAGCAGCTTGGAGTAGCGATGTTTGATAGCCCCCAAAATCCACGTCACCCGACGTACTGGCATGCACGGGACTACGGGCTGTTCGCACTGAATCCGTTCGGTCAAAACGCTTTCGACCAGGAAAGAGAGGAAAGCCAGTGGAAATTGCCCAAGGGCGATAAGTTGGTGTTCCGGTGGCGTGTTGTGATTCATCCGGGCGACGGCGAGACGGGCCATATCGCGGACCTCTACAAGCAGTATGCGGAGCACCATTGAACTTCGCGATCAGGCTTTTGGTGCGAACAGACGAATCGTAAAGAACGCGATGGCGGAGACAATTGCGGCGGCGGGAATCGTAAGAATCCAGGCGATGATTATGTCCGTGGCGACGGCCCAGCGGACTGCCCGAACCCGCTGAATCGAGCCAACGCCGGCAATGGCGCCAGTAACCACCTGTGTGGTTGAGACCGGCAAGCCAAGCCAGGTTGCGAAGAGAATCGAGATGGCGGCTCCCGTTTCGGCGCAAAAACCACTGCGGGGCTTGAGTCGCGTAAGGCGAGCACCCATGGTGTGTACAACGCGCCAGCCGCCGCTTAACGTTCCGAGTCCCATGGCGGCGGCGCACGCGAATATCACCCATCCAGGAACATGAAAGCTGTCCTCAAACCCAGCCGCAAACAGTACCGCAGCAATAATGCCCATGGATTTTTGCGCATCATTGGTGCCATGGGCGCAACTGAGCAGGGATGCCGACAGGATCTGCAGGCGCCGAAACCAGCGATCCATCCGTGCGGGAGAAAATCGCCGAAACCCCCAATAGACAGCGACCATCAGCGTGTAGCCGAGCACGAGTCCGATGATTGGCGCGATCACAATAAACACCAGAGTGCTGGGCCATTTTCCGACGACCAACCCGCCGAGGCCCGCTTTCGCTACCGCTGCTCCTGCAAATCCGCCGATGAGGGCATGTGAGGAGCTGACCGGTAATTTCAGATACCAGGTTGTAAGATTCCAGGCGATCGCGCCCATCAGTCCCGCCAGGATTACCTGCGGCGTAACAATTTCCGTGTTCACGAACCCACGGCCGATGGTAGCGGCTACACCTGTGCCCAGAAAAAACGCTGCAATAAAATTAAATGCTGCGGCGAGGATAACCGCTTTCGCCGGGCTGAGTACGCGGGTCGCGACAACTGTCGCGAGCGAGTTTGCGGCGTCATGGAAGCCATTGACGAAATCGAAGGTGAGCGCGATGAAAACGATGAAGGCGATGAGCCAGAAACTTGACATCGCCTACAGATTCTTTACCGCGATGTTCTGAATCACGTCGGCGACATCTTCGCAGCGATCCGTCGTGCTTTCGAGAAGTTCGTAGAGCTCTTTCAGCTTAATCAGAGTGATCGCATCGGTATCGGAGTTGAATAGATCCCCCAGCATGGTCCGTTCCACAAAGTCGGCTTGCCCTTCGAGCCGGTTTACCTCAATGCAGTCTTCCATCACAGACTTCTTGGCTTCCAGGGCACACAGCGCCTTGTCCAGGGAGCGGCAGGACTTAGCGATCATCTCGCCCAGTTCCACGGCGGCATCCGGAATGGGGTCGATTCGAAAAGCGACAATGCGGAATGTCGCGTCCTCCATCGTATCCAGAACATCGTCCAATGTGCTTGCCAAAGCCTGCATATCTTCAGGATCGAATGGCGTGATGAAGGTCTTGCGCAGACCATCGAAAAGCTTGTGGACGACCACATCGCCACTGCGTTCGAGCTCTTCCATGCGCTTAGACACTTGAGTCATCCCCGCATATCCCCCCCGCAGTCCCGACAAAAGCAGATTTGATGCCTCGCAAAGGATTGCCGACTGCTGGTGAAAGTACTCGAAGAATTTTTCGTCTTTGGGTAAAAGGTTCAATGGTTGCTTCCAGTTCGGAACGTCCGACTGACAGCCTATCTCATCCCGATAGACCAGCAATAATTGAGGAAACAATCGCATGCTGAATGTCCAGATTTTCGGCTTAAAAAATTCCCACGCCACGCGGGCCGCGGAGCGGTTCTTCAAAGAGCGCGGCGTGACGGTTCACTCGATCGATTTGAAGCAGAAGCCGATGTCCCCTGGCGAAATCAGGAGATTCGTCGAGCGTTTTGGGTTGGCGCGATTGCTCGATAGCGAGGGGAAAGCCTATCTCGATGCCGGACTCAAGTATCTGAAGGCTTCCGATGCCGAATTGCTAGGCCGAATCGAGCACGATCCTAAGCTGCTACGGCTGCCCCTGGTTCGAGCGGGGAATCGGCTCAGCATTGGCCAGGATGAAGAATCCTGGAAGGCTATGATTGCTGAACGGCGCTAACGAATATTCCAGTTTTGTAAATCTCCAAAATGCCTTGCGATAGTATCTGGAGGTTATGAAAATCCACGTAACTCTCGGAGCGCTTGTCTGCTGCGCCACGCTCGGAGCGATCACAGTCGAGCCCGCGGGCCCGGTACTTGAAAATGATCAAGTAAAGGTGGTGCGAGCCCTCGAGAAAGCCCATGTTAAAGGCAAGTTCCACGAACATAAGATGAACCGGCTGATGATCTACCTTCAACCCGGCCAACAGCGCTTCGAATATCAGGACGGCAGAAAACCGATGCTTTTCAATTGGAAGGAAGGGCAAGTAGAGTGGAGCCCCGCGGACGGCATGCATTCGCCGGAAGTGCTTACCGACAATCCTTTCAACATTCTTGAAGTGGAGCTGAAGAAGCCTGGAACAGGAAAGGTGATCGCCAGCAAACTCGATCCGGTCAAGGTCGATCCCAAGCACTACAAGGTTGAGTTCGAGAACAATCAGGTCCGTGTGTTGCGAGTCAAGATCGAGGGGCATGGGGTCGCCCCGATGCACGAACATTCATTGAATCGAGTAACGGTCTTTCTCACGGACCAGGATTTCAGCACCAAGGATTCCACCGGGAAAGCCGCCACTTCCAAACACAAGGCGGGCGAGGCTATTTGGGGAACGCCGATCACACATACGGAAACAAATCTGAGCGACCAGCCGTTCGAAGTCGTAGCCGTGGAACTGAAAGACTAGGACAACGATATGAAAACGTTTTATGGCAAAAGCTATGCCGTGCTGGGATTATTGCTCTTCACGTTACACGGGCTAGCTGGTCCCGCACTCAAGACGTCGCAAGTCCACTTAGCAAACGGCGTCCTCGAAGGCGTCGTCAGCGCGGACGACAAAGTTCGCACGTTCAAAGGAGTTCCGTTTGCCGCTCCGCCGATCGGACCGTTGCGATGGAAAGAGCCACAGCCTGCTGCCGCCTGGGAGGGTGTCCGACGCGCTTCCGAGTATGGCGCGCGCTGCATGCAAGGCGCGATCTACTCGGACATGATCTTTCATGACAATGGTCCCAACGAGGACTGCTTATATCTCAATCTATGGATGCCCGCCCATCCCGCCACAACGCGTTTGCCAGTGATGGTCTGGATTTTTGGCGGAGGTTTTGCGGCTGGTTCTACTTCCGAACCGCGCCAGGATGGCGGCAATCTGTCGAAGCAAGGTGTGATGGTGGTCAGCATGAACTACCGGCTCGGCATCTTCGGATTCTTCTCCCATCCCGAACTGACGAAAGAATCCGGACACAATGCCTCCGGAAATTATGGCTTGCTCGATCAGGTCGCGGCGCTTCGCTGGGTCCGTGACAACATCGCGGCATTTGGGGGCGATCCGAATAACGTAACTATTTTCGGCGAATCCGCCGGCGCTTCCTCAGTCAGCGCGCTGGTCGCGTCTCCCCTCGCAAAGGGCTTGTTTCAGAAGGCAATTGGAGAGAGTGGTTCGGTCTTCAATGCCAGCCGCGAATTCCGGACTCGTGCAAAAGCAGAAAAAACGGATGTCCCGTTCGCCCAGGAGGCTCTGGGAACGTCGTCCCTTGCGGCCCTCCGCGCCAAACCAGCCACAGATTTGTTGCGGGCAACCCTGGAACATAAAAATGCTCGGTTCTCGATGATTGTCGACGGATATTTTCTGCCTCAGAGTCCTTTCGTCATCTACTCGGCAGGAAAACAGTCGCACGTACCGCTGCTCGCCGGATGGAATGCTGATGAAGGCAGTGCGCGCGGGATTTTCGGCGAAGCGGAGCCGACGCCCTCGAACCTGGCCGCGGAACTCCACAAATTGTTTCCAGACCATGCGGATGAGGCCGTTAAACTCTATTCGGCCAGTACGAATGAGCAAGCCAAAAACGCCGCCGAAGAACTCTCCCGGGATCGAGGCGTGGGCTACGCGATGTGGAAATGGCTTAAGTTGCAAAGAGACACGGCACAGGTGACAACATACCGGTACCAATTCGATCGCAAACGACCGCGGCCGCCCGGCGCCACCGGACCCGATCCAGGACCGCGCGCCTACCATTCCGCAGAGATCGAGTATGTGTTCAACGTTCTTCCGCACCGGGCCGAACCTTGGCCCGCGGAGGATCACAAGATAGCTGAATTAATGTCGACCTATTGGGCGAATTTTGCCAAGACCGCAGACCCGAACGGCTCCGGCCTACCCAATTGGCCTGTCTACAACAGCAGCGGCACATTCGAAGTGATGCACTTTGCCGCAGACTCCGAGGCATCGCCAGATAACTGTCAGAAACGCTATACATTTCTCGATAGTCTGAGCCCCTACCGCTAAGCTGCGTTCGCCTCAGCACTCGAGGGTATAGTTTTCACTGCTTTCAGCCGATGATCGCAGGTATGCGAGTGCTGGCGGCAGCTTTGCTCCCGTTGTTTCTGATCAAATCGTCGCTCGGCTGCTCAGTACTTTCGCATGAAGCCGTCATAGACGCTCTGTGGGACGTGAAGATGAAATCCGTTCTACTCAGCCGTTTCCCGAACGCAACAGAGACGGAATTAAAGCGGGCGCATGGATATGCCTATGGCGGCGCCATCATTCAAGATCTTGGATACTATCCGCACGGCAACAAAACGTTTAGTGATCTGACGCACTACGTACGTACGGGCGATTTTGTTCTAGCGCTCTTTTCGGAATCGCAAAGCCTCGATGAGCTCGCATTTGCCCTCGGGGCGATGTCCCACTACGTCTCCGACATCGAAGTGCACCGCTTCGCCACCAATCTCGGCGTGCCTCTCCTCTACCCGAAATTAGGACGGAAGTACGGACATGTGATGACGTACGAAGACGATCCTGCGGGACATCTGAAGACAGAATTTGGATTTGATGTCCTGGAAGTCGCCAAAGGCAACTTCGCCGCCGAAGCGTATCACGACTTCATCGGCTTCGACGTCGCAACCCCCGTGCTGGCGCGAGCTTTCCACGATACATATGGATTAGAACTGCAGGACCTTTTTCACGATTTTGATCGCACCGTCGGGTCGTACAGACGCGCCGTAAGCAACACGATTCCTAAGGCAACCCGCATTGCGTGGGCGCAGAAGCACGACGAAATTCAAAATTCTCTGCCGGGCAAAACGCGGAAGAACTTTATCTATGTTATGAGCAGATCGAGCTATGAACGGGACTGGGGCAAACAATACGATCGACCCACTGCGGGAGAGCGAATACTGGCTTTTCTATTGAAACTGCTGCCCCCGATTGGACCGCTGCGAGCATTGCAATTCAAAATGCCAACACCCGAAGTGGAGAAGCTCTTTATGAACAGCTTCGCTCGTTGCGCCCAACAGTACCAGGCCGCACTCGAAAAGGCGAGCAACCAAAAGCTAAAACTCGAAGATACGAACTACGACACGGGATCGATTACAACGCCTGGGACCTACCGCCTTGCTGATGATGTAGAAGCCTATTGGCTCGACTCGCTTGCGAAGAAAAAGTTTGCTACCATCACGCCCGCCATCGCGGAGGAATTGACCGGTTATTACAGGAATCCCGGCGCGGCGATCGATACCAAAAGGCATCCCGAGGAATGGAATCGCGTTTTGAGGGAGCTCGATGATCTAAATACTGCGCGGGCAGCCTCTAGAGCCGCAGGATATTGAATGTCGCCCGGGACCCGGGTGTTCGCGCAGTTCTACAGCGTGCCGCGGCTGCCCAGCAGCGCCGAGAGATAGATAAAATTCTTGGCCCAAGCATAAAGCGTAAGCGCGACCGCGGCCGCTGCGGCCGCTTTCCAGAATGTCTCACGCGGGGAACCGGGTAGTCCCGGTCTGCCGGCGATCATACCGACGACGAAGCCGCCAATTAAACCGCCGATGTGTGCGCTCATGCTGATGCCGCCGCCGAAGCTCATCACCAAACCGAAGACCAACCATTGCCCGTAGTGAGATCGAACCGCCTGGCTCAGAGGATCGGTGCGATCACGCAATCCCATCGCCAACATGATGCCCATCAAGCCGAACGCGGCGGCCGACGCCCCAATAGCCGGAGCCCCGGATGAAAAAAAGGCCGCGAACAGGAAACCTGTGAGCGTCGAGACCACGTATGCAACGATGAACCGGCTGGTGCCGTAAAATTGCTCGACTTCCGTGACCAGAATGAATAGCGACCACGAGTTCAAAGCGATGTGAAGAAAGCCACCGTGGAGAAAGCCGGCCGTGATCAGGCGCCACCACTGGCCATGCGCGACAAACGGACTATATTCGGCGCCGGACATCACTAGCACGCGGGTATCCAGATTGAAACTATTCGTCAAGTGGTAGTTCAGCGCAAGCTGCGCCAGAAAGAAAGCGACATTTATTACCAGCACGATAACGCTAGTAAGATTAGCTCGTGGAAGAAAGGACGCTGCGAGCTGGCTGGCTCGCATATCGACCGCGCGCGGCCCCACTTGCATGTCGCAATAGGGGCACACCCGATCGCTGATGGTGATGAAGGCCCGGCAGTTCGGGCACATACGCCTTTTTTCCACGGTCTTAATTGTAGCCGCCGCCCCAAGCGTTCCCTTGCTAAAATCGAATTCGCATGAGCAAAACCGAGCAACAACACCGCGAAGATCTCGTGCGCGTTTGCCGGATGGTGCACGAAAAGGGCTGGGTGGCAATGAACGACGGCAACCTCAGCATCAAGTTGGACGACGACCGTGTCCTTTGCACTCCCACGGCTATTAGCAAGGGAATGGTCGAGTTCGAGGACGTTATTCTGTGCGACCTGACCGGGAACAAGATTGCCGGCAAGCGCGAGTGCACGAGCGAAATCGCGATGCATATGACGATCTACGGCTTGCGTCCCGACGTGCGGGCGGTCGTGCACGCTCACCCGCCCGTAGCGACTGGATTTGCCGCAGCCGGACGCGCTCTCGATAAAGCCCTGCTTCCGGAAGTGGTTATTCAACTCGGCGCAGTGCCGCTGGCCGCCTATGGACTACCTGGCACTCCGGCCCTGAGCGACGGGATGCTACCCTTCATTCCGCAACTATGACGCACTCCTGCTGGAAAATCATGGTTGCACTTCCTACGGAAGCGATATCTGGCAGGCGTTCTTCCGCATGGAAATGGTCGAGCATTTCGCCCGAATTACCCTGGTCGCTGAACTTGCCGGCGGTGCCCGGGCGCTGCCACGCGAAGAAGTGGAGAAACTGTTTGCCGCAAGGGCCCGTTACAACGTAAATTCCCGGGCCGGGATGGAGCCTGGTATGCCGTTGGTCGCGGAGGATTTACTGGAGACCGAAGGGACGAAAAGATAGGCGCCTTCATTCGCATTTTTTATATTTGTATTCTGTTGCATAAAAATTCCTTCTAGGCTACGCTGGTTTGGTACAAGGTCGCCAGCCAAAAGTCTGACCGGATGAAGGCTGCTACCCCAACCGTGATATGAATCGGCTTTTCCTGGTCGTCGCGCTCGTAGGACTGGTAGTTACCAGCACCGCCTAGGCGCCTCACGAGTACAAAATCGAGGGCCACTTGGCGGATGACAGAATCAGCCAAGTGGCCTTTTTCATTTAGCACACAAAGAAGCCTATGTCGAACTTATTATCTGGCGCAAAAATCCTTTTGAATTGTCTGGCGGCTGAGAACGTCGATTGCATTTTTGGATATCCGGGCGGCGTGACGCTTCCTTTATATGACGCGATGTACGACGACCCGGTGAAGCACATCCTGGTGCGGCACGAACAGAATGCCGCATTTGCCGCGCAAGGCTATGCGCGCGCGACCGGCAAGGTAGGCGTCTGTTGTGCTACGTCCGGGCCGGGTGCGACAAACCTGGTTACAGGGCTGGTGGATGCCATGATGGACTCGATTCCGATCGTGGCACTAACCGGGCAAGTGTCGAGCAAGCTTATGGGGAGCGACGCGTTTCAGGAAGCCGACACCTTTGGTATCACACGCTCGGCAACTAAGCATAACTTCCTGGTCAAGAACATCGCCGAACTGCCGCAGGTAATTCATGAGGCGTTCTATATAGCGGCGTCGGGGCGGCCGGGACCGGTCCTGGTCGACGTGACGAAAGATGCATTTCAAGCCCAGGCGCACTACACCCCGGTGAAAGAAATTCATCTGCCCGGCTACAGGGTTTTCACTGAAGGCCACGGCGGACAGATCCGGCGCGCTGCGCAGATGATGTGGGAGGCGGAGCGGCCGTACATTTACGCGGGTGGAGGAATCATCGCCGCCAATGCGAGTGACGAATTGCGAGCGCTGACTGAGACGCTGGACGCTCCCGCGGTTTGCACGCTTATGGGCTTGGGCGCACTTCCCGCCGAGCATCGCAACTTCATAAGCATGCCAGGAATGCATGGCAGTTATGCGGCCAACATGGGAATGTCGAACGCGGATCTGTTGATTGCGCTCGGCGTTCGCTTCGACGATCGCGTGACCGGGCGGCTCGCAGCTTTTGCACCGCACGCCAAAGTGATTCATGTAGATATTGACCCGGCCGAAGTCGGCAAAAACCGGCAGGCGGATCTCCCCATAGTGGGCAACGTGAAGCGCGTGCTCCCGAAGCTTGTCGCGGAATTGGAAGGTCTGGCGCCGTCGATGAAGGCGAAGAACGCCGGGTCGCGCGCGGCCTGGTGGAAGCAGATTCGGACTTGGAAAGAAGAGCATCCGCTCACCGCCGAAACGTCCCCCAGCGAGATCAAACCGCAGCATTTGATGGCAGAGATCGACCGCCTGTCGGGGGGCCGTGCGATTGTAGCGAGCGACGTCGGCCAGCATCAGATGTGGGCAGCGCAGTTGATTCGCTTCAACGAACCGCGTTTGTGGATTAATTCAGGCGGTCTCGGTTCTATGGGCTTCGGACTGCCGGCGGCTATCGGCGCGCAATTTGCGCGACCCGACAAGCTGGTGTTTGCGATCGTCGGCGATGGCGGATTCCAGATGTCTATTCCGGAGCTCGCGACCATCGTGAATCATTCACTGCCAATCAAAATCGTGGTCATGAACAACGGCTATCTCGGAATGGTTCGCCAATGGCAGGAATTGTTCTACAACAACCGGCTAAGCGAAGTGACGTTAAGTTCGTTCCCAGATGTTGAGAAACTGGCCGCGGCCTATGGGTTCAAAGGGCGCACCGTGGATTCGGTAAAGGAAATGCCCGACGCTTTACGTGCGGCTGTAAACGAGCCTGGGCCCTATTTGCTCAATGTGAAAGTAACGCCGTTCGAAAATGTCTATCCGATGGTGCCGGCGGGTGGAGCGATCAACGAAATGGTGCTGCGACCGCCGCAGCCGGTGGAAGTGTAAAGGACGAATCCGATGCAGCAAATTGTTTCTCTACTGATGGAAAACAAGCCGGGCGCGCTGATGCGCGTAACGGGATTGTTCAGCCAACGCGGATATAACATCGAAAGCTTAACGGTTTCGAGAACGCTCGATCCCACGCTATCACGCATGACGATTACGGTAGACGTGGAGCAGAACGTGCGTGCGCAGGTGATTAAGCAGATGAACAAGCTGATTAACGTCCTGCAAGCGGCCGATGTCACCGATGGTCCGGCGGTGAATCGCGAGCTAGTGCTGGTGCGAGTCCGGATCAATCAGCAGACACGGACGGCGGTGCTTAAGGAAGCCGAGATTTTCGGGGCACGTGTAGTAGATTCGACGACGGAAGGATTTTGCCTCGAAGCTACCGGCGATCCGGAAAAGCTCGATGAATTTATCGACGTGATGCGCAGTTACGGGGAAATCGAAGCGACGCGATCCGGAATTGTTTCGGTTTCACTCGACAACAAAAAGCTTCGCCTGTCGCCACCGGTACCGCGCGGGGCGGCCCCGGAAGAAGTATTGGAATTACAAGGCGCGGAATAAATAAAGGAAAGAAATGCCAAGACGATTTTATGAGAAGGACGGAAGCCTAGCAGCGCTTCAAGGGAAGACGATTGCCATCATTGGATACGGCAGCCAGGGACATGCGCATGCTCTGAATCTGCGGGATTCAGGCTTGAACGTAGTAGTCGGCTTACATGCCACGAGTAAGAGCGCAGCGAAGGTGAAAGCGGCCGGCCTGAAGGTCATGAGTGTAGCGGACGCAGCCAAGGCGGCGGACGTCATCATGATTCTGGTGCCGGACCATGTGCAAGGCGACACCTATCGCACCGACATCGCGCCCCACATGACCAAAGGCAAGACGCTCATGTTCGCGCACGGCTTCAATATTCATTTCGATGAGATCAAGCCGCCCGCCGATGTCGATGTTTCCATGATTGCCCCCAAAGCGCCTGGCCATCGGGTACGCGAGTTGTTCGTCGAGGGCGTGGGAGTTCCGGCGTTGGTAGCCATTGCGCAGGATGCTTCCGGTAAGGCGCTCGAAAATGCACTCGCCTATGCGTATGGGCTCGGCTGCCTAAAGGCCGGAGTAATCGAGACGACCTTTAAGGAAGAAACAGAAAGCGACCTTTTTGGAGAGCAGTCGGTGCTGTGCGGCGGTGTCAGCGAGCTGATCCGTGCCGGCTTCGAAACGCTTACCGAAGCCGGATATGCGCCAGAGATTGCCTATTTTGAGTGCCTGCATGAGCTGAAGCTGATCGTGGATTTGATTTACGAGGGCGGCTTGGGATACATGCGCTATTCGATTTCAGATACGGCGGAATACGGCGACTATACACGCGGGCCACGCATTGTCACGGCCGAGACGCGCGCGGAAATGAAGAAGATCCTGAGCGAGATTCAATCCGGTGAGTTCGCGCGAACCTGGCTTAAAGAGAATCGCGACGGCCGCAAGAAATTCCTGGCGATGCGCGAAGCGGCAAAAGACCAGCCCATTGAAAAAGTCGGTGCGGAACTGCGGGCCATGATGCCGTTTCTCAAGAAACGCAAGGAAGCCGGAGTACCGGAAGAGGCAATGGTCGGCGCCTAGTGGATTGCGTCAAGCTGCAATTCGACTGCGATCGATTGCAGCTTGACCGACCAGAACTCTCAGCCCTCCAGAATCGAAGACGCGAGATCGGAGGAGTGCAGGTGAATAATTCCGCGCCGCAGCGCAATGGTAACTGCATGGGTGCGGTCTTTTGCGTCTAGCTTACTGAGAATGCTCTGTACATGCGCCTTCACCGTACCCGGCGCAGTGCCGAGCATGTGTGCCACCTCGCGATTGCCAAGACCACGCGCTACCAGGGTCAAAACTTCCACCTCACGTGGCGTGAGCGCGACCTCCGGGAAAAATCCATGCAACTGTTGAGTGACTTCGAGCGGGATGAATCGCCTGCCGGCATGCACAGTGCGGATCGCGCGAATGACCTCGGTGTGAACCATCTCCTTTAGCAAATAGCCCCGAACACCGGCTTCCAGGGCACGATAGATATCCTGATCGCCATCGTAAGAGGTCAAGGCGATGATTTTCGCGCCCGGAAATTCCTCCTGGATCAGACGAGTGGTTTCGATTCCACTCTTGTCGGGTAGACGTAGATCCATCAATGTCACATCCGGACGATGCTGGCGATAAAGGCGAACGGCTTCTTCGGAAGTATTGGCTTCCGCCACCAGGTCGAGATCGGGTTCAGTAGACAAAATGGCTGCGATGCCTTTACGCACCAAGTCGTGGTCATCGACTGAAAGAATACGAATGCGGTGTTCTGGCTCCAATACAGCTACTCTATCCCGTTTGACGTTCCAAAACTTTTTCCTGTTGCGGCAAAGGAAACGAGACGCAGACGCTGCTTCCCTGCCCAGGCGTGCTCTCGATGGTCAGACGCGCGCCGATTTCTCCAGCGCGCTCGCGCATGCCGGCGACACCAAAGTGGCCGAACTGCTCGCGGCTGACATCGAATCCTTCGCCATCGTCGCGAATCAACAGCTCGGCGCGTTTTCCGGCCGCTGTCAAGCGAACTTCGATCTTGCTGGCGCGCGCATGACGGAGGCTGTTCGAAATCGCCTCCTGTGCAATCCGCAGGAGCTGATACTCGGCTTCCGGACGGTTTTCGAGTGAGACCGGATCGAGTTCCAGGGATAGTTCGACCGAACTCCGTGCGGTGCTGTCGCGCGCCAGGTTCGCCAGTTTGCCTGCGAAATCCGGCGAAACGCTCGCTGTGCTTCGAAGGCCCCAGAGAGATTGACGCGCCTCAGTGGAGCAATGTGCCGCATCTTTTATGATCTCAGCTAAAAAGGTTCTCTCCTTGGAAAGCGGGAGCCGGGTCCACAGCGCCTGCAATTGCATCGTAATGCCCGCGAACCCTTGCAGCAACGTATCGTGAAGCTCGCGGGCAATACGATTCCTTTCGGCTAACACCAGATCGAAGCCATGCTGCAGGCGGCGGATGCGCATGCGAAATCCGGTGACAATCAGGGCGACGGAAAGAAGCCCGAGCAGCGGAAAAAACCAGCGGCGCTGGTAGAGCAGCGGCTCGACGGCGAAACTGAGCGAACCGTTTTCAGCGCTCCAGACGCCGTCGGCATTTTGCGCCATGACGCGAAATCGAAAGTTACCGGGCGGCAAATTGGTGAAAATCGCTTCGCGGCGGCTGACGGCATCGGTCCAGTTCTTGTCATAGCCATCCAATATGTAGCGGAACGTCATCTTCTCGGGAGAAATGAAACTCAATCCCGCATAACGCACTTCAAGGTTTCGCTCTTGCGGCCTTAGATGAAGCCCCGCGCGCGGCTGCACGCGATTGCCGTTTATGACGACGGAAGTGATCTGCACGGGCGGCGGAATCGAGTTGCGGACCAGGTGATTGGGATCGACGACGACCAATCCGTTCGTAGTTGAGAACCACAGGTGGCCATCGCTGGTGCGCCAAGCCGCCGGCTGTACGCCGGAAGTGCATTCGAAATGGAGCTGGCCGGTGGTGAACGGAATGCTCGTGAGGTAGCGGGCCTTGCCGTCGACGAAATCCTGCAGCTCTTTTTCGCTCACGCGGAAAATTCCCTTGCTCGAAGCTAGCCAGAAGTTCGCACGATCGTCGCGAAGGATGCTATAGATGCGATTATCGTAAAGCCCATCTCGCACACGGATGTGCGTAACGACCCCATTTTTCCAGAGCAGCAGTCCGGAACCCAGGGTTCCCATCCAAGCCTGATGCTTTTCCGGCTCAACGTAGTAACAATCGACCACGTGGGTTACATCCAGCGAATAGGTCTTCGCCTGGTCGCCCTTTACATAAGTGAATCCGGAATCGATGCCGCTAATAAAAAGCCGCACCGCTCGTCCGCCAGTCAGAGCAACGATCGGCGACCGGGGATGAAAGGTCGATTTTACGAAGCGATTTCCCTCGAAGCGATCCAAGCCACCATCGGTGCCGACCCATAGGACGCCCTCCGCATCTACAGCCAGAGCGCGCACGGAAGGTGCAGAAAGGCCTTCTCGCTCGGTGTAGGCGGCGACTACTTTGCCATTTCTCAAGCGATTCAACCCGCGATTGGAACCGACCCAAAGATTCCCGGCGCCGTCCAGTTGCAGAGCGAGAATGGTGTCGTCGAGCAAGCCATCTCTTGTGGTGAGCGCACGGAAATGATGACCATCGAACGAATTCAAGCCGTGCCCAAGAGTGCCGATCCATAGATGGCCGGTTGCATCTTCGAGGACCGGGCCAACCTCGTTGCTGAGCATCCCTTCGTTTGTTGTGTAGGGGGTTACTTTGCCATCAGTGAATTGATCGAGACCATCCTTAGTGCCGGCCCAGAGGCTTCCCTCGCGATCCGTGAACAGGGAGAGGACGAGACTGTGCGAAAGGCCGTCACGAGTTCGATAAACGCTGATTTCTCCATTGCGGTAGCGGCTGATGCCATCGTTGCTGCCGATCCATACACTGCCATCTCCGCTCGTCTCCAGAGATGAAATTTCGTTGTCGGGGAGACCGTTCCGAACAGTCCAGCGGCGGGAGGCGGCTGAGGTGATCTGCACCAGACCGGAAGACGTACCGGCCCAGACGGTACCATCTTTGGCGCACGCCAACGCAGTCACAATTTCACGGGAGCCGATATTCGAATCCGAATACTGTTCGAACCGGGCGCCGTTCCACGAACTAAGTCCGTAATCCAGACCAGCTACCCACCGCACGCCACCCGGAGACTCGCACGATTGGCGCACCGCGTTACTAGGCAAACCCTCGGCGGTTGTAAAAACACTCATCCGGCCGACGCTATCCAAACGCGTCAGGCCGCGCGAGGTGCAAATCCAAATTTCGCCGGCGCTGCCGGAGGAAAGACAAAAGGCGTCGTTGCTCGGCAGCCCGTTGCGCGACGTGAAGCGGCGGAGCGAACCGTCCGGCTGAATACGCACAACGCCGGAGCCGACGCTGGCCGCCCATAGATTGCCGGCGGAATCCTCGAGCAAGGCGCGAACAAGACTGCGCGCCAGACCGGCAGCGGCCGCGTTGTCAATCTCGCGAAAGTGAATACCGTCGAAGCGAACCAGGCTATCCTGGGTACCCAGCCAAAGAAAGCCGTCGCGCGTCTGCAGGATGGAATAAATGGTTGGCTGGAGGAGACCTTCTTCTTCTCCCCAGATGCGATGAGCGTATTGCGTGAGGGTCTTATTCGGATCGAGCGCGTGCGCCGGCAGACAGAGCACAGCCAGTCCCAGCAACACACCACTACATTTCCTCACATTATGAAGCTACCGCAATTGTGGCGCTTCCCGCTTAACCTGCGCATATTATGCCGAATGGCAGGGGGAAAACAAGCCATTCGGCAGTCGCGCCAGACCGGCCGACAGATGGATATTCGTAGGGAATGTCCTCTGTCGATCCGCAGCCGGAGTCGCCGCGCAAGAAGCGCTGGCCAATCTGGACCGCCGCAGTTTTGATTCTTCTTGGCGGCAGCTATCTACTATCGCAGCGCTCAACGGCTCCCAGCCCCGCTAAAGGGACCAGCGCGCGCGGTAGAAACGCGCGTGGGGGTGGCGCGATACCGGTATCCATCGCGAAAGTCCGCCAGGGAAACATGGGCGTCTACATCAGCGCGCTCGGGACGGTCACTCCCGTCTACACCGCGACGATAACGAGCCGCGTGGCGGGACAACTCATGGAGGTCCATTATCGCGAAGGGCAGATGGTGCACAAAGGAGACTTGCTGGCGGTTATCGATCCACGGCCCTACCAGGCGGCATACGAGCAGGCGCAAGGGCAGCTTCAACGCGATCAAGCGCTATTGCACAATGCCCGCATCGATCTCGAGCGCTATCGGTCGGCGTACGCACAACATGCCATTCCCGAGCAGACCATGGCGACACAACAGGCCGCGGTAAATCAGTACGAAGGCACCACCAAGCTGGATGAGGGAAATGCGGATGCGGCCAAAGTGAATCTCGACTATAGCCGTATAACCGCTCCTATCGATGGTCGCGTGGGCTTGCGATCGCTCGACCCCGGCAATATCGTGCAGGCCAACGGCACCGCTCCGTTGCTGACCATCACCCAAATTCAGCCAATCACTGTGATCTTCACTATGGCGGAAGACTACATACACGACGTAGTTACTCAGATGCGCGCCGGACGCACCTTGCGAGTCGACGCCTACGATCGAGACAACCAGACGCATCTGTCGCAAGGAACGCTGCTGACCCTCGATAATCAGATCGACACAGCTACTGGTACGGTGCGGGTCCGAGCTTCGTTTTCAAACAGTGATTCTCGGCTGTTTCCCAACGAGTTTGTAAACGCGCGGCTGCTGGTCAAAACGCTGACGGGCACGAACATCATCCCAACCGCGGCCATCCAGCGCAATAACGAAGTGTCGTTTGTGTATGTGGTCGATCCGGGAAAAAGCACGGTCCTAGCGAGAAATATAAATGTAGCTACGACCGATGGTCTAGCGGCGGCAGTCACCGGCGTCTCTCCTGGCGAAACCGTTGTAACCGATGGCTTCGACAAACTACAAGACAACGTCAAAATCGTGCCGCGCAAGGAGCCGGCTGCGGCGCCCAATTCATGAATCCCTCGCGACCCTTTATCCTGCGGCCAATCGCGACGTCGCTGTTGATGGCGGCGATTCTGTTAATCGGTATTGTCGCCTATAAACAACTGCCCGTCTCGGCGCTTCCTGAAGTGGACTATCCGACCATGCAAGTAGTCACGTTCTATCCCGGCGCAAGTCCCACGGTGACGGCTTCCGCCATCACCGCTCCGCTCGAACGCCAACTCGGAGAGGTCCCTGGCCTAAATCAGATGTTGTCGACGAGTTCGCAAGGCGCGTCGGTGATTACGCTGCAGTTTGTACTGAGTTTGAATATTGACGTAGCGGAACAGGAAGTGCAAGCAGCTATCAACGCTGCGCAGACGTTCCTACCAGCGGATCTCCCGCTGCCGCCGATCTATAGCAAGACCAATCCCGCCGATGCACCGATTCTGACTTTGGCACTAACCTCCAAAACTATGCCGCTGCAACAGGTGGAAGACTACGCCGACACGCGGCTGGCGCAAAAGATTTCGCAGTTGTCGGGCGTAGGAGCGGTTACCATCAGCGGCGGCCGCAAGCCCGCGGTTCGCATCCAGGCAAATCCCACACAGCTTGCTTCCTACGGTCTGAATCTGGAAGATCTGCATACGGCACTTACCGCAACGAGTCTCGATGCAGCCAAAGGCAGTTTCGACGGGCCACATCAGGGTTACCAGATCAATGCGAACGATCAATTGTTGACGGCGAAAGATTACGGACAAGTGGTGGTCGCCTACAAAGACGGCGCGCCGGTAATGTTGAACCAGGTCGCCCACATCGTGGACGGCATCGAGAACAGCAATCTTTCGGCGTGGATGAACAACACCCCGGCGGTGATTGTGAATATCCAGCGGCAGCCCGGCGCGAATATTATTCAGGTCGTCGATCGAATAAACGCGTTGCTACCGAGGTTGCGTGCGACAATTCCCTCCTCCATCAACATCGCTACCTTGACGGATCGCACTCTCACAGTTCGCGCGTCGGTCGAAGACGTTGAATTTGAGCTCATGGTGTGTATCGCGCTGGTAGTCATGGTGATCTTCGTGTTCCTGCGAAATCTCGCGGCCACCTTCATACCAAGCGTAGCTGTGCCTTTGTCGCTGGTTGGGACGTTTGCCCTGATGTATCTGCTGGGCTACAGCCTGAATAATCTGACGCTAATGGCTCTAACCATCTCCACGGGATTTGTCGTGGACGATGCGATTGTAATGATCGAAAACATCATGCGTTACGTGGAACAGGGTGAGCGCCCATTGGACGCGGCGCTCAAGGGAGCCGAGCAGATCGGCTTCACCATCGTTTCGTTGACCGTTTCCTTGATCGCGGTTCTAATTCCATTGCTGTTCATGGGCGACATCACCGGGCGCCTGTTCCGCGAATTTGCGGTGACTCTCGCGGTGACTATTCTGATTTCGGCCGTCGTGTCACTGACGCTCACGCCGATGCTCTGCGCCAAATTGTTGCGTCATAAAAAGGACGCACAGGAGGGCCGCTTCTATAAAGCTTCCGAGAGGGTCTTCGAAGGCACGATAGCCTTCTACGGAAGAACCCTGACGTGGGTATTGAGACATCGCACGCTGACGCTTGGTGTAGCCGTCGGCACTCTGGCCTTGACCGTATATCTGTATATCGTGATCCCGAAGGGCTTTTTCCCGGTCCAGGACACAGGCCAGATTCAGGGAGTTTCAGAAGCAGACCAGAGCGTTTCGTTCAGCGAGATGTCACGGCTACAACAGCGCCTGGCAACCGTCATCCTGAAGGATCCCGCCGTCGAAAGCCTTTCATCATTCATTGGAGTCGATGGCACAAACACTACGCTCAACGCCGGCCGTATACAAATTAATCTCAAGCCAATCGAGCAGCGTGACGCCAACGCGTCGGATGTCATCCGGCGGTTGCAGCCGGAGCTGCAAAAGATCGACGGGACCACGCTTTATATGCAGCCCGTCCAGGATCTCACGGTGGAGGACATTGTCAGCCGGACGCAATACCAGTACAGCCTCGAAGATCCAGACGCAAACGAACTAGCCAGCTATGCCGGAAGATTTGTGGAACGATTGAAAGAACTGCCAGAGCTTGCCGATGTGGCAAGCGATCTTCAAACTCATGGCTTGGAAGCTGCGCTTTCGATCGACCGCCAGACGGCCAGCCGCGTTGGCGTCACGGTGCAAAATATCGATGCCGCGCTCTATAACGCATTCGGACAGCGCCAGGTCTCCACACTATTTACGCAGCTCAATCAATATCACGTCATCTTAGAAGTTCAACCGCAATTTCAAACCAATCCGAAAAATCTCGAGAACATCTATCTGAAATCGACGACGGGCGCGCCGGTTCCGCTAAGCGCGTTCACCAGCTTCCATAATTCCTCGACTCCTATCCTCATCAGCCACATCGGACAGTTCCCTGCAACTACTGTTTCCTTCAATCTGGCGCCTGGAGTGGCGCTCGGTGCGGCAGTGAATGCAATTAAGCAAGTACAGAAAGAGATGCCAGCGCCCGCGGCCATGCAGACTTCATTTCAGGGAACCGCGGAAGCTTTCGTCGCCTCCCTCACAAATGAGCCACTGCTGATTTTGGCAGCGTTAGTGACGGTCTACATCGTATTGGGTGTGCTCTATGAGAGTTACATTCATCCGATCACAATTCTCTCGACTCTGCCGTCAGCGGGTGTAGGCGCTTTGCTTGCGCTGATGGTTTGCCACGCGGAGCTCACCGTGGTCGCAATCATTGGCATCGTGCTCTTAATCGGCATCGTGAAGAAGAACGCCATTATGATGATTGATTTTGCACTGGAAGCGGAACGCGAGCAGGGCAAAGACCCTTATGATGCTATTTTTCAGGCATCACTGCTCCGCTTCCGCCCGATCATGATGACCACGATGGCGGCGTTGTTGGGAGCAGTGCCTCTGGCGTTCGGGCAAGGCACCGGATCGGAGCTTCGACGCCCACTCGGAATCACGATTATCGGTGGCCTGTTGCTTAGCCAGCTTCTAACGCTCTATACCACTCCCGTGATCTATCTCTTCTTCGACAATCTGGCGCGAAGATTCTCCAAATCTAAGAAGGGCGCGGCACCAGGGCTCGAGCATGCGCCCGCGGCCGGAGACTGACGGATGAGTCTCTCTTCGCCTTTTATCAATCGGCCAGTCGCCACGGCGCTACTCACGGTGGCGGTTGGCCTCGCGGGTGCGGTGGCATTCCGACTGCTGCCCGTTTCGCCGCTGCCGCAGGTTGACTTCCCGACCATCTCGGTGCAGGCATCCCTCCCCGGCGCCAGTCCTGAGATCATGGCGTCTTCGGTCGCGACCCCACTCGAGCGTCAGTTCGGCCGCATCGCCGCGGTAACCGAGATGACCTCGTCCAGCTCTTTAGGGCAGACGAATGTAACTCTGCAATTCGACTTAAACCGCAACGTCGATGCCGCTGCACGTGACGTACAGGCGGCCATCAACGCCGCGCGCGGGTATCTTCCTGTTGATTTACCGGGCAATCCCACCTATCGGAAAGTAAATCCCGCGGATGCCCCGATCATGATTTTGGCTCTCACGTCGGACAAACTACCACCTCCGGCGTTGTATGACGCTGCTTCCACGGTACTGCTGCAGCGCATCTCGCAGATCCGGGGAGTAGGTCAGGTTATGGCAGGCGGCAGCTCGGCTCCCGCGGTGCGTATTGATGTCAATCCGACTCAGATTAACCACTTCGGTTTAAGCCTTGAGAACGTGCGAACTGCCATCGCCGCTCAAACCGCGAATATGGCCAAGGGCAGCTTCTCAGACTTGAAGAGAACGTGGATGATCGGGGCGAACGACCAACTCTTTCGCGCCGCTGAGTACGAACCATTGCCGATTCGTTACATCAACGGTGCCGCGGTACGGCTGCGGGATGTCGCGGATGTACGCGATTCGGTGCAAACTGTCCGCTCGCTCGGTTTGGCAAACGGACGACGCGCCGCCCTCCTGATTATTTTCCGGCAGCCAGGCGCAAATATTATAGAGACCGTAGACGGAATCAAGGCGGCGCTCCCGCAGCTACATGCCTCGATCGATCCATCCATCAATCTCCTAATCACGCTCGACCAAACCGTAACTATTCGAGCCTCGGTAAAAACAGTCGAGCGAACGCTTATGCTCTCGGTTGTTCTGGTCATTCTGGTCGTCTTTATCTTTCTTCGTGACTGGCGCGCTACCTTGATACCGAGCGTGGCCGTTCCTGTCTCCATCGTAGGCACGTGCGGCGCCATGTATCTGTTCGGATTCAGCATCGACAATCTCTCATTGATGGCCCTTACGATTTCGACAGGTTTCGTGGTGGATGATGCAATCGTCGTTCTTGAAAACATCACCCGTTATCGCGAGGCAGGCATGAACCCGATGAAGGCGGCCTTTACGGGGGCAGCCGAAATCGGTCCGACTGTGCTCTCGATCAGCATCTCTCTAGTGTCGGTCTTTATACCCATTCTCATGATGGGCGGGATCGTGGGCCGTTTGTTTCGCGAGTTTGCAGTG
Source organism: Bryobacterales bacterium (assembly GCA_963722155.1). Taxonomy (GTDB): domain Bacteria; phylum Acidobacteriota; class Terriglobia; order Bryobacterales; family Bryobacteraceae; genus Bog-105. The sequence continues at coordinate 105,563 of CAVRLR010000004.1, read as the reverse complement.
ACCCTATCGGTGACCATTATTGTCTCGATGCTGGTATCTCTGACGACGACGCCTACTATGTGTTCCCGCCTGCTCGTCGATAAAAAACGACACGGACGTGTCTATTTACTGAGCGAGCGATTCTTCGATTTCATTTTGAGAACGTATGAACGCAGCCTGCGATGGGTAATGGGACACTCGGCAATTGTCCTGCTAATCGCCGGCGCCACGCTTTGCCTAAATATTTACTTATTCGTCATCGTGCCGAAGGGCTTCTTCCCGCAACAAGACTCAGGCCGGCTGAACGGGAACTTTATGGGCGATCAGAGCACCTCGTTCCAAGCCATGCAGGGAAAGATCATACGGCTGGCAAAAGTTGTTGAAACGGATCCCGACGTACAAGCCGTACAAGCATTCAGCGGAGGAGGAGGAGGGACAACCACTACCAGTGGCCGCTGTTTCATCACTCTGAAGCCGCTTGACGAGCGACACGCGTCGGCCGACCAGATCATCGGTCGTCTGCGTCCGAAGCTCACGGCCGTTCCAGGCGTAACGCTGTATCTTCAATCGTCGCAAGATCTCCGCGTCGGCGGCAGACAAAGCGCAGCGCAATTTCAATACACAATCCAAAGTGACAATCTGGACGAATTGAAGCATTGGGCTCCTATTCTTTTGAACTTGATGCGTAGGATGCGTGAGCTTACGGACGTCAATAGCGACCAGCAGAACAACGGGCTCGAGGCCAATCTGGTAATCGACCGCCCCACGGCCTCACGACTAGGCGTAACACCGCAAACTATCGACAATGTTTTGTACGACGCCTTCGGAGAGCGGCAAATCGCACGCACATTCAAACCGATGAATCAATATTTCGTCGTGATGGAAGTAAATCCGGTCTTTTGGCAGGATCCCAGCGGACTGAATCAGGTGTACGTAACGTCGACCAGCGGCGCTCCGATTCCTCTTGCAGCTTTCACGCGCTTTCAGCCATCCACCGCTGCGCTGACGGTAAATCATTCCGGCGTGTTCCCTTCAGTAACTATCTCGTTCAACCTGGCGCCGGATGTTTCGCTTGGTCAGGCCGTGGAAGCGATCAGTCGGACTCGGACCAACGCGGGGGTACCCACCACCATCAACTCGAATTTCACCGGCACAGCCCAGGCGTTTCAATCCTCGCTCGCAAATGAGCCGTTGCTGATCGCCACTGCGTTGGCCGCCGTTTATATCGTCTTAGGCGTGCTCTATGAAAGCCTGATTCATCCGATCACGATTCTGTCTAGCTTGCCATCGGCGGGTGTCGGCGCCATCCTCGCGCTGCTCATCACCAAGACAGACCTGAGTGTAATCGCGCTGATCGGCATTATTTTGCTTATCGGCATTGTGATGAAGAACGCCATCATGATGATCGATTTCGCGCTAGCGGTGGAGCGTCGCGAGCATAAGTCTCCCAAAGAAGCGGCATTTCAAGCGTGCCTGCTGCGATTCCGCCCGATCATGATGACCACGATGGCCGCGCTACTCGGCGGCCTCCCGTTAGCGTTGGGGCATGGTACGGGATTCGAGTTACGCCGGCCCCTTGGAATCACGATTATCGGCGGACTAATCGTCAGCCAGGCGCTGACTCTTTACACCACGCCTGTGATTTACCTGTACATGGACCGTTTTTCGACGTGGCTCCAACAACTCCGGCACGGGCGCCTGCCGGAGGCTCCTCCCGAAGCGCTGGGACCGGCAACCTAAACCGCGTACTATGCAGATCCAGTATTCGATCATCGCGGAGCCGCATCCAGCCGAATGTTCGGTGACGCTTCTGTTGAACGGCAAGTTCGAGGAAGACGCCATTAGCGAGCTTGAACGTAGTATTCGAGAGGCGCGCGGAGCGCACAAGCAAGTAAATATCGATCTGAGTGAGGTAACACTGGTAGACCGCAAAGCTGTCCGCTATCTTTCGGAGCAGGCGAGCCGAGATATAAGACTCGTAAACTGTCCCGCTTACCTGTGCCACTGGATCACGGAGGTTATCGATGAAGTGGAAAAGTAAGTCAGACAATCGTTACTTGTCGATGGCGCTTCTATTGGGTTTTCTGTGCGCCTGTAATCCGGCTCCAAAATACGTGAGGCCGCCCGCACCCACGCCATCGGCATTTAAAGAAACCCTTCCGCCGGGATATAAGGAAGGAGCCGGCTGGAAAGTGGCAGAGCCCGGCGACGACAAGATCCGCGCCAAATGGTGGGAACTCTACAACGACCCGCAACTCAACGAGCTCGAAGAGCAGGTATCGATCTCCAACCAGACCATTGCCGCAGCGGAGGCAAATTTTAGAGCGGCGCGCGCATTGGTGGTGTCCGCGAGATCCGCACTATTTCCAACCCTAACAGCGGCCCCCGGCTATACGAACTCTCGAACGTCCGCTACCGCTCGTTCCTCACGTGCACCTGTTACCACTACGCTGAATACTTTTACGATGCCTCTCGATCTTTCGTACACTGTCGATTTTTGGCATCGAGTCCGGAATACCATCGAGGCCAATGCGGACTCGGCACAGGCCAGCGCGGCGGATGTCGCGACCGCACTGCTCAGCACGCAGTCCGAACTTGCGACGATATATCTCGAACTGCGGGCCGTGGATATGCAGCGCCGCATTTTGATCGATACTCTCGCAAACTATCGACAGGCACTTGATCTCACGACGACTCTTTACAGAACTGGAATCAACTCTGAACAGGAGGTTGTCCAAGCGCAAACCCAGGTCAATGTGGCCACCGCGCAGACCACCGACCTGGGAGTCGCGCGGTCGCAATTCGAGCACGCGATCGCCACGCTGATCGGAAGGCCGGCCTCGAATTTTACGCTGGCCGCCGCTCCTTTTGCCGTCAATCCTCCTACGATTCCGGTTGCGGTCCCGTCGGCGCTACTTGAGCGGCGGCCGGACATAGCAGCGCTAGAACGCCAGGTAGCGGCGGCAAACGCCTTAATCGGCGTCGCACGGGCTGCATATTATCCGAATCTCACGCTCAGTGCGTCAGCCGGCTTTCAGACTTCCGACTTTACTCAATGGTTCACTTGGCCGAGCCGCTTCTGGTCTGTCGGACCTGTACTATCGCAGACCCTCTTTGACGGGGGCGCACGACGCGGATTGAATGCCCAGGCGCAGGCGCAATACGATGCCGCCGTAGCGAATTATCGTCAGACCGTGCTCGTTTCGTTCCAAGCCGTAGAAGACGAACTAGCCGCTCTTCGCATACTTTCACAGGAGGCCACCGAACAGCACGCTGCTGTAACTTCCTCGACCAGGTATTTAGATCTTGCTAATACGCGTTTCAGCACCGGCGTCGATAGCTATTTGAATGTCATCATCGCGCAGACGAGTCTGTTGAACAACCGCCAAGCTGAAGTACAGGTCCAGCTTCGCCAGATGACAGCCAGCGTAGCGCTCATTCTTGCCTTGGGTGGAGGCTGGGATAATTCACAGCTTCCTCAAATGAAAGACCTCACGGCCCGCTCCGCCGCGCCATAGTAGTGTTATGAGCGGCAAACAAACCGATAGTCTCCGAGAACAACTTCTTAGTGCGCTCAAAGGCGATCAAGCTCATCTGGATTTCGCTTCCGCGCTCAAAGACCTCCCGAGCCATTTGCGTGGAGCAAAACTATCCGGCGCTCCGCATACGGCTTGGCAGTTGCTCGAACATTTGCGTATCGCCCAACACGATATCCTCGAATTTTCGCGGAATCCGAAATACAAATCGCCTCAATGGCCCGAAGGATACTGGCCGGTCGAAGACGCGCCTCCAAATACGCAAGCCTGGGACGCGAGCGTCGAAGTGTTCCAAAAGGACGCACGCGCATTCGCCCGGCTTATCAAGGATGAAAAGCAGGATCTGTTCAAGCCGTTCGCGCATGGCGACGGGCAGACCTTGTTGAGAGAGGCGCACGTACTAGCGACCCACAACTCGTATCATTTGGGCCAGCTCGTTTTCTTGAAGAAAACCCTGCTTCATTCGTGACGCAGCGCTCTTAACGGATCGATGCGGCGCGCCGGCGGTGTAATTCAATCTCGCGGTCCAGATCTGTTCCTTCGACTTTCTGCGAAGCTAAGTCCACAGTTCAGCCCTCCTCAACGGGCCACATCACGCTCGCAATCGCCGCGGCAAGTTGCTTCCATTTCGATTCCTCCGTAGCCAGCTGTTTTCTCCCGGCCGGCGTGAGGCGGTAGTATTTAAACTCGCGCTTCAGGTCTTTGCCGGCGGCTTCCCATTTTGCTGACAACCAGCCTTTGCGCTCCAGACGATGCAGCGCGGGATACAGTGAACCGTGCTCGATCTGGAGCACATCGCTAGTCGTGCGCTGAATGTGTTTCGCGATTTGATGGCCGTGCGCCGGACCAAACAGCAGAGTGCGCAGGATCAACATGTCAAGCGTGCCCTGCAGCAGGTCGATCCGGCCAGAGGAAATCTTCGAAGCCATATCAGGTAGACATTCTACCATCGTACGCCCGACTCGCCGCTGAGATAAGGCGGCGCTACTTACCGGCGGACGGAAATCTTGGCGGGAGAGACCTGGTAGCCTTCATCCACCGCGGTCTGTTCGGCCGCCGTTTGCAGGGTTTTGTCGTCCGCGTTCTTCGGTTCCTTTGAGTGGCGGCGGATCACCTCCGCACCCACTTCAATCCGAATCAGCCAGCGGTTTTTCTCAGCATCCCATGAAACTTCAACGCGGTCGGCATCCATAATTCCAGCTTCCTACGATTTCGCCCGCCATTCTATCGCAAACGCAGCCGTCGTCTCTATTGGAAGGGAGCTGGGCCCAGGGCCAGGCGAAGAGCGAGAGAATCCTCAGGCGTCAGTGCCCGACGATAAAGAACGGCGGCGACCGGACAATACAGAAATCAGAACTACGCGTACAGCAAAGATAGCGCCGCGCCGACGTCGGCGATGTCGACTCCGACTTAGCCCTTGAGCCGATCAAGCCGCTCTCGCGCTAGTTCAAGTGTCTCCTCTTTCTTCGCAAAACAAAAGCGGATCAGATTTTGCCCGGCACCCGGATCGCTAAAAAAGCTCGATCCGGGGACTGCAGCGACGCCCATTTCTTCAATGAGATGGCGGCACAAGCTGACATCATCGCGAAAATCGAAGGCGTCGATCGCACACATGATGTAGTAAGCGCCTTTCGGCACGAAGCAGCGGAAACCGGCGTTCTCCAAAATCGCGAGCATGCTGTTTCTTTTGTTCTCGTACGCGGCGGCGAGTTCCACGAAGTAACGATCGGGCATCCGAAGCGCCGCCACACCGGCTTGCTGCAGCGGCGTAGGCGCACCGACCGTCAGAAAGTCGTGAACCTTGCGAATGGAGTTCGTCAATTCAGGTGGCGCGATCACCCAGCCGACGCGCCAACCGGTGACCGAAAAAGTCTTGCTCAGACTGTTCACAACCACACAACGCTCCCGCGCCGCAGAGCCGAGAGTGATGGGAGGCACATGCCGTTCGCCGTCGAAGACGATGTGCTCGTAAATCTCGTCGGTGATTAGGAGAGCATCGAACTCTTCACACAGTTCGACCAATACTTTAATTTGATCTCGTGAAAAAACACGTCCAGTGGGGTTATTTGGAGTGTTGAGAATAACCGCACGGGTCCGAGGACTAAACGCGGCGCGGAGTTCGGTAGGGTCAAAGTCCCAGGCCGGCGGCCGCAATGAGACATAGCGGCAAACTGCTCCGCTGAGCTGAGAATCGGGCCAATAATTTTCATAAAACGGCTCGAATACAACCACCTCATCGCCCGCATTAAGTAACGCTAGCAGAGTAGCGATCATGCCCTCCGTTGCACCGCAGCAAACAGTAACCTCGCGCTCGGGATCGATTTCAAGGCCGTAAAATCGTTGATAGGACTCGCAGATGGCATCCCGTAGCGGCTTCATTCCCCAAGTGATCGGGTATTGATTCCAGTCTTCGGCAATCGCCCGCTGGGCGGCTGCCTTGATCTCCGCAGGCGCCGGAAAATCCGGAAACCCTTGGGCGAGATTTACCGCGCCGCTCAACAGCGCGAGCCTGGTCATCTCACGAATCACGGATTCGCGAAACTCGCCGATGCGATCGCTCTGAAAACGCCGCTGCGCGGAAAGGGGCATGGAGCGATTTTAGCGAAGCATCTCGATCAGTTCGTCTTCGCCCGCGCCCAACAGGTAGAACGCGATAAATGTCGCAGGCTCGGTCCGGGAAGCATTGTCGAAATGCAGCACTTTGCGATTGGCGGGCTCGAAAAACGCATCGCCCTCGCACAAAGTCTTGGCAGGCTCTCCGTCCACTTGAAACAAGATTGTCCCCTTGGCCACGTATCCAAGTACTGGACAAGGATGCCGGTGTAACCCGGTCTCTTGTCCAGGACCGAAGCGGATTTCTCGGATCTCGACGTGATCGGTGAACTGGCCGCCCTCGATAAGGGCGCTTAGCAGCGGCTTTCTAGAAATTTCCGTTTGCATTTCACCTCGATGTGCTGGGTCGCATACACACAGACTCCACTCCTGCCAAGAGTTTCAATTTCGCTTGCTATTCGACGAGGTCTTGCGCGCAATCGCTACAACTTTTTGTAAACGGCACCGAAACGGCGGACCAGGAGGATCCTCCTCCGTCACCAGTTCACGAGCCCGCTTCCGATCGTCCACTACTTTTTGTGCGTGCTGCGGCGTTTGGGCGCGGGCTTCGATCGATAAGCCGGTACGTCAGGCGTGGCCGTGGCGTATAGACGGCGGTAAACATCGGCATTCCGCAGCACGATCTGGATGTAGCCGCGCGTCTGATGAAACGGAACCGCCTCGATGAACTCCGCCGGTTCGCGAAACGGACCCCAGGTGCGCCAGGACTTGGCACGGCTCGGACCGGCGTTGTATGCCGCAAGCGCGATCTCCGGTTCTCCATCATAGGAATCCAGCAGCTTGCGGAAATAATACGTGCCCAATTGCAGATTTCGATCCGCCGTCAATAACTCCGCGGTCCTTAATCGCCGGATACCGAAGTGGCGACCGAGTTCGCGGCCAGTGGCCGGCATGATTTGCATCAATCCATATGCGTTCGCGTAGGAAACTACCTTGACGTTGAATTCCGATTCCTGCCGGATGAGCGCAGCCACCAGAAACGGATCGAGCGATTGCGCATGGCTGTGCCGTTCAATGGCCGAGCGGTTTGGGATAGGAAAAGCGAGTTCCCAAAAGCTCACCGGCGCCTGGTCAAGCGGCATGTACAGATAGTCGGGCGTGAAGTGCTTGATATAGCGCAGTGCCTGATCCGGCGCGCCGCGCGCCGACACGATCTTGGCAAGCTCAAAAGCGTACACGTTCGGCTGCTCGTCATCGTTGCCGGCACCGAATTTTAGCTCGTTTTCCGCCATATCGTTGAGGCCGGTCAATTGCAGCAATTGGGCACGGTCGAGCCGTTTGGTGACGCCTGGCGAGGGCGCAAAACTTGGAAAGACCTCTCGCGACGGCCAAGCTATAGCGCGTAGAAATTCCAGCATGGGTGGACTGGGAAGGGCGGCTTTGACGGTGGATTCCTTTAAGCGATCTTGCGCCACGGTCGCATAATAGGTATTCGGAAAGCGTGCAATTAGCTCGTCATAGCAGGCGCGCGCCGACGTGAAGTCCTTCTTCCGTTCGGAAAGGCGGCCCAGAAAATACAGTGCGTCCGTCACATCACCAGAAGCAGGGAAGTGTTCGATATAAGCACGCAGCAGATCGAAAGACTCAGCGGCGTCCTTGCGATAACTCTCGAAAGCCACTCGCCAGTGGCACCAGGCGGCCCTGGGATCGGAACTAAAACTAGCGGCACAGGCACGATAAAGAGGCAGGTATTTGGAATCGTCATTTCGCGTGCGCGCCTCGTCCGCAACGAAAATAAGCGCATCCAATCGCCAGCCGGAAACAGGGTGCGTTGCTTCGAGTTGATCGAGAAACGGTTTTACATCCGCTTCGCGGTTCAGCTTGCGCGCACAACGGATCAAATAGGATAAACGTTCAGCATCCGCCTCCGCGTCGTCGACTTTCAGAGCGGTGAGGTACTCGAAGGCCTGCTGCGCTTTCCCCGCAAAGAAGTTCGCCTCTCCTAGACGGACCCGCGCAAGATCGCGCTGCGCGCCGCCAAGTTGAGGAATAGCCGCGGCTAACTCTGTGGTCGCGTCGGCCGGCCGTTTGGCCTGAAACATTTTTTCGGCGCGTCCCAACATTGCGGCTGGCATGACAGGCGGATAAGTCTCTCCCAAACGGGCTTTCAAGCTGACCAGCGCATTGGCTGCATCCGCCGCTTCCTTAGCGACGGGGTAGCCATAATACACTCGCTGAAAGTATTCGGCAGCCTGCACCAGATCGCCGTTGGCCTGAAACGCGCGCGCCAGCAGCAGGGTAGCCTGCGGCTGCGGAATCCGGTCGAAATATTTCTTCACCAGCTCCAAGGCACTTTTTGGATTGTCGTTGTCCAGATCGGCATTGACCGCCAGCATCGCCGCCGGGCCGAGCAATGGCGAGACGGGATCCTGGTTGAACACCTGCGTCGCCGCTTTTGCGACCTCCGGATAATTTTTCAACTTGTACTCGGCCTGGGCGCGAACATACTGCGCGTAGTCGTTCAGCAACGGCGCTTTACGGGCTGCTTCCTTGGCATAATCGACAGCCACGTTGAAGTTGCCCTGCTCGAGCTGATGTTGCGCGACTGCGAGCACACCGGCTGCTCCGACCGCTTTGGGACTTTGCGGCGGCTTCGGAGCGCGTGTCACCACATGTTTTGGTTTGGGAGGTGCCGCAACCACGAGCAATCCGCCAATCGCTATTCCGAGGGCGACCACTCGAGTGCGATTAAACCAACTGCCCGGGATAGTCGGCTCCTAGTTTTAAGTCGTCGCCTTCAGCCGCAGTGCGGACGAGTTCTAAGTGAAGGTAATCGGCCATCGAAGATATAGTTCGGAATTGCCGGCTATATATCTCGCGCGCCTTGTCGATTTCGTTCTTCAGGAACAGATACAGATCGCCTTGCTCGCGGCCGGCCCGGCAGGCCTCGGGCTTGGACAATTGCATCTCCGCGACCGCCACACGAGCGAACCTCCGGGCGCGAATGTGGAGCTGACGCTGCGATTCATCGAAATCGGCCCACACCGGAAGGCGGACAGCCTTCGTGGTGGGCACGGGCGCGGCTCCAATTTGGGAGTGTTGCAAGGCATTCGTCTGTCGCTCCAGTGCGCACGATGCGAGCCCGGCAATCAGTTCGAGCGCCTCCGCGTCGGTCTCGGGCTCTACGGCGGCAAAGAGAATTGCGGCCACACGAGCAGAATTCGAAATAGGAAACAAATGCGCCCGTGACCCCTGATTGATATCGCTCAGCGATTCAGTTACTTCCGCGGCTGTTCTTAAAGCAATTACTGCGTCCGCTGAAGCTCTTGCCGCCTCAAAGGCCATACCCTGAGCGCAAGAAAATGAAAGAGACTCGGGAAGGTCGAGGTTAATCTGGCCACGCAGACGAACCTGGCCGCCTTCGAGCGAAAAGAGAGCGACTTGGCGAGAAAATATGCCGGCTCCTTCCAAAACCAACCGTACCCAGTCCTTCTCGCCGCCGTACTGCCGCAACCGCCGCAGAAGCTGGTTAAGCTGGCTGACTATTTGCGCACGGGATTGGGTACAGGCGTCCTCAAAGCGGCGTTCCAGATCGCGCCACACGCCGTCCAAAGAGTTTATGGCCGTGGTCATTGAGGAAGTGCCTGACTCGCCAGCGGCGTCGAAGGCACTAAAGCCTGGGGCAACAGATCGCTAATGACATGCAGTTGGCGCCCCTCGTGCTCGAGATCGAAAATGAGTTTTCCGTCGGCATTGCTGGCCGCTTCGCCGCTCCAATCTTCATTTTCCTGAGAAGCCTTCAGGTTGGTGAGACGAAGATCCGGCCATCCTGCGCCAAACGAGAGATCGAATGCGCCGGAGACGTCACGGAAGGGTACTGCCGTAGGAAGGATAACGCGGCTCGCGGAGAACGATCCATCGGCGTGCAAATTGGCGATGCTTTCGGCACCTATGCCTGAAGTGTGGATTTGGGCTGTCGCGCGAAGCGCGCCTCCACCCCACGGCACTCCGGTCGCTTGCACTTCGAAATGAGAACGCGGCGAGTGAGAAGAAAGATTCACCGCACCGGAGGCTTTGAGGGACCCCTCCGGCAATTGCAATTTGAGAGCCGTAAACTGCAAGTTGACCCCCTGCCAGAGAAAACGCGCCACCAGCGGCCCAAGCTCGGCGTGCTCAACGGAGAACCTGTCAATGGTGAGTTCGCCTTCCAGATTGCGAGCAGTCAGAAATGCGGGCGTGGATCGGCGCGTGAATCGCAACCGGGCCAGAAGGCCACGTTCCTCAAGAGCCGGACTGAGGGCCGTTTCGAGCTGCGAGAGGTTCGCGGAAGGCAGTTCCAGACGAAGTCGTTCGGGCCGCTTTGCCGCCAGATTGTAGTGGTAGCTGCCAAACACGGGCTGTTGAGCGAGGATAGCGGAAAAATGGGGGAGGTCGAACGTCGAAGGACCAAATTGGGCCCGCCCCTCGGCTTGCTTCAACGGAACGGCGATTCCGGGAGGCGCGAGGGTGGCATTCGAGAACTGAAATTGTCCGAACCACGCGGCGGGCTCCACATGGTTGTCTCCACGCTCTTCCGAACTGTAGCGAAATTGGCCGGTGATATATCCGTCGGTTAGGCTTGCCAGCGCAGCGGGCGCGCCGAACCAGGTTTGGGCAGTCGTTTTGAGAGCCCGAACCGGAAATTCATCGACACTCAACGTGGCGGCGAGATGTTGCGAAGAAAGATTGTAATCGCCGCCGGCGCGGAGCGTTCCCCCAACGCCGGCTTCGAGAATAGCCGGATCGATATGAATATTGCCAGCCGAAACCCGTACGTTAGCAACCGCCGAGCGCAGAGGTGGAATCCCGGGTAGAGTCGCCACCGCGTCGGTGATGGCGATGCCGCCTTCGAGCCCGGATGCGTTTGAGTAACCCACTACGCCATCGAGTGACCCGTTCATTTCCAGGCCAGGCGGGAAGGCCAGGCCCATGCGCTTGCCGAGCGGAAGTAAGGGTTGAATCGGAGCCTTGTGCAGAGTCGCGAAAATAGACCAGGCCGGGTGCGTTAGAAATTCATTGATCCGCACTTCGAGAGCTACCGGGACGGCATCTCCAGAAGACGGAGAAAGAGTCCGGATCGCGAAATGGTGCGTCACGAGATCCGCGCTGCCTTGATAGACGACCCGCCAAAAATCGCCGCTCGAAGGCAGCAGGTCCCAGCGGTGCACATCTTCGAGGCGCAAATCGCCCCCGATACGGAGGGCCGAAAGCGGCCCTTCCAGATGGGCGGTCGCGCTCACGGTTCCGTGTATACCAATATCGTGTCCTTCGATGAGCGCCGTGATCTCGCTCAGATTGCTGGGATCGAGGTTCACGTCAGCGTCGAGCTGGTTGCCATTGGCAAGCGGCTTGAGACGCCAGTTCAGGGTGCCGCGCAGATGGCCGAAGCCGTTGCCGGCACGATCGGTACGCGCTGGCGAGCCCGAAAACCGGACCACCACGCTTCCGGACCGTTCCGGATAAATCGAGAGATCCGAGCCCGTAATGTAGAGGGTCGTTTTCCGCGTGCCCAATTTGAAATCAATGCGGCCATCGGAGACTTCGATCGCGGGAATCAAACTCAGCGGCATATGACGCGGAGCGCTCAGCCGCTGGACAAGCTCGACTACGTTCCACGTTCCATCGCCGCGCTTCACCAAATTCAAGGACGGTTCCACAAGCCGCAGCGTGGAAAGACGCATTTGCCCCAGCAGCAGTTTGTCGGCCCGCAGACGAACGTCCAGACCACTGGCGTGAGCGAAGGGCTCCAACCCGAACCGCGGGTCTTCGTGGATGGTGACATTCTGTAGCGAGAAACCCGGAACCGGAAACAGCGCAAAGTAAATCTTGTCGAAGTCTACCTTGCGCCCTAGCGAAGTTTCGAGAGCCCTATCGACCGCCGGCCCGAACGCGGCGGCGTTGATGAATGGCGCAACCACCATCAGAAACGCGATTACCAACAGGCCGCCAAGAACAAGGCGAAGCCGCCAGCGCGTCGCCGGTCTCGCCGGTTTTATAGCTTGTTCAGGAATAACGAATGTCCTTCGCGCGGGGATTACTTGTATGTTTGCCTCGATTATAGCGTCTGAAGCGGATGTTTTCTGATGCGCGGGGTGGTTAGCTTGCTACAATCCCCGTTAATGTTCACTGGCATCGAGCACTTCGCAATTGCTTCGCCGAACCCGAAGCGGCTGGCCGATTGGTATGTCGCCAATCTTGAGTTCGAGATCACGTTCGAATACGCGGGCAATTACTTCATCGAGGCGGCGAACGGCGGGCTCATCGAAATCATTCCTGCGGAAGGCGACGGCGGACATGCCGCGATGCGAACGCCGGGTTTGCGGCACATCGCCATCTCCGTTACGGACTTCGATCGCGCACACGAGCAGTTGAAGACACAAGGTGTGACCTTTGCCGGAGAACCGTACGAAACCCAAGGCAATCGATTGCTATTCTTCCGCGATGCGGATGGCAATCTAATACATCTCATCCATCGCAGTAAACCAGTGCCTACGAAACGCGGGTAGCAAGCCGTGAGCGTGCTACAAAGAGCATGGCTTGCTGAGTAGGGTTTTCAAAGCATTCGAGTATCGGGACTTCCGCCTGATGTGGTTCGGCGCGTGCACGTCGAGCATCGGAACGTGGATGCAGGTCCTGGCGCAAAGTTGGCTGGTCTTGCAGCTCTCGAACTCGTCGGTCTATCTCGGCTTGGATGTATTTCTCGGGCAGATTCCAGTCTTTCTTTTTTCTCTGTTCGGCGGCGTGTTTGCGGACCGTCGCAATCGCCGCGATATTCTGCTGGCTTCGCAAGTCATACAACTAGTCTGCGCTTTCACGCTTGCAGCCCTGATGCGCACCCACGTTGTTCAGGTGTGGCATGTCTGGTGTCTCTCCTTCACTGTCGGCCTGGCGCAATCGTTCGGTGGTCCAGCCTATTCAGCGCTGATTCCCACATTGGTGAAGAAAGAAGACCTGCAAAATGCTATCGCGTTGAACTCCATTCAGTTCAACCTCGCGCGCGTCGTCGGACCGGCGCTGGGCGGACTCGCGCTCGTGAACCTGGGTTCGTTCTGGTGCTTCACGCTAAACGGCATTTCGTACCTGGCGGTGATCGCGACCCTCCTGGCGATCCGGCCCGTGTTTGTTCCTGCCCGTACACAGGAATCGGTGATACACAGCATGCGGGAAGGAATCGACTTTCTGCGCAAGCGCGAAGGCATGGCAAGCCTGGTGGTGCTGGCTTTCGGAGGCACGCTGCTTTCGTATCCTCTCATCACGTTTCTTCCCGTCATGGCGCGCGACGTCTTCCACGGCAACGCGAACACGTTTACATTGTTTCTCTGTTTGTCGGGAGCCGGATCGGTCACCGGAGCGCTACTGGTGGCAGGCAGCGCGTCGAAAGGAGGCCAGGCGCGCAAGTCTCTTATTGTGATGGCGGTGCTGGGTGTCGCGATCACTGCGTTCGGATTGTCGCGTGTTTTGGCCTTGAGCGCCGTGCTCGTGTTTGTATCAGGCTCGCTGCTCATGATCATGTTCGCGCTGAATACGTCACTCGTTCAGCTATACGTGAGCGACACGATGCGTGGCCGCGTCATGAGCGTCTATAACGTAGCCTTCCGTGGAGGAATGCCATTCGGCAGCCTGGTTTCCGGACTCCTCATCAAGCAGACGTCGGCGCCGGCGATCATGGCCGGAAACGGAGTGCTCGTCGTAGCACTCGCGCTGTACTTTCTCCTCGTGGGTAAGAAACTCTCGAAACTCTGACGCAGAAAATCCGTCCTTCCTAGAATGAAGGCAGGCCCTCTTAGAATTAAGGCAGACATGATCGGGAAGTTATTGGTGGTATGCATCAGCGGTTGCGGGCTGGCCGCGGCCAGCGAGCTGACGGCTGCGCGCGACCGGCAGGACTTGGCGGCTCTCGACGGCCTGATTGCGCGCTACCAGAAAGCCGCGCAGGCACCCGACGGGCAATATAAGCTGGCATTGGCAAACTCCTACGCCGCGGAGGTGGCGCTCGAACTGCGCGACAAGAAGAAGGCCGAGGGGTATGCCCAGGCCGCGATCGATCCGGCACAGAAAGCGGTCGCGGCCAACGGCAGCAATGCCGAATACCATCGTCTGCTGGGAGAAATTTGCGGACAGGTGATACCCGCCAACCCGCTCCTCGGAGCCTTGAAATACGGCCAATGCGCACGCGATGAAATCAACAAGGCATTGCAGATCGATAACAAACTCGCAATGGCATATGTGAGCCGCGGTGTCGGCAACTACTATCTGCCTTCGTCGATGGGAGGCGGCGTGGACGAGGCCCTTAAAGATTTCGACAAAGCTATTTCGCTCGACGCAAAATTATCGGAAGCCTACCTTTGGAAGGGAGTCGCGCTGCGCAAGGCCAATCGCAACCAGGAGGCCCGGCAGGCGCTCGAACACGCTGCGCAATTAAATCCGGCGCGCCTCTGGACCAAACAACAACTGGAAAAGACGCCGGCACACTAAATGCGCCGGCTGCTGTGGTTGTGCCTGGCATTGGCGGCCCTCGGCTGGCTCGAATTCGAGATTTTCCCCGGACACACTTACTTACGTTCGGCAACACAGATCTACCTTCCCATGCTCGAACGCATGGATGCGCCCGGCTACCTTTCGCGGGATTTAGTAGCCACGAACCCGAACTTGTCGTACACGACCTACGACGAAGTAACTCTATTTCTCCACCATCAAGCTCGACTCGATTTTCAAAGAGCCCTCGAATGCCAGCAGTTTATTTTCCGTCTGGCAGGGCTGATTGGGATCTTTCTTCTTGCGCGGGCTGCAGGTTTTGGCGACTCGCTCAGCCTTCTGGTGGCGGCCCTTGTGAACTGGGGCGCCGTGCTGACGGGTCTCGGGGTGTGCACCGTGGATACCGAACCGGTGCCTATGGCCTTTGCGTGTGGCGCCACGCTGCTGGCTGCCGGGCTCCTGGCGCGCGGCAAACCGCTAGCCAGCGGATTGACCGGCGCGGTCGCACTGCTCTACGAACCTATCGTCGCTGCGCCCTTCTGGGCGATTGTTGTACTCGCATTCCTCTTCGACCGCTCATGCCGTCGGATCATGCGGCCCATACTGCCGATCCTTTTGGTCGCCGTTCTGTTGCTCGCTAACCTGGCTCAGTTGCAGCCCCAGGTAGCGAGTGAGCAGCCGATGCTTGCACGCCTATCAATGCGCGTGGTCGAGCTCCAGCAGTTTCGAACCCCTTATGTGTGGTTCACTCCCTGGCAACACGAGGTGTGGCACTACCTTGCATGGACCGTTGTCGCGATTTGGGCGTCGGCGCGCGTGTGGCCGCGCCTGAATCGTCAAACCCGCTGGCTTGTGCCGGGCATGGGGTTGGCCGGGATTGCCTCGCTGTGCTGCACTTACTTCCTGGTGGATCGAGGCCGGTTGTCGGTAGCGGCCGCGCTCCAGCCCTCACGCATTCTGGCCTTTACGTTGTTGTTTACGTCGCTCCTCTGTTCGCTTGCAGCTATCGAAGCGGTAACCCACCGCCGCCGTTCGGAGGCGTTTGCGTGGTTTGCCCTGGTCGCGGCTTTGCCATTGAACGCGCGCATCTTCGATTTTGTGCGCATCTTCGAAAAAGGACCCGCCCTCCAGCTTGCGCTGTGCATCTCCATCGCCGCCCTGTTGACATGGAGCGCGCGTGCGACGCGATTTCTGCCAATCGCGCTGCTGGCGTCGATGCCTGCGCTGGCTATCGCAAAACATACGGGCTGGCGATCTTCCTCTATGGAGTCAAGACCCTCGGTCATTGAACTCGCCCGCTGGGCCGAACAGAACACCTGGGGCGGTTCGCTCTTTCTCTTTCCGGACGCAGGACGCGAGCTGTATCCTGGCGTGTTTCGCGGGCGGTCTCGGCGCGCCGTTTGGGTGGATTGGAAGGGCGGAATGCTAACGGCTTCTTCTCAACCGTTCGCTCTGGAGTGGTTTGATCGGTGGAAGGGGTCGCTGGAAGGACGGTTTGCGCGTGAGCGCCTCGAACGAATGTTGACGTTACCGATCGATTATTACGTTGTCAAAAAAGAACATCAATTGCCCGGCATACGAACCGCCTACCAAAATAGCGAATTTTATGTCTACGATGCGCAGGATCTGAAGTACCCAAACCGCTAGTTGTTCAACGTGATGCCGAACTTTTTCAATTCTTCGGCATAGTAGCGTTTGTGAAGTAAATCGTACTCTTCCCCGCCCTCGGCAATGTCCCGTTTTTGCGAGCGGATCTTCTGCCGTGCGGCTCGATCGATCCGGTCTTCGAGCTGCAGCAATCCGGTCATCTCGCGGACGATTGCCAGCCGCAGCTCATTCGGGTCTTTACGAATCCTGAATTCACGCGACTTCCGCAATATGCTGACTATCTTGTGCGCCAGGTCATTAACCTTGTCGCGAGAAAGCTTCATCGAGTCGCCGCCCTCGCGTCCGGCGGCCCGAATGACCTTCCGCTGAGCCATCAACTGGTTCTTGATCTTACGGAACATTTCCTGATAGGAGACGTTCTCGCGGCGCATGTAATCGCTGTACTGATCGAGAAGATCGCGAACGTCGTCGTTCAGCCGGTCTTCAATCGAGAGATCTTCCTCGATAATTTGAGCAATAGTGGCCGCCCCGACTTGCGGATCCGAGGTTTCAAAAGCAGCGGGGCTCAGGCGATCGACGAGTTGGCGAGATAAATAGCCTACAAATTCCCGAGCTAACAGCATCCGTCGGTTAGTGTAACAATTCTACCCTGTGTCATCGTCGCCGCCGGGCTGATTTTCACCATGGTGATTTTCTAGAAATTCAGCGTTAATGGGCCTACGGCCGCCGAACCCATCTGCAATGTGGTGCCAAAACGTAATGCCTGATTCGCCAAGCCGCCAGCAGAGATATACTTCCTCGTTGCGATAGAGCGTCGGGAAATCGACCAGCCCGGTGTCGAGATCCTTTACCTGGCAACCGATTTCCTGGATCCTCTCGAATGCTGTTTTTATACTTCGCGCAGCGGTGTCTTTGCGCTTTCGCAGAAGTCCGGCCTCCTCGCGCGGCGGAATCATTCCACCCGTCAGAGTAATCCGTTGGGCGATGCGGTTCAGCTGCCCGTCCGCTTCCTCGTACTCCTGTTTCGAGGCGGCCAAACTGCGAATCAGCCGTTCGACTTCCGGCAGCAAACGCTCCGCTTCGAGAAGATTGAAAAATCTTGGCACCGGCAGTCGAGTATAACAACGGAGTGAGGATCGGGATTCATTGCTCGACCGCCGGGTCGCTCGAACGTGCCGCCCTAAAGGCGCACGAGCTAGGGGCGAACACTCTTCAGATTTTTTCTGCCAGCCCGCGGATGTGGCGCACCAAGCCGCCCGACCGCGAGCAAGTCAGGCTCTTTAAGCGCCGTCGCGACGAATATGATTTAAAGCCGCTTGCGATTCACGACAGCTATCTCATCAACCTTGCCGCTCCGGCCTCGATCGTACGTGAAAAATCGATCGACGGGTTCTCCGGTGAGTTGGAGCGTGCGCTGATCATCGGCGCGGAATATGTGGTCGCCCATCCGGGAAACTATAAAGGCCTAACAAGGGAGCAAGGTATTCTCAACGTCGCCGAAGCCCTGGCGCTGGCATGGCGGCAAGTGGATCCGGCCCTCAAAAGCAACCCGAACCTCACCATTCTGCTCGAGAACACGGCCGGCGCCGGTGCCCAACTTGGCGGCGACCTCGCGGACCTCTCCGTCATTCGGCAACTTGTAGCTCCCTATCTCGACATCCCGATCGGCTACTGTCTCGATACCTGCCACTGCTATGTGAGCGGCTTCGACCTGGCGCGCGAGCAAGGCTTGACGGCGCTTCTCGTTCGCGCCCGCCAGACCCTGGGGATCGAAAACATCTTCGTGATGCACGTCAACGATGCCAAAACACCGCTTGATTCCCACATCGATCGGCATGCCAACATCGGCGCTGGGTATATTGGTCTTGAAGGTTTCCGCCGCATTCTGAATCACCCGGATCTGCGCGAGAAAGCGTTCATCCTCGAAACTCCTGTCGACGAGCCGGGTGACGATCTTCGCAACGTGATGGCATTGAAGGAGCTGGTATCTCCGAAAAAGCGTTCGACTTTGAAGAAATCGAGTCCCGGTGGCACGCGCGCTGGCGCGAAGACTCCACTCTCTATGTAGCGAACACGCCGGACAGGCCGAAGTATTACGTCCTGGAAATGCTGCCCTATCCGAGCGGCAAGCTGCACATGGGGCACGTGCGCAATTACTCCATCGGAGACGCGCTGGCGCGCCATATGTGGATGCGCGGCTATAACGTGCTGCATCCGATGGGCTGGGATTCCTTTGGATTGCCTGCCGAAAACGCCGCTATTAAGGAAGGACGTCACCCGCGCGATTGGACGCTGGCGAACATCGCTCACATGAAGGAGCAGATGCAGCGCCTCGGATTTGCCTTCGATTGGAGCCGCGAGGTGACCACTTGTGAGCCCGAATATTACCGCTGGAATCAGTGGTTCTTTTTGAAGATGTTCGAGCGCGGCCTCGCCTATCGGAAGGAGGCCCTGCTCAACTGGTGCCCTGAATGCGCAACCGTGCTGGCCAATGAGCAGGTAGTCAACGGCTGCTGCTGGCGTCATGAAACAACCCCCGTCGGGCAGCGCGCCATGCAGCAATGGTTCCTGAAAACGACTGCTTATGCGCCTGAACTGCTCGCCGACATGCGGCAGCTTGAAAACGGCTGGCCCGAACGCGTACTCGCAATGCAGCGTAACTGGATCGGCCGGTCCGAAGGCGCCGAAGTCGATTTCAAGGTGGACGACGGATCAGCGAAGATTCGCGTCTTCACAACCCGCATCGATACGATATACGGCGCGACCTGTCTGATTCTTGCACCAGGACATCCGCTGGTGGAGAGCCTTGTAACCGGCGACGATGACCGCCTGAAGGTCAAAGAAATGATCGACTCGGCGGCGCGTCAGGATCCGGGCCAACTCGAAAAAGTGGGCCTGTTCACCGGCCGCTACGCGCTCCATCCGTTTCACGGTGGGAAGGTCCCCATCTGGGTCGGCAATTTCGTCCTGATGGGTTACGGCACCGGAGCGATCATGGCCGTTCCGGCGCACGACGAACGAGATTTCGAGTTTTGCCGCTCCTACGAAATCCCCGTCATTCCGGTGATTCGGCCCGAAGACGGCGAACTCGCAAACGCGGTCACCATGACCGCGCCGTTTGAGGAATACGGCATCGTCGAGAATTCGGGACCCTGGTCCCGGCTGCCGAGCCAGACGGCCCGTACACGCATGGCGGCATTCGCCCAGGAACATGGCTTCGGCGCGGAGTCGATCACCTACCGCATCAAGGATTGGGGCATCTCGCGGCAGCGCTACTGGGGCACGCCGATTCCGATGATCCACTGCGAAGGTTGCGGAATCGTGCCCGTCCCGGAAAAGGATCTACCTGTACTGCTGCCGCTCGATGTGGAGATCACCGGAACTGGAGGATCGCCCCTCCAACAGGTCGCGTCATTCCTTCACGTTCCGTGTCCGAAATGCGGCGGGTCAGGCCGCCGCGAAAGCGACACCATGGACACGTTCGTCGATTCGTCCTGGTATTTCTATCGTTACTGCGATCCGCACAATGACTCGGCGCCATTTGCCTCCGAAGAAATCGCGCGCTGGTTCCCGATAGATCAATATATCGGCGGCGTCGAGCATGCCATTCTTACATCTGATCTATTCGCGCTTTTGGACGAAGATGATGCGCGACATCGGAATAGTCTCGAACAACGAACCGGCGCAGCGTCTGTTCACGCAAGGCATGGTGATCAAGGACGGCGCAAAGATGTCGAAGAGTCTCGGCAACGTCGTCTCTCCCGACGAGATGGTCGCAAAGTTCGGCGCCGACTCCGCGCGGATGTATTCGCTCTTTGCTGCCCCTCCGGACCGCGATCTGGATTGGCAGGAGGATGGCGTTTCCGGCGTCAATCGCTTTCTGGCGCGGGTCTACCGGTTCGTCACACGCAATGCCGTAAAGAAGGATAGCTCCGGTCAAGCTGCGGAGGACCGCCAGGCACGGCGCAGGCTCCACCAGACCATCCAAAAAATCAGCGCTGACTTCGACAGCCGGTGGCATTTCAATACATCGATCGCATCGCTCATGGAACTTGTGAACGATCTGCACAAACTCGAGTCCGGACTATCCGGCGGCTGCATACGCGAGGTGTGCGACTCGATTACCCTCCTGCTCGCGCCCTTTGCTCCCTACACCTCCCAGGAGCTATGGACCGAGCTGGGTCACGCAGGTCCCGTCTTTCGCGAGCCATGGCCGGTATTCGATGCCGAGTTAGCCAAGGATGACCTGGTCGAGATACCAGTGCAGGTAAACGGCAAGGTCCGCGGCCATATACGGGTGCCGCTCGGAACTGGCAAAGAGGAACTCGAGCGGCTGGCCTTGGCGAACGAAAAGGCCAAACCGTTCCTCGAAGCAAAGCAAATCGTCAAATTGATTGTGATCCCGGATCGGCTCGCCAACATCGTCGTCAAGTGAACCGGGTCAGCGGACTGGAAAAAGCACGCAGGCCCCGTACATCTACTACCTGATACAACCGTTTGGAAATTCTCTGCTACATCACATCTCTAATTGGTGTATGCGGGCGTTATTACACGTGGAAGATAGTGACGCTGCGGCGGTTGTTTTCCGCGCAGCCGTGAATGAGGCCAACATTCCAGCGGAAATAGAACGTGTCTCGGATGGAGACGAAGCTCTGAGACTTCTTCGAGAGCAGCCCGACCGGCGGCCGGACGTGGTCTTCCTTGATTTAAATCTCCCGCGGGTGGGAGGTTGGCAGGTGCTGATGGAGATGCGGGCAGACGAGAGTCTGTCCACTATACCCGTCATCGTCCTGAGCACATCCTCTCGCCCCGCGGACAAAGAACGCGCATATTCTCTCGGAGCCCAGCATTACCTCACCAAACCCGGCTCGTTCGCGGTGCTGGTAGCCGAACTGGGCTCTGCCTACCGCAAATTCGTAGCCTAAAGTGAATCCGTCAGCTACTCGGGCATGTTCCGGTGTCGGAGGCGCTATGATCAGTGCGTACAAGCACTCGCAAAACGCAAGGAACGAGTGTTCAAGCCATAGCTTGGCTCGAGAATTCTGACACTATGAGCTCGCAAACGCCCACCGTTGTAGGTATTGGAGCTTCTGCGGGCGGCTTGGCAGCGCTCAAGAAGTTTTTCGAGCAGGTGCCAATCGATAGCGGCTTGGCATTCGTAGTGGTCGTTCACCTTGCGCCCGAGCACAAGAGTCATCTTGCTGACTTGCTGCAACTTCACGCCGGATTTCCGGTGCAGCAAGTCAACGAAACAACACTGCTCGAGCCAAATCACGTTTACGTCATTCCTCCCAACGCAAATATAGAAACGATTGACACACACTTGCGCCTGTCGGCACTGGAACAACATCGGGGGCAGCGGGCTCCGATCGATCACTTCTTCCGCACCTTGGCGAGCACGCACGATGGACATTCCGTGGGTGTCATTCTTTCCGGCACCGGCTCGGACGGCACGCTCGGCATCCGGGATATTAAGGCCAAAGGCGGACTGATCATTGTCCAGAACCCGAACGACGCCGAATACGACGGAATGCCGCAAAGCGCCATAGCGACCGGATTGGCGGATTTCGTTCTTCCCGTAGGAGAGATTCCAAATAATCTCTTGCGATACAACCGTACGCAGCCACGTATCACGCTCCACGAAGGAGAGATAGCGGAAGAGGCCCCCGATGAGCGGGTTCTTTTGCAGAAAGTGTTCACGCATCTGCGTGCGCGCACCGACCGTGATTTTAGTCGCTACCGTCGCTCCACCCTTATGCGGCGGATTGCGCGCCGCATGCAGCTGAACTATATTGAAGACCTTTCGAGCTACGTTGAAAAACTACGGGAGAATCCAGACGAAGTCCGTGCGCTGTCAGATGATCTTCTCGTCACAGTTACCAGTTTCTTTCGCGATCCGGAAGTATTCGAAAGGCTGCGCACCGACGTAATTCCACGGCTGTTCGAGGGCAAAGAAGCCAACGATAGCGTGCGCGTCTGGTCGGTCGGCTGCGCTACGGGCGAGGAAGCATACTCCATTGCCATGCTTCTACTCGAAGAGGCAGCTAAGCGGGAGCTATCCCCTCAAGTCCAGATTTTTGCTTCGGACCTCCACAAGCGCTCGCTCGATCGAGCCCGCGACGGCTTCTATCCGGGCGACATCGACCTGGATGTAAGTGGCGATCGCCTGAGGCGTTTCTTTAACAAAGAAAGCGGCGGTTACCGCATTCGGAAGGAAATCCGCGACCTGGTGGTATTCGCTCCCCACAACCTTCTTGGCGATCCTCCGTTCTCTCGGCTGGACTTCATCGCCTGCCGTAATTTGCTCATCTACCTGGAGCGCGATATGCAGCGCGCTGTGATCGAGTTATTTCACTATGCGCTCAACCGGGACGGCACTCTCTTGTTGGGTTCCGCCGAGACCATTGAAGATTCCGACCTGTTTCGTGCCGACGACAAGAGATTGTGCCTCTATCGCAAGCGCAACGTTCCGGCGCTGGAGCCTCGCCTGCCGGTCTTCCCGGTGACACGGGGACGAGCTCTCTTTCAAACGGAAGTAAATGGCGCTCCAGTCGGCGAGCCAATTGCTTACGGGAACCTCCATCAACGGATGGTGGAGCAATATGCCCCACCGAGCATCCTGATTACCCCGGATAACAAGATCGTTCACCTGTCCGAGCATGCCGGCCGATACTTGGTTCACCCGGGCGGCGAGCCGACCGCCAGCATATTCAAGCTCGTGCGTGAGGAGCTTCGCATTGAATTGCGAGCCCTCCTTCAGTCCGCTCGCGAGAAACAACGGGTCTGCGATTCCAAGCCCGTGCCGGTCCTCCTTGACGGAGATCTCCGTCCCGTCGTGATGCACGTCGGCCCGGGACATGATTCCGAGCAGGACGGTTTCGCTCTGGTCATTTTTGAAGAGCGTGAGGCAAAGAAACCGGACCCGGCGCAGGACGTAGCAATCGACGTAGATCAAGCGGCGCGAATCCAGGACCTTGAGACCGACCTCAATCTTCTACGCCAGCGGCTGCAAAGCATCATCGAGGAATATGAAACCAGTCAGGAGGAAATGAGAGCCTCCAACGAGGAAATCCAGTCGACCAACGAGGAACTGCGCTCTACCATGGAGGAACTCGAGACCTCGAAGGAGGAACTGCAGAGCATCAATGAGGAGCTTCTAACAGTAAATCAGGAAAATCGTCACAAAGTCGAGGAGCTTGGGCAGCTCTCGAGCGACTTGCAAAATTTATTGTCCGCCACCGACATTGCCACCCTGTTTCTGGACACGCATCTGCGCATCATGCGTTTCACGCCGAAGGTGAGTGAGTTGTTCCATGTGCGCATTACAGATCGTGGCCGGCCAATTTCCGATCTGACGCATCGCTTGGGCCATAACGATCTCAAGCAGGACGCTCAGAGCGTGCTCGCCGAGCTAATCCCAGCGGAGCGCGAAATCCAGGATGACAGTGGCCGCTGGTACCTCACGAGAATACTGCCTTATCGCAGCACCGAGAACCGGATCGAAGGCGTGGTCATCACGTTCGTGGAGATTACGCGCCGCCTGAAGGCCGAAGTTGCGCTGCGCGAAAGCCAGAAACAACTTTCGGAGGAACTCAGTGCGGCGCGGCGGCTGCACGAACTTGTCGGCCGATTGTTCCTCAGTCCCAATTTATCGGTCGCTCTCGGGGACATCCTGGCATCGGCCGTCGAAATCACCGGGGCCGATTTCGGGAATGTTCAACTGTTCAATCCGAAGACAAATGCCTTGGAAATTGTTGCCCGCCACGGATTTGAAGCGGAATTCACTGAGCATTTCCGCTCCGTTGCACTTGACGAGCGCTCGGCTTGCGGGCGCGCTTTGAAATCGGGGGCCAGGGTGATGATTCAGGACGTAGAACGGGACCCGTTCTACAAACCTCATCTCGAGGCCGCCGCCCAGGCAGGATACCGCGCCGTGCAATCCACTCCCCTGGTGAGCCGGGATGGGCATGTCCTGGGAATTCTGTCAACTCATTACGCGCAGACTCGCGTTGCTTCCGAACGTGACTTGCAAATGCTGGATTTGTATACTCGCCAGGCGGCCGATTTCGTAGAACATCGGCGGGCCGAAGAAGAGCTGCGCCGGAATGAGGAACACTACCGGCTTCTGGTCGAGAACGCGCGAGAATACGCGATCATTATGCTCGGGCTGGATGGTCGTATATCGAGCTGGAATTCGGGCGCGCAACGCATCTTTGGCTATACCGATAAGGAAGTCATCGGCCGGCATGTCAAGCTCCTGTTCACGGCCGAGGACCAGGCAGCGGGCATTCCGGAGAATGAACTGCAGATGGCGGCTCAGCGCGGGCAGGCGGCCGATGACCGCTGGCACGCTCGCAAGGACGGATCTCGTTTTTGGGCTAACGGTGCTATGGAACCGCTCCGTTCGCCAGATGGCGCTGTATCCGGTTTTGTAAAAGTTCTTCGTGACAATACGGAACGGAAAAAGGCTGAAGACAATTCACGGGCCTACCAGCGCGAACTTCGAACGGTGAATGACGTCCTGTCGCGCGCAAACGCCGATCTCACACAATTTGCAATCGCAGCGAGCCACGACCTTCGGGCGCCATTGCGCACCGTTTCCGCCTGCTCGCAAGTGCTGATCCAAGCCACCCGCGCCGGCCGCCACGAAGATGCGGATCGTGCCGCCCAATTGATCGTCGACGCCAACGACAGAATGGGCCAGCTATTAGAAGATCTGCTCGCCTACACCCAACTGAATCTGGATGTAGGAAGTGCGGAGCAAGTTGTCGACCTCAACTTGGCGGTGGCAGAAGCCACAGGAAATCTAGAGACGGCGATTGAAGAAAGCGGCGCCCTGGTGACCCATGAGGTTCTGCCGAAAGTGCGTGGCCGGGATACCTATTTCATCCAGCTCTTCCAAAATCTCATTGACAATGCGATCAAATATCGCAGCGATGCCCCACCCCGGATTCACATCTCGGTTGAGAAGCAAGCACAAGAATGGCGTTTCGCAATAAAGGACAACGGCATTGGAGTCGATGCGCCTTATCAAGAACAAATCTTTGAGGTCTTTAAGCGGCTCCACGGCAATCAGATTCCTGGCTCAGGTTTCGGCTTGGCAATCTGTCGCCGGGTAGTCGAACGTTGTGGCGGACGCATTTGGGTCGGGACCGAGCCTGGTCCTGGCTGCACATTTTATTTCGCGCTTCCAGTGTTGGAAGAGGTAGCTTCTCCCGTGTTGGACGAGGTAGCGTCCTGAGATTTCAACGCGCGGTCTTGCGAGTCACAAGACATAAACGCGCAGCATCACATAGACCAAACCAAGCGCTACCGCGGCGAAAATGAGATAGCGCAGCCACTGGGCGGGTGTTTTGGGGTTGGTGTAGGGCATGGGCTGAGAGTCACTGTCGTGAGGGTACGCTGCCGCAATCGAAATGCCCGGCCGCACTGCCGTCATTGAGCGCGAAACTTCCCGAGTGGCCATCGGCGGCAATGATCACGGTTCCGAGTCCGCCATAGCTATCCTCCAGCGCCGTCTTACCGAGATATACCGCGACGATCTCATTGGTGTAGCGTCCGGGTCCGCTGTACTTCGCCTTGTTCGCGTGCATCGGGTCGGCCATCGTCGCGCCAGGCCCAATTGTAAACGCGAGCGTCGGCAAAGCGCTGGGCCCCCAAGTGCCCGAAAACGTGCCGTCGCTCAAAATTCGGCAGCCGCCGGCCGTTACCGTGCGCGCCTTGGGTTTTTCGATGACAGCGTTCGCCTGTCCAGCAGCGTAAAGGATCGTAAGTACGCCGCTAACGATCGATGCGGCCGCCAGCCGTTTCCAATCTCCATCGGGGCCGCTTTCCATAAGAAGGATCAATTGAGAGAGCCTCAAAGTCCGTATCAGGGCAAAATCGCAAACGCCCTCGCCGGAAATCCGAAGCCGCCTTGGGGCTTCGGCCACGTCACAACGATTAGCGCTCCCTTAGCCGGCACATCGTCGAGATGGGCCATCACTTCGATCTGCCAGTGGCCATGTGTCAACAGCCATTTTTCGGAGTCCAGATTCTTATTCGTATCGGTATCCAGTGACTCGTGCCCATTAGCCGCGATGCCCCGCTCCCGATACAAGAAGCGGATCGCCTCGAAAGACCAGGCCGGAAAAGGGTATCGTTTGAAGCGCTGCGGATCGGTATTCCAATCCTTATACATATCGGTACGCAGCGCGGCGAAACATCCCGCCGGGACACGGCCATATCTGCGCTCCCAGTTCCGGATATCGGCGACGGTCAAGGCGTGATTGGGATTCTCCTTCAGCACTGGCGTGATATCGAAAACCACCAGCGGCAGGATCATCTGTTTAACAGGAATATGGTCAACCGTCATGCCGGTGGGGTCGAAATGCGCCGGTGCGTCAATATGTGTGCCATACTGCCCCACCATCGAATACAGGGATGCACGAAACCCGTCGCTCGCGATCGTATAGGGCCGCCCTGTTTTCGGATCTGCAGCGGCCGAATAGGTTGCCTGGCCGAAGCCGGCCCACACCGGCGTCGCGGGACTGAAGGAATGTGTGAGGTCGACGAATTGTTTCGACGAAAGGATCTTGTAGGCTTGGGCGAGTGATCCGTTTGCGGCGGCGAGGGCGTCCGGATCGGCGGCAGGCGGTGCGGCGCTGGCGACCGCCGCACTCAACAGAGTTGCGATCAGATATTTCTGGAGCAAAACCGCCTGCGGATTCATAAGACTACCGTTCCAAAGTACACGACTTAAGGCGGTTCGGATTTTCCACCCATTATTTCTGCCCGCCACACAACTACTTACTGTCAAACTACCTTCCGCGCGCATGCTGGATGCCCCAAACTGGCAAACTGGAATACAGGCTACGAACTTGCCCTGGGAGCGCCATTTCGTTTCGTAAAAACGCTTTTTCTTCACCGCACATCCAAGATGTTGAGGGGGTAATCACCTGCCGATAAGCCATTAGCGCGGTAAGCTAAGAGTAAAAGGTGGGAGATTGGACGTTGAGAGCGCAATCCGAGCGAAATCGCTTTCGAAGACATACCGTTCCGGTAGTTCGGAACTAGTTGTATTCCAGGATCTTTCCCTACATGTGTCGCGGGGCGAACGCTTGGCGATCATGGGCCAGTCTGGCGCAGGCAAGTCGACCTTGCTGCATCTACTGGGTGGACTGGACCGGCCATCGGGCGGCGAGGTGATTTTCGGCAATCGCGACATTGTGTCGCTGGGGGAGCAGGAATTGGCTTCGTTCAGAAATAATGAGATAGGTTTTGTTTGGCAGAACCCGTCGCTGCTGGCCGAGTTCACGGCTTTGGAGAATGTCATGATGCCGCTGCTGATCCGCGGCGAAGAACGCGCCGGGGCTGCCCGAACGGCGGCCGAGAGGTTAGCCGAAGTGGGGCTCGCCGAGCGTGCTTCGCATCGCGCCGGAGAACTATCCGGTGGCGAGCAGCAGCGCGTCGGACTCGCCCGGGCATTGGTCACAGGGCCGCACGTGTTGTTAGCCGACGAGCCGACCGGCAACCTGGATTTTCGGACCGGTGAGGCAATTATCGAGTTGCTGAACGATCTCCACGCGGCGCATGGGCTGACCTCCGTCACAGTCACCCACAACCTTTCCTTTGCATCGCGCTGCGATCGAGTTTTAGAGTTAAAGAAGGGTGGACTGTATCCCGTCTCAAAACGGGAGCTACAGGACGCCGGAGTCGTACAGGACGCAACCCGTCTGGACGGTGGCACTTATGTTTGAACGATATACCGAAAAAGCTCGTCGTGTAATCTTCTTCGCAAGATACGAGGCGAGCCAGTTCGGAAGCCCGTACATCGAGACCGAGCATCTTTTGCTGGGTCTCCTGCGGGAGGATAAGGTGCTTGCTAATCGGTTCCTGCGGTCGCACGCGGCGATCGAATCGATTCGCAAGCAGATTGAAGCGCATACGACTGTACGCGAGAAGGTCTCGACCTCGGTCGATCTGCCGTTGAGCCATGAATGCAAACGCGTTTTGGCGTACGGAGCGGAAGAGGCCGAGCGCTTGAGCCACAAGCATATCGGTACAGAGCATCTTTTGCTCGGTTTACTGAGAGAAGAGAAGAGTTTTGCAGCCGAGATTCTACACGAACGGGGCCTCCGGCTTTCAGCTGTACGCGAGGAGATTTCGCGGTCGGCGTCCGAGAAGAGCTCGGCCAGCCGTCCCAAGGAAAGCTCGCTGCTTGCGGAATTCAGTCGCGATCTTACGCAGGCGGCCATTGATGGCATGCTCGATCCGCTGATCGGCCGTGATTCGGAGTTGGACCGGGTTATACAAATCCTGTGCCGGCGCACCAAGAACAACCCTGTACTAATTGGCGAGCCGGGCGTGGGCAAGACGGCAATCGTAGAGGGATTGGCGCAAAAGATCGCCGATGGCGACGTGCCGTCATTCCTCTCGGACAAGCGGATTCTGGCTCTCGATCTCTCGCTGATCGTCGCCGGCACCAAATACCGTGGACAGTTCGAAGAGCGCTTGAAAACCATCATGAAAGAGTTGATGGAAAATCAGAACGCCATCATCTTCATCGATGAGCTTCATACGCTGGTTGGGGCGGGCTCGGCCGAAGGATCGCTCGATGCGGCCAACATATTGAAGCCGGCGCTGTCGCGGGGAGAAATTCAGTGTATCGGCGCAACCACACCCGCCGAATATCGAAAATCCATTGAGAAAGACCGTTCGCTCGAACGCCGATTCCAGGCCGTAAAAGTTCCTCCGCCCACCGAAACGGACGCCATCCGCATTCTGTTCGGCATCAAGGAACGCTACGAAAAATTTCACGCCGTAGCCTATACGGACGAAGCCATCGAATCGGCCGTCTACACCTCGACGCGTTTCATTCCGGATCGCTTTCTGCCGGACAAGGCCATCGATTTGATCGACGAGGCCGGTGCGCGCGTGAAACTCCGCCAAACGACTCTGCCGGCGGAAGTCGCCGATATCCAAAAGCGCATCAAGTTCATCGTGCATCGGATGGAAAACGCGATCGCGAACCACGAATTCGAGAAGGCGCGCTTTTATTCCGATGAAGAGCGCAAAGAGCGCGAGAACTTGCGCCAACTTCGCGAGAAGTACAACCTGGACGACACATCCACTGGCATCGTTTCGAAAGATGACATCGAAGATGTCGTGGCGCGCTGGACCGGCGTCCCGATGACCTCGATCAAGGAAGAAGAAATCAACAAACTGCTGCGGATCGAAGAAGAGCTGCATCGGCGGGTCATCAGCCAGCAGAAAGCCATCGGCGCGCTGTCACGCGCTATTCGCCGCTCACGTGCGGGATTGAAATCACCCAAGCGTCCGTCGGGTTCGTTCCTGTTCCTCGGCCCCACCGGCGTCGGAAAAACAGAAGTCGCGCGCGCGCTGGCCGACTTTCTCTTTGGTAGCGAAAAATCTCTGATTCGCTTCGACATGTCGGAGTTCATGGAGAAGCATTCGATCTCGAAGCTGATCGGATCACCTCCCGGCTATGTGGGCTATGAAGAGGGCGGGCAGCTCACCGAACGTGTGAAGCGTGCGCCCTACTCGATCATTCTGCTGGACGAAATCGAAAAGGCCCACCCGGACATTTACAACATTCTTCTGCAGGTGTTTGAAGACGGCCAGTTGACCGACGGACTCGGCAACACTGTTGACTTCAAGAACACGATCATCATCATGACTTCCAATCTCGGAGCGCGTTTCCTTGATAAACGTGGCCAGATCGGCTTCTCGGGAGTCACTGAGGACCAGGGGATTCCGCAGAAGATCGAAGATCAGGTAATGAGTGAAGTGAAGCGGGCTTTCAATCCCGAATTCCTCAACCGCCTGGACGAAGTCATTCTGTTCACTTCACTCGTCGACGAAGACCTGCTCAAGATTATCGATCTGATGGTCGAGCAGATCAACGTGAATCTGGTCGCTAAGCAGATCAAGATCCGGCTAGAGCCTGCCGCGGCGAAATATATTCTCGATAAAACCTGCGGCGACCGCAGCTACGGAGCGAGACCGCTGCGGCGTGCGCTGCAGAAATACATCGAGGATCCGCTGTCGGAAGCGCTCATTCAAGGTTCGCTTCCCCGCCCGGCGGACCTCGAAGTCTACCTCGGCGAGAACGGCATCTACTGTCGGCAAGTAGGCGATATGGAAGGCCAGCCGGTTGCCGCAGGCGATGTGGAATCGACTCCTGGATCGGGAGCCGGACCTGCCACTCCGCTGTACATGTTTACTTAAGATCCGCAATCCGTTCAACGTGTGCGAGTTCACTCGCGCACGTTGAACTCCAAAGATCGCATACTGAACTGATCGTTACGCCGGACCTCCACGTCGACTTTCCAGTTCCCCGCTTCCGGGAAGATGGGTTTTGCGAGGTACACACCTGCGGTGATCGCAGGCGCCACGAAGAGCTTTCTCTCGTGTCCATCCGCCGCCTCAATGTACAATTTGACTTCCGCCTGTCCCACCGGATTGCGGCGACTGTCGGTAACGCTGATCTCGAACGGAACGGTAACTCCAGTCTGTAGGATTGCCTTTGGTTCGAAGCGAATGGTGAAGTTTCCTTCGCGCTCGGCGGAAACCAGCAAAGCGGCAGCCAGGAGCAGACAAGCGGCAAATTTCACGTCCTCATTTTAGTCCTATACGCTGAAAGATGAAGAAACTTCTCGCATTGAACCGTGGTGAGATCGCCACGCGTATTTTCCGTGCCGCGACCGAACTGAGTTTTCGCACCGTCGCCGTCTACTCGCAGGAAGACCGGCTAAGCCTGCACCGGTTCAAAGCCGACGAGGCTTACCTGATCGGCCAAGGCAAAGGCCCCGTCGAAGCCTACCTGGACGTAGACACGATCGTTGCGCTGGCGGTTGAGAAGAAGGTCGACATTCTTCATCCTGGCTACGGCTTTCTCTCCGAGAATCCAGCCTTACCCCGGGCTTGTGAAAAGGCCGGGATCACTTTCGTGGGTCCTAGCCCCGCCCTGCTCGAAGCCTTAGGGGACAAAACAGCCGCACGCAAACTCGCGCAGCGAGCCGGCATTCCGGTGGTACCGGGAACCGAGGAGGCTGTAAATCCCGACGCGGCTGATGTGGAAGCAATCGCGCAGCGTGTCGGATTTCCTCTGATCGTCAAAGCAGCATACGGCGGCGGCGGGCGCGGTATGCGCGTTGTGGAATCGGCGCGCGACCTGAAAGCCAAGCTCGCCGAAGCAAGCCAGGAAGCGGGCGCCGCTTTCGGCAATGCGGCCGTCTTTTTAGAGCGCTACATACGCCGCGCCAAACACGTTGAAATTCAGATACTGGGCGACAAGCACGGTAATATTCTGCATCTCTATGAACGCGATTGCTCCGTGCAGCGTCGCCATCAGAAAGTCGCCGAGATTGCCCCTGCAATCGGGCTGCCAGCGCGCGTCCGGGCAGAACTGGCCGAAGCGGCGGTAAAACTCGCGCGCGCCGCGCAGTATTACAACGCCGGTACCGTCGAGTTTCTGGTCGACGCGGTGACGCACGAATGGTTCTTCATCGAAGTGAATCCCAGAGTGCAAGTCGAGCACACGGTAACCGAAATGGTCACCGGCATCGATATCGTGCGCAGTCAAATACAAATCGCCGAAGGTCTCAACCTGCATGGCGAGGAAATGAGCCTCCCGCAGCAGCCGGACATCCCGTTGCACGGAACGGCGCTGCAATGCCGCGTTACCACCGAAGATCCGAACAATCATTTCTCCCCGGACTACGGAAAGATTCATACCTACCGCTCACCCGCGGGGTTCGGCATCCGTCTCGATGCCGCATCTGCCTATGGCGGCGCGGTCATCTCGCCTTACTACGATTCGCTCCTCGTCAAGGTCACTTCCTGGGGTAGCAATTTCAAGCAGGCCTGCCAGCGCATGGACCGCGCGTTGCGGGAATTTCGTATTCGCGGCGTAAAGACGAATATTCCGTTCTTGGAAAACGTGGTCAATCATCCCGCGTTTCAGTTGGGTGAACCCACAACCTCTTTCCTCGATGAGACGCCGGAGCTGTTTCGCTTCGTCCGTCGCAAGGACCGCGCCACCAAGCTGCTTACCTATCTGGCCGAAGTCATCGTCAACGGGAACCCGGAGGTAGCCAAACGAAGTAAGCCAAGTGTCATGCGCGACGCGCCGGTCCCTCATTCTTCTTCAGGAGAGCGGCCGCAAGGCACGCGTCAATTGCTCGATAGTTTAGGGCCGGAAAAATTCGCCGAATGGACCCACTCCCAAAAACGGCTCCTGCTCACCGACACAACATTTCGCGACGCACACCAATCGCTGATGGCGACGAGGGTCCGCACGCACGATCTCCTCGCAACTGCGGACTATGTCTCGAAAGAACTGGCCGGACTATACAGCCTCGAGATGTGGGGCGGCGCCACCTTCGATGTCAGCATGCGTTTTCTGCTCGAAGATCCGTGGAAACGCCTCGAGGCTCTGCGGCAGCGTATACCGAATATCTGCTTTCAAATGCTGTTGCGCGCCTCGAATGCGGTCGGCTATACGGCCTATCCGGATAATGTGGTCGAAGAATTCATTCGCGAGGCGGCCGCCCGCGGCATCGACATCTTCCGTATCTTCGATTCGCTGAACTGGCTTCCTAACATGCGGGTCGCGGTCGAAGCCACGCGCAAGACCGGCCGCCTGTGCGAAGCGGCAATCTGCTACACCGGAGACATATTGGACCCCGCGCGCGAGAAGTATTCGCTCGCCTATTACGTGCGCCTCGCGAAAGAGCTGGAGCGCATGGGTACTCACACCTCGGCATCAAGGACATGGCGGGTCTGCTGCGTCCCTACGCGGCTTACAAGCTGGTAAAGACACTACGCGACGAGGTCGGCATACCGATTCACCTGCACACCCACGACACCAGCGGCATCAACGCCGCCACCATCCTGAAGGCTGCGGACGCGGGTGTTCATGTAGCCGACGGTGCCATATCGGCCATAAGCGGGACAACGAGCCAACCCGAACCTGAACTCGATCGTCGCCGCGCTCGCGCACACCGAACGCGATACTGGCCTGAGCTTCGAGGCCCTGAATCGTTGTTCCGATTATTGGGAAACAGTCCGGACTTACTATGCGCCATTTGACGAAGCTCCGAAATCCGGGAGCTCCGATGTCTACATCCATGAGATGCCCGGCGGCCAGTACACCAACTTGAAGGCGCAGGCAGAAGCCATGGGCCTAGGCGGACGCTGGCCCGAAGTCGCCCGCATGTACGCGGACGTGAACATGGCTTTCGGCGATATCGTGAAAGTGACGCCGTCGAGCAAAGTTGTCGGCGATCTGGCGCTCTATCTGCTCAGCCACGATCTAAAGCTCGAGGATCTGGAAAATCCCACGCCCGACCATCCGCTGAACGTGCCCAATTCTGTTATCGACATGTTTCTCGGATCTCTAGGCCAGCCCGACGGCGGCTGGCCGCCCAAGTTGCAAAACGCGGTCTTCGGCGCGGCAGGCAAGCCGATGAGCGGCCGCCCCGGAGAACATTGCCTCCCACGGATTTCGCGGAATTGGCGCAAAAAGATGGAAGAGGAGACCGGTGCTACGAGCCGCACGGACTTGCTCAGCTACGCCGATGTATCCGGAAGTCTTCGTCAAGTTTGCTTCGGCGCGTACGCAATATGGCGAATTGGCGGTCCTGCCAACGCCGGCCCTTCTTCTACGGCCTCGAAGAGCGCGAAGAAGTAACGGTGGAATTAGAGCCCGGCAAAACACTGATCGTGCGATTACTGACCGTCGGCGAGCCGCGCCCCGACGGAATGCGCACCGTGTTCTTCGAGCTCAACGGCCAGCCGCGGGAAGTAGAGGTGCGCGACAAATCGCTGAAGCAGGAATCGCAGGGCCGCCGCAAAGCAGATTCCGCCAAGCCCGGCGAGATCGGCGCGCCTATTCCTGGCGCGGTGACGCTATTGCACGTCGAAGCGGGCGAACCAGTACACAAAGGCGACCGCCTGCTGGTGCTCGAAGCCATGAAAATGCAGACTACGATTCATGCACCCATCGACGGAACCGTGAAGGAAATCGCGGTGAAGGCCAGGCAAGCGGTCGAGGCGCATGATCTGCTGGTTACGATAGAGTGAGATCCAAACGGGGGCGTAGCTCAGGTGGATAGAGCACCTGCCTTCTAAGCAGGT
Source organism: Bryobacterales bacterium (assembly GCA_963722155.1). Classification (GTDB taxonomy): domain Bacteria; phylum Acidobacteriota; class Terriglobia; order Bryobacterales; family Bryobacteraceae; genus Bog-105. Next base: position 71,232 of record CAVRLR010000004.1, on the reverse strand, counting down.
GGTCGCTGGTTCGAGTCCAGCCGCCCCTACCAGTGAACTCAATAAGATAGGGATCGGTCGGTTTACGCCGTGAGTGCCCATTTGCGGAACTTTGTACGGAACTGAACGCGAGACATCCCTAATTTACGGGAGGTTGATTCTCGTTTGCAGGGGCGCTCCAAAAGCCGTTTTTTCGCTTCAGCGAATAGCTCAACCTTCCTCTGCTCGTACCGCCGCGCGGCGTCTTCCATCGCTCGTTGGCTGATGTGCGTGTCTAGCTCCGTCATACGTTTGGAAGGATGGCCAGTTTGCGCCTGGACTACGGGGAATGGTGTTCCCATCTCGATAGTGTCAATACGGCCTTTAGCGAATCGTTCGTCAAGGATCACCTGCGGAACAGGCCGTTGTCGCCCTTCGATTTGCGGATGGTTATCCTTCGCGCGCCCGCATCAACATCAGCAAGTCGAAGATTCCGCAATTCAACACTCCTCATTCCGCTGTCGTTTGCAACGATCGCGTCCCGATATGCCACCATCCATCCGTCCTTGTCTCGGCGGTTGTAGAGAGTCTTAGCGATTCATCAGGCATCAGCGCCCGGCCTGGAGACTCGCCGGACTCCCGCAATGGCTTATAGTCGGGCTGGATACCAGCCCATTGGCCTTCGTGCTTCAATATGCCGCGCAGCAACTTGATTTCGAGATTGACCGTCCGATTGCTGACTCCGGCCCCGCAGGTTCCCTGATAAGCACGAATCTTCCGCGAAGTGACGTCCTTGAGCCGCACGTTTCCCAACACTCGCTTCAACGGGCCAAGGCGCTCCTCTTCAAGCCTAACGGTCCCTTCCGAGACGGTGGCCTTACGATGCTTTATGTACTCGTCTGCGGTAGCCTCGAAGCGCTTGTGGCCAGCATTGTCGGAGCCCTTCCCTGCTCTAGATCATGGATTGCCTTGGCGCGCCTCTTCTTCGCTTCGTTGTAGTCTTCGTCTCCGTCGTTCTGGCCGGGCTCGACAATTCGAACTTTGTCCATGGCTACGCCGCCCTCTTCTTGCCGCTTCCTTTTGGGGCGGCCACCCAGCTTGCCGTCCCGCGGGCGATTTCTTGCAGGCGCTCCAGCCCGAATCGTTTGAGTCGGACCCTATAGCTGCGCTTTCGGCAGAACCCACCCGATCGAGACTTCAAGAATAAGAACCAGCGATAATCGCAGACTCCACGCTAAGCAGCTCGACACAAGCGCCCGCCAGGCATGTACCTACCGCCAATATTCAAGGATCAGCCGACCGGCATATATACCCCTTAGGGAGTGGGCCTATCGAAAAGTTCACAGTGAAAACATTACGAGTGGAATAAGAGGCTGGAACGGTGCAGAGTTAATAGTATGAGTGACGGAGTGCGTCGCCGGCAATGAGTTGTCGCCCGTGTTCTGCCGCTCAAATTATTCGCAGGGAACGTTCCATCGATACTGCGAATAGAAAATGCGAAGCCCACCACTATCGCATGACCGCGCGCCGCAGATGAATTCGTCCAGCGTTGCGGCGCGGGGATCTGTGGGGCAGCGCGGAGCGGTGCCTCATAATGCGGTAGATCAGGTAAAACCGTTGTCCCTGCATCAAGAGGGCCGCTCGTTTCCGCCAGAACACTAACAGGCGGTCACAACTGGCCCTTCATACTAAAAAACTGCACCCCAGCGTGAATCCCAATCACAATGTGGGCAAAACAGATCGAAATAAGACGTTTCTGCCCTAGGATGGAGATCAATCCAAGGCGGGAAAACTTTGCGCCTCTCGGTGACGAGAGGCGCTTTTTTGAGCCGAACAGGTCGAGCGTATTGGAGAATGTGCCCGAAATCACTAGTCTGTCGTAGACAGCTGACGGTTCACCGTGCCACCCGGCTGTTTACTTCACCACCGAGTCTGATCCGAAATCCTGCGTCCCACCGATTCAGGTTATGAGCCCGTTCGTAGGCGTACCGCTACAGGCCCTCTGATCCTTTAGGCCGTCATACTCGCGATATGCCAACGCTGTGAGCGCGTACCCAATGGCTGTCAGGGTCCGCTCACGGTCCACCCGCAATGCGACTTCCCAGAACAGCGGCCATAGCTCCGGTGCAATGTGACCAGGCCACACCACCTCATCCGCTTGATCCGTTTTCCAGCGAACGACCGCTTGCGCCCAGCGGAAGGCATCCTTGACAGTTGCCTTATCTAATGTGCCCGTCACTGCCGCATTCCAGAGGTGTTCTTCCGGAACCGAAATGCCGTACGCAAACAGGATCGCATCGGAAACCAGGGCGCACCACCGGTCACTCTCTTTGCACGACTGGCCCTCTCCAATCGCCGGCGCGGTGCGCGGGATGTCAACCGCACACTGCGCATCGGTATGGCTCATCCAGTTTTCCCCGTCCTGCTCAAGCCTGATCCATTCCGGCTTCTTCGTGAAGCTTATCGGCGGGCTCAGCCGCTTCTTCATTAACCCGTTCATTGCACGCTTTCCCTTCTCGTTGTCATGCCGAGCGTGCGGCGACGCCGCGGCACGTTTTCACATAGTACCAAAGGTACTAGCATTTGTCCCAGTAAATTTACCTATCAGTAAAATTCCCTTTAAGCCGTAGGATAGCTAACATCAGATGAGATTCTGAGCCGCATTGTAGGCGAATACAAGGAGAACCTGCTGCCGTCATTCGCGTAGGCAAACGCTTCTGCAATGTGACGGTGGCAAACCGAGACGGCAGCGCCACACCATCACCGTTCAGGCGGATTCAGGTGTACGCTGCGCCTGTTCAGTTCGTACGCCGGGCGCGGCATTTCCAGGCGACCGGCAACTACCCAAGATCTATAAGGATACCGTTTTTGAGGTGCGGCCCCTCTACAGCGTGACGCAGCCGAAGCTCATGGAGGGGGCCAACAAGAAAGCTGAGATCTACGCGCGGTCGAGGAAGTTTCGCCGCTGGCGGTGAATACCCAGATCGTCAGGCAGCCAGCAACTTTGCTTCTGCACTAGTCGCAACCGATAGCTTTACTTGGTGCTTGAGACACAATCGCACTGATTCAATGCGTTCTTCGATCCACTCGGCAGGCAGAGAATAGACAGAGGCAAGTTCCTTCGGCGAGAACCCGTCCAGATTGAATTCATACAAGCTAAACGCCAAGGATCTATTGGCGAGCAGCGCAACAGCAGGATGCATATTTTAAGTGTGCAGCTTGAAAATGAAAGCTCTCAGCCGCCGAGGAAACAGCCCAGCAACAAGGAGTGTCGGTGAGGTTGTATCATCGACTGGATCATCCAGAAAATGATCCTGCTCGGGTCGCTCGCAGAACTCCGGCAATCCATCCCGTGTAATTCCACAGTCGCACGCTCGAAGACTCTCTCTATTGATCCGGATGCACTGGGGGCATATCCAGCCGTGTTGGCTCCAAATGCGCGCTTGGGGTTCGTAGATCTGCGCCGCAAGAGCCCGAATGTCGGCGCGGTTTAGTGCCTTTTCAATATCCGCCGGGTTCACGAAATACTAGTGGCTTGGCCAAGAGCGACTTCTCTGAAAGAGCTAGCCAGGCCGGCCCGACGTTCAGTCACTATTCCCGTCTCCGCAGGCAAAACGTTTGCTCCGAATGCGGCTCTATCGTCTTGAGAATCCATCCATCGCGCGAATCCAAAGGAATGCGAAAGACGGCCGCCAGCACTTCAGCGAAATTAATTAGCTGCGGCGGACTGCGGACCAATTCGGCAACGCGTATGGCGTGGCAGTCCGACCGCGAGGGAAAGCAACTGAATGTCTTCCCTCCATCAGACATTCTCACGGAATACGCGCGGGACCGCTATTCTCCCCATGTAGTAGCGCGTACTGGAGGCATAAAAAACGCTCAGCGGCTCGGGTGCCTGTGCTGCTCCGTCACGCTGATGAGGCGCGGGCGACTCTCGGAGTCAAGGCCGTCCGATCGTTCGTCGAACGAGCCGGTCTCTCCTTCTGCAATGTCATGAACCGCCAGTGGCCTTTGGGACTTTCCGCTTCTTGCGAAATATAGGCCCCGCATACATCGTTCGTCCGTATGTTGGGGGGTTAGAACCCACGCCGTCCAGCATTCAGGTTCCCACCTTAGTTTCTCGGTTGGCGCTCACAACCCGCTGACACTCGGGGCACCGGCAGCAACATCATTCCCAGAGCGGTCTGAGTGAAGGCATGTCAAGCAGCGCCGTCCTCAGCTTTACAGGACACTTCCTGATGGCTAACCGGGCAAGCTCGATCGCTTGGGGGATCGGATCGCGCAACGCGTAGATCGCCATTCGGAGGTCACTCGAAGTGATCCGCCACGGCGTGTGCAGGCTGCGCAGTGTTCCCCAAAGCGTCTTCATTTCCCCTTCGCGGATCAGGATGGAACCGTCGTGATTCGTCCAATCGCGCAAGGCGATCTCCACCCAATTAATTCCGGTGAGCAACGCGTAGTCCATCGACAGGTATACACGAGGATTGCATTCAAAAACCAGCAACTCCCCGTTCGGTCTGATTCTTGCGTCGAAGTTCAAAATCCCGTCTGCCTTGACGTGACGCGCAATACGGCAGACATAGTCGAGATAGGCATCATGGTGCGAAAGGACGACGTTTTGCCCCCGCTTCTGGTGCCAGACTGCAGCGACAGCTTGCCCCTTCACCGCATGAATGGTTAATCCCAGGTCGACACCGTCCACGTGTTCCTGCACAAGCAGCGGCGCGTACTCGATTTCTGCGACCTGTTCTTTTGCATTCTGCGTGTTGAGATAATGTATCCCGAATTCACCAAACAGCCTAAGGTGTTTAATGACGATCCGGTCTGGTAGACTGCCTTGTTCGAGCGCCGTAAGTAACTCCGCTTTAGTATTGAAAAGCCACGTGCGGGGTACCGGTATGTCTAAATGGCAACAAAGTTGACCGAAGGTCCACTTATCATCGAGAAGATCGAAGATCTCGACGCGCGGCATCGGCAAAGTAGGAATGCGGACCCGATCGAGCACCTGATAAAGAAGACGAATAGATCGCTCATCCGCCGGTAGCAGCACGTCAAACTTGTATCGCGCGTGGAGATCTTCCATGTAGCGCAACATCACCTCAGCCTGGCCGATGAAATCATCCGAAGGCCATTGCGGCATCTCAAAGAAACCTCGACAAAAGCGGGAATGACGCAATAGGGCCGCCTGCTTGGTTCCTAAGACGTATACCTCGAAGCCGGCTGCTTCGGCGCAGCGAAGCGCCCTGTATTGAACAGGTAACCCGGAGGCGAGTAACAAAACAGACTTGCGCGGATGCCTCACAATCATTGCTCCTTACTGAGATATCCAACTATGCGCCGGATTGATTTTGAGTTTCAATTGTTCTGCTTAGCTTCGTTGGACTAAGGGGTACCAAACCTGCGGTCAGTGATAATCCTATAGACATTGTTGAGGCAACTTCTGTAAGGTTGTTGTTACGTACACCAGTAACTGCGCAAGTTAGTTGTGGAGTACACTCAACCTTTATGAATTCTGTCGAAGTTGTCATCATTGGAGCCGGCCCCTACGGGCTATCGCTGGCCGCGCATTTAAAGGCGGTGGGTGTCAGCCACCGCATTTTCGGTCCGCCGATGTCGTTTTGGCGGGAGAACATGCCCGAGCGTATCTTGTTGAAATCGGCGGGATTTGCGTTGACCCTTTATGACCCGGTCTCGAAATTCACGCTTAAGCAGTATTGCGCCGAAAAGGGCATTCACTACGCAGACGTGGGCCACCATGTCGCGCTAGACACCTTTCGTTCTTTTGGGCTGGAATTTCAACGCCGCATCGTGCCTTACCTAGAGCAGGAGTGGGTGGAACGGGTCGAAGCAAAAGGTGATGGCTTTTCAATCACCTTAGCGAGCGGTACGGTTGCCTTCTGCAACCGCGTTATCTTGGCCGTGGGGGTCAGTCCCTTCGCGCATGTGCCGGAAGAATTAGAACGATTCTCGAAACAGCATGTTTCGCACACATCTGATATCAAAGATTTGAGTCGCTTTGAGGGCAAGCGGGTTGCCGTTGTCGGAGCGGGTGCGTCTGCGGTCGATATGGCGGCGCTGCTGCACGAAACGGGAGCTAAGGTTCATCTGATCAGCCGTCGTGAAACGATTGAGTTTCCTTCGTCCGGACCGGAAGGAAGGTCGCGAACTCTCCTCGATCGAGTCTCAAAGCCTATGACTTCGATCGGCACAAGTTGGAAGTCCGTTTTTTGCGCCCAAGCTCCATTGCTCTTTCGGCAGATGCCGAGCGGCTTCCGGCACAAAGTTGTGAAGCGTTACCTTGGCCCAGCCCCGGGGCACTTCTTGCGTGATCGTGTGGTAGGGAAAGTTCAGATGCATCTTGGCTGCAAGCTATCGTCGGCACACGCGACAGCAGAAGAGGTTTCCCTGCGGCTCTCTAATGCGATCGGCGAAAAGCACCTTGAGTTAGATCATGTCGTCGCAGGAACCGGTTTTCGATTCGACATAGACCGGCTGAACTTCCTATCGCCGGAGATTAGGACCGGAGTTCGCCTGGACCAGCACGCCCCGAAATTGACCGCCAACTTCGAAAGCTCCGTCCCCGGTCTTCATTTTGTGGGTATGGCGGCAGCTCCGACCTTCGGCCCGCTCCTTCGGTTCGTTTGCGGAGCTGAGTTCGCATGCGCGCGGCTCTCTCGTCATCTCCGTACAGTACAGAACCGCGCCCGCATGACGGTCGCAATGCCAAGCTTCAATACGCAGTCTTGAAGATTTGTCCGATTTAACAAGACGAACCAGCAATGAAGCCGGCCAGGTAGTTACCTTCAGGGCCTCGTTCCGGCACCGGACCGAGGGTTCTGATCGTCGTTCGACTGCGTCGTGGTTTTCGGGGCTATCTCGTGGTGTATTGCGCTCGATCTGAGCGCAGCTAAATCAGACTCGAGTTGCATAGATTCGGCGCAGCCCATACATAAACGGAAGATCTGGGACAGTAGGGAACGCCGCGGAGCTCGGGTACCAAGGTAAATCAAACTTCAAGGTTCTTCCATGAGAACGATTGCTGCTGTCAACAGCAGGCTATCGATGATATGACAGCAGTAGAAAATCGCCTATTGGAGTCCGGTTTTCACCAGATCCGTAGTTGTCGATCAAGCAATACATCCAGGCGTCGATTTTCCGGCTTCAACTTTTGTATGGCCGAGCGCTACGGGGAGACGGAGCGCACTTATCTGATTTATGCCGTTCCGGCTCTGGGCGCAATGGCAGTTGTCGCTCTGGTCGATATACACCCGCCGCTCGGTGCTCAACCTCACGGGCCTTTACCTGATAGCACTTTTCTCAAGGCCAATTATGATCAAGCGCCTAATGAAAAATCGGAGGCCATAGGGCGTACTAGCCAGCGCTATTTGGTATCGATCTGAGCAATCTGCTTACGCCATGAAGCGTGTTCGCGCTCCTATAGACGCTGTATCACCTGCTCGATATGCACGAAGAAATCGTTACGCTGAGCGCTGACGGTGGAAGTTGCAAAGAGCAAAAGCATCGAAAGGATGCAAGCAGATTTTAGAGACACAAAGGGCGTGTCAGTAAACGCATCTTACAAGATCTATTCGATTTTGCATATACCAATCGGGTCGGGTTTTGGGCGTATGCTCAGACGGAACGGCTCACCGATTGACGTGGCCAGGAGGGTATGAATTGCTTCCCCTTTCGTTGGATGGTGCAGTCATCTATTGCCCTAATGCGCAATTTGCGCTCGACTGGCTTCGGTTTTGAAGTTCCGAAACGCTGGGGTGCGTTTAGGGTTGGTAGAAAGCCTTTCATTGATGAGGCGTTGAAAAAGCGATGATCGGAAGCGGACATCTGGCCCCCGAAATGGAGCTGCCGGTCCGGACAAGGCTTTTCACTGTTCGGTGCAATGAGAGTTTCGGCAAGCCAACCACACCCTAAGAGTGTGAATCCTGCCGTTATACTGCTCGCCAATAAATCTTTGGCGTTCAGTCTGTATGATTTCAACCTCGAAGGGATATCTGTCGAGGAACTCGCGACCGCTTACTCGTTGCCGGTCAACTGGGTGGAACAGCACATTGAAGCCGTGCGTGTGTGCCTCAAATACCAGGTCAAACTGTCCGTGGGCCTAAGCGCGGAACCTAAATTACGCGCTGCGTGAAATCAGATATGCTCTTGCCCATTCTCCGATTCATTTTGTCCCTGGTTACTCGCTTCTTGGCCGTCGATCCGGTATACCCCATCCAACGATAACCACGGATTGCTCATTTAACTCTGAGTGTCGGGACTGAATTTGCCGTCGATCAGGTGACGAAATGAATAAGCCATTTCACGAGATGACCGCTTCAGAAAGAACTGCGGCTCGGATCGCATAGAATCGCCGGATCGACGAATATGGGTTCGTTGCCATCGAAACTCGGCATTCTTGGCATGATCGTTCCATCGGCGAACGGTGGCGATTGTCTTCCATGTACGGAACGAGTTCCGTAACACCGCCCGTTTCGCCTTTATTCGCTCTTGGGCAGCGTGTCGGTGAATTCGCGCAATACCTTGATTTTACGGGCTAGAACCGAACAATGCGGATAAGAGTGAAAAGCCCTGAATGCGCCAACTGCATACCCTCTAAGCAGGTGGCCGCTGGTTCGAGTCCAGCCGCCCTACCATTCGTTTTCCCACTGCACGATTGCTTTTCTCTACTCGCCTGTAAAGTGCATATGGCTTACTCGCCCAAAGGCGTTTAAGACACCAGATATAATTGTGCCTTCCCTTCCCGCTACGGGGGCACAATTTATGCCAGCCTCGACCGCTCCGCCGGTAACACCGGAACGCATCATGCAGTTTGCCTGGGGATATGTGCCGCCCCTCGTGCTGGAAGCCGCGATCAAAAATCGTGTCTTCGACACGTTGGATGCAGGACCAAAGACAATTCAAGAAGTTCAGGCAGCCACTGGCGCCTCCGAACGCGGCCTCACAGCCATCATGAATGTCCTGGTCGGCCTTGATTTCCTTTCGCGTGACGACCAGGGCCGTTATTCTCTTGCGCCGGAGAGCGCCGCCTTTCTCGTGAGCACCAAGCCCGCGTTTCAGGGCGGCCTCATCAGTCATTGCAGCCAGCATTCGATTCCGAAATGGCTACATCTCAATGACATTGTCATGACCGGCAAACCGGTTGAGGCAGTCAACCAGGAAACTACGGGAGCGGAATTCTTTCAGAAGTTCGTGACCGATCTCTTCCCCATGAACTATGCGGCGGCACAGACACTGACCAAGCGTCTTGCCGTGAGCGGTCCAGTCCAGGTACTGGACCTGGCAGCCGGCTCCGGCGTTTGGGGCATTGCTCTGGCACAAGGCTCGGATAACGTCCGCGTCACAGCGGTCGACTGGCCCGACGTGATTCCAATCACCCGCAAGACAGCAGCCCGGTTCGGTCTCGCCGAACGCTTTTCATTCATCGAGGGCGATCTGATGACGGTCGACTTCGGTAGTAACTACACGATCGCGACTTTAGGGCATATCCTCCACAGCGAAGGCGAAACCCGCAGCCGCGCTCTCCTTCTCAAGACATTTCAGGCGCTCCAGCCCGGTGGAACCATCGCCATTGCCGAATTTCTTGTGAATCCGGACCGGCGTGGCCCGGTTAACGGTTTGATCTTCGCCGTCAATATGCTGGTAAACACGGATAACGGGAATACCTATTCGTTCGAAGAAATCGCTGAATGGCTAAAAGACGTTGGCTTCACAAATGCCCACACGTTGGATTCGCCGGGACCGTCACCGCTGATCCTGGCCACCAAACCGTGAGCATTTGATAGCTGCGATAGAATTTACTACCTGACTTCTTCCTTATGTGGAAATTTACGGTAGTGAGTGCGATGTGCGCAGCCGTGTTAACCGCTGCGCCCGGCGATCAGAAGGATGTCGAATACGCACGTCCGGCGGGCAAGCCGGTGCTGCTTGACCTTCACATACCGGATGGGCCCGGACCGTTTCCCGCGGCCATTCTGGTCCACGGCGGCGGCTTCGATCAAGGAAGCAAAAGCACAAACGTGCGGCCGCTGTTCGAGCCTCTCGAGAAAGCCGGCTTTGCCTGGTTCAGCATCGACTACCGGCTTGCCCCCGAGGTCCAGTTTCCGCAGGCGATCTCGGATGTCTATAGCGCGATTCGTTGGGTAAGAGCGAATGCCGCGAAGTATCACGTCGATACTTCGAGAATCGCGCTCATCGGCGAATCGGCGGGCGGACTCCTAGTTAACTACGCGGGGACGCACGAAAGGCATCATGCGAAGGTGGCGGCCGTGGTCGATTTCTATGGACCCGTCGACTATGCGAAACTGGCCGGCGAGCGCCGCGATCACCCGGAACGTTTCAACATGGCCAGCATCAACCGACACGCCTCCCACGGTGGCGGCATTCATTTCTTTGGAGTGGAACAGCTTGACGAGCCGGGCGTTGCCAAGTTACGCTCGCTTGCGCCGATCGCTGCCGTGCACAAACGGATGCCGCCGTTCCTTTGCATCCACGGCAACAAGGACGATCAGGTGTCGTACGAACAATCCACCTCGATGTGCGAAGCCATGCATCGCGTCGGGGCAAGTTGTGAATTAATCACGATCGAGGGCGGCGGGCACGAAATGAGCAATTGGCGCGATCCCGAGATGCAGCACTGGAAGCCGGAGATGATCGCCTGGCTGAAAAAGACACTGCACTAATTGGACTCCGCACCGGCACGCCACTCGGAAAGAAGTGTCTGTAATTCGTCGACAATTTCCGGATGCTGTCGTCTGAGATTGCGGGATTCGCCGGGATCCTGATCGAGATCCGACAGAAAGACGGCATCTTCTCCTTCGAGAGGCTTCTGACCGGCGGGCGTGCCATCGTAGGTGACACCGTTGAGTACCAGCTTCCATTTGCCTTTTCGAATCGCTAATTGGGGGCCTTGCGCCCAGGCAACATACGGATTCGGCGAAGGAGCATTTTCGGTGAGCACCGGCCAGATGTTGCGGCCATCGACTGTACGATCGCTGGGTAGTTTGGCTCCAGCTAGTGAAACGACCGTCGGCAGGATGTCGGCGGTCATTACAATCTGATCGATGCGCCTGCCGGCGGGTATGTGTCCCGGCCAGTTCACCAGCGCGGGCACGTGCATGCCGCCGTCGAACGCGCTGAATTTGAATCCACGGAAGGGAGTGTTGCGCCCGGCCGTTGCGATTTCCTGATTCAGGCCCGCACGGCGCTCGGTTGTCGCGCCATTATCTCCTATTAGAAAGATCAGCGTCCGGTCGCGCTGTCCGGTTCGCTCCAGCGCGGCCACCATGTCGCCGATCCTATCGTCCGCCGCCGCCAACATGGCCGCGTACATGCGCCGCTCGGGAGGCAAATTGGGGAAACGCTCCACATATTGTTGCGGCGCGTGCATGGGATAGTGCACCGCATTGAACGCGGTATAGAGAAAGAAGGGGCGCTCCCGCTGGCGATCGATGAACGCAGCCGCCTCTTCGCCGATGCGCTCGGTCAAATATCGGCCGTCTTCGAAAATCTCCTGTCGGTTTCTCCACAAGTCGTGAAAATTCGCTCGTTTCGGTTCGCCCCAGTAGTAGCGGTGTGAGTAGTAATCGACGCAACCTTCGTGGAAGCCGTAAAAATAATCGAATCCATGGGCATTCGGAACCGTATCGGGCGAGCTGCCAAGATGCCATTTTCCAATCAGGCCGGTTTCGTATCCGTTTTCTTTGAGCAGCGATGCAATCGTTTTCTCCGTCGGCCGGAGGGCGCGGCCGTTGTCCGGGACGCCGGCGCGGAGCGGATTTCGTCCTGTCATCAATGCGGATCGGGCAGGTGCACAAACAGGCGCATTCGAGTACCAATTCCGGCACACCATCCCGGAAGAGGCAAGACGATCGATATGCGGCGTACGAAGATCGTTGGCTTCTAGGAATCCAAGGTCATGTAGACCGAGATCGTCAAACAGAATCACGATGACGTTCGGTCTTTGCCCTGCGGTGGCCTGCCGCACGGGCAATGGCGTCGCGGCAACCGCTCCCTGCAAAAGAGTTCGCCGGCTGAGTTTCAAATGAGATCTTAGCCTATTGTTAACTTGATGGGGCTCTTCGCAACTAAACCGATCGAGACGCTGCTGGCCGAGGCCGAAGGCGAGGAGAGCCTGAAACGGAGTTTGGGCCCGCTGTCACTCGTGGCACTTGGAATCGGCGCCATTATCGGAGCGGGTATTTTCACACTGACCGGAGTCGCGGCGGCCACCCATGCCGGTCCCGCTCTGACTTATTCCTTCATCCTCGCCGCGGTTGGCTGCGCCTTTGCGGGGATTTGCTATAGCGAATTCTCCACGATGATTCCGATTGCAGGGAGCGCCTATACATACTCCTATGCCACGCTCGGCGAGCTGCCTGCCTGGATTATCGGCTGGGCATTGATTCTCGAATACGCGGTCGCCGCGGCGACGGTCTCGGTCAGTTGGGCGGCCACATTCGATTCCATTCTGACGTCGTTCGGGATCGAATTGCCACGCGCACTTGTCGCGTCACCATTCTCCGCGCAGCCCGGCAAGATCAATTTGATAGCGGTCCTGATTCTCTGCGCCGTTTCTGCAATTCTCATTCGCGGTATCAGCGAATCGGCAAAATTTAACGACTTTATAGTGATCCTGAAAGTAGCCGTGGTCGTGTTCTTCATCGGAATAGGCTACTTCTTCATCAATCGCCACAACTACCATCCATTCTTACCGCCAAACACCGGTGAGTTCGGCGCATTCGGGTGGAGCGGTGTGCTTGCCGGTGCCGGACAGATCTTTTTTGCGTACATCGGTTTCGATGCCGTTTCCACGGCCGCACAAGAAGCCCGCAATCCCAAGCGTGATATGCCGATCGGTATTATCGGCTCGCTGGCGATTTGCACCGTGCTCTACATCCTCTACGGGCTGGTGCTCACCGGCGTCGTGAACTATAAGGACCTGAACGTGGCCGCCCCACTGGCGGTCGCGGTAGACCAGATGAAAGGTCTGCCGTGGGTCGGATTCCTGATGAAACTCGGTTCGTTGTGCGGCTTGACGTCCGTCATGCTGGTCATGCTGCTGGGGCAATCACGAGTTTTCTACTCGATGTCGAGAGATCGCCTGCTACCGAAATTGTTTTCCGACTTGCATCCCCGTCTTCGGACGCCGTGGAAGTCGAACCTGCTGCTGCTCGGGTTTGTGTCAATCGGAGCCGCTTTCACGCCCATTGCGAGCCTGGGGAATCTTACGAGCATCGGAACTCTATTCGCGTTTGTGGTTGTCTGCATCGCGGTCGTGATTATGCGAAAGAAGGAGCCTTCCCTTCCCCGCCCGTTTAAAACTCCGTGGGTGCCGCTGGTCCCGTGGTTGGGCGTCCTCGTGAACGTAGGCCTGATGGCTGCGCTGGGAGCCGACACATGGGCGGCATTTCTGATCTGGATGACCCTGGGACTGGCGATCTATTTCAGCTATAGCCGGCACACCAGCCGGGTCCAGGAAGCCGAAGCCGCTAAGGGTGCGTAACGATCCCGTGTACTGGAACTCGAGCCTATTTTTTGGGTGCGCGCGGTGCGCGTCAACTCGCGTAGACTCGGCCCTCCGGGCGTACTTAGCCCGTCACGCTATGTCCTTTTGTAGCACCCTAGTCCGGTGAAAAGGATTGCGCTAAATAGTACCCGGCGAATTGGAGGCTAGTACGAGGAAAACCCCATTCATCCGATAAACTTATTTTTGCAGGCCAATGAAGAGGTTTTTCTGGCCCGAAGCCGGGTTTGGGGAAAAGAGCGGCTATTTTGTTCGATCCGCTGACGTTTTTTTGGAATGGCGCGGAATCGACTATGATTATCAAACAGAAGAGTTGAAATGAACTACTACGAGGAACTCGGAATAAGACCCGATGCGGACCAGGAGGAGATCCGCAAAGCGCATCGGCGGCTTGTCCGATTGGTGCATCCCGACCAGCATCGCGACCCAGCCATGAAACAACTGGCCGAGACGCAGATGCGCAGGCTCAACTCTATTGTGGCAACCCTACTGGATTCGACGCGGCGACACGAATATGACGAACAACTCCGCGCGAGCCTAACGGCTCGGCCGGCTGTCCAGACCGCTTGGCGCAAGGTTCCGTGGTGGATCGCCAGCATCGCCGGCGCGGTTATCCTCACTGTGGGAGCGGTATGGTTCTTGGCGGATCATTTGGGAAGTTCCTTTAGTTCACCGCCACCAGTCGAAATAGCGGCCGATAGCGGGGGCTCCGCCAAAGCGCAGCTACCGACACGCAAGGCCCCGGCTCCCGTCGCCCAGCCAAGGAAGGAACCTAAGGCTAGAATCACCGCCACAATAGTTCCGTCGTCCTCGGCCGACCGTTTGCCGGGCGTCTCCGAGACCCCTAAGAGCAGCGCTTCCCGCAGTGTGGTCGTCGCCACGGTCCCTGTCGGCGAGCGAGGTATTTCGGCGCGTGTCGTGCCGTCAAAATCTCCGGCGCAGAACGCGCTCCCTTCCTCCCCAAGAGTGAGTGCCGACGCTGCTATTCACGAAGAAATTGTCTCGACCGGCTCGCCGGCAGCGACGGCTCCTAAGCCCGAACTGGTGTACACGAATGCCAGCGTTCCGGCGGATGCGGCGCACGCGGCCACAAGCGGCGACCCGGCAGAAGGCGAATGGATCTATTCGCCCAAGGAGCCCGAAAGGCGCAAGCCAGGGTTTTATCCTCCCGCGTACATCAGCCTGACGCTTCGGAAGAAGAATAACAGTCTACGGGGGCAATACAACGCGCGCTACGAAGTAACCGATAATAAGCCCATTTCGCCTGACGTCAGCTTCCAATTGACGGCCGTGGACAAGACGTCTCGCAAATTTGTCTGGGAGGCGAGCAATGGCAGCCGTGGGACACTGGCAATTCGTTCGGTTGACGGACGAACCATGCGGCTGGAGTGGCGGACCACGGTATTCACGGGTGGACCGGCGCTTACGTCCGGAATTGCGACGCTCGAGCGCCGAGAGCCCTAACGCATTGTGGCTTCGTCCGATATAAATCCACTGTAAAATCCACGTAACCTAGAGTAGGTATACACGTCTTTCGGAGCACGTGCTTTCGAGGGTGGTCTCAGTAGTTCGCGGCCAGCATCGATTTCGCCCATGCGAAGAGAATTTGCGTTCCGGTTATTGGTAATTTTGTGCCTATCGGCAGTTTCGCCCGCGGGCGCGCAGGATCGGTCGCGATCCCGTATTACGCAGGCGATCAGCGGAAGCCGCACGATCACGCTCGCCGGAAACCGGCATCCCATGGCACGCGCGGAATTCGACCGCGGCGCGGCACCGGCCGACTTGCCGATGCAGCAGATGCAGCTGGTGCTCACGCGAAGCGCTGCTCAGCAAGCGGATCTTGACAGACTCTTGGTCGCGCAGCAGGATCCTTCTTCTCCTCAATATCATCAGTGGCTCGCACCGGAACAATTCGGGCAGCGGTTTGGAGCATCGGATGACGATGTGCAGAAGATTACGGGCTGGCTGGAATCGAATGGTTTTCATATCGACCATGTGGCAAATGGCCGCAACCTGATCGAGTTCACAGGCGATGCGGGCCAAGTGGAGAACACGTTTCATACGCAGATCCACAAGTACATGGTGAATGGCCGGAGCCACTGGGCGAACTCCAGTAATCCAGAGATTCCGGCGGCGCTCGCCGGGGTTGTAGCGGGCGTGGCCACCCTGCACAATTTTGAGAAGCAGCCACAGGCAATTCGATCGGCTGCGCAGTTTGAAGGAACGCTCTTAGGTGATTCTGCAACTCCGCAGTACACGTCGAGCGGCCAGCATGCCCTTGGTCCCGCCGACTACGCCACCATCTACGACATCAATCCCGTTTACTCCAGCGGGATTAACGGATCCGGCGTCACGATCGCGGTGGTAGGCCGTAGCAACATCAATGTTCAGGACGTGATCAGTTTTCGCAGCACGTTCGGGCTCGTGCCAAACGCGCCGCAGATAATTGTGAACGGACGCGATCCGGGCACTTCGAACAATGAAGAAGTGGGCGAGGCCACGCTAGACGTGACTTGGGCCGGAGCCGTAGCACCAAATGCCAAGGTAGTGCTTGTTGCGTCGGCTTCAACCAACGCTGCAGACGGCGTAGACCTCTCCGAAGAGTATATTGTTGATCACAATCTGGCCGATATCATGACGGAGAGCTTCGGCTCCTGCGAGGCTACCTATACACAAGCTGAGCAAGCATCCATCTCCAACCTGGCGGCACAGGCGGCCGCCGAGGGTATAACTTATGCGGTGGCCTCGGGCGATTCCGGCGCGGAAGGGTGTGACGATCCTTCTAAAGTACCCGCCACGCAAGGACTCTCGGTCAATGTTTTGTCTTCCACGCCGTACAACATCGCGGTAGGCGGAACTCAATTCAATGAGAACGGCAATAATTCGAGCTATTGGAACAATGCGAACTCGCTCAATTCAGCACTCTCCTACATCCCGGAGGTTGTGTGGAATGAAAGCTGCACGGCAGGCACGTGCACGTCTGGAAATTCGCCGGGGTTGTGGGCGGGCGGCGGTGGCGTAAGCA
This sequence comes from Bryobacterales bacterium, assembly GCA_963722155.1. Taxonomy (GTDB): domain Bacteria; phylum Acidobacteriota; class Terriglobia; order Bryobacterales; family Bryobacteraceae; genus Bog-105. The sequence goes on along the minus strand of CAVRLR010000004.1, from coordinate 54,709 downwards.
CTCTGGTGTCGAAACCTTCCTGGCAAGCCGGCATTCCAGGAATACCGGCAGACGACCATCGCTACGTCCCGGACGTTTCTCTAGCGGCTGCAGGGCATGACCCTTATCTAGTTTGCTTGTCGAGTTCGTGCACACCCACAACCACTGGCCGATTCAGCTTGGCAGGCTACGCGGGAACTTCGGCAGCCACACCTTCTTTCGCAGGCATCATGGCACTCGTGGTGCAAAAGACGAGTTCGCGCCAGGGGCAGGCAGACGTCGTCCTCTATCGCCTCGCGGCGCAGCAACAATACTCGCAATGCGCCTCAGGTGGTCGAACTTCATCCAATTGCATCTTCAACGACATCACTAGCGGCAACAACGCCGTACCTGGGGGACCATCCGGTCTCTATCCAGCCACAGCCGGATATGATCTTGCGACCGGCCTCGGCTCAATCGATGTCGCCAATCTTGTGAATCAATGGAACGGAACGGCAGCGCAGTTCCGATATTCGGTCGATGCGCCTACTTCTGCGCCGGTGGTGGGAATCACGACAATGAGTGGGTGGGCTCTGGCGGATAGCGTAGCCGTTACCAATGTCGAGATCGCGGTCGATGGCGTCTCTCATGGCAATGCGACCTATGGCGTATCGCGGGCCGACGTCTGTGCCGTGTTTGCAAGTCGCCCGGGTTGCCCAAACGTGGGCTGGTCATTCCAGCTCGATACGACGCAATTGTCTGATGGCAGCCACGTACTGGACGTGATCATCAGCGCCGCCACGGGGCAAAAATACACTGCTACCAGCAATTTCTCCGTCGCCAACGCAGCCTCCACAAATCCGATGCACATCTACATCGATTCCCCTGCCCCATCGAGTTCGCTCGTCACCAGCCCCGTGACACTTTCCGGATGGGCGTTGGACAATCTCGCGGCTATATCGCAAGTTTCATTGGCGATCGACGGAGTTTTCGTTCAGAGCGCAGCTTACAACCTCCCGCGTCCGGATGTTTGCGCGGCATTTCCGGGGCGAATCGGTTGTCCGAACGTAGGTTGGACGAGCCTGCTGGATCTTTCGTCGTTAGCAGATGGTACGCACACGCTATCGGTCACTGCAGTTACCACGGGAGGGCGAAGCTCCGTAGTCACCTCATCGTTCACATCTACGAACTCTTCTGGAAATCCGGGTATCGTAGTTATCGATCGTCCGACTACGCAGACGGCCGTTCTGGTCGGTCCCGTGAGCCTCTATGGTTGGGCCCTTGGCGGCAAAGGAACAGTTACGCGAGTCGACGTGGCAATAGACGGCGTCCGGATTGGACAGGCGCACTATGGCGACTCGCGCCAGGACGTTTGCGCTGTGTACCCGGGCTCCATTGGCTGCCCCAACGTGGGCTGGGACTACCTGCTCGATACCACGACATTTCCAGACGGAGTACATGCTCTGCAAGTCACCGAATTCGATGCCGCGGGGTATCGGCACACTGCGACGACTTCATTCCCTATCGCGAATGGTGGCAACCCCGTGAACCCGACCAAGCTCTTCATCGATCAACCTGCTCCGCAAACCACGCTGCTCGGAACGGCCATAATCTCGGGTTGGGCTGTCAATACGAGCGCGGCCATTGCCAGCGTCGCCATATTCGTGGATGGCATTCAAAAAGGCACTGCTACTTATGGGGCAAACCGCGCCGATGTGTGCGCCGTGTATACCGGCGCCGGCTGCCCCAATGTCGGTTGGAGCTTCGCGCTCGACACAACCCTGCTCGCAAATGGCCCCCATGTGATACGGGCCACGGCGACGGCCACCGGGGGCCAAACGCAGTCCGGCAGCAGCAGCACAACCTTCACGGCCGCCAACTGGACAACAAATCCGTCACGGATCACGATCGACCGCCCATCCGTTCAAGGCGGATCCAGCAGTGGTGTGATGAACGCATACGGTTGGGCCATTGACGATTACGAGGCAGTGACAGACGTCACGATCTCGATTGATGGCGTTCCCTATGGAAGCGCTGCGTATGGGGCAAGCCGTGTAGACGTGTGCGGGGCATTTCCGGGGCGAGCCGGCTGTCCGAACGTCGGTTGGAATTTCGTGCTCGACACTCGCCTGCTCAGCGACGGCCCACATGTGTTGGGAGTAACCTCCGCCACCGCCAGCGGACGGCATTCGACTGTAACGAGCCAATTCAGCGTCTCGAATTCGACGGGAAATCCCATCCAGCTTACGATTGATTCGCCGGCTTTGAATGCCACTGTCTCCGGAACGGTCTACACATACGGCTGGGCACTCGAGGGGGGCAGCCAGATCACCAGTGTGAAGACTCTGGTAGATGGCGTATCTTACGGCCCGGCAACCTACGGCGATTCGCGCCCGGATGTCTGCGCAGTCCACGCCAGTCCCGATTGTTCGAATGTCGGTTGGCATTTCTCGCTGGATACGATGGGGCTTGCCAATGGCCTGCATACTTTTGTGGTCCAGGCGTTTGGCGCCGATGGCTCCGCACGGGCAATCAGCAATGCCTTCCAGGTATTGAACGGTGCCTACCTGACCAACAACTAGAGCCGGTTGATCAGACTGGCGACGTAGCCTGCGCCGAAGCCGTTGTCGATATTGACGACCGTTACATTACTTGCGCAACTATTTAGCATGCCAAGCAGAGCGGCGAGTCCATGAAAGCTCGCGCCATAGCCGATACTGGTGGGAACGGCGATGACCGGACAGCCGACCAGACCGCCCACAACGCTCGGCAGCGCGCCTTCCATGCCGGCACAGACGATCACTACGCGGGCATGCGTAAGCCGCTCACGCTGGTGCAGCAGACGATGAATCCCAGCCACGCCGACGTCCGAAATAGTGTCTACTTCATTGCCCATAACTTCGGCCGTGCGCTGCGCTTCTTCCAGAACCGGGACGTCGCTGGTGCCCGCGCATACCACCGCAATCTTGCCTTTGCCGTGAAGAGCGCGATCGCGCCAGACTCGCACGACCCCGGACACCGGAAAATATTCGGTTTCGGGAGCGATGGCGAGAACTCGCTCGGCCATTTCGGCGGTAGCCCGGGTCAACAACAGGTTTCGAGACTTTGAGAGTATGGCGCCGGCGATGGCTGCGACCTGATCCGGATGCTTGCCCTGACCGAGAATCACTTCCGGCATGCCGTGCCGGACCGCCCGATGATGATCCACTTTGGCAAACCCGAGGTCTTCAAACGGTAAGTGACGCAGACTGTCCAGAGCGGCGGGAACGCTGGTTTCATGGTTGCGGACTTGCTCTAGCAGTTGCTGAATTTGTGAAACGTCCATAATTTGTGCGCCACCGGCGATTCCTGCGGCATCCCCTAAAATAGTAACGTCAAGGCTGAATGTATCTTTTTTGGAAACGGCTGCGCCTCACGCTCGACATGATCAAGTTCGAGCACTCGGTATTTGCGCTACCGTTTGCGCTGACCGGTGCACTGCTCGCCTGGCGCGACAGTGGATTCCGCATTGCTGGTTTGGCGTGGCGCTTTGTGTGGATTTTAGTCGCGATGGTCTCGGCTCGCTCGGCGGCCATGGCGTTCAACAGGATTTTGGATGCCGATATCGATGCGCGCAACCGTCGGACCGCCGCGCGGCATCTACCGGCTGGTCTGTTGTCGGCGCAGTTCGCCTGGGGTTTCACGGCCATCGCGTCGTTGCTATTTCTGTTCGCCGCGCGCGAACTCGGGTTCTGGTGTCTGGTGCTTGCGCCCTTTGTACTCGCCACTTTGTTCTTCTATTCGTTCTCCAAACGGTTCACGCTCTTCTCGCATCTGATCCTGGGATTTTGCCTCGGCATGGCGCCGGCGGCCGCATGGATTGCCATGCGCGGCGAACTGGATGCCCGAATCCTTTGGCTTACGGCGGCGGTGATGTTCTGGACTGCCGGTTTCGATGTCATTTACGCCTGCCAGGATTTTGACTTCGATCGGTCAGAAGGTCTGTACAGCATTCCTAAGCGATTCGGCATCGGAGGGGCATTGACGATCGCACGGGTCCTGCACGCGGCAATGATTGCCAGTCTGATTGCACTGGCCGTGTTGTTTCACCTGGGGCCGCTCAGCGCGGCGGGCATTGTGGCTGTGGTCATTCTGCTGATCTACGAGCACGGCCTGGTGAAGTCGCATGACCTCTCGCGAGTGAATGCCGCCTTTTTCACCGTAAACGGCTACGTCAGCCTGCTTTTCTTTGCCTTTTGGGCAGCCGATATTCTGCTGCAGCACGATTACTTTTTTCGATCATGATTGAAATTGAGGATTCCCGTCTCCGCCCTATCTGGGAGAAAGTATCCGCGGGCGCGCGCCTGTCCTATGAGGACGGTGTCGCCATGTTCCGCAGCTCCGACATTCTGGCTTTAGGCTCAATGGCGAACACTGTGCGCGAGCGCTTGCATGGAGACACAACGTATTTCAACGTTAACCGACACATCAATCCCACCGATGTATGTGTGGCGAGCTGCCGCCTTTGCGCCTTCGGCAAGAAGGCCAAAGATCCGCGCGCCTACACGATGTCGCTTGAACAGGTCTGGGAGGCCGCCGGCAAAGGCTACGCGGAAGCGGTGACGGAGTTCCATATCGTCGGGGGACTGCACCCCGAACTATCGCTCGATTGGTTTTGCCAGATGATCGCCGGCCTGAAGGAGCGATACGCGGGCGTCCACCTGAAGGCGTTCACGATGGTGGAAGTAGCCTATCTTGCCCGGCGAGCCAAAACATCGATTCGGGAGACACTCGAGAAATTAAAGGCTGCTGGAGTAGATTCGATGCCCGGCGGCGGCGCCGAGGTTTTTTCCGAGCGCGTACGACGCATCATCTGCGATCACAAGATCGATGGAGATGAGTGGCTCGAAACGGCCCGAACTGCGCATCAAATCGGCTTGAAAAGCAATTGCACAATGCTCTATGGGCATCTAGAAACACCCGAGGACGCAGCCGATCACCTGGTTCGGCTGCGTGCCGTGCAGGACGAAACCCGCGGATTCGTGACGTTCATCCCACTGGCATTCCATCCCGCTAATACAGCCCTGAGCCATCTCGCGACGACTAGCGGGTTCGACGATTTGAAACAAATCGCCATTTCGCGCCTGATGCTCGACAACATCCCACACATCAAAGCGTATTGGATCATGATGACGCCGGGCGTGGCACAGATAGCGCAGCGCTTTGGCGCCAACGACATCGACGGAACGGTAGTGGAGGAAAAAATCTATCACGACGCCGGAGCGCAGACCGTCCAGCACCTGAGGCGGCAGGATCTTCTGAGACTAATTCGGGAGGCGGGACGAGAGCCGGTGGAACGAGACACCACATATCGGCCTGTCAGCCGCACGGAATCAGCATTTACGGTGCTGGTTTAGTTAGTCGGCACCGAGGTCGGCGGCAGGCACACGCGCGCCGCGGAACAACGACACGACACGGGAGAACCAGCCGAGTTTGGCGCAGGCAGGCGCCTGGTCGGGCGGGTGGATCCTGCCCGCCAAGGCGTCCATCAGGAAAGACTCCGGCAGGCAGGCTGCTCCATCCTGGATCATTTGGGCCAACCACTTCTTCCCTGAGTCGTCGATGGAAGTCACTTCGCGAACGTCAAGAACGAGGCGGCGTTCACCAAGAATTGTCCGAGCAGTCTGCCAACAGCTACTCAGCTCGGCTACTTCCGGCTCGCCTACCCGCCCCAGAAGTTGAAGACGGCACTCGGCGATGCCATCGTGAATGTAATACTTGAAGTTCGACGAATTAATCAAGCTATTCGGTTGGATTCACCGAAACCCTCTGCAGTTCCAGCTTTTCAACAAAACGTTTTTCGGAGAGAATTGTTTACAGAGCAACCGCCTGGGAGACGTCTTCTCCATTTCTACGTTCTTCCAGCTTGGCCAGAAATGTGGTATCGAAGTCTCCAGCCAGAAAGTCCTGGTCGGAAAGAATTTCTTCATGCAAAGAAATGCTGGTCTCGATACCTTCGATCACGAACATACTCAGCGCTCGTTTCATACGCTGGATGGCTTCCTGGCGGTCTTCGCCGTGGGTGATCAGCTTCGCTACCAACGAATCGTAATAAGGAGGGATGACGCCATCCGTATAAGCGGCCGTATCGACCCTCACCCCTATGCCACCCGGCAAATTGAGGGCGGTGATGCGGCCGGGAGAGGGCGCGAAAGTCTGGGGATGTTCCGCGTTGATGCGGCACTCGATGGCGTGACCCCGGACACAGGGCGCCTCGGGCAGGATATTTTCGAGCGGTTCGCCTGCGGCAATGCGAATCTGCGCTTTGACGAGATCGAGGCCGGTAACCAACTCGGTCACGGGATGCTCCACTTGGATGCGCGCGTTCACCTCGATGAAGTAGATCTCGTGATTCGCATCCATTAAAAATTCAACCGTGCCCGCATTCGTGTAACCAATCGCGGCCATCGCCTTGCGAAGTGCATCCGAGACGCTGGCGCGAAGCGCCGGTGAAAGTGACGGCGCCGGGGATTCTTCCAGCAGCTTCTGGTGCCGGCGCTGGATCGAGCATTCGCGCTCACCGAGAACTTCTACATGACCGTGTTCATCGGCAAGGATTTGAAACTCGATGTGCCGCGGCCGCTCTACGAGTTTCTCCATATAAATGTCGCCGGAATCGAAGGCAGCGGCCGCTTCCGCCTGGGCTTGCGCGAAAAGACCGGGCAGTTCGGCCTCGGACCGCACCATCCGCATGCCGCGCCCTCCACCTCCGGCGGCCGCCTTCAGCATGACGGGATACCGAATTATGGCAGCCAGGCTTAAAGCCTCTTCCGCGCTCGCGAGCACCCCATGCGATCCCGGCAAAATCGGCACACCGGCCTGCTGCATGATGGCGCGCGCACGCTGCTTCAATCCCATCTCACGAATGACGGCAGGCTTGGGTCCGATGAATTTGATGCCTGATAGATCGCAGACCTCCGCGAAATCGGCGTTCTCGCTCAGAAAGCCGTAGCCCGGATGGATGGCGTCGACATTGGTGATCTCTGCCGCGCTGATGACCTTGGGAATATCCAGATAGCTGAGCGTGCTTTTGGCAGGCCCGATACACACAGCCTCATCGGCAAAACGCACGTGCAAACTGTGCCGGTCCGCTTCCGAATACACGGCCACGGTCTTTATGCCCAGGTCTTTGCACGCACAGATAACCCGCAGCGCGATTTCGCCCCGGTTCGCAATCAGAATTTTACGGAACATGTTTCCTGGCGCAGCTCAATCCGGCCGGATGGTGAAAAGAGATTCGCCATACTCCACCGGCCGGCCATTCTCGACGTGGTTTTGTACCACCACACCCGCGATCTCGGCTTCGATTTCGTTCATCAATTTCATCGATTCAATAATGCAGAGCACCTGCTTCGGCTGTACCCGGTCACCAGGTTTCACAAAAGGAGCGGACCCTGGAGACGGCGCATCGTAATAAGTACCCACGATCGGAGATTTCACGACGATATCGCGCTCGTCTTCCTGCTTTGCGGCAGCACTCGCGGCGGCAGGAGGCTGTGTCGCCGACACCGTGGGAACGACAACATCCTGAGCTTGCAGCACTGCGCCACGGACGCGAACACTGTTTTCGCCACGCCGCACTTCCAGTTCCGCAATGCCGGTGTCCTTCACGATCTGGATTAATTCTTTGATTTCATCGATCGTCATTATGTTCGTGCCGCAGCCGGAGACACCCGCGCTACAGAAGCGCCAGCTCTTTGCTGGTAGGAGTCAGGATCTCACATCCCTGTGAGGTCACGACTACGGTGTCTTCGATGCGGATGCCGCCAATCCCCTCCTGATATACGCCCGGCTCGATGGTGATGGCCATGCCGGGTTCCAACTTCGTCGCTTCCTTGCGCCCTACCCGCGGGCGCTCGTGAATCTCCAAACCGAGGCCATGCCCGGTGGAGTGCACAAACAACTTTTCCAGACCATAGCCGTGTAAGACGCTACGCGCCGCTCGGTCCACTTGAGCGCAGGATATACCCGGTCTCACGGCGGCAATGGCGGCCAGTTGACTTTCCAGAACGGCTTTGTACATTCGCCGTGTCTTCGCGTCAACCTGGCCTACCCCGAACGTCCGGGTCATGTCGCTGGCGTAGCCGGCGACGCTTGCGCCCATATCAATCAATAATAGTTGATCACTTTGTATAGACCGGGCGGCCGGATGAGCGTGTGGCAGGGCCGTCCTTTCTCCGGAGGCAACAATCGTGTCGAACGCGGTACCGTCCGCGCCCAGCCGCCGCATGCGGTACTCGATCTCGGCAGCCAGATCCACTTCGGTCATCGAGGGCTTGAAATGCCGCAACGACTGGTCAAGCGCCGTCGAATTCAACCGGACGGAATTCCGGATGGCGGCGATTTCGTCGGCAGATTTCACCATGCGCAGCGCTTCGACCGCGCCGCTGACCGGCTTGAGCCGGACCCCCGTAAGCGCCTCCGCAAGCGCCTGATGTTCTTCAAAACCGATCCGATTACGTTCAAAAGCGATCGACTTGAGGCGGAGCCGCTGGACGGCGACTGCAATCTCACTCGAAAGCGGCCCCTTCGCGATCCGTACCTCACAATCCGATTCCCGTGCGGCCTGCGTGCGATAGCGCGGGTCGGTGAATAGAATCGCCCTTTCGCCGGTAAGGAGAAGCGCGGCGTTGCTGCCGGTAAAACCACTCAGATATCGGATGTTGGGAAGCGACGTAGCGAGGAATGCGCCGGCTCGCACGGGCCCGAGAGCGGGCAGCAATTTCTGGCGCCGAAGCGCAAAAGCTCCTACATTTTCCAAGTTTCGCTCTTATGGCTTCAGCAGCAGTTTGCCGGTCGTCTTACGACCTTCGAGATCGCGGTGCGCTTGACCGGCATCGGCTAGTTTGTATGTTTTGTAGACCCGCAGCCGCAAGCGGCCGGCCGCAAGCCATTGAAACAGATCGCTCGCGCGCTGCCGCAGCTCGGCGGGCTCGCTGACGTAGTTGGCAAGCGACGGCCGGGTCAAGAATAGTGACCCTTTCTGGCTAAGCGTCAGTGGGTCGATCTGCCCCACTACGCCGCTCGATTGCCCAAAGCTCACCAGCATGCCGCGCGGACGGAGACAGTCGAGGCTCTTATGAAAAGTTGTGCTGCCGACCGAGTCATACACTACGTCGACGCCACGGTCTCCCGTGAGCCGCTTTACTTCCGTCACAAAATCCTGTTCGGTGTAAAGGATCAGGTGATCGGCCCCATGCTCACGTGCCAGCTGCGCTTTCTCCGGAGTAGAGACGGTTCCAATGACGGTTGCACCGGCAATTTTCGCAAGCTGTACAATGAGCAGCCCCGCCCCACCGGCTGCCGCATGGACCAGGCAGGTCTGACCGGGCTTCAGAGGAAATGTGGAATGCGTAAGGTAATGCGCTGTCATCCCTTGCAGCATGATCGCGGCGCCATCGTCGAAGGAAACGTTCTCGGGCAGTTCCACTAAAAGCTGCTGCGGCGCCAATGCGTATTCGGCGTACGATCCGCGAGACATCGCATAGGCTACACGTTGTCCAACGGGAAGATTCACACCCGCGCCAGTCGCCGCAATCGTTCCCGCAGCTTCACTGCCCAGCTTCACCGGACTTTCCGGAGCCTTATATGTCCCGTTGCGATAATAAACGTCGATAAAGTTGACACCGATTGCTTCGATCTTTACCAAGACCTCGCCGGCGCCCGGCTGCGGAGTCGGTTGATCTATGTACTTGAGGCTTTCAGGCCCTCCTAGCGGATCGGCGACGACAGCTTTCATGTAGCTGATTCTACGACGGCCGTCTTAGACGGCCCAACTGAGGTCGCGTTCGGCGGGCTCGCGCGTCTCAAGCAATCGCATCAGCTCGAGACGGAGCGCGTCGACGAGCGCGCGCCAACTGGCGTCGATGACGTTATCGGAGATACCGGCCGTCGCCCAACTTCGTTGATGATCACTCCATTCGACCAAAACACGCACCTTTGATTCCGTGCCGCCTTTCGCGCCGAGCACGCGGACTTTGTAATCGGTGAGGCGCACATCTGTAATCGCCGGATAGACCGGCGCGAGACATTGCCGAAGGCAGATATCGAGAGCGTGCACGGGACCATTGCCGGTGGCGGCCGAAGAATGCACGGTCTCGCCCACACGCAGCGTCACGCTCGCCGACGTGACTGTTTCGTGTCCTTCGAGTTTGGTCGATACTTCATAGCCCACCACGTCGAAAGGATGGAAATTCGGCTCGATCGCTTCGCGTACAAGCAACTCGAAGGTTCCCTCAGCGGCTTCGAAATCGTAGCCTTGGTGTTCCATCTGTTTGATACGCTCTAGAATCTCGCGGCGGGCGCTCTCCGGCAGATCGTCCTTCAGGCCGAGCTGCTTCAGCTTATAAGTGACGTTGCCGCGGCCGGACAGATCACTGAGCAGCACGCGCTGTCGATTGCCCACGCTTTCGGGCTGGATGTGCTCGTACGTGGCTGCATCCTTCATGACAGCGCTGACGTGGATGCCGCCCTTGTGCGCAAACGCGCTGGGGCCGACGAACGCTTGCTCACTGCGCAGCGGCAGGTTGGCCATTTCAGCGACGAAGCGCGCGACGCTGGTCAAATTCCTGAGCTTCTCGGAACCAACTGTCGTATGACCTAGTTTCAATTCCAGATTGGCCAGGATCGAGCATAAATTGGCGTTGCCGCAACGCTCGCCATAGCCATTCATGCAGCCTTGCACATGTGTTGCGCCAGCCTCGACCGCAACCAGGCTGTTGGCGACCGCAAGTTCCGAATCATTATGCGCATGGATGCCGAGCACTCCATCAAAGCGGCTGCGTACCGCCGCCACAATTTCGGCGACTTGCATCGGCATGGTGCCGCCGTTCGTGTCGCACATGCAAAGCACGTCGGCGCCGGCCTTTTGTGCAGCTTCCAGCGTCTTTAGGGCGTAGGCCGGGTTAGCGCGGTAGCCGTCGAAGAAATGCTCGGCATCGTAGACCACTTCGCGCCCATGTGTCTTGAGAAAGCGGACTGTATCGGCAATGAGCCTCAGATTTTCTTCCTCAGTGATCCCAAGGGCACGGCGCACATGGAAATCCCACGTCTTGCCAAAAATCGAAACCACGGGTGTTTGGGCCGCAATCAGTTCACAAACGTTCGGATCGTTTTCCACGGAATTTTTCGCGAGACGGGTAGAGCCGAAAGCCGTGAGTTTGGCGTGCGCCAGCCGCAACTCTTTGGCGCGTTCAAAAAATGCCTTATCTTTGGGATTCGAGCCCGGCCAGCCCCCTTCGATGTAGTCGATTCCCAGTTCGTCGAGCTTTTGGGCAATCAGCAGCTTGTCCTCGGCGGAAAAAGAGACGGACTCGCCCTGCGTGCCATCCCGAAGCGTGGTGTCGAACGTTTGAATCTTCATCGATTTTTTCCTGTGCGCAAAACAAAAGGCCATCGGCTGGTTCACCCCGCCAATGGCCCTTTCAACTCAAAAACTTTGCACGGGGTCTTAGGCAGGGCCTGTAATGGCCACGCTAATGAGAATGCCGCCCTGAATGAGGATAAGCATCAAGCCCGTAAAACAATTATATGACAGATAGTTTCGAGCCGCCATCTCGCCGTTTATTCAGTTTTCCAGCAAACGAATTTTAGCTCGGTCATTTCTTCGATTGCATAACGGGGACCTTCGCGGCCCATGCCGCTGTGTTTGACGCCGCCATAGGGCATGTGGTCCATACGGAAGGTCGGGATATCGTTGATGAGTACGCCTCCAAACCGCAGCTTCTTTGCCGCTGAAAAGGCTCGAGCGAGATTCGCAGTGAAAATGCCGGCCTGCAATCCGTACGGCGTGTCGTTTGCGCGGGCAATGGCATCCTCGAGAGAGGAGTAACGGTAGACCGCCACCACAGGTCCGAATACCTCCTCGCACGAAATACGAGCCGAGGGTGGAACATCGACCAGTACGGCCGGCTCGATGGTGGCATTCGTCCGCTTGCCCCCGCAGAGGAGCCGGGCGCCGCTTTCCACGGCCTGCTGAATCCAGCTTTCGACCCGCACCGCAGCTTTTTCGTCGATCAACGAAGAAATATCGGTCGACGCTTCATAGGGATGCCCTAGATGCAGTTTTCTGGTTGCTGCTACCAGGCCATCTACATATTTGTCTGCAACGGCATCGTGCACGAAGACACGTTGCAGCGAGATGCAAATCTGGCCGCTGTGGCCGAACGCACCCTGCACGGAGCGCTTGATCGCTGTGTCTAGATCGGCATCAGGCTCGATAATCGCGGCGGAATTATTGCCTAGCTCCAGCGTCATGCGCTTCAGCCCGGCTTGACGCCGCAACTCCGTGCCGACCTGCACACTTCCGGTGAAAGTCATCATCGCAATCGCCGGATTTCGAAGCATGGCTTGTGCGAGGGCCGGTCCGTCACCGGTGATGACATTGTAGGCGCCCTTTGGAGCACCAGCGCGATTCACAAGCTCAGCCAGCCGCAAAGCGCTCAGGGGAGTGCGTTCCGCGGGCTTGTGAACCACGGCATTGCCACCCGCGAGCGCTGGCGCGAGTTTGTGCAGCGTAAGATTGAGCGGAAAGTTGAACGGCGTTATGGCGCCGATCACGCCCAGGGATTCGCGCATCGTCATCGCCAGCCGGCCTTCGGCACCAGCGGTAAAGTCCATGGGCACCACCTCACCGTGCAACTGGCGAGCCTCATGCGCCGCCGCAATCAGCGTATTCACACTCCGGCTCGCTTCGATCCGCGCCTCCTTCACAGGCTTGCCGGTCTCCGCGCAAATACGTTCCGCTAGATCTGATTCGTCTTTCCTTACTTCCTCGGCAATACGGAGCAGCAACTCCGCGCGCTGATGGTTGGCAAGTGACGCCATGGCGGCAGCTCCCTGTTCGGCGGCCTGGACCGCCATCTCTACGTGACGCTCTTCGGCATGTGCCACCAAACCCACGACCGAACCGTCATACGGGAGCTTCACATCATCCTGGCGGCTAGTTTCAACCCACTCGCCACCTATGTAAAGGCCGTGTGTGCGGGCGGCAACGGAATCGACAACTGGGGCTGTGCTGCTCATATCTTTACTCTGACACCTCTTGAACTTTTCGGCAGCCACGATCCGTAATACTCTCAAAGGAGTTCGCTTATGCAGGTTTTGCGCCGCCTCTTCCGTTCACCTATGTTCACGTTGGTCGCCATTTTGACGCTGGCGCTTGGCATCGGTGCCAACACGGCCATTTTCAGCGTGATTGAAGGCGTGCTCCTGAAGCCGCTGCCGTATCCTCGCCCAGAACAATTGATCGGCCTCACGCTAACGGCGCCTGGCATAAATATCAAAGAACTGACCAACTCGCCATCCGTGTATTTCACCTTCCGCGAGCAAAACCGGAGTTTTCAGGATGTAGGGCTGTACACCAGCGACAGCGTCAGCGTCACCGGTATTTCCGAGCCCGAACAGGTGCCGTCTCTTCTGGTAACCGATGCCGTTATTCCGATCCTGGGCATTTCGCCGGCGTTCGGACGTTCCTTCACCCGGAAAGACGTTCTGCCGGCAAGCCCGGACACCGTCATCCTGATGGACGGCTATTGGCACCGCAAGTTCAGCGGAGATCGTTCGATCATCGGACGCCGCATTTTGATCGATGGCAAGGCGCGCGAAGTGATCGGTGTGATGCCGCGCAATTTCCGCTTCTTGGATATGGACATCGCGCTGATTCGCCCCCTGCAGTTCGACCGAAACAAGACATTTCTCGGGAACTTCAGCTTCGACGGCGTTGCCCGACTCAAGCCTGGAATCACGCTCGCTCAGGCCAATGCGGATGGAGCGCGTATGCTGCCCATCGTAAATCGGAGTTTCCAGGCGCCCCCTGGCCTCAGCGTCAAGCTATTCGAGCAGGCCCGGATTACACCCGCTTTTCGGCCGTTTGAACAAACAATGATTGGCGACATAGGCACCGTTCTGTGGGTGCTCATGGGAACCATCGGGATTGTGCTGCTTATCGCTTGCGCCAATGTAGCGAACCTTCTGCTGGTGAGGGCCGAGTCGCGTCACCTGGAACTGGCAATTCGCGCCGCACTCGGAGCAAGCCGTGCTCGTATCGCCCTGGAACTCTTAACCGAAAGCATGACGTTAGCCGTACTGGGTGGTGCAGGTGGACTGCTGGTCGCTTTTGGCGCGCTGCGTTTGCTGCTCGCGACGGCGCCGGCCGGACTTCCGCGCCTGGCCGACATTGCCATTGATCCGCCCGTCCTGTTGTTCAGTCTGGCTATCTCGGTATTCGCGGGTCTTCTGTTCGGATCGATTCCCGTCTTCAAACACGCGGGCGCGAAGTTAGCTACCGGGATGCGTGAGGGCGGTCGCGGGCTTAGCCAAACTCGAGAACGTCATCGAGCACGCAACGGGTTGGTGGTGATTCAGGTTGCTCTTGCACTGGTTCTTCTCATCAGTTCCGGCTTGATGATCCGCACTTTCCGGACCATGATGCGAATTCAACCCGGCTTCGCCAATCCCGCGCACGTTCAGACGTTCACGCTCTCCATTCCGGAGGCGCAAGTAAAGGACGCCGAAAAAGTTCTGCGCATGCAGAACGATATTCTCGAACAACTCCGGCGTGTTCCGGGTGTGTCATCGGCAGCCATGACATCGGCCATTCCCATGGACGGACACAACAGCTCCGACGTTCTCTTTTCGCGCGATCGCGTCTACAAAGACGGACAGCTTCCCCCGATCCGGCACTTTGTATTCATCTCGCCCGCTCTGCATTCAACATTGGGCACGCCGCTCGTGGCCGGCCGCGATTTCACTTGGACGGACCTCTACAGCCATACGCCCGTAGCGCTGATTTCTGAAAGTTTTGCGCGCGAGTACTGGCGCACTCCGGCGAACGCGCTCCATCACCAGGTGCGCGAAGGCATGAACGATCCGTGGCGTGAAATTGTCGGTGTCGTGGCAGACGTCTATGGAGACGGCGTGAATCAGAAGCTGCCCACCACTGTGTATTGGCCGCCTCTGCTCGATAATTTCTGGGGTGAAAAAGAATTCATCCATCGCACCGCATCGTTTGTTGTTCGCAGCCCGCGCACAGGTTCAGAGAGTTTTCTCAAGGAGCTTCGGCAGGCCGTCTGGTCAGTGAACCCCAATATGCCGGTCGCCGGCGCTCACACCCTCGATCAGATCTACAAAAAATCGATGGCGCGCACCTCATTCACGCTTGTGATGATGGCGATCGCCGCCGGCATGGCACTCCTATTGGGTGTGGTCGGAATTTATGGCGTGATTGCCTACGCGGTGTCGCAGCGGACCCGAGAGATTGGCATCCGCATGGCGCTCGGCGCACAGCGGCATGAATTGACAGCAATGTTTGTCCGCCATGGAATACTTCTGACAGGGATCGGTGCCGTTATCGGGCTGGTAGTCGCATTCGCGGTCACGCGGCTCATGTCGTCGCTGCTATTTCACGTTAGCCCGGCCGATCCGCTTACCTATTTATTGGTCTCGCTGGGGCTCGTCGCGATCGCAGCCATCGCGAGTTATTTGCCTTCTCGCCGGGCCGCCGCTGTGGATCCGTCGGAAGCTCTGCGCGCTGAATAAGTCACGGAATGGGACGCGGCAAACAGTTCACGCCACAATGCGGCTGATATCCGTGAGATAGAGCTGGCGGCCGTTACCGCCGTGAGCCGAATTAATGACGACTTTCCGGCCGTCCGGACAGGAGCGAGGATGCGTATCACAGCGAAATTCTCCTGTATACTCCGAAGGCATCATAGGTGCCATTCCAAGCGCCTTCAGAACACTGCGTCGGTCAATCATTAACCTATAAACCCTATCTTTAATCTTTTATATCGACGCCACTTTTCTTTTATGCGGTTCCAGGGCGGAATCAACTCGCTCCGCAGGCTGAAGGTCGGATGGAACGGACACGCCGCAAACTTTGGCCAGAATAAAGTGAAGCTGCTGCACACCTTCCGTCAACGCGGCGGGACCCGGTTGCAGTATATACGTGGACTTGATTTCGTAAATGTGACGGTCGCGAATGGCATTGATCGTCTCCCAACCCGGGCGGCTACGAATCGCTTCTTTGTTGACTTTCATCCCGCACCACGATGCGATGACGACATCAGGGTTACGCTCACGCACGAGATCGGGCTGAACAATGCGGTCTCTGGCGAGTGCCGCCTCCTTCAGCTCAGGAAACAACGGCGCCCGCCCGCGATCTCAATCAATTCCTCCACCCAGCGAATTCCGCTGATGAGCGGGTCTTTCCATTCTTCGAAAAATACCCTTGGCCGCCCGGGAAATTGACGGGCAGACAGACTGATCGCGTGAAGATTTGCAATCAGGCGATCCACGAGCGATCGCGCCTTGGCCTCGCATCCAAGGATACGGCCCAGAAAAAATATCATCTCCAGAATCTCGGAAACGCTTCGCTGATTGAATGCGACAACCGGCACCCCACGACGAATTAACTCGCGCGCCAAATCCGCCTGTAAATCCGAAAAGGTGAGAACCAAATCGGGGTGAACTTCCAGGATCTTGTCGAACTTCGCGGTCGTAAAAGCAGAGACTTTCGGTTTCAGACGAGCTTCCGGAGGCCTTGCCGTGTAGCCAGAAACACCGGCGATACGATCCTGCTCTCCCAGGAGGTAAATTGTTTCGGTCGTCTCTTCTGTGAGACAGACGATTCGGCGAGGATAATTCTGCGTCTCAAGAAACTGCGCGACCAGATCAGCAATCATTTCAGCTAGTTGCACGTGCAAGCATGCGTTACCGCTATCATAAGAGAAGTACTCGGTAGCGCCAATAGATATGCCTGACTGTCAAGAGCCAGCGATCGGTGTATGCACCGCGTTCGATTCTCTTCGGCAGCCGGAAATAATCGCGGGGTAGGGCGATTCAGGTCGCGTACGCTGCCTGAGGGTTGCCATGCCCAAGCTCAAGGCCATTAGACATAGATGAAAACAGCCGGCCAACATCCGCTTGAGAAAGTTCTGGAACGTCGAATCGCCATCATCGATGGGGCGATGGGCACCACAATCCGCACCTACGGGATGGCGGAAGCCGACATTCGTGGGCAGCGCTTTAAGGACTCGAAGAAGGACCTGCTGAACAACGGTGATCTTTTCTCGCTCACGCAGCCGGACATGATCTGTGACATCCATCGTCGATTCTTGGAAGCGGGCGCGGACATCATCGAGACGAACACCTTCGGGGCAAGCAGCATCACACAGAGTGAATTCTTTGTGGACGATCCGCGCGAGCACGGGGGTCGGAAGGATCCCGAGTTCTACCAGAAGGTCATTGAAGATCCATTCCTCAGCAGCCTTGCTTGGGAGATCAACGAGAAATCGGCGCGGCAGTGCCGTGAATGGGCTGACCGTATCGCGAATGCAACCTCGCGCCAGCGATTTGTGGCGGGAGCCATCGGTCCGCTGACGGTTTCACTCTCGAACTCGCCGGATGCTGATGATTCAGGATTTAGGGTAGTCACCTTCGATCAGGTGAAGACCGCATACGCTCAGCAGGTGCGCGCCCTTATTGCCGGCGGTTCCGATCTGCTTCTGGTAGAGACAATCTTCGACTCGCTGAATGCCAAGGCGGCCCTGGTCGCCATCCGCGAAGTTTTCGATCAGGACGGCAAGGAATTGCCGGTGATGATTTCGGCGGCGGTAGGGCGTGGCGGCGAGACGATGATCTCCGCACAAACCATCGAAGCGTTTTGGAACGCGGTAGAGCACGTGAAGCCTTTGGCGGTGGGCTTGAACTGCTCACTGGGCCCCGATCTGATGTATCCGTTCCTCGAGGAACTTTCGGAGAAGTCAGACGCGGCGATCTCCTGCTACCCGAATGCCGGTCTGCCGAATCCCCTCTCACCGACCGGGTTCGATCTGGAGCCGGCCGACATGGCACGTTATCTCGGCAATTTTGCACGCGGCGGGCTCATCAATATCGCCGGCGGCTGTTGCGGCAATACACCCGAACATATCGCGGCTATCGCCAAAGCGCTGGACGGCCAAGCTCCGCGCGAGCCAAGAACAAAGTCCGTTCTAGTGTCCCAAAGCGTGACCGTGGCCGACGCGCCGGTAACAGAGACAAGGCCTCTGCGTCTCTCGGGATCGCAGCCATTCACCCAGCAGACGGGCGTTTACATCATGATCGGTGAGCGGACCAATGTGGCCGGCTCACCCCAGTTCGCAAAATTCATCAAGGCGGGTAAATACGAAGAAGCAGTCGTCGTAGCTCGCCAGCAGGTAGAGAACGGAGCCAACGTCATCGACATTTGCATGGACGAGGGCATGATCGACGGCGTGACAGCCATGAGCCGTTTTCTGCAATTGCTGGCGAGCGAACCGGAAGTCGCCAAAGTGCCCTTTATGGTCGACTCCTCGAAATGGGAGGTCGTCGAGGCGGGGCTCAAATGCCTGCAAGGCAAGGGCATCGTCAATTCCATCTCGCTGAAGGAAGGCGAAGAGAAATTTCGCCAGAACGCCGCTACCGTCCTCAAGTATGGCGCGGCAACGGTGGTGATGGCCTTCGACGAAAAGGGTCAGGCAGCGACCTACGAGGACAAGATCCGTATCTGCGAAAGGGCGTACAGAATCCTGGTCGACGACGTCGGTTTTCCGCCTGAAGACATAATCTTCGACCCGAATATTCTTACCGTTGCTACCGGCATGGAGGAGCATAACAACTACGCGGTTGACTTCATCAACGCGACACGTTGGATCAAGGCCAACCTGCCCCACGCCAAGGTAAGTGGCGGCGTCTCGAACATCTCGTTCAGTTTTCGAGGCAACAACAAGGTTCGCGAGGCCATGCACTCCGCGTTTCTTTACCACGCCATCGCGGCGGGCATGGACATGGGCATCGTGAATGCCGGCATGCTCGAAGTGTATGAGGAGATCGAGCCGGACCTGAAGGTCATGGTAGAGGACGTGCTCCTAAACCGTCGCCCCG
The DNA here is from genome assembly GCA_963722155.1 of Bryobacterales bacterium. Classification (GTDB taxonomy): domain Bacteria; phylum Acidobacteriota; class Terriglobia; order Bryobacterales; family Bryobacteraceae; genus Bog-105. The sequence continues at coordinate 35,812 of CAVRLR010000004.1, read as the reverse complement.
ATGCGACAGAGCGGCTGGTGGAACACGGTGAAGCGCTGAAGGCGGCGAGCGCTGGCGCGGTGGCCAGTGAGAAAAAAACGGAAGAATGGCGCAACGGCCCGGTAGAAGAGCGCCTTTCTCACGCTTTGGTCAAAGGCATTGACAGTTACATTGACATCGATACGGAGGAGGCTCGCGTTAAACTCGGCCGTCCCCTGTTGGTGATCGAAGGACCTTTAATGGCCGGCATGAGCGTAGTGGGTGACCTGTTTGGCGCCGGCAAAATGTTCTTGCCTCAGGTGGTGAAGTCGGCTCGCGTAATGAAGAAGGCGGTAGCCTACTTGACGCCCTTCATGGAGGCCGAGAAGGAGGCAATGGCCGCTGCCGGCCAAGTGGTCAAGACGCAGGGAAAAATCGTCCTTGCTACGGTCAAAGGCGACGTTCACGACATCGGAAAGAACATTGTAGGCGTCGTGCTGGCGTGCAACAACTATGAGGTAGTCGATCTGGGAGTGATGGTTCCCTGCGAAAAAATCCTCGAACGCGCTAAGGCGGAGAAGGCAGATGTGATCGGCCTCAGCGGTTTGATAACTCCCTCTCTCGACGAAATGGTGCACGTCGCGCGCGAGATGGAGCGTCAGGGGTTCAAGTTGCCGCTGCTCATCGGCGGCGCTACCACGACTCGGACACACACGGCCGTCAAAATCGCGCCGCACTACAGCGAGCCGGTGGTTCACGTATTGGATGCCAGCCGGGCCGTACCCGTAACGACAAGCCTCCTGAGTGACGAAGGCAAACCAGCCTTCGTGGAGCAGCACCGCGCTGAGTACGAGGCGCTCCGTAAGGCCCATGGCTCGCCTCGGCAGACGGTTGTCTCGCTCGAGACCGCGCGCGCAAGGCGAACCCCGATCGAATGGCGGGCAGAAGACCTGCCGGTACCCAAGTTTACTGGAGTACGTATCCTGAAGGATTTTCCTCTCGAAACGCTGCGGGAGTTCATTGACTGGTCGCCGTTCTTCCATACCTGGGGATTGAAAGGCATCTATCCCCGCATCTTCAACCACGAGTCGCACGGTGCGCAGGCTCGGCAGCTCTTTAGCGAAGGCAATGCTCTTCTGGATTTCATCATCGAGAAGAAGCTGATCACGGCGCGTGGCGTATACGGCCTTTTTCCCGCTAGCGCCGTTGGCGACGATGTCGAACTGTACACAGACAGCGCCCGTGGGAACGCATTGGAGCGATTCCACTTCCTCCGCCAGCAGGCAAACCGGGAAGGCAGCGAGCCATGCCGGTCGCTCGCCGATTTCATAGCGCCGAAGGAAACAGGATTGCCGGATCACATCGGCGCGTTCGCTGTGACCACCGGGATCGGCCTGAAGGAGTTGTGCGAACGATTCCGTGCTGAGAACGACGACTACAATGCCATCATGGCCGAGGCTCTCGCCGATCGCCTGGCGGAAGCTTTCGCCGAATGCCTGCACAAACGGGTGCGCGAAGAATGGGGATACGGTTGCGGTGAGGGTCTAAGCAACGCAGGATCTCATCCGGAGAAGTATCGCGGCATCAGGCCGGCCGCCGGGTACCCGGCATGTCCGGATCACACCGAGAAGGGTCCGCTCTGGCGTTTACTCGACGTACAGGGCAACACCGGGATGCTGATTACTGAGTCGTTTGCGATGTGGCCTGGCTCGAGTGTCAGCGGGCTCTATTTCGCCCATCCGGAATCGCGCTATTTCAGCCTGGGCAAAATCGACCGAGATCAGGTCGCCGACTATAGCGTCCGCAAGGAAATGAGTACGGCGGAGGTTGAGCGATGGCTCGGCCCCAACCTGAACTACGACCCGGCGCAATAACTACAGCCTACCGGCCAAACTCCGGATCAGTTTGCCAACGCCGTGTGCGACGCTGAACGACTCCGCGACGGACGGAAGGATCGAGCAGTCCAAGTCCGCATGTTGCGGTGATCATCGCGCGCTGAGCCAGTTCCTGCGGATCGCCGGCCAGTGACGCCGCTTTCAACCAGCGTGTGAAGATGCTTGCGGAATCGATGACTGTCCAGTCGTGACCACGTGGGGACCATTCCGTAGGCGACCATTCCTCCATTGTGCGCGAAGTCAAGCGCATCCGGATCGGCAAAAAATAACTCGAGGCCCTCGTGGGCATCGAACGAAAGAATATCCGGCTTCGCGCGGCACATGCGCCCGAATGGCCGCGCGGCACAACAATGCAGTCCCGCAAAGGCTCCGCGAACTCGTGCGTCATCCAGTGCGACCGCCAGTGCGTTCAGGCGCTGCTCCTCCGGCACAGCATTCGCGGCGGGTGCCTCCAGGCACAAGGCCGGTTCATCGACAAACAGCAGCACGGGCAATCCGGCAGACTTCAGGCGATCGATCTGCCAGCAGATCATCTGCGAAACATGAAACGCGACGGCTGCAAAAAGCGAGGGATCGGACAGAAACGGCCGACCTTGGTAGAACAGATAAGCCGACAGCGTAATTGGACCTTCGATCTGGCCCTTAACCGCGATCGCGGACTTGAAGAGACCGGATGACAATGCTTCTTCGAATGCGCCGAAACCTGCCGCGTTAGCTGACGTCAATTCTCCACCGCTTCGGTGAAGAATGTCCAGCACCGAATCGATTCGGCCTTGCTTGACTTCATATCCATATCCTTCCTCGCGAGGCTCGATAAGATCTGCCAGAATACCGAGCCCTTGACCGATAACGGACTCCCGTTCTGAGAGTCGCGGCAGTTGCGGCCAGAAGGGAATTTCCGGCGAAAATTCGGCAACCGACTGGATTGCCGATCTCATTGACATCAGAGGCAAGCTGCCGATGCCTGTAACGGCGCCTGCTGGTGTGAAGGATGTTCGGTTTGTGTGAGATGGAATAGCTGTGGACCTCTTTCGGTTTTCGCAGAAGTCCTTTGCCCCCATGATCGTTTTTTGAGAATTCCCGCAACATCTTTGTCGGGTCCTCATCCGGCGGCGTAAAGGGTTTGCTCGAACCTTTGATGATCGACACCGTGATGGCGATACCGGTGACGATCTCGGCGGCCATGCGAGTCAATTGCGGTTTGTGCTTCCGCGCTCTCCACGGCGTTTAGCGCAGAAAGCCGGTTCTGAATCTCCCTGGCCAATTGTCGTGCGTCCGCCCCCTCCGGGAGTTCGATATGCACCTCTCTGGCATTCGTTTGTCCTCCGTTTAATTGTCTTCCGGTCTGCCTATGGCCGAGAGAAAGAATGAGCCCAAAATAGATTTTACGACTGGAACACCGCGCCTACGAAGTAATCGCAAAGCGCCGTTTGAAGGAGCGTTTCCGGGTCGCGGCACTTTCCGCTCGCCAGTTCGGGGGTGGAACGATACCGAGATCTGCCGCGCGGCTTGCGACTGGCCATAGCGTCCCGACGACGCGCCGCCTGCGCCCGCACGAAAGAAGGCTGCCTGAAACCGAAAAGCTCATCTCCCGGGAAGTTCCTGCATACCGCGCCCGGAGATGGGCCGTTGTCCCGAGTAGCAGGCCCTCAGTACAACCGTTTCCGCGCGCTCGGTCATTCATAACGTGCAATACCGGTTGCACCAAGCGCATCCAATGGGTAGACTGGGCCGATGATGAACCGCCGTGTCTTCGTCCAGGCGCTCTCCGGGGCCATGTTGGGCTTTCCCGGCTTTGCCACGCGCAAGCTTACTTTGCAGGTAGGCCATACGGGTCTCACCTGGATCCCGTTGGGAGGGCCTTCCCCTGGACCAGCCCCGCGAATCAATCCGATGATGGATCCGCAATACGTAGAAGCCGCCATCCGCGACATCTCTGGCCTTGGGTTCAAAGGAATCGAGCTTTTCGGCAACCAACTTGAAGCGATGGAAGCACACGGCGGAGTTGGCGCGCTGCTCGAAAAACACAACCTGCCATTGATCTCGGCTTATTGCGGCACAAATCTCTCCGATCCCGGGCGGCGAAAGGACGCGATCGCCAAAACGCTTGAATGGGCAGGGCTCGTGAAGAAGTACAACGGAAGAGTCGTTGTCGTCGGGCCGAACGGCGTCCCGCGCAGCAGTTACGATTTCAAAGCTCACAAGGACGATATCGTCACTACGCTCAACGAACTCGGAAAAGCCGTCATGGATGTGGGGCTCACACCGGTGCTCCACCAGCACACCGGCACCTGCGTGGAAACGCGCGATGAAACCTATGCAGTGATGGAGGCCGTGGACACGCGCGTGATGAAGTTCGGGCCCGATATCGGGCAGCTCCAGAAGGGCGGATCGGACCCGGTACAGGTGGTGAAGGACTTCCTTCCTCTGGTACAACACATGCACCTGAAGGATTACGTCGGCGGACCGAACTATCTTGGATATTGCCCGCTCGGCCAGGGTAAAGTCGAACATCCCGGCGATCCTTTCCATGATGAATGGCCGAAGAACGGCGGGATTAGTTATGGTGGAACTCGATTCACCTCCACCCCAGCCCGTTCCTGCGATCGAGAACGCAAAGATAGCGAAGGCGTATCTCGAAAAGCAGGGCGTCCAGTTCGGTCCCGCGCCAAAACGGCTCTAAACGGTCACTTGCCGCGGCTGCTATCCAGCGCGGTTCGAATCGCAAAGACGGCTATTCAGAGGGTCGTCGCGTCAAGCGTGACGGGTGCATCTGGTTCCAGAAAATAAATGTTCCTTTGACGCAGGAGACCACGATATCTGGCGCGCCGTCTCCATCGAGATCGCTGATTTCAAACTGAGAGCCTACGCCGGATCGGTTGTTGATAAGTTCAGGCACGAACTCCGCTCCACCCTCTGCCTTGGGGTTCCGCACAGTGCGATACCAATACAGAACTGCCGGTCCGTATGGGTCGGGATCAAGGTGACTCTCGAGATGTGAGAAAAGCCGCTTCCCGACGATCATGTCGGGGATGCCGTCACCGTCCAGGTCGGCGAAGGCAGCGGCGTGCGGTTCGGAGAATGTGACGCCGCCGGCATTCTTCGTGCTGAAATCACCCATGATGTCATGGCGCACAAACGAAATCTCGCCTTTGGCGTCCCGCTTCTGTTCGAACCACGCCAGTCCCCAACCGTGCGCAGCCAAGGCCGTGACCACATCGGCCCGACCGTCACCATTCACGTCGTAAACTCCCATTTCAGCTCCGCCAGTACCGAAGTTTGCCGGATGGAATTTCCAGAGGCCTTCGCCCGCGCCGGTGGCGGGCTGCTCCCACCACCCGCGACCGTTCACAATGTCCATGTGTCCGTCGCCGTTGATGTCGCCTAATCCCGATGCCGTGCGGAGCGGCGAGGCCGGGCTCAGAAATCGTGTGGACCTTCCACGCAGCCGTTGGATTAGCTGGATCGGGTTTCGCATACGCCATGGTCGCCCCGGCCCGGTGAAGAGAATTTCGGGACGGCCATCGCCATCAATATCGCGAAACATCTCAATCTCCGCTATGGCCTTGGGGATTATGTTGTAGCGGTCCCATCGACGCGACTGGCCCTTGGGATTTACGTAAAGATAAACGGGCCTTGAATAAACCCCGACGATGTCCGACCAGCCATCGCCAGTGAAGTCGTAGGTGAAGTATCGTAAGCCCTTCAGGAAAAGTTGCGGGGCCGTAGCTGCGTGCGGCCGTGAACTCGTGGCGTTCGGTGTAATGCGGCCCGAAGAAAATAGAAGGGCCCAGCGATTACATCCGGGATCCCGTCGTGATTGATGTCGCCCGTAGCCGCTCCCCACGAATACAAGAAATCGTTGATGCGCTGTTCGCGGAAATCAAGAGGAAGTCTTCTCTTCCGGTTCAGTCTTCGGGTTTAAATCCTTCGCAGAAATATCCCTGAACCGAACCTCACTGGCTCCTCCGACATGCAGGGCGATCGGCCCGTAGCTCATCATGCGGTCGTTCGTTGCTGTATTCGCGCCGCGCCTGCCGTTCAGCGTTACCCAAACCATGTCCATGTCGACGATTACATCGAAGGTGTTCCAGTCGTTAGCATGAGTCTCAGGAGGCGGCGGCCCGCCGCGGCCTCCACGCCCCGACGCCGACGCCGCCGCGGGTTTCTCCGATTGCTCCATTTGTTCCCCAACAGTTGGAGCCGGCTCGGCGAATCCGGGAACGTGGGCCGATCCGTTCGACCAGGGGCCAGCCGCAATCCGCGTGAACTGGCCTGTCGCACGTTCGAGCCTCTTTCGGCTCAATTCCTTACCATCCGGACCTATCATCAGGTCGTAGGTGTTCAGGTCGCCGTCGCCCCAAGAGACATACACGCCCTTCAATCCGCCGTCACTCGTTTTTTCCGCACGCAGAAGGACCCCGGCATCGCAGTGGGCGGAACAATGAAAGTCCGTCGAGAACTCGATGTCCTGGTAGCTCTTGTCGAGTACGAGCCAGCCGCCTAAGTCACCGTGAGGCGTCGCGGTGATCTCCCCTTGAGCGGCCCGCCATTCCGCCTGGCCAAGCGTGTGCAGTCCGGCAATTGATGATCCCAGGAATACGAAGTCTGGGACGAAATTGCGGGTAGCCGCGACAATCGCGGATGCGAGAGCCGAGGCGATGCAAAGAATTGAGACAACAGTTTTTTTTGACAAGACGAACACCTCTATTGCTGCCTGAAAAACGCGTCGTGCGCAGTCACGGATTCACGGAAGACCACCAAAACGGTAGAAGCCTTGTGCCACCGCGCCAGGCACCAGCGCCGTAGGGTTCCTTATGTTAGGGGTCACTCACGGGGAGTTCCTGGACAGCCCGCATTGATATTTGACTCAGGTTGGCGTTTTCGGTCTGCAGCACGGCTTCAGGTCATTTTCGACCTCCCCCTTTGATCGCAAACCCGAACGCGTCGACTGCGTCGTTTCAAATAGTGCGTATCGTGCAATGATAGTTGGCGATAACGCAGCGATCCTATCAGCGACCCGAGAATAAGTCAAGCATCAGGCTCTTTCAACGTTTCTTGACTTTTGGTTGCCGTCACTGATAGCATCGCGCCGTAACAGCCAACCGTCATTGCGTCATACACAATAGAATGCCGGCGTCCTGGCTGAAAGCTCCGTAATACGTAATAGGCGACCAGGCCACCAGGAAAACTATTCGCAGCCATGAATCAGATCACGATGCAAAGAAGAGCTCGTCTGTTGGCGGGTTTCGCGCCACAGGCGGCGGCGGCAGCCAAACCTGCCGCGCTGGACATCACGGAGATTCGCCATTTTCCCGATCCGCGAACCGGTTTCGGGAAATCGTTATTCGCTGCTGCGGGTAACGACCCGATCGGGACTCACGGGCTGGGGTGAATGTCGGTACGATCCGAACGCCGATATCAAAGGCCCTGCAGTCCGCCTGGATCGGCACGGCCGGCAATGCATATGCAACGATCCCGCCTTCAACACCATTTCGGGCGGCGCTCGATATCGCGCTGCTCGACATTCTGGGCAAGGCCGCGAACGCGCCGGTCTACCGGATTCTGGGCGGGCCGACGCGCAGCAAGGTTCGTGCGTACAGTTCCCCGTCTACCGCAGGAGTTCCCGGTTGCAGTCATCGAGGTTCCCGGCCCGGTATCGCGGAATCAGGGCAAGGCCTACCAGAATCGAATTCTGGAACTGGCGAACGCCGTTCCCGCCGATCGCGATTTCATCCTCGCGGGGAACGGTCTACTGACGCCGGGAGATGCGGCATCGGTCGCGGCGACGCGTAGAATCGAAGCATCCGCTCTGGTTCGACGAGCCGTGCTCGCACTCGAATATCGAAGCCGTGCGAAAGGTTTCCGACGAAACCGTGGTTCCTCTCGGATTCGGCGCTGGAATAGACGATCCCGGCGTCTTTCAGGCGCTGCTGCGCGAAGGACTGATCGACCTTGTCCGGCCTGAGATCGGCAATCTTCGGAATCAGCGGCGCGAGACGCGTCGCCGCGCTCGCCGAGCCCTACTACGTCGCGGTTGCGCCGCGGCACAACGGAGGACCTGTCGGCACCGCGGCGGCCATTCACGTCGCCGCAAGCATTCCGAACTTCTTCATCCAGCATGTGCCGCGTTCCGGCGGCCGAAGCAGGATCGCGCGATGCGGCGTGAGATCGTGTCTCCGCGCATTGGAGACCGGCAAGGGCGGCTTTCTCGAACTGACGAAATCGCCCGGTCTCGGAATTACCGTGAATGAGGCGGCTCTGGAGAAATATCATGCGTCGTAGAAATTTTCTTGCTCTGGGATCCGCCGGCCTCGCGATGGCCGGCACCAGAAGCGCACCCGCCTGGAGACTGAGCTCGTGCGGCTGCTCGTTCCTCGGCGCACAGGCGGCGGCCCGCGCGGTCTAGAGGCCTTCGCCGATGTGCAGTCCGGTCTGAAAATCACCGGGCTGAAAGTATTCGGCGTCTCTCTGACTCCCAACTCCGATCGTCCTTATGTGTTCGTCAAGCTCGAGACCAACCAGGGACTCATCGGCTGGGGCGAGGGAACGCTGGAAGGAAAAGCCGGCGCCGTGATGGCGTGCGTCAACGACTTTCAGTGATTTTCTGATCGGCGCGGATCCGATGCAGGTGGAACACATCTGGCAATCGATGTACGTTCACTCGTTCTATCGCGCCGGTCCGGTGATGGGATCCGCGATCTCGGGCATCGATCAGGCTTTGTGGGATCATTCGCGGCAAGGCACTGGGAATGCCGGTCTACAAGCTGCTTGGCGGTCCCTTCGATCCGCGCGGCGTACGCGGCTATTACCATGTCGACGGAGCCAGGCGCGAGCAATTGACGCAGATTCGCGAGACCGCGCGCGAACAGGGCATAACGTGCGTCAAGGCCGGCATTCCCGGCTACTACGAATGGATCGAGCGCAGGCCGAAGATCGACCGGGCCATCAAGGCGATTCAGCTCTTGCGCGAAGCTCTCGGTCCCGATATCGACATTGCGGTCGATTTCCACGCCAAGACCAGTCCCAGCGTGGCTTCGATCATCGTAAAAGAAGTGGAGCCGCTGAACCTGCTGTTCATCGAGGAACCATGCCCTCCGGAGAACGTGCAGGCCATGGCGAAGATTGCGCGGCGCTCGACGACTCCGATCGCCACCGGCGAGCGGCTCATTGCCTCGTATGGCTGCCGCGAGCTGATCGAAATGGGCGTGGTCGATATCCTGCAGACCGACATCAATCACGTGGGTGGCATCACCGCGTTGTGGAAGGTTGCCGCCACGGCGAATGTCTCGTCGATCTCGATGGCCCCGCACGCGTGTGAGGGACCGATCGGCGGGCTCGCGACGATTCATGTCGATGCGGCCATGCCGAACTTCTGTAGTCCAGGAGATCTGCGGCCAGGTGAAGCCAAACGCCGACGGACAAAATCTGGGAAGAATGGTTGGGATTCCCCGCCATGCGAATGGTGGACGGGCGCTTCCCCCTTTCCGAAAAGCCGGGGCTCGGATTCGAATTATCGGAAGCGAGTCTGGCGAAATATCCGTTCGGCGGCACGCGGCCGATGGCTCGAGTGTTTCACGAGGATGGTTCGGTCGCCGAGTGGTGAGTCAACGGCACGGTCCTACGACAAAATCATGATTTTTCGCATGCTGTCGATTGCCCTCGTACTGACGGCATGCCTGATGTTGGCGCAGGTTCAGACCGAAGTACCTGCCGTCGTGGCGGGCGCAAAACCTGTAACGGTGGAGCGCATCAAAGTTCATGGCGCTGCGCTGGAAGGCAATCTGGAAGGCAATAACGTCGATCGTGATGTCATTGTTGTCCTGCCACCTGGCTACACCACACAGAAGAGCCGGCACTATCCGGTTATCTATGCGTTGCACGGTTACTCAATAGGTGCCGAGCAGTGGACGCACGAAATCCATGTGCCGCAAACAATCGAAGGTGCCTTCGCCCAAGGGGCACAAGAAATGATCGTGGTGCTACCCGACTCCAAAACCGTGCACAACGGATCGATGTATTCCAGTTCCGTCACGACCGGCGACTTTGAGCGGTTCATCGCCCAGGATCTTGTCGCTTATATTGACACTCATTACCGCACTATTGCCACGCGGACGAGCCGGGGATTGGTCGGCCATTCCATGGGCGGTTACGGCGCCAGCCGAATTGGCATGAAGCATCCCGACGTTTTTGGCAGTGTCTACATCATGAGCCCGTGTTGTATGTCGGCACGAGGAGCCGGAACGGCAAATCCGGCCAATGAAAAAGCCCTGGAGGCAGTGAAGACCCCCGCCGATTCAGCCAAATTGCCTTTCGGGCTCCGCGCTCAGCTTGCCTCCGCTGCCGCATGGTCGCCCAATCCGAAAAATCCGCCGCTCTACCTCGATCTGCCGACCAAGGACGGAGTAGTACAGCCGGATGTAATCGCGAAATGGGCGGCGAATGCTCCGTTGGCGTTCGTCGACCAATATATAGGTAACTTGCGGCAGTATGGGGGAATTGCAATCGATGTCGGTGATCAGGACAACCTGCGGGTCGGCGCGGCGAAGCTGCATGAAATTCTCAATAATTACGGGATCGCCAACAGCTTCGATATCTATCACGGCACTCACACCAGCGCCGTAGCCGACCGTTTCCAGAACCACGTGCTGCCTTTCTTCAGCAAGCAGCTGTGTTCCGGTGAGACTTGCAGATAAGGGTCCGGGCAACCACGGAGGCCTGTTAGTTAATCGAAAGGCGGAAACAGGGAGGCCATGCGCAAACAGATTACTTATGGGACAGTCGCAGTACTAGGCATATTCCTGTTCATGCGTCGCGCCAATGCGAACAAGAATTTCGTGCCGGACTGGACCTTTAAGGGCTCATCTATTGGGACGTGGCGCACACTCGGTGATGCCGAACGGCGCGCTGAAAACGGAGAAATCGTGGGAACTCCCCGCACGGCGACGGGCGGCTGGCTGCTTCTCGACAAGCCTCTCCAGGACGTGCAGTTCGCTTCAAGATTCCGCTGCACCGGCGGCTGCCGCACGGGCGTGATGGTTCGCGCGCAATCAACGCCGGAGCGAATTCAAGGCGTCTATGTGGCGTTACCCGACGGCCAGAATCCCGCGGCGACCTTCGCCTTAAAACTTGATCCTCAAGGGCGCGAGATGAAGCGCGATCCACTCATACCGGCGAGCGGCACTGTTCGGTTCATCGTGCCACGACCGACCGAGGCGCGGGAGGGCCCGGCAGAGCAGAAGCCCCGGACGCACAGGGCCGGGCTTCGGCGGAATGGGAGCTGCTTTGCCCCCTGATTCTCCTTTGACTCGTCCCAATTACAGCTACAGCGCCAATGAATGGAATCCGCTTGAAGTGCTCCTCGACGGCAACATTCTACGCGTCTGGATTAATGATGGACCCGAAAGCGGGACCACCAATGGCAAAGCCGACGAAGACATCGCGTCTTACGGCCCCGTGGCCCTCTATGTCGGGGGCACGGGTGAAGTGCGCTTCAAGCAGATCGAACTCAAAGACCTGGGGAGGCGTGTGTTGCCTGACGAGCAGGTCTCCAGCCGGTTCCGCATGCAGCGTATCAGCGATTTCTACTACGGCTGGTCCGCTACCGCAGCCGACATCAATCACGACGGCGTGCTGGATATCGTCGCGGGTCCCTTCTATTATCTGGGTCCCGACTACCACGTCTCACGTGAAATCTATCCCAGCAAAACGGCTGATGTGAGCAGCCAATACACGCCTGCAATGGTCAACTTTGCCTTCGACTACACCGGCGATGGATGGCCGGACGTTCTGATCGCCAACGGCCGACCTACGTCGCTCTACGTCAATCCAAAAGGGGAACTGCGTCGTTGGGATAAGTACAATGTTTTGCCGACTATCAATTCCGAGATTGCAATTTTCAAAGATATCAACGCCGATGGCAAGCCCGATGCAGTTTTTATAGGTGGCGGCGCGGTCTGTTGGGCCAGCGTGGATCCGGCAAATCCGACTGCGCCGTGGATTGTCCATCCAGTCTCACAGCATGGCTACGGTGTCGTTGCGCAGCATGGCATTGGCGCCGGCGATATCAACGGTGACGGGCGTATGGACATCGTCTCGCCTTATGATTGGTGGGAACACCCGCCGCAGGGAACAGCGGACGGACCATGGCCGTACCATCCCGTTGCGCTGGGCCGCTGGCCGCGGGCAGGCGCGAGTCCAGGTGGCGGTGAGATGGGTGTCTACGATGTGAACGGAGACGGACTGAACGATGTTGTGACCAGCCTTGAAGCTCACGGATGGGGGCTTGCCTGGTACGAACAGAAGCGCGATAAGAACGGCGCCCTCTCCTTCGTCGAACACATCATTGCCGACGACTACGCAACGAAGGCTGCGACGAACGTCAAGTTCTCCGAAGCTCACGCCTCAGCGTTTGCCGACGTAGACGGAGATGGCATTCCGGATTTCATCGTAGGGAAACGAGTCTATTCGCACAACGAGAGCTATACCGACCCGGATCCATACGGCCCCGGCGTTTTGTACTGGTTTCGAACCGTGCGGAATCGGAAAGCGTCGGGAGGCGCAGAGTTCCAGCCCGAATTGATCCACAACCGCTCAGGTGTGGGATCCACTGTGCTCGCCGTAGACTTGAACAAGGATGCCGCGATGGACATCGTGACTTCCACCAACCGCGGAACGTTCATATTCTGGGGTACACCCGCCACGAAGCGGCCTGGCCAATGAGAAGTTATTAAGGTACAAGTCAAGCCTTGACGCGTTACAAAGTCGGCACCACCACAACCGCGCCATCGACCGAGTCTGTTTTTAGAGCGAGCATTGCTTCGTTGATCCTTTCAAGAGGAAAAGAGCGCACCCTCGGCCGGACACCGAGTGAACTTGCAATAGCTAGAAAGTCATGCGCATCTGCACGGGTCATGTTGGTCACACTTCGAATCTGGCGCTCACCCCAGAGCAGTCGGTCGTAATCAAATTCGGGAATACGGTCTAAGTGAATCGCGTTGATTGCAACCACACCGCCCTTTCGCAGGCTGGCAAGAGCGCTGATGACCACATCCCCGCTAGGAGCGAACGTTATCGCACGGTCTAGCCCAACTGGCGGCCTTTCCTTCTCGCTGCCAACCCAGTGTGCACCTAGAGACGCGGCCAAATCACGATGTGAATGGCCCCGAGTCGATACGTACACTTCACAGCCCCAGGAGCGCAGTATCGTTATCGCAAGGTGAGCAGATGAACCGAATCCAAACAGGCCCACACGTTCCCCATGTTCCACACCCGCGACCCTTAGACTTCGAAATCCGATGATCCCAGCGCAAAGAAGAGGGGCGGCATATAGGTCATCGAGATTTGCCGGCAACGGGAAGATGAAGTCGGATCGTGCAACTGCGAACTCAGCGTAGCCTCCATGAACGGAGTAACCGGTGAAGGTTGGTGAGTCGCAAAGGTTCTCGAGTCCCTTCTGGCAATAAGCGCATTGGCCGTCCACGCCGCCGATCCAGGACACACCCACGCGCGCTCCGAGAGGAAATTCCGAAGTCTCTCCGCTGGTCACTCGGCCCACAATTTGGTGCCCGGGAATAAGATTTTGAATGCGGGGAGGAAGCTCACCTTCAACGATGTGTAGGTCTGTACGGCAAAGACCGCAAGCCTCAACTTTCAGGAGTACGTGGCCGGGCTTCAGTTCGGGTGCGGGCACTTCCGTTATTGTTAGCGGCCTATCGGCGATGCTCGTTGGCGAGACAAGAACAGCAGCCCTCACTTAGACGGTCTCCCCATGCGCTCCGCCGTCTGCTGAATGAGGGAGACTAGATCACGAACCAGTTCCAGTCCCAGGAGGTTCATGAGCGGAGCGGCAATTTCCGCAAATGAAATGGCTCCTTCCCGGTTTACGTTGAGTGTCTCGAAAGCCATGGAAATTCTCAAAAAGCCGCAGAGTCTGCGTCAGAGGTATATGGCAGTATTCCCGCGGAATACTGCCCGAACACGATATTCAGCAGGCCCTGTTCGGTGCACCCGCGGATGGGCTATGCCCTTTGCGACGGCGATGTCCTCGCTTACCGTGCACACCGCACAGTGAAAGTTCTCGACGAAAGAGATGAGCTTGGATCAGCCATCGTTCAGGCTCGCGCCGTTTGCCCGGTCTTCTTTCCGGCCGCCTCTCTCATCTCGCGCTCCATCTCGGCGTATTTTCGAGTCAGGTGCGGCACGATGCCCAGCATCCGTTCAATGAGCATCAGCTGACCGCGGCAATGCATCTCGTGCTCCTTGGCGCTCATCAAGGCTTCCAGCCGGGACTTCGTCGGCTGGCTGGGATCTTCGGTGATCTGTTCAGCGAGTTTCTCATCCGACAATCCTTCGAGAAACCCGGTGAAGCGCTCTCCCTCGTCCTTCAACAGGTTGACCAGCTCCTTCTTGGAACGCTTCTTTTTCTCCTCCGCCTCGAGCTCGGCGAACGCATTGGCCCAGTCGTATTCGTGCATCTTCGTCGTTCCCGAAGCGTGGGCTTCCTGCCACATGCGCGTGCTGACTGCGATATGCGCCAATGCTTGCTCGACCGAGCGGGCACCCTCGGCCGGCGTGAAGCTGTACTTATCTTCCGGAATATCTTCGGCCACCTGGATCGTGTTCTGGCGGACGCTGCGGAAACTCGCCGCGAGTTGCTTGGCTCCGTAGATGTTTTGCATACTCCTAGGGTAAGCCAAACGGGCGTAAGCCAAACGGGCTGCGACCATTTAAACGTCAGGAGACTGCTGCGCTAGGTGATTGATGACAGGATGCTTCGTCGCAGACTGAGTATTTGCGTGTCACACCCAACATTACTTGTTCTTTTCACCCGGGCGCTCTTGGATTTCAGTGTAGATACGTACTTGGACCATCGCGGCCGAGTCAGACTTACCAAGGCTTTGTGTCCTTATCCGAGAGTCGTCCAGCCGGAAATTCTGCACAAGATAATTGCGGACGACTGTACTTTGGGCTTGCGTCAGCACTTGCATTTTGTCGGTATCGCCCTTTGGTCCGGCAGACGAAATCGCGACGGCTAGTCGGAACTTTTGGTTCTGAAGGTAGGCGCCTATCTCATCCAATGCTTTCTTGTTCTTGAGCTTTGCGGAGTTTGCCTTATCAAAGAGTTGCCCAGGATCAAAAGAGAAACTCTTATCGGGTGAGCCCGCGGGCCATACCTTTAGCTCGTGTTTTTGTAGTTCGGTCGAATCGACGTAGCCCCGCTTGTTGAAAAAGCCACGCAATAAAAAATTGCTTTTGAGCGCTTCCAAGTCGTCATGCATCGCGGCGACACTGGCGGTCGCCTCTCGGTACATTGTCCTATCGTTCACAAGAGCGCCTGCGGTCCCCTGCCCGGCGTTTACTTTCGCGGTGATCGAGCTGATGTTTTCAGCGGCCACTTGTACATGATCCACCGCTCCTTTGGCGGACTCCATGACACCATCCGCCTTCGCGACGATATCGGATATATCCACCGCGGGCAGACTCTTCAATGTTTCCCAACCCTGGAGTTTTTGTGCCTCGCGTGTACCAAATGAGATCTCGACAAACTTGTCGCCGAGCAGTCCCTCTGACTTAATCATGGCCCGAGAGTCGATGCGCACGATCTGTCTAGTTTCTTCACCCAACATCATCACTACCGTGACTTTCCCCTTAGGATCGCTGGGGAGTTGGATGCTTTGGACCGATCCCTTGCGGATCCCACCTACTCGTATTTCCGCTCCTTCAGCCAGTCCGCTCACGTTGTCAAACTGCGCCTTCGCAATGTATGTTTTCTGCCAGCGAGCCTGCTTGTCGCCGATGAGAAAAATGCCTATCGCTAAGACCGCGAGGGTTAAAAGGATAAAACTTCCGAGACGAACATTCTGCGCCATAGATACGTCACTATGCCGAATTTGTCAAGAATTGCTGCGCGATGGTATCGCTGCTGGCTTGCATATCGGTGAATGCTCCGTCGACCACAATCTTCCCTTCCGAAAGCAACAGAACACGATCGGAATAGTATTTCGCGCAGTGAATTTCGTGAGTTACCACTACCGATGTCACACCTCGTTGATCGCGGAGATCCACAATGAGTTGGCTGATCTCGGCAGCGGTAATCGGATCAAGGCCCGCGGTCGGTTCGTCAAAGAGGATTATCGCGGGATTGAGAGCCAGGGCGCGGGCCAGTGCGACGCGTTTTTTCATGCCACCCGAGATTTCCGCTGGCATCTTTGTGAGACCGGTCGTTAGCCCCACGCTCGCAAGTAAATCCGTCGCGCGAGTCGCTCGCTGCGATACTTTTTCGTGGCCAAGGTGCCGCAATGGAAACTGAACATTTTGCTCTAAATTCAACGAATCATAGAGTGCTGATTGCTGAAACAGAAACCCGATGGTCTTTCGCAATTCGTTCAGTCGTTGTGTCCCGAGTTGCGTTATTTCCTCTCCATTGATTTGAATGGAACCGGCATCAGGGCTAGCCAAACCGATGAGCAACCGCAACAAAACACTCTTGCCCGTCCCACTCCTGCCAAGTACATAAACAATCTCCCCTTTTGCAACCGAGAAAGAGACACCGTCCAGCACCTTCTGTGCACCGAATGTCTTATACAGGTCGGCAACGACAAGCGGCCTATTCGGTGAGTCCGTCATTGGCAGCCCTTCCTCAGGGATAAACGGCCGTTATCAACTTCACTAACAACACGTCCGACAGAATGATCAACAACGATGACAGAACGACCGAACTCGTGGCCGACCGCCCAACGCCCTCGGTGCCACCGCGCGTGTTCATCCCCACAAATGACGAAACAGTGCCAATAATTAGCCCAAAGAGTGCGGTTTTTAGCGTCGGCGGCAAGAAGTCGCTAAACAAGACGTCGCGTAGCCCGTTGTTCATGAACAGGCGAAGCGAGGTTGGCTCAACAAGGCTAGTTGCCACCCAACCCATCATGATGCCGGCGGCATCCGCGGCAAGCGTCAAGAGGGGAAGCGCGACAACGCAAGCAACGATACGAGTGGCCGCCAGAAACTTACTTGGATCCACGCCGGAAACGGCCATGGCATCGATCTGCTCCGTTACACGCATCGATCCCAATTCCGCGCCGATCCCTGCGCCCACGCGACCACTTACTACCAAACCGGTAATAATCGGTCCGGTCTCCTTAATTAGAGAAAAGATAATGACGGCTGGAAGAAGCGACGCTGCCCCGAACCTCGTCAGACTGTCCCGTGTCTGCAAGGACAGTACAACTCCTGTCGCGCCACCCGCGAGCGCGACCAGCGGGAGGGATTTAGATCCGACGATATCGAGCTGCCTCAAGAATTCACGGACTTCAAAAGGCAACGACCGAAAGGTCACTACGACACTCCAGCAAAACCTTCCGAAATCACCCACCCATGCTAAAAGGCTAAGCGTTGGATCTTTGAGCGGCGAAAGAATTGCGCTGGGCATAATCGGAGTGTTATCGAACTGGGTTAATTACGGGGTGTCGCGTCCAACGTTCGAATATTCCTCCGAAAACCAACTCGCCGCGCTTTTATAGCAATGCTTGCAGGTCGTACCATTCTTGTGTGATTTTCTCTGCACGTTCCTTGAGTGCCTCATCCGGTACCTGTCACAGCACCACCGCGACAAAGAGCTTGGCTCATCTCCATCCAAGCTCTGAAGCCGCTTCGCTCACTGGACCTCTATTACTTAGATCCCGATCGGCCACTTTGATCATCAAAAAATATCAAACGCGGCCAGCGCGCAAGGAGAAAAATGAGAAAGATTAGTGAAGAGTCCGTAGCGCACCTACCCTCATCGGCTGAAAGGAATACAAGAAAATCGCAAGAATATGCCGGTTTTGTATGACCCTACGAAAGAGCAGCCTCGCAGACACCTATGGGCGGTGCTCTGTCATAGTGTCCCTATCCGTCTGATCCGGTCTCACAATGGGGAAGCAAGACCACTTGAGCGCAGGGAAATGCACGAGGAAAGCAGCACAGACAACCCAAAATACGGAAGATTTATCGACGCCCACCACCGATGACCACGACAAAATGTTCCGCTTCATTCATTTCCTGCGCGAACATATTATTTGGAAAGTTAGCGGTACACAGTCTGTCCCTACAATTTGTTCACTATTGCATCAGCAAACGTGTGAGGTCGCCAGGAGCCGCCAAGGATTTAGTAACACAGATGAAGGACCCTGCGTAGGTTACGATTGATGCGCGCGACACTGCAGCACTTCTTCGTGCAATCGACTTTCGCAGTGGTCCGTCAGGATGGGGTGGTCGCATTTGTCGATTCGTAATTTACAACTTTCTTACACATCCCGCAAGCACTTCGCCCGTACGCGGAGCTACGATCGGATTTGTGCCGCAAAGAAAGGCTATTGTTGATCGGAATCGCGTGAATGCTTGACAACTCCGTTCATGAACGTCTTACCCAAGCCAGTGAAGAGCATGGCTTTTCGGAGCCTGGCTCAACGGACCAAGGGCACCTCGCGATTCCGCGATTAACGGGATGAACATAGACCCACTTTCAGCACCGCCCGGCATGCGGCCACAGATGAACGGGCGCGTTGTGGAGGCGGAACGGTTGCAATTTGCGCTACCTTTGACGGCGAAGCGCAACCTGGAAGATCTGGCCCGGATCAATCGATGGTTTGGAGGGCACCGCGCTCTGCTGAAGGTGCTCCGAACGCTCGTCCATCCATTAGAGCGTTTCTCCGTACTCGACGTCGGCGCAGCGTCAGGCGACGCGGGAACACTGATACGCAAGACATACCGAAATGCTTTTGTCGTATCGTTAGATCATCAAATGGCGCATTTGCGGCTAGCGGCGCCCCCACGGCTTGTCGCAGCGGCATCCGCACTACCGTTCATCGACCGCAGTTTCGATTTTGTATTGTGCTCCTTGCTACTTCATCACTTTTCCGACCGATGTGCCGCCGCTCTCATAGGCGAACTCCTTCGCTTCCCGCGTCGTGCTCTGATAATTCTCGATCTTGAGCGTCACTCCATTGCCCATTCCTTTCTGCCCTTAACGAGACGACTCTTTCGCTGGAGCGAACTCACCGTCGACGACGGCCGTAAGTCGGTCGCGGCCGGCTTCAGGGTGAATGAGCTTCGATACATCGCGCAGCAAGCCGGAGCAAAGCAGATAGAAATCCTGAGACACTGGCCGTGGTTTCGAATCTCCGCAGTCATATCCTCCCACCTGAATCGACCTCCGAATTGAGAACGTCCATGGAGCGAACTCCTTCGGGTCATCTTGGGCGTGGGCGGTCAAAACGATGCTCACTAGTGCCAGCCGGGTAAGCATTCTTTAAATCTTATGCTGCCCGGGCCGTGCGCGGGTTACGGCGTCGTTGAAAAGAGTATCGTTGCGGTTTTCGGGATAGATCCACCCGGGTCGCCTAGCGTTTGCCAATGTCGCGTCGTTTTGCTGCGCTCAGAAATACTGTTCTAGGGCGACACTGCGCTGAAATGAGAATTGGCTTGAAAGTTCAACGCCACGACTGTTTTTGCGGCTCTCTGCTCAATTCGATCTGAAGGGCAGAGCGATCTCGCGCTCACTATGTCACGTATATCCGAAATATTGTCCTGATGCCGGCGAGGCTGGTCCGTGTGGCTCATTCCTACCGACCTGGACGCAGATGTTCGAAGGGCACTGTCCGAAGGCTTTTCAGGCGAAAGCCAGGGCATCAAGACTCTCGGGTCGGTTGCCGATGTAGCTTTCGATTCACCCAATAAATGATGATTCCCATCGCGGTCGCGGCAGCCGTGTCACGTGCCTCGTGTAAGGTGCTGGTCGACAACAGCCACAAGGCGAGCGCCATACCTGCGATGGCGACGGCGATTCCTGCCGGAATCAAGAACACGGCTGGGGGCCCAGTCGCCCGGCGCCGGAGGACTGGAACGGCAGTGCAAGTGACAAAGTAGGTCACCAGCCGCGAAAGCGTGCTCAGCGTAAGCAAATAGATGAATGTTCCTGAGAGCGTAAGCACGAGCATGATCGCGGTGGTCAAGAGTATCGAGGCAACCGGAGTACGATGGCGCGGGTGAATGACAGCAAGCCCGGCAGGCAACTCGCCGTATTCGGCCATAGCGAAAACCACTCTTGAAGCCGCCAAAATGAGGATATTCAGATTGCCTGCCAATGAAATCACCATTCCCAGGGTGATCAGCGCCGCCCCCCAAGTTCCTGAAAACTGGAACGCTGCGTCCGCTAGCGGCCGATGCGATGCGGCCAATCCGGCCAGGGTTCCAATGCAGACAACCTGGATGAGTATGTAGAAGATCACCACAATCGCCATTCCTGTCATCAGAGCCGCCGGGAGATTCCGTCGGGGATCCCGGGTTTCACCAGCCGGAATCACAGCCATCTCAAAGCCGGTGAATGCGTAGACGAGAAGCAAAACGGATTGGGAAAACGACCGGTACCCGGGCGAATGAGCAAAAGTGAAGTGCGACGGATCGAGGAAGAAGAGGCCGGCGACAATGAAGACCACCAGCGGGAGTAGCTTCCCGATCGCCAGAGCGTTGCTTGTGTCCGCAACGAGGCGCACACCAGTGAGATTCACTACAGCCAGAGCTATTACAACTCCAGTGATGATGAAAACACGCGGCGCACCAGAGGCCGCACCGGGGAAAAACAGATCCAGATAATCTGGCAACAGGTTGCAGTTCGCAGCGAATGAGGTAATGCGAGCTATCCACAGCAGCCAGCCAACGACGAAACCCGCGGGCGGGCCGTAGGTTTCACGCGCATAGAGATACGGTCCGCCGCTCCCGGAATAGCGGCTCGCCACTTCACAAAAGTTCAATACGATGACGGCTACACACAGCGCGCAGATACCGAAGGCGAGGAGACTATAGTCGCCAGCCAAGCCGAACACCTTGGAAGGTAGGCCGAAAATGCCAGCGCCGATCACGCCATTGAGAACTACAGAGACGAGATCCCAGCGCCGCATGGAACGCGATAGGGCCGGCACGGGCGTGGGGAACGTAGGTATCGGAGGAAGTTATCACATCTGTTTGATGAGTGGTCGATTGAACCAATACGACAAAGACGCCGGTGCGGCGTTAACATGGACGGGCATGACTAAGACTGCCAGTTTGCCGAAAGTCGTTGTTCCGGACGATTGGCCGCCGGTTCTGGCCAACAGCGGCGGGTTTCGCAGGTTACGTGAATTTGCTGAGGTCCAATATTTCGAGACGCTGCCCGGCTCCCAGGAGCAGCTGATCGAGCGCATTCGTCCAGCCGAGGTGGCAATCAATATCCGGGCGTCCTCCAAGTTCACGAAAGAAGTGTTTCAGCGTTGCCCCTGCCTGCGCTTGGTTTCGATATGGGGAACGGGAACGGATAACGTAGACCTGGTAGCGGCTGAAAGGCACGGAGCGACCATCACAAACACACCCGGTGTTTCGGCCTTTTCAGTCGCCGAACACGCGTTAGCGCTGATGCTGGCCGCGGCGCGCGGAATTCCAAGCCAAGATGCGGCAACGCGTGGGGGAGGTTGGCCACGCAGCCAAGGAATCGAGCTATACGGCAAAACATTGGGGATTATTGGACTCGGCGCTATCGGGCGGCGATTGGCCGAGCTAGGCCGTGCGATCGGTATGCACGTGATCGCCTGGACGGCACACCCGAATCAGGCACTTGGCGTTGAGTTGGTCGAATTCGATCAACTGCTGCGCTCAAGTGACGTAATCAGCATCCATCTACGGCTGTCGCAACAAACGGAAGGCATGATCGGCGCCCGCGAGTTCCGCCTGATGAAAAACAGCGCGATTCTGGTGAACACAGCTCGGGGAGCGGTCGTGGAGGAAGAGGCACTCGTTGATGCGCTGTTAACCAATAGAATCGCCGGCGCGGGCCTCGATGTGTTCACCAGAGAACCAATCCCTGCTCAACACGCTCTTACGACTCTGTCTAACGTGGTGCTGACGCCGCATTCGGCCGGCGTCACGCCGGAGGCGCTTGAAGCGGGTTTGCAGCTGGCGGTGGCGAACGTATGGAGTTTTTTGACAGGTAGGCCCGCGAACGTCGTCGTGTCCGCCCAACCCATCATTTCGCGATCGAACGGCAGTCAGGAATTGGGCAATCGTAATTAACGTCGTATTGTCATTTCTGCGTTTCAACGAGTCTTCGGCGCCACCATTTTTTTCGGCACCGACACGCAACGGGAGAAAGCGATGGTCATGCATCATGGCCGGTTCAACTTTATGCGCGAGGCTCGCATCTGGTATTCGCGAGATCCCGAACAAGAGACGCTGCCCGGAGCCTTTGAGAACGAGGTCGTTCTCAGTGACGAGTTCTACCGCGAGATCCTGGACCATCCTATTCCAGCGGATCTGGAAGCTGCCAAAGCGCTCCCGTGTTCTCCAGCCGCGCTGGATTTGTTTATGTCGCTTTCTTACCGTTGCTTCACCACCCACGGGAAGGAGCGAGTTTCCGGCCATGACGCATTTTCATCACTTTGGGAGCCGCCGCTCCCGTTGACAAGGATCTCGATTGCTCATGCCAGCTCCGGCAGCCGCGAACGAGCCGGAGGTTTGCTGGTGTGTGAATCCGAGACAGCCTACATGGAAGGTCTGCTATGGTCCAGGCACAGAGCCAGCAGATCTGAGATATTAGCTTCGCCGACGCACATCACCGTATCCGCACCACCCCAATATATTTTCACGGTTCCATCAGGTTCCGGAACAGCACCGCAGGTGAATACCACGTTGTGGACATATCCCGTTATTTCCCACGGGTCTTCAGGTTGCAAGATCCACGAATCGCCTACACCGATAATCCTTGCAGGATTCTGCAAGTCATGAAGCGCAGCCCCTAAACGATAGACCGAGCCATCCATCGTTCGGAAGACTCCATGGTAGATGGATAGCCACCCTTGGTCTGTCCTGATCGGTGGCGCGCCGGGGCCGATTTTCATTTCATCCCAGTGATATGGTTCCGGCCTCATGATTAGCCGTGACTCGCCCCAAAAGCGCAGATCCGGAGAATAGGATATCCAGATGGACCAAGGGGCGATTTCCGAGTGGGGACGGTCAAGCCGTGCATAGAGGCCGTCAAACTTTTCGGGAAAGATCACCACATTCCGATAATCCGCCTCCGTAATGAGTGAGACCCTTTCCACTTCACTGAAGTCCTTCGTCCTGGCTAGTGCGATCCGCACTCCGTTTCGCGAGTAGGCGCTATACGTGATAATGTATTCCCCTTCCAGGCTCGTTATGCGCGGATCCTCCACACCAAACTCTTCATAAGGGGCGAAATGACTGTCGGGTGCAGGAACCAGAAATGGCTTTGGATCGACTGCGAAGTGAAATCCGTCGGAACTGCGCGCCAGACCGATGATGGAGCGTCCTGTTCGAAGATGTGAGCGGAAGAGCATGATGTATTTGTCACCATGCTTGACCACTGCGGCATTGTGTACGGTTTCGACTGGGTAGGGGACATCCCCTTTAGTAAGGATGGGGTTGTGGGCATATCGCCTGACAATGTTCGGTGTCACGATTGTTTTCTCGCCTCTAGATCAAAAATTGTCGAATATACCCGCTCGTATGCTTCGACCATGGTTTCGATAACGAAACATTGCTGGACCCGTCTGCGGCACGCGCTGCGATCTATTTCACCGATCCTTTCCAACGCTCGCACCGCCTCGCGGACGTTGTTGACCAGAAACCCGGTCTGTCCGTCGTTGATCACCTCACGACAAGACCCCAAGTCCATGGCGATAACGGGTACACCCGCAGCGTTGGCTTCCACCAGTACCAGCCCGAACCGCTCCGGAATCGTATTGAGATGGACAAGGGCGTAGGCACGCGCGAACAGTTCGTTTTTTCTCGCAATACCAACCGGCCCGACATACTGGACCTCCCGACCGTCGATGTAGGGATAGAGGAATTCCCGATAATAGGCCTCATCTTGGATGATGCCGGCGATGATCAAGCGCCGTCCGCTCAGGCGGGCCATCTCAATGGCTAAATGAACACCTTTATCCGGATGAATGCGACCCAGAAAGATCAGGTCGTCACCGCGAGACTCCTGAAACGGGTACAACGCGAGGTCGATCCCGTTATAAACAGTCGCGAGGTAATTGAGTCCTGGCGCACGATCGGAGTCGCTGATGGAAACAAAATATCCTTCCCGATATTTCTCGTAGGCAGGCATGATCTTAGGCGACGAGAATCCGTGAATAGTTGTGAGCACCGGCGTCTTGACCAGGCGCGTGTAGGTCAACGCCATGAAGTCGTAGTGGCTATGGATGAGATCAAACTCGGCGGCGTGCTCAAACGCCTCGGAGATGTGAAGATATTCGGCCACTTTCGGATCGACTGCGGAATTCTCTTCGTAGCCCTCGTCCACAATGGCATGCAAATGGGCGCGTGTCACCGAGTCTCCGCTAGCGAACAAAGTCACGTCCCAGCCGCGAGCTACAAGTCCCTCAGTAATGTTGCTGGCCACGGTCTCCCATGCTCCGTAATGTCGGGGAGGAGTTCGCCAAGCCACCGGCGACAGAACAGCCACTCTTTTGGGGGCAATTGACATCCTGACAAGTTCTAATTCATGGCGGCCAACACTTCAGCGAGGGGCACCGTCGCGAAGCCAGTTGCGTGATCGGCCAAGCCATAGGGAATGATCAGTTCGCCGTCGCGGAGAAGAGCGCCGCACGTATAGACGACATTGGGGACATATCCTTCTCGTTCGTTTTGATCGGGTTTAAGCAACGGTTCGGGAAGGCGGCCAATCACTTTCGTCGGATCGTCGCGGTCGAGAAGAAATGCGCCTATGCAGTACTTTCGCATGGGTCCAACACCATGGCTGAGGACCAGCCACCCTGCGTCAGTCTCGATAGGGGATCCGCAGTTGCCAAGTTGCACAAGCTCCCAAGGAAAGGTGGGTTTCAGCAGCACGACGCGTTCCTGCCAGAAATAAATACTGTCGGAGAACATCAGATAAATGTTCTCGTTGTCCTGGCGCGAGAGCATGGCATAGCGACCGTTTATCTTACGGGGGAAGAGCGCCATTCCCTTATTTTCGGCCGCGGGACCATTCAGTGTGATGAATCGAAAGAGAAGGAAGTCCGGCGTCTCGACCAATTGCGGCATGATGACTCTGCCATCGAATGCGGTAAACGTGGCGTAGTAGACGTGAGTACCGTCATCGTTCGTGAAGTAGACAAACCGGGCGTCTTCAATACCATTTCGTTGCGAAGGTGTGGCCGGGAAGATGATGCGTTCCGATAGCGACTGATTGGGCTGAAACTGAACTTCATAGTTGGACCGGGCAAGCATCCAAATTCCTTGTGCCGCTTCTTGATCTTCGTGCACTACTGCATTCGACAACCGCGAACGCTCTATTTCGACGTTGACACCGGATCGGAGTTCTTCGAGTGTAAACAACTCGCCAAGCTTGTTGATGACCCGGCGAGTAAATTCGCCCGTCAGTCCGAGCTCAGAGAGTTTCTTCGCGAATTGTGCTTTCTCATACAGTGGGTTTGGAACTTGCCGAGGCTCCGTGAGGAACCCCGTGGCCGGCGATATCTCGATCCTATGATCGCCATAGATGATGCCGGTTCTAAAGGTGATGGAGGAAATATGTCCCTCCCCAGTAGCCCGCAGACTGAGAATGAATCGCAAGGCGCCAGGCGGCAGGTCAGCCTGATCAGGGTGCGGAATGATCGAGGGATTGAACAGTGCAGCGGATTCTAGAGAGTATTCGGCGAGGAAATAGGAGCCGATCAACAATCGCCTTTGCTCCGAAATTTGCTCGTCCGTCAGTAGCAAATCGCTGATTTGTTCAAACCGTTCCAGAAAGAGGCTGTGGATTTGCTCGTGCCGCTGCGAAAACTCAGCGGAGACTTCGTTCAGTAGTGGTCTAACTCGATCTTCCGGAAGCGACATGATCCTTGCGATGATCCTGCTGACTCGGTGGGAATCGCCCGGGGTGAATGGCCGGAGAAGTACACGGGATTGGTCGGGTTTGAGAATCGTAGAAGTACGGCTAACGTGGATTGACATGGATCCTGAGGACAACAGAAAAAAGCGACTATGCCTCTGCGGCGAGCGGCTGCTTGAAACTCGTTAGCATATTCTGGGCCATACTCATTTCGGCCAAGGAAAGGAGGAAGGCCAGAGTGGATTCTGCCCCCTGGTTCCCGTTGATACGATCCACGTGCAGCCCATCGCCGCAGCCGCCTGTTTCCGGGGAGTAGAGTTCCAGGCCAAGATCGTTCCAGCCGATGAACCAGTCGAAGGCTCGCTGTGCCTGCTCGTACCACCAGAAGTCTGACGTGGCGCGATAGGCTTCGAGACACGCCGATACCGTAGCGTGCGCCTCAATGGGCTGCTGATCGAAGTTGGCGCGTGTGCCGCCACGCCGATAAAATCCGTTGCTGCCAACGGGTCGAAAGTGGCCCTTCTCCGACATTTGCAATTCCGTAAGCCAGCGCAGTGCCCGCAGGCCGCGCTCAAACACCGCGGGTTGGCCGGTAGCTCGTCCGCTAAGAATCAGAGCGTGGGCGAGTTTCGCGTTGTCGTAGGATAGTTCTTCTTCAAACCAACACCAGTCTGCGTGCGAGTTACATTCGAAAAGCTCCACCAGCCGGGAAGTCAGCGTCTCGCGAGTCTGGTTGACGAGGCTGTCACCGCTCAACCGGCGCAGATATTCATGAATGCCAATCAGTCCGAATGCCCACGCCCGTGGCGAAGTGAACTCCGTCAATGCTGGTAACGCCAGAGCGAAGAGTTGTCCAGCCATCATCTGGAAGCTGCGAAAGGGCGAGCGTCCTACGCCCACGCCGAGCGCCCAGAGCGCTCGGCCGTGACAGTCCTCCGATCCTTGTTCGTCGAGCCAGTGACGGTCAAAACTCATGAAGTTGTGAAAGCGTTTCTTCTTGAGATTGAAAGCATGATGGAGAAATGCCGCGCTTACGGTAGCGAGAGTCCGGACGTATTCCGGGTCTTCTCCCAATTCACCCAGTAGCACCGCCAGAATGAATGCTCGCGCATTGTCATCGGCGCAATAACCTTCGGAAAAGTTCGGAACGCTAAAGGCAGCATGCTGGAAAACTCCCGTCGAATCGGTCATCCGGGATAGATGGGTCAGCTTCAACTCGGGCAATTCACGCGGCTTTTGGTCGAGTGTCTTCGTGGCAAGCGATTTTCGAGAGAGGGCTGCCCCTTCAAGCCTGGACAACTGGAACGAGCGCATGTAGAGGTGTGCGACGTTGCTCCAGATCATTTCCCGGCCTATCCGATAAGCATTCTTGCGAATGGCATGCCGGCGGGTGTCGTCACGCAGCAAACCGACGACCTCGTGCGCGATGGCCTGCGCATCGCCGAATGGCACCAATACGCCGCGGTCTTCCGCTAACAATTCCGCGGCATGCCAATAGGGTGTGGAGACTACTGCTTTGCCAGCGCCGAACGTGTACGCCAGCGTCCCTGAGGTGATCTGCTCTTCGTTGAGATAAGGAGTTATATAGAGGTCCGCGGCACCGATGAACTCCTTCAGATTCTCAAGGTCCACGAACCGGTTGTAAAAAATTACATTCTTTTCGATCTTGTTCCTCTTGGCAAGGATTTCAAGGCTCAGACGGTAGGCTTCGCCATGCTCGCGCAGCTCGTTCGGATGGGTGGCGCCCAGAACAATGTAAACAACATCGGGAAACTCCGCCAAAATGTCCGGCAGCGCGTTGAGCACATGCTCGATGCCCTTGTTCGGCGATAGCAATCCAAAGGTGAGCAGCACTATCCTGCCCTCCACACCGAACAGGTCTTTGAAGTAAGTCGGGTCGACGAACCCGACATCGGGGATGCCATGCGGGATCAGGTCAATTTTGGCCGCTGGTGCGTGATAAATCTCCTGCAGCATTTGTCGTCCCCGCTCAGACATCACCACAAGTCGAGTCGAAAGCGAAACCAATTCCTGCATGACCCTTCGTTGATCGGCCTTTGGTTCACGCAAGATGGTATGCAGGGTCGTGACAACAGGCATTCTCAACTCCCGCAGGAGTGCCAGGATGTGGCCTCCAGCGGGTCCGCCGAAAATCCCGAACTCATGCTGCAAGCAGACAACGTCCACATTGCTGATGTTGAGGAAGTCGGCGGCGCGCAGGTATGACGGCAGGTCCTGCTCTTCAATCTCGAAACGAACTATGTCCGGATACTCGTAGCCGCCCTTAATGTCATTGACGGATACAGACAGACATTGGCTTTCGGGATGTGCAGCTGCAACGGCCGCGAGCAGATCAGACGTAAACGTGGCAATGCCGCACCTGCGTGGTAAGTGATCGCCTACAAACGCGATTTTCCGGACCTTAGATGTCTCCTTCATGAGGCGATTCATCGAGCCTCGTTCCCGACTGTCGAATTGTCGTGAAAGTGAAGTCTGGGTTTCAAATAGCAGAACTCAAATTGTAAGCGTTTGTCAGGCCGTGGAATGGCCCGATGTTCCCGGCGCTCTGGCACCTGCTTCTACGCTGCTACCTCGAAGCTTTCGACGGCTGTCGATTCATCCGTGTAAATAGCAAAGACAGTGTAGAGCTTTGTAATCTGCATCAGATCATAGACCTTCTTGTTCAAGTTGAGCAGCTTGATCTCGCTGCCGTGAGAAACGGCCGTCGCATAGCTCCCAACCAGTTGCCCTAGTCCTGAGCTGTCGAGGAAGGTCACGCCACCAAGATCAAGGATTATATTCTTGTGTCCGTTATTCAGAAGTTCGCGAACTCTGTGCTGCAGAGACGGACCGTCAGCTCCTAGCCTTATCCGGCCCGTTACCTCCAGAATCACAGCGTTTGGAGTTTCACGAACGTTGATTGCGACACTCATGTCCAAACCTCAGTTATCTCTTTGTTGGCTGCGAATTGTGCGGCGGTCCACAAAGGTCTCTTTCTCGTTTCAAGTGAGATATCAAGTTCCGCTTAAAAGTGACGTACAGCTGGTGATCGTATAGGATTTGAACACGCCCAGAGACAGCACATTCCTCGACGACGTCTATGACTGCGTCCGAAGGCAGATCAAAGAAGCGTGCTGTTCCATCGGCGCCAAAACCGAATACTCTGCAGGACTCCGTAATTTGAAATGTCTCCCCTGTCATACACGAGCTTCCGTACTAACCGCGCTGGGCCGTCATATGGCGAATGCCGTGATACCCAACCAAAACCACAGTGGCTCCTGCCGTTGCTACCAGCACGCTAAATAAATCTAAGAGCTCACCTCGATCGGGCCCAAAGAGATTGAACAAATATCCGCTGGTCACTGCACCAACGATGGCCAGACCTATGTTCAGGAACATGCCTTCGTCGCGTCTGCTTACGATCTTGCCTCCAAGAAGGCCAACAATGAGTCCGAGAAGAATCCAGCTTAGAATCGGCATGTTAATCGTTGGCGAGCGCTTTTGAGGCTACTCTTCCGAGTCCTTTCGATTCCGGTGCGTGGCCGGCTGTATCGCAGGAGGCGGACAAGCACCTACGTTACTAATATAGGTAAAGTCCACCCCGCTGTCAATGCCCCATATCTCCAGATTTTAACCGTATATGGTAAAGCACACGACTCGAGGTTAGCCACGGACTCGTGGCTTGTTTGCCACCTGTCGGACTCAACGATTATCAGCTCCTGAACCATCACCTTCCATGTTTCGCAAAGCCGCAACTAAAACTAATAGAGTGCCGGTACACGAACGGCGGCCCTATGCCCACGCTCGCTCATCCAAATCAGGGACACGCCAAACGGAAGCACACTCGCAAGCAGGATTGACCAGTTTCCAGAGAGAGCAAATATCAGAACTATCGCTCCCAGCAGGCCGGTGAAACTATATAGCCTCCCGTGAAGACTCGCAAACATGACAACAATCGCCCCCACCGCAATGGCGAGCCTGATCACACTCTGGTAAAGCGGGACATTGAATGCAGCAACATACGAGTACACGACTGCCGTTGCAATCGCGGTGGCCACGCCAATCCATTTCACGACTTGTATGCTGGTAGCTGCTCGCTGTTCGCCCCTCAGAAGGTTCTCCTTCAACCACTCACTCCACATGGCTTCATCAGGCGGTTCCGGAGTGTGCACTTCTTGATATTCAGTCGTTTTGGACATCTAGCAATGCTTTCTCTGCGAGGTTCGCTCGTTAGACGTGACGAATTGCCAAGGCTCCCGGGTATCTAAGCTATTGGCGTTTCATCTCAGCAAGTACCCCACCTTCGTTCTCCCAAGTGTGGATCGCTTCTCTGGCGCTCAGCGCTTTGCTACCCAGCACGGATGCTAGGTCGTTTGACGGCACGCGCGGCTGGGACTGAGGGCTCTTGCGTGGGTCACGAAGTATTCGACTGCTTTGAATGTGTCGGGCGTGCGCGGCGACTTTCGTGTAGGGCAATCCGAGAAAGGACACCCGCCTCACTTGAGTAATCTCCAAACAATTGAACTGTTGGAGCTTTACGGTATCAATCAAGCGGGCCATGGCGCGATTTGTTCTGGACTGATCGTTTAAGCCGAAGCTGCTAACGTGAATCGCTCCTGCCAGGTAGAAGAATGTCCACCCCGCGCCTTCGAGATCTCTGCCCAGTTGCGCGGCGGTGGCGTCGATAATTAATGACCAGCCCATTGAATAGGGCTCAATATTCAGAACGAATGATTCCGGCGTGCCGGTGCCGTCTTCAAGGAGCATCGTGCCGGCACGAATTCTATCCTTTGTAACTAGCGGAGTTGTCACGGGCGGAAGTGTCCTTGGTTCGCGAGTCTTGTTTTTTGCAGCTCCGCCTTGGCGTCCTGCTCTTGCACCTTTTGTCGCTGAGGAGCTTCTTGCACGTCCATTTGGGTCGCGGCAGCGATTGCTGTCTCAGCCAGGCCATCGAGACGTTTGGAAAGCGCTATCAGGGCAAATTTCGACGCGTAAGGAGACTCAACAAGTGTGAAGGAAGAGTCGGCATCCCCCCAAACAGCCATGATCGTTACCCCTTCACTGAACGAGTCTGAGGGCAACACGGTCTTCACAGGCGTCCGCGTGGCAGTGCCGTATTGCGCCGACACCGCCTCAATGATGTCTTCGACACTGAGCCCGTTAGTCTTCTGGCTGTCATAATCGATGACCATCCTAAACAACTGGCCCTCATAAAAGCTGAATACGACATGTTCCACTGGATCCGTGTCGCTCGAAGAAAATCGTGCTGGCCGCCAGCTCAACTCCTGAATCCGGGCTGGACGTTCATGGATCACCGTCACTTCAGATGCATCCATTCCCGAATGCTTCACTGCCGCATTCAGACTCATTCCAAGTTGGAACCCACGGTAAGTGGAAAGATTGGCGCCCAATAACAAGGGCGAGAAGAGCAGAGCCAACAAAGGCAGACTATGGATCGACCAAGCGCTTTTCATATGCACCCCCCTACTCGCCGAACTGGGAGCCATACTGAGCACCAGACGAAGTGGCGTATTTGTCTTCGCGTGGTTCACAAACCATGGCTTCCGTCGTTAGCATTAACGATGCGATCGAACTGGCATTCTGCAGCGCTGAACGTGTCACCTTTGTGGGATCGATCACGCCCGCTTTGACCAAGTCTTCGTATTGCAGCGTAGCCGCATTGAAACCATAGTTCACATCCGTCTGTGACCGAATGTTTTCAATTACGACCGCGCCCTCATAGCCGGAATTGTTGGCAATTTGGCGAGTGGGCTCCTCACAAGCACGCCGGACGATCGCGACGCCAGTCTTTTCATCGCCGGTAAAAGTGAGGGAATCGAGAGCGCGTGCCGCTCGCAGCAACGCCACTCCGCCGCCGGGCACAATACCTTCTTCCACCGCTGCGCGAGTCGCGTGCAGTGCATCCTCAACCCTTGCCTTCTTCTCTTTCATCTCCATTTCGGTAGCCGCACCCACCCGAATCACCGCCACGCCACCCGCCAGTTTCGCCAGCCGTTCTTGAAGCTTCTCGCGATCATAGTCCGACGTCGTCTCCTCGACTTGAGTGCGCAACTGCTTGATGCGGCCCTCAATGGCACTCTGGCCGCCGGCCCCATCAACGATCGTCGTATTGTCTTTGTCCACCGTCACATGTTTCGCTCGGCCGAGATCTTCGAGGCTGATCTTTTCAAGCTTGATTCCCGTCTCTTCCGCTATGACTTTGGCGCCAGTGAGAATTGCGATATCCTCCAGCATGGCCTTGCGTCGATCGCCAAACCCGGGCGCCTTGACAGCACAGGCATTTAACGTTCCACGCAACTTGTTCACTACTAGCGTCGCCAGCGCTTCGCCCTCGACGTCTTCCGAGATCACCAACAGCGGCTTCCCCGCTCGGACGACTAGCTCCAATACCGGCAGCAGATCCTTCATGTTAGAGATCTTTTTGTCATGAATCAGGATGTAGGGATCGTCTAGAGCGACTTCCATCCGGTCCGAATCGGTCGTGAAGTAGGGCGACAGGTAGCCTCGGTCGAACTGCATGCCATCGACGGTGCTTAGTTCGGTCGACATCGTCTTTGATTCTTCAATCGTGATAACGCCGTTCTTCCCGACCTTCTTCATCGCTTCCGCGATAAGGCCTCCGATAGTCGCATCGCCGTTCGCCGAAATGGTCCCGACCTGCGCGATTTTTTCATTACTCTGGACATCTGAGGAAATCTTCTTCAGCTCGGCGACGACCGCCTCCATGGCGCCCTCGATCCCCCGCTTCAACGCCATCGGATTCGCCCCTGCCGCCACGGACTTTACGCCCTCACGGAAGATTGTTTGCGCCAAAATCGTCGCCGTCGTCGTGCCATCGCCGGCAATATCGCTTGTCTTCGAAGCCACTTCGCGCACGAGTTGCGCGCCCATATTTTCGAGTGGGTCCCTCAGTTCCACTTCTTTCGCGACGGTCACACCATCTTTCGTGATCGTCGGGCCACCGAATTTCTTTTCGATTACCACGTTCCGTCCCTTGGGCCCTAATGTCACTTTCACCGCATCCGCGAGTTGGTTCACACCCCGCAAAATGGATTGACGGGCGTGCTCACTGTAGATAATCTTTTTCCCTGCCATATATAGTTGTCCCTCGTCCGCTATGCGACCTTTGTCGCCGGCTTTTCAGCCCCTTCTAATACACCAAGTACTTCGTCTTCGCGGACGATTAGATATTCTTCTCCAGCGAGCTTGATCTCGCTGCCGGTATATTTCCCGTAGAGAATGTGATCGCCCACCGCTACATCCAGCGGAGTCAGCGTTCCATTCTCCACGCGCTTCCCTCGGGACACCGCTACAACCTCGCCTTCGTGGGGCTTCTCTTTTGCGCTGTCCGGTATGAAAAGTCCCCCGACAGGGCTATCATTCATCTCGATAGGCCTCACAACGATCCGGTCGTGAAGTGGTCGAATATTCATACGTATGCCTCCGATTGCATGAGCATCTTTGTCTGTGAAAGAGAGTGACTCGCCCTCGTATGGCGTTTGCGCGACGAGATCGTGAGCCTGCCGGGCCCTCGCACTCCGTCATCGCAGCCGATTTGTGCCTTCGCTCCCAGCCGCTTGATACATCGCCCTCGGCCGCAACTGCAGTAAAGACGGCAGTTCGCAAGGTTGAACATGGCAACCTCCTGGGTTGTTGCGTTGGCTAAGAGAGGGGTCCTGATGGCTGACTTAGTTCAGCGATCAGAAGAGTGGGCGGAAGTGCTCAGTCATTAACTATATTAAGTTAACCGTACTTGCTTGTCAAGCGAGTTTGCGGTTAAACTGCCATTGTAGTTAATTGGTGACGGTTAACTCTGAAAGGAGTTCTGCTTGGACATCGCCTCAGTGATCCGACGACGATTGAATGAGCTGGGCACGGACCAGCGCGACTTGGCGGTGGCGGCCGGGGTAACCGAGTCCTACATCTCGCAACTCCTTACCAAGAAGAAAACGCCGCCCGCGCCGGACCGGACGGATATCTACGAAAAGATCGCGAAGGTCCTTCGGCTTCCCAGCAAAGAATTATCCAGACTGGCCGATGCCCAGCGAAGGGAAGAGCTGAAGCGGAAGGTCCTAGACCCGCCGAGGCCCCTATTTCAGGATTTCCGCCATCTGATTCTCCGAAAATGCTTGGCGGCTAAGAGGAAGCAGATCACCAACATCTTCGAGCGGGAGCCGTTCGGAGAATTCGAACGCTTCATCACACAAAAACTTCTGGATGTGGCGAAACGAGTAGCGAAAGCAGAGCTCGAAGATGAAAAATGGATCCATCGCGTAGCTGGAGTTAGCAAGCGGAGCTACGAAGAGACGCGGGTGTCGATTCTTGAGTTCCTGGATACGGACGTCTTCCACGTTTCCGTTGAAAATTGCATATCGTTTCTTGACCCGCTCATCGAAAGCTGGGATATCGAATTCGACAGCTTTGGCATGGAGATTGTCTTGAATCGCAGACTCACAGACAAGCACATCAAGAAATTGGAATTCCGGGAAGCCGAACCCCAGCACTCGCCTGAAATCCAACCAGGGCTGAAGGAATTCCTCGAAGACGTAAAGCTCAGCGTCGGCATTACCGATGAGGAAACTGCCTTCCTAAAAAGCTTAGCCTTTAACGGAAAACGTCCATCTTTGCTGTACTACTACCGCGAGTTGCAAAACCTCCGAGACTCGCTCAATTTCTTGCCGCTATCCATCAAAGAACGGCGAGAAATGGAAGAACGAGAACCTGCAACGCGTCGCAACCGGCGTAAGAGATGAGCTACTACCTACTATCTTTAACAGCGGCCGAAATAGCTGACATAGGCAATGCGCCGGCGGTCACCATCGCGCCGTACCTGCTCGAGACTAACCAAACTGGTCTGTTGCGTGTTATTAGCATTTACGGCAAAAGAGGCGATTCGCGGGATCAGATTCGGCTGCTCTACATGAATGCGCCGGCACTGGCGCTTTGGGAAGAGATGGGCAAGGTGCCTAACATTGTTGGAGAGGCGAAACGACCACCACTAAGCGCCACGCTGGTATTCGGCGTTCCGTTCTCGGAATGATCGCATTTCCGTTTAATCAGTGCGAGCCTCGGCTTTCGCTTTTTTGCCGATGCGGAACGGACCATCCAAGGCTATGAAGCAATGCACCTGATCGCAAAGGACCGACTCGATGGCTGGCAAAGGGCGACAGCGCCGAACAAATCCGCTTCGTCAAATGCACGTTCGGATTTGCCAGCTGATCGGTATGGTCAAGCCACAAGCCTGCTTCACGCCTTGGCGCGCCTGTTTGCAATAGAACCATATTTGACCGTTCGAGGCGCTTTACTTGAAATAGTTAAGGAGAAAGGGGAGCTTTACTCTTTACTTCTGACCGAACTTGACCTATTATGGTTAACGACTGTGGAGTTTTCCCCAGTCCGTTGATCAGGCCGAACTAAGTCAGTTTAATCTAAAAGTCTTCCCTGTTCGACAAGCCAACCTCGGAGTTTGCCACGCTCAAGCGTACGCTTATTCTCTGCAGCTCGCTCTAGTTGATGCGCCTTTTAGGATGAATGAACTTATGCATTTTACTTATCAGGGCTTCACGCATAAAGGGGATAGACGATGTTTCACGTTTCGGGGCATAGAAGAACTTAGTTCCCCGGTTATCTTCTCAATCGAGATCGACCTAGCGCTTTTATTTCGAAACCGGATTCCTGTGCAGGAAGGACCGGCGTTTTGCCTTCAGATGCTCACGACGGCTTCTCTTGCCGGACCGACTTTTCTTGAGAGATTTCACAACTACCGGGTTCTGGAATCGGATTTTCGTTCGCTACTTGTGGAGCGCGAGAGACGGGCCGCAGAGAAGGCCCTGAGAAAGCCGCCTCGCAGACCCTTAGGAAAGCCCTCATTCGCAGCGGATGTTTATTCGGGCACAACCTTGAAGGAGCACTAGGGATATGCCGTTTGCGGATTGTGCCGCCAGGTCATTTACCATCCCGTCCGTTCGGAAGAATGCGCCAGAGTTGTCGGGAGTGTATGGCTTGTCCAACGCTCGGGAATGGCTCTTTGTAGGGCAGGGCAACAACATACGGGCGCAGCTTCTGGAGC
>CAVRLR010000003.1:0-561100 GCA_963722155.1 Bryobacterales bacterium | reverse complement strand
CATTGACTCACCTATTTTGTTACTGGTGAGGGGTCGTTGCCTCACGAAAATGTTACCCGTTTCAAAGGGATGGGACGGGAACAATGAGGAGGCGACTGAGCATGGAAGCGAGGCGGGAGCTGATCGAAGCCGTGGGTGAGCGATATCGGCAGGCCGGATGGACCGAGAAGAAGCAGATCTTGGATGAGTTCGTAGAATTGGCTGGCTTTCATCGAAAGCACGCGATTCGGGTGTTGAGGAGCGAACGCAGGCCCAAAGTTCCGGGCTCTGGAATGGCAAGCAGCCCGTACGACGAAGCGGTGATCACGGCACTCACCATCCTCTGGGAAGCGGCCGATCGAATTTGTGGCAAACGGCTGAAAGCCGTGCTAGCAATCTTCGTCGAGTCTATGGAGCGAAACGGACATCTCCGTTTGGATCCGGCCGTGAAGGATCGACTACTACGGATGAGCGCTGCCACTATCGATCGCTTGTTGCGGCCGGTTCGTGCTCTGGCCAAACAGGGCCGTCGAAAAGTCTCAGTGAACACACCGCTGCGCAAGAGCATCACGATCCGGACGTACGAGGACTGGAACAATCCGCTGCCTGGCTACTTCGAGATGGACCTGGTGGCCCATTGCGGAAGTTCGGTGGCCGGCAGTCATGTGCATAGCTTGGTCCTAACCGATATCGCATCCGGCTGGACAGAAGTGGCGGCATTAATGGTGCGAGAGCAGACTCTCATCACGGTCACGCTCGATGAGATCCAATCCAGGCTGCCGTTCTCAATGCTCGGATTGGATGTCGATAACGACAGCGCCTTTATCAACGAGGTCCTGCTGAGTTATTGCAGGAAGCAAAACTTGGAGCTTACGCGGTCACGCGCGTACAAGAAGAACGATCAGGCCTGGATCGAGCAAAAGAATGGCGCGATCGTGAGGAAGTTAGTGGGTCACGGACGATTGGAGGGCGCTGAGGCTACGCTTGTTCTGGCTGATTTGCACAAGGTGGCACGCCTATACGTCAATTTTTTCCAGCCCTCGTTCAAGCTCAAGTCGAAAACGAGGGAAGGCAGCAAAGTGATCAAGAAGTATCACCCGCCAGCAACTCCTTACGAACAGTTGCTTGCCGATGACAGAGTGGACGCCGGCGTAAAGCAGCATCTTCGAAAACAGTTCGCCTCGCTAGACCCGCTGGAGCTTTTGAGTCAGATTCGGTATAGCCAAGACGAAATAGCTCGCCTCGAAGCAGGAACTTCCGCCGAACCGACTCCAGCTGTTCTGGAACTCGATCACTTCGTTCGTAGTTTAGGAACTGCCTGGCGCAACGGCGAGGTTCGCGCTCCATATAAGAAACGCCGTTCTGACGCCAAGCCTCACACTTGGCGTACGCGTCCGGATCCATACGAGGAAGTCTGGCCGTTACTGCAGCAATGGTTGAACGAGGAACCGCACGCGACGGCAAAAGGTCTATTCCGACGACTCAATACAGAAATGAATAACAGCTTTAAGCCTGGGCAGTATCGAACTCTTCAACGGCGGGTTGCAGATTGGCGAACCGCAATTGCTCGTCGATTGGTTCTTGGCTACGACACCGACTCAGATAACGTGTCCTGCGGTATCGATGTCAATCGATCTTAAGGAAGGAACACTTCTTGATGGGGGGCTCGCCCCCTTACCCCCCAGGATTTTTCGCTTCTCTGCCATCCCAATGCACAATCTCGTTCAAAGCAGAAAGGGGCGAACACGTCGCCCCTTTTTGGTCTGGCCCCTTGGTCTGCGCTCGAGTTGCGTCCCCGCATTGCTCTATCCTCAGCCAAGGTCAGCGACAGTGTAGCTGATCACTATTAAGAAGCCTGACCCAATCGCGAAAAGCCGCAGAAATGACAATTACTCTGCGGTAACATTTTCTGCTGAGGCAACACGAGCGGGAAAAATACTTGACGCCGAACACCAGGCATGGCTGGCAAACTGGCGATCCGCCAGCTATCTGGCGGATCTGCGCCTGAAGATCTATCTTGCAATTCTTCCAAGTGCTTTGCCTGCGCCTAAAAGAACTATCGGCTTCTTTGGTCATTCACGTGTTTCCGCAAAAGGTAAGAGTGGCAAAGCACATTCATTACTGAAGCAAAGGAAGGATATTATGAATAGAAAAGACTTGGGGGTGCTGTTATACGGCGTCTTCTTGATTTCAATTCCGCTTGTCGCGCAAGAGAGCTATACACGGTGGCAAGCATGACTCTCCCGCCCCGCTTTGTGGAATTACACCAGTCCCTACCCAGCCGCGCAGAAGCCATCTCGCCATTTGTCGCTGGACTCATGCGATTCATCAAGCTGTGCATCGGAAACTTTCGCAACGGGGACGAAAGGAACACTGACATCGAAATTGCGCTCCAGGAGGCTGTTGCAAATGCAGTGATCCATGGGAATCAAGCTGAGGCCGATGATGCCATTAGAGTGGTCGTGTTCAAGAGTGCCGACGCCGACTATTTCATTTCTCACGTCGACGTGACGCGGATCAAAGAGTACCGCAGGCAGCGAAGCTGACCGGCGAGCCGTCAATCGCACTCCTGTTTCGGCATCTGAGCGCAAGCCGCCTGATCACCATTGCTCAGATCGAAGGTCGCGTACGCGCCGCCGGCAGCGAGTTCGTGGCGTGTGACA
The DNA here is from genome assembly GCA_963722155.1 of Bryobacterales bacterium. GTDB lineage: Bacteria > Acidobacteriota > Terriglobia > Bryobacterales > Bryobacteraceae > Bog-105. Next base: position 558,458 of record CAVRLR010000003.1, on the reverse strand, counting down.
TGCGCTTTGCTGCACGGGAGTCGGCAATTTTCTGTCAGCCGGAGCCGGCCCTCGGTGTGCTTCCCGGTGGCGGCGCCTTCCAACACCTCGCGCGACTCATGGGCCGGGCAAGGGCGCTTGAGGTCATGCTGAGTGGGAAGACTATGACGCCGATTTGGCTGAGCGGTACGGCTGGATTAATCGCGCGTTGCCCGCAGCGGCGCTCGATCACTTCGTCAAATCGCTCGCTCATCGGATCGCGGGGTTCCCAGCCACGGGCCAGGTCGCGGTCAAGGACCGGGTCAATGCGATCACACTGGCGCCAGCCGAGGACTTCCGCCGCGATTCCGATCTCTTCGGCGAGGGCGTGCGTGCCCCCGAGGCGCAAAGCCAGATGCAGGCCGCGATGAAGCGTGGCTTCCAGACTCGAGACGCCGAAATGGTTTTGGCGCGGATGCTGGGAGAATTGGCCGGGCACGGAATCAAATGCTGACGGGCTTCCTCATAGCGTTCCCAATCGTTAGGTCCGGGAGAGCGGGGATTATAATGAATTCGCTCAGATCAAGTCCGGCTAACGTGCTATCAACCAGATCTTGCGAGGACATCATCTGCTGTTGCCGTTCTTTGGGCATAGTCTCGAATGGCGTCCCAGCGACATTGAAGAAGTTCGTCTTCGTGCCGAAGGGCAGAACAGCCTGAATACGGAATCGCTGAAGCATGAGCTGATCGGTTCGACAATTCAGCCGTCGCCTAAGGACCCAGGAGGTATTGATGAAAGCATTGATCTTTCGCGAGACCGGTGAACCGAAGAACGTATTGGAACTGGCAGAGATCCCTACTCCGCGTTTGGCCCCTGGCGAAGCGCTCGTCCGAGTGCTGCTGAGCCCGATCAACGCATCAGATCTGCACATGGTGCGCGGGCGCTATGGCTATCAGCCGGAGCTGCCTGCCAGCCCTGGCATCGAAGGCGTGGGGATTGTGGAGGCCGTAGCTCCGGGCGTGCAAGCTCCGACCGTTGGAACTCGCGTAGTCTTCGTTGACACTTGGAACACCTGGCGCGAGCAGATCGTGTGCCCAGTGGACAAACTGGTGCCCGTTCCTGACGGCCTGGACGATCAGGCCGCCGCCACTTCCTACATCAATCCTTTGACGGCATGGGCATTGACGAGATCGAGTCACAATCTCAAGGAGGGCGACTGGCTCCTGCAGACAGCGGCTGCATCGAGCGTCGGGAAGTTCGTGCTTCAGTTGGCGCAGCACTATCGATTCAAGACAATCAACGTCATCCGGCGACGGGAGCAGGAGTCAATCATACGCAACCTCGGAGGCAATGAGGTAATCTGCACATCCGACGAGGATCTCAGGGCACGCCTGCAGGAATTGACTGCGGGCAAGGGCGTTGACCGGGCGATTGACTGCGTTGCGGGGGAGCTTGGTGCTGAGGTTGCCCGCAACCTCGCTCCCGGTGGAACCATGCTTGTGTATGGAGCCCTTTCCAGTCACCGGCAGACGGACCCCGCAAAATTCATCATGCCGCTCTTTGCTCCGCGTTTGATTTATTCGACAGCAACGGTTCGCGGGTGGTGGCTTCCGCGTTGGGTGCCTTCCCAGCCGCTCGCCGAAGTGCGAGCAGCGACAAGCAATCTTCTCACCATGCTGTCGAACGGGGCACTTACGCCGCCGGCGATTGTGCGGTTTTCACTCAAGGACTTCCAAGAGGCAGTACGCCTGGCCGATGGTGAGGCAGGACAGGAAAAGGTCTTATTGGACTTCTCCGAGTGATCCGTTGAGAGTCCCTGACAATGGGTCCAACTCGCCAGCAACAGCATGCGGACAGGACTAAGGCCTACACTATTCGTCGGTTTCGGCAAATGATGACGAAACGCGTAATCCGACTCCTGGGATGCCTTGTCCTCGCACATAGAGCCGGCAGCGCAAGGACGCTGAGCATTCCAGATGACCGAACTTCACCGCTCGCTTTGATGTGTGCTTTCATTTGTGACCTCTCATGAGTTGAGACCGAATCCTATCTGTGGTTGGTTCCCAAGCGGGCTCCAACTGGTTGGTATTCCACGAAGGAACGCGAGATGGCCTGCGTTGCCCGTCAATTCGGTGGAGATGGCGTCGTCACCGAGGCCGGAATCGGGATTGGGATATCACTCACCATCTTCCAGCCCTGCGTGATCAACCAAAGAAGCACCATGATGAAGGGAGTCGGTTTCGCAAAGTGCCCGTACCGATCCAACACTTGACGGTTCCGCTGGCCCACCAAGGGAGGGCATCCCGCCAATCGAACGCACTACTCCTCGCACCAAATCAGGAACCGAGCTGCCACGAGATCCGGAGCGCTACAAAAAAGAAACGTCCGAGATATCGATCGAGACCATCAATCGGTCGCGAATGGGCAAAAGGCTCGGGTCTCTCATGTACGCCCTCCTCTTTGTAGGAAGCACGATTCTCTGAACCGTCACCGGCTCGAATACATATTGCGCTGCGGCAAACCCTCCTGAGGCCTCCACATGATAATCGTGCCGGCGGAGCAGAAAGTCGGAGCCAAAGTAGAAGTCCTGTTGCCGGCTGTGGATTGCGATATCCCGAGGGTAGGTTACCCGCAGCCCTCTCCACAACTCGTCGTGCTCGTGCCAGAGAGCGATCTCCTCAACATCAAAGCCGGGCATCGCAAAATGGAAGGGAGTCATGAGGTACGTTCAAAGAGCATATCGTTGAAGTACGCCCTGTCGAATTTTAGGGCCGCACGATGGTCCCGTCTAAACGGCGGTCGTTGCCGCGGCTATCTCCTGTATCTTTGTACGGCCATTTTGCGGCAGCTCTTTCGTCGATATCTACGCCCAGGCCCGGCTTGTCGTTGGAATACATGTAACCGCCCGTGATTTGAGGTGTCCCAGGGAACACCTCGCGAAGCACGTCGCTAAATAGGTTCTCCTCCTGAATGCCGAAATTTATAGAGGATAAATCCAGATGCATATTCACGGCGTGTCCAACGGGCGAGACATTTGCCGGTCCATGCCAAGCAGTTCTCACACCAAACATTTCGCAAGTGGCGGCGATCTTGCGTGCGGGGCTTAAGCCGCCAATGGCGGAGATATGGCAGCGGATGAAGTCGATCCAGCGGTTGGCCACTAACGGAAGCCATTCATTGCGGTTGACGAATAACTCGCCCATCGCCAAGGGCGTTGCTGTCTGCGCCCGCATCGTTTGAAACCACGCTACGTCTTCTGGGGCAAGCGCGTCCTCCAGGTAGAACAAGCGGAATGGCTCAACCGCTTTGGCAAGGCTGAGAGCTTGCGTTGGTGGGACTCGCTCATGGACGTCGTGAATCAGGTCCACATCAAACCCGATCTTCGCTCTAAGGTAATCGAACATCTTGACGGTGTTATTCACATACGGGGTCGGCTCGAAAACAGGAGACGGTGCCACTCCGCTTGGTCTCGCCCTCTGGACCTCGTCCGATGTTTTGGCATTCACTCCATAGCCTGAGAAACCCGGTACAGCGAGCTGGACACGCACATGCCGGTAACCGGCTCCCATTGCTTTTCTGACCTGATCTTCCAGCTCCGGCAATTCCTTTGCACTGGCATGAGTATAAAGCGGCACTGCCGCGCGAACCTTTCCACCCAGCAGCTTGTATACGGGCAAATTCGCCCGCTTTCCGCAAATATCCCAGAGCGCACCGTCAATGCCCGAGAGGGCGTTATTGAGAGTGACGCCACTGCGGAAATACGAAGAGACGTAGGCTGATTGCCAGATGTCCTCAATGTCTTCCGGATTCTTGCCGAGTACGAATGGCTTGAGGTAATCGTTAACAGCCGAAGCAACGGCCAGAGGGCGTTCACGATGTGTGGCGCAGCCCACTCCATAGAGACCAGGCTCGCTCGTCATTACCTTCACCACAACGAGGTGATCACCTCCGCCGGGCTGGGTCAGGATCGTCTTGACATCGGTAATCTTCAGTGCGGGTAGGCCGGCGGCAGCTAGCTGGGGCACTGCTTTTAATACGCCCCCCGCGGCGATCGAACAGAGTGCGTGGCGTCGATTCATCACGTTATGAGGGAAGATATCACAGCCCCTAACCGCTCGCGTTTCGACAGCAATAGGGGGACAGCACATCGCTAGACCTGATCCGATATGCTTTGGGAACGATGCGCGCCTCAGCCGATCCGGCGAGAGATTTGTGGCCATGCTTCGACTCGACACGCGAAGGCTCACGCCGTTCAGCTCTGAAAGCGGCCCTCAGTGCCACGCTCGCGCTTCCAGGCTTTGCAGCAGGCGACACCCCAGACCAGGACACGGTGTTGCTCGATGAAGAACGGCAGATCATCGACAATTTTGCGGCGTCCGATGCCTGGAGCATGCAGAAAATCGGGGGCTGGTCTCCGTCTAACCGGGATCGCGTTGCCGACTTGCTCTTCTCCCAAACGAACGGAATTGGTCTTTCCTGTTGGCGCTTCAATGTCGGCGGGGGAATCATTTCCAAAATCACGAATCCATGGCGCACGGCAGAGACATTCGAAATTGCTCCCAGGCAATACGATTGGACGCGCCAGCGCAATGAGCAGTGGTTTCTGCAAGCCGCCAAGCGGCGGGGAGTGCCACAGTTTCTCGCGTTCGTCAATAGCCCGCCAGCACGTCTCACCAGAAACGGCCTGACGTTCTGTGATCGCGACACCAGCACGACGAATTTGAGGATCGGTGCTGAACGCAAGTACGCCGTTTACCTTGCCGACATTCTGGAGCACTTTTATCGCAATCCGGACGACGCTGAGCAGCTAACGTTCAACTGCGTCAGTCCGGTGAATGAACCTCAGTGGGATTGGTCCGGCCACTCGCAGGAGGGAAATCGCGCTTCGAACGACGATATAAAACGCATCATCCGTGCGCTTGCAGCAGAACTGCAACGACGTAGGCTGCCGACCCAAATTGCGGCTCTCGAGAGCGGGTCGCTGCCGGATATGTGGCGTGTCGATGCGAAGGCTGCGGCCCGGTGGCGCGCATCATTCACCTGGATTCGACGCTGTGCGGTGTGTCCGCCTGGCAGTGGTGGACAACGGTTTCGCCGGGCTTCAGTGACACCGCACATTACGTCCGATCGAGCCGGCGATGAACTAAAGCAGTATCCGCCACTGCGCGCCGACGCCACTATCGGTATACCAGGCAAGTCGGTTGTGACGTTGGTTTCTGAGTTCGAGTGAAGAAGATCGCCAGGAAAATCGACAAGATCAACCACATAGAACGCGCCGACGGGGTTTATCAGGACCAACAGATCATTTCGGTATTCCCTTATTCCGTGTACCAGAACGGATCGGCGAGAATGGAGAACATGCGCCACGCATGGCTCGTCGCTCGGACCGTGCCGGTGCTTATGACTATGTGGGTCCAGGATCCTCCGACTTTTCCCGTGGCACGCACCCACGAGCACCGCGAGGTTCGCCATGGCGGCACCGTTGTCGACCCATATTTTTGGCTGCGCGAAAAGAACAATCCTGAGGTTGTCCGGTATCTCGAAAGCGAAAACGCCTACACGCAGGCGATGACCGCCCAGCTCAAGCCTTTCGAGGACAAGCTGTATCAAGAGATGCTTGGCCGCATTAAGCAGACCGATCTTGATGTTCCAGTACGGCGCGGCAGCTATTTCTACTATGCGCGTACAGAGGAAGGCAAGCAGTACCCGATCCGCTGCCGCCGAAAGGGTTCGATGGATGCGCCCGAGCAGATCGTACTTGATCCCAATGAGATGGCCAAAGAACACAAGTTCGTAGGCATAGGCGAAACAGCGTACAGCGACGACGGCAATCTGCTGGCCTACAGCATCGACTTCACTGGCTTCCGCCAATACTCTCTCCATGTAAAGGATCTGCGCACCGGCACAATCCTGCCGGATACCATCGAGCGCGTGACCGGAGTCGAATGGGCAGCCGACAACAAAACGCTTTTCGTGGTCTCCGAAGACGCGGTCACGAAGCGCAGCGACAAACTGTGGCACCACGTTCTGGGCTCGATGGGGTTTGATTTGGTTTATGAGGAAAATGACGAACTGTATGATCTCGCGATTGACAAGACCCGGGATAAGCAGTACCTGTTGCTCGGCATAGAAGCCAAGGACACCACGGAGTGGCGCTTTCTGCGCGCAGACCTCCTGGAAGGCGGATTTGCAAACCTCCTACCTCGCAGAAAGAATCACCGATACTACGTGGGTCACCGGGAGGGGCTGTTCTACATCCGCAGCAATCGCGATGGCGTCAACTTCTCCATATTCACGGCGCCGACTAGCGATCCATCCGAAAAGAACTGGAAAATCTGGCTGCCGCACCGCAATGACGTGCTGCTCAGCGGTCTCGACTTGTTCCGCGATTTCGCCGTAAGCATCGAGAAGTCGGAGGCGGTGAACCATCTTCGTATCTATAGTTTTCCAAAAAAGTCTTGGACACAGATTTCTCTCCCAGAGCCGGTCTACTCAGCGTTTCCTGGCAACAATGTGGAGTACGCATCCCCAACTTATCGCTACAACTACCAAAGCTTTCTGACGCCATCGAGCATCTACGATTACGACATCACCAACGGTAAGTCGACACTGCGGAAACGGCAGGAAGTGCTCGGTGGTTACGATCCCACCCAGTATGTGAGTGAGCGTCTGTGGGTGAAGGCGCGCGACGATACGAAGGTCCCTGTCTCGATTGTTTACAAGAAGGGCTTCGTCCGTGACGGCAAGAGCCCACTGCTGTTATATGGTTACGGCTCCTATGGCTTCGGAACCCCTGCGACATTTTCCAGTTCGCGCCTGAGTCTGCTCGATCGCGGAGTAGCATATGCAATCGCGCACATCAGAGGCGGGGACGAAATGGGCTGGCAGTGGCGACTGGATGGCATGCTCATGAAGAAGAAAAACACGTTCTTCGATTTTGTGGATACGGCTGAATATCTCATTAGTGAAGGGTGGACCTCGAAAGAGCGGCTCGTTGTCGAAGGCGGTAGCGCGGGCGGGTTGCTGATGGGGGCAGTTGTCAATCTACGGCCCGACTTGTTCCGGGCTGTGCATCTTTCAGTGCCGTTTGTCGACGTAATGAATACGATGATGGATCCCTCGTTGCCACTCACGGTCGGAGAGTACCTGGAATGGGGAAACCCCAATGAAAACGCAGCATACGACTACATGAAGACTTATAGTCCATACGACAATCTGGAGAAGCGCGCTTATCCGGCGATGCTCGTGACCAGCAGCTTCAACGATAGTCAGGTGATGTACTGGGAGCCCGCCAAGTATGTCGCGCGGCTGCGCACGTTGAAGACGGATTCGAAACCACTATTGCTCAAAATCAAAATGGAGCCAGCAGGGCACGGTGGCGCGTCCGGCCGGTACGACCGGCTGCGGGATCAAGCTTTCGAATACGCTTGGATGCTTTCGCAGGTGAACATCGACGAATAGGACTGACAGTAACTGCGTCCGCGGTTGAATCTTAGGGGCATGCGATCAAAAGATCGCTGGGGGCCCCGGAGCTCCAGACCGCAGACAGAATAGCTGGGGCGCCCCGGTCGTTCCGTGTACCCTGGGGCTACTTTTCTGGCAATTGTGTCAATTATGGCTACTTTTGGAATCAGCAACTTGTGTATTATCAACGGGGTGGTAGTATTCGATCCCCCATGCCGTCCACCAAAATTATTGTTTGAAAACCAGCGGCGGCCCGCTAACGCGCTTCGCAACGAGATCGACAGTTACTTCCACGCGGTCGGCGATTTTGATGAAGGGAATTCCGCTTGTCATCCCGAATTCCTTGCGGTCAAAGGCCATAACCCCCTTCACGTTCCCTGCCCCTGTCCCCTTGCCGTGTAGCGTCAACTGCAAAACCTCGGGTTTGGAGACACCCCGTATTGTAAATTCCCCCGTCACGTCAAAGGTCTCCGGACCGGTCTGTTCCATTTTCTTTGAGTGGAACGTGATCAACGGGCTCTCCTTGACATCGAAGAAGTCTTTGCTCTTCAGCTTCCCGTCCTTCATACCGCTTCCGGTATTCACGCTCGCAGCTTGAATCTTGATGTCCAAAATGCCCGTGGTGGCATCAGGCGATGCAAAGGTCAGAGTGCTGTTCCACTCATCGAAAGTGCCGACAAGAGCCACGGAAGCCTTCACGTAGAATTTGATCGTGCTTGCTTCGTGCGTAATTACGATAACGGGAACCTCGGCCCGGCCCAAGGAAGCCAGAACGGTGGACGCAAGGAGACACACGGCACCCAATTGCATGGTGCAAGTGTGAGTCCTTTCCACTTTGCTGTCAATCTGAAAAACCAGATCACAGCCTAGAACGGTTGTTGAATGTCACGCGGATTTCAAAGAGTCCAAGCCGGCGCGTAAACGCTCAGATTCTTTGATGTCGCGGTTGAGATCGCGGAGTTGCTGGCCATCTACCTTGACCTCGGCGAGCAGAATTTGCCATTTGCGGCGTTCCTTTTGCATTTCGTGCTTCTCCTGTTTGCGGGTTTGATCGCGCGCCGCACGCTGCTGCGATTCGAACCCAATTTGTTCCTTGCGCCTTGCGGCTTTGAGCTTTAGCAGGTCGTTCAGGGCTTTGTGGAAGCCGCGTTCTTGGGTGGTTTGATAGCGCAGGTAGAGAGCGAGTTGCTTTTCGTCGTTGATTGCGCCAGTCGCGGGATCGTAACAGGAGGATTCCAGGCTGAGGGCGCGGCGGCGAAGCCAATGGTGTTGCGCCATGGCCTCGACGAGCGTCACTTCTGTAAAGGTCTCCGGGTTGTGCTCTTCGCGGAGGGCGGCGAGAAGCTCGTCGAAATCGGATTGCGATTCATTGGGCAGAACGCGGAAGGCCCCGGCCAAGCCGTGACGGGTGTTGTTCAATGCCGAGATGGCTTTTCCGGCTTCGCTCTTCGGGCCGGAGGACAATTTTGCATTTTCACGGTTGGCTTGGATTTGCAATTCGGTCGACATAGTTTTGATTGAAACGCGCACAACGGGCACCAAACGCCCTGTGCGCTCAAGATGCTCCTTCCTGCGTAAGTTTGGCTTGCGGGTGTGCGGAGCGGGCGGCAGGAGGGCGGTCAGAGTATTGAGGAGGCGGGAAATAGGATTTTTCGCAGGCGCGTCACTGGCGCTGGCGAGCGGTTGTCCCGTCTGCTGTCCACCTGCCGAAAGGCCGTGATCGATGGACTCGGAGCTTCTATCGCCGAATCGCTATCCCCGGGCCAATGCAATACGCAATCGCGCCCTGAGAATTTCGATTTCGATAAGGGCTTTCTCAATATCGCTTTCGCTCAGTTCCCAATCGGCCGTGAATCGGCGGATCGTGAGCGCGGCGAAATCAGTGTGCAGGTCAGCGGCGCGACCTTCGTCGCCCAGGTAATCCGTTAAGATGCGCAGAGCCCATTCTCCTTGACGCAGGGGCAAGTCGAGCAGGCGCAACGGTCGACCGGGCCTCTTCACGACTACTTCCCAGCCCTCGCCGGTCCTGTACCCTTCATACGTAACTCGCGGTAGATTCCCGCCCATCGTGATCCGTCTCTATGATTCCATAAGAAGCCGTCACGGGTGGAGGTCGCCACGGTTTCGTGCCGAATATTTTAAATCGGCCGTTCTTGCAGACTCATCCCAACCTTCGCGTGTGCCGCAACTACCGGGACTACGCCTCAGTCTGCAGCTTAAGGATCGGTCGTCCACACAGGCCACTGACAACACAAGAAGATCAGGAGAAAAGATATGAGCTCACAAGACGATATTCCACGAACAGTTCTTCCTATCCCGGATAAACCGCGCTCGGGATTGATCTGCTATGACGCGAAGGACGCCGAAAACCACTATCCAAAAATTACTCCATTGCTTCCACCCAAGGGTGCGCCGAATGTCCTTATTGTCCTGATTGATGACGCGGGCTTTGGCGCCTCGAGTGCCTTTGGTGGTCCATGCAACACACCGACGGCGGAACGTCTGGCGGCAAGTGGTCTGAAATACAATCGCTTTCATACGACTGCGTTGTGCTCGCCCACGCGACAGGCACTGCTAACCGGCCGCAACCATCACACAGTAGGCATGGGCGGAATCACCGAAATCGCCAGCGGGTCGCCCGGTTATAACTCGATTCTGCCGAATACCTGCTCGCCGCTCGCCCAGACCCTCAAGTTGAATGGTTACGCAACGGCGCAATTCGGCAAATGTCATGAAGTTCCGGTCTGGCAGACCAGTCCGGCAGGTCCTTTCAACGCGTGGCCGACCGGCGGAGGAGGATTCGAATATTTCTACGGATTCATTGGGGGCGAGGCACACCAGTGGTATCCATCGCTGTATGAGGGCACCACACCCATCGAGGTGAAGAAGACGCCCGAAGAGGGCTATCACTTAGTACCAGACATGACCGACAAGGCCATCAATTGGATTGGGCAACAGAAAGCGCTCATTCCTGACAAGCCTTTCTTCATATACTTCGCGCCGGGCGCCACCCACGCCCCGCACCACGTCCCCAAGGAATGGGCGGATAAGTACAAAGGCAAGTTTGACCAGGGTTGGGACAAGCTGCGTGAGGAGACCTTCGCCCGACAGAAAAAGTTGGGTGTTATTCCGCCAGATTGCCAGCTCACGCCAAGGCACAAAGAAATCCCTTCGTGGGATGGCATGCCTGCCGCGCTCAAACCAGTGCTTATCCGGCAAATGGAAGTTTACGCCGGCTTCCTAGAGTATGTCGATCACCATTTGGGCCGGTTATTCGATTCGCTGAAAAAGCTCAATCTGTTTGAGGATACGCTGATCTACTACATCATCGGCGACAACGGTGCATCCGCCGAGGGTACGTTGAACGGCACCTACAACGAAATGATCAATTTCAACGGCGCGGCCGCGCTGGAAACCCCCGAATTCCTGATGGAGCGGATAGACAAGCTGGGTGGACCGGAGTCCTACAATCACTTTGCCGTGGGTTGGGCCCACGCCATGAATACGCCGTACCAATGGACCAAACAGGTGGCCTCGCACTGGGGCGGCACGCGCAACGGGACGATCCTACACTGGCCAAAGGGAATCAAGGGGAAAGGCGAATTGCGCACCCAGTTCCATCACGTGATTGACGTTGCGCCCACCATCCTCGAACTGGCTGGACTGCCCCAGCCGCTCTCCGTCAATGGTGTGCAGCAACACCCCATCGAAGGCGTCAGCATGGCGTACTCGTTCAATGACGCCAAGGCCGACGAGCGGCACGAGACACAGTATTTCGAAATGTTCGGCAATCGCGGTATCTACCACAAGGGCTGGACAGCAGTGACACGGCACAAGACGCCCTGGCTCCTGGTCGGCGAGAAAACCCCGGCATTCGACGACGACAATTGGGAACTATATGACACTAGTAAAGACTGGAGCCAAGCCAACAACCTGGCCAAGCAGATGCCTGAAAAGCTGCACTACTTGCAGCGTTTGTGGCTGATTGAGGCGACGCGGTACAACGTGTTGCCGCTCGATGACAATGTCGGTACACGACTCAACGCGGATCTAGCCGGCCGGCCAGTACTGATCAAGAGCAATTCCCAAATTCTATTTGGCAGCATGGGCCGTCTCTCTGAAAACTCGGTTGTCAATATAAAGAACAAGTCGCACTCGGTGACGGCTGAGATCGAGGTACCGGCAACGGGAGCGGAAGGCGTCATCATCGCGCAAGGCGGCAACATCGGCGGCTGGAGCCTCTACGCGAAGGGCGGCAAGCTCAAATACTGTTACAACCTGCTCGGTATCGACCAATTCTACGCAGAATCGAGCAGTGCGTTGCCTGCAGGGGACCACCAGGTACGGATGGAGTTTGCTTATGCGGGTGGCGGCCTTGGCAAGGGCGGCACGGTGTCTTTGTATGTAGATGGCAAGAAGGTCGGCGAAGGCAAGGTCGCCGCTACGGCTGCCATGGTCTTCTCCGCCGATGATGGCTGCGACGTGGGAGTGGACACAGGCTCTCCTGTCTCACCAGACTACGGGCCGCGCGGAAATGAGTTTTCGGGCCGCGTAAAGGGCATTCAGCTGGCCATCAAAGAGGATGCCGAAAGTGTCGATCACCTCGTTGATCCGGAGGAAGCCATCCGCATCGCCATGGCGCGGCAATAACATTGAGGCCGGCGAGTTGATGTATTTGCTAAGCTGCGCTTCTAAATAAAGCTGAGAGAGCGCCGGTTGCCAACCGGCGCGCAGCTTGCCAATGCCCGTCGCGAAGGAATTACTCCTCGGAAGGAACGCGATCACTGACGAAGGGCCGTGGCAACACAAACTTCACAGTACTTTTTATACCTATCTGCAGCTTTGTTCCGCGGCTTTACTGTTCTAAAATAAGGACCCGGCAGAATTTCTGACCGGCACTCTTCCCACCTACTCATTAAGGACATCGTAAATGGTCAAGTCGTTCTCTACCATCATCGTCATCTCCGCATTCCTCACTGGCGCGGCGCTCCGAGCCGAGCCGATTGATCCGGTTTTCCAGATGGGCGATCCGGACGCCGGAACCCCGATCACGAGCAACCTTTTCACGTTTGGTACGAATCAAGCCGGCGGGGGGATTCTTGCGTTTGTAAACGAGAGCGGCGAACTCTGGACAAACCTGAATTTTCTCGTCACGCTTCCAATAAACTCGGCAATCACCTGTATTCCCTCGCCATTCTTTTCGTCCTGTCAGTTCTCGATCGTCGACGTATTACCAGGAGGGAGCAGTGCGCTCTTCAGCCTTGGCGTCTCGAACCCGACGAGCCTGGGCGGGATCGCTAACCACGAATTCTTCACCATCAATTTGAACGATTTTGTGAACGGGCAGCCCAACCTCGATCCCAACGGCTCCGGCGGGTGGGGCACCGATAACGAATTCGCCGCCGCGGCCAACGCATCCACTTCCGTCCCAGAGCCTGCGACGGATGCGCTATTTTTGCTTGGCATCTTCTTGGCCGGAATGGCCAGCCGGTACTGCGTGCGGGCTCCGGCGTGAGGCATGCTTTTTCAAAAGATCAGCAAATCCCGGCAACGCCCGCACTGTCGCCAGATCCGGGTCCGAGCGAGCCTCTTCCACTGAGTATCCTTTTCCCAGCGCCCGCTGCAACGCAGCCAGAGATTCCTGGACTCGTCCTGCCAAGGCGTACACCACTGCCTCGTCATACATCAGTTGATTGTCCGAAGCGTCATAGGTTCGGGCACGGTGGATCAACTCTAGCGCTTCCGGGAGTTTTCCCTCCCTGGCATGGTACAGCGCCAGGCTCCCAAGCGTTTTGGCATCGCGTGGGTTAATTTGCAGCTGCCGGTAAGCCAGTTGGATGGCCCGGTCATAAGCCTCTTGCGCTTTTTCCATTAACTTCGCCTGACGATATTCGTCGGCCAAGTTGCCGACCAGTACGAGATCGGTCGGATCCATCTCCACCGCCTTCTCGAACATGGAGATCGCCTCGGCGTGGCGGCCCGCATAGAAATAAGCAGTGCCGAGACTGTTGTACGCTGTGGAACTCGGGTGAAGCTGAATCGCCTTCTTAAACTCGGTGATCGCGTTGTCCCAGAGACTCTGCCGCGCGTAAATGATGCCCATCTGGTTGTGTACGGAAGCGTTGGTCGGATCAAGCTCCGCGACCCGGTTGAACTCTCGAAGGGCATCTTCGTTGCGGCCAATGCGGTAATAGGCGCGCCCCAGCTGGTCATGATTGCTCCAGTAGTATGGGTTTAGCTCTACAGCTTTTCGAAAGGCAGCCAATGCAGCTTCGTGCTGCCCCATCTGGAGGTGCGCGCGCCCCAACCGTACGTAGCCATCGTCCGACTTTGGCTCGAGTTGCAAGGCCCGCCGGATCTCGGAAACCGCGTCTGCAGTCTTGCCCATCTGCGTATACACGCTTCCGAGCGCGAAGTGTACTTCCGGCAGCTTGTCATTTCTGGTTTTGGCCTCGCGCGCCGCAGCAAGAGCTTTTTCCGCCCAGAAGCCGTCACGCTTGTAGCGATACATTTCGAGGCTGGCATCGGCCACTCCGGTCCACGCCAGAGCGAACGAGGGGTCTTTTGTGGATGCCTGGTTAAAAAGATCCAGCGCGGCGGCCGCCCCTTTTTCGTCCCGCCGGTCTTTCAAAATACCGCGCCCCTTTAAATAAAGATCATAGGCGTCGGCGTTTTGCGTCGCGGGGGCGGTTGCGGCGGAAGGCGCAGCCACGGCCGGAGACCCGCCGTTCAATCGCCGCACCAATTCCGTGCCGACTTCGTCCTCAATCGCGAAACGATTCTGCCGTGTCCCGGTAAACGACTGGCTCCAGAGGCGCTCGCGCAGTTGCACGTTGTAGATCTCTGCAATCACCTGAACGCGATCACCCTCGCCCTGAATCGTACCCCTGACGATAAGATTTGCGCCTACTCTGCGTGCTATCGATTCCACGGGCTGACTGAGGTCCACCTTCTCCAGGGCGGTGGGTGAGATTGGGTGCACCCCGTTCGCCGAGGACAGCCGTGACGAAAGCGCCTCCGTGATGCCTTCGGCATCGTACTTCAGATTCGGGTCCCTTCCAATCGGCCGGAAAGGCAGCACGGCAACGTATTTACCGTTTGCCGGGGTCGCAAGCGTCGACTTATGAGGTCGAGTAGCAAAGAAAATGAGAACGGTCGCCAAGATCGCAATGAAGGCCATCGCAACGGCGGCAATCCACCTCCGAGCGTTTGGCCTTCGATTCTTTGGGCCACTATTCTTTGGCTTAGTTTCGAGGGCCTGTGACGGCAACTCAGCCAACAACTCCGCTGCGCTCTGGTAGCGCCTTGCCGGATCTCGCTCGAGGCAGCGGAGGATTACATTTGTGAGCTTGTCCGACAAAGCAGGGTTCAGCAGCTTCGGGTTTTTTGGGGTTTCCGTCACTCGCTGCACCATCGTCTGAAGCGCCGAGTCGTCATTGAACGGCACTACACCCGTGGCCATTTCATAAAGAACCAGGCCCAGGGAATAGATGTCCGTACGTTGGTCTACCACCTTTCCTTGGACTTGCTCCGGCGACATGTAGCGCGGCGTACCGGAAATGCCGGCCTCCGGACCCGCATATGTCTCTTCGGAGATCTTCATCGTCTGGGCCAAACCGAAGTCGCTGATACAGGCGTTTCCAAGAGAATCAAGCAGAATGTTACGAGGCTTCAGATCACGATGAATCACTCCTTCCCGGTGTGCGGCTTCGAGGCCCTCGCACAGCTGTTTCTCAAGCGAAACAATCCGATCCTCGGCTAGCGGGCCATTGCGCCGGATGAGCGCACCCAGATCTTCGCCGTCCACCCAGGCCATGGATACGAACCGCACGCCATCGGCTTCGCCCAGATCGTGGATTCGCAGTACGTGCCGATGCGTAACGCGACTGGCCAGCAGAATCTCTCGCTTCAACTGTTCGAAGCTTTGAGGATCACTGCTCAATTCGGAGCGCACTACCTTGAGCGCAACTGTGCGGCCCAGATCCAGGTCGGTAGCCTTGTAGACCTTTCCCATACCACCTTCGCCGGCCTCCGCTTCGATGCGGTATCGAGTTCCGAGCATCATGCCGGGTCGCAGCAGGCCCGGCGGGCTGGCTCGCGCCTCTTCCTTTGATTCACCGCCATCGAGGTCGCATAGAATCTCATACGCAGTCTGGTAGCGGTTAGCCGAATCCATTTCGAGACAACCCATGACGATCTGACTGAGCCGTTTCGGGATGGCAGGGTCGACGAGTTCAGGGGGCCGCGCGCGTTCGCGGGTACGCTGCAGCAGCCTCTCCACGGTGCTATTTGCCTTGAATGGCAGATCGCCGGTCAGCAATTCATAAAAAATGAGTCCAGCAGCGAAGACATCGGACCGCACATCCGCGTGATCCCCGCGAGCTTGTTCCGGGGACATATAGTCCGGGGTTCCGAGCAGCATGCCGGTGCGCGTCACGTGTGGGGCTTCGAACGAGCGCGCCAGCCCGAAATCCATGATCCGAACGTGATTCTGCTGATCGATCAGGATGTTTTCCGGCTTCAGGTCGCGGTGAATGACGTCTTCCGCATGCGCTGCCTGCAGCCCTTCGCAGATCTGGCGCATGACCGCCACCGATTCATCCGGCGCAAGCTTGCCGATGCGCCTTAGTCGCGACTTCAGGTCCTCGCCGTCAACAAACTCCATGGTGATAAACCGAATCCCATCGGCGACCCCGAAATCGAAGATACGAATCACGTTGCGGTGGGAGATCTGTCTTGCGAGCAGAATTTCTTGCTTAAAACGGCGTAAGACACTCGCGTTTGAAGCCAGATCCGGGCGAATCGTCTTCAGAGCAATCACCCGGTCGAGTTCACGATCCAGCGCTTTGTAGACAGAGCCCATTCCACCCTGCCCGATGGCTGCGATGATCTCGTATCTTGCGGCGATTACATCGCCCGCCACCAAGCCAGCGAACCCGCGCGCGACGGCGGCGCCACTCAAAGGGGAACTGAACGGGGAGGAAACGGGGGCCGCAATTTCGGTACGCTGATCGGTCTGATCTATGGCAGTAGTCGGAGAATCCAATCGAAAGGCTGTGCTGCAGCTCTCGCAAGAGGCGGCGCTGTCCGGGTTTGAGGTTTTGCATTCGGGGCAGATCAGCACGGGAATAACATCCTCTTTGCGCTCATCGGGCGACGGTAGACACACCGATCCGAGATTCGGTCCACGACACTGGCGTTTGTTCCGCTTGCAAGAGTTTTACCAAATCGCGCTTGGAAAGTCTCGTACGGGGAAACCGAAAGCACAGGAACACCCTTAATCTCTGGACGATAGTACCTTGCAGGGGTCCCGCAAGCACATGGAAGCCTGCAACGCGGAGAAAGCCGCAATCTGGCTTAGACTGTTGAAATAGTAATCTAGATTTAAATACCGGTCTCGGATATACCGATGTCTTCAACCCGCGATGATTTGGCGGTTGAGTGGGGGCACACTTATGTTCTGGCCACGCGACTGTTATGGTGGCGTGAAACTTTTTCGTTTTGATCGGGCAAGGCCAGGAAAGAAATGTTTGGTCCTGTCCGGTCTCCAGCGTTTGTCTCTGGGGGCCTATTCATTGTGCGCGCTTCTAATGATTGCGGGCGCCGCGCGCCTCGGTGCGCCATTGTTCGCATTTGAGCCGGCCGGGAAAATTACGTTAACAGTTGCCGGATTCGGGTACCAAGCGGCAGCAAGCTTACCAGGCGAAGGGCTGAGCGAATTTATTCGCGATACGGGAATTCAAGTCCAGTTCCTTCCGAGCTGGGGAAACTCGGCTGATCAACTGGAGGTGACTCTGCGGACGCTAGATCGACACTTCCCTACCCCGGACGTCTATCGAATAGACGTAATCTGGCCAGGAACGCTTCACCAGCACCTGCTGGACCTGGGTCCTTATCTACATAACGACCCTCGTCAGCATTTACCAGAACTGCTGAAAAACGATACCGTTGCCGGCCGCATCGTGAGCCTCCCTTTCTACCTAAACGCGGGGATGCTTTTCTACCGAACCGATCTGCTTAAAAAGTACGGCTATCGTCAACCGCCCAAGTCCTGGGACGAATTGAAAAAAATGGCGGCCCGCATCCAGCGAGGCGAACGCGCGGCGGGCCATAGTTCCTTCTGGGGCTACGTCTGGCAGGGCGCCGCTTACGAGGGCCTGACATGCAATGCACTCGAGTGGCAAGCGTCATTTGGAGGCGGCCGGATCATAGATCCGGACGGAACGATCGATGTCAACAATCCACAGACGGCGAAGGCGTTTCGCATGGCTGCCAGTTGGGTTGGGTCTATCTCTCCGCCAAGTGTCGTGTCCTATACGGAGCCAGACAGCTTGAACGTATTTCGTTCCGGGAACGCGGCGTTCATGCGGTACTGGAGCAGCGGATACCGCGCCAATAAGTCGGCTAGCTCGAAGGTACGCGAACAATTCAACGTCACCCAGCTTCCGACAGGTCCTGGCGGGCGAGGCCAGAGTGTAGGCGGCTTCCAGCTAGCAGTCTCACGTTATTCAGCTTACCCGCGGGAGGCCGCCGAACTGGTGCAGTACCTGACAAGCAGCAAAATTGAAAGATCGCGCGCTGTCCAAGAGGGCTATCTTCCGACTCTCACTCAGCTCTACTCGGATGCAGAAGTATTGAAGGCCGTTCCAGAAGCCGCAGTATTCGCAAACACCCGACGGGAGGATTGGATTGCAAGACCCTCTTCGATTGCGGCCGCGAAGTATTCCGCCTTGTCCAAAAATTACTACGAGGCGGTGCACAGGATTCTTACTGGTCAATCGTCGCCCGAGAAGGCGTTGCATGACCTCGAACGGGAGCTTGTGGATCTAAAGATCCAGCCAGCCGGCAGGTAGTCATGGATGCCTTGAAGCGTGCCCCGGGCGGTCTGACTAGTCTCGAAAATCTTGGAATCGGATTTCGTCTCCAAGTGACCTTCGCCTGTATTCTTTTGCTGATGTTAGTAGGCAATGTTATTTCCTTTTGGAATCTTCACGAAGTCGGCGCGCGCGTTGCCGAGATTTCGACCACCGAACAAAGACTGGCAGCGGTTCTTCGAGTGAACAATGGCCTCCTGATGCTGACCAATCGTTTACATCGTGGGGCCGAGGGACAAGACCCGAAGCAATTCGGGGAGGAGGCGCGAGAGCTCCTGGTGGCTTTTCAAAATGAAACGCGCGAGGCAACGGCCACGTTACGAGAAATTACACCGGCAAATGGCCGTGAGAAGTTCATTGTGGAAAGCCTCAGCGATGTAGTGCAAGACTTACCCGAAAGGGTGGCGACGCTTGCGAATTTAGCCCGCGCCGGCGATTGGCCTGCATTGAATGCCCGACTATCGAATCAGGTGGATCATACAGACGATGTTGCCGAGACTTTGATGCGGGAGGCCGACATAGAATTATCGCAAGCCAGAAAGCGCGTAGTTGAAGACATCAGACGTGCGGAATACCAAGCCGTGCAGACGGTTACTATTACCGCTATTTTGAGTTTTTTGATGGCCGTATTAGCGGGCCTTGTTGTCACACGCAGCATCACCAGACCTCTATCCAGGCTTGGCGCGGGTGCAAGAGCTCTGGCACAAGGCGACTTTCAACATCGCGTCGTAATAAGCGGAACTAACGAACTGGCACGCCTTTCTACGGTCTTTAACCAAACGGCCAGCCAACTCGACGAACTATATGGGCGATTGCAGACTAGCGAGGCGCGTTTTCGGTCGCTAATTGAAAATGCCTCGGATCTGATTCTTCTAACGAACGAAACGGGCGAATTGGTGTATGCGAGTCCGTCATCGGATAGCATACTGGGCTACTCGCCCGACCTGCTTGTCGGCCAATCCATTCGAGAATTCACACTGCCTGGGGAACAATCGATAGTCGATCGAATCTTTTCAGTCTCACGCCAGGCATCGAATAACAGCCATCGCTTTGAGCTTCATCTCAGACACAGCGATGGCTCTCTGCGACTTTTAGATGGAGTAGCTGCCAATCTGCTCAGCAATCCTGCGGTGGGCGGAATACTGATCAATGCGCGCGATATGTCCGAGCGCCGCAAGGCCGAACGGGCGCTGGAAAAAACAAACGAGGCCCTGCGCCAGGCAAATGACGATCTTAGCGTCTTCGCCTACTGCGCTAGCCATGACCTTCAAGAGCCAATAAGAAATGTATCCCTCTACTGCCAAATGCTCCGGGCAAAATATTCCGGTAGCCTGGATGCCCAGGCGGACGAATTCATAGGGCATATGATTGAGGGTTCCGCGCGGATGGCTGCTCTGGTAAAGGACCTTCTGGCATACCTGGACGTATCGGGTTCGCGGACTCGCTCCACTCCTACGCTCATTCCCGTAAAGTTGGCGATCGATCACGCGCTGTCCAATTTGGAAACCGGCTTACGGGCGAGCGACGCTACTATCATCTATGACGAATTGCCTGCTGTACCCGTTGAACCCGTGCACCTGCAACAACTATTTCAGAATCTGATCAGCAACGCGATCAAATATCGAGGTGTTGAACCGCCGCGCGTCCAGATCTCCGCGGAAGCATCCAATGGATATTGGTGTTTCTCTGTGAAAGACAATGGCATGGGAATCAGTCCGCAGTACACGAGCACGATTTTCAGACTTTTCAAACGGTTGCATGGCCGCGGCGAATATCCGGGCACCGGCGTCGGGCTAGCAATCTGCCAGAAAATTGTGGAGCGAAATGGAGGCCGTATCTGGGTGGAATCACAACCGGGAGCCGGCAGTGATTTCAGATTTACTCTTCCCCAATGTCAATCATAATGAGCGTAACGACGTGAGCCAAACGACGTGAGCCAAACGACGTGAGCCAAACGACGTGAGCCGAATTGGTTCCATTGTTTTCCTGGTCGAAGACAACCCGGCTGATGTCTTCTTCGTACGAACGGCACTTGAATCCGAAGGCATCGATACTGACATCCTCGTAGCGCAAGATGGCGAGAAGGCAATCGCTTTTCTTGACTCCATGGACCTTGACCCGGAGGCACCCTGTCCGGGAGTCATCCTCCTCGATTTGAATCTTCCCTGTATGGGCGGCATGGAAGTGTTACGACGTGTCAAAAAGAGCGCCCGATTTGCGGACGTGCCGGTCATCGTCGTGACGTCTTCGGATGCGGCTACCGATAGGGCAGAGGCGGCAAGTTTAGGGGCGGATGGATACTTCCTTAAGCCGCAGAGTCTTGACGAATATATGAAGCTCGGCTCGGTCGTCAAGGCAGTGCTCTGAAGACGCCGACTTTTGATCTTCTGCTTTGCGGAGATGCGCCGCGCGCCCACGCTGTCAGATGCCCGCATGCCAAGCGTATCCAACTTTGGAAGCGCCCGAGCCCAAGCCCTTGCCGAAGCGTTTCAGGCTATCGGTAACGGGTGAGGCGGGTGATGTATTTGAGGCTTTTATAGCCAAGCTGCCGGGGGATGCGCAGTCGCAGAGGTCCGCCAAACCGGACGGGAAGCCCACCGCCATTCATCCCGTAGGTGACGAAAGTTTGCGGATGCAATGCATCGGCCATGTCGATGCTATCCCACCATCCGTGCTGAAAGGAACGGTAGACGATGTATCGAACTGCCGTGGTTGGCGCGGCCGAATGATAGGCCGGAATCCAAACCGAATCGGCCATTTGAGAGATAGTACCAATTTCGGCGCGGGTTGTGCAGGCAGGATGGACTAGTCGCGGAGTTGCGCGACGATGGGCGTGTGATCCGAGGGTTTATCCAGAGCTCGTGGTCGTTTGTCGATCTCACAACTCGCCAGCCGCGGGGCCAGCGCGGGCGAAAGCACAAGATGATCGATGCGAATGCCGCGGTTGTATTCAAAGGCTCTTCGGAAGTAATCCCAATAGGTAAAGTAACCGCCTTGTCTGGGGTGTAAGAAACGAAATGCGTCGGTGTAACCAAGTCCGAGTAAGGCGCGGTAGCGGGCCCGGGGCTCAGGCTGAAACAATGCGTCGTGCATCCAGGAAGACGGTTTGTGGCAATCGATGTCTTCCGGAATGACGTTGAAGTCACCGCCAACGAGCGTCGGCATCTCGTCTTTCAACCAAATCTGCATTTGCCGGTGGAGGCGGTCCATCCATGCCAGTTTGTAAACAAACTTGTCGCTGGCGGGCGGATTTCCGTTGGGCAGGTAGATGTTAACAATGCGAAGGCCGTTGATCACGACTTCGAGAAAGCGCGCATGACTGTCTGCTTCGTCGCCCATGAGGGTGGTCGAGACGATGTCCATAGGTCGGCGGGACAGGATCGCAACGCCGTTGTAAGTCTTCTGCGTGACGGCGGCACCGGCGTAGCCGAGTTCCTGAAACAGCTCCGTTGGAAACTCGGCTGCTTTGAGCTCCTGCAGCAGTAAAACGTCCGGATTCTGTGTAGTCAGCCAGGTTTTTACGTGGTCTAAGCGAGCGCGAATTGAATTGATGTTCCAACTGGCGATGAGCATAGGTGATGTCGGCCGATTGAGGGAAGGCGACAGCACCATCATCCCAATCGGCAAGATTCACTATGCTTCCCAGAACGGGAATGCGACTTTCGGATTACCGCGGAAGGAACATTTTCATTGAGGACCGGACGAGTTCGTCATGCGCTAAAATTCCGGTTCGCGTCGACTTGGGACACTCTTATGAATCGCCGCCTCATCCACCGAGGTCTTTTTGTCGGCGGCATTCTCTTATTTACGGTCTGCATTGGAACGATCGGCTTCTCTCTTATAGAACACTGGGGGATCTTCGATGCGTTCTATATGACGCTCACCACGATAACCACCGTGGGATACCAGGAAGTCCGACCGCTTAACCAAACCGGCAGAATTTTCAATTCGTTCGTGATCATCTTCGGGGTTACTGCGATGTTCTTTGCGGTGGGCGCGGTGACCCAAACCATCATCGAACTGGAGTTCGCAGACGGCTATGGCAGAAGAAGAAGGAATCGTATGATTTCACAATTACAGAACCACTTCGTCGTTTGTGGCTTCGGGAGGGTTGGCCGCAACGCCTCGTACGAATTGCAGCGCGCCAATGCCCCCTTTCTGGTGATCGATCGGAGCGAAGAAAGAGTTGCACGGGCTTCCGGAGCTGGAATGCTGGCGATGGTCGCGGATGCGACCAATGACGACGATCTACGGAAAGCGGGCGTGCTTCGGGCTCGCGGCCTGATCGCCGCACTTCCTTCGGATGCAGAAAATCTGTTCATCATCCTTTCGGCTAAAACGCTGAACAACAATCTTAGTGTTGTTACACGCGCCTCAGAAGAGCAAAATGAAGACAAGCTGCGTAGAGCCGGCGCCGACACTGTTTTCGCGCCGTACACCATGGCTGGGCGCCGCTTGGCGGACTCATTGTTGAGGCCGCATGTAGTCGAGTTTCTCGACTTCACAATGAGTGTCGTCGGCCCGAAGATAATGATGGAGCAGGTGCGTGTCGGTTCCGGTATTCAAGCTGCCGCAGGGACGCTTGGCGCGCTGCTTTCCACTAACAACGTTAATGTGATAGTGCTTGCCGTTCGGGGCTCCGATGGGCGGATGACCTTCAACCCTTCCGCAGATACTCGGATTGCGGCGGGTGATTTCCTTATCGTGTTGGGCGACAAGGCGAGTCTGAACGAACTGGAAAGAGCCTTAACAGATGATTAAGGGAGCTGACACGGTTATTGTTCCAGCCCGTGGGGCATCGCGAAGTGCACGAGTTCCCTTTTGCCCGGCTGTTCGTGAACCGTAGCCCCAAGCTCGCGTTTGAACCACTCGATGGTGGCATGCACGAGCGACTCTGACACGCTTGCACCGGCGGTCAACAGAACAGTCCTGACGTTCGAAAACCATGACCGGTCGATTTGCTCAGGCACGTCGATCAGATAAGCCGCGATGTCGGCCGAGCGGGCAATTTCAGCCAGGCGCTGCGAATTGGAACTATGGGAACTGCCGATGACGATTGCGACGTCAGTCATAGGGGCGAGTGCGCGAACGGCGTGCTGCCGGTTCTGCGTGGCGTAGCAAATGTCATCCACGGCCGGGCCAATGATACCGGGAAAGCGCCGTTGTAACACCGCCACTATGGCGCGGCAGTCGTCGAGGCTGAGCGTTGTCTGTGTTGTGTAGGCGATTCGCTCGGGATCGGCGACTTTGACTGTTTCGGCGTCGTGAACATTTGTTATCAGGAGGATGCGTTCCGACTCGCCCAGAATGCCGGTTACTTCATCGTGACCGGCATGACCGATAAATAACGTTGTGAACCCGAGCCGAATGAATTCACGGACCTCACGGTGAACCTTGGTGACGAGCGGGCAGGTGGTATCGAGAACTCGCAATCGCAGCGAACGGCTCTGGCGCTCCACGTCGGGCGAAACACCGTGGGCGCTATAAACTAGCGTGGATCCCGGAGGAACAACGTCGAGATCGTCCACGAAGACCACACCCCGGCGTTTGAAATCTTCCACGATGATTGTGTTGTGGACGATGTAGTGATAGACGTAAAGAGGGGCGCCGAATTTGTCCAGTGCGCGATCCAGACACTCGACAGCCATTGCCACTCCGGCACAAAAACCGCGAGGATTTGCGACAAGTACGCGGATCGAGGACGGCATGGTGATTCGCGGGCCTTCGGTGATAGTATGGTCGATCATATCGAAGTGACATGACGACCGCAATCCATTGATTGGAGGTAAGCGTGGGCGTTACAATTCCGACCAACTACCACATCTCCGGACCGGGCGGCGGCCCGATTCCGGCGGATATCAGCGGCTCACTCGGCCCGATCGGCCCAGTTACGGTGGCCGGCATCCCAAGCACGTTTGACATCAACATCGATAAGCTTCCCGATCTGCATATCGACATCGATAAGATTCCGAAAATCCAGCTTGGCCTCGATCCGGTGACGCTTAACCCCGTCGATCTGAATCTCAGTATCAAGCAGATTCCCAATATTCGCGGTCACCTGCCGGCGGATTTCTGTGTTGGTCTTTCCATTCTGGGGATGGAGCTTCTTTCGCTTCGACTCTGCGGCGAAGCGCAAATCATTACCGAGCCTTACGTCCCGAATCCTTGTGAGCGCTGTGGCGACGCTACGCTTACAGCAGGGTCGGCCGTTACGAACAAGTAGCCATGCCGGCTTATCAGACGACATCCTCGTCTCTGCAATTTCGTGGGCTGCCGGAGGGCGTGGAATGCATCGCTCCAATAGACGTGGGACCGAACCGGGACGAAAAACCGCGCACCGATCTGTTCCTGGAAGTTCCAGGGCTCCAGAATGCGGCGCCAACTTTGCGGGTCTTTCGATTGTCTCCAGGCCTTGCGAGGCTGTGGTTCGCTCTGCCGCCGTACACGCCGCCCGGCTCCTATAGCGGACACGCGAAAATCGGAGCATCCGACTTTCCGGTAACAGTGAACGTCGACTCGAACGAGAATTTGGTTCTTTCTCCGCCTCAGTTGAACGTTGTTGCGAGTCCTTCCGAGCAGACGGTGACGCATCTGACCTTGGCCAATGCGGGAAACGTCAGATGCGATATCGGAAACGCTCACGCCTTTGGCCTATTCGATGTGGAAGGAGCTGAGCGAGCCGTGGGTGTGGCACTACGCGATTCAGCGGCGCAGGGGCGCGAAAAGCTAGATCGTCTGATGGACAGCTTCGCCGAGGAGCACGCCGGATTCGTGAGGGTCCTGATAGAAGAGGGAGCCGGACCGATTGCCCCCGGCGAAATCCATGAATTGAGTGTCCGCCTTCGTTTTCCAGACAACTTGAAGGTGGGCCGGAAGTATACAGGAAGCTGGGTGTTCTTCAATCTTTCTTACCAAGTACATGTCAGCGCAACGGAATCAGAAAAGGGCGGGCCGAAATGACCAGCACAAATGCAAGTGACACGCTCAGGAACGCGAGCAACCTGCTTCAGCAGACTGTATCGACGTTCGCCAATCTCATCGAGCAGAGCGCCAACCTCAGTTTTGACCTATTGAATTCGTTTACCAGCACTACGCCTACTCTAGATCTTTCTGGGATGAAACTGCCAGCGTTGCTAACGCCCTCGAGTTGTGGATGTAAGATTCCACCGCCCTGCTGGATGCCGCGGAGCGCCGGGTGCGTGGTGAGCCACGTTTGTCCAGGATCGCCGGCGACTTTGCGGATCCGGGTTACAAACTGCGGCCCCATGGCACGTACGATTAGCTTCGATGATGCCGGAAAGAGCCAAGTGACATTTCAGCCTGGCAAGCTCACTCTCGGTCCGATGGAGACGGGAGCGGTAACCGCGACACTTGCGGTGTCGTCGAGCCAGGATGAAGGCGGGGAGCAATCCGCTCTCGTGTGGATTCGCGGCTGTGTGGAGCACTATATTCGATGGACGGTCAAAACAGTAAAGCGGGGAGCCGTCGCCTGTTGCCACGAAATCTCCGTGGAGGACTGCCCCGACTTCATTCACCATTGGTACGATCACTTCTACTGCGCCAGGCCTTGTCCTTCCCCCAAGCGAAACGGATGATGGCGAGTAAATTTCCAGTCGATGAACTGATCAAGCGTGCCATTGATCTGAACGCGCGCTACTACAGCGGAATGGGCCAGTTGATGGTTAATTACGTCAAGGATCTGGTGGTGACTTTTTCCAATGTGTCGACGACGCTGGAGCGGCAGCCAGGGCAGCCGACCAACCCGTCAGCGCATAAAGCGCAGCAGTCACCAGTGATGGTTCTGGAAGCAGAATCCGGCAAAGAAGCGCTAGGCGTATTTCTGGTCGAGAATCACCTGAAACACGACATCGCTGCGAGCGCGGTGGCATCGCATTTTGTGGATGTGAGCCAAAACGAGATCAAACCGACGTTTGTCTTCGATCCGGAAACGGTCACGCTGCGTCCGGGTGAGCAATCGCTGGTTCGCGTGACGGTACAAATTGACGATACGTTTGCGCCTGATGTCCGCTACGAGGGATTTCTGCACATTCCAGAGCTGCCGGAAAGCAAGGTCCGGATGGTATTGAGGCGCCGCCCAGTCGCACCGAACGGAACTTCTTCTTGAAATATGGGAGATGGAATCAGCCCCGCCGGGTATTTGACTGGCGCGATGTGGTGGTATGCCGAGACGGTGTTCCGCCCGGCGCAAGCTCTGAAGCGGGTCGGCCTATACGTGCCGCAGGTGATCGGGAGCGAGCCGGAGCAGCTGAACCGCCCCGGGCTGGGTGCAAAATTCTCAAAGCGGAATATCGGGCCAGTCCTGCTGAAGAACCGTACAGAGCACGATCATCTGGTGGAAGAGTTCGACAAGATGTCGGAGGTCTACGCAGAATTCGTACGGCCTTTTTCGGAGCCACTGTTCGAAGAAGCCCTGAGCATCCTCAAGCGCTATCTTCGCAGTGACGCCAGAGCGCTAGATGCGGGCTGCGGTCCCGGACGCGAACTTCAAAAAGTGGCACGCCTGGTTCCCGATGGCGAGGTAGTGGGCATTGACCTGGCCGCCGGCATGGTGAACACGGCACACTGTGCGGCGCGGGCTTTCGGTCTCCGGAACTGCGCGTTTTTTCAATCTGACGTGGGTGATTTACCGGACGTGCTGACAAATGAGTTCGATCTGGTCTACAGTTGTCTGGCGCATCATCATTATCCCGATCCACCAGCGGCAAGTGAATCCATATTCAAGTGTCTGAGGCCTGGAGGGGTGTACTGCGTTGTCGACCCCGGTCCCGCCTGGTACAACGCGATCAGCGCGCCAATTGCTAAGCTGACCGATCCAGGCTGGATCGGATTTCATACGCCGGAAGAGTTCAGAACGCTGTTCCAGAGAGCTGGTTTCGTGAATACGGCGTGGTGCGAAGTGCTGCCAGGGTTCGGAGTGGCCGTTGGACAGAAACCTTGAGCTACAACGTAGAACTCGTTCACCGGATTCTATCGCAGGCACGGCAGGATGTCCTCACTGAACTGGAGAAGCTGTTCGCCGAGCGCCGTCGCACAGGATATGGCCCGCTGTACGACATGCTGGCGGATTATCCTTTTCGGGAAGGAAAGGGCCTGCGGCCGGCGATCTGTTTCGCGGCCTGTCGCGCCGCCGGAGGCAGGACCGAACAGGCTTTACTTTCCGCCACGGCGCTAGAGCTATTTCACAATGCGTTCCTGGTGCATGACGATGTTGAGGACGCATCGGAGTTTCGCCGCGGTAAGGTGACGTTGATGCAGGCCCACGGTGTCCCGATTGCAGTGAACGTCGGCGACGCGACTAACGTGCTGGCCATAGAGCCACTGCTCGGAAACACAACTCGAATCGGTGTAAGAAAAGCATTGCTGGTGTTCCGGGAGGTTGAGCGGATGGCCAGAGAGTCGGCCGAAGGGCAAGCGATGGAACTGGACTGGATACGTACAGGACAGTTTGACTTGGGCGACCGCGACTATGTTCGGATGGCTCACAAGAAGACCTGCTGGTACACGGTTATTGCGCCGCTGAGGATTGGTGTAATCTGTGGCAGCCGCCCCGGCCCGCTTTCCCCGTTTCAAACCGAACTGGAGCCACTGATCGAACTCGGCTTTTTCGCCGGCATTGCGTTTCAGATTCATGACGACCTGCTGAATCTGGAAGCCGATGAGAATCTCTATGGAAAGGAAACGAGCGGCGATTTATGGGAAGGTAAGCGCACCATCATGCTGCTGCATTTCTTTCGCACGGTCAGCGGGTCTACGCAGGCGCGCGCTCGTGAAATCCTGAACACCCCTCGAACTGCCAAACGCCGGGAAGATGTGGTTTGGCTTCTCCAGGCGATGGTCGAGGCAGGATCTCTGCAATACGGGCGATCCATGGCCAGAGAATATTCCGAACGAGCTCTTGAAGCGGGCTCGAAAGAACTGCCATTTTGGCTCGAAAACGAAGATCGACACTTTCTGCGGGAGATGTTAAACTACGTGATCGATCGAACGAAGTAACGGTTTGGAGAGACGGCGTGCGTATACCGAATGAACCGAGCGGCGAGGCGACGAACGTTTTTTCCGATCTGATTCGTCTGCAGAGTGAGTTCCACGCCAGGCTTGCGGAAGAGACGCTCCGATATTTTCGGCGCATCCAGGGCGCCGCAATGCCAGCCGCGCCCGGCACGGTGGTAACTCCGGACGGCAGTGTGGAGTTGGCCGGCTCTGGCGCACCCGGGACCACAGTAGAACTCGAAATCGAGATTGAGAATTTGCAACGGGTGCATTGCGTTGCCACTCCGATGCTGTCTCCGCTGGTGGATCCGTCCGGGACGACGTGGTTTCCGGTTTCGGAAAGCTCGATGCCTGCCCTCGTCGCCCCTGGCGAAGTGGCCGCTTTAACTATCCGCGTTCCGGTTCCAAACAATCTTCCGCCGGCAATTTATCGCGGGGCTTTGCTGCTCCAGGGATTCCGCGAAGGTGCTATTCCGGTAGCTCTGACGATCGCCGATGCAAGTCATACCGGTGCAGCCGAAACCCAGCGCGATAGCGTTGCCAAGACGGCGCGCAAACGGCCAAGGAAGAAATCGAAAAAAGAAGGACGGTCGAAGTGACCGGAGAATCAAGCCGTGTGCAACTGATCGATGAATCTGAGGGGCCCGGCCGGACTACAGCGACATTGGTTGCGTCATTGACAGCACGCCTGGCCGCGCTGAGGGTTATTTCGGGCGCGGACGCCATTGGAAGTTTAACGGCCGGCTTCGCCGCGCTTGGGCGCGAGGTGAGCCGCACCGCGGAAGGCATGCGGTTGCGACGCGGCCTCGAGGCTGGACGGGCGGGAAACAATGGAAATGCGTTGTGGTCCGCGCTGCGGATGAATACCTGGCTCGCGGGAATGCCACCAAGTCCAGTGATCAACCAACTTCACAACGACATCGCGCTACTTCTGACCGACGATTTAGAACGCACGTTGGCGGTTTTGCCGATTCCGAGCCAGACAACAACGGCAAATGCCACGGAAGAGAGCAACCCGTACACGTTTCTTGATTGTGCACTCGGGTTGTGGGCATTCTCCGCACAACTGGTGCGCTCGGTGGAAGCACTTGCCACTCCGACCTCGCCGCCGGCCGGGGAATTTGTATGCGGCAAACCACAAGCGACCGACCAGACTGGCGCAATCCTGCGGTGAGCGCCGGCAATCGGTTGCGGCCCCCTCCTCCGTGGGACCCGACGCGAAATCAATATAAGGACTGGCTGCACCTTAACGTCTTCGATTACGCGACCGGGAGTATAGCGCTTATCAATACGTCGCTGCACGGAGCACCAGACGATCCCCGATCGCGTGTAATGGGCACCGCGGTCGCTCATATACCGGGAAAAGGTTGGCTGGGCAATGTAGAAGTCGCCGGTTTCGAGGATGCGGCGATTGGAACGGGCAGTATCGGCCTAAGCCGGACAGGCATTGCCATCGATCCGAATTCGGGATCTATCCTCGCTTCCGTACGCGATCAGCGCGCGGGTCTTTCGGCCTCGTTTTCCGCTCTGCCAATCACTGCCTCCATCGACATCGAAGACGGGCTGCCGTTAGGAAGAGGTTGGATTTCCTGGTACGTGGTTCCACGGCTTGCCGCCTCGGGAGATTGGATGCTTGCCGAGCGCCGGATCGATCTTGCAACTGCCGGTGTGTATCAAGATCACACTTGGGGCCGATGGCACTGGGGTGAGGATTTTGGCTGGGAGTGGGGCTGCTTCCTAGCGGAAGATGGCGCAACCTTCGTGATAGCGAGGACGACGAATCGCGCGCACACTCAACTTAGTAAGTTGATGTTGATCATGCAAGTGGGTAGCGAACGCCGGACCATGAGCGGGACGTCCATTGAAGTGACTTATCGTGACGAGTTGAGTAGTGTGAGCCGACGCCTGCCCGGCGCAATGGCCGCCCTCCATCAGGATCGTGCACAGCCGGCTCTGCCACGTACCTTGATGATCCGCGCGAATGACGGGATAGACACTTTGGAGATAGAGTTCAGCGGGCGGGATGCTCTTCAACTAATTGCCGGCGACCCCATTCAACCATCGGGTTACGGCTTCATTCACGAAATCGCCGGGAACTTCATGTATCGAGGCACAATAGGACACGTCTCGACAGAGGGAGCGGGGTTGGGAGTGATTGAGTATGTCGACTGAGGCCGGGCGACATACGCTCGCCGAGTACGTGGAGGCCCTGATCGAGGCACTTCGAACGGACGATCCGGGTGGATTGAGCCGTATGCGTGAACTGGTGGGCGCGCGGGCCGCCCGCATTCAACTCGATGAGGAAGCGATCGAGGTTGTTTTCATTCAGGGGGCGCTTCGCATTGCGCCGAAGCTGGATTTTGCGGTGGACGGAACTGGAAGTACGGATAGCGCAACAGTCCTGGAAATTCTCGACGGCGAGCTAGAAGTGAGCGCCGCCGTGCTGGATGGAAAACTCCGTCTCTTCGGCGAAGCGGAAAACATCGCGCGAATGTGTTCGGCGATTGAAATTCTGCTGAACGCCTCCGTGCGCTCGCCGAGACTGCAATCACTAGCGTCCCGATTCCGCCGTGAGCGAGAGACAGATGGTGCAAAAGTGGACGAGAGATATCCGATATGTTGGTATCCATTTGCGTCGACCGAAACGGAACTCCATTTGCTATCAAGACTCGACTTGCTTCCCGGGCCGGACGAAACTTAGTGCTGCAGCGCCGCACCGCATGCATGCAACGGATAATCGTCATCAGTCGAATCGGAGTGCTGCGATGGCATCTGTGCCGACTGCTCGACGAGCTGGGATGAGGCAGGCTAAGGCACTGACAATGAGGAGCACCAAAGTGACTCCGGCGATCGTCAGAGGATCGGCCGGCTGAACCCCAAACAGGAGGCCACGAATCGCTCGCCCGAGCAACACAGCGACCGCCACACCGGCGGCCAGGCCAACAACGACCGGCGCCATACCTTGGCGAATGACCAGCCGAAGCAGTTGTGAGCGCTGCGCGCCGAGCGCCATTCGGATGCCGATTTCGTTCCGGCGGCGGGCCACCGAGTAAGCGACAACGCCGTAAATGCCGAGGCTGGCCACCAGAAGCGCGGAAGCGCCAAAGACGCCCATCAGAGTCAACTGGAACCTGCGCTGGGCTACGGAGCCATCGACTACGCTCTCCATGCTTCGGATGGGCTGGATCGGCAATTGTGCATCCTCGCTGCGAAGCGCAACGCGAAGAGCAGCAGCGGCAGTGTGCGGGTCGGCAGTGGTCCGAACGACTAAGGAAACACCATCGGGAGGGCGCTGCCAGTAGGGATAATACGCCATCGGTGGCGGGTAGCGGTAGAGCACGGCACGCACCTCCGCAACCACTCCGACCAGAGTCTTCGGCT
This sequence comes from Bryobacterales bacterium, assembly GCA_963722155.1. Lineage (GTDB taxonomy): Bacteria > Acidobacteriota > Terriglobia > Bryobacterales > Bryobacteraceae > Bog-105. The sequence goes on along the minus strand of CAVRLR010000003.1, from coordinate 526,769 downwards.
TGTCGTCCTCACCCATGAAACGCCGGCCCAACGGATTCGGATCTCCCGGCCAGAGGAGTTGGGCCGCCTTCTGCGAAAGGACAGCGACGCCCTGCCCGCGGTCTCTTTCCTCAAATGCCCGGCCGCGAAGTACACCAATGCTCATCGCGCGGAAGTATCCGGGACTAGCGTACCGATTATCGACCGGGTGGCGGTCCTCGGCGCGCTGGCCGGCGCCTTCGAGGTAAATCGGATCGTTCCAGGTTTGGCCACGCGTGGGCAGCGCCGTGATGATTCCGGAAGCTCGGACACCGGGGATGGTGCTAACCTTCGCGAGAAGACGGTCAAAGAACTTTTCCCGATTGACCGCGGCCGCGTCCGCGTAAAGATTGCCGGCGAGGCCGATGTCGACGGTGAGAACGTGGTCTGCATCGAATCCCTTATCGACTTGCAGCAGTCGTGTGAGGCTGCCCGCGAGAAGACCGGCGACAATAAGCAACGCCGCGCTCAGGCCGACTTCGAGGCTGATCAGACCTTCGCGAAGGCGCAGGGCGGGGCGCCCTTCGGTGACGGTATGGCTTCCGGCGCGTAACGCTTCCTGGGGATCGCTACGGATCAATCGCCAAGCGGGAAGAGCGCCGAACACAAGCCCGGTCAGAACCGTGAGGCAAAAGGCGAACAAGAGGGCGCTGGCGTCCAGGCCGACTTCGTCGACTCTAGGGATGTCGAGCGTTGTCGTGGTGACGAGGAGATCTACGATCCAGCCTGCAAACAGAATTCCCAGAGCGCCACCAGAGAGGGCCAGCAGCAGAGTTTCCGTCAACACCATGCGAAACTGGCGGCCGCGGCTGGCTCCGAGAGCGGTACGAATGGCCGCCTCGCGGCTCCGCGACGTGATTCGCGAGAGCAGCAGGTTGGCGAGGTTGATGCATACAATGAGCAGGACAGCGCCTACAGCGGCAGCGAGCATCCACAAGCCGAGCCGTGCGCGACCGGTGACGAATTCGTGCACCGGAGTGAGCTTCGCCTTCAGCTCTCTATCCGTGCTGCCGGCGAGCCGTGGAAACTGTGCCTGTACGACGTTGATCTCGGCGAGCGCCTGATCGGCGGTTTTGCCACGCTTGAGGCGAAGGACGGCGGTGTAGTTGAAATTGCCCATCAGCCGCACGATCTCTTCCCGGCCGAGTACGAGAGGTCGAAAGATCTCGAACGGCACGTTCATGTCGCTGGCGACGCCGTAAGGTAACCGAAACCACGCAGGAAGAATACCGATCACCTGATATTTCTCGCGATCGATCAGAATCGATTTGCCGACCAGCCTCCGGTCTGCGTGGAAGCGAGAGCGCCAGAGCGATTCCGAAAGGACTATGACGCGGTGACTGCCTTGCTGCTCCTCTTCCGGAAGAAAAGTGCGGCCCAGAATCGGTTCAACGCCGAGAAGCGAGAAGAGATTGCGGGTAACATCCGCGCTGGGGAAAGAGGCAGGCTCTCCTCCGGCGGCGACGTCGGCACGATTGCCGCGCATCAATGCGACCTGCTCGAGCGACGGACACTTCTGGGCCCATGCGCGCGCGTGCGTCGGGTTGACACCGACGGGATTTTGGCCGAAGAAGTGTGGAAGGAGTTCGCCAACCGCGAACACACGTTGCGGGTCCTTGTAGGCAAGCGGCCGGAGAAGCACGGAGTTGACGAGCGAAAAGATGGCGGTATTCGCGCCGATGCCAAGGGCGAGCGAAAGAATAGCGGCCATGGCGAAGCCGGGATTTCTATACATTCCGCGAAATGCATACCGGAGGTCCTGGGCGAGGGCGTCTAACACCGGGAGACCGCGCTGATCGCGGTAGCTTTCCTTGGTTGACTCGACGCTACAGAAGTGAAGCCTGGCAAGGCGAAGCGCCTCGTCTGGCGGCACACCGCGCCGGATATTTTCCCCGGCCAGCAACTGAATATGGGAATCCAGTTCCTCGGCTAGTTCGCTTTCGCGCCGCTGGCCGAAGAGACTTCCGACTAAGCGATTCCAAGTGCGACGCAGTATGCGGATCATGCTTTGCCCCTGCCCATATTGGTTGCCCAAATGAGTATCGCAAATTTCCTGTGGGAAAGCAATAGGAACGATGTTAGCTGGTAGTGGCGGCTTTCAGGATCAGTTGCGAGACACCGATTGGATCCATCCACATCGGAACATGACCCCAGCCGTGCGCTTCGACCCACCGAGTGTGGCCCGGAAGCCGGCTCCGGCGCCGTGAACCTTTCGTCAGAATCCAGTCGCGATCACCAAATACCACCGTCACTGGAACGGCGATGTCGTCTCCCGAAAAAGGAAGGCGAGTGTTGTGGAATGTGTCTTCGAATGCCAGCGATCCCGCGAGGTCATCGACTGCTCGAATCGCATCGTCAACGGGCATGGACCGGCTGCCTACAGACACCGGAACAGCTAGGGCGAGTTCGCGCAACACGGAGTTCCGCAATGCAGCTTTCAAAAGCGTTGGGAATTTAGTCGCCACAAATCGTAGCGCCCTGAATATGTATTTAACGTGAGGCGGTTCGTGTTTTCTCCACAGTCCAGTAGGGGAAATGGCGACCACACTACGCGCCATACCGCGTCTGGCCGCCTCCAATGCCATGCAACCGCCAAGGGAATTTCCAGCAATGTCAACCGGTAGCTTGATGCCGATCTTATGGATTGACCTCTCAAGATCATCCACGAGATTTGGAATGGTCGGAGCAATTCCTTTCGGCAAGGGGAGCGTCAATCCGAATCCTGGAGTATCGAACGCGATCACACGATGCGTGGAGCACAGATACGGTGTCACCGCGTTCCAGACCGCGTGTGACATTCCAATGCCGTGCAGGAGAATCAATGGTCGCCCCGACCCGGTTTCAAGATAGTGCCACAAAGTAAATCCTTATAGCCGGTCTAATTCGTATTCAGCATGTGTTTCAGATAAGACTCCGCAGAAATGATGGAGCTGCCTCCACCGATCCAGCCGACGTACCCGTCCGGCCGAATCAAGACGAGCACGGGATCTTTTGCTTTGTAGGCCTCGGATTGGAGTGGCTCGCGGGCAATCGCATGCGTCCGGAGATGCTGCCTGTACCGTTCACCTAAGTTCTCAAATCCCTTGGCATCGATTGCTCCGATGCCGAGTAGGGTAAATTGCGGCCCCCGAAACAGGTCGAAGAGTCGTAAGCGATTGTCGTGTGCATCTAGCAAGAAACCATCCGGCGCGCGGTCTCCAGGCTCGAGAGAAAGCGGAGACGAAGATTCGCGATTGCTCAAGGAGCCGTGTCTATAATTAATCCCCAATTGCAAGGTCGTCGGGTCTGACGTCAACTGGTTTCCATTGGCAACAAAGGCTTGAGCCAAGCGTGTGCTGATGCCCAATACAGAGGCAGCCACGGGTAAGCGTTCCTCCTCATAGGTATCGAGGAGCGAAGCGTTGGCACCGTGGAGCACTAGGCCGAGCTTCCATCCCAGATTGTAGGCATCCTGTATTCCGGTATTCATTCCCTGCCCGCCCGCCGGGGAATGAATGTGAGCGGCGTCGCCAGCCAGGAAGACTCTTCCAATGCGATATCGATTCACCATCCTGATATTGACTTGATAGAGAGAAAGCCACGTCGGATCGTAGAGCTTTAAATCGGACCGGCGGCTGCGTTCCTCGAACACGCGCTGAAAAGCTTCCAGCGACGGTTTCTTGGCAAAGGCAGAAGAAATGGCCGCCTGATATTGAAACGACTGCGTGGAAGGAAGAGGACAGAGCCCTACCCAGCCATCGGGGTGGCTTGGCCAAGTATGCCAATGATCGTGGTCCAGCCCATCCACGCGAACGTCTCCTACTAACATCCTGGCGTCCTTCCAGGTCTCGCCTTCAAAGTCAAATTTCATGAACTTGCGAACGAAGCTGCGTCCACCGTCGGCTGCGACCAGGTAGCTGCAGCGGACATGCTCCTCCGCGTCTTCTTTTTGAAGCGTCGCCGTAACTCCGTTCTCGCCCTGCTCTATCCGGACAAGCTCGGTCGCGAGTTCCACGCGCTTCCCGGCAGCCTCCAGATTCTGTCGCAGCGTTTCCTCCACACGCCATTGCGGAATCATCAGAGAGCTTGCATAAGGTACATCCGGCGTAGGATGCCGCCCTTCATGCAGGTCCCGATCCCCTAGTATGGTTGTGCCGTCATAAGAGCGGAAAGGCAGATGGAACCGACCATGGCTCAGGATGCGTTCGATGATGCCGAGATCGTCGAACACTTCCAGACTTCGGGGTTGCAAGCCCTTGCCCCTGGAACCAACAAAGTACGCCGGCGTTTTGTCAACGAGCCTAAAATGCACGTTACGGCGAGCGAGATCGCAGGCCAGCGTAAGGCCGGTAGGACCGGCTCCAACAATCAAAACGGATACTTCACTGTGAGACAACTTCACACTCCACGTAAGACAACTTAACACTCCATCTGGAGGTTCGAACTCGGTGTAGACTCAAGCACGGAACAGCTTATGACGCCACAGATCTTCGATTTCCAAGTCAATCCTGCCGACGAGACCATCCGTGTAGGGCCTCTGACGGTGCGCTTTCTTCTTACCGGCGCCAATTCAAATTCGAGCATTGCCGCGTTTGAGCTAGTTGTTCCGGGTGGGCAACGCCTACCCGCGCCGGCGCATAGCCACGACCACTACGAAGAGACGATCTATGGGCTTGAAGGAGTGTTGACGTTCACAGTCGACGAAAAGCCAATCGACGTTGGGCCGGGGCAGGTGTTATGCATTCGGCGAGGCGCCGTTCACCGGTTCGACAATAGTGGAGACGGGGATGCGAAGACGCTCTGTGTAATCACTCCGGCGGCATTAGGTCCGGACTATTTCCGGGAAACCGCCGAGGTAATTCGAACCGCGGGGGGCAATCCGCCGGATCGGGCACAGTTGGCTGAGATTATGCGCCGCCATGGCCTGACCCCCGCGCTTCCGAAACCCTAGGGGCCGCAGGCCCCGGCTGGTGCGCGGCCCATGCATACTAGGGCAGCGGCCCGGTGTGGAGAACCATACTGACCGTGCTGCCCGCATCCACAATGTGCCCGGCGGTAGGCGATTGACTGAATACCCAGGAACTCGTTCCGTTCTGCCCAGTAAATTTCGCGACTAATCCGGCGGCCTGGATTCGCTTCGCCGCCTCGGCCGCGGATATTTGGATGACGTTCGGTACAGTCTTATTCACAGCGGTGCCTACCTGGATCATGTGCCAATTGACGATGTAAACGGAATTGCTGCCGCATCCCGTGGGCGAATTCGTGCCGGGGTGTTTTGTGCTGTGTTTGAACTGGCCCTGCGCGGTGTTGGCGATGAGATCGCTGTATTTGAGGACATCCTGTTCCATTGCGACCGGCCCGTCGCAGTTGGCGGTAAGGATACCCAAAAGTTCGCCGGCGAGCCAGCCCGCGGCCGCTCCCAGCAGAGAACCGCCTATTCCTGGCACGATGGCGTTGCCAAGCAATGTTCCGCCCTGGGTCGCGAGCTTACTGGCTGTGCTCTCAATTGTCGATGTGATTTGACTCGCGCCTTTATGGCCGGAATTTACGATCAGATAGTTGAGGATCACGGTATCGGTCGGGTTTACCTCCACGTTTGAAAACGACAAATTTACCGAGTGAACGCCGTTATTCACGTCACCCATATATTTTGTAAGCATTCGCGGTGTGCCGCTGCCGTCCTGAGCCTTGATTAACAGCGTGTATGTCACATAGTCGGTGTCTTCATGCCGCGACCGTGTATCGGTGATCTGGAACGAGTCCAGCGTAAATGTAAAAACTGCCATTGTTTTAGTCTCCTTTGTTCTCCCCACTTAACACCTGCGCAAATTCTTTCGAAAATTGAGCGACTTAGTCCAAGCTTTTTGCGTATGCTGTTCTGAATGGCCGATCGCGTCTTTTTTTGTTATGCCCGTGAGGGCCAAGGCTTCGCGATCCCCCTGGCAAAGGAACTCAAAGAACGAGGCGTCGGAGTTTGGCTGGATCAGTGGGATATTCCAGCGGAAGCGGACTGGGACAAGACGATCGATCAGGCTTTGCGTGACTGCGATCGGCTGCTAATCGTGCTTTCCCGGGCTTCGGTGCAATCGGGCGAAGTGCGTGGGGAGCTTCGCGAGGCCTTAGATCTGGGGAAACCGATTCTTCCCGTGCTCTACCGGGCTTGTGAGATACCGCGGCAACTGCGCGTAATCCAGTTCGTGGATTTCAGCGGGCCAGAAGCCGACCGCGAAGACGCTATTAACAAGCTGGTGAGCGCATGCCGCGGGGACGCAGAAGAGATCAAGCTTGTCCAAACGGCGCCTGCACCAAAGCCCAGAAATTTATCGGGCGCGGCACGGCTGCGTTCATTCGCCATTCGTCCCAAGGTGCTGGCCGCGGTGCTCGCGATCGCGCTCGCGGGGATCGCCTGGTATGTTCTCAGCACGAAGGCCGAGGAGCACCGCAGGATGAACTCCGCCGCACTGTCACCCAATGGCTCTTATCTCGCAGCGGCCACGGGACAAGGTTTGGGCGTTGGCATCGCACGCGTTTGGGATGTTAAGTCCGGCCGTCAAATCGCAAGATTTGCGACGAAAGAGGGACCATTCTGGGTTGTGGCCTGGTCTCCACAGGGAAGCAGTCTGGCCATCGGAGACCACGAAGGAAGAATTCGAACGTATGACGCCGAGACGTGGAAGCTTTCCCATGAGTTGGAAGGACCACGAAGTTACATCCAGTTCATTGCATGGTCTCCCGATGGCAGCGCACTAGCGACAGGCGATGATACCTGAACAGTTTGGGCGTGGGACGCGGCCAATGGAAAACCCTTGTTCCATAAGTCGCCGCATTCGAAGAATATCGACGCGGCGGCGTGGTCGGCCGATAGTCGACGACTCGCTACTGCCAGTTGGGATAGCTCTATTGCGGTGCTCGATGGCCGAAGTGGGGATCTGCTTGCCAGACTTCAGGGCCATACCAGTAATGTAAACGCTGTGGCTTGGTCGCCTGATGGTAAATGGATCGCCTCAGGCAGTCTCGAGAACCCGTATCTGATCGTATGGGACGTGTCGTCACGTCAGCCTCGGACCTTGGAGGGACACCAGAACGCGGTCGAAAGGGTGGCGTGGTCCAGCGATGGCAGCTATCTGGCATCCGCCAGCAAAGACAATACTGTCCAGGTCTGGGATGGCCGAGCGTTCAACAACGTCGGAAGGTTCAATCTACACGGCACTTTCAACTCGGGAGAGAGCCTGGCCTGGTCTAAAAACAGGAATCAACTGGCGTCAGGTGACGATGCCAACGTATGGATTCTTAGTCCACTGGGCGAGGTTGTGAAGAAATTTGTGGGGTACTCAAAGGAGTCGGATAGCAGCATCGAAGTGGGGGCTGGTCGCTAGATGGAAAATGGTTGGCGGCTTTCCGGACTGGCGAAGGCGCAAAAGTGTGGGATATTGCTACAGGAAATCTGGTCGGCAGCTTTCGTGTGAGCTTTTTTGAGGCAATCACGGGTCGTTAGAATACAGAAGTCGCAATAAAGAAGCTCGTCGATAGGGTTCATCGACGAGCTTTTTTGGAGAGGCGCTCCGGGGTTTAATTAGCGGGAGGCGCGGGCAGCCTGCTGGACCGGCCGGATTTGCGCATGAAGAGTGATGGTGCTACCCGAATTCACCATCAGGTTGCGCTGCCAGTGGCCGGCGTTGTTGCCTATTGAGATTTGATGAGGGCCGGACGCCAGAGTAATAGTAGTTGGAGTGCTGCCAACAAACGCGCCATCCACTTCAATGTCTGCGCCGCTGACGTCGGACGTGATGGCCACCGAGGCCGAACCGGTGGAAGCTACGTTAGCGGCCGGATGGGCCTCCACGGGCTGCGTAGTGGATTGAGCGGCCATTTTTAGAACGTGATCCTGGTCCGTAAAGGTATCGAAGATCATACCTTTGTTCAAGGTTATGTCTTTGCCTTTCATGAGCAGAAAGGCCGGGGCAGCAGGCCAGAACAGGACTGCGGCTCCAGCGGTGATAACGCCGGTGCGGACAGCGTGGCTATCGCCACTTTTCTTTGTCACCGTATAGCGCAGCGGTACCCATTCGCCATCCGCACTGCGCACGCGATCGATGGAGAAATCGAGCTTCCCTGCCCGCCCCATGTGGCGCTTTTCATGCGCTTCAGTTACCGTACCGGTTACGCGCGCGCCGTCCGGCACGACGATCTGGCCGCCGACCTTGACGGCTTCAGTCACGCTTAGCTCTACCGCTTGCCCCTGTTCCGCCGTTGCGGACGAGATACTTTGGTCAAGCCGTACACGCAGCTTGGTGCCATCGGGAATAGTGACCTCAGCGGCCGCGAGACCGGCCAAGGTGAAAAAAACCAGGGTGGATTTGATATTCATTTCGTTGCTCCTTAGCGAAACTTACCGGCCTTATTGCCGTGCACTGTTAAACGCGCAGGAAGAACGAAATTCGGCTCACAGATTTTGCAAAAAGAGAGAAGTTACTTTAGTTATGTGTTAATCGCAAAAATTCCGGCTACAAGAGCCGTTTGGATTACTGACCAGCTCGGGGCAAAACGGTAGAATCAACCTGATGAAGCCTGATATTGATCGTTTGGTAGAACTCTCTGAAGAGAATTTCAAGGATAGAGATCAGGCCGATGTGCTCGATCCTAATGACACAAATCTCCTGCGAGATCGGATCAAAGGGCAGACGAAGGAGCACGCCAGACCGCCGCGGCTCGAGGACGAAGGCCAGTCCGGCGGGTGAGTTCACTGGAAGCGGCCATAGAGGGCCTAATCCAAGTGCGCTTCTTTCAGCCACGCCACTAACGCGTTCGGCCATGCCGCTGATGTTTTGCCGGATTTTATAATTCCGAATCCGTGGCCTCCAGAGGAATAGATGTGGAGTTCGGCCGGAACTTTTACGGCGTGGAGCGCGGCGAAAAAGCGGCCCGCGTTGTCGGCAGCGTTCACGGTCGGATCGTCATCGGCAGCGACTAGAAATGTTCGTGGGGTCTCGGCGGTCACGTTAAGAACTTTGGGGATTGCTGGATAGCCTAGCACCAGGAAATCGGGGCGGGCGTCCGGTGGCGCAATCATACCCATCGTGGCAGCTAGATGGCCACCAGCGGAAAATCCCATCATGCCGATGGCGTTGGGCTTCAAGTTCCACTGCGCTGCATTCTCACGCGCCAGACGAACGGACGCTTCAGCGTCCTCCAAAGCCACATGGATTTTGTCGGCGACCTCATGAAGATCGGTCTGCGATACGCCGCGCATGCTGCCGGGCAAACGGTATTTCAGAACAATGGCGCCGATGCCGATGGTATTCAGCCAGCGCGCAATATCGTGGCCTTCTTTATCGATGGCCAGGTGTTGATAGCCGCCGCCCGGCGCAATGATAATTGCAGTGCCGTTTGCTTTGTCCTTTGCGGGGAGGTAGACGGTGACGGACGGTTGACTGACGTTCGAGATCGCGCGGTCGACGACTCCACCTTTTCCACGCTCCTCGATCTTTTCGGCGGAAGTGGAGGGATCGGACGGATGATCGAGATGGAGTGGAATGGTCTCCTGCGCCAGCAGCGGCAAGGCCAAGAGCAGGGCGAGTTGGGTTTTCATTCAGACATAGAATACGATGCTGAATTTACTGCACAATGCCAGTTGCCGCTAAGTGAGTGATTGGGCCACAAGTTTGCCGATCTCGGCGAGCATGGCTGAGCGTTTGCTCTCAGGGCCGGTACATTGCGTGATATAGGTGGCAACGATGATGGGCGGCTTGCCGACCGGCAAGAGGACTGCGATATCGTTGCTCGTGTGCTCGCCATTCGAGCCGGTCTTATCGGCTGCGCGCCAGCCCTCGGGAAGTTTCGCCCGCAACCGTTCGAGGCCAGTGACGTTCGCTTTCATCCAAAGCGTCAGCTGAACGCGGGAACGAGACGTAAGGACATTCCCGAGCAGCATGGAGTTCAGGTCATTGGCAATTGCTGTGGGCGAAGTGGTATCCCGCGGATCGCCCGTGAGAGATTCATTCAGTGATGTCTCGGTCCGATCGAGACGCGTTACGGTATCTCCTACAGAGCGCGAGAATCTCGTGAGGCCTACCGGGCCGCCTATGCTTTCGAGTAGAAGATTAGCGGCGGTGTTATCACTTCGGGTCAGAGCCGCATGACAGAGAGCAGCGACGGTCATCGTACTGCCGACGTGAGGCTCCGTTAACGGTGAGTTGGACAGCAGCGGCTTCGCAGGAATTGTAATCGCACGGTCGAGCGTTTCCTGATGCCTATCCACTCGCTGCAAAATGGCAGAGGCGAGTAAAAATTTGAACGTGCTGCACATCGGGAACCGCTCATCGGCACGATACCCCGAGCATTCGCCGGTAGCAGTATCCAGTACAGCGACACCAAGGCGGCCACCGTTGGTCCGCTCCAACTGTGCGAAATCCGCGACTAAGGCACTGAAGCTCTTCGACCTAGTGTCAAGAAGAAAGGGTAACGCGAGCGCGGAGATGGAGACAAAGCCTCGGCGGCTGAACATAGCTCGAGTAGAACATGTGCCGGGGCCCTCCAACCTACATCCTGATTCCGGAGCTTGGTATCAGCTAGTCCAGTCCTAGCGTGAGCCTGCGTGCATGTTCGTCGGACGGACCGAAGGGGCCGTGGCCGATCGAGTCGGGGAATCCTCGAGGATCGGAGAGCATGCGGGGCAGAACGCGGCCGCGGCGCTCGTCGGCTTCGGGGCCGGAAGTCCACATGAGTTCGGTCATCCACGCGAGGATTCGGTGGAGCGCGGAGTAGTATTCATCGTGCTCGGCGGCGTAGAGTTTCAGTGCCGCCGCCCAATCATCGGTGGCGCGAAGCGCGTTTGCAAGATGCTCGACGTCCAACAACGTCAGGGACAGGCCGCATCCCCAGGAAGGATCGGACGATGCGGCTGCATCGCCGACAAGCGCTATTCCATTTTGGGCCGGAGAAGGAACCCAGCGGTCAGCACCATCGAATTCGGCGAGGGGGCCGATACATTGCGCATCGGCAACCCAGGAAGCTGGGATTCCAGTTGATTGGCAGCAATGGACGAACTCCGGGATTTTGTCTTTTCCGGAAAGGCCGCGACGGCCGGCGAGACCGGGATAGACGAAGTAAACTCGCGCGCGCTTTTCGCCGAGCGGCGCTAACAGAGTGGCATTGCCAGGACCCAAGCACAGGTGGACGGCGTCATCGGGAACGTCGCTACCTTGCATCAATGTTCCCGCTATAGTCAGCATGTCGGGATTGCGCTGCGCGGTGAAGCCCCCCCAGGTACGAAGCTGCGAGGTTCTGCCATCGGCTCCCACGACCACCTTGGCCTTGATGGTTTCTTGCTTGCCTTCGTGTTCGAACGTAACGGTCGGATTTTCGCCGGACGCGGCGGCGACGTGTGTGACGGTTGCACCACGTTTGACGTCCGTTCCCGATGCGAGCGCGCGTTCGAGGAGCGCCTCCTGCATCGCAGGATGGTAGATGTTGAGCGAAACCTCACCGTGCGACGTGGTTTTTTGTAAATCGCGATTGCTGAGGGGAGTGCCCGCCATATACGTGGTCCACGAACGGGGCTGATGAGCGCCTGCGGCCAGCAGATCCTCAACAAGATCGAGTCGCCGAGCGGCGGCAACTCCCCAGGGGAGCATGTTCTCGCCGCGTACTCGGTCTTTAAAGCGGATCTCGCGTTCCAGGATGAGAACCCGACGACCGGCCCGGCTTAATTCAGCCGCGAGGGTGGATCCTGCCAGACCTCCGCCAACAATAATCGCGTCATAGCCCATCGGGGTTGGAGTGCTCGTTAGACAATATCAGCATCATTTGAGACGGGCAAGATTCGAAGTCCGCTTAAGCCGAGTTCAGCCCGATTCGACTAACCATCGGCGCGCCAGACGGGCCGCTTCATCCGTCTGAGGCTCGACCTTCTCACGTCCGGTCTCCGAACCATCCTCAGAGAACGCGGCGACCAGTCCGTGCTCCGTTGGAATCAGTTCCATACGCTTTGCCTTCGCGTCCAGCCGCAATGACTCCCCGATCCACGTGAACTGGACGAGCATCCGTTGGCTATGGCCGATGGTGCGGCACTGAGTCAACAATTCATTAGTGAAGGCCGAGTTTTTAAGCGCCTCGACGTATGGTGCACGACGGATGGCCGCGTCTCTTTCCGCTTGCCGCCGCTCCTGATCGCGCTTGACCTTTTCTGGATCCCTCTCTTCGCGGTTTTCAAGTGATTTAAGGTTGTTTTCCAGGTTGTCGAGAAAGCTCATAGTGTTTCGTAGGGCGGCCGATTTGAACGCTATCCCCTTCGGCCAAGGTAGCGAAGTCAGTTTCAGGTGGTTGATCGATTCTCCGAATTACTATTGCTTACACCAGTTTGGGTAATCTGCTTTCTTCCGCGAGCAACCTCAGCGAGTCGAATAGCGGGATTAGGCACACTCTTGGCATCGGAAGTGAGAACGGGCACTGCGGCAGGGCCTAAAATACAGCATGATGCTCAAGTGGGCTGATATTCTCAAACTGGCCAAGGATGGCAACCCTGCGCCGGATCGCAAGGTCGTGAAGACGGACGCCGAATGGCGCGCTCAACTGAGCGACGAAGAATACCACGTAGCCCGGCAGGCCGGTACGGAGCGAGCCTTCAGCTCGGAAATGTGCAGCCTCCTTGAGCCGGGAATCTATTCCTGCCTTTGCTGTGAAACCGTCCTTTTCGACGCGTCGGAGAAATTCGAGTCGCACACAGGCTGGCCTTCATTTACTCAACCCATCCAGGCGAATGTGATTGCCTATCGTTTCGACGGGCCCGCGTTCTTGAAACGGGTCGAGACTATCTGCAACACCTGTGACGCACACCTCGGGCACGTGTTCCCGGATGGGCCGGCTCCCAGTGGCTTGCGCTATTGCATGAACGCAGTGGCGCTGCGGAAAGTTGCGAAGGTCTGAAGTGCACACCTTGTACCATGCCGTCGCAATCGCGGCTCTAGCGGCGCTCAGTTACGGTTATTTGTTGGCGGCATTGTTCTATAAGTCTGCCCTTCTCGGAGCGGATTACAGTGAACGCTTGTTCATTACCGTTCAGGTAAGTACTGCATTCACATTCGTGCTCCTTATACTGGCACTGGTTCGAAAATCTCCGGTCCGCAGTTTACTGGCGTGCACTACGTTGACAATCAGTTGGGCTTGGTTTCTGGTTTGGGCGATCAACACCACAGTCTGATCTGCGAGGACAGCAATGACACTGCCCCAGATCCTAAGTCGTTGCGGTTCTCGTACCGCTCGCCTTTCATCGGCAGAAATTATGGCTTATTTCAGCACGGACAGGAGATGACGGTCCCGCGATAACCTGACCTAACAGCAACAAGAGACCTGATAGCAAAAGGTGGTTAACCACATAACGACAGGCCGGTAACCACGACGCCAAGGTTCGCGGCTGCCCGCGAGGGAGTTAACTTGTCTTTTTTTGCGCGACGCCATTTGAGTTTCGCTAGAACTTCACGCTCAATCACTCAGGAGCACGCAAACACATGTCCAAACCACGCGGTCCATTTGCTTTTGGCTTACTTGATTGCTGCACGCCATCCCACGGCTTGACGCGACTCAAAGGAGACCGCCTATGTGTCTGTTTACGAGGACTAGAATGTGGAATGTGGAAAACCTCGACAATGGACACCGCGAAGAATTGCGCGACAGGTTCGCAACAGCGGCTCTCACAGCATTGCTAAGCCACATACCTTCGGTCGCCTTCGCAGCCCGGTCAGATGAACACGCCGAGGAGCGCATGCACGACAAAATTGCGGCTGAGGCATACCAGTGGGCAGACGCGATGCTAAAGGCGCGGAATCAAGCATAGGCACCGTCGAGGTGGCAGGAAACCTGCACGAACGGATGAAGCAGTGCGAACGTCGCTTGCCTCGGGCGGCCCTACGCAAAAATCGAAACAAATTCGGTTCCCGCAGGGAAGCGAACTTGTATATAGCGTCGCCCGGCCGGTGATCGTCAGCCCCACAATCGCGCCGGGTATCCGATGTTGGCCGTCGCGGCTCGGTGCCGTGGCATTGGACATGGCCGCTCAGTAGCTACGCTAGCATCGCGGTCCGGCGATCCGAAGAGTTCAAGCGCGCAGCCCCTTTTCCGGCAACTCTATGGCCAGGCATGCGGCCATTGGAGATCTTCGCGTCGCGCGCACGGCCACCATCTCAAGCGATGCAACAGAATCCGGGAGGATGCCATCATGGCCAGTGTCGAACGCCGGATCAGACCCGTATTCGAGTTGGCCCATCGCTAGAGGTTCTCCGGGCAGCCGTGTCTGCCATTGCGCAACGGAAGCCCATTCTTCCTCGCTAATCGTCTGTACCTTGGCATCGATCTCGCAGCGTTTTCGCCATGCTTTCAGTGTCATCGTGATTGCCTTTCTTGAGCAGTTCGTGAATTCGACCTGGCTGCGTCTAAGCTTGCCGAAGGGCGGTATAGCATGCCCCGCGAGGAGTCTGGTCGCTACAACCGTATCGGCACTCGACACATCCAAAAGACCTAGTCCCGTTCCATCCCCTGACCGGTTAAGCGAGAATTTCGTCGATTCACCGCCTGTCGGGTCCGAGAAAAACGGCCAGACAAACAATCCCGGAGGCGATGAGCCTATAAACGTTCGTGGTTCTCGTCTTAGATCGGTCCAATGGCCAGAGCTTGCAACCTCAATGGCTAAACCGGCGATGTAGTCTATTGCTTGAAATGATCACTGATGCGCTGCAAAGCAGGGTCAGCCCAAAGGAATTCGGCTCTGGAACCTGCGGAGTCGGATGTGCGAAATCAGGGGCAACAATGTGCCCGTATTCTACAATCCCGTCTGTGAACGAACCGCAGTTATGCGGGCAGAATAGGAAATAATTATTGTTGGTCAGCGTTGTCGGCGCAACCATGGTTGTGAATGAGAAACCACCCAGCGTTTGACCGACAGACAAATCCGTGCCACTCCACTGCCAGAACGTGCCGAATTCGTTGTACGGGGGGTTTGCGATACCCCCAGAAAATGCAACGTGAAAGTTCCAGTCTAGAGGCGATGTCGAAGACAAAGGATTCTCCGTGAGATTAATAGCAGCACTGTCGATCAGGATGCTCAACTCATTGATTGGCCCTGGTCCCGAGCTATTATCCAGATCGTAAGAATAAGTGTAAAGTGGCCCGTTATGCGTGACGCTACCCGACAAAATCGGGCTCGCAGAGACTGGCACCGAAAGACCGGCGAAACCTATCAGTACAGCCGAAAGGATTCGAATATTACCTGGTACACTCATCGATCATCTCCTTGGCCTTCGTTCCCATTGGGCTCCAGGTTGCAACAGGCAACTAGAACTTGGGACAACTCGGAAAGCTCGTGTTAACGATTGGTGATTCAGAAAGCGTGCCCGTTACAACTACCGCGCGCATACTGCGAGCGGGCTCACTTTGGAGTGAGAGTGGATTTGCTTCCACGCTTGGACAAGCTCCTGAATAAATCTCGCGCGCGGAACTCGTTTGCCATTCTAGCGGCGGGCTAAGTACTTAACAGGTTAGCGCCGAGGCCGCGATAAGTAGGGCGTGCCTGCTAGAGGCCGTTACGTGTCGGGCTAGCAAGAAAGGGTGAATTGGCCGCGCCATTCCGGCGACAGCGCAATTAGCTCATCCCCCGTAGCCACGTCAATCCGTGAGCCGTTTCCGTCTGCGCATACGCCCAAAACGCGATGCGATTGGTGCACTCCAGATCGCAAGGAAGCCGATCCTTCAAGGCCGCCGTAACTTGTGATCCATGCTGACGATTACGTTCGCTCCAGGCCGCGAGATGATTGAGATGCGGCATCGGTCGCGTTTCTTGCCGTTACATCGGTTGCAGACCAGCACGAACTTATGTCCCAGGTCAATCGGATACTTGGCCCACGGGATCAAATGGTCGATGTGGCCGCTTTTGGAAGGGATCGACTCCTCGCAGTAGAAACATTTGCCCTGCTGCAACTCCATTAGCACTGGCCTGACTATAGCGGGTCATTTGTCCCCGGAGATGACGAAGCACTACACGCACATTCGGGACAAGGCCAAAGTAGCTGCTGTCGCCGCGCTCTCTGTGTTTCAATCTCAGGCCGCTGCCGTTGACGCATCGCCTACACGCCCCTCCTGAAGCCGGACTCGGACAGGCCGATTGCCAGCGATGTGTACATTCGCGTGTACATGTCGCCGCGCTCAAGGCGACGCTAACGCATAGGCTACTGATTCTAATGGTCGGGGCGGGGCGATTTGAACGCCCGACCCCCTGCGCCCAAGGTATGCGGTTCGCATATTCAGGATGTTTCACTGTTACCCAAATTGTTCGGTTCTAGGGCCTTAAAATCAGTGGTTTGGGTCAATTTGCCGAACGCGCCACACAACCGCGAACAAAGGCGAAAACGGGCGGTGTTACGGAACTCATTCCGTACATTGTTCCGTACATGATCGCTCAATCTGCGTGCTGGCGATCGTAGATAAGCTCGATACGATCCCCGCCGACGCGAAACATCGGTCGCAATTGAAATCCACGTCGTCGGTGACTACAACACGGCACCACCATCCATCGTTTAACGCGGTCGGCTTCGGATGAATCCCGCTACGCCAATGGGCAGCCTGGCAGTTCCATGGAGAGATGGCGGATTGTCAATAAAACTTCGATTCGGCCTCGGCGGTAAACTGGCGTTGAACGCCCCGCACGATCTAGCTAATCGCCGGAACAAGCTGCTGTCTCCTGGACGGCCTCGCTGCTGATTTCGTGCCGTGAGGAGAAATGTGCAGAGAACAAAGGCATCGCAATTGGGCAAGCTTCTGGCAACGTTTTCTGGGCTGGCCATGTATTTCAAGAATGCGAAGGGATCAATCGCTGCATCCACTGTGGCCAAACGCTGAAGAACTTCGTGCGCTGCTCCAAAAGGGAGGAGAAATTCTGGACCTTTGATAATAACTGCGTACTACCAGAAGCGAACTGCCTGATACCGGAAGCTGGGCGCTTCCCGGAACCCTCGGCAGAGGACAATTTCGCGGTCTTCTTTTGGCACAGCTCGGGCCGGAAATTCTTTGGGACCAGGAAGCGAGCGCTTGACTTCATCACCTCGGAAGCAGCAGAGGGCTGCGAGTGGATCGGGCCATTGCCGATTTCTGAGACACCTACAATGCCGCACAGCGGCCCCGACTTTCCTAGTTTCAGGGAGCACGTACGCCAGCTCGGTACACTCCGGCAGGCTGGCGGCGTAAGTATCGAACGAGCCTGGGACGACTTAATTGCACGGGGTTTCGATAGTAGTGACCGTACGTCGCTCAGTGCCTGCTATCTGCGCGCGGGTGGGACGCGATTGAGGCCGGCGCAAACGAACGGGCGAGGCATTTCATAGAGAGCCAAGCCAACCCGGAGCCTTATCGAGCGCTGCTTAATGTCGCCATGGATTTCGACGATGAACTTCGGTGGCAGACGATTGGTCCCGTTGGTGCCGCACTTCTCTTTGGTTCAGTTCAACTGCATCGCCACTTGGACGGCTTTGCCGGAACACACTTTCGCCTTAAGGGAGTAGATGACGAAACCCTAGCGCGCGCGGTTTATTGGGCGGTCAAGGACTGCTGTGGTATGCGGCTACGCTGCGAAGAAACTACCCAGCCCATGGCGGTACTCCAGAGGGACCATTCCAACGCGCCCACGTCGCCATTGCCGAAGACGTTCCGATGCCGCCTAG
The DNA here is from genome assembly GCA_963722155.1 of Bryobacterales bacterium. Taxonomy (GTDB): domain Bacteria; phylum Acidobacteriota; class Terriglobia; order Bryobacterales; family Bryobacteraceae; genus Bog-105. The sequence continues at coordinate 509,070 of CAVRLR010000003.1, read as the reverse complement.
CGCCTGGCGGCCAGCGTCTAGTGCTCCTGAGTTGGCAGTCGAGCTGAGAGGCCCGAGTCAAATCGAGGAAGAAGAAACTGCGGAAAGAACAGAAGAGCGCATTCCCCAGCAAACGAATAGATCTACATTCGCTCAAGCAGCAACTGACTGTACAAAAGCTGAGCCAACAGTCACTGCCATAGTAGGTCCCGATCAAAAAACTCGTTCCCGCAAATCTCGGGAACCGCACCCAAACCCCGAAGCTGAACTGGCAGGAAAAACTAAAGTCACGTCTGAGAAAGCGGCGGAGCTATCCGGTGTGAGCCAACGCCAAATACGCAACCTTGTAAAAGCCAATATTTTGGTTGCAACTGGCGAGGGCCAGACCAAGTTCATCACTGTCCAGAGCCTTCGAGCGAAACTTGGTATAGAAGAAATTCCGGAACAAAGCGGAACTGAGCGGAAATAGGCGGAAGTTTTCGGAACTATTCGGAACGTGTATCCCCTTTACTCCAAATAACTTAGCCGGTATTCTTGGGTCGTATCGGTTCGCCCCGACCACACAAGTACAACGTTAAGGAGTAAAGAACATGGGCACATCGCTGCCAATACCCGCCGATTTTCGATCGGAAGAAGAAGACATAATCTCGAAGCTCAAACCGACTGACAAAGTGCCCGACACGATCGCAGCCATTGTCGTTGGAAGCACACCTGAGACATTGCGCCGATGGCGTCATGAGAAGCGCCATTTGAAGTACTACAAAGCGGGGTCGTCGGTGCGCTACGTCGTGTCCGACTTGTTAGATTTCGTCACGAAAAACACAGTTGAACCGGAGGTCGCGTAACTCATGCGCACAAAAACGAAACCCGCCGGGGTCGGCGGTCCGACGGGCGCGGCGGCTGGATCTGGAAGAAGCATCGGCGTCAGGTCTTGTACCGCCTTCCCGAAGTAATCGAAGCGCCCATTGTTTTCGTCGTCGAAGGCGAAAAGGATGCCGAGAAGCTGCGCGCGCATGGCTTTGTTGCCACGACGAACGCGGGCGGAGCAAAGGCACCGTGGCTGCCCGAATATACGGAAGCGCTGGCCGGTCGCGAAGTGATTATTATTCCCGATGACGATCCGCCTGGGTGGGAGCGTGCTACACGTGTCGCGCGGGCGCTATTAGGCCATGCGTCCAGGATCGTCGTTCTGCATGACATCCATCAGCACGGGGCGAAAGATGTCAGCGAGTGGTTCGAACGCGGGCATTCTGAATGCGAACTGATTGCAATTTTGGAGGGTGTCCATGCCGTCTGAAATCGCGAGCGAGGCTGATCTGGCCGCAATAAAGCGGCACCCGCCAACTAATACGTCAAATACGTTTAGTACGTTTTCGAGAAAGCCAGCGGCGCTCGCTGACGCAGCCCTGCATGGCATCGTCGGCGACGTAGTTCGGATGTTGATGCCACACACAGAGAGTGGCCAGGCCGCAGTGTTGATTCAGTTCTTGACCACGGCGGGCTTATACATCGGAAGAACCGGTTATTACCTCGCTGAGGGGGACCGCCACTACGCCAACCTCTTTGCGGCGATTGTCGGCGAAACCAGCAAGGGCCGTAAGGGAACGTCGTGGGGACAAATCCGGCGGCTCTTTCTGCTCACCGACGACCAGTTCTCGCATACCTGCATTACCAACGGTATTTCCTCTGGCGAAGGTTTGATTTGGGCGGTCCGCGACGAAATACGCGAACAGCACGCCATCAAAGAGAAGGGCCGCGTTGCCGGATACGAAGAGGTGATTGTCGATCCTGGTGTTATAGACAAACGATTGCTAGCCCAGGAGCCCGAGTTTGCACGGGTTCTAAAGAACGCGCAACGGGATTCGAACAATGTGAGCGCCGTGATTCGGGAAGCATGGGATACGGGCAGTCTCAACATACTGACAAAGACAAAGGCGGCTAGAGCCACAAATGCGCACATCGGAATCATTGCCCACGTCACTTCGCAAGAGCTAAATCGACTTCTCACCAATACCGAGGCGGCCAACGGCTTTGCCAATCGATTTCTTTGGATCTACGCCGAGCGGTCTAAAGAACTACCGTTTGGCGGGAACGTGAGCGAAGTGGTGCTGTCGAGTCTCGCCCACCGTATTCGCTCTGTCCGAGAGTGGGCGCAGTCAGCCGGCCGAATCAATTTTGATACGGAAGCCGCCGCCGACTGGTGCCGCATATACGGTCCGCTCTCAGCCGGAAAGCCCGGACTACTGGGCGCAGCGCTCGGCAGGGCGGAAGCTCAAGTGGTCCGCCTCGCGACGCTCTACGCGCTCCTGGATTGCGATACGGCGATTCGGCCAGTACATCTTCGGGCAGCACTTGCCGTATGGGATTATGCCGAGGCATCCGCTCGTTACATCTTCGGAGAAGCGCTCGGAGATGAGACGGCGGATACAATACTCGGATTTCTCCGGCGGGCGGGAGAGACGGGTGCGACACGTACTGATCTGTTCCAGTTATTCCAAAGGAACAAGAAGTCTGCGGAGATCACCCGCGCATTGGGCGTACTCGCCAATGGAAATCTGGCCAGGTCCGCACGCGAGGAGGGGGAAACCGGCGCGCCGGTGGAGCGTTGGTTTGCTACTTCCGGTTACGTAATAAACGTATCAAACGTAGTAAGTCCCGATTCCAGCCGCCTTAATACGTTAAATACGTCAAATACGACCTCGGGAGTGAATGCATGAGCTACTTGCAGATGCTCCGGAGTGCCGAGCGCGGCGGCGGTTCCGATGCTCCTTCGCGCGGCGTTGGGGCTCGAGGTGAGGAAAATCGCCAGACTGAATTTGAAATCGATGAGGCAATGCGCCTTTTAAACCTGGCTGGCGTCCGTATCATGCGCATCGGTGCCGATTTGCAAATCGGCGTATGGCAAGACGTAGACGCCGTGGAGATCCGGGCGGCCATTCGTGCGGTAGGGCTCGACGTTTATCCGGTTGTTTATCTCCGACACCGCCGACGTTCCGATCGCTTCAAAGAGCGGCGCACGCCGGACCGGGCGAAGGGTGAATCGTTCTCCGGCGTGGTTGAAGCGGGCAGAACAGGCACTCCCATGAGCCAGTCCAGCTTCACTTCAGTCAGGACCGCAAGAGCGCTGTCGAAAAACTTCCTCAACACGACGCCGCGAATTTAAGGTGCGCCCCATCATTCTGGGCGAGTGAAGCCGTTATGAGAAGGAATCCCGCTTTCTGGTTTCTTGGGCTCTCCTGGTCATCCAACGTTTAGGAACCGATGCCGAAAGGCGGGCGGCATGAGGGATTACGAAGTCTACGAATTACAGTGTTTCCGCTGCCATTCCGAGATCGAGATCCGGTGCGACAACCCGTGCGTATGTCCCATATGTGATGCCGAACTCGATATCCAGTGGCGACCCGCTTTGTCCCGGCTCGAAGCGGGTCAAGTGGGACGAACCGAATCGGAGCCGATAACTTCATGAAACCTGTCCCAGTTAAACCGCAAGGAGGCATCTTCCGGGGCCGCCGAGGCGATCCATCAGCGGCTCCTCGATGCGGCGCGATCACGCGCAGGGGTACGCCTTGTCAACGCGCAAAGGAACGGAATCCCCACACCGGCAATCTAAAAAATGCCGACTTGCACGGAGGCCTAAGCAGCGGGCCGAAACGGCAGAAGGACAAGCCAGAATCGCCGCTGCGAATTGGCGGCATGGTCAACAACCAAATCGGCCAAAGAGGCGCGCCGCGTTCTTCGGGAAAAGCTCGCGGCCCTAAAGGCCAAGACGAAAGGGAAACAATGACAGTGCGCTGCTCAATTTGCAAACTGCCCGAGCGGAAACGAGCGGCAGTTGATGCGGCGCTCGCGGCGGGCGACGTATCGCTGGTCGAGGTTTCGGTTTCGTCGGGCTTTCCAAAAGCGCGCTTCAGAGGCACAGTAAACATTTGCAATTGCCAAAAGCCGAACGCTGAGTCCCTTCCATTTGCCCGTCATGACGGGAGCCGCTAAAGCCACAGCCGGTTACCGGCAAAGGAGGCCCTGCTTGAGCGAATCGAATATCTGTGGACCGAAAGCCTGGACGGTTTGGACGGCTCGAAAAAGCCGATCACGGTGACTAAGCCAGACGGTAGCACTATTGAATTGCCCGGCGACTTGCGGTCCGTGTGGGTTTCATTCGCGAGGCGCGGTCGGTGTGCTGGAACTCCAGGGCGCTGCCACCGGCGACTTGATCAAGGGGCAGTCAAATCAGATTGGGCAGGTCGTGATCGTCGTTCCTGCTAAGCCGCCGGGCGGAGAACCCGATGAATTTCCGATCATCGATATTCCGCCGGGCAGACGATAGGCGGTGCGCATTTCTGGAAGTAACAAATTCGTTTCTGAGCCCCCACGCCGGGCCTAGGACGCTTAGACGTGCTTGCCCGTCTAGAGGAGGCAGCGTGACCTTCCCGTCACTGAGTCCACCAGAAGGCGCTGACCCCGCGTAACCTGCGATGGGCGTACGACCTGTTTCTTCGAGTTGCTCCGAAGGCTTCCTGGATGCGCTGGCCGATTTCGTCGGCTGCCTCATCACCGTGCTCCTCTCCTAACGTCGCACACAATCGGCTGCGACGGACGCGCCAGCCACGCATTCGAGGCAGATTTTCGGAGTGACGGGCCAAAAGGTCTGGAGGCGTTTGCTGTCGCGTAATCGGCCACTCCAAGCTGTTTTCATCAGAGGCGAGCTTTTTACACTGAAGTCCGTGGCATGCTAAAGCCGCTCATTGTTTACCTGCTATGGTCTTGACGTGAGGCGTCTCGCGGCCCTGACAATAGCGGCTTATTTGTCGGTTGCCTGCGAAGCTTCCAATACCCAATGGACATTGGTCCAGAGCCCGCATTTCGAGGTGTATTCGCAGTCAGGCGAGCGGGACGGGCGGGCTGCCCTGCTTTGGTTTGAGCAGCTTCGAGAGTTCTTTTCTCGCATGCCCGTCTCGGAAGCGGGGCGAGGCTTAGAAAGCCACAGTCCGGTACGAGTGATCGGCTTTCGATCAGCACAAGAATATGCGGCATTCCGCCTGCACCCGGCCACGGATGCGTACTTTATTGGAGGAGAATTGGCGGATTACATTGTGATGCCTCGACTGAGTGCGGACGAGTTTGGAGTGGCTGCACATGAGTACGCGCATCTATTCCTACATTCCAAAGGTCAGCGGCTGCCACTTTGGTTAGCGGAAGGTATCGCAGAAGTTTTTTCTACGATTCGCATGGGCGAGAACGGAGGCGCTATTGGCGGAGATTTACCGATGCGGACGCAGACTTTGCGGAAGCGGCCCTGGATGCCGCTCGCACAGTTGTTGGCAACGACGGTGGACTCTCCGATTCGAGCGAATCGAGACGCAGCGGATGTTTTCTACGCGGAGAGTTGGGCGTTCACGCAAATGCTGCTCTTCTCCCCAAGCTACAGGGACCGATTCGGCCTGTTGTGGAACGTACTGCAATCCGGAGTTTGTGACCCGGAAACAATTGCTCACACTTACGGGAAGCCGTTAAGCGCCATTGGAGCAGACCTGCACGAATGGGCTCAGCAATCGAGATCTGGTGTGCGACTTCCGGGTATTTCGAGTTTTAGTCAACCCGTTCAAGTTTCCCAATTGTCCAGTCTTGAATCGCGGCTGTTGATTGCGGATTTACTGCTTGCGCTGCGCGGATTTGGGACGTGCAAAACGGGAATATCGAGAGCTAGCCAACGAGCGACCGGGCGATCCGAGAGTAGCCGCAGCATTAGGCACGATTGCGCTTCGAGAGGGTGATCGAAGATATGGCTCGTGAGCAATGGGAACGAGCGATTCAACTCGGGATTCGAGATCCGATGCTGTGCTATCGATACGCGCTACTTGCGGAAGATGCGGATTTTCCGGCCACCGATATTAGACGAGGCGCTTCGACGAGCCATCGAGCTGAAGACAGACTTTGATAATGCGCGATATAAGTTGGGGTTGCTGGAATGCAATTCCGGCCACTACAAGGCGGCACTCGAACAGTTTCGGGCCATGCGCTCTGTCCCGGCGGAACGAGCGTATGGATATTGGACTGCCATGGCATCGGCATTGACCGAAACAGATCAGCGCAAGAGGCCAAGGAAGCAGCGGCTAAAGCGCTGCATTACGCAACAAACGCGGTGGAGCGCGCTTCTGCCGCGCGATTGGCGTATGCTGCTGAGACGGATTTAACAGTTCGATTCTCCCGCGATGCCAACGGAAATTTGGAGATGGTCACCGCGCGGAAACCGCATGGAACGAACGACTGGAATCCGTTCATTGAGCCTGCCGACCACATCATCTCGGTGGAAGGGCAAATTCAAAAAGTGGAATGCCGGGCCGGAAAGATCAGCGGCTTTAGAGTAGCGACTGGCTCCGCTGTACTCGAAATTGCGCTTCCCGATCCATCACACGTTCTCATTCGCGGTGGCACCCCCGAATTCGTTTGTGATGAAAGCGACGAGAGAAAAGTTAAAATCCAGTATGCTGCGTTTGAGAAACACGCGGCAGCAGATGGTGTGTTGCGCGGAATAGAGTTCCGATAAATCAGACGCGCGCGACAGTTGGCCGGTCGCAGGACGACTTGCCGTTCCGTATCTGGCTTACAGTTTCCGAATTGCCGACCACCCACTCGGAACTGCGGTCGCGGCAGCATCGACAAAGCAACTTCCGGACATGGCGATCGGCCTGCTAATCTGAACCGGAGGAGACCCCAATGAAAAAGGGTGGAACAACTGTCCTTATCGCCGTCGCCACAGTGCTCCTGTGCAGCGTATCGATGTTTGGTCAGGCAGCACAGCCCGCGCCGCAGAGCGGTCCCAGCGCCGAGGCGCAGCCGAACTCGATCAACGACAAGGACGTAGAGATGCTTCGCGCAAACCTGCGTGCGAACCGCAAGGAGCTCATGGCCCAGAATATGAATCTTACGGCTGACGAAGCTACTAAGTTCTGGCCTATCTTCGACCAGTACAGAAAAGAGGCCATCAAGCCCAACGACGAACGCTGGGCGTTAATCAAGGAGTACGCCGCGAATTACAACACGATGACTGATGCGCAGGCGCAGGCTTACATGAAGAGAGCTACGGCTGTTGACGAGGAACTGCTCGCAATGCGCCTGAGGTATGTCCCAGTTTTTGAGAAGGTCATATCCGCCAAGAAGACTGCGCTGTGGTACCAGATCGACCGCCATATGGACCTTATGATCAATCTGCAGCTGTCCTCGATGATTCCGATAGTGGACACGACTAAGTGAGTGGGCGATGGATTGCGCACGCCTTAAGCGGCCCACTCTGAATCGCGCAAATCCCCCATAGATCCGCCGAAAAAGGCTCCATGTGAACAACATGGAGCCTTTACTTATGTCAGGGAAGACCGTTGGGTATGAAGTTTTGCAGGTGCCGTACCGCGTGTTGTTTAAAACTGCGGGCCTTCGAACGTTTCAGTGCGAGAAGAGAGAGTCAGAAGAGCTGTGCCCACATTGTACGAACGAATAATTGTTTTGGTCAGCTGGGCGGCCGTGGACGGATGACGGGCTAACCTCCAATAACCGCTCGGTAATGTACGAGTGGCCGACCAGTCCGGACACGATCTTAAACGCTACAGACTGTCAGCGCGGCTCGTTCCAGCGAATGGCGTATTCGAGCGAAACAGCTCCTGACGAATAAACCTTGTGATTGATAAGCGAAAGGTGGATCCACTTTGACAGATTCGGGGCGAGTGGAACACCGCCTCCCAACAGAATCGGGATGACCGAAACCTCCACCGTGTCGACCATTCCTGCCAGGGCGAGACTACGAAAAAGCTTTCCACCTCCGAATAGCCAGATGTCCTTTCCAGGGCTCGCTTTCAAATCCGTCAAGGCTTCTATCCCAGGTACGATCACAACCTCCGGGTAATCTTCCGAGCGTAGGGTTTTCGAGACGACGACTGTCTTGATGCCGGGCATCGAAGTGCGGCCTGCCGCCGCCATTGGCTCAAACGTACCGCGCCCGGCGACGATCGTATCGAACTGTTTAAAGAGAGTGCTGAAATCGAAATCTGGATCCGTCTTGATCCAGTCGAATTCTCCGTTTGGCCCAGCAATGTAACCGTCCAGACTCATTGCGACCGAATACCGTATGCGCCGCATGAATCCTCTTCGAAAGTCTACCGTTTTTCGCGCCCGTTTGAGCAAATCACGATGCCAGTCACACGAAGATTTTGGCCGGGTCGGCGAGCAAGTGAAATAAATGATCAAAAAAAAGGCACAACTACAGCAAGTCAGTCGTATAATGTGGTCCGAAATTGCCAAATCCCATCTTCGGAGGGATTGAGTTCGCTTGATCCGTTGCCACGCATTTGGTAGCCCGAAGCGAAGCTGGTTGTCCAGCCGCGAGCCGTGGCCGAATCGAGTTCGTATCACGGTGAGGCCGAGCGACTGACTCGGTGGAGTAGACCGTCCATGGAGGAACAACGATGGTCATCAACACTCTGCAAAAGCTTACAGGATTGAGCGCTGCTCTATACCTAGGTTTCGCGCTAAATGCCCACGCCGACGCGGTGTCCGATTGGAACGTGATCGCAATACAGGCGATCAATGCAGCGGGACGTCCTGTCGGTGCATCCCCATTTCTCGATATTGCCACTGTCCATTTGGCTGTGCATGATGCGGTTGCGGCCATTGACGGTCAGTTTCGGCCATATCACGTGAAGATACCTTGGGCCTCCGGCTCCCCAGCAGCGGCAGCAGCGAAGGCTGCCCACGATGTGCTCGTCAACCGTTTCCCGGCACAGACCGATTCCCTCGCCATCACTTACAACAACTACCTAGCTACGAACGGGCTGAGTCAGAACGACCGTGGTGTTGCCGTGGGACAGAAAGCGGCAGCGGGAATTATTGCCGTGAGGGCGAACGACGGTAGTTTCCCGTCACCGGAACCGCCACCCTTTACCGGCGGAACTGCGATCGGTGAGTGGCAGCCCACGCCGCCAGCTTTCGCGCCTATGGTTACACCCTGGCTCGCCAACGTGCGGCCTTTCGCGCTTAGGAACCCCGCACAGTTCCGTGCCAACCCACCTCCGTCCCTGACCAGCTGGCTATATACGCAGGATTACAACGAGGTCAAGGATTTTGGATCTCTCACTGGCAGCAAACGCTCTTCGGAACAAACCGATCTCGCCTACTTCTGGTCCGGTAATTACCTTGTGGTCTGGAATGGAACCCTGAGGAGTATCTCCGAGGCGCAGAAACTCAACATCGGTAAAAGCGCCCGGTTATTCGCACTAGCCAATATGGCAATGGCGGATGCCGGAATCACGGCGTGGGACACCAAGCTCCACTATGTCTTTTGGCGGCCTATTACCGCCATTCAGAACGGGGACAACGATGGAAATGCAAACACGGACAGCGACCCGACCTGGCAACCCTTAATCGCGAATCCGCCGTATCCCGAGTACAGTTCCGGCGCGAACAATGTGACCGGCGCGATAACCCGGATTCTTCGCAGCTTCTTCGACACAAACGAGATGGCTTTTTCTGTGACAACGACTGTTCCCCAGGCGGTTCAGCAGACTCGTATGTACAGCCGTTTTACGGACGCTGCTGATGACGTGGTGATTGCCCGAGTTTACGAGGGTATACACTTCGGCTTCTCCGACTTTGCGGCGCGGACTCAGGGCGAGAGCGTAGCCCGATGGGTTTTCAAACATTTCTTGCGGCCCGTCCAGGATAACGATGAGGACGATCATGACCATCACCATGATCATGATCGCTGACGGCTGCCCGTGGAGTTCACTTTAATTACGTTCGCCTGCGGTAATCGTTCTGGGTTGTCGTCATTTGGATCGGTGACTGGTGAAGAGCCGAACGGTCACGGAAGCATCACTGAGCAGCGGGCACCACGGTTTCCACGCGACGTTTGTCGGGAGTGCCGCAAAAAATCGACAAGGCAACCGGACATGCGCACCACCTAGGAAAACTGTGCCCAATTGATCGTCATTTGGGCTGCGGAAAGGATTTGGTTTCCGCACATCGAGCCGCGGCGGATTTGTCTCTCTGTTTGCCGTCACTTCAGGCGGCACTTTCGAAGGACTTTCCGCACACCCATCACGTAGCGTCGAAACCGGAACGTTGAGTATCTGTGAAATCTTGCGCCAACTATTACCGAGCCGGCGCATCTCCATCGCAATGTCCCGACGAAATACCTTTCTGGGCCGCCCGCACGAGTTGCCTTTAGCCTTTGCTGCGGCCACGCCGGCCTTTACCCGCTCAATCAATATGGACCGTTCGAACTCAGCCAGCGCCGAAATGACTGTGAAAATCATTTTTCCCATAGGAGTGGTTGTGTCGATTGCCTCTTGATGGCTGACGAAGCCGATACCGAGCAACTGGAATTCCTCTAAAGCGTTCAGCAAGTGTTTCGTGGATCGTGCGAACCGGTCGAAGCGCCAACAAATCACCACGTCTACCTTTCTTCGCCGGGCATCAGTCATCAAACGATCCAGTTGCTCGCGGGAGGCCCTCGCGCCAGAAACGCTCGTGTCCACGTACTCCATGGCGTTCCATCCACGGCGTTCGCAGTACTCGCGCAAATCGCGAAGCTGCATGTCGCAGTTTTGGTCTGACGTGCTCACTCTGGCGTAGATGCCTGCGTTCTCGATCGTCTTCGCGCTACTCATATTCTTTGCCATTCCTTTCCGATCTGACTAGATGAAGTATCTAATACCCCCAGTTAGATATCAATATTCCTGTGTAAAATGAAAGGCGATGGGTAAGAAACTACCGCCCGAAGTTCTCGAATGGTTTCGCAAGCAAGGTGCGAAAGGCGGAGCAATTGGAGGATCGAAGGGCGGCAAGACCGCAGCCAGCAACATGACCAAGAAGCAGAGAATCGCACGGGCCAAGCATGCGGTTGCCACTCGGGAGGCCAAGCGAGCCTTGCGTAAGCGCTCGTCTTCCGCTCGATAGCCCAGGCTCGATTCGCCCGGTCGCGTAGCGACATCGTTCACCGCCGACGCGGGAATGTCGATTCCACTGAGCCGCAGACCAAGATTGGATTCACCGGGCGTCGCGACTCGGACACAAGTCCCCAGCTCAAACGGGCCTCGGTAAGAAAATTCTTTTTAGGAGACCCCACCCCTACCCCATAACCCGAAAATTCGGGACTCCAAAAAGGCGGCCCTAAAGTCGAAATCTGTGCACGCGGTCGCTGTGCGCTTTCGCAGCTTATCGGGAGGAGGTCCGTGTCCCTGGTTTACCGCTGAAAAAGTTTTGGGTAACTTGGCGATCGCTGCAAAAACCGGTTCGTCGGCGCTACGTAGACTAACAATCCGATCCAAAAAAGTCGCAAAAAGTCAGCAAGGCACGATCAGCGGTTGGACTAAAACGAGAGCCAGGGGGTGTACGTGCATTTGTTCTCATGTTCTTCGGTTGTGGGAACGAAAATTTACCGAAACACTGTCATTGTGTACGCCGATTCGTCGGGAACCCAATTTGGCGGACTAGCTGCCGGTAACGCTCATCGTGCAGAAGGCTATCCATCCACGGTTCTGTTTGGAGCCAAATCATACAGTCTACCCGGTCCTGCATTGCTTTCTGCAACCATTTAAAAGCTTCTTCTTTACGGTGCAGACTGACATAGGCCGTCCCGACTTCATAGGGGCAAAGATAACGGCCGTTGTGGGTGCTCTCGACTTGCGCTAGCAGACGTTCCGCCCGGACCTGCTCACCGGCACGAGCGAGAACATGCGCAAGCAGCAGGTGATTGCTTTGAACATTCTGAAGACGGACCGCGCTTTCTGCCGCGGCGATGGCGTTGTGGAACTCGCCCTGCTCGGTATAGGCCATCGCGTTGAGGAAAAACGCAGGAACGAACTCTGGCTCCATTTGGATTGCCTGCTCCCCCAGATGGACGGCTTCACGGAATCGGCGGGCGCTGATATTTACGGACTGATATTCGGATGTAATTCGAAGCGAGAGCGGGTCCAGTTCGTGAGCGCGCTGAACCTCCCGATGTGCCTCATCGATCCGGCGCTGCGCCAACAGGTACCACTCGTAAAGCAGATGGGCTTCGGCGGAATTGGGATTGAGATCGAGGGCGCGCTTTGTTTCCGTCTCTGCGCCCGGCCAATCCCGGTCAAAGGTCATTTTGATATACCCTAACCAGGTGTGCGCGTCCGATAGAGTGTCATCGAGCTGCACGGCTTTGAGCGCTGCAGATTTGGCTTTCGGCATGCCGTCAGACGGCGCCAGATAGTGGTATGCAAGGCTGGAAAGCTGCATGTAAGCATACGCTAAGCCGCTATATGCTGCGGCGTAGGAGGGACTTTTCGCGATAGCCTTTTGAAAAAAATCGATTGCCTTAAAATAGCTCTCCTCGGTCCCCTTATTGGCGTTGTACTGCCCCATGAAAAAGAGATCCTGAGCTTCGGCATTGATATGGGCCTGCCTGGACGGGTGCTGTTGCGCCCCGGAATTGAGAGTTTTCTGAACGTGGTGAGCGATGGTTGTAGAAATTTCCGATTGCAAGGCAAACAGGTCGTCAAGGCTTCGCTCGAAGGTTTCAGCCCAAATATTTTGTTGTGGCTTCGCCCGGACCAATTGTGCGGTAATCCGTACACGTTTGCCAGAGGAGATGACGGAGCCGGTGAGCACCGCGTCGACGTTCAACTCCCGGGCTATTTTGTCTACTGGTTTGCGAGAGAGCTTGTATTGCATTACCGACGAACGTGAGATGACTCGCAAGCCACCGACTTTGGACACATTGGTGATGAGCTGCTCGGTAATTCCATCGCTGAAATAGGCTTGGCTGTCGTTGCGGGAGACGTCTTCGAGCGGGAGCACCGCCAAGGAGCGAATGCTGGACGGACGTCCAGTTTGAAGCGAGCGGTACGATGCGAATACCGCAACCAACGTGGCGATTAAGGAGACCGCTAAACGCGGGTGACGAAATTTTCGATTGAGGTCTCGCCGGATGGCTTCGAGTTCGACGCGTATCTCTTCTGCAGTCTGGAATCGCTTCGCGCGATCTTTGGCGAGCGAGCGGGCGATGATACGGGCGAGCGCGGGCGGGCACTTGGACGGATGAGGCCTCAACGGCGGCGGTTCTCGTGTCAGCACCTGCTCGATCGTTTCGCTGACGGTGGCGCCGCGGAAGGCAGGGCGGCCTGACAACATTTCATAGAGCACTGCGCCGAGGCTGAACAGATCGGTTCGCGCGTCGGTCTGTTCTCCGCGCGCCTGCTCGGGCGACATGTATTGAGGAGTACCGGTGATCACACCCGGTATGTTGGCGTGCTCCCCTACGCGTTCCGCCACTCCGAAATCGAGCACCTTAACCAGGCGATCCGGACGCTGCACGATATTATCCGGTTTGATGTCGCGGTGGATGATACCGGCTTCGTGCGCGGCTGCTAGCGCTGAGGCGATCTGAGCAGCTATATCGACCGCAGCGGAACAACCGAGGGCCCCATGGGCCAAGATCTGGCGAAGCGTGGGGCCGTCCACGAGTTCGGCCGCGAGATAGTGAATGGCTCCAACCTGTCCGAAACCATAGATAGTGAGAATGTTCGGATGATTCAAGGCGGAAGCGGCACGCGCTTCCTGCTGAAAGCGCTGCAGCCAGGCGGGTTCGGAGCCGAACTCATTGGGCAACAGCTTGAGCGCCACGTTGCGACCCAGTTGTACATCCTGCGCCAGGAAGACTTCTCCCATGCCGCCCAGTCCTAAGCGGGAAAGGATTTTATAATCACCGAGGATTTCACCAAGAGAGCAAGGCTTCTGCCGGGAAGCGAATGCTTCGGATGCGAGGTCGTGAGGAGGTTCGTGCAGGAATGTGCGGGAGTGGCGGTCGGCCTCGAGCAGTGCCTCCACCTGTAGTCGAAGCTGGTGATCGCCATTGCAGGCGTCGCTTAGATACGCTCCGCGGCTCTTGGGAGCAAGCTCCCAGGCTGCGTTAAAAAGCTCGATGATGAGCCTATAGCGTTCCGGGCTCATGTTGCAAACCCGGGCCCCCCGACGGCAGAGCCGTTCAATTGCACATAAAGCCAAGCTTTAGCGCTACGCCAGTCGCGCATGACGGTTTCCGGCGAAATCTCGAGGGCCTCCGCAATTTCCTCATTGGTAAGGCCGCCAAAATAACGGAGTTCGACGATTTGGCTCTGACGTGGGCAGAGTTGCGCGAGAGTGATCAACGCGTTGTCTAAAGCGACGATTTCTGCCGGGCGTTGGGAGGATATAGTGGCAGCTCGATCAAGCGACATCGGATACTTTTCGCCCCCGCCGCGGCGGAGCGCATTGCGGGCGCGAGCATAGTCCACCAGAATGTGGCGCATCGCCTTCGCCGCCACAGCAAGGAAGTGAGCGCGGTTTTCCAATTTTATGCCGGGATTGTGCGCCATACGAAGGTACGCTTCGTGGATCAGCGCCGTCGTCTGGAGGGTATGGGTGGCGCGCTGTGCGGCTATATAACGGGCGGCAATGCGATGCAATTCAGCGTAGACCAACGGTATGAGCCGGTCGAGGGCAGCGTGGTCACCATGGCTCCACTCGACTAGTAATTGCGTGACTTCCTGAGAAGAAGTCATTACAGCTCCGCAGGAACCAGATAATATCACGCTGTCCTGCCCGGCGTGCCAGTTTTCTCGAACGTTTTCCGTTTTTATGTGTAGCAGGCGAATTTAGAAATTCGTAAGCGAACAGAACGGAGAAACTATGAACTCGAAAAAGCAACTGTTTCGGAGGTCGCGGAAGGTGGTGTTGAGCATTGCATTCGGCGCCTCGGCGGTACTGTTAGGCGCAGGCGCCCTGGTATTTACATCCGTCGCTCAGGCATACGACGATGAGGCTGACCTGCGAGTGGGGCACGACTTGACCACGTTTGTTGTCGAGATCAAGCAACACAAGGCCAGCAGCAGGCAGAACGACATCGATCCGGCGGAAGGAGATCTCGCCTTTACCCGGGGCGACACCTTTGTTTTGGATGGCACAATCTATCCGGACAAATCGATCCCAGGCGGCCACGGGGGCGAACCGCTGCCTAACGCGCCCAAGCTTGGTAAAATGGTTCAGCGGGCGGTGTTTACTACCGGCGTTGATCAATTTCTACTAGCAATTGGAGGCGCACGCAACGTTGAATCGACAATCGCGTTTGCTACCGAATTACTTGCTTTCCAAGACGGCTCCACAATCTTGACCGACGGGCTGTGGCCGAACGCGTATTTTTCCGTTCACCGCGTGGTACTGGGTGGGACGGGACGGTTCCGTGATGTTGTCGGCGAGGTGCTTGATGAAAATATCGGGGAAGATACGGACTTCTTTTGCAACACGCGTCTGACATTCAAGATCAGGAAAGCCGCCGACGGCGGCCGTGATCGCTGAGCTTATAAACCTAATCACGCGATGAGGGATAGGACGGGGTGGCGGCCGCCCGTCCTGTCTGTTGCCTTGGCGGCGGGCTCGGCGCAGAGTTCAGCGCGGGCCGTCGGCGCTGACAAATGCCGCCATGTTACATATACCGATGGACGTCGTGTCGGGCACGCGAATCAACAATGTCTGGATTGCGCTTGGACAAAAGCCCCTCGGAAATAATCCACATAAAGATAACGCGCCATGCTTTCCCGTTGCGGTCGCAAGTCTCCGAAGCAAACTTGCTTCGGGAGCTTACGCCGGATTACTAATGGGAAACGCCGTAGCCTACTGGAATCCACTTTGACGTAAGTCGGCAAACCACCGATTGAAGATCTCGATGCTGACTTTCGCCAATCAGTTAACTGGAGAGGCATAGATGTTTTTCCCGTGGCCATGTACGACTCATAGAAGTGCTGGTACACCGTGTCGCACTTCTGCTCATAAGCTTCCTTCGTGTACGCCCGTGGAAGCTGGTCGAGTCTACCGAGTGCAGGTCAACGAGGAAGAAAAGTCGGAGCTTGTCAAAAAGCTTGTCGATGGGTTCGGTGACGCATTCCATTAGGAGACAAAGAATTTCATGGTCAGTGCCGGGTCGATCATGAAGGGGTTCGTTGAGGAACACGCCGCTTCGGACGACCCCTGGGAATAATCGCTATCGGGCCAGGAAAATGGCCGCGCGTAGGCTCTAACAATAAAAGAGTATTTCTCTACAGAATACAGGGTGGGTAGTTCGTCTGTGGAGCTACCTCTGCGGTCTGCGGTCACCTTGGATCACATACTTTGTGGCCGGGATGGCCGCGACAGGTTGAGTTGTCCAGAGAAACTCGGGGTCACTGGATTCCAGATCAGCGCGTAACGTCCGGAAAGTGTCATCAACATAGCCCCAATCCCCCTTGCGGGCCTCCTCGATAGTGGCAACGACCCGACAGATCGGAATGCGAGAGGTCATAAAGGCATCGGTCTTGTCGTCCCAAATAAAGCCATACGAGATCGTGGGTTTCGCTGACGTTCGGCATGTCTACTTTTCGGTTGGTAGCGGAGATTGTTGCAGAGGGGCGCTTCGGCCCGGCGCGGGGAGGGGGCGGCGGTATCGTGGGAGCGATGCCGGACGAGGACAAACTGCCGAAATGCGCGGAGGAGATCTGCACGACCGGCTTGGTGTCCAATCCGTGGCGCGGTGAACACGTTCCCAGGGTTCGCGGTGGTCTAGGTTTACCTTTGGGCGGAGTGCGGGGAGAGGGGTCTGATTGGCGCGGATACGCACGACCCTAGAAGGACTCGGCGACCCGGACGAATTTTTACGAAGTCCAGAACGGCTGCGGGCTTGGCTTCGGCAACGTAACTACCTTTGCGGAGCCACGATGCTTCCGGCCAAATGCGGATATCGCGTAGTGTCGGATTGCGGCTTGCTTATTCTAGCGACCCTGCGCGCTCATCATCGCGCCGATAACCGCGTCCGAGAGCCCCGCCTTCTTGAGTTGCCCTAGCTCGTCCACTTCCAATCTATAATTGCCCGGCGACATCTTGATCTTCTGGACAATGAGTTCATCACCCAAGCCGGAGCCTTTCAGCTTCAACACATCGGCATTCGTAAGCGCTGGTCCTGATGGTCGAACCGACACTCCATTCTGAGATACCGCAATGGATGCACTCTGAATGTTGGCCTGATCTACTTTGTAGTCGGAATTTGTATAGACCGTCACTTCATGTCCCTCTGGGACACTCACGTCCTTGCCGTGCATGAAAAGAAAGAATGGTGCGGCAGGCCAGAACACAATCGCCGTGGCCACCATACCGCCCGTCATGGCACCGCTGTGGCCACCACCCTTCAAATCTTGGATGCCACGGAGGGCCAACTTCTCTCCGCTTGGCAATCGGACGTAGTCGATATTCATGCCGAGTTTGCCTCCTCTCGCCATGCGTTTCTTGGATTCGGCGACTGTAATGGTGGCGAGCGCGGTCGAGTTTTTGGGAATCACGACGACATTGCCAACGCTCACATCGTCGAGAGTTTGGAAATCAGCTTTGTCTCCCTCATGCGCGTCGGCTGAGGATACTGTGCGCATAATGCGCATTCTGACGGGCGTGGCTTCATGCAGAATCCAATCCTGATCTGCAAGAACTGGCTGAGTGACGCTGAGTAGCAAAACTGCTACTGGCATCAATGCGGACTTGAGGTACACAGTAATCTTCGGCACGTTCGGAACTCCAGGTAGGCAGTCGTCAGCCGAGACAATACTTCTCAAGATTCGCCTTGTCTTCGCTATGAAACGGGAATGGGCAAAAAAAGTGGATCGAGCGGAGGCGGATCGATTGGAACGGTCCGCGAGGCTATCTGTTTTCGCAGCGCCCGATGCTGGAGTAGCCTGGCTGATGTGAAGAAAATAGGGCCGACGTTGCAGCGTCAGGCCCTTGGTACTTCACTTATGTGCCCATAACACCTTCCCAGTGCCCGGAACCCCTATCATTTCCTTCGGCTGTTTTGGTGTTGGGGAATAGGGCTTCGAGCGTGCTACGCACTGCTTTATTTAAATCATCCGAATCGAGCATCTCCGCGCCAGCGTGCTTCTAATCGGAATGGGCCGATTTGCCAGCCCGCCGAAGAATTATTTCGCGTTTTTGGCGGCCTTGCGAACGACCGCCCAGCGCTTCTTCTGTGCGGCGGCGATACGCTTGCGTCCCTCCGCGCTCATCTTACGCCTGCCAGGCTTGCGGCCCGCACGACCTTCGGCCATCGGTGTTGCGCCCTGCGCCATCGTCTTTAGACCGACACCGATTCCATGAACAATCGCATGGACCTGGGCGATCTGATGTTCGATCTTCTGTTTCTGGGCTTCGAGGCCAGCTAGAGCGGCATGAAGGATGTCGTGACTTACTGAACCGGGTCTAGGCATATTTCCTTTCAAGTATCTCGTCTTCCTCTGACATCTGTCTATCTATGTCCGTCACTGAGGTTTAGGTACCCTCAATCGAGACTAACTCGATCTTCCGCACATACAATTACCGCATGCGCCATACTAATCCCAAAACTCCCGGCCAGTGGTGCGCTACTTTGTCTTTGCGCTGATCGCGCTGTTTCTCGTGTACCTAATGCTACGCATCTATGTCTTATGAATGGTCCGGTCGTGACTGCGCTTCGGAAAGATGAACACCATTTCGTATATCAGCGTCAGCGGGCCGAAAACCAGCCCAGCCAGGAACCACGGCCAGAACCTTCGTTGGCAATACTGCCCTAAAGCACCGGAGCAAACGGCGCAAGTTACCAGAACCAGCAGCCACCACGGATTGGTAAAGAAAGTCCCTGAAGACATATCGTTCCTTCCATGCGCCGCAATCGTAGCATGAAACGCGGGACAATTTAGTGCACTACTCCCGCCTCACATCTTTCGCCCGCTTGTCCTCCCGCAGCGCAATGAACTTGCTGTGCCGCAAGTGATTGTCACCGGTCCATTCCACGAACTCGAATTGTCCGACGAGCTGCGGCTTCAACCAGCGGCACTCCGCCATCTTCGCCGCCGTGAGCCCGGCACCCCACCGGCCCGCCTTCTTCTCCGGCAGATTCGCGAACGGGCATTCCTTGATTTCCAGTGGCTTGATCTTCTTGAACAACTCCGCCCGCGATGAAGGCGTAAATCCATTTCGCGTGCGCGCGGCATACATCAGCTTGTTGCCCTCGTAGTAGCCAATCACAAGCGCATCGAAGTTCTTCGGCGATGGCGTGTACCCGGCAATCACGAACTCCTGACCCTGATTCACGCGCATTTTCTGCCACGCGCCAGAGCGCAGGCCGGGCTCATACTTGCTGTCTCGGCGCTTTGCCACCAGCCCTTCAAATCCCTGGTCCTTCACCGACTGAATGAGATCTGCTGAGGCTCGCCTTCAGCACGGGCGAATAACGGATCGGCTCGGACAGCTTCGGCAGGACGCGCTCCTCTAATAGCCTTCGCCGCGTTTCCAGCGTTTCCTTCGTCACGTCGCGGCCCTCTAGAACGAGCAGGTCGAAGACGTAGAAGTGCAGCGGCGCGCCCGCCGAGCCGTAGTTCTGGAGCGTATTGAACGATGGCCTGCCGTCGTCATCGAGCGCCACTACCTCGCCGTCGATCACCGTATCGTCAGGCAGCGGTGCAAGCGCCTTTACGATGCCGGGATACCGCGCATTGAAGTCGTTATCGTTTCGGGAGCGGAGATGGACCTTCCCCGCTTTCTTGAAGGCCAGGGCACGATAGCCGTCCAGCTTGATCTCGTATGTCCACTCCGGCCCTTCCGGCAGCCTGTCGGTGCGCAGAAGGAGCATCGGCTCGACGAAACCCGCCCTCAACTGAGAATGGACCGCCGCCTATCGGTTCTCGTCATGGCTGAAGGATACAGCTAGATCCTACAATTTCCAGGAGGCCGTAGGAATGGCGTGAGTGTGTGGTGCCCTTAGATTGCCGCCGGGAGCACGCCCGCCCCTTGTTTGTTTTCAAAGGTCGTGATGCTAAGACTCACCCGCCGAGCCCTGTACCATGACCGCGCCACAATGCGGACATCGATTGTTCGCCAGGTGCCGGTGACTTCCGTTGTTTAGTTAACCGCAGAGGCCTCGCCGTCTCTACCGACGGTCCACCTGACTCTCACCAGTCATCTCCGCGATCTCAACCGGGTAGCCGCCGAGAACGTCCTCCAATTCGGCTCGTAGCTGCTTTTCACTCTCCCTCTCGAACAGCCATTCCTGTGTGCCTTTGATGCGGAGCCAGCCCAAGTTGAAGAGCCGATTGCTGATGTCGCTGTTTGTTTGTACCCGCACTCGGTAATGATGCATCAATCTCATCTTCGCCGATTTTAATGACGCCGAGAATCCTGTTGTTCGAAACTGACTACATATTCAACAGTGTTGGTACGTGCATTGCAATCTCAAAAGCGACTAATTTTCCCCGCAATCCTAGTTGTTTGCAATCTTGGATCAGCAATCGCTTGCTTTGCGTCCGGTGACTGGAAACGCGGCCTTTATTGGATGGCATCCTCAGTTTGCATAGCAAGCGTCTCCGCCTGAAGCCGTTTGCTCTACCGCCATTAACGCGTCCATCCATACTGATGGCCGCGCCGCGTTGAGCCAGCACGCCGGTGAATTGCTCCGAGGTGAACTGGGAACCTTGATCACTGTTGAAGATCTCGGGCCGGTTCCAATGAAGCGCCCGAGAGTCGCGCGCGCACCATTGACGTGCGGACCAGCATAAGGTCCCCTGAGCTGGTAACCGTTTTTGTGCCTCCAGTACGCGCTACTACATGGGGAGAATAGCAGTGCCGCGCGTATTCCGTTGAGAATGTCTCATGGAGGGAAGACATTCAGTTGCTTTCCCTCGCGGTCGGACCGCGAAGCCATACGCGTTGCCGAATTGGTCCCAGTCCGTCGCAGCTAATTAGCTCATCGCAAAAAACTGAGTCGTAGCCTAGCGGTGGGCGCGTTCTCGTACTCTTTGTTCCGCCTCCAGCCAATCGGTTTCAGCCGATCCATTGGGGCGTCCTCGCTCTTGCCAAAGCTCGTAGGCGAGTTCGGCAACCTCAACCCGCGCCGCATAATCAGAGAGCTGAGATGCCGGAACAGGAGCTGAGCCGCTGACTCTGTTTGTCTTGGTAGCAAGATCTCGTTTCAGAAACCGTCATCCAGCGGTCGGAGGAGTGTCCGCCTGGCGAATGCATCGTCGAACACCGGGTAAGCAGGATAAAAACCAATCGGCGAGAACTGAGGCGGGCATACAGAATGCCCGTTGCGCTCCAGTACGCCTACCCCCGACAGGGTCAATAGCATCTTTCGCCTATTCCGTCCAGAATTCGGATGGAGGGAAGACATTCAGTTGCTTTCTCTCGCGGTCGGACTGCAAGCCATCGGAGGATAAAATCGCGCGACGCTCTGGGAGTCCAGCACTACATCACGAAGCCAGCCGTCCAACCAGAATCAAAGCAGTATTTCATAAGGAAGTAAGAGATGCGATTAACAACAGCCGAACTCTTGTTCCTCCTAATTCTCGCCGCAGGCTATTTATGGGCCGTATTGACGATCATCGCTACAATGAGGCAATAAGTTTCTTACCTCAGTGCGTTCATCACCCTGAAAAAGTCTCCTGAGCAGCTACGCGGCGCACTTGTCGCGGTCCGCAGAGAATCCAGATTCTAGTAGCCGGTCTTCTGCTGCTTTCATGTCATTCGAGGCTTGCTGCAGATGTCGTTCGTATTCCATCGCGATCATGTTAGCTTTTCCCCAAGTGATGCGGTTTTCAATCGATCACTCAAAAGTAATGAGTACGTCCGTAATGGCACCACCAGAAGCCGAGTAACAAGCGAAAAGTCGACGCCGAACGAGCGCGACTTGCCCTAGAATCGAACCAAGCAACTATCCGACGCCTTGAGTAGGAGGTAACCTACTTGGCAAGCAAACGACGATTACGCCGCAAGGGTTGCGACGGCAAAGTGTGCAACACGCGGATCAAGGAGCCGCAGCAACCGCGCTGAGAATTGCAAGAAAACGCACGGGCGAATTCATTTGTCGCTATCGTTGCCAATTTTGCCGAGGATGGCACATCGGGCATTATCAGCCGGGTGCTTGCGTATGAGCAGTACGATTACGCGAAGCGTACTCGAACCGGAGAGTTGCGCACTATATTCCCCAACTGCGCACCAGTTCCCCCGTCGAGTGGCACCACCAGCGAATGTGGTCCGCATCGCCGAGTTTCACTTTGAATGGCGGCGTGCACGGCGCCATTCAATTTGCTTCTCGTTTGAGTAGGATCGTTCCCGGCGTCTCGGGACGAGCATCATAGGCGGAACAATTGCAACTTAAGCGCTGCATCGGTCCGTCATAACTTCCGCGTCCGCCATCGAGGATGGCATTCCGTCGAGAGGATACAGGCAGCAGAAAATAAGCAAGCAAACACTGAGCATGTGGCTTCTCAAACAGCGTAGTACCGGTCCAAAAATGCTAGACGTACTCTGTCGGAACTCCCAGGATGGCGGTCATTTCCAGCGATAGTCTTACACCACATATGGCATTTTTCCTATATCGAGACGGAAACCAAATCAAGAGGGCTAAAGGGGATTACGAAATCGCTTCTCATCTTCACGACAAAGGCTACGAGTTGTTTAGTCGGCCTCTATTTACTGATCAAGAGGCCGCAACAGAAGAGAGGGCTTGGCAAGAGCGCGTAGACAAAATGCGAGCGCAAGGCTCGCCTGACGGCGCGCGGAGTAGCTCAGTGTGAGCTTGTTGGCCGAGATGCCGAGTAAGTTGAAGACGAAAGCGTTGGGCCACCTCCAGGCAGTCGCAGGCAATTGCCCTCATTGAAAGGTAGGTGCCGGGCGGTCCGTGCAAGACATCGTGCAAACGCCGCATCGAAACGCGCTGGTAGGGACGGACAATTCACGCTTTAAGCACTGGCCGCGATAATCGCGCAGCGGTGATCAAAATAGCTGCTAGCCCAGGCGCTCGATCAGAAGCCGAAGTAGCCGGCGACTCGATCATCGCCACTTGCGAAACTTCCTTGAGCGGGCGTAGAGGTTCACTTTTTTCTTGGCCCACTCCATGAGCTTTGCTTGGTCACGTGATAGATCGGGCGCACTTCGAACACCGTGTCGGTTGGTGGTTTTCGATAATCGTGTGGCGCTTGCCATCTGGAGTCTCCCCCCTGACAATCACAGAAGCGCTTGCCCACGGGGGAGATTGTATCGCGGGCCGATTCGCCTTTTACTTGCCAGAAAAGGGCGTTAAAATCGCGCTCTTGGCAGAGCTGGTTTTTGCCGATATGGAGACGACCTGTAAGTTTGGGTGTCTCCCTGGGCGGCGACCCTTCCCAGACCCTTTCTTTCTTTCCGCTTCCTGAATTCGCGATCGTTGGCGCGCGCCGTTTTGAACAAAGCAGCAACAATAGAGACGACAACCGACGGGAAGGCCATGAGGGTGGTTCCGACTTTTTTGTACGCGACCGTTTTCACTATTAGCTTGCGTGCGCAGGCGGCTGTTGAGTACACGGCCAAATCGGCAGCTAGCACTGCGGCAAATGCTGTGGTCGAAATCCATCTCGGTGTCTGCCCCCTCGATAGTGCCTTCGTTTCCTGTGCTCACCACTACTATCCCGCGGCCTTCTACGTCGCCCTTGTCACCATCTGTTTTCTTTTTGGCAAGCTGTTATTTTTTCCCAGGAGAAGAGCGTGACCGGAGTGCCAATGCTTGAGCCTCTAGAGCCGAAGGGTTACCATCACGTATCCGCAAAACCGGGCTCGGCCATGAGCGCGACAGTCGTAATTTAATTCAACGATGTTCCGGACGAGCGCTTCTCGCGTTCGCTTGGATTCGCCGGGCAATGTTTATAACGGTCGAATCGCAATAGCGGCAGACGTAGTCGAAATAGACCTCTCCACTTCCCGCGTCCCTCTCTTTCATGACGTCGACATCCCGCGGCGCCGAACACATCTCGCACCAGACATGCCAGCCCTCGAGACTCGGCGGATTGCAGCTTTTCACCCCACGATTTTAAATGGCACGCCTATCCGGGGCTAAAAGAGGTACCGTTACATCTACCCCTGCGAGGGGTATAGAAAGTAGCGGAGTAGGACTCTATTATCCTGCCATGGTTACACGATGGTGGCTTCTGCCATTATCCGTGTGGCTGCTGCTGCTGGGGATCATGCTCAACTGGTGGGAATTCGATTCCGCCGAGGAGGAGCACCGAATACTCTGGCTCGCCGTGCTCTTTCCGGTCTCTGCCCTGTCGGTAGTCAAACTTGCGTCCAAAGCCTTGGCTGCCAGACACAAGGCAAAAGCCGGAAATCTCCCCAATGCTCCAAAATAGATCTGATGCAAATTGGGCCACGATACACACCAGCCCGGCGCGACAGCAGGCCGGTGAGGTTGCGTTTTTCCTTCTCTCGAGCCGACTGAGCGCGCTCGGACAAAATATGTCGACCTTGATATTGGACGAGGGCAGCAAGGCTGCACTCGCTGCGTCGCGTCGTTGAATAGGGTTTTAAAACAGCAGAATTTGCCGATCTTTTTCGGCTAATCGCCGCTAGATATCACATCGAACAAAACCAGCTGATCTCCCGGTTGTGTCTTTGTTTGCTCAATTGTCCCGGCGGGAAGCTCAAGAACCGAATGTGCAGATAGGCATAAGGACAAACGCCACGGCGGCATTGCCCTGCGAAGTTTGCGAACCCTTTTCTTCCGATCGAGATACAGAACGTCGATTGGGAACCGCATACCGTATGTATGAACTGACTCACAAGGAACAATCCACAGCCCATGCCCAGTCGGCAGACTGTCGCGGCCCAGCAATCCCTTCCGTCTTTTTGCGCTTGTGTCAGCGACATCTGTCAATTCCGCCAAAACGCTGTGACGGGTCTCATTTTGAACCAGCATTCGTCGCATCATGCCTAATTCGTCTCAGCGAGAGAACAGCGGAAGCTTAACAATGCATCTGCTTCACGCCTTTATGGATGTGGTGCCTGTGCTGTGGATGCACTTGCAGGAGCCATCGCCGGAGCTGCAGATTGTTGTCCGCCGCCGTACGAACTGCCACCCGTCGTGGACGTCACAACCAACGGCCTTTCTTGAAGGCTCTTTACCAGAGACTCAACGGGTACGGATGGAGTCGGCGGTGTTACCGGAACAGGACCGGTTACATTTTGACCGGGAGTGGCCATTTCTTTGGCTGTGTTCGGGGCTAGAAATGGCACTGGGAAATTTGGCAAGGAAATTTGCTGGCCAGCGGGGGCCGGGCGGACTATTTGAGGTGTCACAATGACCATCAACTCCGTATTGGTCCTGTTCTTTGATATTGACTGGAAGAATTTTCCCAAGATCGGAACGTCTCCGATGAAAGGGATCTTGTTAAAGGTCTCCGTTTCTCGATTATCGAGAAGGCCACCTATAGCGAAGCTTTGGCCTTCACCCAATTCGACTTCGGTATTTACGTTCCGCACCGAAACACCGGGTACCGTGAATCCTTGAATGGTAACTCCGCTGGCATAGTCCAATGCGCTGACCTCCGGGGCCACCTGCAGCTTTATCGTTCCGCGCGGTGTAACAGTAGGAATGAAATTAAGACGGACGCCGAATTCGCGGAATTGAATCGTGATTGCCGTGCTCCCGCCGGTCGTGCCGCCCTGTACCACGGGATAAGGAAATTCTCCGCCGGCGAGAAAACTCGCCTGCTTTCCGTTCTCCGCTAAGAGGTTCGGTTCCGCGAGTGTTTCCACAACTCCTTTCGTTTCCAAAGCTTGAATGGTTGCACCAAGGTCTAAGTCGGGACGAAAGAAGAAGAGGTTAAGAAAGTTGCTGATGGTAGCGGTGACTCCATTACTTCTTACGCCTCCAGTTCCGCTGCCCGTACCCGCACTGCTCAACGACAGCGGAGAGAACTGTTGAGTGCTCACCGATCCTATCGTGTTCGCTGCGCCCGTACTAAAGATGTTAATTCCCAACTGGTTAAGCCGAGACCGATCCACGCTGGCGAATCGAACTTTCAGAAGGATCTGCGTATCGGGCGGGGGCACGTCGACATACAGTAGATTGACCGGCTTGCCTACCGCCGCGGCGATGGCCATCGCGCGATCGGCGCTGGTAAGGTCCTTGGCTGTCCCCCGCAAAAAAATCAGATCGTTTTCTACGCCAACGTCGATCTTCTGCCCGGGCAGTTCCCTGGTAATCTGTCTTCGAAGAATGTCGGCTTTGCTGTTATTTCCAAACCGGCTCGGCTGCACCAGGATGTCGAAGAACAGCTTGCCGCCGCCTCGCTGCCAGATGATGAGGCTCGTCTCGCCGGCGGCCTTTCCGTTCACCAGTACTTCCGTCGGACCAACGGCGGTCGCTTCTGCAACGTCGCCAAAGCCTACGGAAGCGCGCTCGATCGGAACCGAACTATTTACGATAACCGACTTTCCGACAGTGACGAACAGTTCGTTCGGCGATTCTTCCGCACCTGGCCGGCCGGCTTGCGAAGCTGGTGGCTGCGTCGGCTGCTGCATTGCTAGCGCGTCGCTGGTCAAAAGAAATACCAAAAGACAACTGCTGACTATTACCGCAATCGCGGATCTCCCCTGTTGCTTCAAAGCCGCTCCTTAATCAACCTGAATTCTCTTGTATTACTGGTGCTCTGAATCGGAAAACTTCTCTTCCGTGTGCTTCCCGCCGTTCAAGACCTGGACGAGATAAACATTCGGAGGAGGAGCCTGAACCTTGGGCTCAGGTTTTTTGAAGACAACATTCTTCGGCTTTGCGGGAGCCTCCCCGTCCGAGAACACGGCGGCCATGGCGATACTCGGTGTCTTCGGAGTGTCCGTGTCCAAAGGATTGCGCAAGACTAACTGAATTTTCGTCTGACTGCTCGCCAGGCTGAGAAGCTCAGCCTGCTCCGGCGTCACCAGCAGATTGACAACCGCCACGTTCACCGCCTTACCCTCGTTGTCCTTCTGAATATTCGTTCCGGCCGAAAGCACTTCGATGTTTTGCAATAGCGTCTTCACCTTTGGGCCATCCGCGGAAGCGCCGCCAGGACCCGTCCCGGACACCAGTACGTCCACCCGCATGCCCGGAGTAACGAATCCAGCCACGCCGACCACATCATCCACCCTCACCGCGCACGCCCTCATGCCGGGACGGATCGTGGCGGCCATGCCTCCTCCGGAACCGGCCGCTGCCAGCCGGCTATCGAAAATCGGTTCGCCCTGATATAGTTCCGAGACGACTCCTCGGCCGATCGCCGCATCTTTGGAGACAATCGAACCCTTTGGCGGAACGCCCGTCCATTGAGCTGTGGTCAAGTCGCCGTCCTTAATCAGCGTACCGATCGGCAGATCCTGCGCCGCCACAATGATCGCAGTCGTAGGCGCCTGCGCGGGATGCATCTGCCTGCCCGCTATGCGGTATACGAGATAGCTGGATATAGCTGCCACGACAAAGGCGGCAAAAAGAATTGTGGATAATCTTCGATTCATTGAGTGCTCACTTCCGATCCGTTCAACAAGGATCCTTCCGATCCGTTCAGCCAAGGATCCTTCCGGATCCCTTCAATAAAAGATCCCTGCGCTCCATGGGGCAATCTACTGGCCAAGAGCACATCCTCCCGTGAAACGAAAAATCACCCGCTTAGGGGCTTGCCCAGACCAGACGGGTGTGAACACGTGTTTACATACGGCTTCGGAACACGTGTAGCGATGTAGACACCTACTACTTTCTCCCCCACAAGGATTACGATCTCGCGCGCCTCTTGGACCCATACCAGGCCGATTTTCTTCGGTCCTTCCCTTGCAACGCTAAAGTCCTTGCCAGTCATTTTTCAAAACCTTGAGAGCGAAACTTCCGTTACCGCTGCACTTCCAGATATAGGACCCCTTTTTTCGACCATGCTGTTCGTGAGCGCTCCGCCCCGGCGAAGGCCCCTGCCGGCATTTGCTGGATCTGTCGCCCTGCACTGCCTTCTGATCGTCGTGATGCTGCTGTGGTCCGTGATCGTACCCCAGAACGCGGTTCCGGTTAGGAAGTATCCATTTCGTTTTGTCGAATTGCAAATGCCTCAGGACTATCGGAAGCGCGTGTCGACCGGCGCCAGCCGGCCAGCCGCAGCCGAGGTTGGCCAATCCGCCGGTTTGCCCTCCGCCTCCCGGCAAAGACAAGCGCAGGCTGCCGGAAATAGTGGGACACCCGAAGCATTTTTGCCGGAGCAGCCGGTTATTCCGCGCAAACACCGCCAATTTGTATTGCCCCCCAATGTTCACGTTCAACCGGTCAAACAAACTCTCGTGCAGTTGGATCTTCCGCCGGACATTGTGCTCAAACAGGAGATCCCACTTCCCACGGCCTTG
This sequence comes from Bryobacterales bacterium, assembly GCA_963722155.1. Taxonomy (GTDB): domain Bacteria; phylum Acidobacteriota; class Terriglobia; order Bryobacterales; family Bryobacteraceae; genus Bog-105. The sequence continues at coordinate 480,876 of CAVRLR010000003.1, read as the reverse complement.
TTGTGGCAGCCGTCGCCGATACGAAGGCAATTCATCGCTCCGCCACTGAAGCAAGTTCCGAAAGTTGCACAAGCATTGCCGGTGAGCCCGATGCTCGAGCCTCCGAATATGGAGCTGAACACGAGCCAACTGAACATTGCCCGCACTATTCCCACAGATACCCCGCACTTGCCTCAGCCCCCGGCCATAGCTCCCCCCGTTTCTAGCGCAGGCCAGGAGCCGGCAAAAGAGATTCCGCACGTTGGCTTGGCCGATTCCAGCCAGCCAAGCCCCGCCAATCTGGTATCGCTGCCCACGCATCCTTTGCGTTCCGCGACTATGCTTGTGGTTCCGCCGGCGAATCAGATCGCTCCCGCCGATGCTGGCGGGGCCGGGCATGGTGATCATGGATCAGGCGCGCAGGGCCAGGGGCTCAGTATGTCCGCTACAGGTGGCACCGGAGCTGCCCCTCAGGGGACCGGCGCAAACAGATCGGGCGTTCTCTTAGCGGGAACCGGCGAAGCCGGGTCCGGCAACCCGGGTTCGGGCGCAGCTACAGGCCTGGGTATAGGCAGGGGAACCGCCGCCTCCGGTAATGGATCTGCTTCCTCGGGTACAGGTGAGGCCTCCGGATCGCCAAACGGCTCCGGAACAACCTTCGGGACGGGTGCGTCGGCGGGACCGCTCGGGAGCGACACAGCGGGACTCACGCGGATCACGCTTCCTAAGGACGGCAAGTTCGGGGTGGTTGTGAGTGGGGCGGCCGGTTCCACGCCGTATCCGGAAAGCGTCGGCGCGCTCAGCGGCAAGGTTGTCTATACGGTGTACGTGAAAGTAGGGTTTCGTAAGAGCTGGATTTTGCAGTACTGCCTTCCGCAAGCGGCGGAGAGTGTCAGGAAAGGAACCGCTACTTCCCTCGATGCGCCCTGGCCGTTCCTCATGCTTAGGCTCGACCGGCTCAGCAACTTCGAGCCCGACTACATCATGGTCCACGGTATGCTCACCTCCGCCGGCCAATTCGACCAGTTGGCGATGTTATTTCCCGCCGAACTCGAACAAAGAGACTTGCTGCTGAAATCACTCCAGCTTTGGGCGTTCCGTCCGGCCCGCCGGGATGGACAACCGGTAGCCGTTGAGGTTCTGCTGATTATTCCACGGCAGACGGAATAGTCAGCCTGGCAGCCAAGCGGTGCTTGGTCACCACAGTCTGGAAATCGCCAAGCCTCCGCGCGGGCGTTGCCGGGCGATTACTTACAAGCGCAAAGGGCGCGGATGCGCGCCGCAGGTCAATGGAGAAACCCGCCAATTCTTTGCGCGGCGCGCTCGCTACCGCGACCGTTTTGCGCGGTTTTCTCAATCGCTCATTGCACGAGCGCGATCTGGTGCACCGGCGCTACTGCCGCCGGATTCAGATTCATCTGGATCGTCCCGCTTCCCCCTAGGAGGAGTTGATTTGTGATGATTTCACCCTGTATAAGAGTGCCGCTCCCTCCACCGCCTTGTAGCTGCAGCAATTGGTAGTGGGACCCGGTCACCACGGAAAGCGAGTTGTTGATGTATATCGTGCCGGTAAGAGTTCAGCGTGCCCCCACCCCCGATGATGTGGTCGTCGGTATTCTTCGTGATGTGGGCAGGTGAATTTCGATCCTGGAACAGCAAAATGCCTTTGTAATCTGAAGTGGTGTCGGATCCCACAAGAGTGGCGCCTCCGTTTGATCCAACTTTGAAGGTACTGTTCCCGGTGTTGTAGACCAACATGCCCGATCCCGTGCCGTGCGCCGAAGTGTCTGCGTTCGCGCCAGGATACATAGCCATGTCTCCGTTGGATCCGCTTTGGAAGCCGTTGCTGTCCATATAATAGATTCCCGGAAAGAAGTACGCGACATAATTGTTGCTGCCCGAAGCGGTGATTCCAGTTGGGTAGTCTCCAGGTAGGAAGAAATCGCAGCCGCCTGGGAGAATGCCCCACGCACGAGACAGTACCCGAGCTAACGTAAGTCGTCGAAATCGCATGAGAACTTCCGGAAGCGACATGAAACAAAGGACGTGCGGCTGCAGCCGGTTTCGGCGGAGCTGGCACGCCCGCCAGCGGGTCAGCAATCGGATCGGTCGCGCCTTGATAATACACATGACTTGGTGAGGAGCAAGTAGGGACGGAATTATTCACACAAGAGAGATTAAACAGAGGCGATGCCACGGGGCCGCCGGCGTCGCCAACCCCCGCTCCGGTTCCCGAGCTGCAGTTGCCAGGATCGTCTGGTCCGGCCCGAGACAGATCGACATTATTCGAACTGCCGCTGACGGACTGCGTGCCCGAATTTGTGGAGTTTACTTGAATGCTCCGGGCAGGGCCGCCGCAAATCTTAATCGTCACATTCCCATTGAATTTGAGAGTGTCGGGGTTTGTTGGATGCGTAATGATGATGGGAACCGGAGCCATCACGTCCACGAATCGCCGCTGTAGCGCTCGCACTCACGTTGAATTTAGAGAGTCCCACAAACTGAGTCAACGTCATGCTCACCGGCCTGGTTACCGTGACCCGCACTAAGTTGATCGGAAACGCGCGGCTCAAACCGGTGACGGTAACCGCTGCGTTGGGTTCCACATGAATGCAATCGGAGGTATTGGTGAAGGCGGCGCAGTCAGAGTCAGAGCTGGTAACAACACCAAACCCGTTCGTTCGTCCGTATACGCAGGGGCTCGTGCTGTCTGCAGCGCCGCACCAATAAGCGGCAGTTCCCGCCAAACCACCGGAGTTTGTCCCATTGAATATGCTCACAATGCCCGCCTGCGCGGCCGGCATCGGCCGCCGCCTGAGCCAGCCTGGCGCTGCGCGTATAAATGCGAACCGTCGATGCCCAAGCCCACTGCACCGAGCAAGAAGACGCTCATCGCCGCAACCACCAGAAGAACCGCCTGTCCTGCCTCGCTTTTTCTCTTTGGAACGGCTGGTTTCACCATGTAATTACCCCTTGACTTGAGCTCGCCAAGCTGATGCTACCCAGCGAGAAATAGGACAGTAGCGGATCGTAGGGATAGGAAACCGTGACGGACACGCGGCATCCCGGAGCCGTGCATCCCGAACTGGTGCCGTCCGGCTTACCTGGATAGTTGACAGAGATCGTAGCAGTCGCAACACTTACGGTGCCCGCTTGCAAAAACCCCTGCACCTGCCGCTTGCATCCCCGAGTTATCCGTTCCGTGGACGATCGCATAACGCGCGCCAATCCGCGCCGCGTTAGCAATCGTGGTGTAGCACAGCATCATCCTGCCGAATTCAACAACCGCAAAAATAAGCGCCAGCAACAGAACAGCGCAAAGAGCAAATTCAACCAGCGCTTGTCCGCGGCAATCGTGTAGTCCGGCGCGAGACCTCATTACAGAACCCTCATCACCGTTCGGCGGTGAATCGTGGTAGACAAGATTGTCAGAGGCAGCCCCATAACGTTAGAACCCAGAAAAAATGGTGTAAACGTGTAGGTGATATCAATCGTGATGTTGGGGTAAGTCAATGTGCTTCCGGCTGCTTTCGCCTCCGGATCGGCCTGCGGGGCGCCATACGCACTATTGGCTGTAGCACATGCTCCGCTCGGACTTTCCATCAGCGTGGTGATTGTTCCGTTGTTGTTCTTTCGAACACATGCGCCCGGATTTGAACTGCTCACATTTGGTAAATACGTCAAATCGGTGTTAATGACCCCCTGTAAGCCGCTCGAAGTGGCGGTGGGCGGCAGCCCCGCTGACGATCCGCTCAGAATCGCGTAATCGCCTGCCGCCCGCGCCGCATTCCCTACAGCCACCCAGCCGTAGAGCCACGTTCCGAAATTGAAGGCGAGCGCAATCAGCAAAAACAACATCGGGATCACCACTACAAGTTCAACCAACGCCTGCCCTTGTTCAGCGCCGGCACTCCCGAACCTGGCTCCACTCCGCATAAACCGCTTTAAAGCCTTTCGCTCTTCCTCTCTATGAACCATAAAATTAAAACCGATGCCGTCTTGCCCGTGCCGGGCCACTCTGCACGGCAAGGTGATTGACGATGCGGCCGCGGGCATAGTCTCGCCATCGCCAACCTCCCGGAGCGTAAGCGTAACAATTGTTCCCACACACCATAGTTCCTTCGTATACACGTAAGCGCCCGTCGAGCTGATGTCCCCTACTACGTGTCCTTTTGGTGCGCCACCGTCCCAGTAATAGGCCACCAGCCCGGGATTCGCGTATCTCACTGCACGCTTTTTCCGAGGCGGCCCTTGTTTCACCAACCAAATTAGGAGTCCCATCGCAACCCGACCGCCGGCAGCTTCGTTTATCCCGCCGCGCGCTTCTGCTTCAGTTCAGGCTGGTTCTCCTCTAAATACTTTTCCATCTCCGCCGAGGAACAAACCAGCAACTCATCGCCCACTTGCGTTTGCGAGGAGTAAATCGTTCGCGTCGGCAGTTCTAAAACACTCGAACAATTCGCGCGAATCGGTCCTATCCGGAACGTGCCGAAGGACTCGATCAGGTGGATCACCCTATACTCGGAATCGAGATAAATCAAATCAATCGCGAAAAGTACACCAATCGTGTGAACGCCTTGAGAGGGAATCACCCATATCCCCTCGTCGGATTTCAGTCGGAATTTCCCGGCTAATCCTTTCAGCCGCGCGAGATGGGAATCGGCCGGAGTAATACTCAAGCTCAAGAATGATTCCCGCGTCTTGTTGAAGACGTAGTAGCGCCGTCGCGAGTTTTTCTTGCTGGCGATCAATCGTTTAAACATTCTTCTGGTTACTCGCTCCCGCAGCGGCAACGCTAACAGAGCGGCTTGCACCTACGCCCCCTCATTCAAGCGACGGCTGAGTCCCGGCGCGGCAGCCCAAAGCGGCCGCGCCGCTTTGGCACACGGACTTACTCGGCCGCGCCGCCTGGCATGCGGACTTACTCCTCGCCTCGCATCTAAACGCACCGTCAAAAGTCTTTTCGCTTGAAGAGCGCCCTGACGCCCCCTCCGAGAAGGGTTTCATTCTGCCTTCTGACTCCGGACTTCTGACTTCTCGTTTCTAGTGAACCTTGGTTCTACGCCGCTGAATGAGAAACAGCAGCACGATCACAAACAACACTCCGGACACAACCCGAATGATTGTAACGTTGTCCATTTCTTCTCCTTTCTGTAACTGCTACTTGAAATACTTCTCGAACGAATCCTGTATCGCCAGGAGCGATGGTCCGAGCGCCACCACAAACAGACTGGGGAAGATGAAAAAAACCAGCGGAAACACCAGCTTCACCGCCGTTTTTGCCGCCATTTCCTCCACCTGCTGCCGCCGCTGCGTGCGCAGGCTATCGGAATAAATCCGCAAGGTCTTGGCGATGCTGGTGCCGAACTGATCCGCCTGAACGATGGCGAGTACCAGCGTCCGGACGACCTCCAGATCGACTCGCTCGGCCAAATTCCTCCAGGCCTCCACGCGCGGCCGCCCGGCGCGTTGCTCGAGAATCACCAATCCCATCTCGTCGCTGATCTCAGGCTGGCTTGCTGCATTTCATCAGTGGTCCGGGAGAGCGCCTGATCCAGGCTCAATCCGGCCTCGATACAAACCACCATCAGATCGAGAAAATCCGGAAGCCCGAGTCGAATGTTTGTCTGCCGCTTGTTTGATCCGGCGGCCCAGCCAGAAGTCCGGAGCCAGATAGCCCAAGCCCAGCGCGAGGGTATAGGCATAAAACGGGCTCAGCTGGTTGGTCACGCCGCTGACGGCAACCAACAACACAGAGCAACAGCGGAACCAGCACCTTGGCGCCATAGAGAATCCGGAGATGACCGTCCTCCCGGAAACCCGCCCGAATGAGACGTTGCTGGGCGACCGAAACCTCTTGCGGGCTCTTCGGCAGAACCTGGTCGAACGGCTGGACCGCGGCTTTGATCGATTCTCCCGCCCGGTTCGGTCTCAGCCGGCTCCACCAGCTCTCCTCGCCCTCGCTGCGGAGCGATGGCCGCCGAGAGCCGCTGCGTCATCCCCGCCCGATAGAAGACCAGAAGCCCGGCGCTGCCGATCAGCAGGAAAATCGCGATAAATGCAAAAAGAGCAATTCCCATAGAAGTTCCTCACACACGTATCCGGACAATCTTCCGGATGATCAGAGCCGCCGATCAGCGATCATCACCGACACCGGTATAGAGCATTTTCAGACCCGCAGGGCGCGTCCACAGCAGGCTGATCACTTCCGGCTTCACGATAATACAGCACCGTCGCCAGGACCACCGGCATCAACGAAAGAACCCATCCGGTCAGGCGTCCCTGCGCGGTTTTCGTCCGAATCTCCTGCTTGAGCCGGAATCGTTCACGAATCACGTGCGCGCATTTTTCCAGAACCTCGGCCAGATTTCCGCCGGTTTCCTTCTGAATCAGAATCGCAGTCATGACGATCCGGATGTCCTGAATCGGCACGCGAGTCGCCAGATTCTCCAGCGCCGTGCGCAATTCGAGGCCATAGTTCTGCTCATCAAAGCAGATGCGAAATTCGGGGCCGATCGGCTCCGGCCATTTCGCGCGCCACCAGACCCAGACACGGAAACCAGGCTATGGCCGCCACGCAGTCCGCTCACCATGAGATCGAGCGCCGCGGGCAGGCCCTCCTCAAACTTCTGGAACCGTTTGACGCGCTTCCAGCGCACGTAAGCCAATGGGAGCGACCGCCGGGATCAAACCCAGCAGCATGGAAAAGAAAACTGCATCCGTTCTCAGATAGATCAGGTAAGCGCGACACCAGCCCACGCGGCCAGCGAAATCAGCAAAAGACCGCCCGGCGTCCACTTCACATTCGCCTGATAAAGCAGCACGCCGCAACTGCGGTGCAATCTCGAGCCGCAGAAGAATCCGGTTGAGCAGCGGAATCGAACTGAGTAACTCCTGCTTCTGGACGTCGATCTGCTCGTCATCCGCGTCGACTCTTGTCCGGTGACCAGCAGAGCGTCCAGGCGGGCCAGCGTCTGCTTCACCCGCTCCGAAGCGCCGATCCCGCTTGCCGAAATCAGCAGAGCGCGACAACCAGAAAACGCCGCAGAAATACAATTACGGCGAGCAGCATTTATGTTCCTCCTTCGCTCACGCACACTTCCATCGACGTCTCGAACAGCGCGGCTCGGCAGTTGAATGCCCGACACGCGCAGCCGCTCGAGAAACTTCGGCCGGATGCCGGTCGGCTGGAACGTTCCGACCACGTTTCCGTTCGGTCCGATGCCCTTCTTCTCGAAAGCTGAAGATTTCGTGCATGCTGATCACGTTTTCATCCATTCCGGTGATCTCGCGATACGTTCATCACTTTTCTGGTGCCGTCGCTCAGTCGCGAGCACTGGACCACAATCGTGATCGCCGACGCGATCTGCTGGCGCACGGTTCGCTCCGGCAAATTCATGCTGCCCATGGCGACCATCGATTCGAGCCTGGAGAGAGCGTCCCGCGGAGTGTTGGCGTGGATCGTCGTCATGGATCCCTCGTGGCCGGTATTCATGGCCTGCAGCATGTCGAACGCTTCGTCGCCGCGGACCTCACCGACGATAATCCGGTCCGGCCGCATACGCAGACTGTTGATCAGCAACTGCCGCTGCCGGATCGCTCCCTGGCCTTCCACGTTCGGGCGGCCTGGTTTCGAGCCGCACCACGTTCTCCTGGGCGAGTTGCAGCTCGGCCGCGTCCTCGATGGTGACCAGTCGCTCGGTCTGCGGAATGTACTGCGAAAGCATGTTCAGGAACGTAGTCTTGCCGGCGCCGGTTCCGCCCGAAATCAGAATGCTGATGCGGGCGCGTACCGCGGCGGCGAGAATCTGCAGCATCTCCGGCGAAACGCTCTTCAAGTCCGACCAGTGCGTCCGCCGAGAGCGGGCCCGTTCCAAAGCGCCGGATCGACAACGCCGGCCCGTCGAGCGCCAGCGGCGGAATAATCGCGTTCACGCGCGAGCCGTCCGGAAGCCGCGCGTCCACCATGGGCGACGATTCGTCGATTCTTCGGCCGACCTTCGAGACAATCCGGTCGATGATCTGCATGATGTGGCGATCGTCGCGAAACACCACATCGGTCTTCTCGCAGAATGCCGCCGCGTTCCGATGTAGACCAGATTCTTGTTGTTTACGAGAATGTCGGAGACCTTGGGATCGCGCAGCAGCGCCTCGAGCGGTCCCAGCCCGAAGACCTCGTCCAGCAAGTCGGATTGGATCTTTTCCTTCTCCGCCGCGTTCAGCGGCATCTTGTTCTCGCTGACAATGTCTGAACCAGCGTGGCCACTGCCTGTCTCGCTCGGCTGGCTGCACCGTCGCCAGCTTCTCGAGATCCAGCTTCGAGATCAGAGTTCGGTGAATATCCGCTTTGAACTGTTCGAAATTCAGGCTTTTCCATTTATCTCGATCCTGCATTACTCACCGGACGCAATGTTGCCTTCATCCAAATAAACCGAACATCTTCTTTTTTCCCGGAGCGGCGATCTCGACCGCGAGGCCGCCTTCGCCATCTCGAGCTAACGCGTGTGCGATCTGGTTCTTCTCCGATGCGATCGGCAACTCCAGTATTCTGAGCCCGCCGGGCGGCAGCGTAATCGTTCGGGATTTTCCATTTTGCGGGCCGGTCAACGCCTTCGTAATAGCGACCTCATCGATCTCGATATTCCGCGCGAGGTAGCGATTCAGAACGATCTCCAGTTTGTCGCGATTCGCGCCGCTGAAGTACCGCGTGACGAACCGGTTCGCGTTGCGCAAATCGGCCACGCTGACCTGACGCCACCAGATACACCGTGGTCGCCATCTCGAACAGCGCCTCGTACATATCGATCGAGTGCGAACCGGCGTCCACCACCACGTAGGCGAAATCCTCCCGCGCCACACGCAACAGCTTCTGCCGATGCCGTCTCTTCGAAGGTTGAACCGCCGGAATCGTGTCCGGCGCGCCCAGCACCGACAGACCGGAGCGTGCTTCGTCATCAGAACCGAGCAGAAAATCCGAATCGAGCCGGTGCCGTGTTCTCGAGCGCATCGAGCGTCGTGAACTTGGTCGCGACACCCAAGGTCAGGGCCGCATCTCCCAGCTCCAAATCCAGATCGATGAGCGCCACTTTGGCGTGACTGGGCGAGCGCCACCGCGAAATTGCTCGCCACCGTGGTCACGCCCGCCCCGCCTTTTGCGCCTGCGAATACCAGCAGCTTTCCCGGCGCCGTCTTCTTGCGGCGCACTTCATCCCGGCGGACCGAAGCGCGCACCAGCGCCTCGCCGACGACGCTCGGAAGCACGGGTCCGCTCAGAAACTCGCGCGCGCCGGCGCGCATGCAGCGCACCAGCAACTCCGGATCGGGGCGCGCCGAATGGACCATCACCGTGATCGAATTGCTGCCGCTGCACAGAGCTCTCGATTACATCCAGCGCCGGCTCCGGATCCGGATCGAGATGCACGATCACCACGTCGTAATCCCCTTCAATGATCTCCGCGAGTTCGTCCACTTCGGGATAACGCTCGAAAGCTCCGCGCGCGATCGTGGCCTGCGGGCCGGCCAAGGCTTTCGCCATCGCCTCGCGCCGCTGCTCGTCCGGGCCCATGAAGCACGACCGACAGAGCGCCCATGCTCAGCGAATCGGTCGCGCGTGAACGTGGACATCACATCATCCTCGTTCACGCAATATTAGCGGTCGTCTTCATGACATTGCAAAGAACGAAAGGATGGCCCCGATGGCGATAGCCGGCGCATAGGGCATTTTTCGAGTGGCGGATTCGCCAAAACAAGTGTTGCGTGCGGCCGCAACCCGCGCTTCCGTGAAGCCGAATATCAGATCGCCGTCCCCGTCAGCGTCTCCTTAACAAACCCGCCGCGGATGGCCCACGCCAAGCGCCATCACGCCTCCCGCCAGACCCATAAACACGAACGCAAAGACCAATTGCTGCGGGCCGATCCACGCTCCCACGCCGCGAACAGCTTTACGTCGCCCATTCCCATCCCCCCGACCAGGTAAAACAGCCCCAGCACGACCGCCGCGAGCAGCACTCCTAAAACACTGTTCACGAACCCGCCCATCCCTGGGTGACTGACGAAACGATAATGCCCGCCACCAGGAAAGGGACAACCAGCCAGTTCGGAATCCGGCGGCTCCGGAGGTCGGATACCGACGCGACGATCACGGCCAAAATGACAGGCCACCAGGCTAGAGAGTGCATAAGAGACATTTACCGGCAGCGGCAGCGCCGGAAGTCTCCTTTGGGCAATTCGAAGCCCACTTCTACAGGGCAGCCAGACGCAGCGGGATCAGCGTTTTGCGCCGCAGTGCGGCGACCACTGTCAACGGGTGTATACAGCAGCCGCGCGAGCGTTGCGCGCCGTATACATCCATCCCTCCAGACACACCCATGAACTTGACTTATACGTAAAGGACTTCCAAGCGTTTCTGTTTGGCTCACCAATTGCCTCAGCGTGGCCGTACCTTACCCCCCGGGCAAGGACAAGACCTAAAGAATCAGGAGACAACTTGAATGCGAGATTCACTTTTAAAGCTGTACGTAAAGGCGCAAGTACTAAAGAATGCGCTCAAAGACGAAAATGGCCAGGACCTGGTGGAATACGCCGCGGTCATCGTGCTGGTCGTGCTCGCCCTCGCGGGCGGCATGAGCACTCTGGCCAATGGCATCAACACTGCCATGACGGGTGTTGGCACCAAGGTCAGCACCATGCTAAACCCGTAACTCGCTCCGAAGGGAGCGGAACGGTTCAAAAATTCCGCTCTCATCGGCTATTGAGGGAAACCATCAGAGTAAATACCCCGTTTCAGAGGCCAAGGGCAGCACGGACGCCTCGCTCGAGTAAGGACAAGACCTAAGAATCAGGAGACAATTTTGAATGCGAAACTCACTTTTAAAGCTGTACGTAAAGGCGCAAGTACTAAAGAATGCGCTCAAAGACGAAAATGGCCAGGACCTGGTGGAATACGCCGCGGTCATCGTGCTGGTTGTGCTCGCCCTTGCGGGCGGCATGAGCACCCTGGCCAATGGCATCAACGATGCCATGACGGGTGTTGGCACCAAGGTCAGCACCATGCTAAACCCGTAACTCGCTCCGAAGGGAGCGGAATGATTCAAAAATTCCGCTCTCATCGGCTCTTGAGGGAACCCATCAGAAATAAATACACCGTTCAGAGGCCAAGAAAATGCTGCTTTCCGTTGTCATTCCCGTGTTCAATGAAGCCGATACACTTAGCATGACCATCGCGCGCGTGCGCGAAGCTCTCCGGCGCGTGAGCTGGGAAATCATTTTTGTCAACGACGGCAGCACGGACGCCTCGCTCGAGATCATCCGCCGGGCCGCGTTACTCGACCCGCGCATCAAAGCAATCAGTTTCAGCCGCAATTTCGGTCATCAGACAGCGATCACGGCCGGACTCGATTTTGCCAACGGCGACGCGGTGGCTATCATGGATGCCGATCTCCAGGACCCGCCCGAGCTTCTGCCGCGCATGCTGGAGCTGCTGCAGCAAGGCTACGACGTGGTCTCTCCCAAGCGCATCTCGCGTCAGGGCGAGACGTTATTTAAACGCTGCACCGCGGCCTTGTTCTATCGCGCCCTGGCGCGCATCGTGAACGGTAAGGTTTCTGTCGACGTCGGCGATTTTCGCCTGTTCAGCCGTCGCGCCGTGCTGGCGATCCGCGGTTTTCGCGAGCGCCACCGGTTCATGCGCGGCTTGGTCGCCTGGCTGGGGCTGAAGGAAGCCGTTCTTCCCTTCGAGAGACAGCCGCGCGCTGCCGGCGAAACGAAATACTCGCTTTGGAAAATGTTGCAGTTCGCCTGGACGGCCGTGTCGTCGTTCTCCGCGCTCCCTCTGCGCCTGAGTATTGCGGCCGGAGCGATCCTGAGCTGCGGTGGGCTTCTGTATCTGCTCCGCGTACTCTATCTGGCGACGTTCACGCACACCCTGGTGCCTGGATGGGCATCCATGGTCACACTGCAGTGCATCTTCTCCGGCATGATTCTGCTGGCGCTTGGCGCAATCGGCGACTATGTCGCCAGGATTTACGAGGAGAGCAAAGGCCGCCCCCTCTATGTGGTAGCGAGCAGCCTGAACTGCGACTTGCCGCAAAGCGAAATTCGCTGCGCTTCGGTTCTGCTTCGCCCTCGAGGACAAGCCCGTTCCGGCGATGCGCGTCAGCGCCTAAAGCGAACTTGGTGGCACAACCATGCTGGCATCACCTGAGACCGCCGGGCCATCGCTTCAAGTCATCGAGCTCGGACTCAGTCTTATAACCGTTGCTCTCGCACTCTGTTTCCCGCGAACTGCCTCCGGATTGTTTTTGCGGCTGGAGAGCCTGCTAGGGCGGCTTGCCCGCAAGCGGGCGTTGTGCGTTTTTCTTGCCGGCGCAACCGCCTGCACGCTTCGGCTGCTCCTTCTCCCGCTCTCGCCGATCCCTCAGCCGGACATCACTGACGATTTTAGTTTTCTGCTTGCTGCGGACACATTTGCGCATGGGCGGCTGACCAACCCAACACCCGCGATGTGGACGCACTTCGAGAGCTTCCATATCACTCTGAAACCGACTTACATGTCGATGTATTTTCCGTCGCAAGGCATTGTCATGGCCGCTGGAAAAATTCTTGCCGGGCATCCATGGTGGGGTGTATGGGCGAGTTGCGGGTTGATGTGCGCCGCCATCTCCTGGATGCTGCAAGGCTGGCTGTCGCCCGGCTGGGCGCTGCTCGGTGCCATGCTGGCTGTCCTTCGCTTGGCGCTGTTCAGTTATTGGATCGACACGTATACGGGTGCCGGCGCCCTGGCGGCGCTTGGAGGAGCGCTGGTGCTCGGCGCGGTTCCGCGCATTCGGCGTAACTTCCGCACCCGCGATTTCTTTTGGATGGCGCTCGGGATGGGAATTCTAGCCACCAGCCGACCGTATGAAGGTTTCCTTGTCTCGATTCCGGCTGTATCCGTTCTTGCGTGGTGGTCGTTCAAAAAGTCGCAGCCGGCTCCATCGATTCTCCTGCGCCGGACGGCGCCCGCTGCCCTTGTTCTTACCGCGACGATTGCTTTCATGGCCTATTACGATTACCGCGTGTTCGGAAGCGCATTCACTCCTCCTTATAAAATCAACCGGCAAACCTATGCGGTTGCTCAGCACTTCATATGGCAACCCCTTCAGCCGGAGCCGGTGTATCGGCACCGCATTATGCGCGATTTCTACACCGGACCGGAGGATCAGGCGGAGATGGGATTGTACCGCTACGAGACTCGCTCTGTACAGGGTCTACTCAAGGCCAACACCATCAAGGTCGCTGCGGCTGTTGCTTTTTATCTCAATTTCGCGCTGATTCCGCCGCTCGTGATGCTCCCCTGGGCAGTCCGCCAACGCCGCATCGGATTTTTGACCTTGACGGGCATCGTTGTCGTCGCCGGGCTGGCGATGGAGACCTTCTTTTTACAGCACTACCTCGCGCCAGCCACGGCGCTCCTCTATGCCGTTTTGCTCCAATGCATGCGTCACCTTCGGGTGCGGGGGCCATCGGGATTATTCCTGGTGCGTGCCACGCCGGTCCTCTGCCTTGCTCTTGCCATTCTTCACGTGTTCGCCCAAGCGCTGCATATAGACATTGGCCGCGAACGCTCGATTACCTACGCATGGTATGGCGCGGCGCCGGTCGGACTCGAGCGCGCTCGGGTTTTATCGGAGCTCGAGAACCTGCCCGGCCCTCAGCTTGCGATCGTTGCCTACGCACCTCACCACATGCTGAACGATTGGATTTACAACGCAGCGGATATTGACAAATCAAAAGTGATTTGGGCGCGCCAGATGGACCCGGCCAGTGATCGCGAGCTACTCAATTACTACAAAGGCCGTCAGGCTTGGCTCGTGGAGCCGGATTGCAATCCACCCCGAGTTTCGCCGTTCCCCACAACCCAAGAACAGACAGGACTGGCTCAAATGCTTGTTCCACTGCATTCCCAGGAGAGCAAGTAAGATCTGCAACCGGGGCGCTAGAAAGATCAAGGCACCCATTCTATGACACATCCAGAGATGCTAATCCCGGCCCGTTCGGGTGCTGCTGAGAGCGTGTCAACGGGAGAGGATAGACGGGTTTCTGGATCTTCGCTCTGCGGCACTCTGACACTGTTGGCAGGAATCGGAACAATTCTATTTGCCGCCGCGTTGACCGTTCGCTCCTACATGCCCTGCCCATTCTGGGACGAATGGGACTTCATTCGAGATATCGCCAACGGAGCCAACGCGCTGAATTGGCATTGGCTCTGGAGTCAGCACAACGAGCACCGGCTCGTCATGACACGACTGCTGATCTGGTTCGATGTCTCACTGTTCAAAGGCCGGAATGTATCGCTTTTTGTGGAGATGTATCTGGTTCAGCTTTTGGCATGGGCCGCGATCTGTTATGCGATCGAGAAGACCGTTCGCTTTCCAAAATCACTCAAACGAACACTACAAGGGATGTTTGCATTCTGCCTGTTCCATCCGAACCAGGCGCAGAATCTCACGTGGGCGTTCCAGGTTTCTTTTGTCCTCTGCGTTGCGATTGGAACCGTGACACTGCTCGTGGTTGCCTTCTGGGATCGGATTCCGGCACGCTGGCGGGCGTTGTCGCTAGTCGGACTTGCCGCAGCTCCATTGGGAGCAGCCGTCAATTTGTCCGGAGGGTTGCTGATTGCCCCTGCCGTTATCGGATTAGCTTGCATCAAGCGCCTGCCGACCCGTCAGGTGCTTCTTTTGTCTGCCGCGTATTCGGCCACCATCCTTCTCTACGTGCATGACTGGAACGCGAACGACGGCATAAAGGCTTACAGTCTTGCGCGGACGCTTCTGCGTCCAGTCGATCTGCTGCTCTGGGCGCTGACTTACCTAGATGCGAGCTGGCGGACTTTCCTTCCGGTTCAGTACCATGTTGCTTCGATACTGTCGTTTGCATTCCTGATAGCTTCCGCCCCAACGAATAAGATGGGTGATTTCAAATTGTTCTGCTTTGCGGAATGCGGGTTCATCCTGGCCACGGCCCTTGTAACCGCCGCAGGGCGAGCGCATTTCGGAATTGAGCAGGCATTCCAGGGCCGCTATCAAACGCCTGCGATGCTGTACTGGGCCTGCATCTTTTCGCTCGCGCTCATGACGGTGTGGCGGAGATTGCCGGCAGACTTGCCCGTTGCGCAGATGGTTACTCTATCGGCTATTTCGCTCTATTTGCTCGTATTCCCCGTCTACTGGAAAGTTTGGGTGGCGGGCGCTGATTCGCGCAAAGCTGCCTGCGCGGCCATCCTTGGCGGGCATTACAATGAATCGGACACTCAAAAGCTCTACCCGGTAATCGTGAAGGATGCGGCTTCAATACTTAGCAAGACTAGGAAATAATCACGTCACCACGAACACTTGCGGCTGCATGACGGGTACGCCGCGCCGCTGCTCTGCTACGGGCGGTGGGCCTACTACAACCGTGATTTGGGTGCGACAGATGGACGCGGCCAGTGATCGCGAGTTACTCAACTATTACAAAGACCGTCAGGCTGCCCGATTCACATCTTCCCGACCGGTCACACGAAAGGCCACGCCATGACTCCTGAATTTGACTCGTACGCGTCAGAATATCGGAACCTGCTTCAGGACCCCATTCGGGATCGATTCGCGAACGGTTCACAATTCTTCCATCGAAGAAAAGCACGTCTAATCCATGATTTTTTTGTTCGACAGAATATGTCCGCGGCCGGCATAGCCTGGCTCGATGTCGGGTGCGGCCGGGGAGAATTGTTGAAAATCGCGGAAAGCGCTTTTGCGCGCTCAGTCGGATGCGATCCATCGGCAAAAATGATGGAGGCATGCGCGGGAATTGAGATGTTCGAGCAGCCTTCGCCTACCGAGCTGCCCTTCCCTGATCAGTCCTTCGATTTCATCACAGCTGTGTGTGTCTATCATCATGTACCGCGCGAACAAAGAGCCGCGCTGACCGCATCGATTTACCGTGTTCTTAAGCCGGGAGGCGTCTTTTGCCTGATCGAGCACAATCCGTTCAATCCAGTCACACAGATCATCGTGAGGAGGTGCCCGGTGGATTCGGATGCGCAACTTCTAACAGCTTCGAGCGCCTCGCGCCTGATGCGCTCGGCCGATCTGGAACTTATCGAAAAAGCTTACTTCCTCTACTTCCCCGAGCGGGTCTTTAACCGGATCGGCTGGATCGAGAGATATCTTCGCCCATTGCCCGCGGGTGGTCAATTTGCAATGTTTTCCCGGAGAGGTTGACCGCCTGGGCTCTTGCGCGGTCGCCGCGCGATCCTGAACTACTTCGTTATCACACTTGCGTTCGCCGCCGAGCGTACAAACACAATCGACATATCGTCGGAGTAAACAGACTTCCAGTCCGGCAGCAGTTGCATCACCCGCGAGATCGGAGCATTGCGGTCCAGCAGACAGTAATCGATGCGGTACTTGTCCAGAAGAAATCTTGGGTTTTCGAGCAGATTAGCAAATTTCGTGTAGTCCTTCAGCACGCCGGTCCAATCGTAAACGTCGCCGCGCCCGTCCGCAAAGACCTTGCGCTCGGGAGCCGCCCAGATTAGGTAACCGCCATAGTTGTAATCGTTCAGCATTCTGCCGGAGAGACCGGAGCGCCGCACGAAATTCAGCGCCTTCACAGGGTTTCCTTTGTTCACCTGCTCTGTGAGCTCGCGCGAACTCGGGAATCGCTGCACGATCACATACGTTGCGATCGTTATGACAACTGCATTGAGAAGAACGCGATTGCGCTTCGCCCTGCGCAGATTCCACGCAGCAGCGAGCAGGCGGCACAGAACTGGCATCGCAAGAATCCCGAACACAAATACCATTCGTTCATGCTGGACAGCCAGTTCGAATCCCAACCCCACCAGAAGAAGCTCCTGAAGGGTCAGCTCGACGCGCCTGAGCAGCGGGACGAGCAATATCAATCCGGCGACCGCCAGCAGGCCCCAGGCACGCGGGTCATCGAACGACCCGGGCTGCCACTCGGACATCAGCGCGAGCGCGAGCTTCTGGTCGAACATCGTGTTGATGGGATACGTAACCTGCGTCAACCCCGCAGGGTTGACAAACAGGCCGGCAATCGAGAGCACGAACGCCATCGCCAGCATATTCCGTTGCCGGCTCGTCCAGCGATGCGAGACGAGCAAGCCAGTCCGAAACTCGAGAAAAGAGCAGGCCAGCACTACTCCAAGCACGGTAAGGCCTAACAGAAACGATCCATGGACAGTTTACCCAGACGATAAATAGCGGGGGCAAAACAAGAAACCATTTAGGATTGCGGGCGCGGCCGAGCCAGACAATCAGCAGTTCGCATAGAAGTAATAAGTAACCAATCAACTGCGCCCGAATGCTGAACCCGATGGTTGCAAAGAACCAAATTCCCAAGGCCCCCAGGAAGGCAATCTTGCCGCTCCCTGAATACAGCCAACACAGGGCATACGCGGCGATCGACAACAAAGAAGCGAACACGCAAAACCAGACCGCCATTCCGACATACCCGCCGAAATGGTAGGCAGCGTATATCGACAGTTGCGCCAGCCACTCATGCGGAACGACGAGTGTGGTTATTCGTCGTAAAGGAAAACGTATCCACAGTCGGGACGCGAGTGCGTGTTCCAGATGATCTCGCCGGTCTTCAGATCCCACCACGTATCGGTAGCGTTGAAGCGGCCGCGAAAAGTGAACACAGCCATCATCACCAGAAGAACTACACGGACCACCGGAAACGAGAACACAGTCCCCAACACCCCGCGCGGCCGGACTTCGGCAGCCGTCACGGGCTTGACCGGTATGTCAAGCAACATGGCCGGCCCGTCCTCAATAATCAAAGAGTTCGTCGTCGCGGTAGATGATGCGTTCTCCATTGCTCGTCGGCTTTGCCCCGAGCTTGAAAGGCAAACCTGGCCTCCGCACCAACGAGAGCACGTCTTTAGCCACGCGGACCTCGCGCACTCCTCGGCCCTGATCTTTCTAGCTTTACCTTTAGCTAACAGCTATCCGCTAACAGCTTTTTAGCTTTAGCTGTATACGGGAGTTGACAACTGATCACAGACGTAGACGGTTTCTGCCGGTCACAAAAGTTCTAAAAATCTTTTCTCACTGACTGCATTGCAGTTAACGTCAGTTTTCCGGCGCCGGACGGTTCGTTTCCGCTTTTCACGTGCTACGCTGTGCGCGTTCCCAAAGCAGACCACCATGACCCCTCGTTCCATCCGCCGCGCCGCTGAGCGCAAAGCAATGAAACTGGCTCGCAAAGCCGAAAGAATCTCGCCTGAAGTGCAAACGCCGACGGTCGCGCCCGTCCTTATTTCCGAAGCCCGCCTGGCTGCCAACCGCGCCAATGCCCATCTCAGTACTGGTCCCACGACTCCGGAGGGCAAGGCCAAAGCTTCTCTCAACGCTGTCAAAACCGCACTCACCGGCCGCACCGTCCTGCTGCCTACCGATGATGTCGCCGAATACCAGCGCCACATCGCGCTCTATGAAAAGGAATTCAAGCCCGTAGGCCTCGAAGAATCCGAGCTCGTCCAGTCGTTGGCCGAGATCTCCTGGCGCTTACGCCGTATCCCCGCCCTCGAAATGGCTATTTACGCCCAAGGCCGCATCGAATTTGCAAATCACTTCGCGGATCAAGAGGATCCCCCAGTCCGCCGCAGTCTGATCGAGCTTCACACCCATCTCGTCTACGAAAGGCAGCTCCGCAACCTGCAGCTCCAGGAATCCCGGCTCGTCCGCCGCCGCGAAAAGGAATCAGCCGAGCTCCGCAGGTTGCAGCAGGAACGCGCTCAAAAAGAAAAGCGCGCGCTCGAAAGCGCCGCCGCCCAACTGTACGTCGCCGCCATCCGGGGATACTAAACCGTTCGATCCCGCAGTGCATGGGTTCGAATTTTCAATTGCCGAAATCGAAAGTCACCTGCAAGGGGTTCGCGTCGGCGGCGCTGCCGGCCAGCAACGTTCTGAGGAGGTGAACCCCGAAAGAACGGCGTACCACGCAGCCTGAGAGACCATCTCGTAACGGGCGAGCTCCAGACGGACGTTGCCGGCCGATTGCTTACAAGCGCAAAGGGCGGCGGATGCGCGACCGTCTTGCGCGCCTTCCTCAATAGGATTGCGGTCCTGTCTTGCTTAGCGAACCGGTAACCGCTAAGTAATGGTGGAGTTCACCCCCGTGTAGTAGTGGAGGCTTACTTTTCTTCCCCGTCCTTCGAATAAGCGGCTTCCAGCTATTCCGTACTTGTGGGCCGCGAACCTAGCCGTTGTGGCTATCACGCCAAAGCCGTAGGTCATGGACCGGCGGAAGTTGATGGACGAGGCTTCTTTGAAGTATTTCGTTGGACAGGAGAGCTCACCGATGCGGAAGCCGGACATCGCAACTTGGGCGATGATCTGGTTGTCGAAGACAAAATCGTCTGAATTTTCAAGCAGTGGCAGTGCCGATAGGACTTCTTTAGTGAAGGCGCGAAAGCCGGTATGATACTCGGACAGCTTGATTCCGAAGAACAGATTTTGAAACGCGGTTAGAAAGCGGTTGGCTATGTACTTGTAGAGCGGCATGCCGCCGCTGAGCGCGCCGCCGCCCAGAATTCTGGAGCCGAGAACCACATCGTAGACCCCGAAGGCGATCATACTGGCCATGGCGGCAACGAGCTTCGGCGTGTATTGGTAATCGGGGTGGAGCATGACCACAACATCGGCGCCGGCGGCGAGCGCCTCGCGATAACAGGTCTGCTGGTTTCTGCCATAACCGTAGTTGCGGTCATGAATGAATGTCCGAACGCCGAGGCTTTCGGCCAAAGCGGCGGTTCGATCGGTGCTCGAATCATCCACCAGGATCTTTACGTCGATTTCATCCGGGAGTTCGCGAACGGTCTGCTCCAGGGTGCGTTCGGCGTTGTAGGCGGGCATGACTACCGCGATCCGTTTTCCGTTGATCATTGGGAGAGTTCCTCTGCCCGGATTTAAAGGCAAACCTGGGCCTCCACACCAACAAGAGCACGTATTTAGCCAGCAGCACCTCGCGTACTGCCCGGCACTGATTCTTCTAGCCTTAGGCAAGAGCCTGCGAGAAATTTGTATACCGGAGTTGACACCTGATTACAGGCGTAGACATTTCCAGTCAGGGTCGGGGCCCCAAACCTCAACCCGGCGGAAGCTGCAGCCGCAAATGCTTCTCTTCGTTCAACCGGTCGGTGGTTTGCCTATCAATGACGTCGGAGGAGAGCGACTGCTGCCGGTCCTCAGCGTCCAAATAGAGCAGTTTGCCGCCCTGAATCCAAGCCGCGACAGCGAAGCGTTGCGAGCCGTCCTTCAGCGCGATGGTGAAGGTGCTTGCACCGCCGCCAGTCTCGTCATTTTTTGGCCATGTGTACTCGTGAATCACGGACTGCGCCGGTCGAACCGGTGCGGCCGGCTGCGGAGACGCCTGCCCGCCGGTCGGCGCTGTCACAAAGACATTCGGCGGAGCTGACGGTTCCCCGGCGTAGAGTCCCGCGTACGGATAAGCGGCCTCATACGGGTAACCGCCCCAAAATCCGAAGCCTCCGGGAATCGGCGGATACGAACCAATGAAGCGGCTCCCGAACCGCCCCACCGAACCAGGAGTTGTCCGGCGGGTCATCGTGCCGTGGCCGGCAAATCCGCGGCCTCCGGCATTTCCTCGTGCAAACCCTCCCGAGTGTTGCGCGATGGCCATTGGAACGACAAGGAGAAAAACCGCCATGAACCGCATAATCCCAGTCCTGCGCTGCTGCTCACGATGATAGCCGATTCAAGCAACTTTGGCGTCGACATTGTCTGCTGATCCCCTGATCAGCCGGTGCAGATAGGCACGCGAGATGTTCAGGCTCCGCGCGGCCAACGTTTTATTGCCATGGCAGTCGTCGATCGCCTTCATGGCCAGCTTCATTTTGAATTCGCGCAGCAGCCGCTCAAACGATCCGATCTGCGGAACGTCTTCATCCGCTTCAACCCCTGCTTCCTGGAAAGATTCGGGCAGATCTTTCAGTTCAATAATCTCTGTATCGGCGCAGATGATAGCGCTCTGAATCACGTTTTCCAGTTCGCGAACATTGCCCGGCCAGTGGTATCCCTGAAGCGCAACCATCGCCTTCGGCGCAATTCCCCTGACCCACTTCTCGTAAAGCTCTGAGTACTGCTTTACGAAAAACACCGCCAACCCGGGGATATCCTCGGAATGGTCGGCCAATGCCGGTGCCTTGATGGTCATTACGTTAATCCGGTAGAACAAGTCCAGGCGGAATGTGCCTGCCGCGATCATCTGCGAAAGATCCCTATGGGTCGCAAAGATCATGCGGGCTTTCAAAGGAATCGGCCTCCCGCTGCCCAGGCGTGTGAACTCTCGCTGCTGCAGTACACGCAACAGCTTGACTTGGGTTTGCAAGGTGAGCTCGCCAATTTCGTCGAGGAAGAGCGTGCCGTTAGCCGCTTGCTCGAAATACCCCGTTCGTGTGCCGGTGGTGCCGGTGAATGCGCCCTTTTCATGGCCGAACAGCTCGGATTCAATCAGCGTCTCCGGGATCGCTCCACAGGAGACCGCCACGAACGGAGCCTCGGCCCGGCTGCCCAAGTTATGAACCGCACGAGCGATAAGCTCCTTGCCTGTCCCACTCTCGCCAGTAATAAGAATGGAGGCATTCAGACTGGCAACGCGGAGTATCCGATCGTATACATCGAGCATTTCCGCGCTTGCCCCGATCAGGCCATCGCATCGCGGAGAATCTACTCCTTCGCGTCCCGTGACGTCCCTGCGCTCGAGTTCGCGCTTCATCGCTGCGTGCTCGTAGGCACGCCGGATAATGACCTTTAAGTCACGCAATACAGGCGGTCTGCGGCAATAACTGTGCGCCCCTCGCTGAACCAGATCGACCGCCGTGGGTCGCGATGGGTCATCCGTGAGGACGACGATAGCGACGCCACATTCGCCGATTTCGTCGAAAAAGCTTACCTGCTGCTCGATGTTACAGATCTCAGCATCCAGATCCAGAAGCAAAACGTCTACAGAACCACTCCAAAGTAGGTCTTTGAGCCGACCACCGTCTGGCTGGGTGATAACATGGAAATCTCTTCCGAGAGCTGGCGCAAGCAGAGGCTGAAGTTTTATGTCCTCTGAATGCAAAGCAACACGAATCATACATGGATGACGAACATCCACCGCCCTCCTAAGATTCCCAGCTAATCGAAGATCCGAGTGTAAAGGGCGCCCAGAGGTTGGTTCAAGCCCTGTTAGTTTACTGGTACTACTTGCGCCTTAGTGCGAACCGCTCGATCTGCGCGATATGCGTCCGCACCGGTTATTATTCCGGCCTGCAGTGTTGCCACTATCAGTTGCGTGCGGTCACTGTTGAAATAGTAATAGCGTTCCAACAGTTGACCCGCATGCATTTCCGTCACGCGAGCTGTCGGTTCACCATATTTAGCTCGGATGCCAACACCGCTCGCCCCGACCGGAAGATCCGCTCGTGTCGGGAACCCGGGCCATGACGAGACTTGTACTATCGTTTTTGACGGAGTAATATAACCAGCGGCGAGATCTGATGTTCCCGAGGCATCTCCGGCAATCCCATGCCTGCCCGCATGCTGCTTCTTAGCCACCGATTTATCGCTAACTTTCCTAACTGCGTTGCCTCCGTTCGCCGGAACGGAGTTGACGACCTTAGGACTCCACTGAGGCAGCCATTGCCGCGCATTCCAGAATGCAAGGCCTACAAGTCCGGCAAATGCTGCTAGTAACATAGCTTCGATGCCACGCATTTGAACTCCTCCTTACGCCGAATACATCCGTTTATCGCCGGATGATAGCAAGGGACTAAGTGGATACCAGCACGTTATGGGCCGAGCCAAACGGTCTTTTTAAAACGAGCTGGGACGGCAGTCATCCCACCGCAAAATGGGTCCACAAAGATTTTGGGACATCTCCCAGCCCGGTCTGGACCGGTCGGGAAATCCAACCATTTGCTCGACTGTGGAGCGGTGCTTTCAAACAACGCGGTCTTTCGAGCACAACGCTTAAGATTCCCTGCCCATCGCGTTGTAATACGAGCTAGAGCGGAAGAGGTCTATTCCGTCCGGGGCATCACGTTACCTAACCTTAGCCATAGCACCTGTCGAAATCGCATAATCCGTAACTAACCTTGATCAGTAGATACTTAGTCGCAATCCGGAGGATTATGCATGTCAGATTATTCTTTCCGGCACTTTTAGGTCTGGCATTCGTTGCAATGCCGGCGGTGGCAGATCAATATTCATTAGCGCTTGACCATTGCAGCGGTGGCTGCGGACCGCTCCGTTTGGAACAATCGATGTGACTCAGGACGGCGCTAATACCCTTAAGCTCACTGGGGACCTCTCCTCCGGAGATAAATTCGTCAGTACCGGATTCCCTGGATCGTTCGCGTTCGATCTGATCGGGAATCCCACGATAACCGTGAGTAATCTCACTGCAGGTTGGTCTCTGCTCGGTGCGACTGCGGGAAATCTCCAGTTCGACGGATTCCACGGCTTTTCTCTACAGCAACGGCCAGATGATTGACCTGAAGAACGTGATCGACCCTGCCCTTGGTGTGACACTAAACGGCGCGACGGGCATCAACGACGAGGGCCAGATCGTGGCGAACTCGGGAGGGCTGTATAGTTTTCTGCTGACACCGGTCACGGTCCCGGAGCCGGCTACGCTTGGATTCTTTGGCGCCGCGCTACTCGTGCTGATCGCGTCGGTTTACGCGAACCGGCGGCAGCCGATCCGCCGAACTTGGCTAAGTCGCAGGGGCCATTGACGAGTGCCCCTGCGTTTTTTGCCGGCATAACTGAAAAGGCCCGACATTGCTGGCCGGGCTTCTCAGGTCAAACAACGGAATCCGCGTTGAGTATGCAGCAAACAGAAAACACGCTCGGGGGTGACGACACCCGTAGGCTCTTACGTCCGTAATAAAATTTCCTCGTTGCGCGTCTACATGGCGCTATGGACGAAGACGGCGACAAACAACGCTTATTGAGGGAATTGATTGCCAGAACTGTTACCAGTGCCCATCGGGCGAAGCGCGAACGGGATCTCGCGATCGAAGAACACAAGGACACCGCCGCTTGCAATTTTGCCCTTAAAGAGGCACGGCGGTGGGAACACCATGCCGTGGAAGAGCTGATCCGGCACAAGCGAGCTCATGCGTGCGCCTCGTGAGAAGCGCGTCGGCTGAAATGTGTCGGACGTAAAAGCGCTTTACCGGTGCAGCCCGTAGGAGTACGCGCAGCGTGTTGCCGTGCGATGCGTAATGCTTCCGCCGGCTTTCCAGCTTTTGTCCGGCGATGTGGCTAGCTCGTGGGGCGGTTTGAATGCCGCCCCGCGCTTTTTCCTGAAGAAGTAGCAAAGGCCCGGTTTTCGCTTCCGGGCGTTCTGAAAATAGCTGCGAGATTTCGCTCAAGTGTATGGAAGTTGAGCCGCTAATTCACGCCGCCTATTGCATTTCTTAGGAGCTCGAGGCGGGAAGAGGCAGCCAAGCTTTCCGGGCCACTCAGGTCACGGCTGTATCTCTCCCCCTTAAGAAGAGCACTCCTCGCCCTCTCTAGTGCCTCTGCTGCGTCGCGCCCCCTGTTCTCGGCCCTTAGCGCCGTTCCGAGTTCAACTAGGCCCCAACCAAGCTCGATCTCGCTTTGCACCAACTGAAAATTCAGGCTATGGCCTGGCACGATTACAATTGCGGGATTGTCTTTCGCGGAATGCGAGGCGTACGCCCGCAGGAACCACTTCCATCCTGGCGAAAAGATCGATGCCATGATTCCCGAAAGTGTCACCGTAGACCCTTATCGGCCGCTCAGTAATTGCTTGCCGTCACCAACTATACAAAACTTTTCACAAACCGCACAAATCAAGTGTGCCGACGCTAGCGCAATCGGCGAAACTTCTTCGATCGCGCGTAGAGGTTGGCTTTCTTGTTCGCCCATTCCATGCCGTATGTGACACGATAGATCGGCCGCACTTCGAACACGGTGCTGTTGTCGGTCTTCGGCAATTGGCCGTCACCGGGGAATGAAGCAGCCGCGCGGCTGAAGAACTAGATGGCGGCGGCGTAGACTGATTCGGACTAGACAGTGATCGTGTGCCGCTTGCCGTCCGGCGTTTAACTGGCACGCCGCAGAAGCGTTTTCCCGCGCGAAGATTGTATCGCATTCGTCTTTTGTCGAACTTTAGTTGCTGCAACGGGTGTGAGGCCTCGCTCGAAACATGGCCCATCCGCGCAAATAGAGCCACACTGGATAGGTAGCAATCGACAGCGCCAGCAACACTGCGCACTAGACGATGCTGGCTGCATCGGAGTGGGGCTAGCTCGGTGTTCAGTATGTGATCTGCAGGTAAGGAACAAAACATCTGCCCACCGTCTCTAGCCGCCGCTAATGTTACCTATCGCCCAAATAAAAACGCGCCTCTCGAAGACCGGGAGCAGCGAGAACAGTGCGTACGGCGATGATTCTTCGCGGCTAGCGCGCCGCATTCGAGTTCTCACTTGGAGTCAACCGGGAACTGTTCCCGCTCACGCGAGTCTGGGAACACGGCGGGAACGCTGTAGCCGATTGATATAGCGGGAATTGCGCGGTGTTCCCGGTGTTCCTGCAATTCAAAGGCCTCGCATGCTGCAGTGAACCGGCGCAGCGATGCGGGGCGAGACAGAATCTGTGCCGTTTTCATGCATTCAGGGTATGCCTAATAGTATGACCACTCGCTGTTATGGCACGATTTGTCAGCACGTGTCTGAAGCCGTCTGTTCGGGAACAATTCACTCGCTTCCGTCGCCTTCGAACCAGATGCGGCAGCACGTGCGGTTAAGGAGATTCGTGGCGTCGCTTTTGCACTGTTTGGCCTTCGAGCGGTCCTGCTGTGCGGAGGCTTGGTGATTCTTGTCAGCGCTAACCACGCACCGCTTGGCTGCCAGGTTAGTTTACAGCCCCAAGGCTCTGGGCCGGGACCGAGACCGTAATGGTAGGGAGAGTAAACGTTCCTGTCATGTACGGCACTACTGTAAATGCGGAAACACCTGCGATCGTCACTTTCACGCAGTAAGCTGGATTGCCGGCAGTTCCGATGGTCGAGTAGCTGACTTTTGACGGTAGAACACCCATGAGTCCTGGCGTGGTTGTGCCTCCGGGAGGCGCGCCGGTCGAATTATATGCAACATAATTTGCAACATCCGTTTGGGTCCAGTTGTTGACAGCCGCCATACGCGCCGCCGCTCGAGCGCGCTCCGTCAGGTATTCCTCAGCAAGCATAATCCGGCCCATATCCACGATGAAGAGGACCATGGCGAGCAGAGTGAACAGTACAAAAACAGACTCAATTAGCGATTGACCACGGCAGGATCCGAAGCGTCCGTCCCGCCGGGTTATCGTATGTCCTCGAAGAATTTGGCGCATGTCAACAACCTGAGCAGATTATATTGCCGGTGTAAGCTACGGTAACGCGGGGCTTATTAGTCAGAGCGAAGTTTCGGAACAGGTTTGTAATGGTGTAGTTCTGAATCGTCACAGTCACGTAAACCGGGGAGATACCGACTTTCGTAACGTTTACGTTTACGTTCGCCGTCGTGAGACTCGGCACAAGAGGCGTGCTGCCACCACCCGGATCCCCGTATACCGCCATTTGCTTTACTTGAGTCGTGAAGCTTGCGCCTGAGTCAGCGAGATCGTAGTTCATCCGCGAGCCCAGCATTGCGGCATCGCTTGTTGCCGCTTCAAGCCGGTTGTAGATGAAAAATGCGTTCCCGAACTGATACACTCCGGTGATCAGTAGCCAAAGAAAAGTCCAAACGAATGCCAATTCAACGACTGCATGTCCACACTCCCGGCTTTTCTTTCGAACTGAAATTGGAACCTTCACTGAAAGAGCACCCCGACGTAAATGGAGGCGTTGTTGCTCCCTCCTGAAGTCAAGCCGTCTGAGCTGCCAGGACCGATGTAGGTGGCGCAGAGGGGCCCTGAGCTGCCCGCGGCCGAAATTGTGGTTGCTGGATCTAGGAGGAAATTGGCGAAGCCAATCACTGTTCCCTGGATGTTACTGCCGTTGCCGGCATAGGTACCGGGATCTATTACGGGGGACGTAACGATCCTTCTTCCATTGGCAATGCCTGCTGCCAGCGCCGCCTTGTAGTCAGTCCATGTGGTAGCCGTCTGGTCTGGATCTTGATTGGATCGAGCCGCGAGTGAGTCGACGACGGCATTCCCGCGGCTGCCCGGCGGGGTCAAGAGTTGCGTGCCTAGACCAACTGAGCTCGGGCTTGAGCTCGCATTCGGATAGCCACCGTATTGAATGGCGCTTCCAAGATTGCTCTCCCCATTCCCCTGCCCGAGATCCACAAATCCGTGCTGCGGCGGCGCAAGGCTTGGATTGAATCCATTATCGCCGCCACAGGTTGTTGGAGGAGTGCCGTTACCCCACCTGAATGTGTATTGATTGCCGCGAACGAATCCGAATTCGTCGGCGGAATTAGTATTATGAGCGTCTGCTGAGAAGGGCACCAGCCCACCGTTGCTGAAGTTCGGCGGCTGCGCTTGCTGGCCGGCTATGGCCGACGATTGGACGGTGGCGGGAGACGTTATGCCGGGAAGTATACGAAGAAAATAGAGCGGCACGTTCGAGCTTGCGGCGACTTTCACGAATCTATACACGTTCGTGCTGGTTGCGGCGGCCGTTGAATAGGAATTATAAGTACCACTGAATGTGGCGGCATAAGTGTCTATCGCCGTGCTGACAGAATCTGTACCGAAATTCGTTGCATTCGGGAGCGATGCGCCAAGAGGACCCTGGGTCGCCAGCGTGTGCGCATTCTGGATGCCGCTCTGAGTGCCGTCGAGGTCGCGCACAGCGGCCATCGCGGCCGCATCTGAAAACGCCTGCAGTTCGCTGCGAACAACGAACATATGCCCGAGATCGACTGCGAGCCCGACGGCGGCAATCAGGACGTTCGCCGTGAGGGTGACCATTAGAAAGCTGAAGCCTCGTTCGTTGTTCCTGGACGCGGGTGCGCCGCGTAGCCTCATGCTGGTGTGATTCAGTCGGCTGGAAGGCTCGGCCATTTGACGATGCTTATCGACGGCTTCCCTCTAGGAGCAGGAAAAATATCATTCACGCATCAGCCACTCGTTATCAATCCTACCGTTGCCAATACGATGGATAACGCTGTGAGATCAACTCGTATCATGCCTGATATAGTGTTGTTGCCCAAGTAACTTTGTGAAGCCGCCGACACCGCATTCTTCACGTGTTTTCACTCGCCGCCAAGAACAGAGGAACGCTGTCAACGCTGTCCAATTTGGCCCCATCACGCGCGACGCTTCAATCCCCACAACGCCGAATAACTGGACAAATGCATCGGGAGACCCCGCGAAGATGCCGACCCGGGGAAGGCATCGGAGAGGCCTGAGCAAAGAGAGAGAAATTCACGGAGATTACGCCTTTGGCACACGTCCCGTGTGTATGCCCAATAGTATGCCTCTCCCTACATAGCGCGATTGATCAGTGCGTATTTTAGGCGTCTGTACCTCACGAATTCTCAATAACATGGGCGCAGCTGATGACTCCTGAGATCTATTGATTCTTGGTCTCTTTCTGGCTACGAACCAGAAGGTCGGCAGGTGGAGTCTGATTCGATCGCCAGGTTGAAGCGTCCCGAGGCGGAAGAATGCGCGTGGGAGTTAATACGCAAATACGTTAAGTAGTAAGCGCATCGCCTTCCTTGGACGCGCCGGCTACTGCTCCAAGAGTTCGCGATGGGACCTATGGCTCATCCAGGGTTCGTAGTGCTGCAAATCAAAGAAGGTCGATTCCCCACACTCAGTTGCTTAAGGAAGGCGTCTTCCTCGCGGCGTGCAGCGACGGTTGACAGATAGTCACCTGCCGCACCGGAGCGCCCCTTCAGCTCAATCCCGACCGTTGCCGCCTGGACTCGGACTCGGTCACTCAAGGGAGCGTTCGTTGCGAAGCGGCTACAGCAGTTCGGCAAACTGGCGCAACTCGGACGCAGTAGCGACCAAGCCATTACGGGTCAGGGTCTCAAGATAATCTTCGGTCGTGCAAGGCGGATTTTTCAGCCGCCGGCGGATCTTCTGAACGCAGCTACAAAACAGCCCTTGCGCAAGATTTAGATGGTTGCAAAAAAAATCGTCTGGATGCTGGGCGTCGATCCCGAACGGCTCCAGGGCCACTTCGGGAAAGTCCTTGAGATTGCTGGTCACGATGACGTCGCAGCGCCCGACAATGGCGGCGGCCAGGACGTGCCGGTCATCGGCGTCGGGAAGGTGGAGCGATGGGATCAGGCTCTCATAGCCTGTAACCAATGCATCGCGGGTTTTGCTGTCCATTAGGTCGCGCGTCCGCTCCAGTTTGGTGCGGTCGCGGTGCGGCTCATTCTCCAGCAGGTTCTCGATCCATTCGCGGTGAATGTCCGCCGTCCATCTGGCCTTGTATATATCGGTGACGGCAAGTTGCAAAAGCAGATCGCGCACCGGCGCTGGATACAGCACGTTAGCATCGAGCAACGCCGTGTAGCTGCTCATGGACGGGCATAGCCCATATCGTTCTCCTGTGCGTCGGCGGTTAATTGCGCCAGCACGTCCTCGCGTTCCGCGTCGATGCGCTGCTTGTAGTCCATTACGTCATCGATCAATATCCGGCGGTGCTTACCGACCAAGCGATGAGGGATCACTTTTTCATCGAGCAGCTTGATGAGATAGGGTCGGGAGACATTGAGGATGCCTGCCGCCTCGACGGTCGTAAGCTCCGCATTCTGCGGAATGATTGTTACACCGCGCCCGGCTGCCATCGCCTCTAGGACTTCCATTAGGAGCGCGACCGCGCCTGCCGGAAGCTCTATCGGCTGTTCCTGTCCGGCTTCCGTAACCTTCAGCAATAACGACTTCTGGCGTCGGGCGAAGCGGGATAAACTCTGTCCCGAGACGCGCGCCAAGGTGGCGTCCTGCGCCGTGGGCGCTGAATGACGATGCGGATGTGCAAGCGCGGCCATTGGTGATCTCCTTCTGAGGTCAGAATACGCGATATCTGCATTAGATGCAACAGGTGAATTATATGCAACAAAGGTAGAACACGTCGGAACAAATAGAAGCTAACCTCTTTTTTTTCAATTAACTGCACACCCCAAAGACTTGTGATCCAGGCTTTCCGCAGGCACTAAAGCTCTTTCTGAAGTGCATAGAAGGGAGCTACTATGTAATGTTACTTACTATTAAGCCGCCCTTTAACCGCTTCGTCAGGGGCGGCGTTTCGTTTCTAGTGCATGTTTGCGCCTCTCGGGCATGTTGCCAACGATGCTAACGGTACAGTTGATAAGAATAACCTAAACGATTAGGATAGCAATATGGGCGCGAAAGAAAAGATCTCAGAAGCTGCCAGCGCATTGGGGAGGCGCAGCTACAAGGTGCGGCTCAAGCGATTCGGGCTGGAGCGGCTCCAGGAGATCGCTCGCAAGAATGGCAAGCTGGGTGGCCGCCCGAAGCGAAGCGGCAAGAAGAAAGAGGCGTAGCCATGGACAAGATTCGAATCGTCGAGCCCGGCCAAAAGCTCCGATCCAAAGATCGCGACGGCCTCTACAAACGCCGGGACTACTGGCATTACGAGCTGATTATCGACGGTAAGAAGCGCAGCTTCACGACCGAGACCAAGGACTACAACGAAGCGAAGAAGAAGCGCGCCAAGGCCGTCCATGATCTTGAGCTGGGAAGGGTGCCGGACAATGCTGGTCGCAAGCGCTTCGAGGCCACAGCAGATGAATACATTAAGCATCGTAAAGCCACCGTATCCGAAGGCACAGTTAGGCTTGAAGAGGAGCGTCTTCGCCCGTTGAAGCGAGTGTTGGGAAACGTGCGGCTGAAGGACATCACTCCGCGAAAGATTCGTGGTTATCAGGGAACGCGTGGGGCCGAAGTTAGCAATCGGACCGTCAATCTCGAAATCAAGTTGCTGCGTGGAATATTGAAGCACGAAGGCCAATGGGCGCGCATCCAGCCTGACTACAAACGCCTGAGCGAAGCCGGGCAGTCTCCGGGGCGGGCGCTTAGCCCGGATGAATCACTGAAGCTGTTCACCGCTGCGGAAAGCAAAGATGAATGGATGGTCGCGTATCAGGCTGCGGTCGTCGCGAACGATACCGGCATGCGTGGCGTTGAACTACGGAATCTTCGGCTGGCTGACATCGATACCGTCGCGGGAAAGATCGTGATTCGTCGCACCAAGGGCAATAACGGTCTTTTCCGGACGATCATTCTCACCAACGATGCGTTGAAGGCGATGCTGAAGCTGCTGGATCGAGCGGAAAAGTTAGATTCACACAAGCCAGAGCACTGCTTGTTTCCCTACAAGATCCGGAAGGGTGTAGGCTATACCCCAGCAAAGCCGATGAAGGGCTGGCGAACCGCTTGGCGGGCCCTCACTAAAGAAGCAGGCGTACCAGGCTTTCGCTTTCACGATCTTCGGCACACGTTTATTACGAACCATGCCGAGATGGGAACACCATTCCCCGTAGTCCAGGCGCAAGCTGGCCATCTTTCCAAAAGGATGACGGAGCTATACACGCACATCAGTCAACGAGCGATGGAAGACGCCGCGCGCCGGTACGAGCAGAGGAAGGCGGAGCTACTTGCGGAAGCCCAAAAGCGGCTCGCGGAGACGCCACCAACCGAGACTTACCCGCCCGTGAATTAGGGGGAGTCCTTGGCCTCGCTCCGTACAAAGTTCCGTACATGGGATGGCCCCGGTGAATGCCATCCCAAGTAACCGATTGAATAAATTGGTCGGGGCGGGGCGATTTGAACGCCCGACCCCCTGCGCCCAAGGCAGGTGCGCTACCAGGCTGCGCTACGCCCCGACGTTTGGTCTCTTCGATTTTAAACTACCGCCTCGAAAGGCGCCGGTCTAAAGTCTTCCGGCTGGTGCCGCCGATGAGAGTAGTGATCGCTCTCATCCGGAGGTTTCATGAGATCACTGACGCTACTGGCGGCGGCTGCGGGCCTGCTCCTTACCAGCTCCATCGCTTTGCGCGCTCAGACGATCAGTTCGGCGAGTCTGAGGTTATCAAACTCGGGTGTGGCGGATGCGGCGCTAGCGAATTCGGGTTTTGTTGCACCGGCGATCTCGATTGCCAATGTGGAAGACAGGCACGAGCAACGGCTCAAATGTCTTTGGATTACGAGCATTTTCGCCATGGCGGCCGGAACTGGGGCGGACGCGGCGACCTCCTGGCATAAGAAAGAGTCGAACCCTCTTCTGGCATCTTCGGACGGGACATTTGGGGCGAAGGGTATCGGAATCAAGGCGGGAGTCGCCGGCGGCGTGCTTCTCCCGCAAATTCTATTTCACAAGAACAAAGACCTGCGTACGGCGTTTACCATCGGCAATCTTGCTCAGGCGGGCCTTTTTTCAGGGATAGCCATTCACAACGCGGGCATTGCCGCGCCACAAAAATAGACCTCTCTTCTCCTGACAAAACCCGCGTAAACAGGCCTAGTAAGCGTTTTCATTTCAGGCGTGGTATAAATGGCCTTCTGTCGGCGGAGCCGCATCCCGCCGCTGATGGTAATTTGTTTGTGGCCTAGCCTGACTGACAAACGCGATGCTGCTACCACTCGCTCTCTTTTTGCAAGCGGCTCCTGAGAAGTTGTTATCCCTCCATCCGGTTGACCTGGTCATCATCGCCTTGTACTTCGCGATGGTCCTGGGCATCGGCTTTTACCTGAAACGCTTCACAACCACCGGCGAGGACTTTTTTCTGGCCGGCCGGGATATGACCGCCTGGGTTGCGGGGCTGAGTTTTGTGGCCGCGAATCTCGGGTCACTCGAACTCATGGGTTGGGCAGGTTCCGCCTATCAGTACGGAATTCTAGCCACACACTGGTATTGGATCGGCGCTATTCCCGCCATGCTCTTTCTGGGCCTGGTAATGATGCCGTTCTATTACATCTCGAAGACGCACTCGGTTCCGGGCTATCTGAAGTTGCGCTTCGGCGAGCCAGCACGCGCCGTCTCGGCGGTTTCCTTCGCCTTGATGACCGTGTTGATGAGTGGCATCAACATGTATTCGATGGCGTTGGTTTTGAAAATTATTCTGGGCTGGGACATCAGCTTCAGCATCTGGGTTTCCTCGCTGACGGTCGCTGCCTATGTTTTCCTCGGCGGATTGCTGTCGGCAATCTTCAATGAAGTCCTGCAGTTTTTCCTGATTTGGCTGGGAGCCCTGGTCATTTCCGTCCTGGGGTTGATCGAAGCGGGTGGATGGAGCGGCATGGTACGGCGTATCCATGTCAATTTTCCGGACCAGGATTACACGCATCTCTGGAGGGGATTGGGCGATTTCACGTCGAATCCAATGGGTATTCATTGGACAGGCATCGTGCTGGGTCTCGGCTTCATCATTTCCTTTGGTTATTGGACAACTGATTTTCTGGTTGTACAGCGCGTTCTTGCGGCACGCGACTTGCGCAGCGCCAAGATGGCGCCCGTTATCGGTTCCGCCTTCAAGATGGCGGTCCCATTCATAGTGATCCTTCCCGGGTTGCTGGCGCTGGCAGTGCTGCCCGAAAAGCTGGTCGGCGAATCGGTGGCCGGGAGCGGGGCGCACACGTACAACGAAGTTTTGCCGCTGATGCTGGCGCGCTATTGCGGGCCCGGCTTGCTGGGATTGGGCATCACCGCGCTGATTGCGGGATTCATGTCGGGCATGGCCGGTAACGTGAGCGCATTTGCCACGGTGTGGACATACGACATTTACCGCGCGTTGATCCGCAAGACGGCATCAGACGCACACTACCTGGCGATGGGCCGCTGGTGTACGGTGGTTGGCGTTCTGATCAGTATTGGAACGGCCTATCTGGTGATGCAGTTTCTTAGCATCATGGATTATGTACAGGCGCTGTTTGCCACGTTCATCGCACCGCTGTTCGGCACGGTCATTCTCGGAATGCTATGGAAGCGAGCGACGCCGGCCGGCGGATTCTGGGGTTTACTGGTGGGAACTGGCGGCTCGCTTGCCATGTGGATCTGGCTGCGAACCGATCCAGCAGCGTTGGAGTATATTGCGCTTTCGCCGCATGCAAAGCCCATGGCGGAAGATATGTACCGCGCCCTGTGGTCCTGGATTCTTTGCGTGGTGGTTACGGTTGTGGTCAGTTTAGTTACCAAGCCGAAGCCGCACCAGGAATTAGCGGGTCTCGTTTATGGCGCCACCGAGATCCCATCGGAGGGTCACCTACCTCTGTATCAACGACCCGTCTTTTGGGCGGGTGTTGTCGGAGTAGTTTTCCTAATCTTGAACGTCATCTTCTGGTAGGTCACTTGGAATGCACGGCAAAGGTTCTCTCTCTATCTGGTTTTTTATCGGGACGCTGTTGACCGCTTACGGCATTCTGATCCTGGGCGCCGGTTTGTACGAACTTGCCTCGCCGCCCGAATTCCCCGCGGTATTTGCTAATCTGCACGCGGGCATCTGGTGGGGGGCGGTACTCCTCATCATGGGATTGATCTATTTCATCCGTTTTTATCCTAAAAGAAAGTAATGCCACCAACAGCCACCCAACCGCGTCCGAAGCTGGGCTTGATCGTCGGCAATCGCGGTTTTTTTCCGGATCATCTAGCGGCTACCGGCCGCGAAGACATGCTGCGTGTTCTCGAACAGGCGGGCGCCGAGGTGATCGCACTGACGACGGAAGAATCGAAATTCGGCGCAGTCGAAACCTTTGAAGAAGCGAAGCGCTGCGCCGCACTCTTCAAGAAACATCGCGACACGCTCGACGGCGTTGTCGTAACTCTTCCGAATTTCGGCGACGAACGGGCTATCGCCGATACGCTGCGCCTCATGGGTTTTTCCGTACCGGTGCTGATACAGGCCACACCCGACACGCGGGGCAAAATGACCATCCGTGACCGGCGAGACAGCTTTTGCGGAAAGATGTCGGCCTGCAATAACTTGATGCAGTACGGCATTCCATATTCGCTCACTACTTTGCATACGGAGGATCCCTCGTCACCCGAATTCGCCGAGGACGTGCAGTGGTTTCTCGGTGTGTGCCGCGTGGTGCGCGGTCTGCGCGGGCTGCGCGTCGGCTCCATTGGGGCGCGGCCGGCTGCCTTCAACACGGTCCGTTATAGCGAAAAACTGCTCGAGGCGAACGGGATTTCGGTCATCACCATCGATCTGTCGGAAATTCTGGGCCGTATCGACCGCATGAAGGATGACGACGCTCACGCACAGGCGAAGCTCCAGGCCATGCAATCTTATGTCTCGACACGCGACGTACCCGCCCTGTCACTGATGAAAATGGCGAAGCTCGGAGCGGTGATCGACGGTTGGATGCACGAGACCGATGTTCGAATCAGTGCGGTGCAATGCTGGACGGCGCTCGAAGAGTATTTCGGCGTGGTTCCCTGCACTGTAATGAGCATGATGAGCAACGATCTAATGTCGAGCGCTTGCGAAGTGGATATCGCGGGGGTCGTGGGCATGCATGCTTTGCGGCTTGCGTCGGAGAGCCCCAGCGCACTGCTCGATTGGAATAACAACTACGGAGAAGACCCGAACAAAGCGGTCTGTTTTCATTGCAGCAATCTACCCAAACATTTCTTTGTCGACTTCAAAATGGATTTTCAGGAAATCATCGCGGGAACAGTCGGCAAGCTGAATACATTCGGCACAGTGGTGGGCCGTGTGAAGCCGGGCGCAATGACTTATGCGCGAGTCTCGACCGACGATCGAGCCGGCAAAATCCGCGGCTACGTGGGCGGCGGGCGCTTCACAGACGATCCGCTCGAGACCTTTGGGGGAGCCGGCGTCGTCGAGATACCGCGGCTTCAGGAATTGCTGCGCTTTATCTGCGAGCGTGGATTCGAGCATCACACAGCGGCGAATTTTTCATCCGTCTCGGCGCAGGTGCACGAAGCCACGACCCGATATCTCGGCTGGGACATGTACTGGCATAAAGCATGAGCACGGTTGTAGCGGGTGTCGATTTCGGCACGCTGAGCGTGCGTGTCTCATTATTCGACAGCGAAAAGGGCCGGCTCGGTTCCGGCGTGGCGGAGTATCCGCTGCGCCGCAAGAAAGACGATCCCGATTATGCAACGCAGAGCCACGCTGACCACATGGCCGCCCTGATTGAAGCCATGCATAAGGCACTGGCACAGGCGGGAGTCTCTGGTGACGCGGTCCAATCTATTGCGCTGGATACGACCGGGTCGAGCGTGATTCCGGTTGGCGAGAACCTCGAACCGCTCGACGATTACTATCTTTGGTGCGATCACAGGGCTTGGCACGAAGCCGCTGAAATCACCGAGAAGGCGCATGAATCGGGCTTGCTAGCAATAAAATGGTCAGGCGACGCGTATTCCTCCGAATGGGGCTTCTCGAAGCTACTTCACTGGTTGCGGCACAATCCCGAGAAACGCGATCGGCTGGTGACGGCGTTTGAACACTGCGACTATGTGGCGACTGTCTTGTGCGGTATCCGCAGCGTGGCCGATGCGCCGCGCAGCATTTGCGCGATGGGCCACAAGTGGATGTGGAATGAATCTCTCGGTGGCCTTCCGCCCGAAGGCTTTCTGGTATCGGTCGATCCTCTGCTCAAAGGCATTCGTGGCAAGCTGGGCGGGCAATACCAAACGTCTCTCTCGCTTGCCGGCAACCTTTCGGAAGAGTGGGCGGCGAAGCTAGGCTTGCGCCCCGGCATTCCGATTCCGGTCGGCGCGTTCGATGCACATTGGGACGCAATCGGAGCCGGCGTAAAGCTGGGCGACGTGGTGAACGTGATCGGGACTTCCACATGCATCATAGGCCTCAGCGATAAAGTGAGTCTGATTCCGGGCGTCTGCGGAGTGGTGCCCGGTTCTGTCGATCCACAGATGGCGGGTATCGAGGCCGGACTATCTGCCGTCGGCGATATTTTCGAAAGCATCGCGAGCCGCGCCGGCAAGACCGCGGCTGAATTGTCGCTCGGTTTGAAAGGCTATCGCGCCGGACAGACGGGCCTGCTGCGCATGACCTGGGATAACGGAGACCGAACCGTTCTAGTCAACCCGGAACTGGGCGGAGTAACTTTGGGGTGGCATCTGACTAGCACGGCCACCGATGAGTTGTTCGCGGCGATAGAAGGCACGGCCTTTCACACACGGGTGATTCTTGCGCGTATGGCCGAGTACGGAGCGGCCGTTGAGCGCGATCATCAACGGCGGCGGAATTCCTCAGCGTAACGACGTACTGAACCAGGTGTATGCCAACGTCTTGAACAAGCCCATCCTGGTGCCCCAGGGCGATGTTACAAGCCTGGGGTCCGCTATCTTCGCGTTTCTGGCGGCGAAGGCGTTTCCATCGATAGAAGAAGCGCAGAGGGCACTGTGCCCTCCGCACCGCACTTTCCATCCGGAGCCGAAGAGCGTCGACGTATACGACGAGTTGTTCCGCCTGTATAAGCGTTTGTATTTCGCTTTGGGCAGAAAGAAATCAGAAGCGGTCGCGATCGGCGATGTGCTGCCCCAGCTGCGCCAGAGAGCCGCCGCGGCGAGGGGAAGCCAATGAGCCTTCAGGCGCTGCGCGAAGAGGTTCTGGACGCGAACCTCGAACTCGTGCGGCGAGGGCTGGTCGTATTTACGTTCGGCAATGCGAGCGGCTGCGATCGCGCTAGCGGGAAAGTAGTCATTAAACCGAGCGGCGTCCTCTATGAACAGCTCACGCCAGAGAGCCTGGTGGTCACTGATCTTGATGGCAAGATTCTGGAAGGTTCCCTGCGGCCCTCGTCCGATTTGCCCACTCACCTAGCGCTGTATCGCGCCTTTCCCGGTGTGCAGGGCGTTGTTCATACGCACTCGCGCTATGCGACGGCTTGGGCGCAGGCGGGGGTAGAGATACCGTGCCTCGGCACCACGCACGCGGATTATTTTCGTGGAGCCATTCCGATTACGCCAGTAATGGAAGCCGAAGAGATCCATTCTGGCTACGAATGGAATACAGGACAAGTCATTGTCCGACGGTTTGCGGGAATGGATCCACTGCTCACGCCAGCCGTACTCGTGGCGGGACACGCGCCGTTTTGCTGGGGTCCATCTGTCATGGATGCAGCGCATACCGCCGTTGTTGTTGAAGAAATTGCCCACATGGCGTATTTGACCGTCACCATCCGGGCAGATGCCGAATCGCTGACGGATGCCTTGCGCGATAAGCATTTTCTGCGCAAGCACGGAAGTGAAGCTTACTACGGCCAAAAGAGCTGAGTCTACAGCGTGGGGACCTAGGGTTCGACGGCATGCGGGGAACATCCACGTCACTTCTCGAGCCACTCTCACAAGTAAGTAGGGCCGAAAAATAGATTCTCGCTACCATAGTAGTGAGCTTTACGCCAAGCATGAAAGAGACGGAGCGCATCCTGGACCTGTGGTCGGCGGCACGGAGCGCGGGTGAATCCGCCGTGCTGGCCACGGTGGTAAAAACACGCGGCTCTTCGTACCGCCTGCCTGGAGCGCGCCTGCTCATTACGCAAGGAGGCCGGCACGCCGGATCCATCAGTGGCGGATGTCTCGAAGATGACCTGCTGAAAAAGGCCTGGTGGCTCACCGAAAACGGTTCGGTGGTGCGCCGCTACGATACGACGCCGGAAGAAGAGATTGCTACAGGTGGCTACGGCC
The DNA here is from genome assembly GCA_963722155.1 of Bryobacterales bacterium. Classification (GTDB taxonomy): domain Bacteria; phylum Acidobacteriota; class Terriglobia; order Bryobacterales; family Bryobacteraceae; genus Bog-105. The sequence continues at coordinate 442,224 of CAVRLR010000003.1, read as the reverse complement.
TCGGCTGCAACGGAATCATTCAGGTGCGGATCGAGCGCTTGACTCCCGAAGCCACCTCCGCGCTAGACATCATCCGGGACGTGCGGACGCAACGCCAACCGGCTTCGATCGAGCATGCGATTGCGCCCGGAGAGGTATGGGTCGAAACGCTCCAGCCTCCGATACGTCTGCTGATATTTGGAGCCGGCGATGACGCCGTTCCGCTAACAGAGCTGGCCAGGAATCTGGGGTGGGAGGTATGGGTGTTCGACGGTCGCGCGCACTATGCCCGCCCCGAAAGGTTTCCGCAGGCGCACGAAGTGGCACTGCGAGGCTCTTCTCCAGCGCCGATCGATCCCTGGACCGTAGCTGTCATCATGTCTCACAGTTACAGCCAGGATCTTAATGCCTTGCGCGAACTTTCGTCGCAGCCGCTTCCCTATCTGGGGATATTGGGCCCGGCCAAGCGAACGGCGCAATTGCTAACCGATGCAGAGCTTAATGCCGCCGCACTTGTTCCTAGAATGCGGGCGCCCATGGGACTGGACATCGGAGCCGATGGTCCCGAGCAAGTGGCGCTGGCGGTAATTGCCGAAATTCAGTCCGTACTCAATGGACGAGAGGCGAGGTCGTTGAGCGCGAAAGCCGGCCCGATCCACTCGCGCACGACCGATGATGCCGACGTTGGGAAATTCGAGGTCCGGTCTATTGTTTGCACATAAAGCCGCTCTGGGACTATGCTGCGCGCTGGTCGCCGGTGCACAAACAGCGCCGGCCAGCAAGGGTCGGCAGGTGGTCGATCAGGCGGTCACCGCACTTGGCGGAGATCGTTTCCTGCACATGCACAGCCGCATGGCTAGCGGGCGAATCTACTCGTTTTTCCATAACGAAATGAACGGCTTCGATGTCACCACGATTTATACCGAGTACCTCGATAACAAACCGGCAAAGGGATTATGGGTGCGCGAGCGTGAGGTGCTTGGAAAGAAGCAAGATTATTCGTATCTCTATCTGGCAGATCAGGGTTTTGATGTCACGTTCCGCGGCGCGCGTCCGCTGCCCGACGAAAACTGGGATCGCTACGCCCGCACTACAAAAAATGACATTCTTTACCTGCTGCGCTTTCGGCGCGATGAGCCCGGCATGGAATATGACTATATCGGCAGCGAAGTACACATCAGCACGCACGTTGAAGTCGTCGATGTCTCAGATGCAAACGGCGACACGGTCCGGGTATACTTCGACCACAATACGCTTTTGCCAGTGAGGCAGAGTTTCTCCTGGCTCGATCCGGTTACCAAGCAGCGCAACGACGAGGTCACGGAGTTTGACAAGTGGCGGGATGCAGGCGGCGTTCAATGGCCTTTCACAATCGAGCGGCACGCGAACGGTTACAAAACGTACCAGATCTTCGCCGACAAAGTGGAGATCGGCCAACCTTTGCCGCCCAATATCTTCGATTTACCGCCCGGAGCGAAGATCCTGAAGAAAGTGAATTAGCGCCGAGTGAAGCGGCCAAACTGGTACAATTTCAACCAAAGGCCGTGTCAGCTTTTCGCACCGCTTAATTGCGCCCTTCCGCGCCCATGGATCTTGATCAGCTTCATACTTTTCTTGAGATTGTGCGTCTCAAGAGCTTCTCGAAGGCGGCGCAAACGTGCTACCGTACGCAACCCGCTATCAGCGCCCAAGTCCGGCAGCTCGAGCTCGAACTTAACACCACTTTGTTCGAGCGGTACGGCACACGCATATCGCTGACTGTGGCCGGCCGCATTCTGGCCGAGCACGCCGAGCAGATTCTCGCTTTGCGGCGGCGCGCCCAAGATTCGATCAACGAGCTCGAGAAGATCCCGCGCGGTGAGTTGGTAATCGCCGCCAATGAGGCTACCTGTATCTATGTGCTGCCGGGGGTCTTCGCAGAATTCAAAAAGCAGTTCCCCAACGTGCAGTTGCTTGTGGATCGCTCCTACGGCACACGCGTCGTGCAGGCTGTACTCGACAATCTGGCCGATTTCGGCATTACCCAGCTTCCCGTGCAGGAGAAGAAGCTACAGATAGTCAAAATTCATTCCGACGAGATTAAGTTGCTTGTTCCAGCCGCCCATCCGCTTGCGTCTTATCCAAGGGTGATGCCGACGGATCTGCTAGGCCAGCAACTTCTCCTTCCGAAGACCGGCACAACGCGGGCGCGGCTAAATACCTGGCTGGACTCCGTGCAGGACGAGTTGAACGTATCTATGGAACTGGATTCCACCGAGATGATCAAACGCTTCGTGATGGCCAACCTCGGACTCTCTTTTTTGGCGGCCTCGCATTGCCGCGAAGAGGAAGAGGCCGGGAAGCTGGCCTGTGTTCCGCTTGGGCCCGAAGCCATGATCCGGCGGGTGGGTCTCATCTATCGGAAAGATAAGTCTCTCTCCAAGGCGGCGCTCGGATTTATTCAGGTTACTCTGGACAATGCGGGCAACGAACTCGGCGTGATACCGATTCAGCGCTTCCGCGCTTCTGGAACTTGAGGAGTGGATTCAGACAAGATGGCACAACTGACCGCCAGGAGTTCAACAATTTTCATCGCCACGGGACACGAGACGCGCGTCTACCGGTCGGTGGAGGATGTTCCACCGGAACTGCGCCAGAAGTTGGTTTCCTGCACCCGGGGCATAAATTCGGCCACCATACTCATCGCCGATAAACACGGCCGGGAAGAATTGGTGAAGAGCCTGCAAGGCAGGCCCAGCGAAGTCGAGTGCCGGCTAGTGGAAAATATCCGCTCTCGCCAGACGGAACCAGAGGGCGCCGCCGTGCAGGAAACGAAATCTAGGCTACAGTCCATACGTACTATATTGGAGTTGCTCTTGCCGGTCGCGGTAGGCGCGTCGCTGTGGTTTTTTATCGAATCTCATTTCTAAAGTAACGCTCGAACGTCGTCGATAAGGCGGGTGTGACAACCACATTCGGCGATCATCCCCATTCCGCTGTCATTCAGGTGCCGACCGGCGACCAGAATGGATCAAAACGCGAAATACCGTGTACGTTCCAAAGCATGGAGGGGAAGCGGCTTCTGTTGGAATCGCCGGAGCGGCTGGGTATCTCCACGGTAGTCAGCGTTGAGTACAATGACGCTCTTTTTCTCGGCGATGTGATGAATTGCCGGGGAGCCTCGGGTGGCGTCTGGCTAGTGGAGATTAAAGTACAGCAGATCCTTACCGGTCTGCAAAGTCTCATGGCACTGCGCGCCGGCTTGCTGGGCGACGGCGCCCCGGTTCCGCGTGGTTTTGTCCCTGCCGGCGGCCGGAACTAAGCCCGATATTCGCACGAGTATCAGCTTCAGTGCTTCCTTAGCCCGCTTCAACCATGGGCCCAAGCGGTCGGTTATCGCCTATACACTTGACCGTTCGTCATCTGGCGAAAACGCAAACTTGCATAATTGATTAGCGCGCTCTCGCGCGAAAGATCATATGTGGATAGTCCGGCTCGCCCTTAGTCGCCCCTACACGTTCGTGGTGATGGCGGTTGTCATAGCTATTCTTGGCAGCATCTCGATCGTTAGGATGCCGGTCGACATTTTTCCGTATATCGATATCCCAATCGTAAGCGTCCTCTGGGTCTATGGCGGGCTGTCGCCAGAGGAGATGGAGAAACGGGTCGTCACCGGTTTTGAGCGCACCCTCACGGCCAATGTGAATGACATCGAACACATCGAATCGCAGTCCTACAACGGCTACGCGGTAGTGAAGATTTATTTCCATTCGAACGTTAAGATCGACATGGCGGTCGCTCAGGTAACCGCCACCATGCAGAGCGGCCTCCGTCAGATGCCCCCCGGCATGTTTCCTGCCAATGTGCTCAAGTACGACGCGTCGAGCGTGCCCATTTTGCAACTCGGGCTTTCGAGCAAGACCCTGTATGAGCAGGAAATCTTCGATTTAGGCAATAACTTTATCCGGACGCCCCTCGGCACTGTGCAGGGCGCATCGGTCTCCTATCCCTTGGGCGGGAAGCAGCGTTCGGTGATGGTGGATTTGAACCTGGATGAGTTGTACGCCAAGCAGCTGTCGCCAATCGACGTTTCCAACGCTCTTAACCAGCAGAACCTGATCCTGCCGGCGGGTACGGCTAAGCTCGCCGGAACGGAATATCTGATTCGCGTCAACAGCAGCCCGCTCCAGCTGGATGAGCTGAACAACCTGCCCATCAAGACCGTAAATGGGGCGACGGTTTATATCCGTGATGTGGCGCAAGTGCACGACGGGTTTAACGTGCAGAACAACATCGTTCGAACGAATGGCTCGCGCGGCGTCCTTCTCACGATCACTCGCAACGGCCAAGCCTCGACACTTGGGATCGTGAATGCGGTGAAGGCTGCGCTTCCCCGTATTCTTGCCAATGTCACGCCGGACTTGAAGGTCGTAGCACTCGCCGATCAATCGATCTTCGTCCGCGCCTCGATTCGTGGCGTGGTGCGCGAAGCCCTGATCGCCGCAGCGCTCACCGGCACAATGATCCTGCTGTTTCTGGGAAGCTGGCGCAGTACATTGATCGTTTGCATCTCGATTCCGCTCTCAATTCTCACTTCCCTCTGTCTGCTGAACCTGCTGGGGCAGACGATCAACGTGATGACGCTCGGAGGGCTGGCCCTGGCTGTGGGCATCCTGGTGGATGATGCCACGGTCGAAATAGAGAACACTCACCGGAACATGGCCATGCGCAAACCCTTGCTCCGGGCGGTGCTCGATGGCGCGCAACAGATTGCCGTGCCGACATTTGTCGCGACCCTTTCCATCTGTATCGTTTTCGTGCCGGTATTACTGCTGACGGGAACCGCCCGATACCTGTTTACGCCACTAGCCATGGCCGTGGTTTTCGCAATGCTCGCCTCCTACATGTTGTCCCGAACGTTGATCCCCACGATGGTGGCGTTTCTTCTTAGTTCCGAAGTTCACCTTTACCAGCAGGGTGCGCACGGTGAAACGGCTGGCGGAAAGGGAGCGTTCTGGCGCCTTCACTATATATTTAATCGCGGCTTCGAAGCTCTCCGCTTTCGATACATGGGCTTGCTCGATTGGTCGCTGCGGCACCGGGGGCGCGTCCTAACAGGTTTCATGGGAGCTTCCCTACTCTCGCTCGGCTTGCTATGGCTGGTCGGGAAAGACTTTTTCCCCAGCGTGGATTCAGGCCAAATGCGGCTGCATGCGCGCTGTCCCGTGGGCACGCGTATTGAAGAGACTGAAGTCATGTTCTCGAACGTAGAACGCGAGATACGACGCATCATCCCGGCCGGCGAGATCGACTCGCTGATCGATAACATTGGCATTCCGAACAGTTGGACCAGCATCGCCCAGGGAGACATTCCCACGATCTCGAGCGCCGATGGCGAAATTCTGATTTCGCTACAGGAAGACAAGCGCGGTTCGACGCGCGATTACGAAGTGGAACTTCGCAAGCGACTCCGGGAAAAATTCCCGGAGATGAGTTTCTTCTTTCAGCCTGCCGACATCACCAGCCAGATTCTGAATTTCGGCCTCCCTGCCCCGATCGATCTGCAGATTGTCGGACGCAACGCGGAGGCCAATTACAAGGTTGCGGAGGAACTCTCGGCCAAGATCGCGCGCATTCCGGGCGCCGCCGACGTCCATGTTCACCAGGTTATGGATCAGCCCCAAATCCGATTGAATGTCGATCGGGTCAAAGCTTCGCAACTGGGTTTGACACAGCGCGATGTCACCAGCAGCATGCTAATCTCTCTTACCGGCAATGGCTCGGTGGCACCGAATTTCTGGATAAATTGGGCCAATGGAGTGAACTACAACGTGGGCGTGCAGACGCCGCAATACCGCATCAACTCCCTGGACGCTTTGCTTCGCACGCCGATATCCGGGGCGGGTGGCCCGGAGGCAGAGGGCGCCGCTGGCGGCAACGCTTCTGTCGGCGCATCTCCGAACGGCGCGTCCCAAGCATACGGGAATCCTGGCGCCATGGCGGGCAATACCCAACTTCTTTCCAATCTGGTAAGCGTGAATCGCGAGTACGCCCCGGTGATTCTCAACCACTACAACGTATGGCCGGTATTCGATGTCTACGCGAACGTGGCTCGGCGCGATCTCGGTGGTGTGGGCGCACAAGTCGAAAAGATCATGCGTGACCAAGAAACACGGCTTCCCCGGGGCACAACGTTGGAACTACGCGGACAGATTGAAACGATGGGATCTTCATTCTTCCGCCTAGGATTGGGCATGGTCTTCGCCGTCGTCCTGGTGTACCTTCTCATGACAGTGAATTTTCAGTCGTGGCTCGATCCATTCATCATCCTGACGGCACTCCCCGGTGCTCTCGCCGGGATTTTGTGGATGCTTTTCATCACCGGGACTACGCTGAGCGTTCCCTCGCTCATGGGGTCCATCATGTGCATCGGCGTTGCGACAGCAAACAGCATTCTGATGGTGACGTTCGCCAACGACCAACGCGAGTTTGTGCCCTCGGCGCGCGACGCCATGCTCGCCGCCGGCCAGGCCCGTATCCGGCCGGTATTAATGACTGCCACCGCCATGGTACTTGGCATGTTGCCCATGTCGCTGGGTCTGGGAGAAGGTGGAGAGCAGAATGCGCCGCTCGGGCGCGCAGTGATTGGCGGGCTCCTGTTTGCGACCGTTACGACACTGTTTGTCGTTCCGATCATTTATAGCTATCTACGAACGAAGGCTCCGGTCGATCATGAATCCCAGCTTCAGCATCTTGGTCTCTAATGCGATCCATTAAATCCAGTGAAAGTGAATCCGACGAAATAGGTTTAAAGCCACCGTCACAAAACCGTTGGCATCCCTCAAACCACACTATCTGGGCAATTGCCTTGGGGCTCGCGGTGTTGATCGTGATCGCATTTTTTGGCGGATACATTCCACTCGAGAAGCGAAGAGCCCTGATTAACAGCGAGGCGTTCGAGCAGCAGCAAGCGCTGCCGCGGGTAAAAGTTGTGCAATTGATGCGCGCCTCGCGCGCAAGCGAGATGGAATTGCCGGGGAATATCCAAGCTGTTACGGAAGCTCCCATTCTTGCCCGCGCCGATGGCTATATCAAGAGCCGGATGGCCGATATCGGCGACCGGGTGAAAGCGGGCCAGCCACTCGTGGAAATTGAAGCGCCGGAACTGGACCAGCAGGTTCGGCAGGCGCAGGCTGCCCGCGAGCAAGCACGGGCAGCGGTCGAGGGCGCTCTTGCCAATCTCGAACAAGGTAAAGCGAACATGGAACTAGCTCGCGTCAGCGCGCAGCGCTACGCCAGCCTGGTTACGCAAGGCGCTGTTTCCCGGCAGGAAAACGATGTCTATCAGGCGCAGTATCACGCGCAGACGGCCAGCGTGAACGCTCTCGAAAAGGCCATCGCCGCGCAGCGCAGTAACGTGGCCGCAGCGGAAGCGAACCTCTCCCGCCTCGAAAGTATGAGCGGCTACCGGCTAGTGAAGGCGCCCTTTGCCGGCGTGATCACCTTGCGCAATGTGGATGTAGGAGCTCTGGTTACGACGGGAAGCACGCTGCTGTTTCGCATTGCTCAGATGGACACGCTTCGTATCTACGTAAATGTCCCCCAATCCAACGCCAGCTTTATACGGCAGGGCCAAGCCGCCAGCTTACGAGTTTCCAACTTGCCGGGACGCACTTTTGCGGGCGCCATAGCCCGCACCGCTAATTCGCTCGATCCCGGCAGCCGCACGATGCTGGTAGAGGTACACGTGGCAAATCGCGATGGCGCGCTGCTACCCGGCATGTATGCCCAAGTCTCCCTAAGTAACACTCGCACCAATCCGCCACTGCTTCTCCCAAGCGACGCTCTTGTCGTTCGGCCTGACGGAACCCAGGTGGCTGTGGTCCAAGCCGACCACAGGGTACATTTGCAGAAGATTCAAGTCGGCCGCGATTACGGTGACCGGATGGAGGTCGTCTCGGGTCTCGAGGAAGGCGCCTCTGTCATTCCCAGTCCCGGAGACCTGGCGCGCGAAGGGCTAAAGGTCGAGCTGATACCGGCGGACTCGCAATGAACTGGAAAGAGCACGGAATCAAAATCCTGAGAGCGGGCACGTTCGATGCCAATACTCCCCAAACCGCCGGCATGACGAGAGAAGCAGCCATCACTCACGCCCGCACAGGCGCGACGAAATTGTGGGCCGGAACGGTGGTTGTTAATCCTGACGCAAAAACCGGGCCGCACCATCATGGAGAACTCGAAACAGTTCTCTATATCGTTCGCGGCCGCGCGCGCATGCGATGGGGCGACAGCTTAGAATTCAGCGAAGAAGCTGGGCCGGGAGATTTCATTTATGTGCCGCCTTACGTACCACACCAGGAAATCAATGCCGGCATTGATGAGCCCTGTGAGGCGGTTGTGGTGCGGAGCGGTCAGGACCCAATCGTCGTGAATCTAGATTTGGAAACCCCTGAGCCTGCCAGCGCCGGCATTGCAGGTCAGCCGTTTCATCCTAAGCAACATAGCTGACAGTTAGCAGTAAGAACATGCAATCGGAAAAATACGTGTTGCTTGTTTCAAACAGTCGTTTTAAACTTACGCTTTAAGTATGCCGAAACGAAAATCGGCCACGCAGCGTCCCGCTTCCGATGAGATCACGCGCACTCGTCTGCTTGAAGCCGCCGGCCCGGCATTTGCTTCGGAAGGTTTTCACAAGGCCAAGATTCGCGATATTTGTGCGCGAGCCGGCGCGAACGTCGCGGCCGTCAATTATCACTTTGGGGACAAGCTCGGACTTTACATCGAGGTGCTTCGCTATTCCGTATCAGCCGCTGTCGTCGATCCGAATTTGATCAGGAACGGGGCAGATATCCCTCCAGAAGTGAAGCTGCGCGGTTTCGTGCGAATGATGCTCGATAGCGTCTTCAAAGCTACGCGCCCGGCCTGGTACATGAAGCTGGTGCTTCAGGAGATGAGTAATCCGACGCCCGCAATCGACGAGCTAGTCAGGCAGTTCATCCGACCGCGCTACCGGTTGCTATGCGAGTTGATCGGTCTGATGATCCGCCAGCCGCCAAAGTCTCGCGTCACGCAACTATGCGCCCATAGCGTGGTCGGGCAGGCGCGGCACTACTTAATCGCGACGATCGTCATTGAAAAAGTTTGGCCCGAATTTACCTTCGCAGAGAAAGAGCTCGAGGAACTTACCAATCACATTACCGTGTTTTCGGTTGCCGGGATCAAGGCTGTCGGCGCCGGGAGGGCAATGGTCGAGGCAGCAGCAAAAAGCCGCGCTCGAAAGCGCGCCGCGAATAAGTGATCTAAATTATGGCAAATGCACAACCTGTAGAGCAGCATCCCGAACGGCCGCAAAATCCGCGGCGATTCATCCTCCTCGCGAGCATTCTGGTTCTGGGCTTCGGGATCTTTATCGTGTGGCGTGCCTTCTTCGCCAAACCCCCGCAGCCGGCGAACGTGGTTGCGCTCAGCGGCCGCGTCGAGGGCGATGACTCAGCGATCGCCGGCAAGACGAGCGGACGGCTGCTCGAGGTGCACTTTCGCGAGGGCGACCAGGTCAAGGCAGGTGAGGTGATCGCCGTTCTGGACGATACGCAAGTCCGGGCGCGTGAAGAGCAAGCCCGCGCCAGCGTCCTCCAGGCCGAGGCACGCCTCAGTTCCGCGCGTCAGCAAATCGCGATCCTCAATGAACAACTCCGCCAGAACCGTTTGGAGAAAACGCAGTCCGAAGCGGACTCCGAGGGACGGGTGCGGCAAGCCGAAGCGGATCTTGCGACAGCTGAAGCGCAGCTCGCACAGCAGCAGTCTTCCTATCAACTCGCGGCTTTTGATCGAGACGCCTATACGAAGCTCGTCCAGACGGGAGCGGTCTCTGAGCGCCAAGGTAAGCAGGCGCAAACCACCGCAGACGCACAAGCCGCTTCGGTGGCCGCCGCCAAGCGGCGCGTAGATGCAGCGCAGGGAGCGCTCACCACGGCACGTTCGAGCCTAAAGAACCCCGACATTCGTTCGGCGCAGCTCGCAATGATCGGCAGGCAGATCGCCCAGCAAGAAAGCGAGATTGCGAGCGCAGCCGCGGATGAGCAAAAGGCGAATGCCCAATTGGAGGAAGCCAAGGCGAATCGCAACGATCTCAAAATCACGGCGCCGTTTGACGGGACCGTGGTAACGCGAACCGCCGAGCCCGGGGAAATGCTGAGCGCCGGTACACCGGTGATCACGCTTCTCGACCTGAACAAGATCTATCTTCGCGGCTATATTCCCGAAGGCGAAATTGGCCATGTCAAAGTGGGCCAGCCCGCGCGTGTCTATCTTGACTCCGCTCCCGACCAGCCGCTCGACGCGCACGTGCTGCGTATAGATCCGCAAGCGACATTCACTCCCGAAAATACCTATTTCCAGAAAGACCGTGTCAAGCAGGTGGTTGGAGTCAAGCTCGGACTGAAGACGGGCTTCGGCAATGCCAAGCCCGGCATGCCGGCCGATGGCGAGATCCTAACCTCGGGAGATACCTGGCCGCAAGGAGCACGCCCTCGATGAAGGAAGGCGGGCCCGCTGCCATATGCGTCGATGCACTGAAGAAGAATTATGGAGACATCGAGGCGGTCCGTGAGATCGACCTCGAGGTGTATGAGGGAGAAATTTTTGGACTAATCGGCCCGGACGGCGCAGGCAAGACGACTACGTTTCAGATACTTGCCGGGGTGATGCAGGCAACGGGTGGCGATGTTCGGATCTTCAACAAATCGGCCCGGGAATCCCGGTCGGTGGTTGGGTATTTAACGCAGTCCTTTAGTCTGTATCCCGATTTGAGCGTGGCCGAAAACATTCGCTACGTGGGTGATCTCCGGCACGTGTCGCCCAAAGAAATCACCCAGAGGGGAAACCATTATCTGGGCCTGTTCGATATGGATCGATTCACCGATCGATTGGCCGGACGCCTTAGTGGTGGTATGAAGCAGAAGCTGGCTCTGGCTTGTGCGCTAGTGGCGCAGCCGCGGATACTGCTGCTCGATGAACCCACCACCGGCGTCGATCCGGTGTCGCGGCGCGAATTCTGGGACATGCTCGCACACCTTGCGGCCGAGGGTCTCACCATGGTCGTCGCCACTCCCTATCTGGACGAGGCAGAGCGCTGTCACCGCGTCGCCCTCATGCACCTCGGCAAAATCCACCAAACCGGCACTCCCGCGGAATTGCGGGAACAGCTTGGGATGAAACGGCTCGAAATCCGCACGGATGATCTCGGCAGGGCGGAAGACCGACTTCTGACATGTGTGGCGGATGGATCGAAGAGTCCGATTGCCGATGTACAGCGTTTCGGCGACCGGCTCGACGTTCTACTGAGCGCGATGCAGATGCCGGCCGCAAAACAATTGAAGCCGAACTCTCCAAAGCGGGCCTTCCCATACGGAATATCAGCACCACTCAACCGACACTCGAGAACACATTTCGTCGCCACACTGCGCGGCATGGGGCAGGAAACCCATGCGCCGAAGTTTCCGGGCCGACATCCGCACAACGACCTTGGAGGCAAAGTTGCCATCGGGGCAAGAGATCTCTCCAAACGATTCGGCTCGTTTCAAGCGGTAAAGAATATCAATCTGGAAGTCCGGTATGGCGAAATCTATGGACTGCTGGGCGCGAACGGCGCTGGCAAAACGACCACGATCAAGATGCTCTGCGGTCTGCTTGGATCTTCTTCCGGCGTTGATGGATCTCGCCGGTGAAAAGGGCAGTTTGCGGTCCGAGCGCGTGCGGCAGCGCATCGGCTACATGTCGCAGAAATTCTCGCTGTACGACGATCTGACCATCGAGGAGAATCTCGACTTCTTTGCCGGCGTCTACGGCGTGCCACCGGAAGACGAGCGCGAAGAAAGAAGAATGGGTGATGGCGTTCTCCGGACTCGAAGGAACAAGGAGCGTCAGCTTACCGGCAGTCTTGCCCGGCGGCTGGAAACAACGCGTCGCGTTCGGCGCAGCGATCATGCACGAGCCGAGCGTTCTTTTTCTCGACGAGCCCACCTCCGGCGTCGATCCGCTTGCTCGGCGCGCCTTCTGGCGCATGATCAACAAGCTGGCCGATCTGGGCACGGCCATTCTGGTGACGACTCACTATCTCGAAGAAGCCGAACAGTGCAATCGGCTGGGCTTCATGGTGGCGGGTGAACTGGTGGCGGAAGGAACCCCGAGCGGCGTCAAGAGCGAACAGGGCGGCCATCTGCTGGAGTTCAGTCGTCGATCAGCCGCAGCGCGCGGCCGATTTCCTGAAAGAAGACAACGGAGCGCTGGCGCGTTTCACTGTTCGGCGATCGACTGCACGTCATCGTCGACGACGATGTAGAGGCGGGTAAGACAGGAAATCGCTCGAAAGCTCGAAGCCTCCGGACTGAAGGTACGCGACGTGCGCGAAGAAAGCTACTCGCTCGAAGACGTCTTCATCGTCGTGGTTGAGAAGGCGCAAGCAGCAAGGCAAAAAGGCGGCAGAGGGGTAAAGATGCGACGCATTTTGGCACAGGCACGAAAAGAACTGACGCAGATCCGGCGCGACCGCCTGGCGCTGATCCTCGCGCTGGTTCTCCCGCTCGCCCTGATTCTTCTGCTCAGCACGGCCATCTCGCTCACCGTCCACGATCTTCCGCTCATCGTTCAGGACTTCGACGATTCCATGGCATCCCGCCGCTTCATCGACGCCTTTCGCGCCTCGCTCACCTTTCACGTCGTCTCCTGGCCCAGCGACCGGAGGGCCGAGGACGCGCTGCTCGCCAATGCGGCGCGCGGAGTACTCATCATCCCCAGAAATTTCGATCGGCGTCTGGCACGCGGGCGAGCATGCGAAGTCCAGACTGCTGGTGGACGCCACCGATGCGAACACCGCCGAAGCTGTGCAGGCATACGTAAACCAGATTGCGCAGTCCTTTAACCAACGGCTTGTCAAGCCGCCCGACGGGCGACCTCGTTCAGTGCGGAAATCCGGCTCTGGTACAACCCCGGACGCGACTCCCAGAAGTTCTACGGTCCCGGCATCTTCGTTCTCGGCATCTCGATGTTTCCGCCGTTGCTGGCCGCGCTTGCCATGTCAAAAGAGGGCGAGCAAAAAACCATTCTGCAGGTCTACGTTTCGAGCATTCCGGCCGCACGAGTTCCTGCTCGGAAAGATATTCGCGTTCATGGTCGTTGCGCTCTGCGAATGGTTGCTGTCGCTAGCTCTTGCTGCTCACCTATTTCGGTCTGCATATTGCCGGCGACCCGACGCCTTCTGATCGCTGCCAGCGTTCTCTACGCATTCTGCGTGGCGACCTTCGGCACGCTGATCGGCTCAGCCATTCCCAATCAGGCCGCCGCCATTCAGGCCGTCGCGCTGGGCGGATTCCTGCTGGTCTTTCTTCTCTCCGGGCTCGATTTTCCCGGTTGAAAACATCCCCGCCGGTCTGCGCTGGATCTCCAACATCGTCTGGGGCAAGTACTACATCGTGATCGTTCGCGATGCGCTTTTGCAGGGCGGCGGCTGGCCCGCCATGTGGTTTTCGGTCCTGATGATCGCAATCATCGGCGCAGTCTTCTTCGTACTTGCGTGGCTTCAGATGCGCGCGATGCAGGTATCGGCATGAAACAGCAATTCAAGGCAAACTGGACGACACGGCTTCGAGTCCTGATTCGTAAAGAGTTCAACCAGATTCGCCGCGACCGGCGTCTAGCGGTCTCACTCATTGTGCCGCCGACCCTGCAGATTCTTCTGTTCGGCTTTGCGCTCGATTCCACAGTCACCAATCTCCGACTGGGCGTTGTCGACTATAGCCATACACCGGAGAGCCGGGAAATGATTTCGTCGTTCACGGAAAGCAAGAGCTTCCGGGCAAGCGGCTCCTATGGATCCATTCGCGATTTGGAGCGAGCGATTTCCGAAAGCCGTCTTGATGCCGGGATGGTTGTGCCCTATCCTTTCGCCCGCGAGCTACGCCGAGGCCGCCCCGTCGATGTCCAAATCGTCCTCAACGCGGCCAACGCGAACACGGCAACCATCGGCCAAGGTTACGCAGCCGGTTTGATTCAGGCCTACAACGGAAAGCTCGCACGTGAAGGTATCCGGCCAGTCTATCGCGATGTGGGCGCGATTTCCCCCGCAGCGGCAGGCAGCGTCAGACCGGTGACGGCGTTTCTCTATAACCCCGGCCTAGTTAACGCGTGGTTCATCGTGACTGGCACGTTTGGGGTTCTGCTCATTCTGAATGGCTCGCTGGTCGCCTCGACGGCCATGATCAAGGAGCGGGAAGCGGGAACCGTCGAGCAATTGCTGATGACGCCGGCCGGCACGACTGAGATCGTCGTGGCGAAGATAACACCGATCTTTCTGTTGTTGCTCACCATGGTGCTGATCGCCATCAGCGTCATGCGCCTCAGTTTCAGCGTGCCGTTACGCGGCAGTCTTTTGATCGTAATCTCGGGCGCCGCTCTGTGCGTACTCAGTGGAATCGGCATTGGAACGTTCATTGCCACTTTTTCGAAGTCCGCGCAGCAATCGCAATTGATGGCATTCTTCGTCAACCCACCGCTGGCTGTGCTTTCAGGCGCGCTCACGCCGGTGGAAGCCATGCCGGCGTGGATGCAACCGATTACCTGGTTAAATCCGATTCGTCATTTCGGCATCATCACACGCTCCACGCTGCTTAAAGGCAGCGGAATAGATGTCCTGTGGCCAAACTTCCTTGCTCTTATCGCCTTCACGGTCGTGCTGATTGCCATTAGCACCTGGCGATTTCGAAAACAACTCGGCTGAGGAGAGAACCGATACATGTCTTTCCGTTCCAAACTATCCATTTTTTCAACCGTCGCAGGTTTCGCGATCTCACAGTCCGTCTTGGCACAGGCTCCGCCGCAAGGGCCACAGTTCCCGAGCCAGGCGACGCCGCTCCCTCTTTCGGGACGCAGCGGCCAAAGCGGGTCGGCAACAGTCGTAGAGACACCGGCGCCAGGCCTCACCTCGAGCGTCAACACGCTGAATACGACGATACAGATTCAAGGACCCTATCAGGGCAGCGTGCGTAGCGGCGCGCAGGCGTTAAGTGGACGATTGTCCCTTCGCGAAGCGATTACTCGCGGTCTTGAACACAATCTCGGCACGGTCGGGCTCACGCAAGCCATCCGGCAGGCGCACGGGCAGGCCCGGGTTGCGCGCGGTTCGCTCCTCCCCAACCTGAGCGCCGCGCTGCGGGAGGACGTACAGCAAACGGATCTGCAGGCCCTCGGGATACGGTTTAACGCGCCTATTCCCGGCTTTACGGTGCCGACCGTAGTTGGTCCGTTCAACTACTTCGACCTCCGTTCCACTCTTACCCAAAAGGTCTTCGACATGACGGCATTGAACAACTATCGATCGGCGAAGGAGTTGGTACAAGCAAACATCGCAGGTATGCGCGATGCGCGTGATCTCGTCGCGTATGCCGTGACAGGGGCATACCTTCAGGCGACCGCAGCCGAGGGCCGATTGCTGGCGGCACATGCGCAAGTCGAGACCGCGGCGGCGCTGCTGAAGCAAACGCAGGACCGCAGAAGTGTTGGCCTGGCGGCTCCAATCGACGTGAACCGCAGTACCGTCGAGTGGCAGACGCAACAACAACGCGTGACCACTCTCGAAAACGATTTGGCAAAGCAGAAGATCAACCTTGCGCGATTGATTGGCCTGCCGCCTACCGATTCTTACGAACTTGCCGGTGAACGGCCTCCTTCCGCGCCGGTCGATCTGAGCTTTGAGCACGCTCTCACGGAAGCGGTTGAGAATCGTTTCGACCTGAAGGCCGCTGAAGCCCAGCTTCGTGCCGCGGAACGCACGAAGGCGGCAGCTACGTCCGAGCGGCTCCCGTCTCTGGATGTCTCGGCTGACTACGGTGTTATCGGCACCAATCCCGCGCAGTCGCACGGAACCTTCACATTCGTCGGAACCCTACGTGTGCCTATCTGGAACGGCGGAAAGACCGAAGGATCCATCGAGCAGGCGGACGCCGCACTCGCCCAACGGCGCGCAGAGCTCGACGACACGCGCGGCCGCATCGAATCAGACGTCCGCCAAGCGCTACTCGACTTAGAGACTACCCGCAAACAAATGGATCTAGCGACCAACAATAAACGAGTAGCTAGCGAAACGCTGGAGCTTACCCGCCAGCGGTTTGAAGCCGGTGTCACCGATACGGTGGAAGTCGTCCAGACGCAAGAATCCGTCGCCACCGCCGATTTCGACTACATCAGTAGTGTGTTTTCCTACGATTTGGCGAAAGCCACACTCGCGCGTGCCATCGGCAATACCGAGACCAACTTGGAACGATTTCTTGCCGTGCCGTAAACACCCTGTACGCTATGCTGCAAAAGAATGCAACAAAAGGCGGTGGTTTTCGGCGGTGGCGGCCAGCTTGGCGTGGAACTCTGCCGCGAATTCGAGCGGCGTAAGTGGATGGTGCAGCGCTTCGACCGCCACTCTCTCGACGTCACCGACGCCGGCCGCGTCGAGGAGGCTATTGCAAAAGCCGATGCACAGGTCGTCCTCAATGCCGCCGCTTACAACCAGGTAGACATTGCAGAGAAAGAACCGATCGCCGCGTACCAAGCCAACGCTCTGGCAGTTCGCAATCTGGCGCTCGCCTGCCGTCAAACCGGCGCGGAGCTGGTCCACTACTCGACCGATTACGTCTTCGATGGCACGAAGGGGTCACCCTATGTGGAGACCGACACGCCGCACCCATTGGGGGCATACGCCGTCTCCAAGCTCGCCGGAGAACTCTACGCGCAAGCTTATCTATCCGATGCCCTGATCATTCGAACTTCGGGTGTATTCGGCCCGGGCGGGATGTTTACTCCACGCGGAAATTTTGTCGAGCTCATGCTGCGGATGGCGAGAGCAAATTCGCCGATTCGCGTGGTGGCGGATCACGCCGCCTCCCCTACGTATGCACCGGCAATGGCCTCGCGCACAGCCGATCTGGTGAGCCAAAACATACGCGGACTATTTCACATGGGCGGCGGCCAGGCGATTTCCTGGTACGATTACGCAAAATTGATTTTCGAACTGGCGGGGCTGAAACCGTCGCTCACAGCCACCGACGAACGAGAATACCGTACCGCAGCGCGACGGCCGAAGTTCTCGGCATTGTCGAACAGCAAGCTCGAAGGCGCCGGTATCGCCGCCATGCCTCCTCTGTGCGATGCGGTGAAGGAATATCTAGCCGCGCGCGAGCACGTTACTGCACATCGTTCTTAGTAGCGTAATATCCGGAGCGTGCTTGCGCGCGATAATCGGAGTTATCGGTTTTGATTTCGATGTGCCGGAAACTGCCGTCGCGATTTGGATTCGTCGACGAATAGCCGACTGAGTATTGGCTGCGCAGCTCGTCCTGAATTTGTTTGAAAATTGCGTCGAGCGAAAGCTTCTTGCTTACGGAAAAAACGTGGCCGCCAGTTTCCTCGGATATTTTTCGCAGATCTCCTTCGTTGCCTGCTCCGCCGAAAGAAACCCCGCCTCCTGAGTAGAAAGCGCGGTCGACGTAGTAGATGCTGTAAACAACTGCATCGCTTCGCTGCGCGGCCTCGATGGCAGTGCGCCGGTCATATGTACTGCCCTGATCCTCTCCGTCGGTAATCAGAATGAGCGCTTTGCGGCCGACTTCGCTTTTCAGTTTCTCATTAGAGGCCAGGTAAATGGCGTCGAACATCAGCGTCCCTTTGGGCGTTCCAATAGTGGGAACAGGACCGCTATTGGGAATGGGGATGGGGCCGGCGCCGCCCGCTCCTCCACTGTCACCGCGTAGGTCGCGCAGCGCGGCCGAGAGCTGGCGCGGTGAATTGGTGTAGTCCTGCAACAAGTCCGTACTCTTGCCGAATGAGATAAGGAAGGCTTCATCCTTCTGGCGAATCACGCTCGAGAAAAATGCTGCCGCTGCCTCGCGCTCGATATCGATCAGCCTCTCCTGGCTGGCGCTGATGTCGATGAGCAGCCCAAGCGTCAATGGCAAATCGGTCTCACGTGAAAAATGCTGAATGGTCTGTGGCGCACCGTCTTCCCGAATAGTGAAGTTATTTTTTTCAAGGTTCGGGATGAGCGCGCCGCCTTTTTTGGCCTTCACGGTAAACAGGATGTTGACCAGGTCGACGTCCACACGGATCGGTTGGTCCTGCGCCGCGGCGCACCCGGCGAGAGTCAAAAGCGCCACTAGGGATCGAACAAGCCGGTTCATCTGGTTATCATTGTCATCTGGAGCCAAACGTTGGAAGCTGCCATCCTTCATTTGCGCACATGCGATCCCGTTCTGGCAAAGATTATTGAGCGCGTCGGTCCGTACCAGTTGGCGAGCCGAGATCCCACATTCGAGACGCTCGCCCGCTCCATCACGTTCCAGCAGCTTCATGGAAAGGCCGCAGCGACGATTTTCGCGCGAGTCCGCAAAGCTGCCGGCCGCCGCTTCACAGCCGCTGCATTTCTCAAATTATCTCCTGAACAACTGCGTGCCTGCGGCCTTTCACGCCAAAAGATTGCGTCACTAACCGATCTGGCCGAGCACGTCGCTTCACGACGCATTCGGTTCCACAAGCTCGGCAAACTGGACGACGAGCAGATAATTGCACTACTATCTAACGTCCGCGGCGTGGGAGTGTGGACGGCGCAGATGTTTCTTATATTCGCTTTGGGGAGACCTAATGTAATGCCGCTTGGAGATTTGGGAATTCGGAACGCGGTCCGCAAAGCGTATGGACTTGCCGAGATGCCTAAATCTTCGGAGTTAGCAACGATCGCTGCACAATGGCATCCTCATTGCTCCATCGCCAGTTGGTATTTATGGCGGAGTCTTGATGGTTCGGCCGCCGTCTAACCGGCGGCCGGCAGCGGCCGGACCGGCTTGAACACGGTCACGCCCATTGGAGGAATAACAATCGCGGCCGACCCGGGACGTCCATGCGACGGCACGCCTTCCGCAGTCACAAAACCAGCATTTCCCATATTGCTACCGCCGAACATAGCAGCGTCAGAGTTAAAAATCTCACGGTGGACGCCAGTCTCGGGGAAGCCAATGCGGTAGGCCTTGTGCGGGGTAGGAGTAAAGTTACAAACGAACACCAAATAGTCTTCTTTTCGCCTGGCACGACGGATAAACGAAATGATCGAATTATCGGAATCGTGAAAATCGATCCATTCGAAGCCGCCGGGTTGAAAGTCAACTTCAAAAAGCGCCGGCTCACTTTGGTAGAGGCCATTTAGCGCTACACAGAAGGCCTGGAAGCAGCGATGAATTTCATAATCGAGTAGCCACCAGTCCACTTGCGCTTCGTGGTTCCATTCGCTCGTTTGACCGATTTCGCTACCCATAAAAAGCAGCTTTTTCCCGGGATGGCCATACATGTAACTCAGGAAAGCCCGAGCGTTAGCAAAGCGCTGCCATTCGTCGCCGGGCATCTTGTCGAGCAGAGACCGTTTTCCATAGACGACTTCATCATGCGATACCGGAAGTACAAAGTTTTCGGTGAACGCATACACCATACTGAACGTAATGTCGTTCTGGTGATACTTGCGGAATATAGGATCGTGGCTGAAATACTGCAGCATGTCGTGCATCCAGCCCATGTTCCATTTCATCGTGAAACCCAGGCCATTCAGGTAGACGGGGCGAGAAACACCAGTGAAAGCGGTTGACTCCTCAGCAATCGTCATAGCACCCGGGACCTGGTGCGCCAGTTCGTTGGTCTTGCGCAGAAAATCTATCGCCGCCAGGTTTTCATTGCCACCATAAATATTCGGCACCCACTCGCCCGCCTTGCGTGAATAGTCGAGATAGAGCATGGAGGCGACGGCATCCACGCGCAAGCCGTCAATGTGATACAGCTTCAGCCAGAACAGCGCGTTCGAAATGAGGAAGGAACGCACTTCATTGCGCCCAAAGTTGAAGATCAGCGTGCCCCAATCGCGATGCTCACCGAGACGCCAGTCCTCGTGCTCATAGAGCGCGGTCCCATCGAAAAATCCGAGTCCGTGAGCGTCTTTCGGAAAATGTGCAGGCACCCAATCCATGATCACGCCAATACCAGCCTGATGACACCGATCTACGAAATACATAAAATCGTGCGGCGTCCCATAGCGCGACGTGGGCGAAAAGTATCCGATCACCTGATAACCCCACGACGGTGTATAGGGATGCTCGGCGATAGGCATCAACTCGATGTGAGTGAAGCCCATCTTCTTCACATAAGCCACCAGCTTGTCCGCCAATTGCCGATAGCTGAGCGACTGGTTATGCTCGTCCCGCGCCCAGGAGCCCATGTGCACTTCATACACAGACATCGGGTTGTCAAGGATCTTCGTCTGGGCACGCCGCTCCATCCACGATTGGTCCTGCCACTCATAGGTACTCAGATCCGTGACTATGGATGCGGATTTAGGTGGCTTCTCCATCGAAAAGCCGTAAGGATCTGATTTCATCTGGCTGTAACCGCGATAACGCGATTTCACGGCGTATTTGTATGGTGTTCCCGGCCCGACGCCAGGGAGGAAAATTTCCCAGACCCCGCCGGTGCGTGCCCGCATCGGATTACGGCGAGTGTCCCAATCGTTGAAGTCGCCCACCACGCTGACCACGATGGCGTTTGGCGCCCATACCGCAAATCGCGTCCCCTGGGCACCGTCAAGCGTTGTAAGGTGCGCGCCAAAAGAATGGTAGCCCTCGTAATTCGTGCCCTCCGAATGCAAATGCAAATCGAAATCATTGAGTATGGGCTGGAAACGGTATACGTCGTCGGTTTCGGACACGCCGCCGTGCCGATCGGTAATTTTGAATTTGTACTCGTCCGGCTCGAATGGCGTACGCGCGCTAAAGAGACCCGCTTTGTGGGCCCGCTCCATCGGTATCAATTGGCCACGAACGGCAAGCGCGACCTCCTTTGCCTGCGGCAGAAATGCACGAACCTCCCACTCCGTCTTTCCATTGCTACTTGAGATGTGCGGCCCTAGGGCGCCAAATGCGTCACCGTGGTAGCCTCCGGTGATTGCTTCGATCTCTTGGTCAGTCATTGCCACGTTCATTATGAATGATAAGGAATTCTTATACTCGCTCGAAAAAGCCGAGCTACACGTTCACCTGGAAGGCTCGCTTGAGCCAGAGACCATTCAAGAGCTTGATCCCTCCCTCTCTCTGGATGAGATTCGAGGGCATATTCAATACACAGGTTTTGCTGAATTCTTGCAGGCCTATGTGTGGGTCAGCCGCAAGTTGACAACGCCCCAAGCCTATGGCTTGGCTACACTTCGGCTACTTGAACGATTGGCCACTCAAAATGTCTCGTATGCGGAAGTTACTCTCTCGGCAGGCGTTATCTTATGGAAACAACAAGAGATCGGACCGATTTTCGCTGCGATTCAGGACGTGGCAAACCGTTTTGAAGGCGTTCGCATTGCCTGGATTTTCGACGCGGTCCGCCAGTTTGGCGCCGGGCCGGCCGAACGAGTGTTTCATATTGCGCGAGAGCTGAAGGACGAAGGCGTAGTCGCGATCGGTATCGGGGGCGACGAGGAACGGGGTCCAGCTACGTGGTTTAAGCAACTCTACGAGGAAGCGGCGCACGCGGGATTGGGCTTGACCTGCCATGCCGGAGAAATCTCGGGAGCCCAAAGCGTGTGGGAGGCTTTGGAAATTGGTGCACGCCGCATCGGCCACGGCATCCGCTCCATCGACGATCCGGCTTTGCTCAAGGTTCTCCGTGAACGCGACGTGCCTTTGGAAGTTTGTCCCACGAGCAACCTACGCACCGGGACGATCGCCAGCTTGGGGACACATCCGCTACGCCGACTCTGGGATGCCGGCGTTCCCATTGTATTGGGTACCGACGATCCAGCCCTGTTTCAAACGACTCTGCTGCACGAGTATTCTCTAGCAGCGCAAGTTTTCGGCTTCTCGCGAGACGAACTGTCCACGATCGCTGCCAATAGCTTGAAATATAGATTCCAACCCACGTGCACGACTCGGTAACTGGCTGCTTTCCCCGCCCTCTTTCGCTTATTCGTCTGAAAGGGGACGCGGTGATGAGAATCATCTTTCTAGCGGTGATGGCTCTCTCAAGGCTTTCGCTCGATGCCCAGACCATCACGGCTTACGTCAAAGACAGGGCACCAGTCGGACCGGTCGATCTGAGCCGCGGCATGGCCAAGGCTGCGGAGTTGCTATGCCCTGCCAGCAAGCGCGCGTTAACCGCGCGCCTGTCCTACGCGTTCTTCGAGCAGATAACGCAAGAGCGCTTCCAGCTCGCCAATCCGGTCGTTCAATCGTTCCATGTCAACGGGTTCTGATTCGGCGCACGCTGCGACCCGCCCGTGCTCCAGCAGTCCCATTGTTTCGTCGCGGGTCTTGACTACACGGCCAGGGATGCCGACGACTGTCGCACCATCCGGCACGTTATGCACGACAACCGATCCAGCGCCGACTTTTACATTGTTGCCGAGCCTGATATTCCCCAGGATGGAAGCGCCGGTTCCCACCACTACGCCATTCCCGATCGTCGGGTGCCGTTTGCCGCGCTCGCCGCCGGTGCCCCCCAAAGTTACTCCCTGGTAAAGCAGAACATCGTCGCCAATTTCAGCTGTCTCGCCAATGACCACGCCGAGTCCGTGATCTATAAATAAGCGTTTGCCGATCTTCGCTCCAGGATGGATTTCGATCGCAGTCAGGAACCGGGCCACGTTGGAGACGAAGCGGGCTAGCACATAGAACCCACGGCGGTATAGCCAATTCGCCGGACGGTGAAACAGGACGGCATGCAGGCCGGGGTAGCAGAGGAGAATCTCCAGGCTGCTCTTGGCAGCGGGGTCTTCGCGCTTGATAGTTGTAATATAGTCGCCCAAGGACATTGGATTCCGTGGTTCTGCCTATGTCGATGCCGCCGAACGCCCACCGGATGCGGATTGCTTGAGGTTACCCGGCTGGCTCTATTATCTGATTGTTACATTCTGAGCTTTGGGGCTCAGAGGTTCCATTCGGATGCCAGGGGGAACGCCAGGGCGAAGGCTAGGCTCCTGGCCATTGCCGCCCAGGGCATGCGGCTTACTTCCCCTCAAACGGACGGGACTGCAAGGCCTCCAGAATCGCCGGGTTTTCCCGACGCAATCTGAGCGAGACTTGCTTCTCGCTCTTTGCCCGTGCCTCATCCCCGCGCCGGAAATAGATTTGCGAAAGCAGCAGGTGCGGCTGCGGATGCTTCGGGTCGAGACGGATGGTCTCGTTCAGTTCGGCAATCGCTTCCTCCCATTGCCCCAAATTCATCAGAGCCCTCGCCAAGACTACACGCGCCGGTACGTAGTCGTTTCTGGCCTCGATGGCCTTTCGCAAATACGGGATGGCTTCCGTGTTCTTGTCTTGATCGACCAATAGATTGCCGTAGAAAAAGAAGGGCTCTTCATAGGACGGGTCGGCCTTCATGGCTACCTGAAGATGCTTCAGCGATTCCGAAATCGCGCCCTCCTTTTGCAAGTGGAAT
Organism: Bryobacterales bacterium; assembly: GCA_963722155.1. Classification (GTDB taxonomy): domain Bacteria; phylum Acidobacteriota; class Terriglobia; order Bryobacterales; family Bryobacteraceae; genus Bog-105. Next base: position 418,770 of record CAVRLR010000003.1, on the reverse strand, counting down.
GCAAACTCGAAATTGGCCCGCGCAGAATCCGGGAATTTCTCCGCGGAGCGTTTCGCGATCTTTCCGGCGGCCGCATAGTCACCGGCGTCCTGATATGCCTTGATTGCCAGAAAATAGAGGTTTGGATCTTCGCTATTCGCATCGAGCGCCTTCTTCGCCAGAACTGCGGCCTCGCCGAAGTAGCGGCCTTTGGAATATTCCACCGACATCACCTGCATCAAGCGCAAGTTCGTGGGCTGGATGCGGAGCGCCTCGCGCCACGCTCTCAGAGCGTCGTCAGGCCGGTGCAGTTTCAGCAATGCTACGCCCAATAAATAATGCGCGTTAAAATCATTGCCAGACGCTTCGCTCGCGCGGCGCAGCAAGGGTTCGGCCTCGACGAATCGTTGCTGCTGGAAGTAGAAATAGCCAAGGTTGAACAACGCCGGAAAATATTCGGGCGAAATCCGGATTGCCTGACTCCACAACTCCTCGGCCTCCGTCCGTTGCTGGTTGGCAGCGAATTTCCGTGCCTGAATATCCAACGCAGCCGGATCCTGGGCGGCTGATGCGAGCGTCACACTTACCAGAAACGCCAGCCAAACCATCCGCATACTACCTGGGCATGGGAACGGGAGTTGTCTGACCAGTACCCTCTACGAGCCGCACCAGATTGTCCGCAGCCGGACCTGGAAACACTTCGACATTGCCATTCGGCCAGCGCACGGTGATTTTCCTCGCGGCCTTCTCGTCGCCTAAGCCGAAGTGCAGCCGCGAATCATTATGCGAAATGTAGCTCGATTGGCTTAACTCAGCGGCCATCTGCTTTCCCCGTGCGGTCTCAATGGTTACCGTCGCTCCAATCGCGCTCCGATTCGATTTGGTTCCCCGCAGCTCAACTTTCACCCAATGATTCGTGTTCTTCAAGTCGTTGCGCAGCAGCGACGGGACCTCCCCCATGTTCATTACCAGCACGTCGATATCGCCGTCGTTATCGAAATCGCCAAATGCCGCGCCGCGGCTCGATTTCCGAATCTGCACGGCCGGGCCGCATAGCGTACTCACATCTTCAAACACGCCTTTTCCCAGGTTGCGGTAAACCAGTCTTGGATTGCGATACGTTTCGGTCCCCTCACGATGGTCCAACTCAGGGTACACGTGCCCGTTTACCTGGAAAATATCTTTCCACCCATCGTTGTCCAAATCCTCGAGACCGATTCCCCATCCCACGTATTGTGGATTCACGGCTAGATGAGTCTTCATCACAGCGTCTTCGAAAATTCCGCTGCCTTGGTTCCGATACACGTTGGGATAGTCGCCGGCGAAATTGGTTTTCAGAATGTCCAGCCTTCCGGCGTTGTCGTAGTCTCCAACGGCGATGCCCATCCCGCCTTGTTCGAAACCGTTCTCGTTGAACGCTATACCTGTCTCAGTCGCAATTTCGGCGAACGTACCGTCCTTGTTGTTTCTAAAAAACAGACTGGGGGTTGAATCAGACGCAATATAAACGTCGGTCCAGCCATCCTCGTTAAAGTCCGCCGCCACAGTGGTGAACGCATAGAATCCTTCGGGAATGCGGACGCCTGATTTCACCGATACGTCTTCAAACGTTCCGTCTCTCCGGTTGTGATAGAGGGTAACCCTTCCGAACGGCAGTCCACGGGGGCCACAAAACACCGGCATCCCCTTCCACTCACAGTTCGATCCCTTGCCCGGCGCGGGAGCCGTCTTCAAATCGAACTTCTGATAGCTCGAGACCATCAGATCCAGATATCCGTCGTGATCATAATCGAGAAAGGTACATCCCGAACTCCACTCTTTTCCGCTGCCATCCACGCCACTTCTGGATGCAATGTCCGCAAACTTCCCATGTCCGTCGTTGCGGTAGAGAGCATTTTTGCCCCAGTAAGTCACGTAAAGGTCTTCAAAGCCGTCGTTGTCGATGTCGCCCGTGCAAACTCCGTTGCCCCAACCCGAGCGCACCATTCCGGCCTCGCTCGTCACGTCCCGGAACTTGCCGGCGCCCTGGTTGCGATAGAGACGATTCGACGGCGCCTCACCGTCGGGGAATCCCTCCAGGGTCGAGCCGTTGACCAAAAACAAATCCTGTCTACCGTCCCCATCGTAGTCAATGAACGCTACTCCTGTGCCGTTCGCCTCGATGATAAATTTCTTGCTCTCTTCGTTACCTGATGTGAATTTCATCCGCAGGCCGGCCTCGGCGGCGATGTCGACGAAGGTCACAGGGAACGGGCGTCCGGAAGCGGGTCCCTTCGGGGTGGGAGCAGCATTCCGTGTCGCAACACCCTGTGCGCGCGAAAACGCTACCGTCACGACGACCAATGCGCACAGGCGGTACATCTTTTGTATTCTGTCCATGCCCATGGCGATTATCCTACCGGCCGGCTATAGCGTAAAAATAGCCGAAAATAACGTTAACTTAAAAGTGTGATAAGCTTGCACCCCAGAAGGGGATGCACTCATGGCCGTTTTCAACCGGTCCTTCGGTGTGCCACGCGGCAGCCGAAAGCCGTTCATGCGCGAGTTTTCCGCCAAAGCGCTTTTGATTTTTGGCACTCTGTTCGCATTCGCAGCGTCGCTCACTGCGCAAACAACCAACGCGACTATTGTGGGCAACGTCACTGACGCTTCAGGTGGCAGTGTCGCCGGCGCCGATATCACTGTGCGCAGTGTCGCCACGGGGGTTGCGCGTGAGCTCAAGACCGACGAGGCTGGCGCCTACCGCGTGTTTCCGCTGAATCCCGGCACGTATGAGGTCACGGCTTCTTCGGCCGGCATGAAGACCCAGGTACAGCCGAAGATCGTTCTGGATGCCGCGGCGAACGTAAAGGTCGATTTCCGTATGGAGGTGGGCGTAGTGAGCGAAAAGGTCGAAGTGCAAGCCAACGCCGCCGTCCTCCAGACGCAGGATGCCAGCGTGGGTGGAACCGTAACCGGAAATGAAGTCTCGCGGCTTCCGGTCAATGGGCGTAATTACACGAGGCTGATTCTCCTGATGCCGGGTACCAGCGATCAGGGCGGCAGCCAATCGAATGGAACATTCTCCGGGACGCAGATGATCTCGGTGAACGGCCAGCGCCGGCAGGACAACAACTTCACGGTGGACGGCGTCGACAACAATTTCATGATGATGAATTCCCCCGGCATGTCGCCCTCCATGGACGCCATCCAGGAGTTCCGCGTGCTCGACAACACTTCCGCCGAGTTTGGCCGGTCATCGGGCTCGAATGTAAACCTGGTTATCAAGTCCGGTACGCGCAACCTGCATGGCAGCGCATACGAATATCTCCGAAACGACGTATTGGATGCGAATGACTTCTTCGCGAACAGAAACAGCACCGGCAAAGTACCATTCCGCCAGAATCAGTATGGAGTTGCTATTGGAGGCCCAGTCGTAATTCCGAAGATTTACCACGGGCGGGACAAGACCTTCTGGTTTTTCAACTGGGAAGGATTCCGGGCGCGCCGGGGGCAAACCATCCTCAGCAGCTACCCTATCCAGGCCCAGCGCGATGGCGATTTTTCCACGCTCGGTTCAAAGGCCCTCTACAATCCCTTTACTGGGGTACTCGCCGCCGACGGCAAGACCGTAATCCGGCAGCCCTTCGCGAACAACCGGATACCGGCAAGCCTGATCAATCCTGCGATGACGTTCTGGCTGAACACAATGGTTCCGCTGCCGAACCGCCCCGGGCTAACGAGCAATTTTGTCAACACGCAGGGATATTCCAATGACCGCGACGCGATTAACGTCCGGGGAGACCACAATTTCAACTCCAGCAATACCGTGTCGTTCCGCTACAGCCGGCAGCGAGTGGGCCAAAGCCAACCCAACAGCAACCCCTACCTAACGCAGCTTAGCCGCTTCGATGTGGACAACTATATGGCTTCGTGGACCCACATCTTTAGTCCGACCTCGGTTCTGGAGGTGAAATATGGACGCAACGTGCCCTTGCTGCCGCAGCCGCCGATAAATTCAAAAATCCAGCGCCAGGAATTCTTGAGCAAATCCGGTATCTCCATGTTCATCCCGGACGTACTCTATAACCCGATTCCGGGGTTCACTGCCGATGGTGAGTTCGGCGTCAGCTTGGGCGGTCAAAACACGGGAGATCACATCAATCAATTTGTCGCCAATTACTCCAAGGTCTTTGGCCGCCACTCGCTCAAATTCGGCGTGAACTACAGCCGCCGTCACTTTTCCACCAACACAACCAACCCCATGGACGGCAGCGTAGACTTCGACCCGAGCACGACCAACCTGTCCACCAATTCCAATTCAGGCGACAGCTTTGCCAGCCTGCTGCTCGGTCTCCCGAGCGCCGTCCGCCGCGGTACCGGCAACACGGTGACCGAAGCCAACATCAACCCGGTATCCGTTTATGCCCAGGACGACTGGCGCGTAACGGACAAGCTTACGGTCAACATCGGTTTGCGTTATGAGGCCATTCCAGCTCCCGTGGAAGAGACGAACCGGCTGGGTAACCTGGTAATCACTCGCGACCCGTCGTCTGGCAAATACGCAGGCACTTTGCTGTGGGCCACCACCAATCCTGAGGTAGATCCAGCGACGGGTGTCGCCGGAGAGCCGGCTCATACGGGTGGTTACGGGCCGTCTCTGATGCGCAATAACTATATGGACTTCGCTCCGCGCGTTGGATTGGCTTACCAAATCAATAACAAGACTGTTATCCGTTCGGCCTATGGCATCTTTTACAACTCTACCTTTGTGCAGGAGCTGCAGGATATGCGTAAGTTCTGGCCATACACGATTCAACAGAACTTCTCCGCGAACCAGGGTGTGCGCCCGGACCTTCTCATCACCGATTCCGGCCCCTCCTTCAGCAACACATCCGCAATCGGCGGGTGGCCGCAAAATCCAAATAACCGGACGCCATATTCGCAGCAATGGAATTTGACTGTCCAGCGCCAGTTGCTGGAGGATATGACGCTCGATGTCGGCTATGTCGGGAACACCAACAAGCGGCAGGTCGGCTATGACCCGATCAACTCCGCGCTCACTCCCGCTCCGGGGGACATTCAGGCGCGCCGCCTGATGCCCGCTTTCGGAGACCTGGATGGCGGCAACAACAAATTCAATTCAATGTACAATTCGCTCCGGTTAAACCTGGTGAAGCGCTTTAGCAAGGGCGTGCAGCTCAACGGCAACTACACCTGGGGCCGCTCCATGACAAACAGTTCGTCGCTTGCCGAAGCTACCGTGCAGAATCCCTATGACCTCCACCAGGAATGGGCGCGGTCCAGCATCGATCTGCGGCACATCTTCCAGCTTGCCTTTGTGTACGAGTTACCGTTCGGCCGGGGCAAGCGCTGGGGAGCAAACTCGAATCCATTTGTGAACGCCCTGCTTGGTGGATGGTCGGCAGACGGCATCGTGCGCGCCCAAACCGGCAATCCCCTCAATCCCCGCGTGAATCAGGACCGCGCGAACGTCGGACGCACGTATCAGCGCCCGAACGCCACCGGACTCGATCCGAATGCCGGGCCAAAGACGGCGGACCAATGGTTCAACACCGCCGCGTTTGCGCTACAGCCACAATTTACATACGGTTCTTCCGGCCAGTTCGTGATCGATTATCCCGGCGTTTACAACTGGGATCTTGCGTTGCAGAAGGACTTTCGAATTGCCGAAGGGCATACTCTGCAGTTTCGCGGCGAATCGTACAATCTTTCGAACAACGTACGTTTCGACACGATCAACGCGGCCCTCGATGGAAATAGCTTTGGGCAGGTAACTCACGCGGCGCCAGCACGTCAACTGCAGTTCGCGTTGAGGTACCAGTTCTGATATGGGAACTGTGCCGCTGAGGTGACTCGGCGTCAGATTCTCGCAGCATTGATCGGCGCTGCGTCTGCCAAAGCCGCCGCGCCGTTGCCTTCGGCTGTTCGCTTCCTGCCGGGCCCTATCAACGGGCTGCTCGTCAACGACAAGGTGCTGGTCTACGGCGATGCAAGCTCTCGTGTGAAAGAGGCCTCGCACATTCTTTTTACGCACGCCCGGCGAGATGTGGTTTGGGCCGGCGTGCCACAGGTGACCGCTGGGGGAGCGGCAATAGTGCCGCGGGGCGAACGTGAGTTGTTCGCGAATCCCAAATCGTTCTGGGAAGCTTACGAGAAGACGCGCTTCCATGACTACTCCCAGGTCAATACGAAAGTGCTGCGAGAGCCGCTGCCGGTTACGAGAGCGGCAACAGGCGGGGACGTACTGGATCTCAATGGCACCCGGGTAGAGGTAATCGACACACCGGGCTACACGCGCGGCGCCGTTTCGTATTGGATGGAGATTGGCGGTAAGCGCATCGCATGCACCGGTGACTTGATATATGGCGATGGTCAGCTCTTGGATCTCTCCAGCCTGCAGGATGCTATCCCCGAGGCGAAGGCGCGCGGCTATCACGGCTATGCGGCGCGCGCCGGCGACCTGATCGAGAGTCTTCGTAAAATTGCCGCTCGCAAACCCGATGTGCTCGTGCCGGCGCGCGGACCACTCATAGAAAACCCGCAAGCGGCGATCGCCCGGCTGATCGCACGTCTGCAGGCCTTGATGGCGAGTCATTTTGCGACAGATGCGCTGCTTTGGTATTGGGGTGAAGAGAATTTGCACATCCGCTCGCGAAAGGCGCTGGACGGGCGGCCGGTAGATTCCATGCCAATGGCGGAGCAGCGTGCGCTTCCGGCTTGGGCGTTGGCCATCGGCAATTCCCGCCTGTTGCTGTCCCAAACGGGCGACGGCTTCGTGATTGATGCGGGCTACAAAGGGCTGTCGTCGAAGCTCGAAGAACTCCATGCCGCAGGCCAGTTAAAAACGGTGGCGGGCATGTGGATTACGCATTACCACGACGACCATACTGACTATGCGCAGCAGGTCGCTGACCGGTTTCACTGTCCGGTCTATTGCACGGCGCGTCTCAAAGAGATACTGGAGCGGCCAGGCGATTACCGGCTCCCGTGCCTGACGCCTAACCGGATTACCTCGGACAAACCGCAAGCGGACGGCACGCACCTCCGTTGGCACGAATTCGAGCTCACGTTCTTCGAGTTCCCAGGGCAGACTCTTTATCACGACGGCTTGCTGGTCAAAAAAGACGGCGGCGAAACGCTGTTCTTCGTCGGTGATTCATTCACCCCGTCGGGGATTGACGACTATTGCCTGCAGAACCGCGATTTCGCGCGCGCAGGAGAAGGCTTTTTGTATTGCCTTGAAGTATTGGGCCGGCTGCCGGCATCTGTGTGGTTAATCAATCAGCATGTCGAGCCTATGTTTCGCTTTTCAGTCGCACAACAGGATCGCATGCGCACCGAACTGATGAAGCGCATAGCGATTCTCCGAGAAATGGCGCCGTGGCCGGACTTGAACTACGCCATCGATGAAAACTGGGCGGCAGTACACCCTTATGGAAGTACGGTGCGGCCGGGCGAGCGTGTGACGCTCGAAATCCGAATATTCAACCATGCGCCGCACCAGGAAACCTATCGAGTGGCCTGGAACATACCGCTTGATTGGCGGCTCATCGAGGCAGACAAGGCCGTCGCAATTCCGGCCCAGAAGGAAGCGACAGCGCGGGCAATTTTCACAGCCGGCGGACCCGGGCTGCACGTTGTGACTGCAGATATTGGATTTGCGGGCCGGCAACTGCGGGAATGGACAGAAGCGTTGGTGCGGATTAACCCCGGACTCAAACAGTAACCCAAGCCCTATCCGGCGGTGAATAAGGAGACGAGAGAATGACCATCACGCGCAAAAGCGCCCTCGCAACCTTCACGCCAGTATTCACGTAATTTAAGTATGCCGATCCGCTTGAAGGATATCGCGCAAGATTTGGGCGTATCGGTTGTAACGGTATCCAAGGTCTTGCGCAACCATCGAGACATCAGTCCAGAAACCCGAGATCGCGTGCTGACGCGGATGAAAGAGCTGAAATACCAGCCGAATTGGGCCGCTCGCTCGCTGGTCACGGGACGGAGCTACCTTATGGGGCTGGTGGTGCCGGATTTGGTTCATCCCTTTTTTGCCCAAGTGGCAAAAAGCGCTTCGAGAATACTCCGGAAACGGGGATATAGCCTGATTATTTCTTCTTCGGAAGAGAACATGGAATTCGAGAAAAAAGAGATCGAGCAGATGGCGGGGCGTAATCTCGACGTGCTTATCATCGCCTCGGCTCAACGAACCGTTGAGAGCTTTCGCCAACTAGACGACGAGCGTAAACCTTACGTCTTGATAGATAGGAGGTTCGCGCGGTTGGCCGCCAATTTTATAGGTATCGACGATACGGTCGTCGGCCGGATGGCAACGGAACACCTCATCGAAAATGGCTGCCGATTGATCGCGCACGTGGGTGGAAAATATGCAAGTCCAGCCGTCGAGCGCGCAAGAGGCTATCGTCAAACGCTCGAGCGGCATGAAATATCCGTTCCGGCATCGTTCCTCGTGCAGCGCACGCACGGAGACGATTCGGCCGACATCTCCGGCTATCGCGCTATGAAGGCTCTCCTGAAACTGAATCCCCGGCCGGACGGAGTATTTTGTTACAACGATCCCACTGCGATGGGCGCAATGACGGCCATCCTGGAATTCGGACTTCGGATTCCCGATGACATTGCCATCATCGGGTGCGGCAACGTTCACTATGCGTCCGCTTTGCGAGTGCCATTGAGCAGCATCGATCAGAACAGCGAATTACTCGGGGCGGGAGCGGCAAAACTCGCTCTCACCTTGATAGAGAGTAAGGACAGCATCCGCCGTCCGAAGACCGTTCTCTTGGAGCCGACATTAGTCCCTCGTACCTCCAGTTTGCGCAATTCGACAACTGGAGCCGCACATTAGTGGCCGCGTCGAATGTGTGCGAAGCGCTGATCACCCGCGCTCTTCATCCGTCGTAGGTCGTAGTCAGCCTTTTGAGCGAGGGGTTGCGGGATCTCGCTTCTGATTAGAAAGAAAGCTTCAGCCCGAACCGGTATTGGCGTTCTCCGGTCGCACTCGTAATCTCGTCGTAACCGTTCAGAGCTTTGATGGATCCGTTGGCGTTCCGCGTCGCTGAGGAAACGGTTGCGCCCGGGTTCGCGAATTGCGGCGTGTTGGTGAGGCCGAACGCTTCGGCACGAAATTCCAGAACGAATCTTTCAGTGATTGAGAAGTCGCGAAATATGCTTCCGTCAAGATTGAAGAATCCTGGACCACGTACGATGTTGCGGCCACTGTTGCCGAAGCGCACAGCAGTCACAGGCGCGAAAGCGTTCGGATCAAAATAAGGATCTCCGGACCCGTGTCCACCCAAAATCTGGACGTTCGCGAGCACCTGATCCGCGGTTTGAGTGCTGCCGGGAGCATTCACCGATGTTCCGGAGGTGACCACGTTAAACGGCGTGCCGCTGTAGCGGCTCAATATCCAATTCAATTGCCAGCCGCCGGCGAGCCGGGACACCAATCCACTCTGGGCCCAACGCTGGCCTTTACCGAATGGCAATCCGTAATTTCCGAAAAATTGGAAGTTATGCGTGCGATCGAAACCCGCCACCGCCTTGTTGCGATACAGCATGGGGACCCAGTTCCACGTGAGGCCGGAATCCTGGTCATCGGCATAATCGATGGCCCGGGACAGCGTGTAAGAAGCGCCCAGCATAGCCCCCTTTACGCGGCGATTGACCTGCAGTTGCATGCCGTTGTATGAGGCGGTATCAAAAGGGGTGAAGTAATTTACGTTGGCGATACGACCAAAGGATGGAAATAGTGCCCGGCCGTTATTGCCGCCGCCCGGGCCGGCTGAGTTGATGTTCTGAATAACGGTTTGGCGGATCGCACGGCTCCCCACATAGGCGGCCTGAACATTAAATCCCGCCCCGGCGTCGTGCTGGATCGTGAAATTATAGGACTCGATGTAGCCGCGATGAAATACCTGCGGAAAGGTGGTGGTGCCCACGTCTGTGGGCAGTGAAAATACATCCTGGTTGAGATTGGGACCGACGATTGGCGGCAGCCCGGTCCGCAAGCTACCGGCAGCCTGATAGCTGGTTGCGCCGGAAATCTGGCTGGAGATAGTGGCGGGGTAAGCGTCGCGCAGGTAGCGGAACGAATTCGGGTCAATGCTAATACCGGCGCCGGTGCGGATTACCGTCTTGTCGTTCAACTGATAGGCGATGCCGAGGCGAGGAGCGATTTGGCCTTTGCCGACGTCAAAGCCGCCGCGATAGACTTTATCGGTATTCGGATCGTACCGTTCACCTGCCCAATGATCGCGGCGGGGCGCCGGATAGAACTCATAGCGCAGGCCATAGTCCAGAGTGAGCTTGCGGTTGATGTGCCAGGCATCGCGGATGTATATTCCATACTGCGGCATGCGCACCGTAGCTGGATTAAGATACTGCAGGTCTTTACCCATCGATTGGGGCAAGCCGAGCAGGAAGTCCGCCCACTGATTGTAAATGCCGGTTGCGGGTCCTCCATTCCGCGAGGTCAGCCCTCCGGTGAAGGTGAACCCGCCTCGGGGCCCGTTCGACGCCTGCGGCTGAAAATGGTTGATGTCGTACTTGGTGAAATCGAATCCAAAGCGTAGCGAATGATTCCCTCGATTCCAGCTCACATTGTCGCTGGTGGTGTACTGCGGATCGCGAAAAAGAAATGGATTGGAAACGTTTGGGTTACCCAGGTTCGAGAACCCGCCAGTGACAAAGTTGAAACGCGGGTAGCCGCCTTGGAGCGGATCGGAGCCGTTTGTGCCGGGAATATGAAGGACATCCAAGCCGTAATTCTTGTCGATGTCGACATTCTGAGCTCCCAAGCGGAGGCGTGTATAACCCACGACAGCATCCAAGACGACTTGCGGACTGAATGTGTACGTACCGCCGATGGCCGCGCTCTGCACAAGCCCGGTTGCCGTTCCCGGCTGGCCGCCGTTGGTGGCATCGCCACCCGCCTGGCCAAGTGATGGCGGATCGAAAATGTCGGTGGGGGACAGGCTATAGCGGCCGAAGATCTGCATATTGTCGGCAGGGACGTAGTTGATCTTCATGTCGATGTTGTCGCGCGTCAGTTTGTAGGTACCCACCGCCAAATAGTTATTGGGGAACACGGTCTGATTGGGTTGTGGAATCAGATTCGCCATGTAAGCGGCGGCGGGATCGATCTGGGAGGCGGGAACCAGATTATTCGGGAACGGAGTGCGTTTGGTGGTATCGCCGTTGCCGGTGCTCGGGTCGAAGATTGTGGCTCCCGTTCCATTGAAGTCTCCGCCACGCAGGGCAGATGTTGGAATAGTGCGGAGCGCGGAAGCCGCCTGGCGCCGTGTAGTGCGCTCCCAGTCGGCGAAAAAAAACAGCTTATTCTTTTTGATGGGCCCACCGAACGTGACGCCGAATTGATTATTGAGGTTCTTCGGCGGCGTATTGGGATCACCGCTGCACGAATAGAGGCAATAAAAATAGTTGCGGGCTTTGAGTTGGCTGTTGGTATGAAACTCCCACGCCGCGCCATGAAATGCGTTCGTGCCGGATTTGATAGCGACGTTCATGGCGGCGCCGCCGGCCATTCCTTGCTCGGCGTCGAAGCTGCTGCTGACAATATTGACAGTCTCGATGGCTTCGACCGGCGGCAAGTATGCCACCAGTCGAGGCAGCCAAGGATAGCTTATCGTCGCGCCGTCGAGCCGCGTATTGTTGCTCGATTGCGGCATGCCGTTCACCTGGGTGACCATCGAGCGCTGCGGATTGCCCGCGTCGGAGTGGGCTTCAGCGGGCGGAGTAAAGCCCGGAAGCACTTTGTACAATGCCTGGAAATTGCGGCCCTGGGAGTTGATCAAAGGAAGATCGGTCAATTGTGTCGACCCAATCACGTTGTTGATGTCGGCTCTATCGGTTTGCAGCGCCACAGCCTGCGCGCCGACGGTAACACTCTCGGTCAACTGCGAGACTTGCAGGGCAACATCGAGGCGGCGGACGGTATTTACGTCCACAGAAAGGCCTTCCTGAATACGGGTTTGGAAAGAAGGCGCGGAGATGGTGACGCGGTATGTGCCGGCCTGCAGGTCGCTTACGAGGTAACTGCCTCGTTCATCGGTCGTCGCCTGGCGGGAGACACCGGTGGCTACGTTCAGAATCTCGACTTTCGCGTTCGGAACGGACCCGCCGGAACCGTCAACGACGTTGCCGGTCAGAGAGCCATAAAGAGTTTGTGCGCTGGCAACTTTCGTAATTGCCAGAAAGGAGAGTTGCAGGGACAGAATTACTACAACACGAATAATCCGCGAGACGTACATAGTCCACCTCAATCAAACCGGGAAATTTAGTTTTGCAGGATGTACAAGAAAATCATTCTTTCGCGCCCTCAATCCACGCCAGGATAGTGGCGTACTCGGGCGAGTCTTTCATGAAACGGACGCCGCCGCCGTGTGCGAGTGCGCCGGGAACACCTTCGGATTCAGAATTCGACGTAGGCTTGCGAAGGAGCAAACTGTCTTCCGGGTGTTTCGGATCCACCACGCGCAGCGCGGTTTCATAGGTTGCCTGGAAGATGGCATGCGATTGGTGGCATTCCGCGCAAGCGTTGCCATCCTTTCCCTTCTTCCACAAAATGGGCTTGATGCGATCAACAAAATAGGCTTCGTCGAGCTTGGCAACGGGCTTCATATGAACAGGCGATACTTCAGCCACGGCCTTGACGGGTTTGGGAGGGGGCTTTAGGGCGCGCGCCACTTCGGCTCCTTCCGGTATCGTCTGCAATTTCGCCATCACCATGTGGACGTCAGGACCCATCGGTCCTGCGATCTGGTTGACGGCCGTGAAAGGAGTGTCACGAACCAGCAGAGCAGCCTGTGATGCCAGCCGCCGCATCTCCGGATCCGTCGAATCGAACAGCGGCCGCAGCGAACGGGCAAAACGCCCGGCGCTCTGACCGAAGAAAGCAATTTGTTCGATATCGTTGCCTATGCGGTTGTAGAGCGGCGGCGCGACGGTGTCCAAATCGGCTTCAAGGTTGTATACGTCCGCGCGCCGTAAGGGCAACTCCGTCAGAAAATGGAGCAACTCTTTCTTCTGCGCGTCCGATCCGCTGTCGAGCACTGCAGCAAATTTGTTTGCGAGTCGCGCTTCAATCGCGAGCCGTCCACGAATGGCTCGTTCACGATCGGCCTCTTCGCCGAGCAGCGGCACCCAGTTGTTGTATAGGTAGCGGATATTCTCGTCGGCCAGGTTGTAAACAGCGTCGTGGAGATTGCTCTCGATCCACGGTTGCTGGGGCTTTAGCATTTGCGCCAGCAACCCGTCTTCGATGTTGCTTTTGACGGTCTTGTCGGGCGTCCAGAACCAGAGTTGCCAACTTCCTTTGATGGCCATCATCCGGACCGCGACGGCGGGATCTTCATCGAGTTTCAAGAGTGCGGCCGCCATTTCGGGCCGCCGCGCCAGCGTGGAAAAATGTTGCGCGAAGACCCGAGTGGCGCCCCAACGCGTGCGGTCATCTTGCGACTGCAACGCAGCCAGTAAGTCGCTCGAGGGAGTGTCTTCCTGACGGCTATAGGTCTGCCTCACCGCCCAGGCTGCTGTACGCTCGACCATTTTGCTCGGATCGCCGAGCGCCTTGATCAGAATCGGATCGCGCTTTCCCAGACGGCCAAGCGCTTCCACGGCGGCTTGCCGTAGGAGCGCATCGTTCGATTGCGCGGCTTTGACAATTTGTTTGTACACTGAACCCGGAACCGGATCCCAGATATTGTCCAGCTGTTCGAGCAGGTGGATGGGGTCACTCGGGAGCTTGCTGACCGCGGGAGAATCCCAGCCTTTCGCACGATTCTTCAGCGGATAATAGGCGCTCAGGCCCATCGTGGCGAATTGTGTTTCGCGAAAGGGCGTACGGAAATTTTCAAATGACTGCTGCGGATCGAGCCAGCCGCCAAAAGCCTGTTGTCGCCCCAAAAGATATTTCACGGCTTTAGCCACGTGCGGGTCGGTAAGCGGCACGCCGGCGGCTTTCAGCGTCCACAAAACATGACCGGTTTGGAACTCTACTTCCGCCTGGTCCGGTTCGAATTTGTATGACCATTGCCCATCTGCCCGCTGCAAGGAAAAGAGCCGCTCCACGTTCTTTTGAATGAGTTCGTGATAGCGGCTGCTGTCGATATCGGCGAGCGCGAGCGTCTGGTAGCACAGATCGGTGACATTCTTGACTTCGCCCGATGCAATCCAGCGCCCCAACCTCGAGTCCTTCGTAGCGGTCCAGGCGTACCAGGCGATTTCGTGCGTGCTCACGATGGGGGTATTGCCGTTGGTCTCATCACCCGGCAGCTTGTCACGGCCCGCATAGTAAAGCTTCAGATACTCGACGATCCCTTTATGAAAACTCTCGCGGCGCTCGCCGGTGATCTGATCTTCGTAGAGATCCATCAGATGCGACATGCGGCCAAGCACATTGGCCGGGGCGGAAATCACACGTGACCAGACCACGCCCTGGTCGGCGAAACCATAGAACGGACGCGGATTGTTATAAAACCGTTCAGCTAGAAATTGGAGTTGCTGGCGTTGAACAACGGGATAACCGTTACGCGCAGCATATAAGGCCGCGCGCTGCGGAAAATGCGTAGCATGACAAGCCACGCATAGAGAAGTTTCTTGATGAACGCTTGAGACCCGATCGAACACGCCGCCCCGTCGAGGTGTATTGGCATGCCACGAGTCACCCGCACCAAGAATATAATCCAAACCGGTTCGTACCGCCTCGTGGGGATCTGAATAAGGCGGCACATCGTAAACACGCGTCCGAAGCTTGTACTCGGGGTGGCTGGCGCGCACGGCGATCCAATACGTTCCTGAGTCCTTCAGAACGCGCGGCGTAAATTTGTTTCCGGGAAGCGCCTGCACTTCGTGCGGGAGCGTGACGGGATCTTCACCCTCGTGGTATTCGAACAGCTTTCCAGCGCTCTCACGATACACCGCGACGTTCACCGGCACCTGGTCGCGCTCCATCAGGTCGATCTGAAAGAACACCAGCTTGGGACGATCACTAGCGAACTCGAACTTATACCAGTCCGTCAGATCCGGATCTTCGACCAATGACTTGCGCGGTGTGCCGGGCAGCGGAATGTACTCGGCGTCATCGCCATAGGCAAAAACCGTCTTGCCGAGCGAAATTGGGAGCGCGTCCTGCCAGCGATGGCTTGGCGCGCTTTTCAGCTCGGATGATTCCGGCCAGCGGTTAATTTGGAGGTGATAGGCGCCCGTCGCATCCGTATCGCGAACGGAGAGTGTGACGGACCCGGGATGGATCACGCGAAACTGCGCGTACACGTCCGCATCGCCGGCGTGCAAGACCTTTTTTACCAACACTTCCTCGCCCTGCCGCACTTCGAGCTCGACTCGGCTATCAACCCGTAAATCTCGCAGTGAATCGAGCGAATAAAGAATGCTGTACTGATTGCCGGCTTTAACGCCGTTCAGCACCAAGCTTTCCGAGTGAAGGGGTCCGGATTTCACCAAGACCACCGGCAGCGTTTTCGCGGCTGCCAGAGAACAGAAAAGAAAAATTGCCGGCAACACCCGGCCCCGGAAAGCGGGCAAATTGGAGCCCATCGTCAAAGGATATACCATTTAGTTCGGACCACGCCATAAAGATTTTTCGCCATGTAACGTAGGCGCATGTCAGATGCTGGACTTGAGACGCGGTCATGAAAATTCTAAAGCCCGGCAGACATCGCCTATTTGAACACGACTTCGAGACATCCCGAATTGTATCGGAAATATTGATCGACCTAGAGAAGAACGGCATGGATGCCGTTCGTAAATACAGCCGGCAATTCGACGATTGGGCGCCGCAGCGCTTTCAGATGACGGCGAACCAAATAGAGGACGCGATTGCACAAGTGCCTCCGCAAGCAGTTCGCGACACCGACTATTGCCAGGCAAACGTTCGCGCTTTCGCCCAGGCGCAGCGGGAAACTATGCGGGATCTCGAAGTGGAGACGCGCCCCGGCGTAATTTTGGGCCATCGCCACATTCCGGCTCAGTCGGTTGGATCTTATATTCCCGGCGGGCGCTATCCGATGTTCGGCTCGGCGCAAATGAGCATTATTCCGGCGCGCGTAGCGGGCGTGGGACATATCGTGGCATGTACGCCTCCTATGAAAGGAAAGGGAGTTTATCCGGCGACCATCAACGCCATCCAAAAAGCCGGCGCGGACGCGATCTATATCTTGGGCGGGGTTCCCGCTCTCGCACTGATGGCCTTCGGGCTCGATGGCGCTCCAGCAGTCGACATGTTATGCGGCGCCGGCAACCGTTTCGTCGCGGAGGCGAAGCGGCAGCTCTTCGGACGCTGTGGGATCGATTTGCTGGCCGGTCCTACCGAGATCCTTGTTATCGCCGACGACCGCGCCCACCCGGCTCTCGTGGCGTGCGATCTCCTCGGACAGGCAGAGCACGATCCGAATAGCGGCGGATGCCTAGTCTGCTTCAGCGAGAATTTCGCGCTGCGGACAATTACCGAGGTCGAGCGACAACTGGAAACGCTGCCAACCGGAGAGATCGCGAAACTCTCCTGGCGCGACCACGGAATCGTGTATATCGCCGAAGATGTGGCCGAGGCGGTCCGGCTCAGCGACGACTATGCGCCCGAGCATCTGGAGCTACATGTCGCGGACGAAGACTACTTTTTTCAGAATTTGCGGAATTACGGATCGCTATTCCTGGGAGAGGAAACCACGGTTGCCTACGGCGACAAGACAATCGGCACTAACCACATTCTGCCGACGAGCCGTTCCGCGCGGTACACCGGCGGCCTCTGGGTCGGCAAATTCCTGAAGACCTGCACTTATCAGCGCATGACGCCCGCGGCAAGCGTCGAGACCGCGGAAGTGACGGAGCGGCAATGTCTCCTCGAAGGAATGCAGGCCCATGCCATCACAGCCCGTGTGCGGATGGAGCGTTATGGCGCTGGCAAGGCCGTATGATCGTCATTTATGATTCGCCGCGGGCGCTCGACCTCTCGTGATAATCGGCCGAGCGCCCACAGATCAGAACTGAAAGCGCAGCCCCATTTGAAGCTGGCGCGGATTCCCGACCGTGCTGGTTATTTGTCCGACCTGCGCGTTGCCAATGTTCTGATTGGGCAATCCGAACTGCGGGTGGTTGAATATGTTGAACGCTTCAGCGCGGAACTCGAACCGCATTTGCTCGCGAATCACGAAATTCTTGAACAGCGACATATCCCAATTGACACGGCCCGGTCCGAAGAGGGTGTTGCGGCCGAGATTTCCGTAAGTGTATGGCGCGGGAGTGGTGAAAGCTGAAGGAGCGAACCACTGCTGCAATGTATGCGGGTAGGTTACAGGACCGATGCCATTTGGACGGCTGCCGGTTCCATTGGTAGTAGAAGTCTGCAGAACGGCGGAAAACGGTAAGCCGGTTTGCGCAGTCAGAATTCCATTCGTCTGCCAACCGCCCAAAATCCAGTCCGCAATGCCACCGCGGTTCAGCATCGCTTTGCCCTTTCCGAAAGGCAACTCCCAGGTGTAGCTCAGGGTGAGACGATGGCGCATGTCGATGATCGAGTTGCCGCGCTCGGCAGCGATGTTGCGCGGGTCTTGGGGCTGCGGACCGGTAGCGCCGCCCCCGAATTCCAACGGCACATCATCGATGGCGTGCGACCAGGTGTATCCCAAAATAGCGCTCAGACCATGGCTGAAACGCTTGTCGGCAGTAAGTTGGAACGCGTAGTATTCGCCCAATCCGTCGGTCGTGTAATAGTTCGTTGTGCTCAGGAGGGGATCGATTGGATAAAGCGGCCGACGCGGGTCAGGTGCAGTCGGTCCAGGAATGGGCTGGTTCGCGTCATACGTATTGTAGAGATGGCGACCGAGATTTCCGATGGTAGCCATCTTGATCACGAGCGCCCAGGGCGCGATCTCCTGCTCCACCGTGAAATTGAATTGTTCCGCGTATGAGGGACGGAAGTGATGATCGACGGCGGTCATGGCGCCGAACGGATTATCGGCAAATGCCACATTGACCGGTTGCAACGGGGCGAACCCATCGCTCACGCGTGGACCCACGTTGATGTCTCCAGGAGTAATGCTTGTAGTGGCGCCGTATGGAAGTTGCCGAAATAGTCGCAGGCTTCCGCCTTCGCTGCCGGTCGGATTGTAGAAGATGCCAAATCCACCGCGGACAACCGTGTGCGGCATAGCCTGATAGGCAAAGCCGAAGCGCGGTCCCAAATTTTTATAATAGGGTTCCACTCCGGCATATTTATCCACCCCGTTACGTCCGGCAATGTCGATCTTCCCGGTCGCAAGGTTGAAGTTAGCCCAGCGGTTCGAAACCTCGCTGAACGGGCTGAAATAATCCCAGCGCACGCCGAGATTGAGTGTCAGCTTCTTGGTCACTCGCCAATCATCGGCGAAATAGAGGCCTAGCTCGGAGCCGCGCTCACCCGGCCAGTTCTGCGTGTAGTCGTGAATGATCCCCGTGGCATAGCCGAGAAGAAAGCTTGCCATACTATCGCCACCAGAACCGGCGCGTGAATCGGTTAATGCGGGAGAGAAGTTAAACCGGCCGTTACCCTGATTGGTCTGATAAATCGTAAGCTGGCGGCGGCGAAAATCGACGCCCCATTTCAGAGTGTGCGAACCCTGCGTGTAGGAGACATTGTCGATGTACTCAAACGTGTTTTCGCGGCGAAAAATCGGCAACGAGCGCGTCTGGCCAATGCCTATATAGGACGAAGGAGAAAAAATCGGAAGGTTCTGCTCATTGGGCGTAACATTCGCGTTCGGTACGCCCAATTTATTGCCGAGTGCGCCGCCGGGTTGATACTGATCAGCCGTATAGTCCAGCCGGAATCGACTGAAGCCGGCGCGGAATTCGTTCACCAGCCGAGGCGTGAAAATATGGACGTAACTCGCGACGGCGTGCTGCGTCGGCGCGAAGGAAACACCGGCAAACGAGGCTTCATCGGCCAGGTTCACGGGCTGCGAGATTCCGGCAATCTGCGTCGCCGGATAAGTGCTGGGAACTATAGTTTCTGTATTCTGAATCGACCAGCGCGCAAAGAAATTATCGCGTGGGGTCGCCTGGTGATCGACTCGCGCGTCGCCCTGATCCCAGTTCTGATGTTGGATCAAATTAGCGAGATAGTTATTGAAGCGCGCCGAACTTGTCGGAGTCGGATAGGCATTGACCATCTTGGCCGAGACGGGGTCCCAGCGGTTTGCCGGAATCCGATTGCCGCTAAAGGGTGTGCGCACGAATCCCGATCCGCTCGGATTGGGTCGCGTTGTCAACGGATCGTAAATCGTCGCTGTCTCGCTGAAGTCACCAGTTCGCATTTTGGCGGTCGGGATATTGCCGAGCGTTAACTGCTGAGAATCACGCCGGTAACCCTCATAATCGACGAAGAAGAACGTGTGATCTTTGCCGTTATAGATTTTCGGCAGCACAACCGGACCGCCGAACGAGCCGCCAAACTGATTCAGCCGAAAAGTCGGGAAGGCCGTGCCCTTTCGGGCTGAAGAAACTCCGCGCATCCATGGCGGAATTGCGCAGGAACTCGAAGAGGCTGCCGTGCAGTTGGTTCGTGCCGGACTTCGTGATCACGTCGACGACGGCGCCGGAATTGCGGCCAATGTCGGCGCTATACAGATTCGTCTGAATCTTGAATTCGCGAACGGCTTCGACGGCCGGCCGTAGGACGATCGAAAGAGTCAGCCGCTCGTTGTCGTCGATGCCGTCATACAAGAAATTGTTCGAGCCCTCGCGATTTCCGTTGGAAAAAATCTCCGTGCCGGGACGGCGGTCGTCGGGACGGGAACCGCTCATGATCGTTCCCGAGGCCGAGTAACCGACGCCATTCACGCCAGGACTTAGTGTGGCAAGCTGGATGAAATTTCGCCCGTTCAGCGGCAGTTGGTTCACCAGCTTCTGATTCACCACTGTGCCAAGCGAAGACGATTCGGATTCCAGCAGCGGAGCCTGCCCCGTCACTTCCACGGTTTCCGAAACCTGGCCCAGTTGCAACGTCAGGTCGACCTGCGCCTGCTGGTTGATTTGCAGAGTAATGCCGCTTTGGACCAGTTTGCGGAAACCGGCCGCTTCCACACTCACTGTGTAGTCCCCAGGGGGAAGCAGCGTGATGATGTATTTTCCGGTTGCTATCGCTGGCCGCATCACGAGCCAGGTTGGTGGCCAGATTCCTGGCCGTGACTTTTGCGTTTGCTACTACGGCGCCCGAGGAATCAAGAACCGTCCCACTCAATTCCGCCGATGCGACTTGCCCGAATGCATTAAGAGACAATACTCCCGCTAGAGCGACCGCTAACAACCAACGTCTCATCTCCGACATACTCCCCAGCCCCCTTTAGGTAGTCCATTTATACAACAAGCACGACGGGCACCCGCAGCCCTTAACGCGTTACCAATCCACAACCGAGTTATCCTCGGCGTCGTACGACTCCTGATTCCGCCAATCGTGACCAATTTTATCGGCCATGGCGTTTTCGTCCAGTTCAATCCCCAATCCCGGCCCCTTCGGCAATTCGAGGAATCCTTCGCGAACGCGGAATGGCTCCTTGATATATCCCTCGCCAAGAGAGACTTGCTCCTGACATAGAAAATTCGGGATGCTGGCCGACATCTGGACACCTGCGGCGAGTGAAATCGGACCCAATGGATTGTGCGGCGCGACGTCGGCATAGTACGCTTCCGCCATGCCGGCGATCAAGCGCACTTCCGTAATGCCCCCGGCGTGACACAGGTCCGGTTGCAGGACCGTCGCGGCTTTTTTCTCGAGTACTTCACGAAATCCCCATTTTGTGAAGACACGTTCGCCGGTCGCAATCGGCAGAAATGTGCCGCGCGCGATCTCGGCCATAATGTCGTGATTTTGCGCCTGGCAGGGCTCTTCAATGAACATGGGCTGATACGGCTCGTACGCTCTGATCAGCAACTTCGCGGTGGCCGGGCTGATGGCGCCGTGAAAATCGATGGCGATATCGACGTCCTTTCCCATCGCCTGACGCAGGCCCGCAAAGGTCTCGGCAGCATATTCGATCTCGGCTTGCGTTTCGATGTAGCGGGCCGGGCGCTTCTTGGCTACACCTGTTTTAAACGCGGTAAAACCCTTGGCTTTGAGGGCTTTCATCTGGTCCGGCCGGCCGGCGTGCGCGTAAACTCGGACGCGATCGCGCGTTGGGCCGCCAAGTAATTCGTAGACCGGGACACCGAGTGCCTTGCCCTTGATATCCCAGAGAGCTTGATCGATGCCGCTGAGCGCGCTCGTCAATATCGGACCACCGCGATAGAACGCGTGGCGGTAGATGGCTTGCCAATGTTTTCCGACCGGCCGCGGATCCTTACCGACCAGATAAGGTTCTATCTCTTTGACCGCTTCAGCACATGTCAGAGCCCGTCCCTCGGTGATCGGCTCGCCCAAGCCAGTGATCCCCGCGTTGGTGTGAATTTTTAAGAACAGCCAACGCGGCTTGACCAGAAAGGTCTCGAGCTTGGTGATCTTGAGATTGTCTTTCGGCGATATAGGAGCGTTCCGTTCCGTTTGTTGCCGCGCTTCGAGAGCGGTCCCGCTCAGCGAGGCAAGGCCAACGGCCCGAAAGGCCGATGCGATCGCCTGGCGCCGGTGAACGGAATTGGTAGTTAGTGGCGACATAAGATTTGGCAGCTATCATATACCCCAACCGCCTCCTCCGGGCGTCTCCAGGCGCAGCACAGCGCCAGCCGGCACCTCGAAGTTGCACTTGCCGGCAACCGCGGTTTCCTTGCCCTCCATCAGAACCGCCGCGCGACCATGTGCGCCTTCCCCTCCGCCCGCCAGCCCGTAGGGCGCAAAAACGCGCCGGTCCGCCAGCAAAGTAATCTGCGCGGGAGCTAACAGCTCGATCTCACGTATGAGTCCATCGCCGCCGCGATGCCGTCCTGTGCCGCCTGAGCCAGTGCGGTATGCATAGCGGCGCACGCGAAACGGGTAAGCGTACTCGAGTGCTTCCACGGGCGTATTCCATGAATTCGTCATGTGCGTATGAACGCCCGAAATTCCATCCGTCTTCGGACGGGCCCCCGAACCACCGGCTATCGTCTCGTAGTAGGCATAGGGTTCGTGGGTACGTGGGTCGATGCCACCGATCGTTAGATTCGTCATCGTGCCGGCGCTCGCTGCGGGGATACGCGACGGTAATATCTGCGCGAAGGCGCGCAACAAGACATCTACAATGCGCTGCGACGTCTCCACATTGCCCGCCGCGACCGCAGCCGGAGAGCGTGCGTTCACAATACTTCCTTCGGGAAGGACGAGCGTGACCGGGCGCATCAGGCCGGCCGTTGGAGCTGCCTCCTCCGGCAGCAGGCACCGCAGGATATAGAACACAGCGGACCAGGTAATGGCCGCGACGGCGTTCAGGTTTCCGCTCACTTGCGAGGCCGAGCCGGTGAAGTCTACAAGCAAGCTTTGATGCGCAGGATCGGTCAGGATCGCGACGCAAATCTTCACAGCTTCGGCTGTGATGCCGTCGCTATCGAGATAATCTTCCGCATGAAATTCGCCTTCGGGCAGCGAGGCCAGCAGGGCGCGCATAAGGCGTTCAGAGTGATCGAGAAGGGCGGCAACGTTATCTTCAATGCGCGGTAGTCCATGGCGCGAGACCATCTCGAGCAGCCGCTCTGCGCCGACGCGGCAGGACCCGATTTGCGCGGTCAGGTCGCCTTCTCTTTCTTTCGGTGTTCGCACATTGTTGAGAATTAAGGCGAGCAAAGCATCATTCAATACGCCGCCTGAAACCAGCTTCACGGGCGGGATACGTACGCCTTCCTGCCAGATTTCGCGGCATAGCCCCATCGATCCTGGGTACATGCCGCCGACATCGGCGTGATGCGCGCGATTGGCCACGTAGAATGCCGCTTGGCCGATACCAGAGACGAAGACCGGCATCACGAGCGTGATATCCGGCAGATGAGTGCCGCCATCGTAGGGATCGTTCAGAATAGCGATGTCTCCCGGCGAGAAAGCAAGTTTCGCGAGCGCGGCTTCGACGGATCTTGGCATGGAACCCAGATGTACGGGCATGTGATCGCCCATCGCGATCGCGTTGCCACGCGCATCGAACACCGCGCTTGAATAGTCGCGCCGCTCCTTGATATTCGGCGAAAACGCGGTGCGCCGCAGCACCGCTCCCATCTCTTCGGCAATCGAGTGAAAGGAGCTTTTAAATATCGCCAGCTCAATCGGGTCGGAAGTCATAGCTCGATAATCAGGTTCGACCATTTATCCACTTGAACTCGCGCTCCCGGCGCGAGAAGAGTAGTGGCACTGTACTCGGCGATCACGGCTGGGCCAGGGAAACTGTCCCCGGCGCGCAGCAGTGTCCGGTCATATATTTTGCCGGTCTTCCATTCGCCCTCGCAGTACATGCGTTTTTCTTTCAACACGGCTTGACTTCCATCTCCATCGCGCACTTCGGCCGGCTCCACAATCATTTCCTCCGTCACCGACACCACTCGCACGCGAACGTTTACGACTTCTACAGGACGGCGCGGATCGGAATAGCCGTAACGCTCGGCGTGCAGCGCGTGAAACGCGGCGACGAAATCCGCGGACCAAGGAACATTCAGTTCGTACCCTTGGCCCACGTAGCGCGCATCCACAGTGCGGAGGGCGTTTGAATGGCCCTTTTCTAAAAATTGAAAATACTCTTCGAGCCTGGGATCGCCGGGCCGTAACATCACGGTTCGAGAAAGGTCGCGAACTGCGTCGGACACCAGGATGCCGTAAGCGGACAAAGCACCAGGAAATTGGGGCACGAGGACTCTTGGCATGCGCAGCGTAGAGGCGAGGGCACAAGCATGCAGCGGGCCTGCCCCGCCGAAACTGACGAGCGTACAATCGCGTGGGTCCCGGCCCTGTTCCACAGAAATTTTACGAAGAGCCTGGGACATGTGCGCCTCCGCCAGACGCACGATACCGTCCGCAAAAATGTGGGCATCCTGCAAAGGGCCGCGCGCCCGATTGAGGCATTCACGAGCGCGCGCTTCATCGAGCTGCATGTCACCGCCCAAAAAGTGATCCGCATCCAGCCGGCCCAGCAAGAGATTGGCATCCGTAACGGTGGGCCTTTCACCGCGGCCGTAGCAGGCAGGTCCCGGATCGGCACCGGCGGACTCCGGTCCAACACGCAACGCTCCTCCGCGATCGAAGCTCGCGAGTGAGCCTCCGCCCGCGCCCACAGTATTGATGTCGAGCATCGGAACGGCCACCGGCATTCCAGCGATTTTGAATTCGGTTGTCGCTGTGAGACCGTGCCGGCCGTCGACGAACGCGACGTCGGTAGAAGTACCGCCCATGTCGAACGTCAGAATGTTTGTAAATCCCGCGCGCCGCGCCATAGCTGTCGCACCGACAACGCCGCCCGCCGGTCCGGAGAGGATGGTGTGAACCGGCTCGCGCGCCGCGATGGCGGCAGGTACGATCCCGCCCGAAGACTGCATTACCTCCAGGGTCGACTCGCGCGCTCGAAGACCGGCTTCGAGCCGCGTCAAATACGTTTGCATCTTCGGCGCCAGATAGGCGTTGATCGTAACCGTCGATGCGCGCTCATACTCGCGAAACTCGGGTAGGATTTCGTGCGAGAGCGAGAGCGGAACTCCGATCTGTGCAAGCGCGGCGGCAACGGCTCGCTCATTGGCCGGATTGGCGAAGCCGAACAACAGCGATACCGCAATCGATTCTGGCGCCCCGGACCGGATCGCTTCCCGCAGATCCGCGAGTTGGTCCCCGCACACCGGCTGCAAAATCGAACCATCACTTGCCGTACGCTCTGTGACACCGAACCGCATCGGGGCGGGCGCGAGCGGCTCGTCTTTCAGGAAGAAAAGATCGTAAAGCTGCGCTCGCGCCTGCCGGCCTATCGCCAGCGTGTCTTCGAATCCGGCAGTGGTTACAAACGCGACGCGCGCGCCAGTGCGTTCCAGCAACGCGTTCGTTCCTACAGTGGTTCCGTGCCGAACATGGGCAGGCTTGCCGCTCGCGACCCGAGCCACCGTATCCAGCACGGCGGCGGCTGGATCACCGGACGTAGAACGAACTTTTCGTATTTCGAGACGGCCGTTTTCGAGATACACACAATCGGTAAACGTGCCTCCGGTATCGATAGCGATGCGCATGCGCGAGCGAAGCCTATCCTATTCTCTATGGTCGAAAGCGCGCCATTCCGCTGGCGTAACACCACCGGTACGCAACGCCGCACACTACTCGCCGCCGCGCTCGGCTGGATGCTCGACGCTTTCGACGTCATGCTTTATTCGATCGTGCTTGCGACGCTGCTCGGCGAATTCGGCATGACGAAGGCCACGGCGGGACTGCTGAATACCTTAACTCTTATCGCATCGGCCATCGGCAGTTTTTTCTTCGGCGTGTGCGCCGACCGCTTCGGCCGCCGGCGCGTGCTCAGCGCCAGCATTCTGACTTATTCGATATTTACTTTCGCTTGCGGCTTCTCAAGCAGCGTGACCATGCTCGCCGTTCTGCGTTTTCTTTTGGGTTTGGGAATGGGCGGCGAATGGAATGCCGGTGCGACTTTGGTCGCCGAGACCTGGCCCAGCGCGTGGCGCGGACGCGCACTCGGAATTGTGCAGAGCAGTTGGGCAATCGGCTACGCGCTTGCCGCCGTCGTGGCGCAGATTGTGCTTGCGCGCGCCGGCTGGCGGTGGGTCTTTTTTGTGGGGGTTCTGCCTGCGCTAGTGACCCTATGGATTCAGAGCCGTGTCCCGGAACCGGAGTTATGGCAACGGGCGCGCAGATCACCGCCGAGCGCCGAACAAAAACGCGCGCTGTGGAATAACGCGCTGCCGCGGCTCCTGGTCTTGTTGGCGATGAACACATTCGGCATGTTCGCCTGGTGGGGACTCTTCACATGGATCCCGGCGTATCTCGCACTGCCGGTATCGGAGGGCGGCCGCGGGTTCACGCTATTCGGCTTTACGAGTTTTTTGGTGGTGTTGAATTTATGCGGCATGTGGCCTGGTTATCTATTGTTTGGCCTGCTCGCCGACACGTTCGGCCGCAAGCGAGCCATCGTTCTTTATCTGGCATGTGCCGCCATTTCGGTGCCCGCGTTCGCACTGGCGCGTTCGCCAGGGTGGATTTTGTTGACAGCTTCGATTGCGGCATTCTTCGGAACGGGCTTTTTTACGGGCGCGGCAGTGGCAGGTAGTGAACTCTTCCCTACTCCGATCCGTGCGACCGCGCTGGGTCTTTCTTACAACACCGCCCGGGGCATTAGTGCGTTTGCACCGTTTATCATCGGCGCTATCGGGCAATCACACGGGCTCGGCTGGGGTTTTGCGGCTTGCGGCTGCGCGTTCGCCGCGGCGGCCATTGCAGCTTTGTGGATACCGGAAACGCGGGGCGTGGAATTGAGCTAGCGATATACACTGATCAGGATGACTCGCCGGACCCTCATTGGCTCGATCGGCGCGGCCGCATCGCTCGCCGCGCAAACTCCGCGTCCCCACAGACAGGTTCACAAAGAGTGGAAGCCGCTCCTCGGCGTGCTCGGCCCTTATACACCGGCAAACGTCGCCTGGGCGAAGGAGCAGGGGTTTACCAATATGATCCTTGGGTCCTCGGCGCGGTCGACGCTTGACGCCAGTTCGCTTTCCGATTCCCAAATCGAGGAAGTTAAGGCGACGCTCGCAAAAAACCAGATGCATGTCTCTGCCTTGCAGGTAGGGGGCGACTCGATCAATCCGGACCTTGCCCGTCGCGAACGTTCGAACAACTACTTCGTCAAGGCCATTGAGCTGGCCGGCAAACTGGGAGTACCGTACATCGGCACCCAGTCGGGTAGAGATCCGGCGAAGCCCTTCGAGCAGCAGATCGACGAAATCGTACGTGTTTACCAGGAGAAGTTCTTCCCCGTTTGCGAGCGCTATAAAGTACGCATCCTGTGGGAGCCCTATCCGGAAGCGCCCAATCTGGCGACCAGCCCGGTGGGCTTTGAGGCCCTCTTCAAGGGTTTCGGGGACTCGCCTTACGTGGGTTTGCAGTACGATCCGTCGCACTTAGTGCGCCAATTCATGGACCCTATACAAACGGCGCGCGATTTTGTTGACAAGATATACGACGTACACCTGAAGGACACGGAAATACTATGGCCGGTCGTACGTGCCGGTGGGATTAATCCGGTGAATCACGCCCGCTGGTGGCGGTACCGGATTCCGGGCATGGGTTCTATGAACTGGCGCGAGTTTTTCAGTGTGCTACAGGACGTTGGCTATACGGGGGCTATGAGCGTTGAGCAGGAAGACCCACTGTATGGTGCAGACAACAATCCGGGACCTGACTTTAGTGAGGATTTCAAGACCGGATTCATCATGGCGAAACGCTATTTATCGCAATATGTGCCCTAGGCACACGTGTGCACAGAAATATGCATCCCCAATAATAGGGTTGCACTAACCGGCGGACCGCAATATACTCTCTTGAGGGAGTCTTGCAAGGGTTGAGCGTGTGTGTTGTGCTCCGCGTGGAGAAGGGGAGTCTATGAGGACCAATTTTCTATCTAAATTTCTATACGTCTGTTTAGCCAGCGCTGTTCTGGCTATTTTTACGGGAACCATATTTGCACAGTCGGATCTCGGCACCATCAATGGAACGGTGAGGGATCCAAGCGGGGCAGCGGTTCCGAATGCAACAGTCACAGTAAAGAATCAGGCCAACGGCAGCGAACGAAGCGCCACCACTAATCAAGGTGGTCTCTACTCGGTTACGAACATTCCGCCCGGGATGTACAACGTCTCTGTGACGGCCAGCGGCTTCAAGAAGTTCGAATCCAGCAACGACAAGCTGGATCCGGCTTCTACGCTAGCAGTCGACGCTACGCTCGCCTTGGGATCGGCAACCGAAACGGTGGAAGTATCGGCCGCCGCGACGCAGCTTCAGACCGAGACAGCCTCGGTTCAGAAGCTCGTGACGCGCGAGCAGATCGATGCGCTCGAATTGAATGGCCGGAATCCGGTTGGGTTGGCCAGCCTGGTACCGGGTGCCCGCGGGGGAAACCTGGCTGGGTTGTCATTCAATTTCACGCAAGGACCGGCGAACTTTAATGGCTCGCGAAACCCGGACAACCTCATCACCTATGACGGGGCTCCTGCGACGAGAACGCGCTCGAACGGGACCAGCCTTGGCGCCGCCGACGTGGATTCTACCTCCGAAGTGCAAATTCTGACCGCTTCCTATGCGGCAGAATACGGCCGGACCTCCGGAGCCCAGATTCGTATCATCACCAAGCCCGGCGGCAGCGACTTCCACGGTGCCGCTTACGAATACCTCCGCAACGACGCATTTAATGCCAATACCTGGACTCGTAATAAGACGATCGGTCAGAACTTTGTGCCGGCATTCCGCTACAACCAGTACGGCTTCAACATTGGCGGCCCATTCTACATTCCCGGGAAATTCAATAAAGACAAGAGCAAATACTTCTGGTATTGGGGCCAGGAATGGGTGCGCTACCGCTTCACCGATACCGCCACCTGGACAGTTCCCACTGCTCTCATGCGCCAGGGCAACTTCAGCGAATTGCTAACGAACGGCCCGGCAAATATTTTGGGCAAGGTTGTCCAGGTCAAGAACCCCACCACCGGTGCTCCGTATTCAGGAAACATCATTCCGGCTAGCCAGCTCAGTCAGAACGGCTTGGGCATTTTAAAATCTTACCCGGATCCCAACCTTGCAGTAGGAAATTTCATTACCGGCGTCAACAACTACTACATCACCGCCTTGCACCCGCAGGATCAACGGAAAGACACGCTGGCCGCCGACATCAACATCACCGGTACGCAGCGCCTGCAATTCCGCCGTAACAATTATTCGTTCAATGAATATCAACCCCTCGATGGCACGCCGACCAGGACGCCGAAGTTTTTCAATCGCCCCAATCAGACGAATTCTCTCGACTATGTGTGGACCATCAGCCCCAGCATTGTGAACGAGGCCCTGGCAACGGTTAGTCTTGACAACGTCTACATTCCCGTCGATACTGCTAACTTTTTCGATCGCACGAAGGCAGGTCTCAATTACCCGTACATTTTTCCAAATGGTAAGCTGATTCCCACCCGTATTCCTACTGCGAACATAACAGGTCTGACTGGTTTGACTGGCGGCCCGTATCCGTCTCACTCCTCCGGTCCTATCTACACGGTGACGGACAGTTTGACCTGGATCAAAGGCCGTCACACGATGAAGTTCGGCTTCTACTTCGAGCGCTCGGGTGAGAACGACAACGACGAAATCAACGTCAGCGCCTGTCCTACTTGTACGAACAACCAAAATGGCCAGTTCACATTTAACGACTCTCGTTCAGGTTTCCCCGGTACTGGAAACGCAATCGCAAATGCCGCTTTGGGGCTTTTCGACAGTTATTCGGAATTAGGACAACGCGCCTACACCGTGTTCCGCGGCAGCAGCTACGAGCCCTACGTGCAGGACTCCTGGAAAGTGAACGATAAGCTCACCGTAAACTATGGCATACGCTATACGATCATTGTTCCTTATAAAGCGCAATGGGCCAATATGGCGGCGTTCGATCCCACCCTCTACAATCCTGCTAATGCAGTGAGCGTCATTCGGACCGGCCCGAACGCCGGACAGGTTGTCGTTGGCAATGGAGATCGCTACAACGGCATGGTCATTCCTGGAAATGGCTTCCCTGACAGTGCGAAGGGACGTTTTCCGGAAGCCACTTCCGGACAATATGACTACCTATTCCGTGGTGGAAGCTACCCCGACTACTATTCAAAGATTCAGTACGGACAAGTCCAGCCTCGACTCGGCATTGCCTACCAGTTGGATCCGAAGACTGTAATCCGCGCCGGCGGCGGGGAATTCTTTACCCGTCTGGGTGTCAGCGACTCCATTTTCCTCGGCGGCAACCCGCCCTTCCAGCCGACGGCCAATGTCAGCTTCGGAAATGCCGACAATCCGGGCGGAACCGGTGCGAACGTTCTTCCTCTCACCGTCACCACGCAGAGCCGTGAGTTCAAGAACCCCTCAGCCTGGAACTGGAACGTTACGGTGGAAAGGGAAATCGCCAATTCCGTTGTGAGCATCGGCTATGTCGGACGGCGTGGTTTACACCAGCAGCGCGAGTCCGATATCAACCAGCCCACGCTCGCTACCGTACTGGCCAATCCCGGGGTGAACCTGGATGCTTTACGTCCCTACAAGGGCTACAACTCCATCCGGGAAACCGACAATGTTGCCAACTCCACCTACAACTCCCTCCAGCTCTCCTGGAACAAGCGCTTCTCCAAAGGATTGCAGTTTGGCGCCGCGTATACATTCAGCAAGAGCATGGATGACGGCTCGAATCAGCGAGATATCATTCCAAATACGTATGACGCGCATAACTTATGGGGGCCTTCGGAATTCGATACAAGGCATACCCTGATCGTGAATTTCTTGTATGAACTGCCCATCTTCCGGAACCAGAACACCTTCGCAGGGAAGGTTCTGGGCGGCTGGCAGATCAGCGGTATTTTCCAGGCACAAACGGGAAACCCCTGTAGTGTCGGGAAGGCAAACGACTACGCCGGCGTGGGACAAGACGGCAGCCTTGGCGGCTCCCCTGGCACCTCCAATTGCACAAACAGCAACGTCGGCCAATTCTGGCAAATGAATGGAAACATTCAATATCCGCAAAATTTCGATGCGGCCAACGGTGCGCAGAATCAATATTGGTTCAAAACCACAAATCCGGACGGCACCCCGATCTTCACGCCTCCTACGCCGGGGACCTTTGTCAACCAGCCAGGTGTTCGTGACATCATTTATCACCCCGGTTTCAACAACTGGAATCTTGGTCTCTTCAAGAAGTTTGCTGTCACGGAGCGTTTTGGCTTCCAATTCCGGGCGGAAGCCTTCAACGCATTCAACCATCCGAACTGGAACGGCGTGGGACTGGACCCCACGAACGCAACCACGTTCGGCAAAGTTACCGGCAAGACCAACGACGTACGCAATTTGCAGCTCTCACTGCGGGCTTACTTCTAAAATCGATTGTTCTCCAACTTTACTCCCGCGCAGATAACCTCTGCGCGGGAGTTTTTTTATTGATCATAAGCGGGATGATAAAGGTAGATAATACATGGCACAAGTAAAGGCCACTCCGAAAACATATGATGTCGTCATCGTCGGCTCCGGCGCCGGCGGAGGTGTCGCCGCGCACGTGCTGGCGCTTGCGGGCGCAAAGATCTGCATGCTCGAAGCGGGCGAGATGTTCGACTGCACTAAGCAATCGAAAATGTTCGAGTGGCCGTACCAGGTGCCTCATCGCGGGGCCGGCACGCGCGAAAAACCCTGGGGCGCTTTCGACGCCACAACCGTGGGCGGTTGGCAGGTACCCGGTGAGCCTTACACGCTCGCCCCCGGCTCGGAATGGATGTGGTGGCGCGCCCGCATGCTGGGAGGCCGCACCAATCACTACGGCCGCATCTCGCTGCGCATGGGGCCTTACGATTTCAAACCGTACAGCCGGGACGGTAAGGGCTTCGACTGGCCTATCACCTATGATGACCTTGCCCCTTACTACGACAAAGCGGAAGAGCTGATCGGCGTCTTCGGTTCGCAGGAAGGTCTCGAAAATACCCCCGACGGGAAGTTTCAACCGGCGCCGGCGCCACGTGGCTACGAAAGATTGATCAAAGCCGCCTGCGACAAGCTCAAAATTCCCTGCATCCCTTCACGCCTCGCCATTTTGACCCGTCCGCTGAATGGCCGCTCAGCTTGCCATTACTGCGCGCAGTGCGGCCGCTCCTGTGGCGTGAACGCGAACTTTAACTCGCCCGGGGTCCATATCTTCCCTGCCATGAAGACCGGCAATCTGGAACTACGGACAAGCGCTATGGTGCGCGAAGTTCTGGTAGGCCGCGACGGCATGGCCACTGGCGTTTCTTATGTCGACAAGAAAACGCGCAACGAAGTGGAAGTGCGCGGCAAGATTGTTGTGCTCGCGGCCAGTTGCTGCGAAAGCGCACGGCTTCTGCTTAATTCGAAATCGAGCCAATTTCCAAACGGCCTTGCTAATTCGAGCGGTCTGGTTGGCCGCTACGTAATGGATACAGTTGGCTCCGCCGTAAGCGGCTTCCTGCCTATTCTGCAGGATCTGCCCCCACAGAACGAAGATGGCGTCGGGGGCATGCACTTGTATATGCCATGGTGGCTCTATAAAGAACAGGCGGCGAATAAGATGCCTTTCGCTCGGGGCTACCATATCGAGATCGGAGGCGGCCGCAACATTCCGAACGCAGGTACGCTGGGTGGCTACCCGGAGCGCTTCCTCGGCGGAGGTTACGGCGTCGAGATGAAGCGCAACCTGCGTAAGCTCTACGGCTGCGACGTGCACTTCTCCGGCCGGGGCGAAATGATCCCGAACGAAGACAGCTATTGCGAGATTGATCCGAACGTTGTCGACCAGTGGGGTATTCCTGTGCTGAGGTTCCACTTCAAGTGGAGCCAGGATGAAATCCTGCAGGCGAAACACATGCAGGAGACTTTCGAGCAGATTATCGAAGCGATGGGTGGAATCGTGACCCGCAAATCCGGCGAGGACAAGAATTGGGGTATTGCCCGCGGCGGCGAGATCATTCACGAAGTGGGAGCAACCCAAATGGGTGACAATCCCAAAAAATCCGTTCTGAATCAGTACTGCCAGGCATGGGACGTCAAGAACCTGTTTATCACCGACGCGGCTCCATTCGTAAGCAATGCGGATAAGAACCCGACGCTGAGCATCTCGGCGCTTGGCTGGCGCACATCTGAGTACATTGCCGACCAAGTCAAGAAATTCAACCTGAAAGTGTGAGGATTCCATAAAATGCCAGACAAATCAGGTATTAGCCGCCGCGATATTTTTCAGATCATCGGCTCGGTTCCTGCAATCGCCGCCGTCACAGCCGGCGATGCCGCCACCGCCACGCCAAATGCGGGCCCCTACAAGCGCCAGACTTTCGATGATCACCAATGGCGCACGGTTCGCGTGCTCTGCGATCTCATCCTTCCGGCCGATGAGCGAGGCCCTAGCGCTACAGCGGCCGGCGTTCCGGAATTCCTCGACGATTGGATCGCGTTTCGAACAGACCAGGAAGGCAATCAGAATCTGCGGGCTGAGATTCTGGGCGGTCTGATGTGGCTGGATCATGAAAGCCGCAAGCTTTCGGAAAAGGACTTTGCCGATGCCTCCACAGCACAGCAGAAGCAGATGCTGGACCGCATCGCGTATCCTGCGCGCGCCGCAAAGGACGATCATCCCGGCGTTTCGTTCTTCAATGAAATGCGCATTTTGGTGGTCGGCGGATACTTTTCGAGCAAGGCCGGTGTAGCCGACCTACCCTATCTAGGCAATGTAGCTGTTGCCGAATGGAAGGGCTGCGACCCTAAGGTATGGTCCATTATCGAAGAGCGCATGAAGAACGGCTATAAGGGAATTCTCGAAGCGAAACCATGGGGCGCGTGAGCGCCCGTATGCGTTTAAGATTCTTTATCCCCTGGCTGGCCGCAAGTCTACTGCCAGCCCAACCACCCCCGGCTCCGTCCACTCCCCAACTCTGGTATTACCATCACTCGTACCTTACGAACGATGAAGAAGTAGCCAAGAGCAAAGCCCTGATCGACAAAGCAGCCGCCGCCGGCTATACCGGCGCTGTGTTCTGGGATGCGAGCTTCAACTTTATGTCGAATCCCGACTGGTCTTTTGAAAACGAAGAGCGCATGAAGGAGGTGATGAAGTACGCCAAAAAAAAACACCTCAAATCTATCGCCACCACGGCGCCTTTCGGCTATTCGAACGATGTGCTCTCGGTCAATCCGAACTGGGCCGAGGCCCAGCGCGTCGTAGGATCACAGTTTCAGGTCGATCCCTCCGGCAAGCACCTGATTCTCAAGGACAGCTTTCCCGGTCTAGCGAATCACGGCTTCGAAGAGGGAAAGACCGGTTGGTTCGACACCAACGACCACGGGATCGGCATCAGCGAAGCGGCGCAGGCAGGGAAGGCGGCCGGCGTTATCGTGGACGCACCAGGGAACGCCCGTTTCCGCCAAAAGATAACGCTCAAGCCGTGGCGTCAATACCATCTGCGGCTCTTCTACAAGTCCTCCAACTTCAGCGGCGGCCCGATGGTGGAAGTTCTCGACGCCGGAAATTTTGATAAGGCACGCTACGTCGGCTACCCGGCCGCCAATGGCAGCCACGATTGGACCGAGATGAGCATCATGTTCAATAGCCAGGACACCACGAGCGCTTACTTATACTTCGGTGTCTGGGGCGGCAGCAAAGGAACGCTCTGGTTTGATAACGTGTTTCTCGAAGAGACCGCGCTGGTATACGTCGCTCACCGCCCCGGTGCGCCATTCAAAGTGTACGATCCTGCCCATCCGGAAAAGGTTTACCGCGAGAGCGCGGACTACAATCTGCCTGTTGATTCCGATATGAAGCCGCAATTGCCTGCGTTTCATAACATTTATCACCTGCCGCCCGATTTCACGCTGCCCACAAACACCCAACTCAAGCCCGGCCAGATCGTGGCGGTAGATTCCTACTCCGCTTTCCCGGTCTCCACGGCAAATGAAATGGCCATGTGTCTCACCGAGCCAGCGGTCTACAAATGGATCGAAAAGAATGCGCGCTCGGTAAAGAAAGTACTACCGCCGGAATCAGCGGTACTCCTTGGCTATGACGAGTTGCGGCAAGCGAACTCCTGTTTCTCCTGCCGCTCGAGACACATGACCGCCGGGCAGTTGCTCGCCTGGAGCGTCGGACAAACCATTCAGATCTATCATTCCGCGATGCCGGACATACCGCTTTTTGTCTGGAACGACATGTTCGATCCGTATCACAATGCGAAAGACAATTATTTCTATGTGGAGGGAACTCTGGCAGATTCGTGGAAAAGTTTGCCGGCCGACCTCACCATCATGAACTGGAACATGGACAACTTGAGAGCGTCCCTAACCTGGTTCTCGGGGCTGGACCCTAAACAGACCGTCGCACATCCGCAGATGATCGCCGGGTTCTACGATCGCGGCAACGGCGGCGGCGAAGCCACCAGAGAATTGAAAGAGGCGGCGGGTATCCCGGGCATAATCGGCATGATGTACACCAGCTATAACAACGACTACTCGCAGCTTCAAAACTTCGCAGCAGCCGCGAAGGCGGGGTGGCCGGGATACATCGCCAGCCTCAAAAAATAGGTACGCGGTTAGAGCTTGGCTTGCACAGCACAGGCCGGATGGCCGCAGCCGCACTGTATATCCGGAGTTTTACCAGCGCCCTCGCAGAACGAACTGCAGTAGTCGCTGCCTTCCTTTGCCGTGCATCTGCACGATGGGTGCGCACATTTTTTATCGCTAGCCATGAACCACCTCCGAGCGTTAGACTCGGTTGGCCGGCGATTCGATCACACTGTTTTAAGTTCTCCGACATTCACCCAGCAGCGCTTCTGCCAGGATTCGAGACCGGCTTCCGCCAGTTGCACACCTTTCGCGCCCTCGAGCAGACCCCAGCGAAACGGCTCGTCTTTGACGATGTGCCGCAGAAACAACTCCCATTGACGCTTGAACGCGTTATCGAAGGTGGTCTGCTCTGGCACTTTCTGCCAGCCCTCGAAAAAGTTCAAGGGATTCGGAATATCGGGATTCCAAACCGGGCGCGGGGTAGCGCCGTAAGGCTGAATCCAGCAATCCCGCAAGCCCGCGACGGCCGTGCCTTTGGTTCCATCCACCTGGATCGTGAGCAAATCGTCACGCCGCACGCGAACACACCAGGAAGAATTGAAATGTGCGATGATCCCGCCCTCGATTTCGAAGGTGGCGTAGGCTGCATCGTCAGCCGTGCAGGCGTACGGCTTGCCTTCCTCATCGCGGCGCTCCGGAATGTGCGTAGCGCCCAGACAAGAGACGGCTTTCACGAGCCCGAATACATCATCGAGCACATAGCGCCAGTGGCACAGCATGTCGATGATAATGCCGCCCTCGTCTTCCTTGCGGTAGTTCCAGGAAGGCCGCTGCGCAGGAACTACGTCGCCCTCAAATACCCAGTAGCCAAATTCGCCGCGGACGGAAAAAATTCGTCCGAAAAATCCCAGGTCGCGCAACGTTTTCAGCTTTTCGATTCCCGGGAGCCAAAGTTTGTCCTGGACTACGCCGTGCTTCACGTGCGCTGCCTGCGCCAGTTTGTACAGCTCCAGCGCTGTAGTCGTGCTTACGGCGATGGGCTTCTCGCAATAGATGTGCTTGCCGGCGGCAATCGCCTTACGGACGGCCGGGGCACGCCGGTCGGTGGTTTGCGCGTCGAAGTAGACGGAGTAGTCCTTGTCTTTGAGCGCCGCGTCGAGATCAGTCGTGTACGGCAGGCCCCCGAACTCGTTCGAAATCGCTTCGAGCTTCGCAACGTTCCGTCCCACCAGCAGTGGCCGCGGCATGATGGTTTCGCTGTCGCTGATTGATACCCCGCCCTGCTGGATGATGGCATGAATCGACCTTCGCAGATGTTGATTCAACCCCATGCGTCCGGTGACGCCGTTCATGATGATGCCGACAGTATGGACACTCATTGGCGCGGTTTCTCCGTGCATTGCGGATGGGCTCCTTCGGGAAGCGGAGGGGCTTCGACGCCGGCGCGCGGCAGTGTTCCTTCCAGTTCCTGTCGCCAATGCGCCACGTCGCCGGCCGGTCCGTAGCAGTAGATCATCCGCATAGGCGTGTCACCAGTGTTCGTCAGTTGATGAAACACATGTGGCGGGATGAATACTGCCTGCCCGGTCTTCACCGAACGCCGCTCCTCTCCCAGGCACATCTCTCCCGTGCCCTCGACGATGAAGTATATTTCTTCTTGCTCCTGGTTATGCCACGGCACCTGCCCGCCGCGCGGCTCGAGTGTGACGTTGCCCAGCGCAAAATTCGCGGCTTGGATCGGGCTCGCACCCCCCACCAGGTTCTGCGTCCTCCGGCGCGCCGGGTAGCTGCGCCCCACGATCTGGTCCAGATCGGCAATGATCAATCTGTCTTCTCCTTGTGCATGAATGCGTATAATACCCAATGTTTTGAGGATACTGCTGTTACTGACGGTCGCATTGGCGAGTGCGGCTCCTCCTAAATCGTGGGTTGATCTGGACACGGGGCATCGCATCGTTCGCCTCACGGACGAGCCCGGCAGCGCAAGCCTCTATTTCAACGACAACGCCTACACGTCGAATGGTAGGGAGATGGTCTACACCACTCCGGATGGCATATCCGTCCTCGATTTGCAGACTTTCAAGACCCGGCAGGTACTAGAAGGAAAGGTCCGAGTGATCGTCGCGGGCTTCAAAACCCAGAACGTGTACTACATCCGGGATGGTGCGCTTTTCTCGACCGACGTCGACACGAAAGCAACCCGACGCATCGCCACCGTGCCGGCTCGCGGCAGCATCACGACTGTGAACGCCGATGAAACACTGGCGGCTGGTACGTATTTGGAAGGCGGCGGGGAGGACTATGGAGGCAAGCGGCAAGAGCAAACGCATTCCTTGGATCAACCGAAAAACAAGGGCGAAATGATGGAGCGGCGACTAGCCGCGCGCCTGCCGCTGGTTCTATTCACTCTCGACTTGCGCACTGGCGCGATGAAGCCGCTGCTTCACAGCACCGATTGGATCAATCATTTGCTCTTTTCACCCACCGATCCCGGCTTGCTTATGTATTGTCACGAGGGCCCGTGGCACAAAGTAGACCGCATCTGGACAATCCACACGGATGGCACCCACAATACGCTCATCCACAAGCGCACGATGCAAATGGAAATCGCCGGTCACGAATTCTGGAGCGTCGATGGCCGCACTATCTGGTATGACTTGCAAACGCCGCGTGGTGAAGATTTTTGGCTGGCGGGTTACAACCTGGACACGGAACACCGAACCTGGTATCACCTCCAGCGCAACGAATGGTCGATCCACTTCAACGTTACGCGTGATGGCACGCTGTTCTGTGGCGATGGTGGTGATCCCGGCCAGGTGGCGCACGCGCCCGATGGCCAATGGCTGTATCTCTTCCGTCCGAAGCTCACCGAGGACTTGGGCGTCGAAGATAAAGGCTTAATACAGCCGGGCATACTAGAGGCCGAGCGCCTTGTCAACATGTCAAAGCATCAATACCGGCTTGAACCGAATGTGCGCTTCACGCCCGATCAGAAATGGATCGTGTTTCGTTCGAACATGTTCGGCGCGACATACACGTTCGCGGTAGAAGCCGCTACCAGCGTTGATCGACCAAAGGGGCTATCCGCTCCGAGTAAATCGACTCCACTGCCTTCATAGTTTCCGGCGATACCGGCGGCAAATCGGACGCCGCGCAATTGTTCGCCGCTTGCCCGGCTGTTTTGGCGCCTGGAATGGCACACGTCACAGCATCGAACATTAATATCCAGCGAAGCGCGAATTGAGCCATGCTCACGCCTTCCGGCAGTATGCGCCGAATTTCTTCGACAGCTGCCAGCGCCGTGTCGTAATCGACGCCGGAAAATGTTTCTCCCACATCGAATTTTTCACCTTGGCGGTTAAAATTGCGGTGATCGTCTGGCGCAAAGCTTGAATCGCACCTCAGCTTTCCCGTGAGCATCCCGCTCGCGAGCGGCACGCGCGCCAGAATCCCCACGTTTTTCTTGAGCGCCTCCGCAAAGAACAGGCGCGTAGGCCGCAGCCGGAAACAGTTGAAGATGATTTGCACGCTTTTGACAGCGGGATATTCAATCGCCTTCAGAGCTTCCTCCACGCGCTCCACGCTAACGCCGTAATGCCGGATTTTGCCTTTCTTTACCAGCTCATCGAGATAGCCGAAGACCTCGGGGCGGTAGTAGAGCGCCGTCGGCGGACAATGGAGTTGCAAAAGATCCAGTGCGTCCACTGCTAGATTTTTCAGGCTTTCTTCGACCCAACCAGCTAGATTCTCGCGGCTGTAACCCTCGACTGTCTGCGATGGGAGCTTTCTGCCGGCCTTGGTCGCAATAACAATTTCCTGTTTGCGGTCACGCCTGAATTGCGCGAGGACCCGCTCGCTTCGGCCCATTCCATACACATCTGCAGTATCGATAAAATTCACGCCACAATCGGCGGCTTTGTTCAGCGCGGCAACCGATTCCTTGTCATCAACGACACCCCAGGAGCCGCCGATGGCCCAAGCACCAAAACTTATCTCTGAAACGCGGAAGCCT
This sequence comes from Bryobacterales bacterium, assembly GCA_963722155.1. Classification (GTDB taxonomy): domain Bacteria; phylum Acidobacteriota; class Terriglobia; order Bryobacterales; family Bryobacteraceae; genus Bog-105. Next base: position 379,531 of record CAVRLR010000003.1, on the reverse strand, counting down.
GTTCCGCCCAGGTTGCGGTATTGCATGTCACTCCTATTTGAGAAAACCGCTGGCGCCCGAACCCTGCGCGCTGAGTTCGTCATTGCGCGGATCGTCGAGTGCGAGTAGCCGTCTCAATTGGGGGCTGAGACGCGCTTGCGTCTCAGGCCGCAGAAGGCGCTTTTGGTATTGCTGTTGTGGTTTATCGGAACGGCAGTAAAAAGCATGCAAAGCGCGGCGAGGCTGGGCCGTCCGGTTGGCAGTGCCGCCGTGCCAGGCGTGCGTATTGATCACAATCACGCTGCCTGCCGGGGCCAGCAGCAACCGCTCTTCCGGATGGGGCGCGAGCGGATCGGCGAGTGCCTCTTGCGGCAACCGCCTCCAATTCTGCGAGCTGGGTACAACGCGGGTAGCGCCGTTCTCGGACGTGAAATCGTCCAGCAGCCAAATCGTATTGCACACCCAGTAGCCCCGCTCATCAGGCAGTGCTCCGGCGTCGCAGTGCAGCGGCTGCGGCTCGTTTGAGTGCGGATCAGCGGAACGGGAGTTAAAGCTGCTCAGCTTGAAATTTTCTCCGAGCACGTAGCGAACGCGATCCAGGATCTCCGGCATGGCAATCAATCGCTCAAATACTTCGCCCTTATCCACCAGGTTCGCGAGCCGCCTGGACCCAGGCTCTTTGCGAAACTCCGCACCGGCGTTCTCACCTTCCTGCTCATGCAGTTCTTCTACGCGACCGCGTACCTGTTCGAGCATCTCTGGTGCCAAGAAGCGCTCGAGGACGAGATAGCCGGAGCTGTCGAGAGCTGCGTGTTCGGTCGCAGTCATTGCGTCTTGCCGAAGGCCGCATCGAGCGCGGCTTGTCCAATCGCTTCATCGACTTCGGAGGCCGCGCCGCTCACGCCGATGCCTCCTATCGTCTGCCCATCCGCTTTGATCGGCAGGCCGCCCTGATTCGGAAACGCATTGGGCATCACCAGCATGGCCGTATTCCCGTTCTTCACAGCGTCCGCGGCATTTTTCGATGGCGCTTTAAAGAAAGCAGAGTGCCGGGCCTTCTTCTGCGCAAAGAGAACCGTGTTGAATCCCGCTCCATCCTCCTTTTCCAGGAACAGCAGGTTGCCGCTATCGTCGACGATACAGATAGTGACCTGCACGCCCCGTTTTTGCGTTTCGGCTTCGGCTGCCGCCACCATAGTCTTGATGGTCGCCAGATTGAGTATCTTTCGAGTGGAGAGCTCGGCGGCCGGCAGTATCGAAGAGATCGTCAGCATCCCCGCCACGAGTTTGGTAAGCATTTTGTCGCTAGCATATAACACCTATTCCCAACACTTAGCGAAGGTTTGCCGCTATCAGCCGCTCGACGATCACCACATCGCGCCAGACACCTTCGAGGCATCCATGCTTCTCATAAATGCCCACTTCACGAAATCCGAGCGAGCTAAGCAAAGCACGGCTTGCCAGATTGTCGGTAAACACCCGTGAGAGCAGCTTCCAAAAGCCAGTACCTTCGGCGGCCCGGATTAATTCCTCTAAAGCAAGGCGTCCGGCACCGCGCCGCCGGAAACCACGCTCGACGTAAACCGACACTTCCGCGATACCCGCGTAGCAGGTGCGCGGCCGGTAGCTCGATGCGGCTGCAAAGGCGACAACGTTCCGGTCTACTTCCACAACCACGACAGGATAACTGTCACTAAACCAATTGCGTATTTCGGCGGGATCTCGTAAGCGCGTTTCAAAAGTAGCGATCCGGTCCTCAATGCCCTGGTTGTATATCGAGGCTATAGCGTCGGCGTCGGCGCAAGTGGCCGAGCGTGCAGTCATAGCCGCATGATAAGTTAAACAAAGTTCCAAATGACCGCCTGTGACCAAGTCTCGACTCGTGTGGCATAGCATATGGCTATTGGGTTTTGGGGCTATGGCTTACGCCGCGAGCCAGCCAATCGCGTTCTCGCATAAAACGCATGTTCAGCTCGGTCTGAGTTGCATTGATTGCCACTCCGGTGCGGATATTCGTGATGCGGCGGGCATCCCATCAGTGGCAAAATGCATGCTGTGTCACGCCAAGCTCACCCGGGAAAAGCCGGAAGTCAAGAAGGTCATCGAATATGCGAATAAGAACATAGAGATTCCATGGCAACGAGTGTATGGTTTTTCCAAGTCCGCGCACGTGAAGTTTCAGCACGCCCCGCACACTCGCGCGAATATTGCATGTTCCACATGTCATGGCGATTTGACCAGGGCAACCGTGGCCGAACGGGTGGTAACGCATAACATGGGCACCTGCCTGACGTGTCACCGGCAAAGGAAAGCATCCGAAGACTGCGCGGCCTGCCACTACTGAACCTATGGATCGCCGGAACTTTTTCAAAATCGTATCGACGGTGTCGGGCGCGGTAGCGACGCAGGCTTGCGGTGACAAGAAGCCATTGATTCCGTTGCTGGTTCCGGAAAGCAGCATGGCGCTCGGCGAGGAACAATGGCACCCCGCCATCTGCAGCGAATGCAGCGCCGGATGTGGCACCATCGTGCGCGTGATGGCGGGTGAGCGCGTAATCGAGCGACAGGGCGAAAAATTCCGCGAGCGCATCGCGTCTATCAAAAAGATCGAGGGTAATCCGCTCGATCGGGTCAGCGGCGGCAGACTCTGCGCTCGTGGACATGCGGCTTTGCAGTCGCTTTACAATCCGGACCGGTTGCGCGGGCCGATGCGCCGCACTGGTGCCCGTGGCGAGGCTAGATTCTCGACCGTTTCCTGGGATGAGGCACTGAAATCTGTTGCCGACAAGCTCAAGGCATATTCGGGCGACCAGATTCTATTTCTGACGAACGCGCCACAAGGTACACGAGCGCTGGCAATCCAGCGTTTTCTCGAGGCATTGAAAGCGCCTCCGGCTCGTACCTGCGGTCTCGGAAATTTTGCAGTCGAGCGGCAAGCGGCCGAGCATGTTTTTGGTTGGAAGGGCGTTCCGGTTTACGATCTGGCGCGCGCCCACTATGTGCTTAGCGTAGGCGCGGACTTTCTTGGCGGTTGGATGTCGCCGGTTTACTATGCGCGGCAGTTCGGCGAGTTCCGGCAGGGCCGCGGCCAAGTGCGCGGGCACCTGGTGCAGGCGGAGTCGAGAATGTCGATCACGGCGGCGAGCGCCGATGAATGGCTGCCAGTGCGGCCTGGCGCCGAACCGCATTTGATTGTCGCTCTCTCTCGCATGCTGCTTGATGAAAGGCCGGCTGGTCAGTTGCCAGATGCAATTACGCAATCGATCCGATCGGCCGATCTAGCAGGCCTGCTCCAAACATGCGGAATCGAGGAGAGACGTTTACGCCGCGTCACTAACGAGCTAGGTAGATCAGAGGTCCCACTGGTAATTGCCGGAGCGTCGATTGTGCAAAGCAATTCGTTTCAAGCGCTCGTCGCGGCTCATTACTTAAACGCATTGCTGGGCGCACGCGGTACTTTGCCACCTCAGCCGGAGCCTCAAACGGACATCCAGGGCGGCACTGTGATCGAAGCCATAAAACGAGCAAAGATCCTGTTTCTCGACGGCGAGAATCCGGCGTATGCCTTGCGGGCAGCGCAGTTGCTCGGGGGTCTCGATTTCATCGTAAGTTTTGGATCGTTCCTGGATGATTCAGCAGCATATGCCGACGTGCTGTTGCCGGATCATCACCCGCTTGAGTCAGAAGGCGCGGTGGTGCCTCCGGGCTTTGGAGGCGTCGCAATCGCCCAGCCGTTCGTCCGCCCGCTGTACGATACGCGGCCGATCGAACAGACACTTGGGCGCCTGGGAGTAACTTTTGAACCGGTAAGCGTGAAGAACTATGTGGCGCCGATGCTGCCATCGGAGGCGACATGGGAGAACGTGGCACGCCAGGGAGGCTATTGGAAACAGAACTCCGGTGAGTCAAAAGTAACGGCAAGAGAACTGAAGTGGAGCGACCCGGTTTTTGCCGGCAAGCCCGAAGATTTTCCACTCCAGTTCCAGCCTTATCTTTCATTGCAGTTTCACGATGGGCGCGGCGCTAACTTGCCGTGGATGCAGGAACTGCCCGATCCAGTGTCGAGCGCGATGTGGGGATTGCCGGTGGAGATCGATCCTAAGACGGCCGAAAGACTCAAGATAGGCACAGGCGATTGGGTGCGCGTGGAATCCGAGAGCGGACATCTGGAAGCGCCGGCCTATGTGCATCCGGCGGCACTGCCTGGCGTCGTGAGCATGGGTATCGGCGAAGGGCACACGCACTACGGGCGCTATGCATCGGGCCGCGGCGCCAATCCGCTTTCCATCCTCTCGCCGGTTGGGGACGAAGCCACTGGAGCGTTCGCCTTCGGCGCGACACGTGTGCGGCTCGCAAAGCTGGAACGCAAACCGGAGTTGATTCAGTTCTCGCCACAAGACCGAGAACAAGGACCGTGGGGGCAAAGGTGAACAAGCATCGTTGGGGAATGGCGATCGACCTGGACCGCTGCACCGGATGCCAGGCGTGTGTAGCGGCGTGCCATGCAGAAAACAACCTGCCGGTATCAAATCCCGAGCAAGCTGCCATAGGCCGGGCGGTGCATTGGATTCGAGTAGACCGCTATTATGAGGGTGAGTTTCCAAACCTACGGGTCAAGCACCGGCCGGTGCTCTGCCAGCAATGCGATGAAGCGCCGTGCGAACCGGTGTGTCCGGTCTACGCAACTTACAAAAATCCGGAAGGGCTCAATGTGCAGGTCTACAACCGGTGCGTGGGCACGCGCTACTGCGCAAATAATTGTCCCTACTCGGTGCGCTTCTTCAACTGGTTCGACCCGGAATGGCCTGAGCCGCTCCAGTTGCAGCACAATCCGGACGTATCTATTCGCGAGGGCGGCGTAATGGAAAAGTGCACGTTTTGCATCCAGCGCATTAAGCGTGCCGAAGAAGAAGGGACTGGTAATCCGCAGCCAGCGTGTGTGCAGTCGTGTCCGGCGGAAGCGATGGTGTTCGGCGATTTGAACGACCCCGAGAGCAAAGTGTCGCAGCTCGCTGAAAGCGGGCGCGCGACACAGTTTCTCGAAGAACTGGGAACGAAGCCGAAGGTGTTCTATCTCGAGAGAGCCAAGTAGCGTGGACGACGTACGAAAAGACCTCTGGAGGCCGCTACAAGGGGCAAGCTGGCGTTATCTCGCCGTGCTGCTGCCCCTGAGCCTCGTCACGCTTTGGGGTCTGATCGCCTGGGGATACCAGCTTGACCGCGGCATCGGCGTAGCGAATATTCGTAGGCCCGTGTTTTGGGCGTTCTATCTGGTAGATTTCGTTTTCTGGATCGGAATCTCACATGCGGGCACATTGATCTCCGCGATTCTGCGATTGACCGATGCGGAATGGCGCAAGCCGGTCACACGTGCCGCGGAAGCAATCACGGTATTCGCGTTGATGATCGGCGGTATGTTCCCGATCATTCATCTGGGACGCGCCTGGATTTTCTACTGGCTGGTTCCCTACCCTAATTCGCGGCTGTTGTGGCCGAACTTTCGATCGCCGCTGATGTGGGATTTGACCGCGATCTCGACATATTTGATCGGCAGCACGATTTTTCTCTTTCTGCCGCTCATACCGGATGTGGCGCAATTGGCACGGCATACGACCGGATGGCGGCGGTGGTTCTATCGCAAATTGGCGCTCGGTTGGACAGGCAGCGATCGCGAATGGCACGCGCTCGAACGGGCAATGAAGCTGATGGCCGGCATCATTCTGGCTGTGGCGGTCTCGGTCCATACCGTCGTCGCATGGGATTTTTCTATGGCACTCGCGCCCATGTGGCACAGCACGATTTTTGGTCCGTACTTCGTGGCCGGCGCTATTTTCAGCGGCATAGCCGCATTGATTCTAGCTATGGCAGTCATTCGCAGGACCCTAGGGCTTCAACAATATCTGACCGAGCACCACTTCAACAATCTGGCGAAGCTACTGCTTCTGATGAGCCTGCTCTGGACCTATTTCACAATCGCTGAGAACCTTACTGTTTGGTACGGGAACGAGCCGAAGGAAATGATGGTGTTCGGCGCGCGGGCGCGGGGCACGTTCGCTCCCTATTTCTGGACGATGGTCGTCTGCAATTTTTTTGTGCCATTCGTACTGCTGGGCATCCGTAAACTGCGATCGATCAAAACGGCCGTGATCGCTTCCGTCACGGTACTAGTCGGCATGTGGCTCGAACGATATATCATCATCGTGCCTACCCTGAGCCGGCCAAGGCTGGCGGCGGCGTGGGGTTCCTATTCACCGAGCTGGGTAGAGATTTCGATTACAGTCGCGACCTTCGCCACAATGGTGGTGCTGTACCTGACTTTTGCGAAGTTGTTCCCGATTATTTCCATATGGGAGTTCAAACCTCACGACCGTGTACCTGAAAGGTGAGTTTCGAGAAAAAGAGACGGCGGCGCGGGCGATCCTGGATCTGAAGGCGAAGGGATTCGGCCCGGATGCGCTGGATGTATTTTCCAACGAGCCCATCGAATTCGCGGGTGGTGTATTGGACCGGCCTTCGCGCATGTCGCTCGTCGTAGTGGCGAGCTCGCTGACTTTCTGTTTGCTCACAATTCTGTTCGTGCGTTTTACGCAATACAACTACCCCCTGGTAACAGGCGGCATGCCGTTGTTCTCCCTCTGGTCAACCGGTGTGGTGTTCTATGAGCTGACGATGCTCGGCGCGATCCTGAGCTCCTTTGGATGGTTTCTTTGGGAGAGCGGGCTGATGCGGCGCAAGAGCCCGGCACCCGTTCCCGACGTCGAGCCCGGCGTAATTTGCCTGAGGGTGCGCTGTAGCGAGCAACAGGAGGATATCGCGAGCCAGCAGCTTGTCGAAGCCGGAGCAACCGGGGTCACGAAGCTATGAACGTCCTATGGGTGCTCGCCCTATTGTTCGCAACCAGCCCTCCGCCCTGGGAGAAATCCAAATTGATTGAGGGCCGCGATTTATATCGCGAGAACTGCGCGGTCTGCCACGACATCGACAAAGATAAGGCACATTCTCATAAGCTGGGGCCGAGTTTGAACCATCTCTTCAAGAACGAAAAACTCCCCTTGAGCAATGGCAAGCCTAGCCGGCAGTACGTGGCGGTACGCGTGAAGTTTGGGGGAGCGCTCATGCCCGCGTTCGGCAAAAAATTGAACGACACGCAGATCAATATTTTGATCGACTACATCGAATCGCGCTGATCAAGAAAGATTTTTGAGCGCCGCGGCGATCAATTGCTCGCTGCCATCGTACGGATCGAGTGACCCTTCGGTCTCCATCGAGAAATAACCGCGGTAGCCAGCTTTCCTGGCAATGGCGAAGATGACATCTAGATCCACCCGCAGTGATTTCCCGTCCACGATTTCAACGTCCTTGACATGGCTGATATTGAAGGCATATGGAAATAGCGCGGCCAGCGACCGAGCGTTATACGCGGTGTCGTTGTGGATCTGCATCGAGTTGCAGAAGTCAGGAAGCGAACGCAGATAGGGGCTGTTCACGGTTTCGATGACCTTGAGCACGCGAGCGGGATCCTCGGTGCCGGGGTTATCGTTTTCGAGATTGATCACGATGTTCTTTTCAGCCCCATAGGCGGCGATTGCTTTAAGAGCGTCCACCGCACACGAGATGTCTTGCGCAGTCTGTCCTTTGGGGACGTGAACCCGAATGCTGGGAGAGCCGATGCGCCGTGCGGCATCGACCCAATTTCTCCACGTGGCGAGTGAGGCGTCGCGGTCTTGCGCCGAACCGCATAAGGTGACTCGCACGTCGCACGGTATATTCACGACGCGCACACCGGCTTTGTCGAAAGTATTTTTCAGTTCGCCGAGATAGGCGGGCTCGATGGACTCGAAGTGCCGGCTCCAGGGCTCGATGCCATACACGTGAAAAGTGTCCACTATGGTAGCGCCGAATTGCGCCAGCGTCATGCCGGGTTTGCCACCTGGCCGGCTTCCTGGACTGGCTATGACCGAACGAAATGGATAAGTCGAGACTGACAGGCGATGGCGGGGGTCACGCGGGAAGTCGGCTTTTGGCGAGGCGGTTTTGAGCGATGCCGTTAGGGCGAAGGGAAACGCCAGAAAATCGCGGCGATGGACTAGAGAAGCCATAAGGAGTAGTTTACAAATCCGGAACATGCAGTAAGTGGGTGGTGTCTGAAGTTAGTAAGAGGCAAGTATGTTTGAACACACATTTGTCAATACAAAGAGCGCGCCACGTTCCGCGCTGGCATTGTCGTCGTTCGTTCAGATGTGTATGCTGGGCGTCTTGTTATTGGCCCCATTGCTTTACACGCAGGGATTGCCCGGCGCGCAATTGCGGTCTATCTTGGCCGCACCGCCACCACCACTGGTTCCGCTGCAACGAATCCTTGTGAACACGCCAGCGAAGCCGTCGGGCACGCGTATTTTCAACGTTCCGGCGGCCGTCCTTTCGTATCTCGTCACGACCACAACGCGGCCGGAGCTCCTGGCGGCGCCAGAACTGAGTCCGGCCGTATTGCCGGGAGGGGTATACGAGAGCTCGGGAACTTCTCCCGCCACTACTGCCCCGCCTCCACCGCCCGTCCCAGTTAAGGAGCATTCGCACGAACCAGTCCGGGTTGGAAGCGGCGTTTCCGAAGCAAACCTGATTCATCGGGTTCAGCCGGTGTATCCTCCATTGGCAAAAACCACACATGTGGAGGGCACAGTCGAATTCACTGCAACGATCAACAAGCAAGGGACCATCGAGAATTTGCAGTTAGTACGCGGCCACCCGTTGCTGGTGAACGCCGCTCGCGAAGCGATATTGCAGTGGAGATACCGGCCCACATTGCTGAACGGCGAGCCGGTAGAAGTGATTACCGACATCGTTGTGAAATTCACCTTGAGCAGATGAAGGTAGAATCATGACGAAAATATGAAAATTCTGAACTCGCTCTTGCTCACTGCCGTTTTGTGGGGCCAACCACCCAGGTGGACGGCGACGGAGGCCCAATCCTGGTACGCAAAACAGCCTTGGCTGGTGGGCAGTAACTATGTGCCGGCAAGCGCGATCAATGAACTCGAAATGTGGCAAGCGCAGACGTTCGATCCAACGGAGGTCGATAAAGAGCTGAGCTGGGCACAGAATCTTGGTATGAACACGATGCGCGTTTTCCTGCATGATCTGCCGTGGAAGGAAGACAGCGAAGGATTCAAGAAACGAATCGCCACCTTCCTCGAAATCTGCGACAAACACCAGATAAAGCCGATGCTGGTGCTCTTCGATTCGGTCTGGGACCCGCGGCCAAAGTCGGGGCCTCAGCGAGCGCCGCGTCCGGGCGTACATAATTCGGGCTGGGTGCAGAGTCCTGGGACAACGGCACTCGGCGATGAATCGCAATATCCGCGATTAGAAGCTTATGTCAAAGGCGTAGTCGGAGCGTTCGCACATGATAAACGAGTGCTTGCCTGGGACATATGGAATGAACCTGACAATACGAACGGGTCGAGCTATGGCTCGCTAGAGCCGAAGAACAAAGTAGAGATCGTGGTGGCCCTTCTGCCGCACGTGTTCGCCTGGGCGCGTACCTCTAAACCCGAGCAGCCTCTAACGAGCGGGATCTGGCATGAAGATCCGAACACGCCGGAGAAGCTGTCGCCTATGGCCAAAGAACAACTGGAACTTTCCGACGTGATTTCCTTCCACAACTACTCGCCGGCCGCTAAATTCGAGCAGGAAGTGAAATGGCTCGAAAAGTATGGGCGGCCGATCCTGTGCACGGAATACATGGCGCGCCCGCAGGGCAGCACATTCCAAAACATTTTGCCAATCGCAAAAAGAGAAAAGGTGGGAGCGATCAACTGGGGCTTTGTGGCAGGGAAATCGCAAACGTTTCTGCCGTGGGACTCCTGGCAGCATCCATACGTCGACCGGCAGCCGCCCGTCTGGTTCCACGATATCTTCCATGCGGATGGGACGCCGTATCGTCGGGAAGAAACAGCGTTCATCCGCAAGGAAACGGGGAAGAAATGACTAAGGCGGACCGGACGCGATAGATCCACATCGTAAACCAAGGCGCACCAATCATCCAGGGGCCTTGCAGCTTAGCGCGATTCTTTCTTGGTGAACCTTTCGGATAGCGCCGTGCCACCAACTGACAGCAGACCGTTCATTCTGGCGTCTTTGAAAGTCACTGGCGCTAGTGACCCCTGCTGGATACCGCTTACGAGCGGGCAACGATGTGAAATTGATTTGACGCAATCTTTGGTCACGCAATTGCAGGCGCCTATCTTCGGGAACATTTTTCGAGCACGCGGGCATTGGGATGATCGCCGGGCACATAAACGGGTGGGGCTTTGAACAGGAGAGCCTTGGCCAAACGGCGCTCTCCTTCGGGGATGCTGGCGAATCGCTCCAATTTCTTGGCGTTTACGACCGTGAGATTAAGCCTGGCTTCGGCGGAGCGGTCGAGGAAGAGGAAATTAGCGACTTCGCGAACAACGAAAGCCAACCCGAAGGTGATGTTGGAGACTCCGAGGAAGGCTTTGACGTGCGGGATCTGCTGTTGGATGAGACGGATTGATTCGATCGTTTCGACCGCCATTGGCGAAAGCTCGGCGACGTATTAGCCGATTCTAGTCGAGAGGAAAAATGATATTGGGAGGTGGCAAACCTCCCTCTTGCTGCCGAACTCAGAAGTTATTCGGACCGCTTGGGCCGGAATCTTTGGCTTTTACAGCGCCGCCGGCTCCGGCTGCATTTGTCTTCGGCTTCACGTTCTTAGCGCGGGCCGCTTTCTTGGGTTTAGCCGCGAGTGCTCTCTTATTATTGGGGCCGCTGGGACCTGACATAGTAGTTACCTCCTATTTGCACGGAACAAGATTACGTCGCTTTCGGCGCGTCCTTGGATATAGGCAAGTTTATCGCCATTTCGGCTCCATGCAAAGTCCTCCACCTCCTCCGCAGATACGAAGTGAGTAAGCTGGCGCGGGCGACCGCCATTGAGCGGCTGCCGCCAGATGTTCGAATGCCCGTCTCTCGTGTCCACGTAATCGAGGGCAAGACCATCCGGGCTCCAACGCACCGGCGAAGCAACTGGCGATCCGGCGGGCGAAGCCGTTGGCAGTTGAGGAAATTCCTTGCGGAGCGAGCCATCGGAAAGCGAAAGCACCGCAACCCGCCAACGGCCATCATAGTTTTCGCGAACCTGGCAGACTATACTCGCGCCATCCGGAGAAAGAGCGGGATTCCATGCCTGGGGATGGTAGATGGGGATTGGCGTTCCTCCACCAACCGGAATTTTCCAGAGTGATGGGACATTGGAAGGCCAGGAGGTATACACAATCCAGCGGCCGTCAGGCGTGATGTTCGGTTGCTGATCGAAATTCGATCCGCTGGTGAGTTGCAGGCGCTGGCCCGTCTTCGTATCGAGCTGCCATATATTAAAGTCAGCGCCGCCGGAGGCGCAATTAGAGGAGTAGACAACCAGCGAACTGTGCGGGACCGCAGCGGGTTGCTGCTCCACACAGTTTTGGGCGCGAGCCAACGGCGCAAAAGTGGAGGTGGTCGCGCGCCATAGGTTGACGCTCGCGCCGCGGGGAGACGGGAATACAATCGCCTCGTCATTGGACCAGCCGAGCGATTCAATGTTGGTGGCCCCGGTTGGATACTGCACGGGAGCGGAAAGACGCCGGCGGGCGGCGACCCAAAGCGACGCGGCACGGATCGTACGCACTGCAGCGAGCGTACTTTCGGCGCCGCTTGCGCTGACACTTCCCCGAATGATGCCTGCCGAGGAGGGGATTTCATGGAATTGCGCGGTAGGGATAGACAGTTGATACAGCCGCGCTTGTGGATCGGTAGCCCCTTGCGGCAAACCCGCCAACGCGAGAAGCGAGCCGCGATTCAACCAGACCGGGCAATTCAGCGTTCTGAGCAACGGCTCCGAGAATTTTTCTTTGACTGCGCCATTAGGAGAAAACAGGAACAGCGTGGGCTGCAGCGAATTGTGAATGCCTGCGCTGTAGACAACCGCCGCGATACGGCCTCCGGACGGGGACCAGGCGAGAGACTCGCCGATTTGAGTGTTGGACTTTTGAACAATGGCGCGCTGATCGCCGGTATCCGCAGCCTGCGCCACTATGATCGATTCGACGCTGGTGCGTTTTTGATCGGAGCGCCGCATAAAGGCGAATTGTTTGCCGTCTGGCGAGAAGGTGACGGCGCCCTCGATGTCTTCCAACACTAGTTTCGGGATGCGGGAAGACACGCCCACGCTGAACAGGCGGCCCCATTCGCGCTGGTCCTTCAACACATAGAAGAGCGAGCGGCTGTCGGGAGAAAAGGTGAGACCATGCGACTGATCCGCGAATGGCGGGAAGCGCGATTCGGTCTTGGTGGCGAGGTTGCGCATGTGCAGCGTCTCGAGATCCCCGTCGCGAGTTGTGTAGGCCAGATAGGCGCCGTCCGGAGAGACAGCCGCCAATTTGACATTGCCTGTGGCAGTCACTTGTTCGGGAGGCGCAAACTTGAACCAGTTCGGAGCGAGCGACTGCTCGCGGCCGCGCAGGAGCCACCATGTGATTGCCCCGGCAATCAGCGCGCTCGCAGCGGCGAAAGCCAGCAGGATTCGCCACGATCGTTTGCGGGGCGGCGTGGTGAATTCCTTCCAATCGACTGGCTGGCGCGACGGTTGGCGGAGAGCTTCGATTTCAGCGAGCATGTCGCGCGCCGACTGAAAACGTTTGTTCCGATCTTTGGTGAGGGCGTGGGCGACGAGTGCGCCGGCGCCACGCGGATACGAACCCGTCGACGGAAGCGGCGGCGCCTGGCGATCCAGAATCGCGACGATCACATGGCTGTCGGTCTCTCCCGAGAACGGAAGTTTGCCCGCTAGCATTTCGTAGAGCACGACACCAAGGCTCCATATGTCCGTGCGGCTGTCGACGGCGTCGCCGCGGGCCTGCTCGGGAGACATATAGTCAACGCTGCCCGCGATGCCTCCCGGCTCGGAGAATTCGCCGGCCGGGTGTGCCGCATCCAGCTTCGCCAGTCCGAAGTCGATGACTTTGACGAAACCGTCGGGCCGGAGCATGATGTTGCCGGATTTCAGGTCGCGATGGACAACGCCGGCCGCATGCGCGGAAATCAGCGCTGAAGCGATTTGCATGGCAATTTCGATAGCGTTTGAGGGCTCGATCAGACGACGATCGAGCGCGGCCCGCAACGTTACGCCGTCGACGAATTCACTGGCAAGATAGTGCTCGTCATGGTCCTGGCCAATGTCGTAAATCGTCAGGATGTTGGGATGATTCAAGCTGGACGCTGTCCGCGCCTCCTGCTGTAGACGGAGAAATGAGGAAGGATCGGCAGTGAGTTCCGAAGATAAGAATTTGAGTGCGGCATGGCGCCCGAGACGGGTGTCGAGCGCGAGATACACATGCCCCATGCCTCCCGCGCCGAGACGCCGCAGGATGCGATAGGAGCCGTATTGCTTTCCTTGGCGCGGATCGGTAGCAAGCAGGGTGTCCTCGAGCGGCGGCGCCGAAGATGATGGAATGCGCCGGCTCAAGCGCCGGAAGGTTTTAGTGATCCCCTCTCGCAAACTGGGCATGGCGTAGGCACGGGCCAGCTCGGTTCAATTTTGATTGAAGGCTGTATTTCGATTGTCGCGCACGCGCAGCTCGCGTTCAGAGGAGTCTGAACAGTCGCCGCCAGCGTATCGTGCACCTCAGACGGCCAGCTGCCGCCGGCTCGGACGAATCATAGACAAGAACGGGCTTACCAACGATTTCGGCAGCGTCGAGGAAGCCCCAGGAGCGGCTGTCGAGCGAATTGTCGCGACTGTCGCCTAGTACGAAATATTTTCCTCCGGGAACTACCACTTCGCCATCCATAGCGTGATTCCGCAGCATATCTTCGAAGGCACTGGTCTGGCGCAAATTGGGCAGCGGCAGCGGTGGAATGGGGGCGGCGTCCGGAAAGTTGTCGCGATGCCTGCCGGGCGAATCGAATTTGTAAGTGGCATAAGGCTCGGCAAGGGCGGCGCCGTTGCGATAAACAGTTTTCGACACGATCCGGATGCGGTCGCCGGGCAATCCGATGACGCGCTTCACCAACATTTGGTTTGGGTCGATGGGATAGTGAAACACCACGATGTCACCGCGCACGGGCTGAACCCGAGGGACCACGCGCGTCAGCATGTGGTCTCCAATCAGAAGGGTGTCCTCCATTGAGCCGCTCGGCATCACGAGCGCTCGAAAAAAGAATTGAGGGAGCGTAAACACGCAACAGATAGTAATCCAGAGAAGCCGGGAGCCCTCCTGGGCTCCCGACGCGGCAAGCTTTCGGCCTGCCACGAAAAATAGAAGGGCAAAAACCAGATTCACCCCGACCGTGAGGGCAACCGGAGACTTGGGCATCGTGCCCGCGCGCGAAGAGACAAGCAGCGGGACCTCAAGCTGAGCCAGCTCGAAAAGAGCGAAACCGTAGGCGCTCCAGACACGCCTTCGCAGAATTCCGATGCCAGCGAACAACGGGACGAGCGCGAAGAGGGCAAGGACCGGCTGCTCGAGGGCAGCAAGCAGTCCGATCGTCGCCAGGAGGAAAGCGACGACGGCGGCCACGAGCGGTAGGTTCTTCAATATGCGATTATTTCATCGCATGGTAGATTGGGGTGCCTGCTCATGCCGCTCCCGCTCCTGAATGCGGACACGGTTGCACGTTATTTGCGCGATCGTGGTCTCGCGGAATTACACCGCGGGGAACGGGTTCAAGTCCGGAATCTTTCGCGGCGCAATCACAATCTTGCGGTAGAAATCGATGGCCGCGCGGTTTGGCTCGTCAAGCAGATACAACACAACACGCCCGAAGTGGTAGCAAGTCTCGCGCGTGAAGCGTATTGCTACTATGCGGCCGAGAATGACGGCCCACTGGCATCGCTCCAGGCATTGATGCCGCGATGCGTGTATTTCGATTCCGAGCATTCCATCCTGGTGATCGGCTTCCTCGAAGGCGTGAGTGCGGCCGACGCGCATAGGCGCGTGGGTCCATTCGATGAGTGTCTGGCCGGGAAACTGGGCTGCGTCCTCGCTCAGGTACATCGCACGCCACCGCCCGGCTCGTTTCCGCGAGAACTGCCGTGGGTTCTGCAACCGCTCGACTCCCGATGGCGCATGAGCGCACGTTCGCGATTTCTGGCATTTTTTCATGCCGACGGCCTGGCCGGCCGCGCTCTCCAAAATCTGCGCGAAAGCTGGCAGGCGAATACTGTTATACACGGTGATGCTCGGCCGGAAAACTTCGTTTTCTCTCGGCCGTTTGAAGTCAGGCTTGTGGATTGGGAATTGGCGAACGTGGGAGATGCCGACTGGGATTCTGCCAACGTGATGCAACATTATTGGACCCAATGGGCATCGATGGGCTGGCCGGCTCCCGAAGGGTGGAACGCACTCACTCGCGCCTTGCAAAGTTTCTGGGCAGCGTACAACGAGGACGCGCAGCCATTTGATCGGGTCACTCGGTTCACTGGCGCGCGCCTGATCCAGACGGCCTACGAGTATTCCGTTAGCGAGGGCGGGTTTACACCCTTGGTCGAGCGGCTTGTGCGGCTCGCCGGTCTCCTGCTCGTCCAAACCGATCAGGCACTCCAGGGATTTGAGGCATACCGTGAAGGTTGAAGACCGCGTTCTCGAAATCTTTCGGCAAGTTCGTATCACCTCACCGGACACCGTGCGTATCGGCGAGCGCGAGTCCAACGGTCTCCAAAACCACCTCGTGCCATGGCTTCAATGCGAGATATACAAGAATTTCTTTAGTCACATGCGGCCAGTGAGCACGCCGGCGTCCGTCCCACTGCTGGCCAGGGCCCTTGCCGCCGCAAACGCAGGTTTCGGAACCGTGCAACCCGGATGGTACATGGCACACGGACAGCCTGAGCCTGCGCGTACGAAATGGCTGCGGCTGTACTGGCATGTAAACTCGCATGGAGCCCTCGTTCTAATGGGCCTCGCTACCGGCATATTGAATCGCCTTTTAATTCCTTTCCGGCTCAAGATCCTAATGGACACCTCGATCGATCGCCGGGACGCCGCGGTGCTCTATTTGCCGCGTAGCCACTGGACGATCGCGCGTGACCTTGTCGGTCCTGTTTCAAGCCAGCTTGAGGACGTAGGCGCACTCGATCCCGCAACCCCGTTGTTTGCGAAAGCGGTCCGGCGGGGCGTTGGATTGGCCGAGGATCCGCAAACCGGTTTGAGCTTTGGCATGCACCGCTCGGGACTGGTGGCGCGCGCGCTCGCACGGAGTTATCTCGCCGGCCACGCGGAGGAAGAACAACAATGGTCTGGCGTCACCGCAGAGTTCGCGCGCGAGGGCTTGTCTATCGATCGTCCTTACTTGAATCCAGCCTCGCGCGACGTTTACGAATTCTGACAAGCCCTTGCCAGGAGCCGGGCGATCGCTTCGTCAATCGGCTGTCCGGAATGCTTCTGGTAATACATGAACCCCGGCGAAGGATTGACTTCAAAGCAGTACCAGGTTCCGTTCTCCCAGCGCAAATCGACACCGGCAATCACGAATTGCATTTCCTTAACTACAGCGCGACACTTTGCCGCACAATCCGGCGGTAGGTCAAACGGGCGGATCTCGAGCGAATCACCGCTCAAAGACGCATAGCGGTAATCATCCGCCTTCGTAACGATCTCACAAGCGAACACCTCATCGCCGATCACGTGAGCACGCACTTCCGGGCCTACAATCCGTTGCTGGAATTGCGTCGGGCACCAGGAGACGCCATCGAGCCTCTCTTCGTCTTCCGGCCGCAATTGGGAAACAATACTACGCATCGCACTGACCGATTTGTAAATGATTGCGCCATGGGCTTGGCGAAAATCTCGCACGGCAGCAGGGTCGGTGGTCAATAGGGTCTCCGGAATGGCGAAGCCGGAAGCCTCAATTCTGGCCGCTTGATACGGCTTAGAGTAATTGAGCGCCATTTCCTTCGGTCGATTGAGGACCAATGCGGGAGTCAAATCGAGCCAGATCGAGAGCGCCTGCTGAATCGCATTGGCATGCTGGAACGCCTGGCTTTGCGGCCCCGCAGCGGCCACCCCCTTGATCAGATTCCAGTCGTAAGGACGTGGATAAACCGCCTTCACCTCTTCGAGGTGTAGTTCGTCACCCGCCACCCGCAGCGTGCCCCCAATCGTTTCGCCGCCGTTCAGGGTCAACTCCGTATCGAGTATGGCTCGCTGATCAAGATACGAGTGGGGAATGCGGTCCCGCTTCAGGATTTGCTCCACGGCGGCCATAGGTGGGTCGGAAGGGATGCCCCAGAGAAGAACCATATCAGCCGAAGTACTCCATCACTGCGCGTTCCACTCGCGAATCGTCCAGGGATGGGCACAAATCCGCCTGGAGGAAACACGCATCGTCATTAGCGCCATCAAATCGGAATTTCACCAGATCGACATTGGCGCTCTCGGCCAACGCAAGGGCTTTTTCAGCCAAGCCAGGTGCCACATCGCCAAAACAGGAACTGCCGACAACCGTAAGTTCGGCAAAGGGCCCCGAGTGTTCCGGCCATGCAGGCTGGTCGATGGACGTTAGTTTGATGGAACGGCTGAGCGACCGAACGCGGATGCCCGCCTGTGCGGCGTAGTAGATCCAATGTTCCGGAAACCATCCCGGTCCGGATAAACTGCGCGGCGTGGGCCGATTGAGAACTGGTTTGCCCAACGCGTTCAACCAGTAGACCAGGAACGCGGTCATTTCGGATGCAACATAATCCCGATCGGAGACAGCGATGTGGGGCAGATCCGCGGCCAGGACGGCCGCCAGACGGATCAAAATTCCCTGGATTTCAGATGAATCGTAGTGAGCGCCTTCGATCACGCACTGCGAACGCGCTGGATTTCGCGAGACACAAGACCATCCGGCGCGGGAGAGATCCGCAGGAACCATCAAGCGGGCTCCCCGATCTCTCCACCGCCGGACCAGACTTCTGGCGTTTTCATCGTGCTCCTGAGCGAACACGATAATCATTTGGCCAGGTTAGACTTTTGCCGCTTCTTTTGCCTTGGGAAGGCGGGCTTCCAGATCGTCGAGGCGCTGCCCAAGCTTGCGCAACTCATCGGATGCACCCGCCGTTTCGAGACCAGCTTGCGGCGCCTGACGCGTGAACGCCTGGCCGGCGACAACCTGAGTTAACTGGTTTACCGTAGCCGTTAACTGGGCGATTTGGCTGGAAATAGTGACCAGTTGAGTGGGATCCGCTTTCGTCTCAACAGGAGTGTGGTTGGGAATTTGAAATTGAGGAATCTGCTGAAACACTTCCGTTTCAAACTTGATATTTTGTAGACCCATAAGATTGGCTTTCCCTTTCGATTACTAGATAGAGTCAAGTCGCGCGGAGCGACTTTTGTTACCCGCCTCCTCTAGTGAGTGTTCAGTGTACATCGTTTCACTGGTCAGTACCAGAGAATAAGGTGAGCCGCCGGACAGGGTCGTTCCTATGCGTCGACGTGAGTGCTGAAGAATCGATCGAGCTCTGCCTTCTTGGTAGCAAGCGAGCCGGAAATCTGCTGCATTTCGATTTTCGAAAGCTGCTGGAAATTTCTGGCCGACTCGACGTTCGCCGCAATGTGCTCGAGCTTGGGCATTCCTACCACCGCGGTCGTCACCGGCAACGAAAGCGAGTAGTGCAGCAGCTTCTCTGGCGAGGCACCGCTTAGCAGGGCATCCTGGGCGAATACCTTCATCGCGATCACACCCATCTTTTTGCGGTTTGCCACCGGCAGGGCGACCGTTTCGAAACTGGTCACCATCTCCGGATTCGGGATCATCCCTCCGGTCCCGTTCTTCATACCGGTACGCGCGCCGTTCAACGCCATTTGCGTGCAGTCGAAATCGTGCCGCTCCAGCGCCGTGCGAAGCACCGTCGGATCATAGTGGCTGGTGATGCCCACGAAACGCATCAGCTTTTCGTCGCGCATTTTGAGAAGCTGTTCGAGTGGTCCGCCTTTTGCCTCCACCTGTGCCAGGTCGTCTTCGGTCGTCAGCGCGTGGATGTGGATAAGATCGATTTGATCCACCTGTAACGCCCGCAGGCTCTCTTCCACAATGCGCCGGCTCTCCGCCCCGTTTCGATTCGTCAGCTTGGTCGCCAGGAAAATACCAGAGCGGCGGCCTTTCAGCACTTTTCCGAGACGGTGCTCGCTGAGATGGTCGCGGCCATAATCATCGGCCGAGTCGATATAGGTGATGCCCAAGTCCAGCGCTTTCGTCGCCGCCTCGAGCGCCGCGTCTTCGTCCTTGTACATCAGGTAGCGGCTGCCTCCGCCCATAGCGAGGATGGAGACCCGCGCCCCGGTCTTGCCGAGCACCCGAGTGGGAAGAGCCTTGGTTTCGCCTTCCAGTTTTGCCACGCCCGGCCAGGCGGCGCCAGTGGCGGCCACGCCCTCCAGGAATCTTCGCCGAGTGATACCCATACGGCCTCCTAGACTCCTAAGCTATCAATGTTCGAACATGGACAGCATGTATCGTCGAACTTTCCGGGTTTTCAGTTTCCTGGCCCTATTTTGCGCCCTGTTCTTGGTTGCACCGGCATACGGGCAGAGTGACGGCTCGGCGGACGAAGCCGCCATCCGCCAGGTGGTGCACAACTATCTGGTCGCGCGCGAACATCGTGATCCGAAAGCGGTGGCAAATGTTTTCACCCCGGATGCCGACCAGCTCGTTTCAACCGGTGAGTGGCGCCGGGGACGTGAGGAGTTAGTCCGCGGAACCCTGGCAAGTTCCGAGTCAACGGGTGGTCACCGCACGATCGCTATTCAGACAATCCGTTTGCTCGCACCTAGCGTTGCGATCGCGGACGGCCCTTACGACCTTACGGGATTGGCCGGGGGACAAAGTCGCAGAATGTGGACTACCTTCGTGCTTACGCGCGGATCCGAAGGCTGGCGCATCGCCGCGATTCGGAATATGCGGCCTTCCACTCCTGTACCAACAAAGTGAGTGGAATCGCCGGAAGCGCGTCAAACCTTCATGTGCAAACTGTTGTGAATGGCGTATAGCGCGAGTTCAAGGCGGTCTGACACGCCTAGCTTGTCAAAAACGTTGTGAAGATGGTTCTTGACCGTTTGCTCGGTGATGAACATCTTCTCGGCAATTTCTTTGTTTTTATAGCCTTGCGCAATCAGGACAATGATTTCGCGCTCGCGCTGGCTGAGCTGGGCTCGTTCCCGCGACGATTTTCCGTTACCACCACCACCATGGATGGCGGGGAATTCGGCGGGAGATGCAAACTGCCGGATCACCGCAGCGGTTGTATTGGAGTCGAGCCAGATTTCGCCAGCATGGACTTTGTTCACGCTCTTTTCGATGAGACTGGTCGGCGCATCTTTAGAAAGAATGCCGGCACAGCCCAGCTTCATCGCTTCCACGAACTCTTCTTTGTTCTCCGAGGAGGAAAAGAGAATGACCTTCGAACGGGGAGCCCGGGCCTGAATGCTGCGCAGCACAGTGAGCCCATCTACGCGCGGCAACTTGAGCTCCATGAGAACGACGTCCGGGTCCAAAGTCACCGTTTTTTCAATCGCTTCGACACCGTCCGAAGCTTCGCCCACCAGCTCGATTTCCGTGTGGTGCGCCAGTACCGTGCGAAGTCCTTCGAGCACGATGGGGTGACCATCGACAATTAAGACGCGGATTGGTGTAGATGACATCGAATTCCCTAAATGCTTCCGCCTCTAGTACTCTCGTACCATAAGACCTAGAACCTAGATACTCGCAGCTAACGGGATTATAGATTGCAAACCATCTCCGTCTAGCAAGTTTACGCTCCCGGCGAGCCCGTAATCTCTCTTCCTAAAGTACTATTCGGACTACGGCGCTGAAATCTTCAGTTTTTTGCAAAGGGTTTCCTAACGTCAAAATCTCCGACCCGGAACTCTTAAAATAGCTTCATGCCTAAATTGTCGATCAAAGATCTGGATTTGAAAGATAAAACCACGTTCATACGGGTGGACTACAACGTCCCCCTATCGCCGGACGGGAAAGAGATTACGAGCGACAAACGGATACGAGCGTCCCTGGCCACCATTCAATATGCCCTCGAACACGGTTCAGGGGTGATTCTTGCCAGTCACCTGGGGCGGCCTAAGGGTAAGCCGCGGCCTGGAATGAGCCTGAAGCCGGTGGCGGTGCGCCTGAAAGAACTGCTCGGGCGGCCGGTCGCCATGGCCCCGGACAGTGTCGGGCCGGAGACGGCCGCCATGCGGCCCAAAGCGGGGGAGGTGCTGCTTCTCGAGAATCTGCGTTTTCACCCCGAGGAGGAGGCCAATGACCCGGAGTTCTCCAAACAACTTGCCAGCCTTGCCGATGTCTATGTGAATGACGCCTTCGGCTCTGCGCATCGCGCACATGCTTCGACCGTAGGAATGGTTTCCTACGTGCCGCTGGCGGCGGCGGGTTTGCTGATGGACAAGGAACTGGAGTGGCTGACCCGAGCGACCAGGAATCCCGAACGGCCTTGTGTGGCTCTGCTCGGCGGGGCAAAGGTCTCGGACAAAATCGAGGTGATCCAGAATCTGCTGCGGGTCGTCGACAAACTGCTTGTCGGCGGTGCGATGGCCTATACCTTCCTCCGCGCCCAAAACAAACAGAGCGGTCGCTCGCTGGTCGAAGAGGACAAGATTTCTCTCGCCGCGCGGCTACTCGAGACGGCGGGCGGGAAATTAGACTTTCCTTTGGACCACGTCGTGGTACGGGAGATTCGGCCCGGCGCAGACCATGAGGTAGTTACCGAAATCGGCGCAGATCAGATCGGCGTGGATATCGGCCCGAAAACCATCGATGCCTATGCTCGCACCATCGCCGGCGCGAAGACCATTATCTGGAACGGGCCAATGGGAATTTTCGAGATGCCGCCCTTTGACAAAGGGACAGTGGCGCTGGCCAAAGCCGTGGCCGAATCCGGCGCAGTCTCGGTCGTCGGTGGTGGCGACTCGGAAAAGGCAATCAAGACCGCCGGGGTAGCAGACAAGATCACGCATATTTCAACAGGCGGGGGCGCCTCGCTCGAATTTCTCGCGGGAATCGAACTGCCAGGTGTGGCTGTATTGACCGATAAAGCCGCCGCAGCACAATAGCAAAGGGCGCCGGGACAAAATCCCGGCGCCTCCTGTCTCGCGGTTACGCCAGTCCGCGAAACTTGTCCATTTTCTCCTGGGCGTTGGCCAGTTCCAGGAACACGCCGACGGACTCTTTCATCTCGTCGGCATGCCCGGCAATTGCCTCAAGATGCTCCGTATAGTCCGGCACAAACAACTTGCCCTGATTTTCATTTAGATAGTTGATCGCCGCCTCCGTGCGCGCGGCAAGCTGCACCGCGACCGGCACGATGGAACCGATGGCTTCCTGCTGCCAGGGCGCGACCGAACTCTGTATCGCCTGAAGACTCTCAAGCCGCTCACCAATGGCATTGATGTGTTCTCTCGCCAGCCCAAGCCTGTAGGCATGGCCCTGCCAACTGATCCCTTTGAGCCGGTAAGAATCGAGCGTTGCGGCATCCCGGTCGAGTGAATGCGCAAGCGTTCGGACCTCCCGCAAAAGTCGCGAGGCCTCGGCCGGACTGTGCGAAGCGGATGCTGCGAACAAAGGCATTCCCGAAACGAGCAATCCAGTGACTGCTAAATACGACATTGTTTTCATTGTTGTTTCTCCTCGCTTCCAGAAATAGCGCAGCATAAACCATTTAAAAAATAGAAACTTTAGAAAAGATGATTCGCTTTTTTGAAAGTATGACGCGCCGATTCTGAGATGGCAGCTATCGCCGGATGCTTGATCTTGCGCTCGACGGAAATAGCGTAGAACTCCTCTTTGGCGGTATCAAGTTTGCCCACAAGTGCCACTCGATAGTATTTCCGCACCTCCTCTTCCACCGCCAGCGGAGAGGCGAATATTCCAACCCCGGCCTGGCCGAATACGTTCAACAAAGCTCGGTCTTGGAATTCGCCCACCACTAACGGGCGAATGCCGCGCGCGTCGAACCATTGATCGAGAGTGCGGCGCGAAGGCGAGTTTTCGAGCGGCATTAGAAACGGAGCACCGTCGAGCCGCGCTGGAAAATCCTTGCGATAGCGAACGGCCAAAGCGGGCGCTGCGAACAGCGCCAATCCGCTCGATCCCAGCAAGTGACTGAACAGCCGCCCTCGGACCGCCGAATGCGCCGGCGAGTCCGTCAACACAAGATCCAGCTCATGCGCCGACAAGCTGAGTAGTAAGCGTTCGGGCTGATCTTCATAGCAGACGAGGTGGACCGGCGCATTCCCGGCGAGGGCGGGTTGCAGAATTCGATACGCGACCAGTTTCGGCATCAAATCGGAAACACCAACCAGTAGGCGAGCAGGACGGCCGCGCGGTCTTCCCTTGAGCACATCGGTCAGTTCGCGGCCCAAGGAAAAGATCTCATCAGCATAGCGATAAACCATCTGGCCGACCTCGGTAAGCACCAGCCGCCGGCCCGCTCGGGTGAACAGTTTTTCCCCAAGACTTTCCTCAAGCGCGCGAAGTTGGCTGCTGATCGTCGGCTGCGCCAACCGCAGTTCCTGACAAGCGCGCGTAATGCTGCCGGTTCGCGCGACCATCCAGAAATACAAAAGGTGGTGGTAGTTCAGCCAATCCATGCGCATCCATCGATATAACCGATGGAGTGAATTCAGTTTATCTACATATCCAATGTTTGGCGAACGCGTCTATCGCGCAGGAGCAAAAAAACTTCATGAGCGCACGCGAGCTGAACTTGGACGTATACAGAAGCGAATTGACGGTCAGAGCCGACGATCTGAAAAAGACATTAGGTGAGCCGGCGGACACCGGCGACAGGAAACG
The DNA here is from genome assembly GCA_963722155.1 of Bryobacterales bacterium. Lineage (GTDB taxonomy): Bacteria > Acidobacteriota > Terriglobia > Bryobacterales > Bryobacteraceae > Bog-105. Next base: position 355,708 of record CAVRLR010000003.1, on the reverse strand, counting down.
CTTTCTTCGTTTGTTACGGCAGATTGAATACGCCCTATGGCGCCTCGAACGCGGCCGCTATGGCGAATGTGTGAAATGCGAAGGGAGCGTGGAACGGCACATACTTGATATGGCGCCCTGGGCCATTTTTTGTAACAACTGTCAGCGGGTGGTCGATCTCCTGCAGGGGGAGGCGGAAAGCCGGCGCAATGTATTGAACCCGGCGGCGTGAGAAATGTCGATTTTTGCCATCCTCAACCGTCTATGCCACGGGAACGCGAAAGCAAGGCCTTCCCGTTGAAAAGGACCAAAATCATGGCAAACCCGTTCGTACACATGGAGTTGAGCAGCGCGGATGTCGGCAAAGCAAAAGCGTTTTATAGCAAGCTGTTCGACTGGAAACTCGAAGACACAGACATGGGAGGCGGGATGATCTATACGATGATCAAGCCCGGTGACGGACCTGGCGGGGGAATTATGAAACAGATGATTCCCGGCGCGCCGTCGGCATGGCTCACCTACACGCAGGTCGATGAAATCAACGCCGCAACCGAAAAGGCAAAATCGCTTGGCGCGGCTGTCATGAAAGACGTTACGGAGGTGCCGGGTATGGGATGGTTTAGCATCATCACCGACCCGACCGGCGCGGCGATGGGCCTCTGGCAAACAAAGAAAGCCTGACGCCCCTTTGGCCACGAGTGGACACCGATAGGCACCAATGAATCTCGTGTCTATTGCGTTCATTCGTGGCCTTTTTTTTATTACTTCAATGCGAACAACATGCCGCTCCACGCCTGATTGAGGGAGCAAATCTTGTAGTCCACCAACCCGAGAGAAACGCCGGTCGCACGTATCGAATGACCGGAAACGCTATTGGTGTCCGTTTTTCCTTTTCGCCAGCAAAACCAAAGCTTGCTGGTTCGCGCAGCAGAGCGTAGTTCAGACATGCACGCTTCGAGCGAAGGAAAATCATGGACAAAGCACAACGTAACGCGTGCTTGCCCTCCGGTCTCTTCGGTAAGTTTCACGTTCTCTGGCAGATCGCCCAGAATCGACAAGTAGTTGCGCGGTGGATCGACGACAGCGACCGTGTTACCTGGAGCGATCCCCAGTTTCTGAGCCGTAGTCCGCGCCTTGTAGCGCTCCATCGTCGCGGCCGGGACGGTAACGACTGCCGGAGGGCGCGCAAGCGCTTGGCGGAGGACACCGCGCAATTTTGAAAATTCGCAATACAGGGCGTCCGGAAGCAAGGCGCGAATTTTTTCCACCTTGTCCGGCGCGCCCTGGCAAAATACGAGCGGCACACCCCGTGTTGCCGGAGACTGGCGCAAAGCGATCGCGATTTCGCGGCCTTGGGCCGGCAAGCGTGAGAGATCGATTACGAATGCATCGGGCGGCCGGGCCCGCCAATCGCGGAGGGAACGCGGATCGAAGTCCTCGTGGTACTGGACCGTGTGGCCCATGGCGGCCAGTGTGCTCAAGTACTTGCCTGCTTCCGAAACCTTCCAGTGAAGCAGCCGTATGCGGGCCATTCCGCCAAATCTTACAAGATTCTTACACGGGCCGCTATCATCTTTGAGACAGTAGGTGAATTGAACCGGTTTAAGTCATGAGAATCAGCAGCGCCACGAGCGCGCTTCCACGCCATTATTATCCCCAGCGGACCTTGATTGATGCATTCCGGCGCCATTGGGGAGACCGGCTCGACCGGTTTAGCGTGCTCGAGAAATTGCATGCGGCCACGCAGGTGGATGGACGCTATCTGGCGATGCCGCTCGAAGAATATCCGCTTGCCTCCTGGGGCGAGGCTAACAATCGTTGGATTGCCGCCACGCTCGAGCTGGGCGAGAGTGCGGTATGCGGCGCCATGACAGCGGCCGGCACAGCGCCATCCTCCATCGGCGCATTCGTATTTGTGTCGATTACCGGCATCGCCAGCCCGTCGATCGAAGCGCGGCTCATCAACCGGATGGGTCTCAGCACGCGCATGAAGCGCATTCCGATTTTCGGATTAGGGTGCGTGGCGGGCGCGGCCGGCATAGCGCGTGCGGCCGATTACGTGAAAGCCTATCCGAAAGAGGCCTGCCTACTGCTGTCGGTCGAATTGTGCTCACTAACCGTACAGCGGGATGATCTCTCGGCAGCCAATTTGATCAGCACCGGCCTGTTCGGCGACGGAGCCGCGGCAGTAGTCGTCGCCGGAAGCGAATGCGAGGCCCAGGACGGACCGGAGATCGTCGCCACGCGCTCGACGTTTTACCCGGATACCGAAGAAGTCATGGGCTGGGACATTTCGGAGAAGGGTTTCCGAATCGTACTCTCGCGCGATGTGCCCGAGGTCGTGCTGAGGAATCTTGGTCGCGACGCGGATGAATTCCTGGCGGACAATGGATTGGACCGCAGCGACATCGGAAGCTGGGTAATCCACACGGGCGGCCCGAAGGTTCTCGAAGCCACCGAAAGCGCCCTGGATCTGCCGCGAGGCGCGCTCGATGTCTCCTGGCAGTGCTTACGGAAGACCGGAAATCTCTCCTCGGCGTCCGTCTTGTTCGTACTCGAAGAGACGATGAAACGTCGTCGTCCCGAGCCCGGGACCTGGGGAATTCTGGCGGCCATGGGCCCCGGATTTTGCTCCGAACTCGTGCTGCTGAGATGGTAGAAACCAGCGCCTCGCAACGGCGCGTCTAATCCACGTCTATGAAAAAGTGCGCCGCTCTGCTGGCTGTTTCCCTCCTGAGCGCGCAATATCCGCCCGGACAGTCTCCTCGCGGACAATATCCATCCGGACAGTCTCCGCCGGGACAGTATCCTCCGGGCCAGACCGGTGGCCCGGCGCCGGGCGGCGGCCTCTCCATACCGAGGCGCGACAAGAAGAACTCAAAGGGCGCGGATAGCGTCCAGCCAACGATTGAGGCGGATGGCCGGACCGTGTCGCGCGAGGCAACCAAGCTGGTAGTCTCAACCAACGACGGCCGGACACTGACCATGACAGTCACGCCCACGACCAGTTTCAACGGGGACGTGGCGAAGGGCGCGCATGTGCACGTTGTTGCCGCAGAAGATGACCAGGCTTTTCTCACCGCGGTCAAGGTGGAACTGCTGAAAGACTCGCCCCCTGTGCCGGAGAAGGTCGTCGCAGAGAAGTCCTCACCGGACAGCGAGGACCATCCGACCCCCGTGGATCTCAGTGGGCCTGCTCCGGAAGCGCCCGATCGGCCCATTCTGCGGCGCGGCAAAGCAAACCATCCAGATTCCGATGACGACGCCGAGGCGCCGGTGCCCAAGGCGAAAGCTGAGCCCGCGAAACCACCGGCAAAGCCTAAGACCGATTCGGTTGATTTCACAATCACGGCAGATGACGCCGCTAAAACGGCGGTCTACAAAGACGACGCGCGCATCACGCAAACCAGGGAATGGGCCTCGACCTTCACACAAGGGCTACCCAACTTCGTCTGCCAGCAGGTGACGACCCGCTACCTGGAAGAATCGAAATCGTCCGGTTGGCAGGCACTCGACGTAGTGACTGCAAAGGTGGTCTACGAAGACGGCAAGGAAAAGTACCAAGAGATCACTGTTGGCGGTAAGCGCACCAATAAAGGCATGATGGCACTCGGCGGCTCAACCTCGACCGGCGAATTCGCCTCTATCCTCATGAGCCTGTTCGAAGGAGGGCGCGCGCAATTTCGTTTTTCCGAATCGACTTCGTTGACCGGCGGAGTAGCCGCTGCCGTGTATAACTTCAAAGTTCCGCTGCGGAATTCCGATTGGACGATCCGCGTCGGAGGCCAAGCCTTGATGCCGGCCTATAACGGTAGCGTCTGGATCGAGAAGGCCAATCCCAAGGTGCGGCGCATTGAAATGCAGGCAATCAATGTCCCAAAAGATTTTCCGGACGACGCCATTGAATCGACGGTCGATTACGACGAAGTGCGGCTCGGAGAACAGCTGTTCCTGGTGCCGGTCCACGCCGAGGTATTAACCTGTCAGCGCGGCACTACCATCTGCACGAAAAACGCGATCGATTTTCGCGATTATCACAAGTACAGCGGCGAAAGCACAATTCAGTTCAAATAGCCTGACCGAATTTAATCCCCACCGATCGAGCAATAGCTTGCGTTGCGGGAAATGCTTCCGGCACCAGATTGCCTCGCGCATCGTCTGTTCACACTAGCGATCTCTTACACCCACGCCAGAAGAATTCTTGCCAAAACGTATATTTCTGCTTTTGAGTTGTTTATAATCGCGAATTGGTGCGTTTTCGAACTTCCGTATGGCACAACTTTTTCGACCCAGTTCGAACACCGTAGCGAAGGTTTCCATCGTGGCGGTAGTGACGCTGGCGGCATCCACTCTTGGAGTGGCCTACATGGCGGATCGCGGATCGTGGACCACTTCGGTGCGTGACGCTCCCGAGCAGCCGATCCCGTTCAGCCATAAACATCACGTCAAAGACGATGGAATCGATTGCCGGTATTGTCACACCGGCGTGGAGACCTCGCACTTTGCAGGGCTTCCGCCCACCGAGACGTGCATGACCTGCCACTCGCAAATCTGGAACAACGCGACTCTGACGCAGCCGATTCGCGATAGCTGGACGAGCGGCAAGTCCATCGAATGGACCCGCGTACATGACCTGCCGGATTTCGTATTTTTCAATCACAGCATCCACATAAACAAGGGCATCGGCTGTTCGACCTGTCACGGGCAGGTGGACGAGATGCCGCTGATGTACAAGGTGAACACGCTGTACATGAACTGGTGCATTAATTGCCATCGCGACCCGGCGAAGTTTATACGGCCGCGCTCGGAAGTGTTCAATATCGACTACAAATATCCGCCCAATCAAGCCGAATTGGGCCCGCAACTGGTGAAGGAATATCACGTTCAGTCGCTGACCGATTGCGTGACGTGCCACCGATGAGAGACGACACCCCCACTTCTATGAGCGCGCTTATTCCCCTGGAATCGCTGCTGGAGAAACCAGCGCGACCCCGCGTAAACATTGAAGCGCTGCGCGAAAAGCTGGCGGCGGGCCGCGGTCCGGCGTTCTGGCGCACCCTCGAAGAAGCCGCCGAAACCGACGAGATGCGCGAGTACATCGAGCAGGAGTTTCCCGGGACTCTCCGGCCAAATTCCGCAAGGTGTAGATCGCCGCAGCCTGCTGAAGGTAATGGGGGCATCGCTTGCCATGGCAGGCGCCGCGGCTTGCACCAAGCAGCCCAAAGAGCTGATTGTTCCCTACGTACGGCAGCCGGAAAACGTGATTCCCGGCACGGCATTGTTCTATGCAACCGCTATGACAACCGGCGGCTACGCGCGCGGCCTGCTTGTCGAAAGCCATCTGAACCGTCCGACCAAAGTGGAGGGAAATCCCGACCATCCCGCAAGTCTCGGTTCTACAACCATTTTCGAGCAGGCGTCCCTTCTGAACCTGTACGACCCGGACCGCTCGCAGACTGTTCTCAACACCGGCCGCATGAACACCTGGGGAACCTTCACCGGCAGGCTGAGCACCGAAGCGCAGGAAGTAGGAATGCGCAAAGGCGAAGGCTTCGCGATTCTGTCGGGCATGGTCACGTCGCCCACCCTGCAGAGCCAGATGAGTACGTTGCTCGCGCAATGGCCTTCGGCCAAATGGTACATCCACGAGCCTGGTGTGAATCCGGCGGTGTCGAGTGCGGCGAAAAAGATCGCCGGCCGCAAGGCGTTCATTTCTTATGATCTTTCGAAAGCCGACGTAATCGTCTCGCTAGAAAGTGACTTCCTGAATAGCGGCCCGGCGGCGATGGTTTATGCCCGTCAGTTCGGCCGTAAGCGCGGTCTCGAAAGCGTCGAAACGCCCAACCGTTTGTACGCCATCGAATCTGCGCCTTCGGTAAGCGGATCACTGGCGGATCATCACTTTACAGTCAAGAGCGGGGAGATTGCATCGATTGCGTACCAGCTTGCGAAAGCCTGTGGAGTTGCGGCGGCGCCTGCAACCGAAGGAAACGCTCCGACTTGGTTGACCGCAGTCGCCGATGACCTGACTAAAGCCAAAGGCCGTTGCGTTGTCATCCCGGGCGAGTTTCAGCCTGAAAGCGTCCATCTGGCCGCCTACGCCGTGAATGTCGCGCTCGGCAACGTCGGCCAGACCGTGCGGGTACTAGAAGGCGTGGAACCCGACAATACGCATTCGCTCGAGGAATTGGCGGCGGACCTGAACGGGGGCCGCGTCGAAACGCTCATTATTCTGAGCCAGAACCCGGTGTACGATGCGCCGGCCTCACTGAACTTCGAGGCCGCTATCCGCAAGGCGCGGCTGGTTGTCCGGCTGGGACAGTTTTTCGACGAAACTTCGCGCTGGAGCCACTGGCATGTTCCCGAGGCGCATTACCTCGAGACTTGGTCCGATTGCCGCGCCTTCGATGGAACGATTACCATTACAGCAGCCGCTAGTCGAGCCCCTCTACCAAGGCAAATCGGCCCACGAGATCCTGAGCATTCTGCTGGGCAAGCCGGATCAGAACTCGCACGAGATCGTGAAGGGTTTCTGGCAAAGCCAATACAAGGGCGCCGAATTCGACACTTGGTGGAAGACTTCCCTACACAACGGCTGGATAGAAGGAACGGCCATCAGTGCGCTGAACGCGCCCGCGGGTCCTGCCCTGCCGCCACTCCAGGCCTCGCCAACCGGCGCTTACGAAGTTGTGCTTCGCCCGGATCCATCGATCGGCGATGGCGCCTATTCGAACAACGGCTGGCTGCAGGAACTGCCGAAACCGCAAACGAAGACGACCTGGGACAACACGATCTACGTCAGCCCTAAAGATGCCGCCAAGCTAAAGATCACGCTCGGCGACATGCTGCGAGTGACGGTAAACGGCAAGAACACAGTAGGCCCGGCCTTCGTGTTGCCCGGAACGGCTGAGGGTTCGATTACTCTGCATTTTGGCTACGGACGCACGGCCTCGGGCCGCGTAGGCAACCGAATCGGGTATAACGCGTATGCGGTTCAGGATGCCGCCGCCCCCTATATCGCAGCCGGAACCATCGAGAAGACAGGGGAGCACTACCGGATCGCGAACGTCCAGGAAACGCAAACAATGGCGGGCCGCGAACCGGTGCGTGCCGCCGATATCGCCGAATACCGCGAGCATCCGGACTTCCCGACGCGCGAGGAGAAACCGACTCCGAAGGAGCTGACGCTCTACCCCGACACATGGTCGTATCCCGGCCACAAGTGGGGCATGTCGATCGATCTGAATATCTGCACCGGCTGCAGCGCTTGCGTCATTGCCTGCCAGGCGGAGAACAATATCGCGGTGGTCGGCAAGGACCAGGTAGCGCGCGGGCGGCACATGCACTGGATCCGCGTGGATCGCTATTACTCCGGCAACCTGGACGAGCCCGAAATGTACAACCAGCCGGTGCCGTGCATGCATTGCGAAGACGCGCCTTGCGAGGTGGTGTGTCCGGTGGCGGCGACGACGCACAGCAACGAAGGCCTCAACCAGATGATCTACAACCGCTGTGTGGGCACGCGCTACTGTTCCAATAACTGTCCTTATAAGGTGCGGCGCTTCAATTTCTACCTTTATTCGGACTGGAACACGGAGAGCCTGCACGGTATGCGCAATCCGGACGTCTCGGTGCGCAGCCGCGGCGTGATGGAAAAATGTTCTTACTGCATCCAGCGCATTGAAGAAATCAAAATCAGCGCCGAAAAAGAGGAGCGCACCATTCGCGACGGTGAAATTCTCACCGCCTGCCAGCAGGTTTGCCCGACGCAGGCGATTGTGTTCGGCGATTTGAACGATCCGAACAGCAAGGTGGCGAAGCTCGCACGCTTCCAAGCGCAATTACGGTCTGCTGGACGATTTGAACACTCGTCCGCGGACAACTTATCTGGGCTATGTTCGAAATTCCAACGAGACGCTAAGAGGTCAGGGTGGAAACCACAGAGAAGGCTGAGTCACCAACAGTTACCGGAGCGGCTCATCGCGGATCCGGGCCCCGATAGCATCCTGGGTCCCGGGCCACGACTTACGACTCGGTAACCGAGGCGCATCGCCGGTATTGTTTATCTTCCTTTAAAGAATTCGCCCAAGAAGTGGCTGGTCGGCGCATTCATCGCTTTCTGCTTTGTGAACCTGCTGATGCTGGCGTGCGGCTGGCTGTTTCTGCAGCGGCGTCGGCATCTGGGGCATCAACATTCCCATCGGCTGGGGCTTCGCGATTATCAACTTCGTCTGGTGGATCGGTATCGGCCACGCCGGCACGCTGATTTCCGCCATTCTGTTTCTCTTAAAACAGGACTGGCGCACATCCATCAACCGCTTCTCCGAAGCTATGACGCTGTTCGCGGTGGCTTGCGCCGGCATGTTTCCCATCCTGCACCTGGGGCGGCCCTGGCTTGCGTACTGGCTGTTTCCGTATCCGAATTCGATGTGGCTATGGCCGCAGCCGCGCAGCCCGCTCGAATGGGACGTATTCGCGGTCTCGACTTACGGAACCGTCTCGCTGGTGTTCTGGTACGTCGGCCTGCTTCCCGATCTGGCGAGCATGCGCGATGGCGCGCCGCACCTTTGGCAGCGGAAGATCTACGGCATTCTCGTCGCTCGGCTGGCGCGGCTCGGCCATCCATTGGCATCGCTATCAAAAGGCCTACCTCCTTCTGGCCGGCTTAGCGACACCGCTGGTGCTTTCGGTACACACGATCGTCAGCTTCGACTTCGCAATTAGCGTCATTCCCGGCTGGCACACCACGATTTTCCCGCCCTATTTCGTCGCCGGCGCCATCTACTCCGGCTTCGCCATGGTGCTGACGCTGATCATTCCGCTGCGCGTCCTGGTACAACATGCGCGACCTGATCACGCTGCGGCACATCGAAGCGGCCTGCCAAGCTGATGCTCGGCATCGGTCTGATTGTGGCCTACGGCTACTCGCATGGAAGCTTTCTTCGCCTGGTACAGCGGTGACCAGTACGAAAGCTTCATGTACTGGAACCGCATGACAGGCCCCTATGGCTTCACGTACGTGCTGCTGATCCTGTGCAACATCGCGCTGCCGCAGGCGCTGTGGTCGCGAAGAGTACGCCAGAACCTCGTGCTGGTCTGGATCATTTCGATCATCGTCAACATCGGCATGTGGCTCGAGCGCTTCGTCATCGTCGTGACCAGCTTGCATCGCGACTTTCTGCCGTCCTCCTGGGGCATCTACATTCCCACGAAATGGGACTGGGCAACCTACGCCGGCACTCTCGGGTTCTTCATGTTCCTGATCTTCCTGTTCGTACGTGCGCTGCCCTCAATCTCGATTTTCGAAGTTCGCGAGGTAGTTCATCACGAAATGCATGGCGAGCATAATCAGCCGGTAGGGGAGGAAGCATGAGCCACGGAGCAGACGCTCAGCCATCCCACCGGCATTCACGGCGCCATGGTGGAATTCGATACGCCGGAAGAACTGCATTGTCGCCTGCCACGAAGCCTACGCAGCGGGCTACCGCAAAATGGACGCCTACGCGCCGATACCGGTCGAAGGTCTGGCGGAGGCGATTGGATTTAAGCGCAACAAAGTGGCGCTCTGCGTATTGATCGGCGGAATCTGCGGCGTCGATCGGGGGTCTCGGTCTTGCTCGAATGGATTACCGTCATCGCCTATCCGCACAATGTCGGTGGCCGTCCGCTGAATAGCTGGCCGGCCTACATTCCGATCACCTTCGAGTGCATGATTCTGTTCGCCGCGCTGACGGCGTTGGTAAGCATGCTGGCGATGAACGGACTTCCCCGCCCCTATCATGCGGTCTTCAACGTGCCGGCTTTCGAAAGAGCCTCGATCGACAAATTCTTCCTCTGCATCGAATCGTCCGATCCGAAGTTTGAACGAACACGATACGGTGCGGTTTCTCGAAAAGCTGGGAGGGAGAGAGGTGAACGTTGTTCCGGAATAAGGGCACCTTCCTCTGCCTGCTGGGCGGCCTGCTTGCCACCGAGTGCCTGCCGCCAGGACATGCACAATCAGCCGCGCTACAAACCGTTCGCGGCAACCGATTTCTTCGGCGACGGCCGATCGGCGCGGCCGGTCATCGAAGATACGGTGGCGCGCGGCCAATTGCACATCGATCGAGGCGCGCTACACCGGCAAAGTCGACGGCAAAGACGTAGACGCCTTTCCGATTCAAATTACGCGCGCCGACGTGGAGCGCGGCCAGCAGCGCTTTAACATTTATTGCTCGCCATGTCACGGGCGCCTGGGCAATGGCCACGGCATGATCGTGGCGCGCGGCCTGCGCCAACCGCCCAGCTATCTGGATCAACGGCTGGTGGACGCGCCTGTTGGACATTTTTTCGACGTGATGACGAACGGCTACGGCGCCATGTATAGCTATGCCTCGCGCGTGGCGGTGGACGATCGCTGGCGCATCGCCGCCTACATCCGCGCCCTGCAATTGAGCCAGGGCGCGACAGCCACCGCGGCCGCCGGAGGAAGCAAGTGACGAATCACGGACACGACGACGGACGCGCGCATTCCCGAGTTCCGGCTCGGACCGAAAGCCGCCAGTGTGGAGCGGATTTCGGGAGTGGTCGGCGGCCTCGGGCTGCTGCTCTGCGTCGCGGGCTTTTTCGCCAATCGCGCACAGTTTTTCCAATCCTACTTGTTCGCCTTCCTCTACTGGGGCGGCTTCACGCTTGGCGGTTTGTGCGTGCTGCTGATGCATCACGTGGTGGGCGGCAAATGGGGCGCCACATCGCGGCGTTTTCTCGAAGCGCAGATGCGCACCCTGCCGCTCATGTTCCTGTTCCTGGTCGTGCTGCTGGTGGGGATGAAAGACATCTATCCCTGGACGCACGCCAACCTGGTTGCACAAAATCACTTTCTGCAGCCACAAGCAGCCCTACCTGAACGTGCCGTTCTTCCTGGCGCGCATTGTCGATGTACTTCGCGATCTGGCTGTTCTGGGGTTTGCGTGTCAACAAAATGTCCGACGAGCAGGACCGCACCGGCGATCCGACGCTTGCGCGAACGCATGCGCGCCTTCAGCGCCCCCGGCCTGTTGATCTTCACGCTCACCGCCACCTTCGCGATGATCGATTGGGTTCTTTCGGCGGACACGCAGTATTATTCGACGGTCTACGGCGCGATGATCCTGATCGGCGACGTTCTGCAGACGTTTGCGCTTGACCATCATCGTCATGATTCTGGTTTCACGCGGCGATCGCTTCGGAGGTCGCATCAACGCGCCGATTCTGCACGACCTCGGTAAGCTGATGTTCGCCTTTGTGATCTTCTGGACGTATCTTGTCGGCATCGCAGCTCATCATCACCTGGCCGGCGAACTTGCCGCAGGAAGCCGTCTGGTATCTGGACCGGACCAACGGATTCTGGAAGGTACTGGCCGCGCGGTGGCTTTCAGCATGTTCGTGATTCCGTTCCTTGCGTTGCTTTCGCAAGATCGCAAGAAGATCCCGCGGCGCCTCATCCGGGTCGCCGTCTGGATCCTTGTCGCGCGCGCGATCGACTTATTCTGGATTGTGGAGCCGCCTTTCCGCAACGCCAGCGCGAGTTCGCCGCTCGCCACCAGCACCGGTTTCGCCGTGTATTGGACGGATTCGGCTGCCTTCATCGGGCTAGGCGGCATCTGGCTTTACGTGTTCCTCGGACAACTGAGACGGCGTCCGCTACTGCCGCTTGCGCGACCCGCGCGTGATGGCGCCACGGCCGGAGGAGGTCATCGCTTGAGCGAAAAAGATCTCAAAGAAAAACTTGGTCATTCGGGCCCCCCGAAACACACGGAGCCCGTTGAAGGCCATGGTGGAACCAATTACGAAAACGTCGACGCGCGCCCTAGCTTGATCATTTGGTCGCTCGGCGTCATCGTGGGCACTGTCCTGATTGTCTTTGCGATGACGCTCGCCTTTCACAAAATGCTCGAGAAGGGGAATCCGATCGGCGAACTGCCAAGCCCGCTCGCGCCTGGGCGCGTCCTCGCGCCCGCGCCGCAACTCCAAGTCCATCCCTGGGAAGAAGTTCCCGATATGCGCGCCCATGAAGACGAAGTCCTGAACAGCTCCGGTAAGGATGCCAATGGCCGCATTCATGTTCCGATCGACAAGGCCATGGACACCGTCGTGTCTCATCTAAGCATCCAGTCGAACGCCCCGCGCGGGATTGTGACCCCCGGCGGCGAAGGACGCGCTTTCGCTGGCAGCGTTAACGAAATGCCGCCTGCCTATCGCCAGGTTCCGCAAATTCAGGGGGAGATTCGTAAGCATGCGCAGTAAGCGGGTTGCCGGTTTTTTGGCGGCTCTGGCGGCGGGATCTTTGCTCTCCGCGCAATACGCGCGGCCGCGTCTCACCAAAGACGTAACGATCGAGCAAAAATTAAGCTCCCCGGTCCCGTTGAACCTGGCTTTCCGCGACGAAGCAAACCATCTGGCCCCATTAAGCGCTTACTTCGGCGACAAACCGGTGGTTCTCTCGCTCGTCTATTTCACCTGCACCAGCTTGTGCCCGATGAGCCTGCGCGAAACCGTGCTGGGCCTGCGTCGCGTTTCGCTCGAGCCCGGGCGCGATTACAACGTGCTGGTAGTGAGCTTCGACCCTCATGACACAGCCGAAGCCGCCGCCAAAGCCAAAGCGGAATACCGCAAGCAATTCAATCGCACCGGATACGATGCCGGTTTCCATTTCCTGACGGGTGACGAAGCTTCGATAGCCAAGCTCACGTCCGCCGCGGGCTGGCGTTATCGTTGGGATGCCGCAACCAAACAGTTCATTCATGCCGGCGGCATCATGGTAGTAACTCCGGACGGCAAGATGTCGCGTTACTTCTACGGCATCGATTACGCCCCCTCCGATCTGCGGATGGCGTTGGTGGACGCCTCCCAGCACAAGATTGGCTCGCCGGTCGATTACGTTCTGCTGTTTTGTTTTCATTACGACGCGCTGCAAGGCAAATATACGCTTGCAATTGTTAATGTCCTGAAGCTGGCGGGCGCTTTGACGGTCCTGGCGCTGGCGGGGCTCCTTTACTTCCTCATGCGAACCGAAAAGAAAAAGAAGAGCCAGACGGCCTGGAAAGAGGCACACCATGCCGGCTAATCTGACGCTGCTACTGGCCGATCTGCAGTTGTTTCCCCCGGCGGCTTCCGCTCAGGCGGGGCCGATCGACGATCTGTATTGGTTCGAGGTCATCGTCTCGGCCATCATGACGGTAGCTATTTTCGTCGCCGTCATTTTCCTGGCTTGGAAATACCGCCGCCGCGCGAACGTGCGCGCCACGCAAATCGAAGGCTCTACGTTTCTCGAGCTGACATGGTCCATCGCTCCCTTCTTCGTGATGCTGGTGATGTTCTGGTGGGGCGCCAAGCTGTTTTTCGCCGCGCAAAATCCGCCCAAGGACGCAATGGAAGTCTTCGTTACCGGCAAGCAGTGGATGTGGAAAATGCAATATCCCGACGGCAGCCGCGAAATTGACGCGCTCCATGTGCCGGTGGGTCAGCCGGTGAAACTGACGCTGGCGAGCGAGGACGTCATTCATAGTTTCTCCATTCCCGCGTTCCGCGTACGGCATGACGTTATTCCTGGCCATTACGACAGTCTGTGGTTTACCGCCACAAAGCCGGGCCGCTACCGTCTTTACTGCACCGAATACTGCGGCAACCAGCACTCCAAAATGGTTGGCTGGGTCGACGTTCTTAATGATCGGGAGTACGCCAACTGGGCCGGCGGCGGCTCGCATGGATCGCTTGCCGAACAGGGACAGCAACTATTCGAGCAAAACGGCTGCTCGACTTGCCACTTGCTTGATCAGCAGGGTCGTTGCCCCATTCTGCGCGGCGTATACAACAAGCCGGTACAGTTAGATGATGGCCGGACCGTTGTTGCCGACGATTCCTACATACGCGAATCGATCCTCGACCCCAACGCCAAAGTCGTCAGCGGCTTCCAGCCGAATGTCATGCCGAACTTTAAGGGTCAGTTGAGTGAGGAGCAAGTCATTCAATTGATCGCCTATGTCAAGTCGCTTTCGCCTCCGACCCCCGCGTCGCAGCAAGGCGGCCAGCAGCGGCCCGTGGTCATTGCGCCGCGTGCCAACGCCCCCGTTAGGGCTCCTGCGGGAGCTCGGCAATAAGGAACGAAACCAAAAAATGGCAACCATAGCGCACGGAACACCGGAAATTGCCGCTGAGGAAGTCAATTACCTCAACGTAGAGCACGGCTGGAAAAGCTGGCTGCTCACCACCGACCACAAACGGATCGCGTTTCTCTACGTGATCTCCATCACGGCGATGTTCTTCGTCGGCGGAAGCATGGCGGTTCTCTTTCGCATTAATCTTCTCGAGCCCGAAGGGATCTTCTCGGCGGAGACCTACAATCGCCTGTTTTCGATGCATGGCATCGTCATGGTGTTCTTCTTCCTTGTGCCTTCCATTCCGGCAACGCTCGCAAACTTCCTGATTCCAATCATGGTCGGCGCAAAGGACCTGGCTTTTCCGAGAATCAATCTGTTGAGCTGGTACCTATATGTTTTCGGGGCCATCTTCACGTTGTATGCCGTCATCCGGGGCGGTGTTGATACCGGCTGGACTTTCTACGCACCCTATAGCAGTACGTATTCGAATTCCTACGTTCTGTCAGCGGCGATGGGCGTTTTCATTGCCGGCTTCTCTTCCATCCTTACCGGTCTGAACTTCATCGTCACCGTGCATAAAATGCGCGCGCCTGGGATGACCTGGTCGCGCCTGCCGCTGTTTGTCTGGTCCAATTACGCTACCGGACTGATCCAGGTACTCGGAACCCCGGTGCTCGCCATCACGCTTCTCCTGCTCTTCTTCGAGCGCGTTGCACACGTCGGCATCTTCGATCCGAACATCGGCGGAGACCCGATTCTGTTCCAGCACCTTTTCTGGTTCTATTCGCACCCGGCCGTTTACATCATGATCTTGCCCGGGATGGGCGTAATCAGTGAAATCGTCGCCTGCTTCTCGCGTAAGCGCGTATTCGGCTACAACTTCGTGGCCTTCTCGAGTATGGCCATCGCAGTCTTGAGCTTTGTGGTGTGGGGACACCATATGTTCGTCACCGGCGAAGCGATGTATACGAGCGTGGCGTTCTCGTTCCTGAGCTTCATGGTGGCGGTTCCCTCCGCGATTAAAGTATTCAACTGGACCGCGACCATGTACAAAGGTTCGGTCTCTTTCGATACGCCGATGCTCTACGCTTTCGGTTTCATCGGGCTATTCACGATCGGCGGTTTGACAGGCTTGTTCCTGGCCGCGCTCGCCACCGACGTGGCCACGCATGGAACCTACTTCATCGTGGCTCACTTCCACTATGTGATGGTAGGCGGCATGGTGATGGCGTTCCTCGGCGGCATGCATTTCTGGTGGCCCAAGATTAGCGGCCGCCTGTATCCCGAGGCGTGGTCAAAATTCGCCGCGCTGATCATTTTCATCGGCTTTAACCTCACCTTCTTCCCGCAGTTTATCCTTGGCTATCTCGGCATGCCGCGGCGCTATCATGCCTATCCTCCCGAATTCCAGGCGCTCAACGTGCTGTCAACGGCCGGCGCTTCGATTCTGGGGATCGGATATCTCATACCGATTGTCTACTTCATCTGGTCCCTGAAGGCCGGACCGAAGGCGGGTCCGAATCCGTGGGGAGCGACCGGGCTCGAATGGGAAATTCCGTCTCCTCCCACTACTTACAATTTCGACGAGACCCCCACGGTGACAAAAGAAGCGTACGATTACGGCCCCCTGGAGGAAATCGTTGGCTGACGCATTAGTTCACGAGGCTCACGAGCCCAGCGTAGAAGAGACACATCTACGGCATCATTTCGCCACCTCAGCGCAGCAGATGGATGCATCCACGCTGGGCATGTGGACCTTCCTGATCACCGAAGTACTGTTCTTCGGCGGCATGTTTGCGGCCTATGCCGTGTACCGCAACATGTATCCCGACGCCTTCGCGTCCACCAGCAAGTTCATGGACGTCATCCTGGGCGGAACCAACACCGCCGTCCTGATCTGCAGTAGTTTGACCATGGTCCTCGCGGTGCGCGCGGCGCAGCTCAGCAAGCGGCGTGACTTGATTCTTTTCCTGGTCCTGACGATGATCTTCGGAACGATCTTCCTCGTCATCAAGGGCTTCGAATACCACGCGAAGTGGGTGGAGCACCTGGTTCCGGGTTTTGATTTCCAGTACGACGAGCCACGCTACCAGCACAACGCCCAGATTCTTTTCTTCTTGTATTTCTGTATGACCGGAATGCACGCCCTCCATATGATCGTGGGCTTGGGGCTGCTGACCTATCTTGTTGGTGCAGGCCAAGCGCCGCATCTTCAGCGCAAACTATTTCGCGCCGGTTGAAATGATCGGCCTCTACTGGCACTTTGTCGACGTAGTGTGGATCTTCCTGTTCCCGCTGCTCTACCTGATTGGACATCGCCGATGAGCACGCAACATCACATACCGATACCCAAAGTAGGCACGCTCGTAGCCGTTTGGGCTGCACTCATTGTACTGACCGGATTAACGTCCTACGTTTCTTACTTCGAACTAGGCGAGTGGAACATAGTAGTGGCGCTGATCATTGCCGTGACCAAGGCCTCGCTCGTTGCCTGGATCTTCATGGCGGTCCGGCACACTACATCGTTGACTAAGCTCTTCTGCGTCGCGGGCCTGGCATGGCTGAGCATCCTGATCCTGCTCACGTACAGCGATTACAGCACACGTGATTGGACCTACCAGGCGAAACCCTGGGCAACCAACAAAGCCGCCGGCACGAGCCGCTAACCGCCATTGCAGGAGCGCGGAGTTGCCGCGTTGCTCCGAAAAGAAGTTTGATTGTTGGCGCCATTTTCGTTGCAGCACTCCTGCCAATCGTTTTCGTTCTGATGGCCAACGATAAATCGTAACGATTGGCATAGAATGGTCACACTTCTTTACCAGAGGTGGCCATGAAAATCCTCACCGCATTGCTGTCCGCCGGTCTCCTGAGCGGCCCGGCATTCGCCGACCTGATCGTCACCCAGGGAACTCTCGGCGTCGCACACTATACCGACGATGGCGTATCTCTCGGCGCGCTCATCGCGCCCGGAACCGGTGGCCTGTCGGATGCGCGCGGCGTGGCCGTATCGCCCGCCGGCGACCTCTATATCTCCGACTTCGCCAATAACGACATTCTGAAATTCAACGCAGCCGGAGTCTTTCAAAGCATTTTCGCAAGCGGGCCCAACGTGGACGTCCCCCTGGGCCTGACGTTCGGAACGGGCGGAGATCTCTTCGTTGCTAGCGCCGGCGCGGTCTCGAACATCGCACGCATCGACCACAACACGGGTCTCGTCACAAATCCGAGCTTTACGTCCGGCAACGTCCTGGTCCTGGGCGGCCCGCAATATCTGACTTCTGGACCAAGTCTGGCGGTGACCGATATCGCCGGGCATCTGTTCCGCTTCGATAACGCTACAGGTGTATCCATTTCCGGCGGTGCGTTTGACAATCCCGTCGGAGTGGCATTCGACGCCGCGGGCGATCTGTTTGTCGCGCAGCGCATCTCGAATAATGTCCTGAAATTTCCTGCAGGCGGAGGCGCGCCATCTATTGTTATTCCCATGGGCGCGTTTTCCGGGCAGCCTGCCGATATCGCGTTCGGCCCCGACGGACTGCTCTATCTTGCGGCGACCAATGCCATCTATCGTTTCGACGTAAGCGGCGTCAGCGGCGTGCTGGTCGATAGCTTCGGTACCGGCGGACGATATCTGGCATTCGCGCCGACTGTTCCCGAACCGGAAACCTGGTTATTGCTCGCGACCGGTTTCGCTCTTATCGTTTTTCTTCGACGACACGCGTGGCGGTGAATTTCTCAGGAGCGCGGCTGTCATATCCGCTGTCAGTCTGAAGCGAAAATTGAATCTCATTCCCGGACAGCAATCCCGAGTAGAAGTGTTTTTCGTCGTAGGTCTTATCACCAACGGTCGAGTACGACTTGGTGGTGAAGGTGACGCGGTTTCCCTCGACCTTTCCGTCGAGAATGCCTCGATCTCCCCGCCCCGCTCCTAAATAAGACGCCGTGCCAGTCACTGCGTGCCCTGCTGTAGCGAACTGGAACCTCTCGCCGTGCGTATCGCCCCAGTTGTATTTCACGTTGGCTTGCCAGGTACCCTCAATCTTTGCCGGGGCCGGCGCCCGCAATCGATTGGCGAACGGAATCAGTACCGCAAGCACCGCCACTACGGCAATGAGAGAGCCCTTGATAGGGAAGCGGCCGCTTGGCCTCACGTTCACCGCTTCGATGAGTTGGGCAATGTCCTGATGGAAATGCGTGTCCTCGATGCTCAGCGCTTCAATCCGGCTCAAGCCGGCCAAATCCTCGGGAAGGTCTTCAGCGCGCGGCATGGTCGCGCCGCCCACCAAAACCGGGATCACGCGCGGTTTTCCTCCCGGCCCTCCGCGCAAACCGGCCGCAATCTCAGCACGTACAAAATCACGCGAGTCGCTGAGTCGCGGACGCCCGTCTGGACCCGCGATGTCGAGCCAGTTCTTTCCGATGATGGCCAGCAGGACCGAACATCGATTCTCCGTTTCCTGTATCACTTGAAAGAAATCCTGGCCCGCCTTGATGTCGTCCACGTCCATGAAGATTTCGTCTTTACCGAAACGCGCGGTCAAGGCGTCGAATATCCGGCCCGCATAGCCAGCGCTGTCTTCCCGGCGATAACTGATGAAAATCGACGCCATCACACATCCCGGACGCAGCGGAAACCGATGTTCGTGGTAGCGCTATCGGGCGTGTTGGAAGTGCGCGCAGCTACACGGTAGCGATTGCAATAGGAGGCATGGCATAGATACGAGCCGCCTCGCATCACTTTAGCCTGACCGGAAGCGGGACCGGTTGGATTCAGCCTGGTGGCCAGTGCGTGGTACGTAGGATGGAACCAGTCGGCGCACCATTCCCAGGTGTTGCCCGTGATGGAATAAATTCCGAATCCATTCGGTGGGAAAGCATCCACAGGAGCGACGCCCGCGAAGCCATCTTCGCCGGTATCCGAAACCGGAAATTCACCCTGCCATATATTGCACAGGTGTTGGCCCCCCGGCGTGAGATCGTCTCCCCACGGGTAAAGCTTTTGCTCGAGCGAGCCGCGCGCCGCAAATTCCCACTCGGCTTCGGTCGGAAGACGCTTCCCTGCCCATGCGGCGTATTGCGTTGCGTCGTTCCAGGAAACATGGGTGACGGGATGCTGCCCGCGCCCGGCGAAGCTCGAATCGGGGCCTTCGGGACGCCGCCAATCCGCGCCCGAAATCTTGCACCACCAATCCGCGCCCGGAACCGTAGCCTCGACTAGTTGCGCATACTGATCCGCCGGAACGTGACCGCGAAACACAAACGACCAGCCGAAACGCTCCGCCTCAGTGGTGTAGGACGCAGCCTTAACGAATTCTTCAAAAGCATCGTTGGTCACGGGATGAGAATCGATGAAGAACGGGTCCAAAGCGATCTTGCGCACCGGCCCTTCGCCATCGGCCGGAAATCCCTGGCCAAAGTCAGTGCCCATCAGAAACGGGCCGGCTTCGAGACGAATCATCCCGTCCGTGGAACCGGAATTCGCCCGCCGCCGTTCGGCGGAAGCCTCGCGGGAGGCTTCGAGCAGCGCCGCTCGCACTCTACTGGGCACGCAGCAGGGGTTCATGGAGTGGCCGCCCTCCATTCGACGCGCGATTCGGAAAGCAATGCGTCGAAGTAGTGGTCCAGCGCGCGGCGCTTCCGCCGCTCGAAAAGTTCTTTAGCGATGCTTTCTCGCAGCAGGCTCAGCGGCTGGATCCCGGCCGGACGCCGGCCATTCAGATGAGCGATATGAAAGCCAAAGCGTGTTTCGAACACGTCGCTGGTTTCGCCTTCGGCGAGCGCGAAGACGTTGTCGTCGAATTCTTGTACCATGGCCTCGCGCCCAAACCAGCCGAGATCGCCGCCATCACCCGGGCAATCGGAAAATTGTTCGGCAACTTTCGAAAATTCCGCGCCGCTATCAAGCGCTTCTTTGGCCTTACGGATTTCTGCCAGCGCTTCATCTCGCGAAAACGTCTCGGTCACGTTCTTCACTATGTGGGCAACCCGTATGGTCTCGGGCATCACGAAACGCGAACGATTCAATTTGTAAAACGTATCGATTTCTTTGCGATTAGGGCCGCTGGACGTCCGCGGAAGCGCGAGCGAGAAGGCGTTCGATTCGCGCGTTCGTATCCGGTTCTTCGCCGCTTTCCGGAGCGCTCTCGGCCTTCTGCCGCAGCAGGATTCGCAGCGCCACCGTACGGCGCGCCAGCCGGCCGATTTCCTCATGACTCAATTCCCTGCCATGCGTTGCCTGCAACGAACGGCGTTCCTCCCGTAACACCGAGTCATCCACGATCTCATCATTCACGACAAGTGGCACTGCAGTTAGTGTAAAAGTGAGAATCATTCTATGCAATACACGAAATTAGGCAAGACCGGCTTGGATGTCTCGCGGCTATGCCTCGGCTGCATGACCTATGGAATACCGGAACGCGGCACACACCCCTGGACGCTCGATGAAGAGGCAAGCCGGCCCTTTCTGCGGCGGGCGCTCGAACTAGGGATCAATTTCTTCGATACCGCCAATACCTATTCCGATGGCACCAGCGAAGAGATCGTCGGCCGCGCGCTGCGCGATTTCGCCAAACGAGAAGAAATCGTCGTCGCTACAAAGGTTTACTTTCCGTGGCGGAACGGCCCGAACGGCAACGGCCTTTCGCGAAAAGCGATCATGGCCGCCATCGACGCGAGCCTGAAGCGTTTAGGAATGGACTACGTCGATCTCTACCAGATCCATCGCTGGGACAATCAAACGCCGATCGAAGAAACGCTGGAGGCCCTGCACGATCTGATCAAAGCGGGCAAAGTACGCTATATCGGCGCGTCATCGATGTATGCTTGGCAGTTCAGCAAGGCGCTCTATCTGGCCGACCGGCATGGCTGGACGCGTTTTGCCAGCATGCAAAATCACTACAACTTGATCGTGCGCGAGGAAGAACGCGAGATGCTGCCGCTATGCGCATCGGAGGGCATCGGCGTCATTCCCTGGAGCCCGCTGGCCCGCGGCACTCTCACGCGCGACTGGCAAGCGAGCACCAGCCGCAGCGAGACCGACCAGGTCAGCAAACGCCTCTACACCAAAACCGCAGAGGCGGACCGTCGCGTCGTAGAAAGCGTCGCTGCAGTCGCCGCCAGGCGTGGAGTTCCGCGCGCGCAAGTGGCGCTCGCCTGGCTCCTCTCCAAGCAAGCCGTGACTGCACCGATTATCGGCGCCTCCAAGTCGAATCACCTCGACGATGCCATGGCTGCGTTGTCCTTGGAATTAACGCCGGACGAAATTAAGGCGCTCGAGGAACCTTACGTTCCTCACCCGGTCCAGTGGTGATATAAAAAAACCACGCTTTGCTGGACGCTGGGAATACAAATATCGTATTCTCGATAAAGATAGGGGTTTTTCAGTGCGACGTTTCGTTTCTACATTGATTTTGCTTAGTTTGACTGCGGCGGCCCAGTTGCCGACCGCGAAGGTTACCGGCTTGGTGACAGACTCGACCGGAGCCGCTGTGAATGGCGCCGACGTAGAGGCGCAGAATAGGGCAACCGGGATTGTTTTGAAGACCGTCACGAACGATTCGGGAGACTATACGTTCCCGGTGCTCACTCCCGGCGTCTATTCAGTCGCGGTTCGCAAGACCGGTTTTGAATCGATCAATCGCACCGGCATAGAGTTGGTAGTGAGTCAGATAGCGCGTATCGACTTCCAACTGAAGGTAGGCAGCACACAACAAACAGTGGAAGTTAAGGCCGCGGTTCCGCTGCTCGACAACGCCACCGCTTCTTTAGGGCAGGTGATCGACACAAAAGCCGTTGCCGAGTTGCCATTGAACGGCCGCAATTTTCTACAACTGGCCAAGCTTTCGACAGGCGTTCTCGAAACGAAGAGCGGCGATCGCACGACAGCTGGCGGCGGGTTCATCGCCAACGGGGTCCGGGCACAGCTAAACAACTTCCTGCTCGATGGCGTGGACAACAATTCGAAAGTGCTCGATCAGCAGAACAGTTCGCCCGTTGCCGTACAGCCGTCGGTAGATGCGGTCCAGGAGTTCAAAGTAGAAACGAACAACTATTCAGCCGAGTATGGCTATTCGGCCGGCGCGGTTGTCAACGCCAGCTTGAAAGGCGGCGGTAACCAGATCCACGGCGATGCGTTCGAGTTTCTGCGCAACGACGTGTTTGACGCGCGCAATTACTTTGCAAGTCCTACGCAGCCGAAACCCACACTCCAGCGAAATCAATACGGTGGAACGCTAGGCGGTCCTATCGTCAAGAACAAGGCATTTCTATTCGGAAGCTTTGAACAAACGCGCGAAAACGACGGCATCACGTATGTAACCACCGTTCCGACCGCCGCGATGAAAACGGGCAACTTTGCCGGACAGCCAGCAATTTTCGATCCGAACACGACCGTGAGCTTAGGGAACGGAGCGTTCGCACGGACGCAATATAGCGGCAATCGTATTCCTGCTACGCAATTTGATCCGGCAGCCGTCAACCTGTTAGCCCTTTTTCCCGCACCGACTTCGGCTGGAGCCGCCAACAACTACACGGTGAGTCCCACGCAAAACATCAAGACGAACCGCTTCGATTTTCGCCACGACTTGCAACTCTCTCAAAGTGATAATCTGTTCGCGCGTTATAGCTATTTCACTTACGACTATCGCTATCCTGGTCCGTTCGATCCTCCGCTCGTAGGAAGCACGACCTTCCAGAATTCGATCAAGGCAACCACGGGAAGTGCCGCTGGATTGGGTGAAACGCACTCCTTTAGCCCGCACGTGGTGAACGAATTTCGAGCCGGATATAACCGTATTCAAGACGTGCTCACGCCGTTTGTCCAGAATTATATTGATGACCAATATGGGTTGGGAGGGATTCCACGGCAACCAGGTGTCGCGGGACTGCCAAGCATCACGATCTCGGGAGCCACAACTATCGGCGAAGCTACCTTCCTGCCAAACAGCAAGATATCGGAGACAACGACGCTGCAGGACAATTTAAGTTTCCAGCGCGGCAACCATGCTCTGAAGTTTGGAGGCAGCTATCGTTTCGTGAGAAGCTGGTTCTCGATTTCCTCGAATGCGCGTGGCAACTACACATTCAACGGCGCCTTCACGCAGAATCCTCAAAATCGCGGCGCCACCGGATCCAGCCTGGCGGATTTCATGGTCGGAATCCCAAGTACCGCCAGCATCAGCAATTTCACGCAAGGTGATATCCGCTATAGATATTGGGGCGGCTTCATCCAGGACGATTGGAAGGCGACGTCGAAGTTGACCATCAACGCCGGCTTGCGCTATGAGCTCTGGACAGAACCCGTAGAACGGCATAACAGTCAGGCGAACTTCTTCCTCGCCGATCGCAAACTCGCCTACGCCTTCAATAATGTTCCAGCAGGCATTCCGGCCTCCGCCGTCGAGAATGTTCCTCTCGATATCGACACGCGTTCTTTGCTGAAGACGACGCACACCGATTTCGCGCCCCGCCTGGGCTTCGCATATCAGGCGGCGCCCTCACTGGTATTTCGCGGAGGCGCCGGAATTTTCTATGCCGACAGCCCATTTATCGGTGCATCCGGACGGCTCGTCGCGAACCCTCCCTACGCGATCGCCAATACGTATGCCACGGACAACATCACGCCGATTGTGCGATTGAGCACGGGCTTTCCCGCCGGCGCTGTCACTTCGGTTAACTTCAATTCGGCCAACCTGGTAACCTTCGCGCCGGATCTTCAGAATGGCGCCGTCTATCACTGGAGCATGGGCGCGCAGAAGCAGGCGGGGCAATATGTATTCGATGTGAACTACGTCGGCACGCGCGCGGTGAAGCTTCCGCTCGGCTACAACGTCAATCAGGCCCTGGCCGGTCCGGGCTCCGTGGCATCACGCCGGCCCTATCAGGGATTTAACGACATCGCTCAACAGGTATCCATGGGCTATTCCCGCTACAACGCCCTTGAAGCCCGCGCGGAGCGCAGATACTCGAACGGGCTTTCGATGCTGGTGTCCTACACCTACAGCAAATCGCTCGATAACGGCGGTGAGCAACTGGTTGGCGATCTGAGTTTGCGCAACGTCAACAATGTCGACCAGGAGTATGGCCTCAGTACAGGAGACATGCGCAACCGCTTCGTAGCCAGTGTGCTCTACGATCTGCCGTTCGGCCACGGCCGCCGATTCGATATTGTCAATCCGGTTTTGAATGCGGTAGCAGGTGGATGGCAGGTCAACACAATCGTTACCGTCCACAGCGGTCAGCCGTTCACGCCCACCCTCGGCGTGAGCAGTGCCAACACCGGCGCTGCGCGGCCCAGCGTGTTACGTGATGGAAACCTGCCCAGCGACAAACGCACGGTCCAGAACTGGTTCGATAAGACCGCGTTTTACTCTCCAGCTCAATATCTCTATGGCAATGCCGGCCGCGATATTCTCATTGCTCCGGGCGCAGCCAACGTGGACTTCAGTACCTTCAAGAGTTTTTCACTCGCCCCGATCCGAGAAGGTACGCTGTTGCAAATTCGCGCCGAGTTTTTCAATTTCTTCAATCATCCGCAGTTCGGAATACCAAACAGCCGCGTGGACATCGCGCAGGGCGCGTCGATCACATCGCTCTCGACTCCGATGCGCCAGCTGCAGTTCGGAGTTAAGCTGCTCTTTTGAAGACGACATGCCAGAAATAACGCGAAGAAATCTACTAGGAGCGGCGCCATTACTCGCCGCAGGCGCCGCACAAACACAAAGTCAACCTGCCAAACGTCCTAACGTCCTGTTAATTATCTCGGATCAGTTCCGTGCCGACAACCTGGGGTGCATGGGTATGAATCCGATGAACCTCACACCGAACCTGGACACCATGGCGAAACGCGGAACACTATTTCGCTCGGCGTTTGCGAGCCAGCCGGTCTGCGCTCCGGCTCGCGCCACGATATTCACCGGACAATATCCCGAAAAACATGGCGTCTGGCGCAATGCTATCGCGCTCGATCCCAAAGCCGAGACTCTGGCCACCAGTCTTCGCGCCGCCGCCTATTCCGCGAATTACATCGGCAAGTGGCATCTGGGTCCGCGTGAGTCTTTGGGGCCGGTGACGCTCGAGTACCGCGGTGGCTTCCGCGATCTCTGGGAAGGGGCTAACGCGCTCGAGCTGACTTCGCACGGCTTCGAGGGCAATATGTACGACGGCGACAACAAGCCGATGCCCTTTTCAGGCGAATACCGCGTCGATTTCCTCACCGATCGCGGCGTCCGTTTCTTGAAAAATCGGGACCGCCAGAAGCCGTTTCTTCTGACGATGTCCTATCTCGAAACGCATCACCAGAACGACCTCGATGTATTTCAACCACCCAAGAAATACGCCAATCAGTATCGCAATCCGTTTGTGCCACAGGATCTGCGGCCACTTCCCGGCACTTGGCCGAGCCAATTGGCCGATTACTACGGATGCGTGAAGGGAATCGACGACGCGATAGGAACACTGCTTGCAACGCTCCGCGAGGAGAATATCGAGGACGACACGATTGTCGTATTTATCAGCGATCACGGCTGCCACTTTAAAACGCGCAACGCCGAATACAAACGAAGCCCCCACGACAGCTCGATCCACATTCCGCTGATTATTCAGGGCCCAGGTTTTGACCGTGGGCTCGAGGTCTCAGAGTGTGTGAGCCACGTGAACCTGTCGCCAAGCCTGCTTGAGGCCACCAAAACGCCGATTCCGGCAAGCATGCAGGGAAAGAGTTTCTTGCCGCTGCTCGACCGGAAAGTAGCGGATTGGCAGAACGAGGTGTACATCGGCATGCGCGAGTTCGTCACGGGACGCATCCTCCGGACGCCGGAATGGACCTATGCGGTAGCGGCGCCGAAGCGTCCCGGCTGGAAGTCCGCCGAGCGCAGCGACAGCTACGTGGAGTATATGCTCTACGACAACAAAGCGGACCCGTTTCAACACACAAATCTCGCAGGATTTGCTCAAACCAAACAGATCTCTGGGGAGCTGCGTGCACGCCTGATCCAACGAATCCAGGAAGCCGGTGATCCGGCCCCCACCATCGAACCTGCCTGGTTCCCGTACGTGTAACCCAATTCGGGTAGTACTGCGTCTTGGTTAGGAGGGACTCCTCGATGAAAACCGCCTTGGCTCTTTTGGCCATCGCGATCGCAGCCAACTCGCAGCCGCCTGGTCCGCCAAAGCCTGCCTTGGCAATGGCTGCCGGCGCCATCGGCGGCATAGTTACGGCCTTCCCAGTACAACCTGTGGTCGGCCATCTCTATTCGGCGGAGCAGGTCACCGAACACGTGCAGACACTCGCCGACGGCACGCGCATTACGCAACCTTCCCAGACAACCAGGATTTATCGGGATTCGGCTGGCCGAACCAGGACTGAGCACACCTTCACCCCGCCGCCGGGCGCCCTCATGGCGTCGGCACTTCCTCTCATTCAGATCGCCGACCCGGTGGCCGGTTGTCGCTACATGCTCGGCTCACGCACTCGGACGGCGCGCCGCACACCGTGGCCATCCACCATGCATCGCACCAACGTGCCAGCGTCCGAAAATCTGCCGCAGCCGGTCGTCCTGCCCGCCACCACCGCTTTTAATGGCGGCGGCACACGCCCACGCCCGGATATGTCGGACGAGTCTTTGGGAACACAAACGATTGAGGGCGTTCTCGCCGAGGGCACGCGAATGACCGTGACGCACCCGGTAGGGTTCATGGGGAACGACCGGCCGATTACAACGGTAACGGAAACGTGGATATCACCCGATCTGAAAACCGTCCTGTTGTCGAAAGTTTCCGACCAGCGCTACGGGGAGAGCGTCACGAAATTGACGAATATCGTAGTCGCCGAACCGGACCCCGCGCTGTTTCAAGTGCCGGCCGACTATTCGATCGGAGAGGAACCGGCGCCGGAAACTAGGTGGTCTAAGTAATTTTTAAATCTCTCCCATGAATATCGTGCTCTAAATCTCGCGTCGAAAGGGCGACGCCGGAAGGGCGCATGTTCAGAATCTCAATAATCTTTGTCAGCCTCGTGCTGGCCAACCCGTATCGTGCGCATAGTGACGATTCGTTGCCGTCGTGGAACGACACCACGTCGAAGAAGGCCATCGTCGCTTTCGTCGAGAGGGTCACGAAAGAAGGTTCGCCCGATTTCGTGCCCGTAGCCGAACGCATCGCCACATTCGATAATGACGGCACGCTATGGGCTGAGAAGCCGGTGCCCTTTCAGGTTCTCTTCGCATTCGCTCGTGTCAAGGCACTCGCTCCGCAACATCCCGAATGGAAGACCCAGGAGCCATTTGCCTCGCTGCTCAAAGGAGATATGAATGGCTTGGCGGCTTCTGGAGAAAAGGGCATTTTGCAGATTATCGCCGTAACCCACACCGGGATGACCACTGACGAGTTCACTCAGGAAGTGCAGAACTGGATCGCTACGGCGAAACATCCCAAAACCGGACGTCTGTATACCGACATGGTTTATCAGCCCATGCTCGAGCTACTAGCCTATCTCCGTGCGAACAGCTTCAAGACTTTCATTGTTTCTGGCGGCGGGGTCGAGTTCATGCGGGCTTGGGCGGAACGGCTTTACCGGATTCCGCCGGAACAGGTGGTAGGCAGCAGCGGCAAACTAAAGCTGGAAACGCGCGCCGGAAAGCTGGTCCTGATCAAACTTCCCGACGTCGATCTGATCGACGACAAGGAAGGTAAGCCAGTCGGCATCCAGACCCGCATCGGCCGCCGCCCCATTGCCGCGTTCGGCAATTCCGATGGTGACCTACAAATGCTGCAATGGACGACGCAAGGTAGCGGGGTGCGGTTCGCCTTGCTGGTGCATCACGACGATGCGAAACGCGAATTCGCCTACGATCGTGCCGACAAGCTACAGCGGCTGGATAAGGCGTGGGACGAGGCAATTGCTCAGGGTTGGACTGTCGTGAGCATGAAAAACGACTGGAAAACCGTATTTCCACCCGCTAGGTAGGACGTGATGTGTTGGTTCATGCGCTCTGAGTATTTTGGATTGAAGGTCGGTCATTGCCTCCGAATCCAAGATGTCCGCCGAGCTTTTCCAAAATCTGAGTCCAACCTTTCACAAGTTGTCCTGCCGAGTCTTCGAGAGGGAAGCGTTCGTGCGTCAAAACGAGTTCGCAATGAGTTTCCCGTCGATGCAGTTCCACAGTAACCAGCGTTTCCCGATACGCCCATCGCGAAGAGACCCAGGTGAACTGTAGTTTTGCCGGCCTGTCCAGCACGCGAAACTCGCCCGTATTCATGAATTTCACCTCCGGCGCCGTCATGACGATGCGGAAACGTCCGCCCACTCTCGGCTCCAGCATCACCTCACAACTTGTTACCGGCCCGGGACACATCCATTCACGCATCCCCGCAGCATCGAGCCACGCATCGAACACTTCCTCACAAGAGGCCGCCAGCATCTTCCGTATGGTCACGGTCTGACTGTTCATTTCATTCCTTTCTTTCGCTTGTCCGTCAGATGTTTTTCCAGGGCATCCATTCGGTCGCTCCAGAATTCGGAGTAATAGCTCATCCAGTTCATCGCTTCGTCGAACTTCGTGGTATCGAGCCGGCAGGTATGTTCGCGGCCGCTTATGCTGCGGCGAATTAGCCCTGCTCTCTCCAGTGTCTTGACGTGTTTGGAAACCGCGTTCAGACTCATCGCATAGGGCCGGGCGAGTTCGGTTACAGTCATCGAGCCGCCTCGTAGCCGATCCAGCATGGATCGCCTGGTAGCGTCGGCAACCGCACCAAATACGAGATCGAGACTCTTCGCGTGCTTTCCGAGCGGGACCATAAATGGATTCCTTCGATATTTTTATTATATTCAACCACTCGGTTGACAGTCAACCGTATGGTTGAATATCATCCCTATAGGAGAATCTAATGTCTATCCTGCTTCACATCGACTCCAGCCCCACGGGCGAAGCTTCCATATCGCGCCACCTCACCCGCGAATTCGTACGAAGATGGCGCAGCGTAAATCCTCAGGGCGAGGTCATGTCACGGGACCTCACTGCGATCGACATTCCGGTTATCGACGAAGCGTGGATTTCTGCCAACTTGACGCCCAGGGAATCGCGCACACGAGAACAGAATGACAGTCTCTCACTCTCGACGGAATTCACCAGTGAATTACTGTATGCGGACGAATACGTCATTGGTCTTCCAATGCATAACTGGGGCCCGTCTTCCAGCTTCAAGTTGTGGGCGGACCAAATCGTGCGCTTTGGGGAGACAATTGCCATCACGCCGTCCGGTCCAAAAGGGACCCTCGACAAAAAGCGGGTCACCTTCTTCATAGCAGCCGGCCGGCACTACGGTCCGAATTCCGTGGATGCAGCGAAGAATTATCTGGAGCCGTGGCTCCGAACCTTTTTTGGCCAACTCGGCGTCAGAGATATGCAATTCTTCCGTGCCGATGGCGCTGCGGACGTCAGATATGGAAGGATCGACCGGGCAGCTTTCCTTGCACCTCATGTCGAAGCAATACATTCGCTCTTCGCGGAGGCGTTATCTTCGAACTATTGTTAGAAGAGTTGTAAGCCACGTACGTTGGAAGCGAAAGCGTGGCAGAATCAGGGTCATGCGAATGTCGCTGCTCTTCCTGGCTGGCGCGTCAGCCAGTCTGATTCTTGCCCAGGAAACACCGCTTACTGCTTTGCCGTACACTCCGAGCCTTGATACGCAGTTCATGGACAAATCCGCCGATCCGTGCACGGACTTTTATAAGTATGCATGTGGGAACTGGAACAAACTGAATCCTATTCCGCCGGACCAGGCGCGCTGGCAAGTTTATTCCAAGATGACCAACGAAAATCAGCGTTTTCTCTGGGGAATTTTGGAGCAAGCAGCTCGTCCAGGCCCCTCGCGTGCAGCCAATCAACAGAAAATAGGTGATTATTTCCGGGCCTGCATGGACGAAACCGCCGTGGAGCGCGCCGGCGCGAAACCGCTAGAGCCTATGCTTGCCGGCATCGCCAGCCTGAAATCCATCAACGATATTTCTGCATATCTCAGCGAGCAGCACAAGACCGGAATGGATCGGGGTGTGCTGTTCGGATTCGGTTCAGATCAGGATTACGACAACTCGTCTCAAATGATTGCAACGGTCTTGGCCGGTGGTCTGGGTTTGCCGGATAGGGACTACTATACAAAGGTTGATCCCAAATCGCAGGAAGTGCGTCAGAGATACGTGCAACACGTGCAACGGATGCTGGAGATGATTGGCGAATCCGTTGCCGATGCGCGGTCCGACGCGCTGAGCGTAATAAGAATTGAGACCGCGCTCGCGCAAGCTTCACTTACGCGCGTAGAAAAACGGAATCCCTACAACCTGAAGCACAAATACTCACGGGACGATCTGATGTACATGGCTCCTCTGTTCGACTGGGACGTTTACCTGAGCCGGATTGGTGTACCGGATTTTCAGACCGTCAACGTCACTGAGCCCAAGTTTCTTGCTGAAGTCAATACGGAGCTGAAGCGGGAGAACCTCGCTGCCTGGCGCGCCTATTTGCGCTGGCACCTGGTGGATGCTGAAGCAAATTATTTGTCGTCCAATTTCGTACAGGAAAACTTCGACTTCTTCGGCAAGTATCTGCAAGGGCTGAAGGAATTGCCGCCGCGCTGGAAAAAGTGTACACGGCTGGTCAACCGGCAATTGGGGGAAGCGCTCGGGCAAGTATTTGTGTCAAAGACGTTCTCGCCGCAGACCAAACAAGACACGCTTAGAGTTACGCAGCGAGTAGAAGAAGCCATGCGGCTGGATATCGAAGATCTGACATGGATGAGTAATGCCACCAAGCAACGAGCTCTCCAAAAGCTTCGCGCGGTCGTGAACAAGATTGGATATCCGGATAAATGGCGCGACTATAGCTCCGTGCGAATCGCTCCTGATGATTTTCTCGGTAATGTGACTCGCGCATCGGAGTTCGAGACCCATCGCCAGTTGACAAAAATAGGCAGGCCGGTGGACCGAACTGAGTGGGACATGACGCCGCCCACCGTAAATGCTTATTACAATTCGCAAATGAACGACATAAACTTCCCGGCCGGAGTTCTTCAACCCCCTTTATTCGACCCAAAGATGGATGCAGCGCCCAATTACGGAAATACAGGAGCGACGATCGGGCATGAACTCACGCATGGTTTCGATGACGAAGGAAGACAGTTCGACCCCCAAGGCAATCTGAAGGATTGGTGGACGGATGCGGATGCCAAAGCGTTCGAGAGTCGAGTCGCATGCGTCAGAAATCAATACGCGCAATACATCGCTGTCGACGACATACATGTCAACAGCAGCCTTACGCTCGGTGAGGATGTGGCGGATCTGGGCGGCACGCTGCTTGCATATGTCGCCTGGAAGCGTTCGACGGAAGGGCAGGACCTCAAACCGATAGACGGTCTGAGTCCCGATCAACGCTTCTTCGTAGGGATGGCCCAGTGGGCATGTGGCGATGAGCGGCAGGAATCCAAGCGCCTGCACGCCATGACCGACCCGCACTCCCCGGCGGAAGACCGCATCAACGGAGTAGTCGCCAACCTGCCGCAGTTTGGCCAGGCTTTCGGCTGCAAAGTGGGAATGCCCATGATGCGCGCGAACGCCTGCAGAGTATGGTGAGGATGAATGAGCAAAGTGAAAGTTAGTGCGTTTTCGGTCTCATTGGATGGATTTGGCGCTGGGCCGCGGCAGGACTTGAACAATCCGCTCGGCGTTCGTGGCTTCGAGTTGCATGCATGGTTTCAGAAAACCGCAGTCTTCCAAGAAATGCACCTTCTAGGCGAGGGCAGCCAAGGTGTAGACAATGATTTTGCCGCCCGATCTTTTGAGAATGTGGGCGCCTGGATTTTAGGCCGTAACATGTTCGGGCCTGTCCGTGGCCCATGGGAGGACGATTCCTGGAAAGGCTGGTGGGGAGACGAGCCACCATATCACGTACCGGTCTTTGTCCTCACGCACCATGCGCGCGCATCATTACCCATGAAAGGCGGCACCACGTTTCACTTTGTAGTCGACGGGGCCGAGTCCGCATTAAGGCAAGCCAAAGATGCAGCCGCTGGTCGAGACGTGCGTATCGGCGGCGGTGTTTCGACAATCCGTCAGTATTTGACAGGCGGCCATGTCGACGAAATGCATCTGGCCTTCTCACCCGTCGTGCTTGGGGAAGGAGAAAATCTCTTCGCCGACATTCACTTGCCAAAGCTCGGCTTTAAGCCCGCGCAAACGACCGCGGGGGAAGAGGCGACCCACGTCATCTTCAAACGGACCTGATACAACGTCTTTACTCGCTCTTTTTCACAAACAACGCGGCCACCTGCCGCGCCGCTTCATTCAGTGAGACGTAAAGGTTCAACAATCCCAGCCCACTGAGCGCACCGCGGAAATAGGGACTGATCCAGATCGCCGCCAGGCGATGAGAAGAAGTCGGCATCCAACTCGTCTCCCAGCGCGTCAGCCACGGAGCAATCAGGAGCATGAGCCCGACTTCGAACGCCACCACGATCAGGAAAATCCCGAGCACCCGCTGATGCCACTTCAGGAAACCACGCTGCCTCACCGGGGGCGGCGCCGGAGGCGCGCTCATGACAGGTAACCACTCCAGTGCACTCTCGGAGAACTGGCGCGGACCGGCTCGAAACTGAAGCGGTGCAGCAGCGTGGGACCGTGCTGCTCTAACGCGCGCCGGTGATCGGGAGTCGAGTAGCCCTTGTTTGACGCCAGATTGTATTGCGGAAATACGCGGTCCCATTCCGCCAGGCACGCATCGCGATGGACCTTGGCGACGATCGAGGCGGCGGCAATCGCGCGGCAGCGCGCATCACCGTCGATCAAGGGCATTTGTTCCATCGGCAAATCGATGGTCACTGCGTCGATAAGCAGAAAATCGGGACTCACCGTCAGAGCCTCCACCGCCCGCCGCATGGCCAAACGCGAGGCCTGCAAAATGTTGATCTGATCTATTTCGAAAACGTCCGCTCCGCCTATCGCCCAGCATACGCAGCGCGTTTTGATACGTGCCGCCAGAGATTCCCGCTCTTCCCGCTCGAGGACCTTGCTGTCGTTAAGTCCTCCAATGGGTCGCGCTGGATCGAGAATGACCGCGGCGGCGAAAACCGGACCGAATAGGCAGCCGCGGCCGACTTCATCGACGCCGGCTATGCGCGAAAAGCCGCGCTCGCGAGCCTCACGCTCGAACGTGCTCCGGCAACGCACGGAAATTAGGTGCGCTCGCGCAACCGGGCCGCTTTGCCTCTGAGTCCGCGCAAATAGTAAAGCTTGGCGCGGCGGACGCGTCCCGTACGGACTACATCAATATGGTCGATCACCGGCGCGTGCACCGGGAAGATGCGTTCCACGCCGTGACCGAAGCTGATCTTTCGCACCGTGATGGTCTCGCCCATTCCCACGTTCTTGCGCGCGATCACGGTTCCTTCGAAGGCCTGCAAACGCTCCTTCTCACCTTCTTTGATCTTCACGTGAACGCGGACGGTGTCACCCGGCCGGAAGTCCGGATGCTTTGCCGAGCGCTCTTGCTTGGCGTTGAATTTGGTAAGAAGTGCGTTTTGCATGGTCAGTTTTGCCTCAATTGCGGCCGCCGATCAGGTCGGGCCGGAGCCGCTGTGTTTTTTCGCGTGAGGCAGCCCGGCGCCACCGCTTGATCTCCTCATGATTCCCGCCCAGCAGCACCTCGGGCACTTTCCAGCCGCGGAACTCCGCCGGCCTGGTGTACTGCGGACAATCCAAAATTCCTTCGTTGTCCTCGCCAAAACTTTCGTTCCGCGAAGATCGTTCATCGCCTAGCACACCCGGCAAAAGCCGGGCCACAGCGTCTACTAGCATAGCGGCGGCCAACTCGCCCCCGCTCAAAACAAAATCCCCGATCGACAACTCGTAGTCAGCAAGATGTTCGGCAACCCGCTCATCCACTCCCTCATACCGGCCGCAAATCAAGAGCAGGTCTTCGAACTGCGCAAAATCCCGCGCCATAAGCTGCGTGAACCTCGCGCCTTGCGCCGACAGCAGAACTGTTTTTTGGAACGCAGTCCGCTCGGGCAAAATGGCCTCCACCGCTTCAAACAACGGCTGAGGCTTGAGTAACATCCCTTCGCCGCCGCCAAATGGCCGATCGTCTACAGTTCGATGACGGTCGTATGTCCAGTTTCGCAGATCGTGTATGTAAATTTCCAGTAAACCGGCGGATTGGGCCCGGGAAACCACTCCGTGAGTGAACGGGCCCGCAAAAAAATCCGGGAAAATCGTCACGATGTGAAAGCGCATGACGGTTACAGTTCCAGCAGTCCATTCGGGACATCGACACGAATCGTGCGAGCAGCTAAATCCACTTGGCACAATGAGTTAGCAAATGGAATTAAAACCGGACGATCAACCACAGTGAGTTCCATCAGGGGAGGTCCGCCATAGTATGCAAAGCCTTCCACCTCGCCTAACCGTTCGCCCGTCGCCTGATCGATCACGGCGCAGCCGATCAAATCCGACTCGAAAAAATCCCCCTCCGGCAACGTGCCCCGCTCGCTCTCGGGTATCCACAGGTCTGCACCGCGAAAGCGTTCCGCGGCACCGATAGAATCCACACCCGCGAATTTGAGAATCCAATCCCCTTTGTGAACCCATGCCGCCTCGATCTCAACCGCAACGTCAGTGCCATCCGTCAACCGGGCCTGCACGCGTTTGAGGTTTTCCATACGGCCGGGAACGTCGGTTTGCGGCCGTGCGATCAGCTCGCCGCGATTGCCGCGCGGGCGCCCGATCTCGGCCACCACTAAAACGTTATTCGAGGATTTCAAGCGAGAAGCGGCGGTTCAGCTTCGTGCCCACCGCACCCAGAAGTGTGCGGATGGAGCGCGCTGTGCGGCCTTGCTTGCCGATTACCTTGCCAAGATCGCCTTCCGCCACGCGCAGCTCGAATACCGTCGCATGCTCGCCGGCGATCTCTTTCACGACTACGCCGTCCGGCGTGTCCACCAGAGCCTTGGCAATCTCCTCCACCAAGGTTTTTATGCCATTGCTATCGTTCATGCCGGCGTGGGCGCGGGGTTGGCTTTCAATAAACGAGTGACCGTGTCGGAAGGCTGGGCGCCGTTCTTGATCCAATGCTCGATGCGGTCGCGGTCCAGTTGCACTTGGGCAGGCTTGGCGATGGGGTTGTAATGACCGACCACTTCAATAGAGCGGCTGTTGCGCGCGCGCTCCTTGTCGATCACAACCACCCGATAGGTGGGCTTTTTCTTGGCGCCAAACCGCGCCAGGCGAATAGCTAACATATTTTAATCCAATTCAATCTAATTTACTCTATTGTTGCAAATGGGGCTTCAAAACCCGGGCAGACCGGGTAATTTCATCTTCGCCAGTTTTTTGCCGAGGAAGCCCGCTTGGCCGGTAAAGCTCTTCATCATTTTACGCGCTTGTGCATATTGCTTCAGCAGATTGTTCACGTCCTGTACGCTGGTGCCGCTCCCTTTGGCGATGCGACGCCGACGCGAACCATTAATGAGCATGTGATTGCGCCGTTCTTTGGGGGTCATGGAGTCGATGATCGCGACCACCCGGTCGACCTCCGATTCATCGATCTTGGCATTCTTCAGGTCTTTCAACGGGCCGATTTGCGGCATCATTTCGAGCAGCCCGCCGAGCGACCCCAGCTTGCGAATCTGTTTGATCTGATCGCGGAAATCCTCCAGCGAAAAATCGTCGCTGAGCAGTTTTTCCTGCATCTTCTCCGCGGTATCCTGATCGATCGTTTCTTGCACTTTGTCGATCAGAGACAGGACATCGCCCATGCCCAGAATGCGCGAGGCAACGCGGTCAGGATGGAACGCCTCGAGCGCATCGCTTTTCTCACCCACGCCGACAAACTTCAAGGGCTGCCCAGTGATGCTGCGTATCGAAAGCGCCGCCCCACCGCGCGCGTCGCCATCCATCTTGGTGAGAATCACGCCGGTAATGCCCAGGCGCTGGTGGAACTCACCTGCCGATTTAACGGCGTCCTGGCCGGTCATAGCGTCGGCAACGAACAGAATTTCAGTGGGATTCAGAGCATCTTTCAGCTCGCTTAATTCCTGCATGAGCTGGTCGTCGATATGCTGGCGGCCCGCCGTATCCACCAGGACAATATCCCTCCCCGTCTGCATCGCTTCCCGCCGCGCCGACATCGCCAGTTCGAGCGGCTTGGTTTCTTCGGGCGTTCCCTCGTAGATCGGAGTCGAAACGTTCTTCGCAAGAATGCTGAGTTGGTGGCGTGCGGCTGGGCGATACACGTCTACCGAAACAAGCTGCGGCTTACTGCCCTCTTTGCTGAGGAAACGCGCGAGTTTGGCCGCGCTGGTGGTTTTGCCCGAGCCTTGCAGCCCGACGATCAAAACCACAGTAGGCGGCTCATTCGCAAAGCGCAGGCGTGAAGTGTGGCTGCCCAACATTTTGGTCAACTCGTCGCGGACGACCTTGACCACTTGCTGCGCGGGGGAAAGCGCGGTGAGTACTTCTTCGCCGAGAGCTTTTTCCTTCACCTGCTCGATGAACTGCTTGACGACTTTAAAATGAACGTCGGCTTCGAGCAGCGCTACGCGAATTTCGCGCAGCGCGTCTTCCATATTGGCAGCCGTGAGCTTGCCTTCGCCGCGCAGATTCTTGAAAATCCGCTGCAGCTTGCCGGATAGAGTATCAAACATGGTTCGCTACGGGATCGACGGATGGCGCACACTTTTGCCCATCCGAAAGGCTTGGTTTACACAAATAGTGTAACGCAACGCCGGATTTTGGCTTCGCCCGCCACTTACGGGCGCCGAAAGGCTCTGAGGTCAAAAATCGGACCAGATATGGTTCACAATTCTCCGAAAGCGTGGGTCGGGCCTAAGCGCGTCGAAACGCGGATCAACCCTTAGGGCCAGCAGTTCGATCTCGCGAGTTTTTGACATTTCCGTGAGTGACGACAGGGCAGTCTCGTTGTCACCACTATCAATTGCCGGCAGTAGCAATACAGTCGCCTTCTTGTTTCCGTCGCGGACGAGGCGGCGGCGTGACGCCAAAAGCGTGCGTGCGGGTCCGCGGTCTCCTTCGAGAGAACGCAGCCAGGCTTCATCCGTTTCCAGAACGGACGACTGCACCCGGCTCCGGCGTAGTTGTTCACGCGCTTCCGTAGTTCGGCCAAGCCGGCCCAGAGACATCGCCATATAGTAGTGAGCCATTGAAAAAGAGGGTTCACGTTCGAGCAATTCGCGGAGCGCTGCAATCGCATCGGAGTAACGCCGGTCAAAGTACTCGATCCTGGCCGCCTGCAAAGCGAGTGGCGCCGAGACGGGATTTCGTTGCACCGCGTGATGAATGATGCGGCGCGCTTCTTCCAACCTGCCGGCATGAGTCAACAAACACGCATAGCGTAACTGAGCGGAAGTGGAATCGGGATCCAAACGGAGCGCTCTCAAATACGCGCGCTCAGCCCCGGCAATATCGAAATCCGCGAGCATGCGGACGACCCCAATGCTGACGTAAGGGAGGGCTAAATTCGGATTCAACGTCAGCGCTCGAGTTGCCGCTTCCCGTGCCTTCAATAAATTGACCTTGGAATTCCCCACGCCAAACGTCGTCATGGTTGCGCGGGCCTCCGCAATACCGGCATACGCAATTGCGGACCCGGAATCCAACTGCGCTGCGCGTTCGAAACGTCTCAGGGCCTTCTCGATTTCCGCGGGCTCCAGGCGACTCCAGATATGCTGCGCGATCAGATATTGGCGCTGCGATTCGGTCGGGAGCGGAACGGGCGCCTTGGCCCTCCAATAAAAGTAAGCAAGCCCCGCAATCAGGAGCACTCCCGCTGTGATCGAGAGCGCAACACCGCGACGAGAAAAACCGCGGCCCGTTTGTTGCTGACGGATTTCATCTCCGGCCGCGCTCGAGCGTGACTCGTCGCAAATGGTGCCAACGAACCGATAACCACGCTTGGACACGGTTTCGATGATTGGCCGCCCATCGCCAGCCTCTCGCAAGGTCTTCCGCAAAAGCGAAATATTCTTGGTCAGGCTGGACTCGACCACGAACGTGTCCGGCCATACCGCGGCGAAGATCTCATCCTTATCGACTACTTCCCCCGCGTTTTTCACGAGCAATGTCAGGATGCAAACCGCCTTGGGCGGGAGAGCAACGATTGCGGATCCGCACAGCACGACACGCTTGGTGCTGTCCAACACAAACGGGCCAAAGCAGTATGTCGTTCGTATTGTGGCGGATGCAGCCACGGTAGGAATATTGTACGAAAATCGTACGCTTTCCGGAAGGCTTCTTCGCCGCCCGGCGCGCATTGTTATGAAACGGTGGAAATTCGGACGACACCATTGGACGGATTATGGCTGAGTTTGTAGATCAACTCCATGAATCGGTACGCAAGCGAGTCCTTCTCGCCATCCAAGAGTTTTTCGCTCAGATACCGGAGTGGACCAAAGAGAAGATCCTCGAGAAAATCAACGAGCTCGAGCCCGGCAAGAAACTCGCCTCTTCACCGCTTATTAAGGTTGCGGCGGTGGATGACGACAAAGTCACCATTCTTATTCGCGGTCGGATGTCGTTCAAGCTGAAAAACATCCCTTTTGCTCCATTCGTTCGCATAGTGGTGGAACTGTCGCGTACGGAGATCGAGGCAGACATCAAGACGTTCCTGGGCGAATTCGCCATCGTCACCAAGGACAAGTCGTCCATGCCCTTCGTCGAGGTGCGGCTGGGATTCGGTCTGGAAAACGGGACGACCTTCATCGGGCGCGGGACTCTGAGATTGAAACCGGTCGGATTCGGACTCGATATTTTTCTCGGCGGCCTCTCCGCCCACGGCCTGATGCTCGGCATCGATCTCTATCTTCCAGTGCCGATTCCTCTTGGGCCTACTGGACTGGGCTTCTTCGGAATCGGTGGTGATTATGCCTATGGCTTCAAGCCGCGGCTAGAGGCCGGGCTCGAAGCGGAGGATCCGCCGCGCGACCTCGAAACTGGCGAGAAACCCGGCCCCATCCCCCCGGCCCAGATCGAAGACCCCACCGCCATGCATTACATTCTGTGGGCGCGAAATCCGGACGAAGCGCTCGACCGCTGGGTGGAAGCGCCTGTAAACGAAACCGCCGTCGGCTTCGGAGTTCGTGCGTCCTTCTGCGACGTGGCGTCGCGCGGAGACATTCTGCGCCTGGACCCTTTAGGCTTCGCTTTCCTGTTTCCTGGTCCGGTTGTCATTCTCGGCGGCGAAGGCTTCCTGCTGGGCGTGGTGGGTGAGTCGTTCAGCATCTCCGGATACATCGCGCTGGACTTAGTTAGCAAGTCGCTTGCCTTCGGTTCCTACTGCAAGCTGGAACTGATTCGGAAAGATCGCGGCATGGTCGAGGCTAAGGGCAGCTTCGAGATGTTCTTCTCCTTTAGCGAGCCCAAGACTTGGTTCATCCATCTCGGCACAGCGGAAAAACCAATCGAGGGTAAGTTCGGCATTTCCGCGTTGAAAAGCGACATTGCAGAGATCAAGCTGTACCTCGAAATCGATCACCATAAAATCGCCTTCGGCTTGCAAGCGGCGATTCAAGGTGGATTCGATTTCTGGATCATTGCACTCGAGGTGCGCGTCGGGGCGAGCGTGGCCGCACTGATCGGCTGGAATCCCCGTGAACTTGCGGGCGAGATCCTGCTTTTCGGCGAGATCAGCATCAAGATCTTCAAGTTCATCAAGTTCGGGCTCGAGGGGAAGGGCGGTTTCGTCGGTCATATTCCTGAGCCAAGATTCGGAAAGGTTGTATTCGAACTCAAGTTAAACCTGCCCTGGCCGATTCCCGACATCAAGTTCGAGCATGACCCCAAGGTGATCGATGAAGACAACGTCCCGCCTCATGTGTCCGCACCGCTCCCGCCTGGCAATAGTGACGACCTTCACGTCGGTGCGGTTCATCCATTGAGCGGACGCCAGTTCGATTTGGACGCAACAGATCCGGAGATCGCGCGCCCCTGGCCGGACGTGGAAATTGTGGTGCCCTTCATCCATCGCGCCATCGACGACACGGGGAAAGTGTTGGGCCCGGCGATCAGCGCGGAAATCGATGGAGGCTATAGGGTCAGCCATACTCTCACCGAACTCACGCTCTTCGATCTGGTGAACGACCAGGAGATTACTGACTTCCGCGCGGCTTGGGCCGAGGCGCCGGATGGTGAAACGGCCCAACTGCACGTTCTGGGTGCGGACCCGTATTCCTGGCTGCTGGCCCATGAAGAGCAGTGGTCTTCGCTCGAGCTGCCTCCCGATAAAGTCGTCGCTCAGCACTTCGGCCCGGGTGAGGAGGAGACTTTCAGCGGTGAACGGCGGTTCGGAGACGTACTCATCGCGCCGGTCGAAGCGGCGGAGAGTCTGACACTGTCGAATCTGTTCGCACCCTACGTTTCGAATCGAACCGTTAGCGCTCTTTCGCTCCGCATCGCTTTCCAGTCATTCAACGCGCAGCCAATCCCGGTCGATCGGATCGAACTGGTGTTTATCGAAAGCCAGTACGTGACAACCGTTCCCGTGGTCGTCGCTAATGTGCCGCTCAGCACATCGATTGAACCCATGGGCGCGATCAACGAGTCGTTGTGGTTCCGGCGAATCGTGATCGAGCCGCTGGAACCGTTGACTCTCAGCGAGCTTACGGTATCAGGCGGGATAGTTGGCGGTGCCATCACCACCGAATCACTTTTCTATCTCTATGCCGTTATCTATCGCGAAGCTCGCGGCCCCTCGGTCTCGTGGAATGAAAAGCGATTGCTCGATCCGGGCCGTTATCGTCTGACGGTTCGCGGCACAACGGAGACCACTGCGGCACAAGAGGGCCTGGCGGAACCGGAAACCATCCCATGGTCACTCGAGCGGGAATTCGAAGTGGTCATCCCGCGATCTCTTCGGCCATACACCAAGTACACGACCGTCGGTGACACTCGCTTGATTCGCAACGAACCCTCCGTATGGAATCCCACCTTGTACGGCATCGGTTTTCCGTTCTATCGTCTTTACCGCCCCGTCATTCGTTTTTTGGTCCCCTATGTGTCCGCCATATTTCCTTCACTCATACTGCGTATCGAACCCGAAGATTCATCGCAGGACGCGGTGGAGCAGGAATTGACGCTTCAGCCAAATCCCGACAACGAGAGCAGCGCGCTGCCCTTCAGCAAGGACTTCGCCGATTGGCAGGGCGGCTCTATACAACCCGATGAGGAAATCGCGGGCGACATGATTGCGCCCTCTGGACCGGCCCGCGTGCGTCTGCAATTCGAACACCCGGCAACTGGACGCGTTGATCTCGACGACTGGTCTTGCTACGTTTCGCACTTCAATAACTTCGCTCACCACCTGGCAATCAACAAGCCGCGTCTGGTTACGGTGTATACCCCGGATGGACCGGTGAAGCCACATTCCTGCCCGAAGCCCGGGACTGGCGGGACCATCGATGACCTCACCCTGGACGGAACTGGCATGGATGGGGGCGGCATCCCGCTCGTCGGAAGCCTGGCAACGCAACTTTCGCCGCCACCATTGTTCGATTTTCCGCTGGGCGTGCCGGAACCGTTTCCGGATGAACTCGATGAACCGCCGATCACCTGGCGTCTCCCCGCCAAACTCGTCAAGCACGTTTCCGTTTCGGGCATGCCGTCGCCATTCGCATTCCCGCGCTTTGCGCAAGACAGTGGCATGCTGTTCTTTGACAACAGCAATCCGCTATACGGAATCGGGAACACTGCCGGGAGCACGAGAATCGAAGCTCTCGAGGATCACACCGGCCGGTTGCTCGCATTGTGGATCCGTACTCCTGAGCCGCTCGACTGGCGCCGTGTCTCGGGCACCCTGC
This sequence comes from Bryobacterales bacterium, assembly GCA_963722155.1. Taxonomy (GTDB): domain Bacteria; phylum Acidobacteriota; class Terriglobia; order Bryobacterales; family Bryobacteraceae; genus Bog-105. The sequence continues at coordinate 313,760 of CAVRLR010000003.1, read as the reverse complement.
GCATCCGCCACGTCATCCAGACTGGCCAGTGTCCGAAAGACTATGCGTATCGGAAGCCGCTGCTGCTCGATCTGCTTTTTCTTCCAAGCCTGGATGCGAGTTCGGCATTCGCTGTCGGCAAATTCGCCGGCGTTTTGACGCGCCTCCCTCGCGGCGAGTACGAATTGACAGTATCGTTCGATCCCGAGGCCGGCGATACGTATCCGCTACGTCCCGGCATTCTGGTTAATCAGACGCCGGAGGTGGTTGTGCACCGCTTCCTGCAGCCGCGTGGCCCGGGTTGGCCGCTTCCGACAGAAGAGATCGCCGTGCCGGCGGCAGCGCTCGAATCGCTTGTGCGCGGACCTGGTAGCACCGAACCGGACCTGCCTGTCGAGCAGACCACGCCCGATGCTCTTATGGGCCTCGCAACGCTCGCGGCACTTGATCCGACGCAGTTGGTGCTGCGGCGGAGGCGAAAGCGCCGCCAGGCGCCGCATCCTGCAAAAGGGGAGGACTAATGCCTGCAACGTTGGCCGCTTTGGGTTGGATCGGCGAAGATCACACGGGAAACCGTTTGCGCTGGAATGCGCCGTTGATGGAGGTCGTAGATGGCGCCTATCGTGGACTCCCGGTGACTGCAATCGTGGAACGTGCCGATGTAACGGGCCCGCTTTCCCGGCCCGGAACTTTTGGCGCAATAGATCTCGTGGGCGTAACGTTCCCGGCGAGTTGGTTTGAATCGGAGGCCACCCCATTCCACACACCGCTTTCGCTGCCATCGCGATACGTATTTCCGAAACGCGTCCAGCTCGCGACGTTCACCTATCAAGGGCCATCGACGCGCATGCGAGTTCTGGATGCGCCCGCCGGTATCGTGGTCCGTGAGCGAACCGTCTCCAATGGCGAGACCGTCTGGGTTAAGGAGCCATTCATCGGAGAGCTCCAGTTCTTTTCCGGGCCTGCCACGCTCGTCAATCTGCTTTTCGTCGATTTCTATGCAGACCACGGATTGTTGTTCGAGCCGATTGCACGCATTGCGGTGGCCGCCACAGCCGGCCAGGCGATGGACTGGGCCTATCAGCGATACGCCGGCTCGCCCACGCTCGACGCCTCGGATTGGACCACGTTCAACGGCTTGATGGCCGCGGCTCTCGCCAGTTCACCTGATAACGATCGCGATTCCCTGCCCTTTTGGCGAGAGTTCGAGACGATCCTGGGCGCCCGTTGGGAATATTCCGTCGCCGCCGGATTCGGCTTTCGTGACGGCCCCGGCGCGGCTCCAGGCGCGCCGGCGGATGATATCGAAATCGGAATTCTGTTGAACGTCCCCGCGCCGCCCGCGCATGCGTACCGAGTGGTGCTGGAGTATCCCAACGACGTTGCAATGACTACCAACGTGATGGTGGTTCCGGCGTCTATCGTATTGCCGCTCCAGCCGCCGACACAACTCGGGCACGAAGAGACCATCGTGCGGCTCTTTGGCCGTTCACGGTATCGGGTCTCCACCAACGTCGTGTGGAGTGCAATTGACCCACACGCGACCGGCCTCGAAGCCGAGCACGAGATGGGCGCAAGTCCGATTCTGGATGGCCTTCCTGTCCTGGACCGGTTCTCGTTTCGCAGCCGAAGAACCAATGACTCGGCCGAACGCACCGTGCTGCCCCGCCAACTGGATGTATCGTTCTATGACGTGCCGTTGCGCATCCGCGCGCGCAGCGCCGACGGCTGGGACCGTATGAGCCCCTTCGGCGCGTGGACTGCATGGGTTAAGCCGCTCTTCGATCATGCACCTGATCCACCTCCACTGCTGCAAGCGCGGCATCGCGACGGCAAGGTGGAATTGATACAGGGCACGGGCACTGCGGAAGTGCCGGATTGGACACCGGACCACGTGGTGGCTAACACACCGGGAAGTAACATTCAGGTTCTTCGGCGGATCGCGCAGCCCGCCACGATTGCGGTGAATGTCGCGGCGCCGCGCCAAGTGGGTCAGTGGCGCTATGAAGTGGACATCAACGGTGTTCCGGGCCTGGACCAATTTCGAGGTGGGCGGCTCATCGCGGGGAACATGCGCGCGACGATTACCTCCGTCGAGAGCATCACGGTCCAATTCACGGTAATCGGCGACGGCGCATTCGCGGCTGAACTCTATGAGAGTGGACCGGCCATCCTTCATCAGGACCCGCACCATCCCGCCTTGTTCCTGCCAGTCGGAAATGTCCCGGCCGTTGGTTTACCCCCACTGTTTTCGGTTGCCGACCCGCTTCCCGGCGTAGGCGGAAGCGCGGAGGTCATCGTATACGCCGTGCGAGTCCGATTCGGCACGATAGTGGGGCCGATCGGAAATCCGGTCAGCGCGCTGCGCCAGCCTGAAACGCCGCTCGTTCCGCCTCCCTTTAACGCACGCGTATTGGGCCTGGACTTTTATGAGCGCACAGTGGTGCAACTCATTTTCACCGCGGCGCTCGATCCGGGTGACTACGCAGTCTCCTTTGCGGAGGGCATCTTCGACGCCTCTGCTTTTGATGGCGAAGCCGTACCGGGAACCTATGAGGTGCAGGCTCCGCACAGTGGAACGCTGCTCTACGAGACACTCACGCTGCCACTGCCGGGAGCCGCGGCAAAATCATTCACGATCGGCGTCCAGCGTCTGCTCTCGGGCGGCGCTCGCTCCGCGTTCGTTCTGGGTACATTGACTGTTCCCCCACTCAGCGAATAGGTCAAGGAAACTACCGGCGGCTAGGCGGTAGCAAATTTGCGCTTGCGGTATTCGTCGAATCCCACCGCCGCGATGATGATGGCGCCGATGGTTACTTGCTGCCAATACGGATTGATGCCCAGCAGGTCGCTGCCGTTCGACAGCAGACCGATGATGAATGCCCCGATGAGCGTGCCGATAACGCTGCCCTCGCCACCCTGCAAACTTCCGCCGCCGATGACGACTGCCGCGATCGCCTGTAGCTCATACCCCAGGCCGGCAGTCGGCTGGCCGGTCATCAAACGCGACGCTTCCACCATCCCGGCGAGTCCCGATAGCAGACCGGCGATTGCATACACCGCCGTCAAGTGAAATTTGATGGGTACGCCGGCATAGTAAGCCGCGTTCTGATTACTCCCGATGGCGAAGGAATAGCGTCCGAGCTTCGTATTCTCTAACAAAAAGTGCATTACTACCGCACACACCGCCAGCACCCATAGAGAGAACGGAATACCCAGCAAATTGCCGTCGCCCAAAAAAGAGAAGCGTTCCGGAATTTCGTGCACCGGTAGGCCTTTCGAAACAACCAGCGCGATCCCGCGATAAGCCTCCAGCGTCCCCAGCGTCACGATAAACGGATTGATGCGCAGCATCGTGATCATGAGACCGTTCAACAGGCCGCACACGAGGCCGGCCCCGATACCGAGTGCTATCGCCAATGGAATAGGCTGGCCAGCCTTGATAGCCATGGTTCCGAACAATCCGGAGACTGCCAGTATCGAACCAACCGAGAGGTCGATGCCGCCAGTGATGATCACCAGCGTCATGCCCAGCGCCATGATGTTGATTACCGCGGTCTGCCGCGCCACGCTCGCCAGGTTGACGGCGGTCAGGAAGTGTGGCGTCGCAATCGTCAAAGCCACGAACAGAAAAGCCAGAGTCACGAACGGAAGCAGGCGCTGCAGACGTTGAGCGAGGGATTTTTGCATTATTAAACGGTTTCCGCGGCAGAATGTAGAGGAGCGGCGAGGCGCATGATATCTTCCTGTGTCGTCGGGCGAGGCAGCTCTCCGCTGAGCCGGCCTTCGCGCATGACCAGCACGCGATCGGCAACTTGCAGCAGCTCGGGAAGCTCGGAGCTGACCATCAGAACAGCGGCGCCGCCACGCGCCAGCCGGTCCATCTGTTCAAACACTTCCTGTTTGGCGGCCACGTCGATGCCGCGCGTCGGTTCATCGAACAGAAAAACGCGCGCGCCGCGCGCCACCCATTTCGCGATGACGATCTTCTGCTGATTGCCTCCGCTCAGACGGCCGGCGAGTTGGCGCGGGCTGGAACAGCGAATGTGCAGCCGCTCGCGGTAGTCGCTCGCAAGGGCCATTTCCGCACTCTTGTTCAGGATGCCCATGCTGCTGACGCGCCCCAGATCGGGCATGGTGAGGTTGTGGGCAATGGAAAGCTTTAGCGCCAGGCCGGCAGTCTGCCGATCTTCGGGAATTAGCGCGACGCCTGCGGCAACTGCTTGCCGCGGATTCTTGGGATTGATGGAACGCCCCGCCACCTCGACCGTACCCGCCTCCGCCGGATCGAGCCCAAACAAGATGCGGCACAACTCCGTGCGCCCTGCTCCCATTAGTCCGCCCAGGCCGACAATTTCCCCGGCGCGCAGCACGAAGGAAATATCGCGCACAAATCCACGCGAGACTCCTTTCACTTCGAGCAATGGTTCACCCGGAGGCAGAGGCTCGCGGTGATATGTCGCGTTCACCGAACGGCCGACCATATGCTGAATAAGCTGATCCCGGCTGAGCGCTTCCAGTAGACCGGTGTGTACAGTAGCGCCATCCCGTAAAACGGTGACACGATCGCCAACGGAGCGAAGCTCGTCCAGGCGATGGGTGATATAAATGACCCCGATCCCACGCCGGCTAAGCTCCTTCACAATGCGAAAAACTTCTTTGGTTTCCGTTTCAGAAAGGGAAGACGTCGGCTCATCGAAAATCAGCAGGCTGGATCCCAGAGCCACCGCGCGGCAGATCTCGACGAGTTGCTTGCCCGCCGGTGACAACCTCGCCACCCTCGTTTCCGGATCCAATTGAAACCCGAGTTCGGAAATCACCCGGCGGGCCTGCTCCACGAGCGATCCGCGTCTCACCCATCCAATCTTGGAATCGGTCTCGCGGCCAAGGAAAATATTCTCCGCGATGTTCAGGTGCGGAGCGAGCAGGGATTCCTGGTGGACCATAGCTACGCCGTTTGCCGCAGCCTCCGCGGGTCGCGTGAAAGAAACGGGCTGGCCTCGCCACAACATCTCCCCGGCATCGCGCCGGTACATCCCGGCGACGATCTTCATCAGTGTCGACTTCCCCGCCCCGTTCTCGCCCATCAACAGATGGACTTCTCCTTCGGAGACCTCCAGGTTCCCGTTGCTCAGAGCCTGCACGCCGCCGAAGCTTTTACGAATGCCTTGGAGTGAAAGCAGCACCTCACAGAGTGTATTACAGCTGTACTCTCAGCGAAATGGAAAGTCTATTTTTTCAGCCCTGCAAGCGCCGATCGTGGCACCTTGGCAACCACATCGAAATGCGGATCCACCATCTCAGCGACATCGTATTTTAGAGCCGTTCCCAGCAGCAACGCCGCTTCGTTGTCGTTCAGATGATATTCGCTCTTGAGCCAGTCGGCCAACTGCGCCGTGGCGATTTGCAACGCGTCTTCAATCGAACCGCCGACCCCCATGGACATCAGATAGTCACGATTCATCAGGCGTGGATACGACGTCGCGGAACCCGGCGTCAGCTCGACTGTAAACTCAACATCCAATGATGTTTCGAGCGCAGCGCCGGTCAGTTCACCGTCTCCCATGGCGGCGTGCCCGTCACCCAGGAAGAAAAGCGCGCCGGGTTGAAAGACCGGGAGTAATAAGGTCGCGCCCTCACCCATCTGGTTGTAGTCCAGGTTGCCGCCAAATGGGCCGAGATCCACCGCGCGAAACGATTGGCCCGCGGGCGGTGCGGTCGCGACGCAGCCGAGCATCGGCAAAATCGGAACGGTGTACTCCTTCATGCCTTCTGATGGATTCGCCAGACGCGCCACTCCGGTCGCGCGATCGACTGTCCATTCGCTATTGAATCCTTCTTGGTATCTCGCGGCGACCGACCAGGCCGGCGTCACAGTGCGAAGGTTGATCCGCGAGCCGCTTCGCGCCGTGTCGCGGTTGAGCCGCACCTTGTTCAAGTGAACGACCAGCGTGTCACCCGGAAGAGCGCCTTCGATATAAAACGGCCCGGTCGCCGGGTTTCCTCCAGGAGACCGCCGTTCGAGCTTCGAGTCGAGCCCGCCGCTGTCGATCGTCCAGGTCCGAATGGTGTCTCCCGGAAATACACGGAGCACTGGCGCAATGGCGGCGGAGTAATTCGATTGAAACTCCTTTGGCTCGAACGTCCACGTCTTCGGATCTCGCCCGGCGGAAGGCGGACGCGCCAGTTCCCACCGAATCAGTCCCGCGGCGCGCCGCCCTTCTCCCGCCCGCATTTCGAGCGTGCCATCGCCAGCGAGTGTCGCTCCACTTAGCTGGCCCTTCAGTTTCCCGACCGGTTGGCCATCGGCCCGTTGCAGGGACAATTCCACACCCGTCCCGGCAACCGAACCGTCCACCTTCCATTCATTCCATGTCCCGCTGATTCGCGCACCATCGACCCTCAGCGAGACCCGGGCGTATTGCGGCTCTCGGAGGACCGGGCCGGTAATGTGCGCTACCCATGCTCCAGAAGGATCCGCTGCCAGTAACGGCGCGGCAGAAAACAGAAAAGCGATCAGAATCTGGCGCATTGTCTAAAAAACGAATTTCAGCGCAAGCTGCATATTAAAAGGTTCGCCTGGTCCGATACCAGGCTGGCCCGAGGAGGCGCCCAAAGTGGACCCGATCTGGCCCAGTGAGCTACCCACGCGAGAGCTGGGCTGAGCCAGATTGACGTGATTGAAAATGTTGAACATCTCCACCCGGAATTGAGCTTTCACCCGTTCTCGAATCGAGATATTCTTGAACACCGAAAGATCGACTGTCGCAAACCCTGGGCCATAGACCGAATTTTTCTGCATGCTTCCAAATTGTCCGTTTGCCGGGTTGACAAACGCCGCTGGAGTAAACCAGCGCAACGACTGTCCTGAAACGAACGTGTGATCCGTGCCCTGGAACGGATCGCCGACGATATTTGCGCGCTCGGTTCCTTCGAGCGTGCCGCTGGTCGCTGATGCCGCGCGAATAATTACCGGACGGCCCGTGCGGAGATACAAGAGGCTGTTAACTTGCCAACCGCGGGAAAGCCACTTGGGTCCCACCTTGGCCTCGGGAACATCGTAGACCAGGTAGCCCTTGAACTGATGCCTTACATCGTTCGTGGAATTGCCGTAATCGGCCATGTAATTCGTGCTGTCTTGCGGCAGCGTGGAACTGCTTGCCAATTCCTCAAGCGCATGCGACCAGGTGTAGGAATACTGTGAAGTGAGCCCATGCCAGGTCTTCAATCGCAGAAAGACCTGAAGTGAATTGTAATTGGAAGTACCTGCGCTTTCGAGTTGATCGATCGCACCGAAGTTCGGAAACTGCGCAAAATAGGGACGACTCTGCTGCAGATAACTGAAGCCATTCAACGGCCGATTGACGAAATTACTGCCGAGGGCCGCTTGGTTAATATTGCGAACGATCGCCAGATGCCTGGCCTGCGAACCGACATAGCCCAGTTGCAGAAGCGCGTTGCTGCCGAGTGTCTTTTCGATATTGAAGCTGAAGTTCATCGTGTCGGAAGGCGTGAAATCCGGATTGACGGAGAAAAGCCCAAAGATATTATTTCCGCCTATAGCAAGACTCGAGGGAAAGATAGGTTGGCCGGCGGCAAACGTGTAGCCCGAGCGTGCGATAGCGTAGACCGGCCGCGTCCCGGTAGGGTTGGCGTTGACGCCAATCGCGCCGTTGTTCGACAGCGACCCCTGAGCAAGAAAAGTATTTCCGGACGGCGTATCCCAAAACAGGCCAAAGCCACTGCGAAGCATAAGACCGGGACTGATCTGGTAGGCAACTCCCAGGCGCGGCGCAAACATCCGCCCTACAGCCGGGTAAAGACTCGAGATCTGGTCGCCGGCTACCGCCAATCCGCCCGGCATATCCGACCGGAAAGTGGAAAGATCCTTGTTGTCGTCGCTGAGCGCGGAAAGATAATCCCAGCGCAACCCCAAATTTAGATTCAACTTGCGCGTGACCTGCCAGCCGTCCTGGATGTACAGGTTGAAGCTGTTGAGGCCGACCTCTCGACCTACGTCTCCGGAAATAATGTTCGAAGAAAAAACGTTGCCGGCCATGAAATCGGCTAGCGCCACCACATTCGTATCCTGCCCGGCACGATTCAGCAGACTGGCCCACGGCCCGACTTGCCCGTTGATTGTAAAGTTACCGCGGCCTCCCCAATTGTTTCCCGCTCCCGCGCCGACCTCAAAGAGCTGTGTTCGGCGGTATTCTCCGCCAAGCCGAATCTGATGCCGGCCCAGCACGAGTGAAACGGTATCGCCGATATGCCCGGTATAGTCCTGGCGGCCGGAGGCCGGACTGAGGCCCGTAGGATCGAAACCACTGATATTGAAGTTGGGCGAGCCGGCCAGATTCGGCCCCGTTACGCCCGTTACAAAACCTGCTGCCGCCGGATCGGCCGACGTATTCGCGTCATGAAACGCTTGGTGAAAATAGTTGACTCCAAGAAGCAATTGATTAGTGACAGTGGCACGCGGAATCGAGTTGAGAATGACCGAGTAGTTGTGCACGTGCATCGGACCCACCTGGTAGTAATCGGGTATGAAACTGCTCAGCGGCGCGGTTTGGCTGCCTTGTCCTACATACCATCGCAGCGAGAGCCGGTTTTTGTCGTTAAAGCTGTGATCGACTTTCACCAAACCGTTGTGGCTATACCCCGTTTCCGGCGACGTCGCAAAATAGTTGTTCGGCGTCGCCGGCCCATTCATCAGGTAAGAGGGCCAGAGCATGTTCAATAGATTCACGGACACTGGGTTCACCGGCACGCCATATTGGGTCATGAGTTGCTGCGCCGCCGCTTGGTACGCGTGCGAAGGCTGCGTAGTGAGCGTGCGCTGGCCGATGATGAATTTCTGCTCCTCGTAAGTAATGAAATAAAACGTCTTGTCTTTACGAATAGGGCCGCCGGCGGAAAATCCATAATGTTGGTTCCGGAGTTTGAGCTTATCGGCGCCAGCCGCCGAAAACGGCGAATTGGCTGAGAAAAATTCGTTGCGATTGTAGTAATACGCTGTTCCGTGCAACTGGTTCGTGCCGGATTTGATGATCAGATTCACCACAGCCGCCCCATTGCGGCCCACTTCCGCGCCGCTCTGGCTCTGCACGGAAAACTCTTCAATGGCATCGAGTGGCATCAGCACGCCCGGAATGCTCTGAATGCCGCCTTGATTGGCGGCGGATGAATTGTTAGCGGCGTCGTTGTTATCGATGCCTTCTATTTGCTGATTGATTTGCCCGGACCGCGATCCGTTGAAAGATCCACTGCCGCCATATCCGGCAAATCCTGGGGCAAGTCCAACTAACTGCGTGAAGTTACGCCCGTTCACGGGCAAACTGGCGACTGTGACCGTCGGAACCACATCAGTCTGGGTAACACTGGTGGTCTCGAGCGAAATCGCAGAAGCCGACACCTCGACCGTTGACGATACCTTTGCCAGGCTGACGCGAATCGGCAGATTGTAGATCGCGCCGGCCGAAACATGAATGCCGTTCACTTTCAGCGCGTCGAAGCCCGGCTGATTCACCGAGATGGAATATTCGCCTAACGGAAGATCGCGGAACGCGAACTCTCCGGCGCTGGAACTAAGTGTGGAATAGACTTGCCCGGTGGCCGTATCGACCGCCTTCACGATCGCCGCGTTCAGCACCGCGCCCGATTCGTCGGTAATGGTTCCTTGAATGCCTCCACGGAAGACCTGCGCGAAGGTCTGAGAGAGCAGAAGAAGACAGAGAGCGGCGGCCCAAGACACGCTGCGTTTCATTTCGTTCACCCCTTAGCAAATGTGACGGCAAGGATTTTCAGGACAGCGGTGTCCAGGTGGACGACGGAGTTCGCGAGGCGGTCACGTGACCGATGCGCTCAAGGATAAATGGAACAGACAAACGTTGTCAATCAAAATGTTTTATGACTCAGCGCGCTTCATCTCAACGAGGATACGGATGACCGCGCAGCGTGGTTAACGCGCGATAAATTTGTTCAGCGAGCATGACACGCGCCAGTTCGTGCGGGAAAGTCATCGGCGAAAGCGAGAGCAGCAGATCCGCTCGCGGCTTCCACTCGGGTGGCAAACCGTCGTGACCGCCGATGAGAAAAAGCAGGTCCTGGCCGGTGGTCTCCGCCTGCTCGACGATCTGGATGAACCCGGCCGAATCGAGCCGGCGGCCCGCCGGGTCGAGGAAAATCTTCCGGCTTGCCGGGTGGCGGCCGAACAGGTCGAAGCGGCGCGGGTTTATTTCCCGCATTTCGTACTGGGTAAAGCGGCTGGAGCGTTTCACGAACTCCTCCGCCAGCGCATTGGCATTGGAATCACGTGGTTTGCCGATAAAGTAAAGGTACGTCTTCATGGGGCTAAGTACCCGGTTGCAAACGACATACTGACAGGATATTGTTTAGATGCGGGGACTTTGAATGGCGGCAACCGTTTGGAAGGGCTATATCAGCTTCGGGCTCATCACGATCCCGGTACGTTTGTTTGCGGCGGCGCGCACCGAGCGCGTCAGCTTTAACCAGATTCACCAGCCGTGCGGCGGTCGCATCAAGCAGCAGATCTTTTGTCCGCAGTGCGATCGCGTGGCCGAGCGAAATGAACTCGTGAAGGGTTACGAAGTAGAGAAAGACCGCTACGTAATCGTCAAGGACGAAGAGATCAAGGAAATCGCCCCGCCTTCGAGCGACACGATGGAAATTGTCGAATTCGTGAAGGCCGAAGGAATCGATCCGATCTACTTCGACGCATCATATTTCATGGCGCCGGAAGACGCCGGCAAAAAAGCGTACCACCTGTTGTTTGAAACGATGCGGAAGTCCGGCTATAGCGCGATTGCAAAGATCGCGATGCATCAGCGCGAATTTACGGTAGTGGTGCGACCTCATGCCCAGGGACTCTTGTTGCACACCATGTTCTATCCCGAAGAGGTGCGCGAGGTGCCGGAGTTCCGGCAAGATCGCAGCGTGACGGTGAAGCCTCAGGAAATCGAACTTGCCGAAAAGCTGGTCGAAGGACTGGCTGCCGAATTTGATCCTTCGAAATATCACGACGATTATCAAAAGCGCGTCCTCGAGATGATCGAAGCCAAGCGCGATGGCTTGGCTGTGAGTCCGGAAGCGCCGCGCAAACGTGCGCCCGTGATCGACCTGATGCAGGCGCTACAGAAGAGCCTGGGGGATCTGCCACGCAAACCGGCGGCCAAGGCCGAATCCGAAACGAAAGAAAAACCGCAGACCGGAGGCAAGCGCTCGCCGCGCGCTGCCCACGGCTAAGATCAGCCTTTCGAAAGCCAATCGTATTGGGCTTCGGTGAGTGGCACGACCGAGAGGCGGCCTTGCTTCACCAGCGGCGAATCCGCGAAAAGCTTGTGAGCCTTTACCTCGGCCAGTGTCCGCGAAGTACCGAACCGTTTTCCAGCTTTGATACGGACTATGGGAGCCTTCGGATTCCCGGTATCCACACTCGCCACGGTTGCGCCGCCCACCGCCTGGCGCTGGTCACCAGTGTGATAAATCACCAGCTTGTCGCCAGGCTTCATTTGGGCCAGGTTCCTCACCGCGACTGGATTGTTCACACCGTCCCAGACGGTTTCGCCGTCGCGCTCCAGGTCGTCGAAAGAATATGCTTCTGGCTCGGATTTCAACAGATACGGCATCCGCTATAGGTTAACGCCCGTGCGTTCCGCCGGCTCCACCTGCGGCGTGACCGCCACCACCACCGCCGCCGCCACTGTGCATACCGCCTCCGCCGCCACCACCGTGCCAGCCGCCGCCGGAAGCACCACCGCCGCCATGGTTTCCGCCGCCGCCGTTACCGCCACGCCAGCCGCCTCCTCCACCCGGCGAACCCGAGGGTCGCGAACCGGACCAACCATGGTGTTGCACACCGCCACCGCCTTGCGAAGCATTGAAACCAGGCGAGGGAGCACCGGCGGAACTCTGGAAGCCACCGGCGGCCCACGCCGCGCGCGCTGCCTGTCGGCGTGCCATGTGATCGGCCCACGGCGACGAAGCAACGCCCATGCCCGGAGGGCTATTCGGATTTACTGGAACGAGGGCGCTTGCTCCCGGCCGGGCCGCCCCTCCGCCGGATGCCATCGATCCGCCGCCCGGACCGCGATGGTGATGATTCCCGTCATGCGGGCCATTGTTGTCACGATTCCAGTGACCGTTTCCCTGCCAGTGGCCGCCGCGGCCGACCGGAACGGCTACGACAGGCGCATAGGCGACCGCACCAGGAGCGAAAAATCCCCAGCCGAACGGGCTAAAAAAAGCCCCATCTCCGGGCAGCCACGCCCAGGAATTGAATCCGGCATTCCAGAGCCAGCCACCTCCGGCATAGCCGTAGCCGAGGCCGGATGGATACGCGCTGTAGCCGTTCACCGGCGCGGCCCGGGCGGCCTGATAGCTTAGGCTGGCGTTGTATTCGGAGCGAACATTACTCCAGGCGTAGAGCTCGTCTTCTTTTTTGCGGTCAAATTTTTCGGGTTTCAGCAGATCGCTCAGCACTACTTCCTTACCCTTACCTAAGTTGAGTTTCTTATCCCCCAGATAGACCTGCGCCTTGCCGTCGATGACCGCCACCCGCGGGGTCTCATCGGCGCTGAAGCGATAGAGCCCGCTCTTGTCGATCAGAATGGACGCGCCGTGATTGAGCACCGAGATGCGGGAATCCTCAACAATCTGATCCACTTCGATCATGGCGTCGCCACGCCGCAATTCCAACTGGGTGTCGATGAGAGAAGGGGAAATCATGTGCACTTCGGTATTACTTCCGAGCCGCAGGAAGACGCCTGGCGTGAGCAAGACTTCTGCTTTGCCTACCTCCGTTGAAAGTACGTCGCCCGCGTTAAGGGCAGCGGAGCGAAGCTCACCGGTCGAGACCGGCTGGCCGTTGAGAGAAGTATTGCCTTCGAGATAATTGACGACCCCAGGCTTCGCGGAGATAGTGAAGGCCTGCGGCGATGCTGGACTGGCGGCAAAGCAGAGCCCGGTCAGGATGCCGGCCGTCGGAAACCAAGTGCGGTTCATGAGTCCTCCCCCTGGACTGTGTGATGTGCAACCAGGGTAGCCAGGTTACAACGCCCCGGCCTTATTGTACGCCCAAAATCCTTTCTAGTACCACGTTAAGCGTTTAACCAGTGCGATACAATCGCGACGGATACGGGAGTTCTCCTTGACACTGAGAGCGATCGACTACGTTAGTCTGGCCATCTACTTCGCGTTTGTCCTCGGAATCGGTTGGCTCGCCAAGCGCAAGATCACCACGAGCGAAGACTTTCTGACCTCGCGCCATTCGGTTCCCGTCTGGATCACCAGCCTCGCGTTCATCGCCGCCAATCTCGGCGCCCAGGAAATGATCGGCATGTGCGCGTCCGGAGCCAAGTACGGCATCATGACCGCGCACTTTTATTGGCTGGGCGCGGTTCCGGCCATGGTCTTTGTAGGCGTCTTCATGATGCCTTTCTACTATGGAAGCCGCGCGCGCAGCGTTCCAGAGTATCTAAAGCTACGGTTCGATGAAAAGACGCGTGGGCTGAATGCCATCACGTTCGCGGTCATGACGATTTTCTCGTCAGGCATCAGCATGTATGCGCTCGGACGGCTTTTCCAGTTGGTGCTTGGTTGGAGCTTTACAAGCTCGGTGCTGCTGTCGGCCGCGATTGTCCTGATTTACACCTTGCTCGGCGGCTTGACGAGCGCCATCTATAACGAAGTCGTTCAGTTCTTTTTGATCGTTCTGGGATTCGCGCCGCTCTCCCTGCTGGCGGTGCAAAAGGCCGGAGGCTGGAGTGGAATCGCCGGGCGGCTGCAGCCGGTAATGACGCATTCCTGGCGCTACGCCACGCATTCGACACAAAACCCGATGGGCGTGGAAGTGTTCGGCCTGGTGGCGGGCCTAGGCTTTGTATTGTCGTTCGGGTATTGGTGCACCAATTTTCTGGTGGTCCAGCGCGCCATGGCGGCTGACAGCATGCACGGCGCACGGCAGACGCCGCTATTTGCCGCCTTCCCGAAAATCTTCATGCCGTTCGTGGTGATTCTACCCGGCATCGCAGCGGTGGCGCTAATGCAGATGTCGAGCGGCTACCAGTTGCCGATCAAAGCGGGCGGCACGGGATACGACTACGACCAGGTCCTCACGACACTGATGGCGCAGTTCTATCCTTCGGGCATGTTGGGAATCGGTTTGACGGCGCTGATGGCGTCGTTCATGTCGGGCATGGCCGGCAACGTAACAGCCTTCAACACGGTATTTACTTACGACATCTATCAGGGCTATATCCGGAAGCAAGCGCCGGACAGTCATTATCTATGGATCGGCCGAGTCACAACAGTTGTGGGCGTCGTGCTGTCGATCGGCACGGCGTATCTGGCGACGACGTTCAATAACATGATGGATTTCCTGCAATTGATCTTCGCGTTTGTGAACGCGCCCTTGTTTGCGACGTTTCTGCTCGGCATGTTCTGGAAGCGCACGACGGGGCACGCGGCATTTACCGGGTTGCTGGCCGGGACGACCGCCGCCGCTGTGACGCACGGCCTGACAGTGGCGGAAGGCAAGGGCGGGTGGATCGCGAACACCCACGGATTCATTTCCACGATGGCCCAAAATTACTGGATCGCGATCATCTCATGGACGGCCTGCATGGTGATTACAATTGCGATCAGCCTGATGACGAAGCCGAAACCGGTGAGCGAGCTTCACAACCTGGTATTCGGCGTGACGGATATTCCACGCGAAGAAAGCGCGCCCTGGTACAAGCGGCCGGGACCGCTGGCAATCATCGTACTCGGCGTGCTCGTGATCGTGAATATTATTTACTGGTAAACCGCTATGAACGACCTGCGCCGACCAACTGGATTTCTTTTCGCCTTGTTGGGCGTTATTCTGCTTTCCTATGGTTTGATCTCTCCCGAGGTGCAAGCGCCGCTCGAACCTGGCGTGAACATAAACTTGTGGTGCGGATTGATGCTGCTGATTTTCGGAGGGTGCCTGCTTTGGCTCTCGTATCGAGCGAAATCGTAGCGCAATTTAGCGAGCGATTCGGCGCGGATGTGACGCCGGCCGTGTATCGCGCGCCCGGCCGGGTGAACCTGATAGGCGAGCACACCGACTACAACCTTGGCTACGTGCTTCCGATTGCGCTCGATATGGCCTGCTATGTGGCGATCGCGCCGACAAGCCACGTGTGCCTGCGGGCGTATTCACGCGATCTGGACCGGGAATTTTGCATTGGCGTCGCGGAACTCGCAGCAGCCAAACCGACCGGACAATGGAGCGACTATGTGGTGGGCGTGGCGCGCGAACTGGCGGCCGCCGGGTTTGCCATTGAGCCATCCGATCTATATATAGCGAGCGATGTGCCGGCCGGCGCCGGCCTGAGTTCTTCGGCAGCGCTCGAGATTGCCACGGCTGTAGCGCTGCTCGGCGCGCGGCGGATGGAACAGGTCGAAATTGCGCGACTGGGGCAGCGCGCCGAATCCCAATTTGTCGGCATGCCGTGCGGCATCATGGACCAGTATGCGGCGGTATTCGGCCATTCAGGAGCGGCGCTGAAGATCGACTGCCGCAGTCTCGAGCACGAGTACGTCGAGCTGCCAGGTAAGTTACGTATCCTGGCTGTAAATTCGTTGGTCAAACATGAACTGGGGACATCTGCGTACCGCAAACGCGTTGCCGAATGCCAGGAAGCGGTGGCGGCGATCCAGAAGAGCGACCCGCAGGTAAGAAGCCTGCGTGATGTGACGCTGCCGCGCTTCCAGGCCATCGAAGAGACGATTCCGGAAGTGGCGCGGCGGCGCGCACGACACGTTATTTCAGACACGCAGCGCGTGGTGGATTTCTCGGCAGCCGCCCGAAGCAGCGATCTTGCCGAGATGGGCAGACTGTTTGTGGCGTCGCACCGCAGCATGCAGCACGATTACGAGATCAGTTGCGAAGAGATCGATTTTTTGGTGGACACCGCGATTGAGATTCCGGGCGTTCATGGCGCGAGGATGACGGGCGGCGGTTTTGGGGGCTGCACGGTAAACCTTGTTTCGCCTGAAGCGGTGGATGATTTCAAGCGGCACCTGGAAACGTCATATCGTGAACGCTACGGCAAGACGCCGGCATTTTATGAATGCAAGCCGGCGGCCGGCGCAGGGCGCGCTTAGCCGCCGATCGAATACATCGCGCGTCCAGGCGCGAGGAACGAAGGTCGATTGATCTCGTGCCCGGCCCACTTTTGCCAGACGGTGGAACGAATGGCGTCCTGAAGAGCGATCTCGTCATCGAGCAGGTGGCGGATATCGGTTTCTTCTCTTGCGAAGAGACAGTAGCGCAGCTTGCCGTCGGAGGTGAGACGCAGCCGATTGCAATTGAGACAGAAGGGGCGGCTGACTGACGCGATGAAGCCGACGCGCGAGCCATCGGCAAACCGGTATTCCGTGGCTGGGGCGCGCGGATCGGCGTCGGACACGGGAAAGAGGGGTCCGAATTCCTTAACGAGCATGTCCAGCATCTCGTCGGCGGTGAGGACGCGATCCATCGACCAAAGCTCGCGGCCATCGAGCGGCATGAATTCGATGAAGCGTACCTCGATGTTTCGCTCCCGCCCGAAACGGACCAGAGAAACGACATCCGGCTCGGTCAGGCCCTTGATAGCGACGGCATTCAGCTTGATTATTGGATAGCCTGCGTCAAGGGCGGCGTCGATGCCGGCGAGAACGCGCGTGAGTTCATCGCGGCGGGTGATTTGGGCGAAGCGTTCGCGGTCCAGGGTGTCGAGGTGAATATTCAGGCGGCGCAGGCCGGCGTCAAACAACGGTTTCGCGTGGCCGGCCAGCAGTACGGCATTCGTGGTGAGGGCAAGATCGCGGATATCTTCCAGCCCGGCCAATTTTTCGATGAGCGAAGGCAGCTTGGGACGCAGCAGCGGCTCGCCTCCGGTGAGCCGAATTTTGGTCAGCCCGAGCGGCACCGCAGCCGATACAAAACGCAGAATCTGTTCGAGGCTCAGTTGCGAACGCAGAGGCGCATATTCGGCGCCAGTCTCCGGCATGCAGTAGAAGCAGCGGATATTGCAGTGGTCGGTGACGCTGATACGCAGGTCCGAATGCAAACGTCCAAAGGTATCGAGTAAGGGCGCGCCGACTTGGACAAGCTGGGTCACTTCACAGCCAGCATACGTTCGATAGGAACGCGCGCTCGCTCGATGATATCGGCTGGCAGCTCAATGCGGGGCTCGAGCGTTTCGAGACAATCGCGCAGCTTTTCGAGCGTGTTCAGCTTCATGTACGGGCACTCGCTGCAATTGCAGTTTTCGTTGGCAACGAAGTAGAAGCGCTTGCCGGGAGATTGCTTTTCGAGCGAGTAGCGCACGCCGCTTTCGGTCATCACGATGAATTCTTCGGCGCTTTGCTTCCCACACCAGTCGATGATGGCGGAAGTGGAGCCGATGAAATCGGCCATGCGGAGCACATCTCCGGGGCACTCCGGATGAGCAGCAACGAGGGCTCTCGGATGTTCGGAGCGGGCGGCGGCGAGACGGCGAGCGGGGAAAGTTGCGTGCACGATGCAGGCACCCTGCCAGATTTGCATGTTCTGGCGACCGGTCTGCTTCTTGACGAAATTGCCGAGGTTGATGTCGGGCAGGAACAGGATCGGCTTGTCCGGCGGAATTGAGTTTACAATCGCAGCAGCGTTGCGCGATGTGCAAAGAATGTCGCTCTCTGCCTTCACCTCGACCGACGTATTGATGTAGCTCACGATCACGTGCTCGGGATGAGTGCGGCGAAAAGCGCGGATGGCCTCGGCCGGACAACTATCGACCAGGCTGCAGCCTGCATTAAAATCTGGTAATACTACAACGCGCTCCGGGTTGAGCACTTTGGCGGTCTCGGCCATGAAACGTACGCCGCAGAATGCAATGACATCGCCTTCGAACCTCTGAGCCGCGCGCGCCAATTCGAGGCTATCGCCGATAGAATCAGCGATTTCCTGGATTTCCGGCTCTTGATAATGGTGAGCGAGAATCACCGCATGGCGTTCCGCCTTGAGCTGGAGGATCTCATCCGCAAGCGAGGTGGCGACGACCATGGCTAGCCTGATTTTAGCGCGATGAGAAAAAATTTGGCGTCAGGCGTGCATATTCTCGTAACAATACAATTACGATCTGCTTCAATAAAGATATAGCGCAGATAACCTCCGAGTCTGCGCGCAAAGAGGGGGAGCCTCCAACCCAATTGGCGGGCTCCCCTAATGTCACTCAGATTTTTTCCTGGCCTACCAGATAAACTTTCCGACGACTTGTATGACGCGCGCGTTGCTAGTAAAGAATGCCTCCGGATTATTAAAGTTGACGCTGTTGGCGTTCACGTAGGCGCCCAAGCCAATACTGGTGACATTGCCGACATCGTTGATGGCTCCCGGAATGAACTGGGGATGATTGAAAAGATTGAAGGCTTGGCCCTGCAACTCGAAATGAAAGCGCTCTTTGGCGGAGAAGCGCTTGATCACGGTCATGTCGACGTTATTGATCGGACGAGTCGGTTCGGTGTTTCGGCCCGCCGTGGCGAGAGCGCCAAGACCTGCCTGGACGTATTCAGCGTTTGGATTCGTCGCGACATATGCCACCGTGCCGCTTCCGCTTGTGCGGGCACCGGTGCGATCCACACCAAACACGCCCGATCCGGTATGCGGCGCGCCATTCGGATTAAGGATGGTGCGGTCCGGGGCTGAGTCCCCATTCTGATTGCTATCGATGCCGCTCTGCACAGTGAAATACTCGGGACTCTCGTAGGTGTAAATAGGGGCGAGTTCCCAGTTTCCGATTAGGTTCTTCATGAACCAATTGCTACTGTGCTGAAAGAACGGCAAGTCATAGAGGACCGAGATACTGAGGCGGTGGCGGCGGTCGAGCGCGGAGCTTGCGCGCTCCGATGTCAGGTCGAAGAAGTCCTGAGCGCGGCGAGGCGTCAGTGAAGTGGAATTGAACTCAGCCGTGGAATTATCGATGTTGTGGCTCCAGGTATAGGCTGCAATGAACTGCAGTCCATTCGAGAAGCGTCGATTTAATTGGAGCGCCAGACCGTTGTAGTTGGAATGGCCTTGCGCTGTGTAGGCAGTTATGAGGTTCTTGAAGCCGGCAGCCGCATAACCTGGCGCAAAATTGGAGCGGGCCTGCACATCGCCAAGGGTCAAGGGAAGGCCTGCCAGAGTTGCGACGCTCGGCATGGTCAGGTAGGTCGGAATATAGGAGGAAGAGTTGATCTTGGAGACCTTGTCGATCTGAACCTGCGTCGGAAGATGAACACCCTGCGTGCCAAGATAGCGAGCCGTCAGCGTATAGTCTCTGGCAAAGACGTGCTCGATTTCGAAGTTGTAGTTGATGGTGTAAGGCAGGATTTGGTCGGTGATGTAGGTGCTGGTCAGCGCCCTGGCCTGAGCGACAGTCAATGTGCCGGTAGCGGCGTTGGGCAAGATGCCGCCGGTAGCCAGGAAACCTCCCGCCGGCGTGGGATTACCGGTTACATCTAAAGAAGTGCTGAATTGCGGGGGCAAGGAAAGCGTTCCGATATTGTCGAACAGGACATCGTAGGCCATGCCAAAGCCGGCGCGAATGACGGTGTTTTGACTGGTGCCCGGCGTGTAAGCCAAACCCACGCGGGGCGCGATCGCGTTCTTCTGGGCCTGCGGAGTTCCAAAGGTGATTAATCCCGGCACGCTCGCCAGAGCATTCACGCTTTGCAAACGCTCGGATTGCGGGACAGTGGTGTATTCGTAGCGCGCACCTAGATTGATAGTCAGATTCGGGCGCGCGCGCCAAGCGTCCTGGATGTAAGAGAAGCTGGCGATCTGATCGCCGTAATAGACGACATTGCCGAGCCCGCGCTGGGCGATGACATTAGGCGTTTGATCGGTCAGATAGTTGGCAACCGTGCTGTACTGATAATCGCCGCGAGAGCGCTGGGTGAAAGCCGATGGAGCAATATAGCGCCGCAGCTCGGTACCAAATTTGAGGCTGTGCGATCCACGCGTCCAACTCACGTTATCGACGCCCTGGTACATGTTGCTGATGTTGTACTGCGGGTAGTTCGGGTTTGGCCCGATTTGCAGTTGGAGATCGGTGAACTGCAAGTTTGGAAACTGATCGAGGCCGGGGAAACTGTAGTTGCCAATGGGGAAGCTTTGGTTCTGGCGATTGTAGCCGAGACGCAACTCGTTGGTTATTGACGGACTGAAGGTGTGATACCAAGCCAGCGTCGCCAGGTAGTTGGTGGTCGGGACGGGAGTATAGAAGACCGGCAGAGTAACGTTGGTGGTGTTGATAGTCAGGCCGCGATTGTAGACATAGCGTCCGCGAATCTGATCCTTGTCCGAAAGATTGTAATCGGAGCTTAGGGTGCCGAAATAATTATTTGTGTAGTTGGGACCGACTGTGTTCAACGCTCCTAGCGGGATCGACGTGCCACCGACCGTCAGACTAGGGACCTTCGCTCCGGTACTGACGGCGGGCGCCAAGGCATATTGCTTCATGACATTCAAATTGTTCTGATTGATTCCGGGAAGGCCCGCCAGAGTGCTATAGCCAGCGGGGGTGGGCGCATAAGCGATATTTCCGGTGGTGCTCGCCTGCCCCAGCGGATTGTATTCAAAGTTCGCGAAGTAAAACCATTTGTCTTTGCGGATCGGCCCACCCACCTGGCCGCCCAGCCGATTTTGATCGTAGCGGGGATTACTCGTGAGCCCTTGATTCTGGAAGGCCTGATCGATGGCCTTCAGGTTCCTATTGCGCATATAGTCGTACAGCATGCCGTGCAATTCGTTGGTTCCGGTGCGCACAACGATATTAAATTGACCGCCCGAGCTGTGACCGTATTCGGCCTGGAATTGATTCAGCAGGACAGTGAATTCCTGGACGGCGTCATTGGGGACGACTACCTGGGAGCCGGTGACCGACTTGCTGTTGTTGTCGACGCCGTCGACAGTAAAGTTATTGTTGCGGGGACGCTGGCCACCCACGCTGGGTCCACGGCCCATACCGACTCCGCCGGTGGTGGCGACGCCGGCCTGGAGGAGCGAAAGATTCAGGACCCCCAAACCGATGCTATTGACCGGAAGATCCTGCACTTGCTTGGTCGTGTAGGTGTTTTGGATTTGCGCAGTGGTGGTGTCGATCTGCGCGACGGCGGTAGACACTTCGATGGTTGTCGAGGTGGCGCTGACTTGCAGCGTCAGATTGGCGGTGGAAGTCGTATTGAGGGTGACCGTAACGCCCTTGAGCGTAGAAGTGCTGAAGCCCGTTCCAGAAGCCGTCAACGTATATGTGCCGGGAGGGAGATTGGACAGCCGGTATTCGCCATTACCATTTGCGGACGCTGCGCTCTTGATGTTAGTGGCATCGTTGACGATGGAAACGGAGGCGTTAGGCACACCCGCTCCAGAGGCGTCTTGGATTGTACCGACCAAGTCGCCGCTGATGGCCTGACCGAAGGCTAAGGCGCCAGAGGCGAGGATCATCACTAGGGCGAGCGAAAAACGTGATAAGTGAGACGATTTCATAACGCGGATAGACGGGTAGTCCTCCCCTTGACTACTCCTAGGCCTATTCCGCAGGCAACTCGAGGTCCACGAGCTAAGCCATTGTAAACGCAGATAACCGGAATCTAACCTTGTCCCGATTATGGAAATAACCTGATCGGGTTATACGGTTTGCCGGATCAGTAAGAGCGTTGATTTCAGGCGACATCGGCTAGTTGACACTCGGCGGCGGAGGCGGAACGGGGATCGAGTTCGAAGGCGCGGAGCTTAATTTGAGCAAGTGAAAATTCGAAGCCAAATGCGGCTGGATCGAATGCCTGATTCGGCTTTTCCTGGAGGGAACGGATATATTGGCGGCCGGCGTTATCCAAACGCGCTTTGGCTTGGCGCTTGCGGTTGTCCTGGAGCTCACGGAGAGCGGCGGTGTCTTTGTCTCGCTGGCGACAGAGGCGGCTTTCCTGAATGCTGAGGTTGTTGAGCTGGCGCTGGTAGGCGAGAAAAACCTGGGCTTCGATCAAGTGCTTACGGACGGCTTCGTCTTCGTTAGCGAAGGAACTGGCGAATTCCAGGCGGCCGACGGCGTAGATGCCCATTTCGAGTGAGGGAATGCGGAGGAGACGCCATTCGGTATCGGCGAGAGACTGCACGAGTTTACGTTCATCGTCGCCGACGGGGCCATAGCGTTCGACGAATTGAGCGACGTGAGCTTCATACCGGCTGGCGTCGTCGCCGGAGAGCAGAACGGTCCGGCCGGTGAGCCCGGATTTGACGGCATTCAAGGATGATTTGGCTTTACCGGCTTGGGACGTGGGGCCGGTGCTGAGCTGTGCGTTCTTCTGATTTGCGGACACCTGGGCGGCGGTAGACATAGAGAATAAACTCCCCTTTAATGGAAATGGCCCACCGAATGGGTTCGGTGAGCCTGGTTGACGGTAGCACACCGTGAGGCAAAAACGGATCGGCGTATGCGGTTCGGATTGCGTCAAATCCTGTTTACAGAGTGGGATGGAAATATTTTTGTGGTTTGTGACCGAAGATCGAGTCCATAGGGAGAACCGATGTTACGACGAGATTTTTTGGCGGCGTTGCTCGCTTCCCCATCGCTGGCGCAAGATCCGCATCCGGTGGCAAACGACGATTCCGCTCAGCACAAAATGGCGGGCGTCAACGGGCCTACAGCTCATCTAGTGATGCCGAAGGTAAATGCGCCGGCATCGGATGGCGTTCAACCGATTTATACGCGGTCCGGCAGCCCGCTGCGCTACGGTGCCTACCACGAAACCCGGCTTACACCTGACGTGGTCCGCGGCGGGCTGAAGCTTGCGGGACAACTTGTGATGAGCGGCGATGCGCGCGGTATGGAGGCACAACCGCTATTCGCGCCGAAAGTCATTCGGAACGGCAAATCCCAGGACCTGGTGATATGCGCCACAATGGCGAACCGCATTTATGGGTTCGATGCCGCCACTTACAAGACGGCCTGGATGACGGAAGCCGGGAAGCCTGTTGCCGGAACAAACAACATCGATACGTGGCGGACTAACGACCATTTTGGGATCATGTCCACGCCGGAGATCGTGGGAGGGAATCTCTACGCATGCGCGTGGATCAGTCCGAACGGAACGAAGGAGAAGGCCGTGCACTGGCTGATAGAAGTCCGGCTAACCGACGGCAAAATTTTGCGGCGGCTCCAACTTCCGGGGGCAAGCGCCACAATTCAACGAAAACAACGCGCTTCTCTTTGCTCGTCTTTAGCGAACGGAAAGCGTACCGTATTCATTCCGTTCGGCACGATCCAGGAAACAGCCAACGGGGCTCACGGGTTCATTACAGCCGTTGACATCGACGCATGGGCTGTGCAGGCTGAGCTCAATCTGACCCAAAGCGGATCCGGCGCCGGTATCTGGATGGCTGGACAAGCACCCGCGGTGTTGATCGAGAAGGATTCGGCGGGGAAAGAGACCACGTATCTCATCTTCGTAACCGGCAATGGCGAATTTGCGCCAGCAAAAGGCAGCTATGGCGAGTGCTTCACAAAGGTCCGCTATGACGGAGCATTCTCGGTGGTGGATTGGTGGTCGCCCTGGCGCGATGTGGACCGAGGCACTGCCGCAGACGGGTGGAACGATATGGATCTGGCGGCCGCCGGCCCCATCGTGATTCCGGAGTACGGCCTCGTACTGGGCGCCGGGAAGGATTCTATTCTTTACTCACTCGATTGGCGCAAGTTTGGAATGACGCAGCCGGGCGATCTTTGGCAGCCAGCGGGGAATTACGCGAAACTCAAGACGTCACCAATCTGGTTTGGCTTCTACAATGGCGATGCCCCGGCAGCCCCCACGGATCCCAAGGACCTGAACAAACTTTTCTATAACAAAACGCATCACCAGCACGGCTCACCGACTTATTGGCCGGAGCAGCACTTGCTATACACGTGGTGCGAGAACGGCAATCTGCGGGCGGGCCGTGTCACCCCCGACGGCAAATGGAACTTTCTGGCACGGTCGGAGGAAATAGCCAGCCCGTACAGTCCGGTTCCCCCGGGCGGGATGCCTGGCGCGATGATGTGCCTATCGAGCGACGGAGAGAAAGACGGAGTGATCTGGGCTTGCGTGCCCGATAAAGACGCCAACAAAGGGGATGACAACAAGGGCTTCACGACCGGACGCATCTTCGCGTTCGATGCGCTGCAGTTCGGCTCCAAGATGCAGGATGGAGATCAGCAAATCCAACGGCTATGGATGAGCGATGTTCCGCCCGCGGGGCATCATGACTTCAACAAGTTTGGCACCCCGGTGGTGAATGATGGCCGCCTTTGGCAGACGACGTATGACGGGCGCGTGCTGGTGTTCGGCGTTTAAGCAAATAGTGTTGCCGATACTGGGTGACTAATCCGGGCGCTATTCCTTAGTTCGAGAGCACGGGCCTGTTTCCCGAAGTGCCGGCGGCGCTCCTGTCTACTTTGATTGTGGGCGATGAGGTGCCATATTCCGACAACCGTACGTTTCGAGCATTGATACGGACCTGCTGACGTCCCAGCCGGTCACTGTCCGGTTAGCTGACAACCAAGGAGCAGATTGGTCGAGGCGCACATTTCGCTAGCGGCAGATGAGCACCTCGCTGGCCTGAATGGTTGGCTCTAGGTCTGTGTAGTTCTTCATGTCTGCTTGAAGCGCAGCTAAATTGGGCGTAACAGCAGCCATGAAATCATCGAGAGATTCAAAGAGAAAGTGGCACACTGCCACGTACGCTGGGCCCACGCCGGGAGCCACACCGCTCACTCCACGCTCGACCGAGGCCCCTTTGAACCCTGGATGCGCGCTGAGAAGTGCAATCGACCATGGCATATGCCTCTCAACGTAGTAGTCCATGTCGAAACGGGCGTCTTTGCGGTTGGGATATAAGAAGCTGATTCTTGTCATTGGGAGTTCAGTGCCAGCATATCTGGAGGTGAGGTGCAGCCAAGCAGTCATTGCCGATGCGAGACCTGGTGGAGGGTTCGCAGCAGCTTTTCCGCGGGTAGAGGTTTTGTGAGTGTGGCTTTCGCTCCCAGCGATTTGGCGGTAGCCAAATAGCTTTCCGCACGATGGGCCCCAGACATGGCGATAATCCTCTGGCTAGGATTCAGCCGCAGTAGCTCTTGGATTAGCTGCAAGCCTTCCACCTCGGGCATTACTATTTCCGTCAAAATGATGTCCGCTTCGAGCGTGCCGCCGCGATTGAGCGCTTCTCTGCCGTTTGATGCCTGCGTGATCTCATAACCGGCTGCCTCAAGCAGCGCGGCGAGCCTGCGTCGCAGCGATTCATCATCGTCAACAATTAAGACCTTTTTCTGCTGCTTGCGTGAGATGAGGACGAGCCGTACTTTGAGAGCGATTACCCCGGCTGTGAGCGGTTTCGTCAGGTATCCCATTTCGGCGTCGGTCGCGGCATCAGTATTCAATCGTGCGTCTGCTGGGTCGACCAGTAAAAAAAGCTTGGGTGTGCCTTGATGCCATCGCCCCCAGTTGAAGATTTGAGACGGTGAGGCATCCACAATGATCAGATCGATGTCGCCTCGCATCTGATGCCACACGAAAGCGGCCTGCTGTTCGTCGGCAGCCTCCAGAACGAGATAGCCTCGGGGAACAAATACGTTTCGAATAAAAATCCGAGTGTCAATGTCTCGCGACACCAGCAAGATAGACTCCGAGTCCACTGCAACGTCTAAATGGACCGCCGCACTGGGCCCTAGCTTACTGTTCAATTTCGTGTTCCTCAGATGTTAAGAGTTGAGGTCGCGGGCGATTCGCGGTCAGGCGCGTTTGCGTGCGGCAGTGTGCCGGTTCGGGGCCTCTATCCTCAGAGTACCGGTTTTGCCGCCAATACAGGGGTCAGGCAGGGGTTAGCTGACCGTTAGCTGCAAACTCAGCCGGCGGACCGAGGCTGGCCGGATGTTAAGCTGTTTTCACTGGAATGAAAGCCGGTAATGGGCAGCGACCAGTTGCAGAATCGAGTGTCTGATGATGCAGAGCGTCTCGCTCAGCTGCCTAACTCCGAGATTCGCGCCCAGATCGAGCGCATCGTAAATAGTCGAACCTTCGCAGGTTCTGAGCGCCTGTGCCGATTTCTGACCTGGACTGTGGAACAGAGTCTGCAGGGCAGAGCGGAACACATCAAACAGTATGCTGTTGGCCGCGAGGTCTTCGATCGCGGAACCAATTTCGATCCTCGTATCGATTCGATCGTGCGTACCGAGGCCCAGCGGCTTCGCCGTAAGCTTTCCGCATACTACGAAAGCGAAGGTGCCTCCGATCCCGTCCTGATCTTGTTTCAGCCGGGCAGTTACGCGCCTGTTCTTCGACGCCGCGATCGTTTTAACACGGCAGAGAAGAATAGCGGCCCCAAACCGGTTCCGATTCGTATCCGCCATCACGCCGTCGCTGTTCTTCCATTTTTGAACCTGAGTGCCGATACGGATCAGGAGTATTTCTGTCGTGGAATCGCTGAGAGTATTCAGGAACGGCTGGCCAGCTCGCCGAACTTGAAAGTAATTTCAACGTTCTCCGCCTTCCGCTTTGGATCGGCAGAAGATGATCTTGCACGCATCGGTCGCGATCTTGGCGCAGACACGATTGTACAGGGCAGCGTTCAGCAAGCCGACGCGATGATACGCATTCATGCGAGAGCGGTTAACGTGAAGTCAGGAAGCTATCTTTGGGCTCGGGCTTTCGACCGCGAAATGCAGGATGTATTTGCGGTGCAGGACGAAATTGCGCACGCCATTGCTGAACAATTGACCGTGGAGCTCGGGACCGAGGTCTTCACGACGAGTACCGCTCGTCCCACCCCAGATGCATACAAGCTTTATTTACGAGGGCGTCATCTTTGGAACCAACTTCGTATCGAAGATCTCGAACAAGCTGCAGAATGTTTCCTGCGCGCCATTTCACTCGCTCCCGAATACGCGCAAGCGTATGCTGCCTTGGCTGACGCCTATCATTGGCTAATTCTTTTCCAGGTTCGCCGACCTGCTGGATTGACCGATGTGACTCGAGACCTGGCTCAGCGGGCGCTGCGTTCGGACCGGCACTGTGCCGAAGCACACGTGGCATACGGAACCGTAACGGCGGCCTTTGAGTGGCAATGGAATCAAGGAGAGGATTTCTTCCAGCGAGGACTAGAACTCCTCCCTAGTTATCTTCCAGGCTATGTACAGCGCGGTTTCTGCCGGTTGCAGAAGGGGGACTTGGAAGGAAGCCAAGCGGATGTCGAAAAAGCATTAGATCTCGACCCGCTGTCCCCGCGCTCTCATCGCGCGGCAGGAGTGCATCTGTACCTGTCACGGGACTACCGGGGTGCTGCTGCCGCCTTCGATCGAGCTTTGAAGCTAGGGCCAGAAATCAAGCATTCACAATATCTCTTGGGACTGGCCCTGCTTCAGGCCGGACGATTTCGGGAAGCTATCGCCGCGATTCGTAAATCCTCTGAACGCTTCGCACACGGAACGTATCTGGGTGCCCTTGTAGCTGCGCTTGCGATTGCTGGCCACAAGCAGAAAGCGAATGAAGCCTTACGGCGGCTTCATGACCTGTCGGTCCATTCGTTTACTTCGGCTCTCGCGTTCGTTCATGCCTATGCGGGCATGGGCCGCAAATCGGAAGCGCTAGATTGGCTGGAGAAAGCTGCCGATGAGCGAGAAACGGGTCTAATGAACCTGAAATTGGACCCCCTGCTCGACGATCTCCGGGATGAACCACGATTTCGCGCAGTGCTACAACGAATGAATCTAGAGCCGGTAACAAAGGCTCTCGTCGCACGGTCGTAGTCGGGCTGTGCTAAGCAGGATCCATCCAATGGGGATGTTGACTACGCGTCCCCATAGGCTTTAGTGCGATTCTTCTGTCATTCCCCTGGTTTGATCATTCTGACGAAGGCGCCCCCTGCTTATGGCGTGAAGGGTGGTGACTTATCTGGCTTCTTTAGCTAGGCGGCGACGAACTGCTGTCCGCCGTCGATGTCATAGGTTGCGCCCGTAAGGGCGGTGTTGGTCATAATGTGTACGGCGAGCGCGGCCACGTCCGCCGGTCCGACCACGCGTCCAATGGGAAGCGTAGTGCGAAGCTGGTTGCGACGTTTTTCGAGCTGATCGCCCAGGAGTTCCGCGGACAAAGGCGTGTCCACGAATCCCGCGGCGATGAGGTTGACCCGCACGGGCGCGATCTCAAGCGCCAGGTTAGCCGTGAGGGCGGGGAGCGCAGCGGTGACCGCGCTAGCGATGCTCATGCCGATCGCCGGGCGTCGACCACCAGTGCCGCCCATGAAGATCAGTGTTCCTCCCGATCGCACTTTGTTGGCCGCGTTGCACGCAACGTAAAGTGCCTGCAAGAGGTGCTCACCGATAAGATCGCGAATCTTCGCGAAGTCCATGTCGGAGAGGCGTCCGTAATAAGGCCGACCGGCTGTCACCATCACGTGGTCGATTGTCGGGAGGTCACGGAAGAACCGATCGAGAGCAACAGGATCCGCGGCGTCGAAGGCCGCGGTACTCAGGGCATCAACCTCACTGGCAGCGTGCTGGAGGCGCTCGGCATTCCGGCCCGTGAGGATCACTTTGGCCCCTTCTGAACGTGCAAGACGTGCCGTTTCGAATCCGATGCCAGCGCTACCGCCGATCACAACAACGGTCTGCCCAAGGAGCTCCGGTCCACGGTGGACGGGCGAGGGAGTAGTTACGGTGCTCATCGTTCCTCCGATTCGGCTAGTATACTTCTCGCTACGCGGCGAACCAGAGGCTTGTTTCATTCATCACCGAAAACCAGACCGCCATTGAGACACGTGGCTAGGTCGTGGCGACCAATTCCAGTCTCGGAGCGCCTGGCGAACGTAGGGTCCGGATATCACGAATCGGCGGTTGGCCAAACAAGCGGCTGTATTCACGATTGAATTGACTCGCGCTTTCGTATCCAACCTCAAAGGCGACAGTCGCCGCGTCCACATCATCGGCGAGCATCCGTGCTCGCGCGGCCTGTAATCGAATCTGCTTCTGGTACTGAAGCGGACTCATTGCCGTGAGCGCCCGAAAATGGTGGTGAAGCGTGGAGACCGCCATGCCCGCAACTTGTGCAAGTTCTTCGACGCGAAGCGGCCTCGCATAGTTTGCCTTGATCCAGGCGATTGCTTTGGCCGTGCGGTGGCTCTGGTCTCCCAACGTCGCGATTGCTCGTAATCGTGCGCCCTCCGGTCCACGCAGGATTCGATACATGATCTCGCGTTCGATGAGGCCGCTCAGGAACGGGATGTCCTCAGGATTCGAGAGCAGGTCGAGCAGCCGGCACCACGCGCTGAGGAACTCCGCCGTCACCGGACCGGTGGACATTGCCGGACTATCCGGCGGCAGCGTCGAGCATGTGGAAACTCCTCGCGGCTGAGGAACTCACGAACAATCGAGATGTCAAGCTTCAGCGATGACCGCAAGGCAGGGTGCTTCGCTCGCTTGCCTCGGACACTCTGGTTACGTGGGCAGATCGACGGAGGTGAGCAGGTAACGGGACGAATCGTAGGTCAGAGTCTCCCTGCCAATCTGTACCTCTTTGCGGCCTTGCGGCACCACAATCACGCTCGGCTCGTAGGTGACGTGGCACGCGGCAGTGGGAGCCGTTCTCTGGTGCAACGTCAGGCGAGGAATGGCGGTTGCCTGCTTCTCTGCCGAGCCGATCAGTCCGAGCAACCCTTGAGGCCAGCTCAGCTTTCAGTTCATGCGTTCGGTCCGCCGCTACGACCGCTCTGTTGCGAGTGTTTTTGCCACGAAATCTCGGTCCTTCCCTACTCAGGATAACTGCGAATTGCGGTACGGCGAGCAACAGCGGAGACACGATTCGGCAGGATTAGGCAATCATTCGGCAGGATCGGGATACCGTTCCGATCGTCCTTTCTCCTTAGCCTGGAAACAGAGGATACGCGAGAAGTCAATGGAAAAGCGGAACACTCGGGAAATGCGGGCTTGAAGTGTCGGCCCTCGGTTTCGGCTGCATGGGGCTGAGCGCCAACTACGGGCCACCGACGGAGCGACAGGAGGGCATCAAAATCATTCGTGCCGCTGTCGAACGCGGCGTCACGTTCTTTGACACTGCCGAGGCGTATGGTCCTTTCACGAACGAAGAACTGGTGGGAGAAGCGCTCGCGCCTTTCCGCGATCGACGTAGTGATTGCCACCAAGTTTGGATTTGGAATCAACCCGGACGGTACTCGCTATGGTCTCGACAGCCGGCCCGACCACATCCGGCAGGTCACCGACGCATCGCTTACGCCGACTTGAAGGTCGAAGCCATCGATCTTCTCTATCAGCATCGCGTCGATCCCAATGTGCCGATTGAAGACGTGGCGGGCACGGTCAAAGACACTGATCGAGCAAGGCAAGGTGAAGCACTTCGGTCTGTCCGAGGCGGGCGCCGCGACGATCCGTCGTGCACATGCCGTTCAGCCGGTCACAGCCGTGCAGAGCGAGTATTCGCTATGGACCCGCGATCCCGAACAGAACGGCGTGCTCGCCGCGTGCGAGGAGTTGGGAATCGGTTTTGTGCCGTTCAGTCCTCTTGGCGCCGGATTTCTAACCGGGAAGATTGAGACGGCCACGGAATTTCACAGCACCGATTTTCGGAATCGATCTCCGCGCTTCGCGCCTGAGGCCCGCGCGGCCAATCTGGCGCTTGTCGATCTGCTGAAGCGCATCGCCGAAACGAAGCACGCGACGCCGGCGCAGATTGCGCTCGCATGGCTGCTTGGCGCAGAAACCCTGGATCGTGCCGATTCCAGGAACACGAAAGCTGCAGCGCCTTGAGGAGAACCTGGGCGCCGCCGCAATCGAACTCACGCCGGACGATCTGCACGAAATCGAAGATGCCGCCTCGCAGATTACGATCCAGGGTGCCCGGCTTCCTGAAGCAGTCCTGAAGATGTCAGAGGCCTGAAGCGACTTGTAGCCGGTATGCTTGCTTTGAAAAGGAAAAAACGATGAAAAAACGCACTTTAGGAAAGAGTGGTTTAGAAGTCTCAGAGATCGGCCTCGGCTGCATGGGACTCAGTTCCGGGTACGGGCCAGCAACTGATAAACAGCAGGCGATCGCGTTGATCCGCTCGGCGTTCGACCGCGGAGTCACTTTCTTCGATACGGCTGAGGTGTACGGCCCGTTTGCCAATGAAGAACTGGTGGGTGAAGCAGTGGAACCCTTCCGCAAAGCCGTCGTTATTGCGACCAAGTTCGGCTTCCGGGAAGGAGATCCGAAGAAGGGGCTGGACAGCCGCCCGGAGCGCATCCGGCAAGCCGGCGACGAGTCGTTGAAGCGTTTGCGAAGCGATGTGATCGATTTGTTTTATCAGCATCGCGTAGATCCCAATGTGCCGATCGAAGATGTTGCGGGCACCGTGAAGGAACTGATCCAGCGAGGCAAGGTCAAGCACTTCGGGCTATCCGAAGCCGGTGTGCGAACGATCCGCCGCGCGCACGCGGTCCAGCCCGTGGCAGCGCTTCAGAGTGAATATTCGCTGTGGTGGAGAGAGCCCGAACAGGAGGTGCTGCCGACGTTGGAAGAACTCGGAATCGGCTTCGTTCCGTTCAGTCCGCTGGGCAAGGGGTTTCTTACGGGGAAGATCGACGAGAGCACGACATTTGACAGCAGCGACTTCCGCAACATCGTCCCCCGCTTTACTGCGGAGGCCCGGAAGGCGAATCAAGAACTCGTCGAATTGCTCCGTGCGGTAGCGGAAAAGAAGAAGGCGACGCCCGCTCAGATAGCTCTCGCGTGGCTCCTGGCGCAGAAGCCATGGATCGCGCCGATCCCGGGCACGACGAAGATGCATCGGCTTGAGGAGAACATGGGGGCGGCTCGAATCGAGTTGACGCGCGACGACCTCCGCGAGATTGAGAGCGCCGCCTCGAAGATCACGGTGCAGGGAGCCCGGTATCCCGAACAACTGCAGCGAATGATCGACCGCTAAGGAGCAATGCAGATACGTATGAGGGTGCTCGCCACGACCGTCTTATCAACTTCTTTGCTCGCCTCCGCATTCGCTCAGACGGATCAGACGGATTCACAGGCGATCCGAATCATTCGGAGAGGCTCACACCCTTCGCGGCAGGGACCGGCAGAGAACTTCACCGGCGTCGTGCGCGTTGACCCTTTGTTCCAGGCGAACGCTCCGGCGCGACAAGCGAACGCGCCAGGAGAGATGTCCGGCGCTCTCGTTACATTTGAGCCCGGCGCGAGAACGGCGTGGCATACGCACCCTCTGGGCCAAGTCCTGATCGTGACAGCGGGTACGGGCCGGGTGCAGGGCTGGGGCAATCCCGCAGACGAAATCCGACAAGGGGACGTAGTCTGGATTCCGGCCGGTCAGAAGCATTGGCATGGAACTGCACCGAACAATTCTATGGCGCACGCCGCCATCGCGGAGCAACTCGACGGCAAGTCTGTTGACTGGATGGAGAAGGTCAGCGATGGGCAGTACAATGCGACGCTACGCGGTCAAGCAGTGGGCAGCGCCAAACAGCCGCGGCCGTCTCAAAAAGCAATCGGCGAGTTCGACCCAAAGTTGGCCGAGATAACCGACGACGTGCTGTACGGAGATATCTGGGAGCGTCCGGAGCTGTCGAAGCGTGACCGGAGCCTGGTGACTGTGGCCGCGCTGATTGCCTTGAACCGTCCAGACCAACTCCGGTCTCACCTCATCAGAGCGCGCGAAAACGGCGTGACACA
This sequence comes from Bryobacterales bacterium, assembly GCA_963722155.1. GTDB lineage: Bacteria > Acidobacteriota > Terriglobia > Bryobacterales > Bryobacteraceae > Bog-105. The sequence continues at coordinate 281,027 of CAVRLR010000003.1, read as the reverse complement.
GCAGGAGGTGGTCGAGACCATCACCCACCTGGCCTTTTATGCTGGCTGGCCGAATGCGGTAAGCGCCATCGCCGTTGCCAAAGATGTTTTCGAGAAGAAATGAATCACGAAGGGCTTACCGCAGGAGAAATCATGGTAAGTGGCGTTCCATTTCATTGAGAACGGCAACTGTCGCCTATGACCGCGGCCGATCTCCGTTCGACGCAACGCTATCCGACTACGACCCATGAAAGCCCGCCATAAGCTCCGAACTTAGCGCGTCGCGATAACCACGGTGATCGCGATAAACGCAATTGCAGACAGGATCGCACGCACGATATGTGAATACTCCCAGCGATTGCGGAACGATCTCCAGTCTGGTACGCCTGTACCACTTCGATCCGGTGCATTGGTCTGACCGGTATCGAAGAACTTAGCTCCAGCTTCGCTAAGCTTTTGATCTTTCAGCCAATATCGGTTGACTGGTTGAGTCACGAACCAAAACACGGCGTGCATAGCAACGAGTGCGAGGAAGGCTGCTAAGAGCCAAGAGAACTGTGCTCTCCGATCAAGAAGAAGCAGAACCAGAACCGCAATAGCGGCCACTGGCTCCGCGATTCCGCCAATTGTAAATCCCGGATAGTAGATGGCTTGTACGGCTCTATAAGTCTGCTCATCTAAGCGAAGCTTGCCCGGATATTCCAGGGCATGCGCTAGTGCTAGACCCATGGCGATTGCCGTCAGGAAGACGGTGAACACTTCAAATGCAAGCAACATCATCTCTCTTTGGACGCTCTTTGGAAGTAGTGCGTTCGAAGGAATTCGCCGCGAACGAATACCAAACGAACTCATTGCACATACGTCGCCCAGTGTCGGCGAACCCTGTTTGCCGAGCGCGGGGTTTCAGATGCTTGATCTGATTTCCATTGACTTAAATATTTTTTACCGTATAGTAAGGCATGTGCCTAACCAACGGGCCTCCCAGTTAAATCGCGTGTTCCATGGACTGGCCGACCCTACGCGGCGAGCCGTGCTCGAACAACTCAGCAGTGGGCCCACTGCCGTGAGCCAACTGGCAGAACCGTTCCGTATGTCGCTGCCGTCGTTCCTGCAGCATCTCGACGTGCTCGAGAGTTGCGGGCTCGTCAAATCACGAAAGGCAGGGCGCGTGCGAACGTATCAACTCACGCCGCAACCGCTGAGGGTCGCGGAAGGCTGGCTCGGGAAGCAACGCGCCATTTGGAATCACCGCCTCGATCAACTTGATACTTACCTCAAAGAGCTTAAGGAGCAGAAATCATGAGCACTGCAACCATTCAGACAAACTCAAAGCTTGACCTGGTGCTGGAGCGGGTCGTCGATGTCCCGCGGGAACTCGTCTGGGCAGCATGGACCAAACCTGAACACATTAAGAAATGGTTCACGCCGGCACCGTGGAAAACCGTTGATTGCGAGATCGATCTGCGTCCTGGCGGCATTTTTCGAACCGTTATGCGCTCGCCGGAGGGTCAGGAATCTTCCCAGGTGGGCTGTTATCTCGAGATCCTGCCCAACGAGAAACTTGTCTGGACATCGGCGCTCGGTCCCGGCTATCGGCCGGAGATCAGAGCCGCCGGAACGGGCGGATGCGAAGAGTTGTATTTCACCGCCGTAATCACGCTCGAAGCGCAGGGAGCGCGGACAAAATATACGGCCCTAGTCATGCATGGTGATGAAGCGACATCCAAAAAGCACGAGGAGCTAGGCTTCTACCAGGGATGGGGAACAGCACTTGATCAACTCGTAGTCCTCGTTAAGACGTTGTAGGTTGGCCGAGTTTGCGCTACGGTCTTGGACTCCGGCCGCCGTCCACGCCAAATACGCGCAAGGCTACCGCACCGAAAATCCTTGTCGCGCGGGAGTTCCTCAAGAACATCCATTCGAGTGCGTGCACTGAAGCCGGCGGTCTCCACTCCGGGTCGCGTGCTTGCGCGCCGTTCAGGATTTTGGTCAGCGTCTCTCTGGGCCGTGAGCGAAAATCGTCCAGCATTGCGGTTTGGTGCACGCAGGAAATCGTGCAAAACGGAGCGCAGCTCTTCGGCTTCTGACGTTCGCGAACCAGGTCCTCGTGGCTGTAGTCCATCAGAGGAATGGCGGGATACCCACGCTGCTGCGAGCAATAGTGAACCAGTCCGTTTTCGCAGATATATAGAAACCTGCCGCCTGCCGGACAATGCCAAGAATTCGGAAGCCCTTTCACCACGTTGCGCTGGAAAATATCAAAGTGCGAAAAAGAAAACAGTCCCTTCCTCAGCCCGAGAATACGCTCATAGATCCCGGCTTGTGTTCCGCTCAGTGGCTTTAGCTGTCCTCCCCCGTCGTGCACCACCCCGACCGTGCTATTGAAGCCGAGCGCTCTCGCCCGAACCGCAATCGCGTACGCGTCCTCCGGCTGAGCTATCGCACTTCCCAAAACGGAGTTGATCGTCACATCAAACGTGGCGTACTTTTTCAGCCATTCGAGTTTCCGGTCCAGAACCTTCAGACTCTTCTTCGATACTTCGTCCGGCTGCACGTTATCAATGCTGATCTGAAGATAGTCGAGACCAGCCGCGTTGAGTCGCCTGATCCGCTTAGGCGTCAGCAGGTAACCGTTTGTGATAATCGTCGCAATCGCGCCGTGCGCCCGTACGCGCCGGACGAGCAAATCCAGGTCAGGATGCAGTGTCGGCTCCCCGCCGCTGAAGGTGATGATGCTGGTCCCGAGGGCGCTGAGTTTGTCGATCCGCTGCAGCATCTCGGAAGTGGGAACCGGACGCGAGTCTTTATCAAATTCATTGCAGTACGTGCACGCCAGATTGCACCGTCGAGTCGGTATGATCTGAGCCAGAATTGGATGGTCGGGGGATGCCATCGCCCGAGCAAACATCCTCGCCTCACGCCAGCGCCGTTTGAACTTCAAAAATGCTCTCATGTTCGGACCGAGTACAACGACCGGGCCTCTCCATCTCACTGTACGCGAAACGCTAAGAGCGCGTCGCAGATGTGATCGTACCGGAATGACCTGACCTCTGTCCTCTTCGGCCACTCGACACAAATCCTGGGGAGCAGCCTCGGCTCCGGCGGAGGGGATGCTCGCCCGACAGTGCGAAGGAAACCAGGGCCGATTATCGGCTAATTTTAGTCCGCATCCGTTCATAGCGCAGCGCGACCGATCCATTCGAATAGGACTTGCATTCTGTCAGCTTGAAGTCGCGCTGCGGAAACTTGCCCGGGAAGCCGGGGATGCCATCGCCTAACAGTATGGGACCAACGCCGATGAAGAGTTCGTCCACCAAATCCTCTCGCAGGAAGCTGCGAGCCAATTCGCCCCCACCTCCTAGATAGATGTCTTTCCCCGGGCGGCGTTTTAGCTTTCTCACAAAGGTTGTCAGAGATCCACTCACCACTTCGAATCCCTCGCGTTTGCCCGGCTTCCATCGCCGGGAAACTACGTAATTCGCCATGCCCGGCGTCTCCGGAATCTCGTCACTCTCGCGCATTTTCACCCAGCCAGCGGCGGTCTTGCGGCCCATGATGGTGGTATCGATCTTGGAGAAGAAGTCCGCCATCACGGATTCACCTTCTTTGTCGATGACTAGAAAATCGAGGTCGCCGTTGCGCCGCGCAATATAACCGTCAAGGCTGACTCCGAATCCCAGGATTACTTTTCTTGACATGCCGCGATTGTAAATGGGCGTTCACCCACGGTCAACGCGGTGCGCCACAGCGGTCTGGCACCCTCGCCACTGGTGAGCGAGCTGTATCGCACGCCCGGTAACCGCTCACGATGGTGCATCGGCATTGCGCCTGGCTGAGACGTCGGCGTTCGACATGATTGTGCTCGATGTGATGATGCCTTTCATGGACGGCCTGCAGGTGACGCGCCGTCTCCGCGCGCAAAACATTTCCACGCCAATCCTTCTATTGACCGGCCTTGATGCCCCGGAGGAGATTGTGAACGGGCTTGAAGCGGGAGCCGACGACTACCTCGCCAAGCCATTTTCGTTTGACGTACTGTTGGCACGTATTCGCGCTCGTACGCGTAAATTTGACCGGAAGAATATGCAGCTGCGCTTTGCAGACCTGCTGCTCGACATAAGCGAACACAAAGCCTGGCGCGGAAAACGGGCCATGTCTCTTACCCGGACGGAATTCGCCATACTTGAGTGTTTGTTGCAGTCCGGCGGCCGGGTAGTTACAAGGGAACGCCTCATCGAAACGATCTGGAGCGACCGCGAAATAAGTGAGAATAATCTCGACGTCTTCATCAGGTTCCTGAGATCGAAAGTCGATGTTCCGGGCTCGCCCAAGCTGATCCACACCGAACGGGGGCTTGGCTACAGTCTGCGCCAGGAGGCAAATTGAGCGGATTGAAATTACGATCCCTGCGCGTTCGCCTTACGCTATGGTACTCGTGTGCGCTGATTTCCGTTGCATTGATACTGGCGGTTGCAAGCCGTTGGGCGATGGCCGTCAGTCTTGACCACGCGCTCGATCAGAGTCTGCGCTTTCGGCTCATCGGGCTACACGGGTTTATCGACGAGAATAGCCACGAGGGTTTGGAGCAACTCACGGTGCGATTACGCGCATTGAACCACCTCGGGGAGCTTTTTCAGGTTTTTGGGCCGCACGGAGAACTCATGGCGCAGTCCGATGGTTTAGTGCGTCATCACGCCAGCACGGGCCCTCCGCCCGACCCGGGCGCCGGTATGCGTTTTCGGAATACCGGGCCGCCAGGGTTCCCCGTTCGTATGGCAACGCAGCGCATTTACGTTGACGGTCAGCCGCTTACTGTAGAGGTGGCAGATCCGCAGGTAAAGTTCTATAACCTTCTGAACGAGTTCAACTCGGTCCTGTTCATCGCGCTTCCCTTCGCGTTAGCACTTGCTGCTCTCGGTGGATATTGGCTTAGCAGCCGGGCTCTGAGACCAGTCGACCAAATCATCCATGAAGCTCGATCCATGGATCCGACCAACCTGGCGGCCAGGCTTTCCGTTCCTGCCTCGGGCGACGAGTTGCAGCGGCTCTCGGAAACACTGAACCAGATGTTGGACCGCGTGGAGCAATCATTACGACAAGTGCGCCAATTTACCGCGGATGCTTCCCATGAATTGCGCGCGCCGCTTACCTTGATCTCCACCGCCGCGCAGTTCGCCCTGCGCCGAGAACGACGTCCGGACGAGTTGAAGGAATCGCTGCATAAAATCATGCGCGCGGCCCAACGATGTACGGAAATGATCAACCAACTTCTTTGGCTCGCACGTTCGGATGCAGGAAATAGTGGGTTGAAATTCGTCTCCACCGACCTGCGTGCCATGGCTAAAGAGGTGGTGAGCGAGGTGAGTACGCTCGCTTCCGACAAGGGGCTAGCTGTCTCGGCCGATATGCCGGGAGAGCCGGTGCGAGCGGCAGTCGATGAAGATTCGTTCCGGCGCATGTTACTAATTTTGATGGACAATGCGATCAAGTACACGTCCGAGGGCGGCAGCATCACACTTCGAGTGAGGCAGCATGAGGCCGAAGTGGAGATCGAAGTCACGGATACCGGCGCGGGAATTTCCGCCGAAGATCTGCCCTTCATCTTCGATCGTTTTTGGCGCGCCGACAGAGTGCGCTCTCGAAACGCGGGCGGCACCGGGCTAGGGCTGGCGATTGCGCGCGAAATCGCAGGTTCTCACGATGCCAAGCTAACAGTGCAGAGCTCGGCCGGGCATGGATCAACGTTCACCGTCCGTGTTCCTTGCGAGGCGGAAGAACGGTTGACGGCCGTCACGCCAAGCGAGCAATCGGCTTTAGCGCACAGGCACTATCGGACTTAACAAATCCTTACATCGCAGTCATCGCATTTTTCAGGAACATTTAAGGTTCGTGGGCGATGCTGGCTTGTGTCCGAGGAAGTGCAAAACGAATGCATCTGCATAAGTATCCGCAATGGAAGTTCGGTCTGTTTCTCGCGATCGGGGCGCTAGTGGCCCTGGTGTTGTGTGTTCAATGTGTCCGAACCTATCTGTATACCGGCGCGGTTCTTGTTCCTCAGCAAGCCGAGCGTGAAGCGGAGCGACAAGCCGGCGCGCTCGCGGCTGCCGCTCGAAGCGCCGGCATTACAGATCCGGCGGCCCTCGGACCAGTGATAGAGCATGCTTTCGAGTCGTCGCCGGATCGAGTACTTTGGATGCGCGTGCTGGATATGGACGGCGGGCTGCTGGCAGAGGGTGGCAAGCCCGAGGGAACAGTCAAGATTCAGCCGCATTTGTTCAATCACATTGATATGCGCGAGAGTCCTGGGACGGTGATTGACAACGGGCATCGGTTATCGGCCCGGCTCACATCGGTTGATTTTCCACAAATCGAGGAGATCAAAGAAGGACTCGGCCAGATTCAGATACAGTTCAGTGCAGACTTGCCGGCCGGACGCGGCAGCCGGAAACTTGTTTTCGAAAACCATCATCAGAGTGCAATCTCCGTCTACCTGATGAATTGTTTGGTACCGCGAGACCACGATATTCACATCCTTGCGCAGAATCGCAAAGAGAATCAGTCGTCATACCAGGTGAACTACGCGCAGGCAGATGCGCGCTCAGCTCCACACTCTTCTCGGAGCGTTGGGTTCGCCAGCATATTCCGGCTCGGCATTCGGCACATTGCCGGAGGAACCGACCATCTTCTGTTGTTACTGGCGTTGCTCCTACCGGCCCCACTGAGCGTGTTCGGTTCTCGCTGGTCTGCTCCTGTTCCCGTTCGCCAGAGCCTGGCACGCATCCTAAGAGTGGTAACAGCGTTCACCGTCGGGCATTCGATCACGCTGGCGCTAGCTGGTTTGGGCGTGGTCCGTGTGCCAAGCCGCCCGATCGAAGTACCGATTGCTTTTTCGATTCTGGTTTCGGCTGCCCACGCGGTGCGCCCACTTTTTCCCGGACGCGAAGCGATGATCGCGGCTTTCTTCGGACTGATTCACGGATTGGCTTTCGCCTCCACCATCGGCGAATTAGGGCTCAGTCGCTGGGAAAGGATCATGAGTATTCTGGCTTTCAACTTAGGGATCGAGACTATGCAGTTGATCGTCGTTTCCGCCAGTATGCCGGTCTCTCATTTTGCTGAGTTGCACACGCGCCTATTCACCTGTGAGGATGGTCAGCGCAATCTTTGCCGGTCTCGCAGTTCTAGGATGGATGTCTGAACGGCTATTTGATGCGCACAGTCCGGTGGACAGGATTGTGGATAGCGTCACGCATTATGGTGTTTGGATTGCCGTGGCCTTATTTCTTGTCAGCGTCGTTTGTTGGCTGCGGCGTGCTGAGATCGAGAAACAGCAGCACGACCGGCCACGATTCCGCTGGCTCGCGGCCGAGTTTGATTGACTCCAACGGTTACGCGACCGGCTTGTCTCCAACGTCGCTTTGCAGTTTTGCCATTTCCTCTTTCAAGTGTTGAATGAGGCGGGCGTGCTTGGGATCGGAATAGAGATTGTGCATTTCGCGAGGATCGTTCTTCATATCGAAGAACTCCCATTCGGGGGGCATGCCGTTGGGATATGAACCTGTCATTCCTAGCGGCTGGTTGTAGTAATAGATCAGCTTCCAGCGATCCGTCCGGATGCCGTAGTTGGCAGGCACGTGATGGTCGTTATCGTTGTGCATCCAGTAGCGGTAATACATGGCGGTGCGCCAATTTTTCGGCGTATGACCTTCGACGTTTTGGCGGAAGCTGTGGCCCTGCATCTGGGAGGGAACGGAGCGGTGCGCGTAGTCCAGGAACGTCGGCGCGAAATCGATGTTCAAGACCATATCGCGATTCACCGAGCCGGGTTTGATCTCTTTCGGGTAGCGCATGACGAAGGGCATGCGCAGGGATTCCTCGTACATGAGGCGCTTGTCAAATAGACCGTGGTCGCCGAGGAAGAAGCCCTGGTCCGAGGTGTAGATCACGACCGTATTGGACGCGAGGCCTTCGGAATCGAGGTAATCGAGGACACGGCCGACATTATCGTCAACGCTCTTGATGCAGCGAAGGTAATCCTTGATGTAGAACTGGTAGGCCCATTTGCGGAGGGCGTCGCCCTTCAGATCGCTGGGTATGGGCATCTTCAAGTCGGTTTCGGTCATGTTCTCACCGACTTTCATCTTGGTCTCGGCCACGCTGCGCGAACGGCCTTCGTAGTGATCGTATAAATTATTCGGTTCGGGAATCGTCTGGCCGTCGAATAGATGTTTATATTTGGGCGCGGGCTGCCACGGGCGATGCGGCGCTTTGTGGTGAGACATCATGAAGAACGGCTTGTTCCGATCGCGCTGCTTGAGCCAATCGATGCTGAAGTCGGCGATCAGATCGGTGCAGTAGCCTTCATACTTTTTCTTTCCGGCGGTGGTGATGAAGGTAGGGTCGTAGTAGACGCCTTGGCCGGGAAGAATATTCCAGTAGTCAAAACCGGTGGGATCGGTTTTCAAATGCCACTTGCCGATCATCGCGGTTTGATAGCCGGCCTGCTGCATTTGTTTGGCGACGTTATCGCGGTTGGGATCAATTGCGTCGTTGAGTGTGTAGACTCCGTTTTTGTTGCTGTACTGGCCCGTGAGAATGGCAGCACGGCTCGGTGTGCAGATGGAGTTCGTGCAGAAACAGTTGGCGAGACGAACACCTTCTTTGGCAATGCGGTCGATGTTCGGCGTCGTGTTGATTTTGCTGCCGTAGGAGGAAATGGCGTGGGCTGCGTGATCATCCGCCATCATGTAAAGGATGTTAGGCGGCGGCTCCCCGGCCGCTGGGCTCAAAGCAGCTCCGGCCATCAATCCAAGCATTTCGCGCCGTGTGCAATTAGGCATGATATTCGATTTTTCCAGTTTTTCTCAAAAGACGAATTTCGCGCTGAGCTGAATCTGCCGCGGATCGAGAGCGGCAGTGAGGTTGCCGAATGTGGCCGATCCGAAGACCGTTCCGACAGCGGAGAAATTCGCATGATTGAAGATATTGAAGCACTCGGCGCCGATGCGCAGTTTGGCCCGCTCGCCAAAGGAGATGTTGCGGAGAAAATTCAGATTGACGCTGTTTGCAATGCCGGGGCCGCGCAGCACATTGCTGCCTTCGTTGCCAAATGTACCGAGCGCGGGGAGGGCGAATGCCGACGTATTGAAGTAGCCGAAGATATTGCCGGTTATGTTGAGCGAGCCGACAACATTCGGGCGCTGCGAACTGCTGCCGGTACCGGCGCGATCGCCTGAAATGGTGACCGTGAGCGGGAAGCCGCTTGAGAAAGTGGCGTTACCGGACGTTTCCCAGCCATTGACGATGGCGTGAACAAGCGCGCCGCCGCGATGGAGCGTGGGGAAATCATACACGTAGCTGAACGTGAAATTGTGCGGCTGGTCGTAACTGTTCAACCCTTCTTCGTTCGGCTGCACAAACGGATTTTGGCCGAAGTTGAAGACGATCGACTTCGACCAGGAGTAGGATGCCTGGAGAAAGAGCCCGTGGCTCATACGGCGGCTCAAAGACGTTTGCAGGGCGTTATAGGAGGCGGACCCATTTCGCTCGTCGTAGGTGATATTGCCGTAGCCAAGATAGGGCCGCACGGTGGTGACGTTGACCGTTCCCTGCGCCACGGCGAGGTTGGGCTGGGGCTGGTTCAGATTGGGCTGCTGATCGAGGTGAACCGCGTGATTGCCCGCGTATGAAACAGAGAGCAGCATGTCGCCCGGCAACTGGCGCTGCACGCCGAAGCTCCACTGGTGCACGGTGGGGTAGAGGTAATTCGCGTCGAAGGCTTGCAGGTTAGGCGGAAAGATGCGCTGCGTTCCTCCGGCCGGATTGCTCAGGAAGGTATTGAAGATGCTGACAGAACTGGTGAAAGGAGGGTTAGTGCGGAGATTCTCCTGGTTGGTGTTGTCCCAGTGATAAAAAATTCCATAGCCGCCGCGGATCACGGTTTTGCTATTGGCGCCGGGCGACCAAGCGAAGCCGACGCGTGGACCGGGCATGTTGTAGTGGCTACGAACGAGAGCGCGAGGCAGGTCGAGACCTTGCAAATTGGTGGGCGTAAAGATGCCGTTCAAGGGATTGCCGGTGCCCGCGACGATTTGACCGTTGCTCAGCAATTGCGGGGCTTGCGCGGGCTGATAGAGTTGCGGGGCGAATCCGGCGATGTTGTTGTACTTCTCGTAGCCGATGGGCGCACCTTTGAACATGGTCCAGCGCAGACCAAGATTCAAGGTGAGATTGGGAGTGGCCTTCCAATCGTCCTGCACGTAGAGTTCGTAGGAATTCGCAAAGAAGTAGCCATTCGGGGCGGATGACGATTCGGTGTAGCTGAAGGCGTCGCCGAGAAGAAAATCTGCGGCGGCGTTGCCGGTGAAGTTACCGTTGAAGGTGAATGCACCCTGCGTATTTACCGCTCCGTAGTCAAACTTCTGTAAGCGCACAATGTCGAAGCCGGCCTGGATGGTGTGTTTACCGGCGACGTGAGTCAAGTCATCTTTCCATTCGAAAAGGTTGTTGAAATTCGGATTCGGGCTGCCAACGCCGATATTGCTGAAGCCGGTAATTGTGACGTCGGGAGGCGCGTTGAACAGATTACCGGGCAAGGCTTCCGGGATGTTGATGCCGCCGCGCGAGGCCGCCGCGCCGGTGGGGTACGTAATGATCTGGTTGCGCGAGAAGCCGGCGGTGAAGACGTTAGTGGTGGATGGATTGATAGTCCAGAGGAGGCGGGCGATCGCGTTGTAGCCGGGTTTGCCTAGAAATCCCGGCTGGGTGGGAAAGCTTGCGTTCGAAGGAGCGTAGATCGCCTCGTTTTCATACCACTGATCATGCGCGTAGCGTAGCGTAAGCAAAACGTTCGAAGTAATTTGTTGGTCGAGGCGAGCGAGATCTTCATGCCAGCGGCTGCCGGTGTTGGGAGAAATCACGTAGTTGGTGCTGCCGGCGCTGTTCGGCAAGGGATAAAAGAGACTAAGCAGAGCCTGGGCATTCGGATCGATCTGGCTTGCGGGAATCGTGTTGTTCGGAAAGTTAGCGGACGTTCCGGGAATTTTGATGCTGCTTGTGAAGATTCCCTGGCGCTGCGCGGCAGTCAAGGTGGTAGCCGTGAAGGTGCTTTGCGGCGGACTCGTGAAATTTACTAACTGCGGACCCTGGCGCCGATTCCAGCCTTCGGAGATAAAGAAGAAGGTTTTGTTCTTACTCGTGTTGTAGTGTCCGGGAATGAAGATGGGGCCGCCCAAGGTGACACCAAACATGTTTTGCTGGAACTTGGCGCGGCGGGAATCGAAGAAGTTTCGGGCATTCAGATTAGTGTTTCCGAAGACCTCATAGAGGTCGCCGTGAAAACCGGCGCCACCGGCTTTGGTAGTTACGTTGACCAAGCCGTAGCCGAAGCTCCCTTCGCTAGCGGCGAAATTGCTGGTTTTCACCTGGACTTCGGCGATCGCATCCATCGGCGGGAAGAGATTCAGACCGCGATTTCCGCCCGTGTCCATGGCTAGCACACCGTCATAAGTGAACTTGGTGCTATTCACACGCCCGCCGTTGACAGACATGAGCGGATTGCCTTCCTGCCCGACGCCCATGCGGCGGCCGGTTTGGGTAGAGGCAACGCCCGGGCTCAACGTGAGAAATTGCGAGAAGTTTCTGCCGTTGAGGGAGAGTTCGCTCACTTGCGCGCCAGTGATGAGGTTGCCAAGCTCGCTGTTTTCGGTTTGCAATTGCGGCGGCGCGGCGGTTACGGTAACCGATTCCTGCGTGGCGCCGAGCTGCAGGACTACGTCGACCGTGGTGATTGAATCGGTATCTAAGTGGACCGATTCCTGGACAAGCTTTTTAAAACCTGTGCTCTCAACCGAGATCTGATAGTCGCCGATTGGCATGTTGGAAAAGACGTAGCCGCCGGAGGCATCGGTTTGCGCCGAGCGCGGGATGTTACGGCTTTTTTCGGTAGCCGTTACGGTGGCGTTGTGGATGGCTGCTCCGGAGGGGTCGGTGACGATCCCTTTAATTGTGCCGGTGCCCATGCTTTGGGAGGGGGCGAGTTGCGGGAGGACGGTGAGGGTAAAGAAGAGCAGGACGGTTGTTGCTATGGTCTTGCTGTTTTTGAGGGACGTGTTCTTTCGGGTTTGCATTTCGTTTCTCACTACGCGGCCTAGGCGGGGAAAATGTCTGTGACTATCGCTTTGCCAGTGTACATGTAATGGATTCGAATGGTCCGGGCGAATTTCAGAAGTGCCTCGCTAATTGACAATTTTTCGCACGAGTGGAATCATCAGTCTGATCGACAGCCAAGGCGGGCGAGACGGAGGTCTAAATTAAATGTCTATTCGGGCCAGGTTTCTGTTTTGGACACTGATGTTTTCCGCGTTACCTGTTTTCGGAGATCAATTCAGTTTTTCGTATAACTTCGCGATAGGCCACTCGATTCTGGGAACCGTTGAAGGGGATTTGCAACCCGACCAGAACACCGTTTTGCACTTGCACAACCTTGTTGCAATATACTCTGCAGAAGCGGGCATGAGCCTGACTTTCACTACTTCTTTTTTTGACGTTCTCAAGCTTAACGCCGTAGGAATTCAATTTGCAGGATTTGAGAACAGCACTACCGGATCGCTTCATTCCGATTTCGGATTCATGTTCGTGGATGACGGCTTTCCGTGTTCTAACTGTGCGACGGTCGGGAACTTCGATGTGGGGAGCAGTCAGATTTCCGCACCATTTGGAACGAGCGTGCGGGAGGCGGAGGCGATCAACAGGAGCGAATGGAGTGCCACACTCGTCGCCGTTCCCGAACCAGGAGGCATGCTGCTGATGAGCGTCTCTCTAGGAGCGATCGGATTGCTCCTACCGCGTCGACCTGTATGATCTGAAGCGTAGAATACCCATCGTGGATCGATGAGCGGCGCGCGTCGCAAAAGTCTATAGTTGGCCACGAGCTTAACGTGCTGCGAATTTTGGTGTTAACATTCGCTGCCGTGGGCTGATCGGAGATCGCCGGACGCGCGACGGAGTGTACCGGGAATTAGCGATTTTTGGCCAATTGGCTTTTCAAGCACACGCTCAGGGGCCGATCCGAGCATTGGACTTGGATGACGGCCGTGGGAGTTGAAGGAGCACTGCGGGTACGCTCGCGTTCCTCAAACGCCGCTCTGATCCAAGTCGCCATCGTCTCTCGTTGTTGAATTGTTTGAGCGCACTGCGTGCAGCGTGTGAGGTGGTACTCGATCGGTTCCCGTTCATCACAGACGAGTCGGTCGAAGATGTAATCGTCCAGCGTTTCGTCCGTTAGATGCTCATGGGCAAGACTCGCTCTGTGTTTCTGCCATCTGACTTTTGATTCAGAGATAATCCGTTGCCCTTCGATGCATCCTGCTTCTCCAAGGGTGCGTTCCTGAGCAGCAAAGATGCCGGAACACATCCGACAGGCGATCAGATGATCCAACAGTTCACTGTTTACCTGATCCACAAGCGTCGGTGCATCCAGATCAGCCGACCTCACTTTGACGTGAAGATCTTTTCGGTTTGATTGCGGTTCCGGGGACATGTTCGTATATCTCAACCTGGCGGAAGTAAGCAATTTTTATTCCGTGTGTACGCTCCTCGGAAATATCTGGCTAATAAGGTCCAGCACATCGACGCATGAACCTTAGGCCGGAAAATAGGTGCGTATAAGGGGTAGACAGCCGAGGCAAAATTACCGAGCTGGAACTTGGAGTGGGTATGTCGATCGAAACTCGCGCGAACGTAGAACCCGAGTTGCTTCACCTCACTCGCAACGGCTGGATGCCTAACAATGCGCACCTCGCGGTTCTCTTATACCGCCGCGTGGTCTCGCCTAGTCAAAAAGATCCGGTGTCAGACTTTGAGGCTCTGTTTCAGTGGAACGGCTGGCCGCCGCAGTGGAGAAATGGCGTGTCTAACTTCCATCACTACCACTCAACCGCCCATGAGGTGCTCGGCTTTGCGGCTGGAAACGCGACGCTCGTCCTGGGCGGCGAAAATGGGAAACAAATCGAGGTTCAAGCGGGGACATCCTGCTGCTGCCAACAGGCACCGGACATTGCGAGTTGAAGGCCACTTCCGACTTTCTCGTTGTCGGCGGCTATCCTCCCAATCAACATTGGGACATCTGCCGGTCCGCACCGTCGCCAGCGGCGATTGAGCGCATGCGAAAATTGCCGCTCCCAACTCAGATCCGGTCTATGGCTCCAGCGGACCCATGACAAAGATCTGGGAGTCGAAGTGAGCTACGGCTTCCCCTGTCTTCACCAAATCGCAACTTAGTATGTGAGAAAACAAATAGAGCTATGGAGACTCGGCGCAACTTCCTTAAACTTGCCGCAATGCTATCTGGCGCGGCGGGGGTGTCTGAATTAATTCCTGAGGCAGTCCAGACGGGCATATGCCATTGAGCCGCCATCTGGATCGACGTATCTGGATGCGGAACACATCGTGATCCTGATGCAGGAGAACCGGTCGTTCGACCATGCGCTGGGGACGTTGCAGGGCGTCCGCGGCTTCAATGATCCGCGCGCGATCCGGCGGGGCGACGGTAACTCGGTTTTCGTTCAGACCGATGCGGCCGGCAACTCGTATGCGCCCTGGCGGCTGGATATTCGGGATACACGCATTACATGGATGGGGTCGATTCCCCACTCACGCAACAGCCAAGTGGATGCGTGGAATGGCGGGCAGCATGACGGGTGGCTGGATGCGAAGCGGTCACATGTGGCGGGGTATGGCGAGATACCGATCACCATGGGGCATTACACGCGCGAAGATTTGCCGTTTTATTACGCTCTCGCCGATGCCTTCACCATTTGCGACCAGAACTACTGCTCCGTGATGACCAGCACCACGCCGAACCGCAGCTACTTCTGGACCGGCACGGTGCGGGATAAGCAGCGCACCGATTCGCGCGTCTTCATGCGCAACGATCAATATGCGCGTCTCGGTGTGTCGTGGAAAACCTATCCGGAGCGACTGCAACAGGCGGGCATCTCGTGGAAATATTACCAAAACGAGCTGACACATTCGACCGGTCTAAATAAAGAAGAACATGCCTGGCTTTCGAATTTTGGGTGCAACATACTGGAGAATTTTTCGGCGTATCATATTGAAGCCTATCCAGGAGCCGTCGAGGGTCTCAAGTTCAAGCTGGAGTCACTGCAAAAGCAGGCGGCGGAGCTAGAAGAGAAACTAAAGAGCGAGCATGATCCGGATGCAGCGGCGCATCTGCGTGTTTTGATCGGACTAGACCGCGAGCAGATCGAGAGACTGTCAGCGCTTTGCAGCAGTTGCGGCGAGGCGCGCTACAAGCAACTCAGCGACCGCGAGCGCGCGCTGCACGATGCCTGTTTTTCGGTGAACTCAGGAGATCCGCATTATCACTCCTTGCAGAATCTGACTTTCGACGATCAGGGCAAACAGCAGACGATGCTGGTGCCGAAAGGGGATGTCCTTTATCAGTTCCGCAAGGACGTGAATGAAGGGAAGCTGCCCACAGTTTCCTGGCTGACGGCGCCCGAGAAATTTTCGGACCATCCGACCTCGCCCTGGTATGGCGCGTGGTACGTTTCCGAAGTCATGGATGTGTTGACGAAGAATCCGGAAGTTTGGAAGAAGACGATCTTCATTCTTGCCTATGACGAGAACGACGGGTATTTCGATCATGCGCCTTCATTTGTCGCGCCCGACCCGAAGCGACCGGAAACGGGACGGGTTTCGAAGGGGATCGATGCGAGCCTGGAATACACGTACGCGGAAGACGAACTGCGGCAGGGCGTGGTGAAGAGTGAGGCGCGCTCGGGGCCAATCGGCATGGGATTCCGGGTGCCTTTGATTGTGGCGTCGCCTTGGAGCCGGGGCGGCCGGGTGAATTCGCAGTTGTTCGACCATACTTCCACGCTGCAGTTTCTGGAGCATTTCGTGCAGCGTAAATTCAACAAGACAGTGAAGGAAGAGAACATGAGCCCCTGGCGGCGGGCGATAGCCGGCGATTTGACTTCCGTGTTCCGTCCTTATGATGCGAAAGAGGGCGGGCTCGAGTTCTTGGACCGGGACAAGTTTGTGGTGAGCATTCAGCAGGCGCAGCACAAGGAAATTCCTTCAAACTACAAGAAGCTCACGGCGGAGCAGATTGCCGCACTGAGCAAGGATCCGCGGGGTTCGGAGCTGATGTCTCGACAAGAGGCGGGCGTGCGGCCTTCGTGCGGGCTACCTTATGAGCTGTATGCGGACGGCGCTGCGAATGCGGACCGCAGCAAGTTCGCGCTGACTCTGAAGGCCGGGAATGCGGCACACGGGAAGCGGTCGATGGGCGCGCCGTTTAATGTATACGTCCGGAACGGAAAGACACTGCGGGCCGCAACATATACTGTGCGGGCGGGCGACGCGCTCCATGAGGAATTTTCGCTTTCTCTGTTTGCGGATGGAAAATATTCGATCGACGTGCATGGGCCGAATGGATTTTACCGGTCTTTCACTGGTGAGGCGAAGGCGGCGGGAGTAAAGGTGTCGGCCGCGTATGAAATGAAGGGCACGGCGTTGACCGGCAATGTTTTGGTGCACCTGGAGAATGCCAGTGACAAGGCGCTGACTTTGACGGTAGGCGACAATTCCTATGGCGCGGCGACGGTGGCGAAGACGGTTGCCCCAGGGCAGAAGAAATCGGTGGCGTTCGATTTGCAGAAGAGCCACGGCTGGTATGACTTTACGGTGAAGGCCGAAGGTGAAGAAAGTGCGGCGCGTTTTGCCGGACGCGTGGAAACGGGGCGTCCCAGTTTCACCGATCCTTTGATGGGGAGGGTAAAACTGGCCTGAGCCAGATTACCCGTGACTGCGTAATTTCTTCCGTCAGAAAATGAAGCGGGCCACCAGTTGAAGCTGCCGGGCGTTATTGCTGTAAAACTTGTCGAAGTTGCCGAACAGAGGGTCTCCGGGGATTAGCTCATTGCGAGCCGTGGTAACGGAGTTCAGGGAAACGTCGCTCAGGTAGCCGCCGGTGACTTGCGCATGATTGAAGATGTTGAAGAACTGCGAACCGAACTCGAAGCGCTTGCTTTCGGTGAAGTTAATCCGCTTCAGGAGCGAGAAGTCCACGTTGTTAATGGGATGTAGAGGCAAGGTATTGCGGCCGCCGTTGGGAAGCACGCCGGAACCGGCTACCACGTAGCGCGCCTTGGGATCGTTCGCTACGTAAGCCACGATTCCCGGATCGTCGGGGTCGAGCCGTTGGCCCGTGGCGCTATACCCAACCACGTCGCTACCAGTATTGCCCACGCCATTTGGATTGATCACGGTCCGATCGCCAGCAGAATCGCCGTTCAAGTTAGAATCCACGCCGCTCTGGACGGTGGCGTACTCAGGCGATTCGTACGTGTAGGTCCCGGACATATTCCAATTGCTGACGACGTTTTTGAGGAACCAGTTGCTATTGCGGAAGATTTTGAAATCGTACACCGATGTAAAGGTGAAGCGGTGGCGACGGTCGAGGGCGGAGGAAGCCCACTCGGAACGCAGGTCCTGAAAATCCTGGGCACGCCGCGGTGTGAGATAGGTGGAGAAGTTCGTCGCAGTGGCGTCGTCTTCCAGGTGACTCCAGGTGTAGGCCGCGATAAAGGAGAGATTGTGAGAGAAACGCTTGGTCAATTGCGTGGCCAAGCCGTTATAGGAAGAATAGGACTGCGGAGCGTAGCCGGTCAGATTATTGGTGATGCCGAATTGCTCGTACTTGTTGTTCGAGATGCCCTGAAGATCCCCCAGAGTGGTCGTCAGACCGGCGAGAGTGGCGGCGGACGGCATGGTGAAGTACGTGGGTAAGTTCAGGGCGGCGGTTACCGGAGAGACGATATTCAGCCGGGACTGATTCCAGAGGTGCACACCCTTGGTGCCGGTATAGCGGACTTCGGCGGTGTAAGTTCCGGCAAAGGCGCGCTGGACACCGAAGGTCCAGGTGAGGCCGTAGGGCCGCTTGTCGCCGAATGTATAGGAAGACTGCGCAGCACGAATACCGGCTATGTCGGTGGGCAATCCACCAGCGCCACCGGTCAATCCTCCGTTGGCTAGGAAATTCGGCGCATTGCTTTTCAGATCCACATCCTCGGTAGTAAGGAAGAAGGCGGGGGCGGCGTTCGCGGTCAAGTTGGCATAGGTCAGATCGTAGGAACGCGAGAATCCACCGCGAATCGACCAAAGTCCGCTGCTGCCGGGTGAATAGGCAAAGCCAATACGAGGGGACCATTCATTGGGGCTAGGCCTCGGTTCGGCAAAGGTGATTCCGCCGGGACCGGGAATGCTGGCCGCTGCGCTATAGGCCTGGGTGCGAGAGGCTACGGGAGTCGTGACGTATTCATAGCGGACTCCGAGATTCAGGGTAAAGTTCGGCCGGATGCGGAAATCGTCGTTCACAAAGGCGGCGTGCATGAGGAACCCGCACGGGTCGCTTGAGCCGGCGCTGCGCTCACCCAGCACGTTCGGGGTCAGATCCTGCAGATACTGCCCGAGGTTCTTGTACTCGTAGTCGCCGCGGACGCGCTGAATGAAGTAATTGGTCAGAATGACGTCGGTGAAACTGTAGCCCACCTTGATGGTGTGCCTACCTACGGTCTTGATCAGGTTGTCCTGGCCCTGCAGCAGATTCTGAATAGAGCCGGTCGGCGTGTTGGGATCGGGACCGATTTGGATGGAGTTCAGGTCGTCGATGGTGATGTTCGGAAACACGTCCAACCCTGGGAACTTGAATTCACCGGCACCGATTGTATTGAAGTTTCGGCTGAAGGAGGCGCGGAACTCGTTCTGCATAGTGGGGGAGAAGTTGTGGAATTCGGAGAACGAGGCCATGTTATTGCGCGTCGGCTGTGGCTGGTAGAAAGCGGGTAGATTCGCATTGGTATCGATCTGAGAGATTTTGTTGTAAATATAGCGGCCGCGAATCTGGTCGGAGTCGCTCAGGTTGTAGTCGAGGGAAACGATGGCATTGTAGGAATTACTGAACGACGGTCCGGACGTCGAGAGCGATCCCACAGGAATGGTTGCGCCATTCACCGTGATGGGGTCCTGATCAGCAACCGCGGCGGCGGGCACATACTTTTGCAATACCGACAAGTTGTCCTTACTGAGACCGCTCAGACCGCTCAGGATCGAGTAACCGGAAGCAGTGGGCGCGAAGAGCGCCTGTTTGGGCACCGAAGCCTGCCCTATCGGGTTGTACTCAAAATCTCCGAAATAGAACAGCTTGTTTTTGACGATCGGTCCGCCGATGCTGGCTCCCAGGCGGTTGCCGTCGTACCGCGGATTGGACCGTAGGCCGGCGTTTACACTGAGCGAGTCGACAGCGTTCAAGTTGCGGTTCTGGAAGTACTCGTAGATGGAGCCATGGACTTGGTTTGTCCCGGTCTTCACGATGGCGTTGAAGACGCCGCCCGAAGCCCCGCCGAACTCGGCGCTGAACTGGTTCTGCAGCAGCGACAGCTCCATGACAGCGTCGTTCGAGATGTAGACCAGCGGGCCAGTGAGGCTGTGATCGTTGTTGCTGACACCATCTATATAAAAGGTGTTGTTCTCAGGCCGCTGCCCGGCGATGGAGGGGCCAGTACCTTGGCCAACGCCGCCCGAAGACGCTACGCCGGCGCCCAAAAGGCTTAAGTTCCAGATACCGGCGCCATTGACTACTTTGGAAAGTCCGGTAGCCGGTACGTTCTGGATTTGGGCCGAATCAAAAGTGGTTTGCAGCTGAGCGGTGGTGGTGTCGAGCACCGCGGCAGCACCCGTCACTTCGAC
The DNA here is from genome assembly GCA_963722155.1 of Bryobacterales bacterium. Classification (GTDB taxonomy): domain Bacteria; phylum Acidobacteriota; class Terriglobia; order Bryobacterales; family Bryobacteraceae; genus Bog-105. The sequence continues at coordinate 261,272 of CAVRLR010000003.1, read as the reverse complement.
GGTGGTGGCAGTGTTACCGACTTCCAGCGTCAAATTCTGCGTAAGCGTGTTGTTCAGTTCGACTTTGAGGTTCCGGGCGGTGGCGGTGGCGAACCCAGTGGCCGCGGCGCTCAGAGTGTAGGTACCGACCGGAAGATTCGTGAGACGGTAGACGCCATCGCCATTGGATGGGGCTTGCGTTTTGGCCCCCGTCGCCTCGTTCTGGGCGGTGACGGTGGCATTGGGAATGGCGGCACCCGTGGCATCGAGAACCGTACCCGTGAGATCTCCGCTGATGGCCTGGGCAACGAGACGGTTGGGATGGAAAGCGAGGAGCGCCAGGGACGCCGCGAAAACTGCAGCAAATGGAAAGGACCTGGTACAGGACCTCATGAGTGACCTCCAAACTGCGACTGACGGGTTCGCGCAGCCGAGCGAATGCAATTCGGCAACCATCCGGTTAGACACCTGTCCCTTTGGTGGTAAACCATTAGGGATCAGAGGATTAGAGCGTTAGGCGCGGGAAGGTCTCAAGAAACGGAAATATAGATTGCAGTAGAAACAACCCTATATTTCCGTTATTCGGAGTTTGTTACCGGGCGGCTAGCAGGGCCCTGAGGTGGCGGGCGCGTTCGGGAGAGCGAAGCTGGCGAAGCGCCTTGGCCTCGATCTGGCGGATGCGTTCGCGGGTGACGTCGAATTCCTGGCCGATTTCTTCAAGGGTGTGCTCGCGCTCGCAGCCGATGCCGAAGCGGAGGCGGATAACCTTTTCTTCCTTGGGGGAGAGAGTCTTGAGGATATTGGCGGTTTCGTCGCGGACGTTCGAATCGATAACGGCATCGACGGGCGAACCGACCCAGCGGTCTTCGATGAGATCGCCGAGGGCGGATTCGCCGTCGCGACCGACGGGGGTTTCCAGAGAGACCGGATCGCGCGAAATGGTCTTAAGCTTCTGGACCTTTTCGACCGGGATATCCATGCGCCGGCTGATCTCTTCGTTCGTAGGCACACGGCCGAGCTCTTTTTCGAGCTCGCGAGTGGCGCGCAGGAACTTGTTCATGCTCTCGTTCATGTGAACGGGAATGCGAATGGTGCGCGACTGATCGGCAATGGCGCGCGTGATGGCCTGGCGGATCCACCAGGTGGCGTAGGTCGAGAACTTGTAGCCGCGGCGATATTCAAACTTGTCGGCGGCGCGCATCAGGCCGATGTTGCCTTCCTGGATCAGGTCGAGCAGGTGGAGGCCACGATTGACGTATTTTTTGGCTACCGACACGACGAGGCGCAGATTGGCTTCTACGAGATCTTTTTTGGCGCGTTCGGCCTCGATTTCGCCGTGGCGTATGACGGAAAGGCTGTGGCGGAGATCGGGCAGCGGAGCGCCGGCCTCGGACTCCTTCTTCTTGAGGTCGCGCTTCAGCTCTTTGACCCGAAGCTGGGCGGAAGCCGAAGAACGCAGCTCGAGCTTCTTGATCTCGGCATCGAGCAGCGACATCTCTTCCGCAGTGTGTTCGATGGCGCGGACGAATTCTTTCCAACGCGCGAGATTGAACGGGATGGCGCGGAGAGAAAGCGACAGCTCCACTTTGGCGCGGAGTATCTTTCCAGCCCATTTCCGGCGCAGCTTTTTGTTGGCGGGCGGGACGGAAGCGTGTTTGTCGACGGTCTGCTGCAGCTTTTTAATAGCCCCAGCGTAGGCGAGAAACAACTCGGCGATCTCGTTGCGGCGCTTCAGATCGGCGGCGCTTCCTTCTTCGATGTCGGAAGGCCCAAAATCCACATAGCTATCGACGTCTTCGGCGCCACGGCGCACGAGTTCGGCGAAATCGCCTACCAAACTCTGGATAAGCGGAGAACGGCTGATGGCCTTCTGCATACGGAGCTTGCCGCGCTCCATCTTACGGGCCAGATTGACTTCACCCTCGCGGGTAAGCAAGGGAACCGAACCCATTTCGCGCAGATACACGCGTACCGGGTCGTCGGTATAAATCGACTCCTCTACCTGTTGGGCGCCATGGAACTCCTCGTCCTGCACTTCCTCCGGATGAAAAAAATTAGCTTCTTCATCGAAGGGCATGCCCCCGAGCGGTTCGGGGCTGTCGCCTAAAAACTGATCCTCGAATTGATCCACCTTACGTAATCACCTCAACCTACATGCAAACTTTTCGACCGTACAACCTCCGGAGCGCCGGAATTCCAGCTCCCGGACCGGCAATTCCCGAACCCAGTGAGTTGGGACGACTGGCTGGTACTCAAGAGGGGGATAATGATCGCGCTACGCCGCACCGCAGCGGGGACGCAGTTGCCACAACCGTAATATTTTGCGCGCACTTATTATAACCGGTTTTGACCGGAAGTTAATACCTAATAAGGGAGATGTTGCGCAAAATGGTTGGTTTCACAAAAGATATCCGCCGACTGGCACGCAGACGTTCTATACTTCTTAGACTCTCCGTTGACTAATAACGTTTTTGAGTTCGTTGAGAAATTCTTCAACGTCCTGGAAATCTCGGTAGACCGAAGCGAAACGCACGTAGGCGATTTTGTCTAGGCCCCGGAGGCGCTCCATCAGCGTCTCCCCTATTAATGTAGTAGCCAACTCGCCGTCCGGACTCTCCAACAAGGTGGATTCGACCTCATTGACCAGCTCGGCCAGCTTCCCCATGCTGATGGGGCGCTTTTCACAGGCACGAAGAAGGCCATTCAGGACCTTCTGACGATCAAATTTCTCGCGCCGCCCGTCTTTTTTGATGACCATATAGGGCACTTCGTCGCAACGTTCGTAGGTGGTAAAACGGCGCTCGCAGGCAAGGCAGGCGCGACGACGGCGGATGGAGTCACCTTCCTTACTTTCACGGGAATCGATGACCTTGTCTTCGCTAAAGCCGCAGAAGGGGCATTTCATGGGCTAAAAAGAGAGTGTAGCGGGCGGCCGGGAGGCGCGGGGATTGTTTGTGCAAGCAATTGAACTTCCAGGGCGCGTAGCTCGTTTAACAGAGTGTAGAAAACGCGATGTCCGCCGCTTTAGCCATCAGCATTTCGATACACTCGAAGATTCCATTGGTCTCAGGTGCAGCCGCAGGGAAAAGGCAGCCGTTGGACGCTGAAACGAGTTTAATCGAACGCTGCCTGAGCGGGGAGCAGGGTGCGTGGGAAGAATTGGTGAAGGTACACACCAAACGTGTCTACGGCCTTTGCTACCGCTTTACCAGCCGCGATAACGAAGCGCAGGATTTGACGCAGGAAGTATTTCTGCGGGTGTTCAAGACGCTCGGGAGCTTTCGCGCGGGGGAAGGCTCGTTCGTGGTGTGGTTGACGCGGCTGACGCGTAACCTCCTGGTGGATCATTATCGCCGGACGAAGCAGGAGCGGGTAACCGATGCCATCGAGGATAAGCTGCCGGTGCTCGAAGAGAGGACGGCGCAATTTTCGCGGACGGACGGGTTGCTGGCCGGTCGGGAAGCGGGCGAATTGCTAGGGGCGGCCTTGGAAAAGCTTTCTCCGGAATTACGAGAAGCGGTGATCTTGCGGGACCTCCAAGACATGGAGTACCGGGAGATTGCACGAGTGCTCAGCGTTCCGGAAGGGACAGTGAAGTCGCGGCTCAACCGGGGACGGGCGGAGCTGGCGCGAGTTTTGAAGCGGAACAGAGTGAGTATTTAGCGGGATGAATTGCGCGGAGTTTGAAAGCACGCTGGCCGATTACGTCGATGGGACACTCGACGCGAGCGGACGCACGAGCCTGGAGCGGCACGTGTCTGCGTGTTCCGGCTGCCGCGAATTGCTGGAGGAAGTCACAGCGGCGCGGAAGTTTCTAGCGCGGGTTCCGGACGTGGAACCGCCCGACACGTTAATCACGCGGATCGCTTACCAGGCGCCGCTCGGGCGCACGCGCGGCCCGTGGGAACGGCAAGGATTACTGAGCCGGCTAACGAGTAAATGGCTGCAGCCGGTGTTGCAGCCGCGGCTGGTGATGGGCATGGCGATGACGGTGTTGTCGTTCGCGATGCTCGAGCGCTGCACGGGAGTAAAAGTACAGAATATTCAAGCTGCGGACCTGAGCCCGGTGCGGGTTTGGGGCGGAGTGGAAGACAGGGCCGTGCGGTTGAAGGACCGGGTTGTGAAGTCGTACGAGAATCTGCGCGTGGTGTATGAGGTCGAGACCCGATTGAAAGATCTGGAGCAGCAGCAGGACACGTATGACGATCAGCCGCAGAGGCAGCGATCATCTGGCTCAGCCCGGCGCCAAGACAACAGTAAAGAAGGAAAGAAATGAACTGCTACCTACATCCGGATATCGCCGCGGCAGCGTTTTGCCGCTCGTGCGGCCGGCCGTTGTGTGAAGCTTGCCGGCGGTCCGCCGAAGGAACCGTTTTTTGTGAGGAGCACGTACCGATGACCGGTTATCAGAACGCGGGTTACCAGACTGCTTATCAAAGCACGGCCAGCGGTGATTCACCCGCCAATCCGTATTTGCAGGCGGGGACGCCGGTGACTCCGGTGAACAATTCGCCCGGATTCGCATTTGTGCTCGGCCTGATACCGGGCGTGGGCGCGATTTACAACGGGCAATATTTGAAAGGCCTGGTGCACGCGATTATTTTCGGATTGCTGATCAGCCTCGCGAACGCCGCCGATCATACCGCCGGACAGCCACTACTCGGGATGATGTGCTTTGTATTTTATTGCTACATGCCGTTTGAGGCCTACCATACAGCGAAGAAGCGGCAGGCTGGAGTGGCGGTAGACGAATGGTCGAGCCTGCTCGCGCAGCATCGCTATAAATCAAGGGCGCCGCTGGGGCCGATTCTGCTGATTATGCTGGGCGTGCTGTTTCTGCTGGACACGCTTCGTGTAATCGAGTTCCGGGATCTGGCACGATTCTGGCCGGTGGTGCTGATTCTGGTAGGCGCTTTCATGCTCTACAATCGCGTCACCGCCTCGACTCCGGTTTCTCCGGCGCCGCGAGTTCCGCAGCCGCCGAAAGCGGACTTAGGAGAGTCGCAGCATGAACAATAGAGCTGCCTTGTACGCGCAAGCGATACGTGGCCCGATTGTACTTATCGTGATCGGCGTGCTGTTCGCGGTGCATCAAGCAGGGATATTGCCGTTCTCGCGAACTTGGCCCTTGCTGATCATCGTGGTGGGCGTCATGAAGCTGATCGAGCGCTGGAACGCACCTCGTCCGCCGTTTCCGCCACCACCATTTCCACCGCCGCCACAGGGAGGGCCGCGTCCATGAGACCGCGCGCGTCGCTTACCGGGCCGCTCGTGCTGATCGCGGTGGGCGTGATCTTTCTCATTCACGCCATTTCTCCGGAATTTGCGGTGGCGGATCTGTTTCTGCGTTATTGGCCGTACCTGCTCATCCTCTGGGGGTTGATTGCGTTTATCGAAGTGAACATTCGATTCATGCGCAGCGGCCAAGCGCCGACAAATGGAGTTTCGGGCGCAGGTTGGGTGCTGGTACTGTTCATTTGCCTAATCGGAGTGGCGGCGTATGAGGTGCACCGGGTAAACCCGTGGTGGCGGCAAATGGGTTGGGAACGGGGCGTAGAAGCGTTTGGATCGGAACACGAGTACACGATCGATCCACAGAAGAAAGGCGTGGGTGCGACGCCGCGCATCGTGTTCGAAAGCTTGCGCGGCGATGTCAAAATCACGGGCACGGATGCGCCCGAAATCTCGCTGGGCGGCCGAAAACTGGTGCGTGCTTTCGAGGAGCGGCTGGCGGATGTAGCCAATCGCGATACGCCGATCGACATAGCAATCGAAGGAAATACAGTGATCGTGCGCAGCCACCAGGACCGCGCGGATTCGCACTCGCGAGTTACGGCGAATCTGGAACTTTCGGTGCCGAAGGGCGCGAGCATCCAAGCGACAGGAACAGGTGGAGACTTCGACATTTCGGGACTTAGCGGCGACGTGGATTTGAGTAGCATCAACGCGGGCGTGCGTTTGCAGGATATCGGGGGCAACGTCAAAATTGATACACGCAGAAGCGATTTGATCCGCTGCCTGAACGTGAAGGGGGACGTGGATCTGCGTGGGCATGGATCGGACGTCGAACTGACACAGATTGCCGGGCAAGTGAACGTGAATGGAGACTATACGGGCAGCGTCGCGCTGCGGGACCTGGCAAAGCCAGTGCGCCTGGCGAGCATGCGCACACAACTGGCCGTGCAGCAGGTGCCCGGCGAAATTCGGCTCGAACGCGGCAGCCTGAATGCGCGGAATGTGATCGGGCCAGTGAAACTGACAGCGCATTCGACCGATATCACGCTCAATGGCTTCACCGAGGGACTTGATTTAACGGTGGATCGCGGCGACATCGAACTTCGGCCGCAAAGCGTACCTTTAGGGCGCATTGCGGTGCATGCGCGTTCGGGTAATATCGACGTGGCACTGCCGGCGGCGGCCAAGTTTTCGATGAATGCCGCGACCGGTAATGGAGAGGTAGACAACCAGTTTGGCGGCGGGCTCAAGGAACGGTCTGAAGGCCGCGGAGCCAAGCTAGATGGATCCGTAGGCGATGGGCCTGATTTGAGTCTAATCACTCAGCACGGCAACATCACTGTCCGTAAAGCGAGCGGCGAGCCGAACTCTCCGAAGGACCCGAGAGGGGAACCGGCCAGCACAAAGCACGGGGACAGCATCGCGGCTCTTGCTGTTGCCACGCAATGAGCAGTGCATTATTTGCCGGGCCAGCCTCGCGACTTCTGTAAATCGTTGAACGCCTTTTCCAGTTTCTGGGCGAGTTTGATATCGAGCGTGTGCTGCGTGTTCGCTTCGGCAGTAAATTGAGCCCAAAGCAAAGCAAATTTGTTGGCCTTGCGGACCAAGTCCGACTGGATCCACTCGGCTTGACGGCGTCGCTCATCGTCGGCCGGAGTGCTATGGTCTTTAGTCCGATGATACTGTTCCAATTGAAGCCTCGCCGCTTGCTGCTCTTCGGGTGATTTTTGGGCAAAGAGCGGCGCGGCTGCGAGTAAAATCACGATCGTCGCGATTGCCTTGTTCATGGTGGCCCAGAGGCCGGTAGGAAAATCTTTTCACGGGTGGAATACCTTGTAAAGCATTCAGAGTTTGAGGTACTCACCCAACCACCTAGTCCTTTGCCTCTTGGCTCGGACGCTAGGCTAAGGAGTTGGATCTTTCGACTCCGCTGCAGTATGTAAAAGGAATCGGCCCGGCGCGGGCGCAGATGCTCGTCGCAAAAGGGCTGGAAACCGTGGCCGATTTGTTGTATTACGCGCCGTTTCGTTACGAAGATCGCAGCAACGTTAAGGCGATCCGGGAATTGGCTCCCGGAGAAAAAGCGGCGACGGTAGCGCGCGTAGCAACAGCGAAACTAGCGGGCTTCCGGCGCGCGAGTTTAGGACTCTTCGAAGCCGTTTTCGAAGATGGGAGCGCGGACACACTGCTAGCGCGTTTTTTCCATGGGGAACGATATGCCGATCGGCTGGTTCCCGGCGTGCGCGCGGCGCTGTTTGGAAAGATTGAACTGGATCGCGCGAGCGGACGGCGAATGATCGTGCAGCCGGAAGTCGAGATTCTATCGGACGAGGAAGAAGACAACACTCTGCACCTGGGCCGCATTGTGGCGGTATATGAAGCAGCGAGTAAAATTTCGACGCGGGTTTTTCGCGGGCTGCTGGACCGGCTGCTGCGTGAGGCGACGATGCCTGAGGATGCATTGCCACTCAGTGTAAAGAAGCGAATAGGACTACCGGATCTAGCGACCGCGATACACGAAGTGCATCAACCAGCGACCGGCACAGACGTACGACTGCTGAACGAGTTTCGGACACCGGCGCAGACGCGGCTGATTTTCGACGAGTTTTTTTGGCTAGAGTGCGGGCTTGCCTTGAAGAAGAACAAGGCGCGCGCGGCGGTTGGGATTTCGTTTGCCGTGACCGAGGGCGCGCGTGCACAACTCAAAGAGATGCTGCCATTCCGGCCCACCCAGGCACAGCGGCGGGCGATGCAAGAGATCGCAGACGACATGAAGCGGCCGCATCCTATGCACCGTTTATTGCAGGGCGATGTGGGCAGCGGCAAGACCATTGTGGCGGCGCAGGCAGCGGTAATCGCCATTGAGAATGGTTTCCAGGCGGCGGTGCTCGCGCCGACGGAAATTCTGGCTACGCAGCATCGCGCTTATTTTGAACGGCTGCTTGGGAAACTTGGCTACCGCGTCGCGGCCCTTACCGGATCCGCCGGAGCGCGTGAAAAGCAGCAGGTGAAAAAGGATGTCGCGAATGGGTTAGTCCAGGTGGCGGTGGGCACGCATGCGCTGCTCCAGGAGGATGTCGCTTTCCACAAGCTGGGGCTGGCGATTATTGACGAGCAGCACCGGTTCGGCGTACGGCAGAGGCTGGAGCTTTTCAAAAAGGGCGTGCAGCCGGACGTCATTGTGATGACGGCGACTCCAATTCCACGGACGCTGGCACTTACTTTGTACGGCGATCTGGATGTTTCCACGATCGATGAATTGCCGCCGGGACGCAAGCCGATCGTTACGCGGCACGTTCAAGATGCGGAGGTCGAGAAAGTTTACAGCTTCGTAGCGCAAGAGATCCGGGCCGGAAGACAGGCCTATGTGGTTTACCCGGTCGTGGAAGAGACGGAGCTAGCAGCGGTCAAAGCCGCCGAGAAGATGCACAAGCATCTTTCAACGATGGTCTTTCCCGGCGTTCGCGTGGGACTGCTGCATGGCAGGCTGAGCGCGGAAGAACGAAGCGCGGCCATGCGTGGGTTTCTAACGGGCGAGACAAAGATATTGGTGGCAACGACGGTGATTGAAGTTGGCGTGGACGTGCCGAACGCGTCGGTGATGGTGATTGAACAAGCAGAACGTTTCGGGCTGGCGCAGATTCATCAATTGCGCGGGCGTGTGGGGCGCAGTTCGCAGCAAAGCTATTGCATTCTGGTAACCGGCAAGCTGAACGACATTGCCCGGGAACGGATTCGCACGCTCGTTACCTCAAACGACGGTTTTCATATTGCGGAGATGGATATGCGGCTGCGTGGACCGGGCGAATTTTTCGGGACACGACAATCAGGGATACCCGGCCTTCGACTGGCCGACCTGCTGCGTGATGCGGACTTGCTCGAATTGGCCCGCGGGGAAGCAAAGCAGCTTCTCGAAAGCGGGACACAAGCGGAGTTACGGGACGCGGTCCGGTATATTCAGGAACACTGGCAGCGCAAGTATGGCCTGGTACAAGTGGGCTAACGATGCGAGTAATTGCCGGGGAGTTGTGCAGTAGAAGGATCAAGAGTGTTCCCGGCCTCGAAGTGCGGCCGACACCTGACCGTTTACGAGAGGCTTTATTCAATGTGCTGGCGCCACGGATTGCGGGGACGATCTTTTTGGATTGTTATGCAGGGAGTGGCAGCGTGGGGATCGAGGCGCTAAGCCGCGGGGCCAAGCGAGCGATTTTCGTAGAACGAAACGGACGGGCCTTAGAGGTGCTGCGCGAGAATTTGAAGTCGCTTGGTATCGAGGGAAGAGCGATCGTTCGGCGCGTATTGAGCAAGGAGCACGAGGCGGATATTGCTTTCATTGATCCTCCCTACCATCTGGAGGGCGAATATCGGTCTGCTTTGGAGATACTTGCGGACACACCGTGTGAGCTGGTGATCGCGCAGCATGCGACGCGCTTTGGGCTCGAAGACCGGTATGGACGGCTGATAAAGGGACGCGTGCTCCGGCAAGGAGACAATTGTTTGAGTTTTTTCGGCAGGTCAGCCGGCGAGTAGGACTTCGATATCCATCACGTTTGTACCGGTGGGGCCGGTTACGACGAGATCGCCCAGCGCGGAAAAAAACGGGTAGGAATTGTTGTCGTCAAGAAATTTTAAGGGATCGAGACCGAGCCGTTTGGCGCGCGTGATGGATTTGCCAGTCGCCAAAGCGCCTGCGGCATCGGTCGGGCCGTCGGTGCCATCCGTGCCGGCGCATAATGCCAGCACATCCGGCAGACCCTCCATCGCAATAGCCGCCGCGAGGGCCAGCTCTTGATTGCGGCCTCCGTGGCCGTTTCCTTTGACGGTGACCGTTGTTTCGCCTCCTGCCAGAACGCACGCGGGACGCTTCCCGACCTTACGCAGTATGTCGATGTGCGTGCGCGCTACGTCGCGCGCTTCACCAGAAACGATGTTCGATAGAATGCGTGGGTGATAACCGAGAGAGCGCGCCTGGCGAGCGGCGGCTGCGAGCGCTAACGCATTGCTGCCGGCCACGATGTTATAGACGTTCTGAAAGAGCGGGTCGCCCGGCTTGGGTGTCTCCGCGATTTCGCCGCGCGCGCCCTTTCGCAGCAGCTCCAGTACGGTTTTCGGAGTACGCCCGGTGATTTTAAATTTTTCGAGCACCTGTATGGCATTGGCAAAAGTGGTTGGGTCGGGCGCCGTGGGTCCAGAGCCGATCACGTCCAGTGGATCACCGATCACATCCGACAGTAAGAGACTGACAACCGTCGCCGGATAGGCCAGAGCGGCGAGACGGCCGCCTTTGAGGAACGACAGGTGTTTGCGAACTGCGTTCAGTTGAAAGATGTCGGCGCCGGCACGCAAAAGAAGATTCGTTGTTTTCTGTTTGGCTGCAAGCGTGATGGGATCGGCCGGCGCACTGAGCAGAGCGGATGCGCCTCCGGAGACTGTAATAAGGAGTAAATCGCGGGCGTTCAGTTCGCGCAGAAGCCCTTGCACTTGGTGCGCTGCACGGATTCCGGCGGCGTCGGGGATAGGGTGGCCCGCTTCGACTACTGGAATTCGGCGAAGGCGGCGCTGGGCATGGCCGTGTTTGGTGACCGCCAAGCCGCCCGTAAGCAATTTGCCACAGATGGCTTCGACGGCAGCGGCCATTTCGACGGCCGCTTTGCCGATGCTGATTAGAAAAATGCGATCGAAGGCGCGGAGGGAAAAACGCTGGGCACCGGCTTTGAGGATGCCGTTTGAGAGCGAAAGATGGGCGCGCACAGCATTGCCAGCATGCGCCGCGCTGAGAGCGGCTTGGAATATGGCTTTCGCATCGCTGCGGAGTCTAGTCTTTGGGGGCACGCGGAAAGATTGGGAGAGCTAGAAGGCGTTCCACCGAGATCGAAGGATCATCGGTATCGACATCAATGCGATGGTTGGCGAGCGCATAAGATGGGCGGCGTTCGGCGAAGAGCTTTTCGAGGCCATTGCGATTGGCTGCGAGGGGACGCGTCGAATCTTCGCCAAGACGTTTGCGGACCATTTCGAGCGGACAATCGAGCCACACGGACACGCCGCTCGTTTCGATCAGCGCGCGATTGGCGGGTTGAACAAAGGCGCCACCACCCAGGGCGACGACAGCCGGAGCACCTGCTTCGATCTGTGCAACGCGATGGCGTAGGACTTCTGTTTCCACTTCGCGGAAATAGCGTTCCCCCCGTTCTGAGAAGATTTCCGAAATGGCGCGGCGCTCACGAGCTTCGATTTCGGTGTCGATGTCGATGAAAGGCCAGCCGATCTTCCGTGCGAACGCGCGGCCGATAGTGGTCTTCCCGCTAGCCATGAAACCCACGAGATAGAGGCCCGTAAGGGGCTTTCGCTGGACGCTCATTTCGTGTGGATCGGAAACCAGTATAGCGAGATGCCGATAATGGAAATATGGCAACGGATTTACTGCCGCTCTTCCCGCTTTCGCTCGTTCTGGTGCCAACTATGCCGCTGCCACTGCATATTTTTGAGGATCGCTACAAAGAGATGATGGCCGATCTGATTACGGGCCAATCTGAATTTGGGGTCGTGCTGGCAAAGGAACAGGGTATCGCAAACATCGGCTGTACGGCGATTGTGGACGAGATCACACGCCGTTATGACGATGGCCGGCTGGACTTGATAGCGACGGGGCAACGGCGCTTCCGGATCACCTCTTTAGACCAAGAAAAGACGTACCTGCGTGCCGAGGTTCAATATTTCAACGACGAAGATGCCTCGGAAGTACCGGCGGACCTGAAGCAGAAGGCCAGTTCCGCGTACCGGCGTCTGGCGACTTTCGAGGATGTGGAGGCCATGGAGCCGAAATTCGAACGAACGCGAATCAGTTTTCAGCTTGCACAATTGATCGAAGATTTGGACAAGCGCCAGATGGTACTGGGGCTCCGCTCGGAAATAGAACGGCTGGAGTATCTGGTGAGCATTGTGCCAAGCTACATCGAGCAGCGGGAGCGGACCGCGCTCGCGAAACGCGTGGCTCCTCTGAACGGCCATCCTAAGGTGGAGATCTAAGCGCCCCGGATGCAGCGGCAATTTCTGATTCTCGACGCGGACGACACGCTTTGGGAGAACAACATCTACTTCGAGACGGCTTTCGATCAGTTCTGCGACTATCTGGGGCATTCTTCGCTGTCTCCGGCGGAGATTCGCGGTGTACTGGATGAAATCGAAAGAGTGAATGCAAAGATCCACGGATATGGCTGCCGTAATTTCGCACGCAACCTGGGCGAATGTCTGCGGCGGCTCGCCGAGCGCGATATTGGGGACGCCGATCTGGAGGCGGTGAGAGAGTTCGCACACGCGATTCTCGAGAAGCCGATCGAACTCATTGAAGGGGTCGAGGAGACGGTGGCTGAGTTGTCGGGGCGCCACGATCTTACAGTGTTTACGAAGGGCGATCCGGACGAGCAGCGCTTGAAGATCGAGCGGTCCGGGTTGGCGCGCTATTTCGAGCACACTGCCATCGTGAAAGAGAAGGACAAGGCTTCGTACGATCAACTGGTCGCCGACCGCGGACTTCCTTTCGAGAGGACCTGGATGATCGGCAATTCGCCCAAGTCAGATATCAATCCAGCCTTGGCAGCTGGATTGAAGGCGGTGTATGTTCCTCATCCGCGGACCTGGAGCCTGGAGCACGAACAGTTGCCAGACAGCCATCCACGGCTCCTGGTAATTCAGCAGATTCGCGAGCTGACAGCGTATTTCTGAGGCTAGCGAAAAACCGAAGCGGAGAAGGAAATGACGGACAGCAGCGCCGAGGGGAAAATGCCCAGGAACAGGATACCTGCCGCGCTGGCCCAGATGGCGATGCGCAAGGTTGCGGGAGCAGGCGTCAGTTCGGTGGTAGCGGCGCTCGGCTCGTGCATATAGACGGCAACGATGATTTTCAAATAGTAGTAGGCTGCGATCGCGCTATTCACGAGACCGAGAACGGTTAGCCAGACGAGGTGGGAGCCGAGAGCCGCCTGGAACACATAGAATTTTCCGAAGAAGCCGCCCGTAAGCGGAACACCGATCAGCGAAAAGACGAACAAGGCAAGCAAGCCGCCGAGTAAAGGATCGCGACGGCCTAGACCGGCAAGGTCTTCGATCCGCACGTGCTTTTCGTTGCGCGCGGCGACATGGCTAATGACGGCGAAGGCACCGATGTTCATGAGCGCGTATGAGGCGAGATAGAACATGGCAGCGGACACGCCGATGCTCGAGGCGGCCGCCAGCGCCACTAGCACGTAGCCGGCATGCGCGATGGAACTATAGCCAAGCAAGCGTTTGACGTTGGTTTGGACGAGAGCAGCCAGATTGCCGACCAGCATCGTGGCCAACGCACAACCCCAGGCGAGATAACTCCAGCGATCGTTCATCGGCCGGAAGGACGTCATGAAAATGCGGAAGAACACGGCGAACGCGGCAGCTTTGGGGGCTGCGGAAAGAAATGCGCTCACGGGTGCGGCCGCACCCTGGTAGACATCGGGGGCCCACATCTGGAAAGGCGCGATAGAGACCTTGAAACCAAGACCAACGAAGATTAGCGCGGCGGCCAGCGCGGCGATGACGCTGTGATGCGGCTGCTGCTGCAAGATCTGCTGAATCTGTGCAAGATTCGTTACTCCCGTGAGGCCATAGATCCAGGCGATGCCGTAGAGGAGAAACGCGGTGGCAAACGAGCCCAGCAAGAAATATTTCAGGGCAGCCTCGGTGTTGCGGCGGTCGTCGCGCAGGAATCCGGCGAGGATATAGGTGGCGATGGAAGAAACTTCCAGACCGATGAAGACCATGATGAGGTCGCCGGCAGTGGCAAGAATGCATTGGCCGACAAGCGAGAAAAGAATGAGCGCGTAGTATTCGCCGCTTTGCGCACCTTCGCGTTCGAGGTAGCTAAGTGAACTCAGGACGCAGAGGAAGCCAGCCACCAGGAGAAGACCGCGGAAGAATACTCCATAGCCATCCACAATAAGCATATTTTGGAAGGCTGCGCCCTGGTTAGTGTAGGAGTAAAAATTGGCCACAAAGGCGGCAGCGATTCCAACAAGGGAGATTACGCCCAGGTAAGTTCGCTTGCCGTGCGCCACGGCCTCGAGCATCATGGCGGCGATGCCAAATATCGTCAAAAGGATTTCGGGTAGGAAACGGAGGTAGTCTGCGGTGGCGGGAAGCATGTTAGAAAGCACTCACGTTCCCCGGGAGACGCAGCGAAACACGATATTGGTCGTTCATGGTGGTCTGCTCAAGCAGATGCGAAGTGGATGCGGAAATGGGCTGCAGGAAGGGCTGGGTATAGCATCCCAGCCAGACGATCATCGCGAGAAGCGGCAGCAGGGGAAGCCAGTCGCGACCGGCAAGATCGACGAAGCCCTCGTTTCGCTGGTTCGGCTTTCCGAAGAAAGTGCGCTGGTACATCCAGAGCATGTAAGCGGCGGAAAGTATCACGCCTAGAGCGGCCCAGGCAGCCCAGGAGAATTTCGCTAGAGCGGCGCCTTGCAGAATCAGAAACTCGCCGACGAAATTGCAAAGGGTCGGCAACCCAATGCTCGCGAACAAAACGATAGAAAATACAGTGGCCAAGCGAGGCGCGCGGACTGCCAGCCCGCCGAAATCGGATATTTCGAGCGATTGGTTGCGGTGCTCCAGAAACCCGGCGAGCAAGAACAAGGCTCCGGTCGAGACGCCATGGGCAAGCATCTGGTAGACGGCCCCGTCGGCGCCCTGCTGCCTGAAGGTAAAGATTCCGAGGACTACGAATCCTAAATGGCTCAGCGAAGAATAGGCGATCAGACGTTTAATATTTGGCTGGATCAAAGCCAGTAACGCGCCATACAGGATGCCGATAATGGCGAGGACGGCGATCCAGGAAGCGCAACGTTGCGCACCACCCGGCGCGAGGCTCAAAGAATACCGGAGAAGACCGTAGGCGCCCATTTTCGACATAACGGCAGCCAACAGGAAAGTCGCCGGCATGGGGGCTTCGGTGTAAGTATCGGGTAGCCACGTGTGGAACGGGAAGATCGGAACCTTTACCGCGAAGGCGGCGAAGAAACCGAGGAACAGCCAGAGTTGCTGGGATTCGGTCAATGCTACGCGGCCGGAGGAGAACGCGTTGAGGATGTCGACGTAATCGAACGAACCGGTCCGGCTATGCAGGTAGAGTATCGACGCGAGCATCAGCACGGAGCCGAGCATCGTGTACACGAAGAATTTGACGGCCACCGGTCCACGGCGCGCGCCGCCCCAGGACCCGACCAAGAGGTACATGGGCACAAGAGCCACTTCCCAGAAGATGTAGAAGACGAACAGGTCGAGCGCCGAAAAGACTCCGATCAAGCCGAATTCGAATAACAGCAACAGCGCGCAGAAATCTTTTTGGCGATCGGCGACCATGCGTCCAGTCATCCAGACCGCAATAGGAACGAGCAAGGTGGTCAGCAGAATCAGCCAGAGGCTGATGCCATCGACACCCAGGTGAAAACGGATCTGGAGGCCGAGGCCGTCGATCCAGGGCCAATCGATGGCGGAGGTGAAGTGCGCGCCTTGTTCGCTGACGGGGGCAATGAGACGTAAGGAAGCGAGAAACGCGGCGATACTTGCGGCGAAGGCGGTATAGAGTGGCACCTTCGAATCGCGCGGTGACAGGGCGGCAAGCAGGCAGCCGAGGAGAGGCAGGAACAAGACCACAACTAACGTCATCGCGCACCTCCGAACAAGCCGAGGACAAAGATCACGAGAAGTGAACCGGCCAATATCCAGGTGGCATAGTTACGAATGCTGCCGGATTGCCATTGCCGGAACAGAGAGCCCCAGCCGCGCACGACCCGCGCAATGCCAGTCACCAGGCCCGCGTCGATCAATCCCTGATCCACGCCGCGCCAGAGCAGCGAACGAGAGACGCCTATGACAGGATTTACGATCGCCCCGAAATAGATCTCGTCGACGTAGTATTTGTTCGCAAGCAGCGTATAAATGGGGCCGGCGCTGATCTTCATGGATTCGGCGAGAGCGGGGCGAACGAGGTAGAACCAGGCGGCGGCACAAATGCCGAGGATGCCGCACAGCGCTGAGATGATCATGGGAAAAAGCCGTTCCTCAGCGAGAGGATAGGTGCCAGAGAGAAAGGCGGGAACGTTTAGAAAGCCGCCCACCAGCGAGAACAACGCCAGCACGATCAAGGGCCCTGTCATCACAAGCGGCGATTCATGCGGGTGATGGTGGCCTCGATATTTTCCGAAGAATGTCATGAAGTAGGCCCGGAACACATAGAAGGCGGTAAGACCGGCCGTAAAGGCGCCCACCCAGAACATCCACGGCGACTGGGCAAAGGTCGCGGACAGAATAGCGTCCTTACTGAAGAATCCGGAGAAGCCGGGGAAACCCGAAATGGCAAGACTGGCGATGCCAAGCGTGATGAACGTAATGGGCATGGCTTTTCGCAAACCGCCCATGTGGCGCAGATCCTGTTCACCCGCGAGGCCGTGGATCACGCTGCCCGCGCCGAGGAAGAGCAGGGCCTTGAAGAAAGCGTGCGTCATCAAGTGAAAAATGCCGGCGGAATAAGCGCCTACGCCCAAGCCGAGAAACATGTAGCCGAGCTGGGAGACGGTTGAGTACGCGAAGACCTTCTTAATATCGTTCTGGACGAGGCCGATCGTAGCGGCGAAGACAGCCGTGAACAATCCGACGAGCGCGACTACGTGCATCGCGAGCGGCGCATGATCATAGAGGAACGATACGCGGGCAATCATATAGACACCCGCGGTCACCATGGTGGCGGCGTGAATCAAGGCAGAGACCGGAGTCGGTCCGGCCATGGCGTCCGGCAACCAGACGTATAAGCGGGAACTGCGCGGATTTGCCAGCCGCGCCCAGAAAGAACAACAGCGTGATGGCGGTGAGCATGTGCGCCGAGGTTTCGACCGGCATCCCAGCGACCACGCCGGCGATCCGTCCGAAATCGAGTGTGCCGAATAAGACCACCGTGAGAAAGATGGCGAGCGAAAAACCGAAATCGCCGATGCGATTCACGATGAACGCTTTGTTCGCTGCATCAGCGGCAAATTTCTCTTTGAAGTAAAAGCCGACCAGCAGGTAGCTACAAAGCCCGACGCCTTCCCAGCCGACGAACATCAGCAGAAGATTCGCGGCGAGCACCAGAACCAGCATGAAGAACATGAAGAGGTTCAGATAACTAAAGAAGCGAGTAGTAGCCGTCTTCATGCCCCATGTAGCCGACGGAATAGATGTGAATCAGCAGTCCGACGCCAGTGACGACCAGCAGCATGACGGCAGTGAGGCGATCGACGACGAAGTCGCAGCCGATGTTGAGTGAGCCGCTTTGTATCCAGGTGAAGTAGTGATCCGAATAGGGCACGCTCAGCGGGTATAGCTTGCCGAGTACCGCGAGCACGAAGGCAAAGGAGGCGGCCACCGAGCCGACGGCGATCAGGCTGACAATCGGCTTCGAGAGCCGTTTGCCAAGCAAACCGTTCAACAGAAAGCCGACGAGCGGGAAGAATGGGATGAGCCAGAGATTCATGATCGATGGGTCAGAGCTTCATAGAATCGACTTCGTCGATCTGCGAGAGTGCCGCGATTTTTGAAGACGGTCAGAATGATGGCAAGCCCGACGGCGGCTTCAGCGGCCGCCACGACCATGACGAAGAACGAGTAGATATGACCATCGATGCGTTGCAGTTGATAAGAGAACGCGACAAAGCTGAGATTGACGGCATTCAGCATGAGCTCGATGGACATGAAGACGGTGATGACGCTTTTGCGGTAGACAAATCCGGCAACGCCAGTGCCGAACAGGATGGCGCTCAGAATCAGATACCAGGACAGAGGAACGTGACCCATTTAATCGATCTCCTTTCGCGCCAGAACGACGGCGCCCAGGATCGCGATCAGGATCAGAATGGAAGTGACCTCGAACGGCAGCAGATATTTCGTGAACAGCAGCATGCCGATGGCTTCGGCGGTGCCGCCCACCCAACTGCCGAACTCGACCGGGTGCAGCGGAGGCAGTACCGACGCGGATCAGGAATGCCAGCAACGCAACGAAGGCACACAGGAGCGGGAATCCGGCGATCTGAGCAAACCACGATTTGCCGCTGCCCTTCTCTGTACCGGCGTTCAGCAGCATAATGACGAAGATAAAGAGCACCATGACGGCGCCGCCGTAGACGATCATCTGCGCCATGGCAATGAATTCCGCGCCCAGCAGCAGATAGAGAACCGCGAGCGAGCCCATGACGCCGATGAGCGACAGAGCACTCGAGATAGGATGCTTCTGAAGGACCAAGTTCAACGGCGCAACCGACCGCGACAATCGCGAAGACGATAAATAGGAAGGTGTCCATGCTCTTTAAAAGACCGCCACGCAGAACGCCGTCGCCAGGAGGTTCAGTAGCGCGCAAGGAAAGAGAAATGTCCAGGCGAAATGCATGAGCTGGTCGTAACGGAAACGCGGCAAGGTACCACGAACCCAGATGTAGGTGAACAGCAGCACGCCGGCTTTGCTCGCAAACCAGAAGATCGGCACGAGATAGGTTTGAAGAAACGGAATCGCAAACAGCACGGCCGCGAGCAAGGCGACAACCGCAAAAACAGGAAAGGTGATGCGATCTCGCTTACGCGCCGGGTTGCGGGCTTGCAGGAAGAACACGACAGCGGCAGCCAAAGCAATCACGGTGGGAACCCAGTTGGAATAGGGGGCTGGGAATAGCGGATGCCAGCCGCCCAGAAACAAAAGCGTGGCAACGCAGGTGATGGTCACCATGTTGGCGTACTCGGCCATGAAGAAGCAGGCGAATTTCATGCTGCTGTATTCGGTGTGGAAGCCGGCCACCAGTTCGTTTTCAGCTTCCGGCAAGTCGAACGGGAGGCGATTGGTCTCGGCAAAACCGGCGATCATGAAAATCACAAAGCCGAAAATCTGCGGGAATGGCATCTGGAAAATGTTCCAGCGGGGAATAAACCCCAGATAGTAGCCCGCCTGGCTGGTTGCGATATCGCGAAAGCTAAGATGATTCGCCAGTAGGAGGGGCGACACGATCGCGAGCGTGAGCGGCAGTTCGTAGCTGATCATCTGGGCGCTGCTGCGCAACCCACCGATCAGTGAATATTTGTTGTTGGAGGACCAGCCCGCCAAGGCAATGCCGTAGACACTCACCGCGCTAAGGGCAAGGACGAACAAGATGCCAACGCGTACGTCGGCTGATCTGCATGTAAGTGCGCGTACCGAAAAAATCGACCTCCGGCCCAAAGGGAATGATCGAGATCGAAATCAGAGCGAGCGAAACAGCGAGAAACGGCGCGAGCAGATAAAAAAAGCGGTTCACGTAGGGCGGCAGAAGATCTTCTTTGGTGAGCAGCTTGAAGACGTCAGCAAGCGGCTGCAACAAACCGTGCGGTCCGACACGCAGCGGGCCGGTGCGCGATTGAATATGCGCCAGAACTTTGCGCTCAACCCATTGCAGGTAGGCGAGAGTGGTCATGAAAACCGCAAAGACGATTGCGATTTTGATCAGGCTGACGATAAAGAAATTCATTTCTCTTCGCTCGCCGTTTCGAGTTGCACACTGCCTTCACGCACACCCGTTTTGCTGTGCGGATCGCGATACAGTTCGCCAGGAGATTCCAGGACCGACTGCAACGCTTTCGAGAATTGTCCGAGAGTTCCGGAGGTGAACAGAGTATTCCGTGCGCCGCGCGTCAGCTCGGGCCGGGCTTGAAAAGCCAGCTCTCCGGTGGAGGGAGCAGTCGGGGCGGCGCCGCCGGTCTCAATCACGGGTAGCGGGAAATCATAACCGCGGACAACTCTGCGAATTTCCCGGAAGACTGCGTCGGACTTCGGCACGCCCCAATCGGAGCGCATTTCCTTGGCGAGCAGGCCGATAATTTCCAAATCCGGCTTGGTCCCCATGGTCTTAGCCCCACGATTCAATTTCTGCACATCGCCGCACACATTCGTAAGGTGCCGGTCTTTTCATACGCAGAAGAAGCAGGGAGAACGACGTTGGCGCGTTTCGCTGTCTCAGTCAGGAACAGATCCTGGACAACGATGAATGCATCGCGCCCGGTCAGTTCGTGACGTGCCAGTGGATTGGCTCCCACGACCCATAGGACGTTTAGATCCGGCGCGGCCAGAATTTCGTCGTAGCTCAACCCCGCCGACATTCCGCCATCGGCCACACTCTGGTAGCCGGGCAGGAGGTCGGGCAACAAGCCCATATCCGAGGCGCCACGGGAGTTGGAATAGTCGAGCAGGCAGACGTACTTCACGGGAATACCCAGCGAATCGCCGAACACTACGAGCTTGCGGATGGCTTCGCCCTTGATCTGCCGGGCCAAACAGAATCATCAGTTCGGGTTCGGCCTTGAGCTTGTCGCGCAAACCTTTCAAGAGCTTCGAATTCGCTTCCCAACGGGGCGCGGGCGGTGGTCGCGTAGCTATCCTCGCGCACGGGGCCGGGCGTTACGGCGTAGACATGCTCCTTGTTCAGTCGCCAATTGGTGCGCAACTGATAGGCGAGCAGTGGGTGTTCCTGCGCCAGATCGCTATCGACTATCAGGGCGGCTTTGCCGGTTGAGAGATCGGCGGTCGAAGCGAGAGAGTTGGCACGTCCATGAAGGGCGTCGAGCAATGTCACGACATCGCCGGTGCGATGGTGATCGATGTTCGAAGTGCGCAGAATCTGGCGGGCGAACTTTTGCAGCAGATAATTTTCTTCGTTGGTGGTGTGATTCGAGCCGATGATCGCCGAATTTGCCGCGCCTGGCAAGCACTTCGGTGAATTTCTTGGCGACGGTGGCCAAGGCAACGGCCCACGAAACGGGTTTCAATACGCCGTCAGCGGTCCTCAAAAGCGGCGACGGTGACGCGCTCCGGATGCTGATTGAAATCGAACGCATAACGGCCCTTTATGCACAAGAACTCGCCGTTGATGCCGGATCGATCGCGATTGTTGGCGCGAATGATTTCACCATTGCGGACGCCCAGCGTCGTTTTGCAGCCGTTCGAACAGTGCGTGCAGATCGTGCCGACATGCTCCATCTCCCATGGGCGAGTCTTGTAGCGGTAGGCTCCAGATGTTAGCGCGCCGACCGGACAGATGTCGATGCATGCCCCGCATTCATCGCATTCGAGGTGATCGCCACGATTCGGAACAATCTCGGATGCGACGCCGCGATTTCCCACGCCCAGCGCGCTAACGCCGAAGCCCTTCGCCACAAATTCGCACGCAGCGGTAACAGAGAATGCAGCGGGGTGCATCGTAAAAGACGACCGGCGACCACTGCTTTTCATCGACGTGTACTTTCTCTTCGCGGAAACGGCTCTCGACCCGCCCCGTAGCGAAAGACCATGTCCTGCAGTTCGCATTCGCCGCCCTTGTCACAGACCGGACAATCGAGCGGGTGGTTGGTCAACAGAAATTCGAGAGTGCCTTTGCGTGCCTGACGGACTTGGGCTGAGTCGGTGTGAGCGACCATACCAGCCGCTACGGGCAGCGTGCAGGCGACCTGCAGTTTGGGAGTCTTTTCAACTTCCACCAGACACATGCGGCAAGCCGCCTGCAGCGACAAGCCGTCGTAATAGCAGAAGGCGGGAATCGCGATGCCGTCTTGCTTGGCGGCGTTAATCAGCAATGTTCCGGCCGGTGCTTCGAGCTCGCGGCCATCGATCGTGAATTTGACGAGATCAGCCATGTACCAGTTCCAAAATGTTCTTCGCCGCTGCGCGGTTTGCTGAAGACGCGCTTCGAATTCGTCGCGAAACTTTGCGACGAACGCGCCGGTCGGCATCGCCGCGGCATCTCCTAACGGGCAGAAGGTGCGGCCGAGCATGTTGGCAGCCAGCTCACCGATCAGATCGATGTCGCTTTGCAAGCCGCCACCATCGTGAAAGCGCGTGAGCACTTTCTTGAGCCACGTGGTCCCTTCTCGGCAAGGAATACACCAACCACAGCTTTCATGCGCATAAAACTTGATGGTGCGGAGCGCGACCGCGACGATATCGGTGTCTTCATCAAGCACAACCAAACCACCCGAGCCGGCCATTGTCTTGGCTTTTGCCAATGAATCGAAGTCGAGCGCGACGTCACACTCGTCGGCCCTGAGGCAAGGAGACGAGGAACCGCCGGGAATTACAGCTTTGAGCTTCTTGCCGTTCCGCACGCCGCCGCAGACTTCCTCGATGAGGCGCATGAGTGGAAAGCCCATGGGCATTTCGTAGACGCCGGGTTTGTTGACATGCCCGGACACGCACATCATCCGCGTGCCACCGTTTTTCGGAGAGCCGAGGCCGGCGTACCACTCCGCACCGCCACGGAAGATGGGGGGTACGGAGGAAAACGTTTCCGTGTTGTTCAAAATTGTGGGCGACTGGAAAGCGCCGACCACCGCCGGGAAAGGAGGCTTCAGGCGTGGAACACCACGCTTACCTTCCAGCGATTCGAGCAGGGCCGATTCCTCGCCGCATTCGTAAGCGCCGGCACCGGTATGGGTGTACAAATCGAAATCCCAGCCCGAACCCAGAATATTTTGGCCGAGGTAGCCACGGGCGTAGGCTTCTTCGAGAGCACGATCGACAATGTCGATCAGGTAGCGATATTCGCCGCGAATGAAGATATATCCCTTGTTCGAGCGGATCGTCCAACCAGCGATGACCATTCCCTCGATAAGCTGATGGGGATCGTTTTGCATCAGCAGACGGTCTTTGCAGGTGCCCGGTTCGCTTTCGTCCGAATTGCAAACGACGTAGGTGGGTTTGCCGGTAGTGCGCGGGACGAAACTCCACTTCATACCGGTCGGGAAGCCCGCGCCACCGCGACCTCGCAAGCCTGATGCTTTCAGCAAATCGATGATGGCTTCCGGTGTCATCTCGAGCGCTTTTTTTACGGCGACGTAGCCGTCGTTGGCGAGATAAGTATCGATCGAGGCGGAGTTTTCAAGATCGAAGCGCGCGGACACAACTCGGACTTCGAGCGGGCTAGGCGGGTTAAAGCGCATCGTTACCGCTCCGGTAGTTACCGTTACGTAAACCTTCCATTAATCGATCGAACTGCTCCGGCGTGACGAAGTGATGAAAATCATAGTTAATTTGAATAGCAGGAGCCCAGGCGCAGGCGCCGATGCATTCGACCTCTTCGAGAGAGATCTGCCCATCGGGCGAAACTTGTTTGTGACCGAGCTTCAACGTGCGGCTGGCGTGTTCATACAGCTCTTCGCCACCGACAGCTTGGCAGGCGATATTCGTGCAGACCTGGACATGAAATTTCCCGAGAGGTTTGCGATGAAGCATCGAATAGTAGCCGATGACTTCATCCACCTGCAGAGGGCTTACGTTGCAACGGCGCGCTACTTCCTCAATCAATTCCCGTGTCACGGCGCCAGTCTCATCCTGCGCGTATAACAACATGGGCACAACCGCCGAACGTTCGCGCCCAGGCGGATAACTCTTCAACAGCTTTTCGAAACGCGCTTCCAGCGCCGGCGAAAAGGTCATGATTCTAGCGGTCGACGTCTCCTAGAACGAAATCCATACTTCCCATTACGGCGATCGAGTCGGCAATCAGCACACCTTCAAGCATGGCTCCCAGCGATTGCAGATTTCCAAAACTAGGTGTGCGCATAAAGACCCGGTAGGGGCGCGCAGTGCCATCACTCACGACGTAGTAGGCCAGTTCACCGCGCGGCGACTCGACTACTTGATACACCGAGCCTTCTGGTACACGGAATCCTTCCGTGACAATCTTGAAATGGTAGATGAGCGATTCCATTTGCGTCTTCATTCGCTCGCGGTCGGGTAGCAGCACATGCGGAGCGTCCGCCTGCCAGGGGCCGGAGGGCATACCCTCGAGGGCCTGGCGCACGATGCGGACGCTTTGCCGCATCTCTTCCATGCGCACTTCAAAACGGGCATAGACGTCGTTGGCGGTTCGCGTAGGAACGTCAAAATCAAATTTTTCGTAGCTGGTATGCGGGCAATCCTTGCGCGAATCCATATTCACGCCGGCCGCTCGTATCATCGGCCCGGTTACGCCTAACTCGAGCATGAGATCTACGGGCAACGAGCCTACGCCTTTTGTACGGTTTACCCAGATGGGATTCGATGAGAGTAGTTCATGGTACTCTTCGATGCCGCGCGCCAGGCGGCTCGATTGCTTTCGAGACGACGGCGTGCCAGCCACGCGGCGGCTCAAGTGCGAGACCACCGATGCGGATGTAACTCGTCATCATGCGCTGGCCGGAGAACATTTCGAAGATCTTGAGGATCTCTTCGCGTTCCCGGAAGCAGTAAAAATAGACCGTCATCGCGCCGATATCGAGAGCGTGCGTGCCGAGCCAGATCAAGTGGCTCGCGACGCGGGTCAGCTCGCACAGCATTACACGCATCCACTGGGCTTTCGGCGGAATTTCCAACTGCAGCAGTCTTTCGACGGCGAGGGAATAACAGAGATTGTTATTCAGATTAGCCAGATAATCCACGCGGTCCGTAAGCGGGATACCCTGCTGGTATTTCTTGACCTCGAACTGCTTTTCGATGCCGGTGTGCAGATATCCGATTTCGGGCCGCGCGCTCAGAATCGTTTCGCCGTCGAGTTCCAACACGACGCGCAAGACACCATGGGTCGAAGGATGCTGCGGCCCCATATTGAGCGTCATGCGGCGGACGGTGCTATCCGGCGGAAGTTGAGTTTCCAACCCGGATACATCCGCTACTTGTAGCTCATGCCGCGCATCCAGCGATTCGACGTGTGTTTTCCCTTCGATCATTTCGTTTACTACTTTCCAGCGGTACTACTCTTCCTGGTATGAGTACTTGTGTCCATGGATCGGATAATCTTTGCGAAGCGGATGCCCTTCCCAGTCGGAAGGCATCAGAATGCGCTCCAAGTTGGGATGATTCCTGAATTCGATTCCGAACAAGTCGAACACTTCACGCTCGTACCAATTCGCCCCGCGCCAGAGGTGACATATCGACTCCAAATGTTCTCCTTCGGCGATGCGGACACTGAGCCGAAGCCGGGCGTTGTGGGCGAGTGAATGGAGAAAATAGAGTACTTCGAAGCGCGGCTCTCGCGGCCACCAGTCGACTCCCGTCACCGCGCTCAGCCGGGCAAACCCTTCGTTCTGCTTCAAATAACGACAGACGCTCTCGACGTATTTGGGAGCAACGCCGAGGACCAAGCCGTCCACAGCAATGCTTGCGTCGAGAACCGCGCCAGGAAGTTGTTCAGCAAGAGCAATAATTTGCGGATTCTGGGCGACAGCGTCAGGCAGCACGTTTAGACTCCGTTTGACGGGGTCGCCGCGACTCATCAGCCGCCCAATTCAAAACACCCTTTTTCCAAATGTAGAAAAAGCCACAGAGCACCAGAACGATGAATATCAACATTTCAAAAAACGCGAACAGCTTTAACTGGCGGAAAACGACGGCCCAGGGGTAAAGAAAGATGGCTTCAATATCAAAAAGGATGAAAACCATTCCGACCAGATAGAACTTTACGGAAAAACGTTCGCGCGCGGTACCGACCGGCAGCATGCCGGATTCGTAGGGACTTGATTTGACGGGATCGCGGAGACGGCGTCCCAATATCGCCGACAGCCCGATCATCGCACCGGCTACGGCGATGGCGATCACGATCTGAATCAGCACAGGAAACCAAGTCTGGGGATAAGTGCCGGGCATGTCGATGAAGAAGTGGTGTAAGTATTAGAGTAGCAATCGGCAAGTTTATGGACCCACAGTGCATCGATGTGCAGGTGAATGGAGAGGCGAGGCGCGTGCCGCCGGGACAGTCGGTGACGGCTTTGCTCACTTGGCTAGAGGTCCCTTTCGAACGCGTGGCGGTGGAATTGAATAAATCGATCGTGCGCAAGCGCGACTGGGCAGCGACGCCGGTGGAACGCGGAGCATGCATTGAAATCGTCGAGTTCGTCGGCGGTGGATAGTACCCTACTTGCTCCCTATTGACTCTGGGCACAGGTCTAGTACAATTTTGGGAGCCGAAGAAATCCGTTACCACGCGATTCGAGAATCATGTTCAAAACGCGCAAAGTCCGTTCTGATTTAAACCACGAGGCAGTACTGGGACGCTCCGAAAAGGGTGCCGTGCAACGAACCTTCACCAGCACCGATGTGGCAAAGGTTGCTCAGGTGAGTCTCCGGCAGCTTCAGTGGTGGGACGAGCGCAAGGTAGTTTCTCCGCGTCATGAAGGACACAAACGGATTTACCTGGCGGAAGAAGTAATTGAAATTTCCCTAATTGCGGAGTTGCGGCGCAAGGGATTTTCGCTGCAAAAGATTCGGCGTGTCCTGCGCTTCCTGCAGCGCGAGATGGGCCGACGGCTGGCGGACGTTTTGTCCTCCGATTCGAGACTCCATCTGCTGACGGACGGTAAGTCGATTTATCTGGAAGACCAGCAGGATCGGATTATCGATCTTCTGAAAAACGCGCGGCAACCCATGTTTCTGGTTTGCGTAAGCGACCAGGTCAAGCGGTTGGACGAGACTCCGCGCAGAGGCGCGCGCAGCGAGTCAGCGCTGGCCCGGCGCGTCCGCGCGGCCGGCTGATCGCCGAAGCATGCAGCGAGAAATGTCCGGGAGCGAACTGTGGATCACTTTGGCCATCGCCAGTCCACCGGATATCGCGTAATTCCGTTCTAGTCTGGCTGGAACGTCTATACTGATAGCAGCAACCTCTGGAGGTTCTATTGTCTTCCCAGCGGCGATATTTTCTGTTCATTCCCCTGTTCCTGGCAGCCTCGGCCGTAGTGGGCGGGCTCATCGGACCGGGCGCCGGCAAGGTGTCGGCGGCGCCTCAAGCGGAGCAACGCAATGCGAGCGCCACTTCGGACGAGGATCTGAAGGCCAGCATTGAATCATTTACCAAGATCTACGATCTAGTTGACCAGAATTATTCCGACAAACTCTCCTCGGACAAAGCCATTTACAAGGGCGCCATTCCGGGGATGTTGCGGACACTCGATCCGCACTCGAATTTCTTCGATCCTAAAGAATATGCCGGGCTCAGGGAAGAGCAGCATGGGATGTACTACGGCATCGGAATGTTGATTGGACCCCAACCGCGGACAGGCAAACCGATGGTAATCCATCCGTTCGGCGGCACGCCAGCGTATAAAGCGGGTATCCGGCCGGGCGATTTGCTGATGGAAGTGAACGATAAGCGGGTCGACGATTTAAATACGACGGAAGTCGCCGATCTGCTGAAGGGTCCGAAGGGCACCAAGGTCCAGGTTACGGTGCGGCGGGAGGGCGCGACGAAGCCGATCGCGTTCAACCTAATACGGGATGAGATTCCGCGCAACAGCGTGGACACGGCGTTCTGGGTGAAGCCGGGCATCGCATACATGCGCATTCAGTCGTTCACCGAGACAACCAGCCATGAAGTCGACCAGAATCTTAAGTCGCTCGGTGAGCAAAACATAAAAGGATTGATTCTCGATTTGCGCGAGAATCCGGGTGGTCTGCTGACAGAAGGCGTGGCCACAGCCGGCCATTGGCTGGACCGGGGACAGGTTGTGGTGTCGCACAAAGGACGTGCGTTCTCCGAGAAGCCGTACGTAGCGCGCGGCAGCCAATACGGGGAGAGCTACCCGATTGTGGTTCTGGTAAACCGCTACTCGGCATCGGCCGCGGAGATCGTGGCCGGTGCGCTGCAGGACCATGACCGAGCTTGGATCCTAGGCGATGTCACATTCGGGAAGGGACTCGTTCAGACAATTTTCCCGTTGAACGACAACACCGGCTTGGCGCTTACGACGCAGCATTATTACACTCCGAGCGGCCGTTTGATCCAGCGTAATTATTCGAACATTTCGTTTCTCGATTACTATTACGGCCGGAGAACAGATTCGAAAGACCCGACGGACATCAAGCAAACCGATTTAGGCAGGACGGTATACGGCGGCGGCGGAATTACGCCAGATGAGAAGTTCGAACCGGTTAAGCTGGACGCCTTTGAGTTAGGCGTCGCCCGGAAGAACGCATTTTTTGGATTTTCGGCAAAGTACTTCTCCGATCACGATACGAAGCTCGAAAAGGGCTGGATACCGGACGAGGCGGTACTCGAGAGCTTCCACGATTACCTACTGAAGCAAGGCGTAAAATTCAGCGAGGCGGACTGGGCGAAGGATCACACGTGGGTACGCGATCAGCTTCGCGCCGAGATGTATGTGACAGCCTTCAGCTACGAGGATTCGCAGCGCGTCGGCGTAGAGCAGGATCCGGAAGTACAGAAGGCCATTGACGCAGTGCCGAAGGCCGCATCGCTCCTTGCACAGTCCAAAACACGGTTTGAAAAACAACGAGCCAGCCTTCGCTAGCTCCAATCTTCATCCTCAGATTACTGTCCTCGACACAGGTGGCCAGTACACGCACCTGATCGCACGACGGGTGCGCGAGCTTGGCGTCTATGCGGACGTGCAGCCGAGCGATATACCGCGGGCGGCGCTGAGTTCGCGCAAAGGGATTATTATTTCGGGTGGGCCGGGGAGTGTGTATGAACCCGGTTGTCCGGATATCGATCCGGGGATTCTCGCCGGCCAAATTCCCGTGCTCGGCATCTGCTACGGGCATCAGTTGCTGGCGCATCATCTGGGAGGCAAGGTCCAGAGAGGGCAGCGCGGCGAATACGGCCCGGCCCATCTCACCGTAACTTGCGCCGATGCGCTTTGGAATGGCGTGAAGCAGTCGCAGATCTGGATGAGCCATTTCGACAGCGTAGCGGCGGTCCCGCCCGGCTTCCGTGTGACAGCAGCAACCGATATCTCGGGTATCGCAGCGATGTCCGATCCGATCCGTAGACTATTTGGCATTCAGTTTCATCCGGAGGTGGTGCACACGCATGCCGGTCGTCAGATTTTGGAAAATTTCCTGTTCGATATCTGCGGAGTAGAAAAGGATTGGGATGTTTCGCAGCGCGTGCCGCTGGTAGAAGAGCAAATTCGCGCGGCGGCCGGCGACCAGAATATTTTCTTTTTCGTGAGCGGAGGCGTGGATTCGACAGTCGCGTATTCGCTATGCCTGCGTGCGCTTGGGCCAGAACGGGTTTTGGGTATCTATGTCGATACGGGCCTGATGCGCCACGGCGAGACGGAGTTCGTAACAGGAATCTTTGCGGAACTGGGCGCGAAGAATTTTCTCGCGGAGCGAGCCGAGGGAGAGTTCTTGAACGCGCTCGAAGGCATGGTCGATCCGGAACAGAAGCGAAGGGCGATTGGTGAGCAATTCGTGAAAGTGCAGGAACGGATTCTCGCAACCGAACATTTTCTCGACGGCAGATGGATCCTGGGCCAGGGCACCATCTATCCCGATACCATCGAATCCGGCGGGACGGCGAAGGCAGACCTCATCAAGACCCATCACAATCGCGTGGCAGGCATCCAGGCATTGATCGATGCGGGGCGCATCATAGAGCCATTGACGTCTTTCTATAAAGACGAGGTGCGCGAGATCGGCCGGGAAATTGGTATTCCAGCGAAATTCCTTTCGCGCCATCCTTTTCCCGGTCCCGGACTGGCGATCCGCTGTTTGTGCTCGGAAAAACAGGCTGGGCTGACGGAGACGACGGACGGTTTTCTGCTGCCTTTGCGTTCTGTTGGAGTGCAGGGAGACGCGCGCAGTTATCGTGCCGTGCTTGCGCTTGCGCAGAAACCAACTATGGACGATATTCAACAAACTGCGCCTGCGTTGACCAACAATCGAAGGGACATCAATCGCGTAGTTGCATTGTGCGGCGGGAAAGCACCGCTCGCGTCATTCGAGGTTTTCAAGGCTGCGATTACCAAGCCGCGGCTCGATTTGCTGCGCGAAGCAGACGCAGTCGTCCGCCGTTTTTGTGATGCGAGCGGATTTGAAGATCGGGTCTGGCAGTTTCCGGTGGTTCTCTTGCCGGTTGGCGCAGGCGAGGCGCGTGAGTCGATCGCGCTGCGGCCGATTCATTCGGTTGACGGGATGACCGCGGATGTCGTGCTCATGGCACCGGAACAATTGGAACGGCTGACGTGGGAGCTGCTTGCGATCGATGGAATTGCGGCGGTGTTCTACGACCTCACTCACAAGCCGCCCGGCACGATCGAGTGGGAGTAGCAGCATGCCCGGGCCATACTAAGATGTCTATATAATAAGATAACTTCATATGTCTGTTTGGTCGCGCATCTCGAACGTCTTCCGCGGCGATCGTTTAAGCGACGAAATCGATGAGGAACTTCGGTCACATGTAGAGGAGGCCATCGCGAATGGCCGTGATCCGGACGAAGTACGGAAGGAGTTCGGGTCGTTCCTTCGGCATCGCGAAGAGAGCCGCGACATCAGACTGCTCGTTTGGCTCGATTCGCTGCGCGCCGATCTCGTGTTCGGGTGGCGGCAATTGGCGAAAAAGCCAGCGACTTCTGCGGCAGCGGTGCTGTCACTCGCACTTGCCGTTGGGGCATCGACATCGGCGTTCCGTTTGATCGATGCATTGTTGTTGCGACCCATGCCCGTGGCGCACGCGGATCGTCTATATGCGATGCTCACTCGCGGCACCGGACCGGACGGCTCGTTTCGGACGACCGATAGCAATGAATATCCGCAGTTCCGTTTGATGCGGGCCGCAGTGCGGGATGACGCCGAGATGATTGCCGTTTCCTGGGTAGAGCGTGCCGATTTGACGTACGCATCGGACGCGGAGATGGAAAAGGCGCATCGACAATATGTTTCGGGCTGGATGTTCAGCGTCTTCGGACTCAAGCCTGCGCTGGGACGTCTGCTAAACGAAAGGGACGATCTCACACCCAAATCGCATCCCTATGCGGTACTCTCCTACGATTACTGGACACGTCGTTTCGGACAAGATCCGAGAGTAATCGGCCGGACGTTCCGCATGGGGAACGACAGTTTGGAAATAGTGGGAGTCGCCCCTAAACTCTTCACCGGGACGGAGCCTGGATTCTTTACAGACATTTTCCTACCAACGATGATGCATCCGGGCGTTACGCATGACGACTGGAGCTGGATCAGAACATTCATCCAACGAAGGCTCAACGGAAGCGCCGAACGAGTACGGGCGCAGTTACAGGCAATCTGGACGACGGTCCAGGGCGAGCGAGCGAAAGGGTTTACGAACTGGCCTGCACGGCGGTTAAACCGGTTCCTCGATCAGAAGATTGTGGTGGAACCGGCGGCCGCCGGGCTTTCCGAGATGCGGCAGACTTACCGAGTTGCGCTGGAGGCTCTTGCCGTGATAGTCGGACTGGTCTTGCTGATCGCTTGCGCGAACGTGGCGAACTTACTAATGGCGCAGGCCACAGGGCGAGCGCGTGAGATGGCGTTGCGCGTATCAATCGGTGCGGGGCGGTCGCGTCTGGTCCAGTTGGTGTTGGTCGAGAGCGCGCTGCTGGCGATACTCGCCACGATGGTTGGCGGACTGTTTGCGTGGTGGTCCGCGCCATTCATTGTCGCGCGAATCAATCCTGCTGACAATCCAGCGCGGCTGGTTCTGCCAGCGGACTGGCGAGTGCTAGGATTCGCCGCGGCGCTCAGCGTAGCAGTGACGTTTTTATTCGGTCTGTTGCCGGCACTGCGGGCTTCTTCCGTTAAGCCGTCGAGCGCACTCAAAGGCGGAGACAATCCGCACTCTCGGCGGCGGCTGATGCATGCGCTTATCGCAGCGCAGGTTGCATTTTGTTTTCTTGTTCATTTCGGGGCCGGTTTATTTGTCTCTACTCTCAAAAAACTGTCTCAACAGCCGACCGGATTCTCGTCGGAGCGGCTTCTTACTCTCGAAACCGTGGCACAACGCCCGCAACCCACGGAATTCTGGTATCAAACGGCTGATCATTTACGTACAATACCGGGCGTGGACAGAGTTGCGGTGGCGGGATGGCCGCTGCTTAGCGGGAACGGCGCCAATGGCTTCGTTGCAGTGAACGGACAGCCGCCCGGAGATGTTCTGCACTATTTTCTGAACGTTTCGCCGGGCTGGCTCGACACGATGAAAATTCCCCTTCTTGACGGCAGGGATTTTCGTCCGGACGACACGGTGCCTGGGACGCGAAATGCTACGGCCGGAGTGGCGATTGTCAATCGAGCATTCGCAAAGTTGAACTTCAACGGCGAGAATCCGGTTGGGAAATCATTTGACCGAGGAAAGCAGCATTACAAGATCATAGGGCTGGCTCGCGACGCGCGCTACCGGAATATGCGCGAGCCTATCACGCCTACTGCTTATGTTCCGCTTCGCTATACAGCGCCCGAGGCGCTCGGCAGTGCCACGTTCCTGGTGCGAACGACAAATCCAAACCCGCTATCGATCGCCGGAATAGTACGACGGGAAATTGCGCGCACACGTCCGGAGTTTCGCGTCAGCAATATCCGAACGCAGACGGAGGTCAACGAAGCGCAGACGATTCGCGAGCGGTTGCTAGCGATGCTCGCTTTGTTTTTCGCAGCGGTGGGATTGTTGCTGGCGGGATCGGATTGTATGGAGTGTTGGACTATTCGGTACTCCAGCAGCGCCGCGAGTTCGGCATTCGGATTGCCGTGGGAGCGCCGGCGCGCAACATCGCTCGACTCGTCACGCTGGATGTTTTTTCGATGGTGCTGTTAGGGTCCGCAGCGGGGGCGGGCGCAGGGCTATTATTAAAACCCTACATTAAGAGCCTGCTTTATCAAATTGCTTCCTCCGACGTTAGCGTTTTCGCTTTTCCAACCCTGACGATCCTCTCGGCCGTTTTGCTGGCAGCGCTGCCGGCGGTGATTCGCGCCATTCGGACGGATGCCGTGGCAATGTTGCGTGCCGAATAACATTCTTTCTTATTGACAGCCTATAAGAGACCGGCTATTCTTCCTATAGCTTATCTATAAGAACAATATGGCATCCTCGCGACCAGATCTGCTGCAGGGAACACTCGACCTATTGATTTTGAAAGCCGTAGCGCTTAAAGAGTTACACGGAATGGGAATCTCGCGCCGCATAGGCCAGATTACAAATGGAACGTTCGAGGTCAAAGCCGGCTCGCTCTTCCCTGCCCTGCATCGCATGGAGGAGGCTGGCTGGTTATCCTCTTCATGGGGACAATCGGAGACCAATCGCCGCGCGAAATTTTACTGTCTGACCAAGCCGGGCCGCCGCCAGCTCGAAGCGGAGACGGACCAGTGGAAACGGATTTCTCTCGCCATCTCAAGCGCTCTCCAGGCGACGTAAGAGGTAGCCGTGGCGTATCGCTTGTATCGATTCTGGCGAAACATCCTTAGCAAGGAGCAGCTCGATCGAGACCTTGACCAGGAAGTCCACAGCTATTTGGATCTTCTGATGGACGAGAAGATGCGATCCGGAATGAGCCCTGATGACGCCCTGCAAGCGGCGCGGCTCGAACTGGGCGGGATGGAAGAGATCAAGGAGAATGTTCGTGACAGCCGAATCGGGGTGACGGCGGAAACGTACTTGCAGGACGTTCGTTACGGTTTTCGGCTGCTTTTGCGAAACCCCGGATTTTCTTCGGTCGCGATCCTGACGCTGGCATTAGGAATCGGTTCCACGGCCGTCCTGTTCAGCATTTTGGATGGGGCTTACATTCATTTCGGACAAACGCCACAGGCGAACCGAGTAGTGCTGCTGAATCAGAGATTCACCAAGGACAAATCGGTATTGGTGACATTTTCCGCTCCCGAATACTTCGATCTCGCGCGCCTTCGCCACTCTTTCGACGGCCTGTTCGCCCTCCATCATTCAGGTGCAACGCTATCCGAGAGGGTCGAGAGTCCGGGCGGGCCAGCGCAAGTGCCAGTAGTCGAGATCACCGCGAACGCATTTTCGCTGTATGGCATCACGCCAATCCTCGGCCGAGTATTCACGGCGGAAGAAGATCGCCCAGGAGGACCAAAGGTAGCGGTCGTTACTTACAGGCTGTGGAACGCGCGATTTGGCCGCGACCCGGCACTAGTTGGAAAGACGATCAAACTGAACAGCATTTCTTATACGGTTATTGGAATCACACCGCGTAGATTCCAGCAGTGGGGCGCGGATATTTATACACCGCTCGGGCTGGAGCCGGGTGCGAACGACCGCTCGGATCGTCGTCTGACCGTGGCCGGAATTGCCAAAGAAGGAGTTTCAGCGGAACAAACCAGACCGGAGCTTCAATACCTAGCGCATCGTATAGAGGCCGAGTATGGAGGCGCGCATTCGGAATACGCGGGCCTAGTGTACCTGCCTTTCGATGTGCGAACGGTGGTGGTCGGCGACCTTCGGATTGCGCTCTACCTGCTTCTGGCAGCGGTCGGCACGCTGGCACTGATCACATCGGCAAACATTGCGGGATTGCTGTTGGCCCGGGCTAAGGCGCGAGCCGGCGAGATCGGTACGCGCCTGGCGGTGGGAGCCACACCCGCCCGCCTGGCGCGTCAATTTTTGACCGAGAGTATTTTGCTTTCGGCGATCGCGGGCGCTTTGGGATTTCTGCTGGGAATCTGGGCATTACACCCGATTCTCGCGCTCGTCCCCGCCCAATATATAGGAGAAGAGGCCGAGATTCACGCCACAGCAGCGGCGTTTATCGTCAGCATTGCAGTAGCTGTTACGCTGGGGATTTTGTTCGGCCTGGCTCCGGCGATCTTTATTTCACAGCGCGGCGTGGCCGCCAATTTGCGGGAAAGCCGTACGAGGTCCGTTACGGATAGCCGGGCCGGGAGCGTGCGAGGGACGCTTGTGCTCGTGGAAATGACGCTCGCCTTCGTCGTGATTGTGAGTGCGGGGCTAATGGTGCGGACCTATCGGCAATTGACGTCGATGGACCTCGGTTTCCGGCCGGACCACGTTCTGACTTTGCGAATTGCCTTGCCGGAGTGGAAATATCCTCGAGACATCGAGGCGACTAACTTTTTCCGTGAATTAATGCAGCGCACCAGGTCGCTGCCAATGGTCACGGACGTAGCGGCGACTTCTGTTCGTCCGATGGAGGGCGGCGCACTGCGCAATTTTTCGATCCCGGGGCGGCCGCAGAGGGCCGCCGCATACTATCGGACGATTACGCCAGCGTACTTTGCGGTAATCGGCACACCGCTTCTCACGGGACGTTTTTTGACCGAACAAGATGGACCACTTACTACCGGAGTCGCCATGGTAAATGAGCGATTTGCCCGTGTCTACTTTCCGGACGAAGATCCTCTAGGCAAGCAGGTTCGTCTTAACGAGATATTTGATCTGCATGGCGCGGCGGTTGGATTGAACCGGACCTCAGTCGTCGAAATTGTAGGTGTGGTGAAAGATTCGCGGCAAATCGCGTCGCGCCGCGTGCAGGATCTTTCGTATCCGGCGTCGCCAGAAATCTATACTCCTTTGTGGCAGCACACGGAAGCGGGCCGGGATATGGCGCTGTTGGTAAAGACTCGTCAGGCTCCTGCCCTGTTGGCCGATCCCGTGCGAAGACAGGTGCTCGCGATCGATCACGAACAGCCAATCTATGATGTCCGGACGCTCAAGGAATTGGCCGATGTTGCCTTGGGGCCAACGCGACTTTGTCTCCTACTGTTAGGAATTTTTGCGGGCACTGCGTTGGTGACTGCATGCGTGGGCCTTTATGCGATTGTGTCTTACACGGTCGCGCAGCGGACCCACGAAGTCGGCATTCGGATGGCGCTCGGCGCTCGGCCGGGGGATGTTCTCCGTTTGGTGACTCATGAGGCTATGCCCGTGATTGCGGCCGGGTTGATCTTTGGCGTCGCGGCTTCACTGGGAGTAACTCGTCTGATGTCTCGTCTGCTGTACGGAGTTCCGGCAAACGATGGCGCGACCCTCTTTGGGGTCACAGCAATACTGGCGACAACGGCGCTGGTGGCAATCTACATTCCGGCACGCCGGGCGACAAAAGTCGATCCGATGACCGCGCTGCGCAGTGAGTGAAGTAAATCAGATCCTGTGAAAGCTTTTCAAAATATCCTTCATGCTGTAACGCAAGGCGATAGGGCGTCCATGCGGGCAGGTCATTGGATATTCGCAAGCGGCTAGAGCGCGCAGTAGCCAGTCAACTTTCTTGGGCTCGAGCCGCGTATTTATTTTGATTGCCGCCCGGCACGCAATGGTGGCGCACACGTTGCGTCGAATTTCGTCGAGTGACGCGGATCGTAGTTCCTTTTCGGCTATCTCAAGAATTTCGAATACGATCTTTTCGATGTCGCCGGTCCCTACTCCCGAGGGCGCGGCCTTAATGGCGATGGTTCGCTGGCTGAACGGCTCTGTTTCGAATCCATAAGCGTTCAATTCATCGGCGATGCGCACGTATTCGAACTGCTGGCCGGGGGTGAGTTGGAGAACGAGTGGCATGAGCAATTGCTGTATCTCGACTATACCGGCAGCACGTTGGTGCAGCACCTGTTCGAACAGAATGCGTTCATGGGCGACGTGCTGATCGATGATCCATAAGCCGTCACGGCCGGCCGCCACGATGAAGCTGTCGTGAAGCTGCCCCAACGGCCGCAGATCGGGGAGTGCGCTGAGAGAATCGATCCGATCCCAATCGGGAGGAAGTTGGTCGAGCGCGCCGTGGGTATCCGGAATCCGGCGGAGAGGAGTCGACTGCGGTGAAGGCGCCGAGGAGGTCTCCGGGTCTGGCCGCCGTAAAAGCGGCGCAACGGTTACCTCCGGCAGTGCCTCGTTACCATCTTCCGTGGGTTCGCTCGCGCCGGGTTCGGACTCTATGAAGATAGCCTCGGTCATGGCCGTGAATTCAGAGAACGGAAGCGCGGCAGCGCGCTGCACGGGCGTGCGTGGCGGCGCTGGAACCGGCGACACGGTGAGAAGGGGAATACTCGAAGCCGGGCGGCTTTGGATCAAGGACTCGCGAATCGTGTCTCGGACGAAATCATGTATCGCGGAGCCGTGGCGAAAGCGGACTTCGGTCTTGGAGGGGTGCACATTGACGTCGACTTCGCTCGCGTCGCAATGCAGGAACAACAGAGCGAACGGGTAGCAACCCACGGGCATCAGATTGTGATATGCAGAGGAAATCGCGTGCAACAAAACCCTGTCGCGGATCAAGCGGCCATTGACGAATAGAAAAATCGAATTGCGATTCAGTTTTTGAACATGCGGACCGGAAATCAGTCCTTCGAGGGCGAATTGGGCCGGTTCGGCGTCCGGCGGGTACGGAACGGGAATTTCAAATGTCTTCAGATGCAGATCGATGAGATCGTCGATAATCGCCGAGCCGAAAACCTGAAACGCACGATCGCGGAGGCTCCCGACCGGTGCAGCATTGAGCAACTCGCGACCTTCGTGGTATAGCTCGAAACGCTTGTCGGAGTGGCCAAGGCTGTAGTGTGTCACGAGCGACCCAGTGTGCGCGAGTTCGGTCGCATCTGAGCGTAGAAATTTTTTCCGGGCTGGAACATTGAAGAAAAGATCGCGGGCGGAGATAGTGGTGCCGGGCGGACGCGCAATCTCGTCACAGCGCACGAGTTTGCCGCCCGTGATTTCGACGGCCGTTCCCGTTTGCTCATCGGCCGAGCGCGTTTCGAGCAGCAAGCGGCTTACGGAAGCGATAGAGGGCAACGCTTCGCCGCGGAAACCGAGAGTAGCGATTGCCAGCAGGTCTTTGACGTCACTCAGCTTGCTGGTGGCGTGCCGTTCGAAGGCGAGAAGCGCATCGTCTCGCAGCATCCCGTCACCGTTGTCCTGGATACGAATCAGCCGGCGGCCGGCGTTTTCGAGATCGATGCGAATCTCTGTGGCGCCAGCGTCGAGTGAATTTTCGAGAAGCTCTTTTACGACCGAAGCGGGCCTCTCCACCACTTCCCCGGCCGCGATTTTGTTGGCGACGTTGTCGGAGAGTATCCGGATTCGGCCCATGCGTAACGGTTATCCGCTCATGGCGGCCAGGAATTCGGCGTTCGACCGCGTCTTGCCCAACTTGTCGAGCAGCAGTTCCATGGATTCGACGGGAGAAAGCGGATTGAGGACCTTGCGCAATACCCAGACGCGATTTAGTTCTTCGCGCGGCATGAGCAGCTCTTCCTTACGCGTGCCGCTGCGGTTAATGTCGATGGCCGGAAACACGCGTTTGTCGACCAGCTTGCGGTCGAGATGAATTTCCATATTGCCAGTGCCCTTGAATTCTTCGAAGATCACATCGTCCATGCGGCTCCCGGTGTCGATGAGCGCGGTGGCAACTATCGTGAGAGATCCGCCTTCTTCGATGTTGCGGGCTGCACCAAAGAAGCGCTTAGGCCGCTGCAACGCGTTGGAATCGACGCCGCCGGAGAGCACCTTGCCGGAAGGTGGAACTACGGTGTTATAGGCGCGCGCGAGACGGGTGATGGAATCGAGCAAAATGACGACATCACGCTTGTGTTCCACCAGGCGTTTAGCTTTTTCAATCACCATTTCGGCGACCTGTACGTGACGCGACGCCGGCTCGTCGAAGGTGGAACTGATCACTTCGCCCCGGACTGAGCGCTGCATGTCCGTGACTTCTTCCGGACGCTCGTCGATCAGCAGGACGATCAGGTTGATCTCGGGATGGTTGGTAGTAATCGAATTCGCGAGGCTCTGCAAGAGCATCGTTTTACCGGTGCGCGGCGGAGCGACGATCAAACCGCGTTGGCCTTTGCCAACGGGCGTGAGAAGATCCATGACGCGGCCGGAGAAATTATCTTTGGCGGTTTCGAGCTTTAGCCGTTCGTCAGGATAAAGCGGCGTGAGATTGTCGAAGAAAATCTTGTTGCGGGCTTCCTCCGGCGGCTCGAAGTTGATGGCATCGACTTTGATCAAGCGCAAAGTAGCGCTCGCCTTCCTTGGGCGGCCTGATCTGGCCGGACACGGTGTCTCCCGTGCGCAGATCGAAGCGGCGAATTTGCGATGGCGAGACGTAAACGTCATCGGGACCTGGCAAATAGTTGTATTCGGGTGCGCGCAGAAAGCCGAAGCCATCGGGCAGGCATTCGAGAACGCCTTCGGAAAAGATCAGACCGCTCTTTTCGGCTTGCGTCTGGAGAATCTTGAAAATGAGTTCCTGTTTGCGAAGGCCGGCTGCCCCGGGCACACCTAGATCTTTAGCAGTCTGGTTGAGGGCCTGGATACTCATATCTTTCAGCTCGACCAGATCGAGCGTGGTGGCGCCGTTTCTTTGGCCTTGCGCGCCGGTATTGCCAATTGAGTGCCGGCCGCGGCGCGGTGGGAATCCCTGATTGGTTTGAGTTTGAGCCGGCGGCGCGGATGTGCCCGCGGCGGCAGGCGTGGCGCTGGCGGCAGCTTCTACCGACGGCGCGGGGGCTGCTTCGACGGCCGGCTTCGGCTCGGCAGCTTTGACCTCCGGCACCGGTGCAGCGGCCTTGCGGGCGGCTTCACTGACCGGCGCACGACCATTGGTCTTGGGCTCGGCCGCTTTCGCGCGCGCGGACCGTTCCGGACGCGCCTCACTAGCCTTGCCGTCGCCGCCTTCGGCCGTTGGCTTACTCTCCCCGTTTGTTTCCACTGGATTCTCGTTGGGCTTGCCTTCGGTGACAGCCGCGGGGTTTACTTCTGATTCTTTATCTTCGAGATGGTTTGCCAAATTTCCCTCACTCCCCGGCCATCGAGGGCCGAGAACGGCAGTGGCTGCTGATCCGGAAATTTTTTTCGAATCGCTTCCAAGCCGGCTTTCCGTTGATTGTTGCTTTTCAATTTGTCGATCTTGGTGACAATCACCTGATATCGACGGTTATGGAACTCGAGCCAGGATTTGAGTTCCAGGTCCATGTCCATCCAGCCACGTCTGGCATCGAGTAGCAGAAACGAAAGCCCAAGCGCTCGTCTTGAGAGCAGATAGCTTTCGATGAGCCCCTTCCAACGCGCGCGTTCATCCAGCGAAACTCGCGCGTAGCCGTAGCCGGGCAAATCGACGAAATGCAAATCGTCGTCGATCCGGTAAAAATTGATCAGCTGGGTGCATCCGGGACGGGCGCTTGTGAACGCCAAGCCCGGCTGTTTTACCAGACTATTTAACAGACTCGATTTGCCCACGTTGCTTCGCCCCAAGAAGGCGATCTCACACGGGCCGCCGTCTCGAGGAAACTGGGCGGGGCCGGCGGCGCTAATAATCAGACCCGCCGGTACTGCTTCGGTTTCCACCACGGCTTTTTTTTCACGTTTCAGATAGCATGGCTTCGAGCGCCTAATCGACGCGAGCCTTAATGCATCAAGTTGTCTTCACTAGGCCGCTGCCCAAGTTCCGCCGTTGTCGGCGGAGCAAGCGGCAGGGCAACAATCTCCCGCTCCAGCGCGATTTTCAAGACCTCGTCCATGGAGAAGACGAAGTGGAGCTTCATTTCCTTGCGGATGTTCTCGGGGATATCGACCAGATCTTTTTCGTTGTCTCTCGGCAATACGACTTCAAAAATTCCCTGGCGATGCGCGGCGAGTAGTTTTTCTTTAAGGCCCCCGATGGGTAGAACACGGCCGCGGACAGTAATCTCACCTGTCATCGCAATATCGCAGCGCACAGGAATAGTGGTAAGGGCGCTACAGATACTGGTCGCAATGGTAATACCGGCCGAAGGACCGTCTTTCGGGATCGCGCCTTCCGGCACGTGGACGTGAATATCGAGATGGCGATAAAAATCCTTCGGCAATCCAAGATATTGAGCTCGCGAGCGTACGTAACTCATGGCGGCCTGCGCGGACTCCTGCATTACGTCGCCGAGTTTCCCGGTGGTGGTGAGCTTTCCACGGCCTTCCATCACCATGGCCTCGGTCGTCAGAATCGAACCGCCGACCTCCGTCCAAGCGAGGCCCGTAGTAGCACCAATCTCGTTTTGTTTGTCGAGATCCACGTCGCGGAATTTGGCGGGACCGAGCATGGTCTCGACTGTTTCGCGTGTTATGACCACCTTTTCGATCGCGACCAGGGCCGGTTCTTCCTTCTTGGCTTTCTTCTTGCCTTTTTTGCTGGTGGCTTCTTCGACCGGCGCCGCCTCTTCTTCGATCACTTCGAGAGCTTCGCCGTTTTCGGTGACATCTTCCGTGACAGGTGATTGGGCTTCGACGACTTTGCGCGCCACCTTGCGGCAGAGATTCCCAATCTCGCGCTCCAGGTTTCGAACACCCGCCTCGCGTGTATAGGACTGGATCAGAGCTTGCAGACCGGCATCCGGAAACTCGACTTGCGAGTCGGTAACTCCAGTGTCCTTACGCTGTTTTGAAACCAAAAAGCGCTTGGCAATTTCGAGTTTTTCCAACTCGGTGTAGCCGGACAAGCGAATGACCTCCATGCGATCCTGCAATGCTGAAGGAATGGTGTGTAGAACGTTCGCCGTCGCGATGAAGAAAACTTCCTTCAGGTCGTACTCGACGTCGAGGTAATGATCCATGAACATATAGTTCTGTTCCGGATCGAGAACTTCGAGCAACGCAGCCGACGGATCGCCGCGAAAATCCATCGACATCTTGTCGATCTCGTCTAGCATGACGACCGGATTTCTGGTTCCGGCCTTCTTCATCATCTGAATGACCTGGCCAGGGAGAGCGCCAATATAGGTGCGGCGATGGCCGCGAATTTCGGCTTCGTCGCGCACGCCGCCGAGCGACAGCCGCACAAATTTTCGGCCAGTGGCTTTGGCGATCGACATTCCGAGCGATGTTTTACCTACGCCGGGGGGGCCGACAAAACAAAGAATCGAACCTTTGGGATTCTGCACCAACCGGCGAACGGACAAAAACTCCAGAATGCGCTCTTTGATCTTTTCGAGACCATAGTGGTCACCTTCGAGGACCTGGCGCGCATGACGGAGATCGCGGATTTCCTTGGTGCGTTTTTTCCACGGCACCGCGAGCAGCCAATCGAGATAGTTCCGCGAGACGGTTGATTCGGCCGACATCGGCGGCATGCTTTCGAGGCGCTTCAATTCGGCGGTCGCCTTTTCGTGCGCGTCCTTGGTCATGCCAGCCGTATCGATCTTCTTTTTCAGCTCGTCGAATTCGCTCTTCTCGCCGCGGCCGAGCTCTTTCTGGATTGCCTTGATCTTCTCGTTGAGGTAGTACTCTTTTTGCGCGCGCTCCATCTGCCGCTTGACACGGCCCTGGATGGTGCGATCGACGTTCAATTTCTCAATCTCAATGTCGAGCAGGTCGGCCACGCGGGTGAGTCGATCAATAGGATCGAAGATCTCGAGCAATTCCTGTTTCTCTTCGATGGTCAATTGCAGATTGGCCCCGACTGTGTCGGCGAGCTTGCCGGGATCGTCCACGCGAATCGCGGCGATCATGGTCTCGTAGTTCAGATTCTGGCTGAGCTTGACGTACTGTTCGAAGAGATTGGTTACACGTCCGGTGAGGGCTTCGAGCTGGGTACCCGGCTCGACTTTGTAGGCGACCGTTTTAACGACGGCGCGAAAATAGCCTTCTTCCTCGCTGACGGAGATAATTTTTCCGCGCTCGACGCCTTCGACCAGAACTTTGATGTTCCCATCGGGCTGTTTGAGGCTTTGCACGATGTTGGCCACCGTGCCGACCGAGTAAATCTCTTCGGGACGGGGCTCGTCGACTGAGGCGTCGTGTTGAGTGGCAAGAAAGATTTTCTTGTCACCGAGGAGCGCTTCTTCGAGCGCCCGGACGCTGGACTCGCGCCCGACCACAAACGGAGTCATCATATACGGAAAAATGATGACGTCCCGGATGGGCATCATGGGCAATCGTTTCGTATCCGTCTTATCTTTGGTGGTCACCATCTCTCAAATTTTCCAGGCGATTTGCGTCCCGAAGCCCTGGGACTAGAGAACGACAACAGCTTCTGTCGCCCGAAAGAGCGGCCGAATCGGCGTGTTTGTTTCGCGCCGAAAGCGGTTTAGCCCGCCTTTTCGAGCACGGCCATATTTATCTTCTGCGAGAGCACCATTTCCTTGGTGACTAAGAACTCGCGCACCTTCTTGAAAGTCGGAAGATAGTACATCAGGTCGAGCATAAGATCTTCCAGGATCATGCGCAGACCGCGAGCCCCCACTTTGCGCTCCATGGCTAGCTGCGCCACGGCTTCCAACGCATCCTCGCTAAATTTGAGCTTAACATTCTCGAACTCAAATAGCTTCTGATACTGGCGGATGATGGCGTTCTTCGGTTTCGTCAGAATCTGGATCAAGGCGTCCCTGGAAAGATCCTCAAGAACCGCGCTGACCGGCAT
Organism: Bryobacterales bacterium; assembly: GCA_963722155.1. Lineage (GTDB taxonomy): Bacteria > Acidobacteriota > Terriglobia > Bryobacterales > Bryobacteraceae > Bog-105. The sequence goes on along the minus strand of CAVRLR010000003.1, from coordinate 217,898 downwards.
GCGGCCGATAAATTCCGGAATAAATCCATACTTGATCAGATCGATCGGCTGGCATTGCGCCAACAAGTCCACGTCGCGGCGGGCCGGATGCGGGCGGCGCAGCGAGTCTTTTTCTTCCGGCGGGATGAAGCCGATGGATTTCGTTCCCACGCGCCGGGCGATCACCTTTTCGAGACCAATGAACGCTCCGCCGCAGATAAATAGAATATTGGTGGTATCGACTGGGGTGAATTCCTGGTGAGGATGCTTGCGTCCACCCTGGGGCGGCACATTGGCGATCGTTCCTTCGAGAATTTTCAGGAGCGCCTGTTGCACGCCTTCGCCGGAAACATCACGGGTGATGGACGGATTTTCGTCTTTGCGCCCGATCTTATCGATCTCGTCTATGTAAATGATGCCGGTTTGGGCACGCTGCACGTCCCAATCCGCATTCTGCAAGAGGCGCAGAATGATATTCTCCACATCTTCGCCCACATAGCCGGCTTCGGTCAGGGTAGTGGCATCGACGATGGCGAACGGCACATCCAGTATGCGGGCCAGTGTCTGAGCCAGCAAGGTTTTGCCGGTTCCGGTCGGCCCGATCAGCAGGATGTTCGATTTGGAAAGCTCCACTTCGCCACCGCGCTGCTTGTTCATTTGGATGCGCTTGTAGTGGTTGTAGACCGCCACCGCCAGTTTCTTCTTGGTGGCTTCCTGACCAATCACATATTGGTCCAGGTACTCTTTCAACTCCAGAGGACGCGGGAGTTTACCGGGCGATCCATAGCTTTTTTCATGCCTGTCGTCTTCGATGATCGAATTACAGACTGCAATACATTCGTCGCAAATGTAGGCGCGCGGATAGTCGCTGGGAGAGGAAATGAGCTTGCCAACGACGTCCTGGCTTTTGTGACAGAAAGAACAGCGGAGGGAATCGTCAGATCCGGCGCGCTTCAAACTGGTTCTCCTACAGAAAGAAAGATCAAGAGACCCTTTGCCCCAATCGGAAGGCTTTTCGTCTCCAGTATATCAACATTAGAGCCCAATTCCGTTTCCCATTAGGCATGTTTTTGAGCCTGGTCGAAAACAAACTGGAGCGTCTTCTCCGTTTGGATGTGGCTGGCAATACGGCCTAAGGTGCCATCCTTCTCTAATCGCGCTCGAGTAACGGCCACAGCTTCCCGTTCCTGACGCGCCAGACGCTGCACTTCCCGATCGACCTCCTCTTTGGTGGCTCGAATGGCTTCACGATCTGAGATTTTTTCGAGAAGCAGTGAGGCTTTCACGTTACGGACGGCTTTCTCGCGTTGAGTTTCTTTGATTTTCGTCCAATCGAGGTTCAGCGAGTTGAGATCGACACCGGGACCGGCAAGGTCGCGAAGTTGCATGCGGACCTGATTTTCGATCTGGCGGTCCACGTAGGCCTGCGGAACAGGAAAATCATTAGCTTCGACAAGCCGGTCGATCAGCGTTTCTTTCGCCTGCTGCTGGGCGGCATGCTGTTTTTCATGAAAGATGGTCTTTTTAACTACATCCTTCAGTTCGTCGAGCGTTTGGTAGTCACCGAGGTCGCGGGCAAACTCATCATCCAGCGCAGGGAGCTCTTTGCGGCGGACGATTTTTGGTGTGAGGCGGAAACGTACCGTGCGGCCAGCCAGGCGCTCCTGTCCGTAGTCGGCGGGATACGTCACATCCACTTCTTTCGCTTCTCCGGGCGAGGCTCCAATGAGAGCTTCGTTAAACGGCGCAAGCGTCTCGGGCGCTCCGACCTCTATTTGCACGTCCTGTTCGATGGGCTCGGCCAAACCAGTCAGCGACTTCAGTTCGACCATCACGAAATCTTTATCCTCGACGGGCCGTGGATCGAGGTTCACGTACTCGGCTTTGTTCTCGCGCATCGAGTCGAGCCGTTTGGCGATTTCGTCATCGCTAGCCACAGGTTCTTCGTATTGGACGGGCAAGCCGCGGTAATCGGCGATCTCAAACTCTGGTGCGACCTCGAAATCAGCTTTGAAGCGAATTGGCTTACCGGGCTCGAATTGGAGTTCTGAAATGTCGGGGGTACCCACAACTTTCAGTTCCTCCTTTTCGACCCGCGTGCGAAAGGCCTGAGGAAGAAGGATCTCGAGCACTTCGTTGCGAATATCGCCTTCAAAACGCGATTGAATCATGCTCACGGGCGCCTTGCCTGGACGAAAGCCCGGCAGGCGCACGCGCTGCCGCATGGAGCTGGTGACACGCTCCTTGGCGCGCTCGACGTCTTCGAGCGGAATCTCAACTTCTACTGAACGCTTGCAATCTGCAACTGTGGACACTGCTTTTCCGATTCTTGAAATAGTAGGCGCGTGTTGCGCGATTGACTCTCACTACACAGCCGCGGCGGTCAATTGCGCGGCATCACGCAGGGCTTCCACCTTGTCAGTGGTCTCCCAGGTAAAGGAATCTTCGGTACGACCGAAATGACCGAAAGCGGCAGTCTTCTGATAGATCGGCCGCCGAAGATTCAAAGACTTGATCATGCCGGCCGGAGTAAGCGAAAAGTTTTCGCGCACCAGTTCGGCGAGCCGCGCATCCGCGACTTTTCCCGTACCAAAGCTGTTCGCCGAGATGGAAACCGGCTCGGCAACGCCAATGGCATAAGCGAACTGCACTTCGACGCGATCGGCCAAGCCGGCCGCCACTAGATTCTTTGCGACATAGCGCGCCATGTAGCAGGCGGAGCGATCGACCTTCGTCGGGTCCTTACCCGAGAAAGCGCCGCCACCGTGGCGGCCCATACCGCCGTAGGTATCGACGATGATTTTCCGGCCGGTCAGTCCGGTATCGCCATGCGGTCCTCCGATGACGAAGCGCCCCGTCGGATTGATGTGGAATTTGGTTTGAGAATCCACCATCCGCGAAGGGATGACGGGATCGATGATGTATTTTTTGACGTCGGCGCGAAGCTGCGCGGTGGTAACGTCATCGCCATGCTGGGTAGAAACGACCACCGCATCGATGCGGGCAGGCTTGCCGTCCACGTACTCCACGCTAACCTGGCTCTTGCCATCCGGCCGGAGGTAAGACAATTCGCCCGCGCGGCGTGAGTCACTGAGCCGGCGCACTAATTTATGCGCGAGCAGTATGGGCAGCGGCATCAATTCCGAAGTCTCGTTGCAGGCGTAGCCGAACATCAGGCCCTGGTCGCCGGCCCCGCCGGTGTCGACACCCATTGCGATATCGGGAGATTGCGCCTGGATCATATTCACCACCGCACACGTCTTGCAGTCGAATCCGTAGGCTGCGTCGTTGTAACCGATACCATCGACAACGTTTCGAACCAGTTTGGGAACGTCGATGTAAGTCTTGGTGGTGATTTCGCCAGCCACGATACAAATGCCGGTTGTTACGAGCGTTTCGCACGCCACGCGGCTCATCGGGTCGTCGGTAAGCACTGCATCGAGAACAGCGTCCGACACCTGGTCGGCGATCTTGTCCGGATGGCCTTCAGTGACGGACTCAGAGGTAAAGATATATTTCATGGAAGCGGCCGTAACTCCTTAAACTGCGTGTGAAGCCGGGTTCTTGGAATGGACACCCATTCCAGGCTCAGCGTTTTTAGTTTAACAGGGCTCAGGGTCACCCGAAATTCCAGCATGTACGGGTACAAACCTGACGGTCCAAGCAATTAGTGCGGGTCTATGCTGCCCGGCGGAGGAGACGTTGTGCGGACCCTCAATGCGGTGGCCGACGCAAGAACCATTCAGTTGCCGCTGCGACTCTAGTCTACGATCATTTGGACATCCGGGTAGCTAGCGGGCCCAAGATCGCTGTAAAAAGGACATACGCAGCCGATAGCGGACCCAGGTCCGGTTCGAGGGTGGAACCCAGGCCTGCAATCACTATGGAAAATTCGCCGCGCGCAATCAGGGCGGTGCCGGCCCGCAGACGTGCGTGGCGGCCGGCGGTTTTTCCAGTAGCCCAATATCCGGTTAGCACTTTTGTGAGAGCCGTTACTAATCCCAGGCCGATGGCGACCGGCAGAACCTGGGGGAGACTAGCGGGGTCGATTTCCAGACCGAAGAAGAAGAAAAACGTTGCGGCAAACAGATCGCGCAGTGGAGAGAACAACCGGTGCGATTGTTCCGCGATGGGACCCGAGACGGCGATACCGACAAGAAAAGCTCCGATGGCGGCCGAGACCTGGAAGCGCTGCGCCAGTCCTGAGACCAGAAGCACCACGCCCAGAATCGTGAGCAGAATGATTTCATCCGATTGACCGGCGGTGAAGCCGCTGATCTTGTTCCCGTATCGCACGGCGATGAATAGGACGCTTAGGACAACCAAAATCGCGATGGCCACCGATCGCGCCATGAAAGCGGGTCCGCCACCCACCAACAGCGCGGCAATGAGAGGAAGATATATGGCCATCGCCAAGTCTTCGAGGACCAGCACGGAGAGCACGGAAGCGGTTTCTGGTTTCGACAAGCGTCCCAACTCCGCCAGCACTTTGGCGATCACGCCAGAGGACGAGATGTAAGTCACTCCGCCAAGGAGCACCGCAGGCAGTACCTTCCAGCCGAGCAGAAACCCGGCCACAACGCCAGGGGGGAAATTGAGGACAATATCGACAACACCCGACGGCAGCCCGACCCGGAGATTCCGCTTCAGCTCTTCGCCGGTGTACTCGAGCCCGAGCATAAATAAGAGCAGCAGCACACCAATTTCGGCGCCGATATGGATGAAGTTCGCTGTCAGATTCAGCGGTGCGAGACCGCCTTTGCCGAAAGCCAGACCGCCGAGTAAGTAAAGGGGAATGGCGGAGAAACCCCAGCGATTTGCAAATCGCGCCAGGAGCGCGAGGCCCACAATAGCGCTGCCGAGCTCGACGAAGAGCAGCGAGGCGTCGGCGGGGGCAGGATGCATTAGGCGAAGCTAAGTCCGGCTTCGGCACCTATGCGGCGAATATAAGTAGCGGCTTCCTGGTATTCTTCGGCTGTCTTGAGGTGCTCCATCATCAACGGCACATCATTTAGCTTGCTTACTTCGGTGAGATAGCGCCTATAATCGATCTGACCGCGGCCGGGTACGACCTCCAGAAAATGAACGTTTAGTTCGGTGACCCATTTCAGATCCTTGGCATGGCAGGACACAATCCAGCGGCCGAGCTTCGAAAAGCATTCACCGATAAACGCGCTGTTCTCATAAAAACGTGTGGGGCTGTTCACGCCATTGCAGACATCCATATGAACCCCGAAAGCGGGGCGGTCGACCGCGTGGATCAGCCGGAGATAGGAGTCCGGGCCGTCAGGAATACTCCAGCCCATCATCTCGATCGTGAATTTGGTGCGGCGTGGTTTGACGGAGTCCAGAATCAACCGGCAGTTTTCGACCGTGGCATCGAAAAATTCTTTCGAAAGATTCTTGGGGTTGGGACCGTACCACACGGTGGGATCGTAGCTCCCGGCTATATCGACACAACAGCGCGCGCCGATCGCATCGGCCAGCGCGCAGCGTTCGGTCACGTACGCTAGATTCTCGCGGCGTTTTGTTTCATCTGGATCGAGCATGTTTTTCCAAGCGCCGACTTCCGATATCACGACACGCGCGTCCCGGAACGCTCTTTCGATCGCTCGTACCCGTTCTGTTTCGGATAGCTTCACAGGTGGGCAGTAGGCTGCGCTGTAGCCAAGCTTGCGATGCTCGGCGGCAAATTCCACAGGATCTTCAGATTTGAGAAAAATTGGGCCGCCCAAGCGGATGGCGTTCCCTTCGCCCTGGGCTTTGTGAGCGGCCAAAGGACCGAAAGCGGCGGCCGTTAGTAGCGATCGGCGACTGAATCTCGAAATCATACTGGCAGTCTATATGGTCGAGGATCAACGGTCCTGCTGGAACTTGGCGGACTCAGATTTCTCGCGCGGTATATCAGCCACCTTTTCTCTTTTGCCAATACTGCAGGCGCGGTGGCGTTGCGCCTGGAACCCGCTAGCTCTTTTCAAAATTCAGAAACGTGCAGTGGTGTAGGCTCACGGGAGGCGTATTTGACGCTTTGCGAGGTGTGTGTTGAGAGTCCGTTTATGGGTGGGATTGGCTTTGTTCAGCGCGTTAGCGCTTGCACAGGACACAGTTCCTGAGATCCCTTACGAGTCTGTTCCGAATTTTCTAAAGTTGCCGCCGGATCTGTATCTGGGCGAGACGGCGGGTGTTGCCGTGAATTCGAAGAAGCATATTTTCGTGTTCACGCGTGGCAACACAACCGGTCCGGCCTACGGAGCGAGCGCGGCGCAGCTGCTCGAATTCGGTCCCGATGGCCGCTACCTGCGAGAGATCGGCAAGAACCTATACGCCTGGTCGTTCGCACATGCGGTTCGCATCGACAAAAACGACAACATCTGGGTCGTTGACAAGGGCTCGGACATGATTATTGAATTCGATTCGCAAGGTCGCGTCCTCATGGTATTCGGACGTAAGAAGGAAGCGTCGGATGCCGGCGAAGGGCCCTGGACCCACGTCAAACCCGCCCGACCCGCCGTGAACGGGCAATTCCGCCAGCCGACGGACGTGACCTGGGACCATGAGGGTTCTATTTTCATCAGCGACGGGTACGTCAACTCGCGGGTGGCGAAGATCGACAAAAACGGCAATTGGGTGAAGCAGTGGGGTGAGCCGGGCAAAGGTCCGGGCGAATTCGATACGCCGCACAGCATCGCGTCCGATGCGAAAGGCAACATCTACGTCGCCGATCGTGGTAATCGACGCATTCAGGTTTTTGATAGCGATGGAAATTATCTGAGGGAGATAAAAATCGATGTGCCTGCGCCGCCGGACGCGCGTGTATGGATGGGCAATCTCCCAGGGCCCGGGACCGCTCCCACGATGCAGCCCGGATCTCCCTGGGCCGTGTGCATCACACCAGGACCTACGCAATATCTATACAGCTCGGATGCATTTCCAGGCCGCATTTACAAGCTGTCGCTCGATGGAAAGGTGTTGGGAATGCTCGGCTCAACGGGGCACCAGCTTAAACAATTCGGCTGGATCCATGAATTAGCGTGCCCCTCTGAGAACGAGATCTATGCGGCCGAGTTGTTGAACTGGCGCGTGCAAAAGCTGGTTCTGCATCCGGCGCATTGAGCACAAGCTACTGCGGCTGCCAGTGCAAACCGCCATCGGTTGTCAGCCAATCGCCAGATTGTGTTTTCAGTTTGACCCGGTTTGCATCGCGGGCGTCGATACCGGTGATGGTGTCCGTAAGCCGCGCGTTGGTGTTGGCGACGACGACCGGCTTCCACTCGAGACCATTATTCACTGAATGAAAGAGAACGCCATCCGCACCACCGACCCAGACGTCCGACCCGACGGCCGATAATGCGTACAAACGGGCGCTGTCGCTGACTTCAATGACGCGCCAAGTCCTTCCGCCGTCGTCCGATTTGCGGAGGACGCCATCTAGATTCCAGAGACTTTTCTCTCCCTCGAACTGCATGGCTTGTGGCGCCCGTTTTTTGGTAACACTCGCGGGTGCGCCGGATTGGAACATGGCCTTCGGTGCCATGGCTCCGGCTTGAGTTTGCGGGGGTTTTTCGGGCTGTTCGCGGCCGGATAGTTGGAGAGAAGCGTTGTTTGCTTCGCGCACTTCGAGACCGGCCGTTTCGGGTAATCCCGGCGGGGGTTTCGGCACGCCCAGATTGAGCTTCCGGTGCGGCAGAGCTGCGGTTTGATGCAGAGCTAGCTCTGGCTTAGCTTCTGCGACGGACTGTTTCGAGTGCACAGAAGGTCGCCGGGGGGAAACAATTCGTAGCTTTTCGATGGTGGCCTTCGGCCTCACTTTCTCTTTTAGTGTGGGCGGGGCAGATGGCGCCGGAAGGATTATTTGCAGGCGTGCGTTTTCTACGGAGTCAGGACCCCAGAGCAGGGCCGCAGCCAGGCACGCCGCAGCGGCAGCGGCGGCCCACCGCCACTTCCACCACGCGACCCTCGGCGTCTTGTCAGCCTGAGAGGCGGAAGCCGCGGCCAAGACTTCGCGGCACTCAGGACAGCGCGCCAGATGTTCCAAGAGGTCGGCGCGTGCACACGACGACACGGTTTGCGTCGTGAACGCTGCGAGCAGGTCTGCGTCCGGATGCTCATCCGAGGCAGTTTGCCGAAGCGCCAGCCTTGAGCGCACGAATTGAGGTAATTTCGTCATGCGAGTGCCGAGCGTTTCTTCCTAGATCGACTCACCCTGCCTTTCTTGCGTCAATCGATTGCGAATGTCCAGCCCCAAATCACGAACGTCCACTTCCAGCATTTCCTTCGCCTCGCGCCGTCCGACGCCGGCCTTGCACAGTGATCTCACAATTTTCTTTCGGAGCGCTGCGGTGATTTTCCCCAATCGCCGGCTAACCGTCGATTCATGCACGGACAACATACACCCTATCTCGGCCAACGTTCGTTCGTCCAGATAGTGAGCAGCCAACAGGAAACGCTCTTCAGAGGAGAGCGCCGTCAGAGCCGCATCCGTCGCCGCGGCCAGCTTTGTGTTATCCAGTGCCGCGATCGAGCTCTGTGGCTGCGTACCGATTGCTTCCACGAAGCCGACAAAGCGTCGTTGGGCACGGAAGCGGTTCACATAGTCCTGCGCCAGCAACATTCTGAGCCATCCTTCGAGCGATCCCCGGCCCAGATAAGTCTCAAGCTTCGAGATGCGGCGGCCATCCTGGCCGATCCGTGTACCAAAGAGGTCCCCATAAAGTGCATCGGCCAGTTCACGGCCGACCGAATCCACACGCGCGATTGCCACTGCAGCGCGGTACAGCTTCTCGCGATACAACGAAACGAATCGCTCCCACGCGGCTTCGTTCCCGCGCGCACAAGCGCGCGCCAGAATAAGCTCGTCCAGTCGGAGATCGCGCGGGCTGACGAGCGGCTCGCGAGTCGTTTCAGCCATCAATTCACAAAATTCCGCCCGCGTGAATCCAAACCGTTGCGCATCGCTGCGGTCATAGAGACGCTCGAACTCAGTAACGTCGTTCACGAGCTTGCACTAGAGATTTAGCATGCGCTGAAGAAAATTTGCAAGATCTTGAATACCAGCCGTTCTTTGGACGAAAACAGTGCGACGGGTGGTTGCACTCGAGCTAGTTTCCGGAGGATTTGATATGAAGCGCGGCTTCTGCGCCACGGGGATAGTGTTGTCTGTGCTGGGCATCGCGATGGCCGGGCAGATGAAAGGACCCATCCCGCACTACAAAGTTCTGCCTCCGATTACGCATGGGAATTTCGCATTGTTTCCCGTGGTAGGCGAGACGTCCTTCCACACGGAAGCATTTCTGACACTGGACGAGGGGATCTCTTCGGGCCAGGTGATCGTCACCGAAAGATCGCAAACAAGCGGGCTGGTACGGCCAAGACACGCTGGACCTGACATCTGGCCAGAGCCACCCATCGTTATTCCCCGGTCCGGAGCGTCCGTCAACGAGCTGGTTTTAATCAATAATGCGGATCGGCCTCTGATTCTGCTGGCGGGCGAAATCGTGACTGGCGGCAAGCAGGACCGCGTCGTCGGGAGAGATCGCATCATTCGGCCCCATAGTGATCCGATTGCTTTGGGCGTCTTTTGCGTGGAGCCACATCGGTGGAGGGACACGTCGGCTCAGTTTGGCGGGCTCGCTTTTTCGATGGCTCAGCCAAGCGTGCGTCTGAAGGCAATGGCCAGCCAGAATCAGCAGGAAGTCTGGAGCGAAGTGGCTAAATCGCGCGCCGCATTCGCGATGACTCTTGCGGCTCCCGAGGCGCGGGCCCTTGAATCCACTTCGTCCTATGCGATGGCTGTGCAGAACGGCGCCGTCAAGCGGCAGATCGATTCCATTGCCGTTCCGATTGGCCAATCTTACGAAAAGATCATCCAACGGCTTCGCTCCGAAAAAGCCCTCGGCGCGGTGGTGGTCATCAATGGAGAACCGATCTGGGCGGACGTATTTGCCAGTTCCTCGCTGCTCGAGAAATATTGGCCGAAGCTGATTCGCTCTTACGCGGCCGAAGCACTTCGGCCGGCAGTCGTGCCAACCACAAACCTGCCGTCCCAAGATACGGCGCAGAAATTTATCGATAATTTTGATTTCCGGCGCAACAACATCGAGACGGAACCCGGAGTGTATAGCAACACTGAAATCACAGGAGACGATTTCGACGCATTCGTGCTTACGTCGCTTCTGCCGAATACCGGCTTTCAAGTACACATCGCGAAAATGCGGCGTTAGGCGAATAGGAGCAATTGAGGGTCGGACGGCGGCGAAACAAACGGGCGGGAAAATTCGCGCGGCGGAATACCTGCCTGCTCGCGAATCTCTTGTATCATTTCGCGAATGCGCTCGGAATACGCTCCCTTGAGATAGGCGCCCGCCTGATAACTTTTCTTGTAGCGCGCCAGGTGTTGGGGAAATTTCTCAGCGAGAAACGGGAAGAAGACGCGCTGGGCGGAAGGTTGCAAGAAGAGTATACCGGCGCAGAAATGACTGGCTCCGGCAGCTTTGGCGGCCTTCGCAACCTTCTCAAGATTTTCCCGTGAGTCAGTGATCATCGGAAGAACGGGGCTTGCGATGACGCCGACCGTAACTCCGGCGGCGGCAAGTTTGGAGACGGCTTTCAACCGGAGGTCCGGGCGTGGTGCCATGGGTTCGGTGAGTCGCGCCAGCTCATGGTCGAGAGTGGTGACCGTGACGGTGATCCGAAGGTCGTTCTCTTTGGATAGCGCTGCAAACAGTGAGGCATCGCGGCCCACAAGATCTGACTTCGTGGTGACGAATATTGAAATACCGCGGATGCCGGACATAGTCTCGAGAACCCGGCGGGTACGCTCGAAGCGACGTTCGGCTGGTTGATATGGATCCGTCGCCGTGCCGATGGCAATCGTTTGGGCTGATTTCACCGATTGGAGTTCGCGGCGAAATCTGGCTGTATCCCAATCTTTGGCATAGATTTCCGTTTCGAAATCAGCCGGCTCCCTCCGTTCCATAAATTCGTGCGTGTAGCGGGCATAGCAATATTTGCAGCCAAACTCGCAGCCACGATACGGATTGATTGTCCAATCGAAGGGCACATTTGCAGAATGACAGCGGTTCAGCCATTTGCGAGTAGGAAGCGTGCGATATTCGACGCGGCGTTTTTCGGCGAGGCTCTCGCCCTCGGCGGCCAGCCGGGCGATGCCGGTGAGTTGAACTAACTGTGGCACAAGTTAGTGCCTCCACCTTCAATGTTCGTCTTTTATTCGCCCAAAGTCAACTGGCGAAATTAATGAACGTGCCGCTAGTTACACGGGCCACCCTGCGTTGTTGTGGTGACCCGATCGACCTTGTGGATCGGCGGGAGGTGAGAATGTTACGACGCCAAGAGCGAAATAACGCCCTTCTGGCGCAGGCCGTTCAGGGCCAAACCGTGGCGGCCGCGGACGCCGGTTTTCTCGAAAATATGCTTCAAATGAATCTTCACCGTTCCGGGCCGAATGCCGAGCTCCTGTGCGATTTCTCGATTTTTGAAGCCCTGCTCAACGAGTTCCATTACCTGGTGTTCGCGCGGCGTCAGATCAGTGCGAACTTGCGTTTCCATCGCGCTCGACTCGCGAAAGACAGAATCCTGCATCCAGCTACGACCTTGAGAGACAGCGCGCAGGCAAGCCAAAACGGTCGCCGTGTCAGCGGATTTCCGAATAATGCCCTTCGCTCCCGACTGCAGGAAGCGGAGCGCTTCGGCTTCGGTCACCGACATGCCCCAGACCACCACCGAGGGCACGGTGGAGCGGTTTTGTCCATGTTCGGCAGGAAGCTGGTTCAGCGCGTCCAGAACGGTTTTGGCGCCTAAGCCCTTGTCAATAATGAGCACATCGGTTCTATCTGCACCAGCGCTAAGCATCCACTCGGCGGGAGAAGCGTGCGCGGAACCAAAGGCAAGGTCCTCGGTGGACTCCAGCAAGTGTTGCAGACCGTGCACCGTGAGCGGTTGCGTTTCACAAATCGAAACGATTTTCTTAGTCGGACTTATATCCTGATCCATACTCTGCCTAAGCTCCTTATCGGCAGGCTTGTCTCACCACTTGAGTGCTGGCAGTAAGACATTACTCTCCGATTGGTATTCCCGTAGGGGGTACAGGACGCTTATCGGCAGATAGAACCGAAACGCGAGGCGAGCCAGACAGTCGAACCAGTGTAGAAGAGTATGCCGCGAAAGTCAGCAATCGTACTGTCAGGAGCGCTTTGGCTCACTTTGGGAGGGTGCGATCGTTCCACCCGGGAGAAAGCGCGTGAACGGGAGGCTGAGGCGCGGCAAAAGATAAAGAAGTTGGGCAATGACGCGAAAGAACAGGCCAGAAAACTGGACCACGATATCGCGCAGACCGTGCAACCGGATAGTGGTCAGGCATCTGCAAAATTGGATAATGCGGCTTTGCTGGCGAAAGTCAAAGCCAAGCTAGCGAGCGATGTCGGACTGTCCACCGTGGAAAACGTGAATATCGATACACGAGACTCGGTGGTCACGCTACGTGGAACGGTCGGGAGCGAAATGCAGCGGCAGGAGGCGGAGCGCGCCGCCTCACAAGTGAGCGGCGTGATCAAGGTTGTGAATGAACTGAAGATTGCTCCCTAATTCTTCAGGTTGATGGTGCCGCGGCAATTCTTAGCCCCACACAAACAATCGACGCGTTCGACTTTCTTGTCGAAGCGATAGTCGACCGTGAGTTCTTCGCCCAGAGCGATGATTCGGGCGCTTACATAAAGTATGTGCCCCTTTAGGATGCGGGAAACAAGATTGGGTTCACAGCAATGGTTGATGTATTCCGCTCCTGAGCCGCCGACCGATCCATCGATGGTCCAATAATCGTCGAGCGTGAAAAGATAGATGAGGTCGGTGCCGTCAGCGCGGCGCTTGGTTTCACGCCGGCTGATTTTTTCACCGGTGTATTCGATCACTTTGCGGTTCGCTGGAATTCGCTCAGTGGCATAAACCCCCCAGCGGTGAATTTTCGAGCGCGCAAGCTTCATCCCGAAGCAGGTATAGCTGGTATCGATACGGCGTGTCACGCGTGCAAGTCTATTGAGCTTTCTGCTCGAGGACGGCCACCAATTCTTGCACCGCGGCAGCACTTTTCTGGAGAGCCGCTTGCTCGGAGGCATCGAGCCTCACTTCGTAAATCTTTTCGACGCCCTGCTTGCCAAGCTTCACGGGCACGCCCACAAAGAGGCCGCGAATGCCGTATTCGCCATCCAGGCGCACAGCACAAGGAAGGACTTTCTTCTTGTCCTTGAGGATGGATTCGACCATCTCCACTGTAGATGCGGCAGGCGCGTAATAGGCGCTGCCTGTCTTCAGGTATTTCACAATTTCCGCGCCGCCATCGCGAGTACGTTGGACCAGCCGATCGATTGTGGCCGAGTCCGTTAGCTCAGAAAGGGGAATACCACTGACGTTGGTGAAGCGAACCAGCGGCACCATGGTGTCGCCGTGTCCGCCCAGCACCATCGCGGTCACATTCTCAAATGAGACGTTTAACTCTTCGGCGATGAAGGTCCGAAAACGCGCGGTGTCGAGTACACCTGCCATACCAATGACCCGCTCGCGCGAAAAACCCGAGACTTTCAGCGCAGTCCAGCACATGGCGTCGAGCGGGTTCGTGACCAGAATCAGAATCGCGTTGGGAGAATGCCTGGCGGCCTGTTCGGTGGCGCTCTTGACCACTTCGTAGTTCGCGAGCAGCAGGTCGTCGCGGCTCATACCGGGTTTGCGTGGGAAACCGGCCGTGATCACAACGATATCCGACCCGGCAGTTTCCTCGTAGCCGTTCGAACCGACAATCGAGACGTCGTAGCCTTCGACCGGCGCCGATTCCAACATATCGAGCCCTTTACCCTGTGGAACACCCTCGACAACGTCCACCAGCACCACGTCCGCGAGCTCTTTTGCTGCAATCTTCTGAGCCGTATTGGCGCCTACGTTACCCGCACCTACGACTGTTACCTTCCTTCGCATCTCTCTCCTTAAAAATCTCTGCTGCCCAAATTTATTCAGTGGCGACGTTAAACCGAAATTCCGTCGTCTCCCGGTATCGCTCGCCCGGCTTCAGCGTGGAGGACGGAAATTGCGGCTGATTCGGAGAATCCGGGAAGCGCTGGGTCTCACAGCAAAATCCTCCGCGAGCACCGTACGCTGCCCCGCCCTTGCCGCGTATTTCTCCATGAATATGATTGCCGGTGTAAAACTGCATGCCCGGCTGAGTCGTCAACACTTCCATGATGCGGCCCGAATGCGGATCGTGAACACGAGCCGCGAGTGATAACCCGTTGCCCGACCGATTCAAAACGAAATTGTGGTCGTACCCGTTACCGAATCCGATCTGCTCGTCGTTAGCGTCGATGCGGGCGCCGATCGCGGCCGGCTGGCTGAAGTCAAATGGTGTCCCCGCCACGCTGCGCAGATCTCCGGTAGGAATAAGATTGGAACCCACCGGAGTGAATCGATTGGCGTTCAGGATTACTTGGTGGTCTAGAATGTTGCCTTGCGCATGCCCAGCCAAGTTGAAATAGGAGTGGTTCGTGAGATTCAAGACCGTCTCACAATCCGTGGCGGCGGCGTAGTCGATTCGGAGCGTGTTATCTTCGCCGAAAGAATAGGTCACCTGCACATCGAGGTTGCCCGGATAACCTTCTTCGCCATCTTTGCTCAGGTAGCGAAGTTCCAGGGCCGGATCTCCGTTCGCGCGGATCAGAGCGGCTTTCCAGGGGACCTTGTCGAAGCCCCTGGCGCCGCCGTGCAGCGCGTTCGAGCCATTGTTCTGAAGCAGTGTATACGTTTTGCCGGAGAGGTCGAATTTGCCGTTGGCAATGCGATTGGCAAAGCGTCCCACGAGCGCGCCGAAATAAGGGTTGTGGCCGAGATACTCTTCCAGGGTGTCAAAGCCAAGGACGATGTCTTCGCTGCGTCCGGCGCGATCGGGAGTTTTGAGCGTTACCAGCCGGCCGCCATAATTGGTGATGGCCGCCTCGACGCCCTTGGCGTTACGAAGCGTAAACAGACTGATAGATTCGCCAGAAGTCAGGCTACCCCAGCGCTGCTCGCTAATCTCGTTCATTTTGACAGGCCACGAAGTACATGATAACTGTCTCCCGAAGGAGCGCCTTTGGCGTATGGATTGCCGTGGCGATCTCGCTCAGCGCTTTTTTGCTTTTCGTCGTAGAGCCACTGGTGGCCAAGCGGATCTTGCCGTGGTTCGGCGGGTCGGCCGCGGTGTGGTCGACGTGCCTGGTGTTCTATCAGACAGCGCTACTCGGCGGTTACTTTTATGCGCGGCTACTGACGCGATATTTGTCGCCGCGTGCTCAGTCTGGACTGCACATCGCCGTTCTGGTTGGGTCGCTCGCGTTGCTGCCGATCGGCCCGTCAGATCATTGGAAATCGGTTGCATCGAACGAGCCGGCATGGCAAATCCTTTCTATGCTGACGGCCACGATCGGCCTGCCGTTCGTAGCACTCTCCGCCACGAGTCCACTGCTGCAAGGCTGGCTGGCGCGCCGCGGAGATGAAGCGCCTTATTGGCTTTTTGCGGTCTCAAATTTTTTTTCTTTAGTGGCGTTACTGGCCTATCCGCTGGCGATCGAGCCCACGCTCAGTCTTTCGAAGCAGAGCGAGCATTGGTCCATACTTTTCGTGCTGTTCGCTTTCATATGCGTTGCGGTTTCCTGGCGGAGCGGCACTGTACCCGTAACGCCGGCAGCCAAGGCAGATCATGCCGCCGTGCTTTCGCCTCTCTATTGGTTTTTCCTGGCAGCTTGTGGATCGATGCTCCTGCTCTCGGTAACAAATCACATGACAGAGAACGTGGCTGCCGTGCCGCTGCTCTGGGTGCTGCCGCTCGCAGTCTACTTACTGAGCTTCGTGCTTAGTTTCGGGCTACCGGGTATCTATCAACGCTCCCTGTGGTTACGTTTGCTGGCCTTCGCGCTTGGCGTTCTCGGGTATTCCGTCTATAGCATCGATACGGTCGAAGCTATTCAAGTGAGCGTACCCGTATTTCTGGCAGGTTTATTTATCAGTTGCGTGTTTTGCCATGCCGAGCTACGCCGCCTGCGACCGGCGGCTTCGCGACTCACCGGCTTTTATCTCGTGATTGCCTTCGGGGGAGCGGCGGGTGCAATTTTCGTCGGGCTGCTCGCCCCCCGACTTTTTTCGGGAATTTACGAATTGCCGCTCACGCTCTGTTTCACGGCTTTACTGGCATTGCTCCTGATCTGGCCAGGCGGCGCTTGGGCGATACGTCTGTTGTGGGTCGGTGTCGCCGGGTGCATGGCCGCGGTTTTTGTAGCGAATGTTCATGCGTACCGACAGAACTCGCTTTCGCTACGTCGAAGTTTTTATGGTTCGCTGCGGGTGGTTCAGTCTCCACATGCCGGCCCGGAACAGGTGCGTACGCTCTACCATGGCACGATTCAGCACGGCGCCGAATACTTGTGGCCCGAACGCCGCATGAAGCCTATTACGTACTACGGACCTGATTCAGGAGTCGCCATCTTGCTGCGGGAATGCTTTCCTTCACCCAAGCGGGTCGGCATTATCGGTCTCGGAACCGGGACGCTTGCAGCCTTCGGCCAGGCCGGCGACACATTTCGTTTTTATGAGATCAACTCGCAGGTCATCGAGATTGCGCAGTCGCTATTCTTCTTTACTCGGGAAACACCGGCGCACGTGGACATAGTAGAAGGCGACGCACGACTCTCGCTTCAACGAGAATCCATTCCACCTTTTGATGTCCTCGTGCTGGATGCATTTTCGGGTGATGCTATTCCGGTACATTTGCTTACACGTGAAGCGGTCGCTTTGTATTTGCAACACCTGAAGCCGAACGGCGTGCTAGCATTTCATGTTTCGAATAATTATCTCGATCTGGCTCCGGTAGTTGCTCAATTGGCGCAGGAAGTCCACTACCGCGCGCTAGAAGTGAGAAATCATGCGGTGCCGGAGGATCTGATTCTGCCCGCCGAGTGGGTGCTTGTCACGCGTAACCTAAGCGTGTTTGAAAATACGGCTATTCGGCTACATTCGCAGCCCATCGCTCCTCGTGCCCGGCTGCGCCCGTGGACTGACGATTTCAACAACCTGCTCGAAATTCTGAAAACTCCGTCACTCCGTTGATCCGTTTCATGATTTCGGAGACAAGCTCGTAAGAGCGGAGGCGGTGGGCGTGATCGTACGTATCGGAGTTAATCATGATTTCGTCGGCTTTTGTTTCTTCTAGGAATGCGGTCAATCGGCGCGCGACCGTTTCGGGCGCGCCTACGATACTAAGAGCCAGCTTCGTACTGACCAGAAACCGTTCATCGCCTGTCCAGATGCTATCCATGCTTTCGACGGGCGGCGAAAGCAGAAACGGTTCGCCGCGAATTAGTTGGAGGAACTTCAAAGCAGGAGTGGTCGCTAGGAATTGTGCTTCTTCATCAGTCGCGGCCGCAATAATGGGGAGGCCAATCATCACATAAGGCTTTTCCAGCCGCTCGGAGGACCGGAATTGTTCCCGGTATACGGCAATGGCTTGCCGCATCTCCTGGGGTGCGAAGTGACCGGCGAAAGCAAATGGGAGACCTAAAAACGCGGCGAGCTGCGCGCTGAAGGTGCTCGAGCCTAGCAGCCAGACAGGTACGTTCGTCCCCGCTCCAGGAACGGCGCGCACGATTTGCCCTGCTCGCGCGGGCGCGAGGTAACTCAGAAGTTCGGCCACTTGATCCGGGAATTCGAGCCCGGTCGTATTCGGATCCCGCCGCAACGCGCGGATGGCCGCGCCGTCTGTACCAGGAGCGCGTCCGAGCCCGAGGTCGATACGGCCAGGATAGAGCGTTTCGAGTGTGCCAAACTGTTCGGCAATCACAAGCGGCGCGTGATTCGGCAGCATGACTCCGCCCGAACCCACGCGGATCGTGGAAGTGCCGCCGGCAACGTAACCGATGAGAACGGAAGTGGCTGCACTCGCAATCCCAGCCATGTTGTGGTGCTCAGCCAGCCAGAATCGGGTGTAGCCCCAGCGTTCGCAATGCCGCGCCAAGTCCAAAGTACTGCTGAACGATTCGGCGATCGTGCCGTTCTTCTTTACAGGCGCTAAATCCAGGACTGAAAATCGAGTACGCCCATCGGCCGTCATATCCGATTAGATGCGTCGTCCGGAGGCAAGGGCTCTTCACATTTCTTGCAGTCCACTTTATGGCCGATGAATCCGCGGCGCCCTTCTTCGGTTAACACCCATCGCCGGATCATCCAAGGCGGCTCGTGTCGTACGTGGCGGCTGTGACCACAATCCAATTCGGCAACCCAGTCGCCGTGTTCATCCTGATGAAAATCGACGATAGCCCGTTCCACCTAGGCCTGTGCACTGGCGGGCGCGGCTTTTGTGATGGCCGACATTACGCGGCGCGGCTGGAGGTCCGTGATAGGCCGCACTCGCAGCGGCCTTTCCTGGAGAATGAGTTCGCTTGCCTGGACCAAACGATCCATATGGAACCAGCGTTGAAACGGGCTGTTGCGCAATAAGTTGCAAATAGCAGCTAAACTCATGCCCTGATGATGCGCCATCCAGCAGCGCACCAGCTTATATTTGCGCGGGATAAAGCCGCGACTCATCGAACCGGTATAGTCTGCAGATTCGTAGAAGCCGTAATCTTTCAGCCACTTCTTACCCGCCATCGACTGTAGGTTCTCCACGGACATCGCCGGATCGACCATCAATGCCAGGCAGCTCGAATACGGCGAGATAACAAGAGAGCCGGCGCGAGCGACGTTCAATGCGAGGCCAGGAACACCAAAGGCGGCGTATTGATAATTTCCGTGCTCATCAGTTTTGCTATAGGCCGCTTCAGAGATCCCCCACGGTACACCTCGGCTTGCACCATAGGCTTGTTGCGCGCGCACAGCCGACTGCGCGGCACGATCAAGCAGAGTATTAGGATGAGACTTGAGCCAAATGGCCGGCATCAGATATTCGAACATCGTACCGGTCCAGGAGATCAATACTTTCTCCTTCTCGCAAACAGTATGCTGGCGACCCAAGCGGAACCAGGCCTCCTGCGGCGCTTCGCCTTTTGCCACGGCGATGAATGTGGCCGCACGGGCTTCCGACGCGAGCAGATCATAGCAGGACTCATTGAGCTTCGCAGCGGGGACATCGTAGCCAATCGACAGCAGATTCCGGCCCTCATGCACCAGCATGCGAAAACTCATCTCGTCTGAAAGGCGCTCGCAACTGGAGGCCACAGATTCGAGACGCCGGGCAACTTCTTCGAGCTGGACGCGACAGCCAGCAAGCGTCGCGCGCAGACGCCCCGCCTGAAGAGCCACATCGCTGGCCGGCTCAGACGCGCTCTCGAGCGTCTCGAGACGCGTTTCCAGTGCTGAGTAAAACTCGTTACCAGAGACGGGCGCCGGCATTCCGGGCCACTCAAAGATCGAGCGGTCGAGCTTGCGCAAGACCTCGTATTCGGGCAGGTGCCACGGCAGAAAATCTTGCGTTAAGGCGCGCAGTGCTTCGAGGCGCGCCGCCAGATTCTGGTCGGCCACGGCATCGCGCCCGAGCAGGCGGGGCAACCAAACCTTAGGTGTTGGATTCGCAGCGAGCGACGACCAGAAGCCCGAATCCTTGGGGGGTTGCTTGGCGGCACGCCGGCAATCAGCCAGCCCTTCCAGCGCTCCGTCTCCCAGCAGCGGACGACGCGATAGCTCGATGCATCCCTGCCGCAAACTCCAGAGCGAGGCTACGAAATTTCCGCTGTCGACGCTCGAAATAAAAGGAGAACCTAAGGGCTCGAGGGTTGTGGTGTCGTACCAGTTGGCCAAGTGCCCGTGGAAACGAGGCAGTTTCCAGATCGTCTCGAGTGTTCGCTCCGTTAGCGTAAGGAACTCGGGCAACGTGAGGTAGCCGAATTCCAACGCTGCCTGGCGCGCATTGAACAACAACCCGAGATTGGTGGGTGAGATGCGCTCGGCCACTTTCAAGGGTTCTTCTTGCACATTATCCGGGATGAGCCAGTGGTTCTTCTCGTTACTGAACTCGGCAAAATAACGCCAGGTGCGCAGCGCCACGTCGCGCAGGAAGCGCCGTTCCTTCTTCGATAACTCAAAATCGTGGTGCGGCGAGCGGTTGATCCAGCTGGAGATCAACTTCGAAAAGCACCAGGCAGCGAGAAACGGCAAAGCGTACGGAGCCGCTTCGGGCCTGAAAAAAAGTCCCAGCGCGAGGCAGAGACTGAGAACCGGAATCCAATTGAGATAAATGTCCACCGGAGTTCGCTTCCGGATGCCCAACTCGGCTTCGGTCGCGGTTTCCCATTCGAGCAGCCGGCTATGCGTTACTACACTACGAATCACCGTCCGCACGACGGCATCGATCGCGACCAGCGTCTGATGCGCCAGGAACGCGATGTTCAGCGCAATGCTGACATGAGAGGTAAAAAAGTCTGAAACAGCATCCCGCGCGGTCATCGAGCTTCGCTCCGATATGGCGCGGATCAGGGCAAAAATCAATCGGAAATAAATTGGGAGAAAGAGCAACGCCGTGGTGACGAGCGTCCAAAAGCGCGGCGTGCCGGGGAGAAAGAACCAGCCGGCCACGAGCAGAGCGAATGTCGCCGGTTCCATCAGGCTGCGACGCAAATTATCGACAATCTTCCATCGCGAAACGAGAGAGATGGGATTGCGGACCAGACGCCGCGATTCGTCCGGGACCTTATTAAGTATCCACCGCACGATTTGCCAGTCGCCGCGCAGCCAGCGATGCTTGCGGCGGTTATAGGCGCTGTAGTGCGACGGATAATCGTCGATTACTTCTATATCGGAAGCAAGCCCGGCTCTGGCGTAAGCGCCTTCAATCAGATCGTGGCTTAGAAGGGCGTTGCGCGGGAAGCGGTGCTCGAGCACTTGGCGCAGCGCGTCCACGTCGTAAATTCCTTTGCCGGTGAAAATTCCTTCGCCGTACAGGTCCTGATAGATATCCGACACCGCGCGGGAGTAAATATCGAAGCCGGTTTGACCGGAATAGATGCTGGCCAATCGCGAACGCGAAGCGGAATGTACGCTGATGCCCACGCGTGGCTGCAGAATTCCGTACCCTCGTGTCACGATGTTGAGTTCGGGGTCCACCAGCGGCTGGTTCAACGGATGCGCCATCGCGCCGATCATGCGCTGGGCAGCGCCGCGCGGCAACTGCGTGTCGGAATCCAGCGTCAACACGTAGCGGATCCTGGGGAGCCGCGCCATGTCTCCGGCCTTCACCGGAAACGGGTCGAAGGCGTGGCGCAGCAGTTGGTTCAGATCCAGCAACTTCCCGCGTTTGCGCTCCCAACCCATCCAGGCGCCTTCCCGGGGATTGTAGACACGATGCCGGTGAAACAGATAGAAGCCCCCATACGGCTCGGCGGCATATCTTCGATTCAGACCATCGATAAGCTGAACCGCCAGATCCACGCGCCGGTCCTTGTCTCCGGCGGGCTCCTGCGAATCCGGTAAATCCGTCAGCAGCGCGTAAAAAATATTTGGGTCGCGGTTCACCAGGTACCGAATTTCGAGATCGTCTACCAGTTGGTGAATCTGTTTGTCGTTAATGAGCAGCGTGGGAATTGCGACCATGGTGGCGCAATCCGGCGGCACCGCTTTCTGGAATTCGAGCTTAGGCAAACCCCGCGGCGTAAGGACAGAGGTCACCAGATAGTTCATTAACTCGACGGCCGCTTGTGTAGCCGGCAAGATCAGCAACAGTGCACCGAGGATCACACCCTGGCCGCCATGCGTTCGCACAATACTCATGATCAGCACGACCACGGTGATCAGTGTCACGAACTCGATGCCGATGATGTAGATCTCGTCAGGAAATTTATGGAAAGCATGCTGAATGCTGGCTCCCAGCCTGCGGCGGTATCCCACGCGGTGCAGAAGTTCTGCTGAGCCGGTCTCATCCACCAGGTAATAGCCGACGTGACGTAAGCGTTCACGCAATGCCTCATGCGCCGAACGCTCGATCTTTGCCTCCTCGGCGAGCTTCACGGCCAGACGCGCCAACTCGATTTCACTCACGTCGGAGTGCCCGGCGACGCGCGCCACGCGGCGGCGATAAGCTTCCCGACTGTCGAACTCCATGCACGGATAGACGCCAGCCGGATCGAGCGATAAAGTTCGATGCACGATCGAAAGGCCTTCGATCGTATCGCGCCATTCCATCCCACCGATCAGGCGCAGGCTGTTGACCAGGCGGCCAATGCTCTGGCTAGCAGCTGCTGTCCCATCCGCCCGGAAGGCCGCAAGCGCTTGGTAGCCGCGGTTCGCGAGCAGATCGAGGAGCACCAGCTTCAGCGCAGTCAACATTCCTGACAATTCGGCGAGCCGCAGCGGTTCGATCTCCTGCACCGCTTCTATGTAAAAAGCGAATTCGGCCTGGCTCAAACGGTAGTTTGTAGCCGCCAGCAATGCCCGTCCCAGTACGATGCATCTCGGAATAGCTTCTTCGCCGGTCGTGCGCACTTGCGGCAGCTTGGCCAGGATCCGGGTAGCGTCGCGTAGATCCTGCAACTCCGACCGCACCAGCCGCAGATTGTCGTAGAGCCATTGGAGGTCATCGGACGGCTCAGGTGTGCGGAGATCGTATAACTCACGCTCGAGCGCGTTGAGCCGCTTCAAGTTTTGGCGGTAAATCTCGCGCGGCCGCGAGGAATGGTGTTGCCCCGGCAACCAGCCGCATGCGCGGGCAGTTTGATGCGCGTGCGCGCGCAGCCGCGTCTGCTCGTCTAGAGATATTTTGGCGAAGCGTTCGGACGAGTCGTCGTCTGCTTGCTGGATCATTTGTAGAGTAGGGTCGGCCATTCCAATCCTATCGATAGCTAGACGCCTGGAGCTCGAACATGCCGGCGTAAGTGCCGCCATGGGCCATCAACAGGTCGTGGCTTCCCTCCTCGGCAATCGATCCGTTTTCTAACACAATTATGCGCTCGGCCATACGCACGGTCGAGAAGCGGTGGGAGATAAACAACGCCATCTTATCTGTTGTGAGCTCGTTGAAGCGCTGGAATACCTCGAATTCGGCGCGCGCGTCGAGCGCGGCTGTGGGCTCGTCCAAAATCAGAACCTGCGCTTCTCGCAGGTAGGCGCGCGCCAGCGCTAGCTTCTGCCATTCTCCGCCCGATAAATCGACACCCCCCTCGAACCGCCGGCCCAACATCTGTTCGTACCCGCCCGCCAGTTTTCCAATTACGCCGTCCGCCAGACTTTTTTCTGCCGCGTCGCGAATCTTGTCCAGCTTTGGGAGGAACTCGATGCGTCCCACCGCAATGTTCTCACGCGCGGTCATCTCGTAACGCATGAAGTCCTGGAAGATTACGCCCACTTCCCGGCACAGGTCTTCGATGTCGTATTCGCGCAGGTCAACTCCGTCCAGCAGAACCTGGCCTTCAGTTGGATCGTAGAGACGCGTGATCAACTTGACAATAGTCGTCTTGCCTTGTCCGTTCTGGCCGATCAGGGCGATACGCTCGCCCGGGTTCAGACGAAAATTTAAGCCATCCAGAATCAGCCGCTCGGTGCCCGGATAGCGGAACGAGACATTGCGGAATTCGAAGCCCTTGAGGATAGGGCGTGGAGCCGGGAGCGCGTTCGGCTTCGATTGAACAGTCGGCTTCATATCGAAGAACGCCAGTAAGTCAGTGAGGAAAAGCGCCTGATCCGCGATGCTCGAAAGAGTCGAAAACAATTGCGAAATGTTGCTCTGCACGTTCAGAATCGTTTGCACCAAGAACGAAAACGTGGCGATGCTGAATACGTGGTTCACCGTCTCCCAGATGACCCAGACGTAGGCGCCGTAGTAGCCGGTGGTGCTGAGCGTCGATAGCAGCGTTACACCAACCAGGCGCCGCCGCAACAGCGCCAGGTTTTCGTCGAGTATGCGGTTGGAAATGTTGGTAAATCGATCCGTCAGAAACCGGCTCAGGCCAAACAGCTTCAGCTCCTTAGCCGCTTCCTTACTGCCGCCTACCTGGCGCAGATAGTCGAGCTCGCGCTTGGCAGGGGTTTGCCGGAAATTTTTCGCGTAGCTAAGGAAAGCGTAGTGGCTCTCGCCCAGGAACGCGGGTAGCAGGCAGGCTATGAGAACCAGCAAGAGCCAGGGGGAGAATATGAGAATCGCGATGGAGAGCGAGATGGTGGTGATGGCCTGTTGAAACAGCCGCCCAATCGATTGGATCATCCCCAGCCGGTCGGTCGCCTGCACGCGCGCTCTCTCCAGACGGTCATAAAAGACCGGATTCTCATAGGCCTGCAAATCGAGCTGCGAGGCGTGATCCATTACCTGAATGCTGACGTAGCGCATGTAACGGTCGGCCAGCACCGCGTCATAGTAATCCGAAACTCTACCTAAAGTGTTGCCGGCGATGGTAAGCGCGAACTCGATCCCGGCGAGCAACCAGAGATGCGACTCCTGAGCGGTTCTCTTCGACCAGAAAATGTCAGCGACCGCGCCGATGATGTATCCGGTGACCGCCGCCGTGCTGACCGGCACCAGGGCAACGCCTATCCGACAGATCAAACCGGCCACCACGACCCATGGGCCGGACTCCCACACAATGCGCAAAACCGGCGGGACATTCTTCAATGCTCCCAACCGATCGCGCCATGCGGAAAAAAATGCCTGATTATCTTCTTCCGTCACCGTAGCCTGGAGAAAACAACCATTATGGAGTGTCCCTTCGTAGACCAAAGGGTTGGGGTAAGTGTTACATAAAGTAGGGTTCTGCTTGTCCGGCGAAAACCTGAAAGTATTAGGCTTAGGGAGGTAACGGTACCCGCATGTCCCCAACCCATCCAGACCGGCGGCAATTCGCCAAGATTACCTTGGGCACGGCCGCGCTTTTTCAAACGCAATTGTCCTCCGCCGTCGCCAAAGTACATCCCAACGCACCGGGCATTAAATTATGTGCTCAATCGTCGGCCAAACCGACCGACGAAGAGCTTCTCTTTTTGAAACAAATCGGTGCGGAGTACGTAAGCGTCGGGTCAACGCCGGATTTGCGCACTGCCGAGGGGTTTCTCCAAATTAAGAAACGCTACGCGGATGCAGGCATTACCGTCTGGAACATCGGCAACACCAGCGTGCACAACATGCCGGAGGCTACGCTGAACCTACCTGGCCGCGACCAAAAAATTGAGGATTACAAGCAATACCTGCGCAACCTGGGCCAAGTCGGTATTTATTACACGACCTACGCGCACATGGGAAACGGCATTTGGAACAGCGGCCGCGCGACGATTCGCGGCGCGTCCGGACGCCAGTTTGACCTCGCCAGCCCGGACAAAGTCGGCATCTGGGACGGAAAGACGTTCCGGGAGCCACTTTCGCACGGCCGCGAATTCTCGAAGGACGAGATCTGGGAGAACTACACGTATTTCATCAAACATGTCGCACCAGTCGCGGAAGAGGTGGGCGTGCGCATCGGCATTCATCCGGACGACCCGCCGGTACCGGTGCTCGCCGGTGTGCCACGGTGCATCTTTGGGAATTTTGAAGGGTACAAACGGGCGTTGGAGATCGCGAACAGTCCCAATGTGGGTATTTGCCTGTGCTGCGGAACCTGGCTCGAAGGCGGCCGCACGCTTACGCACAAAGATCCGGAAGAGATGATCCGCTACTTCGGCCGAGAGAAGATCTGGAAGATCCATTTCCGGAACGTCAGCGCGCCGCTGCCGCACTTTGTCGAAACGTTCATGGACAACGGCTACTACGACATGTACAAGATCATGAAGGCGCTTCACGATGTACGTTTCGATGGCATCGTGATCCTCGATCACACGCCCAGCCTCACCGGGGGACATTATGCGGAACAAGGCTACGGCTTTGCTTACATGAAGGCACTTAAGAATCGAGCGACCGCGGAAGGTTAATTCGCGCGCGATCCATCCAGATTTGCGCTCTGCAGCAACATTTCGAGCGAAACCACATCGAGCGCCTTTTCGTGAGTAGCTTCGAGACGCGCCGGGCCTACTATTCCGGCTTCGTAGGATTTCTTCCAAAGCTCGATGCACACGCACCATTGGTCGCCAGCTTTGAGTCCCGGGAAGCCGAATTCCGGCCGGGGAGTGATCAAGTCATTGCCGATGGAAGCCTGGTGCTGGAGAAACTCGTCATTCAGCAGTACGCAGATCGTATGCTTTCCAATATCGTCCGGACCCGTGTTGCATTTTCCATCGCGATAAAATCCGGTCAGCGGATTGGTACAGCAAGTTTGCAGCGCGGTTCCCAGAACGTTCTTGACCATCTGTAACCAGACTACCCGTTAAGATCATGATGATGAGAAGAAAATGCGTCTTGGCGCTCCTGGCGGCTGGCGCGATCTGTCTGTATGCCCAGGAACCGGCGGCGACGCCGGCGAACCCGGCGGCAGCCGTTACTGGATCAAAAGAAAATCCGGCTGCGGTGGCGCGCGGGGGTAAAGCCTTTGCCACCTACTGCGCCGGATGTCACGGCGCGACCGCCCGCGGGGGTCCAGGCGCACCCGATCTGGTCCGCTCTCTGCTCGTCCTAGACGACGAAAAGGGCATACTGATCGCACCTGTGATCCGTGACGGGCGCCCGGATAAAGGCATGCCCAAACTCAATCTCACAGAACCGCAGATAGCCGATATTGTCGCCTGGCTCCACGTCCAAACTTATGCCGCGGGCCATCGGACGACCTACGAATTCAAAGATGTCTTAAGCGGCGATCCGGCGAAGGGAAAGGCCTATTTCAATGGCGCGGGAGGATGCAGTTCCTGTCACTCGCCTACTGGAGACTTGGCCGGCGTTGCCGGAAAGCATGATCCCATTTCACTGCAATCGCAATGGTTGCTGCCACGCTCTCCTCGGCGCCGCGCTGCGGCCAAGGATTCGGCCAGTACGGCTCTTACCGCAACCGTAACTCTGCCCTCGGGCGAGACGGTCTCGGGCAGGATCGAACATATCGATGACTTTACCGTATCCTTGCGCGACTCCCACAATCAATATCATTCCTTCACGCGGAACGGAGACACGCCAAAAGTTGAAGTTCGCGACCCGATTCAGGCCCATACCGACCTGTTGCGTAAATATACTGACGCCGACATCCACAACGTCACGGCGTATCTGGCGACTCTCAAATGAAAATTTTCCGTTTACCGCTTCTACTCGCGTTCGCGGCGTGCACCTTTGTGCCTTCTGATTTTGGACAGGGCCTCGACCCGTCCCTGCTGAAAAAATTGCCGACTACTTCATGGCCAACCTATAACGGCGATTACTCCGGCCGCCGCTTCAGCCCCCTGACGCAAATCAATTCTTCCAACGTGCATCAGCTTTCGCTCGCCTGGGCGAGCCGCTTCACAAGCAGCAATGCGGCTACCGGCGTGGTGATCAAGGCTATGCCGTTACTGGTGAACGGCATCCTATATTTCTCTTCACCTAATAATGTCTGGGCGGTGGACGCACGTTCCGGCCGCGAGTTGTGGCAATATACGTACCCGCACAATACCGGCAGCACCATCGGCAATCGCGGCGTAGGCATGTATGAAAACTGGCTATTCGTGGAAATGCCCGACAGTCATCTGGTGTCGCTTGATGCCTCAACCGGCAAGGAGCGCTGGAACGTTCAAATCGCCGATCCGAAGTTGGACTACACGTCTACAGCCGCCCCGATCGTTGTCGGCAATCACGTGCTGGTCGGCATCGGCGGCGATCATTTGGACAATCCCGGATTTCTCGAATCACGCGATCCCGAAACCGGCGCGCTGCAATGGAAATGGTTTACCACACCGCGCAAGGGTGAGCCAGGAATCGAGACATGGCCGGACGAATACGCTTCGGCGCACGGGACTGGCCAGACATGGATTCCGGGAACCTACGATCCCGAGCTGAATTTGTATTACCTGGGCACAGGCAATCCCAATCCCGTTATGGCGGAGAAGAGCCGGAAGGGCGACAATCTGTACACTTGTACGATCGTCGCGCTCAACCCGGACACCGGGAAGCTGGTTTGGTACTACCAGGTCTCTCCTCATGATGTACACGATTGGGACGCCACGGAGACAACAGTTTTGGTGGATGGTGAGGTGGATGGTAAGCCCCGAAAATTGCTGCTGCAGGCCAGCCGAAACGGCTTTTTCTTCGTGCTGGACCGCGCCAACGGCCAGCATATTCTGACAAAACCTTTCATCGATACCTTGAATTGGACCAAGGGGCTGAACGCTAAAGGACAACCCATTCCGGATCCGGCGAAGTTTCCGTCGACGGATGGCGTCCTGGTTTCACCGGCTTCAAACGGAGGGACAAACTGGCCGCCACCAAGTTTCAATCCGGAAACGGGTCTTTTCTACGTCGGGACCAACAAGACGTTCAGCATGTATTACCTGACGGACACCGATCCTCGGCCGCAAGGCTGGGGCGGCGTGGACAGGCCGGCGGGCAACGAGGGTGGCGCGCTGCTTGCGATCGATTACAAAACGGGTAAGACCGCGTGGCGTCACGACTGGCCTAGCGGCAGCGGAGTGGTTGCGATGTTGTCGACAGCCGGTAAACTCCTGTTCACGAGCAATGGAAATAACTTTATTGCTTTCGATCCTACGAATGGCAAAATCTTGTGGCATGCAGGCTTGACCGCCGCCCCAAGTAATGGGCCTATGACCTATATGGTTGACGGCAAGCAGTATGTGCTGATTGCGGCCGCCGATACTTTGTATGCCTTCACATTGAACTGAAATCACGAATTGCTTAGGAATCAAAACGAATCAATATTGGGCCGAGTAGATACGCGGTAAAGGCACCGATTAAATACAACACAGCTGAGCACCAGAGCACAGCCCGGCTGAACCGGCTGGCCGTCTGGCACGCAGCCGCATCAGTCGGATCGCAGGCTCCGATTCTCGCTTGAAGGTTCGGCGCAATCCGGTAAATGTAGACGAAGTTACCGGAAATCAGAAGGCCCGCCACGAGGAACACCCAATGTTTGTGATGGGACATCGTAACGAGCCATGGCGCCTGCGAGAGCACAGAAGCGATCGTTGCCCCAAGCCCGAACAGCACAAGTAGTGACGGGAGCGCACAGCACAGTAGTGTCCCGAGCGACGTAAAGAGCGAAAGGAAGCTAAGCGCCCCGCTGCGGACTCGGGGCGAGGCACGGTTCATGGTGGATTGCATTGTTTCTTCCCTACTTCATCTGACTTATCTGAAGCGGCACGGCCGCTTTCAAGTTCTTCCCGGGGATCATCACGCCCTGAAGTGTTACGGTCTGGCCAAGCTTCTTCGAAGCCTCGCTATAGGCAGCGGGATTCTTTGCGTCGGCAACCAACTCCAGTACGTCTTTGGTTCCCGTGACGCGGAGGTGCTTCCGTCCGTCGGCCTCCGTAAGCTCACCTTGCACTAAGACGACAGTTGCTTTAGGCGTGTATCCCTTGTCGTGGAGCAGTTGCCAGAATTGCGGGACCTGGACCGTATTTCCCGGCTTCAGCTTCACTGTGGCGAGACCCTTGTTTAAGCTCACCTCGACGGACTCCACGCCAGGCACTTTCTTCAATGCCACGTCGACCACGTGGGCGCAGGTCATTCAATCCATGCCGAAAATTGACAGATCAACCTGAAGGAGTTCGGCCCGCCCCGGAAGGGCAGCCAGCATGAGCATGCAAGCAAGAAATGAGAGTCTTTTTCGCATCGTAAGTTCCTTTCAAAAAAAATAGGCAAAGTTGATGGCGAAACGGTAGCGCTCTTTCGGATAGAACGGCCCGACATCGCGATAAAGGGGAAATTGGATTCCGGCCTCAACTCCGATGGCGCGATAGACGCCGAGGAGGCTGGGGCCGAAAAACATTTGGCGCGCTTGACTCCCCGGCACTGGCGACGTTTTGCCGTTGCAGCGTGCCGCTCCTCTCGCCGGTAAATTCTCCAAAAATGCGCCAATCCCAGCGCGGGTAATCGGTGCGCCAGGATTGCGGGCGATAGCCATAAACGGCGGTGTAAGAAAGCAAATCCGGGCGGCGGTCGCCTTTCGATTCGGCATAGCGTTGGTAACTGGCGCCCACCCAGATGTACTGGCTGCGTGAGGCGATGCCTGTAACACCTCCCACCAGATAGCCGAGCCCGCTGTTCAAACCGCGGTACACGCCCGCTTCCTCCTGCGGGCCAGGAGCCAGAACACCTGCTACGGCAGTGCTCTCGATCCGTTTGCCGGCGAAATCCTTCTTCTGGAATCGCCACCAGGCTAATCCACTGAAGTCCCCGCTGATGGGAGTATTCGTCGTGACAGAGGAGCGCGGATAGGCATCTGCCTCAAAGACGATCGGCCCCGAGACAGCGATCTTGAGGTTTGGCGTCAGGCCGTAGGTAAGCTCCGCTTCGAGATTCGAGGCCGTGCCGCTGCGCCCGTTGACGCCGAGATCGAAGCTCCATCCACCTTTCGGATTTGTCGGGGTTGCAAGGCCGAACACAGGCCCGTGATCCGCCGCATGCAGGCGCGTAACCGTGAGTAAGGCCGTCAAAGCCATCGCCCCTGAGCAAAAACTGAACTGCATTAGACGCTCTCCTTTCTTGATTTCCCTGCGGCTCAATTTGCAGGCAAGCAGCGTGCAGACACACGCGTGACTTAACAAATCGCGGAGCGCAAGAAAGGAAACTAGATCAGGAAAGTGGAGTGAAGGACTTGTAAATCCGGCGGCGAGGACTCGACCATGTAGGGACCAGACCCCTGCGGAAAAGGCTCGAATACGGGCACAAGCAAGCTGGCCGCAACGATAGCGACCACCGGCAAATCAATATGGAGATCGAGCGATTTCTGATGATCGAACGCAATCTGCTTGCATTCACGGCTGCTCTTCGCCGGCTGGGGCGTTTTCGTTTTACATTGACCGTTCGGAGCGCAACAGCTTTTCGCTCCAGGCCACATGAAATACGTCTCGCACGAGATGCAGCCGCCCCAGATAAGAGTCGTCAGGAGCAGTAAGGAAAAAAACAAACTGGCGAGGGCTCGACGCACGTACTTTTTAATCGTATCAAGTTTTGCCTCTTGGGACTGCACTCTGAAGTTGCTGGAGTCGCATGAGGCGATGACGGCGAGCCGCCCGGCATGCGGATCCGACAGCTGGCTTACGCAAGGAGGAAGTATGAGTATTTATGAGCCAGTTGAGAAGCTTCTTCCGCATAGATAAGTGAAAGGAATTTATGTCATCGAATGTTCTAGCGTGCCCGGGCGAATATGCGCTCGCCACCGGCGCGGCGGCGGTCCGCCGGCTGCACGTGCTTCACAATATCTATTCGCCTGCCGGTCGTCGCGTTCTGCTACAAGCAGGTTTGACCAAGGGAATGAAGGTCGCGGACTTCGGTTGTGGAGTCGGCGTCGTAAGCCGCATGCTTGCCGAAATGGTTGGGCCATCGGGAAGTGTCACTGGAATCGATGTCAATGGAGCACAGGTCGAACAAGCGCGCCAGCTCTGCATGAACGAAGGATTGCGCAACACGCGCTTCATCGAAGCCGGCGCTTACGGCACAGGCTTAGAACGGGGAACGTTCGATCTGGTGTATTGCCGGTTCCTGCTGCTTCATCTGACCGATCCGAGCGCGTGCCTGCGCGAGATGCGGGAATTACTCAGACCCGGCGGGATCCTGGTCGTCGAAGACGGCGATCTTACTTCTGCCGGCAGCGCACCGCCGACTGCTCTAAATGCCTTTGCCGATCTGTTCGGCCGTCTGGGTCCGACCCGTGGACTCGACTACACGCTCGGCCGGAATCTCTATCACCTGGTCAGGAGCGAAGGCTTCTGCGACGTTGGTTTAGAGATCCATCAGCCGGCAATCGTTGAAGGCGAGAATCGCTATCTACTGAAGTGGAGTGTGGAAGAGGCCGGCTCGGCCTTTATCGACGCGGGTCTGACCACAGCCACGCAGTTGGCACAGACGTTATCTCAGATGCAAGAGGCGATCGACGACTTCGGAGTAGTTGTACTCATGCCACGCATGTCGCTCGTATGGGCGCGAAAAGCGGACGGATGATTTCGTTTCGCGCTCAAAGCCACCCGCGGCTACGCGCGATTCTGGCCGCTTCCACGCGGTTTGCGGCGCCTAGTTTGCCAATGGCTTCCGATAAGTAATTCCGCACGGTGCCTTCGGAGAGGTGCAGCTTGAGTGCGATGTCGCTTGAGCCTGCGCCGTCGCCGGCCATCCGCAATACCTGGCGCTCGCGGTCAGTCAAAGGATCCGGATCGCCCCAGGCTTCTGCCGCGAGCTCTGGGTCTACCACCCGCAAGCCGCGATGCACGCGCCGCACCGCGTCGGCCAATTCGTTCGCTGGACGATCCTTCAACACGTAGCCGCGTGCGCCCGCATCCATGGCACGGCGCAGGTAGCCGGCACGCGCAAAGGTCGTTAGAATAATCACGCGCGTGCGGATACGCTGTGCTTTGATTTCCGCCGCCAGTTCCAGACCCGTCATGTTCGGCATTTCTATATCGGTAATCAGGACATCAGGCCGCGATTCTTCCACCGCCTGTAATGCCAGTTTGCCGTCGCCGGCCTGCGCGATCACATGGATATCGGCATTCAGCTCCAACAACGCGGCCAATGCGCCCAGCACCATTGTCTGGTCCTCGGCTACCACCACGCGAATCGCACTCATGCGATCGCTTCTTGCTTGCTTCTGAGCGGGATGGTCACTGTCAGGCGGGTGCCTTGCGAGGTTTCGAGCTTCATCTCGCCTCCGAGGGCCTCGACCCGTTCCCGCATACCGCGCAGACCGTTGCCCTCTTCGGCGGAACCACCGCGGCCATCGTCAGAAACTTCCAAGCGGTAGGAGGTTTCAGTGCGCTCGAGGCGGATGCGACAAACGGCGGCTTGTGCATGACGCACCACGTTCGTCACCGACTCACGCACGACGAGTGCGAGCACAGTTTCCTGTCCCGCCGACATCCGGCCGGTTAATCCAGCAATGTCCGGCGCTTCGCATTCCGCTCGTACAGTGGCAATCTCGAGAGTCGCCTTGGCCCGAGCCAGCTCCTCTCCGAGTCCGCGCGCGCGGTAACCGCGGATGGCATGGCGGACTTCGGCGAGAGCCTCCCGCGCGATCTGTTCCACTTCGTTCATTTCCCGTTGCGCTCGCGCCGCATCGCGCTCCACTAGTTTCGCCGCTAGTTCGGCTTTCAGTACGACTACGGAAAGCGTGTGCCCAAGGACATCATGCAAATCTCGCGCGATCCGTTCCCGTTCTGCAACCTTCGCCAAGTGCTCGATCTCTTCATGAGCCAACCGAAGCTTCGTGTCGGCACGCTTCTTGGCCGCCAGATGGATATTCGATACGCCAACGATTGCCACGATCGGCAAAATATAGGCCCACATCCAAATTCCCGCGTGCAGCAACCAGCCTTCGACAGCGACGATGGCCAGAAGTCCGCCCACGACAGCGTATGCGGTCTTGGCCTCAAATCGAAAACCGGCCAGAGCAGCAGCGTAGATGAAAAATCCAAAAATGCCCGGATTTATCGGAGCGAGCACGCAAGCCAGGACCACGATGCCCGCGAGGGACCATTGCGCCAGCCTGCCTCTCCGTAGATACGAGATTAGATACAGGGCCAGAAAGCAAAGTATCCCCGCGCCCGTGGCTGCCCATGTTTTCCAACCAGCGTGGCTTTGCGCCGGTTGGACGAAACAGAATACGAGATAGAACAGGAACACCAGCGGCATCCGGTTCGGCCCGTCTTCGGACGTTTTCCATCCCGATCGCCAGTTCATCGTCTTTCTCAGGCTAGCCCGTTCTGGCGCGCGTTGTCGCGCCGGTAACCGATCATTGCCAATCCCAGAAAGATGGCGGTGAAACACGCCAGCGACTGCCAGTGATTCCAGTAGACGTGATCCCGGTCGGCGCCCAGTACGCCCAATGCCAACCGGCTCAAATGATAAGGCGGGAGGTAGACTGCCACATGCTGCAAGGCTTTCGGGAGAAATTCCACCGGCATCCACAATCCCGAAAAAAATGCCAGAGGGAGATAGATCAGATTCACCAGAACCGGAGCCGAATCCGGCTTGGCAAGGTATCCCAATGCCAACCCGAGTGCTGCAAACGGGATCGAACCGGCAACGAGTATGCCGAGCATGCGCAGTGTATCTACAGGCGAGAGCCGGACATGCGCCAATCCGATGCCGAGCGCAAATAATACTGCCACTTCAACCGCGCCAAACAATACTCCGATAGTCAGCTTCGCCAGAAAATAGATTGCGGGCGGAAGGGGACTTGCCCGTTTCACTTCGAGCCATCCCAGACCGCGCTCGTTTGCGAGATTGAGACCGATGCCAAAAAGACAGGCTCCCATCACGCCAAAAGAACCAAAGGTGGCAAGCATGTAACTGGCCATTGTCGCGCCGCCCATGTGTCTTGACTTATACATGACCACCGCGTAAAGGACGTAGAACAGTAACGGCATGGCGAGAGCCGACAATGCGAATCGCGGGTTTCGCAGCATTTTCAAAAATTCGTATTTTGTTTCTTTCCAGTACACATTCATCGCTTTTAACCTCTAATCTGTTGTCAGCGCCAGAAACGCCTCTTCCAATCCACCGTTCCACAATTCAAAGCCCCTCGCTTCGGGATCTGCCAAGACGAGCTGACGCAAAACATCGTCCGTAGAAGAGGTCTGAATCTCGACCGAATCCCCGGCGCGCTGCACATCGTTTACATGTGCGAACCGCATCAACTCTTCGATCCGCAGCCGAGTCCGGCACTTCACTACCTGACGGGTCACGCGGCTCTTAATCTCGGCGGCCGTTCCGTTCTCGATGATGCGGCCATGGTGCAACACGACAATGCGGTCGGCCAGTGCTTCGGCCTCTTCAAGGTAATGGGTTGTAAGCAGGACGCTCTTACCACGCGCGGCCAATGCCCGGATCTGCTTCCACATACCGCGCCGAGCTTCTACATCCATTCCGACAGTCGGTTCATCCAGGAACAGCAAGTCGGGATTCCCGCAAAGCGCCAAGGCAAACAGCGCGCGCTGCTTCTCACCGCTGGAAAGTTCTCCGAATTTTCGGTTTGCCAATTCCCGTACGCCGGCCGCGTCCATGGTTTCCGCGATCGAGAGCGGGTGCGGATAGTAGGAAGCAAAAAGATCGATGTGCTCGTGCACCCGAAGCGTCTCCGGCACTCGGGCCACTTGCAGCATGGCGCCGGTGCGCTGGCGGCCGCGCGCCTGGCGCGGATCGTTGCCAAAAATTCGCACCTGTCCCTCGTCCGGATTGAGTAGTCCCAGCAGCAGCTTCACGGCCGTCGTCTTCCCCGCCCCATTCGGCCCTAGCAACGCAAGAATCTCGCCGCTGCTCACGCGGAGATCTATTCCATCGAGCGCCCGCCGAGAACCGTAACTCTTTGTTACGCGGGCGAGCCCCGCTACTTCAGTCCGGAAACTCGTTCCATGATTCAAACTGACTGGCACGCTAGCAGCCTGCATAGTTAACCTCTGAGCTCATCTTGCAGCTGCGCGGATGTCTTTAACAGTGCAGACCGTCAGGCAATGGAGGTGACAATTGTCAGTAGGGGAAACTGGTAGTAAGCAACTATGGCGCGACCAGCAGTTCTGACAGTCGACGACGATCCCGAGGTACTTCTCTCGATCGAGCGCGATCTTCGCGCGCGATACGCCCGCAAGTATCGGATCTTGCGCGCCGAGTCGGGAATGGCAGCGCTACAGATCCTCAGGCGTCTGCTCGAGCGCAACGAACCGGTTGCGCTGCTTCTGGTGGACCACCGCATGCCCCAAATGAACGGGATCGAAACCCTGCTGGAAGCGATTAAGCTTTATCCTGACGCCAAGCGCGTGCTGCTCACGGCCTACGCCGATACCGAAGCTGCCATCAAGGCGATTAACGACGTGCAGCTCAATCATTACTTGCTCAAGCCCTGGCATCCCCCGGAAGAGCATCTTTTCCCAATCGTCGACGATCTGCTGGATGACTGGTACGCCTCCTACCGGCCTCCCTTTGACGGCGTGCGTGTACTCGGCACGAGATGGTCGCCGAAATCGTATGAAATGCGCGAATTCCTGGCGCGGAATCAAGTCCCGTACGAATGGCTCGACGCCGACGCAGCCGAACGCGTTCCGGAAGTCCGCCGTCTGCTCGAAACGTTCAACGGCCGTACGCCAAAGCTTCCGACCGTCATCTTTCCGGAAGGAGAAAGACTCGAGGAAGCCGCCCCGCACGACGTTGCCGCGAAGCTCGGTTTGCGAACGCGAGCCGGGCTTGAATTCTACGATGTCGCAATCGTGGGTGGCGGTCCGGCGGGCCTCGCAGCCGCGGTATACGGCGCTTCCGAAGGCCTTAAGACCGTGATGATCGAGCGCGAAGCGCCGGGTGGCCAGGCGGGTTTAAGCTCGCGGATTGAAAACTATCTCGGCTTTCCCTCGGGCCTCTCAGGCTCCATCTTTGCCCGCCGCGCGGTCGACCAGGCAAAGCGCTTTGGCGTAGAGATCGTTTCTCCGCAGGAAGCCAGCTCTATACGGACCGAAGACCCATATCGCTACATTCGCCTCAACGATGGCGCCGAACTTTCCTGTCATGCGCTGATCCTAGCCATGGGAGTTCAATGGCGAAAACTCGGCATCCCCGGCGAAGATCGCCTGCAAGGCGCTGGCGTATACTACGGCGCATCCTCGACCGAGGGAATTTCCTGTCGTGACGAAGACGTATATCTGGTCGGCGGAGCGAACTCCGCGGGCCAGGCCGCAATGCACTTCTCGAGATTCGCACGCCGAGTAATTATGCTCGTGCGCGGCCCTTCCCTGGGCGCTACTATGTCGCAATACCTTATCGATCAAATCGCGCAAACGGAAAATATTCACGTGGAGCCTCGCTCGCGCGTTGTCGAGGTGCACGGGGAAGATCATCTCGACTCTGTCACTATTGCATGCGATGCGTCGGGTGACACGCGTAGGGAACAAGCTGCCGCACTCTTCATTTTTATCGGGGCCGAGCCGCGTACTACTTGGCTTGATTCAATAATCGAACGCGATGAGCGCGGATTCATTCTCACTGGACGCGATCTGCTTCCCGAGGGAAAACGGCCGAAGGGCTGGACGCTCGCTCGCGAGCCGGGCTTGCTCGAAACCAATATTCCGGGAGTCTTCGCTGTGGGCGACGTCCGGCATGGCTCCATCAAGCGTGTCGCCTCGGGCGTGGGTGAAGGCTCCGTGGCTATTCAATTCGTGCACCAATATCTCAGCAAAATCTGACATGGAAACCCTGGCCACAAGGCTTGCCGCCGCCCCGTCTCCCTCAGTCGAGGAATTGAAGTCTGTCGCGACATTTGCAGATCTACCCGCCGAGGGCCTCGAGTGGCTGGCAGCTCACATGGGCGTTCTCGACTTTGCATCCGGCGACGTCACCGTCCAGCAAGGAGATCCCGCGGACCATTTGGTAGTCGTTCTCCGAGGCGAGATAGGCTCTGAGATAGGCAACGGTCGCTCGTGGCGAGAGGATGCCGGCCACGTCACAGGACTACTCCCATTTTCCCGTTTGACTCATTATCCGGGAACCGCCCGCGCCAATGGCGCCAGCCGTCTCGCCGCCCTTCACAAGAGCTATTTCCCCGAAATGCTGCAGCGGCTACCTGTGTTACAGGGCCGTCTGGTCAGCCTGATAGCAGATCGCGTCAGAGCAAGCACCGTTTCCGACCTGCAGCAAGAAAAATTAATGGCACTGGGCAAGCTCTCGGCCGGTCTGGCGCACGAATTAAACAATCCCGCTTCCGCCGCTCGGCGCGCCGCCGACAACCTGCGTAAGGCATTGACATCGGTTCGTTCCGCGTCTCTCAAGCTCGATCGCGAAGGCTTTCCATTGGAATCGCGCGTTTTTCTTGCTGAGTTGGAACGGGATTGGGCCAAAAATGCCGGGCCGCAGAGTGCTCTCGACACTCTGGAGCGGAGCGACCGGGAAGAAGAATTATCGGCATGGCTCGCTGATCACCACATCGAGGCCGTTTGGGATCTGGCGACCGCCTTGGTGGATCTGGGCTGCACTCGCGAGATTTTGGAAAGCGTCGCCAGCCACGTGCCAGAGCGTTTCCTGAATGATGTGCTGGTACGGATTACTGCGGCCTTCACCATAAGCCGCCTCGCCGATGAAATCGAGCACAGTACCGGCCGCATCTCGGAGCTGGTGCGCTCGATCAAAGAGTACTCCTATATGGA
Source organism: Bryobacterales bacterium (assembly GCA_963722155.1). GTDB lineage: Bacteria > Acidobacteriota > Terriglobia > Bryobacterales > Bryobacteraceae > Bog-105. The sequence goes on along the minus strand of CAVRLR010000003.1, from coordinate 179,741 downwards.
TCAGGGACCCGAGCAGCATGTCGACATCCATCACGGTCTCGAAAACACACTCGTCATGCTGCGGCACCGTCTAAAGAGCGGGATCGAAGTCGTGCGCGACTACGATCGTTCCATCCCCGAGATTCGTGCGCGAGGCAGCGAACTCAACCAGGTCTGGACTAATCTGCTCGTCAACGCGATCGATGCCATCTGTCAAAAGGAGAAACCCGCGGAGGGAAAGCTGACGATTCGTACTTCACGCGATGACAGGTATCTGCACATTGAAATTATCGACAACGGACCTGGCATCCCGGATAGCGTCAAGAGCAGGATCTTTGAGCCATTTTTCACGACCAAACCATTGGGCGAGGGCACGGGCCTCGGTCTCGACACCGTCTTCCGTATTGTCCGAGGTCATCGCGGGGATATCAGGTTCGATTCACGGCCCGGTTTCACAAGCTTCGTAGTGCACTTGCCGATCGCGGCGGATTGAAGGGCGCCTATGCCGTCTTTCCATTCGCTGCTTTTAAAACATGGCTACGCTTTCTTGTTCTGCTACGTCTTCTGTGTGCAGGCCGGCGTACCCATCCCCGCCGATCCTTTACTCCTTCTCATGGGTGCGCTCGTCGGTGATGGCCGCTATTCTTTGTGGCTCTCCGCGGTTGCTGCCTCGGCCGCAGCACTCGCCGGTGACACCTTTTGGTATGAGCTTGGGCGTCGACGCGGGCGGCCCGTGCTGGCGTTGCTTTGCCGGCTTTCGATTGAGCCGGATACTTGCGTACGCAACACCGAAAGCGGCTTTGCGAAGCGCGGCGCCTGGACTCTACTGTTCGCCAAATTCATTCCCGGCATGAGCCTTCTGTCCATGCCCCTCGCAGGCGCGAGCCGCATGTCACGCGTGCGCTTTCTTCTGGCGGATGCCGCAGGCTGTCTCTTGTGGACTTTTGCCTATCTGCTGCTCGGCAAGCTATTCCATCGGCAAATTGACGCGCTGTCCGACCTTCTAGGACTGTTTGGCCGGCGCGCAGGGATAGTGTTCTGCACCTTCCTCGGTGTCTATATTCTTTGGAAGTTTTTCCAGCGGTGGCGACTGCGCCGCGAGCTGCGCATCAACCGGGTAAGCCCGTTAGAAGCTTTTGGCCTCATCGAAAGCGGCCAGCCAGTCACAGTCGTCGATCTCCGCAATGCCAGAGAAATTCAGGAGCTTGGGCTGAAAATTCGCGGCGCGCTGGTCGTCAAACCCAGCGATCTTCGCTCCGGGTCTCATCACATTCCGGCAGACCATGACGTCATTCTCTATTGCACTTGTCCTAATGAAGCAACCAGCGCACGGGCCGCTCTGCAATTGAAGCGCGCCGGAATTCGCAAAGTTCATCCGCTCGCCGGCGGGTTCGCCGCATGGCACGATCTTGGTTTACCAGTCGAACCGGCCATCACGCAGTCGCACGACGCCGGTGATCGGGTTGTGTCGTCTGCGTCTTAGTGGCTCAGTCCGTGCGTAACGCCCGGATGGGATCGATTCGGCCTGCGCGCCATGCTGGAATCGATCTTTGCGGCTGCTGCCACGCAACCAGAAACATGCACACGAAAGCGAAGATGAGCAGGTCGGTGGCCATGACCCGGGAACTGGAGGCCCGACAAGAATCGCGTCAGCAAAAGCGAGACGCAAACGCCCGCACCCGTTCCGATCAGCGCGGTTCGCAGACCCTGCGCCAGAATCCACCGGACACTGTCAACTGAGATGGCTGTGAGAATTTAGCCCCTATATGGACGGTCACGCTCGGGATAGTACACAATCGGGTGTGGTTAGTTCCTTTACAGACTCGGGCGGAACGTTTACGATAGAAGCACCCCCGAGAATAGAGGAAGGAAGGATAACTCCGGTTTGCTGAAACTCAAGCGGGTCGAGATTCACGGGTTCAAGTCGTTCTACGACAGGACGGAGATGAAGTTTACGGGCAGCGGAATCGCTGCCGTCGTGGGGCCGAACGGCTGCGGGAAATCCAATCTCAGCGATGCCATCAGCTGGGTGCTGGGCGAACAATCGGCAAAGAGCCTGCGCGGAGCCCGGATGGAAGATGTCATCTTCGCGGGAACGCGCGAAAGGAAACCGCTGGGGATGGCCGCGGTGACCATGACGCTCGTGCCGGAGGAGGGGGACGAGTCGGCGTCTGAGGCAGCCGAGGGTTCGGCGGAAAAGACCGCTGAGCGGCACGGTGAGATCACTATCACGCGCCGATTGTATCGATCGGGCGAAAGTGAATACCTGATCAATGGGAAGCTGGCGCGGCTGCGGGATATCCAAGATCTGTTTTTCGGAACGGGGCTTGGACCTGAGAGTTACGCCATCATTGAGCAAGGCCGTATTGGCCAAATCCTGAGCAACAAGCCGCAGGACCGTCGCGGGGTGATTGAAGAGGCGGCCGGCATTACTAAGTTCAAGACGCGAAAGCGGCTGGCAGAGGCCAAGCTCGAGAGCGCCAAACAAAATCTGTCACGTGTATTCGACATCCTCGAGGAAGTCACGCGCCAGGCAAATTCGCTCAAGCGACAGGCGGCGAAGACGAAACGCTATGGCGAGTTGAAGTCGGAAGCAACCGAGTATTTGCGGCAATTGCTGGCGGCGAGGTTCCGGCGGCTGGAGCGCGAGACAGCCAAGGTAGCTATCGAGCTTAGCCTGGCTTCGGCGGAACTGCAAAGCGCGCAGACGGCGATCGTTGAGCGCGAAGAAGAACAGACGCGAGTTCTCGAATCATCGTATGCAACTGAGCAGGAATTGACCGCGGCGCGCCAGCAATTGGCGGACTTGACTCTGGAAGCGGAGCGCGCGCGCGGACGGCTGGAATATCAAGCCAAACAGATCGAGCAAATCGAACAGCGATTGGGCGCAGGGGAGGAAGAAGCCCGGCTGTTGAATCGCCAGCGTGAAGAACGAGCTGGAGAGCTCGAACAGCAGACCGCGGAATGGCAAGCGCTCGAGACCGAGTTTTCCGGCGCGCGAGCGCGATTCGACGCCAAGGGTAATGAGCGCCAGGAATGGCAGAAGCGGCTAGCGGAACAGGAACGAGGGATCGAAGCGGCGCGGCAGAGCGTGCTGCGCATACTGGGCGAGTGCGCCACACTGAAAAACCGGATTACTCAGATTGAGGCACAGCTCGCGGCGGCGGATCGGGACGCGACACGAGCGCGCGCTGAGGAGCAGCAATCGGAAGAAGACCTCCGGCAGATCGAACAGCGCAAGAGCCAGCTGGCGGAAGAACTCGCGGCTCGGCAAGCGGAGTTGGCCTCGGTCAGCGAGCAGCGCCAGGCGGCTGAGCGCGAACTGAACGAAAACCGCGCGCGGCTGCAGGAGAGCCGGCAGATGCTCGGTCGTGTCGGCACGGAATACTCACGTCTCAAAGCGCGCAAAGACTCTCTCGACGAGGTAATCCAACATCGCAGCTACACGACCGAGTCAGTGAAGCGGCTGTTCAGCGCAGCGGAGCGTGGTGCCGCAGCGGATGTGCAGCCGGTAGGCGTACTGGCGGACTTCCTGGAAGTAGATGCGCAATACGAGAAAGCTACGGAAGAGTTTCTACATGACGAACTCGAATTCGTGGTGGTACGCAGCTGGGAAGATGCAGAACGGGGTGTGGACTTAATCCGAAGCGAACCCGGCGGGCGTGCAACCTTCCTGACGGAGCACGCGGAAGGCGAGCATGAGAGCGCGCTAGAACTTCCCCAGCCGACCGCGCCGGATGGAGCCCTCACGCGCTTGACGGACGTCCTGCGTTTTAACAATGGGCTCGCGGACCTGAAGAAACATCTTCTGCCGCGCATTGCGAACTGCTACGTCGCCGCGGAGCAGGCGTTGGCTCGAGAATTAGCTACGCAGTTTCCGCATTGCTGGTTTCTCACGCCCGCTGGTGTGCATTATCACGGCCGTTCGGTAAGCGGAGGGAAGAAGACCGGCTCGGGTCCGCTGGCGCTGAAACGGGAGTTGCGGGAAGTAGCGCGGCTCGAGGCGGCAAAACATGTCGAGCTCGAGACGGTACAGTCTTCGGTGAACGAATTGGAAGCAGGAATTGCTGCGCTCGCCGAACGATTGGAACATTTGCGCAGTGGACAGCAGGCACACGAAAAAGAGGTGCTGGCGCTCGATCATGAGAGCCGCAAATTGGGCGAGGAGTCGCGTCGGGCCGAGACACGGCTTTCGCATTCCAGGGGAGAGTTAGAACGGATTTCCCGAGAGCGAGTGACTCTCGAAGAAACAGTCGCCCGCGATCGGGAGGCGTTGGCCGGACGGGAACAGGCGCGAGGCGAAGAGGAGCGATCGCTGGAAGCGGCCCGTGCAGAGCTTACGACAGTGCAGCAGGATGTCGCGCGGGCTGCCGAGGAGCACGCCGCCCTGCGGGCCAATTTGGCGAGTCTTGAAGAGCGGCGCCGTTCCATTGACGCAAGCCGGCAAAGGATCGCAGTGCAACTCCAGGAATTCGCCAATCGTGCTCATGCTCTGGCCAGCGAAGCGGAACGTCTACGTACCGAGAAAACTCAGTTCCTCGAGAGCAATGAGGGACTCGAGACGAGAAGCCGGGAACTGAGCGCGGCGATAGTTGAGACCGAGACGGCCGTCGGCGGGCTGGCTGAACAAGAAGCCGAGCTGCGGACGCGACTGGCGGCCGCCGAGGAAGAACTGAAGCGGCTGCGAGCCGAGGCACAGGCCGGCCAGGAGCGGCGTTCTGAATTACAAGTGGCGCTTGCGCACGGCGAATCGGATTTGCGGCATCTCGAAGAAACTTGCCGGAACGAGCTCGATACAAGCCTGGCGCAATTGGTGGAGGGGATGGAAACAATTGCCGACGAGGAGGCCCTCACAGAAATCGATAGCAAGTATGCCGAGGTGCGGCGCAAGATCGAAGCCCTCGGCCCGGTGAATCCACAGGCGCTCGAAGAATTCCAGGAGGCCGAGCAGCGCCAGGAATTCCTGAATGCGCAGCGTCAGGATCTTCTCGACTCCATCCGAGACACCGAGAAGGCCATTCAGGAGATCGATGCGGAATCACGCAAACGATTCGCCGAAGCGTTCCAGGCGATCAATGCAAATTTCCGCGTGATGTTCCAGGTGCTATTCGGAGGGGGCATTGGCGAGATGCGCTTGACGGACGAAGAGAATCTAGCCGAATCAGGCATCGATATTGTGGCCTCCCCTCCCGGCAAAAAGTTACAGAGCGTTCTGCTGTTGTCGGGCGGTGAAAAGTCACTTACCGCCATGGCCCTGCTCATGGGGATTTTCCAGTACTCGCCCAGTCCGTTCTGCATTCTCGACGAGGTAGACGCCCCGCTCGATGAACCCAATATCCAACGCCTGACGCGACTGCTGAAGGAAATGGCGCAACAGACGCAGTTCATCGTCATTACCCACGCCAAACGCACGATGGAAGCAGCACAAGCGCTTTATGGGGTGACGATGCAGGAGCCGGGGGTTTCGAAACTCGTCTCAGTCAAATTCAAGCCTGCCGCGGAAGCTCGACCGGCGGCGCGGCTGGAAGCGGTTCGCGAAGAGGACCTGGAACCGGCCATGGCGTAGCAGACGATAGAGGTCAGAAAGCTGCGCCCGCGTGGATCCATAGCATGCTTTAGAAGATCACTTTGCGGCTTCTGGACGATGCGGGCTATGAAGTGCCGATTTTGCGGGGAGTTGGGGATCAACCACGTTTACGTATCCTGGCGACGGGATCAACCGCCGATGCTGGCCAATTCGTTGCTATCTATTCCGGTTTCGGTGACCTGGTCCGAGCTCGACCGGCGAATTCAGGTAACCGGGAAGTCATAGTTTTCGTAGCGACAGCTACAGGTTTCCGCGCTGCATCTCGCCCGCCAGATAATCCGACGCGCGCCAGGAAAGCGCAAGGATTGTTAGGGTCGGATTCTTTTCGCTCGCCGTGGTGAAGGATGAGCCATCGACGACGAATAGATTCTTTACCTCGTGCATCTGGTTAAAGGCATTCAGGGCGGATTTTTTCGGATCGTCACCCATCCGGCAGGTGCCGTGTTCATGGATGGCAGAGCCGGCGCTGTCGAGCCAGCCTTTCTCGTAGGGCACGATTTCCGCCTTGGCGGAAAGTAGGATTTCGTTTGCGGTATCGTACATCTCGTCTGCCATCTTGCGCTCGTTGTCGCCGATTTGATAGTCGATCCGTAAGCGCGGCACTCCATAAGAATCGATATTGGACTTGTCTACGGTAATGCGATTTTCAGGACGGCCGAGTGTCTCGCCATACGGATGAAGGGCCACTAACGCGGGATAGCGCTGCTTGACGGACTTCTTGAACTCGACGCCGAATCCGGGCACCTTTTTCGCGTAACCCAGATCGGTCTGCGCCCCGCAGCCCCAGAACTGCATGCCGAATCCCCGTATGTAATCGCGCTTGCGGCCATCGCGATGATTAAATCGCGGCATGTAGATATGCTCGCCGCCAATGCCACTATCGTCGTGCACTTCTCCGCTTAGCAATTCCGGTACAAAGCCATATACGTGAAAACGAATCTGCTCGCACAGATAACGTCCGATTGTATCGGACGAGTTTCCGATCCCATTCGGATAAATCGTAGATGTGGAATTAAGCAGGATGCGGGTCGAATCGACACAAGAAGCCCCCAACACCACGACCCGAGCCCGCACGCGCCGCTCCTGTTTGGTGCGGCGATCGAAATACTGCACTCCGCTGGCAAGACCCCGGCTGTTCACCAATATTCGGGCGACCACAGCGTTGTCGATCACCTGGAGCTTGCCTGTCTTCATAGCCGGGTCGATGAGATAGTCCGCCGCATTGAAAAACGCCCCGACATCGCAACCGGATCCGCATGCGCCGCAATAGTGGCAGGCCGGATGACCGTTGTGCGGTTTCGTCAGCACGGCGCGTCGGCCCGCCACAATCGAGACACCGATCTTCCGAGCTGCTCTTTGCAGCAGCCGCTCACCGCAACGGGGCGCGGGCGGAGGCAGCATATATTTACTTCCGGGCAGCGAATCCTGGTCGTCGAGACCGCCGCACACTCCAATGAACTGGTCGACGCGATCGTAGTACGGCGCGATGTCTTTATAACGGATTGGCCAGGGAATGCCCCATCCATCGCGCGCCGGACCTTCGAAATCCAGATCCGAATAGCGCAGCGAAACGCGTCCCCAAACGTTCGTTTTGCCGCCTCGGCCCCATACGCGGATCAATTCGAATGGCCGCTCGGAAGGCGTCAAATACGGTTGCTCTTCGGTGCTCAGATAAAAGCTGGGTGTTAGTTCCCCGCGGTCGTGCCGCGCCCGTGCTTCCCAGGGCTTTACATGGGTCCAGAACTTGGTGCGATCGAACCGCTCGCCGGCATCGAGCAGCAGCACGCTTACGCCCTGGCGCGTGAGGTTCCAGGCCGCCATGCCGCCGGCTGCCCCGCTCCCGATCACCACGACGTCGTACACCGGATCGGATTTTCCGGTTTGCATCACGACTGAGTATATTATGGGCGCCGGCGGCTGCTGGATTCCCGCACCACCAGGCGAGGCGGAATGAGTGTGCAGCGCGGAACGGGTGCAGTCTTCGCGCGCATGCAATCGACGAGCATATTCGCGGCCATCTCACCCATCCTGGCGGCGCTTTGATCGATCGTTGAAAGAGGCACCCGCAAAAGATCCGAATAGTGCACATTGCCCGCGCCGATAATCGCGATGTCGCGTGGAATCTTCGCACCACTCTCCAAAATCGCTTTGATGGCGCCTGCCGCCACCGGATCGTTATAGCAGACGACGCCATCCGGTGGACGTTTGAGTCGCAGCAGCTCGGTCATCGCGCGATAACCACCTTCATCGCAGGTTCCGCCCTCCACAACATGTTGCGAGGAAAGTTTACGCCCGCTTTTTTGCATTGCGAGCCGAAATCCTTTGAGGCGGCGAATACCGTTCGGATTGTCCGGACCACGAATATGCGCCAGTTGCATGCAGCCCTGTTCCAGAAGGTGGTTCGTGGCAAGCTGCGCCAGGTCTTCGTCACGTGAGCCGACGAAATTGACATTTACCCCGGCAGGCATGCGATCTATGAGGACGTAGGGCGTGTCGCTGTTTTTAAGGACATGCGGCAGCCCGTGACTCCAGTCCCTTTGCGCTGATGCGACTACAAATCCGTCCACATTTCTCGCGAGCAACAGCTCGATTTCACGCCGCTCCGTTACGGCGCTCTCGTTGGAGTTCGCAAGCACAATCTGATAGCCCAATGGCCCCAGTTCTTTCGTTAGCCCGTTAGCAACTTCGGCGAAAAATGAATGCATCAGATCTGGAATCACCAGTCCGACGATATATGTCTGCCGTGTCACAAGACTGCGCGCAATCCAATTCGGCTGGTACTTCAGCTGTTCGGCGCGCCGCAAGATCCGCTCCCGCGTCGCCTCACTGATGTCGGTGTGCCCCCGCAGCGCTTTGGAGACTGTCATGAGCGAGACGCCCAGATCTTCCGCGATGTCCTTCATACGAAGAGCCAAATAACACCGTCCCTAGGGAAAGAGTATCCAGTTTATGCGCTCGATGAATCGGCAGTCGAGAAACTTTATCGCTACAAATGGCCCTTATTGCTTGTTGCCGCAATCCGAGGATATACAATGGGACGCTGTTAACCGATCCAGTATTCGTTGCCTTCGCCCCGCGCGATCCATGATGCTCAAGATCTCTTCGTTGCTCATCTTCTCCGTCTGTCTCTCCGCAGAAAATCGTGCCACCTGGATGAAAGACGCTAAGTTCGGTGTGATGACCCACTACCTGGCCGATTGGCAGGCCAAAGCGCACAACCTTACCATGAGCGTGGACGAGTGGAACAGGCTGATCGATAATTTCGATGCCGAAGGAATCGCCTCACAGCTCCAGGCGGCGGGCGTATCTTACTACCAGATCAGCATCGGCCAGAATTCCGGCTATTACCTGGCGCCTAATGCGACTTACGACAAACTTACCGGCATTCGGCCGAGCAAATGTTCGAAGCGCGATTTAGTGGCAGACCTTTATGAGGCGCTGCACAAACGCGGCATCCGCCTGCTGGTGTACTTGCCGGCGGGTGCGCCGGCCTCCGACAAAGCCGCGGAGACTGCGCTCGAATGGCGGAATGGACCTTATCCGAATCGGGAATTTCAACAAAAATGGCAGCAGGTGATTCGCGAGTGGTCTGAACGTTGGGGCAAGAAAGTCTCGGGCTGGTGGTTCGATGGCTGCTACTTTCCTAATTCGATGTATCGCGGAGACGCGCCGAACTTTACCAGCTTTGCCGCTGCTGCACGTGCTGGCAATCCGGATGCGGCCCTGGCATTCAACCCCGGCGTGGTCTATCGCCTTCTCTCGATGACGCCCGAGGAAGATTTTACAGCCGGCGAAATCGACAAGCCCGACCGTATCACGATCCGGCGCGGCACAGATGGGCGCGTCGACGGCACACAAATTCAAATGCTTAGCTATCTGGGCGAGACATGGGGACGGGGCACACCACGCTTCACTACCGAAGAGGTGGTCGGCTTCAGCAAGAAGCTCTGGGATGCGGGGGGCGCCGTAACCTGGGATGTTCCGGTGGATCTGACTGGAAAAATTTTACCGGCATTTCTGGACCAACTGAGCGCGCTGCGAATCGCTGCATCCAGACAATGAGCTCCGGATACTCCCGCCGCGGCTTTATGGGAACGGGCATCGGGCATTCGCAGCTCCGGCGATTGCTCGCGACAACCAAGAGAGAAACCGCATCTCCCGCGCCGATTTGATCTACACGAAGCCGGTAGTGCGCAGCGAAGAGGAATGCCTTTAGGCAACGGGCGGATGGGCACGCTGGTCTGGACGACACCCTCGCAAATCCGCTTCCAGATTAACCGCGTCAATGTTTACCCAAATAATTATTCCAACAGCTTCTTCGAACGCAATAACGATTATTGTGGCGGCTGCGCGTACATAGAAATCGAATTCTTGAACCGGTATTTGCCGGTCCTGATTTTCGCCAGCACCTCAGCGTCTATGAGGGCAAAGTAACCATCGCGGGTCGCTGTGCGAAAACCGAACTGACCGCTTGGTCGAGCCGAGAGGCTCAGCGATCAATTGCTTGTCTTTCAAACCGCAAAAGACGAAAGAATCGTTCTCGAGCGTAGTGTAATGATGCCTACTCTAGCGATACACTGAAGTCTTCGGAGAAGAATTGGCTGTGAGTATAAAAGATGTGGCCGCTAAGGCCGCCGTGTCCACGGCGACCGTTTCGCACGTCCTCAACGGAACACGTCACACGCGGCCGCGCACTCGCGATCGCGTTCTCGCCGCCGTCCGCGAGCTCGGCTACTCGCAAAATCAGGCCGCGCGTAATCTTGCGCGCGGCACAAGCACGCTGCTTGGCTTGATCGTCTCCGACGTCCGCAATCCGTTCTTTCCCGAAATCACAGCGGCCTTCCAGGATCAGGCGCTCGCGCACGAAATGGACGCGCTCGTGCTCAACACCAACTACGACGCCCAACGAACGCTCCACTCGGTTCGCCGTCTGCTCGGCCTCCAGGTGCCGGGCGTGGCCATTCTCACGTCGCAAATCGAGCCGTCGGTGGTCGACATGCTCGCCCAACACCGCGTCGCCGCTGTCTATCTCGATCTCGGCAAAGTTACCCACGCGGTCAGCAACATCGTCATCGATTATGAACACGGCATCATTCAAGCGCTCGAACATCTGACGAGCCTCGGGCACACCCGCATTGCCTACGTCGGCGGTCCGCCCAATCTGGTCTCCGCGCAGCGCCGCAAGAATGCCTTTGTCTCGACCGCGGAGCGCCTCTCACTGCAGGCCGGCCCCATCCTCGATTCCGACTTCACTGTGAAGGGCGGCTACTTCGCATGCTCGAAACTGCTCGCAGGCGATACTCCGACGGCCATTGTGGCTGGTAACGATCTGACCGCTATCGGTATTTTGCACCGCACTTACGATGGTGGCCTGCGCGTGCCGCAGGATATCTCGGTGGTCGGCTTCGATGACATTCTGTTCGCCGAATATACGCAGCCGGCGCTCACAACCGTCGCCGTGCCACGCGCAGAAATCGGCAAGGTGGCATTTCAAGCGCTTTGGACCATGCTGAGCGACCCTTCCTTGAGTGGTCGCGAATTTCGCGTGGACACGCAGCTTGTGAGCCGCCAGTCCACGCGCACTCCTCGGCCACTTTTATCGACATCGTCATGAACAAACTTTCTACCGCATTCTTTTTTCTGTCGCTAGCGCCGGTCCTCTCGGCTGACCTCACCGGACACTGGCTCGCCAAACAAACCTTCCCGGACGGACAGACCCGTGAGACCTCGCTGTGGCTTAAAGCCGATGGCAACACTCTCACCGGCTACATGATGTCCCCCAACCAGGACGCCGCTCCAGTCTCAAACGGCAGGATCAGTGGTAGTGAGATTTCGTTCACAATCGTGCGCGATAACTTCGGCGAAGAACGCAAGACCGATTACACCGGGACGCTCACGGACAAAACGCTCATCCTGCAACAGCCAGGTTTTGGGGGCGGCCGCACGCGTGAAATGTCTTTCCAACAGGTCTCGACTGAGCCACCGGGTGCCCTGCCCGCGCCAAAACCGAAAATCTCTTTGCCATCCGCTGCCGATGTGCCTTCGAATGGCCTGGCCAAAACTCCTCCCATGGGATGGAACAGTTGGAACAAATTCGCGCGCCGTGTTTCCGATCAGGTTGTGCGTCAGACCGCCGATGCGATCGTCAAGAACGGAATGAAGGACGCCGGTTACATTTACGTCAATATCGACGACGCCTGGCAAGGCACACGTGACGCCGAAGGTAATATTCGTCCCAACGACAAATTTCCAGACATGAAGGCTCTGGCCGACTACATCCACAGCAAAGGTCTCAAGATCGGCATTTATTCTTCGCCGGGACCGAAAACGTGTGCCAACTATGAGGGCGGTTTTCAGCACGAAGAACAGGACGCTAAGACCTTCGCCGCGTGGGGAATCGACTACATCAAATACGACTGGTGCAGCGCGAGCCAGGTATACGACTATCACTCTATGCAGGCTGTCTACGCCAAGATGGGGCGCGCTTTGCTCGATTCCGGCCGGCCGATCGTCTTCAGCCTTTGTCAATATGGTGTTCTCAAGAGCGAGACCTGGGGGGCAAAAGTAGGCGGCAATTCGTGGCGCACGACGGGCGATATTCGCGACACATGGGAATCGATGTCGCACATTGGCTTCGATCAGCAGCTTGAGCTGGCGCCTTATGCCGGGCCCGGGCATTGGAACGACCCCGACATGCTGGAAATCGGCAACGGTGGAATGACCACCCCCGAATACCGCACACACATGAGCCTGTGGAGCCTGCTCGCGGCCCCTTTGCTCGCCGGCAACGATCTGAATACCGCTTCGCCGGATATTATGCAAATCCTGCTCAACAAAGAGGTCATCGCTGTCGACCAGGACCCTCTTGGAAAGCAGGCAAAGCGAGTTTCAAAAGACGGGAATCTGGAAGTCTGGGCACGACCACTTAAGGACGGAGCCTATGCCGTTGGTCTATTCAACCGCGGCGCATCGTCGGCGAAGGTGACTGCACGGTGGAGTGATGTGGGAATCGACGGATCGGCCCGTGTCCGCGACCTTTGGAAACACCAAGACCTCGGCGCATCCGCCGAGGTCTTCTCGAGCGACGTCCCGTCCCACGGGGTCACGTTAGTAAGAGTCGAGCCCTCTCGCTAGCTAGCGCCGCCAGTAGCCGGGATAGTAGCGATGGTTGTAATAACGCGGGGCGTACCAGCGTGCGCCGGCGTAAGGTGGCCGCGCCCAATAGCCTGCGCGCCAGCTATATCGGGGGCCGGCCGGATACCAATATCCGCCCACCCATGTGTAACCGGGCCGTGCATACACCGGCGGCGCGTAACTGTATACGGGAGGCGGGGGCGGCGCGTAGTATCCGTAACCAGGCGCGCCCACGCCGACTCCGAAGAACACTCGCGTACCAGCGAACAACGAGCTTCCAGCGAATAGTAGTAATGCAAGTAATTTGGTTTTCATCACAACCCTCTACGTCCTGAGGGTGCAAATGCATTGCCAAATACAAATGATTGAAAAATAAGGAACTATCTATGACAGCCGGTGATTGTCCACCGGTGCGCGGTGCATTTGAACCAGCTCAATCGAGCGTCCGGCCCATCGGCTCAGGCGTAAGCGATCGCCGCGCCTTTTCTCACCGCAATGAGATCGTCCAGGAAAATGAAATATGCCGCTCCTTGGCATAGTACTTTGACAGTCCCCTCACTAAAGCCCGGTCCTCCGACGAAGATCTCAGCGCCCTCGGGCAACTGGGTAAGCAAACCCAGGCGGGTCGGCTCGCCGTCCTCGGCGGGCAAAACCTGAATCGCTGAAACGTTTTTCGGCAGGACATAAGCACTCGCGAATGGGACCGGGGAAGGTTGAATTAATGCGTCCACGTTCATAGCCCCTACCTTGCTATTCGCATAGTAGAGCGTTTCGTACCCAAACTTCTAGTACAAAATTGCTCCATTTACGGAAGCAAGCGGTTACATCGAATTTTTCTTTTGTGAGCTTCTACTTTCCGGATACAAACAGCCCTTGCCACGATTCGTCGAGAGAGATCCAGCGCTCAGCGTCTTCGTCCCAACTGGGTGCCATGTGCGGTACATGCAGGACGCCATGCCCTTCACTGCAGAAAAGTTCGGTTCCCGACCAATCGAGGAGCAGGCAGCCTGGACAACCGACTCGTACCGGAAACGCCAGCAATCGCAGGCACACGCGGCAGCGTGCACGCTGATCCGCGACCGCCCAGAACAGTACGCCCATGCGTGCCCAGGACATAGAGCCACACCAGAAACGGTCCATCCCCAGGATCCTTAGAAGCCAGCAGGATAGCTGACTCCGACCGGCTCAGCTCGAGAAAGGCGGCGAAGACCCAAGCAAGCGCCATGGCAGCCTTGGCTAGGAAAAATAATGTGCGCCGCGCGGCAGCCAGCCGGAACGCCCGCAATCGAAAACGAAAGACCAGTGGCGCCATTAATCCGGCAAGTGCCAGCGCTACGCCAAACAGCCGCAGCGGCGTCAGCAACACGCTGGTCCAGGCGGCATAGCGCAACTGAGAATCCAGGGAGTAGTAACAAACGTCCTGCGCAATCTTAATCAGTTCCTTGTTCAGTTGCTGCTGCGTCACACCCGGCTTTTGGCGCGCCATGGCAAACACCAGACCATTTGTAATCTCGCGTCGGACAACGTAAACGGTGGGTTGTCTCGAAAGAATCCAGAAGTTCTTGGGTAGTACCGCAGCTACCTTATAGGTGCTGCCACCCACCCTCACTCGCTCTCCGAGCGCCGCCGGATTTGCATGAGTCAGGGATCGCCAGGCGCGGTAGTCGAGCACAACCGCGCCTTGCCGGGGAATGGTCCCGATTGCCGGTTTCACACCGATGACATCGAAGAATTCGGGTTGTACGGTCACCAGCAAAGGCTGATCTCCGGATGCGCGGGCGATTTGAAATGCGGCGAGCTTGGCGATCTGGCGGCTGCCGCTTTCCCATGCCGGCATCAAATCGGGCGGCAATCCTTTGTCGTGCCCGCCGCCGGAGGGATGCATCCAGATGAACAGCAAGTCGCTTCGCGCCGAGAGCAATTCGCGGGTGGCCGGCAATCCACCGCTCAGAGCAGCCGTTACAAGAAGCAAAATGCCCAGCGCGCCCAAACAGGTGAACGGCGACCGCGCCCACTCCCGAACGCCCTGCCAAAGAGACTCTTGGGTCTTTAGCAGCCAGATAGCATCTTGGAAAGCCCCCAACGTGCCGCGCACCAGGCTGAACTTCTCGCGGCGATTCCACATCCCCGCGTGCCACAAAAATTGCCAGCGATGCCAAATTTCGGCCCGCCATTCGCGTTTCCAATCAGAACGTTGTTCTTTGGGGGTTAACAACCCGGCTACCCCGACTAAGCAGTCGCTTAGAAGCACCGCGAAAGGACGCCTGGCTGGGCTAGGCATGGTTTACCGCCGTGATTTCGACGTCAATCTCGCCAGTAATGGGTACCGTTTTTGCGATTGCTCGAGTACATGCGAACCTTCGCGCGTTACACGGTAGTATTTCCGCACGGGCCGCTGCTCGGCGAGCGCCCTCTTCTCAGGCTCCCATTGCGAAGAGATCAGTCCTTCGCTTTCCATGCGGCGCAGCGCCGGATAGACCGTGCCGCTCGGCAGCCCGGTTTCGTCCATGATGTCGAACCCGTAACTGCAACCGTTATCGATGGTCTGTAGGATCAGCGCGGCAGTATGCGAGAGTTTGGCGGAATCGCTCATGGCCCTATCTAGAATCCTACACCCGATCAAGCCAACTTAAGCAACTCAAATGCGGCGGCCGGGCGATCTTCAAAGACAAGCGGTTCATCCTCGTCACTTTTCCCTCGCGCCGCCCACAAGGCGCCTCCCAGTGAAAACGCCAGTGTGCCATATCGCCAGAGGCTTTGGAGTGCCCAGCGTTCGATTCCTGTTAATACCGGGATCAGCACTAATATGGTAATGATCAAACCGACGACACGTATGACCATTTGACTCGTATCCGGTTTGGAGCTACAGGTAAAGGCGATCTTTCGATATCCGCGGAGTACAAGCTCGATTCCTAGCGCACTGAACAGTATGTCAAGCACCACGGCTTGCCAGGAAAGCGGGAAAGCGATCTGCCACGGCAGCACGGCGAACAATAGGAAACGGCGCGCTATCGCACGCGGAGTCGGGTTAGGAACTCCCGCCGCGACGCGGAAGATCCAATTCGCTGCAACTGCGGCCGGGATATCGAAAATAAAGCGCAAGCCGCTGATTAGGAAGAAGGCAATAAGCAACGGCAGCGCCAGAAGGTCGACACCCGCGCTCATAACCAGCCCAATCCCCAAATAAGCGCCCAGAAGAAGAACGTGGCGCTCGTTGCGCAGCAGGACTTTCAAGGAGAACAGCGTGCACCCGCGCTCCCATTGCGAACGGAACAACCAACCTGGGCTTGGGAAACGAGTCGCATGCCGGCCCGCACCGAGAGTATCGAGCGTTTCCGACAGTCGTAGAAAATGACGGCGGTAGCAGAGCGAGTAGGCAGCCACGGCAATCACGATCGAAGCCACTAGTGCGGTAAGGGGCACGCTGGCGCCGGCACCCCGGTAGATTCTCAAAAACCAGAACGGCGGCAAGAACCGTGCATAGTCGCCCGCATGACCCGGCAACCGGCCCGATAGCAATTGCACGAATATATTCGAGACAAATTCGACCAGCAGCGCCACCACCAGCACGGTCCGCGCAGCCACGGAAATCGTGCGGAACCAGCGCGGTGGCGACACCAGCATGAGGATGCCCACTAGCGCGAAGATCGCGAAGAAACTGAAGAGGCTGGCCGACAGGACCGCCGCCCCATGCGCCCCGGCAGTACGAAAGAATGCCGCAAAACTGCCGTCACTCATGGTTACGAAGGCCGGGAACAAAACGGTCGATACGACGTTCACGTCGATGGCGAATATCACGGCAAGCAGAAACAGCGCTGTGAAGTTCGCTAGAAATACCTGACGGATCGGAATCGGCAGGACAGCCAGATTCCAGAAATCGCGACGATCCGGAAACAGCCGGTTCCACCGCAATACCATCACGAGCCCGGTGATGGTCATCGAAAGAACGATGAAGAAGTATTCGTCGGTAATCGAAGCACGATACGGATCGAAGTGGCGCTGCCCGCGGAAAAATTGCAGCAGAGTGGAATACTTGTCCAATAAGAACAACGACGCCAGCGCGCCCGGTGACGCCAGAAAAGCCAGCACTACGCCTAAGCCCAAGCTCATGCTTTCGACGCCCTCTTCATCCTCTCCTGAAAACATCCGCTTCAGAAAATGAAAAATTAAATGTCCAAAAGGAGTCATCGGCTGGTCACCGCGTCGATTATGGCCTCCGCCGAAGCTTCGGCATCCTCTTCTTGCACGAGTCGCGAAAACGCGGCTTCGAGCGATGGTATTTCCTGAAATCGCTTCAGGTCTTCTACAGTGCCGTAGGCGAGTTGCTTGCCCTTTTGCAGAACGATCACATGGGAACAGACTTTTTCGACTACTTCGAGTACGTGTGAGCAGTAAAAGATCGTTTTCCGCTCGCGCCTGAGACCCGACACCAGCTTGCGAAAAATCATCGCGGATACAACATCCAGACCGGAAAGCGGCTCGTCAAAAACGAGAAGCTCCGGATTGTGCAGGAGCGCCGCAATCAGCAGGATTCGCTGGCGCATACCTTTCGAGTACGCCGAAATTGCGGTGTGCCGGTGCGGCTTCATCGAAAACATTTCGAGTATCGCCCCTGCACGCCGGGTGATCAACGTCTCGGACAGGCCCCGCAACCGGCCGACCAGTTGCAAATATTCAAAGCCCGAAAGAAATGGGTAGAGATTCGCTTCTTCCGGCACATACCCTACCAGCCGTTTGTACCCGGCGAGATCGTCCTGAATATTTTGTCCGTTGAAAAAGACTCTGCCGCTCGAGGGCTCGAGCAAACCAGTGATGATTTTTACGGTTGTGCTTTTTCCCGATCCGTTTGGTCCCAGATAGCCGAGCACTTCGCCCGGCCCGGTGGCAAAGCTCACGTTTTCGAGCGCCGGCACGGAACTATACGATTTGCTAAGGGAGCGTGCCTCGAGCATATATGAAGCATACTACATATAGAGCACGACACGGTCCACCTCGTCCAGCGTGGTGAGCACATAGATCGCCTCGAACCCCTCGCTTCCGAGTCCCGGCAGCGAGCCTTCGAGGTCTCGCACTTGACTGCGGACTATTTGCGCAGGCACGGCGCGACCAGTACGAGCCTGACTCCGGGCTACACAGAGATCCTCCGGCAACTGGAGCACAATTGCAATTGCGGGCACATTGTGCTCGAAAGCCAAAGCTAACAAGGGCTGACGTGCATGTGGCTGCACGCTAGTCGCATCGACGACCGTGAGCCGGCCGGCACTCAAACGCCGCGCCGCGACGAAGCGCAATACTGCAAATGCCGCTTCCGTCGCCGATTGATCGGACTCATCGTCGGCTACAAGGGCGCGGCAGAAGTCGGACGACAGAACCTCCGTGCGCTTGAAATGTTTTCGCGCAAAAGTCGACTTACCCGCGCCGGAAGGCCCGATCAAAACGACCAGCGACGGCCGCGGAATAGCGAGCCTCATTGGGCTACTTTTCCGTTCGAAACACGCGCCCGTACAAGCTGTAGAATTTTCGCCTCGACCTCTTCAGGCGAAAGCCCCGTAGTATCAATCAGCTCGGCATCGGGAGCCTGCACAAGCGGGGCCTCGGCGCGCGTACGATCGCGCAGATCGCGCTGGCTCATTTCACCGGCCACCGATTCGACGTTGGCGGCTTGCCCTCGCTGCTCGAATTCAAGAACACGGCGCCGCGCGCGCTCGGCGGGATCAGCATCGAGAAAGATTTTGACCTGCGCCTGCGGAAACACAACCGATCCAATATCGCGCCCTTCCATTACGACACTGGTCTTTTCCGCCAGACCGCGTTGTAGGGAAAGCAACGCGCGCCGCACGCCGGGCACTGCCGAGACTTCGGAAGCGGCGGCCGCGACGCTCGCTTCTCCAATAGCCTCGGTGACGTCTTCGCCATTGAGCAGCACGCGGCCCTCCAGGGTCAACGCAATATCAGCCTCCTGGGCAAGGCGTTCGAGCCGATGCATATCGCTGGTGGCGACGCTCAGTCGCAGCGCCCAGAGGGCCACGGCACGGTACATGGCACCGGTGTTGATATAGATGAATCCCAATTTGGCTGCAACGCGTTTGGCAAGCGTACTCTTACCTGCGCCCGCGGGACCGTCTATAGCAACGACAATACGTTTATCACTCATTTAATGGGCAGCCGCGGCCGGCGCTTTCTCCCCGCGCGGCGGTCTTCTCATGATGAACGGTAACGGCGCGAGACAAGCCACCACGATCGACATCAGCCAGAAGCTGTTCACAAAGCTTAGCGCGCCCGCCTGGGCCTGGACGGTGCGGTACGCCATCGCCAACGCCTTGTCAGCAGCCGTCACGGCGTCATATCCTTGCGCCAGGAACATATCTTTCAAGCCATTCAGCATCTGTTCGAAGTTCGCATTGGCGTGGCTGGTGTGCGCCGCGAAGGCCTGTTGGTGCGCCTGATTCTGGCGGGATAGGAACGTACTCAGCAAGGATGTCCCAATGCTGCCGCCCAGATTGCGCGCGAAATTCGACATGCCGGAAACCTGATTATTCTTCTCGCGAGGAACACCAATGTAGTTCAGCGTGCTGATCGGGATGAAGATCAGCGGCATGAACACTACTTGAATCATGCGCAGCCAGATCACTGTCCGAAAATCGATTTGCAAATAGACAACGGTAAAGAGATGCAACGTGATCGCCGTACCAAGAAATCCGATACAGATGAGCAAACGCGGATCGACCTTGGTAGCCGTGAGCCTTCCCGCAACCGGCATCATCAGCATCAGTACCAGGCCTCCGGGCGAGAGGGCCATGCCCGCCAGCTCGGCCGTGTATCCCAAACTGCTCTGCAAGAACTCTGGTATCAACACCGTAGACCCGAACAAAACCATCCCCAGGACAAAAGAGAAGAATACCGCCGTCCCGAAATTACGATTCTTCAAGAGGCGTACATCGACGATGGGATGCTCGTGATACCACTCCCATAGAAAGAAAGCGACTAACGTGGGCACACCGATGCTGAACATCGTCGTGATCAGCGGCGAGCCGAACCAATCCTCTTCCTGACCCTTGTCGAGAACAAGCTGAAAGCACGCGACACCAATCACAATGAGCGACAGGCCAATGTAGTCGATCTTAAACCCGCCGCGACTCTCCTCTTTGAGCCAGGGCGGATCCTCCACCAATCGCTGGGTCAGAAAGAGCGAAAGTATGCCGACCGGAATGTTGATGAAGAAGATCCAGTGCCAGTTGAAATTGTCGGTGATCCATCCGCCCAGCGTTGGACCGATAGCGGGAGCGACCACCACTGCCATGCCATACATCGCAAAAGCCTGGCCCCGTTTTTCGATCGGGAATGTGTCGGCTAAGATTGCCTGTTCCGATGGCTGTAGCCCGCCGCCGCCCGCACCTTGCAGAATTCGGGCAAAGATCAGCAGCGGGAGACTCGGCGCTATCCCGCATAGGAACGAGCAAATAGTGAAGAGCAGAACGCAAAACATGTAGAAACGTTTGCGGCCGATGCGCGTCGAAAGCCAACCCGAGATGGGCAGCACAATCGCGCTGGAGACCAGATAGCTCGTCAGAATCCAGGTGGCTTCTTCATAGGTTGCACCGAGCGAGCCGGCGATATGCGGCAGCGCGACGTTCGCAATGGAAGAGTCGAGCACTTCCATGAAGGTGGCGAGTGTAACGGTAAGCGCCACCACCCAGGGATTGTGCGAGGGCTTCCAGTCGCGATGTGTTCCGGTTTGAGAAACGGGCACTTGGCCTAAGCTCCGATGCGTACTTCCGGTTCAACGGACATGCCGGGCCGCAGACGTTCCAATCCTTTTTGACCTTTCTTGAATCGGATCCGAACCGGAATGCGCTGCACAATCTTCACGTAGTTGCCGGTGGCATTCTCAGGCGGCAGGACGCTCGAAACGGCGCCAGTGGAACCGCCGATATTTTCAACGTAGCCGGCGAAATCTTCTTTGAGCGAGTCGACGTGGAGCGTGACCTCCTGCGCGGGTCGAATGTTCCTGAGCTGCGTTTCTTTGAAATTCGCTGTGACCCAGACGTCGTCGATCTGGGCGATAGTGAGAAGCTGCTGTCCGGCCGCCACGCGCGCGCCCACTTCCGCGGAACGCTTCAGAACGATCCCGCCGACCGGAGCGGTAATTTTCGTGTAGCTGAGTTTGAGCTGCGCCTGCTCTACCTGAACTTGAGCGGTTTTGACGCTGGCTTCTTCCGACGCGACAACGGCGCGGCGCAACGCCAGTTGTTGGGGTGCGCTGCGGCGCGATTGCACGAGCTTGGTCTCGGCCTGGACAAGTTGGGCGCGCCGCTGATCGATCACGTGGGCGGACGCTTCCAAATCGGCGCGGCTGCTGGCGACGATGGCGTCCTGAGCGTTCACCGTGGCTGCCGCCTGGTCGTATTCCTGTTGTGAAACTTCTTCTTTCGCGATGAGTTGCTTATAGCGCCCTAGATCGGCTTGAGCCTTGGCGTCGTTCGCCTGCGCTTCCACAAGCTTGGCGGCCAATGACTCACGATCGCGCTGGGCGGCAGACAGAGCGGCCTTGGCGTTAGCTACTTCCGCCTCGCCGGTTGAGATGCTACCGACATTTTCCACCTGCGTCAGCGGCACGTTGGGTTGCTGCGCGAAGACCATAGTACGCGCCTGCGCTAATTGGGCGAGCGCCTGATCGAGCGAAACTTGATAGTCGCGTGGATCGAGGTCCACGAGCGGCTCACGCAGCTTGACCATTTGATTGTTTTCGACATAGACCCGCACGATCGTTCCTTCGACGCGAGCACTGATGGAGTTCAAGTGAGCTTCCACCTGTGCGTCGTCTGTGGTCTCAAACTGCCGCGCGTGCAGCCAGAAAAGCAGGCCGCCTATAGCTATTGCGCCAAGAATGAGAAAGAAGATCAGAAAAGCACGGCCCCGGCCGCGTGTCACCGGAGCCTTGTCTACGGCGGAGGCACGTTCTTCCTGCGCGTTCATGGATGGTTTCCTTTCAGAAGATTCGAAAGATCGCTTTCGATTTCGCCCATGGCCCGGCCGAGTGAGAGCCTTGCCAGATTGAAGGAGAACAGGCTCGAAATGTAGTCTCTCTCGGCGCTGGCGACTTGCTGCTGCGCTTGTACCACTTCGAGCGTTGTGGAAACGCCTGCGCCAAAACGGTCGCGCGCCTGCGTGAGGGTATCGCTGGCCAAGCCTCGATTACTCTCCGCTACCCGGACCTGACCCGCCGCAGTTTCTAGTTCAATCAAGGCGTTCCGCACTTCCTGCTCGACCTTGCCGCGTTCATCGGCCAGTTCAGCCTTCCGCTGATCCAGCGCCGCTTCGGCTTCCTGGATGTCGCCCTTGGTTCTGTTTCCTTGCCAGATTGGAACATTGATCGTTCCCGTCACTGCGAAGACGCCGTGCGTCGAAGTCGGATTGGGCCCGAGAACACCGTAATTGCCATTGATCGAGGCCGAGGGCAATCTCTCGGCATGCGCCGCAGATAGAGCGATTTCCGCCGTATGCACTTGCGCCTCGCCCGCTCTTAAGTCTGGCCGTTGCCGGCAAGCAAGCTGAAGCGCCGCGCTCACTTCCGGAATCGATGATTCGGTAAAGCTGAGCGGATCGGCAAGCACTATCTCCCGATCGAGCGGCACACCGATTAAACGCGCGAGCGCAATCTTTTGCTTTCGCAGGTCCGCATCGAGCGAACTGAGCCGCTGCTGTTGGGTTTTTAGCTCGACCAGGCTGCGTGTCACATCGATGCGGGCATTTGTCCCCGCCGTCTTGCGCACTTCCGCCTGCTGGTAGATCGCTTGAGCATTCGCCACCTGAGCGCGCTGCGAATCGAGTTGCGCGGCGGCCGCGACGGTCTCGAAATACGTGCCACCCACCGCGAGCACAACCAATTCGCGCGCGTTCTTCGCCGAGAGCAACGAGCTGCGCTCGCTTTCCTTTCGCGCCTTCCAATTCCTCAGCGCAACCGGGTCGTAGACCGATTGGCTGAGAGTGCCCTGAAGCGATGAATAGTTGAAGGGTCCCACTACTGTCGGAATGGAAAAATCCGAATTGGCCGGCGGCTTGAACTGGAAACCGTAAGCGGCGAGATTAACTTGCGTGACGGTGTCACTTGCGTTAGCGGCAATGTTCGGAAGCAGCGCGCTCAGTGCCTGGATGCGTTCGGCGTGCGCTGCACGCGCGGCGTTGCCAGCCCCGATTGGCCCTAGGTTCGCGGCCAGTCCCTTTTGAATCGCATCTCTCAACGTGAGCGTGATCGCGCCGGCCGGAACGCCCTCCCTTGGCACGCTGCCTTTATAGTCGCCACCCACCTGAATGGAGGGGCCAGAAGCTGTTGTCTCTTGCGTCGCGACGGATTCTCCAGAGCCGTCTTTTCCGGAAAGCGGGAGTTGGACGGCGCGGCTCGGCTGCGGCGCTGGAGTGAACTGGGCCAGTATTTCCGTCGCTACACAGAGCCATAGGATGCCGCTCAGGATAAAACGCATAAATACATACAGTAATGTACCATATTTAGTACATACGTGTATATAATTGTAAGTGCCAGCATGTCCGCTCCAAACAAGCACCAGCAAAGAACCGAACAGACCAGGCGGAAACTGCTTGAGGCGGGCCTGCGCATCTTCGTGCGCGATGGCTTTGAAGCTGCCCGCATCGAAGACATCGCTGCCGCTTCGGGACACACCCGAGGGGCGTTCTACGCCAATTTCGAAACCAAAGAAGATTTATTCCTCGCTCTGCTCGAACAGCAATCGGTCAAACGAGTCACAGAACTGCACGCGATTCTCGAGCGGTGTAAGACTCCGGAAGGCGCTGTGAAAGCGCTGCGTGCTCGCTATCTGAAGCGTGCGGAGGATCTGCGTTGGGTCATACTTGCACTCGAATTCAAACTCTTTGCTTTGCGGCACGGCAAGCTGCGTGCCAAGCTCGCCGCCGCACATCGCCGTATTCGCCGCTCCATGAATTTTGATGCGATTACCAAATTCCTGCCACCGCGACTCTATGACGCCAAAACCGCGGAAGGGTGCAAAGTGATGCTTGAAGTGGTTCTATCCGGGTTGGTTCTCGAACACGCGTATGATCCTAGACGAATTTCCCGCAAACAAATGGCCGATCAACTGGGACAGATTTTCGACATAGTTCTGAACCAGCGCTAGCCGGCGTTTGCTGGGCGATTACTAAAACTCGAGACGCGCCTCGAAAGCAATCATACGCGGGGAACTGTCTCCGCCTAGCCCTACGCCGAGCAGTCCCGTGGGCGGCGAGGTCGTATAGCTCAACCCACCGAAGCCTGTCTGAGTGGCACGATGGCCGGGAACGCCGGCGGCCACTAAAACCGGAAGGCCAAAATTCGTGTGGTTGAAGAGATTGAAAAACTGCCCGTCGAGACGCAGCTTTAGGCGCTCCCCCAGCGTGAACCACTTCGTCAGGTAGAGATCGCTCCAGGTAAAATTCGGCCCGCGCAAGGCATTGCGCCCAAGATTGCCAAACTGGCAATTTCGAGGCGTGTCGCCTCCCACACAAGCCCCGGTCGCAGGATCCGCCGTCGATATAAACGCGTCAGGATTCAGCCATTGCCGCGTACCGGGTTGGGTCACCCCGCCCACCGCATTCTGTTGATAAGCGGAGACGCCCGCCACAACACTCGCAAATTGTGCAAAGTTGGCATCGCCCAGGTTGACGATTCCATTGCCATTGGCTGAATACGAAGTACTCAAGATCGAGAACGGAATACCGCTATGCCAGAACACCGATCCGGACACCTGCCATCCATTGAGTACTGGACTCAAGATCCGATTGCGCGTCTTGAACGGCAATTGATATGTGTAATTTGCGGTGACGTTGTGCCGGACGTCGTAATCGCACGGGCCGTACAATCTGCGCAAATCGCCTGGCAGCGGTGACAACAGGCCACCCGCGGAAAACTGCAGGAAGCCGCCGTTCGAGGCCGTGTCCAGGCAGTGGCTCCAGGCGTAGTTCACCTGAACCTGTAATCCGTGGTTCAGGCGTTTTTCGGCGGTGAGTTGCAGGCCATTGTAGTGGCTGTTGGCGCCGGTTGCAAGCTGGGTGACCGCCCCGAAGCGGGGATCCGGCGCCTGACCGTAAGGAAGCGGTGCAAAACACCCCTGGCAGACGGTTTGATAAGCATTCACCTCGGTCAAGTAGGGCTGGTTGACGGCCCTTGTTCCGACATACTGCGCGCGGAGCTTGATGTCGCCTCTCCATTGCCGCTCCAGTGCGAAACTCCACTGCATGAAGTACGGCGCGTGAAGAGTTCCGTCCGGAACCGCTGTCAAGTTGACTGGCGGCAAGCAAGTTTCGGGATTCGCCAGCGCCGACGCGCAGGAGAGTTGCCCTTGTTTGAATCCGGTCAGGAATCGTTGGTAGGCCGCCGCGGTTGCATCTACCGCGCTATCCGCCACACCTGGCGCAATGGCGCTTCCTCCGGCGGTTCCCAGGAGTCCGCCCTGAAACGTGGCTGAATAGGGAGGATTTGCACCTACCAGATCCACCACGCTGCCTGGAAGTATGTCGCTGAATATTCCGAACCCGGCGCGTATCACAGTGTTCGGCAGCACCTGCCATGCAATTGCGCTACGCGGCTGCAGAATGGCCAACGGCACGGACTCAAACACATGTTTCAAATTTGTTTGAATAGCCGAACTCAGTGGCTGATTCACGTCATGCGAAACAGCGTCGAACGAGCCTTTCAGTCGTGCTACGGCATTATGTGGATTGAGAGGATTCGAATTGTACGTGCTGCGCAGGCCGAATGTCCAGGTCAGGGCCGGCGTAATCTTCCACGTATCCTGCGCATAAAAATCGGCATTCAGAAAATTGTAGGGCTGCGAATTGGCTACTGTAAACGTTCTGGACGCAGTCGAAGCGACGCCGTAAATAAACTGCGGCAACGTCGCATATCCGACAAGCGGAACACCGCCCTGTCCGAAATCGAAATCGTTTAGCCGAAAGATACGGGTGTTCGTGCCAAAACGAAGTTCGTGCGATCCGACTGTCCAGGCAAGATTGTCGTTCAGGAAAAACCGCGTGGCGCGGCGCCCTTGGACCCAGGTATTGTTCAGACCTCCGAGAGTAGTGTACGGCGCATTTGCTCCGCTGCCTTCGAGTACGATCGGGAAGGCCGCCAGCGTTTTCTCAAAGTCCTCGGGCCCGAAAAGGCTCTCATACCAGGAGAACGCCGGATTGAAGTAATTGACCAGATTCTGCGAGAAGACATGCGTGTAGCCGGCGGCGAACGAATAGAGCGGCTGAGGAGAAATCGCATTGAACAAGGGATTGATGGCGTCCGTATACGCTGCCTGCAGACCGCTGTCGTTCTGGAACCGGAACCACGCCGCATTTTTTTCGTTGATGTTGTAGTCGATGCGCGCCGTCTGCACTTGCTCGGAGTCGCTGCTTGAGCGCGAGACAGTGCGCCGATTGGCGCAACCGTTCCCGTTCGCGGGCGCTCCCGGCGCGGGACTTCCATCGGCGTTCAAGGGACAGCCCAGAACGGTAAGCGGTGTTCCATTAGTCGATGGATATAGAGAAAAGAGATTGCGGTAAAAGGGGACTAACTGCGGAGCAGGCGCGTAGGCTGATCCCGTCACCGCGTCCGTTCCTCCCAGCGGAAGCTGTCTCAGCACATATTGTTGAAACGCAGCGCTCGGCACGGTCACCGTCGAAACGATGGGCAGGGCAATCCGAACCCATTCTGTATCGCCGAAGAAGAACAATTTGTCGCGAAGAATCGGGCCGCCGAGACTTCCCCCGAAGTGATTGATAGTGGACCTAGGCTTGTGATTGCCGGGCGTAGAATTCGTAAAGAAATTCGCCGCATTGAATCGCGAGCCGTTCCAGAGTTCGTACAGATTACCGTGGAACTGGTTTGTCCCCGATTTAGTTACATAGTTGACCTGAGAAGCCCCGTATCTTCCTTGATCGACAGCGTAGGAGAGCGTATTCACCGTGACCTCGGCTATCGAGTTCAATCCCAGCACCAGGTTCGTCGAAAGCCCGCTGTTCAAGTTCGTGAGCGGATCGTTTGTCTCCAGGCCGTCCACGATGTAGCCGTTTGAGAGTGAAGGCAGACCATTAAACTCGACATTGCCGTAGCCGTTCGTCCCGCCGACAAAATCGTTTCCGCTGCCGGCGGTGTTGATCACCGCTCCGGCCGCAAACTGGAGCGGATACGTCATGTCGCCTCCCGGATTGGGAAGATTTTCGATGTTCCGGGCGTTCAGAGTTGTGGATGTGTTGGGATTGTCCGGGGTAACCGGCGGGGCGTCCTCCATAACAGTCACACTCTGTTTTCGAGAAGCAATTCTCAAAACAAAATCGGCTGTCTGTTTTTGCCCGAGCCCCGCGACAACTGAAGAATGCACCTCGTGTTCAAACCCTTGCGCCGACACCTCGACGGTATACGAGCCTGGAAGCAGCTGCGGGAAATTAAAGCGGCCCGACTCGTCCGTAATCGCTGTGCGCCTCAGTCCGGTATCGTTGCTTCGAGCTACTACTGCCGCGCGCCAAATAGGAGCGTTTGTAGGATCGCTCACTTGGCCGAGAATGGCGCTAGTGGTTTCCCCCTGCCCCGGCAGCAGAGAAGCAAATGCCATCACGCCCAGAACGAATCGCCAATTATTAGGCATGCCTAAATAAGAACTATAGCGGGCCTATCTTAGTTCGGCAAGGCCTATAGGAAATATTTAGTCAGGCCTAATATTAGTGATCCGCCTCACACAGGCAGCTAGCCAGAGTCCTGAAAGCGGAATGGCTATCCAGTGACCAAGTATTCGAACTGATAGGAATGTTTGCCGTCCGCGATCTGGATCGTCATCCGGCCGGAAATTCTGCAAAAGCTGTTATAAAACATTGTTGCTCACGGCTATCGGAGCTGGCTTTCGACTTCGCTCAACCAATCGGGACGTTTCAGCACTTCGCGCGGCTTGCTGCCATCCGGCGGACCGATAATGCCATCGCGTTGCATCATGTCCAGAATCCGTGCAGCTCGGCCATAGCCAAGCCGCAGGCGCCGCTGAAGCGTCGAGGTAGAGGCCTTTCCCATTTCCAGAACCACGCGCACCGCGTCGGCATACATGGGATCTTGCGTTCCGTCGAAAGCCTGGTCGTCGTCTTCGAGGCCGCCCTCGTCCGAAGGCGGTGCGAGCAGGTAACTCTCGTCGTATTCCGGCTCGGCTTGTTCCTTCCAAAAATCGACAACCTGATTCGTCTCGGCCTCGGTGACGTAAGCTCCGTGCACGCGCACCAAACGCGATGATCCCGGCGGAAGAAAAAGCATGTCGCCTCTACCGAGCAGATGCTCGGCGCCCATGCTGTCGAGCACGGTGCGCGAGTCCACCCGCGTGGCTACGCGGAAGCTGATGCGCGATGGGAAATTCGCCTTAATCAACCCAGTGATCACGTCCACGCTGGGACGCTGTGTCGCAAGCACTAGGTGCATACCCACCGCACGGGCCATCTGGGCCAGCCGCGTGATGCACTCTTCCACATTGGCGCGTTCGAGGATCATCAGATCGGCTAACTCGTCGATCAGAATAAGGATGTAGGGAAGCGGCGCATAGGGATCGTCTTCTTCCGGTTCGTCAAACAGCCCGCGCGGAGTCTGCCGTAATTGGGTAACCTTGCGGTTGTACTGGTCGATATTACGGACGCCCTGCGTGGCGAGCAGTTTCAATCGGCGCTCCATTTCGAACACCGCATTGCGTAAGGCATTCGTGGCCTTTTTCGGCTCCGTAATCACCGGAGTGAGCAAGTGTGGAATGCCTTCGTAGATGCCGAGTTCCACGCGTTTCGGGTCGACCATGATCATGCGCACCTGGTCGGGCGTGGCTTTGTACAGGAACGACATGATCATGGCGTTGAGCATCACGCTTTTGCCCGAACCCGTAGAGCCCGCAATCAGCAGGTGAGGCATCGTTTCGAGGGCGGCCACTTTGATGCGCCCGTTGATATCCTTGCCTAGCGCAATGGTCATCTTGGAGGGCGAATCCGTGAATTCCGAAGATTCGAGTACCTGCCGCAAGCTGATCACTTCCCTGCGCGAGTTCGGAACTTCGATACCTACGGTGGACTTGCCAGGCAGCCGTTCGATGAGCACCGATTCGGCCTGCAAACCCAGGCAGAGGTCTTCCGTCAGCGTAGTGATGCGGCTGTATTTTACGCCCGCTTCCGGCTTGTATTCGAAGGTAGTGACCACTGGGCCGGGATTGATTTGCACCACCGAACCGCGCACGTTGAATTCATCGAGCTTCGATTTGATTCTGCCGGCGACGTCTTTGAGCTCCAGGCTGTCGTAGCCGTTACCGGGCGGCGGCTCGTTCAACAAATCCGTCGTGGGCAGCCGGTAGACTCGTTTGCGGCTGGGCGCGGGCTGCGTGTCGGCGTGACGGCTAAGAATGGCTGGCTGATCGATGGACTGGGGCGCAATATCGTCCAGCTGATCGGCCAGGCTTCGAATCGGAATATCCTGCTCGATTTCTTCGGCAGGCTCACCCGGTTCG
The DNA here is from genome assembly GCA_963722155.1 of Bryobacterales bacterium. Classification (GTDB taxonomy): domain Bacteria; phylum Acidobacteriota; class Terriglobia; order Bryobacterales; family Bryobacteraceae; genus Bog-105. The sequence continues at coordinate 150,527 of CAVRLR010000003.1, read as the reverse complement.
GCGAAATCCTCGATCGGCGCGGGCATGTCGAACGGCGGCGCGTCGTCGACAACGGGAGGCGGTTCCGGCGAAACAGGCCGGACCGGCTCCCCTGGCACGGAACGTTGCTGCATCTGCGCCGCGCGCTCGGCCCTGCGGCGGGCGACTCGTTCAGCCGCGCGCGCCTTAGCTGCGTCCACAGCGCGGGCTCTACGTGCGGCACGGGCAGCGCGCCATTTTCCAACAATTGCGTGCCACTTGGCGATCGGCCCGGCGAACCAGCGCATCAATGTAGCCACTTCAAAGGTAGTCGCAAAGTAGAGAGCGATTACCGCCGAAGCAACAGTGATAATCGCAGCGCCAGCCACGTTGAAATGGGCGCGCAGAAAATCCGCCAATACTAGGCCGGTAAGTCCGCTAGGGCGGATTGTCCCGCCAATCAGCCAATGCCGCGGCGCGAGCCCGCAGGCAGTAGAAACGCAGAACCAAAGCGCCAAACTGCCGCACACGCGAAACCACGGACTTTCGATTGCCGAAGATCGCACCCATTTCCAACCGAGTAAGGCGGTGTGTAACGGCAGTAGAAAAATGCTAATTCCGAAAATCTGCAGCAGCAGATCGGACCACTTGGCGCCGAACAGCCCGAGGAGGTTGTGCGCGTGCTTGACGCCAGTCGCCGTATTCCAGGAAGGATCCGTAGAGGAATAGGAGAGCAGTCCCAGCCAACCGGCCAGGCTGAGCAGCAGCAATAGGATCCCGACCGCTTCGTTGAGGCGGGGACTGCGAGTTGGTGAAAGGAAGTTCATCCGCCGATGCGGAAGAAAACTGCCAGAGCGATTACTATTATGCCAAATCCAATACGATAGCCTACAAAAAGATTCAAGCTATGGCGGCGGAGATACTTCAAAAAGAATGCAATGACGAGTATTCCCACGATTCCGCTCACCGAAATTCCAACCAGATATGGCATCTGCATGCCGGGTGGAATCCCACCTTCCTTATACAGGTCTAAGGCATCTTTGCTCGCCGCCGCGGCGATAATGGGCGCGGAAAGAAGGAACGAAAATCGCGCCGAGGCTTCGCGATCGAAATGCAGGAATCGCGAGGCGGTAATAGTCACACCGCTGCGCGAGACACCAGGAATGATCGCCAGCGCCTGCGCGACCCCGATGACGATGGCATCGAACAGATTCATCTGATTCAAACCATCTTTTTCGCGCCCTACCTTATCCGCCACAAACATAAAGAGCCCAAGAACGATTTCCGCGGCCGCAATGACATAGAAACTGCGCCAGGAACTCTCCGCGTATTTTTGAAACTTCAAACCGGCCAGTCCGGCGGGTATAGTCGCGATCACCAGAAACCAAAGCAGCGATCGGCTGTTTTCATCGGGCCTGTGGCCGCGGTAGGCAAACCCCAGGCCGTTGGTGATCACCTGCACCCAGTCGCGAAAGAAATAGATCAAGATGGCAGCCAGTGTGCCAACATGCAGAGCCACATCAAAACCAAGCCCCGGATCTTTCCAACCCATCAGGCTAGGGACAACGGTGAGATGCGCACTGCTGCTGATCGGTAAAAACTCCGTGAAACCTTGAATGATGGCAAGCCAAATGGCCTGATAGAGCGGCATAATGAAATGTTGAAACGCGATTTTTCTTTTGTTCTCGGATCTTCGTTATCGTAGCGTACCCTCGCCATTTTCCATTTGACACAGAATGCCAGCCACTAAGATTGTTGCCACTCTCGGACCATCCACCGATTCCGAGGCAGTGATGCGGAGTTTGTTTGACGCCGGCGTCGATGTATTCCGATTGAACGCTTCGCATGGAAGCCAGGAAGATCACGCGCAGCGCATCCGCATGGTGCGGGAGCTGGCGGCGGAGCGCAAAAGGCACGCCGGAATTTTACTGGACCTGCAGGGCCCAAAAATTCGGCTCGGCACCTTCAAAGATGGGCCTTATCTACTTCAGGAAGGTTCGTTGTTCACGATCACAAGCGAGCAGATCGAAGGAAATGGCGAGCGCGCCTCGACGAACTATGCCGACTTCGGGCGCGACGTGAAGGCCGGCGATACCGTGCTTCTCGCCGACGGCGCCATCGAGCTGCGAGTGCTCGAGACGGACGGCGTGGCGGCCAGTTGCCGGGTCATCAACGGAGGCACTATCAGCGACCGCAAAGGAATCAATTTACCCGGCGTACATGTGAGCACACCTTCGCTGTCGAAGAAGGATATTTCCGATGCGCACTTCGGAGTGGCGCAGGAGGTCGATTTTTTCGCGCTCTCCTTCGTACGCCAGGCGCGCGATATTCTCCGGCTGCGGCATCTGCTCGAAGAAGTGGACGCCCGCCAGCCGATTGTCGCCAAAATCGAGAAGCCGGAAGGCTGGCAGAACCTGGATTCGATTCTCGATGAGTGCGATGGGGTCATGGTCGCGCGCGGCGATCTGGGCGTCGAAATGGCGCTCGAAAAGGTGCCGGCTATTCAGAAAACCATCATCGAAAAAGCGCGGCGGCGCGGCAAGTTCGTGATCACCGCCACTCAGATGCTCGAATCGATGATCGAAAATCCGTTGCCTACGCGCGCCGAAGTCAGCGATGTGGCAAACGCGATTCACGATGGCACCAGCGCAGTAATGCTCTCGGCTGAGACCTCGGCCGGTAAGCACCCCATCGAGGCGGTAAAAGTCATGGCGCGTATCGCTTGCGAGACGGAAGTGTCTCTGCATGGCAGGGGATTTTCAGATCCCTTGGTATATGACGACCGGATGACCCCCGATATCATCGCGGACGCTGCCTATCATTGCGCACGTTCGGCCGGCGTGATTGGTCTGGCGGTCGCCACCAGTTCCGGAGCCTCCGCGCGCCTGCTGGCGCGTTACCGGCCGCCCGTCCCGATTTACGCTTTCTGTTCGAGCGGGGCCGTGGCACGCCAGCTTTCCATCGTCTATGGCGTAATCCCTATGCTCTTGCCCACTATGACATCGACCGACCAGATGTTTCATGAGATGGAAAGTCAACTCCTGGAGGCAGGCCGTGTACAGCCGGGCGATAACGTCGTATTTGTGGCGGGGCAGCCCGTGGGCTTGCGTGGATCCACCAACATGTTGACTCTTCATCGTATAGCCGGAATTCGCGGGTAGATTACGGCCCGGAGTGTCATGCTGGAAGGGGATGTACGATTCGATCCTCCTAGTTTCTTTCGGCGGCCCGGAGAAGCCGGAAGACGTGATGCCGTTTCTCGGGAATGTCACGCGCGGCCGTAATATTCCGCGCGAACGTCTGCTAGAAGTAGCCGATCACTACCATCACTTTGGCGGCCGTAGTCCGCTCAACGAACAATGCCGCGCGCTCATCGCTGCGCTAAAAAAAGATCTCCACGAGCATGGGATCGCACTCCCTATTTATTGGGGGAACCGGAATTGGCGCCCATTTCTTCCGGACGCGCTGCGCCAGATGCGATCCGATGGCGCCAAACACGCGTTGGCCCTGGTGATGTCCGCGTACAGTTCGTATTCGAGTTGCCGGCAGTATCGCGAGAACATTGCCGCGGCGCAAGCCGAACTGGGGGAAGGCGCGCCGCGTATCGACAAGCTGCGCGTCTACTACAACCATCCCGGCTTTATCCAGGCGTGCACCGATCGCGTCCGCGAGGCGCTCGCGCATTTTTCCGCCGAAAACGCCGGCACGATCCGCCTCGTCGCCACTGCGCATAGTATTCCTTGCTCCATGGCGCAGAGAAGCGATTACGAAAAACAGCTTCGCGAGACGACGCGTTTGGTGGCACAATGCGTGGGCATGAAGGATTGGGATCTGGTCTATCAAAGCCGGAGCGGCGCTCCCAACCAACCCTGGCTCGGCCCCGATATACTCGACTATCTGCGCCGGCTCGCCGGCGATGGTGTGAAGAACGTGATCCTGGCGCCGCTCGGATTCGTATCCGACCACATGGAAATCCTTTACGATCTCGATCACGAAGCTCAGGAATTGGCGACTTCTCTCGAACTGAAAATGGTGCGGGCGGGCACCGCCGGGACACACCCCGCTTTCATCCGCATGCTGCGCCAGCTCATAGGCGAACGGCTCTCGGAAAACCCAACGAAGTTAGCGGTGGGCTTCTACGGTCCTAATCACGATGTTTGCCCGGCGGACTGTTGTCCGGCGCCGTCGCGAGCCGATAAACCTCCCGCTTTGGAAGTCCCAGCCGCTTTGCAACAGTCTTAATGGCTTCCATCCGATCGACTCCTGCAGCCGTCAGCCTCAGAACCTCTTCGAGCGGGTCGCCGCTCTCGGTCGTGGGTGACGGCGCGATGAGCAAAGTGATTTCGCCCTTTACTACCTCACGCGCCTCGAGAAGTTTGAGAATGGAAGCAGCCGATCCGCGTAAGAACTCCTCATGTACCTTAGTCACCTCCCGCGCGAGTACCACGGATGCATTGGCGAGCAACTCTCGCATGTCCGCTAGCGTCTCGAGGATACGATGGGGACTCTCGTAAGCGACGATCGTCACCGTTTCGTGCGCCAGACTCTCGAGCATCCTTCGTCTCGCCAATCCTTTCGGCGGCAGGAAACCGGCGAAGCGAAACTCGTGAACAGGCAGACCGGAGGCAGTGAGAGCTGCCAGCAGCGCGGACGCTCCCGGTATGGGAATTACCTGCATTCCATGCTCGATCGCCTCAGCAACCACCCGGTAACCAGGATCCGAAACCAAGGGAGTTCCGGCATCGCTCACCAGCGCGACCGATTCTCCCCGCTCGAGCGCAGCGAGGATTTCCGCGCTGCGCCGGCCTTCATTGTGCTCGTGATAGCTCACCAGCGGCTGGCGGATCTCAAAGTGCTGCAGGAGCTTTTGCGTTTGCCGCGTGTCCTCGCATGCAATCAAAGAAACTTCTTCGCGCAGAACACGCAGCGCCCGCAGCGTGATGTCGTCCAAATTTCCGATGGGCGTTGCAACAAGATAGAGTGACCCGGGCAAGCACTACAAAGTGTAGCGTCGTGAGCCTTGTATTTTAGAGAGTGAGCCACTGGTAGGAGTATCAGCAGTTAAATGGCAAAGCCGTCTCATGAGCGGACGACCGAGCCGGCGCCCCTCTACGTGCGCTGGAACCCGGACCGCGCCCCATACGCCGTAGAGCTTCGGCTGGAGCTGGTTTCACGGCTGACAACGCAACTGGTGCAGGCCGACAGATTTGGAATCGAGATTGGCGGCATGCTGCTGGGCTCGCTGCCCGATCCTGAAGTCCCCACGTTACGGATCGATGACGTGGCGCTCATTTCCCGGCGCTTCGAGGATGGCGCCATTTACATGTTGGACCCCGGGCAGCAGCAGCGGCTGGATGAAATACGCGCCGCCGCCCGCGCGCAAAACCGCGCCTGCGTAGGTTTTTTCAGAAGCCACATGCGGCCGGGGGTTTTGCAACCGGCGCTTGCGGACCGGACGCTCCTAACCGAACAGTTCTCCCAGGGCGTCTACGCATTGCTACTGGTCCAGAGCCGCGAACCGCGCACTGCGGCGTTCTTTCTGGCCGCCAACGGACAGTTGCCCGACCAGCCATCGGCCCGTAAATTTTATTTCGACGATTCGGAATTCAAATACCTTCCGGAGGTGGAAGGCGAGAAGCTGGATATTAGCGTCCACCTCCCCTCAATGGAATCCGCCCGCCCCCGCTATCGCTGGTTCGGTGGGGTTGGCTTGGCACTAGTGGCGGCGTTCGTCATTCTGGTCATCTTTTCTAGCGCGATTGGTCGCGCTCTGCGTCCCGCATCGAACAAACTGGACCTCGAAGTCACATCTACCGGAGACGTTTTGAAGATTTCCTGGGACCACAGTGCACCGATCCTCGCCGAAGCCAAAGGAGCACAGATCTCGATCGCAGACGGCGCCAGCCATCGCGACCTACACCTGGGCCAGGATGAGTTGCTATTGGGAGAGGTGGACTACGAGCGTGTTAGTCAAAAAATCCTAGTGACGCTCACTCTCGATTTACCCGATTCCAATCTGCCGCCGCAGACGTATAGCTGGTCCGCGGAATAACCCTGTGGCCTTCACAAAAGCTGCTTCCAGAAGATTGTTGTATCGCAGAATTCTCCGTTTGGAAAAAGCGCATAGTTGGGAATAACTCCGGCTTTTTTCCATCCCAGCCGCAAGTAGAGTTTTTCTGCGCTTCCTCCCGTCACCGTATCGAGCACAAGTACAGTCTTGCCGGCGAGCCTGCTCGCTTTCTCGACGTGCTCCATGAGACTGCTGCCTACACCTCTCGCGCGTGCAGACCGAAGGACCAGGAGCTTTGCCACGTCGGCGCGATGGGGTTGATTGGGTGGCGTCGAAGTGACGATCTGAACCGTACCCGATAGCTTGGCATCGACAAAAGCTGCCAATAGAATACGATCGCCACTTTGAACCTCTTTCAGAACCTTCTCGAAAAAAGCCTCCGCATCTTCGCGCGAAAGGGACGCCATGAACCCGACTGACGCCCCTCCCCCTACACAGTCAAGCAGCACCTCGGCGAGATCCCCGAGGTATCTGTGCCCTTCGAGCGCGTTCAGTTGTCGAATCTCCGTCACGGAATCAGCTTACGCCGATCCACGCTAACGATAAATAATTCGATCACTGTCGCAGCAGAATATGGAATTCGCCTCCCCTGGCGTCCAGAATCACCGTGGTTCCCGGCGGCACTTGCCCTTGCGCCACCAGTGCGGCCACTGGCTGAATGAAGTTACGCTGCACAGTACGCTTTAGCTCTCGCGCGCCGTATTCGAGACTTGTACCTAAATCGAGCAATTGGCTGCGCCCCGCGACGGTGCATTGCAGCCGGAAGGAACGCATTCCCAAACGATTGTGAATCAGCCGCGCGAAGTTAGCCATGATCTGATCGAGAATGATTTCACAGGCGGCACGGTCGAGCGGCTTGTAGGTAATCACCGAATCGATTCGGTTCACGAACTCGGGCGAGAACTTGTGCCGCACAGCCGCGAGGCCAATATTCTGGAGTTTGGCCCGATCTTCGAGCGGTTTCGTCGGAAGCATGGCTTCGAACCCAAAGTCCGGCTGATTGGCACGTTGAATCGATTTCGCACCCAAGTTGCTCGTGAGAAAAATCAACGAGCGCTCGAAGTTTACGCTGCTGTTGTCACCGAGCCGCAGCGTGGCTTTGTCGAGAATGCCCAATAACAGGCGCGTCATGGAGGGCGCCGCCTTTTCGATTTCATCGAACAGAATGAGCGAGATTTCGCTCTCTTCGCTCGCCACCGCATTTACTTTCGCCTGAGTCAGCATCGGCTGCGTCTCGCGATGTCCGAGATAACCAGGAGGCGCGCCTATCAGCTTCGCGACTTCGTGTTCCATTTGGAACTCGCCGCAATCCACCTTGAGTAAATTTTTGCTGCTTCCGTGAAGCACCTCCGCAAGTGCCTCGACAGTTCGCGTCTTGCCCGTTCCCGTCGGTCCCAAGAGCAGCACTACTCCGACCGGACGGCCCTCCGGCGCAAGTCCGGCTTGATACATCTGCACATAGGGAACAATGATGTCGATGGCTTCCGGCTGGCCAACCAATAACTCCTTGAGACGGGCGGCTAAACCATCTGGATCTTCGGGCAAAATCGAACGCTTGGTGCGTCCAGACACGGTGTTTGATCGCATATATCCTTCTGCCGTCGACCGGCCCAGCAAAGCTTTGGGCGAGCGCGTCACGCGGTCGGTCGGAATCTCTATCGGCTTGACTCTAGCCTGCGCGGGGGTATGACTCATGCAACGGAAGAGGGTCGCGGAATCCCGTAGAAGGTGCGCTTTTGGCAGCTATATTACAGATGGGAAAGCTCTTATTCGCCGAGCCAGCTTCACGAAAATATTTGGACCTTTTTCGTGACTCAAAATCGCGGCCCGAGCTCACATCATGGCAACAGGCGGCGCCGGTTCGTCTGGACTGCCGGCAGCGGCCAACGGCCAGCGAATCATCAGGAATGCCAATGCGGTCAGGACCACCAGGCCCGCGCCGTAGGAAGGATGCGCAAAAACCTGCGACTGCTCCATCAACGATTTCGGAGCGAACTGCAGACCCGCCCATACCAGCCCTAAAATGGCCTCCCCTGCAATCAAGCCGGAGGCGGTCAGGATTCCAGCGTTTTCCGTGCGTGCTCTCTGCGCCTCGTTGTAACCGCGTCGTTTGGCGATCCCGTCTCCAATTGCGCGGATCGCGCCGCCGACGAAGATCGCGAATGTCGTTTCAAGCGGCAGGTACATCCCCACCGCCACCAGCATCGGGCTCTTGACGTTCATGGCGATGAAGGCGAAACCGAGCAGGATGCCAACGAGCACCAGCGGCCATGGCATATCCCCTCCGACGATGCCTTGCGCGAGCAAAGCCATAAGGCCGGCCTGCGGAGCTGCAAGCTGGCGATCGCCGAAGCCCGCCCCTCCCGCGCGAATATTTCCTTCGTGTAGCAGCACCAGCGGAAAGTACATCACCAGGCTTGCCACTACTACAGCGATCAACTCCGCGATCTGGATGTTGCGAGGTGTGCCCCCCAAGATGTAGCCGACTTTAAAATCCTGCAACAATTCGCCCGCTACCGCGGAAGATACACACACGACCGCCGCCACACCAAGCACGGCGGCTACCCCGCCCAGCCCCGAAACGCCGAGAGACACCATCAGCAGAGCAGCAATCAGCAATGTGGAAAGTGTTAAGCCCGAAACCGGATTATTCGACGAACCGATCAGCCCGCACAGACTTCCTGAGATGGTGGCGAAGAAGAAACCCATGATGAGCATCACCACTGCCGCCAGCAGCCCCGCCAGAACCATATTGGACAAATAAATATAAAGCGCGATCATCAGCACGAAAACCGCGGCGATGAGCGCCACAACAACCTTGGAGCTCATGTAGCGCTCTGTCCGGCGAAGTGCGGCGCTCTCTGACGCGGTTTGGCGTAATTCTCCGAATGTCCGCTTCAAGCCGGCAGCCAGACTGGTTCGCATCCGAAACAGCGTATAGCCGGCGCCGACCAGCATGCTCCCCACCGCGATCGGCCGAACAATATATTTCCAGACGGAGCCGGCCAAATCGTGCCAGTTTTCTTGCGACGCGGTGGCGGGCAGAAACGCGTGCAGTTGGGGGCCAAGAAAATACATGAGCAGGGGCACGAGAAAACCCCAGGCGAGAACGCCGCCAGCAAATTGGATGGCAGCCAGACGCGCTCCGATGACGTAACCGACGCCTAGATATGCAGGACTAACGCTCGGTGCAGCGAAGCTGCTGACGCCGCCTGCCTGCAGGACGTTGCTAGACTCAGCCCCGCCCAGCCGCACGCGGCTAGCGCCGAATTGGCCAATTCGAACGGGGAAGTCGGCGTCCGCGGCAAACACGCCGAACTTCCCTATTAAAAAGACCAGTCCGCCGACGGCGATGTTCCAGAACAGAAACTTCGCTGCCTGCGCCCCTCGCTGCCCGGCCTTATGGATCTCGGAGGCCGCCACAGACTCCGGAAACGGAAGCTCTGGATCCTCCACCATGCCGCGCCGCACTAGCGAAATAAACAAGACTCCCAGCACACTGCCGACGAGAATGAGCGCCGACGTCTTCCAATAGGCGTCGCGGAATCCGAACGAGGACCAGGCGTGCGAGATAAGAAACGCCGGAATAGTAAAGATCGCGCCGGCGGCTACACCTTCGCCGATGGAGCCGCTCGTCCGCGCGATGTTCTCTTCAAGTAACGATCCTTTCCAGGTTCGCAGTATGGCCATGCCAATGACTGCCGCCGGATACGTCGCCGCCACCGTAATCCCGGCACGCAAGCCCAGGTATGCATTGGCAGCGCCTAGCACGATCGTCATTGTCAGCCCCAGCAGCACCGCGCGCAGTGTCAGTTCGCGCATTTGCATGTGCTCTGGAACAAATGGTTGAAAAGGTTTCGCCTGTGTGCTCATAACCCGAGTCAGGTGTAGCCATTGTACGCGGGCCGGCAAACTTGCGTTTCACAAGATAGCTGAGTATTAGCAATCCAACCGCCAGGAGTAGTTGCGAACCCGGCTCGGGAGCCGCGACCCAAATCACGTCGTCGATCGCGAAGTTCCATCCGTCGCTGTTGTTCGAAGAAATATCGACTCCGCGAATGCCCACGCCGGGAAGTGAGAAGATTTTCGCTCCTCCAGCGCCGGCCGAGGGTAGGGACGCGCTGATTGAATCGCCCAGATCATCGGAAATCGTGTACATCGCCGTATTATCGCCGTTGAGGACTGTGACGCTGAAGCCGCTCACCGGCACAGCGAAAAGAATAGTGAGCGGGTTCGTTTCGCCAAAGCCAAATACGCCTTGGCTTGCATAAACACCGCTCTGGTCGGCAACGAGGCCGATTTCGCCGCGCCGCAGTTCGCCTCCGGTGAAGGTCGCGTCGCCGATCGAGAGAGGCGAATCGGGTATGCCGGTCAGAAGGCCGACCGCGTTCGCGGCTTCCGCTTCGAAATCAATCGTGCCTGCCGGGAGCGTCGCTGCAGCGGCCAATAAAAGAACGAGAATACGTTTCATAAAACCCCCGGAATCGTGAAGTACGTCAAGACCTGATGCGCTACGTCGGAGCCGAGCTGCTGGCCGGCCGTGTGATCGAAGCGAAAATGTTGTCCAGCGTAAATCCGGCTGAGTCCCGCCTCTTCAGCGGCCGCGGAGAAAGTACTGAAAGACCGTTGCACGCCGGCAAAGACTTCGGACGTCGCCTGGAAGCTCAACTGATCGCTTCCAAAAAACCAAGCCAGCACCGTTGCGGCGGCACTGCTGATTGCAGAATGAGCGCCTGGATACGAGGGATCCGCCGCCGTATTTCTCGTTTCCGGCAACCAGGTGCTATCCCCGCCACTACGGATCGCCGTAACGGGCCGCCAGAATTTGTAGATGTACTTGGCGTCGTAGAATGCAATCACCGTATCGGCCAGCGACACGTTGAGCGCCGCGAAGAGCTGAGCGGTCTGAATCGTGGTTAAACTGTGTTCAATCGCGGCGTTTTGCGCGATTTCATTCCAATAATTTTGTATGGGTCCATTCCAGAACCAGCCGGTTAACTGTTGATCGATCGAGGCTGCCGGGCTGTGCGGAATGCCCAACGATCTCACCTCGTTCAACGCGTCCGCATAAGCCTGACTGGTGAGCGCGGGCGGAGGCGGCGGCCGGAACTGGCTCGCGCTGGTCAATGTAAACGGAGTAACTTGCGACCATCCTGTAAATGCGGGCGCAGGAAAATTAGGAGGAGTCGATTGATATACGCCCGGGCTTGGATCAAACGTAATCGTAGGCGCTGAGTTACTCGATCCATCGTGCGCGCGGGTAGCGAGTACCTGATTCGACGTGATTTCCCCGGCGCGAATACCATCCTCTTTATCCGGCCCGCCGGGTATCGCTGCCAGCGATTGCATATACACCGCATCGATGGTGGAAGCGGCTGCCGGATAGAGAGACAGCAGTACCGTATGAGCGGCAGCGTCCACCACAGCCTCCTGTGACACCGTTGGGGCTGCGTTGATTGCGCCAAGAATTGCGACATGCAAAATAGCCATGTTGCGCGTGGGGTGAATCGCCGCAGGGTGCACACCGGGCGCGCGTAGGAGAGTTAAAAGCGTTCGATTCCACTGAATGACCGGATTGGCCGGCTGGCCGCACAAAGTCATCGAGGAGAATGCGACGGCGAAAGCAATTTTTTTCATTTCGGTTCCTTTCTTAGAACGCAACGAAAGCTGCTGAGGCGTCAACGTATGCATTCACAGATCAGAACTCCGCGGCCGCGAACAAAATTCCGGCAAAAATTGTAAATGTTCCGTGAAAGAGCTAATCGGAGTACAGTTGAGCGAACTTGCTCAACTCCGCAGCGTTCAAGTCGGAGACTGCCCAGTACGTGAGACCCGCCTCGGACCAATGAACAATATTGAAGCCGGTGATCGCGAAGTTCGAAAGGCGGCTGCCGGATTGCGCCTGTGATGGCCAGACAAACAAATTGATCACGTGTTGCCGGCGCTGGAACACCAGTCCGGCCACCGGCCTTCCGTCCAGGTAATCCAACCTGCCGCCTGTGAGTCCATAACCCTGCGGGCCGAGATCCTTCACCTTCGGCGAGAAATCGAGCTTGCCCGCAAACCAGGGCTTCACGGTGTGCTGATCGGAGGAGCGCACATCGATCAAGTGACCGGCCATGAGGGACCGGACGTGACTGGATACGACTTCTTGCGCGATCAGGTCGCCTCCCGCTCTCTCTGAATGAAAGATGTTTGGCCCGAGTACGAAAGCCAGCAAGAGCGCGGCGGCGACTCCTGCCGCGGACGCAAGCGCAATCCAACCCCAAGGCGCTCGTGGGCGATCCTTCGCCGAGGCCTGCCGTAATGCGCGATCGATGCGGGCGCGCAGCTCCTCTGTGGCGCTATAGTATGGCGCATCCGCACGTATTCGCCCGCGTAACTGCAAATACTCGAACTTAAGCTCCGCGCAAGCGATGCAAGTTTGCATATGCCGCTCGACTTCGGATGCCTGCGCCGCGTCCAATTCAGCGTCGAGAAACGGCGAGATCAACTCGCGAGCCGAATCGCAGGTCATCGCGCCACTCCTCTCACACGGGCCGTAATGCAGTCCTTTAGCCGGATCCGGGCGCGCGCCAGACGCGACATGACAGTTCCCACCGGTACGGCCGCAGCCACGGCTATTTCCTTGTACGACATCTGCTCTAGTTCTCTAAGAATCACCGCCTCGCGATATTCCGCTGGCAGATAGTCGATGCAAGTGCGCAATGACAGGATTTCGGCATTGCGCAAAGCGCCGGATTCCGGGCCGGACGCGCTGTCGTCCGCGGTATGCACCCTTTCATCGAATTCGGCCACGGCCGCCCGCCGCGAGCTCTGTCCCAAAACGCTGCGGCATCGATTGCGCACGATTGCCAGAAGCCAGGCTCGCGCGTCCACGCCGTCGAACGAATCGAAGAAACGGAACGCGCGCAGATAAGCGTCCTGCACGGCATCCTCGGCGTCGTGGTGGTCCCGCAGCAGCCAGCGCGCCAGGTTATAGGCGGCATGCAAATGCGGCATTACGGCCTTCTCGAACTGCGCAAAGGCAATTGTATCGGCCATCACTACACAATACCTGCGCAAACGGCGAAAAATTCCCGGGAATATTTTGCCCGCCCCGCCGGTATGGACATGCGAGGCAACAAAACAAAAAAATCATGAGCACAGACGGAATCAACCGGCGCAGTTTCTTGGAATGTATGGCGTGGGCCGGCACGGGAATGGCGTATGCGATGTCCGGCGGTGTCACCCGCGCGGCGAAGCTGGAATCAGCCGTCGCCCTCGCGCCTGCAGACTTTAGCTTCGTGCAAATCAGCGACAGCCATATCGGTTTTAACAAACCGGCCAACAGCGATGTCCTCGGTACTCTTCAGACCGCCGTGGACAAGATCAATAAGCTCGACCGAGAACCGGCCTTCGTCGTTCACACCGGGGACATCAGTCATCTATCGAAGCCGGAGGAATGGGACGCGGCGGATTCCATTATCCGAACCGCAAAAGCCGGCAAGACTTTCTTTTTGCCGGGCGAGCACGACGTGCTTGCCGACAATGGTAAGTCTTACCTGGATCGTTATGGGAAAGATACAAAGGGCGACGGCTGGTTCAGCTTCGATTCGAATGGAATGCATTTCGTAGGCCTGGTAAACGTCCTCAATCTCAAGGCCGGAGGATTGGGCAACTTGGGACGCGAGCAATTGGAGTGGCTCGAAAAGGATTTGAAAGTTCGAAAAAGCGACACGCCGATTGCCGTTTTCGCTCACGTACCGCTCTGGACCGTTTATCAGGAGTGGGGCTGGGGTACCGAAGACGGTCTCCAGGCGCTTTCCTATCTGAAGCGATTCGGATCGGTCAGCGTCCTGAACGGACATATTCATCAAAATATTCAAAAAGTTGAAGGGAACATCACGTTCCATACCGCCTGTTCGACCGCTTTCCCTCAGCCAAAGCCGGGGAGTGCTCCATCGCCGGGCCCTTTAAAGGTCCCTTCCGAACAGCTTCGGCGCACTCTGGGCTTGACAGCCGTCACCTACCGAACGGGCCAGAGCACGCTCGCGGTGATGGATTCCAATCTCGAGTCCGACACTTCTCAGGCCACCGAAATCAAGATAGACAATTTCGCCTTCAACCCGGGTTCGCTAGCCGTTACGACCGGTTCCAAAGTTAGTTGGACTAATCACGACGACATCCCCCACAACGTCATAAGCACGAATAAGTTGTTCGCGTCACCGGTGTTGGATACAGGCGAAACGTTCTCGCATGTCTTCGGAAACGCGGGTGAATATCCTTACTATTGCTCCATTCACCCGAAGATGACGGCCGCGCTCACCGTGAAATAGAGGGCTTGGAGTATCGTCATGGGATGTACTGTCGTGCCGTAGCTGCGCTTCTCAGCTTCTCAGCCTTGGCCGCCGAAGTAGCGCCGATGCGGCCCCCGGCGGTCCCGCTGATCGTCCATGATCCCTACTTCAGCATCTGGTCGATGGCCGATGACTTGACAGCCCGCAACACGAGTCACTGGAGTGGAGTCGATCAACCGATCACCGGTTTGCTGCGCATCGACGGCAAAGTGCGCCGCTTTATCGGAGGACAACCACGCTGGGCCGCCATCGATGCCATGCGCCAGGTGAGCCATCAAGTCACTCCGACCTCGACCGTCTACGCCTTCGAGTCCGACGGCGTTCATCTCGAGTTGACTTTTCTGACGCCCGCGTTGCCGGACGATCTCGATCTTCTGTCCCGGCCATTGACCTACATAAGCTTCGATCTGCGCTCGACTGATGGGCAGAAACACAGCACCCGGCTTTATCTGGATTGCCCGAGCCCAGGCGCCGGTCGCGGCATGTGGGCACGCTACGATTTGCATGGCTTAAAAACGATTCGCGTCGGCAGCCTTGCTCAGAATGTTCTGGATCGATCGGGTGATCGGATCGAGATCGATTGGGGACACCTCTATTTGGCCGCACCGAATCAACCGGCTGTCACAACTCTCGGCGCCACGGCACACGATCGGTCCCTATTCGCGCCGACGCTCAATCTACCCGAATCGCACGACCTCGAGATCCCGGATCAGACCGACAGAGATATCGCGCTCGCCTCCATCTCATACGACATTGAAGTCGCTGGCTCCGCGCCCGTTTCCCGGCTCCTGCTCTTCGCCTACGATGAGATCTATTCCATTGAATATTTCGAGCGGCGCCTGCGCCCGTATTGGCGGCGGAACGGCACGACAGTCGAGGACCTGCTCACTAAAGCGGCTACCGATTTTCCTTCCATCCGCGAAAAATGCCGGCGTTTCGATGCCAAACTCACGTCCGACTTGCTGCGTGCCGGCGGAGCAAAGTACGCCGCACTCGCCATCCTAGCCTACCGGCAGACATACGCCGCACATAAACTGGCTGTCGATTACGACGGAACTCCCTTGTACTTCCCGAAAGAAAACTCGAGCAACGGCTGCATCTCAACCGTCGATGTGATCTACCCGAGTGCTCCATTCTTTCTTCTGTTCAACCCGCGTCTGCTCGAAGCTCAGTTACGGCCCGTTTTGGACTACGCACGCTCGGGACGCTGGCCATGGCCCTATGCGCCGCACGACCTGGGCCAGTATCCTCTTGCGAACGGACAGGTCTACGGCGGCGGGGAGAAGTCTGAAGACCGCCAGATGCCGGTCGAAGAAAGTGGCAATATGCTGATTCTGATGGCCGCGCTGGCCAATCGAGAGGGCAATGCCGAATTCAGCAATCCTTATTGGCCGCTCCTGACGCGCTGGGCCGAGTACCTGCGCGACAAAGGTCTCGATCCGGCCGAGCAACTCAGCACCGACGACTTTGCCGGACACCTGGCGCACAACACGAATCTCTCGATCAAGGCCATTACGGCGCTGGGTGCATACGGCCTGCTGGCCGAAAAACTAGGAAAGACAGACATCGCCAAGACCTACCGCGAGACGGCGCAAAGCATGGCGAAAAAATGGATCCAAATGGCCGACGATGGCGACCACTATCGCCTTGCCTTCGACAAACCCGGCACCTGGAGTCAGAAATACAATCTTGTATGGGACAAGTTGCTCGGCCTTAAACTCTTTCCACCCGATGTCGCAGCTAAAGAAATCGCCTTCTATGAAAAACATGCCAATGCTTATGGTGTTCCCCTCGACAGCCGCGCCGACTACACCAAACTCGATTGGCTCATCTGGACCGCCACTTTAGCCACCGACGCTCGTAACTTCGAAATTCTCGCCGATCCAGCCTACCGGTTCGCCAACGAGACGCCCGATCGTGTCCCTCTTAGTGACTGGTATTGGACCAGCACTGGCAAACAACGTGGTTTTCAAGCTCGCTCTGTCGTGGGCGGAGTCTTTATCAAAATGCTCGCCGGCTTGGCACAGTAGCTTCGAGGCCACCCGCGGCTGAAGAGCTGGTTTTGGGTGTCTCACGCCATGTCGGATTTGTAAAAGCTCCATCGCCTGCCACGTCCCACACAGCCACCCGCGCCCAGGTCCAGCCAGGCGCATCCGCGTCCCACGCAAAACCGCTGTGCCCAAATTCGTGGGTAGACTGCAGGTCGATCGATCTGTCTGTGTGTCTCCTTCCCATTGCCCCACACAATTTCCCCTAGCCTCAGCGGAAACGTGTAATCGATCTCTGTTTCCACATGAATCGAATCGCCGCGCCCGGGAGCGATCGTGGCGCGTGGCAAAACAATTTCTCCCGTCGAAATAAATCCGTCACCTTTCGCGAGCGCATCGAGTAAACGGCCATAATGGTCGAAATCCGGCAACTCGGCGAGCCGCAGATAGTTCACATTCATGTGCGCGTAGAGTTCGTGATTCGTGTCCAGTTGGAAGACGTCCACTTCCCCGATCGTGCGCTTGTGCAGGCCCCAATATTCATGTCGTCCAGAATCTTGAACGCTCTTTCACCCAGCCGCGGTGAGGAAAGATCACTGGGCATCTCCTTCCAGCCAGTTCCAAGAAATCGAGCATCCCGAAAATAATCCGTCTCGCGAATCTTGTCCGGGTAGCCGGTCGATCCTTTTGTGCGCGGGTGTGTCTGATACACGTATCCACCCTCCGCGGTCACCATCCTCCAGACTTCGGCGGGCGTATGCACGCGATAGAGCTTGCCGTACGTTGCCTCCGCGCTTTCAAATGGCTGGTCCGGCTTGCGATCCATGTACCAATAGACAGGCTTCGGAAAAACGAGCGCCCAATGCCCGCCGAGAATCACGTTGGCCTCCTCTGCCGGGATCAACAAGAAATTTTTTCCCGATTGCGCGCGGCAAGCGCTGTAATACTCCTCCAACTCGCGCGGGCGGATTGCTCCTAGATCCGACGGATGACCGTCGCCGTGGAAATCCATGATCATCGCTGAATCTAGACCCAAACCCTCCATCACAGCTTTGAAAGGCGGCTGCCAATCGAGTCCTTTCGCGATCGCCTGTTCCGTATAAGCCAGGTGCCAGTGCGGCGCGAATGTCACGAACCCGTTGAGACGTGGGAAGCGGTCGCGGTGCGTGTAGGCTAGGACATTTTGAAGTGTTTCGCTCGCATCGCCGGCACCGGGCATCAGGAAGAGGCCCATCTCCTGCTCGGTACCCGGCGGAGCATTCATCCACGGATAGTAAGGCGAATTGTCGTCCGGCAATTGTCGGATGCCTAGCCCCATTTGTCCGCGCCAGGATGTATACCAAACGTATCCCAGGTTGGTCGTATAGTCGCGTGCGAAGAAATAGCGATGCGGCGCTGCAAACGCGACGATGCTGCCCGCACCGGCCTTCGCCGCCACAGCACGGTACCGGACGGCCACCGAATGCCGCTCGGAACCATACTGCGGCGTGACCATTTGCCGTTGGTTTCCCGCGTCGAAATAAGTAATACTCGACGCCATGTTTCCTCCGGGACGCCGGTCCTCGCTCGCGGTCATCTGCAATCCAGCGTCGTAGTAGTAAGCCGTATCGGCTTCCTGTGTCTTCAGCACTGCCGTTTGCTCGATCAGCGCGCTTCCCGGATAAAACGTGTAGCGCAGCGAACCGGTGAAAATGCCGAGCTTCATGCCATCAAATGAGACTTCGACGCGATCGCCTGCTGTGCGGGCTACCGCATGTATCGGATGAAACTCCTGCAAAAAGCTTCGTGTACCTTCCGGGTGGCTCGGGGGAAAATCGAAAAACGCATCCCAACCGCCCCGCCGCTTGCCGGTCGCGCACCGGTATACCGGATTGGCGCGCTCCACGATTTTTCTTCCATCCACCGTAATCGCGGTAATGAGCGGCTTCGATGAATCGAGCGCGAAGTCCGCTTCCCACTGATGCCCTCCGCGTGCCTGCCATCGAACGGCGAGCGAACCATCTGAAGACGCGACCGCGATCGGGCCTGCCTTCACAGCAGAAAGATCAGCGGTGATGGCCGCTCCAAATGATAGGCACGATGAGCAAGCCAACACCATGGCCGCGACTCGAGCGTTCATTTCATCTCCATCGGAAGTTGGATTCGCATCTCTACCGTTATGCTCAAGACATCGTATACCCTCTTCGCTTAACCTACATCGAACTCTTTCTATGTGGGCTAACCGGGTGCTTCTCGGCGGGTGGACCCTCGCCGTCTGCCTTCCTCTTCTTGCACAAGACCCTACAGGTGTGCTCCGCGGTCAGATTACGGACCCGTCCGCGGCAACCGTTCCAAACGCCAAAGTCGTTGCGCAGAATACCTCAACAGGCTTCGCCGCGACTCAGGAGTCTTCTCAGAATGGCAATTTTCATTTCTCTTACCTGCCTGTGGGCGAATACGATCTGCATGTTTTCGCCGAGGGCTTCGCGGATTTCTCGGCAAACCACATCCGCATCGACGTCGACCGTACCGTAAACGTCCCCGTATCCCTCGAGTTGAGATCGCGCGGAGATCTGATCGACGTAACCGCAAACGCGGCAACCGTCGATATCAGTTCCACGCTCGGCAACGTGGTGTCATCACAAGAAGCAGTTGACCTTCCGCTCAACGGGCGCAATCTGACGCAGCTTGGCCTTCTCCAGCCAGGAGTCGCACCAATGACGTTTGGTCTTGCCCAAGCCGGTGGCATCGCCCGTAGTGGTCAGGCCTATGCGGTAAACGGGCACGCACCCGAATCCAACAACTATCTTCTCGATGGCGTAAGCAACGTCGACAGTGTCAATGGCGGGTTTGCTTTACGCACACCCGTAGATGCCGTCAATGAATTCCGCATCTTGACCTCTAACGCTCCTGCCGAGTATGGTGAGACCAGCGGCGCGACCACTACCGTCATCACCAAATCGGGAACGAACGCCTTCCACGGAAGTGCGTACCATTTCTTGAGAAACAGTTCCTTCGATGCACGAAATTTCTTCGCCGCCGAGACTGAACCCCTGCATCAAAATCAGTTTGGAGCGACCTTGGGCGGTCCTGTTCGCCGCAACAAAGATTTCTTTTTTGGCTATTACGAAGGACAGCGCGATGAGCAGGGCGAAACACGAACGGCCATTGTCCCCACTGCCGCCCAGCACACCGGCGACTTCTCCGGGCAGCCGGAGCCCCTGATCAATGAATTCACCGGCCAGCCATTCCCCAACAATAAGATTCCGCCGTTTCTCATCAGCTCCATCGGGGCGGCAGCGGCAGCGTTGTATCCGTTGGGCAACATCTCCCCTTCGTTGTTCTCCTCAACCGAAACGCTGATCAGCGACTATGACCAGGGCGGCTTTCGTTTTGACCACTATTTCCGCAATTCAGATCAGATCTTCGTTCGCTACGCTTCCTCGTCACAATACGAGTTCGATCCGCTTCCCATAAACGGCTCGAGCGTTCCCGGTTTCCCCGTCACCGATACCATCCGGACACATTCGGCGACCGTCTCTTACGTGCACTTGTTTTCGCCGCGAACCGTTCAGACCGCGCGTGTGGCATTTTTCCGCAACGTTTTCTCTCAAGGAACGGCGCAGAATCACACACCCGCGAGCACCCTCGGCTTTACCTATAAACCCACTCTGCCCTCAGTCGCTGGGTCGCCTTACTTCATCGTCAGCGGCTATGGCGCTATCGGAAATCCGATTACCGGCCCGCAAAACACCTATCAAAACGACTACCAAGGTTACTATTCGCTGGCCTCCAGCCACGGCAATCACAATTTGAAATTCGGCGCCGACCTGGACCGACAGCAAATCAACGCGCTCCTCGGTATTGCCACCAACGGTTTCTTTGTGTTCGCTCCATTTCCTGCCAGCGACTCGTTTGCCAGCATGCTGCTTGGCCAGCCAGTTCAGTTCTTCCAGGGCGGCGGCGATTTCAATCGCGGCCTTCGCAAATGGATCGTCGCCGGCTACGCGCAGGATGAATGGCGCGCAACCGCGCACCTCACCCTCAGCTTCGGTCTGCGCTACGAAGTCAACACTCCTTATACCGACATTCGCAATCGACTGAATGCCTGGGCTCCCGGCCGTCAGTCCAAAGTGAGAACTGATGCCCCCGCCGGTCTGCTGTTTCCTGGCGACGACGGCATTCCCTCCGGAATTGCGGCGGTGGATTACCACCAGTTCATGCCACGTGTGGGTATCGCGTGGGATCCCGTCGGAGATGGGCGCACAGCCATTCGAGCCGGATATGGCATCTTCTATGACGGTTTTACAAATGGCGTGGGCGGTCCTCTCCAGGCCGCGGTAAGCGCGCTGCCCTGGACCGAGGCGTATCAACTGCCCGGCCCCGGCCTGAACTTCGCCGATCCCTACAACGGAAGCACTCCACCCTTCGTAACGCAACAGTTCGTTCGGCCCGCCACCATCCTTACCGTCCAATCCGGCCTTTTGCCGCCCTATTCGCAGAGTTGGAATTTGTCTTTACAACGAGTGATTGCCAGCGCCTATCTCCTGGACATCCGATACGTCGGCAACAAAGGCACCCACTTGCCTCGATTCATCGAAGCAAATCCAGCCATCTATGGACCAGGCGCAACAACCGGCAACGCCGATCAGCGCCGCCAGTATGCGAATTGTTCCCCCACTCTCGGCTCCTGCGCATTTGCATCGGTGGGCTTGATCGCCGGCAACAACAGCTCCACCTATCACGCACTGCAGGTAGCCTTCTCGCGCCAGTTCACAACTCGTCTCTCGTTCCTCGCATCGTACTGGTGGTCCAAGAGCCTCGATTATGTTTCGTCGCTGAACCTTTCCGGCTCGGCTCCCACGCTGGTGGCAGGTGAGAACGATCTGGCGCAGAATCCGTTCAATCTTCGCGCCGAGCATGGCCCATCGCTTTTCGACGCCAGGCATCGATTCGTCTTCAGCGGTACATACATCTTGCCGCGCTGGCACTCGGCGCCGCGCGCCGCAGGCTTTTTCGTGAATGGTTGGCAGGTGAATACGATAGCGTCGTTCGCGACCGGATCTCCTTTCACTGTCTATGACAGTAACAACGCCTCTATGCAGGGAAGTGCGCCCGAAATCACGGGATTCTACTCCAGCCGCCCCAACGTGCTCGCCAATCCGAACAATGGCCCACACACACCGAATCAGTGGGTAAGCCGCAGCGCGTTTGAAGAGCTCACTCCGGCCCGCAATCCGGGACAATTCGGGAATGAAGGCCGGAACGCTATCCGCGGGCCCGGCTTGGCCACGGTCGACCTTTCACTCTTCAAAAACTTCGCAATTACCGAATCCGCGCGCATACAATTCCGCGCCGAAGCGTTCAACACGCTGAACCGTGCAAACTTCGCACTGCCCGAAAACGACATTGCCTCACCCGCGTTCGGCCAGATTTTGCAAGCCGCGCCACCTCGCCTGTTGCAGTTCGCCATAAAAATCTTTTTTTAGAAAGGATCCGTCTATGGAACCCATGTATTTGAAAGACATAGAAAAGCATCAGGGCGACGACAACTATACTCGCGCCATCGAAATGATGCGCCGCGCCGGGCCGGAATATCCTCAAATCCTGCACATGTTCTCTTACAAGATGAGCGCGACCGCGCACCTCGAACGATTCACACAGGAGATCATGCGCGAAGTTGCGCCGCTTTCACCCGGCATCCGTGAGTTGATCGCCGCCTACACCTCGAGCCTGAACGCTTGCCCGTTTTGAACGAAGTCTCACGCCGCGGTCGCGGCGGAACTACTCGGCAGCGCGGAACTAGTGGCAAGCGTGCTCGCCGACGTCGAAACATCTCTCCTCTCCGAATCGGAGAAGGTTCTGTTTCGCTTTGTTCGAAAGGTGAACCACGATTCCGTTTCCACTCATCCGTCGGATATTACGATCCTCCACGAGGCTGGATTCACAGATGAGGCTATCTACTACGCGATTACTGTATGCGCGCTGTTCAATTTCTACAACCGGTGGATCGACGCGAGCGGCGTCCATCCAATGAGCGATGAAGCCCATAGAGCAGGAGCCAGGCGGTCGGCAATCCATGGCTACTCCAGAAGTTCTCAACCACCTCCCCAACCGCCCGGAAAATGAGCGCCGGTCACCGCCGCGGTCGCTCGTTTTGCTCACGGCCTGTTGCGGAGTCTTCGTCAGCTTCGCTTCGGTCGTCATCTACACATTTGGCGTGTTCCTGAAGCCGTTGGCGGCGGCCTTTGGCTGGTCCCGTACCGAAGTCTCACTCGCCTTCACGCTGACCGCATTGACCGTAGCTGCATGCTCGCCGTTCATCGGCCGCTTGCTGGATCGCTGTCCCGCGCGCCGCATCGTCATTCCCTGCACTGCGATCTACGCCCTCACATTCGCCTCCCTCTCATTCCTCACACCACACCTGAGCCATCTGCTCGTCGTCTTCTTTGTCCTCGGTGTTGTGGGCAATGGAACAACGCAGCTCGGGTATGCGCGAGTGGTGAGCGCCTGGTTCGATCGGGAGCGCGGACGCGCGCTCGCCGCCGTGATGGCTGGTTCGGGACTCGGGTCGATGATATTTCCTCCCATTGCACAAGCCTTGATCTCGGCTCTCGGGTGGCGCGCCGCCTATGGCGCCCTCGGAGGAGTCATTCTGCTGCTCGGCATCCCGCTCGCAGCTCTATTCCTCTATGAGCCCAAGGCGCTGCCACCCCAGCCTTCATCCCAGTCAGCGCAGGTTGATACGACCGTCTGGCGTTCGATTCTTACCTTCCGTTTCCTCGGCATAGTGGGCGCATTATTGTTGTTTTCTTTCGCGACGAATGGGCTCTACGCGCATTGGGCGCCGTTGCTTACGGATCGTGGCCTCCCCGCCGAATTGGCCGCAACCGTATTATCGGTTGCCGGACTGGCGGCGCTCACCAGCAAGTTATCCACCGGATACCTCCTGGACCGGTTCGTCGCAGGTCGAGCCGTAGCCGGACTCCTGGCGGCATGCGCCGCCGGATTCCTCGCTGTCATCTATGGTCACACCACCTGGCTCGCCTTTACGGCTGCGGTCCTCGTGGGCGCCGGGATGGGCGCGGAGTCGGATGCGGTTCCGTTCTTACTTACCCGTTACTTTGGTCTCGCCAGGTTCAGTGAACTCTATGGGTATACTTGGTGTTTCTACGCCGTCGCCGGTGCTCTCGGTCCTTTGGTCATGGGCCGTATGTTCGATCGGACCGGCTCTTACCGCGCCGTTCTGTTCATCTCCTTCCTAATGATCGTAGCGGCTGCCATAGTGTTCGCATCGCTGCCTCGATATAAAACCAAACACGCTGCGCTACTATGAGCGCAGGGTGCTCAAGGCAATCTTCCAGCTGCTATCAGCCTACTTGCTTTGCGTCCTGATCGTAATTGCATCAGTCGACCGGGTACCCGATCCTCCCGTCGTCAAACCGCATCACGATAGGGCCGCCGCATTGTGTTTTGGCGGCCAACACCACGTTACGCCCGATCACAACCTCTTTGTCCAGTCGACTTCATTGCATTGGGCGTTCCTGGAGCCCGCTTTCACCTGGGACACTCCCGGCCAATTCACCCCGAAGCTTCCGACCGCAACCCTCCTGTGCCATGCTTCCGATTCATCGCCGCCCGTCATAACGGCTTAACCAATCACGTCTTTTTGTGCTATTCCAGCCGGTTAATTCAGCCGGCCTAGAAAGGATTTACGGATGCGAACTTCGGAAATCGTTCGAGCCTGGGGGAAGATCCTCCGGGGCGAGGCGCCTTCCCTTTCGATAGAACTCACGCGCGAATGCCCGCTGCGATGTCCTGGTTGCTATGCCTACGATGAAGCCCACCTGGGCGGCGGCGTGACCTTGCGCGAGTTGAACGATCGAAAAGGCCAACATCTGGTTGACGGAGTTCTCGAAGTTGTCGACCGGCTCAAGCCATTGCACTTGTCTCTCGTTGGTGGCGATCCATTGGTCCGCTACCGCGAATTGGAGCAATTGGTTCCTCTGCTGATCGGACGCGGCATCCACGTGCAAATCGTCACGAGCGCGTTCCGCACTTTCCCTGAGAAATGGAGTCACGAGCCGCATGTGAATGTGGTCGTCTCTATTGATGGACTGCAGCCGGAACACGACGTGAGACGGACACCGGCGACGTACGACCGGATTCTGACGACCGTGGCCGGCCGCCGCATTACGATCCATTGCACAATCACCAGCCAGATGATGAAGCGGCCTGGCTACCTGAACGAATTCCTGGCATTCTGGACGCCCAAGCAAGAGATTCGAAAAGTCTGGTTCAGCCTCTTTACGCCGCAGATTGGCGATGACCTTCCCGAAATGCTTTCGCCCTATGAGCGTTCGCAGGCTATTTCCGATATGACCGAACTACGGAAACGATACCCGAAACTCGACATGCCCGAGGGTCTGATTCGGCAGTTTGCCTCGCCACCGGATAGTCCGAAAAATTGCGTATTTGCCTTGACGACCAGGACGATTTCCGCTGACCTCAAAACCGCCATTACGCCTTGCCAATTTGGCGGCAACCCGGATTGCAAAACTTGCGGCTGTATCGCCTCTATGGGACTGGCGGCCGTCGCCGATCACAAACTGGCGGGGTTTATCTCCGTAGGGGCCATCTTTAACGCCTCCATCAAGATCGGTCGGCTCAGATCAAAGGAACGGTTTGAAGAGCAGGAGCCGAAGAGTCCATTCGAAGTACTTCAGTGAGAAAACTTGCAGTGAAAAGAACAGATCATATGAAAGGTACTGGCACCGCTATCGATTCCTTGTTGGACTTATCCGCCCGCATCGGCCGCAATCCCCTTCTGGTCCAGGCGAGCAGCGGCAACACGTCTTTAAAGGTTGACGGTACCCTCTGGATCAAGGCTTCCGGCAAGTGGCTTGCCTACGCCGACCGCGAAGAAATCCTCGTGCCTGTTGACGTGTCCGAGTGCCTGGAATGCTTGCGAAACAGTCGCGCCCTTCCGGCCAGAACAAACCTGCGTCCGTCGATCGAGACGTTCATGCATGCCATCTTGCCGCAAAGGGTGGTTGTGCACGTCCATTCGGTGAATACGATTGCCTGGGCAGTCCGATCCGACGCCACATCGCAGCTATCGGAAAGGCTGAATGGTCTGCGTTGGCAATGGATTCCCTATACGCTCTCCGGCATGCCGCTGGCCCGTGAAATTCAATCGGCATCATCAAATCACCCTGGAACCGACATCTTCGTTCTGGGCAATCATGGGCTGGTAGTCTGTGGCGAAGACTGCGATTCCACCGAGTCCTTACTTTTCGAAGTCGAACGCCGGCTTGCGATTCGCCCTCGCGCCGCCGCCGACGCCAAGCCCGGCGTCCTCGAAGAGGTCGCGCGTTCGTCGCATTGGCGGCTTCCCGATGCGGACGTGCTTCACACGCTGGGCGCCGATACCGTTTCCCGTCGGATCGTAGATAGGGGCGTCCTCTACCCTTGCCAGGCCATTTTTCTCGGAGCTGCCCTGCCCCAGTTCGCCTCTTCCAAGGGTCTCTCTGAAATCGATGGCGCGTCCCCTGTCCTCGTCGTCGCGGGCAGTGGCGTCTTGACGAATGAAAATATTACGGCCGCCGAATGGGCCATGCTCAATGGTTTCGCCGAAGTCGTGCGGCGCATCGAGACGTCCGCGCCGATCCGGTATCTCACCGACCAGGAAGTGAACAGCGTTTTAGGCGCGGACGGACATCACTATCGGATGTCTGCCGAAAATCAGGCACGACGAGCCTGAGAATTCCTTAGAACTCAACCCGCGCCGCCATCTGCCACTGGCGCGGAACGTAATTACCAATTGCGCCAAAGATGCGGCCCGCTACACCCGGACAATCAACGCAGGTATTCGGCTGCCCCAAATTCGTGTGGTTCGTGAAATTGAATGACTCCGCGCGGAATTGTACTCGGAGACGTTCCGTAACGGCGAAAGTCTTGAAGAATGACATGTCGAGCTGGCCGAAATGGGGACCCCAGAGTGCGTTGCGGCCCACGTTGCCCTGCACGCCCCTCTGTGGGCGCTGCCACGCTCCGTCGATCGCCCCATTAGCAGCAAGGGGTGCGCTGCTCGTGTTAAACCAACCGAACTGGCTCGGGTTGCTAGCCTGCCAGTTGGCCGCCACGTCGGGGCGGCACCAGCCCGAATCACGGTCCGAATTGCAATTCTGGTAACTCGGCGTGAACGGCAGGCCGGTAGCCCAGTTCCACACTCCATTCACCTGCCAGCCGCCGATGATATAGTCGAGCGGCTTGGCGATGTTACTGCCAAATTTCCGGCCGCGGCCGTACGGGACTTCCCATAGCGTGGATATCATGACGACATGCGCGCGGTTATTATCCGCCGGGCCGTAAGAGTAGCGCGCATCAACCGGATAGTACGTGCCGCTAAAATCCATGTTCCGCGACCAGGTGTAATGCGAGAGGAGCTGAATTCCATGAGCAAACCGCTTTTCCAGCTTCACCTGTAGCGAGTTATAGTTGTTGCTCGCGTTACTGGCGAAATAACGCAGGGTTTGGGACCATCCGAACTGCTGAAAATAGGGCTTGCGCTGATTGGTGGAGAGTGTCCCATAGCCAACCAGGGTCGCCTGATTAGGATCGTAATCTCCCCCCGTTCCCGCGAAGACATGTGTGCCTTTGTTTCCCACGTAGGCTGCTTCGAGCGAAAACGAACCGCTCAGTTGCCGTTGAATTGTAAAGTTCCAGGCGTCCACAGTTGGCAGCCGCATATCTTTCGAAATGATGAACGGAGTTACGCCATTCGGGAGTATCGGGAACCCGTTCGGACCTTTCGGCCGCCCGGCTAGAGCGTCGGCGGGGCTGAACGGTGTGGGGCCCTGCGCAAGCGTAAATACCGTATCGAAATTGTTGGCGGGCGATAAAGTCTGAATGCCCAGCACCGGAAGATTCTGGGTAACATTATGCCCGAAAACCGAACCAAAAATACCAAGATCGTAGCCGCGTCCGTAGCCGACGCGAATCACAGTCTTCGGCGTCGCCTGATACGCGATGCCCACGCGCGGGGCAAGATCCGTAAGCCTGCCTTGCACGTTCAGATTCAAACCCACACCCGGAGCGCCCGCAGTCAAGACTTCGCCGGTTCCGAGATCGACGTAACCACCGTTCCCCGGCGCATTCACAGTCTGCGGCCGATACAACTCCCAACGCAATCCGTAGTTGAAGGTGAGTTTTTGAGTGATGCGCCAAGTGTCCTGGCCGTAAAAGAACCAGCGATTCTGTTTTTCGCTCGCGTCTGTTTTTGTGCTCACATAGCGCTGGAATAGCTGCACGTCGCCAAGCAGAAATGTCGCGAGACCCGATCCGCCACCACTCGCGCCTTGTGTGCCGGCGGCGTTGAAGGAGAGCTGCCCCGCACGGTGCTGATCGCTCGGCACACGCAGATTGTAGGCCTGGCGAATGTCCGCGCCAAACTTAGTCGTGTGGTTCCCTTGGATCTTGGTCCAGTTGTTGACAAACTGGATCTGCTTCTCATTCTCTATCAGTGGGCAGTTACAGGCATTCAGAGTGTTGAGTGCATAGCCGAACCGGAACAAATTGTTGCCATAGTCATTAATGAGAAATCCTGGCATTCCGCCCGTGAATGTCTTGTCGAGGTTCAGACCGGGAATTCCTGCGTCCGTAGCCGGCGCGAGATCGAGCCCGTTAGGTACAACATGCACTTGATAGCGGAAGAACCCGAAGCGAAAATCGGTCAGTAAGTTCGGGCGCAGCGTGTAGTCAAAGCCCGCGGCTACACTGTGATTCAGCGATGTCGATTGACCGGCGAACGCGGCGGTGCTGCCGCTGGGATCGTAACCCGGGCCACCGGCGACCGTGCCATAGATTCCGGGCGAGTTGATAGTGAAGTTCGCCAGACTGTAGCGGCCAAACCAGTGCAGCTTGTCGGTCTGATAGTAGTCGACTCGCGTGTTGAAGGCGTCGTCGTTGAACTTCACGGCGCCTGAACCGGAGTAATTGGGCTGATCTTTCGAGGCCGGGACGTTCGGGGCCGGAATCAGCTTCAGCAGCGAGGCGGTCTGCGGAGCGATGCGGCTCGTGGGGATTACAGCTCCTTGGAAAAGTGTTCGCGTCTTATCATTCGTTCCAGTCGCCGGATCGTAGATATTGACACCGAGACCGCTTAAGTCGCCCGTACGCTCGGCAAGCGATGGCACGCGCAATAATACGCTGCCGCCTGTATTGCGCCGCGTGCCCTGATAGTCGCCGAAATAGAAAAGCTTATTTTTACGGATAGGGCCGCCTACCGATCCACCGAATTGATTCCATTGCGTCACCGGAATGACCCGGCCGTTCGTTCCGAAGATGGGCAGCGATTGCGTGAAGGGATTGCGCGCCTGCAGGTGATCGTTGCGCATAAATTCGAACGCGCTGCCGTGTATCGCGTTGGTCCCGGATTTCGTCTGCGAGCTCACCACCGCTGCCGCGGAGGTTCCGAATTCGGCGTCGAAATCGGCGGTTGTCACTTTGGCTTCTGTTACGGATTCCAAGGTTGGGTTGATCACGATCCAGCCTAGGACCGCATCGTGGTTATCTGTCCCATCCAACAAATGAGAAACCCCCGCGAAGCTTTGGCCGTTCACGAGAATACGATATGAGCCTTGCGGGTTCTCTGGCTGCGCGGCCGTCAAGCTCACTGGCCACAACGATACGCCCGGAGTCATCAATTGAAAATTAGTGAAGCGTCGGCCAAACACCGGGAGTTCCGCCACTTGCTTTTGGCTATAGGTTGTGGCCACATCACTCCGTTCCGTCTTGAGCATGGCCGCTTCCGACGTAACCTCGACGGTCTGGCTCAACTCGCCAACCTGGAGCTTCATGTCAACTTTCACTTCGGAATCCACGGACACCGGAACCCTGTTTTCAACGGCGGCTTGAAATCCTGGCGCTTCCACACGAACCTGATAGTTACCGACAATCAGGTAGCGCTGCGTGTAATTACCGGATTCATTGGTGGTTGTTTCATTCGACGTATCACGGTCAATGTTCCGGATAGTGACCTTCGCGTTTGCCACCGCAGCGCCGGACGAGTCGACGACCGTTCCTACGATGCTCCCGTACACCGCTTGACCATACAAGCGGACGGATGAGCATAGGGCAACGCACGCGGAAAGAATAAGCACGAGACGGCAACGAATCATCTTGGAAGTCCCCCCTTCCATACAGCCCAGTTATCATATAGCAACTTTCTGCCACGCGCTACAGTAAAAACGTTAGGCGCAGTCTTTTTCTGTGGGGTTTTGAACTTGGCCGGTGACCCGGGGGTCCCGGTCTTTACCCAGAAACCTCAACCGGCCGCGCGATCGATCCGCACTTATAATTACGATTGATTGAACTTCGCCCACATCTGTATTTCGGCTCTACTCCTTTTCGGAAGCCTGTCAGCCGAAACTCCGGGAGAGTGGACCAGCGAGGCCGAGCGCCTAATTCGAAGTGGCCAACCGCAGGAAGGGTTGGCAGTACTTACAAAAGCGGCCGAGTTGCCTGGTGCCTCGGCACAATCGGAAGACCGTATCGGTTTCCTGTTTGCGGTTCTGGGTCGTCAATCGGAGGCCACCGCGCACTTTGAGAAATCCCTGTCATTCAATCGCGATTATGCGCCGGCTCATTACCACCTAGGCGTCGCTCGTTGGCTTGCCAAGAATCAGGAGGGTGGATTGCCGGAACTTGAAAAGGCCGTAAGACTTTCTCCCTCGGTATTCGACTATCGATTCCGCCTCGGCTCGGCGTATTTGGAAATGGGCCAATATGAAAAAGCGGTCACTGAACTGCAGGAAGCGGTCGCGATCGACAAAACGCAGTCTGCCGCGTGGAGCGCGTTAGCCCAGGCCCGGAACGGCTACGCCGCCTTGTTGATTGGGACACGCGAACCGGAGCGGGCCATCGAGCAATCGCAAAAGGTGCTGGCTCGCGATCCGTCGAATGACACCGCTCAGATGAACATCGGATATGCCTATCTGAAAATGGGCGAGTTCAACAAAGCGGAAAGGGCCTACAGAACCGCGACAGCCAACGATCCCAAATCGTCCGCGGCTCACTACGACTTGGCTATCTCGCTCAAGATGCAAGATCAACTGGAATCCGCCCAGAGAGAACTTCAGGAAGCCATCCGGCTCGATCCCTCGCTCGCCGAAGCGCATTACACGTTGGGTATTACATATTGGCAGTCGGGTGACTTCGCCGCCACGATCCGCGAGATGAAAGCGGCCCTTGCGATCCGCGCCGATTACGCCGAGGCGCATTACATGCTGGGAATTGTGCTGAAGCAAACGGGTGATCTGGACGGTGCTCTTGCTGAATTGAAAGAAGCCATTCGCCTCGATCCGACTACCCCCGGACCATTTAACACGCTCGGCCAGATTTTGCGCATCAAGGGCGATAAACAAGGAAGCGAGGAGGCGTTCGCAGCCGGCGCACGGCTCAAACGTGAAAAGGAGGGCGAGTTGGCAAATAGTTTAGAACAAGGCATGCGCGGCGGAACCTTCCCGAAGCCGCTAACTGGGCCGGCACGTTAGCATGCCCTCGCGCCGCTCCTTTCTCCCCTCACTTTGTGCGACATTGCCGGTATTCCCGCTGGAGCGGATGCTGGCCGGCGTGCCGCTCGGGGTCGAGTTCGTCAATGTCGCTAAGAATTCGGGTTTGCACGCCAAGACGATCTTCGGTGCCGAGTAACATAACAAGTATCTGCTCGGAACCACCGGCTGCGGTGCCGCATTCATCGACTTTGGCGACGATTGCTGGCTCGACATTTTCTTTGTGACTGGAACGCGTTTCGAAGGGGCTCTGGAAGGGGCGACCAGCCGCCTGTACAAGAACAATCGAGACGGAACTTTCACCGACGTCAGTTGCGGGTCACGGCTGTCCGTTGGGCGATTTCGATAATGATGGCGGTCTGGACGTCGTGGTGAACTGCGTGAACAGTGTTCCACAACTGCTACGCTGCGACAGTAAGCTGCGAAATAACTGGATCAAGTGGTAGCACCCTCGCCGGTAAACCGCGTCATCACCATAGTGGAAGACAAAGCGGATCGAGGAGCTGTCCTTGTTGAACGCCACCGTGAATAATACGAGCGTGAATAACACTTTTCATAGCGTAATAATGAAGCGAGGTGAACGGCTATGAATCGACGTGAAGCATTGGGAGCGCTCGCGAGCGCATCTCTGGCGATGGCCGCACCGTCGGGCGATATGGTATATCGCGAGTTCGGACAAACTGGCATCAAAGTATCGGCTATCGGTCTCGGCGGATCGCATATCGGTAATCCGGAAGAGAAGGAAGGCATCCGAATTGTGCGAACGGCCATCGATCGTGGCATCACATTCATGGATAACTGCTGGGATTACCACGATGGTAAGAGTGAAGTCGTCATGGGCAAGGCGCTGCGGGACGGCTACCGGGACAAGGTTTTCCTGATGACCAAGTTCGACGGCCGCACGAAAGCCGCGACAGAGCAGCAGATCGACGAATCGTTGAAGCGCCTGCAAACGGATCATATCGATCTGATGCAGTTTCACGAAAACATCCGGCTCGAAGACCCCGACCGTTTCTTCGCTCCAAGCGGACCGCACGAAGCCTTGCTCGAAGCAAAAAAGGCCGGCAAGATTCGCTTCATCGGATTCACCGGACACAAAGACCCGAGCGTGCATCTGCGCATGCTGGAACTAGCGGCGCAGAACCACTTCCACTTCGATTCCGCGCAGATGCCGCTGAATCTTCTGGACGCACATTTCCGCAGCTTCGAGAAGAACGTCGTTCCGAAACTGGTCCAGCAGAAAATTGCGGTACTTGGCATGAAGCCGCTGGCGGAAGGCGAAATTCCGCGCAGCGGCGTTGCGAGCGCGATTGATTGCCTGCACTACGCGCTCAGTCTGCCGACGACGGTAGTGATCAACGGCTGCGAAACAATGGAGAGGTTGGAACAGGCGCTCGAAGCAGCGCGCACCTTCAAGCCGCTGAGCGGCGCCGCAATGGCAGCGCTGCGTGAGAAGACAAAGGAGGTTGCGATGACCGGCCGGCTCGAAAAGTTCAAAACATCGAACATCTTCGACGGTACGGCGAAAAACCCGCAGTGGATGGGCTAGGCGCTAGTACCTTGCGCAGCCGTCCGCCGATGGCGTCCGCTTATCAGGTAAACAGCGGAGCGAGCCTCGAGCAGAGGATCGCCGGACGTGTCGATTCCGTCCACGCGCGGAATCGGGTCGAAGATGATTTTGCGGTGTTCTTCGTCGTCGGGCGCAACCGCCGTCAGAGCGATCGTTCCGAAGTCGGCCTGCGGCCGATCCTCCGGCCAATGCGAAGTGGCGTCGTCTACCGTGTCTCCATCTGCCGCGAGTTGCACCACGATCTGAAGCTTGACAGGACCTTTTGACACTCTTTCCGCAATCTCGTCCATCAGAAAGTTTGGCGACTTCGCCGCCGCGGCAGCCGCATCCAGATAGTCGTTACCGCCGTCGGGCCGCACGCGGAAACGCCCGAAGCGGACGCCGCCATCTGCATTGATGAACTTGAATGCCGTCACAGTGAAGTACGATTCACTGGCAAAGCTCGTGGGAATCGGTTTCGGAGCCTGCACGAATGCAAGCGCTGCCGGGTGAGAGGCGAGAAATGCCTGAATCGGAGCGCCGGCGTGCGCCGCGCGAAGAAACTCCAGGAATTCTTCGGGAGTGCGCACGGGGAATCCGTCGATGGAATGCCCGATGATGTCGGTGTGAACGTGTTCGGCCAAATGAAAGCGAATCGCAACTCCCCTGGGCCCTCCGTTGTTCGGATCGTTGTCGGCGACGGTTGGAACACCTGCGCCGTCCGAGAACCGGACCGTAATCGGCGTGGACGCGTTCTCTACATGCGGAGCTCGCGTCAGCGAGCGAGCACTGTCAGAAGGCGTAAACGTTCCGGTCAACAGAATGCCTTTCGAGTGGACCGGACGAAAACCGGGATGGACGCCGCTTAAGTCCTCGAGCGCACCGATTATATCTTGAGGGAGAGAAGACGAGATTGGCATAGTTGAGTGTACCTTTAGAAGTTATGGACATCGCGCTGATTGCCGACGACCTTACGGGCGCCTGCGATGCCGCAATTCAGTTCAAAATGCGGGGCGTTCGCTCGGTGGTTCTGTTCGAGCCGGACGCCGTACAAGACGCCCGAGTTCAGGCATTCACGACAGAAACGCGAAATCTCGAAGAAAGCGAAGTGGAGTCGAAGATCCGTGAGTTGGCAGCGCGAATATCGGCCGCGCAGCCGCAAATGGTTTTCAAGAAAATAGACTCGCTGCTGCGCGGCAATCCGGCGCTGGAGATAGCGGCGACGCTCGACGCTTTCGGCTATGATGCCGCCATCGTGACGCCCGCGTATCCAGAACTGGGGCGTACTGTCTGGGACGGATATTTGCACGTCAACGGCGATGCAAAGTGGAAACCGGTTGACGTCGCTTCGCGGCTTGGCAGCGAGCACACTAAACCCGAAAAAGTCGCAGACGCGCTACGCAATCACGTCCGCTGTGTTTCGGTGGATGCCACGTCGAACGGCGATCTGGCGCTTCTAGTAGACGAGGGTCTACGGAGCGGGAAGCGTTTGCTGTGGGCAGGCTCCGGAGGCCTGGCATCTGCGCTGGCGGAAACTCTGTTTGGAGTAACTGTAAAACAAGTGCCGAGAGAACCGCTGGCACTGCCGGTGGTGTTCTGTATCGGTTCGAGTCATCCTGTAACGACGCTTCAGCTGGTGAGCTTGCAAGAACGGCATGCCGTGTGTGTTTCGGAACCGGAAGGCGTGGCTCATAGCTTGCGGCGAGGCACGCACACGCTGATGCGGATTTCACACTCGCCCGGGGTTTACGAATCATTGCGGCTTGGGCTTCGCGGCATAGGCAATTTAGCAGGTGCATTGGTGCTATCGGGCGGTGATTCGGCATCGACCGTCTGCCACGCGCTCGGAGTGGAGCAGATTGAACTCGAAGATCAGATTGTCGCTGGCGTGCCCTGGGGAGTATTGAAAGGCGGTTTGCTGGACGGAATGAAGGTAGCGACGAAATCGGGAGCGTTCGGCGGCGAAGATACGCTCGTGGAAGTGGTGGACTTTTTTAGATGACTCCAATAGTGGCGATCACGATGGGCGATCCATCGGGTGTGGGGGCGGAAGTCGTGCTCAAGGCTCTGGCGGATCCGGAATTCGCAACGCTCGCGAAATGGGTGGTGGTGGGCGATACGCGCATTCTTAAAATGGCCGGGCAGATCACGAACGCCACAGTGCACGATGTAAAAAGCCTCGAGTCGCTCGACGATTTTGAGTTCGGAAAACTCGACGCGCGGTACGGGCAGGCAGCCGTTGATTATGTGCGGGTGGCCACCGAGATGTGTCTAAGTCACGAGGCCCACGCGATGGTGACCGCGCCCTTAAATAAGGAGGCGGTGACGCTTTCCGGGCGACAGTTCTCGGGACACACCGAATATATTGCAGAGCTCTGTGGAGCAACCGATTCGCGGATGCTGCTTGCGAGCGAGATTCTATCGACCGTTCATGTCTCCACTCACGTGCCGCTGCGGCGAGCATGCGAGCTCGATACGGCTCGAATCTTACGCACGATTGAACTAGGCAACGGAGCGATGAAGCTGCTGGGTTTCGCACGGCCGAGGGTAGCGGTGTGCGGCCTGAATCCTCACGCCGGCGAGCATGGACTTTTCGGGAATGAGGATGCACGCTTCATCGTTCCCGCGATCGAACAGGCACGGCAAAAGGGCATCGACTGCAGCGGTCCGCACGCGGGAGACACGATCTTTCTGCAAGCTTCACGAGGCGCCTACGATCTGGTGGTCGCGATGTATCATGATCAGGGCCATATCGCGATGAAGCTTCTCGATTTTGCAGGAACTGTGAATGTCTCACTCGGGATACCGATTATCCGCACTTCTGTCGATCACGGCACGGCTTTCGACATCGCGGGCAAGAATAAAGCAGACGCACATAGCATGAAACAGGCGATGCGTATGGCCGCGCGGATGGCAAGCGCATGACGCGCCGGGAATTCGGGAGTCTACTGGTGGGCGCGGCGGCCGCCTACGCCGCTCCGGCTGGAAACTTCAAGATCACGTCGCTCGAATTGATCGAGTTGCACGGTGAATATGAGGTCGAAGCGGGTGTCAACGGCCAGCATCAGGTGAACCCGCTCGATATCTACGACGAAGAACGGCCGACGGTCTACAAAGACAATCCGCGAGGTACCCGAAAGCAACCCATCAAAGCGATTTACCTCCGCATTCACGCCGGAGACAGTTTGTTCGGTCTGTATGGGCCGATCGATCGTGAAGTGGCAATTGTCGTCGCGGAAGAGATCAAACCGTTTCTGATCGGCAAAGATCCGCTGGCCGGAGAAAGGCTCTGGGACGAGATGTACCGGTCGAACCGGCATTCGCGCGCGGGCATTTTTTTAATGGCGATCAGCGCTATTGATAACACCTTGTGGGACCTACGCGGACGGCATTTCGGCGTGCCGGTGTACCGGCTTCTTGGCGGGCCGACGCGCAGTTCGGTTGAAGTCTATGCGAGCTGCCTCGGATTTTCACTCGAGCCGGAAGCAGTTCGAAAACGCTGCCAGAGTGTAAAAGCAGAAGGCTACCGCAACCAGAAATGGTTTATGGGGGACGGCCCAGGCGCGGGACCAGAAGGCATGCGCCGCAATGTGGAACTGGTAAAAATCTTGCGCGAGACGCTGGGGGACGACACCGAACTCATGTTCGATGCCTTCAGCGGTTGGGACCTGACATACGCGCTCGAATGGGCCCGGCAAGTGGAAAAGTATCGGCCGCGCTGGATCGAGGAAGCTATGCATCCAGAGAAGATCGAAAGCTTCGTCACTTTGCGGCGCAGCATTAACTTTCCCGTCGCTTCCGGCGAACACTTTTACGGGCGTTGGGAAGTAGAACACTACTTAGAGGCGGGCGCCGTGCAAGTGGTACAGGCCGATCCGGAGTGGTGCGGCGGCATCACCGAATTACTCAAGATCGGCACGGTGGCGTCCCTACACGACGTTCCGGTGATTCCACACGGCCACAGTATTCACGCCGCGATGCACGTAATTGCCAGCCAATCGCCGATGACGTTTCCGCTCGGCGAATATTTGATCAACAAGATGCGGTCGTACTATCACTTCGAAAAACGAGCTCCGGCGCCGGTCAGAGCGCGCATTCCTCTTCCGGAAGAACCCGGATTCGGTATTGAGCTGGATCCGGCGAAAATCGAATCGCAGACGGCGCTGCCTTGGGGCAGCTAGCGCAGAACGACCACCAACTTTCCGCGCCCCGTCCTCTTCACGTTGCTGGCGTAGGCACCGGACGCATCTGAAAACGGCAGGACTGTTTCGACAACGGTGCGGAGCGCGCCGGCATCAATGCGCTTCGATATTTCGACGAGCTGTGCCTGGTTCGCTTCGACCAGCAAGAACGCCTTGTCGTCGGATTGATCGGCCGCAATGGTGACCAATCTACCGCCGGGCTTGAGAACATTCCGAGAGCGTTCCAGAGTGTCGCCGCCGACGGTATCGAATACGACATCTACCACGCGTGCCGTATTTTCGAAGGGTGCTGCCTTGTAGTCGATTGCTTCACTCGCGCCGAGCCTCTTCACGAATTCGGCATTTTGCGCCGACACGGTGGTAATCACGTGCGCGCCAAGGGAGTGTGCCAACTGCACCGCGAAAATA
The DNA here is from genome assembly GCA_963722155.1 of Bryobacterales bacterium. GTDB lineage: Bacteria > Acidobacteriota > Terriglobia > Bryobacterales > Bryobacteraceae > Bog-105. The sequence continues at coordinate 113,461 of CAVRLR010000003.1, read as the reverse complement.
CCGACAGCACCGGCTCCGCCATGGATGAGGACACGCTCACCGGCCTGGAGCCCGGCTCGATCGAACAAGCCCTGCCAAGCGGTCAAAGCGCCGATGGGCACAGACGCAGCTTCGGCATGATCCAGACCGGACGGCTTCGGAGCAACCAAGTCAGGCCGCGTGATGCAGTATTCGGCCAATGCTCCATCCGCAAACCAATCGTTCATCCCGAAGACTTCGTCGCCAACCGAGAGCTGGCTGATACCTTCGCCTAACTCGGCAATCTGGCCTGAAAATTCATGAGACGGCACGGGTGCGGCGCGTTTTTCGCCTCCCTTCGTATGAAACGTGGGATACCAGAGGACTTCGCTAGGCGTAATGCCTGCGGCGTAAACGCGCACGAGCAGCTCGCCCTTACGCGGCTTTGGCTGAGGAATGTCTTTTTCGACAAGTTCAGTGTCGTCAGTCAGGTGTAAACTCTTCACTTTTCAATTTTGACCCGGTCCCCCACATGGTACGTGAGAGTCTTCTGGTGGTAGAGCTTAGCTTCGGAGAGCGCAACAGCCCATTTGTGGTGGTCTTTCTTCATCTGATGCTGCTCTTGTTTGCGGGTGTGTTCTTCCTGTTTGCGCTTTTGCGATTCGAAGCCAATTTCATTCTTTCGCTTTTCCGCTCTTAGCTTTAGCAGGTCATTCAGACATTTGTGGAAGGCGCGCTCGTGGGTCGTTTGGTAGCGCAGATAAAGGGTGAGACGTTTTTCGTCTACGGATCCGTCGTCGGCGAAGCAGTTGGACTGCAGCAGCCCGGCGCGATCGCGCAGCCAGTGGTGCTGGGCCATGCGTTCTACCAGAATCATTTCGGTGCGACTCGTGGGGCGGTGTTCGCTTTTGAGGTCGACGACCAGTTGGTCGTATTCCTTCGCGTTCTCCCACGGCAACAAAACGAACATGCCGCCGCGGTAGGTGAGGCCGTGGCTTAAATTGTTGCGAGAGGAAGCGGCCTTGCCCTCTTCCGTCTTCGGACCGGTGGAGAGTTGCGCGTTCGCCTGATTCGCTGCGAGCTGGGCTTGGGTAGACATTTTTGAGAATGCTCCTTCGTGCGCGAGTTTCGCGCGCAGAGGCTTGGAGCGAAAGGTCGAAACGCCTTTAAGCCGAAGAAAACGAGGGAAATCGCGATATTGGAAATTTGTCATCGCCCCCACGGGGATTGGTTGCGGGAGCGACATTCTATGCCGGATTGGCGGGCTCGGAACCGTACAATCGGGATGGCGAGTCACGATGGCGGCGACTATCTACGCGGTCGGCGCTGTTATTGCTGGCCGACGATGTATGGAATCACGGCTGAACGCTTCCTGCCAGCGGTGCTTTCCTAAGGAGGAGCCCGCGCTTCATGATTGAACTCAATGACCAGGTCGTTGTGGTTACTGGCGGCGCATCAGGCATCGGCTTAGCGACCGCCAGGCTTGCGGGCGGCTTGGGTGCGCGGGTTGCTGTACTTGACGTGAATGAAGGGGCACTCTCAGGGGGTGAGCAAACCTTGCGAATTCCATGCGACGTGAGCAGTGCAACTCAGGTGCAAGTGGCGATGGCCCGTGTTATCGAATCCTTCGGTCGAATTGACTCGCTCGTGAATTGTGCCGGCATCGCTATACGCAACCCTGTTCATGAAACCGATGAAGAAAGCTGGCGGCGCGTGTTAGATGTCAATCTTTCCGGTGTATTCCTTACATCAAAATACGGGCTCCCACACTTCCCGGAAAACGGTGGCGCCATCGTACATGTCAGTTCTGTAACAGGGATTGTCGGCGTTAGAGGGCGCGCCGCATACAGTGCCAGCAAGGGAGCGTTGATTGCCCTGACAAAAAACATGGCTGTTGATTACGCATCGCGCGGCATCCGGGTGAATTGCGTATGTCCTGGGTTCGTCAAGACACCGTTGATCGGAACCATCGTCGCCGATGCAGCTCGAACCGCCCGGCTAACCGCAATGCACCCGCTCGGCCGCCTTGGAGAACCTGACGATATCGCGCGAGCGATCGTCTTTTTGATTTCAAGCGCAGCCTCTTGGATTACTGGACAGGCGATCGTTGTGGATGGTGGATTTTCGGCCGGTCATGCGAAAGAGATCTGAAACGCCAGGTCCGAACTGGACGCGGATAAAGCGGCCACATCACCGCATATCGCGCCCCGCGGTTGCGAAATCCGAGCCAGTTCGACGTCAGACTCGCCTGACGAAAATTGCTGCGGCCAGTGCTCCGAGAAGAGCGACGCCACCGGCCAGCAAGAATGCGCTAGTGAAAGCACCGGTTGCCTGAACAATAAAACCGGTTACCGCGGGTCCAACGATGCCGGCACAATTTGCGATCAGATGCACAAAACCGCTGGCCGCACCTACGTGTCCAGCACTCACTACATCCTGGATAATCGCCCAGTATGTTGCGCCGGTCAGATAGACACAGAAGATCGTCACGGCCATGAGCGCTACTGCCCAGGAGAGACTTGATACCAGCCCCGTTAGGCTAACGCAAATTCCGGCCAGAATCAGGCAAGAGACCAGCACGAACTTGCGGGCAACCAAGCGATCCGGGCATATCCGAAGCAAAAGATCGGAAATTAATCCGCCGAGCAGCAGACCAAATGTACCGAGAATCCAGGGGACCGCGTTGAGAAGACTCATGCGGCTTACGTCGAGATGCCGCGACATCATTAGGTAACTCGGGAACCAGCTCAGAAAAAAATAGAGCACATAGGAATAGCTAAAGAAGGCAATGCCGGTTGCAATCACGGCGGGCTGCCGAAGGTAGTACGATAACGGCACCTGGCTCTCGCGCTGGGCCACCGAATGCCGGTGCTCCTTTTTCAGAGTCTCCAAATCGTCTTGGTCCTGCTTAATGGCAGGCCTGTCGGTAACAGCCAAGATCCAACAAAGCGTCCAAAGAAGACCGATCGCCGCAAGCAAAACAAACGATGTGCGCCAGCCGTAACGCACGGCGAGGCCTCCGGCGACGGCGCCCGCGAGAGCGCCACCGATCGGCGTTCCAGCGTTCGCGATGCCTATCGCGGTTGCGATCTGACGAGGCGGAAACCAGTTACTCACCATCTTGCTTGCGGCTGCACCGAAGGGACCTTCACCGCAGCCAAACAGGACACGCACTACCAGCAAGGACCAAAACCCCACAGCGGCAGCGGTCAAACCACAGAAGACGGACCACGTACTCATCGAAAGTGTGAAGACACGTTTAGGACCGAACAAATCGGAAGCATATCCGCCGATAAGTGTGAATAGGGCGTATCCCGCGAAAAAACTGCTGAAGACGATTCCGAGTTGAGCCGCATCCAGCTGGAGATCTTTCATGACGAGCGGCGCCGCCACGGATAGTGCCGAGCGATCCATGTAGTTGATCATTCCGCCGGCGAACAGGAACGAGATCGGGACCCAGCGGCTACGGCTCGGCACGGGTTAGTTGGACATGGCGGGCGCGTCCGCGGTGGAAGCGCCGCCGTCGCGCTTCGGTGTTCCCCGGTAGAGAATCTGGTCGTTGGTCGCCAGCATTTTGGAGTGAAAAGCCAGCGCGTCCGGATGGAAGTCCGACAGTGGGACCGGCTCCGGGAGAAAGTGGTGATAGCGATCGGAACCGCGCACTAAGGTAGCGCTGTCGGCCAGCGCGGTGAGCTGTCTCACGTGCGTCGGCAGATAGCGGATTGCAAAACCGACCCGTCGAAGCTCACTGTTATTCGGCTCTGAACCGTGCACCAGCAGCACGTGATGCAGCGACATCTGACCCGGCTCGAGCACGATGTCAACGGCTCGCGATTCGTCGACTTCGACGGCGATTTCCTGACCGCGGCTCAACAGATTATCCGGTGCAAAGGTATCTTCATGCGGAAGTTGCTGCAACATGTGCGTCCCCGGTACAACCCGCATGCAGCCGTTCGCTCTAGTGCTCGCCGTGAACGCGACCCACGCCGTCGCAATGTCGGGCGATGACAGTCCCCAATAGGTCGAATCCTGGTGCCACGTGACACGCGCTTGATCATGTGGGTTCTTGATGAAAAACCCGGATCCCCAACACAGAATGTCGGGCCCGAGGATCTTTTCCACCGGATCAAGAATGGCAGGGTGGCGGATCAGTTTGTTCAGCCAGGTGAGGATCAGATGTGGCTTTCTGTTGATATGCGGTGGCAGTTTTCGCCCCTGCTGCGCCTCCAACTCTTCCAATTTCGTTCGTAGGGCGGCGGTTTCCGAATCGGAAAGCGCGGGTAGGGGAAATAAAAAGCCCTGCTTAGTGTATGCGTCCAGGAGCTCTTTGCTGACTTCCGTTGCCACCTGTTCCCACTCCTTTCATCACCGGATAAATGTCCAGTGCATCGTTACCTTCAAGCAGCCTAACACCTGGCACAAAGCATTGGGGGAGGATGCTCGGCCTCGAACATCGCAGTCCCGAAATCGAAATAGAATTCCGGTAGGGCACCATCTTCAACCCCTTGTCATAAAACGGAGCCTTTTAGGCCTGGCGAGGCCATCCGATTGCAACCGCTACCGTCGTGAATCACCCTCGTACGAAGGCTACGCTTATCGCTGTACTTCTTGCTCTACCCCTTGCGCGTCCGGTGAGCGCACAGAACCTGGACCAATTGGTTCCTCGGAATGTTTCGCTGGACCGCATGACATACCAGGGTCGTTCGGCAGTACGGTTGATCGCGGCGCCCGACGCGGCCAACGGCTCCTCGTATGCGATTCTCAAAGACGCTAGTTTTCAAGACGGTACGATCGAGGTCGATTTAGCGGGCAAGCCGTCGGCCGGAGCTGGGCCGGGGGCTCGTGGCTTCATAGGGATTGCGTTCCGACTGCAAGATGAGAAGTACGAGTACATCTATCTCAGGCCGACGAACGGACGCGCGGACGACCAAGTGCGCCGCAATCATTCGACACAATACAGTTCATATCCTGAATTCGACTTTGCTCGCTTGCGTAAAGAATCACCAGAGAAATACGAGTCCTACGTCGACTTGCAGCCTGGCGTGTGGACGAAATACAGGGTCGAGATCGACGTTCGCAAAGCGCGGCTCTACGTACATGACGCCGAGCAACCAAGTCTAATCGTCGATGACTTGAAGATGGACCCCCGAGCAGGTGGAGTCGCCCTGTGGGTTGGTCCCGGCACAGAAGGCTACTTTTCAAACCTGAAGATCACCCCAAAACGTTTGGGCGCTCTCTCTTCGTCGGATGTGGCCGGTCTAAACAAGATCTACTTCGACCGCGCTCATGGCAAGGCTCCTTGGCCGCCTCAGATGATGGATATCGGTGCGCGCATGGGCTATCAGCTTGAACCCGGGGATGGGCCCATCACTGCGGAGGCGCTTGCCAGAAGCCGGCTGGTGTACCTGCGTGCACCCAACAAGGCATTTCAAAATTTCGAAAAACAAGCCGTTGTCTCCTTTGTCAAGGCAGGAGGGTCACTTCTGATTGTTCTCGACGAAGAGGCGCGTCAGAGGCTGTCCGTAGTGGGCGTCAATGATGTAATTGAACCATTTGGCATAAAGTTGTCGGGCGATACGCCCCGCATTGTGAATGCTGGTGCCATCGCCAAGGCCGGAGCAATCAACAAGGCCGACCGGGAAATCCCTTATGATGGCGGCCGCGAGGTGTTTGGAGGCACGCCATTTGCCTACCAACTAGATCGAAAAGGCAACCCGGCTCAGCCTTTTGCCACGTACGCGAAGCTCGATAACGGCGCGCGGATCGTCGTCATGGGTGAAGGTATGGCTAGCCTTTTTCTCGGCGTTCCGGACGGGGCACGTCTCACGATTCAGCCCGTGAATCCTAAATGGTGGGGGAAGGATTCGCTCATCTTTATGGAAGAGGTCCTAAGCTGGCTGTTGGCACGATAGCCTGAGCAGCCGAGGATTCTACGTTAGCATCTCCTTGTTGATCGCTACCCCCAAGCCTGGAGCTTCCGGAAGGTTGAGATAGCCATCTTTGTCCACGAGGGGAGCGTTTTCCATCATGGCAAAGCCGTGCGTATATGCAGCGATGGGCGGATCATGAAGGATTTCTATCCAAGGCCCGTTTGGCCATGACGCGATACAGTGCAATTGCGCAATTGTTCCCAGGTTCCCTCCTCCGTGGTGAGGAATCACGCGCTTGTGGTATGCGGCTCCCAGAGATGCGATTTCGCGGAACCCGGTCACTCCATCGGCAACCATGATGTCTGGCTGTAAAATATCGAACACACCCTTTTCGAGCATCGTCCGATACTCGTGCACACCAATATTGTTTTCGCCGCCGACAATTGGAATTTCGACCAGACGGTTCAGCTCCGCAAGAGCGTCGAACTCATAGCGTTGCAATGGCTCTTCCAACCAGTAAACATTGAGTTTTTCTAATTCGCGGGCAGTGTCGAGAGCGCGACGAAAATCCCATACAACTCCGGGTTGCCAACCTGTCGAGGACTGCGCTTGATTGGCGTCGGTCATGATCTCCATGTCGTCGCCTACTGCCCTGCGTACCGCAGCGACGAGATTGATGTCTTCTCGTATCGTCTGATAGTGGAGCCGGAGCTTGATCGCTTTCCAACCTTCGGACTTCAACTGCACGGCCATTCTCGCTCTCTCGTCCGGCGTTGAAAGTTGAATCATGCTGGCATAAGCCGGCACGCGACCCTTATGCGCTCCCCAAAGCTTATAAAGCGGCCGCTGAGCTGCCTTGCCCACCAGATCCCAAAGAGCAATCTCAATGCTTGAAACGGCGCGACCGCCGACGTAATAACGCAGTGGTCCAGCGAGCTGCTCTATATTGAATGGGTCCTTTCCAACCAGCTGCGCCTTCGCATTTTCTATCGACGCCGCGATCACATCCGGTCCGATGCCGATCAATCCTTGATCGGTATGGATCTCCAAATAGGCACCGCCGCCGACCCGCCGCACCGTCGAAACGCCAGGGTTCCAGGCGGCCTCCATCTTTCCTGTTTCCCGCAGTACTTTGAGCGGGATGAGACGAACATCCGTGATCTTCAGACGGGGGGCTGACTGCAGGGCAGGCGCGACCGCAACGGCTGGAACCGTTTTCAGAAAGTCTCTTCTGAGCATGCCAAGAATTCTCCGATTCACAGATTTGAGCGGCCAGAGTTTTTATTAAGAATCACCGGGTCGCCTGTGGAATCAGGTCAATCATATACTCAAGCTGCCCCCAGACTACGCTGAATCAGGTCAGCGCCAGATATTCGTGCGCGAGTCGAACAACCATCGATCCTTCGCCCACGGCTGATGCAACGCGATTCATCGCCCCGGCGCGAAGGTCGCCGGCGGCGAATATTCCGGGCACGCTGGTCTCAAGTGGCAATGGTTCGCGCTGCTCCTTCCAAATGCGTGCGTACCCGTCGGCTGCAATCAGGTCACGGCCAGTGAGGACAAATCCTTTGTTGTCGCGGAGCACACTGGAAGGGAGCCAGTCACTTCGGGGACGGGTACCGATAAATACGAACAACGCATCGGCTTCCTCCACCTGGCTCAATCCATCGTCCAGTGAAGTGAGGGCGACTCGTTCTACGCGACCATCACCCTCGACTCGTCCGATTTCCGTCCGTGGCCGAACTCGGATGTTCGGCGTCCCCTGTATTTGGTCGATGAGATACTGCGACATGGTGTGGAGCAGAGTGTCGCGGCGTATCACTACGTGTACCTCTTGCGCGTGACGTGCCAGATACATTGCTCCCTGGCCCGCCGAGTTCCCGCCGCCGACGACAAGTACGCGCCGGCCGCTGAACGCTGCCGCCTCCGTGGTGGCCGCGCCGTAATAGACTCCCGCACCCGTATGCTCCGCCATGCCGGGTGCGGGATGCTCGTGATAGGACATGCCGGTAGCAGCCACCAGGGATCGAGTGACGAGTTCACGGCCATCGGCCAGTGTGAGACGCTTGTACCCCGCGTCGATGGTGACCGCGGTCACCTCGAGAGGCGAGAGAAACTCGGCGCCGAGCCGCTGCGCCTGCGTCAAGGCACGGCGTGTCAGTTCGCTGCCGCTGACGCCGGTCGGGAAGCCGAGATAGTTTTCGATTCGAGAACTGCTGCCAGCCTGCCCGCCGGGGGAGTGCCGGTCAAGCAACAAGGTCCGCAGTCCTTCCGATGCGCCATAGACCGCAGCTGCGAGACCAGCCGGACCAGCACCGACGATCACGAGGTCGTACACATCGAAGGCGGCCGAGAGAGCGGCCGAGACGCTCGGCCACCTGGCGGGGCTCCGGGTTGCGGAGCACGGAGCCTCCATCGTCAAAGAACAGCGCTGGAAGCTCATCGGCGCCCACCCCTGCCGCATCCAGCAATGCGCGCGCATCCGGGTCCCGTGTGACCTCCAGCCAGCGATAGGGGATGAGATTGCTCGCCAGAAAGTTTTTGATCGCGTGCGATCGGGGAGACCATTGATGTCCGACGAGCCTCAAGCCCTTGGCCTCGGGCAGAGACTCGGCTTGCCAGGCGTCCAACAGATCGTCGATCACGGGGAAGAGGCGTTCCTCGGGAGGATCCCATGGCTTCGACAGATAGTAATCGAGATGCGCCTCATTGATGGCCCTTACGGCTGCTTCGATGTCCGAATAGGCAGTCAGAAGGACGCGACGTGCCAGAGGGTACACGTCTCGTGACCTGGCGAGCACTTCGACCCCCAGCATGCCGGGCATACGTTGATCGCTGACGACCATTGCCAGCGAATCCCCACGGGTTTTCAGTTCTCGGATGGTCGTCAGCGCCTCCTGTCCAGAGGACGCGCTCATGATCATGTAGTGGTCCCGGTATCGGGAGCGAAGGTCGCGGCGCACGGCTGCCAGCACCTGCGGATCATCGTCCACAATCAGCAGGACCGGCTTGTTCAATGCGTCACTCCCGTGCCGTCGATGTCGGCGACCGGCAGGACGACGCGAAATTCTGTGCGGCCCGGCTGCGACTCGACGGCGATTTCGCCGTCATTGTGGCGGACAAGGCGCCGGACGATGTCCAGGCCCAGGCCAGTGCCTTGGCCCAGCGGTTTGGTGGTGAAGAACGGGTCAAAGATGCGCTCTCGGATCTGCGGAGATATGCCCGTTCCATTGTCGATGATGCATACCACCACGCGCTGATGCTCGTGTTTCGCCAGCACGTCGACGGAGCCCGAGTCGGCCACGGCGTCAAGGGCATTGTCGATCAGATTGGCCCAGATCTGGTTAAGTTCGCCGCCAAAGCCACGAACACGCGGTAGACCTGGTTCCACGTCGATTGTCACAGCGGCGGACTTCGCCCGCGCCTTCGATCTCAGGACTGCGACCGTGTTGCTCAGACCCTGTTTTAGGTCGACTGGTTCGGCAACCTTCGCCTGATCCATGTGCGTGAAGCCTTTAATGGCGGTAACGACGCCCGAGATGCGCGTTGCCGCGTCCTGAATCTCTTCTGCCAGGCTGCGGACCGAGTAGGTGGCGGCGCTCCAACGAACGACCGCCTCTAGTGTGGATGCATCGACTGTCCCGGCCAGCAGGTCGAGGGCGTCGAACGACACTTCGGTTTCAGCGAGCGTATCTGCTGTGGACACGTCGAGGCCGTGGTCGGCGAGCCAGTCGGCCACAGCCTCCTCACGTTCAGCTCGTTCAATGGGGGACCGCACGCGGTGGACACGTGTTGCGAGGCAGGAAGCGCGAGTGGCGTCGACAGCGACGAATTGGTCATCGGTCAGCCTGGAAGCGCCGAGCGCCCGCGATGCCTGCTCAGATTCTTCCAGTCGGTCCTCGAGCAGCGCCGCGCTACGTTCAATAGCGGAGGCGGGGTTGTTCAGTTCATGCGCCAGGCCTGCCGACAATTTCCCTAGAGAAACCATCTTCTCGTCGTGCAGGTCGCTGGAGGTAAAGACGCGAGCGCGGTCGACCATAGTGTGAACGAGGAGCGATGTGACCTCATAACACTCGCGGGTCATCTCCTGCAGATGATCCGTATGTACGGCCAGGATCTCTGTGGTTTGCTGGGCGACCGAATCGCCCGGCGGGCTGACCAGGCGGGAGTACGGGAGCATGCCCCCCACATCACCTCCGCGCCATTCCATAATCTTGTGCGGCCCTGCTCCACGGTCTACGGACATGGCGATATGCCCTGACAAAATGACGAACAATCCTTCCACCCGCGTGCCCTTCGCGGTCAAGATGTCGCCTGGTTGGAGTTGGCGAAGGGACCCGTGCGTGGCTAGCCATGCAAGTTCCTCGCGACGGGCCGCGCCAAGAGTCTTGTGTTCTACCAACCGATCAACGAGATCCATCGCTGTCACCTGCGCGCAGCCAGTTGGATAGCCCGAGTGTTTCGGTCAGTTCAGGAAGGGCCTTCTCGTAGCCACGATAGCGGATGATATCACGGGTCTTGATGGCAGCGCGGAAACTCGGCTTCGCTGGCGTGAGTCGGCTCAGCAACGCTCGGTGAGATATGTGGCCTGTCCGTGAGTTTTTAGATGCGTAGATCAGCTAAGCCAGAACGCTATTGCCATATCGGAGCGCAGCTGAACATTAGTTCAATCGCAATTTAGTGGATATCTGGAGAGTATGAAAACAGTAAGTTAGGTCGGAATCGTGGATTCTAATCCCAGCGATGCTACTTGTCGTTGACGTCAGTGCCAGCGCTCTTATCGGCGTTTTTGATGCCGTCTTTCAGATCCCCATAGGCTTGTTTAAGCTTGCCCTTTACTTCATCCAGAGCGCCTTCCGCCTGCAAACCGGGATCGTCCGTCGCTTTGCCAATCCCTTGCTTCATTTTTCCCTTTAATTCATCTACCCGGCCGGTTAGTTCTTCTTTTTCCATCGTCAGTTCTCCTTGTTTATTTGTGGATCCCGCCGCCGCTCTTTGGTTACCTGGTATACGTACCCGTAGAGTTGCGTTTGAAAGGCTCGAAACGAGCGAAACCTAGGGTAATGCGTCTAATCGGGGCAATGTTCCAAAGGTGAATTCCGAGCAGAAAATTTTCAGCCCTTGCCTTTAACGAGAAGGAGCACCCCACCCAAAGCTACAACCGCCCCTGCGATAGGCCCATATGGAACATTGTGTTCCGTTTCCTTCGTGGCATGGATCGGGCCCACATCCACTACTTTTTCGCGAGTCTTAAATCCGAATGCGCCCCAAATGATAATTGCTAAGCCAATTACAATGAGCGCGATCCCCGCCATTTTCATTAAATAACTCCCCGGCGCACGGCAGTACGCGAAAGAAGAGTAACATGGATCGAGCTGGCCGATCACTGGTAAAGACCCTAGCTTAGTTTGGGTCGGTAATCGATTCCGCTCGCTTACTGCCACGCCAAGCTAGAGCACCTCTAAATCAACAGGGTTGCTAGGCTCACTCCAGTAGGCAGAATTCAGAGCTGGGCTTAGCGCTCATACATTAGGCACCTCGAACCGCGTGCTCTATCACTTCTTGCGCCATCATCAATCCCTCCTGAGTTGGTATCACCCAGACCTGAACGGATGAATCCGGTGTGGTAATACGCGCTTCACGATCCACCACTGCACGATTCTGTTCGCAGTCGAGGACCGCGCCACACCAGTCGAACTCCTTAAATATCCGCTCGCGGATGAAGGGCGTATTTTCACCGATACCCCCGCCCACCACGATTGCCTCCGCTCCTCCCAGAGCCGCGAGGTACCCGCCGATATATTTGCGGACGCGATAACAGAACATGTTCACGGCCAAGTCAACCGATTTATCGGCGAGGTGCTTTTCTAGCTCGCGCGTATCTGCGGAAACTTTCGATATCGCCAGAAGGCCGCACCCCTTGTTCAGAAATTCCTCCACTCGGTGAGCATCCATGTCTTCCTGCCGCATGAGATAGCTAACCAACGCAGGGTCGATATCGCCCGAGCGAGTGCCCATCATGAGCCCTTCGAGTGGCGTAAATCCCATCGACGTGTCAACCGATTGTCCGGCTCGAATAGCGGCCGCAGAAGATCCGCCTTCCAGATGCAATGTGATCAGTTTCATCTCCCTAACGGGACGACTAGCAATCTGCGCGTAGCGCAACATCAGATAACGGTGCGATACTCCATGAAATCCATAGCGGCGAATCTTGTGCCCCGCGCCAAATCCAACGGAATGGGATAAAGAGCTGCTTCGTCCGGAATGGTCCGATGAAAAACGGTATCAAAGACCGCGATCATCGGGAGATGCGAGCGTATTCTCGCCTGTGCGGCGCGAATGCACTGGATAGCCGCGGCATTATGCAATGGCGCAATGCGCTGTAAGGCCTCGATTTGTCGAATCACTTGTTCCGTAATCTCCTCGGGTCCGCCAAAGCTGTCTCCACCATGCACAACCCGATGGGCAACCCGATGGAGATCGCCCAAGTTCCGTATACCCTTGTTTGAAACGCCTCCCCGCTCGATCCATTCAAAAAGCAGATTTGTGGCGTGTCCGTGATCGCGGATCTCCAACTCCTCGCGTTGATAGGGCCGTTTGTTTTCGAGCAAGGAAAAAACGGAATGCTCTTTGCCGATATCGTCGTACGCCCCCGCGATCAAACTGTCGCCAAAGCCGCGGTCTGCTTCCGCGGCGACAATTTCAAACTTGAGTGAATTACTCCCCGCATTCAGGGTCAGAACGATCATCGGCTTCTCCCTCTGTTTGACGGCTCGAATCAAAGGCTGTTCGACGAAAGAAACACCGGTACTTTTACCAAAGATCTCGCGGCACATCGTTTAGACGTTACAATTTGTACGATTCTGAATCACAGAAGTGAGGCGCAATGGCACAAACAACGGGTGACATAATCGTCCAGACCCTGATGAATTGGGGCGTGGACACAATTTTCGGCATTCCGGGCGACGGCATTAACGGTGTCATTGAAGCTCTCCGAAAGAATCAAGACAAAATCAAGTTCATTCAAACCCGGCATGAGGAGGCTGCTGCTCTTGCCGCCTGCGGGTATGCAAAGGTCACCGGAAAACTCGGGGTTTGTTTGGCTACCTCAGGCCCCGGCGGTATCCACCTATTGAATGGACTCTATGATGCCAAACTAGACGGACAACCGGTTCTCGCTATTACAGGCTTGCAGTTTCATGACCTGATCGGAACGCAAACGCAGCAGGATGTTGCATTGGACCGGCTGTTTCTTGACGTTGCTCTATACAGTGAGCGCATTATGGGCGCGGCGCACGCCGAGAACGTCACCGAATTAGCCTGCCGAATTGCACTCGCCCGCAGAGGAGTCTCGCACATTACGATTCCGACAGATATTCAGGAGCAGACGCTCAAAGAAGACATGCGATCCAACCGGAACAAGCCGCAGCATGTGTCTGATGAATTTTCGATTGCCTCGGGACGCGCCAATCCGCGCGAAATTGAAAGAGCGTCAGAAATCCTAAATGCCGGCAAAAAGGTCGCCATACTGGCAGGCCGCGGCGCCCTCGCTGCCGGGGAGCAACTCGAACAAGTTGCCGAATTGCTTGGCGCGCCGATCGTCAAAGCATTGCTTGGCAAGTCATGCGTTCCGGATGACAGCCCATACACGACCGGGGGATTAGGACTGCTCGGCACTCTTCCTTCTGAAGAAGTTATGGAAGAATGTGACACGCTTTTGATCGTTGGTTCAGGACTACCCTACATCGAGTTCTACCCCAAGCCTGGGCAAGCGAAATGCGTGCAGATCGATGCCGATCCAGTGCGAATCAGCCTTCGCTATCCGGCTGACGTCGGTTTGGTCGGCGACGCATCGACGGTCCTGAATGCTCTCATCCCTCAGTTGAAACAGAAGGATAAATCGTTTCTGAAGGCCGCGCAAAAAGGCATGAAGGACTGGCGGGAACTACTCGAAACCCGAGGTACTGCCAAAGATATGCCGATGAAGCCTCAGGTTGTCGGCTTTGAACTCGGTAAACGCATCCCTCAGAATGCCGTTGTTACTAGCGACTCCGGGACAAACACTACTTGGTGGGCCCGCTACGTGCCCTCTCTGAGAGGTGCAATGCATACATGCTCAGGCAACCTGGCGACGATGGCCTGCGGCGTCCCCTATGCCATTGGCGCCCAGGTCGCCCATCCTGATCGGCCGGTCATTGCCTTTGTTGGCGATGGTGGCTTCACGATGTTACTGGGCGAATTGGCGACCTGCGTGAAATACCAACTGCCTATAAAGATCTTCATCATCAAGAACGATACACTTGGCCAAATTAAATGGGAACAGCTGGTGTTTCTCGGAAATCCGGAATATGTTTGTGATCTGCAGCCAATCGACTTTGCCGCCGTGGCTCGTGGTTTCGGAGTACCGGCTTTTACAATTACTCGACCGGACGAATGTGGACAACAAATCGAGAACGCGCTTGGCATGGCGGGACCGGTGGTGATTGAATGCGTGGTCGATCCGAATGAACCTCCTTTACCGGCCAAAATCAAACTGACTCAGGCCGTGCATTTCGCAGAGTCCCTTGCCAAAGGAACCAAGGATTGGCAAAAAATTGCCAATACCGTCGCAAAAGGTCGAATCCGTGAGCTCATCTGAGGGAATGAGACAGGTTGGCGCGGCGTCGGGGAAACCAGATCCGATCGGCTGTCATTTTCCGCATTTCATGCTTGCCTTGAAGGATGCAGCCTCGCCGCGCGCCGTCGCCTATAGGCGGTCGGCGGATTACCGCAGTTCGTCGACGAGCTCGCCAAGGGTTCCGGAGTGCTCAACGTCGAATGGAAACCGCAATGACCCGCACCGGCTAGTTCGTTAACTCTTAACTACTCGATTGAAGCACGGCCTCGCGGTCCCAGAACCGGAGCGAACGGCAGCGGGCTACAAAGCTTGCGACGGCTGCGGGCTTGGACAGTTCAATACAACCGGCGTCCAAATCGTTAACAATTCCAGTTTTCGCAAATAGAGGTCGTGCGCCATTTGTATAGGCGATAAATTTGAGATGAGTGAATGCATCCGTTGCGAAATCGCGCGCTCCGGGATTCTTCGCAAGCATTTCGGCTCCGTCCGGTCCCGGAAGAATAGCCACCGCATCATAAAGTACCGAAGGGCCGCCCCCAATCTTCTGGTTGGCGGTAACCCAAGCACCAGTACTCGACTGAACACCGCCCACGGTGGGCGCAATAAATTCGAGAATAGCTCCTTCCGTCTGAAGCGCCTGCTGGAGCGCGTCTAAGATTGTCTGGTCCACACCTCCGGTAACTAGTGCTCCTACTTTGCGGCCGCCGAAATTTTTGGGTCCATTCCTTGCGATGCTGAGGGCCGGCGAGGCCTTCAGATCGCCGCGTGGATCCTTTGCGGCCGCAATTGGCTCGGGTTTTTGGCGCAGTCCCAAACCGCGTGCTACTTTCTCGGCCAGCGCCTCATCGACGTGCGGAAGATGCGAAACTACCCGTGCACGGATGCTGGGGTTTTCTACTTTGCTCAATTCGAAAATTAGAGCGTCGGCTATGTGCCCCTGCTCCACCGGCGTTTGGCTGATATAGAACTGCCGGGCCTGACTGTAGTGGTCCGCAAAGCTCTCCGGCCGGATTCGCAGTTTGTCACCCTCCTCGTGAGCTGGGAACGATTGAAATCCGGTCTGATGACATTCACGAGGGCCGCCTTCAATCCCACCCCAGGAGTTCGGTTCGTAGTTCGCCCGCCCTTTCGGATTCATCATTGCCATATGCCCATCCTGCTGGAAGTGATGGAAAGGGCACTTCGGCGCGTTGACTGGAATGTGAGTAAAGTTGGGTCCGCCTAGTCGCTTAATCTGAGTATCCAGATAGGAAAAGTTCCGGCCTTGTAATAGCGGATCATTCGAGAAGTCAATCCCCGGAATTATATTGTTTGTGCAAAAGGCGACTTGCTCCGTTTCGGCAAAGAAGTTGTCGACGCACCGGTCGAGCACCAGTCTCCCTACCCGTTTGATCGGCACCTCTTCCTCTGGAATGATCTTGGTGGCGTCCAGAACGTCGAAGGCAAACGAATCCGCAAACTCTTCGTCAAAGAGTTGCAATCCTAGCTCCCATTCCGGGTAGTTCCCGGACTGGATCGCATTCCATAGATCGCGCCGGTGAAAATCCGGATCGGCCCCATTTATCTTCACCGCTTCGTCCCAAACCACGGATTGTAAACCGAGCTTTGGCTTCCAATGAAATTTGACGAAAGTCGATTTCCCCTTAGCATTGACCATCCGGAAAGTGTGCACGCCAAATCCTTCCATGAACCGGAAGGACCGCGGGATGGCGCGGTCGGACATGATCCACATGATCATGTGAATGCTTTCAGGCATGAGCGATACAAAGTCCCAAAAGTTATCGTGAGCAGTCTGCGCCTGGGGAAAGTCCTTGTCTGGCTCCTGCTTGGCGGCATGAATCAGGTCCGGAAACTTGATCGCGTCTTGAATGAAGAAAACCGGAATGTTATTCCCGACAATGTCCCAGTTTCCTTGCTTCGTGTAGAGCTTTACGGCAAATCCCCGCACATCCCGTGCGAGATCGGCCGAGCCCTTGTTGCCAGCCACTGTAGAAAAGCGCACAAACGCCGGCGTCTTCTCTCCGGCCCTCTGAAACAGGTCGGCGGAAGTTATTTCCGCAAGCGGTTTGTAATTCTCGAAATATCCATGGGCACCAAAGCCGCGCGCGTGGACCACCCGCTCCGGAATCCTTTCATGATCGAAATGGAAGATCTTTTCCCGAAAGTGAAAGTCCTCGAGAGCTGTAGGACCACGCGTTCCGATTCGGAGAGAATTCTGATCGTCAAACACTGGAACGCCCTGCTGAGTCGTGAGAGGCATTACCTCTCCGCCTGCTAACTGATGGCGCTCGCCGCCAGTTCCTACTTCCTGGTGGTTCTTGGGGGTCTTTCCCGTACGAGCGCGCGCTTTAGTCATATCGTAGATTTGATCCAAGGTCCGGCGGGATGTTTCCGAACCCTACCGCCCGCAAATATGCTTAGTGAAATGTATCGGCGGAATCTTACTCGGGTTTCCGAACCTCGGTAACTACGGTGACGGCAGGCGATGCTAGTGCCAACCCTTCACTAATACGGCTCTTCTGCGACATTGTTTTCCCGGTTGATCGAAATCGTAAACCCAGATGTCGCGCTGCGCGTCCCGTGCCAGCGCGCAGCCCACGGGGAACTGCTGTTGCGCCAATCGAGACTGATGCCCTTTCGCCGCGCGCCGTCCCCTATAGCCGATCTAAGATTGGCTTTTAGCATCGAATGCCGGGCTCGAGATGCGTCTTCTCAAACTCGGTCGTCCGTTTTGGTACCGCTTGTTTTACCGATGTTTATCTTACCGATGTAGTCGGGATCCGTGCTATAGCGAGGTCTGTCTACCGCACGGCTTCAACTCTTTTTCTTCTTGGCCAATTTACGCGAAATGTCCGGCCAGAACTCATAAAGAAACGCGCCCAGTGCACCTTCCGCGGACACTACCGCGGCTCGCCCGAACGTGAGACCCACGCCGCGGTCTGCTTCCGGATAGTAAATATTCGAAATCCCTCCCGCCGCCAGGTTTCCCAGAAGATTCGAGTAATTCGGCCTCCATTGCCCATCGTCATTCCTCGCGCGCACTGTGGAGAGTACCGAATAGACGAATCGACTCTTGAAACTCCCCGAGCCCTTACGGAAGTAGCGCGGGTCTTGATGCAGCAACACGGGCAGAATTCCATTTCCGATCATCGTGCCGTCGAAACTGTCGGCGTACGAAGCTCCGAACCGCTTCGCATAGCCTTGCATCCCTTGCCCATACCCGGCATGGTTGTCGCTACTCTGGCTCAAGCCCGCATCGATCCCTGCCGTTAGAAACGTGAACGGGTCCGTCGCGCTCTTGAACGCCAGATGCATCTTTTGCTTCCGCGATAAACGCTCCGCATCCGAAACATTCGAAGTATTGAACTCCGGAATGAATCCCAAAATCCGCTGCTTCTCCTGCTGCTTTAGCTGTTCGGCGGCCGTCGCATGCGGCGCTTGCAAATATTGATTGAACCAATTCAC
Organism: Bryobacterales bacterium; assembly: GCA_963722155.1. Lineage (GTDB taxonomy): Bacteria > Acidobacteriota > Terriglobia > Bryobacterales > Bryobacteraceae > Bog-105. The sequence continues at coordinate 95,551 of CAVRLR010000003.1, read as the reverse complement.
GGAGCGGCGCAGCACATCCAACCGGTCCTTCGCCTCGCTAAACGAATGACCCTCCCCGGCATACACCACCAACTCCGACGGCACGCCCAAAGTCTTCAACGCATGCCAGAATTCGAACGATTGCGGCGCCGGACATTCGCCATCCCGTTCTCCCACCACTACCAGCGTGGGAGTCTTTGCCTGCTTGACAAACGTAATCGGTGAGCTCTTGGCATAAACCGCCGGATCGTTATATACCGAAGCACCGAAGTAAGGAATCATCCACTTGTCGATTGAATTCTGCCCGTAGTAACTCTGCCAATTCGCGATTCCCGCACCGGCTACCGCCGCGCGAAAACGCTGGGTTTGCGTCACCGCCCACATGGTCATGAAGCCGCCATAACTCCACCCCGCGACCCCAACGCGATTGCCATCCACAGGCGCACGCCGCAGGACTTCGTCGACGCCCGCTAAAACGTCGCGCAAGTCCCCGCCCCCAAAATCTTTCACATTCGCGCGCGTGAACGCTTCGCCCGAGCCCGTGCTGCCGCGCGGATTTGGAAAGAACACGAAGTATCCCAGGCCCGCCATCACCGACAAATCGAAATGCGTGCCCGGCCATCCCGACGCGCGCATTCCCGCCGGCCCGCCGTGAATCTCCACCACCATCGGATAGCGCTTCGCCGCATCGAAATTTTGTGGATAGAGCAGCCATCCCTGCACCCGGAACCCGTCGTTCTGCCAATTCACGCTTTCGGACTTGCCCCAGTACGGCCGCTGCTCCGCATTGGCATGGGTGACTTGTTCCCATCGCCCGATGGGGCCCGCCCAGATCTCCGGCGCTCGTTCCCACGAACTTCGGATCGCGACGCTGGTCTTACCGTCATTCGCCAGCGCGAGGTTCGGGTAATTGCCGTCCTGATGCAGCGTTTCACTGCCCTTCCAAACCATCTCCGTTCGCCCGATGGCTACGTCCAACTTCCCGAGCGCGCCGCCGCCATCCACTGTCTCGGTGAAAAGTATCTCGTGATCGCCCTGCCAGCGGAATCCATTCGGTGAGCTTTTTATATCGGGCGTCAGGTTGCGCGGATCGCCGCCTTGGGCCGGAGCCGCAAAAATATCCCCGCCCAAAAACCCTTCATCGCTCATCAACCCGCCAATGAAAGCCACCTGCTTACCATCTGGCGACCAGCGCGGCACCGCAAGCTGGCGTTCCCGCTCCGGCTTGTAGAGCAGCCGCATCTTCCCCGAAGCTGCATCGACTACGTAGAGTTCAGCCACCCACCAGTTGTCGTCCGCCGGACCCGGAGCGGCAATCGCCGCGAATTGCTTACCGTCCGGCGACCAGTCGTATTCGTAAATATTCAACTCGGACGGTGAAATTTCATGCATCGCTGCGGTCTCGACGTCGGTCACCGCCAGCCGCTGGTTGTGCACAACGCTCGCAATGGCGCCCGTCCGCGCCGGAACCGCCTCGAGCGGTCCACCGCCGCCTCCGTTCTCCGCGTAGAGGAACGCAATCCGCTTCCCGTCCGGCGACCAGCGCGGATCGCGCACGTGCCCTGTCAGATTGCTCAGCCGCCGTATCGCTCCGCCGGCTGCCGGCGCCACCACTACCTGCAGTTGACCGGAACCTGCGTTCGAGAGAAAGGCGATCTGAGAACTGTCGGGCGACCACGCCACGGCCTTTTCTTCGAAGGCACTCTGGCCGTCTCCAGCCGTGATCCGTCGCGCCTTAGCCGTGCTGTCCTTCCGGTCGAGAAGATAGATCTCCGTGTCGCGCGATCCGCTCGCCGCTGCCTGCGTCCAGGTCACCCAATGGCCATCCGGAGAAATCGAGACACCCGAATAGGCCTGCGCCTTCTCGAGGTGCTTCAGGATTTCGTCGATTTTAGGAGGATTGGATTGCGCCTCTCCGCGCACGGCGAAAAGGCAAAGGAGGATGAGGATTCCCGTGCAGCTATTGCGCCGCCTGCGCTTTGCGCGCGGCTGCGCGTCGCTGCTCTTCGCGCCGATCGCGCTCGTCCTGCTCGCGGGCACGTTGCTCCCGCTCCTTGAGAAGTTGTTCATACCCGGGAATCTGCTGCGCCGTCAGAATCGATTTCACCAACGCAATATGCTCGTTCTTGACTTGGAGGATAGCAGGCCGGTACGAATCGCGGACCGCCTTGTACTTGGCCTTCGTATCGTCCATGATCCCTTCGAGCTGCGTTACTTGCACCGTCGTCAGCTTCAGCTTTGATTCCATTTCCGCTACATAACGGTGGCGATAGGTCTCTGACGTTTTCGCGCTCACCTCTGTCATCGTGTAATAGCGGTCCGCCAGCACCCCCACCGCCGCTCCTCCGAAGAAGAGCAGCGCCGCGAGCACCAGCCCGGTCCATTGCGCACGCTTCATTGCTCTGAGCTCCGTATCGCTTCCGTGAAATCCGTCTGCTCGGCCGTGTGATCGGCCATCAACGCATCCGTATACGTGGGCGTCGACAACAGGACTTGAGACGCCGAATACACGTTCAGCAACACCAGCAACAGGCACAGCGCCGCGCACGCCGTCATAGCCGCCTGGGCCGATCGCCGAAATACGAACCAGAAACTTCGCCGCGCCTCGATCTTCATCCAGACTCTCGGCATGAAATTGGGGCCGGGATCCACTTCCGGACAAGCCACCCGATATCTCTGAAACAACGCATCCAGTCGGGAATCGTCGTCTACCATGCTTTCCTCTTCTAAGTAATCGCCCAGCAACGCCTGCGCGGAGGCTTGGCGATTTTCAGGCTGTGTCGACCAAGTAGCACTGGCTGCTAGGCTTAACCGCCAGCCTTAACTCTTTATAGTTGTCCATCCACCGACGCCGCTTTGTATGCTTTGAGCACACGCTGCCGCGCCCGAAACAGTCTCACCTTCAGCGCGTTTTCATTCACGCTGTAAATTGCCTCTAATTCCTTCAAAGACAAACCTTCTACTTCCTTCAACGTCAGCAGCACCCTGTCCTGATCCGACACATGCCGGAAGAGCGCATTCACGAAATCACGGATGTTGCTCTTTTGCCGCTTATCATCCTCCTGACGGCTTCCAGCCAGCGAGTCCGCTCGCAGAACCTGCTGCTCACTCAAATCCGCCATCCTCGCTTCGCCGCGGCGCTTGGCCCGCCGCAAATAATCGTACGACGCATTTACAGTCAGCCGGTACAGCCACGGCTCGAACACGTCCGGCGTACGAAGCTGGTCCAAAGAGTAATATAGGCGGACAAACACCTCCTGCGCCACATCCTCGACGTCCTCAGGACGCCCTATCAGTCGCGAAATAGTACCTAAAATGCGTTTCCGATAAGCCAGAACTACTTGATTAAACGCTTCCGAATCACCGGCCTGCGCCCGTTCAATAAGTTCCCGCTCGACCAGCATGCCTGGCTTGCCGCCAGATACGCTACGCTTTTGATCGTCTAGGCGCTCCGGCAACTTGTTAGGTTACAAGGGTTTGACCAAAACTCCAAGCCGCTTGCTCAAGTGAAGGACCCTTACCCGATGCAAGTTGGCTTAAACTTGGGTTTTAACCTTCCCGTGCGTGTCAATCCCTGGTTAATCGCTGTTTCTGTAATGCTGGCCACATTCATGGAGGTCCTCGATACCTCCATTGCGGCCGTCTCCCTTCCTCACATCGCCGGCAGCGTCTCGGCCACCAACGACGAAGCCACCTGGGTCCTCACCAGCTATCTCGTGGCCAATGCCATCGTGCTGCCAGCCAGTACCTGGTTCGCCTTGCGCTTCGGACGAAAGCGCTTCCTGCTCGCCTGCATCATGATTTTCACGGCATCCTCTTTTGTGTGCGGCGCGGCCCCTTCACTGGGTATCTTGCTTATCGCGCGCGCAGTGCAGGGAGCGGGCGGCGGCGCGCTCCAACCTCTTTCCCAGGCGATTCTGCTCGAAAGTTTTCCGCCCCATAAGCGTGGCCTCGCTATGGCCGTGTTTGCTCTTGGCGTAGTGGTCGCCCCCGTGCTGGGCCCGACTCTGGGCGGCTGGCTCACCGAATCCTATTCCTGGCGCTGGGCTTTCTATATCAACATCCCGGTCGGAATCCTTGCAGTCTTCATGATCTTCCGCAATGTGGACGATCCGGACTACATCGCCAACGCCAAACCCGGGCCCATCGATGGCTGGGGCCTCGGTCTTCTGGCGGTCTGGCTCGGCTGTCTCCAGATCATTCTCGATAAAGGTCAGGAAGATGATTGGTTCGGCGCCACGTGGATTCGCTGGGCCGCATTCATCGGTATAGCCACGCTCGTTATGTTCCTTGTCCGTCAGCTCCGCATTCGCAAGCCGTTGGTGGATCTATCCGTCTTCAAGAACCGCAATTTTGCGCTCGGCTGCATGCTGATCACGCTGTTCGGCGCCGCCATTTATGGACTCGTGACCCTGCTGCCGCTCTTCTATCAGGAGCTGATGGGCTATACCGCGCTGAACGCCGGAGTCGCGGTCAGCCCGCGCGGCGTCGGCGCCATCATAGCCATGCCCATCATCGGTCTGCTCACCGCCCGTATCGACAATCGTTGGCTGATTGGCGTGGGTTTCTTTCTGTTTGCCCTCTGCAGCCTCTCCTTCGGCACCGTGAATCTGTCGATCGGTCCCTGGTCGTTCCTCTGGGCCATCATCATCAGCGGCTTTGCCTCCGGCATGGTCTTCGTCCCGCTCTCCACCACCACCATGGGCACGCTGAGCAACGAGCAAATCGGGAATGCCAGCGGACTCTACAATCTGTTGCGCAATGTGGGCGGCAGCGTAGGTATCGCGATCGTAAACACCATCGTCGCCCGCCACGAACAACTCCATCGCAGTGAGCTTGTTCACTCGCTCGCGCCCTCGAATCCGGTCCTCCAACACAGGCTCTCCGTACTTGGCCAGTTTGTCTCGAATCCTAAAAGCGCTTACGCGATTCTCGACCGCACGCTCAATTCTCAGGCCCGGCTATGGGCGTATGTCGATGACTTCCGCTACATGGCCCTGCTCTGCTTCGCATGTCTTCCCCTCGTCTGGCTGCTCAAACAGGCCAAACGAAGGCCCGGCATGATGCATGCCGACTAGTCACAGAGCCAGATCATAAACATAAAAATCCGTTTGCCGCTTCCAGCCCGCGCTTTGATATACAGCCTGTGCGGCTTCATTCGTCACCTCCGTGGAGAGTGTCAAGCGTGCAGCGCCCACAGCGCGGCCAAAATCCGCCGCTGCGGAGAGTAGTCGAGAACCGGCCCCCATCCTACGTGCGTCTGGCAGCACAAACAGATCGTTGAGAATTAGTATCCGCGCAGCAGAAGCCGAGGAGAAACTGGGGAACAATTGCGCAAATCCAAGGGCGGAACCATCCGCGCGCATCGCCAGAAAAAGAATTGATTCGTTGTGTTCGAATCTCTCGCGCAGAAAGCGGCGGGCCAGGGCCAGGTCGCCCGGCCTTCGGTAGAACTGGCGATACAGATCGAATAACGGCACGAGCAGATCCAGATCGAAAATCGTGGCCTGACGAACCGTGACGCTTTCTTTATCCATAACTGAGACCCCAGTTTACTCGCGGCTCGCCTCCGCCGTTCCCGCCATTACAAAATAGAGTAGATGACCGCTTCTCACCGCACCGAATCCGACAGCATGGGCTCAATCGACGTCTCATTGGACAAATATTGGGGCGCGCAAACCGAACGCTCGCTCCACCACTTCGACATCGGGGATGACAAAATGCCGCCTGAGCTGATTCGTGCCTTCGGAATTTTGAAAAAGGCTGCCGCTCTCGTGAATCAGGATTTGGGCAAGCTATCGGATGACAAAGTCCAATGGATCGTCCAGGCCGCCGAAGAAGTGATCTCCGGCCAACTCAACGATCATTTCCCATTGCGTATCTGGCAAACCGGTAGCGGCACGCAGACCAATATGAACGCCAATGAGGTGATCTCGAACCGCGCTATCGAGATTTCGGGCGGGGTGCTCGGCAGCAAGAAGCCCATCCATCCTAACGACCACGTCAATCTCTCACAGTCTTCGAACGACACCTTTCCCACGGCCATGCACATCGCCGCCGCCGAGCAGCTCGAACGGAAACTGATTCCCGCGGTAACCGCGCTTCGCGACACACTGGATGCCAAGGCGAAAGCGTTCAAAGATATCGTCAAGATAGGCCGCACGCATCTGCAGGACGCGACTCCGCTTACCGTCGGACAGGAATTTTCTGGCTGGGTCTCGCTGCTCGATCGCGATCTGGACCGGCTTCGCCTGGCGCTCGATGGTCTGTACGATCTGGCCATCGGCGGTACGGCGGTTGGTACCGGCCTGAACGCACCGCCCGAATTCGCCGAGCGCGCCGCCGCGAAAATTGCGTCGCTCACCGGTCAGCCATTCCGCTCCCACACGAACAAGTTCGCCGCGCTGTCCGCCCATGACGAACTGGTCTTCGCCAGCGGCGCCTTAAAGACTCTCGCCGCGTCGCTTATGAAAATCGCCAACGATGTGCGCTGGCTCGCCTCCGGCCCTCGCTGCGGCTTCGGCGAGCTAACCATCCCGGAAAACGAGCCTGGTTCCTCCATCATGCCCGGCAAGGTCAACCCCACGCAGTGCGAATCCCTCACTATGGTGGCTGTCCAGGTCATGGGGAATGACGCTGCCATCGGCTTCGCCGGTTCTCAGGGCAATTTTGAGCTCAACGTCTTCAAACCAGTCATCATTTACAACTTTCTGCATTCGGTGAGACTCTTGGCCGCCGCCTGCCAGAGCTTTCGAGAGCATTGTGCCTCCGGAATCGATTTGAATCGTGAGCAGATTGCCCGGTATGTCCAAAATTCATTGATGCTTGTGACAGCCCTTAGTCCGGTACTAGGCTATGACAAAGCAGCGAAAATCGCGCATGTCGCGCACGTTGACGGCTCTTCGTTGAAGGAAGCCACACTCAAGCTCGGCTATCTGAGTGCCGAAGACTTTGATAAATGGGTACGTCCCGAACAAATGACCAGTCCGTGAACGATCTCTATCTATTCCACAACGTCACACGCGGCCGCGCCTTAGCTACTCAGGTCAGCGTGGCTGGTACGAGCGCGGCGCGCCGCCGCGGCTTGCTCGATGCGAAACATCTGGCGCCTGGTTCCGGCCTCTGGATCGTACCTTGCGAAGCCATTCATACCTTTGGTATGAAAGTGCGCCTCGACATTGTCTTTCTCGACAAGCATCTCCAGGTCAGAAAGATCTCACCCGATGTGGGACCGCGGCGCATTTCCATCTGTTTGCGCGCCCACTCCGTGCTCGAACTACCAGCCGGAACGGTCGCACGAAGTGGCACCCAAATTGGAGACAGGCTACAAAAGAGTCCCGGATCTGCCGATGATGGAACAGATGCCGCTCACGCTGAAAATAACGTTGATTGCACTGGTGGTGAGTGCCGGCATCTCTGATCTGCGAACCAGGAAGATACCCAACTGGCTAAGTCTCAGTGGTCTCATCCTGGGTCTCGGGTTGAATGCCTTACTCCTTCACGGCCACGGCGTAGTGGTCGCCCTCCTGGGATTCGGTCTCTCGCTGCTCATCTACATCCCGCTCTATTTGGTCCGCGGAATGGGCGCCGGGGATGTCAAGCTGATGGCCGCAGTCGGGTCGATCGCTGGCCCACACAATTGGCTGGTGATTTTCGTAGTTACGGCGCTCTTAGGGGGACTAGTCGCGCTCGTCATCGTGCTTTCCAAAAACCGCCTTTCCGAAACTGCGTCCAATCTGTTTACCATCCTCGGCGAGCTTACTCGCGGCAAGGCGCCCTTCCACCGAGATCCCGCTCTTGACATGCGCAGCCCTCGCTCGCTCGGTGTGCCGCACGGCGCTGTCATCGCCCTAGGCTCGCTCGCCTTCCTGTTTGCCGCCTAGCCAAAAACGATATTTGGCCCTCCCACAATCATTTGCTCGCGCTTTGCTCGCCGAAGCCAAGGTCTGCCACGAGCCAACCCGCACCTCGCCTGGAGGCTCTTCCACCTCCTGACTCCTGACTTCTGTCTCTGCCGTCCTCCTAAGCCTTATCCGAAGGCTAAGGAGGTTCTAAGAAAATATCCGCTCCCCTCTAAGTACCAGTGCTAATGAAGGCTGCGGCTACAACCGATTAGAGGGCATAGGGACACTTACTCCGACACGCGAGCAAGATGCAGGCGGCAACACAAACTTGGAGTCCGGCAATCGGCGCAACCGACAAATGGTACGCGCGCTGCATGCCGTCTTTGGTTGATTTGGCATTCCTCCTCCCCGCCTTCTTTTTGTTCGGAAGACTCGCGGGAACCAAGATTCTGTTCACCGATGGGGATACAGGATGGCACATTCGTACCGGCGAGTGGATTCTAAACCACCGCGCCGTCCCTACCGAGGACGTTTTCTCCTTTACACGGCCGCATCAACCTTGGTTCGCCTGGGAATGGGGTTGGGATCTGCTATTCGGAACAATTCATAAGTTCTGGGGATTAGAGGGCGTGGCATTTGTCAATGTCATGGTTCTTGGAATTGTCGCCGTATTGCTATACAAGTTGGCCCTACGGGCCTCGGGAAACGAGCTGGCTTCGTTCTTTGTGACGACGATAGCGGTTTGCGGCTCAAGCGTTCATTGGCTGGCCCGTCCTCACTTACTCTCCTGGCTTTTCTTTGCGCTGTTCCTGCATCTGATTCGCGACCTCAAAGAAGGCCGCCGGCATCCTCTTTATATCCTGCCGGTCATTGTCGCAATATGGGCGAATATTCATCCTTCGTTCTTCCTGAGTGTATTACTCCTGATACTCACCGCATCGGAAGAAGCTCTGCAGATATTCGTAGATGCTGGTACCTTGCCCGCCGTTTATCGAAAATGCCGCCCGTTTTTGTGGACCATAGCAAGCTGCTCTTTGGCGTCGCTGCTAAACCCCTATTCGTGGCACTTACATGCACATATTCTTGCTGTCTTGAATCCGGAATTAGTAAATGGCATTCAGGAATATCAGTCAATCAACTTCCATAATCCGCCCGCCGGTTTTTTTGAATGCATGCTGCTGCTCGCCGCGGCGTCGGTGTTTTGGAGTTGGCAAAAAAAGACAGCTAATTCGACGATTTCTGTCCTTTTCTGGGCACATGTGGCCCTGTTTTCCGCCCGAAACGTACCGCTATTCCTGATGATCGCAACGCCTGTCGTGGCGAAAATGCTAAACCAATTAACGGCCGCCTCCGGGATCACTCGCTTCCATCCTATTCATGCGATCGTCTCGCAGATCTCTCAAGACCTCCGTTTCTTTGAGCGGCGAAGACCTATACACGCGCTCTCTGCGCTCGGAGTCCTTGTTTTAGCCGGTCTATTCGCTGTCAACGCGCCCGGCTTCGAGGGTCAATTCAATCCTTATGCTTTTCCCGCCACGGCGATACCGACTGTTGCCAGTTCGAACGCCCGCCGTATCTTTGCATCTGATCAATGGGGCGGCTACCTAATCTATCGCCTATACCCGGCCAAGAAAGTATTCATAGATGGGCGGGCCGATGTCTTTGGCAGCGAGCTTTCAAGCGACGCTCTGGGCGTCCAGAACGCTCGATATGACTGGAAACGCCAGCTGGATCGATTTGCGGTCGATATGGTCATCGTAAAGCCGGATGCGCCCTTGGCATCCGCGCTCAAGGTGTCCTCCGATTGGATGACACTTTTCGACGATGGGAAGGCAATAGTATTCCAGGCGAAGCTGTCGAGAAATGCAAAAACTTGATTCTCGAACAGATCGGCGCTCCTAGTGATCGGGCGTTTTGATGCGAAACAGTTTGCACTTGTAATTTAGGGGACGAATTTAAGAAAGGAGAAAGCTCATGATCAACACGATATTTCATGCGTTCTGCAAGGAAGAAGAAGGGCAGGATATGGTCGAATACGCCTTACTGCTTGCCTTCGTAGCGCTGGCCGCCGTAAGTCTTTTGAGCGGTGTGAAAACCTCGATCAGTTCTATCTGGTCAACCGTTAACACAAACCTCGCGACTGCAGCTTCTTCGTAGTAAGACGGTGGTTGTATTGGGGGGAGCCACTTCCTCTGTCGTGCTAGTGGTTCCTGCCCCTTTTAGTAGTAGGCAAGAAAGAATCATCCTCGATCGGATGGCTGTTGAGCGTCTGATTCCGGGATTTAGTTGTCAAAATCTAACATTTGTGAACTGAAAATGAACCGACGCCTTATATCCGTCTTATTCTTCGCCCTGGTGGTGGCCGGTGGGACCAGCTACCTGTTGTACCGCCTGATCTTGGTGCGTGTACAGTCGCAGGGGCATACCGTGGCTGCCAACAAACTCGTCGTCGCCAAGCACGACTTGCAGGTCGGGACATTGGTGCGAGACTCGGACCTGGAAGAGGCGTCGTGGGGTGGCCCTGTCCCCGAAGATGCGGTCAAGACGCTGGCTGACGCCGCCGGTCGCGGCGTTGTCGCCACAATCTACCAGGGGGAGCCCATCCTCGTGCACCGACTGGCCTCTAAAGGCGCCGGTGCCGGTCTCGCGGCTACCATCCCGATGGGCATGCGCGCGGTCGCCTTGCGCGTGAACGAGGTCGTCGGACTGGCGGGATTTGTGCTGCCTGGCATGCGAGTGGATGTTCTGATGGCCGGCGCTACTCCCAACCAGGAGCAAACGCGCGCTGGAACCCAGTGCCGCACCATTCTCCAGAACATCGAGGTACTCTCCGCTGGTCAGAAAATTGAAAAGACTGCCGATGGCAAGCCGGAGTCGGCCCAGGTCGTCAACTTGTTGGTGAGTCCCGATCAGGCGGAAATACTGAACCTGGCGAGCAGCGAAACCAAGGTACAGCTCGTCCTTAGAAACCCTCTCGATACCAAGTCTGAGGCCACTAAGGGAACCTCCATAGCACAACTGTTCGGGGTTCCGATTGTTCCGGCCGTGGTCCGTTCTGCCGCCCCCGCCCCGCACTTCATGAAAACAGTCGTCGAGGTGCCCGTTCAACGCCGAACCTCCGTGGTGGAGGTCTTCCATGGCGGAAAACGGACGGAAGAAACCTTCGACGTGCCGCAAGGAAAGAAATAGATGCATACCCTACTCCGAGGCTTTCTCGTCCCACTGGTCCTGCTCGCTCAGCCGGAACTGCGCACGTCGCTGCCAGCAGTCGCAAGGGCGCTCGATGAATCGACCAGGAATGCAACCGTCACTGTCCCTGTCAACGCCTCGACCGTCGTCGACCATCCTGCCGGCATCCGGCGCATCTCGATGGCAAACGGCGAAATTGCCGAAGCCGTGGCAGTCAGTTCCACGGAAATAGTCGTGAACGGCAAGCTTCCGGGCGACACCAGCCTCATCCTGTGGGATCAGAAGGGTGCTCGTTTAATGTTTGACGTGCACGTAACTGCCAACACTTCGAAACTCGACGCGGTGCGAGCGGAATTACTGAAAGAGGCGGGTCCGGACGTCTCCATAAATGTTCAGGAAGGCGTTGTTTTTCTGAACGGAACAACCAGAGACGCTGTTGCCGCGGAGCGAGCCTTTGGTATCGCCTCTACTTTGGGAAAGGTCATAAACCTTCTCCGTGTCGATACGCCCAAGGCCGATGCACAGATCCTTCTAAAAGTTCGCTTTGCCGACGTCGACCGCACGGCTTCGACACAAATCGGCGCGAATCTGTTTGCGGTAAATCAGAAGGGCGTTGGCTCATCGACTACCGGGCAATTTGGGGCTCCTCCTACTTTCACCCCCGGCCAAAACGGGTCGACCACTTTCAATATTACGAACTTATTGAATATCTTTTACTATCGGCCGGATATTAATTTAGGTGCGGTTATCCAGGACTTGGCCACACGCAACCTACTGCAGATATTGGCTGAGCCCAATCTGCTCACGACCAGCGGCAAACCGGCGAGCTTTCTCGCTGGCGGTGAATTTCCGTTCCCGACGCTGCAGGGCGGCGGCGCAGGCGTGGGGCAAATCACCATCCAGTTCAAGGAATTTGGCATCCGGCTAAACTTTACTCCGACGGTTACGCCACGGGGCACCATTAAACTGATTGTCAATCCGGAGGTCAGCTCACTGGACTATGCCAACGCGCTAATCGTTAGCGGCTTCACAATCCCAGGCTTATCTTCGCGTAAGGTACAAACGGAGATTGAGCTCGAAAGTGGTCAGAGCTTTGTCATCGCCGGTCTCCTCAACAACCAAGTAACCGAGCAGCTCTCTCGAATGCCCGGTTTTGCCGACATCCCGCTCCTGGGCAAACTGTTTCAGTCGCGATCGGTAAACAAGAACAATACAGAGTTGCTGGTTATGGTGACGCCGGAACTGGTCGGCCCGCTGCCGGCTGGCGCGAAGGGTCCCGAGGTCAGTGGGCCCGTTCCTTTCATGAAAGACGTACCCACCGTCGCGCCAAGTCATCCAGGACCAGGAGTAACGGGACCGGCACCCTCCATTGAGAAGCGCGATTCGCTGCCAATCGAGGAACTACAGGGCTCTGCTGGTTCCAAGGATAATCCCGCGCCGGCCGTCGCCCCTGCACCTATATCCGGTATCGCCCCGATGTCCTTCGGGCCGAGTAAGTGAGTGTGAAATTGTCATGAGTTCTGTACAAGTCTTACTAAGTATCAAAGACGAGAGTTTGCGCCGCAAGGCCGTAGACGCACTGCGCGAATCGTCGAATAGTGTCTCCTTCGAGCAGCATGACTCGGATTGGACCAGCCTCTTAGAGCGGCTCGTAAAAGTAAAGCCGGAGGCGCTCCTGCTGGACGTTGGTTCTGTGCCAACCGATTTGGCAATCGCAATTCGGCAGGTCAAGCTACAGGCGCCCCGCACGAAAATCGTGGCCCTCCACGCAGTCGATGATCCCAAGATCATTCTGGCCGCGATGCGTGCCGGAGCCAATGAATTTCTGCATCCCCCGTTCGAGGAGTCGCTGACACTCGCGCTCGACCGCATTCTGAACTCGACGGACGTCGACGTGGTGCCCGCGAGCCGGGGCAAAATCATTGGCTTCTTATCGGCAAAGGGCGGTTGCGGCTCTACCACTCTGGCGTGTCACATCGCCTGGGAACTTCAAAATCAGACCCGTAAGAATGTGCTGTTGGCCGATCTCGATCTCACCTCCGGCCTAGTGGGCTTTTTGATGAAAACGCCCAGTTCTTATTCCATCCTGGATGCGATTAAGAACTTATCCCGTCTCGACGAGAGTATGTGGAAGGCGCTTATCGTCGAGCATCGCCCGAGTCTGTCGGTCATTCCGGCGCCCGCCACTTACACGCGCTGGGATCATCCGGACGAGACGCAGCTCAAACAGGTTCTGCAATTCATGCGCACTCAGCATGATTGGATCATTCTGGACCTGGGCCGCAGCATGAATTCCATCGCCGCCGCGGTCTTGGACGAAATCGACCAATTGTTCCTGGTTTCCACGCTCGAAGTCGTAGCGTTGCATGGCTTGAAGTCCATCGTGCATGGATTGTTCGATCAAGGCGAAAAATTGCAGCTCGTGCTGAATCGCACTCCCAAAATGATGGACATCAGCACCCAGGAACTGGAAAAAATCCTGGGACGATCCCTCTACGCTGCGCTGCCCAATGACTACATGGGCTTGTATCAGTCCTATTCGAGCGGTAATCTTCTCAATTCCAACACCCGCCTGGCTCAGCACTTCGGCCTTTTGGCGGCGAAGATCGCCGGTGTGCCCCCGATGAAGAGCAAAAAGAAATTCGCAATTTTTGGATAGGAGACACGCGTGCTCGCAAACGACACACTACGTGGGGAGAACAAGCCTACTGAGGCGTTGCGTCCGATCGGAACGCGCGATATCTCCGCGCTCGGCCGTCAGGAGATGAAGTTTGCGGTCCATCGCAAACTGCTCGATCGAATCAACCTGGAGGCCGTGTATGCCATGCCCGGAGACCGCGTGCGGCAGGAGATTCGCCCTTCGGTCGCCAAACTGGTAAATGAAGAAAAAACGCCTTTAAGTTCGCAGGAGAAAGACCAACTCATCGAGGAAGTCCTCGATGAGGTTTTCGGCCTGGGGCCGCTTGAGCCTTTGTTGCGTGACCGCACGGTATCGGACATTCTGGTCACCACCCCGCGTCTGATATACGTGGAACGCGGCGGAAAGCTGGAACGCACCAACATTGAATTCAAAGACGATGCGCACCTCCTGCGCATCATCGAGCGCGTCGTCTCCCGCGTGGGCCGCCGTATCGACGAATCGTCTCCGATGGTCGACGCACGTCTTCCTGATGGCTCCCGCGTCAACGCCGTCATCCCTCCCTTGGCAGTCGACGGACCTCTTCTCTCTATACGCCGTTTCGGTGCGGATCCTCTGCAGCCGGCGGATTTGCTGCGCAATCTATCGCTCACTGAAGGCATGTTGGAGCTCGTCAAAGCGTGCGTGAAAGCGCGTCTGAATATCATCATCTCGGGAGGAACCGGCGCCGGGAAGACGACCTTTCTCAATATGCTCTCCGGCTTCATCCCGTCGAACGAGCGCATTGTCACCATCGAGGACGCAGCCGAACTCCAGCTGCGCCAAACGCACGTTGCGCGCCTCGAAACTCGGCCCGCCAACATCGAAGGCAAGGGCGCGATACTGCAGCGGCACTTGCTCATCAATGCCCTGCGTATGCGTCCCGATCGCATTATCCTGGGCGAGGTCCGCGGCGAAGAAGCGCTCGACATGATGCAGGCCATGAACACCGGCCACGATGGGTCGCTCACCACCGTTCACGCGAATAGCCCCCGCGATGCCATTAGCCGGCTCGAGGTCATGATCGGCATGGCCAGCTCAAACCTGAACATCCGCTCCATCCGACAGCAGGTAGCATCTGCGATCGACTTGTTCATCCAGATTTCTCGCCTTGGAGATGGCTCGAGAAAAGTCACGTATGTCACCGAATGTTTGGGAATGGAAGGCGATCTCGTTACCACGCAGGACATTTTTGCGTTTGAACGAATCGGCCTGACAAGCGAAGGCCGCGTGCGGGGCCGCTTCAAGCCCACTGGCGTTCGCCCCAAATTCAGTGAGCGGCTGAAAGCTGCCGGAATCGAATTGCCGAGTCATGTCTTTCAAAGCGTCGTGGAAGTCGGATAGGTCGGAATTGGAGTCTTCATGACGACGATTTTCATCGTTCTCTTCATAGCCGTCTTCGGCACGATCCTGCTGTGCGTCGCCGCCGCTTCCTCCTATTTCAAAAAGAAGCAGAAGCGACAGATCAAATCGATGCTGCGCAATGCGGAAGGTGGGCCCAGCGAACCACGGACGACCACTGCTTTCCTCCGGCCGGCGGACGTGGAAGATGGTTTGGCCAGGCTTCTGAAGAAATTCCACTTCATGGAGCGGCTCCAATTAATGATCGAGCAGTCGGGGATGCGGATGACGGGCAGTAAACTGCTGGCTTTTTGCGCCTTCTCCTTCGGCGTTACTTTCTTACTGGGTCTGAAAATTCATCTTCTTTCGACGCAATGGAGCGCTGGAGTATTAGCTGGGGCCGGGGGCCTCATTCCACTGCTGGTAGTGCTCCGCAAACGCTCCAAGAATATATCTGATTTTGAGAAGCAATTCCCGGAGGCCCTGGACTTCCTTTCGCGCTCCATGCGCGCCGGTCACGGCTTTTCCATCGCTCTCGAAATGCTGGCGGCGGATTCCCCCGATCCGCTGGCGACCTCTTTTCGCCGCATCTCAAACGATCTGCAACTGGGTTCGTCCCTGGAGATCTCTCTCGGCAAACTCCTTGTGCTTGTACCTTTGGTGGATGTCCGCTTTTTCGTTTCGTCGGTTCTTTTACAGCAGGAAACCGGTGGCAATCTGGGCGAGATCCTCAGCAAACTCGCCTTGATCATCCGTGAGCGTTTCCGATTGAAAGGACAAGTCAAGGCTGCTAGCGCACATGGCCGTATCACGGGGCTTGTTCTGGTATTGATGCCGGTCGTCGTAACCATGCTCATGATGATTAGTTCTCCACAATATCTGACCGATCTAGCAGCTGATAAGACGGGAAGAATCATGATCTACGGCGCAGCTATCGGCCAGGCGGTCGGTTATTTGGTGATCAAGAAGATTACCAACATCAAGGTCTAGTAAATGCTCATTGCTCTTCCAATCGTCCTCTTTTTGCTCATTGCAGGAGTCATCGGTGCGTTCGGTTTTCACTACTATGTGAAGCCTGCGCGCTTGATCGATCAGCTAACCCCTTCTTCCGATCCTGTTTCAGTCGCCTTCAAAGAGCGGAAAAAGGGGCGCGAATTTTCTATCGCACGTCTGCTCGAGCCGATCGGCAATTTACTTCCGATCTCTCCTCAGGCGGCGAGTGTCTTAAAGAGAGATTTAGCCGCGGCAGGAATTCGAAGCACCTCGGCGATTCCGGTTTTCTATGGAGCCAAAATTGTTCTCACCGTCGCATTCCTCGCGCTGGCGCTCGCAGCTCGAAATCATGTCGAAAGCCCCGTAAGCCGTCTGATGTATCCCATCGCTGGCGCAGGAATAGGCTTCTTTCTACCGTCATTCATACTCGGGCGGTTGACCAAACAGCGCTTTACCAATATTCGCCTTTCGCTGCCGGACGTTCTCGACCTTCTCGTGATTTGTACGGAAGCAGGCTGCGGGCTGGATCAGGCACTTGTAAATGTCAGCCGCGAGCTTAAGAACGTGCACCCGGCCGTCAGTGAAGAGCTGTCTCTCGTCAATATGGAGATCATGGCGGGCAAGAGCCGTGCTGAGGCCATGCGTAACCTATCGAAGCGCGTCCCCGAAGACGAAGTCAAGAAATTGATGGCCATTCTCATCCAGACGGATCGCTTCGGAACGAGCGTCTCCGAGGCGCTGCGGACTCAATCCGACTATCTCAGGATTCGGCGCCGCCAGGACGCCGAGGAGAAAGCCGGCAAAGTGGGCGTCAAGCTCGTCTTCCCGATCTTTTTCTTTTGCTTACCCGCTTTACTCGTCGTTACGGCGGGTTCAGGCATGCTTCAGCTCATCCGTAATTTGGCAGCGCTAAATTCCGGCCAGTAGCTTAAGGAAAGTCCCTATTCAGCCGAAATAGCATATATGGGCGCTTGCTGCTAGTTTGCATCACCCAGTTGCTTAAAAAGGAGACAAAAATGAATGACATCGTAGTGCAAGGGCTTATGTGGGTCGCCGCGGGCGGCTGCTTACTGCTGTATATGAAGCGGCGCCGCAACCGCAAGATGAGCTCCTAGGACCAATTACCCTCCTATGGCTGAAGTGGATGAGCTTCAGCGACAGCTCCTCGCATCTCAAAATCCCGACGGCGGTTGGCCGTTTGTCAAAGGTAGTTCGTGGACGGAGCCTACAGCGCTCGCATTGCTGGCGCTCCGTCTCCACGATTGTTCACCTGGTGCAAGCCGTGCCGCTGTGCCCTGGCTGGAGCGGCGCCGGAATGCCGATGGGGGATGGCGCCCAAACGATGCCGTATCCATCAGTACCTGGGTCACCAACCTGGCGATCCTCGCACTTCCGCAAGTAGGAGAGAGCGCTGGGGATTGGAGTGCTGCCCAAATCTACGCGAAGACCGGCGGCTCTTGCTGGTTCCCCGGCACCGCCAGTTGGGTAACTCCGACTGCTACCACTATCCTCGCGCTATCACGCCTAAACAGTCGACAGTTCGCCGCCCCCATCGAGCAATGCCGTCGTTTCCTTCTTTCCTGGCGCTGCTACGACGGCGGCTGGAACCACGGCGGCTCGAGTTTCCGGAGCGAAAATGCTGTTTCCTATCCCGAGACTACTGGCCTGGCACTGCTTGCCTTGGCCGGCACCCCATCAGAACAGCTTGTGACCGCGTTACGCTTGAGCGACGGTTTTCTTAAGAATCCCGGCTCGTCAGAAGGTCTTTCGTGGCTTCAGATGGGTCTCGTCGCTCAGGGCCGAAATGTTGCCGATCCGCAACCGACTTTCCGCCCACGCAACATCCGAGACATTTCTCTTCGCTTGCTCGCGCTGGCAGCGCTAGAGGGAAGAACCCTGTGAATCGCCGCTATTTCTTCCTGGGCGCATTGAGCCTCGCTGCTGGTTGTTCTCGCCGCATTGGCACGCGCACCGCTCCGGTGTCCATCGTTCGTGCCGCATCCTACTCCGTCGACCTAGCCGGTCTCATGCGCCGCATCCTCGTCGAACATCGTGTCGACGTGAGCGGCAAGAACGTCCTGTTGAAACCGAACCTAGTCGAATTCGATCCGCGCGCTCCGATCAATACCAATCCTATATTTGTGGCAGCGGCCGCTGAAGCGTTCCGTTCGCTCGGAGCAAAAAGCGTCCGTATCGCCGAAGGACCGGGACACCGCCGCACGACCCTCGACATGGCGGAGGCGGCCGGCTTCTTTGGCGCTCTTCCCAAATTTGAGGACAACTTCACCGACCTGAACCTCGACGACGTCACACGCGTCAGGCTGTCCCGCCGTTTTTCGAAACTATCCGAGATCTACCTCCCGAATACCGCGCTCGCCTGCGATCTCCTGGTCACATTGCCCAAGATGAAAACACACCACTGGGCGGGCGCCACGCTCTCCATGAAGAATTTATTCGGGCTGGTTCCGGGCAACGTCTACGGCTGGCCCAAGAACCCGCTCCATTGGGCCGGGATCGACGAATGCGTGGCGGATCTGCACTATCTGTTCCCGAAGCAGTTCTGCCTGGTGGATGGAATTGATGCGATGGAAGGAAACGGGCCGATCCTCGGAACCCGCAAGCATGTGGGAGTTGTGGTCGGAGGCGCGCATCCACTTACCGTCGACGCAACCTGCTGCCGTATCATGCAGATCGATCCCCGAAAAATCCGCTATCTCCGCCTGGTTGCCAACCGTTCTTCCTTGAACTTAGCGGATACGCGGCAATTGGGAGAGCGCATTGACTCCGTCGCCGTGCGTTTCGCGCTCCATCCGGACTTAGAAGATCTCCACCTGGGTTAAATAAATCGATTAGATAAACATCTCCTCGTCAGATGTGGCGTGATCGACAGTCGGACGGCCACCCCTGCCGATATGAGCGATAGCGGTGCGAACGCCGCTCAAAATGCCGTGCACTTCCCTCACGGGCCGCAACACGCCCCGCTGGACGATGCTGACCGTTTCCTGCACACGGGTCATGGTATCGTCGAGCACCATCTCGGCGCGCTCCATTTGCACACGAGCGCGCGTGCTCGCATCGCTTAGCAACTCATCCACCTTGACGAGTTGCTGCTTGGTCGCATCCAAGATTGCCACGCTGGTCGCACCGATCCGCGCGATATGGGTCTCGATGCGGTCGGCAGAACGCTTAGAAACGGCCACAATACTTTCGATTTGCGGCCACAGGGCCATCGTTTTGTTGCGAATGTCGCGCGCAATAAACAACAACCCTATCAGCGCAATCGCCTGACCTAGCAGGGCGACCGCCGCCAGCGCAACGAAAACGACAAGAAGCGTGTCTTGGCTCATTCGGGGCGCTACACGTTGTCCGCGGCGTGGGTACCGGAAGCGGTGGCGGCTTTAGCGTCACCCACGGCTTCGCGGTATGCCTGCTTACCCGCTTCTACGGCCGCGCTTAAGGTCTCCCGCTGCCGGGTTACACCGGAACGACCCTTTTCGTAAAGGTCCGTGGCCGATTGCTTGATGTCATCGGTCCGCTGGCGAACGTACTCAGTCCCGTCCTGCGCCCGGCTGCGCAAATAATCCGCACCTTCGCCGGCCCGATCGGCCAGGATCTGTCGGGTTTCTTCACCGGACCTCGGAGCCCACAACATGCCAGCCGCAACGCCGATTCCCAAACCTAACAGGAAATAGCCGAAACCGCTCTTTTCGTCCATAAGATCCTCCTTTTAATTGTCCAACACTGTGCAATTGCAGTCTACCTCTTTAAGAGGCGTGCTACAGTACAAACGTTTCGCCGGATGGGTATCCGCAACAATCCCAAGCTTGATGAGAAGTCGCTGTGGGAGTATGCGTTGCGGACGCTTTCGCGACGTGCCCACTCGGCAGGCGAGATCCGGCAAAAACTCACAAAGCGAGCACGATCGGCCAAGGACATCGACGCGGTGCTCGCCAAGCTTCGCGAGTACGGAATGGTCGACGACCGCCGGTTCTCAGAAGCGTTTGCTTCGGCCCGGCTACAAAACGATGGCTTTGGACGTTTCCGCGTACTCAACGATCTCAGGCGGAAACGAATCGCGCCGGCGATTGCCGAGACGGCGGTGAATACAGCATTCAGCGGCACCGATGAACCGCAACTGATCGAACAATTTTTAAAACGAAAATATCGCAACATCGACCTGCGCCAATTTCTGCAGGAAGAAAAGAACCTGGCGTCGGCCTATCGCCGATTGCGCACCGCAGGTTTTGGCAGCGGAAGCGCGATAGCGGTTCTAAAGCGCTACAGCCAGCGGGTGGAAGAGTTTAGCGAACCGACTGAAGACTAGAATTTGACCTGCGGCGTTTTCTTTTCTTCTTCGGAAGTCTTGAAATAGGCATCGTCACGTTTGAAGCCGAAAATCGAGGCCGCAAGATTCTTCGGGAACAGCTCGACATCCGTGTTGTATTTCTTAATCGCCTCGTTGTAATCGCGGCGCGACACTGCGATGCGATTCTCAGTTCCCGCTAATTCGTCCTGCAGGCGAAGGAAGTTCTCATTGGACTTCAGTTGCGGGTAGTTCTCCTGTAAAACGAGCAGGCGGCCGAGCGCGCCGCTAAGTTGATTGTTGGCGTTGATCTCATCGCCTTTGCTGCGCGCGCCCAGCAGCGCGGCCCGCGCATTCGCCACTTCAGCAATCACCGTTTGTTCCTGCTTGGCGTAGCCCTTAACGGTCTCTACGAGGTTAGGAATCAGGTCGGCACGCCGCTTCATATCGTTGTCGACCTGAGCCCACCGTGCGTCGATGTCATTCTTCTCAGTTACCAGCAGGTTGCGCGAACCCACCAGTTGACCTCCGAAAATCAATCCAACCACTATCAGAACCCCAAGAATAATCAGAGCGCCCTTCATTTGTACGTTGCCCCCATGTTGAACTTTGACTACTTTGCCAGCGCATCCACGAAACGAACCAAAACGTCCGTCTCAATCAAATAACGTTCCAGCAGGGATGTGACCGCCGCCCCGCCCGGCGGTTTGCCGGATTCCCGAACCGCCAGTATCTCATTAAATGCAGGCAACGGGCGTCCCAAGGCTACCTCGAGACCCGTTACCACTTCCGCCTTCTTCCAACGCGGCTCGTGACCGCTCAGTAACAAAGCATGCCGGCCCAAAACGCAAAATGTTGAGATGGAATCGGTCAACAATTTGGCGAGTCGCTCAGGCTTCGAGAGAACCTCGGCGGCCTTCTGGCGAAGACGGATCTGCTTGGAGCGAAGCTCGTGCTCGACCTGAGCACGGTAAAACCTGTTATCCACGATCAAATCCTCGATCAGATCCGGGCCGAACAAAACACGGCGGAATTTTTTCATGTCGTGAAACTCGATCGCGAAACAGTCAGTCGAGGTCCGGACTTCCTCGGCCGTCAACAACAATAGCGGTGGACGGTCCTGCTCGCGCCACCACGCCACGACGGGCTCGGACCGCAAGAGCTCGGGCGGAGAGATCCGATCGAGCGCGCACAGCACGTTCAAGTCCGAGTTCTCCTTGTCCCAGTCGCCTATCGCAGCCGATCCGTAAAGAATGACGGCGACAAGCCGATCGGCCAAAGCCGACTTGAGCCGTTCGACTAATTCTGAAAGTATTCGCTCCAAAACTTTTTCCTCACCAATTACTGCTGGCTCCGCCACCGCCGAAATCGCCGCCGCCGAAACCACCGAAGCCGCCACCACCGCCTGAGCCGCCGCCGAAACCGCCGCCGCCCCAGCCATCTCCACCCCAACGGCCGCGCCGGCTTCCACCCCCCAGCAGGTTGCCCAAGAGAATACCCGTCAGGAAACCGCCACCACCACCACCCCGGCCGCGACCTCCCCTGCTGAGAATGAACAGGAGAAAGAGCAGACCAATGACTATCAGCGGGAAAGGGATGTGACCGCCGTTGTCATTCTGTTCGGGCTGGCGTTGGCGCAATTGTGGAATGGCCTCGGTGAACTCGATATTTTTTCCACGGGCAATCTGGCCGGCCATTTCGCGTGCGGCGTAGAGCAAAGCGGCACCGTAGTCGCCAGCGCGTAGGGAAGGACGCATGGCTCGCAAGGTGCCGCCGGAAAATCCATCTGTAATGTACGGCTCGACGCCCCGACCGGTCTCGATATCGCTTTGGCGATCTTGGACTGCGAGCAAGAGCATGACGCCCTGGTTGCTCTTCTTATCGCCGACGCCCCAAAGGCGCGATAGATCGAGGGCGAAGTCGCGTATCGGCCGATCACCCACTGTATCGATCGTTACCAAGGCGAACTGCACGCCGAGTTGTTGCTCGACTTTAGTACAGAATGACTCGAGTGTGTCCTGATCCTGAGGATTCACCACGTGCGCCAGATCGCTGACATAGCCGGTAGGCTTAGGCAGGGACTGAACGTCGGCGCCGAATAACAGCGCGCCAGTAAACAACAGCAGAAGGAACGCGGAAAGTTTACGGTTCAACCGGATCCATCCCTTCCGAAGACGCCCGGACCAGAGCGGCCAACGGCTCCTTAGGTACAAGTCTGTCCAGACGCCGTAAATCAGGAAACAGCCAAGACCACACAAGAACGATCAGCATGGTACCAGCGCCGCCCAGAATGACGGCCGGCACCGCGCCAAACCACTGGGCGGTGAGGCCTGATTCGAATTGGCCAATTTCATTCGAAGCGCCCACAAACACCATGTTCACCGCGCTTACCCGGCCGCGCATTTCATCTGGAGTGCCAAGTTGGATCATGGTCGATCGAACGATAACGCTGATCGTGTCGGTCATACCGGTGAAAAAGAGCAGAACCAACGATAGCGTGAAGCTGCGAGAAAGACCGAACATCACAGTAAAAAGGCCAAATCCGAATACGCACCAGAGCATCACCGCTCCCGCTCTTCGCCGCAACGGCCAGTGCGCCACGATAATGCTCATCGCAAGAGCCCCCAAGCCCGGCGCACTGCGTAGCATACCAAGGCCACTCGCTCCCATCCTGAATATTTCGCGAGCATAAACCGGCAGCAAGGCGACCGCGCCCCCGAGAAGCACTGCAAACAGGTCGAGCGAGACCGCGCCCAGGACCATTTTGTTACTCCAAATGTATTTCAGCCCATCGAGCACCATTCCCATGGAGGCTGAACTGGCAGGGGCTCTCCAGGCGGGCAACCGTAAGGTTCCAATCAAGAAGAATGCGGATAGGTAGCCTGCCGCCGAACATCCGTATACAAGGGCCGGGCTACCCGTGATGCCGTAAAGAATGCCGCCTAGCATCGGCGCTCCGATGGTCGCGGCCTGAAAAACGGAGGCGTTCCAGGCGACAGCGTTAGGAAAGATCTCGCGCGGAACCAGCAGCGGAAGAAACGCCTGGGATGCCGGCCCATTGAACGCTCGGACGGTCCCATTCAACAACATCACGGCATAAATGGGATACGCACGCGCCAGGGGACTTGTTCCACCCATAGGGTGTAAGGCAAGAAACAACAAAAGCCCGGAACAAATCGAAAATCCGGCCATACAGGTTTGCAGGATGCGCTGGCGCGCCACGCGGTCGGCAACATGCCCAGCGAAAAGAAAGAGGCAGATACCGGGAAGGAATTGCGCTAGCCCCACCAAGCCGAGGTCCAAGGGCCTATGGGTGATCTCATATACCTGCCATCCGACCGCGACGGATTGCATCTCGGAAGAAGTAGTACTAAGCAGGCGGGCGGCCAGATAATGCCGAAAATTTGTATAGTGGAAAGCGGGGCGAGAAGAAGACTCGCGGGAGTTTTCGTGCATTCGCCTCTGGTGACAAGTGTGTCACACAAGAAAGGAACTATTATGTCCGCAGACCAATTCGATCGCCGGGATTTTCTGAAACGTAGCGGTGGCCTTGGCGCCAGCGTAGCTATCGCGAACCGGGCGTTTGCCAAGACCGCCGCCAAGATGAATCCGGCGCGGGTACTTGGCGCTAATGATCGCATAAACATTGGATTGATCGGCTGCGGAGGACGAGGATCTTCGGACGCGCGCACCTTCACGCAGTACGGACAAGAGAATAAAAACGCTTGCCAGATTGTGGCGGTTTGCGACCCCTACGAAAAGCGTAAAGCGCAGCAGGCCGCTCGCTATAAGGCAAAGGGGTTCACAGACTATCGGGAATTGCTGGCTTTGCCCGAAGTCGATGCAGTAATCGTGGCGACGCCCGATCATTGGCATGCGCGAATCGCCCTAGACGCTATGGGCCAAGGGAAAGATGTCTATCTCGAAAAGCCCATGTGCCACACGATCAAGGAAGTCAAAGAATTGATCGACACCGTGCATGAGAGCAAACGGGTGGTCCAGGTTGGTTCGCAAACAACGTCCGCGGACCAATGGTGGAAGGCGAAGAAGGCGATCGCCGACGGCATGATCGGCAAGATGATCATGAGCCAGGGATCGTATCACCGAAATTCGATTGAAGGTGAGTGGAATTACCCGATTGATTCGGCTGCGGGTCCGGACGGGAAGGGCGAGGATCACATCGATTGGGCCATGTGGCTTGGGCCGGCACCCAAACGCCCGTACGACGCAGATCGCTTTTTTCGTTTCCGCAAGTATTGGGATTATTCAGGCGGTATTGCGACCGATTTGTTCTTCCACGTAGTCGCTCCGCTCAACATTTGCTGGGACAAGCCACAGTATCCGTCGAAAGTAATGGCCTCGGGCGGGAAGTATGCGTTTCACGACGAGCGCGAAGTGCCCGATACATTTCACCTGGTGGCCGAATACCCGGAGGAGCATTCCCTGGTATTGAGTTCTTCCATGGGGAACTCGCAACATATTCCCGGCTTGATTCGGGGCCACGAAGGCACGATTATTATGGTCGAACACGGAAGATTCGAGGGCGCGACGCCCGACATCACAATTCGGCCGGAACTCGTTCGGCTACCGGACAAAACCCGTGGACCATTTCCCGATTACAAGTTCGGCAAGGACGAAATCAAAATTTCAGTGGATCAATACGACATGATGCAGGCGCACATAGGCAACTTCTTGCAGTGCATGCGCACGCGCGAGAAGCCGCACCTGGATGTAGAAACGGCCGCCCACGCTCAGATTTTGATCACTCTTGCAGTGGAATCTTACCGCGAAGGCCGCGTTAAGTATTGGGACGAGAAGAGCTGGAAAGCAGTCGATAAACCGATAAAGGCTTAGTCGGAGATCTCAGCGAATACAGACGAGTGGAGGTCTGATCAGGATCTGCTCATCCGGTTTGCCGCGCGTTACGACAACAGCCGTTATGCAGAGCCTGGCCGGCGCGGCCTGAAATCCATCAATCGCGGGGATTGATTCGGATACCTAGCTCGCGCAGTTGGCGGTCCGGTACGGGTGCAGGCGCCTCGCACATGAGGTCGGTACCTTTGGCGGTTTTCGGGAACGGAATCACTTCGCGGATGGACTGTTCGCCCGCCAGCAGCATGACCAAACGATCTAGGCCCAAGGCGATACCGCCATGGGGAGGGGCCCCGTATTCCAGAGCTTCAAGCAGGAAGCCGAAGCGCCGTTTTGCTTCTTCCTCGCTGAAGCCGAGGGCCGCAAAGACTTGGGTCTGTACGTCACGGCGGTGAATACGAATGGAACCGGAGCCGAGTTCCACGCCGTTCAAGACCAGATCGTACGATTTGGCCCGGCAATGCGCTGGATCGGCCATCAGCTTTTCGAGATCCCCATCGTGAACAGAGGTGAAGGGATGATGTGCCGCGTTCCAGCGTTTTTCTGAATCGTCCCACTCGAACATCGGAAACTCGACGACCCATAGAAATTTGAGATCGGCTGGATCGAGCAGCTTGTGCCGGTCGTTATATTTCTGGGCGATGTGTAGGCGCAGGTGGCCGCAGGCTTGCAGGACGGTCAACTCAGGCAGCGCGCCAGTCTTCTCACCGGCGGAGCCGGCGAGTACTATCAAATCATCGTCAGCCGGTTTAACGCGCTCGCGAACTTTCTGCATTGCGGGGGCATAATCCCGATCCAGACGCTTCAAGTCGTCAAATACACGCAGCCCACGCTCCTGGCCGACGGCCTTGATTTCGTCGCGCTCTTTTCGGCTTAATTGGCCGATCTTCGGAACATGAACCGCGACCAAGGGCAAGCCATCGGCGGCAGCGAGCGGCGTATCGACAAAGAGATCCTCCACGCAGTAAAAAGGCGGTATTCGAAGGTCTGGCTTGTCACTACCATAGGAACGCATGGCCTGCGCGTAAGTGATTCGCGGGATTGCTCCACTGATAGGCTTGCCAGCCGCTTCACAAACGCCCTGGATGAGCGGTTCGATCACTTCATAGATCTGCTCTTCCTGTGGGAACGACATCTCCAAATCGATCTGCGTAAATTCCGGCTGCCGATCGGCGCGTAAGTCTTCATCCCGGAAGCAGCGCACAATTTGGAAGTAGCGCTCGTAGCCGGAGACCATCAGCAGTTGCTTGAAAATCTGTGGGGACTGCGGCAGCGCGTAAAAACTACCCGGCTGGACGCGGCTCGGAACCAGATAATCGCGCGCGCCTTCGGGCGTCGAGCGCGTCATGAAGGGCGTTTCAATTTCAAGGAAGCCTTGCGAGTAAAGCGCCTGCCGGATCGCGAGCGTGATTCGCGAACGCATGATGATATTGCGCTGAACGCGCGGACGGCGCAAGTCAACGTATCGGTACTTCAATCGAACGTCTTCTTTGACATCAACATCGTCTTCCAGCGGGAAGGGCGGCGTTCTAGATTCGTTCAAAATCCAGAGTTTCGAGACTGCCACTTCCACCTCTCCGGTGGCAATATTCGGGTTCACCGTATCGGAGCTACGCCGTTCGACTAGACCCTCGACAGCGATGACAAATTCGGAGCTTAACTCCTCGGCACGCTTGTGTGCCTCCGGATTTTTGCTTGCGTCGAAGACGAGCTGCGCGATTCCATCACGGTCGCGCAGGTGAACGAAGACAAGTCCACCAAAATCGCGCCGGCGATGGACCCATCCCATCAGGAGAGCCCGCTGGCCAACGTCGGTCGATCGCAGTTGGCCGCAGGTGTGCGTGCGCCTCAGATCACCGAGAAAATCCAGCTTCACGGCCGCCTCAAACAATCAAGTAATGCCGGGCGGGTTAACGTCTGTTGATCGCCCGAAGCCATATCTTTCAGCGTGTATGTCTGCGACACGATTTCGTTGTCGCCGACGATCAGTGTAAAACGAGCTTCTTGTTTGTTAGCCAATTCCATCATGCGCTTCAGCTTGCGGTCCGTGCCGACTTCGACGGATAAGTCCAGTTCTCGAATATCGCGAGCCAGCACGGCGCAATGGCGAAGCGCGGTATCGCCCATGGGCGCGATATACACGTCCAGCCGGACCGGATTGGGGGCATGACTCGCTTCTACGGTCATCACCAGGCGATCTTCGCCGATGGAGAAGCCGATACCAGGCGTGGGTGTTTTCGAGCCCAGAGTTTCGGCCAATTTGTCGTATCGCCCCCCACCCAGGATCGCGTTTTGGGAGCCCAAGGCTCCATGAGTGATTTCAAATGTCGTACGGGCGTAATAATCGAGCCCGCGCACCAGCCGCGGATTCACGGCGAAGCGGATCTGGCGGTCGTCCAGGAACTCGCGAACTCTGCGAAAATGTTCGCGGTCGTCGTCGTCCAGAAAATCCAAAATAGACGGCAAGCGTTCAATAATCGGCTGGTCTTCCGGCACTTTGCAATCCAGTACACGAAGGGGATTCGTTTGGGCACGGCGGCGGCAGTCCTCACACATTTTCGGCGCTACGTCTTTCAGTTCCGCCTGCAGCGCCTCGTTATAGCGGGCGCGTGATTCTTTCGAACCGACGGAATTCACGAGCAGTTCGAAGTCGTTGATTCCGACTTGCTGAAGAATCGTGACGACAAGCTCGATCACTTCGGCATCGATGGCCGGTGAATCGGACCCGATGGCCTCTGCACCGATCTGGTAGAACTGGCGGTAGCGGCCTTTCTGGGGGCGCTCACGGCGAAACATCGGGCCGATGTAATAGAGCTTTTGGATGCCCGGTTGCTGATCCAACCGATGTTCGATGTAGGAACGGATGACGGAGGCTGTATTCTCGGGCCGCAAAGTCAGCGAGCTACCGTCGCGGTCTTCAAAGGTGTACATCTCCTTGTTGACAATGTCCGTTTCCTCGCCAACTCCGCGCGCAAACAGCGCTGTCTCTTCGAGAATCGGCGTGCGAATCTCGCGATAGTTAAACCGCGCGAAGATGCGGCGGGCTGTTGCCTCGACGTCGTTCCACACCCCGCTTGAAGGCGGCAGGATGTCGCGCATTCCCTTTACACCTAGGATCAAAGCTGTTCTTCCTTGTAGATTGCCGTGATCTTTACGTAGTTCTCACAATTCTTGCGAAAGCGCTGCTGCTCCTCAGCAGTGACGGAGCGGCGTACTTTGGCAGGCGAACCCATTACCAGAGTCCCGGCGGGCACTTCCATTTTCTCGGGGACCAGCGCTCCCGCGGCCACTGCGGCGCCAGCGCCAATCTTCGCACCATTCAGAACAATCGCGCCAATGCCGATCAGGGCATCGTCTTCCACCTGGCAGCCGTGGAGAACGACGCTGTGCCCGACGGTCACACGGTTGCCCACAACACACGGGTACACGTCATGATCGACGTGCAGCACACAATTATCCTGGATGCTGGTTTCGTCGCCGACGCGAATGTGGTTCACGTCGCCGCGAATCGAGACGTTTGGCCAGACGCTGGAGCGCTCGCCGATAATCACGTCGCCAATAATTTGCGCACTGGGATCGATGTAAGCGGAGGCTGCGATGCGCGGCATTACCCCGCGGTAGGGTCGGATCAACTCTTTCTTGACATCCTAGCAAGCGCTTCTTCGGTGCGCCGTCGAATGTCGTCAAAGTCACGATGGATTTCGAGCGCACGCAGAGCGTCCTGGGAGTCAGGCTGGCGGCCTTCGCGCACGATCGCCAGCAAGAACTCGAACGCGTCATCCAAGCGTGAAGCACTGATCGCGTGGAGAAGGATGGGGCCGAGTGATCCATTTTTGGATTTCGTCCACGCTAGTTTGAGCGTTTTGAGAGCCTCGGGAAGCCGGGACGCTCCGAGAGCCAGCGCCGCCTCCTCAGCCACTTGCTCACCCACACCCTCAAGAAAACTGGAAATAAAACTCACGGCGGACTCCCCTTCAAGACGCAGCAGCGACTCGAATACCTGTCCCGTAACTTCCGGTTTATCCCCCAGCCTGGCTTTCAGACGCAAGAGCCACACCGCTTCATGTCCGGCCATTTGTTCCACCGCCATCGCCGCGTCCCGACGCACTCCCGGATCGCCTTCGGCCAGTGCATCGATCAGATGGAGCATCGTCTCCGCGCGGGTGATATCAGTGCATTGAACCAACGCTAGGGCGCAGGTTCCGCGTAGCACGGCCGCCGTGTCCTCTTGCCCACCCCATATGGGCTCCATTTGAATGTGCCGGAATCCACGTAAAAAGATGGCGGATTCGGCATAACCCAGGTCTTTGAGCGCCTTGGCAATCGCATTCTTGCCCCAGCATTGCGGGTCTGTATCTCGAGGTTTGTCAAACAGCCGCGCAAAGGCTTCCAGGAGATAGGGCACGAGGGTTAGGAGCCTAAGATCTCCCGCTATCCCAGCTGCTTTCGCCACGATCACATTCACACGGTCGCGGAGCGCCTTCCGCAATTCGGCGACTGCCGCATCAGCGGGGCTGAGTGTTCGCAGAGCACGTAGATGCTCAAGTTGCTGCTCCACCCGGTCGGTCTTCACAATGAACTACTATATTGTTCATGCGCAACGCGGCGCTACCCGCGCTCTTGCTTGCAATTACAAGTGTTCCGGGGTGGCCGGCGAAATTGCCGTTCACCTTCGATGCCATGACAAGACTTGCCAGGATCGACGATCCGCAAGTCTCACCCGACGATAAGTGGGTGGCTTTTACTGTCCGGACAGTTGACTTACCGAACAATACTGTTCCAAGCCAGATCTATGTGGTTCCGGTAGCCGGTGGTGTGCCACAACACATCACCAACGAAGGCGCTTCCAATTCGCGGCCGCGCTGGACACCCGATTCCAAACATATCTTCTATATCTCGAATCGCCCTAACGCGTCGCAGATCGCGGGCAATTCGCAAGTCTGGTCTATCAGCCCGGACGGAACGGACGCGAGGCCCATAACAAACGTGCCAACGGGTGCCGACGGGGTCACGATTTCTCCGGACGGCAACCTGGTCATGTACACGAGCGACGTCTATCCGGCTTGCGAACCATCCAATGCGTCTTCCGGCGTCGACTACAACCCCGCCTGCAACAAGAGCAATCTCGATAAAGATGCGGCGAATAAGGTGAAGGCGCGCGTATACACATCCTTGCTCTACCGGCATTGGAACGAGTACGGGGGCGTGCGCCGGAGGCACTTGCTGATTCAGACTCTGAATAACACCGGCAAGATCCGCGATCTTACACCAGGCGATCGTGATACGCCTCCGTTCTCACTCGGCGGACCCGATGGGTATGTTTTTTCGCCGGATAGTACACAGATCGCGTTTGTCGCCAATAGCGATGCCGACCTTGCGAGCAGCACTAACTCGGACATATTTGCTGTGCCCGCTTCGGGGGGGACGATCCGGCGCATTACTACCAATCCGGGAGCCGATGCGGGCCCGCTGTATTCACCCGATGGGAAATATTTGGCCTATCGCACCCAAAGCCGTAGCGGGTACGAAAGCGATCAGTGGCGCCTTGCCGTTTTGGAACTGAAAGCCGGCCGGACCACGACGCTAACCGATTCGCTGGATCGCTGGGTCGAATCGTTCACCTGGTCGGCCGATTCTCAACGAGTATTTTTCACGATCGACGATCGGGGCGGGAGCCCACTATTGATGATTTCCGCCGCCGGCGGTGCGCCTCGTACAATCGCGCAAGGTGAGACTTCAATTAGCGCCATGCATTTCACCTCGGGCGACCAGATGATGGTGTATCTCGAGGAAAGCGGCGCCCATCCTCCGGAAATCTACCGCGCGAGTTCACGCGGCGGCAGCGGCATCCCCTTGACTCATTTGAACGACTCAGTGACGAACATGTACCAGTTGACGCTGCTGGAGCGAATATCGGTGGATGGCGCCGACGGCTCGAAGGTCGAGAGCTTCGTCGTGAAGCCCCCGGATTTCAACCCGTCGATCCGGTACCCGGTCTTATTTCTTCTGCACGGAGGCCCACAAGGCGAATGGGGTGAATCCTGGACGTATCGCTGGAACGCGCAGGTGTTCGCCGGAGTGGGTTACGTGGTGGTGCTTCCGAATCCGCACGGCTCGGTCGGCTATGGTCAGGCATTCACCGATGCCATTAATGGCGATTGGGGAGGTCGCGTTTACACCGACATTATGGCGACGGCCGATTACATGTCAAATTTGCCCTACGTGGAGCGCGAGCGGATGGTAGCCGCGGGAGGGTCTTACGGCGGTTACCTGGTCGATTGGATTCTAGGGCATACGAACCGATTTAAAGCGCTGGTTTCCCATGCCGGACCGTTCGATCTGCGCAGCGAGGCGGAAACCACCGAGGAACTTTGGTTCCCGAAATGGGAGTTTCGTGGTCTGCCCTGGGACAACCCGGGTTTGTATGAACGGTGGTCGCCGAGCGCGTTCGTCAAGAACTTCAAGACTCCTACTTTGGTCACTCAAGGCGAACTAGACTACCGTGTGCCGCTCGGGCAAAGCCAGCAACTGTTCACGGCATTGCAGCAGATGAAAGTACCTTCGAAACTGGTGCTGTTTCCCGACGAGGGTCACTGGATCCTGAAGCCGCAAAACAGCCAATTCTGGTATACGACAGTAATCGAATGGCTCAACCGGTATGCCCGGCCTGCCGCGCCCGGGGGCGGCGTAACCGCCCGCTGACACGTACAATTCGATTTGCTTAGTAGCCGCGACGGCGATTACCGCCGCCCCCGCCACGCTTAAAATCTGGCCGGCCGCCGCCGCGCGGGCCATCCGCCTTTGGTCGAGCCTCGTTTACATTCAGAGACCGGCCGTGCAGGTCGGTTCCATTGAGGGCTGCAATAGCCGACTGCGCCTCATTGCTGTTGGGCATTTCGACGAACGCGAAACCGCGCGCCTGGCCGGTATCCCGGTCAGTGATGATATTCACACGGTCGACTGCGCCGTAGGCAGAAAATACCGATAGCAAATCGTCCTGAGTCGTTGCAAAGCTTAGGTTTCCTACAAAGATGTTGGTCACGCCTCTCCTCCAGAGCTCAATTCTTCTAAAAGCAGCCAACAGCGAGGAAGACTAAACGTTCTACCAGCACCGACCGCAGATTTAGATGTAGAAGAGAGTAGCACATCCAGATTAAAAGAAGGCGCCTCGACAGAAGGAACCTAGCAGGAAAATTGACGCCAGAACTCCAATCCAGCGCGATTATCCCAGCCGAGCACAACACGACGTGAGCCAAGGCGATCAGCAAGCCCCTTAAGAAAGGAGCTACTCCCTCAGGCTGTTCTAGGACTTCGTATGTATTGGAGCGCCCGTTATTCATACGGCGAATAAGTAATCTCTTTCTTATTGCGAGAATGTTTCTCCGGTCGGGTTGTTCTCACAAAATGGGGCGTGGCCTCGGTCGCAGAAAACCGCCGGCCAGCAGGGCAGCCAATGCCAGGCCGCTAATCGCAGCTCCCCGGCGAAAGCTAGCCGGCCGATAACGGAACCAGATAGAATGCTTGCCGGGCGGAAGCAGGACGCCGCGGAACAAATAGTTTGCATCGATCCAAGCAGCGGATCGGCCATCGACGTCCACCATCCATCCTGGGTAGGCGGTGTCATTCAGAACAAGAATCCCGGCTCGATCGAGTGAGGCTTCCATTCGAACATCCTGCAATTGATAGGATTGAATGGCCGCGGATTCCACTCGCGCGGGAGCCCCGCGATTTATGTCTGCCACCTGCGCGCGCTGTTCGGCAGTCAACTCGGATCCGTCCAGTACGACACTCTGAAATACATCCAGCGAGGGATCCACGAGTTTTCTTAACGCTTCCTTTTCGCTCTTGACCACCTCAGCCCGATAATAAATAGCCGCGCGCGGCAGCACATTGTCATATCGATAGATCTTCGCCTCTGCGTTATAGATCAGGTGGAAGGGGGGCGGAGCGTGCGCCGCCAGGTCTTTACCGTGGAAATGAAAGTTCGACCACGCCGCCCAATCATGACCGGTATTTCCTTTGGGGCCTGGAGTTGTCGTGAATAACAACTCAACTGTCTGCCCGCGATAGGAGGTGAGGTCAACCTGACCATCTATCCAGCGCCTTTCACGCGGGTTGTGTTTGGGATCGATGTATTGGAAAAATTGTTTAGTGATGCGGCCAGACGAGTCCTTCACCTCGACAACAAACTCCACTCCATCGCCGGACGTCTCGTCAAAAACAGCCGGGTCGAGCGCATAGGAAAAATCGAATATCTCCTTTGCGCCAGCACCGACATGAATCCGATACGGAAGCCGCTCGTATGGCGGATACTCGCCGAGCGCATTACGCGCCTCACCTCCCAGGATGAACGACTTCCGGTCAATAGCCATTTCTTTCCCGGGAATTAAGCGACCCTGGTTCTGCTCCAATATTTCATCAATCATCCGGTTGGGAGCGCTGAACGGTCTCAGGCTGGCAATGTATTTCACCGACGATAGCTGCAGGAGGCGCTCGACCAGAGGAGTGGTTAGCTCATAATTTCCTGTTCCGTTGAAGCGATCGCGCAGGTCTTCCGGAGAGTCGAGATTCGTCTGATCGGAGAAAAAATTTAGAATGAACGGAAGGTACTTCCTTTCATACAAAGCGTCCAGATTGCGGATATCGTACAACTGGAAGGCAGCCGCCCAGTTTGGGAACAGCAGGCCGTCGCGCGCAAAGACACGGAAATTGCCGGATTTTTTCTTCAGCACGTCGATGTAGGGCGCTCCCGCAAACGGGTTATGCCCCACGCGTGCTAGTTTGTTGTGCCAGTAGTAAGCCGGCGCAATGAAGTTGAACGACATCTCCGCGCTAACCAAAACTACTAGCATGATGGCCAGCCGCACATCCATGCCGGCTGTGAGGTTCCGCCTCCACGAGAAAACCAGCGCAACGCCGACTCCGACGATCAGCAGGGCCGGCACACCACAGGCCACGAACACGATGATCCGCCGTACATGCAAATCAAAGACCGTACGGCTAATGGCGCGCTGCGAGAGAAACAGGGTGACGGGTATCAG
Organism: Bryobacterales bacterium; assembly: GCA_963722155.1. GTDB lineage: Bacteria > Acidobacteriota > Terriglobia > Bryobacterales > Bryobacteraceae > Bog-105. The sequence goes on along the minus strand of CAVRLR010000003.1, from coordinate 61,312 downwards.
AAGAGCAGCCGCCGCAAACGCGATGGCTTGCGCGCGGTTGGAAACGTCACGCCGTAGCAGCCTTTCGACGCCGATTGCCCCCAATATCGACACGCATATAGAAACGAGCGCCTCCTCATACTTCACAAAGTTGAGCATCTGGAAGAAGGGCAGCGTGCCTATCATGTTTATTCCCGCAAAGCCGTATCTCTTGAGTATGAGCAGAATAGTGACGCAAAAGAAGAACCAGGTAATCGCCTGGAGTGGCTTATCATTGCGGCGTTTTTTAGTTAAGACGGCCGTTAAGGCAATGACAAGGAGGAAAGGGTCGATAAGTCCAACATAATTTCGAAGGCCAAATACGCCGCCGAATGGAGGCCCGTAGAGCAGTGGGAAGAAGTAAGTGAAAATCGAGACGCCGGGAGGGTCCGAGATCAGTCCTGTGATTGATCCTCCAACGTTGTGGGGCTGATGAAGATCGAACGAGCGGTGCATTAATTCCCAAAACGGAAGCAGCAAGAACGCCGCCAGGGCGACCCCGGCGGATGTTGCTGCCATGACTCTCGCGATCGCCGTCAACCAAGACGAGCGCAGATCAGCATCGGATACGATTCGGAAAAAAATGTAGGAATACAGCAGCGTAAATAGAAGCAGAGCGCTTTCCGGCATTCCGCCCAGAAACACCAGCAGCAAAACGATCGTGAACGCTACCATCGACGCGTAATTTCGTTTTCGAAGGAGATACTCGGCCGCTAACAAGCTCCCAGGGAGCAGCACCTCCACGCTGAGCTGAGGCATCGTAAGATACAGCACGTAGTAACCGGCGAGCATCGACGTGACGGCTCCGGTTATTCCCGCCCAGAACGAGACAAAGAACCGCAGAAAAAGGTAACTTCCCATTCCGGCTAAGAACAGCCGTGCCAGGAGAAACCAGTTGTACGTTCTAGGGCTGATATGCAGCAGCAGCGCAACCGTCAAGGGATAAAACGGTTGCGATTGCTGATTGGCGGCCAACGGCCGCCCGTAGCCCTGATACGGGTCCCAGAGCGGAAGCGCCCGCTCGTGGAAATACTCGTAGTGCAGCAAAGACAGATTGGGCTCGCCTAAAAGCCCGCCACCACCGTTGTCGAGCGCCCTCGAGAAGAGAAGACCGGACGGCGGACCGGCCCAAGCACCCGATGGCATAATACTGGGAGCGTCTTTGGAACTGGCCAGCAGCGTCTTGTTTCCCCAAATGCACGGGAAGAAAGCAATGTGCAAGACGCCGACCAGGATGGCGACTGCCCGAAAGCTTTCCGTACGGCAAATCCTCTTCGTAAGTCCGAAGATTGACATCATTGCTTGCCCAGGGCTTGAGCGCGCAAATCGTGCGCCTGTCCGGCTAGAACGCGGCGCCGCAACGGGCCTGCAAACCCAATCATCAATAGTCCGGCCGTGGTCAGTCCGCTGATGGTTACTCCGCGGCTAAAGCTTTTCGGCTTGTAGCGGAATCGTACGGCGTGTTTACCGGAAGAGAGAAACACGCCCCGAAACATGTAGTTGGCTTCGATCCATGCAGCCGGGCGGCCGTCGACACTCACTGTCCAGCCCGGATAAGCAGTATCGTTGAGAACAAGAATTCCGCTTTTATCGAGCGAAGCTTCGATTTGCACGTCTTGCGATTTGTAAGATTTTATCGACGCGGGCTGTACCTGGACTGAAGTTTCACGATTCATTTCGTCAGCCCGCGCGCGCTGCTCGGCGGTCAAGGCCGATTCATTTAACACGACACTTTGAAAAATGTTCAGAGCCGGATCCGCTAATTTCCGTAGTGCCTCTTTGTCATCGGAAACCAGTTCGGAATGATGATAAATTGCCGCTCGCGGAAGGACATCGTCATAGCGATAAATCGTCGCCTCCGCATTATAAATCAGATGAAACGGGAGCGTCTGGTAGTGGCCCGTATGACTTTCAAAATGAAAGTTAGACCAGGCGGCCCAATCATAGACTGTATTTCCTTTGGGCCCGGGGGTTGTTGTGAACAGCAGTTCGATGGTCTGATTCCGATAGGCGCTGAGGTCGATCTGACCGTCCATCCAGCGTCTTTCTTGCCGATTGTGTTTAGGATCGATGTACCGGGAAAACTGCGTCGCAATGCTGCCGGAGGGATCTCTTAGTTCGATGATGAACTCAACACCGTCGCTCGCGGTCTTGTCAAAAACGGCCGGGTCGAGAGCGTAAGAGAAATCGAAAATCGCTCGCGGGTCGCTCGGGACGTGGATGCGGTACGGCATCCGTTCGTAGGGCGGATGTTCGCCCAGGGCGTCACGCGCTTCGCCTGAAAGAACGAATGCTTTCGACGCAATGGCGACCTCCTTGCCAGGGATGAGGTGCCCGCGATTTTGCTCCATCATCTCATCGATCATGCGGTTGGGAACGGTGAACGGCCGTATGGTGGCGATATATTCCACGGACGACAACTGCAGCAAACGCTTGGCCAGCGGCGTGATTAACTCATAATTTCCCGTTCCATTGAACCGGTCTCCGAGATCGTACTGAACGTTTTTCTGGTCGGAAAAGAAGGTCTGGACAAACGGAAGATATCTCTTCTCGTACATCGCGTCCAGATTGCGAATATCGTACAACTGGAAAGCCGACGCCCAGTTCGGGAACAGAAGGCCGTCACGCGCAAAAACGCGAGAAATCCCGGCTACTCTCTTCAGCACGTCGATGTAAGGCGCCCCCGCGAACGCATTATGCTGCATGCGTGCGAGTTTATTGTGCCAGTAGTGCGTGGGCATGATGTAGTTACACGACATCTCCACTGCGATGAGTGCCGCGAGGCCCACTCCCAAGCGGACGTCCGGACCGATTGTGGATATCCGTCTCCACGAGAAAGCAAGCACAACGCCGAGCCCCACGATTGCAATCGAAGGGATAAGTGTCGCCATAAACGGTATGACGGCCCGAACATGCAACTCTTCGATTTCGTGTCGAATGGTCTCGCGGCAAAGCCAACGCGCCAGGGGAATTAAAAAAGCGGTGACAACAAGAGCAGTGGCTTGCACGCGAACGGACACCTGATGCCGCAGCAGTCTCTCCACGCCAATTGCCCCGAGTATCGAGACGCATATGGAGAGAAGCGCTTCTTCGTACTTAGAGAAATTGAGCATCTGGAAAAAGGACAGGTTGCCTATCGCGTTGAGGCCCGGCAATCCATATCGCTTCGAGACGAGCAGAATCGTAAAGCAAAAGAAGAACCAGGTAATCGCTCGCAGCGGCGAATCAGTCGCTGATTTCTTATGCAACGCGGCTGTGACGGCAGCGATGAGCAGGAAGGCGGCGATGAGTCCGAAATAATTCCGAAGGGCGAATTCCCCCTGAAAGGGGGGCCCATAGAGCAGCGGGAATATATACGTGAAAATAGACAAACCGAAGTGGTCCGCGAACAGTCCGGTGACTGCGCCTCCCACGTTGCGGGGTTGATGGAGATCGAACGAGCGGTGCATGAATTCCCAGAATGGGAGCAAAAAGAACGATGCCAAGGCTAGCCCGGCAACCGTTGCGGCCACCAGCCGAGCAACCGCAGACATGCATGAGGCGCGCAGATTCACGTCCGACACGATACGGAACAGCAAGTAGGCATAGAGGAGTACGCACAACAGCAGAGCGCTTTCCGGCATTCCGCCCAGAAATATGAGCAGCAACACAACTGCAAATGCCACGATCGACGTACGGCTGCGTTTTCTTAACAAATATTCGGCGGCAAATAAACTTGCCGGCAGCAATACCTCGACACTCAGTTGAGGCATCGTGAGAAACAGAATGTAATAACCGGCAAGCATCGATGTAATGCCACCGACGATTCCAGCCCAGAACGACACAAAATACCGCAGATAGAAATAACTTCCAATTCCCGCCAGAAACAGACGGAACAGAAGAAACCAGTTGTACGACCTTGGGCCGATATGCAATAGCAGCGCAAGTGTCAAAGGATAGAAAGGCTGGGATTGCTGGTCGGCGGCAAGTGGAGCCCCATATCCTTGATAAGGGTTCCATAACGGAGCGACCCGCTCATGAAAATATTGGTGGTGGAGCAGTAGAAGATTCGGCTCACCAAGAAACCCTCCGCCGCCGTTGTCGAGTGTTCGAGAAAAGCGGGAACCACCCGGCGGCCCGTACCACGCGCCCGACCCCGTAATGCTTGGAGCATCCTGGGCACTGGCCATAAGCGTCCTGTCCCCCCAAATGCACGGGAAGAACGGAATATGTAGCACGCCAATCAGGAGGGCAATCGCCTTGAAGTTTTCGGTGCGGAAAATTTTCCTAACAAATGACGCGAGTGGCATTATCGCTGAGTGACAAACGGAACGGCGGGCGTATGCGCCTGATCGGTTTCGATTCGGCGCCGCAGCGGGCCTACGAGGCCGATCACAAACAGTCCGGCTAGGGTTAGCCCGCTGATGGTTGCTCCCATACGAAAGCTCTTCGGCTGGTAACGAAATCGCACGGCGTGTTTGCCGGGCGGGAGAAACACACCACGAAACATGTAATTTGCTTCGACCCATTCAGCGGGGCGGCCGTCCACGTTTGCCGTCCAGCCCGGATAGGCAGTATCGTTCAAGACAAGAATTCCACTTCCATCAAGCGACGCCTCGATTTGCACATCCTGCGATTTATAGGACTTGATTGTCGCTGCTTGTGCTCGGACAGGAGCTTCTCGATTCATTTCTGTTGCGCGTGAACGCTGCTCGGGGGTCAAGCTTCCTTCACTCAATACGACACTTTGAAAAACGTTAAGCAAAGGATCCGCCAGCCTCCGCAATGTTTCTTTGTCGTCGGGGACCAATTCACAATGATGATAGATTGCGGCCCGCGGGAGCACATCGTCGTAGCGATAAATCTTCGCTTCCGCGTTGTAGATCAAATGAAAAGGAGGCGGCGGGTAGCGGGCCACGCTACCCTCGAAATGAAAATTCGACCAAGCCGCCCAATCGTAGGCGACGTCTCCTTTCGGCCCAGGGGTCGTCGTGAACAGCAATTCGATGGTCTGATTCCGGTAGGCGGTCAGATCGATCTGGCCATCCATCCAACGCCGTTGTTGCGGGTTATGTTTGGGATCGATGTATCGGGAGAATTGTCTGGTGATGCGTCCGGACGCGTCCTTCAATTCGATGACGAATTCCACGCCATCACCAGAGGTTTTGTCGAAGACGGCGGGGTCTAGCGCATAAGAGAAATTGAAAATTTCTTTCTGCCCGTTCGCGACTTGGATGCGATACGGCAACCGCTCGTAAGGCGGATGTTCGCCCAGGGCATCGCGCGCTTCACCGGAAAGAACAAATGGTCTCGGCGCAATGGCCACTTCCTTTCCAGCAATCAGATGGCCCTGATTTTGCTCCATCATTTCATCGATCAAAAGGTTGGGCACAGTGAATGGCCGCACGGTAGCGATATATTTCACGGACGACAACTGCAGCAGACGCTCTGCCAGCGGAGTAGTCAGGCTATAAGATCCGATCCCGTTGAATCGGTCACCAAGGTCGTATTGGAAGCTGACGTTCTTCTGATCGGAGAAGAAATTCTGGATAAACGGAAGGTATTTCCGGTCATACATTGCGTCCAGATTGCGAATATCGTATAGCTGGAAGGCCGCTGCCCAGTTGGGAAACAAGAGACCATCGCGCGCAAAGACCCGATAGTTGATGGCTGACTTCTTTAAGACGTCGATGTATGGCGCACCCGCAAAAGCGTTATGCGCCATTGGCGCCAGCTTGTTGTACCAGAAGTGGACCGGCGCGATGAAATTCAGACACATTTCCGCGGTGATCAGCGTCGCGAGACCGATGCCCAAGCGGATGTCCATGCCAGCCTTGGCTCCACACCGGCGAAACCATGCCAATAGAACAGCAACTGCGACCATCAGGATAGCTGGTATGCCGATGGCCATGTTCGGGAATCGGTGTCTAAGATGCATTTCAACGAACTCATGCGTGAGCGATTGCCGTGAGACGAAGATCGCGATGGGAATCAACAGAGCTGTGGCTGCCAGCGTGATCGCTTGTGCACGAGCAGGTAAGTCACGGCGCAGCAACCTTTCGGCGCCGATCGCGGCCAGAATCGACATGCATACAGAGACGAGCGCTTCTCCATATTTCGGAAAGTCGACGAGTTGAAAAAAAGGCAATCTGCCGATGGCATTCACGGGTGGAAAGCCATATCGCTTCAATTCGAAAAAAATCACAGAGCACAGAAAGAACCAGGTGATCCTGTGACAGGAGCGGTTGTTATTCCGTCGCTTTTCGAAGACGGCGACAGCCGCGATGGCGGCAAGAAAGAAGCCGACCAGACCGACATAGTTTCCTAGTCCGGATATCGCGGTACCGGGAGGCCCATGCAACAGCGGGAAAAGATAAGTGAAGATCCAGGGGCCAGGAGCGTCGGCGCCCAGCCCGCGCATCGCACCGCCCACGTTGTGGGGCTGATGAAGATCGAAAGCACGGTGCATTAATTCCCAGAATGGGAGCAAGAAAAAAGCCGCCAGCGCGAGCCCGGCGCATGTTGCCGCTGTGACCCTCACAATCGTCTGCCGCCAGCTTCTGCGTATATCGGCGTCTGAGACGATTCGGAAGAAGATATAGGAATAAAGAAGCGTGAATAAGAGCAGAGCACTTTCCGGCATGCCGCCTAGAAATACCAGGAGCAGCACGGTCGCGAATACTACCACATGTGCGTAACTGCATTTACGGAGCAACTGCTCGGCCGCCAACAACGCGGCGGGCAGTAAGACCTCCACGCTGAGATGAGGGATCGTGAGAAGTAGAAGATAGTAACCGGCGAGCATCGTGGCAATGCCTCCAGTTATCGCTGGCCAAAACGAGACAAAAAGCCGCAGATAGAAATAACTTGCGATCCCCGCTACAAATAACCGGGCCAGAAGAAACCAGTTATATGTCCTCGGACCAATATGCGGCAGCAACGCGAGAGTCAACGGATAGAACGGCTGAGATTGCTGGTTGGCTGCCAGCGGAACTCCGTAGCCTTGATAGGGATCCCAAAGTGGAGCAACCCGCTCGTGAGTGTACTGATAACGCAGAAGCGGCAGATTCGGCTCTCCGAAAACACCTCCAGCAGCGTTATCCACCGACCGCGAGATGATAAACGCTGACGGGGGGCCGGCCCAAGCGCCCGCTGGCATGATACTAGGAACGTCCTTCGAACTGGCCAGCAGAGTCCTATCTCCCCAAATACAGGGAAAGAACGACACGTGCAACACGCCGATCAGGATTGCAAATGCGCGAAAGCTTTCGGTTTGGATGATTCTCCGGATGAGTGAGACCAAATCCATTATTCTTTACTAGCAGACCGGCCGTTCTAGGAATCTTCTTCCGGCAGAGCTGCCGAATCGAGCGTTCGCAACAACTCCCAGCGGGCACGTATCCGTACTGGATCGAAGTCGCGGCTCAAGATTTCGCGAAATGCCTGCGCATACTCGTACGCCACGTCGCGCCATCGGCGTGGCTCCGTGGGCGGCGTCGCCGGGCCCTGGTCAAAGAGCGTCGCCACCAGGGAGCGGAGTTCTTGCATAGAGCCAATCTTGTATAGATTTGGGTCTTCGAGCGTTGATTCGAGTTCGCGGTTCACCACGCTATCCAAAACCACAACCGGCTTACCCAGGGCCAGCGCATCGATGACCGGAAGACCGAAGCCCTCATAGTAGCTCGGATAGACCACCAGTCGCGCATTCGCAAACAGGTCGCGGAGATGCTGGCGCGTAAGCCTTCCGCTCCCTAAATGTCGGATATTCGCAGATACGGACTCCTGCTTACCGCCCAGGACAACCAGCGGCCAATTGGCACCCAGGTGCTCGATCGCATCGCGGATCCCCTTGTGCACGTAGTCGTTCCCCATAAGTAGGATATATTCGCCGGCGCGAAACTCGCCTGCCGTGAGACCGAAATTCGTTCCATGATGGATAACTTGCATGGGGACATTCGTTCGGTAGAAGGCATTGAAATCGGAGCGGGAGAAGTCACTGATCGTGAACACCTGATCTGAAAGTTCCGCGGTCCTTGCCAGAACGATTTGCCGCCTGGGCGAGTTGAAATAGTCGCAGCGCACGCCGATGATGTCCTGCAGGCAGAACGCCAGGCGAGGCGCGAGCCGCTCCATGCGAACGAATTCGATCCATGAAAAGATCTGACAGGGTTTGAACACGAGGTCGAAAACGGCTTGCGAATCCGGAGGATCCTCGAAAATTCGATAGCCGGTCAACTCGTTCCCAAAGAACCTCACTTCAGGATGTACGCCGACAGACAATTCGAACTCGTCCCCGAGAATCCACGACAATTCGCGGAGCAGGTTCAAGCCAAAATCTGAAGTTCCCGTGTAAGCAGGCGGCAAATGAAACAGGTCGTAGAGAATCCTTGGGCGATGCGGTGTGAGCAATTCGGCGAACCTTTCGACCGGATCCCTATGGAAGCGCCTATAGTCGGCAACTTTCCGCCCGTACTCGGGGTAGCGGAAGAGCAGTATCTGGTTATGAGCCTCCTCTAATTTGGCTCGTCGAGATCCGAAAGACGACGACTCATGATGGAAAACATAGGCCCAGTTGGCAGCTACCGCCGAGTAGCCATAACGGTTAATCCGGCAAACAAAATCGTTCTCTTCGTTGTAACCGGGAGAATAGACCTCGTCGAAAAGAGAAAAGCGATTCAGAACTTCCGTCTTCATCAGCATGCAAAAGCCCACCGCCGTCGGCATGATCTGGTAGCGAAGAAGAAGGTGTTTGACTTGGCTCCATGCGGCATGCGGAATAGAAAATATGGTGGCGTTGTTACTGCGGGGCGACACGATGCCGTGCTTTTCATGCAAGTAGAGAACCGTCTGCAGTTCCTCGAGAAAACCCGCCGTTGCTTCCGTGTCCGAATTGAGCAGGAGCAAATCGGTTCCCGGATCACGGAAGGCCTCGTACCCCCAGTTGCAGATACCAACGAATCCACGATTCACCTCACTGCGCGCGTAGCGCAATTGAGGCAGGGAGATCTGAACTTCCGCGCAAGTCTCCCGAATGCTGTCGTCCGGCGTGGCATCGTCCAGCACGTAAACGGAGCAATCAGGCGGAGCGAACTTCGCCAGACTCAGGAGGCAATTGCGAAGTAATGATGCAGCGCCATAAGCGGGAATAACGATCGATACGCGTGGGCGTTTTGGCGCGAGGGCGCCGGTATTCAAGATCCGCCCCGGGCGAGATGCCAGCATGCTCGCAAACGTTTAACCAATTTCCAGAATCGTGAGTTTCGAATCTCAGCTATGGCACGCTGCTCGGCTTCCAACGCCGCAGTCAGTTCTTGTACTTGCCGTTGCAAGTCGGCCACAGGCGGGCTGGTCTCGAGTCGCGAGATCGTCTCCCGCATATTCGCCATCTCGCGGCGCAAGCGATTTGTCTCGGTGGCCATCTCCCGAAGTTCTGCAACGGCCAAGTTACGCTCAGCGAGGGCGGCATTCGGCTCCGAATCTTCCGAAAAGACTGAGTTCTTCATGGCGCCCATCTCCCAATCACCATCCATATCGATATCAAAAGTTGCGACCGCGTACGGGGTGACGAGCACGCGCAGATTAACAGACCGCGATAGATCCACGAGACTTTGCGCGAGTTCTGGCATACGAATGCTCGAGACAGCAGCCAAACCGCCCAGTGCTTCGAGCCGGTCGCGCTTCACAGCAAAGAATTCATCGGAGATCATTTCGGTCGAGCGCACAACCCGAAGGTCCCTCAAGAGATCGATTTGCGAGAAATGGATTCCCGCGAAGGCGTCCACGGTCTTGTTTGTGGAATGCAAAACTCTGCCGGATCGATCAAGGCAGATGCCGGTCACCACTCCGCAATCGTCTCGCATCGCCTGACTTGTCAGCTCTTCGAAGAAGGCGTGATTCAGCGTTTCAAGCGGGCGATTGATAAATACGAATATCTCTGCCGGAATCTCTTCAAGATTGCGTATAACATGACGATTCGCGGACGGGTCAAGCAGTTGTGCGCCCGAGCCCATCAACTCATAGACTCGTGTGGCCTGGCTATAGATATTCGCGGCCACTGCAGTGTGTTGAAATGCGCCGTCTTCGGATCGCACTAAAATCGCGATTTGCCAGTCGGCCCGTCGCTTCCTCAGGAGCCGAAAAGAGCCCGGAAAGAGGCCCGGCTCGATGGTCGCCTTCACGCCCGTCCTGGAAAGATGAGCCACGAGAGGCCTCGGAGAAAGGTTCCCGTCTTCTCTCAGTAGCGGCGCCAAGCTCGGATTGCCTCTTCGGAAATGATAAAGGGGCTTGGGAATGTGGCGCGGTCGGCGTGAACCGGGGACTTCCAGTATTCGAAACAGGGTGTCCCAGTTCTCGATATCGGCGTTTCCGGCGGGCGGTGGCAAAGCGCGACGGCGCACAGCCACCATGTGCCCGACGAAATTCCAAGACAGAAAGGCTTCCGGGTCGAAAGCGGGTTTGCGGAGGGCGCGCACGCGGTTTCCGTAGAAGTCCATTTCGTCTTCATCCGCATAGACGACATCGGCGCGTTCTCCGTCATTCAAGGCCCGTACGACTTCAAGGAGAGCGGACGGGTGCAATTCGTCGCGATAGTCCAGGCGGAGTACAAATTCGCCGACGGCTGCGTCAAGAACACAACTAGATGCCGGTTGAATCCGCTCATTTCCGGCAGCTAACTTATCAAGATAGTCGAATGGTGGCGATTTAACACACAACTGCCATTGCGTATAGTGTTGTTCCAGCACGGATTCGATGCTGCGAGTTACTAAGTAAGGATGAGATTCAGGGACGTCGAGGAGGATGGAGAAAACGGGCTGATAGGACAGGGAGGACAAGCGTGCTGGTATTTCCTCCTCAGACCAAAACAAGGACTGCTCCAGAGTAGATAGCCAGCTTCGATAGCCGGCATCCGTTCCGGGTTCATAGACTTCGCCGAAGTTCGGAGCGGGTATGCCTGCGGCCAGAACAATCTCACGGCCCCCGGTCGCGGCGACCAGAGCAATTGATCCTTGCAACTTTAGCCGGTCAAATCGCACCAGGAATCCCGAATTTGCAAAGACCGGATTATTCTTGTGATGACGCAGAACATCCGGCCGCGGAAGAGCCGTGAAGGCTGGAATGCGTTCCTGGCCCACAATGAGCCATAGCTCGTACGGTTGATCATCCCCGGGGACAAGCCAGCCGCGTACGTACGATTGACGGGAATTCAGCGGTATGGCGTTCGGTGTATCCAGTGAAAAGAGAATTTTCGAGGCCGGATCTGTCGGGGAGCTCACCACATTCAATGATTTACCAAGTATAGTCGCCGACGATGTTAGAGTGAGCATTTACGAAAATTATCGTGAAACGGAGCTTTATTTGCGGTGCTTTGTGACCGGCTGTGCCGGGTTTATTGGTAGCAGTTTGACAGATCGATTGCTCGCGATGGGACACGAGGTAGTGGGGTATGACAATCTCTCCACCGGCCGGCCGGCTTTCCTCAGCGAGGCATTCTCAAATAAGCGCTTTCGGTTTGTGAAGGGCGATCTTCTCGATCAGCAGGCGGTTGCGGCGGCGCTTGACGGCAGTGAGTTCGTTTTTCACCTGGCGGCAAATGCGGATGTGCGGTTTGGGACCGATCACCCAACTAAGGATTTGCATCAGAACACGATCGCCACGGTAAACGTTCTGGAAGGCATGCGAACAACCGGCGCAAAACGTATCGCGTTCGCCTCAACCGGGTCCGTTTATGGCGAGGCGGAAATCTTTCCGACACCGGAATCAGCGCCTTTCCCGATTCAAACATCCCTCTATGCCGCATCCAAGCTCGGCGGTGAGGCCTTTATCGAGGCATATTGCGAGGGCTTCGGCATGCAAGGTTATATCTTTCGATTCGTCTCCATCCTGGGCGAGCGCTACACGCATGGACACATTGTCGACTTCTGCAGACAGTTGAAGGAACATCCCGATGTTCTACATGTGTTAGGGAACGGGAAGCAGCGAAAGTCTTACTTATATGTGCAGGACTGCATCGACGCAATCCTTGCAACTATCGAAAAATCTACCGCGAAAACCACAGTGCTGAATCTGGGCACCGATGAATACTGCGAAGTGAGCGATTCCATTGGCTGGATTTGCGATGAATTGGGAGTGAAACCGGAAATACGGTATGGCGGTGGAGAGCGTGGCTGGATTGGAGACAATCCGTTTATATTTTTGGATTGCTCTGCCGTCCGCGCGCTCGGCTGGAAGCCGAAGTTGACCATCAGGCAGGGAGTGATCCAAACGGTTCGGTACCTGCACAACAATCCCGAGGTCCTGGAAAGGCTTGGATGAGCGGCGCGGCAAGTCCGGTCTGCAAAATCTGTGCCGCCCCCGCGCTGCGTATAGGGGTCCGAAGAGGAGCGTTCAAAGATCGACTATTTGAAATTTTCAGCTGTGACAACTGCGGCTTCATATTCGTCGGCAATCCTTGGCTGGAATACAAAGAAATCTATTCGGAATCGTATTACAAAGGGGAAGGCGCCGATCGATTTGTCGACTACGAATTTGAATTGCGCAGTCCAGAGAGAACGGTTCGTCAATACGAATGGCGAGGGATCGTGGAAGTTATCCGTTCTTGTGTTCCATTGAGACCTGACGTACGTTGGCTCGATTTTGGGTGCGGCAATGGGGGATTGGTGCGATATGGTCGCGAACATCTGTCCTGTTCTGTCTGGGGATATGAGGAGGGCTGGATACGAGACCAGGCGCTGAATCTCGGCATACCTGTCATGACACGCGCCGCGCTAGATTCAGCGGTTGGGACATTCGACGTTGTTACGGCAATTGAAGTGCTTGAGCATGTGGCCGACCCTCTGGAAGAGTTGCGGCGGATCCGGTCGCTCTTGAAACCGGGCGGCCTCTTGTTTATTACCACCGGGAACGCGGCGCCACATCGAGAGCGGATTTTTGAGTGGGGCTATTTTCTTCCTGAGGTGCACATCAGCTTGTTCGAACCGAGAACTCTAGTGCGAGCGTTGGAACAAAGTGGCTTTCGAGCCGAGTTCAAAGGCTATTCGCGGGGATTCGACGATATCATCCGATTCAAGGTGCTAAAGAGTCTTGGCTTCCATAAGACCTCGGCTGGAGAAAGAGTATTGCCTTGGAAATTATTGAGCAGGATCGCGGACAAGAAGTCGCGGGTGACGGCACATCCGATTGGTTGGGCGGAATAGGTGCGCCGCGTTCTCGCTGGTCGCGGCATTCTTGTTACCGGAGGCAACTCCGGAATTGGGAAGGCCATCGCCGGAGCTTGTGTCACCGCGGGAGCCGACGTGGCAATCTGCGGCCGCAGCGAATCGTCGCTTGCGGCAGCAGAGGCACAACTACGGGCTGGCGCCACGGGGGAACAGCGTGTCGCGGCGATCGCGGCTGACGTTTCCGATCCGAACGCGGTTGCGCAGCTTCTCTCGGATGTCATATCACAAATTCCAAATCTTTCCGGGCTGGTGAATGCGGCGGGGATTCTTGGACCCAAGGGCGATTTGGACGAAGTGGATCCGGACGAGTGGATCGCGACGATTACCGTGAACTTAATCGGCACGATGCTGCTGTGCCGCGCTGTTCTACCCCATTTCCGAACTCGAGGCTACGGGCAAATCGTCAATTTTTCCGGCGGCGGCGCGACCTCTCCGCGACCACGCTTTAGCGCCTATGCAGCCTCCAAGGCGGCGGTCGTACGTTTGACCGAGAATCTGGCGCAAGAATTAGAGGGGACGCGCATTTTTGTGAACGCTATAGCGCCCGGGGCGGTGAACACTCGCATGTTGGAAGAAGTATTGGAAGCAGGGCCCGCGAAAGTGGGCGAGTCCGCCTACGGAGAGGCTCTTAAGCAGAAGACATCGGGAGGGACGCCAGCGGATAAAGCCGCATCCCTTTGTGTCATGCTCCTTGCGGACGATAGCCACGGCTTGACCGGACGGTTGATCAGCGCGGTTTGGGACCCATGGACCTCGCTGCCGGAACGAAAGAAAGATCTCGCGGGGACCGACATCTACACCCTCCGACGAATCGTCCCCGCAGATCGGGGGCTGAATTGGGATTAGAGCGGAGCCTGCGTATTGGGGTAATCGGCTGCGGCCTGATTGGGCAAAAAAGGGCCCGGAGTCTTGCGGGACGAGGTGCGATTACCGCCTGCTGCGATCTCAATTTAGACAGGGCACAGAAGCTGGCGGAGATGCACCGGGGCGCCGTGGCGAGCATGCACTGGCAATCCGTAGTTGCACGCGACGACGTCGACGCAGTCTTCATCTGCACGACACACAATTTGCTGGCGCCGATCGCGCAAGCGGCAGCTTTGCACGGCAAGCACATCCTGATCGAGAAGCCCGGAGCGCGCAGTGCAGCTGAGTTGGATGGGGTACATGAGGCGGCGGAGCGAACGCGTGTGGCCGTCCGAATCGGCTTTAACCACCGGTATCATCGTTCATTTCAGAAGGCACGCGCGATATTCGAATCGGGTGCTCTATCCGACCTGATGTTCATACGGGCGCGATACGGGCATGGAGGGCGCAAAGGCTACGACGAAGAGTGGCGAGCGGTTCCGGAAATTTCCGGAGGCGGAGAAGCGGTTGACCAGGGCGTCCATCTACTCGATCTCGCGGCCTGGTTCCTGGGCGATCTGAATCTTGTGGCAGGAAGAGCACCAACATATTTCTGGAACATGCCGGTGGAGGACAACGCATTCTTTCTGCTCGAATCAGAATCCGGCAAGGTTGCATTTCTTCATGCCAGTTGGACGGAATGGAAGAATCTGTTCTCTTTCGAGATAGCAGGACGCACGGGGAAACTGGAGATCAGCGGTCTTGGGGGCAGTTACGGGACCGAAAAATTGATTCACTATCAAATGTTGCCGGAAATGGGTCCGCCGCCAACTACAATTTATGAGTATCCGATGCCCGATAATTCGTGGGAGGTTGAAATCGGCGAATTCTTTGAGGACATACGATTAGGAAGAGCGCCGAGGCCCGGCATCGCGGACGCCCAAGCCGCGCTAAGAATCATTGAACGTCTCTATACAAAATCAAGCCTGTGATTATCACTAGAAGTCCGTTGCGTATTTCCTTGGGTGGCGGTGGCACCGACTTGCCTTCTTACTACCGCCACCATGGCGGATTTGTTTTGTCGGCGGCAATCGACAAATACGTTTACATTACTGTTCACGACACCTTCGAAGAAGATTTGATCATCAAGTACTCGCACATGGAGCGAGTACGCAAGATCGAGGAGATACAGCATCCCCTGATTCGTGAAGCTCTACGGATGGTGGAACAAGAGCCCCGGGCCTTAGAGATCACAAGCATGTCGGATATTCCAGCCGGCACTGGGCTCGGATCGAGCGGGAGTTTTGTCACGGCGCTATTGCAAGCGCTGCATATCCACCGGAAATCGATCGTTCCGAAGCAGGCGCTGGCCGAACAGGCCTGTTCTATTGAGATTGAAAAGCTGGGCGAGCCAGTCGGCAAACAGGACCAATACATAGCGGCCTTTGGCGGGTTGACTTGCTTTGAAATCGGTTCAGATGGAACCGTGGTAGTGCAACCGCTTAAGGTCAGTGGCGAGACTTTGGCTAACATCGAAGACAACCTAACGCTGTTTTATACAGGCTACTCGCGGTCGGCTTCTCAGATTCTTCGGGATCAGGATTCGAGGAGCAAGGAACGCGATCCCGCGATGATTGACAATCTGCATTTCGTCAAGCAGCTCGGGATGGAAAGCAAGTCCGCTTTAGAATGTGGCGACGCGCGAAAATTCGCAGAGCTCATGCACGTCCATTGGGAAAACAAGAAACGCCGATCAGGCGGCATGTCGAATGGCGCAATCGACGAGTGGTACGAACATGGCAGGAAGAACGGGGCTATAGGCGGAAAGCTGATCGGAGCCGGCGGCGGTGGATTCCTCATGTTTTATGCCGAAGAGAAAACAAAGTTGCGTCACGCGATGCGCCAGGCAGGGCTCCGCGAAGTGCGAATCAAGTTTGATTTCGAAGGCACTTCGTTGGTAGCACGGTCTTAAGTTCATGCTACCGGTGGCGATTCTGTGTGGGGGTCTTGCCACGAGACTCCGCCCGGTTACCGCTTCCATTCCGAAATCCATGATTTCAGTGAACGGCGAACCGTTCCTAGCGCATCAGCTCCGTCTCCTCGAAGCCGCCGGTTTGGACAGAGTCGTGCTGTGCGTTGGATTCCTGGGAGAGAAGATACGCGACTTTGCGGGAGATCGCTTCGGACGACTTCAAATTTCGTACTCCTTCGATGGCCCGACATTATTGGGCACGGCCGGCGCGATCGTTCAAGCCTTCCCGCACCTCGATCCGTCATTCTTTGTCTTGTACGGCGATTCCTATTTGCCCTGCGACTATCGGAAAGTGGCGGCCGAGTTCGGACAGTCGGGGAAGAAGGGATTGATGACGATTTACCGGAACGAAGGCAAATACGATTCAAGTAATGTGGAGTTCGCTGGCGGCCGAATTCTGCGGTATGACAAGAAAAGCAAGGCCCCGGAGATGCGGTATATAGACTACGGGCTCGGAGTGTTCGATAAATCGGCTTTTGCGGGTCTACCCGAGGACAAGCCTTCCGACCTCGCCGGAGTCTACGGTCGCCTGCTCGAAAGAAATGATTTAGCAGCGAGCGAAGTCAAAGAGCGATTCTATGAGATCGGTTCGCTCGAAGGGATACGGGATCTCGAACAATATCTTTCCGAATCAGGAAAAGCATTATGAGCTTCTCGCAAGAATTCTTACTTGAGGTACAGAAAATAGCAAGCGCTCTGGACACGGGCGCGACCGAGCGGATTGCCAACCTTCTGGCCGAAGTCAGAGGTCAACAAGGACGTCTGTTCGTGCTGGGTGTAGGCGGTAGCGCAGCGAATGCGTCTCACGCCGTGAATGATTTCAGGAAAATTACGGGTTTAGAGACGTATGCGCCCACTGACAATGTGTCGGAGTTGACTGCTCGCACCAACGATGAAGGATGGGCGACCGTCTTCGAAAGCTGGCTGCGGGTGAGCCGGCTACAGTCGCGCGATGGCATCCTGATTTTCTCCGTCGGAGGCGGCAACCTGGAGGAACAGGTCAGTCCGAATCTCGTGGCGGCCCTCAAATATGCAAAAGCGGTGGGGTCGAAGATCATGGGCATCGTCGGTCGAGATGGCGGCTATACGGCGAAAGTCGCGGACGCGTGCGTCATTATTCCCACGGTGAACCCGGCACACGTCACACCGCATGCGGAAGCGTTTCAGGCTGTGGTCTGGCATCTGCTGGTTTCGCACCCCGTGTTAAAGGCTCACCAGACAAAGTGGGAATCCGTTCCCGCACGATGAACGTGCGGAGGGCTGTTTTTCTGGATCGGGATGGAGTATTGAACGAGCCCATTTTGCGTGGGGGTCGGCCCTACCCGCCATCCGGACTGCACGAGCTAATCATCGTCACTGGGGCTGAGATAGCTTTGGCACGCTTGAAGCAGCATGGCTTCTTGCTGGTCGTAGTAACGAATCAGCCCGACGTAGGGCGCGGGACGGCCACTCAAGCGGAGGTGGAGCGCATCAACAGGCATTTGGCGAGTTGTTTGCCATTGGACGATTTCTTCACGTGCTACCACGACGATTCCGACCGCTGCGACTGCCGCAAGCCATTACCGGGCCTGCTAATGAACGCCGCCACCCAGTACGATATCGAGTTGGCGAACAGCTACATGGTTGGGGACCGTTGGCGAGACATCGATGCAGGTGCCGCAGCAGGGTGCAAGACCATCTTGATCAACCGCCACTACAACGAGCGCAAATCCGAGGCGACACCGGATTGCATCGTTACGTCTCTCGTTGACGCGTGCGATTGGATTTGCGCTACAGCGTAAATCCGGAGCTGCGCGCGTCGTCATGAAACATCTGAACTGTTTCGAGCGAGTACTGGATGAGATCTTTGCCCAAAGTCGGCAGCTTTTTCAGAATATCGCTGGTGGCGGTGATGATGTGACAACCAATTGCATCGGCCTGGACGACGTTCAGAAGCTCGCGCGGACTCGCCCAGATGAGTTCCACACCGGGCAAGTCCGCGATTTCGTCTAGCGCGGCTGACATGATCGGGACAGGATCGAGCCCGGTATCGGCGATTCGGCCCGCGAAAACAGATACAAAGGCAGGCGCTCCGCCTCGTAACGCCGATGCCACGCAGCGGACCTGGTCCAAGGTGAGCAAGGCGGTGATATTGAGCTTGATTCCCTCCCGGGTCAGTTTGCGCACCAAGTCGAGACAAGGCTCGCCCTTGGTGTTGGTAATGGGAATCTTGGCATTTACGTTCGGCCCCCAGGCAGCGATGATCCGCGCCTGCCGTTCCATTTCCTTGAAGTCATCGGCGAACACCTCAAAAGAGATTGGGCGGTCCGGGATAGCTTTAACAATGTCGCGGGCGAAGGACGCATAGTCGGCGATGCCCGCCTTGCGCATCAGGGTTGGGTTGGTGGTAAAGCCCCGAATGAATGGATTCCGGTACATTTCGAGCATCGTCGCCTTGTCGGCGCCATCGGCAAAAAGCTTTATTTTCAAATCGGCAATCACACAAAGAACTCCAGCATTCTTATTATGACGGAGGTATGGGACACGAGCATCAATTGAGCAGCCTCAATCTCGTCGCAGCACGCACTAGCCAATGTTCAGTGAGTCTTCGAACTCCGTCTTTAGTGTTGGTCAGTTCCGATGATGTCTCCGTCAGTCGGACTACACCTTGCTTAGCTCCGCGGATTTTCCGACGACGTTTCCTCCAATAACTTGCCTTGTCGTGTAATTTCGGATTCCGCGCGCAGCAGCCGCTGTAAGGATTCCTCAAGGTCCCGGGTTCTTGCGGCAATTTCGCCAGTCATATGTTCGATCGAGCGGTCCTTAGCTTGAATCAATGCGTCGCGTGTAGCAACTTCTGTGGTCACATCGCGGAGTTCGGCCTATTGTTGTTCTAGGAGTCGGTCCGTTGCCAAGATGACCTTGTTCGCATTTGTAGCACGCTCGTCCCGAGCCACAATCAACTGATCGTGAGCCAGCAACTCCGCGGTCAATTTTGCGACGGTTTGGTCGCAGCCGTATATCGTCATGTTGCCGCGCGATAATTCGATCCCGTTTTTCCGACTCCCGGGAACGGACGTCAAGCAAACTACCACGTTCTTCGATATAGGTATTCAGGGCGGCAAAGACAGGCTCTAGGCCCGTTGAGTGCAAAGTGGCGTCAACGTGTCCGAGTGTGATTCCTGCGAAACAACAAGCCGCCATTGTTCAGTCGCGACGCTATACATCTCTTCAGCGCGGTTTATAGCCTCCTGGCCCAAACGGCTGCGAAGTCCGTTATCCTCGAAAAAGCCGATAATTTGCGCGCTCAACGATTCAGCACCTTGCGACACATCGACCATCAGTGGATATCCAGTCCCTACGGCCGCGGTAAGACCACTCCCTTGACTTACGATGACGGGCACACCCATTTACAGTGACTCCAAAGCAGCAATGCCGAAAGCTTCCCAACGCGATGGAAAGACTGCGACCGAAGCCTGACCGAGTTCCTTAGCTACGTTCTCCTGAGACGTAGCCCCGCGAATCGGATTCGATCCAATAAAGCTCTTGGCAATCGCTCGCACCAACACCTCGTAAAAGTCATTTGATATTCCGGCCAGAGATGGTCGCGACCGATGATCACGGTTTCACAATCCCACAGCTTTGCGGCTACGCTAATAAATGCCTCCACAAACAGGTCGACGCCTTTCACGCGTTGGAGACGGCCTACATGGACAATTCGTTCCGTCGACGGCGTCAAGACCCCACCCCGAGAGTTGAAAACAGATCGATCACAAAACTTGGAAATGATCTACTGAGCCCGCGGCTCTAGGTGCAACCGGCAAGAAAGCTCTGACCACAACTAGCTAGATGGCGAAATCAGCACACCAGCCCTGCTAATAACGGCATTCTCCATCGCACAAATGACGCGATCATAGGGCGATGCGGCCCCTACCATTGCTGTGAAGGATTTCGACAGACGGACCGTTTAGCGCAATAATAATCGGGATCGCTTGTCCGTCTTGCCTGCGAGGGGGATTCACCAGCAACCCAAAAGACTCTTCGAACTCCGGGGCAACGATCAAGTCGATTGTTGTAGTCTTAGCCAGGCGATGTACGGCAACAGCAACCAGAAAGAAGTACTCAAGCGCCACGTGACCATTTAGCTTTGTCTCGGCACACGATGCGAAATGCACATCGATGCCATCGTAGCTAGTTTCCCGCCAACCACAACTAAGGCCCTCGGGTCGGCGGGTCGCCAAATCAATCTTGTGACCGAGCCCCTGGAGAAAATGCATCAGAAGCTGAAACTGGATACCGATTCCACCGTAGTAGGACGGTGGAATCTCTTTCGATGAAACATACAACTAAATCCTGGCATTAAATCCCGCTCCGGCTTGCCAATAGGTTCACCAACCACGATTACTGGTATATTATCTTCCCACCCTTTTCTTTCGAAAGCCATTAGCACCTCGCTTTGATCAGAACGAAGTATCACGAACCGTGCTAGTAAATACCTACACAACCTCAATCAACACGATACCTTAAAAATGTTCCGAGGCAAATGTCTGGTAGTAGACAAAGTAATATAACTACGGATGTCCGAATACATCCGACTTTACTAGCGCACTATGTGGGACGACCACGCCAATCGCGATCGCCACGCCAGGACGGCCCCATCGGATACGTGCCACCCGTACAACCGACTACGTTACGACGCCGACCAGAATGTAGACGGCGGGATAGCCTACAAATGCAAATCGTGGCAGCGTCGATAGATATATGCGGCCCAAATGCATCGGTTCTGCGTATTCCTGCCCCAAATGCAAGAAGGCGACGCTCGTTAGGCTCGGCAGAAAAAGCGGGCCGACCAGCTTCACTTTGGGAGGGCTATTCAAAAAGAACAAGCCGGCCGCCGCATTCAATAGAACAAACACACACATGCTGTTGCTGAGACTCCATACATACTCCGGCAACAACGAGCTATAGAGAACAGCCATTGAGCCCGAACCAATTATAAGGGAACGACAAGAAAAGAGTTATCGCTGTCAGAAGCGTTGTCCGCACCCAAGGACGAGTTTCGAAACGTGTCAGGGTGACTGACATTAGCGGAACGAGAACGCAAAAAAAGAAGGCCGAACATAGAAATCCTCTCCAACTTGCGGACCGGCTTGGCGCGGACCAATGGTATCTTCCAGACAGGACGATGAGTCCGAACAAAACATAGACCATCCAACCAATAGTCGATTCGCGGCCGAAAAACTTCATGGAAGGGACAAAAGCATTCGATGTTGTAACAGAAACGGTTCGTCTGTCTTGAGAATATGTCAACATGAATTTTCACGACCGCTATGCCACGGTAACAGCAAACACATACTAGGCGACGGAGGGGAACTGAATGGTTGAGATTACCCAAGAGAATAGACGAAGTTCCGGAAAGAAGCGTTCCATCATTGCCACAGTCCTATATTGGATGGCCTTCGGTTTGACGGCTTCAACGCTCTGTTCATGCGGCAAGAGTAATAGGAACAGTGAGAATCCCGGGGCGACTGCGACGATTCCCCAAGACTATGAGTCTGGCAGACGCGCATATGATGCGGGAGATTACCAGACAGCATACAAAATTTGGCTTCCGTTGGCGAATCAGGGGGACAACCATGCGCAATTTTGGATCGGATTCTTGTACGAAGTGGGAAGCGGCGTAAAACTGGATCAAGCAGAAGCGGTGAAATGGCTAAGCCTTTCGGCCGACCAGGGAATGGGCGATGCGCAAGCGAGGCTGTGCCGCCTACTGATGAATGGACAGGGCGCACCGCGCGACTACGTACAAGCTTATAAGTGGGCCAGCTTGGGTTCGGATTTGGGAAATCCGCAGTGCAAGCAAGTCCAAACTGAACTCGAGAGAGTGATGAAGCCGGCGGAGATAAAGGAGGCGGCCCGCCTCGCCGCGGAATGGAAAGCTAAACGACAAGGCAAGATAGACAAATCATAGTTCCATTAGGACGTCCGAATTCTTAGTTTGCGTGTGCGGGCCGCCCCGGTCAGCGTGGCGACTGCAATGACCCAGAGTACATGAATACCGTGGATGGCTAGGACATAATATAACGGCTCGAGCACTGCTATGTAACGTTCTCCTGGCACCAAATTAGTCGAAAAAGCAAAGACGCTGGCACCCACAAACATTGCAATCGAAAGAGGCCAATGCCATACCAAACAAGAGAGCACACCGATACTGGAAAAAAACGCCAGGTAGATCCAATGATCTAGCACGAATTTACTGAATTCTAAACACAGGATACGGGCGAATTGAAATGACACAGGACGCCGATTCGTCAGGTCGGAGAGCAAGCGCTGCGTCTTGCTACCGCTCGCCGTTACTCGCACGTCCGGCCGCATCCAGCCTTCAATGAACCAGCGGATCTCTTTGAATTCGAACCGCAGATCGACTGGGCGCCAGACGAGCGTGGCATTGTACTTGAGGTCTTCTAAGTAGGGCGCGAGCGACTGTGACGCGAACCACTCTCGTTCCGTTTCCCGGTAGTAAATGGTGTCATTACCCTTGATCAGGGGAAATTCCGAATCTGCTACATACGGTTCGTCGTGGTAGGCACCTGGGACTGCGTAGATCGCGCGGTCCGGGCGGTTGATTGCAAGATCGACTGGCAGTTGTCTTTGAAATACATACCCGGCCCAGGACCCAAATTCTTTCAGACCCTTTCCTAAGGTCAACGTATGATGATTTACCTCAAGGTGCATGTACCAAGGTGCGGTCACGATTAGATACGCGCTGGTAAGCAGTGACCCGGCGACCACAGAGTACCGCAGCGGGCGCCGGCCACGTTGCCAGAAGAAATCCAGCAAAATATACCCGCCAATCGCACACATAACTAATAGTCCATTAGGACGGAGCATGGTAGCGGCGCCAGCACATAGACCCGCCCAAACCATGTAGGTGGAATGCCGCCGGGAACACGCTGCAAAGAGCAAAGCCGAAGAAGAGAACGTACAATACAAGGCTTCGGTCCACAGGAGATTGGCCATCGGAGTCACGGCTGGACTGATTCCGGCCAGCAGGCCCACGGCTGCGACCCATTTGCGCGGCAATCGGTCCCAAAGGCACCACATTGTGACCAGGGAAAGCGCTGCTAGAGCGAGATGCTGTACGAGAGCAATATCCCAGACTGCGTCGCCGAAAATCCAAATCATAGTGGCAATAAACAGTGGATACCCTGGAGTACGCTCTACTACAATGTCCTGCAAATAGGGAGCGCCGATGAATTGCCGGGCCATATCGTAATATCCGACTGAATCGTTAGTAAAACCGACGCCAACCGAGAAGACAAATGCAAGATGATACAAGACACAAACAGCCCAAACTGGCAGCGCCGTGCGGAAAAATTTGGTGGATTCGTCGCCTGGCGGAATCGCCGGATGATTTAACAACAAGTCGAAGGATGGGAGCCAACGCGCCCGACTGAAGCAACGGCTCACTTGGAAACAACCAAACAGGGCTAGCATTGTACCCACGAAAATGCATAGCCAAGTAAATGCGAATACCCCTGGACGTCTGACATTAATCGCTTTGAATTGCGGCCAAGTCAGCCGATTGGCGCCTGAGTCCATCAGCCTTGCATCATTTAGTCTGACCATCTGCTCAGGTTGCGAGAAGATGTGTCCGTCGATCAGGTATCCTTCCACCTGCGTCGCAGGAGATTCAATCAAAAGAGAATCTATTTCGTTGGGCGGCAATAGTGCCCATCCCTGGTAACTTCCCCCCAGATTGAAAGACACGACCTGAGGGATTGGCCCGACGTCAATATCCCTGACCTGATCTAGCCAGTAAGCACGAATCCGCTCAGGGTTGCCGGAAATTCGAAAGCTCAGTCGACGGACTATCCCAGGCCAGCGCAGCATGCCGCCATCTGGGGCGGCCAGCGTAATGACGTCATGGTAGGCGATACCTCCATGAACAGTGAGGTCGTCGATTTTCTTTGATTCTCCGTCCGATACAAGCTGATCGATTTGAATGGGCTTTGAGGGTGGCATGGCCGACAGACGCCTGAAAGATAGGATCGCTTGGCTGACTGGCTGCCAGTGAAGATATTCCACTTCATCGGGTGCATTTCCGTAGCGGACTGCCAACTGAGGCGGTTGAGATGACGTGGTCTGAATCAGCAATTTCATCCAATACGCATGTTGGTTGTTCAACCTGTCCTCCCCGGCGACCACAACGACCGTTGCGGCGATCGCAGAGACAGTAACAGCCACTGCCAAATAGCTCTGCCAGTCGGGCTTCGTCGTCCTGTCAAGGCCTGGCATCTCGCGTATTCGACATAACCGACAAAAAGTCAAGATTCCGAAAAACAATCCAAAGCTGTACAGGAATGCTAGGACGAATGCGAAGGCTCCGAGGCTTGCGCCCGGCGCGCCGAAAATGATACGAGCGAATACTAACGAAGCAGGAATCGCGGCTAGAACTGAAACCCAAGCTCTACGAATTGTCCGATCAAACCAGATTCCGGGTTGGCTTCTCGCACCCGGCATAGGAGCATTACCTGATCTCCGCCAAGCCGTCCAGATCAAGATGGAAAGGAACAGCGCACCACCGACAAGCGCTGGAGTACTGCTACCCGTGGAGGAACGCGCGGCATGGGGTTTCGGCGCGAAGACGGGAGGTCGGGCCAAGCCATTTTCTCCGAAGCTTTCCACCACAAAACTCGGCTCGTCAGCTGAATACAAGTCAGCTATTCGAACCTCTCCGTTTACGGTGAGCTTTACGCGTCCGCTCCAGGAGTGCTTGACCATCTTGATAGCAAGAGAGTCGCCGTGCACTACGAACTTGAACAAACGCTTGCCGCCGCCAGTCGCAAGCGCCGCACGGCCCCCACTCGCGTTCGGTCTTGGACGGAATTCCCACGGCTTGGCGCCGGTCTGCTGAATGTTGTTCCAATCGAGCACTTCCTGAGGGGTCCGCACTTCGTATACCCAAACTTCGTCGCCCTGCGATTTCGAATTCGCTTGACCAAGAGCTTCGATCTCAACGTGCCAAGTCTTTAGTTCCTTAACCGGCGCGGCAGAAAGCGCCAGTCCGGCCAAAACGAAAGCGGCACACCGAAAGAAAACGTTCATGAGACCCAAGTCCTCATTATCTGCTGGCATACAATACGTCTGAGTTGCTCAGTTAGACAAAAGCGGTATGCCTCTCCCTTTTCCGAAGTCGTCACGTTCTTAAAGCTATGCCGGTTGTTTCCGTCATCGTGCCTTGTTATAACCAGGGACAGTTTCTTCACGAAGCTCTTGATTCGATCGAGGCCCAAACATTTAAGGATTTCGAAATCATCGTTGTGGATGACGGCTCTACATTTCCGGAAACAATCCGAATCATTGACGACCTCAATTGGCCCAAAACATCCGTGATCCGCACGCGAAATCAAGGCCTGGCTGAGGCTCGGAATGCGGGCATCCGACACGCCAAGGGCCAATACATTCTTCCTCTGGATGCCGATGACAAAATCGCTCCCACATATCTCGAGAAAGCTGTCCACGTTCTAGAGCAGGACCGGCAGATAGGTATCGTTTATTGTGAGGCCGAGTTCTTTGGAGCGCGGCACGGTCCTTGGAAACTTCCTCCCTACAAATTCCCCGATATTCTGCTTGCAAATAATATTTTTGCCAGCTCGCTCTTTCGGCGTTCCGATTGGGAGAGTAACGGCGGATACAGCGCGGAGATGGTGTTCGGGTGGGAGGATTTCGACTTTTGGCTCGGATTGATCGAAAAGGGTGCGGGCGTTTACCGCATCCCGGAAGTGCTGTTCTACTATCGCCAACACGGTACCAGCATGGCACGAGAGTTCGATCGCGAAAAGCGGATCAGGTCGTACAAGATCCTGTTTCGACGGCACCAAAGTCTCTTCGTTAACAACATAGAAGTGCTCCTTGCGCAAATAGTCGACAAGGATCCTTTAACTGGTTCGACCAGCCGCGTCTATCATGCGCAACTGTTTTACACAGGCAGCGGGCAGTATTCCGAACAAGACTCCTGTGACCAGACCTATCTATCACACTCTTGGACGAAATTGAACTTCGAATTACCGCGTGCCATCACCAAGAATCCTTTTACTCTCCGCTTTGATCCCGCCGACGGACTGGCGTTCATTTCCATTTCCGAGTTGACGATCAAGTCGGTAACGTCCGGTACAGTTATCTGGTGTGCAAGCGGTCGGCAGGTGGTCGAGACGATAGAGGTGGCCGGCACGGCGAAAAAACTGGCGGATGCCGAGCAATTGGTTGTTTTGAGCTACGGAGAAGACCCACAGATCTATTTGCCTCCTATCGATACGCTGGCCGGCGTGGAGCCGTTGGTTTTCGAAGCTACTTTACACGCCGTTTGGTAAGCGCCGGTGTGTTCTTCGAGCATGCTAATTTGAGAATTAAGCACAGAGAAATTGATGGAGGCAGTCACGAGCGAGATAGTTTCACCACCATCTCTTGACCCAATTCGCGATTTGTGGTTACAGGTGGACCATTGGCAATCGCGCGCGGGAAATACACGTCATGGGGTAGCGTGCCGATTTCTTAAGGGATCTGGGCTGGAAATAGGCGGTCTTCATGGGCCGATCCGTGTCCCTACGATCGACCGAGTGGCGAATGTCGACCGAATGACACTGGAAGGTTTACGGCAGCATTACCCAGAGTTGGCGGGAACGGACCTCACACCTGTCGATATAGTCGACGATGGAGAAGCTCTCGCTACAGTATCGGACGACTCCCAGGATTTCGTCATTGCGTCCCATGTCATCGAACACTGTGAAAACCCGTTGCTCGCTATTCGAAATTGGCTGCGCGTAACCAAGAACGGATCATACATCATGATCGTCGTGCCCGACAAGAGATTCACTTTTGATAGTGAGCGGCCGGTGACTCCCTGGCATCATGTATTGCGCGACTACACCGAGGGGCCGGATTGGTCTCGGTGGTCCCATTACGAAGAGGTTGTACGCAGCCAAGGCAAGTGGACCCCTCTTACCGAAGATCAGGCGACGTGGGCGCGCCAGCTTATGACGGAACGACACAGCATTCACTTTCACGTCTGGGAGCCGCAGGATTTCTTGGAATTTCTGGTCATGGCCAAACGCATTGGTCTGCCTTTTGAACTTGCTCAGTTCAGCCAGAATGGCGAGGAGTTCATAGCTATACTGCAGCGGGCGTGAGAAGTTCCCGAATTACCCCTTGTCCCGCGACTTAATCGCTACAATCAGGGTACGATCATCGCTCTTGTAAGTTCCTGCGGTCATTTCCTGGGAGATATTAGCCATGAAATCGAATTGCTCGAGAATGATATCGAAGCCGAGATCTCGCAGCAGTTGGAGCAGATATTCCTTCTGTATCCAAAAGGAACGCGAGTTCCCCCAGGAATGCCATTTTAAAAGATCAAGCTGCTCCGGCGTTACATCATCATGTTCGCGGTACCATCTGCCCTTCAATCCTTCGTGTTCGGAGATCTCCGAGAGACCGTGAATGCGTATGGCTTCAGTTTCCTCCGCCCGAGCCACGTGGGTTTGGAGAAAAAGCGCGCGACGGCACACCCTGGCCACACTGGCGAGAAACCGGCGCGGCGCGTCGAGATGATAGAGTAACCCGCATACAAAAACCACATCGAACGGGCCGTATTCTCCGATGTTGTTCGCGTCGTCCCGGATGAAATTTAGATTTGGCAACCGGACGCCCGTCTTGACGACGAGACAATTGCGGTAGTTGCTCTCTCTTGCCTCAATGCCTGTAGCCTCCATTCCGAGGCGCGCGAAAGCCGCAGTATAACCACCCTCCAAACAGCCGAGGTCGACGATGCTCTTGTGACGTAGACCCTCCGGATAAATCAGCTCAAGGATGCGCCGCACGGAATGGAGAATGCTGGACTGGTCGATTGTCCATCCAGCTGACGGCAGTGTCTCAGTTCCATCATCCAAACGGACGTTGTGAGCTGTGAACCCCGTAGGCCTGGAGTCTGGAGGAGTGCCGGGGATGATGGATTCGCCCATGACTTACTTCCTCAATGCTAATCACTTCACCTCGAGTGACGCACGTGCACGATTCTATCAATCTTTCGCTGAGACATTGTAGACCGCAGTAGTCTGGGGGTATTGTGAACGTGCTCGAGACCGTAAGACCAATGCAATGAGGCAAATTATGTTTTACCCTCTTCTGCAGAATCAGCTCAGCCATCGCATTCGCCGACTGAGATGCGGAATTTGGTAGAGAAATCTCCGCCACGCAGGCTGTCCTGAGCATTTGCCTCATCACAAAGTAAATGTGGTCGTTTCAGACGAGTGCCAAAAAGATCGATCCTGGTAAGCACATGCGAATTCTGAGACAACTCGACGATCCCGCTCCAGGGGTGCCGTAGGAACTCCAAACGCACGGCGTCACCGAAGACTAAGAAACTCACCGTCTCGCCTATTTCTGTAAGTAGAAGTGCTTGTCCAAACGCAGCTCGCTTATGCGGCACGAGGTTGCGCCGCGCAATATTCGGAATCGCTCCGAATCAAAAAAGGGCAGCAAGCTGCTTCGGACATTCAGCGACCACACTTCCGACCCACACGAGTTCGGAGACTTGCCTATGTTTCTTAGGCGTATTTGGACTTTGGGTTTCCGTGGGATAACGTATTCGAGCCGCTCTTGCCACCGCTGCAACGCTACTCGCACATCGCCTACTGATTTTTCCTGCGCGATGAATGCGAGCGCCTGCTCCCGTTCAAACTCAAGGGCGGCGGCAAGCCCGTCCGAGGACTCGCTCTGAAGATCGAACGCGAGACTGTCCTGCTGGCGCCGCGTGATGATAAAAGACGCCGAATATCCGTCCCTAGTAGTCTCGAAATAAGCGATGCCTAAGGACGGCTACTCCGAACAGATCAGTCCAGCGGACCATTCGCTCAAGTGCCTCTCGAACGGGTTGCCATATTGTTCGTCTTGTGGCCATTCAGGGTCTAGCAGGACATGGCGGCCGATCTCCGTGGCGCGCTGGAACACGGCTCGGGCTCGCTCGGGTGTGAAATGCTCCAACACATCCCCGAAAATGACCAGGTCGTAGGGCTCCACAAGCGACGCCATAACGTCGTATGCGTCACCTTCATACAGGTGGTTGTATAGACCTGTGATACGGGGCAATGGCCGGCGAAAATGCTTCTATCACATCGATACGCAACTTCCATTGGATAGTGAGCGGGCGCCCCGCCCAAGCCTCGAGAAACTCACGAATGCTGAAGCCCCACCGGCCAAATCCGACGCCCACATCTAAGACTGATTCCAGATTGATACGCCGTAACATTTCCACACAAAATGGAATGTTCTGCCATTCGACCTGCCCATGCGTAAGTCAAAGATGCATCGGCGATTCCGTGGACAATCCAACCGTGCTCAAGTAGTCGGCTGTATGACTCGTGATGCTGAATTGTTCTCGTATGAATTGCCGCGATTCCAATGCACGGCGGCGTTCCGATAGAAAATGCTTCAGCACGGAACGGAATGCACTTGCCCAGTCTTTGCCACTCACCAGATGGCCGGTGCCAGTAAGGGCGTTGAATTCACGATAATCAGACTGGTCGGACCCAATCCAGATACAACCGGCTGAGGCGGCCTCCAGCACTTTGATCCAACTTTTTGCTTCAGAGAACCGATCCAATGCAAGGGGAGCGAGTGCTATATCCATCAACTGCAGCGTACGATAATAGATCTCGGGCCGAACCATTGGCAATGAGATCATGCGAGAGGCAAATTCTTCCATGTTATTCGGCGGCTCCAGACCTCCGCCCATATAAAACTCGACGGCGGGAAATTCTCGCATGATCTCGGGCAGCACCGTCGCCACCTGGTTGAAATGAATTTTGTGCTCGATTGATCCCGGTCCGTAATAAACGCGTAATTTGGCATCCCGGCGCTTTACGAACGGTTCCCTCATGCCAAGATAAAAGGCCGGGAGATAGTTTCGCGCCAGTTTGCTGTTCGGGTTATGACGTAAGCCTATGTCTCGGAGCGATGGCGTCGAGAATAGTCCTCCATCACATTCCTCAAGGCAGGCAATGTTGGTTCGGGTCCAATCCTGAATTGCCCGAATAGTGGGGCCGTCAAAATGCTTGAGATGGCTTGCTGCTTCAATCGCTTCCGGGTCAATAATGTTGTCATCGAGATCGTAAAAAAGAGGAATCGCACAAGCTTTTGTCTGGTCGCGGAGAGCGGAAAAGCCAGGGCCCACAGTTCCACGGTGTAAAACTACAGCATTGACGGGATATTCAGTCAACAGTAAACGAATCCGTTGTATCTCTTCCAGATACACATAATCTACACGGCAACCAACGCTCTGAAGGGCCTGTCCGGGGCCGAGAACCCTATACCACACACATTGTTGCTGCCAGGGACGGGACGGCTGTGGGATACCCACAACAAATAAAATATGAGCCTCGCAGGGCATAATCAGGAAATCGACAGGCACGCATCAAACACTGGCCGGAGGTCCTCCGGACAGCTAGCGGGATCCCCATGATAATGCACTCGCGAGACAGCTGATCTTAATGCCAGTTTATATTTTGCGAGAACGCGCAGACCTATCGTACTATTCCAGATATGCAGTTCACGGCAACGGCTCTGAACAGCAAGCATTGCAAGATACATCTCGAACTTATAGCCGAGTTGTGTCTCGAGATTCTCGACCCAAAGCACGTTTTCCGGCAAAGCCTCTGTCGACCGTTCCGTTATTGCGAACACGCGTTCTGAAGAAATGGACGGCAAAACACGTTTGAGCGTTTGAGAAGAATCGAAAAAGTGAATGGTATCCACACCCCTAGAAGCCGCGTTAAAAGCGGCGTCGGAAAAGTATGGCACGAAGGGGCTCTCGATCAGAGGCGAGAAATTAGTGAGGCAACCGGATAGGTCGATCGAGGAGTC
The DNA here is from genome assembly GCA_963722155.1 of Bryobacterales bacterium. Classification (GTDB taxonomy): domain Bacteria; phylum Acidobacteriota; class Terriglobia; order Bryobacterales; family Bryobacteraceae; genus Bog-105. The sequence goes on along the minus strand of CAVRLR010000003.1, from coordinate 30,328 downwards.
GTCCGCCTGCGCAGCCGCAAGCGATTCCTGCATCCATACGGGTGCCTCCTCGAAGATAAGGTCGTCCGGGTCATAAAACATCTTGTCAGACACGAAGCCCATTTGTCTCCTGTTTCGCGACCGCTGATTCCGCCCGATCCAGGATAGAACAGTATGGCTCCACTTCCCGACGTGGCCGCCGATCTGGCCCCGTGACAGGTACTTCCAAAGGTCAGTAGGCTGGATAAGACATTCGTTTCTAGCCGAACTCTGACTGAGCGACCCTTCTTTCATGCGGACGAAATGACAGGTTCCAGGCACCACCCGGTGTTCATGACCACCCAGTATTGTTTCGCAGTTCCAGTTCCAATCTTCGTATCCGAACCCTTGATCTATGCGATTTCTGCGATACATCGTGCTCTTATAGGTCTCGGAATGTGCGAATGACAAAGCACTCCATAGGTTATGAAAAAACAGAGCCCTCAAATCGTACACTGCCTGATTGCGGTGCACGAAGAAGGCCTTAAGGCATCCGAAATATAAATTGCATTCTGGATGAAAAATTGATCGTGGTGCCTCGTTATTGGAACGGTAAGCTGCGCTGAACCAGTTTCGTGAAACCAAGTCGTCCGCGTCGACGAACCCGATGTACTCGCCCGCAGCGCTTTTGATGGCTAAATTCCGGCTAAGGCCAAGGTCTCCTTCCGCTGATGGAATCACTCGTACGTCGTATTCGGGCACTGATGCGACCGACGCGTTCAGGACCGCCACTGTGCGCGAGTCGCAATTGTCCGCAACGCACAACAATTCCCATCCCGCCCCGGATCCGTCTAAAGTTCGCAGCGATTCGAGAACGGAGCGGAAGGACCGTTCCAGCAAATCACCCTCACGGTGACAATTGAGAACTGCAGTGACGGATTTGTGTCGATTCCTCAGGCGCATGCATCCTTCAAAAAAGGCGGAAGGCCCACGAAATGAATGCTCGACGGCTACTCAGATAAGCGGGTACACCACCGAAAGATTCTACGCCGTCAAAAATCACTGGCCCATCGGCCGACTCATGTATTCGCCAACGCAAGTTAACCGGTGCGGCGGGACTCGCTAATCGGACATGAATAGCGTCCAAAGAGCGGCTGGACGTCATGAAGCAGGCTTCACGACCAAAGATACGCCCAAAACAGTTCTCCACAAAATTCCAGAGAGCAGTCGGCTCAGGTGGTCCGGCAATTTCAATGACGAAGGCGTTGACTCGAAAACTGTCAAGAAAGAATGCATGCGCCTCGCTTGGCCGCACCATCTCGTTGGTGTCGTCAATTGTGAAGTCTGCATCGAATCCAAGGCGTCGCACGTCGGGATGCTCACAAGTCGTCAATAGCTTCGCAATTTCGGAATCATTCGTATATACGGTTCTTCGCCATGCCAGACCCGTGTTTGCCGCTATGGCAGCGTTCGTCTCGGCGTTGTCAGCGCGTAGAACGGGAAACAGAGGACGTTCCAAAGGACGCAAATCATTCGTGTACCGATAAGTAACGTCGGCACTAAAAAGATCGGCATTTTCCCCGCCTGCCCAGTCGAGCGTGTCGGGACGGCACCACAGCGTATTAGCGGAAGTTCCAAACCACTCTTGGAGAATAAGATGGCGATCCTCTCGAAGAGCGGCCGACAAAGCATTCCTCTGCCGGCGGCTAAAATCGCTTGCGCGGATGATAGCACCGGCGGCAAGCCATTCCGCCAAAGGGGTTACCTGCAGAAAGATCATCCATGGACTATCGGGAGGCCTTTCCGGACTTCTAAGCACGAAGGAACACCTCGAGAGGTGCGGGGAGAGACATACCACTAGAGATCCGGGCCCAGACTGAAGCCTTTGAAGCAGACCGCCTAACCTCGACCAGCGGGACCGATCCCGCTGCCTGGCCGGTCGCTCGTTAGTTGTTCGCCTAGTCTCCAATTCGAGTTGATGATTCCGCATTTGCAGCAGCTCCTGCTCACTACAATTCAACTCGGAGAGAATTGAAGGCTCAACGTCAGCATCCGAACTGGCTAGACGCATTACTGCCTCGCTACGCTTTGTCCTTCAGAATTTGTTCCCGTTCCGCTAGAAGTGCGTCGCGCTCCGCAGTTATACGGTCGAATGAACTTTGGATTTCTCGCAGGCGTTCGTTCTCCCATAGCAAGGCCGCGCGGTGACCGACGAGGTAGTCGTACGCCTCCCGAAACGTAAATTCTACCTCAGGCGGAGGGGGTTGAGCGGCCTTAGCTCCATTGATTTTTTTCAGGCCAGTTTGTTCCAGGTTGGAGAACAAGGTCGCTCGAATCGATTTGCCAGCAAATTCCTTCCTACTGCGGGCGGCCGCGAGACTTCTGATGCGATTTAATTCAAACTCGTTCAGCATCAAAACGCGAGTTACTGAATCGCGCCAAGATACTGGCTCGTTGTCGGTGAGCCAACCATCTTCACCGTCGCGCACGAACGACGCGTATGGCTCAACCCGGCTGTAAATGCCGGCCGTCGAGTGGTGACCAAACTCCGCGAATTTGACAACCGATTTGTACCGGCTGAAATGGTCGTCCGGCAATGGCACCAGCGCGATCTGCGGATGGACTTTTTCGAGCAGCAATCGGTATGACGAGTAGGACCGGACCCCACACCAGATAATCTGCAAGTTCGGATCGTCTGAAAAATCCTCGGGAGCGTCGTTAGATAGGTAATAGAGCCACAGCTTAACGTTGGCGGCTCGCGCCCCGTCACGCAACGCCTGAAAGAACTCTTTTTTGATCTTGGGGAGACGGAAAAAATCACTATTTGCAAGAACTGCATTTATTTCCCGCTTGTGCCGGTAATCGCAAAATATGTCCGCGGCGTTAGGTATGATGGCTATTCGCAGCGCAGGAAACATTTTTTGGACAAACGAGGCAAGTTCTTTGGAGGGCGTTGTCACCAAAGTCGCATGCGCTAGTACTTGGTTTACGCCTTCCGCAAGTTGTCTTGTGTCCACATAGTCCGGCAGTTTCCAGAGATAATCGTCGATGTCATAGATGACTGGCAGGCCCACCTCTCGCGCGCGTGCCGCAAGCTCAGCAGCCGCGGCTGATGTCGCGCGCGCCAGAATAAGGCCAGAACATTTCGGCAACTCCTCTAATGCGGCTGCCAACTCTCGCGGAAGCACGAATGCGGAACTTTGCCATCCGGATGGCGCGCGCTGAAGATGATTTACAATCCGGACATAACTGACTGGGCAGAAAAGCTCCTCCTCGAATCCAGTCAGCAAGTAAAATCGCGGTTCATTTTCCCTCCAGAACGGCATGTAATAGGTTCTTGCGCTACTGGCTCTTTTGCGCGAGGGCAATAATACCACTTGCTACTATCTTCGTTGGCCGATGAACTAATTTGTCTGGGAGCGCTCGCCTAAGGAGGCGGACGAGGGAGCTTGCCACCGGCACGGGAAATCGGTCAAAGTGGGCTGATACGTAGTCAAGGCTGAGAACTTTATAATTGGGGAAAAACTGGATCGTGTTAAATCCAGTCTCTCGAAACAACTGAGTGAGCGATCTTCGACTGAAATAGGTAAGGTGTTCTGTCTTATACTCCATCCAACGGTGGCCAAGGAGATGACGGGACCAACTATTTAGTGACGGTGTCACGATGACCAGCAAGCCACCGGATTTCAGCGCGGTGTGCAGGTAAGCCAACGCTTGCCTCGGGTTGCGCAGATGTTCAATGACGTCGAAAGCACTTATCACATCGTATTCGTTTTGCCGCAAACACTCTTTTTCAGGGGAACCAACGCGGACGGCCGCACGGCCTAAGCGGTTATTCGCATTCGTGGCAGCATGCTCGGAATATTCGAGACCCTCCACTTCGAAGCCGCGGGATTGAGCTTCGATCAAAAAATCTCCCGATCCGCAGCCGATCTCAAGAAGTCTGGGCTTGTCCGTCCGAACAAGCGGCGTAATCGCATCTAAATACAGTTTCGCGGTGGCGCGCTTTAACTCTTCCTGCCGCCGCGCCGATTCCGAATCTTTCGAACCGAGAAAGTACGAGCTAGAATATATTGAGGATAAAGTGTCGTCTGCCGGCTGCGGGAATAGGAACTCGAGACTGCAGCGTTGGCAGGAGTGAATCGAATTTCCGTTTCGCTCGAAAGCGAAGGAGGTCCGATCGCTTTGGCCGCAGACTGGACAATGAGGTTCCTGGATGTTCTTTTGCATTGCTCTAAGTCGCGCTTGCTGCTCCAGAAGCGCAGATCGTCTTGACAGTTCACATTGTAGAATGCGGCTCTCAAGATCTGAGAACTTGAGGCCTTGAAGACCGCCGTTAGATCTCAGCGGGAGCCGATGGGGACTGCCGTCAGCCGGTGTCCAATCTGCAGCTCGACACATCTGGAATACGAATTCGTTGTGGACAGGTCGCCGGTTTGTGGCTGCCAGGACTGCGGCTTGCTTTTTCTCAATCCTCAGCCTGGGATCGACGCCAACCAAGAGACCACGCCCGTCTCACGGCCCACCATCTCCACGGATGTATACGAGGCGAATGCGGCTGAGAGGATCCAAGAGCTGATTTCATACTCCGGGCTTAGGGGCGGCACGCTGCTGCTGGTGGGAGCGACTTCTCACCTCTGCGCGGAAGCTCGCAAGGCAGGCTTTCAGATTCATGCGTTTTCAGCGCAAGACTTTGAATCTGCCTCGAAGGTCGACTTGCCTGTGGGCATCCAGGCGTGCATTTTGTTCTTAGCGCTAGAGAGGATGAGAGACCCGCTCAAGGCCCTTCAGAGACTGCACGATGTTCTGGAAGTTGGCGGTAGCCTGATGGTTATTTCACCAACCACCGACAGCAAGACTGCACGGCTACTACGGACCTCGTGGTGGGAATTTAATCGGACAAATCTTTTTTATTTTTCGGTTGACACGCTGCAGAGTCTACTGGTTCGGGCAGGTTTTGGCGATCCTATCGTGGTGCCCGACCGTAGCTTGGCATCGGTAAATTATCTGCATGAAAGGCTCACCGTGAACCCGCTCACCTTTCAGCGCTTTCAATGGCTGCGTCGGATTATTTCTTTGAGTCCGGTGCTTCGCAATAAGACTTTCCGGATGTCCCACGGCAGAACAAGGCTGCTCGTTCGCTCTAAGGCGCAATCTTTCCGACCGAGGCTATCGGTTATCGTTCCCGTTTACAACGAAGCGGCTACCTTCGTAGAACTCATCGATCAATTGCTCGCCAAGTCGATCGACGGCTTGGATATCGAAGTCATCCTCGTTGAGAGTAACTCCACTGACGGCAGTAGGGACCTTGTATTGCGATACAAGAATCATCCTCGGATACGGCTAATTTTAGAAGACATACCAAGAGGGAAAGGTCACGCGGTAAGAAAAGGACTCAACGCTGCGACCGGCGACGTTGTCCTGTTTCAAGATGCGGACCTCGAGTACGATATTGACGATTACGACGCACTGATAGCTCCGCTGCTGCGGTTTCAGAGCAACTTCGTGCTTGGATCGCGCCATAGTGCCGGTAAGAATAGATGGAAGATCCGCCAATTTTCCGATTCGCCCGGCCTCGCAGCATTTTTTAACCTAGGGCATGTCTTTTTCTTGACCCTTTTCAATCTGCTGTACTCGCAGCGATTGACCGATCCTTTCACTATGTTCAAAGTGTTTCGGCGGGAGTGCATACACGGTCTCGATTTCGAATGCAATCGCTTCGACTTTGATTACGAGATCGTAATCAAGTTACTCAGAAAAGGCTATAAGCCCTTGGAGCTTCCCGTAAACTACAGATCGAGGTCACTCAATGAGGGAAAGAAAGTAACAGTCTTTCGAGATCCCCTCACGTGGATTCGGGCGCTTTTGAAATTTCGAAACACGCCCCTGTATCGACAGCCGCGCCCTCGATAAAAGTAGCGTTTCTGACGGAAGCTTTCTGGCGGAGGAAGAGGGATTCGAACCCCCGTGCACCTTCCGGCGCAAACGGTTTTCAAGACCGCCGCCTTCAACCACTCGGCCATTCCTCCAGCTACTACGCTAGCGGATTGCTGGGATTATCCGCAAGGATGGGCTCGTCTACTCCAGGGCGGTGCTTCAAAGGCTTGTCGGAGGGCAGCAGGGCAATCGCCAGCGCCCCTACCATGGCGAGGGCGAATACGGCCCACAGGGGAGCGGCGTAGTTGCCGAAATATTCGCGGAGGGCGGAGATGCCTTGCGGGCACCAGGTCTGGCCGATCGTGTTCACGGGCAGAATGATGGCCATGGCGCGGGCAAGCGTATTCACACCGAATTGTTCAGCGGCCATGAGCGGAATTAACATGTAGTCGGCGCCCATCGCAAAACCGAAGACGAGCGCGAACAGCGGCAGCGAATAGGAACGCTCGGGCGAAACCCATAGCAGCAGAAGGATGGTGGCCACCACGATGAAGTAGGTCGCTGTCATTACGCGTTTTTTGGAGAAGACATCGGCCAAGTAGCCGATGATCAAGCGACCCGCGATGCTCGACCATAGGATCATCACCGACGCTTTGGCCCAGGCCGCGTCCAGCATTCTCTGGTCGGTGAATCCAGCGTCCCGAAAGACGAATTTCATGTGCACGATGATGGCACCGATAGAGCCGATCGAACAAATGCTGCCTATGAGGAGGAGCCAAAACGGCCAACTGCGCAACAAATACGCGAAAGTATGTGAGGAGAGCTTCATATCCGGCGGTGGTTCGGCTGCGCCATCGGGAAATTGGCCCAGTTCCTCGGGCTTGTCCTTCAGGAGAAAGAACGCGAGAGGCCAGACGAGGAACATGAGGCCGCCGAGAACCGCCAGCGCGGTTTGAAAGCCATATTTGTCCGTAAGAGGACGCACCAGGAAAGGCCCGATGCTGCCGACGAGGCCGACGCCCACGTACACGAAACCTATGGCGCGCCCGCGCTTAACCTTGAACCAATACGACACCAGGATCTGGTGGGGGATAGGACCCGCGAAAAGGTAACCGACGGTATAAAGAAAATAGAAGACGTAGTACATGGTCAGCGAACCGTGCATGAACGCGAAACCGAACAACGCCAGAGCGGTGAAGCCTGCTCCGGTGATGATCAGCTTGCGAGGACTGAAGTGGGGAATCAGCAGCGGACCCACCCAAATCGTGAGCAAAGCGGCCAGCGGAAAGCCCAGCGTAATTTCTTTCAGGTCCCAATGAAAGGCTCTCTGGAAGTAATCGTAGAAAAACGGGAGATTGTAGTAGGGGATACCGACAGCGATCCCGAAGGTGATAAATGACGTGGCGGCCACAACCCAGCCGTAAAAACCTCTTTTGGGCGCCCCGGAGTAGGTTGCTGAACTTTCGCTTTTCATATTCCCAAGGTTTATAGTACTCTCGTAAAGATATGCAGGGCCTAGTGAAAATTACAGTTACGCTCTTGGCCGTGGTGCATCTATCAAACAGGGGGCGCTTCGATCTGATCAAAGCCCTCATGTAGGGGCGTTCAAACTAAAGGAGGCGCGAGTCAGAGGAGATGACACAATTGCTTACCGGAAAAATTAAAATTGGCTTGGGTGTAGGAGCTCAGGCACTGTTAGCTGCAACGCTTGCCTGGAGCGTCACACCGAACACGCGTACGTTTACGGCAGGAGAAAAGGCCAAGGCAGTGGGAACTATTCTATCCCGCGACGGCAATTCAATTAAACTGCGCGGCGATGACGATTCCATTGGCACGATAGACCTGACAGATGGCACCAAGATTCAGCTCAAGAAAGGCGGATTAATCTTCAAACGTTCCGACAAGATGGACACGGCCGCACTGGTGCCGGGCTTGCATATCGAGGCGCAGGGAAAAGGAAACGATCACGGAGAACTGGTTGCCGAGAAGGTAAGCTTCGATCCGAACTCGATGCGGGCGTCGAAGCAGATAGACACACGAGTGTCTCCACTTGAAGCGCGCGCCGGGACTCTGGAAGGCCGCACGGGGACGCTAGAGGGCCGCGCTACGAGTATTGAGGGCCGTACGGGAACTCTGGAAACGCGGGCTGGCCAGGTCGAAGATCAGGAAAAGCAGACCCAGGGAATGGTCGGGCAGGTGAAGACCAGTGCCGATCAAGCCAACCAGGGTGTTACCGATGTAAACAAGCGCGTGTCCGATATCGACAACTACGATGTGAAGGATTCGGCGACGGTTTACTTCAAACTGAACAGCTCCACTCTGAGCGACGATGCTAAGCGGGATCTCGAAGAACTGGCCAAGAAGGCTTTGGCGCAAAAGGGATATATGATCGAGATTGCAGGCTTTGCGGATAAGACCGGGAACGTCGCTACGAACCAAGCGTTGAGCGAGCGGCGGGCACAGTCAGTGATCAATTATCTACAGCAGGATGGCGATATTCCGATTCACCGCATACTCGCCCCGGCCGGAATGGGCACGTCCCATGAAGCAGCCGATAACAAGACCGCCGAAGGGCGGAAGATGAACCGCCGCGTGGAAGTGAAGGTCCTGGTGAATCAAGGGCTGGTCGCCGCCACCGGTCAGTCGAACGCTACTCCAGCATCCAAGCCGGCCAGCGAACCCAGCCGCTAAAGTTGTCAGTTCCCTTCCGGCCGCACGGCTCCGCTAGTTGTCTGCGGAGCCGCCGGCTGGAATAGCAGTGGCGCCACCGCAATCAAGTTCCGTCGCCATACCATCCAGGTGTGCATTCCGGGTGTCTCAATTTGAGTCACCCGGATATTTTTACCCTTCAAAAAATCCACGAATTTCCGATTGAAGGTAATCAGATTGTCCTCTGTTCCGCAGGCGACCCAGAGCAGATGGAGCTGCTGGTTAGCGGCCTCGCTGAGTTGAGGAAAGCTGGCGGCGAAATCGTCACCGAGACCGCCGGAGCTGAAGGCCGAAACCCAGGAGAATTTGTCCAGGCGGTTCAGGCCAGTAAACAACGACTCCGCGCCTCCCATAGATAGGCCGGCAATGGCGCGCGCGTCGCGGCTACTATCGACTTTGTAGCTGCTTTCCACGGCCGGAATCACTTCGTCGATGAGAGCGGAACGAAACCTAGTGAAATTTCTGTCGCGGAGTTCAGGATTTCGGAACGGCGCTCCGAAAGCGGGAGTGCGCTGTACAATTTCGGGAGCGCCATATCCTAACGGCATGACCACCAGCATCGGCTTGGCTTTCTTTTCCGCTATGAGCGTATCGAGAATCAAATTGGCTTTGCCGACCGCGGTCCAGCCGCTGGCATCGTCGCTGTAGCCGTGCAGAAGGTAGAGAGCCGGATAGCGTGTTTGCGCGGCGGGATCATAGCCGGGCGGCGTGTAGACGTAGTAATCGCGGTTGTCGCCGACGATGTTCGACTTGTAGAAGTGATGATGGACGGTGCCGTGCGGAACGTCGGCGGGCTCCCAGGGAAGCGTGGGCTTTCCGGGTACATGCACTACGTTGCTGAGATTCAACAGATTCGGTTTGATGGCGGTGTTCGAAGGATCGATGAGATGCACGCCATCGGATTCGAACGAATAGCCATACAGATCCGGGGCCAGCACACCGCTGGTTACACTCCAGACGCCCTGCTCATCTTTCTGCATGTCGAGCGCTCCTTTGGAGCCTTCGATGCTCACGCTGACTTTGTGCGCGTCGGGCGCGCGCAACCGGAAAGTTACGCTGCCATCGGCGTGAACTTCGGGCGATTGAACAGCCGGAGGTCGCTGCGCGAGACCGCAGACTACGGAGAACGATAATAGTAAAAGAATTTTCGCAGGCACAGCACTCCTTTCTATCAAATTCGCGATGACGGTTGCTGAATTTACTCCGATTGTGGCGGCCGCCTCGCTTGCGGCGGGATTGCTGGGGTCTTTAACCGGACTTGGCGGCGGCGTCATCGTAACACCGGTTCTCACGTTGTTTCTGGGCGTGGATCTTCGTTACGCGATCGGCGCAAGCCTGATTTCGGCGATCGCGAGTTCCTCGGGCGCGGCGGCATCGTACGTGCGAGATGGCTATTCGAACATCCGCATCGGGATGTTTCTCGAAATCGCCACCACGTTCGGCGCGCTAACGGGCGCATTCCTGAGCACCCACATTTCACCCAGCGCGCTGAGTATTATCTTCGGGCTAGTCTTACTGCAGTCGGCGTGGCAAACGATGGGAGGGCGCAAGCATCCGAAGATTCCGACGCCGGACGATCCACTGGCCGAGAAATTGCAACTCAATTCCTCGTTCATCGACAACGGAATGACGCGGGAGTATAGGGTGCATCGTGTCAAGAAGGGCTTTGGGCTCATGTTTGGCGCAGGAACAATTTCGGGATTGCTGGGCATCGGGTCGGGTTCGCTAAAGGTGATCGCGCTGGATCAGGCCATGCAGATTCCGTTCAAGGTGTCGACGGCCACCAGCAATTTCATGATCGGCGTGACGGCGGCGGCCAGCGCGAGCGTGTACCTCGGCCGTGGGTACATCAATCCGGCAATTGCTATGCCGGTGGTGCTCGGAGTGCTGGCCGGCTCGCTGCTGGGAGCGCGTTTGCTGTCGCGGCTACCAGTGATGCTGCTGCGCAGAATTTTTGCGGTGGTAGTTGGAATCATGGCGATTCAGATGATTGTGCAGGGAATCCGCGGATGACTGACCGGAGCATTGAAAAAACGGTCAGCGTACTACTGCGCGCGGGTGTGATGCTTTCCGGTTTGATTGTGCTGGCGGGCGGCATTTACTACCTGGCGGCGCACGGCGGCGAGCCAGTGACCTACCGGCATTTCATGGCGCAGCCAGCGGCGTATAGAATCATCGGCAAGATCGTCGCTGGGGCGTTTGCGCTCCGAGCCCAATCGGTAATTCAACTCGGCATCCTGGTTCTCATTGCAACGCCTATCCTGCGAGTCGCGGCGTCGTTAGTAGGCTTCGTCATGGAGCGCGACACGAAGTACGTGACGATTACGGCGCTGGTGCTGACGCTCCTGCTCTATAGCCTGTTCGAAGGCGCTATCCATGAGTGAGGCTGCCTAGCGAAGCTGCGCTTCAAGGGATTCAAAGCGGCGTTTCAGCTCGTCGAACTCGGTGCGCAGATCCTGCAAGTCTTTTTCAAGCTGCGCCACCCGGCCAATGGGCGGCTCCGACGCGGCCGATTGGCCCGACTCCATCGCCGGAGCGCCGCACAGCAGATGCGCAACGCGCGCTTCTTTCTGGCCCGGCTGGCGAGCCAGCTTGGCAATCAGCGGGCCGCTGGGCCAATCGGCGAGTTTATCGAGGACGGTTTCGGTCTCCGCTAAATCGGCGAACGCAAACATCCGTTCGCTACGGTCTTTGACTTCGCCGAGCGTCTGAGGACCGCGCAACAGAAGGGTACATAAGACGGCCGATTCACGGCGCCCGAGATTTAAGGTTTCAGAAATGCGCTGCTGAAACTTATTGACGCGACCGCTGCCAGTGATGAGAAGCGACAGCTTCTTCTCGCGCAGGCGATCGACAGCGTCACTGACCGTGTCGTCGTCGTAGTCGACAACCGGATCACGGTTTGACTTTTGATTGCAGGCGTTGACCAATGCGTTGAGGGAGAGCGGATAGTATTCGGGCGTAGTGACTTCCTTTTCCATCAGCGCTCCGAGGACGCGCGCTTCGACCGGATCGAGCAGTTCCATATCTAGAGAATGCGCAGGTGAAAGCCGCCGTCGACGTGGAGCACTTGCCCGGTCGAGTAATCGAGCTGGCCGTCGGCGATGGCGCGCACGGCTTTGGCAACGTCGGCAGGTTCGCCCATGCGGCGCTGCGGCAGCAGTCCACCGGCAATGCGCTCTTCATACGAGGCGGCTACCGACGCGATCATGTCGGTGCGAATGATTCCGGGCTCGATTTCAAACACCTGAATATTGTGCGGAGCGAGACGCGCCGCAAAGAGCTTCACGGCCATGCTGATGGCGGCCTTGGTCATGCAGTAATCTCCGCGCATTACCGAAGCGGTGAAACTCGAGATAGAGCCGACGAAAACAATGCGGCCGGTTTCGCGCGTGAGCATGCCGCGGGCAATCTGCTGCGTCAGAAAGTAGGGGCCTTTGAGATTCGTGGCGAAGAGTTCGTCGAAACTTTCGGGCGTGGCTTCGAGAATGTCGCGGCGCTCGCGTGGCGCCATACCGGCGTTGTTCACGAGCAAGTCAATCGCGTCGAAACGTGAGCCGAGCGCGGCGAGGAAGTCCTGGCAGGATTTCGGATCGCCGAGCCGACAAGGCAATATGACGGCGCCGGTCGATTCGGCTACGGCCTCGGCAGCCTCGCGGTTGGAATTATAGGTCGCAACCACGGTGTGTGTGCGCGCCAGTTCTTCCACGATGGCGCGGCCAATGCCGCGGCTGCCGCCCGTTACGATCGCAATTGGTTTCAAAGGTCGAGTGCGTTTTGAAGAGTGAACGTGAGCAGCGGGTTCATTTTAACGAATCATTGCCACGTTGCTACGAGGGTTGGCAACCGATTGTTCCCCGCCATATTTGGCGGCAAGGTCCGGCCGGACGAGGCCTAGAATCCGGACGGCGACGCGCTTGCCCTGACGGTAGGCGTCGGCATAAAGATTATCGCGCTCCTCGCGCGAGTACGTAAAGCCTATTTCGTAGAGCCGGTCGAGCGAGAGCCCGAGGACTTTGGTGCCCGCGTAGGCGACGGCCGCTTTGCCGATGAGGCCACCGCCGAAAGGAATTTTTCCGACCAACTGGCGCGCCAGGGCACGCCAGCCAAAAGCGCTGCCGATGACGGTCGCGATTTCGGATTTTTGATGGGTGTAGCCCGCCTCGCGATCGCTGGCCGCGGCGATGATGAAGGCCATGCGCACCTGGTTCATGGTGAGAAAGGCGGTGTCGGAAGCGAACTCGGCGACGGCCCAGGGTAATTCGATCACGCTCGGAATCACGTCGGGCAACGCGGTGGCGAGCGAAAACAAGGCATTTTCGCGGGCCGTTTTCGCGACGACATGGTGGATAAAAGGACGGCGGAACGGGAGAAACGATTTAGACAGGGGAATGCCTAACTCCGGATGCCGCGAAAGCGTTTTTTCTGTGAACTGGCGCGTGCGATCCGGATGGAAGACGAGCGCCTTGTGGGGCGCGGCGATCGTTTCGTCATAAATGGTCAGATCGTAGTTTTGCGCGGGTACCGGACCGGTCCAGCGTTCCAGCTGCACAGCGGACTCACGGCGCCGGGAAGGCCGCAAATCGCGAAGAAAAAAGTCTTCCATACGCTGATGCGCCTCCTGATTGGGCGCCACCAGGGCGATATGAAGGCCCCGGTCACTCAACTCGCGCACGTGTTTGGAATTAAGGGTAGAAATTGCCTTCCGGATACCGACCAAAGCTTCTAGATTCATGCCTGCCTCTCGTGAGATACGGGTAAGTCCCCACCTCTTAGACGTAATACGACGCGGAAATCCTTCCGCCAATCTTCGTTGACGCCAACGCGCTCGACTTCGATTTCCGGTGAAAAATAACGGAGCAAGGCCGCGGTTGAGGAATGAAACGCCAAGGCGGGCGCAATGAGCAATAGTTTCGGCGGACGATTCTGGAGCGCCACCTCCGGGAATAGCGGGCTCAACTCATCCCGCTGCGCATGCCAGGCGATCCGCATCCAATAATCGAGGGCCTGCAGCGGCAAATGGATGTCTTCGGAGGTTTTGAGCTCGAGAACCGCCAACCGGCCATCGGGCGAGCAAGCGAGAAGGTCGATCAGGCCGCGATCGCCGGCGGCAAACGAAAGAACCTGGCCATGCACCGGCGCGGGATGGAGCGTGGGGTCGATTTTCGGCAAATTCGCGCGGACCGTGGATTCAAACCAGCGCTCTGGAAACCGCTCGTGGACGGGCGAGCGGAGCTCGGCTAGCCGGACGGCAAAATTCGCCACTTCCTCAGTGTGGCATGCGGGGACTTCCCGCTTTGTTTCGAGGCCCAGCAGCAGGCGGCCGCTTTCGATACGGGCGAACTCGCAGCCGCGGCTGCGGATGCTGATAGCGCCCGTGATTTCGGGACACCACGCAGCGTCTTCAATGCGTTCTATGCGAGCGAGCAAGGATTCGAGTTCAGGAGTGAGGCGGGGAGGAGAGTAGCGCGCCGCGATGCGTGTGTCGAAATTGCCGAGATCGCGCGGATCGACTTCGCCCGCCGATCCATGGTCATTGAAGCGGAACAGACGGGGACGGAGAGCTTCAGAAGTCAGCCAATGGAGCCGGTGGGCCGTGAGGGCGCCCGCATCCTCACTCAGAAACAGACAGAGAGAAGTCTGCTCCCGCTGGCGGGCCCGCGCGCGGACGTGGTCGTACCACAGCAGCGCAAAAGCCAGTAAGTCGCCTTCCTCGGCCGCGCCCGGCGAGGCCATGGCCGCAATCGTCTGATTCCCTCGCATGAGCCGGGCGCGGGGAAAGACAGAAGAGAAGGAATGCTGGAGGTCGAGCGAAGACGATAGAGAGGCGATTTCCCAGCCAGGAAACTGGCGGGACAGCATGCGCCGGAACTGCTCCGCGAAATTCTGACGAATTCCGCAGACCTTGCGATGGGCGCTCTGCGGCAGGTCGAGGTCGAGAAAACTGAAACGCACCGAAGCTCCTCCGAACTTTTGCGCAGTACAATCCAGGACGCCCGTCGCGGCGCGTTCGACCCCCAGGATTCTGCGCGACACGGTTCGCATTTCGTCCCAGATTTCGATGGAAAGACGTCCTGCACGAATCTCGAGCGCATAAAAACCGGGCAGCAGGGCCAGCAGGCTATCGCCGTATTCGAGCGCTGCGGGGCGCCGACAGCGCCGTAAAAAGGCTTGGATCTGTTTGAGAAGCTGTTCCGGCGCGGCATCGGAAACGGCTACCGGCCTCTTATGGTTTTTTGTCACTTCAGGACCTCTTGTTGACGGAGCGCCCGGCCAGGTGGAGAGCCGCAGCAAGAGGGCGGCTGAGCCAAACGGCCGACGCCGCACCGATATAAACCCTAGTGGCGGCTTCCAGGAAGTTTTCTACAGATACATCTGGGGAGATCGGACTGACGCCTGTTAGGTCAAGCGGCCTGGTGGGTGGTTCTTTGCCCCTGGGAACCACTGAAAGCGGGTTGCGGGACGGCGGGCGCAGGGAGCGGAAGACTCTGGAATTCAGGAGTTGAAAATTCGAACCCATTAGCGGCCAGCGCCGGGCGATGATCTTTCTTTTGTATAAGTTCGACCTTTTGCATCCGGTCGGCTTGCAGCTTTCGCAGCTCGGCGGCTTCTTTTTCGCGGCGGCGGACCAGACGCGCTTCCTGGAGCTGCAGATTGCGGATCTGTTTTTCATAGACGAGGAAGGTGTGGGCGTCGATGAGATGCGGCCGGGCAGCGAGCGCGTGGTCGTCGAACAGGTTGGCGAACTCGATGCGGCCTTTGGCGAAGATCGCCATTTCGATAGAGGGGATGCGAGCGAGGCGCCAGAAGGTGTCGGCGATGGATTGCACCAGCTCGCACTCGCGCAAGCCGACGGGTTGATATTCGTCGCGGAACGCGGCGAGATGGCGTTCGTATTCGGCGGCGTCCCGAGTGGAGAGCAGAACCGAGCGGCCAGTGAGGCCGGTCTGAACGGCGTTGAGGGAAGCTGCGGGAATTGGGGTGGCGGATTCATGATCGTCAACGGAATCGAAACAGACGCCGGCCGGCGGTACGGAGACGCTGGATGCCATGGCGGCGGGTGTGGCGGGAGAGTTCTGTTGCTCGGCCTTGCGGGCGAGTTTCTTTTGCTTGCGTTCGAGGGCGCGGCGGATGGATCGGGCAGTCACCAGAAAAGCTCCTGAAAATGAAATGGCTCGCGCGCAGGAGAGCGCCTGCGGCGAGCCTGCCAGAGCATAGCATGTAGAGTAGTGAGAACGAACTCTCCACATGTGGAAAAGTCGAGTAAGTAGCTTTGGATCAACGGGAACGAGATATTTTCGTTGGGCGTGACCGGAGTTTTTGATGAAGTCTTACGCTCAAATAATTGCTCGCTTGGCCTTCCAATCAAGCGCGGCGACTCTACTGTTAGTGACCCCGGCTGCGCACGCACAAACCTTATCCGGTGAACAACTGGTCAAGGCCCTGAGACAGGGTGGGCAGGTCATCGTCATGCGCCACGCGAGTTCACCACGCGATACGCCCAATCAGCAAAGCGCGAATGCGGATAACGTAAATCGTGAACGCCAATTGGATGAAGCGGGGCGGGTCAGCGCGATTGCCATGGGCAAGGCGCTACGCAAATTGAAAATTCCGATTGGCGAAGTTTTTACAAGTCCGACTTACAGAGCTCGCGAAACCGTGCGACTGCTTCAACTACCTGCTCCACAGACGATTGCCGAGCTAGGTGACGGCGGCAAAAGCATGCAAGGCGTAACGGAAGCGCAGTCCGGATGGCTGCGGAAAAAAGTGAGCCAGCTTCCGACAGTTACGAATACCCTGATCGTGACCCACGCCCCGAACATGACCCGTGCTTTCCCGCAATGGACATCGGGCCTAGCGGATGGGGAGGCACTCATGTTTGGTTCAGACGGCAAAGGCGGCGCGACTTTCCTTGGACGCATCAAGATTGAAGAGTGGCCGCGGATTCACCCCTAAGACCGCGCGTGGGGGCCCGTTCTGGCAAGAGTCCCTGGTGCTTGAATGAACAGGTGTCTGAATACGGGTTGACATCGAGCTGTCATTTCGGCTACAACTCGTTATCCCGTTGGGGAGAGGAGAGATTGTGTTCGGGGTTCTTAATAAGACCAGGTGGTTTGTGGCAGTGTGCCTGTTTACCGGCCAACTGCTGTGGGGACAGAGCTCGACAGGCGACATCAACATCACGGTAACGGATGCAACCGATGCGGCCGTGCCCGACGCGAAGATCACCATCACCGGCACCGAAACGGGTGCGGTGGTTCGGCAGCTCGCGACCAATACGTCCGGACTTGCGCAGGTATCCCTGTTGAATCCCGGCACATACGAGATTCACATTGAAAAGAGCGGATTCAAAACCGTAGTCCGCACGGGCATCGTCCTTCGGGTCACCGATGTCCTCGCCCTGCG
Organism: Bryobacterales bacterium; assembly: GCA_963722155.1. GTDB lineage: Bacteria > Acidobacteriota > Terriglobia > Bryobacterales > Bryobacteraceae > Bog-105. Next base: position 13,378 of record CAVRLR010000003.1, on the reverse strand, counting down.
CGTACAGCTCGAAGTGGGTACGGCAACCCAGTCGGTCGTCGTCGCGGGAGAGGCTCCGCTCGTACAGACGGCCAACAACGCACAAGGCCAAGTCATCAGCAGCCAGACCATACAGCAACTTCCGCTGAACGGCCGCAATTATTTACAGCTCGCGGTTATGACGGCGGGCACTGTACCCTCGGCCAACAAGGATCAGTCCTTTTCGGCCTTCGGCAACCGCGGCATGCAGAACGTGTATCTGCTCGACGGCGGCCTCAATCAGTCTTATATCCGCGGAATCGACAACCACCAGCGCGATGCAGTGCGCCCGCAACTCGAGGCCATCCAGGAATTCAAGGTTCAAACCAGCAACTACTCTGCCGAATACGGAAGTTCGGCCGGCGGCGTTGTCAGCGTAGTCACGCGCAGCGGCACGAACGAGATTCATGGCTCCGCATTCGAATTCGTACGCAATAGCGCCTTTTCAGCGAAAGATTTCTTTGCCCAGCCGGGTAGCACTCCGCTCCTCGTCTTCAACCAGTACGGGGGCTCTCTGGGCGGCCCGCTAAAACGTAACCGCGCCTGGCTGTTTGGCGCATATCAGCGCACAGGCATTCGCCAGGACACGGTCCTGTTCTCGACCGTGCCGACAGCGGCCATGCGGAACGGCGTTTTCCCCACCGCCATCTACGACCCCGCGACAACCATCGTCAACGGCAGCACGATTACGCGTACACAATTTGCGGGAAACACCATTCCGGCGAGCCGCTTCAACCCCGTCGGGCAGTCCGTGCTGAACCGCTTTCCGCTGCAGAACCTTCCTGGCAGTGCCAACAACTTTGTCAGAACCGCTCCTGTCACAACCAACGTCGACAATGCGACGTTCCGTAGCGACGTTCAACTGTCGTCGATGGATTCCATGTTCGTGCGCTTCTCGCTCAACAATTCCGGCATGCACGCCGAGCCCTCACTGCCCGCCCCGGCCGCGACTCCCGTCGACCAAACACTCCCGGCCTACAACGTCGGCTACGGGTACACGCGTGTTTTCAGCCCTACGCTCGTGAATGAGTTCCGATTCGCCTGGAGCCGCCCAACCATTAGCAAGGATGCGACCGTGGCCAAAGATGAAATCGTGCCCGGCGCACTGGCAACCGGAGTCAACAGCGGCACACCGACCTTCGCCGTCACCGGCTTTGCGCAACTCGGTCAGCAGCCTCCCGGATTTCAGAATGTGCCGCTCGACAAGAGCTCGGCAGTATGGGAATTTTCGGATAACGCAACAAAGACCCTCGGTAGTCACTTGCTCAAGTTCGGATTCACGCACCAATACCTCAGGTTCTATACCTTTTCAGCCCTTCAGGGCCGCGGCGCCTTTACCTTGGACGGCAGCTACACACAAAATCCGCAGTCGCGCGGCAACACGGGCTCGGGACTTGGCGACCTGCTACTCGGTTATGCCCAGCAGGTGACCATCAGCAACATCAGCATCTCCAATCTTCGTGTGCAAAACGATTTCCTCTATTTCCAGGACGACTGGAAAATCACGCCTCAGCTCACCCTGAACCTCGGGATCCGCTACGAGATGTACTTTCCCATCACTGAAACCGACAACCATCTCGCCAACTTCGTCACCACTCCCGGGGATCCCAATTACGGCAAGCTCATTTACGCCGGTTTGAACGGTCAGTCCGGAAGCCTCATGAACACGGATCTGAACAACTTCGCGCCCCGCGTCGGTTTCGCCTGGCGCGCCCCACATACAGGGGATCTCACGGTCCGCGGCGGCTATGGAATGTTCTACGGCAATCCCGACGAGCAAACCGGTGTAGGCAACATGATGACCAATAACCCGCCTTTCGTCGGTGCCGGCGGCCTCACGCTCATCGGTGACCGGAACCTGCCATCTACCGCGTTCAACCTCAGCAACCAGCTACCACCCACCCCGGCCCCCATCAGTCCCCAGAATTTCGTTCTGGCCCCAGCGGCAACGGCCGCACTTCAAAGCTGGCCCGGCTACTACAAAGCACCCCTGGTGCATCAGTGGAATTTGAGTCTGCAAAAGCAGATTCCCGGCTCAATCGTTGCGGAACTCGGCTATGTCGGCAACACCTCGTACGGGCTCTGGGGAACGTACCCGGGCAATCAGCCTCTCACTCCCGGTCCGGCCGGCGTCGCCACCCGACGGCCGCTCTCGCGTTACACTGTCGCTCCCATAACCACCTCGTCTCCCTGGGGACGCGCCCACTACGAAGGCATGATCGCCCGGCTGGAGAAGCGCTACACCAATGGCCTCTACCTGCTCGCAAACTTCACCTGGGGACACGCCATCGACAACAGCTCCGGTGTCGCACTCGACGGCTGCAATTACTGCGGCACCCAGGAAGCTGTGCAGGATGCCTACAATCTTCGCGCGCAGTACGGCCCGTCGAGTTCCAACTCGCCGCGCCGCTTCGTCTTCAGCACCAATTACGATCTGCCGTTCGGCAAAGGCCACCGGCTCGCATCGACAGGACCGGGAGCCGGGATCCTTGGCGGATGGCAAACAAGCGTCATCTGGACAGCGCAGGACGGAATGCCATTCACGCTCAAGCTGTCGCAGGACAATGCCAACGTGGGCAATACATCCTGGCCAGATCGCGTCTGCAACGGCCGGCTCGACAATCCAACCGTCCAGCGATGGTACGACCAGAGTTGCTTTGTGACGCCGCCCCAATTCCATTTCGGCAACTCGGGTCGCAACATTCTCTATGGCCCAGGCACCAACAACATCGACTTCGCCATGCACCGCTTCTTCCCGATTCCCGTGCGCGAAGGCATGCAACTGGAATTCCGCGGCGAGTTCTACAATGTGCTGAACCGCACCCAACTTGGCATACCTGAAACAAGCCTCGGGTTACCGCAAACCGGTCAGATCACGACAACCGCCGCACCGAATCGGCAGATCCAGCTTGGACTGAAACTACTTTGGTAAGCGTGAGAAAGGAACATATGAATCGGAGAGATTTCCTGCGAACCGCCGCCATAGGCGGCGTGGCTTCGCTTCAAGCGAGCCAGGCCGGCACGCAGAAACCGAATATCGTCATCATCTTCCTCGACGATTCCGGTTATGCCGACTTCCGGCCGTTCGGCAAGACGCCCTACCCAACTCCGAATGTCGAAAAGCTGGCTTCTGAGGGTTGCCAGTTCCATCAGTTTTACGTCCCGCAGGCCATCTGCTCAGCGTCCCGCTCGGCCTTACTCAGCGGCTGCTACCCCGGCCGCACCGGTGTTGTGGGCGCTCATTCGCCGGGGGCCCGCGGCCTAGACCCCAGCTTCGCCACCATGGGAGAAGTTCTGAAAACCGCCGGCTATCGCACCGCCGTCTTCGGTAAATGGCACATTGGCGACCAGCCCGACACAAGGCCGCCCGCCCGCGGCTTCGACGAATCCTGTGGGCTCATGTACTCGAACGACATGTGGGAGTTCCATCCCCAAAATCCGGAGCACTACAAAACTCCGCTGCACTTCTGGGAAAACGGCAAAATCAAAGTTGAGCGCATGACCAAGAAAGAGCAACCCATGCTCACCACGTGGTACACCGAGCATGCCGTCGACTTTATTCGGCGCAACAAGTCCAATCCATTCCTGCTCTACGTCCCGCACTCGATGCCTCACGTGCCCATCTTCCGCAGCGAGAAGTTCGCCGGCAAATCCGGCGCCGGCGTGTACGGCGATGTGATGATGGAGCTCGACTGGTCCGTCAGCCAAATCATGAAGTCGCTCAAGGACAATGGCCTCGAAGACAACACACTCGTCATCATGACCTCGGATAACGGGCCGTGGACTTCCTACGGGAACCATGCCGGCCATACTCCGTTCCGCGAAGCCAAGGGCACCAGTTTTGATGGCGGCACGCGCAGCGCTTGCATCATGAGATATCCCGGCAAGATCAAGGCTGGCACCGTTTCAAATCGCACCATGTGTACCATCGACCTTCTACCCACGGTTGCGAAACTTGCCGGTGCGAAATTGCCAAAGAACCCCATCGACGGCCTGGACGTCTGGGATCTAATCATCGACAAGAATGGCGCGCAGAACCCGCACAGATACTACGCTTTCTCCACCAACAAAACTTTTGAAGGCGTGATCAGCGGCGACGGGCGATGGAAGCTCCACGTGCCGCATTCCTACCGCACGCTTGTGTATGCCGGAAACGACGGCAACCCTGGCGAATATCGCCAGGCCGAAATCGGACTGTCTCTCTTCGATATGGAAGCCGACCCGTATGAAAAAGAGAACGTGCTTTCCAAATTTCCCGACGTCGCAAAACGAATGCAGGGCTTCGCGGAAGAACATCGGCGCCAGTTCTACGACCATTCTTAGTGGTTGGCGCCCCTCGCGGCGCACGTTATCTTGATCGTTACCGGCGTGAACGAGGCAACCGATCAACCTCCGGATTGTGCCTAATCCACCCGCAGATGGCGTCAATGTCGGTCACATCCACGACTTGCCAACTATCCGTCAAGGAGCATGATCATGCGTTTGTTGCGCCACTTCTCAGTGCAAAACAGCCGAAAACTCAATGGGATGCAACGGCGATACACAGCAGCATTTACATCGGGTGCGAACCAGCGTCGGGACCCGCATCGCCTCCTCCTCCCGGAGACACAGGTGTGTGGCCCGGACCCGGCGAGGTAACGCCGCAACCACACCTGGCGATTACGGCAGCCTGTGCGTGAGCGTGACGAGCTAGACGGTCACTCTTCAACAACTTCTCAGTTATCAATCGTCGAATGCTTTGTATTGGTAGGCTGCTTACAACTACGTTGGAGATTCCATCCGCCTTGAGGCATTGCTCGACCTCATCCCACAGATTGTTGTCGCCAATAAATTTCATGAAGTCCTTGAACTGCTCAACGGATGTCTCGGTTAGAGAATTATCAATCTTCGCAACCGGTGGTGTGCTCACTTTCATCTCCTCCCTCAAGGTTGCTCATTGGCATCGCCGCCAATGTCATGTCATTTATACACGGGATGGCGCTCCGCCACCAGAGCATAAATATGCGTTTTTTGCGCATTTGCAGGTCGTAGTGGCCGTGCGGAACAGAGCGAGCTAACCCGAAGCTCCGCACGGGCTTTCGGCAAATGCGTAAAACGCGCTAGCGTTCAATGTCAGCAACGCCGACAAACCGTCAAGGTGGAGCGTTGCGACCGTCCTATGCGTCGCCCGGTCCAGATGGATGTGAGAAGATGCGGTTCTTATGGCAACAATTGGTCTCATCGGTGCCGGGCATATCGGAAGCCAGATCGCAAGGCTTGCCGTAGCAAACGGCTACAATGTCGTGATCAGCAATTCTCGCGGGCCGGAGACCCTCTCGGGACTGGTCACGGAGCTCGGGTCCAGGGCCCGCGCGGCAACCGTTGTCGAAGCGGCAAGATCCGGAGACATCGTCGTGGTCACGATCCCGTTAAAGGACTACCGCACGGTGCCCGTTGAGCCGCTTGCGGGCAAGATCGTGATTGACACGAACAACTACTACCCTGAACGTGACGGTCACATTCCTGAGCTTGACAATGAGTCGGCAACGACTTCCGAGCTCCTCCAGAAGCACCTGCCTACCTCGAAGGTTGTGAAGGCCTTCAACCACATCTACGCCGCCGAACTTACGACCCACGGGCAACCGGCGGGGACAAAGAATCGTCGCGCGTTGGCGATTGCCGGTAATGACCAGGGTGCGAAGACTACCGTTACCCATCTGCTCGATAAATTCGGCTTCGACATTGTGGACGCAGGCCCTCTTAAAGAAGGGTGGCGCATCCAGCGCGACACGCCCGGGTACGGTCCGCGCCGCACGGCTGAGGAGTTGCGGCGAGACCTCGCGGCGGCCAAGCGATACGCGGATAAGTAAGGAACGGGGTGCTCAACGGAACGTGGCTCCGTTTCAGTGGCAGAGCGGCACGTATTCATTCCCATTTTGGCGAGATGCCGACTTCTCGCCCACATGGATTTGCTTCGACGGTCGCCGGAACACTGCCAGGAGGCTGAAATCAGCCCGGCTCGGTCTCCGATCTCAGCCCTGGGCGCGGCCGCGCAGCCGCACCATGTGCATCATCGCAAATACCAACAGCGCAATCGCAACCCACGCAAGCCAGTCGCCAAGCAACTGATACACCGTCCAACTGTGCGCCGCCGGCACGTCCACCAGCAGCGTCGCAAACGGAGCCGAGCTACTGCTCACCTCGCCCACAATACGGCCCCGGTCGTCGCTAACCGTCAGAAAGCCGTTCTTCGCCGCACGCGCGATGCTGAAGCCGTCTTCCACGCCGCGCATCACCGCGATGTGTCCGTGCCAGCTTCCGTCCACGACGAAGTCCCACCCCGGAACCAGCATCAGCCCTGCACCGGCCTCGCCGTAGAGACGCGCGGGCGATGCGAAGTCCATGTCCTTGCAGATCCCCACGCCCCACTTCTGCTGCGGTCGCGGCAGCACCATCAGTGCCGTCCCCGGCTTCAGGTTCGACTCGAACGGCGGCAGCATATGCTCCTTGTCGTAACGCTGCACGACTAAGCCCGGAACATAAATCCGGGCCTCGTTGTACTTCACCAGAGCGTCCACATGCACCACGCCCGCAACGATCGTCACTCCCGTCCGGGCCGCAACCGACTGCAGCACCGCATCCGTACCCGCGGCCTTGCCTTGGAGGGTTACCCCAAGCTTCTCCGGCATCACGATCACCCGAGCCCCATCGGTCGCCAGCCTTTCAGCTTCACGCGCATAGTCACGAAACAGCCGCTCGGTATCGGCACCTGAATCCGTGACCGTGTCGTTCGCCTTCTCGTCCGAGGCGATCAGCCCCACCTTCACCATCTGCATCTGCGTCTGAGTCTGCGGCAGCGCCAGCCGCACCGCACCAAACACCAGCACAGCCACGACCACTCCAACACCTGCGCCGACAACCTGCAGCGCGCGCTTCGCTGAGGTCTGCCTTAGGTGCAGCCCAATCGCAATCGCAGCAGGAAACAGCAGCAACACAAAGCTCATCCCCCACGGTCCCGTGATCGAAGCAAGCTGCAGAAACGGAAGAAACTTCAACTGCGAGTACGCAAGACTTCCCGCCGACCCATGAGGAGTCGTCACGTTACGCATATACTCGCTCGTTACCCAGAGCGCCGGCAGGGCAAGAAGCCCGGTCCACACCGCATCACGCAAGACCAGCGCGCGAAACAGCAGCACTCCCGCGGCAAAGACGAGACCCGCAGTCAAGAAGATACCCACCCACGCAGAGGCCGGCATTCCCAGCGTCTTCGTGAAGTAACTCCACATGTTCAGACTGCCGAGCAGCATCACGGCTACTGCCGCGACCGCCGCCGCCCACCATTCACTTCGCAACGCAAGCAGCAGCACCGGCAGTGGCGCAAACCACATCAGCGGCCACCACGGCACAAGACCGTTGCCGAAGTAAAACATCGCGGCAGTCGCGACGATTGCGAGCACTGTTCCCACTATCCGTCGGTAATTAAGCGCGAATGCCATTCAAATATCTCCCAAACGATCTATGACAGAAGGCCCGGAACTCGGAAGGCGACATCGCCATGCGTCCTCCCAGGTAGAGCATGATGAGACCCTGCATCAACGCGCCCGTCTCGAAGACGATCTCCCACACATCGTCCTTGCGGAGGTAGCCCATCTCCATTGCGCGGGCAATCACATCGGCCAACACATTCGCCGTCGGCGACCGCCTCGTCGTGAAGTCATCCGGGTACTGCCGCGCGCCTTCCCGCTTCGTAAGAAACATTAACTCGAACAGGCGTGGGTTGTCGAAGGCATGGTCGAGAAAGACATCGAGTACCTTCAGTAGCTGCCGGTCGACACTGCCCGTGAGCCGCAGTCTCCCAAGCTTTGCCGTCAGCTCGAGGAACCCTGCATCCGCCAGTGCATTCAGCAGCCCATTGCGATTCGGATAATGCCGATAGAGCGCCATCGGCGTAAAGCCGACGGCGGTTGCCACTCTCCGCATGGTCACGCTCTCCGCTCCCTCTTTATCGAGCAGCCTGCGCGCCATACCGGCGATCTTATGTGCAGTAGTCGCCGCCATGTCTACACTGTATACCACAAAGCAGTCTACGGCGTATACAGTGCCCCTTCGAATGAACCGCATGGCTATCATTCCTGCCGGCCATCAGACGATCGTTTCGATTCCCGTGCCAAGAGAAAAATCGAATGGCCTATTGAAGATTCCTTTCGCGAAGCTGCCTTCTCGCGCCTGTCTGGTCAGCTCGCCATGTTCCGGGCCGTTGACGCGTCAATCGTAAGTTGGGCGCGGCGGTCAAGTGGCTGGGAAACGCGCATGCCGCCGACGTGCGGTGCGCACCCTTCAATCAGCGCAACGCCGACTACACGGTCAAATGGATTGGTAAACGCTAAGGCATCAGGAACGAGTAGCGATCGAAACTGTTCATATATTGGAATCCAAGCGCTGGCAGCGGCTCATAGCAGAATCCAAAGCATACCGGCTAATCAGTTCTGCCCATTATGGACCTGTGGCCGGGCGAATCGCACCTGCTACGTCTTCTCGGTTCTTGATCATCCATAACGTGAGGTCCCAAGCACCGTAGATACCGGCGAACAGCAGGAGCGCGGCCGCGATTGCATAGGGTGCGAAGGATATCTCTGCAAGTAATCCGGACGCACCGGCGATCAAGCTTCCACTACCGAGCGCCGGAACAAGCACGTGCGGAAGCCAGTCGTACCAGTCGAGCAAGATTAACCCGACCTTGTGCCGCCCGACGATTACCGTTGTTTGATAGGCAAGGCCGGCCAACCCGCCCAGGCTGAGAATGATCCCGATTGGCCTGGCTGATGGCCATGGCGCCAACACGGCCAGCGAGAGGAATAACACGCCACTGAAACGAATGAGCGTAGGCGTAAGGAAGCGCGGGTGCCGTGCACTATGCTCGACTTCGAGAACCCAGTGCCTACCGTGACGGCAACGAATACTAATCCGATTAGAGTCGCGGCTGCAGTCCCGGCCATAATAAAGAAATTGTCCCATCCGTGGAGCATTATCAAGCAGTGTAACCGCTTGGCTGAGTTCGTGTACTCCGATTCGCGCGAGCCGGAAGCGATCGTTCAGTGCATTAGTGCCGACAAACGATAGATCTTATCGGAGGTGAAGTGGCGAAATGAATTTGGAGTGTGATCGACTGGCGGACCGGCGGGCCAGCGGCTTACTTGACACGGCGTACCGTTTACCAGGGAGGGCAAGCTGGCTCCAAAGCCAACTGGCTACGAACACAAAAAGCTGACTCCACGCTATCGGACGTTGGCCGGGCCGCGTGCCGAACTTCCGGGCCGCCATTCAAACGCAATTCTAAGCGATGGAGGATGAAGATTTCCACCTAGACGTAAAACGGTCAAGGTGGATTACTGCCGAATGTAAGAGGGCAGCGCGGGCAGCAGTCGCAAGCAAGATTTTGAATCTCCGCCCTTCCGCCTGACGTCCAAGGACCGAACATCCGGTACCCGTCAAAAGGAGGGCTACTTGTGCCAGCTCAGGTTCCCGCACGTAACAAACCCAAAATGGCGACCGACACTCCGGCCGCCATCGCCATTCCTGACAGCATCGAGACGCGTCTTGGCACGTTGCGGTTTACTGACGGCTTCCCGGACGATGCAACTGTCCAGAAGCTTTACGACAACCTCGACTTCCAGCGCGGCGTCCAGGCGATGCTGACCGCGATGCCTGCCGCATCGCTGGCTGCAATACGCAAGGCCAGTCGCAGCTTTGGCCCCGACAACCAGACCGTAACAGTCTTCGAGACGCTGATGGACTCAAGGTCGCTCTATCTCACCGCGAACACGGAGAGCGTCTACGTCATGGCATGGCTCGATTTAAAGAATGGCCCGATCGTCGTCGAGTCGCCGCCCAACACGCTCGGCCTCGTCGACGACTTCTGGTTTCATTACGTCACAGATCTCGGGCTCGCCGGACCCGATCAGGGCAAGGGCGGCAAGTTCCTCTTCCTTCCGCCGGACTACAAGGGGCCCGAGCCCAACGGCTATTTCGTCTTCAAATCGAAAACTTTCGGTAACTGGTTTGGCACGCGTGGATTTCTCATCAACGGCGACCCCAAACCCACTGTCGAAAGCGTCAGGCAGCACCTCCGCATCTACCCGCTGGCGCAGGCGGACAATCCACCCGCAACCAGCTTCATCAATGTCTCCGGCCAGGCATTCAACACCACCCACGCGATGGACTTTAGCTTCTACGAAGAGGTCAACGAAGTCGTACAGGAGGAACCCAACGACGCGATGGATCCGGAGACGCTGGGCCTGCTCGCTTCCATCGGCATAGAGAAGGGCAAACCCTTCGCGCCCGACGAACGAATGAAAAAAATACTCACCGAGGCGGCCGCTGTGGGCAATGCAACCGCCCGAGCCATTGCCTACAGAACACGTCTAACTAACTCCTTCTTCTATCCGGACAGCGCGTGGGGTACACCGTTCATAGGCGGCAGCTATCTGTTTGAAAGCGACGGCGTACGGCTTCTCGATGCGCGCACGTACATGTTTTTTGTGGCCACCGGCATCACCCCGGCCATGGCCATTCAAAAAGTCGGCGCCGGGTCGGCCTATGCGGCCGCAAGTTTCGATTCACAAAAGCAGCCCTTCGACGGCAGCAAGACATACCGGCTGCATCTTCCGCCCCACATCCCGGCCAAGACGTTCTGGTCGCTGGTCCTCTATGACACGCAAACGCGTTCCATGCTCCAGACCGATCAACAGTTCCCCAGCATCGGCAGCCAGAAGAAGGATGTAGTTGTCAATCCGGACACTTCGGTGGACGTTTACTTCGCGCCGAAGGCCCCTCCCGGTAAAGAGAACAACTGGGTGCAGACATGGCCCGGCAAAGGCTGGTTCGTGATACTGCGCCTTTACGGCCCGTTGCAGCCGTTCTTCGACAAGACTTGGCGACCCAACGAGATCGAGGAAGTTAAGTGACACCCGCACGACAGATATGAGAAACACACAATCTATGGAACTTTAGAAAACGTCGCGTTGCGGAAGACAGGCTAGCGATTCATCCTGCCCAGGTCACAAACGGTAGATTTGTGATTCGTCGGTTTTCAAGTTGACGCATAACGCGCATCGCGCTGATCTGGCACCCGTTTTGCCAACCAGCCGGCGGATTAGTACCGAAACGCCGTTGGATCGTTTCAATTAAGAGATACGCCCGATGCTTTGTGCGGTTTACCTTCGATTTCGTGAATTGTCGAAGGTAAAGTATGAAATCGAGCATTAGACGTCGCTATCCGAAAACATGACATTGTCGGGCGTGTAGCAATGACAGGTCTCGTTTGCCGACTCTACAGACAACTGGATTCCCGGACCTTGCAGGGCTTCCCCGACCAACCTACGCCAAACCTGGAGATCCAAACTTTCCCTGAGTGAACTCATGGCCCGGGAACGTTCTGATCGCGAATCATCCGTCCAAAAGATGTGCTCGGCAACAGCGCGTGCAGTGTAGCTTAAAGTATGGACAAAAGATTAGAGAAGCGACACAAGCGTCAGGTTGCTCGCGCCAAAAAAAGAGTGAGACTGTCGGAACCTGACGTAAGGACGCGGGAACAGATTGAAGCAGCCAAAGAAGCGAGTCGCGCTGATACTAGCCGTGGCAACAAACCCAGAGTAGCCGCGTCCAGCGGGTCTTTCCGAAATACTTTTACCGCCACTACGGGGAGTGCGGCGAAAACGGATAGTTAGGCTAGTGCCTAGTGCCCTATCACCGAACGCCTGCCGCTTGGCGCCGGTCAGCGCCGCACTGAGCGGAGGAGACGCGTCCACCGATCGACGAATTAGCGTTATACTTCACGCCATGGCAACTCGGTTGCGCCCTCGCCTGGAGACATGCGGTTCGTGTCATCGGCCGTTTATCGTCGAGGAAGTACAAGGCAGTGCAGAGCCCTACGATGCAGCCATCGTGTGTCCACATGTCGGCTGTCACGTGACGTTTGGACGAACCAGAACGCATGGGAAGTTTACAACCTGAGTACTCGAAGCGCAGGAACGTACGGATTACAACGCTACTATGCGCCAGTGACAATGTGGTGCCTGCCCTGGTGGTTGAACGGTACCTACTCGGCCGATTTTTGAGTCTTGTGGAACTCAGCCCAGCGTTTACGAATCGCAGCAGATTGTAGTGCGAGCATTTGGCGGGATAACCGCGTCATTTTGATTCCATCGGGAAGTTTAGCCGACAACTCGTCCAAGTGGAAGCAATACGCTGTCGAGTTTTCTGAGGGGCATGGGAGCAGGGAGTCGGGTTTCCTGCGGCCAGGCGGAACAATCCTAGTGCCCCTTTCGTATAGTCATGACATGTCAAAACGGGTCGTGCTCGGCATCCTTAGCGTGATCCTCGTCGGTGTGGCGGCGTTTCTTGCCGGTTTGAGGATGCAGGTTCATCCAGAGAGCCAGCAGCCGGGAAGATTCCCGGAGCAGTTGGTCTTTGTACGGTCAGCAGACGATGTTGTTAGCGGGGGTGTTCTGTTCACTTCCCCGAAGCCGTTGTCTAAACCTCTGGCGATCATTTGGGTTCACGGTTGGGGAGCGAATTTCTACAGTCCGAGCTACGTGGGAATTGGACGGGCACTAGCTCAACGTGGATTCACAACGATCTCGGTCAATACTCGCATGCATGACATAGGAAATGTAGAGAAGTACGCGCTGCTGGGAAAGCGAGTGCGCGGCGGCGGATATTGGGGTGTGACCAGTGAGGATGCGCGTGATATTGCCGCGTGGATTGGGTACGCTGAACAACTCGGATATAGCCGGGTGGTATTGGTGGGCCACAGCGCCGGTTGGGCAAGTGTTGGCAGGTATCAAGTGGATTCGCAGGATCACCGCGTAGCCGGGTTGGTCTTCGCCTCCCCAGGGGTAGGTTATTCAGCACAGCCGGACGATCCGCATTTGCTCGCGCAGGCGAAGAAGCTCGTTGACGACGGGGCCGGCGAGGACTTGCTCCGGCTGCCGCACCGCTCTTTCCCTTCCTTCATCAGTGCGGCGACCTACCTAGACATTGCCCGCACACCCCGCGAGTACAGAAACTTCTTCGGTACGCAAACTCCTAATGCTGCAGTCACGCGAGTCACGTGTCCGATCCTGGCTTTCTACGGATCAAAAGGCGACATCGGTGGCGAGAAAGACCTCAATCTGCTAACGTCTTCGATTCGTCGGCTTCCCCGTGGCCCGCGTAAGGTCGATACAACCATGATTGTGAACGGCGACCACGAGTATGTCGGGGAAGAGGCGCAGGTTGCGCAAAGAATCGGCCGGTGGGTTGAAACGGACGTGTTAGAGCGTTGAGCCGGCGTTGTAGCCGAAGTGGACCGTTGAGCGAACAGTTAGGAAAGCCGCTATCC
>CAVRLR010000002.1:0-546113 GCA_963722155.1 Bryobacterales bacterium | reverse complement strand
GCAAGTTGCAGAAGACAAAGACCTACTTCGCTTCCGACTCCCATTAGCTTCCGCCACCACTCATTGAAAATAAAAGGCTAAAACGGGCAAGAAAGAAATTGTAACCAAAAATGTACCAATGCCCAGCTTTCATGAAAAAGCCCAGGCGGATCAGCACTTGGGGCCGCTTTAGAGCATCTCCCCGTCGGGCCAAAATAGGAAGACTTCAACAGAGTACCAGGATGTCCGGTATATCGCGCTACTCTTTAGTTCTATTTACGCCCGCCGGGTCGACCGCGCCATTTATCCAGCTAAAGAGGAATTACTGGGATCCAACCCGGTTCTACTGACCTGCCCGTGGAAATGGATCCAATCGTAACTGGGAATTCCGTTTGTCACAAGCTTCGTTGGTAGCTTCCTTCGCCGTTCATGTTAGTGGCATTTCACACGATGGCGAGGCCGGGTCAAGGCCGAGCGTAGCGAGCCCGTGAGAGGTGGCTTGAGGCGGTTTCGCCATCGTGTCAGGCAAGATCTGAACGGCGAAGGAAGCGCTGCTCTGTCTCGCAAACTCTTTCGGTGTCGCATACCCTAAGGCGCTGTGTGGTCGAACTTCGTTGTAATCCGTCCTCCAGGTTTCGACGATATTTCGGGCTTGGCGCAGCGTTTTGAACCAATGCGTGTTCAGGCATTCGTCGCGAAACTTGCCGTTGAAGCTCTCCACGTGGCCGTTCTGCATCGGCTTGCCGGGCTCAATGTAGTCGAGTTGCACCTTTTTTCGTTCGCACCATTTGCGTACGGCATCACAAACAAATTCGGGGCCGTGATCTACGCGAATGCCAGCGGGCAGCCCGCGTTCTTCGGCGAGCTGCTCCAAAGCACGCAACACGCGCGTTCCCGGCAGGCTTAGATCGACCTCAATAACCGGGCACTCGCGCGTGTAATGATCCACAATCGCTAAGGCGCGGAAGCTGCGTCCATCTGCCAGGCTGTCGCTGACGAAATCCATACCCCAGCGTTGATTCGGTCCGTTGATGTCGCTCGGCGCTGGCTTGGACCGGGCAAATCGTTTGCGCTTCCGGCGTGGCACTTGCAATCGCAGCTCTTTGACGATGCGATGTACGCGACCATGCCATACCGATACGCCTTCCCGCTTCAGCAAGATCGTCAGTCGACGATAGCCAAAGCGCGGACGCGCCGCGGCGAGTTCCGCAATCCGCTTCGGCAATCCATTGTCTAGCTTCGGCTTGGCGGCGTAACGTTGCGTGGATCGTGGCTGATCGATTAGCCCGCAGGCACGGCGCTCGCTGGCGCTATGCACTTGCCGCATCTGCGCTACCGCCGCTCTCTTGGCCTCCGGGCTTACCATTTTTTTCCAACCAGATCCTTCAGCATCGTGATGTCCAGCGCCTGATCGGCCACTATCCGCTTCAGCTTCAAGTTCTCTTCTTCCAGTTGCCTCAGGCGCTTGGCTTCGCTCACCTCCAGCCCGCCATACTTGCTGCGCCAGGTATAAAACGTGGCCGCGCTGATGCCGTGTTGTCGGCACAACTCACTCGTTTTGGCACCCGCCTCGCTTTGCTTCAATATCCCGATGATTTGTTCTTCGTTAAATCTGCTGTTCTTCACTCTCTGTCTTCCTTCCGCAACTTTCGTTGCTTCGGAAAACCCAGTTTAGAGTGGTACAGTTCCGGCGGGCAAGGTCACTACGACAACTTCGATCGCAAGGATTGTGCCTAAACGCAAGATGGTTCGTTATGCAGAGATCGTGGTTCCAGTGGCGGGACGAGGCGATCGAGGAAACTAATATTCTTGAGAAGACAAAAGCTGTTCAGAGACTATACCAATGGCTGAATAGGGCTGGGCAAATGAGACACTACTTTCACGGCGACCAAAACGAGGACGACCCCAGCAAGATATATTGCGCCAAACACGATCTTTTCGCGACGGTCGATCACTTCGACGACAGTAAAGAGCATCCGACCGAACGTTTGAGTGATTATGACCGCTACGAAATCATGCGAAAGAACTTCGCTAAATCAAAGACACACGATCCAAAACAGACGCGCACTCGACCGTCGGACGCCAAGAATATATTCGCCTGAGCCGGCGACTTCGCGCAGGCGTAGTTACTGATTTCAGGATTGTTCCCACGGCAATTCAGGAATGGCAAAGTGACGGAGGAAGGCCGGAGCCGCCTCAAACCCGCCTTACGCTATGATTCCTGACCATACCTGAAATAACCATCTTTGCCGTGTCTAATGATGTATAACTATCGGGAGCTAACATCATCCTTCCTTGTTTCAAATAGCGCCCCCGGTAAACATCTTTCTCCTTAAAGACTTCACCATACAGCTTATTCTCAGGATTATCGGCCCGATACTCATAGTGATCGGCGCCTTTCTGCTTCCATTCGTATTGCATATGATTCAAATCTCATCCAAGATCGGCCCGTCAGGCTTGGAGAACCTTATTGAGTAGGCTATGTGTCTGAAGTGACCGGCGGCCAGAAAAAGGGCGGGCACCACCACGATTGCGACTGAAAACACAATCAAGTCAACTTTATCGGATATATGCTTGTGTTGGATATAAGCAAACCATATGGTGGTGGCCGATGCGGCGAGTGCGATAACAATAGCAGCAATCCATGAGGCCCCAAGCCGAAGTCGCCGCGTACCATCAAGGAGTGCTGGTTCCAGGTGATGTGGTTTCTTGCTCATCGCGAGATTCAGTTGAGCTTTCCATTCCAGTTCCTTGATCAATGAGTCGGCATCAGAGACTATCCTTTGTATGGCTAACTGAGCTCGTTCCTTGGCCTGCCTTTCCTCCCCGGCGCCTTTGGCAGCCGCAAGTTCCAGTTTCAATAATTCGTCTCGCAAAGCAAGGCGCTTTTGGGTCAGATCTATAATTGCTAAACGCTTGTCGTGGTTTTGACCAAGTGAAGCTTTGCGCGCCGCGTAATGGGCGAGTAAGGCAACTATGAGAGGTACAAGACTGGTTATAAAACTGCCAATGCCAGCCAGGTTCATATTCAATAGTTACACCTGCTTACCGCGTTACTTATGCTCCTCGCGGAAATCAGCCCAGCGCTTCTTCTGTGCTGCGGCAATACGCTTCCGGGCCTCCGGACTAAGAGCGCGTCTGGTTCTGCCACGTTTAGGCGCTTTCGAGGTCAAGCTCCAATGGCTGGTGTAGGTCGGCCCCGGACGGCGCAACGCAGCTTTCACCTCCGCTATATATGACTCGACGTTTTGCTTCTGTGCTTCGAGGCCGCCGAGGGCGGCGTTTAGGATGTCTCGGTGTATTTGTGGCATGGGGCAATTCCCAGATTACATTGCAGGCCGGTTAATGTCGCTTAGAAGCTGGCCATTCCGACAGGAACTGCTACTGGCTGGACCACTGACCTACCCTACTGTCCTTGTTCGTGCCTTCTGCCTCGCTTCTTAATTGCAAATACCGTTCGCCTGTTACCATCGCAGCTTTGCAGCGAAGCGACAGATCGCTGGGATGGTCGAGATGGATCACTTCGAGAACCTGAGAAGTAGCTTTATAAAACTGTTTCAACAGTCCTGCTGGATCGATCTTATAGACCAAGCGCTTATGATGCTGAAAGTTGTCCTTGAATCGATCGTCGGAAATGTTTCTCAGGCTGACCTTCGCAGCGTGAAACTGAGTTTGTTTTCGCAGATCCTTGTTGGTATCTATCTCGTCGAAAGAATTCCAGGCGAAAATTAGCCTTCTCATGTTTTCACGAACCTCGGCATCAAGTTGTTCGGCAATCTCCTTTTGCTTTCGTTGATCCCGGATCTTCGGCTTAGCGTATTCAATCAGCAGAGTGCCAATCAGGCCAAAGATGGCGCCAACCACCGCCGAAAACAGAGTAGTAACCCATACCGGCCATCCTGGCGGTTGTTGGACTGTGATATGAATCGGCGGTAATGTGGCCGGCAGATGCTGGACGGCGATTTGAAGCAGGAGCATACGGTGAATTGTATGCCGGAGGATATATCGGTGCGGCCTGCCGGCCCGAGACAACTATCCCAATCAAGCCGGCTGATTTACCTCGGCAATGTCCTTTTTTAGCTCGTCTAGCCTCGTATCCATCCACGACACAAGTTCCTTTCGCGCAAGCAAAAAGAAGATGGCGGGTAGCCAGCTCTCATTCCATGCAAGATAGACAATTGCTATCACTGCTGAAAGATTAAGAAGGAAGGCGACCACGACCCAAAAGAAGCCAAAGCCTATCCCGAACTTGCGTAGTCCGCGGACGACTTTGACGACCTTGATTGGGTCGGCGCCCGCGGATAGGGATTGTTCATTCATATTTCAAAGCGTGAAGATATATAGCCAGTTCTCATTGCGAAGATTAGAATCAGCGTGCCGTTCGCTCTTTTCGGTATGCGCGAAAGTTCTGGGTCAGCTGTTCGATCATCTCGGCCGGTTTCCCGGCGATGGTGTTGACAACTATCCAAGCTGCATCCGTGATCAGAATGCTGCGATTTCGATAGTCTTCATAGAAATGATCCAGGCCATCCACAAGCTGACCTGATGTCACGTTCGAAAAGAACTCTTCGTTGAGGCCGCGGTATGAGTCGTGGGAGCGATTGTAGGCGGCCATATCGACGTCACCTTTCTCTGTTTTGACATGCCAATAAGAGAATTCGTGTCCGAGCTCCATCCCATCGAAGAAGCCCACCATGTAAGCGAGCTTTGACATGTGAGCGGTATCTCTCCACCAGTTGCCGTCCCGATGCTCTTCGGCTCGAGCGGAGAAGGGAAGGCCAACGCAAAACACGAGAGTGATGGCCCAGAGGAGCAATCTCTTGCGCAAATTCATCAAAGTGTAGTGGCGGTGAGCAGAAATAATCTCTCGTCTCAGACCTAGTGTTTTCATGTAGTTGCACATAGCTGTCTGCTAGGCAACAATTGCTAGTTAATGAAAAAAGCGACTGCGGTCAAGGCCGCCAAGACACTCCCCGAGGATGACGACAATGAGGTGCTCAAAGCTACTACCGGCGCCGAGCGGAAAGAGATTATTGAATACGCAAAGAAGCAATTGGCCAAGTACACTTCGTTACACCTAACAAGCGTCCAGCCAGATTCACAAACGGGCTCACCGGGCACCAGATGGGCGGTCGGCCTTATCTCGCTGGCGGTCCCTTCGATAATCTCTCCTCTCTAACCCGTTTTCATCCCTCGTTGCGGCGCCCCTCCCGGCCGCCGTGCTGGAGTCACAAGTTTCAGAAAGACTCGATTTCGCCTGTCCACACCATGTTATGGACATTCGGGTGTTCCAGGTTGCATGACCCGGTTCAAACTCGCGCACGAAGGAGTCTTCCAAAATGTCGACACAGGCGCAAATCTCAGCGAACCAGGCCAATGCACAGCTCTCCACCGGGCCCAAGACGGAAGAGGGCAAGGCCGCTTCCTCTCGCAACAATTTAGGCCACGGGCTCACTTACCGCGGCGGAATGTTCGTCCTGTTGCCGTGGGAGAACGCGAAGGAATATGACCAGTTGGTCGTCGACCTCAAAAGCGAGCACCGCCCCATGAGCCGTACTGAAATGATCCTGGTAGAACGTATGGCCCAGCACCACTGGCTTCGCGACCGTGCCGGGCTGCTGCAGTCCAATTGCTTCCAGGACGACGGCTCCATTGACGAGAAACGTCTCGCCCTCTATCTGCGCTACCAGACGACCCACGAACGTTCATTCCATAAGTGCCTGAACGACCTGCTAAAGCTAAGAGCCGAAAAGCGCAAAGCGGAAATTGGCTTCGAATCGCAGAAGTGCAAACAGGAAGAGCACACCCGCAAACAAGAGCAGCATCAGATGAAGAAAGACCACCACAAATGGGCTGTCGCGCTCTCCGAAGCCAAGCTCTATCACCAGCAAACCCTCACGGCACGCCAGGAACGGCTAGCTGACACCGCTCACCTCCTGGCTACTGCCTCCTGGCTACTGCCTCCTGACTCCTGCGTCCTCGCTCCCACCTCCGGACTGCGAAGACTGGCGGCGACTTACCCAAAAAAATAGAGCGGGCTCCGCCGCGCCAGCATCTTAGAAGAACCACAGTTCGATGAAGCATGGATCCGAGTTTCCACCAAAACAAGCGAAGTAAGGGTTCTTGGGCTTTTCCGTCGAAGCTCGGTCCGACTGGCTGGAGAGTTTGTATTCTCTGCCTGGTCTGGATTACCTATGCTCGGGCAGCTGGTCCATTGGTCCTATTTATCGGCCCTCCCGGCGCCGGAAAGACCACCCAAGCCACAATTCTTCAGAAGGATCGCGGGATGGCGCTGATATCTGCGGACGAACTCATTGAACAGAACCCTCAGGCTTTTGAGAAGTTTCGGCACCCCGCGATTCACGGTATCGAACCGCACGTGGACCCAGCCTTGAACCGGCTCGTGGAAGAGAAACTCGGTTCCCTGGATCTTTCGAAGGGAGTGATTCTGGACGGTTATCCCGCCTCGAAGGAGCAGGGCGACTTTCTCGCTAACTTCAGACAGGAACACAATTTGCCAAAGGCGGTGATCATTCACCTCCGTCTGCCGGATGATGTAGCGCGCAAAAGGCTCAAACAAGAAAATCCTGAGGACGTTGCGCAGCGGATCAAGGACTACCATCGTGAGATAGATTTTGCTCGTATCTATTTCCCGCAGGCGGACATCCACGATGTCGACGCCACGAAATCTCCAGAAGTCGTGGCCAGAGAGATTCGAAAAGTCCTCCCCAAATAAAAGTTGACATCAAAAAAAAGAGATAAATAGATGCAGGCGCCAGCCAGAAAGAAGGTCACAGAAGCCATCAAAGAGCCCAGTGACGCAGGTCGGCGCAGCACTCAGTTACAGCGATTCGAGTCACTCGTCGAATCCATCGACGGCATCGTCTGGGAGCTTGCCCTGCCGGAGTGGAAATTCACCTTCGTTAGCAAACAGGTGGAACGCATCCTTGGGTGTCCGGCGGAGCCATGGCTCGAAGATCCGAACTTCTGGCGGGACCACGTCCATCCGGATGACCGCACTTGGGCACTGGACTTTCGTAGGGCGGCCACGGATAAGGGAGAAGACTATCAATTTGAATACCGAATGATCGCACTGGACGGGCGGATAGTGTGGCTGCGAGACATCGTGACAGTTGAGACCAGTGAGGGCCGGCCGGCGCGACTCCGTGGAGTGATGGTCGATTTCACAGCGCGTAAGAGAGAGGAGATCTTTCACGAAGGGCAGAGAGGTGTGCTCGAGATGATTGCCGCCGACGCTCCGCTGGCGGACGCGCTCAAGGGAATCGTAGACTTCATTGAACCTCAATCGAACGGGATGCTCTGCTCGATTCTGTTGCTTGACGAAGACGGCGTGCACGTGCGTCACGGAGCCGCGCCGAGCCTGCCGGGGGACTATATCAGAGCAATAAACGGCGCGCCAATCGGGCCGAAGGCCGGGTCGTGCGGGACGGCCATGCACCGGGGACAGCGAGTGATCGTCACCGATATTCTCAAAGACCCGCTGTGGGAGGACTACCGTGCCTTGGCAGGGATGTTCGGGCTACGGGCGTGCTGGTCGACCCCGATCCTGACGCACAGTAGCAAAGTGCTGGGTTCTTTCGCCATGTATTATCACGAGCCGCGGAGTCCGAAAGCTGATGAGCTGCGATTAACAGCGGCTGCCACGCACCTCGCTGGGATTGCGATCGAACGTCATTATGCCGGACAGGCTCTGAGGCGGAGTGAGGAACGCTACCGCCGGATCGTAAACACCGCCTACGAAGGTATCTGGATGATCGACGATGCGAACACTATCGTGTTCGTGAACCAGCGAATGGCCGAAATGCTCGGTTACTCGGTGGAGGAAATGCTCGGGCGCTCGACCCGTGATTTTACCGATGATGAATCGAATGAAGAGCCGAATGAGCGGAAGCAACGGCGCCGTGCCGGGATTACGGAGCAGTTCGACTTCCGCTTTCGCCGCAAGGATGGCTCAGAACTGTGGGGGATTGTCTCATCAACACCGGTGTGGGATGACGGCGGTAAGCTCGGCGGATCTTTGGGGATGGTGACGGACATCACGGAACGTAAGCATGCCGAGCAGGAGCTTCGCCGGAGCAGCGAACAGATTCGGGAATTGGCTGGCAGACTCATCACCGCACAGGAGGAGGAGCGCAGGCGCATTTCGCGAGAGCTTCACGATGACATCGTCCAGAAGGTCGCTTCCCTTGCGATTAGGATGAGCTTGTTCAAGCAGCGAGTGCCGGCCTCGACGGGCCTTGTCGCCGAGGAGATAACAAGTCTCCAGCGCCGCGTGTCCGAACTGGCTGAGGATATTCGTCAGCTTTCGCACCAACTGCACCCCGCGGTGCTCGAGCACGCTGGCTTGACTGTGGCTTTGCGGTCGTTCGTGGCCGAATTCAGCCGAATCGAGGGAGTAGAAGTCAAGCTCACCGCACCCGAAGGCACGGAAGCGATTCCAAAAGATATCGCTCTATGCGCCTACCGAGTAGTTCAGGAGTCGCTTCGGAATGTCGCTAAGCACTCCGGCGCCAAGGCCGCCGAAGTCGTATTGGCGATCGCCGGCAACGAACTATACCTCTCCATCAGGGATGAAGGCAGAGGCTTCGATGTTGAGGCCGCGCGCAGCCGCGGACTGGGCATGGTGAGTGTTGACGAACGGGTTCGGCTCTGTCAGGGAAGCGTCACGGTTACCTCGAAATTGAATCGGGGGACAACGCTGACGGCGCGAATCCCGTTGACTGGTAACTAGCTGTAGAAGGCTCCTCTACCACCTACGTACGAAAACCGCTCGATACTTCCGGTAGATTTACGTTCAGAAAGCCGCAAGATACCTGATTTGTGTCTTTCCAGTTTTCCCTTAGTCTCGATTCATGAGGATGGTTATGAGATCTAAGAGCTTGACCCGCCGGGCGATATTCGCCGCTTTATCTTTCACCTTCGCCGGAACATTGTTCTCGCAAAGCCTGGAAAACCACCAGCTGATGGCGTCAATCACAAAGTCCGACGCTTATCATTATCAAAAGGCGCCAGAGAGTGTGAGCAACGATACAGTGAACCCCGTGATTGGCTCACTTGCGAAAACAGACACTTCAGTAGATAAACTGTTGACCCCGCCGAATTTCAATACCATCGCGTCGGTTCAGGAAAAGAGTTCCTCACACAACGGTGTCGTCCGCGTCGGACCAGACTTGCTGCCACTGAACGTTCGATTCAATCAATTGGCTTTGCCGAGTTTCGGAGCCGTACCAGCGGTCATGCGGTTAACTTTCGGACGCAAGTAGTGGGACTAGAAGCAAGAAGGAACGAGGAGAGGATAAGTCATGGTCAGGAAAAGGTCTAGCCGATTATTGCTGGCGGGTGCGGTAGCGGGAAGCTTGTTTTTGGGAGCCTCTAATATGTGCGCGGCGGCGGAAGGGAACTCGCCCGCATCCGTGGCGGAAGTGATCGTGACCACCCAATCTCGCAACGATTCCTCCCAAGGCCTTCAATCGGGCGATGTGGCAGTCTATCAAGGTAGATCGCAGAGGAGAGTCGTTGGATTCGAGCGCTTGTCCGGGGAACAGGCTGCGATGCAATTGTTCATCTACCTCGATGATTCCATTGGCGCCGAGACATTCCGAACACTGCTACCAGACCTGAAGAACTTCCTCGGAACTTTGCCTTCCAATTGCGAGGTCGCGGTGGGTAGTTTGCACGAGGGAGAACTTCGGCTCGCGCAGGCTTTCACTACGGATCACCGGATGGCGGCCGAAAGACTAAGGGCACCATCTGAGGCATCGGCGCAATCGGGAACAAATGACAGTTCCTATTCGGCGCTGTTGCAGTTGACGAAGCACTGGCCCTCTCAAGAGCGGACGGTCCGCCGCGCAGTACTGATGCTCACGGACGGTAGTGATCGCCGTGATAGCGCCACTTCCGATAATGATCCCTACGTCGAGGCGGCGATGCGCAACTCCCAAATTGCTGGAATCGCTGTGTATTCTGTCTACCTCCGTGGCGCAAGCCTCTACACACCGAGTGACTGGGCGATGAATCCTGGGCAATCCAATCTACTGGCGCTCAGCAACGCGACCGGTGGACATTTCTACTGCGAGGGCTTGAACAACCCGGTATCTCTGAGGCCGTACCTCGAGGACTTGGGGCAGCGGTTCGCGAATCAGTACAGGATTACCTTTGAAGCCAGGAACGATGCTGGATCTCAGGCCGTGACAGTGGAGGCGGAAGCGGCGGGACTGAAAATCATCGCTCCCACACGTGTATACGCCCAGCAGAACAGTCTGACGGCAAAAGCCACGAATACCAGCTCCCCTCGGCTGCAGTTGGCGCAAAACGGTCAGTGACCCAGTAAGAGTTTCCGTATTCGTCGGCCCGTAATTCTCCTGATGCACATACCTCCCGATAACCTTCGTAATTAGAATGAAGCGGGCAGGTAGTTGATTGCGAAGGAAAACTAGCGAGCGAATGCAGAATACAAAACAGAATCCGCCAGTGAGAATGCGCGTTCTCCTTGCCGATGACAACGAGGAGATGCTGAATGATGTGGAAGAATTGCTGGCTTCGGATTTCGACATCGTTGGAAAAGCAACTGATGGAGTTTCTGCCGTGGAGGCGGCGATCAGGCTGATGCCCGACCTGATCGTAACCGACTTGGCAATGCCGGGTCTCAGTGGGATCGAAGCAAGTCGCAAAATGCTCACGACTCACCCTGACATCCCCATTGTGTTGCTCACGTTGCACAACGACGCGCGGCTTGTGGAACAGGCCCTCAGTGTTGGAATTCGCGGCTACGTTCACAAGTTAACTGCCGCTGAGGAACTGATCCCGGCCCTCTATTGCGCGCTGCGCGGACAAACCTTTGTCTCACCTACCTGCAGACGCTCCCAGTAGAAAAGCAGACATCTCGGGCAGCGACTCTTGGCTTTTCGTCCTGAGGACCGATTCGGCCATCTTTTGAGGGCTTAGGAGCGCCCCGCAATTTTTTGTGCCATTTTGTGCATGCCGGCAATCAAATGCTGTTGCCGGACCGACTGCACGACGGAGGCGCAGATAATGAACTCGACGAAGGTTCTTCTCGCCGATGACCATACGATCGTTGTCCAAGGTCTCCAGCTACTGCTAAAAGACTCGTTCAACCTCGTCGGGACAGTACGTGATGGCCGCGCCTTGCTGGAGGCTGCTGCGCGCCTCAAGCCGGACATTATTATTGCCGACATCTCGATGCCGTTGTTGAATGGTCTCGATGCCGTCCGTCAACTCAAAGCCAATGGAATCGACGCAAAGGTAATCATCCTCACGATGCACGCGGATCCGCACTTAGCGGCGGACGCATTTCGGGCGGGAGCTTCCGCGTTTGTGCTGAAGGATTCCGCTGGGGAAGAACTGATCCAGGCTATTGGGGAGATTTTGCAGGGAAGAGCCTATCTGACACCCCTGATAGCTAAGGACATGATTTCCGTTCTGATGGATGCGAAGAGCGAGGGAGGGGGAAGCGAAGCCAAACTGACGGCGCGCCAGAGAGAGGTGCTGCAATTGATCGCGGAGGGTCGAACCATGAAGGAAGTTGCTGGCATCCTGAACATATCCGCCAGGACGGCTGAAACTCACAAGTATGAAATGATGCGCGTTCTGGGCGTTCGTACGACGGCCGAACTCACGCAATGCGCGATCCGATTGCGGCTGGTTTCAATTTGAGCAATTACGATCCGTAATCGGAATATGATCGGATAGCTGATCCGGCGTGGATTGATTTCAATTCCGCGAACGTCTCGAAATAATTTAGAATCCCTCCGTTAATCAAGATGCTCATAACGCCATGAAACACTTACTCTTGGTGTGCTTCGTGTCGGTCAACTCGCTGATAGCTCAGGACTTCCACAGATGGAATGCGAACGTTGGTGGGGGCGTTTCGTTCCCTCTTGGAGATGCGTCGGACCGTGTAAATACGGGCTACAATTTTACAACCGGCGCCGGCCTGAACCTTTCCAAACAATTCGGCATTGAGGCAGATTACATTTTTAACGGTTTCAATTTGAGCGATAAGGCGCTTCAGGGGGCGGGAGCCCCTAACGGCTACGCTCATATGTGGGGCTTCACTGCCAATCCAGTCTTCAGATTTGAGGGTAGCGGCAAGCTGGGCGGCTACGTTTTGGGCGGATATGGCGTCTTCACGCGTACCGTGAATCTGACTCGGCCGGGGGTCGTGCCGGGCGTGATCTGCGATCCGTGGACATTCATCTGCTACACAGGCCCCGTGTACGCTGACGTAATCTATCGAAGTAATTCCACGACCAAGGGCGGCTGGGATATCGGAGGCGGCGTCACTTATCGTCTCGGCGAGAGCAGTGCAAAATTCTTTGCCGAAATCAGATACTACGACGTGCTGAGCAGCGACGTCAAAGGGACATTCCTGCCATTAAGTTTTGGAGTTCGCTGGTAATCCAAGGACAGTGGATAGCGTCCGGCGTTCTTGACGAGAATAGATAGTGAAGGCCGTTAGAAATTCGCTTAGAACGATCGGCAATCAGTAAACGTTGAGACCTGCGGATCTGAACTGCTCGCAAGCGCGCTCGACGACTTCCGCTCGAGGGTGGTTCGACATCCTGTAGTGTGTAGTCCATGCCGAGTTCCTTCCACTTGAATCGGCCCATCTGATGAAAAGGAAGGACGTCTACTCGCTCGACATTGCCAAGTCCGGCTGTGAACTGTGCAATGTTGGCGATATCGTCCAGGTCATCTGTCAAACCCGGTACCAACACGAAGCGCAGCCATACGGGCGTGTTTCGAGCCGCGAGCCGGCGGGCAAATGCCAGAACAGGGCCGACTTCCATTCCGGTCAAGTGGCGATGGCGCTCGGGGTCCCAAGTCTTAATATCGAGCAATACCAGATTGATGGCTTCCAGTTCCTCGTCGGTCAGGCGGTCGCCCAGGTAGCCATTGGTATCTAAAGCGGTGTGAATTCCCATGGACTGCGCGGCTCTGAACAGCTTCAGCACAAACCGATGCTGCATGAGAGGTTCTCCGCCACTCGTGGTAAATCCACCCGACATCGTCTTTAGCCCAAAACGATATTTGCGAAGTTCTTCGGTCGCCCTTTCAATCGTCACAGGCATGCCATTCTTCATGCTCCAGGTGTCAGGGTTGTGACAGTAGAGACAACGAAATAGACAGCCCGCGGTCCAGGCGACGACACGAACTCCCAGGCCCATCCACCGTGGAGCCGGTGGTGAACGAATGAAGGAACCCCATTTCGCCGCTCGCGAGCGCCGCTCGCGCCTCCGCATCTGGCACGTTTTGACCGAGGTTTACGCGCAGCACGAACGGGTTCTTCGCCGTTATCGGGACTTGCTCGGCCGCTGGATTTTCAGGCATCGCGTCAACTCCCGTGGAAGGTCCGATTGATGACGTCGAGTTGCTGTTCGCGCGTCAGTCGCACGAAGTTGACAGCATAACCAGACACGCGGATCGTAAGGTGAGGGTATTTTTCCGGGTGATCCATCGCATCCAGAAGCGTTTCACGATTTAGCACATTGATGTTCATGTGATAGCCCGTGGAACCGAAGAAGGTATCGAGCATGCCCGTTAGATTTGTGATACGGTCTTCCATCACGCGTCCAAGCCCTTGCGGCACCAGAGATACTGTTAGAGAAATGCCGTCCGCGGCATCGCGGTATGGAATCTTCGCCACCGAAGCAGCGGACGCGTGAATGCCATGGTCGTCGCGGCCATGCATCGGATTTGCTCCCGGCGCGAACGGCTGTCCACGACGGCGGCCGTCGGGAGTATTGCCCGTCGCCTTTCCATATACGACATTCGACGTGATCGTCAGGATAGACTGCGTGTGGAACGCGTGCCGATAGGTGGGGTATTTTCTCAACTTGTTCATGAAGGTGCTGACTACCCAAGTAGCCAAGTTGATCAACGCGATTGTCGTTGTTGCCGAACTTCGGAAACTCACCTTCGGTCTTGTAGTCAGTTACAAGCCCGGTCTCATCCCGGATCGCGCGGACAGTCGCGTATCGTATCGCCGACAGACTGTCGGCAACAACAGACAAGCCGGCCATTCCAAAAGCCATAGTGCGAAGCGGCGCGTAATCATGCAGAGCCATTTCAATGCGCTCGTACGAATACTTGTCGTGCATGAAATGGATGACGTTCATCGCGTTGACGTAAACGCCGGCGAGCCAGTCCATCATCTTGTCGAAGCTGTCCGAGCACATCATCGAAATCGAGGTAGTCGCCTTCAATAGCCCCGCAAGCCGGACCGACTTGCGCGCCCGTGATTTCGTCTTTTCCTCCATTGATGCCGTACAGAAGGCACTTTGCAAGGTTGGCTCGTGCGCCGAAGAACTGCATTTGCTTGCCTACCAGCATTGGCGATACACAGCAGGCAATAGCGCCGTCGTCTCCCCAGGTCCGGCGCATAATCTCGTCGCTTTCAAACTGAATCGCGCTGCTGTCGATGGCGACCTTAGCGGCAAAACGCCGGAACGCGTCGGGAAGACGCGGTGAATACCAGATCGTCAGATTCGGTTCCGGCGCAGGACCCAGATTATAGAGCGTCTGGAGGAAGCGAAAGCTCGTTTTCGTGACGAGCGGCCGTCCGTCGTCGCCAATTCCGGCAATCGATTCAGTAACCCAAGTCGGATCACCCGCGAAGAGTTCATCGTACTCCGGCGTGCGAAGAAAGCGAACGATGCGAAGCTTGATCACAAAGTCATCGATAATTTCCTGAGCCTGCTGCCTCGGTAGAGCGTGCCCGCCGCACAGGTCACGGGCGAAGTAGATGTCGAGAAAGGTCGACACACGACCCAGCGACATCGCGGCTCCATTCTGTTCCTTCACCGCGGCCAAGATAAGCGAAATAGAGCCACTGAACAGCCTCGCGGGCGTCTGGCCGCTCGTCGCGAAATGTCGAAGCCGTAACTGGCGGCCATCTGTCTGAAGCTCATTCAGGCGCGAATCTGTTCGCTGAGTTCCTCGCGATCCCGGATGATTTCTTCCGTAGACATCGCACTATCGAGATCGCGCTTTTCCTGCTCCTTCCGCTCGATGAGCCGGGATACGCCATAGAGAGGAACCCGCCGGTAGTCGCCGATGATGCGGCCCCGCCCGTAAGCATCGGGCAGTCCCGTCAGGATATGCGAGCTGCGACACTTTCTGATATCCGACGTATACGCATCGAATACCGCCATCATTGTGCGTCTTCCTATATTTCGAAAACGATTTCGACGACATGGGGATCGGGTTCATAGTCGTAGGCCTTAAGGGAAGTGATGACCATTCGCAGGCCGCCGTTCGGCATGATCGCGCGCTTGAGCGGCGCCTCGGTCTGGAGACCGACGATGATTTCGTTCTCACGATCAATATAGCCAGGTGCATGCGAGGTGATCGAGCTTGGAATTTGAGAAACGTCGAGCACTCCCTTCCGCCGTTCCTCAACAAACAACTCGTTCAGCCGGTTCCAAATGTTTCGGTTCGTTCGGTCGCGGGCGTCAGAAAGGACTCATCTCCTTCGTACGGTTCGTAATTCTGCTGAATGAAATCCCGGACGTCGATTTCCTTCTGCCAAAGTCCCACGCGGAATCCTCGCCATGGGGATTGCGATTCCGCTGAACCTGTTTCGGGTCGTTGCGATCGTGGCCATGAAATACTCCTCCTTTGCCTCTAAACGCGAGCTTCGATTAATCCAAGCAGCAAGCCCGTGTGTCGCGCGATCATCAATTCCTCATTGGTCGGGATCACCCACGTCGGAGACTTTGCTGCGAGCGAGTCGAGATCCGCGGGCCCTTACTGACGGTTGGCCTGCGGGTCGAGCTCGATTCCGAGCCACGCGGAAGACTCGCAGATTCGCTGGCGGATTTCGGTGGAGTTCTCTCCGATGCCGGCGGTAAAGACCAGGCCGTCGATCCCGCCCAACGCCGCGGCCATAGCGCCGATCTCCTTGGTCGCGCGGTATACAAAGTAATCCAGTGCCAGGCGCGCTCTCGGGATCGCTGCTTCTGAAGCAGCTCGCGCGTGTCGCTGCTGATACCTGAGATACCGAGCAGACCAGACTTCTTGTAGAGGATCGTTTCGACTTCCTTAGCGGACAGTCCCAGGGTCTGAAATAGGTACAGCATCACGCCGGGATCTACCGATCCCGGGCGGGTCGCCCATGCAAAGCCCATCCAGAGCAGTGAAGCCGAAACTGCAGTCGAACACTCTTTCCGTTCTTCAATGCGCACAGGCTGGCGCCACTTCCCAGATGTGCGACAACGACCCGTCCCTTTGCGATCTCCGGCGCTACGCGCGGTAGCACGGATGCGATGTATTCGTAGGACAAGCCGTGAAAACCGTATCGCTGCACGTCCTCCGCGGCGAATTTCGCGCGGCAACGGAATCAATTCGGCGACCGCCGGTTGGCCACGATGAAAACTCGTGTCGAAGCAAGCAACCTGCGGCACATGAGGCAAGCGTTCAAAGACCGCTTCAATCGCTGCTAGGTTGTACGGCTGATGCAACGGGGCGAGCGGTACCAGACGGCGGAGCTCGGCTACAATCTGCTGCGTCACTACGATTGGTGAAGTGAACCTAGCACCGCCGTGGACCACCCGGTGTCCTACGCCAACTACTTGCGCGCCGCCATATGTAGATCTGAGCCATGGAGCTAAGACATTCAGCGCGTCGCGAGCGTCACGCACCTCGCCGTCGAGTCTGCCGATCGACGAGGGTCTTCTCCTCGCCATTTCTCACGACAATCCGCGGCGAAGTGCCGATACCTTCGATCTGACCTCGCGATTCCAGATGCCAGTCTTCGGCTTCCGGTCGCTCAAAAACACAGAACTTCAGACTCGACGAACCGGCGTTAAGGACTAGAGCGTAATCATTCATTGCGGAACCTCCTTGAGTTTCTGCCGCCGTGCATGTGCTGCCAACACTGCGACGGCGCAGCTCGCGATTCGCGATCGGACACTATCGGCGCGACTGGTCAGAATGATGGGAACACGTGCGCCAAGCACCAGACCTGCACTGTCTGCATTGGCCAGAAAGCTGAGCTGCTTGGCGAGCATGTTGCCAGCCTCGAGATCCGGGACAAGTAGAATGTCGGGATCTCCAGCCACAGCCGAGTGAATTCCCTTGATCTCGGCGGCCTGCTTGCTGATGGCATTGTCGAACGCCAGCGGACCGTCGAGAATACCGCCCTTGATCTGTCCCCGCTCTGCCATCTTGCAGAGTGCAGCCGCATCAATAGTGGCAGGCATCTTTGATGTCACGGTCTCGACCGCAGCAAGAATCGCAACTTTGGGCTTCTCGAGACCAAGAGAAATGGCAAGATCAATGGCGTTCTGGCAGATGTCTGCCTTTTCTTCCAGGCCAGGTGAGATGTTAATCGCAGCATCCGTTACGATGAGCACCTTGTGATAAGTCGGCACGTCCATGATGAAGACGTGGCTGATGCGGCGGCCTGTTCGTAAACCTGTTTCGCGGGCGACAACCGCGCCGAGCAGTTCATCCGTATGCAGACTGCCTTTCATCAACAGTTCTGCGCAACCCTGGCGAACCAGGTCCACCCCTTTCGAAGCCGAGGCCTGGCTGTGCGGCGTATCGACGATCTGCACGTCGTGCAGATCGAGACCCGATGACTTGGCAACAGCCTCGATCTTGGCGGCCGGGCCGACGAGGATCGGTGTAATGAGTCCCTTTTGGCCGCCCTCCAGGGCACCCTCCAAGGCGGTTTTTTCACAGGGATGAACCACCGCCGTCGGAACCGGGTCCAACTTTGCGCATCGCTCTAAAAGACGTTCATACTTTCCTGTTCCAGGATTCATGCCGTCACCAACGTTTTCTCGGGGACCCGGGCGCTTCTCCCGGTCTCCTTCAGCGCAAAGGTCAAGAGCATCGCCAGCCCGACGCCGTACAGGAGAGGTCGAAAGGTCAGTTGATAGTGTTCCAGGCCTGTCGGCTTCCCCTGCGAAGCGGACTGCATAATATTTCCGAAAATCTCACCCATAATGGCGGTGAGCATGAAGTTCAGCAGGTTTATCGTTCCAGTTGCGGTGCCGCTATACTGCGGCGGATTTACTTCTTTGATAACGGTGTAGAGAAGCATCGCGGATCCGGAAGCCAGGCCGGCGATCAGACCGACTAAGTAAGGAGGGAGAGCATCAGCGGGGCCATATAGGATCCAAGAAAGACACACCAAGAGGACGCAGGCTCCGCCGATAATCACCGGTTTTCTGCGGCCAATCCGGTCCGAAAGGAGACCCAGCAGCGGGCAGCCGATAATCCACCCTAGAGGGACAGTTGCTGACCGAATGACTGCTTCCCCGTAACTGAATCCATGTGCTTCTTGCAGAAAGCGTACACCCCAGGTCATGTCAAAAATGGTGGTGGGAATGAAAATAAGCCCTGCGATCAGGCCGCACAGAATCGATTGTGGGTTTCTAAATACAACGCCTAATGCCGTCATCGATCCTTTGAGCCAGTCGTCTTTCGACTTCTCGAGTTTTTCTTTGGGAAGCAGCACCACGAGCGCAGCGGCGATTCCCAGACCGGCCAGGCCCATGCTGATCCAGAAAGCGTTCCACGTCATCCCGCGGGCAACCATTGACCCGACCAGGAACTGACCCGCCGCCCCCCCGGCCATCCCAAACATCTGAGTAGCGCCAATCAAGGTTGCGGCTTGAGAAGCTGGGAAATTCCTGCCGGCAATGTAAATGGCGCCAATCAGGGCAAATACACCCCCTCCGCCTTGGAGAAATCTGCCTACGCTAGCCGCGGTGAAATTCCCCGTCCCAAACAGTAAGGCGCCTACCCCGGTCAGGAGAGCTCCCGCAGGGATGACTGTTCGAGCTCCAATGCGGTCGATGCCAATGCCAGCAACCAGACTTAGCGCCGCATATCCGTAGTAGAAGAGGCCGACGGCTGACGCCATCACTGCAACGCTGAGATGGAAAGCCTCCGATAATTGGGGCATCATGACGGCAGGTGCCGATCGGAGGACGTACTGATAGAAATAGTAGACTGCTGCCAGAAGCCACGCGATCCAGGCGACAGCCGCACGGTTTTTCATCTGACTGCTCCTCAGGGGAACGCGAGAGACCCACGTCCCGACTCCGAAGTCTCCTTGTACTTACGCTTCAGGTCGTTCGCCGTCATCGCCCTCGCCGTAATAGGTGTCGAGATTCACTCTGCTCTTTATGCTTCCGTTCCACGTCAATTGCAGGCGGAATTGGTCGTGTATCGCAATGATTACCGACAAAGGTCGAGTGACTTATTTTTTGACCCGGAAACGTTTGTTGGCTCATATGGTCGCCAACGATCCGCCGTTATTTGGATTACGCGGCTAAGACCCTTCCTCGTGTGACAGTGATTTCAATATGACGAGTTTGCGAGCGTTGCGGTATTTCTATGTTCCGACGATGCCAGCTTTGTCGCGGGACACGTATTGGCAGAGATTGATTAGATTTCGGTTCGCGCGAGCGATTAGTACGGCCACCTCCATCCGGCCACGTCCGGCTTGTCGGTGCCGTGTTCATAAGCATAGTTCCGGCACTCGATCTGTATGTCGCGAAATTTCTCCTTGGCGTGAGCACCGATCCGTTGAAGCTTCGGTGTACGATCGATTACGTCCATTGCCAGGGTGAAGCGATCTATCTGATTGTTGATTGCTAATTCGAGCGGCGTATTGATGTTGCCTTTCTCCTTATAGCCGCGCACATGCAGGTTGGCATGGTTGGTTCGGCGGTAGGCCAAACGATGGATCAGCGACGGATAGCCGTGGAAATTGAAAATAATCGGCTTGTCAGTCGTAAACAGCGAGTCGAAATCCCGGTCTGTCAATCCGTGAGGATGCTCGGTGTCCGGCTGTAGTTTAAACAGATCAATAACATTTACGAAACGGATCTTGAGATCCGAGAACTCTTCCCGGAGTAATGCGATCGCTGCAAGGGCTTCCTGAGTGGGGATGTCACCGGCGGACGCCATGATTACATCCGGTTCGCCACCCTGATCGTTACTAGCCCCATCCCAGATTCCGACGCCTTTGGTGCAGTGTTTGATGGCATCGTCCATATCCATGTACTGCAGATGCAATTGCTTGTCGCAGACAATTACGTTCACATAATTCTCGACTTCGCAGACAGTGATCAGCGACCGCCAAGAGAGAATTGACGTCGGGCGGCATGTAGATGCGAGTCACCGCAGCACTCTTGTTCACTACAACATCAAGGAAGCCCGGATCCTGGTGGGTAAAGCCGTTATGGTCCTGGCGCCACACGGTCGAAGTGATCAACAGGTTCAGGGAAGAGATTTCTTCACGCCAGGACAACTGATTACAAATTGACAACCATTTCGCATGTTGGTTGAACATTGAGTCGATCACGTGTACGAACGCTTCGTAAGAGGAAAAGAAGCCGTGCCGGCCTGTCAGCAGATAGCCCTCGAGCATTCCTTCCATCGTGTGCTCGCTGAGCATCTCGATAACCCGTCCGTCACGTCGCCAATTCACCGCCGTCCGCGTCTTCCGGGAAATACTCTTCAATCCAGAACTTCTTGCTGACTTCGTAGATGTCGTACAGCTTGTTCGATGTATTCTCGTCCGGGCCGAACACGCGGAACCGGTCCATGTTCAGTTTCATCACATCTCGGAGGAACATTCCCAAGGGACGTACATTCTCGGCTTCGATCTGTCCGGGCTTGTCGAATTTCAGGGCGTAGTCTCGGAAGTCGGGCAAACGCAAGGCTCTCCTGAGAAGCCCTCCGTTTGCGTGCGGGTTCGCGCTCATGCGGCGGGTGCCTGTCGGCGCCAATGCTTTGAGCTCCGGAATGAGCTTGCCATTCGCGTCGAACAGTTCCTCCGGCTTTTGTGCGCGCATCCAGCTTTCGAGAACCTTGAGACGTTCGGGATTCTTCTTCACGTCGGCCAGAGGGACCTGGTGTGCACGCCAGAAGCCCTCCAACCTGTGGCCACCGACCTCTTCAGGCGCGCTCCAGCCTTTCGGAGTGCGCATCACAATCATCGGCCAACGGGGGCGTTTGGCGACCCCGGAGCTGCGGGCCTCCTGCTGGATCTTGCGGATCTCGGAAACGCAGTGCTCGACAGTAGCCGCCATCGCCTGATGCATGCTATCGGGGTCGGAGCCTTCCACGAAGTAAGGCGTCCAGCCGTACCCTTTGAACAGATTCTCCACTTCTTCGTGGCTGATGCGAGCCAGAAGCGTAGGGTTATTGATTTTATAGCCATTGAGATGAAGGATCGGCAGGACCACCCCGTCTCGGATTGGGCTAATGAACTTGTTGATGTGCCAGGAAGTTGCCAGGGGGCCGGTTTCTGATTCGCCATCGCCGACCACAGCTGCAACAATCAAGTCGGGGTTATCAAACGCAGCACCGCAGGCGTGCGAAAGCACATACCCGAGTTCACCCCCTTCATGAATCGACCCCGGGGTTTCGGGAGTGCAGTGGCTGCCAATCCCGCCAGGAAAGGAGAACTGCTTGAAGAATTCGCGCAGCCCTTCCGCATCTTCGCATTTGTCCGTGTAGATCTCTGAATAGGTCCCTTCGAGATAGACCGGCCCAAGGACGCCCGGTGCTCCGTGTCCGGGGCCGGCAAGAAAAATCATGTTCAGGTCGTGCTTCTTGATCAACCGGTTCAAGTGGATGTAGACGAACGCCAAGCCAGGACTTGCTCCCCAATGGCCCAGGAGCCGGTTCTTGATGTGCTCCGGTTTCAGAGGCTCTCGAAGCAGAGGATTGTCCTGTAGATAAATCATGCCAAGGCTCAGGTAATTGCAAGCGCGCCAGTAGGCATGGGTTTTTTGCAAGTCGTCGGCGCTCAAGGGAGACCCTGAAACGGTGGATCTGGCAACACCGTAGGCGCTGATGGAAGATCCTGTCTGCTGCTCCGATCGACGGAGAGCGGGTGTCTTTGGCTGGCATTGTTTTGGTGGCCATTTTATTTCTCCATTGGTACTTTCTAATTCACAGATTTTGCGGCTTGTGGACAAGCCTCTTCATTGCCGAAACGAAGTTAACGGTCATAGTCTTTCACGAATGCGGGTCCGGAGCCGAGCACTATTACGGATCGCGGCGCCGCGTGGTACGTATAACCAGGAACCGGTGGCGCCGCTTGCCATTCAACGATTTCCTGCGGAGGGTCCAAGCGCAGTGTCAATCCAACGCCGCCATCCATCACCGCTCGCTCAATATGGGTAGCTCGAAATCGAGCGGTTCCCAATACGCGTTCAAAATCAGATGGAATGTCAGCTCGTGCCCCGCGATATCTGCATGGAAGGCTAAGCTGTGCGAGGCGGGACTCCAGTCCGGCTGCCCTAGCTTCACACCGTGCCAGGCTTTTTGTCCCGTCGCGTAGCAATTGATTCAGGCTAATGCGCCGGCGCTCATGTTCCACATCGCGCATCAGACGGCGTGCAATCAGCAGTTTCACGAACCGGTGCACGTCCGCATGCCGGCTGGGCAGCGTCCAGTCGAACCAACTGGTTTCGTTGTCCTGGCAATAAGCATTGTTGTTGCCGTGCTGGGTACGTCGCACTTCGTCGCCCATCACGATCATCGGCACGCCGAAAGAAAGCATCGTGAATGTCAGGAAGTTCTTTACCTGCCGGTTGCGCAACTGTCTCCACACCCGGATCATCGGAAGGGCCCTCTACACCGCAGTTCCAGCTTCGGTTGTCGTCAGTTCCGTCGCGGTTACCCTCGCCATTTTCCTCGTTGTGCTTCTGGTTATAAGAGACCAGGTCGTTGAGAGTGAAGCCGTCGTGGCACGTTACGAAGTTGACGCTCTGTTCGGCCTCACGTTGCTTGTGACCATAGATATCCGGGCTACCAAGGAAACGGTCCGCAATGCGGGTCACCGAATGATCCGCACCACGGAAGAAGTCGCGGACATCGTCGCGAAACCGTCCGTTCCACTCCTTCCAACTGTCTCCCACGAAGCTGCCCACCTGGTACAGGCCCGCCGCATCCCATGCCTCCGCGATCATCTTTGTCCCGGCGAGAGCGGGATCGGATTCTATGTCCCACAGCACAGTCGGGTTGGACATCACGTGACCGCACGAATCGCGCGCAAGGATAGAGGCGAGATCGAACCGGAAACCATCCACGTGCATTTCCTCGACCCAATAACGAAGACTGTCCACGATCATGCGGCGGACAACCGGATGATTGGCGTTGATCGTGTTCCCGGTGCCGCTGAAATTGGCATACCGAGAACGGTCTTGCTCGAGGATGTAGTAGGTGCTGTTGTCTATCCCGCGGATGACACAGCGTCGGGCCGCCGTGGTCGCCCTCGGCGGTGTGATTGAATACGACATCGAGAATGACTTCGATTCCTGCCCGGTGCAGCGCTTTGACCAGGTCGCGAAATTCGTCTACTGGACCGAGCGGATCTTGACGTGAGCTATACGCCTGGTGCGGAGCGAAGAATGAAACCGGTGCGTAGCCCCAATAATTGACTCGTCCTGGAGGGCAATCCTGAGCATCGAACTGGAAGACCGGTAGTAATTCGACCGCGGTGATGCCGAGCTGCTGAAGATATGGAATTTTCTCAATCAGACCGGCGTACGTGCCACGTTTCTTGTCGGGGACACCGGAGTTGGCGTGCGCGGTGAAACCGCGCACGTGCATCTCATACACGATTGTGCGAGATGACGGGCGTTTTAGCGGCTTGTCGCCTTCCCAATCGTACGCGCTCGGATCCACCATCACGCTTTTCATGGCGGTCGAAGCGTTGTCGCCTTCCATACGTGCTGCGTCGCGATTGTAGTTTTTCGGAACCACGACGGCACGGCTGTATGGATCAAGAAGTAGCTTAGAAGGATCAAAGCGGAAACCGCTGTCGGGATCGAATGGTCCATGAACCCGAAAGCCGTAGAGCTGCCCTGCCTGTATGCCGGGTACGAACACGTGCCAGTAGTGGTAAGTACGGTTGTCGGCGGGATCGATGCGGATCACCCGCGCAGGACGCGCGTCATCTTCCCGATCGAAGAACAACAGCTCCATCGCTGAGGCACTGCGGGAGAAAAGACTGAAATTGACCCCCCCGGCAACGACAGTAGCGCCGAGAGGATGGCTGCTGCCGATGTTATCGACAGGTTCCTCCGCAGCGGCTGTCACGCGTTCCAAAGCGTTTCGAGTTCCTGCTGATACCCGGGGAGCTGGAACTGCCTTCGGGCCCATTCATCTATCCATTTCTGAAGTTCCAGACCTGCACGCGTTCTCCATCGGTTGCTCTGGGGCGCGTATTGCTACCGAAGATCTAGGTCACACACGCTTTACGCCTTCCACTTCGTAATGATGATGTTGCCGGTATGGAATGCGATTGTTTTTTAATTTTTGTCGGGTAACAGATTTGACATAGTGGAGTTCAACTTGCTGCTAAACGCGAATGGAGCGCTGGGTCTGATTCGCTGGTGTCGTCTGCCGCTGCGTTTGCAGTAGTCACATGCTGTGTATCGTTCCACAACCGGATCACCGGCCGGGAGAGATCGTGTTCATAGCCCAATGCGCTCAAACTGCCGGTGCTTAACATGAAAGACCTGGCGTTGACGGTTGGTTCAATACCGATCCAGCGTGAGGCCAATACCCGAATAAAATGTCCGCTCGAAAACAGCAGGACGTCACCCTGCACCGCGCGCACGCGATTGACCACACGGTCTGCCCGGGATGCCACTTCCTGAGGTGATTCGCCTCCCGGACAACCGTCCCTGAAGAGCTGCCAGTCTGGACGCTCCGCACGGATCTCGGCCCCAGTGCGACCCTCATACTGGCCATAGTTCCATTCGACCAAGTCGCTATCGACTTCGGCGACGGTACCGAACCCAGCGAGTTCACAAGTCCGCTTTGCCCGCCGCAGTGGACTGGTGAAAACCTTGGCAAAGATCAGTCCTGCTAAGCGCTCCCCGAGCCGCTGTGCCGTACGCTCGCCTGCCTTCGTCAGCGGGAGATCGGTCATGCCCGTGTGCTGGCCGGAAAGACTCCAGTCGGTCTCACCGTGCCTGGCTACATAAATTATAGGAAGCCTATCGCTCATAGCATCCATCCCAAAGAACAACGGCAGAAATTCCGTCCATTGCCTTGATTTGCGACCCGCACCAGCGGTTCAATATTTCTCAGGCACGAATGTCCGACCCTTCAGCGTGGCCTGATCATCGTAAGCTCCTTTCGTGGACCGCTTCGGCATTTTCACCTTCTCTCTGGGAGCATTTCCATAATGGAGCAAGCTCAACGCGTGCGAGATGCAGTTGAGGCGCGCCCGCTTTTTGTCGTCGGAGCGCACGATGTGCCAAGGCACGCTCTTGGTATCTGTTGCCTTCAGCATCATGTCGCGCGCTCGGGAATAGTCATACCAGCGGCTGCGTGAAGGCAAGTCCACCGGACTGAGCTTCCACTGGCGCAGCGGGTCCGTGATGCGAGCTTCGAAGCGGCGCTCCTGTTCCTCGTTACTCACTTCAAGCCAGAATTTAAGAAGAATGATCCCAGTTGATGTGAGATAGCCTTCGAACGTCGGGCACAACTCGAGAAAACGGCGATGCTGATCTTTCGTGCAAAAGCCCATGACATACTCAACTCCCGCACGGTTGTACCAACTGCGATCGAAGATGACAATCTCACCGGCAGCCGGAAGGTGCGGGATATAGCGCTGCATGTATATTTGACTCTTCTCGCGATCCGACGGGGCGGGTAGCGCCACAAGGCGGAATACTCGGGGGCTGACACGCTCGGTGATCGCCTTGATGGTGCCGCCCTTTCCCGCGCCGTCGCGGCCTTCAAACAGAAGGACTATGCGCAGTCCCTTGTACTTCACCCAATCCTGAAGTTTGCAAAGCTCGACTTGAAGCTTGCGCA
Source organism: Bryobacterales bacterium (assembly GCA_963722155.1). Taxonomy (GTDB): domain Bacteria; phylum Acidobacteriota; class Terriglobia; order Bryobacterales; family Bryobacteraceae; genus Bog-105. The sequence continues at coordinate 520,286 of CAVRLR010000002.1, read as the reverse complement.
GTTCCTTTGTATATTCCTTGTTGCTCATTTTGGCCTTGCGGCCGTCATCGGAGTCTTTTGATTTCTTCATAGACGTCAGAACCTGTTTATTGTTTGCGGAAGCGCCACGCACTGATAGAAAACAGAATGATTGAAAAGGTCGCCAGGACGACCAAATTGGGCCACAATGCGCTCCAGGGCGCATCTTTCAGCGTCACACCGCGAATGATCGCGACCAGATAACGCAATGGGTCCAGATACGAGAGTTTCTGAAAGAAATCCGGCATGTTCTCGATCGGCGAGGTTGATCCCGAGACGCAGCGTTATGGGGGGGTCACGAAGAACGTTAGCAACTGCGCCTGCTGCTGCGATTTCGAAACTGTCGCCACCATCACGCCGATACCGATCCCCGCCAGCGCCGCAAAGGCCCCCGAGAGTGCGAACAACCATAGGGCTCCCCGGACTGGAAGTCCGAAGACGGCCACCCCTGTTATAAGCGCGACGAACAGGACGACCATTATGAGCACGAAGACCGGAAAGGTCTTGGCGAGCAACATTTCGGCGGTCTGCGCGGGCGTCATCATCAACTGTTCGATAGTGCCGGTCTCTTTTTCTTTCACGGCCAGCGCCGAGGTCTCGCGCTCGCGAATACTCATACCACTTCTCGCGGGAGGGTAAGTCCACCGGGCTTAGTTTCCACTGGCGCAGCGGATCTTCAATGCGGGCCTTGAATCGTCGCTCCTGTTCTTCGTTGCCCGCCTTGAGCCAGAACTTGAAAAGCATAACGCCACCTTCTACGATGTACTTTTCAAACAGAGGGCAAAGCTCAAGAAAGCGTCGATGCTGCTCCTCTGTGCAACAGCCCATCACGTATTCCACGCCGGCGCGGTTGTACCAGCTGCGATCAAAGATCAAGATTTCGCCCGCCGCTGGAAAATGCTGCACATACCGCTGAAGATACATCTGACTCTTCTCTCGATCGGATGGGGCGGTGAGCGCCAACACGCGGAATGCGCGCGGGCTCACGCGTTCGGTGATGGCCTTGATGGTGCCGCCTTTGCCGGCCCCGTCGCGACCCTCAAAGAGGATGATGACGCGCAGGCCATTGTGTTTCACCCATTCCTGGAGTTGGCACAGTTCTCCCTGAAGCCGCTTGAGTTCTTCGTATTCCTTCCGTTTCAGCTTTGGCTTGAGACTGCCATTGTCTTTTTTCCGCTCGGCCATAACTATCCTCCTCACAACAGAGCCCGCTATTTCGTCGCCGCGATCGACTTGCGGAAGAGCGTAACGCTGTATACGAAGAACGCCAGCCCGATCCCCCCGACCATCGCGAAGTTGCGCCACACGGCGTCCAGTCCGCCGCCGCGGTAGATGATCACCTGCGAGAAGCTGACGAAGTGCCGTGAGGGCAGGAAATACGTGACCACCTGCAGCCAGCCGGGCTGGCTCTCGACGGGAGTCGATCCGCCAGACAGGAGCATCAGCACCATAACCACCAGGACGATCAGAAGCGCGAACTGCGCCATCGATCGCGAAATGGTTCCGAGGAACAGGCCAAGCGCCGTTGCAAAGAACAGGTACAACAGGACGCCGGTGAACCACAGGAGTAGCGATCCCTGGACCGGCACATTGAGGATCATTCGGACAACGAGGAACAGAGACAGCATCGTGGCGATGAGAATCACGAGACCGTTCGCCAAGACCTTCGCCATCGCGATCTGGAAGGCGGTGAGCGGCATCACCAGGAGGTGCTCGAGCGTGCCGTGCTCGCGCTCGCGGATCACCGCGGCTCCCGTGAGCACGATCGTGAGCAGCGACACCTGGTTCATGATGGCCACGATGCTCGTGAACCATGCCGAGACGCCATTCGGATTGAACATCTTGCGCTGCACGAGGTTCACGGACTCACTTGTGTCGACATCCATGCGCCTGAGATAGGTCGTGAGGCGCTGGGTGATTATGTTGTGGATGTAGCCGGCGCCGATGCCCCCCTGTTGCATAGCGGTGGCGTCGATATTCACCTGAATTGCAGGGTGACGCCCGGCGCGCAAATCCTGTTCAAACTGGGGCGGAATCACGGCGACGAACATGAAGCGTCCTTCGTCCATGGCCCGCTCGATTTCATCGGTTCGAATCCTCACTACATACTGGAAGCGGGGTGGGAAGAATGCGTTGATCAGCTCCTCCGACAGCGCAGACTGGTCCTCGTCCGCGAAGGCGATTGAGGCATTGTTGACCTCGTTCGACGTACCGGTTGCCTGTTGGTAGATCGTCCAGGTGAAGGCGTAGAGCACGAACACCACCAGTACCTTGTCGCTCAGGACGCTGCGGAACTCCTTGAGCGCGAGCCAGAAGATGTTGGTGAGCGAGTCCATGGCTACTTCTCCTGCTTTCTCAACCCGATCATGCTCACGAGCAGGAGCACAGGGATGCAGCAGAGGAGATAGAGAATGTCGTTCAGCATGAGATCGAGTCCGAGGCCCTTTGTGTAGGCGCCCAGGCTCGCGTGCATGTAGTACGTCGTGGGCCAGATCTTGCCCACGGTGTGCGCACTGCCCTCCAGTGTCGATACCGGCTGCAGCATTCCCGAGAACTGGATTGATGGCTGAATCGTGAGAATCGCTGTGACGAATACGGCCGCTACTTGGGTGCTTGTGAATGTGGAAGTCGCCATTCCGATTCCAGTTGTGACAACGATGTACGCCAGCGTGCACAGCGTCAGAAACAGGAAGCTGCCCTTGATTGGGACACCGAACACGATTAAGGCAAGCGTCACGAGGATGAAGAAGTTGAGCATGCCGATCACGAGATACGGCAGTTGTTTGCCTAGCAGAAATTCGAGCCGTCCCGTCGGCGTCACATAGAAGTTGATTATCGAGCCGAGCTCCTTCTCGCGCACGATGCTGACCGTCATCAGGACCGCTGGAATCAGGATGAGGAGTATGGCCGGTACGCTGGGCACAATCGAGTAGAGGCTCTCGAACGTGGGGTTGTAAATGTAGCGATCCTGGAAGTTTGTGGTGTACTTGCTCGGCTTTTGATAGAGCCAGTTGCCGGGATCTGCGAGGAGCCCGCTCTGAACGCTCTCTACGTATCCCCTGATCGTCTCGGCGCGGAAGGGGTTCGCGCCATCGATCTGGGCGAGGACGTCGGGGGTGTTGCCGCGGCGCAGGTCGCGACTGAAGTTCGGCGGGATCTCGACTACGGCCGCGACTTCGTCCGCCTGCAGGCGCTTCAGAGCATCCTCGTCGGAGAAGGTTGGTGGTGTCCACCTGAAATACCGGGGTATCGATCTGAACTGCTCGATGTACGTCCGGCTGTCCTGCGACTGATCACGATCCAGGGCGGCGACTTTAATGTGTTCGACGTCGCTTGTAATGCCGAAGCCGCAGACCAGCATCAGGAGGGCCGATCCCAGGAAGGCGAATGTCAGCCGAACGGGATCGCGGATGATCTGAATCGCCTCATTACGCGCATAGGCGAGCATTCGGCGCAGCGGCAGAGGAAGCGCCGCCTTCTCGTGCGCCGGAGCAGAGGTGGACGCCGTGGCCGCGGGTGAGCCGCTCGCCGCCTTCGCCTGCGTCGAACTTTTCGACTCCTGCGCGATCGCGTCTTCCATGTAGCCGATGAACGCCTCTTCGAGATTCCTGGAGCCGCGCCCGTCGATCAACTTCTGTGGGGCATCGCAGGCGAGCACCTTGCCGGCATTCATGAGCGAAATGCGATCGCAGCGCATCCCTTCGTTCATGAAGTGCGTCGTGACAAAAATTGTCACGCCCTGCTTGCGAGACATGTCGACCAGCAGCTCCCAGAAACTATCGCGTGCAACAGGATCGACTCCCGAGGTGGGTTCGTCGAGGATCAGCAACATTGGGTCGTGAAGCACCGCCACCGCCAACGAGAGCCGTTGCCGCATGCCCATGGGCAGCGAGTCGGACAGCGCGTCGAGATACGGACCCAGGCCAAATCGCTCCACCAGCTCGGCGATGCGCGCGGTGGCCTTGTCGGGTGGGATGTGAAAGAGACGCGCGTCCAGCACGAGGTTCTCGCGCACCGTGAGCTCGCCGTAAAGCGAGAACGCCTGCGTCATGTACCCGAGGTTGCGGCGTACCTCCATGCTGCCGGCTTCAGCCGACTTGCCAAAGACAGTCGCCGTGCCTTCAGTGGGAGGCAAGAGTCCCGTCAGCATCTTCATTGTCGTCGACTTGCCGCAGCCGTTGGACCCGAGAAAGCCAAATATCTCGCCGCGCTCGATCTTCATGCTCACGTGATCGACGGCGGTGAAACTGCCGAAGCGCTGGGTCAGGCCGTGCGCCTCAATGGCGATTTCCGGTTTGTCGGTCGCGGGGCGTGGGGGAATTACGAGTTCCACATGGCCCATTCGCTTTTCTTCCGGGAGCAGATTGACGAAGCAGTGCTCCAGATCCTTGGAGCCGGTGCGCTCCATGAGCTCGGCCGGCGTCCCTGTGGCGAGGACTTTCCCATCGTCCATCGCGACGATCCAGTCCCATTGCTGCGCCTCGTCCATATAGGCCGTCGCGACGACGACGCTCATGCTCGGGCGACCCTTGCGAATGTCGTCGATGAGCGTCCAGAACTGGCGCCGTGACAGCGGATCGACGCCTGTGGTCGGCTCATCGAGAATGAGGAGATCCGGCTCGTGGACCAGGGCTCCACAAAGCCCCACCTTTTGCTTCATTCCGCCCGAGAGCTTTCCCGCCGGGCGATCGGCGAACGGGCCGAGTCCTGTGGCATCGAGCAGTTCTTTGATACGGGCCGGGCGCTCGCTCGGCGAGAGGCCAAAAAGCTGCGCCATGAAGTCTACGTTGTCGTAGACGCTGAGCTCCAAGTAGAGGTTCTTGCCGAGGCCCTGCGGCATGTACGCGATTCTGGGGCACACGGCGCGCCGGTGCCGCACCTGCCTCATGTCGCCGCCGAGCGCGTCGACCTGTCCCCCCTGTAACTTCTTTGATCCAGCCATCAGCCCCAAAAGCGTTGACTTGCCCACGCCGTCCGGACCAACGACGCCGACCATAATTCCCGTTGGAATATCGAGCGAAATTCGATCGAGCGCGAGCACTTTGCCGTAGCGGTGCGTGACGTCTCGAATTGAGGCGACCGGCTTGCTATCCGAGGGCGGGTGTGCAACCACTGTTGCCATAGAGCACCTTAATTGGGAGTACCCAAAGAATGGGATGGCTCCAACGCGGACTTGTTCGTCGGCTGGTTTATGAGGCCATTTTCCAACCACTGCGGAAACGTGGCGTCGGGGCTCACCTTCACATAGCCGACGCCGCGCACGCCCGTCTTGATGCGCTCGATATAGTGTGTGACGACCTCGGCGGGTATCTGAATCTTGACGCGGAACATCAGCTTCTCGCGCTCGCTCTTCGTCTCGACCTGCTTTGGCGTGAACTGTGCTTCCGGCGACACGAAGCTGACGTACGCCGCAGCGGATTTGTCCGGTTCGTAGTCGACGGTGATGCGCGCAGGCGCGCCGATTTTCAGCGCGGCAGCCTGGTCGGATGGGAGGAAGATCTCCATATACACGTCGCTCAGATCCACGAGAGTCAACGCCTTGCCGCCGGGGGCGAGGACTTCTCCCGCTTCGACCAGGCGATAGAGTACCCGGCCGGTCACGGGCGAGATCAGGGTCGCATCCTTGATGCGGCTTTTGGTCACTTCTACCTGGGCCTGGGCGACTTCGATCTGCCGCCGCGCGGCGTCTGCTTGTGCTTGCGCGGTGCCGACCCGTGCTTGCGCTGCGCCCACCCGTGCTTGCGCGGCGCCCGCCCGTCCTCGTGCTGCTTCCGCCCGTGCTCGCGCTGCGTCCGTCTGTGCTTGTGCGGATTTAAGCGTCGTCTTCGAAGTCTCCAGGGCGGTCTGGCGGATATCGAATAGGCCCTGCGATGTCGCATTCTCGGCGAGCATCCTGCGCTGGCGGTCGGCCTCGGTCTGCGCGAGTTGGATCTCGCTCTGCTGCCGCTCGGTGGCGGCGTTGGCTGCGACGATGTCCGCGTTGGCCGAGGCGATGTCCGCGTTGGCCGCGGCGGTCTCCGCGTTGGCCGTGGCGATGTCCGCGTTGGCCGTGGCGATGGCGCCTTTGGCAGCGGCAAACTCCTCCCTGGCGCCTGCGACGGCGGCCTCGTTCTTTGCCTGCTCCGCTTCGATCGTCACCGTGTCGAGTCGCACCAACACCTGACCCGGTTTCACGAGGTCGCCCTCGTCCACCAGAACTTCCTTGACCCTGAGCGGCTCCTTAGCGGAGGCGTCTAAGAGCTTGGCTTCGATACGGCCGTTGCCGGACGCGATCCCCGCGGGGAGCGCCGACTGCGTTGACTTCCAGTATTTGTAAGCCAGGACGCCGCCGACCACGAGGACGATCAGGATGACGATCCACTTCTTGGAAAATTTGCTGGGCATTTCTTCTCACTTCCTAGATGGTGGCGCCGTGGGTGGTGGCGCTGATGTTGTGGGCGAGCCCGTCTTCGGCTGCGTCGAGAACAAATTGCCCCAATTGGTGCGCTTCTGCATTTCGTCTCTGATGGCGTCGGGGACGAATGGCTGACCGATGCTCATCTCCCAACCGCCGCCGAGGGCCTTGTACAAACGGATAGTGTTCGTCGCGACGCCCGAGCGCAGACTGATGAGATTATTCTCCTGTTGCAAAAGCGTTTGGTCGGCCAGGAGCACACGCTGATAATCGACAGCGCCCTCCCGATACTGGATAAGGGCCAACGCCGCCGAACGGCGTGCGGCGGTCACGGCTTCTTGCTGGAGAGAGGTTGCCTCGAGCTCTTTGACGAACCCTACGATCCCATCCTCGACTTCCTGCGACGCGCTGAGCACGCTGTTCTGATAGGTGGTGACGACCTCCTGAAATCGCGCATCCTCGACACGCACTCGATTCTTGATGCGGCCATAGTTGAGGAACTGCCAAGTAACCTGCGGACCTACCGCAAAGAAAAAGCTGGCGGGGCTGAAGAGGTTGAAGGACTGGGCACCGCCTTGGGTCGCGTTGAGGCCGAGTGTGCCTGAGAGAAGGAAGTGCGGATAGAGATCCGCCTTGGCGACGCCGATGCGTTCACATTGTGCCATCGCGACGAGTTCAGCATTCCGGACATCCGGACGGCGCCGCAGCACTTCTGCAGGAATACTCACCGCCACCTGCGCGGGCGCCGTCGGAATCGCCTGCGGTCCTTGCAACACGTTCTGGAGCGAACCCGGGGGCTGACCGAGCAGGGTGGCGAGTGCGTTCTTCGACTGAGCGAGGCTGATCTCGAGTTGAGGAATCGACGCCCGCGTGCTCTCGAGCAGCGCCCGCGCCTGGGAGACATCGAGTTCGGACGTAGCGCCATTACGGAAGCGCGCATCCGCGATGCGCAATGATTCTGCCTGGATACTCACGTTGCGACGGGTCTGCTCGATCAGCGCTTCGAAAGTGCGAACCGCCACATAGGTCTGTGCGACTTCGGCGGTCAACGTGACGAGCGTCTCCTGGTAGTCGGCCGCGGAGCCCAGATAAACGTCCTTTTGCGCCTTCACGGCCTTGGCGTACTGGTGCCAGAAGTCCGCTTCCCACGATACGTCGAGACCAAGGTTGTCGATTGCGTAATAGCGAGAGAACCCCTGGGTCTTGTTGACCGTGTTGTTGCTGAGACCAACGCCGTTTACGCCCGCGAATGCCTGCTGCACCTGCGGATACTGATTACCGGTGACGATAGCGAGCGCGGCGCGGGCTTCCATGATCCGCAGTCCCGCAACCCGTAGCGTGAGGTTCTGCCTGTATGCCAGCTGGATCAATTGTTCGAGCACTGGATCGTTGAAGGCTTTCCACCATGCGCTCTCCGTGGCGGGCTGCGCCGAAATCTGCGGACTGCCCATCCCTCTCCAACTGTCGTTGACGTTCACTACAGGCTTTACGTAATGTGGGCCGACCGCGCAGCCAGTTAGCGTCAGCACCACGCCCAAGAGCGTAGCGGCATAGCTAGCCTTCAGGCACCGATGAGCGTTACCGGGCCCCGATTTGCGGTTATTCGACGTGGCAATTGTCATCTTGACCTTACATCCGATTTGTGGCCCATTTCGACTAGCAGACCAATCTAGCTATTGAAGTGGAAGTTCCCACTGATTGTGCAAGCTTCCACGCCGCTTCGTCCGCCTTTCCGTCAATTGTGATGGGGCCGGCTGTATGTGGGATGTCGTAGTGTGGTAGCGCTTGGCAACGTGCAAACGGAGCAACGAGAGAGTACCCTACAGTGCTCAAAAGGGTTCCACTGCGAAAAGTTAGCGGACAACAAAATAGTCCAGTGAGAGGGTCTAAGCGGCGATGCCGAACAAGCTGCTGATGAACTTCATCTGGCCAACCACGTTGCCCTTTGCCACCCACTTTGCTCTGCGACCGAACTTGCAGTTCGGCCGTCTTGACGGTGGCTTCAGCCGAATGATAGTCTGCCCGGGAAGCGATAGCCGTTTGAAGGGCCGATGCGCGATCCGGTACCACTCCCGCACCGTAGGCCGCTTCATCCGTCACGTCGAATTCTGCTGTAATGCGAGCCTGAAGAAGGTTGGCGAGACCCAGTTTCGCGTCGACGTAGCTTTGCTCAGCTTCTTGCCGCTGTTGGAGCAGCGAGTTGGCCTGCTGCATGGCTCGATTTGCGTCGAGTTCGGCGGCGACGCCTTGGTTTACGCGGCTTCTCGTGAGATCCTCTGCCAGTTTCGTCTGCGCCAGGAGACTATCCCGGGACGCCTTCGCCCTCAGGGTTTCCAGATAGGTCGCAACCACTCGCAGGGCAATAAGCTCACGCGCATTGTCCACCAGGAGGCGCGAGGATTCCTGCCGTGACTGGGAACTCTGCCGACCCCGGATGTTGCCAAGATTGAGCAAATCCCATTTCATGAAAAATCGCGCATCCATGGACGCGAAGGGGCCAACTTTTCCCGTTACGCCTGGCACAAGGAACCCCAGGCCGGCCAAATTGACCGTCAGATAGTCTTGGTGGGCCTTTATGTCCAATTGAGGAATCAGCGGGCTGCGGGACTGTTCGTATCGCCCGGAAGCCTGGTCCAGCTGAGCCATCGCCGTTCGGATATTAGTGCTGTTTTGAAGCGCGATGTCCAGGGCTTGCTTGAGAGTGACCTCCGCAGGAAGGTCCGGCGGCTCTGCGGCAGCTCCGAAGGCCGCAGCGAATGCAAATAAAGCAAAAAAGCGCGTCATCCCACTGCAATGATTGCCAGCAGATCTCGATCGGCTTATTTTTTCACTCGCTGCGGTCCAGGGGACGTTCCGAATCACAGTGGGGAGTGCCCCCGCTCTATCTTTGACCAGCAACCGGGGAGTGCTGTCATAAGCAGACGGGAAGCCACAACGTTTGCTCATTACGACAGCCGAAGTGATCTCTTATTTTTTAAACTCTCCGGCTTGCTACGAAAGAGTAAGCCAACGAATAGCGGAAATGGAGATCCTGGTTCGCCGGTCTTAGTTGGAGTTCGTGAAGGTCGATTTTGTGAATCCGGTCAATTAAAGAAGAAATCAGGTACATGAAGCAGATGTACGTGCGCGACGACCGTGAAGAGACAGACGAACGTTTTCGACTAGCCGTGGAAGCGGCCCCCAACGCCATGGTTATGTCCAACCAGGAAGGGAAGATCATCCTGGTGAATTCGTGCGCCGAAACGCTTTTCGGCTATCAGCGCCAAGAACTTCTCGGGCAACCCATCGAGATCCTGTTGACAGAGGCGTCCCGGACGGGACACCCAGACATTCGGCAAAGCTTTCTGGGCGAACCGCGGGCACGTCCCTGGGGGATAGGGAGGGACTTGCACGCGCAGCGCAAGGATGGCACACAATTCCCCGTTGAGATCGGTCTAAATCCGATCAAAACCGCTGAAGGCACCTGGATTTTGAGCTCGATTGTGAACCTTACGTTTGACAGGCAAAGGCTGGAGAGTGTTGGAGTGCTCGCCGGTGGGATTGCGCACGACTTTAACAATTTTCTGGGCAGTATCCTCTCTGATGCGGACCTCGCACTAACGGAGCTTGGTTCAGGCTCGTCCCCTTTAGAAGAGATTCGGAGAATCAGGACGGTCGCTATTCGTGCTGCGGAGATTGTTCGCCAGTTGATGATCTATGCCGGACAGGAAAAAGCTCGTCGCGAGCTGATCGATATATCGTGGCTGATGGAAGAAATGGCAGCGCTTATCAAGGTCTCGGTCTCGAAACGTGGCTCAGTGAAATTTGATCTCGGCGGAAATCTTCCTCTTGTGCTCGGTAACCGGGCACAGATCCGCCAGATCGTGGTCAACTTGGTTATCAATGCATCGGAGGCCATCGCGGAGCGCGGGATCATTACGATCGCCACATCGCGCGCGACCGATAGGCGAGACGTAACTCCAAACAGTCCGACTGAACCGTCTGATAGTGCTTACGTCCGACTATCGATCTCAGATACCGGCCGGGGATTGACGGAGGACGAAAAAGACAGGATTTTTGATCCATTCTTTAGTACAAAATTCGCGGGCCGGGGTCTAGGGCTCGCGGTAGTGCAAGGCATCGTCCGCGCACACGGTGGAACGATCGACGTAGTGAGCACACCCGGTCACGGGACAACGTTTCATATTTTCTTTCCATGCGCCGACATACAAAAAGAATGGGGACGTAACCTTGCCTGACCAAGATCCCCCTACGGCCACGGTGCTCGTAGTGGAAGACGAAGAGCCGCTTCGTCTTTCGGTATCAAAGATACTCCGCCGAAACGGCTTTTCCGTTATAGAAACTGCTGATGGATCCGCTGCGATTGAGTATCTGCAGGAAGGTAAAACGCCTGATATTCAGGTAATTCTGTTGGACCTTACGCTACCTGGAGCTTCGAGCCTCGAAGTCATTGAGCAGGCCAGGCGGTGCCGGAAGGACATCAAAGTTGTGCTCATGAGTGCCTACAGTTTGGAAATGGCGCCTCTTCTTGTTTCCGCGCCTGAATTGAGCGGCTTCATTCGCAAGCCATTTGAACTAGTTGACCTTATACAGGTGTTGCGGGATGTCGTGTCCAAAGGACGTACGGCCCGGGCTTAAGGGACCATACACGCAAGCAAGCTGAACTTGCAGACTCTTGGGAAGCTACATGGCCTGTCCGCGGCTGACTAGTATCTTGGTGTCCACACGCCGATCCAGACGCTGCGCTTCGGGCGTTTTTTCGGCGCCGCTCCGTGTATCGCCATAGCCGATCGGTGTGACGATGCGCCGTGGCGGAATGTTGTGGGTAATCACCAGATATTGAACCACCGCGTCTGCCCGGCGCTGGCTCAGCTCCAGGTTCTTGTCGGCATCACCCGTCGAGTCGGCAAAGCCGGCGACCTCGATGACGTATCCCTTCATCGCCAGCGCCTTTGCTGCGATTCCATCAAGAGCCTTCTTGTCGCTTGCCGCCAAGGTATATTTGTTGAGCGGGAAATAAACGGCCACCGTCTCCTTGACAACAAAGTCGTCTAATCCGGTAATGCGATCGTTAACGGAGTTGAGGCGCTGGTGCGCTGCGTCGGCGCTTTCATTGGCTCGTGTCGCGTCGTCCTGTGCTCTCTTCGTCGCGGCGGTATTCTGATCGAGTTTCTCTTCAACCGGTTGGACTCGCGACTGGACGGTCATTACATCTTTCAAATCCGCCTCGTTGAATTTCACCTCTTTTGCAGCTAACTGCCCGTCTGAGTTGCCGGTCCCTTCGACCGTAATCATGAGGCCCCGTAGCAAGCTTGTCGCCTCGAAGTTCTTGCCGCGGCGGAAAACTCCTAAACCTTTCTTGTTCGACTTTATGGTCGTATCGTTTGTTAACAAAACCACAGTGTCCATGTCATTCGCATCGCGAACGACGATAGTGTCCGCCGCGCGTTGACTAATTCTGCCTTTAATTTCCTTCTTCACGCCCGCCGGCACGGCGCTCGTACTTGACGCAAGTACAGGAACGCACATCAATCCCAGCAATGTACCTGCCAACATTCTGCAAACTTGGCTCATAGCGTTTTTCATAGCATTAGCAGGCTTCTTGTCATAGTGGACACAGGTTTCTATTTCTCCTTGTCCTTGGGTGGGTACTTCTCAAAAATCTTAGTCACTGCCTTCTGAATCTTTTTGACATTTTTCTCCGGTTTGTCGCTAAGCGTGTCGGTCGCCACTCCTCTGAAGATCAGCTGTTTTTGGTGTGGATCCATCATGTCCAAAACCAAAGTGCCGTTTCGGATCGTGCTGCTTGTAGTGGTCGACGTCGAAGAGCCGCCCCAGCCATAGCCCCATCTCGCACCGTATCCGTAGGCTCCCCCGCCCATGTCGGAGGTGTACGTGTTGAGCTGAGTCTGGTGCGTTACGGCTGCCTGATAACCGACAAGCAAATCAGGATTTTCCTCTGATTCGGTCAGCCCTTCCTTGCCCAGCTGGGCCACAAACGCTTCCTTGATGCGCTGATCCATGAGCTGATTCAGGTCAGGGTTATCACTAATCTTCACCCACTTATAGGTCTTGAACTTCGAGAAATCCGTTCCGTGGGCATAGTCAGTTCGGACCTTTTGTGCGACAGAAATGGACGGCAGCAGAATTGCGGCTGTCACAAAGAGCGTGCCAAGGTGCCAACGCATTATCAAACCTCCTCTGGGATTGAGCTAAGTACGTGATGAATAACACACGCGCTAAGGTCTTTTTTTTTTGGCGGGTGGACACTGCAAGGCACCCGAGTAAAGCGCCCTATGAGATGAAGTCAGTTGGCAAACAAAAAGTACATCGAAGAAGCACCGGAATTCATCAGTCGACAAGCGGCCATACGCGAATCGGCCGAACGTGAAGAAGAGGTAAGTATGAAGCGTTGTGTCTTGCAATGCATCCTTATGGTCCTCTTCGTTGGTGCGACATCCGGCTTAGCGCAAGCCTTGAGCGCGCCGGGTGACCCGCACGGCGAGCTTTTTCGAGTGTGCCCGGAAGCTGGGCTGCTCTTGGTATTTCCGAGTTGGCTCTATCACTGGGGTTCACCCCTAGGCTGGCGAAACACCCGTATCGCAGTCTTATTCAACGCAGCTTCGGAGGTGCGCTACGCGGCTAAAACCAGCACCGGAGAAGTCACCGTCACCGTTGAGACTGAAGCTGGTTCTGCCTCGCGGTCCCTACGCAACGGCAGAGGCGTGGCCGTGACCGTGAAGGACTTGAGAACGCAACGTGTTGTTCCGATGCAACTCCGACGATCACTTGCCTGAAAGGAAATCACCATGCTGATTCACCGAAGCCTTTCAGCCGCGCCGACAGTGATGTTGCTGGCGACTTTGGCACATGGTCAGGCTCGGGAGTCGTTGCCTAGCAGCCTTGCGGACGACGTTGCGGGGATTAAGGCTGAGAACGCTGCGCTGCGAGAACAGCTTCGAAGAGTGGAGGAGCAGCAGAAGACGTTGATGGATGTGATCAATCGGCTGCAGCAGCGGTTGGACGGAACACCTGTCACGGTTGCAGCGCAACCCGCTGGCCCGACACGAACGGAACCTCAGGTCGCGCCGGCTTCGGCTCCACATGCGACCGTCCCACAGGCCACGCAGGCAGCGGCGTCAACGGCCGACGTCCCGACGGAAGAGGACGAATTGACAAAACGACTGGGTAGTCGTTACGACGACGGGATTGTTGTTGCGAGATCTTCCGAGGACTCCAGAGTGCCGTTCCTGCTGAAACTCAACGATGTCACGCAGTTCAGATATACCAATACGCAGCCGGCGAACAATACTTTCACCGATCACCTGGGGGCGGTTCACAGCGTGGAAGGAAGGAACGATTTCGGCATAAATCGCAATCTGCTCAGGCTCAATGGCTATATTTTCGACAAGCGGCTACAGTTCGACATCATCACTTGGGCCTCTAATTCGCTCGCCACGGTCATCGCCGGCGGTGAACTCGCCTTTCGATTCAATAAAGCCGTCACCCTGAACGTCGGTTACTGGACTGTTCCGGGTTCGCGCACGCTGACACAGACGTTCCCATACTTTACTCAGCTTGACCGCAGCATGGCGGATAATTTCTTCCGGCCTGGATTCACGCAGGGAATCTGGGCCGTCGGTGAGCCGGTGGACGGGTTGCACTACCATGTGTTCATCGGAAATGGTCTGAACACGTTGACGATCCCTACAGCCAAAATCGACAGGAACCTGGTGTATTCCGGCAGTACATGGTGGGAGCCGCTGGGGCCGTACGGACCCCCGGGCAAGGGACGAAATATGTACGACGATTATGAGTCTCACAACAAAGTCGCCATTCGACTTGGAACCAGCTATACAAGGTCGCGGGAAGATCGTTTTTCCAATCTCGACCAGAGGAACCCGGAGAACACATCGCTGTACAATTCTGACGGCGTGCTGACTTTCGCCACCGGAGCGTTTGCGCCGAATGTTACGCTCCAGGAGGCAACGTACCGCATGTGGGCGGTCGACGGCGGCGTCAAGTGGCGAGGGCTGGCCTTCAATGGGCAACACTATACTCGCTGGCTCGATTCATTCCAAGCAGATGGACCTCTTCCCATAGACTCCACATTCGATCATGGCTTCGAAACGTCGCTGAGCGCTTTTGTTGTTCCGAAGAAGTGGGAATTGTATGGCCGCACGTCGTACGTCTTCGGCCAGTTCGGCAATTCCCATGAGTACGCCGGGGGATTCAAGTGGTATCCAGTCCGCGACTATCGCGTGTGGCTCAATGGAGAGGCGCTACGAGTTTATAAGACCCCGGTCGGATCCATCATTACTCCATACACCGCAGGGATGACCGGTTGGTCGCCGTTGCTTCAGCTGATGTTTAATTTTTGACGCGTTTGGACGAACTCGCGACCCCGAGAACGTAGCCCCGTTGACTGTTACCGGCGCGTTCAATACGAGCTCCGGCACAACGCTGAAAATAGCTTACACAAGCTCACTTTTGTATGCATTCGTAGCCGAGTTGAACAGTGTTAATGATTCACGTGTCTTCCAATGTGCGAACGCACGCTGCCTCCACCGTGCAACGACTGAAAAATCTGTCACGCGATGCCAGATTGCAGAAGGATTGTTCTTTGGCTATCGCTTCGCTCAAGCACGATGCGACGCATACGAGAAGGTCTTGGAGTGGTGGTACTTCAATTCTTTCTATTGGCGGTTCTGCCTCGTCGACAGATCTCGCCTTCAAATGAATAACTCAGACTTTTGGAGTGAATCAAGAGGGAATCAAACTCGGTCCTATTAGCAACAGCTGCTTACACTGCTTTCATCAGTGGGAAATCCCTATCTATTTAGTTCTTATTGACTTTTGTCTTTGTACTTGGAAGTACGGAGTAGCCGGGTGGTGAAAAAAAGTACATCGAAGAAGTTCCGGAAGTCATCAGCCTACAGGAAGGCCCACTGGGCGAATCGGCCGACGTTACCAAGAGGTAAGTATGAACCGTTCTGTTTTGCAATGCATCTTGATGGTCTTCTCAGTTGGCGCGGTATCCGGCTTAGCGCAATCGCCGGACGTGGACCAACTAAAAATCAAGCTTCAGCAACTCGAGCAATCCATGCAGGAGCTAAAAGGGCAGATCGCCGCTGTGGAACAGGCGCAGAAGCCACCGGGCGCCGTCACCCCTACGCCGGCCCCTGCACAGGCAACTCCTTCGCAGCCGGGGCAGGTGCCAACGGTACGAGTGCCGGTGGCCAACTATGGCGAGGAAACCAGGGTGAGACAAAGCGCGGGCTCGAACGAGGAGGGGGCGCCCCGTATTGATAATGAACCACTGGATCCGGAGCTGCGTGGGTTCTTTCGGCTCCCCGGCACACCTACACTCATGAAGTTCGGCGGCTTTGTCAAAACCGACCTGATTTACGACCTGAACTACGCGGGAACTTACTATGGCGCATACGTGCCGTCTAGTTTCCCGTCCTCCACCACGCCCCACTCGGAGAATGCCACCGTGTCGATGCGGCCGACCCGATTCACATGGGAAACCCGGACTGGAACTCTCGATGGCGGCGAAACCGCAGTAAAGACCTATTTCGAATTTGACTTTTTCAGCAACTACGACCGGAACTCGATACGCCTGCGCCAATTTTACGGGCAGTACAAGAATTTCCTGGCCGGGCAAACCTGGAGCGCTTTCTCCGATCCGGATGCGTTTCCCGACACGCTCGAATTTGAAGGGCCGCCCGGCATTATTGCCGCAAGGAATCCTCAGTTCCGTTACACGCATCCTCTGAACGATTCGAACAGCCTCGGCATCTCGGTGGAAAAATCCGGCACCGATACTCCGTTCGGCACTCCCTTCGGTACGCCCATCGGGACGTCGAAGTTTCCGGACCTGGTTGGCTTTTATCGCTATGAGAACAAGCATGGCCACCTTCATGGTGCCGCACTCTTCCGCAACGTAGGCGGCATCATCCCGAACACGACAGTTCCGAATCTGGCCCGGCACGTCCTCGGAGTCGGAGGATCTCTTTCCGGTGTTTGGGGGCTAGGCCATACCAAAGACAGCCTGGTCTTTCAAGGGATTATCGGCAAAGGAATTTCGAATTACTATAACGACAACTTCGGTCTGGGAACCGATGTCGGTTTTGCAGCCGACGGACATTTAGTAGCGACGCCGACCGGATCTATCCAGTTCGGGTACACACATGCCTGGAACAAGATACTGCGGTCGACGGCGAGCTACGGATACACCCGAATCAACAACACGGCGACAGACCCCGGTAACACGTATCACGTCAGTAATTACGCCACAATGAACCTGATAGTCCAACCATCAATCCGCTATCTGTTTGGCGCTGAGTATATCTATGGCTCGCTTGAGCGAAAAGACGGCTTCAAGTGGATTGCGCCACGGATTCAGGCAAGCATTACTTACTACATCAACAAATACCCAAGAGAAGAGTAAATGTTGATCAAGCGGACGCGTGCGACAACACTTATCACCGCGATAGTCTCCGTCGCGACGTTTATCCCCGTAACCGTCTCGGCCCAGCGCGTCAGTCCCGTTGCCCCCAGGCGGCAGCTGGTGGAGTCTATGGTCCGAGAGGCCTATGAAAAGTTCAGGACCGATCCCAGTGGAAAAAATGCTGACTATATCCCTTACCTCGCGCAGGTGAATTCAAAGCTATTTGGCATCGCAATCGTTACCACTGATAATCAGGTCCTCACTATGGGGGACGTGAAGTATTCCTTCTCCATCCAATCTATCTCGAAGGTCTACACACTGGCCCTTGCTATGGAAGAATTAGGCGCGGACAGAGTCTTCGAAAAAATAGGATCTGAGCCTACCGGAAGGCCCTTTAACTCTCCTGTAGCGGTTGTGGACATGCCGACTCACACCAGTAATCCGCTGGTCAACGCCGGAGCTATCGCCACCGTGAGCCTGATCTCCGGCAGCGATGCTAACGAAAAGTGGAACAAGATTCTTGCTTTTTACAGTAAAGCCGCCGGAGAAAAGCTAACGCTCATTGACGAAGTCTACAAGTCCGAAGCGGCTACTAACACCGGTAACAAAGCACTCTCTTATTTGCTCGCCAAGTACGATCGCATTTACGCGGATCCGTTTGAGTCGGTGGACATTTATACCAAACAGTGCTCGGTAGGTGTTAACGCCAGTCAACTCGCGCGCATGGGCGCCACGCTGGCGAATAACGGAGTCAACCCCGCCACCGGGGAGCAGGTGATCAAGAGGGAGGACATTCCTCACATCCTCAGCACCATGATGATGGCTGGCCTCTATGACGGCTCTGGTGGCTGGGCCTGGCATGTGGGCCTACCTGCAAAGAGCGGGGTAGGCGGCGGAATCGTGGCCATCGTTCCTGGCAAAGGCGCAATTGCTGTCTTCGCACCTCCGCTGGATGAAGCAGGAAACAGCGTAAAGGCGCAAAAGGTAATTCAGTACGTCGCGGATAAGCTGGACTACAACCTTTATTCTCCAAGCTCTGTGGGCTTGAAGTAGATGCAATAGTAACCTGTCCTGGATTTGTCTTTGGTAAGTCATCGTGAAAAAGACTCATGGGACGGTGATCCTGCGTTTAGGTCAAGTTCTTATCCTCGCGGCGAATATCATCGGCGTTGCTAACTCGCAGCAGCCCTCGAACGCCGCCGCGAACTCGAACAAAGCTAGCGACACGCAGAAGGCGATTGACCAGTTAATCGAGCAGAACGGCAAGCTGGAACAGCAGAATCGGGAACTGATGCAACAGAATCAGGACCTGATGCAGCAGATCAACTCTCTTCGTTCGCCTGTCGCCAAACAAGATGGGACGGTTCAGCCCGCCCCGGCTCAGAGTCCATCATCTTCGGCTCCGCCCCGCCCGTCTGGCCAGGGACAGCCGCCGGCAGCCCAAACCGCCGGCCAATCCTCCGGCGGCGATCAGAGCAAGAGTGATGACACCACGCTGCTCCCGCAAGCCTCGGATGGAAAACCAGGTGTGTTCGGCGAATTCAATCCAGGCCGCGGGTTCACGGTGGCTCAAGGTGAGTACGGGGAGTTGAATCTAAGCGGCTACATGGCTGTACGGTATCTAAACCAAGTGCCCCCGGATCAGACAGCCACGGACCACTTGGGTCGCCCGATTCCAGTAGAACCCCGCCAAGACTTTCAGTTCCATCGGGTCATGTTGTTTGCTCAAGGATGGCTGTTCACTCCTAAGTTTCAATACTCTACGTTCGTTTGGACAGTGCAGGACACGAATCAGGTAGCCATAGGCGGCGCGCTCTATTACAACTTCGGCAAGTACATGACGCTCGGAGCAGGTTGGAACGCCTATCCCGGTACTCAGTCCTTGCAGGGCTCTCACCCGTATTGGCCATCTTACGATCGCGTCATGGCGGACGAGTTCTTCCGGCCCTACTTCTCGCAAGGCGTGTTCGCACAAGGCAACCTGCTTCCCACGCTTCAGTACAGGTGGATGGTCGGAAATAATAACAGCAACTTGGACACACCCGCGGTCAAACTGGACCGGGCTCTTTCGGGCGCTTTTGCACTAACGTGGCGGCCAACAACAGGGGAGTTTGGCCCTCGCGCCGCTTTCGGAGACTACGAACACCACGAGAAACTCGCGACTCAGTTTAATTTGGCTTATACTTACAGCCCCGAGGATCGCCAGGCAGCAATCGGTACAGCACGCAAGCAACACAACCCTTCGCTTGGCTGATAGCCTCAACGTATTTGATACGGGTACCTTTGCTAAGAGTGTGACCGTAGAGAAGGCGCACTACCACTTGGTTTCCGCATCCGCCGGCATGAAGTACCGCGGTTTTTGGCTTCAGGGGGAAGGATACGGCAGGAAACTGAACCATTTCATTGCGGACGGGCAGTTACCAGTAAGCGCTGTTCGAGATTATGGCTTCTACGTTCAGATGGCCCACATGATCGTGCCGAACAGAATCGAACTCTACGGGGCTACTTCATATGTCCTCAGCAAGTATGGCCACCCGAAAGAATTCATCGTTGGTGGTAACTATTATCCTTGGAACACGCGGAATCTGCGGTTGAACCTTCAGCTGATCAACGTCGATCACTCCCCCGTCAGCAGCACCTTCGGCTTCTATATCGGACAGATCACTGGACAGGTGTATAGCATTGGCTTTACCGCCCTTTACTAAGCACTTTATGAAGTCTCTTTGCCTACTTCGCTATCGGTTGGTGACGTTGGCCGCGGTCGCTTTGCTCGTCACCGCGCCGCTCTACCCACAAACGCGAGATTATGAATTCAACGATTGCCATTTCCATCTGACGAATTACATCCAGGAAGGGACGAACATTCACGATTTCCTGAACATCATCGTGAACCGAGTTGGAAGAGTCGCGCTATTCGGTATTCCGCTGCAGCAGCAGTGGTCATACCGGGTCGATGGCGATAACGCGCCGACTTATTATCTGAATTCGGACGCTCCTTTGTATTACTACTCGTTCACGGACGCCTGGATTGCCATGGCTTACAAGTCCCTGAGCGAGACCGAACGGGCTCGCTTCGACCCCATGATTACCGGTTTCAATCCTTCTGATATGTATGCTGCCGACCACATTCGCCGTGTCCTCCAGGCATTCCCCGGCGTGTTTACCGGCATTGGCGAGTTCTCGATTCACAAGGAGTTCGTGTCGGCCAAGGTCGCCGGTGAGGTCGCGAGTCTGAACGACCCCGCCCTAGATCGGATACTCGATTTTGCCGGAGAGGTCGGCTTGGTCGTATTAATTCATAACGATATGGATGTTCCCTTTGCAAAAGAGGGATCCAAGCCGGCTTATCTCGACCAAGCCAAGGCTGTCTTCAAACGGCATCCGAATACGGCCATCATCTGGGCGCACACCGGCATGGGCAGGGTAGTCCGCCCGATAAAAAATCACGCCGCAAATATTGAAGAGATCCTGCGCGATCCCGATTTCCGCCATGTGAACTTTGACATCTCCTGGGACGAAGTCGCGAAGTACATTGTCGCGAGTCCGGAAGCCACAAAGATCACTGCTGATCTGATTAACCGCTACCCGGACCGCTTCCTCTTCGGTACCGACGAAGTGGCTCCTCGCGACTGGACCGCATATTCCAGAGTGTTCCATCAGTACGAGCCCTTATGGAAATCGCTCGACGCTGAAACAAGCCAAAAAGTGCGGCGAGGGAACTACGAGCGAATCTTTAATGAAGGACGGCGCAAAGTCCGCAGTTGGGAGAACACTCATATCAGTGGCGGCGCCGCTCCATTGTGACTTACATCACAGATTCGTTTCCGTTGAAGCTTACTCTTACCGCCCGGCCTTCAACTCAATAATCTAAGCCGAGCTGTTGGTCCACGTCATCATTCTGTTGCGGGACTGTCAGTGCTTTATCAAGCACCCTAGTATTGTCTGGCCCTGACAGCACACGTCGAAAAGGAAGCCACAAATGTCCGATGATAGCTCTAAATTAGCCGTTCGTTTAGACGAATCCCAGCTTGAAGATCCGCTCGGGTCCACGCACCTGGTAAGTTCGCAGAAGATCCCTGACAGTGTGGATCGTCGGGCGTTTTTTATGCGGAGCGCTATGATCGGTGCCACGGCGGTATTGACGGGTCGCTCCGTATCCGCTCAAGAGAGAGCTGACAAGTCGGCAGGAGCGCCACCGGCGCCGCAACTCTCTCCCGACCTGAACGTCGTGAAGGAGCAGAAGGGGCCTGTAATGACCACGCTGGACGAGTTCTATAAGGTCGGACCCGGACCTTCGAGCTCGCATACGATCGGCCCGATGCGCATCACCTACGATTTCTATCAGCGCTGTACAAAGCTCCCGGCGGACCAGCTCGCCAAGTCAACGGCGCTGAAGGTTTACCTGTTCGGCAGCTTGAGCGCCACCGGCAAGGGGCACGGCACCGAGCGCGCCTCGCTCGCGGGGTTGGTCGGAAAGGAACCCGCAACCGTCGATCCCGCCTTTCTCGATGGCTTACGCGACAAGCCGGACCAATCATTCCCTGTAAAACTGGGTTCGAAAACGGTGAATGTCACGCTGAAGGACGTCGTTTTCGACGCGACGGAAGGCAACTTCCCGCATCCGAATACGATGACGTGCAAGCTCATGGGCGGAGACACGGTGATTTTAGAGCAGGAGTATTATTCTGTGGGCGGCGGATTCATAGAGTGGAAGGGCTACAAGCCTCCCAAGAAGAACGCTCCGAAGTACCCGTTCGCCACGATGAAGGAACTCCGGCAGCACGCGGAGCAGAACAATCTGTCGATTGCCCAAGTTGTCCTGGCAAACGAGATGTCCATCCCGGGTAGGAGCCAGGAGGAGGTCTACGCTTTTATCGACAAGATCACCGGCGCGATGGTGGCGATAGTGAAGTCAGGGCTCAATGCGCCGGAAGGCAGCCTGTTACCGGGACCGATCAAGCTGCAATCCAAAGCCGCCACCGTTTACAAACGCGCCCAGGATGACAAATACCAGTCGGACCGGGGAATCGGGAGTCTGGCGGCGTACGCTCTTGCTGGGTCCGAGGAAAACGGGCGTGGCCACCTCGTCGTCACCGCGCCGACCGGAGGTTCCGCTGGAGTGCTCCCGGCTCTTGTCTACGGACTAGGCGAAGGCGGGCGCAAGCTTTCGCAGGACCAGATCCGTCAGGGCATGTTGGCGGCGGCAGCGATCGGGTACCTGTGCAAGCACAATGCGACACTGTCAGCGGCCGAGGGCGGCTGCCAGGCGGAGATCGGCGTGGCGTCGGCGATGGCCGCCGCAATGATCGCGGCAGCCTACAACTCAAGCCCGCGGGTTCTGGAGAATGCGGCCGAGTCGGCACTCGAGCACCATCTTGGTATGACCTGCGACCCCGTCGCCGGGTACGTGCAAGTCCCATGCATCGAACGATGTGCATTCGGCGCCGTCAAGGCGTGGACGGCTTGGGCCATTGCCAGCAACGAGGTCGCATCCAGGCACCGAATAGATTTAGACGCAACCATCACGGCGATGGCGCAGACGGCAAAAGACATGAACAATAAGTACAAAGAAACCAGTCAGGCCGGACTCGCACTTTCGGTTGTTCTCTGCTGATCGAGGTTAGGTTCCGTGGAGCTCGAGCTTACGCGGGCATTTCCCACTCTTATCGGCCAGTTCCGGGTACCGGACCCCGAGGGGATGAATCGGGACTTGCAAGCACTCATCCTTGCGCAGGAGGCGGAATACTCGAGCCTCGGTCGTAGCAACGTCGGCGGCTGGCACTCGCGACCCGACTTCCTGAACAAGCCAGATCCTGCGGTGTCTTCTTTTAGGGCGTGGCTCACCTGGGTGCTGCGCCGAATGATCAATGCGACCGCTGGAGCGAACGCATTTCAGGGCGCGCTGTCGGCTTACGCGTGGGCGACGATCTGCCGCGCCGGTGCGTACCATGCGCCCCACTCTCATCCGGACAGCGCATGGTCCGGAGTGTATTATGTGGATCCCGGAAGCGACACTCCGGATCGGCCCCTCAGCGGGGTTTTGGAGTTCCTCGACCCGCGCGCGGGCGTGGACGCCGTGACCGCGCCGGGCGATCCGTACGGCGAGCCGTTTCGGGTTCGGCCACAAGCAGGACTGCTCGTTGTATTCCCCAGCTGGCTCTACCATTGGGTTCATCCCTACTCGGGCGAAGGACCTCGCATCGCTATCTCCTTCAACGCCACGGTGGCGCCGGTAGCCGAGCTCAAAACCCCCACACCGGGACTACAGCCTACCGGTAGCGGTGTGGCTATAAGTGCGAACGAACTGAACGCAGCGTGATTGATTGAGCGGGCTTGCTCCCCACAAGCTCGCTATTCAAAGTATGCCGGCCGTATCAAATACGGTTCGCGCAATCAGGCGAATGTCAGAAACTGATGATCGTCAAAAAGCGAGGACCGCCTGCACCATCGGCACCCAGCCCGTCATACCTGCGGTATAGGGAGTAAAGGCCCCGCTATAAGGAGCTTTGTTGATCCGGAACAGCTCTGTGTTGAACCAGAGTCGCTCGGTCGGAACGAAATGCCACTTTACCCCGGCGCCATACTCATAAGAGTTGCCGAACTGCCCGTGCACCCATGATGCGCGGACATACGGCATCAACTTTTTCGGCTTGACAAAGTAACTCGCCGAAAGCTCGCCGCCGTGGTCGAATGTGGATGCGAGCGGAAGCGGTCCGTCGGCGACGAAATCACCTAGCCAGCGCATGAAGTATTGCCCGTTGACCGCAAGCCCGTTCCATTTGATGCCGCCGTCGATCGCCCACATCTTATACGTGGCATCCTGGAGTGTTACACCCGGCGCAAACGCTCCGGTCGCGAAGGCCTGCACGCCGTCGGAATTGTATATTGAAGTGTTCTCGGGACTGGATTGATCGAGATCTGAAAAACGGTTCTCCCGGGATCTTGTAAACGCGGTACCTAGTCGAATGCGAACTTTCCTGGAGGCGAAATAATCATCGTACATGTTGCGTGATTTACCGGGTTCCCCGTAGGGTCCCAGCGGCTCCCACCAGACGCTGCCGGAAAACAGCAGATTCGTATCGATCTTGTTTGCCGAGATACTCAGGGTATTGAGACCGTTGCCGACGAACGCCAAGTAATTCAGTCCCTTCACGGGTTCTCCGTTCGCCCAGGCGCCCTGAGTGAACCCGGGGCGGAAGAAGTTGTCAGCCATGCTCCTATCGGTTGCCGTAAAAAATGGGAACGTGGCAACCAGTGATCGGCTGCCTGGAACGCCAGTGTAACCTGCGGTGAGCGTGAGAGCCTTGTTGAATCGCCAGCCAATGTTGCCGGCTACGACGATCGAAGCGGCCCCGGCGGATGTCCAGACGGTGAAGCTATATTGCGCCCTCTTGTCGAAAATGTAGCCGCCTAAGATGAACATTGCGCGATTTACCGTGATATCGTTGCGCGTATGAACATCGTGGGTAACGCCCAGGTGGTCAGTGAAAGTCGCGTTGCTATCAAGAGTGTTGAGATATCGGAGTTGGGTATTGACGTTGAACTTCAGCAGGAAAGGCACCTTAGCGTCTTCGGAAGTTTCCCAGATTACGATTCCATCTCTATAACGATCGTCGTTTGTCTGTGGTGCGGGAACGGATTCCGGCTGTCCGGAAGTACTTGCTAATTGTGTCACCGCCGGTGGGGTATTCGACGCGGCATTCGCTGCCGGAGTCTGACTTGAGGCCGTCTGTGCCGGCTCGCTGGCCGGTGTACTGATCGCGGACTGCGCCACAAGTGGAGTCGCGGTCAGTGGCTGCGTTGGAGGAGGAGTAGGAGGGGAAATTCACGAACCACGGTGGCAGGCTCCCCATCCAACCGCCGCTGGAGTTTGTCGACCGTATCTACTAACGTCTTTAACTGTTCTCGTACGGCTGCATTTTCGGCTCGAAGGTCCTCGATTTCCTGCTCCATGCTGGCTGATGACGACGATGGAGCCTGCCCCAGCGCAGAAGCCGCGAAAAACGCCGATAATGCCAATACTGCTGAGCGAATCGGCATAGCTGGTCTCCCATTTGGCACAAGAAATTCTCCTTACCTTCTCAAAGCTCTAATCCTGCAGTGCGGAACGCGGCTCGACCGGCGCTGGGGGCGTTATTACTTCTTTGCCGTTACGGTGATCTCCACATGCCCTTCACCAACGAGCTTGGCAACCACGACGGTGGTCCGGGCGGGCTTGGGATCTTTGAAGTGCGCCTTATACACGGTGTTCATGCGATTGAACAAAGCGCCATCGGTGAGATACACCTGTACGCTCACAACATCAGATGACGACATCCCGGCTTCCTTGAGAACAGCGCCGATGTTGTCGAAAGACTGCCTCATTTCGTCCTCGAAGCTCGCCGGAATCTTGCCGGCGGCGTCCTCACCGGCCATACCCGAAACATAGAGGGTGCCGTCGACCAGGATTCCGTAGCTCCAGCCAGCGTTCGGCGGAGCACCTTTCGGAAGGATCATCTTCTTGTCGGCGCCGCGGGTCACTCCTGTCAAAATGGCCAAAAAGACCACACTTGTGATGAGTGATTTCAGCATGAGACCTCCCTGGCGGCCAGCGTTAGCAGAGCACCACGGAAACCGCCAAGCCGCCTTCGGAGGTTTCCTTGTACTTCGAATTCATCTCTTTAGCCGTGAGCGCCATGGCGTTGACGGTCGTATCGAAGTCGACCCGGCGGTTGGCCGGAATCTCGTTGCTGGCGATCATGAAACCCGTCCATGCCTTGACTGCGCCGAACGCGCAACGTTCGATGCACGGGATCTGCACGAACCCGGCAACGGGATCGCAGGTCATCCCTAAGGTGATGTTGGAGCGAAGATTCAGCGGCATTCGCTACAACCTGATGGCCAAAGTCATGCGCCTGTGCGATCAGCGCGGCGCCCATGGCGGATGCGACACCGATCTCCGCCTGGCAGCCGCCTTCCGCTCCGGAAAGCGTAGCATTATGTTTGCACAGATAGCCGATCGCCGCTGCGGCCAGCAGTCCCTCCCGCAGTTTCTGCCTTCGGAAGCTTCCGGCCGCCTTCGCCGAGAGCGTACACCAGCGCGGGCATCACGCCGGCGGATCCGCCTGTGGGAGCTGTGATGACGAGATGGCCGCGCGCATTTTCCTCAGAGCCAGCCAACGCGTACGCCGAGACGACACCGAGTCCTTGTTGTCTCTGATACTTGTCGTCCATCGCCCGCTTGTAGACTTCGCCGGCCTTGGTCTTGAGCTTAATGGGCCCCGGCAGAACGCCCTCGGGCGCTTTCAGGCCTGCATTCACGGTGTTGACCATGGCGTTCAAAATCTTGTCGCAGAACGCATTCACCTCCGCCTCGGTCTTCCCGGAAACAGACACTTCGTTCGCCATAACGACCTGCGCGATGGAGAGCTTGTTCTTCTCCGCGTGCTCCTGTAGCTCCTTCATCGTGGAGTAGGGATACTTCGGCTGACCTTTCTGCGGAGGTTGGTAGCCCTTCCATTCG
Organism: Bryobacterales bacterium; assembly: GCA_963722155.1. Classification (GTDB taxonomy): domain Bacteria; phylum Acidobacteriota; class Terriglobia; order Bryobacterales; family Bryobacteraceae; genus Bog-105. The sequence goes on along the minus strand of CAVRLR010000002.1, from coordinate 493,919 downwards.
ATAAAGCCGCCGCCGACCGAGTAGTACTCCTGCTCGAGCAGCACCGAATCGCCGCCCATCAGTTTGCAGGTCATCGTGTTCGGGTGCGGGAAATTCCCCTTGGTGTCGTCGTAGATGATGTCCTTCAGCGAGACATTGAAGCTCTTGTCACCCAGTTTCACCGGGAAGACCTGGTCGGGATTATCTACCAGACTGTCCAGGAACAGCGGATCGACCGTAGCCGGCTCCTTGCCGATGATGCCAGCGAGTGAGGCGCGTTCGGTACCGTGACCCTTTCCAGTGGCGCTGAGGCTGCCGAAAAGGTGCACCTTCATGCCGGTGACTTTCGAAAGTTGATCCGCCGGGAGCTTGGTGCAGCGCTGGTAAAAGTCGTACGTAATGCGCATCGGACCGATGGTGTGCGAACTCGATGGTCCGGGCCCGACCTTGTAGAACTCCTCGATGGTGGTCATCACCGGACCCTTCGACTTCTTGACCACGTTCAAATCAGGAGATAATTTCGAGTCCAGAGCTGGCGGAGGAGGTGTAGAGCCAACCTGCTTGGCTTTTTCTTCCGCCGAGCAGCCGGTAAGGACCGCGGCCGCGCCGATGGTGGCGCTGCGCATCAGGAATGCGCGGCGATCCACACCAGCCGGAGCTTCCGGAAGGTCCATTTGAGGAAATGTCTTGTTGTCAGTCTTTTCGATTGTCATAGCCGCGTTGCCCCCGTAATCAGGAAATTGTCCAACAGAGTGATGCGCTCTTCTGCCGAGCGGGTCTATTTTTTTCCCAACGGCAGTCCTCAGGCGGTCGTGTCCAACTCGATTAATCCAGGGCACCCGGACATACGATTTCCATCAATTTGTGGTTGTCGCGACGGGGATCGAACCCGTGACGTCCAGCTCGGGAGGTTCCAGGAGCAGCAAGAGACGTTACTGCATGTGGTCGACCAGCTGCAACGGCAGCTTAACAGCCGGCTCTACCAACTTTACGGCTCATCGTCCGTGCGATGCCAAGTCTTGTCTGGGTTGTAGCGTTCCATGTCCTTGAAGATGGCAAGGCTATCCGGGCCCAGGTCCTTTTGGTAAACAATGCCGTCGTGGCTGACGATAAACGTCTGGATGCCCGTAACCTTGTACTGAGCAGGCACAGCCGCTAGGGCAAATCCTCCGATCATTAGTCCCTCCACGACAAAATCCATTTGACCCAACGGGGCGGCAGGGCCTTGTCCTTTCAGGACCTTGAAATAATAACCGTGAAACGAAGGAGCGTCAGGTGCGTAGCCTTGCTGTAGAGCCTTTGGCAACCGCCTCTCCCACAGGCCCGCCCCAGCTACCATCCGCGCTCTGCCAGGCAAGGCCGTCTTGTTTGCCGGGCGTGCTTATGATTCGCTGGGCGTACTGGTTCACCTCGGATCCGTCGTGTTTTTCCAAAGCATATTCGTGTTGTGCCTCTACAAAGCCACGGCATATCGTGATAGCGTCAAGTTCGTTTTCGCCGATGCGCCGAAACAGGATCTCCTCGCGCCCGGACTTGGAATCGTAGTACCACTTTCCATTTCGTTTGACGATCGGAATTGGAAACGGCCAATCGTCGCTCCCGACGGAAAGCGTAGCCTGGTTCGGGTGTTTAGGCTCTACGCTGACCGACTCCTTCTCGCGAGCCAGGGCCGCAAATGCAGTACCACGGTTCTTGTCGTTGACTGGATCTCCCGACGACACAAGGTCCCGAGCATCCGGTCCAAGGATCGCTAACAGAGCAGACACATCATACGTACTGGCCGCCTGAATGAGCGCCTGCGCAGCATCGTTCGGCGTGGTAAAGGCCCTCTGTGCGGATTGGGTTGGCGTTTCGTTCGATTGCGGCACAGTTTGCGAGAGGAGTCCCCGGGCGCAGAACAACACAGTCGTCGCGAGAGCCAATTTCGAAGCAGCAATCTTAGGTGTAATTGATCTCATTTCGCCTATCCCAAATCACGGGTTTCGCCTGAATTCCGGATTGCACGCTTTACGCTCACCTGCGGCGACCGCCGCCGCGACCACCACCGCCTCGAGAACCACCACCACCTCGAGAACCACCGTAGCTGGAAGCACCGCGCGAGCTACTGGAGCGAGCGTCGCGTCCGCTCGTGCTCCCGGCGCCGCCGAACGCTCCGCCGCTTCTGTCGCTACCTGAAACTTGTCTGTTTCCGACGCGATCGCGCCCCGGCACTGCTTCCGCCGAAATTGCGATCGCCGCCGCCGGCGCCGCGATTTGCGCCTACATTGCGGTCACCATCGGCGCCTCGATTCGCACCTACATTGCGGTCACCATCGGCACCGCGATTTGCGCCTACATTACGATCACCATCGGCGCCTCGATTTGCACCTGCATTGCGGTCACCATCGGCGCTTCTATTTGCACCCGCATTGCGGTCGCCATCGGCGCCGCGATTTGCACCCACATTGCCATCGCCTCGCGTGCCCTGGTTCTGCCGCGCGTTCGCCTGCCGCGTGCTCAATGAATCCCCGCGAGCGGTGCCACCAAACCTGTCCGCCGTGCTCCTATCTCCGTACGGGGCACCCCCGCGGTGCTGCGGATTGTGCTGCCATTGATTAGATCTATTCCCGCTCCCGACGTTGTTACGATTGACATTGGTGTTGCGATTGATATTGGTGTTGCGATTGAAGTTATTGTTATTGTTGATGTAGACATTGTTGTTACCGCCCCATCCGCTGTTATAACCCCAGCCTCCGCTCCACATCGCCCCCATCGCAACTCCAACGCCGAACGAAATCGCCATGCCGGCGGCGGCATATCCCCAACTTGGCGCGGGTGGATAAGGATAAGGCGGCGGGCCGTACACGACGGTGGGATTGTAAGTCGGAACATAGACAACCTGCGGATTGGCCTGCTGGATCACAACGACCTGCTTGGACTCGACTACCGTCGTCTCGACTTTCATTTGCTCGTTGGATTGCAGGTTTCCCTTGTCCTTTGCCTTCGCACGCATCCGTTGGACCGCGTCCATTACATCCGACTGCTGCGCCAGAAAAGCGTTCCCGAGTTCCGTAGTCCATTTGATGTCGTCCGCTAAGCGCCTCACCACATCTGGAAGACCAGCCATGCCCTGAACACTCGGATCCCAGGGTTGTTTCGCCACTGCATCGGCCAGCGCTTTGTCCTTCAGGTTCTTATTCTTCTCCAACCACTGCTGAAGCTGGATGATTTCGAGCGGGTACGTGGAGGCGGCAAGAGCCTGCGCCAGCATTGGATCAGGATAGAGGGCAATAGGGGCGACCAGGCTGTCCAACTGATCCGCAGGTATTTTCGGAGTGGCGCCTGTGGTGGTCGCTGCCGGAGGGTTCTGCTGCCCTATTAGCGGCAACTCACCAGATGACACTAAAACGCTGCATAGCACTGCTGTGAAACGGAGCGCCCCGCTATGAGCAAACATATGTCTTTTCACAGCAATGATTCCGGCTGGTCGCTGCCAGATCTCTTTTTTTAAAAAACTAGAAGCTCGGATCACCGACTAGTGATTGGTTCGGAGGCGAACGAGGTCGTGCGCAGAGCCGAAAAGTGATTTGCGCTGAACGGATCCGCCGGGCATGCTCATAACACGATCAATATCTATTTCATAGCCCTTCTCCAATAGCAAAAATAAATCCTAGACTGTGGCGCCCGCATCGGCATAGTAAGGGGTTCTGTTGAAACTCAAAGGGAAACCTAGTCATGAAGCCTGAACGGAATGGTGCGCGGCTCAGATCACTGCTGGCGATTCTTTGTAGCATGATCCTCATACCGGGCGACGCTCTTGCGTCTGCGCCACAACAATCGTCAGCGCCGAAATCAGCTCCAGCGTCGAAATCAGCTCCAGCGTCGCAGGCGGCAAAGATTCCGCCGGAGCAACTGGATTCTCTGGTAGCGCCCATTGCCCTCTATCCAGACCCATTGCTGGCGCAGGCCCTTGCCGCATGTACGTACCCTCTCGAAATCATCCAGCTTCAGCAATGGTTGGAGAAGAACAAGAACCTGAAGGACAAAGCGCTGGCCGATGCAGTCGCGAAACAACCTTGGGATGCGAGTGTTCAGGCCATGGCTGCTCTGCCAGCAGTAGTAAAGCGGCTGGGGGACGATATTCAGTGGACCACCGATCTGGGCAATGCCTTTCTAGCGCAGCAGAAGGACGTCATGGATGCAGTTCAACGCATGCGCAAGAAGGCCCAGGACAAAGGAACTTTGAAAACCACTGAGCAGCAAAAGGTCGAGACCAAAGTCATCGAACAGAAGAGCGTGATCGTAATCGAACAGGCCAATCCGCAAGTTGTGTATGTACCATCCTATGATCCCGTGGTGGTGTACGGTCCCGCATATTATCCCTATCCTCCTATTTACTATCCGCCGTGGGGTTACTATGCCGCGGGCGTGGCAATCTCCTTCGGCGTTGGCGTAATGATGGGAGCGATGTGGAGTGGCGGCTGGGGCTGGGGTTGCGGGTGGGGTGGCAATAACGTCTACATCAACAACAACAACAATTTCAATCGGAATACGAACATTGGCGGCGGTGTAGGCGGCGTTGGCGGTGTCGGCGGCGTCGGCGGCGTCGGCGGTGTTGGCGGCGTTGGCGGCGTCGGCGGTGTTGGCGGCGTCGGCGGTGTTGGTGGCGCCGGTGGTGTCCGGTGGCGCCGGCGGTGTTGGTGGCGTCGGTGGTGTCGGTGGCGCGGTGGCGTCGGTGGTGTTGGTGGCGCCGGAAGTGGGCGAAGCAACTGGGCACACAACCCGGCACATCGGGGCGGGGCCCCGTATCGGGATCGGGCTACTGCAGACAGATTTGGGGGCAACGCGCGCGGTGATTCGCTTTCACAACGCCAAGCAGGTGCCCGGCAACAAATTTCCCGACAAGGAGGGAATCTGAGCAGCACCCGCGGCGGGAGTGACGGCTTGGGCAACCGGACCAGTGGCACGGGCGCCGGAGACCGCGCCGAGGAGGAACTGGTTCGGGCAATCGCGGCGGTAATTCCAGTTTTGGCAGCGGAGCGAGTCGAGGCGGAGCTGATAGTATCGGCAGCCGGGATCTCTCGCGTAGCGGCGGCGGGAAACCGGGATGCCTTCGGTGGAGGTTCCCGGGGATACAGCGGATCGAGTGCGCGTAGCAGCAGCAGTCGCGGCTCCTCCAGCTTGGGGTCACGTGGCGGCGGAGGCGGCTGTGGCGGTGGCGGTGGCGGCGAAGATAAGCGGCCTAATCGCAACAAGAAATCAGAGGAACTGATATGAAATCAACACCCGCAAATAGCAATTTCTCCGGACGTGTTTGCATTCTGTGTGCGATTACGTGGGCTTCCCTGTCCGTGTCGGCCTTGTTCGCAGCGCAGCAATCCAATGGCGAATAGCCGGTTTCGCCTGCCGGCGCTGCTTCCGACAGAAGCCAGGCTCTTTGACACTCCGCAGCAAGCTGCCGATGCTCTAGTCGATGCGGCCGAAAAATTCGACTTGGTCGCGCTGACGCAAATCTTCGGCCCGGACGGCGATGACATTGTGTTCAGCGGCGAATTCGCTCAAGACCGGAAGCACGCCACCGATTTCGCCGCCGAGGCGCGCGAAAAGAAGAGCGTCTCCGTGGACCCGAAGAACGGCAGCCGCGCATTTCTCCTAGTGGGCAACGAGGACTGGCCCTTCCCCGTACCGCTGGTGAAGAGGGGCGAGAAATGGTTCTTTGACGGCAAAGCTGGCCGGCAGGAACTTCTGTATCGCCGCATCGGCGCCAATGAACTGGATGCCATTGATATCTGTCACGGTTACGTGGAAGCGCAGCACGATTACGCCATTCAGCAGCGCGCACTTTACGACGTAAACCAGTATGCCCAGCGGATCGTCAGTACTCCCGGCAAGCAGGATGGCTTGGCTTGGCAAAACGCCGATGGCCGCTGGGACGGTCCCATGGGCGAAAACATTGCGCGAGCGATTGAACAGGGCTACACCAGCAGTTCGGACCCCTACCATGGTTATTTTTTCAAAATTCTGAAGGGGCAAGGTCCGGCGGCGCCGCTAGGCGAAATGAACTTTGTCGTGAAGGGTATAATGATCGGCGGCTTTGCGTTAGTCGCTGCACCGGCAGAGTATGACGTAACTGGAGTGCGGACTTTTATCGTGAGTCACGACGGCGTGGTTTACGAGAAGGACTTTGGGCCGAAAACGCTCGATGAATTTAAGAAGATGGAACGCTTCAACCCAGACAAATCCTGGACCCCGGTGGCGGGGGAGCAGGAATAGCGTCAGATCTCTTTTTCAAAGACTAGAGCGCGCGACGCGCTGCAAACCGGTCGAAATACCGGTCCAGGTAGTGTCGATTATTTTGCATCTCCTCTCGCGCATATGTACATCATGCTCACGGACGGCGATGTTGTCACAAATAGTGTTGTCTGGGCACGATTATTGTGCAAAGAACACAAAACATAGCAGGGTGCGGAAAGGTCTATCACAAGGAGAGTGACTTGAATTTCACTCTGAGCTCCATCATGCCGAGCCAACCACGCTCCCTGTCCGTCACTCACGCTACCGAGAGCTACCATGCTCCGTGTCCGGCGGCCTATCGCACAGCGACTGCTGCGCCTGGGCTGGCTTGTCTGGAATACAGGTTGCCGCACCTACGTTAAAGTAATGCGAATTAAACGGTTCGGATTGGGAGTTTGTTCGCAAAAGCTAAGTCCCTTGAACATTGTGATCGCCAGGACGTGAACCGGCCGAGAGGTGGATTTGCTGGCAAACCTTAGAATTCGAGCAAAGCTCCTGGTCGCGCTGCTCCCCCTAGTGATTGTCGTGATCCTGGCGACCTTGTATTCATCGATCGAGATGATCCAGCTCGACACCAAGTATGGCGCCTTGATTCACAACGGTGAACAGGCCATTCAAAGTTTGACAGAAACGCGCGTGCGAACCAACCGTTTCTGGCAGAGCCTTTATAAGGAGATAGCCCAACAGGATGTAGACAAAATGCGGCTGTCCGAGGTCGAGCTTGATACGGCTGCGGCGGAATTCAATGCGTTCTCCCAAAAGGCTTTGAAAGAGAATCCGGGTCTCACCGGGCCCATCCAAGCGGGGTTGTCTTTATTCAATCAGGCGGTGTCGGATGCGCATGCCGTCCGCGTCGCAGCCCTGGCAAACGACGATCAGAAAGCATTGCAACTGATGCGCGGAGGCGTGGATGCTGAGCTGGAGCGGGCACGGCAGGCAACTGTCGACGTAATTGAACAAGGAGCCGAATCAGTCAATAAACAAAATGACGCTCTTACGGTCACCGCGCATCGCGTCGTTCTGGTCAACTGGTGCATTCTTGGTTTTGGCCTCATGCCGGCATTCGTGCTGGCCCTTTATGTTATTCAGCGCGAGGTGATAGCTGTTCTGCTGGCCTTTCGCGGCCGCATGTTGGAAGTGGCAGAAGGCCGATTAGATCAACCGATTCCCAACCTTGACCGCGCTAACGAAATTGGCGAGATGAGCCGGGCGCTGCTCACATTGCAATCCGCCGCCCGCGAGCTGGATACCAGTGGCTGGATCAAAGGCGAGGTGGCCTCTATCACGGAGCGTCTGCAATCGGCCGAAGATTTTGGGGGATTTGCCGGAATATTGCTTTCGCGAATTTCGGAATCCATTCAATTGCTTTACGGAGCGTTCTATCTCGCTGACCAAAGCCACACGCGCTTCGCTCGAGTTGGTGGTTTTGGGCTCGACACTTCACTAGGATCCCGAGAGTTTGCCCTCGGTGAAGGATTGGTGGGGCAGGCGGCTGTTGAGCGGCGCACACTAGCGTTCGGCTCTAGAACCGGCATCGATTTCCAAATCTTGGCTGGAGCCGCAAACATTGCGCCGCACAACCTGCTCTTTGTGCCGGTCCTCAAAAAAGACAACGTTGTGGGCGTGATCGAGCTGGCTCCCGCTGCTCCATTGACAGAGCGCGAAAGATCTCTACTAGAGGCGCTCTTACCAACTGTCGCCTTGAACACGGAGATCCTCGCCGCCAACATGGAAACCAAAAGGCTTCTGGAACAAACCCGCTTCACGCAGTACGCCGTGGACAACGCCGCCGATGCGGTGTTCTGGGCTACGCCGGCCGACGGTGGGTTCGAATACGTCAACGAAGCGGCATGCCGCAGTCTGGGCTTTGAGCGCGCAGAACTGCTCGACATGAAGATATCCGATATCGACGTAGCCTTCGGGGCCGAGAAGGTCAAAGGTCTCATCGCTCGGCTGAAGCAAGAACCCGTTGTGACATTCGAAAGCCGATACCGCCGCAAGGACGGGGCGGTTTTCGATGTTGAGGTGACCATCTATCTCGCGGACTACCTGGGACAGAGCATCCTGGTGGGCAATTCCAAAGACATCACCGAGCGCAAATTGGCCGAGTCGGAAATACGCCGCGCCAAAGAGGCGGCCGAGGCAGCCACGCGAGCCAAGTCTGACTTTCTTGCCAACATGAGTCACGAGATCCGTACACCCATGAACGCCATTATCGGACTCACTCATTTGGCCCTCAAAACGCAACTGACCAGTAAACAAGAAGATTATCTGACGAAAGTCAAATCCGCAGCCCACGCTCTCCTCGGCATCATCAACGACATTCTCGACTTCTCAAAAATAGAAGCGGGAAAACTGGACATGGAGAACGCAGACTTTCGCCTGGAAGATGTCCTGGACAATCTGTCCTCCATCGTCGGTCAGAAAGCGCTGGACAAAAATCTGGAGTTCCTGATATCCACTCCGCACGATCTTCCGCAAGATCTGGTTGGCGATCCTCTGCGCCTGGGCCAGATATTAATCAATCTGATCAACAACGCCGTGAAGTTTACCGAGCACGGCGAGATCTTGGTGAGCGTTGTGCTAGACGAGCAGGCGGCAGACCGAGCCAAGCTCAAGTTCTCAGTCCGCGACACGGGCATTGGAATGACGCCGGAGCAGAGCGGTAGGCTTTTCCAAGCTTTTTCGCAAGCTGACGCATCCACTACGCGAAAGTATGGCGGTACCGGTCTCGGCCTTTCCATTTCGAAGCGACTCGCCGAGATGATGGGAGGCGCCATTTGGGTAGACAGTGAAGCTGGCAAGGGCAGCACTTTCCACTTCACAGCCTGTTTCGGCATCGGATCATCCCATCCAGCGCGCAAGCGTTTCGTGCCGGACCTGGCGGGAATTCGCGTTCTGGTGGTGGATGACAATGCACAGGCGCGAGAGATCCTCTGTGACGCGCTGCGAGGATTCGCACTGAGGGAGAAATCGGTTTCATCGGGTGAGGATGCCCTTCAGGAATTGACTGTGGCGGACTCTATGGACCCATATCAACTCGTATTGATGGATTGGCACATGCCGGGCATGGACGGCCTGCAGGCGAGCCGCATCATTAAGCGCGGCAATCGTCTGAAGCATATACCGAAGATCGCTATGGTGACTGCTTTCGGTCGAGAGGACATCCGTGCCGAAGCCGACGAGATCGGAATTGAGCACTATCTTGTAAAACCGATCAATCTATCGCTGCTTTATAACACCTTGATGGATTCCTTCGGCGCCGTCGGACACGAAGACGAACGGCCGCGGCGCATGAAAGAAGCCGGACAAAAGCATGATGCAACTGGCATCCGGGTTCTGCTGGTGGAAGACAACGAGATGAATCAACAGGTGGCGACGGAGTTATTGGAAAGCGCAGGAGCTATCGTGACCGTGGCGAATGATGGCAGCAAAGCTTTGAAATTCTTGACGGGAGTTGACGGCCCGTCGTCCTACGATGTCGTATTCATGGATCTTCAAATGCCTGAAATGGATGGTTTGACGGCAACAAAACTGATTCGCGTTGACGCACGCCTTCAGAATCTCCCCGTCATTGCCATGACGGCGCATGCTCTTGTCGAGGAGCAGCAACGCTGCCTCGACGCCGGCATGAATGATCACGTGAGTAAGCCTATTGATCCTGACGCGCTGTTCACGACGTTGGCGCGGTGGGCAAAACCGCGCGCGAGGGTTGTAGACCAACCGGTAAAACAGGTCAAAGAATCAAACGGCCTGGTCATCCCCGATATAGCGGGCATTAGTTCGGCCGACGGCCTCAAACGTGTCGCCGGTAATGAGCGCCTCTATCTGGATCTGCTGGTTCAATTTGCGGAAAAGCAGGGCGATGCTGCTATTCGCGTCCGCCATGCTCTGCAAAGTGGCGCCCGCGAGTTGGCTGAACGTGTCGCCCATACCGTAAAGGGGGTCGCAGGCAACCTGGGAATCACGGGGATACAGGCAGCTGCGGCAAGGCTGGAAAAGGCCATCAGGGAAAAGGACTCTGCGACACCCATGTTCCTCGAACAATTCGCGACGCAGATCGAGGAGCAGGCACGTGCAATTGGCGAAGCTCTTCCTCGTCCGTCGCCTGCACACCCGAACGACGCTAAAGAATTACCCCTCGCAGAGGAGGCTTTGGCTGCGTTTGGGCGCCTGAAGGTTTTGCTTGAAGCAAACGATGGCGATGCTGGGGAGGCGTTTCTCGCTCTGCAAAAGGCGATTGGCGGCCGCGTGGAACATTCTTTGATCGAAGCCCTTGGCGTGGCTGTCGGCGAGTTCGAATTCGAGACGGCAAGCATGAAACTGGAACAAATCGCAAGAGAACTCAATGTGAATGGGGGACAAGCACACTCATGAACGTGGAAGAACAAAAGATTGTGCTGGTGGTCGACGATACTCCCGCGAACATCCAGATAGTGAACTCGATTCTGCGAGACACATACAAAATCCGAATTGCGACGAATGGCGCGAAGGCTTTAGAACTAGCAGCCGGAACACCCGCGCCTGATCTGATTCTGCTGGATGTCATGATGCCGGAGATGGACGGCTATGAGGTCTGTACCCGTTTAAAGGAGGCTGCCGAAACGCGGGATATCCCGGTCATCTTTCTGACCGGTCAGACCGAGATTGAAGATGAAACAAAGGGATTCGCGGTAGGCGCAGTCGACTATATTCACAAGCCGTTTTCGCCCGCCGTTGTGAAGGCCAGAGTGCAGACTCATCTTGTGCTTCGTGGAATGCAAAAGCAGCTGGAGCGCCAACTATCGACCATCAGGAGCGAGCTTGAGACCGCACGTCGGATTCAGCTATCTATACTGCCGCGCCAAATCCCGCAGCTCAAAGGACTGGATATTGCGGCCCGCTACATTCCGATGACTTCCGTGGCGGGCGATTTCTATGACTTTCTTGTGGTGGACGACCAACGGATCGGAATTCTGGTCGCCGATGTGTCCGGCCACGGTATGCCTGCTGCGCTGATCTCTTCCATGCTTAAGATTGCGTTAGCGACGCAAGGCACTAGTGCACTCGATCCGGCACGTGTTTTGTCCGGTCTGAATCAGGCGCTTTGCGGCAAGTTTCAAGGGCACTATATCACCGCAGCGTATGCACTGATAGATACTGCCAAGCACACCATTTGTTATGCGGGCGCGGGACACCCGCCGCTGCTGTTGATGGATCAATCGGCCGGAACGACTCGCCAGGTTGAGGAAAACGGCCTGTTTTTAGGATATTTTCCCCAAGCAACCTATCTCTCTGTGGAGGTGCCGTTCAATGAAGGAGACTGGGGAATTCTTTACACCGACGGAATTGCTGGTGGAAACAACAAATACCTCGGAGGAAGATTTGGGACAGACCGCTTCCAGCTCTTCCTCGAAAAACATCACGATCTATCTGCCGCCAAACTTGTCGATAGCTTGCTTGACGAGTTGGCGTGCTGGTCCGATCGCCTGTCCGGCCGGGAGCCTGAGGACGACATCACGCTCGTAGCACTCCACTTGAACTCTCCAGAGAGCGCCAGACTTATTTGGCCGTTCCTCTCACTGAAGTGAACGTGAGTTCGGTTGCAATTGGCTGATCTTGGGAAGCCCTTGCGCTTCAGGAATGAGAGCAGGGGGAAGACCTTCACCGCGCCGCCCGTCCAATACGTCAAAGGCAAACACCATAGTCACGCGTTCCACCCGGACCGGATCACTCTTTGGGACCCGAGTACTGGGCCAAAAAAAGCCCGCTTTGCTTGGAGGCAAAGCGGGCGGGCGCTATCGCAATCGCTTCCCAGGGGTTAGGAGGATCGGCGGATCACGCCGATGGCGAGCGAGAGCGACAATGAAACCAGACCGAGCAGCCCTATGAGAGGCGTCATGCTCGCGGTTTTCGGGAGCTTTGTAGGAGCGGGCTCTGCCGCTGCGGCCTCGGCAGGCGTGGCGGTTGGAACCGGGACAGGTGCTGCTATGACGATCAGGATGGGTGTATCCGCGGGAGGGGCGGGTGGCGGTGGTGGCATCTTGCCCGTCAACTGGCGCTGTTGCTGGACGACGGTCTCAGGGACTTCTACGATCTTTGTCGCCGAGACCATCATCCCTTTCCTCAGGCCAAAAGCATCTGTTTGCTGGCCGTCCACAGTGAACTTCTGCCCCTTGGGAATGGCGAACCTCTGATTGGTGTTGTCCTCCAGGGTTAGAATCACGGAATTGGGCGGGCTCACCTGCCAAACCTTTCCCCTGACGCTCTGAACTGTTGTTATCGTTTTCGGAGTCGTCGTCGTGGTGATCGTCCGCTGCAGATGCATGCCAGGTTTCAGGTCGTGGATCCCCAGCTCCTTACCATCTACATTGACCTTGGCGCTTTCCGGAACGTTTGGAATGTGGCGAATCTGGCCGTCTTCCATTTTCACTAAAAGGTCATTGCCGGTAACGTTGAGCACTTCGGCTCGCTCCACCTTGACCTCATGCGAGGATGGTCCGTGTGCCGTCGTGGTCTCCGTCTGTACCTGCGCGAACATACCTACGGAGAAAACCCCGTACGCTCCTGCCGCAAGCAAGCCAGGCGTGAGTATGTGTCTAACTCGCGATAAATTCATCTGAAAATCTCCTTTCTATCGGGCCTTGCCAGTCAGGCTGGAATTCGTCTCATTGGCATAGGAGTGATGCCTGGTGTCACGCCAAAGGTCTAAAGTTTTTTTACATTACAGAATTTTCATCACATAAAAATGTGTTGGCCGCCGCTTTCGGCCGTTTGGCTGTTGGGCCTGCAAACCTCAAAAAGTCTAAATCTGGGCACCCGGGGAAGTGATCAAGTCCTTGTCAGCAGGACGAAGTTATCGAAAGAGCAGTACCGAAGGTGGTCTTAAGGTTGCAATATGTCGCTAGGCGCACTGGCAGGAACCCCCGGAGGCATACGTGATTTGCAAAGTCTTGGCACGGAAATGGTCGAATCTCCTACGGCTGGGCATTGGGGCTCTCGCCCTGTTTCAGGCGCAGCTCGGCGCACGGCCGTCTAAAGATGTCGTAGTACTCAAAAACGGCGACAAGTTGACTTGTGAGATCCAGAAGCTCGATCACGGCTATCTTTCCGTAGGACTGGATTATGTCGATGGGACGGTCCAGGTGGATTGGACCAAGATCGCGAGCATCCAGAGTTCACAGTTGTTTGTCGTGACGGACGAACAAGGAACCGTCTTTGCCGGGCCGATCTCTAGTTTAATCAGGGCTTCGGACGGAGTTCCATTCCTTACAATCCAAAGTGGTCAATCTCCGGCTCAAATCCCGAAAGCAAACGTTAGTTCCATTCGGCAGACCGAGACGAAATTCTGGCACAACTTGCATGGGGCGGTTAGTGCGGGCGCAACCTTCACCAAGAGCAATAATCAATCGCAATTCAACACCAACGCGAATCTGAGCTACCTCACGCGGTATTGGTCCGCGACCGCGGAATTCCAATCGACATTCAATGGTTCCCTGTCGGTCCCAAGTGATCTGCGCAGAGATATCAACATGTCTGCTATGCGTATATTGAACCAGAGAAATTATTTTGCAATCGGCGTCGGAGATCTTCTCAGGAGCGATGAACAGGACTTGGCTCTTCGTTCGACTTTCGGTGGTGGTCTCGGGAAACTGCTAATGAACGAGGATCGGACTCGTTTCTACGTAGTTGGCGGCGCCGTTTGGACACGCGAGCACTACACGACGACCGATCCGCAGTACTTCAACAGCGCCGAAGGTATGGTTGGTACAAAGCTGGAGTATTTCCGCTTCAAAACGACCAACTATTACATCAGCGCCTATGCCTATCCGAGCATGTCACATCTGGGCCGAGTCCGATTCGACGCTAATACTGGCGTCAAATACCAGCTTGTTAAGGACCTGTATATCAACTTTACTTTTTACTTAAACTATGACAGCCAACCTCCCCGGGCAACGACCAAGAGCGATTATGGTGGAACTTCGAGTTTGAGTTGGAGTTTCTGACTAATCGAGATTTGTTGCAGAGGAAACGGGAAAATCCTGGTGCCGTCGGCGCGAATCTGAAGACCACGATAACTGAGATGCTGCGGAGCGAGCAATACTATGGATCAACCCAAAATGAATGCAGTGGTCACGCTTCGGAACGAGGTGTCTCGGTGGTTGAGGATCCTACAAATCGTACCGGACGGTTGGGATTTGCCAAATTTCGTGCCAGGTCAATACGTTTGTCTTGGCTTATATGGTTCGGCTTCTCGGTGTGAACTGGCCGAACCGGAAACGCGCCCGCCTCCGCCGGACAAGTTGATCCAGCGCGCATACTCCCTTTCCTCGTCTCCATCGGGCAGCGAATTCATGGAATTCTATTTAAATTTAGTGCCCACCGGAGTGCTCACGCCGCGCCTGTTCAACTTAAGAATCGGAGATCGCATCTGGCTCTCTTCGAGAGTTACCGGATCGTTTACCTTCGAATGCGTGCCCGAGGACGCCAATGTGGTTCTGATCGCCAACGGCTCGGGCCTCGCACCGTACTTGAGCATGCTGACTACCCACTTGAGCTTCCTCCGACAGCGCAACGTCGCCCTTGTTCATGGTGTCCGGCATTCTTGCGATTTAGGTTACCGGTCAGTTTTGATGGCCATGCAGCGTCTTCGGGCGAATTTCACATACTTGCCGATCATCAGTCGGCCGCAGGAAGAACCCGTCCCATGGAAAGGCGCTACTGGTCACGTTCAAGACTTATGGCGAAGCGATGCGATCGAGCATGCCTGGGGTTGTCGCCCGAGCCAGGAAAACACTCATGTATTTTTGTGCGGCAGTCCAGAGATGATCGAGTCTATGAACGCGATGCTGGTCCAGGAAGGATTCCAGGAGCACACTGCCAAGAAGCCAGGGCAGATCCATTCGGAGAGGTATTGGCCTGCCAAGGTCGGAACGCGCAATCAGCCGGCGTAGCAGACTAAATGACCGAACGTGGCATCCGAGAGGATGCCGAGCACTACGCTCGTGAGCGGAACTTATGCGGTTGCTTCCCTGAAGCTGGCTTTGCAGTGTTCGAGCGCCTCGACAATTGGACTGTACTCAAATCGTTCCGCCAAGGTTGCCAGAACCCAGCCCAGAGCGGCATTTCGCTCCGATACCTGCCGGATAAGCTGCTCAATTCGCTTGACATCCAACAACGTCACGGCGTTTGCCAATTGCATCCGGAGCTCCTCCGGCATGGCGGCCAAGTCCTCTAGCGGCACCGGCGCGGCCGCTTCTCCCGCGGCGACCTGAGTGTCCGCATACACGTACCGAACGCCAAGATGCCGCGCCATACAATCGAAGATTTCCTTCGGCCGATAGGGCTTTCGCAGGAAGTCATCCAGCCCCGCCGCGAGAACCTGCTCGCGCTGCTCGGCAAAGGCCGAGGCGGTAACGGCTACAATCTTCACCTCTCTACCGCCGTCTATCTCGCGAATGTGTTTCGCTGCTTCCAGGCCGCCCATAATCGGAAGACGCAAATCCATCCAGATGAAATGCGGGCGCCAGGTTTGAAAACCTTTGATGGCCTGCGCTCCGTCCTCAGCCACTCGCACGTGGAATCCCGCAGTTTGAAGCAGCCGTTGCAGCAAGAACCAGTTTTCATTGCGATCTTCCACAACCATGATCCGGTAGTCGGGTTGGCCGCGCTCCAAACCGACAACTCTCTGGGCTTTTGCCGGATCAGCCATCACTTCAGATATCTCAGCCCGTTCTGCGGGCACTTCAACGTGGAACCTTGAGCCATAGCCCGGCGTGCTTTCTACGTGGACCGTTCCACCCAAAAGGTGCACGAAATGCTGGGTAATACTGAGCCCCAATCCCGTGCCCTTTTTTCTTGTTGACGTGCTGCCTTGAACGAAAGGATCGAAGATCCGGGCCTGATCCTCTGGGGCAATGCCAATGCCCGTATCCTCCACATCGACAACTAACACGAAGTGTGACGAGTTGCCTCCTGGTCTGGCATCCAGTCTTACGACTACGCTTCCCTCGTCGGTGTACTTCAAGGCATTCCCAACCAGATTTGTCAACACTTGGCCGAGTTTCCCAGGGTCCGAGCGAACGAACGGAGGTACGTCTGACGATGTCTCGAGAAGTAGTTCCAAGTTCTTTTCTCGCGCGCGCTCCCGCAGCATGTTTATCGTGTCATTAACAAGTAGTCTGAGGTCAAAGGAAATGGTTGCCACGACGGTACCACCCGCCTCGATCTTGGCCATGTCCAAAACATCATCGATGAGTTCTAGCAGGTGCTCACCGCTGCTACCAACGATTTCTAAGTCTTTGCGATGCTGCTCCGAGAGCTGGGCATGTCTTCGAACTATGCCCGAAAAACCAAGAATCGCGTTCAATGGTGTGCGCAGCTCATGGCTCATGTTGGCCAGGAAAACGCTCTTCGCCTGGTTTGCCGCCTCAGCTTGATCACGCGCTTCTAGCGCGTCGGCCGTCCGCGCGTTCACCAGATGTTCTAAATGATCCTTGTAGCCCTCCAGTTCCTTTCGGCTCCGGCCGGCTCGTCGACGTTCTGCGAGGAGTGCGCCAATCAAGAGCGCTTGCACGCAGAAAACCCAAATCGCAGCGACTATGCGCCACTTGTACTGTTGCCATATTGTGAGTTCGCGAAATCGAATGGTGCTATCCGGCGGCAGACGGTCTTCATCGATACCCCACCGCTGAAGTTGACGCCAGTCGAACATCGGTATGTCCGGAGCGTTCTCGACTGGGATGTTCGACGCCCGCGTTCCGGATGCAACCTTCAACGTCATTTCCGCCACTCTAGTCGCATTGGCCTCCATGGTCCAGACATAGCCACCCACGATTCCGTAGGCCGACATTTGCGAAGGACATCCCGTACAACGGGACCCGCGCCGAGGGGGCGATCAACGTGAGGACTTCCTGGGACTCCAGGAGCTTACCCTGTTGATTCTCGTGCCCGCTGCCACACATAAAGAACGATGGACCGTTCCGGTAGAGTCTTTAGCTTTGTCCATCAACTCTTCAAGCGGGAGGTCGGTGAGGTAAGTAATGGCTACCGCTTTGCTTGATAGCCCTTGAGATGACTCCGTGCCATCGTTTCGAAAGACTTGTCATGCGCCGGCGTTCCGCTGACGATGAACACCTGCTCCGTTCTCGGATGTAACTTCAGCGCCAGATCTAACGTTTTTCTATAGCTGTTTACATAGACGATTCCAGTGGCGCCAGCTCCTGACTCAAGCTGCGCCGCGCTGGGATAACTGGTGGCGGCGAAGACGATCGGAGTATGCGGAAAGAGGTCATCGCGGTATTTGAGAAGGAAATCCAGCGACGCGACTCGCATTCGGAACGACAACATCGATGGTGCGGTCGGCATACTTCTGCCGCATGTAGTCGCGCAGAAACATAGATTGGTTTTCTCCCGGGAACCGGTTCGATTCCAAATACTCGGAATAGAACTCGATGCGGTCCAGGCTGCGGCCGATCGCAGAGCCGCTTGAAAATCGCGTTCGAAATCGACATTGGCGGGGTGGTCTCTCTCATCCCAGTACAGCATCAGCACCCGTTTTGGTCGAGCCGACTGCTGCGCCCGTCCGTCCGAGGGCGACAGCGAAACTACGGCCAAAACGAGCAACGCCGTTCGACTGAGCTTCGATAACGCTTTCATCAAAAAATCAGCTTGATGCCAAGCTGCATCTGCCGCGACGACCCGGATTCGCCGGTTGGAAAGCGCGTGTTCGTGATACGGCCAAAGCCCGGAGTGCCAACGACATTTCCCGGCTGGCCAAAGTTTGCATGGTTGAAGAGATCGAAAACCTCGACCCGGAACTGCATGCGGATCTTCTCGCTCAGTTCAGTGTTCTTCATGATCGAAAAATCAGTATTGTTGAACCCTGGCCCGATGACCACATTGCGGCCCAGGTTGCCAAAGCGCGCAGACAGGCGAAAATACCGAGGTATCGAACCAACGATCTACGCTGCCGATAATCGCGATCGGCCCGGTTACGTCAGGCCGAAGCGTGTTGGCCACGCCTGTGACCGTGCTGTTAGTGGTTACGATGTTGACCGGATTGCCGCTCTGCGCCTGCACAATCGCGGCGAGCTGCCAACCCTTGAAGAACCGGTTGCCGTGGAAAGGCAGGTCATAGATCGCGCGGGCGACGAAGCGGTGGCGGGCGTCGAAATCCGAAGGCCGCGGTCGCCGCGCAGGTTATAACTGTCCTGCACAACGATGCCCTGCGAGCTGAGCGAATTATAGTCGAGCGACTTCGACCAGGTGTAGGACGCGTTGATCTGCAAGCCGTGCGCGAGACGTCTTGCTGGCCGAGACCCACAGAGCGTTGTAACTCGAATTGCCGGTGCTCTCTGCCTGAGTGATATTGCCGAGCGGCGTGCCCGGCAGTATTGCGCTCGACGGAGAGACAACCGGATACGGGCGCAGCCCCTCGATCGGCTGGTTGATGTTGCGCCGGAGGATGAGGTGGGTGCCCTTGGAACCAAAGTAACCGGCCATCACTGCGAGACCAGGTGACAGCTCGCGCTGCACGATTCAAATTCCATGACTGCAGGTAAGCATTGTCGAACCCGTGGTCTACGGTCGTGGGCGCAAGTCCGGCGGCCTGAGCCAGGTCGATTGCGTTCTCGAACCTGATCGTGCCGGTGAAGGTGAGCGGGATGGCCAGTGGCGGATTCCCGGCTGTGCCTGTCACCACGCTGGTCATCGGCTGATCCACAAGGATCGCATACGCGCCTCGCACGGATGTCCTTCCGTCTTTGAATGGGTCCCAGGCGAAGCCGAGCCGCGGCTGAAAATTCTTGTTGTTCTGATGGTAAATCTCGTCACCTTCTTGCCCGAGCCGCACGAGCGAGGCGGATTGAGGGTCAAAGACGATGAAGCGGTCGTAGCGCTCCTCAGGCGTCATGTTCCAGTCGTAGCGCAAGCCGAGCTCGAACGTGAGGTTCGGCCGCCATTTGTAATTGGACTGGACGAAGAAGCCGAGACGCTCCTTGCGCGATGCTGCTCGACTGGTTGCCGAGCGTCACACTGAACGAGTTCGCGGTGTCGGCGAGGAATGCGGCGACGCTGGGAAAGTTGAATGCGCCGGTGCCCTGGCGGAAATTGTTGTTGAGGAATTGTCGAAACTCGCCGCCGATCTTGAGCGAATGTCGTCCGCACAGGCAACTCATGGTGTCAGCGGCCACGATGGTCGTATCGCCGCGCCCCGACGGGAAGGCGCGATGGGCCGCCGAAGTTGAGAGCGCCGCCGGCAATGTTGATCTGCGGCAGTCCGATGGGCTGGCTAATACCGTCGCGGATTCCGAAATCGGCGGGGTTGAGCTGCGCATTCGGTGTGCTGCGTGCTGGAGAGGCGATTCAGAGCCGAGGCGCACCTCATTGATGCGATTCGGGCCGAAAGTGTGCGTCTCGTTCAGCGAGAAGAACTGCCTTTGCGGCGTTGGATGTATCCGAAGTCGGGAATGGTATTACCCCGCAAGGTGGGTTCTATGATCTGATTGTGGTTGAAGCCGTAGTAACCGTGCAGCCGGTCGCTCCGATTGAAAGATGTGACTGATGTCCAGCCCCCACTGATCCGTCGTCGACGGGCGCCGGCGCCGAACCGACGAAACGCGGCGTCCCTGCGGAATCGATGAAGTTCGGCCGCGGGATCAGTTCGATCAGCTGCGCGATCACGCCGTTAGTGACGACCTGCGCTCGGCATCGCTGAGGACCAGGCTGTTAAGATCTAAGCTCCTGCGCCTGGCGGAGGCCTTCGTAAGAGAGAAAGAAGAACGTCTTGCTCCTGACGATGGGTCCTCCAAGATTGCCGCCGAACTGATTGCGTTTGAAGGGCGGCGGCTCGCTGGAAGTGAAATTGAAGAAGTTGCGGGCATCGAGCGCGTCGTTGCGCAGAAACTCGAACAGTTCGCCGTGGAATTGGCTGGTGCCCGAGCGTGTAGCCACGTTGACAATCGCTCCCGAGCTTTGGCCGTATTCCGCGCTGAAGGTTGAGTTGTCAATCTTGAACTCCTGAACCGCGCTGATCGAGGGTTGGAAGAGAATCGAGCTGAAGACCAGGTCGTTGAGTGTGATCCCGTTGATCATGTAGTTGACCGTCTCCTCGCGATTGCCGGCGGTGTTAATCGCCAGTGCCCCCAAACCTCGGCTGGGCGCGGCTCGAGAATCCGGTCTGAGGAGCCGTAACCGACCCGGGCGCCAGCACGGCGAGGTCCAGAAAGTAACGTCCGTTGAGCGGTATTTCCTGGACCGTCCGACCATCGATCACGTGACCCACGGAGGTTGTGGCCCCGTCGATCAGGGCCGGCTGGGATCTCACCGTGACTTCCTGCGAAATATCTCCGAGCTCGAGGCGCACGTCCTGGACGAGGGTTCGGGCAACATCCGTCGTTAGTGATTCCACCGTATACAGCCGAAACCCATGAGCTCTCACCTGCATGCGGTACACGCCAACTGGCAACGCCGGGATTTCGTAGATGCCTTCGTTGTTCGTCATAACGGCACGTTCGACGAGCGTCGCCACGTTGCGAACCAGAATCTCGGCGTTCGGCACGGTCCGACCAGCCGGATCAACCACCCTGCCCGTCAAAATGCTCGTGGAGTCGGCGTGGACAATCCACACAGCAATACTCAGCAGCAGCACGCCGCGGATGACGTGGCAGAGAGTTCGCTGAATAGGATTCAACATCCATCCACCAGTGCACAACAGCCGTATTTACAGGCAGATACACTAGATCGGACAGGGACTCAGGATACTCTGCACCCGGGACAGGCGGCTCGTAGCGTACAAATCTGCCAATTTTTTCACCTCTCCTAAAGATCGTGGGTCGCCGACAAGCAACACGTTTACGCGCTTGGAGGCATCTATTCCGGGTGGGGATCTATTTTTTTCGCAGAGTATCTTTTGTGCAATGAGACTCTACGTCTCATTACAGTTTGGTTTATGCCTGCTAAAGGATTAGAACTACGAGCTTTCAACGTTTACAAAGCCGCACGCTATCTGGGGTGCATGGAATACGCTGCGTCTCGAAACTGCGAAGCGCAGTGTATGTAGCAGCTTTGTAACCGGAAGCTATGCCGTCGGCATTGTAAATGACAAGATTGTAGACAAAATAACATTTCTGAAGCGTAGCCCAGATTACGTCTGATCCGGCAATCTATGCGGACGCAGTGCTAGCGTCACTTGCGGAACCCTTTGGCGCAGCCCAGATCGCGATGGCGGTTTCTTGTCTTGCCGGCTGGCTGGCGCACGGCAGAAGGATCCGAACGATCGTTCCTCGCCCCAGTGCACTTGTCACCTTTATCGCACCTCCGTGATTACGGACGATCGTTTGGACCACCGCCAGGCCTAGACCGCGTCCGGCGGATTTCGTCGTGTAGAACGGATCGAACAACTTCGCTTGCACTTCCTCCGACATGCCACATCCGGTATCAGTAACCTCCAATTGCAAACAGTCGCCTTCGGGCACGCTTGCGCGGCCGTCCTTAGTCGTGGACGGTTCAAGTCTTACCCGTGATGTTGTAACGTGAATCACTCCCCCACTCTCGCCAATAGCCTCCGAAGCGTTGAGAACCAAATTCATCACTATTTGGCGGATCTGCGGTGCATTGCCGGGCATGACGGATAGGTTCTTGGCCAGATCAATTTTTAAGAGCGCTCGTTTTGAAATTGAGATCTTGAGCAATTCCAGCATCTCTTCGACAACCTGTGATAAATCCAGGAGTTCAATGTCTCCTTTCTCCCGCCCGGAGTAGATCATTAGCTGTCGAACGATCTCGGTGGCGCGGAACGCGATCGATTTGATCCTCCGGATTTGCTCATCAGGAGATGAGTCAGCCGCCAACCCGGCCTCGGCCAGCCCAGCCTCCGCGATTACGCTGGCCAGAAGGTTATTGAAGTCATGGGCGATGCCAGCGCTCAGGACACCGAGACTTTCAAGCTTCTGCCTGGCCAGCTCTTCTTCCTGCCCACGTTTGATGTCGGTGACGTCAACAACAGAAGCGACGTAGCCGGCGAGTGCACCGTCAGCCTCGTAACGAGGCACACCGTTATACACAACCGACCGATACTCTCCATCCGCCCTGCGCAACCGATACTCGATATGGCACTTTTGTGGAGGCGTAGTGTCAAAGGACGCGGTGTAGTTGGCCAAGCAGCCATTCAGGTCATCTGGATGCACCCCAGCCGTCCAGCCGTAGCCTAATTCCTGCTCGACAGTGCGGCCGGTAAATTCCAACCAACCCTTATTGAAGAAAGTCGCGAGCTTGTCGGGACCGCTCACGCAAATCATCATCGAGGTCGAGTCGGCCATGCTTCGGAAGCGTTCCTCGCTTTCCCGCAGAGTCTGCTCAGCGCGTTTCCTATCGGCCAATTCACAATGAAGTTGGTCGTTCGCCAAGCGAAGGTCTTCAGTTCGTTCCACAACTCTTTTTTCAAGTTCAACGCGCAGCCGACGAAGCTCTAATTGAGTTGAAACGCGAGCTAGCAGCTCGCGATGCTTGAAGGGCTTGGTCACAAAATCAACAGCACCAAGGTGGAATCCTTCGACATGCTGTTCCTCCCGGTCAGATCCACTGAGGAAAATAACCGGAATATCGCGAGTCTGCTGAAATTCTTTAAGGCGCCGGCAGACCTCAAAACCGTCCATGCCGGGCATTCGCTTGTCGAGCAGGATTAGTTCCGGCGGACCCGCGGCGATCGAGGCCAAGGCTAGTTTGCCGGTGTGAGCGGGGCGTACATGGTAGCCCTCTTGTGACAAGATGTCTGTCAGCAATTTCAGGGATTCAGTGTCATCGTCAACTACAACAATTTCGCCTTTCCTAATACTCATTGCGGTGGTTGTCGTTCTCCGTATCATCCTATACCTGTTTTGCAACTCGGAACAACCCGGGCCTCGCCAGGACCGTTTCCTGGAATACATTAGAGAATAGGCTCGCCGGAACGGCATGTCAATTGGCGCAATTCGTCAAAGTGCTTCCAATTCGAATTGCAACTAAATTTGGAAATGTAAATGGGAAGACCGAAACAATGCCCACTGTATAGGCAATGGTGTATTCGGGACATGCTTAACCAGTCGCGGTGAGTGCGCGGGTGGCATCGTCCCTCCTGATGCCGTGCTTCGCTAAGAGCCGCATGAGAATCTTACGCGTCAGCCCCAACTGACGGGCGGCCTTCGCCTGGTTCCAGTTGCATTGGCGGAGCGCCTGGAGGATGATGGAGCGCTCCGCCCCATCGAGTGTCGTACCTTCCGCGAATTGCGGATCCGGTTGCGCTGTCTCCGTTGACCCTTGCATCAGTAAGAATTCTGGCAGATCGGATAGCGCAATCTCTTCTCTGGGGCAGAGCACCACCATCCGCTCGATAGCGTTTTGAAGCTGGCGGATATTTCCAGGCCATTGATACCGTGAGAAATACCGAATGAGGGCTTGCGGCAAGGAGAGCGTAGCGCGGTTATGTTTCTGAGTACTTAAACGAAAGAAGTTCACTACGAACTCGGGAATATCTTCCACACGTGCTCGCAGTGGAGGTAGTGTGATAGGTACGACGGCCAGGCGGTAATACAAGTCATCTCGAAAAGTACGGTCCGCTACGAGTTCGTGCAGGTTTCGATGGGTAGCCGCAATAATCCGCACGTCTACATGGACCGGAACTGGAGCACCGACCTTCTCGATTTCCCGCTCCTGAATCAGTCGTAACAGGCGAACCTGCAGGTCCAACGGCATCTCTCCGATTTCATCCAAAAAGATAGTCCCCCCGTCAGCCATCTCGACTTTGCCTTTCTTGTGGTTAAGCGCCCCTGTGAATGCTCCTTTCACATAGCCGAACAGTTCGGATTCGAGCAAGTCCCGTGGGATCGCTCCGCAATTGATCGTTACAAATGGCCGCTCCCGACGGGGACTGTTGACGTGGATGGCTTTGGCCAGCAACTCCTTTCCTGTACCGGTCTCGCCAAGAATCAGTACTGTGGCATCGGTTTGGGCGACCCGCGCCGCTGAATCCAGCACCTGCATAAGTGCGGGCGAACGGCCGATGATATTTTCAAACCCGAACTTCTGATCGATGGTGCCTCGCAGCGTTCGAACTTCTTCTATCAGCTTGCGCCTTTCCAGGGCTCGATTGACAAGCGTCTTCAATTCGTACGGGTGCACGGGTTTAGCTAAATAGTCGTACGCACCACACTTCATCGCATCGACCGCCGTTTCCACCGTGCCGTAACCGGTGATCACAATTACCATCGTGTCCGGGTACTCGGCGCGGATTCTCTTTAGCAGCTCTAATCCGGACGGTCCGGGTAAATTCAAATCCGTAACGACCAGGTCTTGAGGCGATGCTTTGAGGATGTCCAGGGCGTGTGGGACGTCGAATGCGGCAGTGGTCTCGTAGCCTTCTTTCTCCAGGTGTATCCGGGTTGCATGCCGCATGGACTCATCATCTTCCACCACTAATATTCGTCCCAGTCTCATATAGGCTTGAGAACCGTCAGGCGGAATCACTCACATTACGTGGATCGACTGTTCGCACGTACAATGATATGACTCCGTGATCGTGAGGTCCGGCTTTCCAGTCCGCCTTTCCTTCGTGCTCGGCTGCTCACAGTCGTCCACTACAAAGCTTACGCCTGCTCCGCTGTAGTACGGAGATCTCGCGTCAGTTGGCCTGCGTGTACCCATCTGCAAACGATCCTCTCATTTGCCTTTGAGTAGTTGTCGCATCGAGGTGCAAAATTCGCCGGCCCAAAACTTTTAGATTCGCAAGTGCGCTAAACGCATCATTGAGTTGACCGAGACGCGGGACCTCGCGCTGGCCAACATGAATTCTTATTTCTGAAATGAGCCGGGAGCAGCCTTGACCAGCTGGAAACCATTTCAGCTCAG
The DNA here is from genome assembly GCA_963722155.1 of Bryobacterales bacterium. Lineage (GTDB taxonomy): Bacteria > Acidobacteriota > Terriglobia > Bryobacterales > Bryobacteraceae > Bog-105. The sequence continues at coordinate 468,806 of CAVRLR010000002.1, read as the reverse complement.
GTGAGTAGCTGCGCTTGAAACCGGGAACACCGAATATGGACGACATAATCAGCCGTGTTTGGGAAAATCTAGTCGCCCGACCGACTGGGCCAATGAGCATTCGACTGATGTTGCAGCCGATAGTAGCCAGCGTCCTTGCGATCCGATCAGGACTCAAAGACGCTCAGGAAGGGCGGCCGGCCTTTCTGTGGGCCGCCGTTACGAACCCTGGCTATCGACCTGAGCTGCTGCGGCAAGGCTGGAAGGATGTGGGGAAGGTGTTCGTCCTCGCCATTGTCCTGGACGCGATCTACCAACTCATCGTTCATCGCGGAGTGTACGTCGGGGAGTTACTGATTGTGGCAACCGGGTTGGCGATTGTGCCCTACTGTCTGATTCGCGGTCCCGTCACTCGCGTTGCAAGGGTATTCGCCCGCCGATAAAGAAGTGGAAATGGAGAAGCTCGATGGATTTACGATGAACTGGAAGACGAACGCTTCGGCGTTCATCAAATTTGTCTGCGAACACCAGTGGCCGAGTTTCCTCGAATGCGCGGAGTATCCATATGTCACGACCACTGAGATCAAGAAGGCATCGAAGTTGAAGCGGACCTTCTCGGACATGCTCGACCAGATGCAATGAGACCGATTGCGATACGAGCTCGACATGCTGGAACTGGATGACATTCAGCACTTCCTGTTGACCCGCACACCGGCGCTCGCAGCGCGATACGAATTCCTGACGTTCCGGCACCCGGCGGCAGGACGGGCGTGGTTAGCCGGGATGATTGATAAGGTTGGCACAGGAAAATCGGTTGGGTCGGCGTCACCGGATTCCAGGTGGGTGACTGTCGCCTTCACCTGGGATGGCCTGGGAGCTCTCGGCATTGACGAAACCGCGCTGATGACGTTTCCCGAAGAATTTCGGCAGGGCATGGCTGCACGGGCCGAAGTTCTGGGCGCCACCGGCAAGAATCATCCAGATCATTGGTTGGGTGAGCTGGCAAATCCGGCACTTCACGCAATCGTGGTGCTGTTCGCCCGCGATATCGTCGAACGTGAGCGCTGTCAGCAGGAGCATAAACCGATTTCTCTCCGAACTCGGCGGCGTGGACGTTCTTTCCACGTTGGATCTGGAGGCCATTCCACCATATGATCGAGACGCTCATGAACACTTCGGTTACCGCGATCGATTGTCGCAGCGGTAATCGAAGGGACAGGCGAGGAGCCGACACCGGGTTCCGAGCCGCCCATCAAGGCGGGTGAGTTCTTTCTCGGTTACGCCGACGAAACCGGCGTGCAACCGGCGCTGCCGCAACCCGAAATCCTGTCGCGCAACAGCAGCTACCTGACGTATTTGAGGTTGGGGGAGCATGTGGGCGCCTTTCGCGACTTCCTCCGGCAACATGGCGAGACGCGCGAGGAGCAAGAGCTCACAGCCGCCAAGCTTATGGGACGCTGGCGCAGCGGTGCTCCACTCGTCCTGGCGCCTCAAAAGGACGATCCGGCGCTCGGTGGGGATTTGCAGCGCACCAACAACTTCGACTATGGAACGATGGATCCCTACAGCTACAGCTGTCCGGTCGGCTCGCACATCCGGCGGATGAACCTGCGAGATACATCGGATAGTATGCAGCGTCACAAGATGATCCGGCGAGGGGGCACGTATGGCCCGCCGCTGCCCGAAGACGCATTTGAAGATGGTGTTGAACGAGGAATTGCCGCGTTCATTGGATACGCGAGTCTAATTCGCCCGTTCGAATTCGCGATCAACGTGTGGGTGAACGATCCGCAGTTCAAGCAACTCGGCAACGAACGCGATCCGTTCATCGGCACCCAGGACGGTACGTTTGACATGACGATTCCGAAGTGACCGATCCGGAAGAAGATCAAGGGCTTGCCAGCGTTCACCACCATAAGAGGCGGCGCATACGTCTTTCTGCCCGGAATCAAGGCGCTGCGCTTCCTTGCGGGAGACGGCTCGTCGATCCCGCCGCGATCAACGTAAAAGACTACGGAAAACTTCCATGACACAAGATAAAAGCCGCCCCCGAACCTATAACCAAGTCCACGTACCACGGAAATACACTGCAGAAAAGCGGCGATTCAGCATTTATTGGACCTGGAGTTATCCCTGGGAAGCAAACCGTGACATCACCGAAATGGACAACCGCTTCTCAAAGATCACAGAAGTTTCGCCGCGTGGCGTGGCCCAAGTACGAGTCAATCGAGTTCTCGGAAAAGATGTTTCTTACAGGGAATTGCCGGAACACTAGAGCTGTTCCACCTCTCCCTCCTTAGATTCCAGCAGCTCGTCGGTGAGATCACGGGAAATCCTGTGGCGGTCTATCAGCGTGTCGACCAGGCGGGACAAAGACAACCCCTTGACGAACGCGTACTGGAAGACACGGACACGATGATTGGTATTCGGACTCGACCATGTGCTTACGGAGCAGGAGGCCACTTCCAGACGAAATCGAGGCTCTTCGGAAATTCCTCGCCCGCGAAGGTACCTGCCTGATCCTGGGACCACACCACGACGTTGGAGTGTCGAGCGACTTGAAAGAGCGTGCTATGGAGTATGCCCATCACCGTGATCCTTTGGTCCCCGCCAGCAACGCTTTGGCAAATACACGCGCTCCGTTATGAAGGGGCTAGGCGTACCGGTCGAAAATCAGTACGGCCTCCGTCCGGCAACGATCCAAGGCACCAATCGGCTCCAAGCTTTGGTTACGACGAATGATCTCGACACCCGTGGCTGGCTGGAGGGCGTCACAACTTTCAACTTTCACCCACACCTGCCGCACTATGCAGTGACAACCAGCGACAACAAGGCCATACATCTACTCGCCCAGCAACCGATCGACGTGTCCATCCGCACCCGTTCACGGAAGCAGGAAATCGTCTATTCAATATGTTTCTCTGGATGCCGCCACGCGACGGACGCGTGGGCGATATCTTGTTGGCTGACTCCACGATTTTCACTACTTTATTCGGTGGTGACGAAAGCCTGGAGCGTTTCTGGAAAAATATTGCGACTAAGTGAGAAACTTGGCCGGCAAGAAAGCCCGGCTTAAAACCGTAGCTGCGGTTTGCGTGCTGGCGTTTGCGGTGCGAGCACAGGCACAGAATCGGTGTCTACCCGCTCGGCATGAGCTCAACAAACTCCGGGGTCACCCCCTCCGCAGGGTTCACGTACGTCAACCAACTTCTCTTCTACTCCCGGGATCATGCTAAAGACGATGCTGGCAATACGCTGCCGGTCACGGGTCAAAACTACGTTCTCATGGACATGAATACATTGGCCTGGGTCAGCAAGAAAACGTTTCTTGGCGGGGCTGTATTTTCTCCGTGGCGACGCTCCCTTTCGCGAAGAACAACCTCACTTCGGACATCAAGGGACAGGTCAGTGGCGGTGGGGGATTTACCGATTCCTACTACATGACCTTTATCTTGGGCTGGAATCGCGATCGGGTTGCAAGTCTGGCATTCCCACGTCGAAAAGTAGGCCTGGGGTTGAAGTTCTTCAGGAATTCGCGGATCGATCGACGTTCCAAGGGTTCTCGCTGCAGTTCTCTGGTCCGCTGAATTTTTAGCCCGGCCAAATCCGAACCAACAAAATTTGGTGCTGCTTACCATTCAGATCCCGTCGCAGGTGGATGCCTTTTTGCTTTCGTGGATTCACGCAGATAGCCGAAAGATTTAAGTCGGATACACCCACTTGCTCATCTCTTTCTATGAGATCAAATGCTGCTGCACAGGGGACCTGGCGATCACAATTCTAGAGGCGGACTCGCATCGGGACGAATACATGGTTGATGCCGACTTTGAACGGGAGCTGGTTGCGGCGTTACCTCTAATGGAAAGGACTGCGAGCGCCTACTTGCGTCGAGGCGATGACCGAAGCGATGTGGTCCAAGAGGCGGCTCTACGTGCCTGGGCGCACCGCGGCCAATTCCGTGGGGACAGCAAATTCAGTTCTTGGGCCCACACCATTGTCCGCAATGTCGTTTTGGAGATGCACCGCCGAAATCACCTTGGCTGCCGCCCAAACGAGGTTTCCATGGCCAACTTCTTTGATACTTTGGCCGACAAGCCGGCGAGTGCGCATGAGGAGTGGCCATTGATTGAGAAGTTACTTCCGACTCTCCCAAAACCTATGCAAACGGCAATCGACATCCATTTGAACGGTTTGAATGCGGGTCCAACCAGCACGAATAAAGTTCGCTACTATCGAGCGATTTTGGTCCTGCGCGCAAAGCTTCACGGGAAACGAAAGACTCGCCTTGCTTCAAGAAAAAGCAAATGAGACCTTCGATTTCCCTATCAGGAACGCACCTCGGTAGTCGCTTATTGAACGACGATAAAGCTATTCTGGATCATTCACGAGTGCGGACTGCGCACGTTGACGGTGGCTTTAGCGACGGCCTTTGCAGTTTTGTGGCGGTCGTTTGCGGCATCCATCATTGGACTGCCGGAGTACACGGGCCTTAAGTTCAAGGCGAGCACGAAGTAACCGTGACTTCGCAGCAGGAACGGTGATGTTCAAGCGTTCGGCAACATTCGTTATGGGCAGCTCCTGGACATCTCGCAGAAGCAGCACGTTTCGCAAAAGCCCCGGCATGCGATGGATTTCTCTTTGCAGCACGTCACGCAACTCGCCGCTTATCACTTCCTGTTCCGGCCCAGGCCCTGGAGCGAGTAATTCAATGGCTCGGTTTGCATCGTTGTCGCTTTCGGCATCGATGTGCAGCAACTGTGCACGTTTTCTGATGCGTAGCAGCATGCGGCACTGATTCTCGACAATCCGGAGCATCCACGTTGAGAATTCGGCCTCACCTTGGTACTGATCCAAATGGACAAATCCTTTCCAGCACGCTTTCTGAACTTCATCTAGGGCCTCCGCGTGATCACGCAACATGAAGGTCGCAATATTGATCCAAGTTTGATAGTTTCGGGTAATCAGCTCTCCGAACGCTTCCTGACAGCCCTCACGAGCCCGAGCAACCAATTCCGCATCACGGTGAACGTTCATTCTCAGCCTCCGACTCCGCTTGGTCTATTTTTCAGAAGCCCCTGTGCATTTTGCTAGCCCAAACGTATTCACGGAAGTATTACGTGTTCTTTCAAGGACTTGTGAACTTCTGCCTCTTTGGGTGGCCATTTGAGAATGTGCCAAACGGGACATTTCTGGATGCACCTTCGTCCCGTTCGGGCCTATCCGCCCCCCAATATGAGGAGCGGCCATTTCATCTCGACGTTCGGCTGCTCAATTGAAGTGCCGGCATAGCAAACAGCGTAAAATCCAGGAGTGCGGATATTGCTAGTCACCTTGACGTGCGCTCTTGTAGCCGCTCAAACAGCACAGCGTCCCGGGCAGAACCGGCGCGGCGCCGCCGGAACGCGTGAATTTCTAGGGCTCGGGCGGCAACCGGATGAGGCGGCGGCGGCTCGCGGCAAACCCTTGTTTGTCTCCAACTGCTCCTTTTGCCATGGTGCCAACGCACGGGGAGGCGACACGGGTCCTGATCTATTGCGCTCGGCAGTCGTGCTTCACGACGACAAAGGGGAGGAAATCGGACCGGTGGTGCGGAATGGCAGGACAGCGCGAGGCATGCCTGCTTTTCCGGGTCTTACCGACACGCAATTGGCAGACCTCGTCGAGTTTCTTCATTTGCAGATAGAACTCGCCGCCAATCGCGGCACTTACCAGGTGAAAGACATCGTAACCGGCAATGCGAGTGCCGGAGAAGCGTACTTCAACGGGCCGGGGAAATGTAACACATGCCATTCGGTCACGGGTGATCTGCTGCACATTGGCACGAAACTGAGCGCTGCCGATCTCCAGCACGCTTTCCTTTACCCTCCCGAGCCAGAGTCCTCCAAAGTGACAGTCACGCTTTCTTCCGGCGAGAAAATAACCGGAACGCTCAGGCATCTTGACGATTTCGATGTCTCGCTGACGGACGCACAAGGCGAATTTCATTCGTACGCGCGCGATAAAGGAACGAAGGTCGAGGTCGAAGACAAACTCGCCGCGCATCGCCAATTGCTCGATCAATACAATGACAGCGATATGCACAATCTCACGGCTTATCTGGTGGCGTTAAAGTGACGGCGCTCCGCCTGGCGCTGGTCGCTCTGCTGGCTCATGGACTGTGTCTTGCTCAGCTACTGAACCCGCAGGAGATTGGACAGCCGCCGACTACCTCCTGGCCGACCTATAACGGCGATTACAGCGGCCGCCGCTTCAGCACGCTACGGCAGATCAATTCGTCGACGATCCACTCTCTCGCCCTGGCGTGGATGTATCGTATCCGGAATGTCGGTCCGCAGCGTGGCGTCGGCGGGGCCGATATCAAATCCACGCCTCTCATGGTGAACGGGATCTTGTATTTCACGATTCCCGATCATGTCTACGCGCTGGACGCCCGTACCGGGCGAGAGATCTGGCACTACGATTGGAAAGACCAGGGCGGTCACCTGATCGGCAATCGGGGAGTGGGCATGTATGGCGACTGGCTCTATTTCATGAGTCCCGATGGCTGGTTTATCTCGTTGCAGGCCAAAACCGGTAAAGAGCGGTGGCGTAAGAAAGTGGCCGACGAAAAGATGCAGTACTTCACGACCACTTCTACCGTGGTGGTGGGCAACCACGTGATCGTTGGAGTGGGTGGAGATGCCATGGATGTGCCCGGGTACCTGGAAGCGCGGGATCCGGAGACCGGCGAGCTCCAATGGCGCTGGAATTCTGAACCGCATCCAGGGGAGTCTGGTGCTGAGACTTGGCCGAACGCCGCCTCCATGGGGCATGGCGGCGGTATGACATGGCTGCCGGGCACCTACGACAAGGAATTGAATCTTCTCTACTGGGGAACCGGCAATCCCAATCCTGTTTATGCGGGGCAGGGACGCAAGGGTAGTAATTTGTGGACCTGCTCGATCGTTGCTTTGCATCTCGATACCGGAAAATTGGCATGGTATTTTCAGGCGTCGCCGCACGATACTCACGATTGGGACAATGTGGAAACCCCGGTGCTTTTTGATGCGAATGTCGACGGCAAGCCGCGCAAATTGCTGGCACAGGCCGCTCGCAACGGATATTTCTTTGTGCTGGATCGTGTGACCGGAGAGAATCTGGTCTCGAAACCGTTTGTTCCTTTGAACTGGTCGAAAGGCGTGGACAAACGCGGTCAACCGATTCCTGATCCCGCAAAGGATCCTACGGTCGACGGCTCGTTGTTGACCATCCCCGGTGGCGGTGGCACGAATTGGCTGCCTCCGAGTTTCAGCCCGGAGACAGGCTTGTTCTACGTGAATGCCACGCGCGGGTATAGTCTTGTGTACCTTACCGATACCGATGAACGGCCGGAAGGGTACGGCGGCTCGGCGCGTGGACTATGGTCGGAACACGTGTTGGAAGCGATTGACTACAAGACCGGTAACGTGGCCTGGAGTCATGCTTATCCGGCCAGCGGCGGTCCTGGCCTGGGAGGTCCTGGCATTTTGACGACGGCCGGAGACCTTTTGTTTACCGGAGACTATGCCGGGAATCTGATTGCCTTCGCTCCCAAGGACGGAACGATTTTATGGCATTTTCCGATGACCCAGTCGCTCAGTAACGGGCCAGAAACTCATATGCTGGCCGATAAACAATATTTGGTCGTAGGTGCCGGAGACACACTCTTTGCGTTTGCTCTTCTCGATTCTCATGAATAGGAAATGTGGAGTTGCGATTGGCCTGTTCCTCGTAGCCGTGCTAGGCAGAGCTGCCAACTATACGGCGCAAAAGGTTACCGTTGAGGGCGCGGACGTGGTGCGTCTGGCCGATACGGCGCGCGACGTGATGGTCTCGATTTTGCCGGGATCGGGCAATCGGGCCTATGAGCTTACGGTGCACGGAAAACAGGTGCTTGCGCGGCCCGGCGGCATTCCGCTCCTGGCGCCCTGGGCAAATCGGCTGGATCAAAATGCGTTTTGGGCGAACGGAAAAAAGTATTCGCTCAATCCGGATCTTGAGACGGTCCATTACGACAACAATCACCTGCCGATCCATGGATTGCTGGATAAGGCCGTCTGGACCGTGACCGCTTTGAAAGCGGATGAGCATGGGGCGGAGGTGACGGCGCGGCTTGAATTCTGGCGTCATCCGGACTGGATGGCGCAGTTTCCGTTTGCCCACACACTTACAGTGACCCATCGTCTGCGTGAGGGAGTGCTCGAAATAGAAACCAGGATCGAGAATTTGTCGGACGATTCCATGCCGGTCTCCGTTGGCTACCATCCCTGGTTTCAATTGAGCGATGCGCCGCGCGACGAATGGAAATTGCATCTCGACGCGCGCAATCACCTGGAGCTCTCGAAAACCAAAATCCCTACGGGAAAAAGCGAACCGGTGCAATTTTCAAACCCGCTCAAGCTGAAAGGTGTGCATCTGGATGACGTTCTCGGTGGTTTGATTCGAGACGCGCGTGGGGAAGCAAGCTTCTCGGTCGAAGGCAATCGGGAAAAAGTAACTGTGACGTTTGGTCCCAAATATCAGAATGCGGTCGTCTATGCACCTCCTGGCCGCGATATCGTATGCCTCGAGCCGATGTCCGGCCCGACGAACGCTTTCAACATGGCCCACGATGGGACATACGCGAACTTGCAGACCATCGCTCCTCGCGGCGAATGGCACGAGGCTTTCCGCATCCAGGCGGAAGGCTTTTAGCCCGTTCGGGATGCGAAGCATAGCTGAGCTGAAGTTCCGGGCCGGACAGGAATCCGCCAATTTTCGGCTGCTGCTGCTACCGCCGCGATTTACGGGCGAGGCGCCGCTACGGTTAGCGCTTCCCGATCCGCAGGCTGTGGCGGCCGCTCTTCGCGATTCAGCGTACCGGGTGTCAGTGGAAGCCGCCGCCGGGGAAATTCTTGCGCATCGTTTCCCGCTGGTCGGCGTCACCATTGAGACGGGCGCCTTCATCCGCTGGCGGCGCGACTACCAGCACGCAAAGGAATCCGGCGTCGAGTTTTTCCGGCGTATCCGTTATTTGGATTTTTCTGCGGTTGGAGACCACAAATTCATTTGGGAGCTAAATCGCCATCAGCATCTAGTTTTACTCGCGCAGGCATTCGTACTGACCGGGAAGAAAGAATTCGCGCAGGAGATCTGGACACAGGTCGATAGCTGGCTCGAACAGAATCCTTTCCAGCGCGGAATCAATTGGGCCAGCGCGCTCGAAGTGGCTTTCCGTGCGCTCTCCTGGATCTGGATCTATCATCTGACAGCGGAGGCAATGCCTGCGAATTTTCGGCGCCGCTTCTTAACGGCGCTTTACAGGCATGGGCATCACCTGGCGGAGAACCTGTCCGTATACTTCTCACCGAATACCCATCTGCTCGGAGAGGCAGTGGCGCTGCACGCTCTTGGTGTACTGTTCCCGGCATTTCCAGAGTCAAAGAGATGGCAGGCGCGCGGAGCATCCCTGGTCGAAGCTCAACTCGCATTTCAAGTACGGCAGGATGGCTCGCATTTCGAGCAATCAACTTACTATCACGTGTACGCGCTGGATTTCTTCCTTTTTCATTACCTGATCGTCGGACGGCCAAAGCATTTCGAACCGGTGCTGGCGCGCATGGCAGAATATCTGGATTGGCTGCTGGGACCGTCGCGGCGCATGGCATTCGTGAGCGACGATGACGGAGGCAGGCTCTTTCACCCATTCGGAGAACGCGATCGATTTGGCCGCGCGACTTTGACGACGAGCGGCATGGTGCTCGGTAACGATAGTTGGATCGGGCCGGAAGACACAATAGTCGAACAGGCCGCCTGGTGGCTGGGTGCGGAATGCCTGCAACTAGCGCGCACCGAGCAAGCGCCTCCAACCGGAGGGCGAGCGTTCCACGACAGCGGCATGGTGTTTCTTCAATCGGGCGATCTGTTCGTGCAATTCGATGCGGGGCCATTCGGTTGGGCGGGCGCCGGTCACAGTCATGCGGATGCACTGAGCATATTGGTTTGGTTCGATGGCGAACCCGTTCTTATCGATCCGGGTACCTATACCTACGTTGGAGACGCTGTGGCACGCGACTGGTTCCGCGGCACCGCGGCGCATAATACTGTCTCGATCGATGGACAAAATCAAGCGCAGGCTGCCGGACCGTTTCGCTGGAATACTAAGCCGCTCGTCGATTTGATCGCCTGGCGGGCGGACGGCAATGGCGGCATCGCCGAGGGAACCTGCCGCTATAATGGCTTTACACATCGGCGTTCGATCCTGCTGGATTCCGGGCGCTTGCTCGTTCTGGATGAAGTGGATGGTCCCGTCGGCGAGCATGAAAGCCGGCAGATCTGGCAGCTTGGGCCTGCGGCTTCGAAAGTACATCTGTCGTTTTCGAGCCCTGTGATTGAAGAAGCGTCTCAATTCTCCACCGCATACGGCATCCGATCGCCGGGCCGCTCCCTCACCGCCAATGTACGTGGAGAATTGCCGGCGGCTATCGCGATGCTCTTGACAGTTGAGGCAAAGCACCGGATCGACGTGGATGAAGCTCGCGAGATCTTTGATCGGGAAGGTCTGAATCAAAAAGCATGAGTGACGTTTGGTCTCCAACTAACATCGCGGTGGTCGGCCTAGGTTATGTGGGGTGCGTCACGGCGGCCTGCCTGAGCGGATTGGGACACGAAGTGACCGGTGTTGACCGGGATGAGCACAAAGTACGGAGTGTGCTCAACGGAGAGGCGCCGTTCTACGAGCCGGGCCTCGAGAATCTGGTGCGTGAAAACGTGGCTGGCGGGCGGCTGCGCGCAAGTACTTCACTTGTCGACGCGCTGGAGCTTGCTGAGATCGCCCTGATTTGCGTTGGAACGCCATCGGAGAAGAGTGGGAATCTTGGCCTCGATCAGCTCCGCCGCGTGATTGGAGAAATCGCCGGCCTGATCAAGGACCGACCGACTCCCCTGATCGTTGCGATCCGCAGCACCGTCTTCCCCGGTACTTGTCAGGAAATCGTTATGCCCACCTTGGGGCATCATGCGATGGTCGTTTCGAACCCGGAATTTCTGCGCGAAGGAACTGCCGTTAAGGATTTTATGGAGCCATCCCTAGTCGTGGTCGGCGGTGACGATCAGGAAGCTGTGCGGAGGACGGCGGCGATTTATACGCCGCTCGGATTTTCACCGTCGCTAGTCTCCTTGCGGACGGCCGAAATGATCAAATACGCTTGCAACGCATTTCACGCTGTGAAGATCGCCTTTGCAAATGAGATCGGAGCCCTCAGTTCCGCGCTCGATGTGGACGGCCGCGAGGTAATGGAAACGGTTTGCCAGGATGTGAAACTGAATGCTTCGGCGGCTTATCTAAAGCCCGGCTTCGCGTTTGGCGGTTCGTGCCTGCCGAAGGATTTGCGCGCGCTGGTATATCGCGCTGGTAGATTGGATCTGCATTTGCCGATGCTTGAAACGGTGCTGCCGAGCAATGATAAGCATCTGGTGCGCGCTATCGGCAGGGTGCTGGATTTACCCGCTAAACGTCTCGGTGTAGTGGGACTGGCCTTCAAAGAAAATACCGACGACCTCCGTGAGAGTCCGGTGGTGACTCTGCTTGAGCAGCTCATCGGCAAAGGGCGTGAGGTCAAAGTATTCGATCCGCATATCCAGCTCGACGCTATCTACGGCAGCAACCGTAACTTCATCTTGCAGACCATCCCGCACATTGGACGCCTGTTGTGCTCATCGATAGACGATTTGCTCGCTTCGTCGGACCACCTGGTCGTCGTGCAGAAACAGGTCGAAGATATTCGCACTAAAATCGGCCAATCGGGATTGCCCGTCTTGGACTTGTTGAGTGCTTAGACTAGATAAGGGAACTGCGGCGTAACGGTGAAACTGTCTGAAGCTCTGTCAGTAATCCAGAAAGTCCCCCCGGACGCTCAGCCGTTTCCGATTTTGCTCGCGTGCGGTTTCACTCCGCTGCATTTGGAAAACTATCTCGCGGCGCATCTCCAGATCGTCTTGCCCAATCGCAAAGTTCGCATAGCGAACGGGCTCTATGACGATCTGGTAGGAACGCTCGAGCAGTTCGATCCTGCGGGCGCGGAGGCAGCGGCGGTGGTCATCGAATGGTCCGATCTGGACCCGCGGCTGGGTTATCGGAAACTCGGCGGCTGGGGACACCGCGTCGCTGCGAACATTCTCGAAACGACGGAAGCCGCCCTGGGGCGGATTGAGGCGGCGCTTTTGAGAATTGCCGCTGCGACCAAGCTGGTCCTCGTTCTGCCGTCTCTTCCGCTCACTCCCGGATTTCACACTTCCGGCTGGCAGGCGAGCAGCGACGAAATCGCGCTGCGGGCATTGATCGCTGGATTTGCCCGCCGTTTCATCTCGCGTCCTTCCGTAGCGGTGCTCAATGAGCAGCGATTGAACGAGCGATCGAAGCTCGACGAGCGCTACGACCTGCGCACTGATTTGCATGCCGGTTTTCCATACACCCTCAAACATGCCGACGCGCTGGGTGAAGCTTTGGCAGCGCTGATCGCGTCGCCCCAACCTAAGAAAGGTTTGATTACGGATCTGGATGATACACTCTGGCTCGGGCTGGTTGGCGAAGTAGGGCATGACGGGGTCACCTGGGATCTTGCGAGTCATGCACAACTCCACGGCCTTTACCAGCAGATGCTCCAGGCGTTGGCCGATCAGGGAGTGTTGATTGCAATCGCCAGCAAGAATTCTGCAGACATCGTGGAGCAGACGCTGGCTCGGCCGGATATGGTGCTCCCTCGGGAGAAATTCTACCCGGTCGAGGTGCATTGGGAGGCTAAATCGGGGTCGGTCGAACGGATACTCAAAACCTGGAATATTGGCGCTGATAGCGTCGTGTTCGTGGATGACAATCGCATGGAACTCGAAGAGGTCCGTGCGGGCTTTCCGGACATGGAGTGTATCCTCTTTCCGAAGACGGATTATGCGGCCGGTTTGAAACTGCTCCATCGCCTGCGCGATTTGTTTGGCAAGCCGCGATTGGCTGAAGAAGACGCCTACCGGCTCCAGAGTATTAAACAGAATCAATATGTGGCAGATAGCACGGGAAATGGCGATATGGCCGAGCGCTTTCTCGCCGCCGCCGAGGCCAGAATCACCATGGAGTTTAATCCCCCTGCAACTGATAGACGAGTAGTCGAACTCATTAATAAGACGAATCAGTTCAATTTGAACGGCATCCGGTATACGGAAGCAGAGTGGCAGCAAAGGTCGCAGGATCCGGATCGTTTCGTAATCGCCGTGAGTTATCAGGACAAGTTTGGGCCGCTAGGCAAGATTGCGGTCCTGGGCGGGAGGCAATCGGCCGGCCACATTCGAATCGATACTTGGGTGATGAGCTGCCGAGCCTTTTCGAGGCGCATCGAATTTCTGTGTTTAAGGCAGCTATTTCAAGAGTTTAGGCCACAAGGCATCACTTTTGACTTTATGCAAACTCCGAAGAATGGACCTATGCGCGAATTTCTATCGGTATTGCTGACCGAGCCGTACCTGGCATTGACCCATGACGCCTTCGCGGCCGAGTGTCCGAAGCTTTATCAAAAGGTCATCGAAAACCATGGACAATATAGAAGCGAAACTAATTAAAGTCTTCCAAACAGTGTTCCCGGATATGGATGCCCAGCAAGCGCTAACTGCCTCGCAGGAGTCTGTCCCGGGTTGGGATTCGGTTGCAGCCATAACCCTGATGAATGTGATTGAGGAGGACTTTGAGATCCAAATGGATTTTGACGAGGCAGCGGATCTCACCTCTTTCCACGAGATATTGAACTACCTGCGGGAGAATCAAGCCAAAGCCGTCTCTTAGAGAAACTGCTTGAGCTGATTTGAGTGCTTCTAAATCTACTGGCGAGAGTTAAAGAACGGGACTGGATTCGTCACCGGCTCGTAAGAAATACCGCCGCGCTTTTTCTAGTGCAGGTAAGCGGATATGCAGCCCCGCTGCTGGTCCTGCCATACCTCTCGCGCGTGTTGAGCATCGACCATTTTGGACTCATCGCGTACGCAACATCATTTAATTGGTATTTCCTCACTCTGGTTGAATACGGGTTCAATCTAACCGCCACTCGCCGCGTTGCCATTTGCGGCGGCGACACAGGCAAAATTTCCCGGATTTTCAGTTCCGTTATGGCGGCGAAAGCGCTGCTTACCGCCATTGGCTTTCTAATGATGACGGTTGCCGTGCTCGCAACGCCGAAGTTTCGTCCGCACTTCGCTTTGTTTTGCATTTCGTATCTGGCAGTACTGGGAGACCTTCTTTTTCCGCTATGGCTCTTTCAAGGGCTGCAAAAGATGGAAAATCTTGTTTGGCGCGATCTTAGTGCGAAGCTGCTTTCGATGTGCTTGATATTTGCCTTTGTGCGGCGCGACGGCGACTATCTTTGGGCCGCCGGTTTTCAGGCGGGCTCGGCTATGCTCGCTGGTGTTGCCGGATTAATAACGGTACCTCTGCTGACGAAGGTCCGATTCGTCATGCCAAAGCTGGCCGAAATTTTTATCGCATTGCGCGAGGGATGGCCCGTATTTCTATCGATGGCTGCAATGACGCTTTCGTCCTCTACCAACACTGTCATTCTCGGCTTGCGCGCCGGACCTAAAGAGGTCGCCTATTATTCGGCGGCTTACCGGCTTTTGGTCGCGATGCGGATGCTGGTGCAGCCTCTTGTGACGGCTCTCTATCCTCACATAAGCCACATGGCGGTTACTTCGCGAGAGGGAGCGCTCGCGTTCCTGCGAAAATACGCGCTGATTTTGTCATCGCCGTTTCTTGCAGCTTCTCTAGTTCTGTTCTTCGGCGCCTGGCCGATCATTCACCTTCTGTACGGCCAAGGATACGAGCCTGCGACGCCGCTGCTTCGCATCATGGCGCCTGGAGTGTTTCTGCTCGCGTTTCAACACATGTACTCTACCTTTTACATGCTCGCGTTTGGCTACGAAAAAGAATGGTCGCGCTTCATCATGCTCGCGGCGGCGGTGAATTTCACGGTCCTCATTCCACTGATTTACTGGATATGGCCTCCGGAAGCGGTCGCTATTTCCGGTTTGGCTGTAGATGTATTTCTCACAGTAGCCACATATCTTTTCTATCGAAAGAGCGCCGCTATCGTGCCCGCGGCCGTGACAGCCTGATCAGGATAACGAAATGAGTGTTCTTTCCGAGTTCAACCTGAAATTGCGGCGGGGTGAAAGTCCATTTCTGCGGGCGGTTCGCAACACGGTTAAGACTCTGTTGCGGTCGAATTTGCCGCTGCCGGGCTTCTTGCGGCCGTTCTATCGCGCGCTCTACGAAGCTCATTTCCTGATACTCTACGCATTCCGCTGGGTGTTGAACTACTTCTACCGCGAGCCCGCATTCCGGAGCCGATGCACGAGCGTGGGTAAGAATCTTCATTTGTGGCTGATGCCTGACGTGAGCGGACACGCGGAAATTCACATTGGAAACGATGTGAACCTGTTCGGCCATCTCGGCATCGCAAGCGGGCGCGTATTCGATCGTCCAAGACTGGTGATTGAAGACAGAGTTGACATTGGGCACAACGTCGCAATCATCGTCAATAAGGAAGTAGTCATCGAGGAGGATGTAAATATCGCGTCCGGCGTCCAGATTCGGGATAACGATGCCCACCCGCGCGATCCCGAACTGCGCGCTCAGAATCTGCCCCCTTCACCCGAAGACATCAAGGCGGTGCGGATCTGCCGGAGAGCATGGATCGGGCAAGGGGCTTACATCATGAAAGGGGTCACAATCGGAGAAGCCGCAACCGTCGGCGTCAATAGCGTCGTCATATCCGATATTCCGCCCTATTCTGTTGCCATCGGCAATCCCGCACGTGTCGTAGTTAAGGATGTGCGTACTACGCTTGGGACCGCAAAACCAGAAAGCGCCCAGACGCCTACTTGATACAGACGAAGCGCGTTGCTTCGGCAAAGGTAAGCGCCATGGACTTGACGAGACGAATCCGCTTCGCTGTGCGAACGACGGCACGGCGCAATCCGGTAGTAACGTAGCTTTCATCCGCTGCATCCACCCGATCCAACACTTGTGAAAATCCAAGACGATCGAATTCCTTGCGTAGGCACGAGTGCGTGAACTGATGAAAGTCGATACCGAGTTTCATGATATCTTCGCCCTCTACATGTTTGCGCAACGCATAGCGCCAAGAATTGGGAAGCCAACCGTAGAGCGGAATGCCCGTATATTCACCGGACGTAAAGCTGAGCTTATTTGTCGATTCGAAGTACATAACTCCGCCAGGCTTTAGAGTCTGGTAAACCTTCGCAACGCCCGTCCGCCAGTCCTCGACGTGCTCGAATACCGACGATGCCATCACGACATCGTAGAAATCTTGCGGTAAAGGATAGTCTTCCAGGTTCCCTAATTCAATATCCGGTTCAATGCCATGTTTGCGACCGTTTTCTCTTGCAAGGTCAATAAGTTGAGGGCTTATTTCTAAACCCTTGCAGGAGAGTCCTCGAAGAGCGCAAAAAATCGGGAACCACCCGGCACCGGTACCAATTTCGAGAATCTTGGTTTGCGGAGTGATCTTCGCATAGCGCCTGAGCACTCGCATGAAGTTCTCAAATTGCGGCGATCTTTGCTCTAGGGCGACGCTCCCATGGTTGTCGATGTATTTACTGACATCGGTCGTGGCTTCGTAATGGATCTTCATCGCCCTGAATGCTTCTAACGGCGTAATTCAGAAAAAGCTTGAGGCCCCCCGGGCTCAGAATAACATGCAATGGCTTGAGCTAGTTAGGTGCGAAAATGGCGTAAGCGATGCAGCAGATCATCCGTAAAGGAATTAAGGACATTCTGGTCGACGACGTGCCGGAGCCGGTCGCCGCGCCTCACCATGTGCTAGTCCGGCCGGTTTTCTCGCTGATTAGCAGCGGTACCGAAACCGCCAGCATTCACCAGGAAGGCGTGTTGAAGGAAGTTGCCGATAACCCCTCCCACATCCAAAAAATCTTGAACGTGATGAAGGTGAACGGTCCGGTTGCGACCATACGAGAGGTACGCGCCAAATTCAGCGAGTACGCGGCTCTGGGCTATTCGGGAGCCGGCATCCTGATGGAAAAGCATCCGACGGTGAACGATCTGGAGCCGGGCGATCGTGTGGCCTACGGCGGTGAGGGCACAGGTCATGCCGAGACGATCGTAACCGGCCGGAACCTGGTGGTGCGCGTGCCATCGAACGTGGCCTTTGAACACGCCTGTTTCGCGACACTCGGCAGCATAGCGCTTAACGCCGTCCGCATCGCCGGTGTCGGCCTGGGAGATCGAGTTGCGGTCATTGGACTGGGTCTGGTTGGCCAGCTGGTGTCGCAACTGGCACGTTTGCAAGGCGCGGTTGTCATCGCGACGGATCTAAAACCGGATCGTGTAGAACTGGCGGGAAAGCTCGGAGTCCAGGAACCCATTCTGGGAGGTGGCGCTCTGAAAGAGCAAGTGGCCGCTCTGACCGATGGAAAAGGCGCGGACTGCGTAGTGATAGCGGCCGCGTCTAAATCGTCCACGCCCTGTAAGCTGGCGCTCGATATCTGCCGCGATCGCGGGCGCATTGTTGTGATCGGAGCCGTGGATCTCAGCTTCCCCTGGAACGACATGTACCTGAAGGAAATTCAGCTCTATATGTCTCGGGCATACGGTCCGGGAAGCTACGATACGGCCTACGAGAAGCAGGGCCGCGATTATCCGTACTCCTATGTGCGCTGGACGGAGAATCGCAACATGGAGGAATTTCTGCGTCTGGTAAGCGGGGGCGACGTGCGGATTGAGCCGCTCATTACGCACCGGTTTCCTCTAGCCGATGGGCCGCGGGCATATGCCACGATTCTCGATCCCGCCGCCAATAGCCTGGCGGTGCTGCTCGAGTATCCGGCGCCCACGCCAGTGGAAGCTGTGACACCGCATGTTCCAAAACGGACCGTCTCGATTCGCGAGGAGAAAAAGCGCAGCGGGCAGGTTGGCGTGGCGCTCGCGGGAGCGGGAAATCTCGCCCGCTGGGCGCATCTTCCCAGTCTGCAAAAACTTCCGGATGTGAGTCTTCGCGCTATTCACTCGACGAGCGGCGTACGCGGTAAGAGTTATGGAAATCGTTTCGGGGCGGCTTACTGCACTACGGAGTATGACCGTATCTTGCAGGACCCGGAGGTAGACGCCGTTTTCATCACCAGCCGCAATCAACACCATGCGGCGCAGGCGCTCGAGGCTTTGCGCGCGAGTAAGCATGTTTTTGTCGAAAAGCCGATGGCCTTGACCGAAGACGAATGCCGCGACCTGGTGCAAGCATCGGACGAGACCGGCCGTCACCTAACAGTAGGGTTTAATCGGCGGTTTGCGCCCTTCTATCTCCCGCTCAAGGAAAAACTAGCAAAGCGGACTACACCGGCGGTCCTGCACTGCCGCATCAACTCACCCGGAATTTCGGGTGCATACTGGATGGCCGATCCGGCCATTGGCGGAGCAATCCTCGGCGAAGCTTGTCACTTTGTCGATCTGATGTATTGGCTGCTCGACTCGGAACCTGAGAGCGTGACCGCTTACACCTTGCCCACGGGAAAACAGGATCCGATCGGCGAAAACAACATGGTGGCCTGTTTCCGTTTTGCCGATGGCTCGATCGGAAACCTGACCTACTGTACCGTTGGCAGCCGCACTTCCGGCGGCGAGCGTGTCGAGGCCTATACGCAGGGGTTGGGCATCCAGACGGAAGACTTCAAGCATCTCACGATTTGCGCGGGCGCGCGCCAGCATCGTAAACGCATGTTCGCCGAGAAGGGTTATAGCGCACAGATCGAAAATTTCATTCGCGATCTCAAAGACGGAAAAGCACCTGCGGTAACGGTACGCGATGGCGCTCGCTCCACTATCGGCTGCCTACGCATGCTCGAATCGGCCAAAGACCTAATGCCCAAAGCCATCGACTGGAATCATGTCATCGCTTAGCACCGAGCCTGTTCAGCCCCAGGAATCCAATCAGCCGATAGGAAAGCGGGTTTCTCTGCTTTTGATTGGCCCGTCGATGGACATTCTGGGCGGCCAAGCGGTGCAGGTGCGGCGGCTTCTCGGGATTCTTGAAGATGTACCGGATATCGAGGTTACTTTCCTTCCAATCAATCCGCGGCCGCCGCGGCCATTTCTCTGGGTGTTATCCATTCGCGGATTACGCACGATCGTCACCTTCGCACAATACATCGTGCGGCTGGCCTGGACGATACCGCAGCACGAAGTAATACATATCTTCTCGGCGGGTTTGACTTCCTATGCTCTTTGGACGGTGCCCGCGCTGTTACTGGCCCGCCTCTGGCGAAAAAAAATAATACTGAATTATCACGATGGGCAGGGCGACCAACACCTGACGGAATGGCGCAGCGCGAAGCCGACGATCGCGCTGGCTGATCGCGTTGTTACGCCATCCGGATTCCTGGTGGACGTCTTCCGCAAACATGACATCGAAGCGCGGTCGATAGTGAATATCATCGATACCTCACGCTTTATCTATCGCAAGAGGCGCAAACTGCGGCCGGTCTTCATGACCAACCGCATCCTTGAACCGCTGTACAACGTGGAATGCATCTTGCGCGCGTTCTCCATAATCCAGAAGTCCTATCCGGAAGCCACGCTGACCATCGCTCATGACGGCCCCTCCAAATCTTCGCTGGAAGAGATGGCACGAGACCTGAAGCTCGAGAATACACGCTTCATCGGCCGCGTTCCACACGAGAAAGTGACGGAATTGTACGATGCCGCGGATATTTATCTCACCAGTCCGAATATAGACAACATGCCGGTGTCGCTGCTCGAGTGCTTCGCCGCGGGTCTGCCGATCGTCGCGACGAAGGTGGGCGGCATTCCCTATGTCGCCACAGATCGCGAGTCGGCGCTGCTGGTGGAAAGAAACGATCACGAGGCGTTGGCCGCCCGGAGCATGGAACTGCTCCAGAATGAAGATCTCGTGGAACACATCACGAACGGCGGCCTGGAAGCGGTGAAACGCTATCATCCCGCGCCGGTGCGCGAGCAATGGTCTGCGCTCTATCGAGAACTGGCCGAGGAAAGCAGGTCCTCGTAGAGGCTTTCCACCCGCCGCGTGGCAATGGCGATGGAGAAGCGCTGGCTGGCGGTATCGACCGCTTTCGCTTGAAGCTTTTGGCGCAACTCCCGGTCGTCGGCTGCCAGGCGAAGCATGGATGCAAGATCGTCGGGGCGGTTGGAATCGAAAATCAGGCCGTCTTCTTTGTGCGTGATCAGTTCGGGAATGCCCCCCACCTTCGAGCCGATCACGCAGCATCCACAAGCCATGGCTTCGAGCAAGCCGTTCGGGAAACTTTCGCTCACGGAACTGTTGATGTAGATGTCGATAGCGCGCATCCATTGAGCGACGTCGGCTTGGCTCTCTTCGAAATGGCAGGCGTCACGCAAGCCGAGATTTTCGGTAAGCTCGCGCAGGCGGGATGCTTCCGGTCCGCCGCCCACCAGAAGCAGTTTGACGCCCGCATCCACCAAGTGGACCTCCGCGAACGCCCGGATCACCCAATCGACACGCTTTTCAGGGCGCATCACACATACCGAGCCAATCACCAGCGAGGCATCTTTGAGCGACGCCGGCCGAACGCGGCCAGCGGGATGAAATTGCGTGAGGTCGACGCCGTTATAACAGAGATAAATCTTTTCTCGCGCCAGACCGAATTCACGTTCTAAAGACTCTCCTACAGCGCGTGAGTTCACCACCACCCGCTGGGAGAGGGTATCGCTGAGCCGCAGCGCGGCGCGTGATCCGCGCGAGACGAGATTGCGGTAGGACAATTGACTGGTGACAATCGCCGGTACCCCAAACCAGTGCGCGGCTGGAGCTGCGAACATGTCCGTCGGCACGTCGAACGCATGCACAAGCTGTATGTTGTGTGTGCGGAGATACCGGCCCAGCTTGCGAAACCCCTGCCAAGCGGTTCGATTCCGAAACGACGTTACTGGAAGATCGAGTATCGGAACGCCGGCAGCTTCCAGCTCCGGACGCCGAAATCCGCCGCGAAAAATCCCGACGTGCGGCTCGAACCGGTCACGACCCAGGTGTAGCGCAATCTTGGTGAGATCGCGCTCGCAGCCCCCGTGTTCGAGCGACCGTACCATCAACAGCACCGGCCATTTCGTCACCGCTTTTCCAATAGTTCCACCAACAATTTCTCGCGCGTGAGCATCCACGCTATGCGGCGGCCTTCGAACGCCACAGCCGGCTTAGGACGACGCATAATCAACGCGCCGCGCGATTTCATCGCCGCCATCTGGGCTTCCAAGTCGTCCACCTCGTAGCAGAAATGGTGCAGGCCGCCGCCGTTCTTTTCCAAGAATCGGCGCACGGGCGAATCCGGCCCGTCTGGGGCTACCAGTTCTATTTGCGCATCGCCCGCACGAGTGGTTAGAAACGCCACGCTGACTCTCTGCAGGGGATCTTGGTAAACCGTTCCATCCCATGTGGCGCCTAGCGAGACAACGAAGGCTTCCATCCCCACGCGCACTTCCGGAACGACGTAACCGACATGGTGCAGAAACAACGGTGCAATGAGCTCCATATTGCAGTTTAGTAGAGGATGTTACAAAGAAAGGCATGGACGAGACCGCTACCAAGCTCGAATCTTGTTTTCGAGTCGTCTTCCCGGCGCTGGATCCCGCTGCCATTGCCTCCGCGAGTGTGGATCGTGTTCCGCAATGGGACTCGGTTACGCAGATCACGCTTTTAAATCTCATCGGTGAAGAGTTCGGGATCGAGATTGATTTTGAAGAATTTGAAGCCGCGGATTCATTTGATGAAATGCTTGCCCGCTTGCGAGAACGGCTGTCTTCCCGTGCTGCGGATGGCGGCCTCTGAAGCCGCAAATCAGCTTAGGAACGCAGGCACGCCGGTGCTCAGAAAAAATTCATCGTTATCCCCAAGCTGAAATTCAAACGGCATGAATGGTGTCCCGCTCTTTTGAAGCAGATAGACGGGCGTTCGGCGCGCGATGCGAAATCCCGTCTGGAGCGCTGCCGTTTCGCTCGGGCCAGCGGAACCTTCCGCCGAGATTTCGTAGGCCTCCCCGAGGCGGACGGCTGCGTTCTGTGCCGCCAGGTAGGCCATTCGCAGGTTCTCCGAAGAAGTCATTTGCAACCATATACCCACCACGCGCGCCTGTTTTTGCACGAGGCTTAGTGCCAGCCAGCCCTCCTGTTTGCCGCCGGCAAGCAGCCGATATAGGCGAACGCGAATCGCCGGGCACTGCCCTATATAACTGAAGAATGCCTGAGTGCGCGGGCAGGAAATCGGCGCGTCGAAATCGCCAACGGACGCTTCAATAGGCGCCCAACCGCCATTTTCGTGGGGCGTAGGTGTTAGAGACCACCAGATGTTGCGTGCCATCCGCGCCGGCAGCTTCCAATTCTTTGCCTGGTGAAATAACATTTGGCGCAAGGGCCGCAGCGGCCGGGCGCCCATCCATGTCTCGGTCACCTGTTTGAACCCAAATGCCGGGAGGACGTTCTGTGTCATAGCCGATCCGCCAATCGAATAGAGGAAATCGAATTGCCGGATCAAACGCTGTACCAGCGCTGCGCCGGAGCCCGGTGCACCCGCGTCCGACGCCCAGTCGATCATATGGGCGCCGCGCGCGCGATCCTGACCGGTTCCAATCGAAATAGGCCAAATTCCGGCGTGGGCTACAATGGCCCCATTTCGCTCCAGTACAAAACTTCGCGCTTCCGGATAATCTTCCCGCGGCATCCAATATTTCCACCGCAACAAAGCGGGATTGAGGAATGCGGCCCGCGGGTCCACGGAAAAAGCGCGGGCCAGAAACGCGATTAGACGTCGCTCATCGGCGGCTGTCGTTGCTCGGAAAACGGATGACTTCAGAACCAACGTGTTCCACTGACCGCCGCAAGGGAAGTTTGCAACCGCAGGCGAGCGTAGCTCTGGTCGCCGATGCTGAAGCGGCAAATATCAAAAGGATGCATCTCTCCCGGGCGATTCAGCCCTCCGTAAAACGAAAATGCCGCCCGGTAACCCGTTCCTTTTAAAGCGTCTACGGTGTCGGCAGAAAAGCAAAACCGTTGACCTACCGGATATGCCAGCGTATCGATCTGTCCCCCGAGTTCATCTTCGAGAATCGCCCGCGAGCGGACAAGCTCGTCCCGCTGTCGCTCGCGTGATAGTTTGCTCAGAATGTCATGTGCGTGCGTGTGCGAACCGAACGCCATACCATGCCCCTGCATCTCGCGGGCTTCTTCCCAGTTCAGGAACAGGCGTTCCGAACTGGTTTCCGGCCGCAATGTTTCGCACGCTTCTTCCAATTCCGTGATGAAACGTTCGGAGTCTTCAACCGCCGGCTGTATGAAGACATGCAGAATCTGCATACTGACTTGTGCGGCCCCATTGTTCTCCAGGTCAAACGTTCCAGGTTCCGGATACTCCAGGTGGATACTTTTCTTCCGGCATTTTTTGATCATGTAAGCAATCGCGTCCCACCACGGAACCTTTCCCGCGCCTATGAACGCGGTTGGCAGGAAAAATACTCCTTGGACACCATGCTTGCGAAGAATCGGAAACGCCAGCGTGTAATTGTCCAGATACCCATCGTCAAACGTGATCAGGATGCTGGTACCGCGCGGAGCATTGCCATTCAGCATGGCTACGGCCTTTTCGAGCGTCGCCATCTCAAAGCGACTCTTGAAATAGGCGATTTGTGCATCGAGTTCTTCGGGCGTAGCGGAAAACGTTCCCGAGTCGAACGGTGTCTCGGTGGCACTGCCAATGCGGTGATAATTCAGAACAATTAGAACTTGCCGCTGGCGCAGGCTTTCAAGTATTTTTGTGACCCCTGTACCAGCGCACATCCGCGCGACAAATTCCCGTTTACCCCGCATTGGAAGCCGCAGTCATCTATAACAGTACTACGTGCGCAAGTCGAGTCACAGTGATCGAAAAATTCCCCAGCCGCCCTTATTTCAATAGCTTAAAGGCTCCCGGACCCGGGCTGGCGAACTCCGTATTTTACTTTCTTAGCCGAGTAGCACACTGCGGCTACAGGAAGAAATCACATGAATGCAATCTGTCACTCCAGCCGGAGAACCGCGCTGGGAATCGCTTTGCTGCCAGTGGCATTAGCCCTGGCTTCCTATGGGCAAACGACTCAAATTAACCTCGCCACACAAGGCAAGAATATCGATTTCACAGGAGCTCCTTTTACGCGCCCTGTGAAAACCGGGACAGCTCTGACGGCCACCTGCTCGATCGGCGATCTCTTTTTTAAGACCGATGCTGCGGCCGGACAGAATTTGTATGCCTGCACTGCAGTGAACACCTGGACTCCACAGTCGAGCAGCGCAGTGGGGCTGGGCGATCCCGGATCGAACGGTCTCGTTTTGCGCACGGGTGTCAACGCCACTTCGGCCGTGGGAGCTCCCGTGGGCGCTATCGTAGGGACCAGCGATACGCAGACCCTGACCAACAAGAGTATCGACGCGTCCGAAATTAACGGCGGCGTCCTATCGGGTGCGCGCTTACCGGCACTCTCTGGAGATGTCTCTACTTCGGCCGGGACGACTACGACTACTTTAGCCACCGTGAATTCGACCCCTGGTGCCTACGGGGATGCAACGCACGCCGTGCAACTCACTGTCGACGCAAAGGGCCGAATTACGGCCGTCTCGCAGGTTGGCATTACCGGCGGTGGTGGCGCATCGATAGCATCCGGTGCGCTGGCCTCCATTCCATCGTCGTGTAGCGTGGGCACCCTCTACTTCGCTACCGATCAACCGGCAGGTCAACAGATTTATACCTGCTCTGCTGCCAACACATATACGCAACAGGTGAATCTGGGCGGCTCCGGCGCTCTGGCGCTCTCAAACGGATCTTTGGATGTCAATCTGGCAATCGTGCCGAGACTCACCGCTGCCAATACGTTTTCGGGTTCTAATACGTTCACGAATGGCCTTTCGTTACTGACCACGAACAGCCAGCCATCATGTGGAGCGACCTTTCGCGGCTCGTTCTGGTATCTCAATAATGGGGCCTCAAAAGACGCCCTGCAGGTGTGCGCCTATAACGGATCGGCTTACGCCTGGGTGAGCCTGTACTAACATGCGCTACTGGATTGTTTTTCTATTCGGTGTTCTTTCAGCGGCGGCGCAATCGCCTATCGTGACGATAACTGGAACCGACGGGCTCTCCCACTCGGTGGTCCGGGTAAAATTCAACGTCTCCACGAGCTACAGCGGCTTACGTGTGCGCTACATCGCTGCACCCGGTACGTGCACCGGCGGTACCGGCGGATCCCTTCAGTCTATTTCGAACGGTCTGGGGCGTTTCACCTCGGGCATGACACAGGTGGTCGGCGGGTTGACTCCGAACACTACGTATCAGATTTGCCCGGAGGTTACGAGTGACGGGGCCAACTGGAGCAATAATGCCGGGGTCACAGTGACGACTCTGCCGCTCCCGGCAGTTCACCCGGCTCCTCCGATCGCGTCCGCTACCTTCAACACTGATTACCCCGACACGACGGGATATACGACCGTGACGGTTGCCGGCGATTGCAGCGACCTGCAGTCGCGTATCGATACGGCCCTCGCGGTCCAAGCCAGCATCGGAACGATCATTCAAATCCCGGCCGGGACCGTCTGCAGCCAGCCAAACATACAATTCGCCAGACCAGCCGCCGATATCGTTCAGTTCCAACCGTCGGCCATCAACACGAACACTGGCGCTATCAACATCAACAATCACAGCCTCACGGAAGGGCAGACAATCACGTTCGGGAAGCAATATGGATCGTTGAGCAGTTTCCCGGCGAGTGCGTCCTGCGAATTCGGATTCGGAATTATCGAGGGGCAGACATATACGGCACATGTGATCGACCAGAATAATTTCCGTATCTACTGCCCGGACAAAACTACGCTGATGACTTTTGCCAATCAAGGCAATGTGACTAACTATTTTGCACTCGCCTCTTTTCCTCGTAAACTCAAGTGGATCATTATCCGGACCGCTACTCCGGATTCTCAATTACCCCCGGAACACACGCGCATTACGCCGGCTTGGCTACCCAAAATGGCTTCACTTGTCGATCCGGTTGTGAACGTTGGCAACAACGGAGGTTCGGGGACCTTCATCATATTCGGCGACACCGACGGAAACAATCACTACATGGTTTCGAACATCCGTATTGGGCCCGGGATCGAAATTACCACTGCCGACAGCCCCGAGGCGCATCAATCGAGCGATCCGCTCTGTTGGTACCGGTTAATCTTCAGCAGTACGTGGAACAGCAATATCATTTTTGATCGCACGTACATCCATGGTCAGGGGACGCCTAACCGCATGACGGCGGATTGGTTTTGGAATGGCTCCAACATGGGACTGGTCGATTCTTATTTGTCGAACTTGACCTATTACCACACTATGTATACGGGCTTGACCGCCACCATGACCAGCAGCACAAAATTCACAATAGCGCCAGGCGTAGAAAACATGGGTGGCGGCCCGGTATCGCTGCCGTCAACCGTCACCGCGACCATCAGCGGCACTGGAAGTGGCCGCGGTTTTGTTTATTTCGATATGGCGCACTCGAACGCTTTCACTGTTTCCGTCCCTGCCAATATCTCCGTATCGTGCTCCGGTGTGACCTGCGCCAGTGCCGCTGCGGGAGCCAACGACGGCACGTGCAACTATTCCGATGGCTGGCCGAGGGATAGCAGCAATAATCCGGCCGCCGGCCCCATCGCCTGCGTCGATATCAGCGGCGGAGCCATCACCGGTGTACACAATGCGGATGCCACCACTTCGCGATGGAATACCGAAGGCAGCAACTTCATGATCGGTGGCCTGGGACCCGGTCCCTACACCGCCACCAACAATTGGATCGAAGGTGCGGGCTTGGTCTGGCACCACGACGACAGCGGTGGAACGGCCTGGATCCGCGCTGATTACAATTACACGCGTAATACCTTCAAGATGCCATTTAAATACATGTATGGCAGTTCGGAATCGGATGGCCTGCGCTATTTCCTTCGCCAGCCGCTGGAGTGGAAATCCGGCAGGAGAATTAGTCTTTTTGGCAACATCTTTGATGGCGCCTGGGTGGAGGTTACGCCGGCGTCTGTCTTCATTGCACTAACGAGTGTCAACGGGCAGGGAATCATGGATGTCGACGTTCAAAACAATACATTCATGCACGGGCCGGGAGTAATGAATATTCCACTGTTAGTGGATGGAGGCGCGGTTCAGACGCTGCCTCCTAATCGGTTTCGATTCAAAAACAACTTAGCATGGGACATCGGCTCGAGCGCTTACTGGGTTCCACAAGGCGGGGCGGGAACTCCCACCGGTTGGCTGTTTGAAGGTCCCGCCGGGGGCGAAGATGTCATTGTGGATCACAACACCATTGCCGGAAATACGGGTAGGGCCGCCTCAATTTTTTGGCTATTCGATAGCAACACCGAGGGAGTGCGCGTCACGAATAACTTCTTCTATCTGCCTTCGAATACCAAAGGGCTGGTGCAGGATGGCGACGTGCAGGCCAATGCTTGCGGCGGCCTGCAAGGAAAGGCTCTCGCGGATTGTAAATTCACCGGTGGATACACCTTCGATCACAATGTTCTGATGAGTCCGGATGCCGATCAAGCCACTGTGCAAAGCTGGTGGCCTTCGCTCAATAACTACGTGCCGAGCGATATGAGTCTATCCAGCGCCGGCTGGTTATCGTACTCGAAAAAGGACTTCCATATCACGAACCGTTACTGCTCGGGATGCTCTTTCCCAGGAAATGACGGGAAGGATGTCGGCGCCGATATCGACGCCTTGCAAGCGGCACAAGGTAAAGTGACTCTGATTGGAGCTCCAGAGACCGGCCTTACCCCGACGTCGGCGGTGGTGGCATTCGTAGCACCAGACAGCGCAGGCTGTGCCGTCGATTACAGCAACTCGGATCCTTCGATGATTGCGAGCTTTACTCGGGTTTCCGATCAGGGTGGTCTACGGACGAGAAGTGTACACTTATCCGGACTGTCACCGGGTACCGTCTACCACTATCGAGTGAATTGCGCGGTCGAACAACCGACCGGCCAATTCCGCACCCGCTAGGCCGGCACCGTCGGCCCACACAAATGGTTGAGTCCCAGCCGCGCTCATTCAGCTAGACCCCGTGATGAGTGATCGAGCGAATGATCCGCGCGGCTTGGGACCCATAGATCACGCCGATGCGCGGATCGATCGCAAGCAGGGGGACGAACCGCCACCAGCTTTTGCAAAGGATCCCGGACATTGCGACGGCCAGTAGCAACGGCGTGAAATTGCGGCCGAAAGAAGCTACCTCGGGCCAGACGTCTCCACCCGCGAGAACCAGTGCCAGAGCCGCGAAGCTGAGTGCGACCAATATCTTGTGATCGCGCGCCCGGCGCCGCGCCGCATCGTAGAAAACGAACGCCAAGGCGATCAACATTCCACATAAGGCGATCTCGTCAAGCGGAACCAATACTTTTTCCATTATTCCGGCCGGATACCGGAAAGGGTGGAACATTGTTCTCAGAAGGCCGTATAACGGTATTGGGGAGAGCCAAACCGGGCCCGAGGGCGGTTCGTGCGAGTCCACAAATAGCACCCAGCCGGCCATAGGCAATATTGCGGCAGCATATTTTGTCGCAAGCCAAAAGCGGTTCTGTAGGAGCAGCCACCCGCACCAACCAATAATCACTAGAACGCCGGTTTCGCGGGCCAGCGCCGCACACGCCAGTACGGTGAAAAGTTTTATCGGGGACTCCCGTTCCGCATACCAAAAGGTGCCAACTGTCAGCGCCGCAAGCGAAACGTCGACGACCATTAGCGGAATGGCCACCAGAGCGGCGGGCGTCACTAGAAAAAGAAAACCCCAATAGATGCTGTGGCCGTGCGAAAGACTCCAGCGAGCGAGCCAGTATGTCCCCAGAAAAACAAACCCTAAGATGACAGAAAAATAGGCCGGGTCGACCCATTGGTCCCGACCAAAGGACAAAAGCGCTGCGAGGCCCGGGACAAGGATGCGGCGATAACGCAGCCGGGGCGAATCCAAATGGCGCGCGAAATTCCGCCTGAACAATGGGTCATGGGCGATTACGTGATACATCTGACCGTCGTAACCGACCACTCCCGGAAATCGATAAATGTGCTCTCCCGCCAATTCTTCGGGCATCGTGACTCGGCTGGCTTCGCCGGTGTAGAACAGGCTGGTCCAGTTGCCCGAATAAGCGAAATGAACCATTGCAAACTGCCAGCTGAATGCCAACGCGGTGGCGATACAGGCGACCAGCAGCGCAGCGCGAGTTCCATATACCGGTTTGCTCATCAGGAATCAGAATAGCGAAGCAGAGAAGCCCTTTATAATTGCAGAGGGATGCTCCATTTTCCGCGATCGAAAGCCTGGTGGTCCCTGCTGCTGGGCATTTTGGTCCTCTATTTGGGGCTCGCGACGGGGCGTGCATTGGGCACTCAGCCGTGGAACGACGAAGCTTGGTACACCTCGCCCTCCCTCAGCCTGATCAAAAACGGAACCACCGCTACGCCCCTGCTTGAGCCGGCGGGTCACTTTTGGAAGGGCATCGACCAGCGTACCTATTGGGTGGTGCCGCTGATGTTTTATGAGCAGGTGCCGTGGTTCGAAATTTTTGGCTTCAGCTTGTTTAGCGCTCGTCTGCACGCCATGGCGTGGGGCCTGGTTACCTTGCTTTCCTGGGGATGGATTGTCCACAAGCTAACGGGGGACCGGATCATGGCTTTCGTCACGATGGCCGCGCTCGCCTGCGATTATCAGTTCGTCTCGCAGACCGCCCTCGCCAGAATGGATTCGATGGCCCTGGGGCTTGCTTCACTCGCTGTGCTGCTCTACCTGTGGCTTAGAGAAGCTCACTTTGCGTGGGCGGTTTTTGCTGCTCAGTTGGCTGTCGTGGCGTGTGGCCTCACTCATCCCACGGCGGGTGTGCCGGCATTTGTAGCATTGGCCTTTCTGATTCTCTATCTCGATCGCCGACGCCTTGGCTGGAAATCGATTGCGTTGGCCGTCGTCCCGTACTTACTAGGCGCTGCATTTTGGGGTTGGTATATCAGTTTTGCGCCCGATCTGTTTCGCGCCCAATTTTTTGGCAACGTCGGCGACATCGATCGCTTGGGAGGCTTTTCGCACCCGTTCCAGGCGATTGTCCGGGAGTTCGGACGCTATGCCGGTATGGCCGGATTTCAAGCGGGCATGCAGCATTTATATCGCATCAAACTTAGTGTCATCCTGGTGTACTTCCTTTCCGTCGGATGTCTCTTCGCGCGCAGAGAAACCAGAGAGAACAGGGCCATCCGCACGTTGCTCTGGCTGTGGGCCGCGTACTTCCTGACCATGACTTTTTACGACAACACGAAAGAAGTCAAGTATGCAATCCATATTGTCGCGCTGTTCGATGCGGTCGTGGCGGTCTGGGTCGTGAGCTGGTGGCGAAAGGGTGGAGTCGATCGGATGCTGAGCGCTGCTGCCTCTGTCGTGTTTGTTTCGGTCGGTGTCGGCGGCCTGCTCTACACTTCGCTCGTACAGCGCGATTACGAGAAGGTCTATCTGCCCGCGGCACTATTTCTCAAGCACAAGGCTCAGCCGGCGGACCTCATTCTCGCCGGCTCAGAACTCGGTTTTGCGCTCGGATTCGATCGCAATATCGTGGACGATAACTCGTTCACTTACGTTACGCACAAGGAACCGGTGTTCATTGCGATGAGTAACAACTATAAAGAATTCCTGCGTAGTTACCGAGCTAAGGGGCTACCCGTGTCGAGGTATTTCGATCGTCTGCTGGCCGAAAAATATGTCCGCGTCTATTCCAACCACGGCTACGATATTTTCGAAGAGCGCTCTATACTCAACGCTCGGGAACGGCGGTAGCGTGCGCAGATGCGGGGCGCGCCTGGCGGATCGCACGTACCTTCCGAATCGCGCGCCAAGTAAATATCCGCGTTACCCCGTAGTTCCAAACTGAACTCAAAACCAGCCCCAACAAGCCCGCGGCATACCAGGGGAATCCCGCACTTCGGGCGAACTCCGCTGTCTCGATATTGATCAACACCCCAAAGGAACACGCCACGTAGAACAGAAAGAGGCCGTGCAGAATATTCCAGCCCCGCAGCCTGCGGTCGCGATACGTAATAGCGTTGTTGAGAAGGAAATTCGTAGTCATTGAGGCAAGTGTTGCAACTACTTGGGCTTGGCGGAAGGAGACCCCTAGCCACGAAAGCTGAAGCCATAGCGCGGCGAGGTACAAGACCACGCCCGAAGCTCCGACGAGGCTAAACAAAACAAAACTCGGGGAAACGTAGTCGCCTATAAATTTGTCCAGCAGGAGCTGAAGGTATTCGACACCCACAAGAATGTCGAGCTTGCTTTCGCCGTGCTGTCGGGTGCGAAAACGATAGGGCACCTCCTCCAGGCGTACCGGGCGCCGGCACGACGCGAGCAAATCCACGAGTATCTTAAAGCCGATTCCCGAAACGCCATGCACAACTTCCATCAGAAACGGCCGGCTCAGAACGAAGAAACCGCTCATTGGATCGTTGATTTCACAACGGCAAACGGATTGACTGAAGCGGCGACCAAGCATGCTTAGACGAACGCGGCTCTGCGCAAACTCGCCCATGCTCCCGCCGGCGATATTGCGGCTTCCCACGACAACGTCAAGAGTTTTGGTCTTCAAACGCTCGAGCATCTGCGGAAGCAGCGTTTCATCGTGCTGCAAATCCGCATCCATGACGGCCAGATACGGCGCGGAACTGGCCAACATGCCCTCCACGCACGCGGACGCAAGGCCACGCCGGTTAATGCGATGCAGCACGCGGACACGAGGATCGCGCTGTGAGATTTCCCGGATGACGTCAGAGGTCCCGTCCGGCGAATCGTCGTCTACAAAAATGACCTCGTAGGAAATTTGTCCTAGAGCGGCCGCGAGTGCCTCAAGAAAAGGCACAATATTATCGCGCTCATTGAAGGTCGGTACAATGACCGCCAATTCGCTGGTGATCGTGGACGTCATCTAAATTGGTAGGCCTCGCGCGCGGTGCCCGACCAGAATCTCTCCTGTTCCCCTTGCGTCAATCGGCCGACCAATCTCGCGACAATTTCCGCCCACTGCAGATAGCCAATAGCAAGCAGACAAACCGGCCAATCTGAGCCAAAAAGTATTCGCTTGGGACCGAAGGCCTCCATAACCAAATCCATGTAAGAAACTAACTGCTCTTCCGACCATCCGACGTGATCGGCCTCGGT
Organism: Bryobacterales bacterium; assembly: GCA_963722155.1. Lineage (GTDB taxonomy): Bacteria > Acidobacteriota > Terriglobia > Bryobacterales > Bryobacteraceae > Bog-105. The sequence continues at coordinate 436,511 of CAVRLR010000002.1, read as the reverse complement.
TGCGAGTCCGGACACCTTACAGTAGACGTGCGGGCGCCTGGCAAGTTCTCGCATATTTTCACGCCACGGCGAGATCAGGCCGTTCCGGACACGTGGCTTTGCCAGATGATCCACAATAAAAATCTGGTCCGGGTGCCTATCGACGAATTCGATCGTCTGCGGCAAGTGACGTTCGAAAATCAGAATGTCGTAGGCGAGATTGAAGTATTTCAGATTGCCCACGCCGCGATTGAAGTCCTCTCGCAACATGTAGCGGTCGTCAGGCTCATCGTGCAGCACGTGCCGTATGGATCGCAATTTGGGATGGGCAGTAAGGCGCTCAAGGGTCGCGGCGACCTTCGCCTCCGTCATTGGCACCCAGCCGACAACGCCCCGAATGAAGGGATGCTCATCCGCCAATGCCAGCAGCCAGCGAGTCTCTTCAAGGCTTTGCCGCGCTTGGACTGCGATGCTGCCACTAATATCCGCTGCTGCAAGTTCGGGTTCAAAATCGCCCGGTAAAAAATCCCTTCGCAGCACGTGCTGGTCTGCACCGATCCAACCATATTGGGCAGCATCGAACTTCCACAAATGATGGTGCGCGTCAATTCGGGGAATCATGATTTTCCGGCCGGCCGGTTTGCCAAACCGCATCCTTCACTGGTTCCACGATCGTGTCGACTTGCTCGAGCAGAGAGCAGGGAAAACGTTCTTCGAGTGCCCGCCGGTTAGACGTTACCTCCGTGGTGTTCGATATTCCTACTAGAGTGGCCGAGGCGTATGGATGATCGAGGCAAAAGCTGAGCGCCAAAGTTGCAACCTTGTCCCCGCATAAGCGAACTACTTCGGCGCCGACTTGTTTCACCGCCGGCGACGCCGGGTGCCACGCAGGCGCTCCCGATGTTGTCAGCAATCGCATGTGCAGCGGCGAAGCGTTAATCAGCCCAATCTGACGCGGCTGCAATACCGGTACAAGCCATTTGTCCAAATCCCGAAGCATCAAATTGTAACGGCAGTAGGAGAGCACCGTATCGACGTGCCCGCGTTGCGCCACATCGGCCAGCACTTTCAGTTGCAAACCTGAAATGCCAACGTTCCTTATTTTCCCTTCCTGCACGAGTGCTCGCATTGCCGGGATGGTTTCTTGAAGGATCTGCTCCCTATCGCCGAATTCGATGTCGTGGGCTGTGAGGATATCGACGTAGTCAGTCCGCAATCTTCGCAAAGATTCCTCTGTGCTCGAGCGAACGCGTTTGGCGGAAAAATCAAACGCGTCGACATCATAGCGGCCGATTTTGGTGGCCAGAATAACCTTGTTTCTTTTGCCTTTGAGTGCGGCGCCGAGCCGCTCCTCCGCTACCGTGCGTCCGTAATAAGGTGCAACATCAAAAAAATTAATCCCGTGTTCGATGGCGGCGTCGACTGCCCGCGCCCCTTGACTCGGATCAACGGCACCGAACTCATTGCCGAGCGGCGAACCTCCGAATCCTATTGCGGATACCTTCAGCCCCGTACAGCCCAGCGATTTATATCTCACCGCTCAGGTATCCATCTCGACAAGGATCTTCGAATACGCCTGCGGAGATTCGCTCCAGCTGCGCAACATGCCGCCGGCTTCTTCCAATGAAACTCTAGCCGAGATGGTCGCCGCCACAGGAAAATCGCGTTTCGCGAGCATCTCAATTACTGCGGGAAACTCGGCCAGGGAATTGCGCGAGCCGAGCACATCGAGCTCTTTGTGCACAAATAATTTGGTTTCGTAGCTGACCGGCTCTTTTGCCCAACCTACGTACACCACGCGGCCCGTGTGAGCCACTTCTTCCACTGCCATACGATAGGTGTCCGGCACGCCAACGGCTTCGATGATGACGTCCGGGCCCAGGCCGTCGGTTAGCTCGGCCAGCGCGTCGTGGATAGGCTGTTTGTCAGAACGGACAGCATGGCGCGCGCCGGCCAGTTTCGCGAGCGATAGTTTGGCGTCATCCAAGTCGATAGCGATAACCGTGGCGCGGCGAGCAGCGGCTGCGGCCATCGCGCCCAGTCCCACCATGCCGCACCCAATCACCGCGACCACATCGGCAGCAGTTACGCGCCCACGTTCCGCGGCATGAAATCCGACGGCAAGAGGTTCCACCAGGCTTAATTCCTCGAGCGACAGTCCGTCTGCCCGGTACACTTTCTGCCAGGGAGCGGTGAAAAACGATTTCATCGCGCCATCGCGCTGCACGCCCAGAGTCTCGTTAAATTTACAGGCGTTGGTGCGTCCCCGCCTACAGGATGCGCACTTGCCGCAGTGTGTGTTGGGATATACAGTGACGTTCGTCCCCGGCTGATATTCGGCGGGTACGCTGCTTCCCACCTCCACGATGGTGGCCGCGATTTCGTGGCCTGGTATGCGTGGATAGCTGACTAGCGGGTTTTTGCCTCGAAACGTGCTGAGGTCCGTGCCACACATTCCAATCAGCCGCGTCTTGAGCAACACTTCCGCGGCCGACGGTCGCGGCTGCTGTAACTCGCCGATCGTGGTACTCCCAGGCTCAGTAATATAGAAGGCCTTCACGAAGCTTTTTCCTCCTCCATCTGAAAAAGACTCTTTTCCGTTTTCAACCGTGTCACACTTCACTCCAATTCCAATATTCCTGTAATGTCCCGCCAGAGCCGTGCAACCGTCGAAAGAGAAAATCAACGCCCACGCGTCTTATCTAGGCCCTCGGCAGTACCCGCAGAACCTGCTCGATGTCTTCTTCCCCAATGTAGAAATGCGGCGATACTCGCACCCATCCTTGACGGGGAGCGGCCGTAATCTTATTACGCCGCAGATCGCTCACCAATGTCCGGCAATCCACGGAAGGATGGCGGAAACTCAGAATGCCCGATCCATTTTCCCGCGTCCGCGCAACCATCACTTCGTATCCCTTTGCGCGCACGCCGCGCTCCAGTTGATCGGCGCGCGCAAGCACGGTGGGGGCGATCTTCTCGATACCGACTTCGAGCAGAAATTCGATCGCCGCGCGCTGCCCGAAGCAGCCGACGGTATTAAGGGTGCCGCATTCATAGCGGCCCGCGTCGGAACGCAGAGTCATATCGCGCGAGCTGTAGTCGGCATAATTAGCCGGATTCGTCCATCCGAACTCGACGGGCTCGATCGCGTCGAGCCACCGGCGGCGAACGTAGAGCACTCCGTTGCCTTCCGGGCCGAGCATCCATTTATGGCCATCGGCGGCCAACGCATCGATGTGCGCCGCTTCGACATCTATCGGAAACGCACCCATGCCCTGAATCGCGTCGACAAAGAAAAAACAGCCGTACCGGTTGCACAATTCGCCGATCGAGTCCAGGTCGACGCGGTAGCCGCTGAGATAGTTAACATGGCTGATCGCGAGCAGCCGCGCGCCAGGGATGGCTGCCGCAATCTTTTCGAGCGGGTCGTAAATCGAGAGCCACGTGATCGCAACGCCGCGCCTCTCGAGGCGCAGCCAGGGATAGTAGTTCGCCGGAAACTCTTCGCGGAACGCGATCACGCGGTCGCCCGTTTTCCAATCGAGTCCTATCGCCACCGTGGCGACGCCCTCCGATGTGTTCTTTACGATAGCGATTTCATCGGCCGAAGCGTGGATCAACCGTGCAGTTGCCCGCCTTAGCCCGGAGTAGCTCTCCATCCATTTGTCGTAATGCAGCGAACCGAAGAGGCAGGCGTCGTCGGCCAGCGCTTTCATGGCGTCGGCGGCTGCCCTGCAAAGCGGGGCCACGGCGGCATGATTCAAGTAGATCAACTCGCCTGTCACCGGGAATTCGGCACGATATTTCGCCGCTAGTGAGGGGGTATCCTCCCCGGCAGCCAATTTTTCGCAACCCATCGTACCGAGCATACGTTACTCCCTTAGATCTCCTGTAAACCCTGGCCGGCCGGGGGTGTTGTGGATTTGCTCCACTGGGGGCGCGGTTTGGCCCTATACTGGAGAAGGCGGTGCTGGAAATAGCTGTCTGCCCGTGCGTGCTGATTCTTGCTGCTGGTCAAGGAGTTTTATGCGACCACTTGTTCTGTTCAGATCTTCCGTTAGTTTGGCGCTGGCACTGTTGCTCGCGGTTCCATTCAACGCTTTTCCTGGCGACGATAATAATAAGAAGTCCGATCCAGACGCCATCGGCGATCGGAACGTGAGTGGCAAGGTCAATTGGTATTCCCTCGAAAAGGAAATTGCCCTCGGCAAACAGCTTGCGCAGCAGGTAGAGCGACAATCGAAAGTTATCAACGATCCGGTAATCGCCGAATACGTGAATCGCCTGGGCCAGAACCTGGTCCGCAACTCTGACGCCAAAGTGCCGTTCACGATCAAAGTGTTGGAGGATCCGACTGTAAATGCCTTCGCGCTGCCGGGCGGATTTTTCTTCGTCCAGTCAGGGCTGATCTTGAAAGCGGATAGCGAAGCAGAACTTGCCGGTGTGATGGCGCATGAAATTGCCCACGTAGCGGCCCGGCATGGTACGCGTCAAGCGACCCGTGGTGAAATCGCTCAGCTCGCCACTCTCCCGCTGATCTTCATGGGTGGCGCGGCGGCCTATGGTATTTACGAGGCGTCGGGGCTACTGGTACCTTTGTCGTTTCTGAAGTTCTCCCGCACGTTTGAATCCGAAGCGGATTATCTCGGCGTGCAGTACATGTATAAGGCGGGTTACGATCCGACCGCGTTCGTCGATTTTTTTGAAAAGATCCAGACGCTGGAAAAACGCAAGCCCGGTACAATGTCCAAGCTCTTTTCCACGCACCCCCCAACCGACGATCGGATCTCGAAATCGCAGAAAGAGATAGAAGACCTCAAACCGAGGCCGGAGTACGTGGTCACTACATCCGAGTTCAACGATGTCAAAACACGGCTTGCGATGCTCGAAAATCAGCGTCGGCCGGACAAGACTAGCGACGATCCGAACAAGCCGACCCTGCGACGCAACCCGAACTCCACTGCGCCGATCGAAGACGAGACCGATCCGTCCAAGAAGAACAAGGGCGACGATAGCGACCGGCCGAAGCTGAAACGCCGTCCGTCAGACGCGGGCGACAATCCGAGCAACGCGCCGACCGATAACAACTGACTCTACGGCCGAATTCTCACTTTCCCGCCTAGCCCCACGGTGTACTAGGAGCAGGATGCCAATGTTTATCTGCGATAAAAAGGCATCTGTGACCACGTTTCAAACGGAGGCCTGTACCCAAAGAATACAGACAATCCGGAATGGGTATTGCCGAATTTCTTTACACATCTGTCCTGAGACCCTACCCCTTAAGGAAGACAGCTAATGCGATCATTAGGAAAACTCTTCCGAAGCAAGTTCGATTCGGCTCGGTTGTTACGGTTCTCAACCCAAATGATCCCGTAGTTTCTGGCGCCCTCGCATTCAGAGTTTACGAGAAGAACGAGGCGGCATTCTTAAAACGGGTATTTTTTTCTGGAATGGTCTTCCTGGATATTGGGGCTAATGTCGGATACTATACGGCCTTGGCAGGTCATGCCGCCGGTGCCGCGGGCCGGATACTCGCGCTCGAACCAGATCCGGAGAGCTATAGTTACTTAACCCAAACAATTGAGGCAAATGGATTCACTAATGTCACCCCTTTTCAGATTGCGGCTTCAGACGAGATTGGATCGGCCCAATTGCATATTTCAGGCGATAATCGGGGTGACAATCGCCTCTATGCGAACGAGTTGGCTTCAGATATCGTGACCGTAAGCACCACGACTGTTGATGTCCTTCTTCGCCAAGCGGGGATCACCTCTGTTGACGTAATTAAAATGGATGTTCAAGGCGCCGAAGGGCGGGTCTTGAGCGGAATGAAAGATACGCTGGGGCAATTCAAGCCAATTACGATCCTTTCTGAGTTCTGGCCCGACGGACTGCGAAGGGCAAGAACAGAACCGGAACAATTTCTCTACACGCTGCAGAACCTGGGGTTGCGAATACACGAATTGCACCCGGATGGTTTTCTGATGCCAATTACAGATACAGGGGCTTTCGTTGCGCGATACACCGGGCGCAAATACACTAACATCGTTGCGCATCGACGATGATGTCATTCGGAACTGTATCCGGCCTCTCGGAGCGTTTTGCTACGACGTTCCGCGGAAGAACTTCTGCCAGAGCGTCGGACTTGAACCTCAGCTTACCTATAGATCGCGCCTGGGCTGCAGCGGCACTAAAAACAGAGAGTATTTTCGACTAGTCGGCGACCGGGACGATCCTGCCTCGAGCGCCACAGCATCAAACCCGTCGTGAATGGACGAAGGTGAATCGTTCCTTCAGTCTGAGGAATGGCGATTCAAATAGCCGGTACGATGCCACGGCCATCGCGATCGTCAAGCCTAGCGCGAATGTATCCTTGCCAATTCGCATTCCAAGGTTGTCGTGTTTAAAGATTTCATTCTGGGATGCGAGCCAATGGAATACCTGAACTGCAATGAACTGGCAAAGGAGGTGAAACACATACAAGCCATACGAAATCTTGCCTAGATACACAATCGGACCAGGTAGATACTTTTGCGACGTTCCGAGAGCTCCGCCTACAATCAGGACGCAGCCAACGGCTACCAGCATATAGCCGGCGACCATATCAAAACCGCTTGCTCCGGCCTGTTGTAGTTGAAGTCCAACTACAGAAAAGATCCACAAGGCCGCGCCCGCCAAAATCGTTACGATTCTGGATGCCAATCCTAGCGTGGGCAACCTGGAATTCATGAATAGGGACAACAATGCGCCCATCGCAAAGAACTGCCCGTGCACGAAGGTATTTGTCCATATTTTCACCCCGGGGTCGGCGCCGGAAGTGTGGAGCATCCAGACTGCGTAAGAACCGACGGGGAGCAACATAAGGCTGACTGCACACATCCATTTCCGCGTCAGGAAATGCTGCAGAACCGGCCATAGCAGATAAAACTGCTCTTCGAGGGAGATGCTCCACAAGATGCTCACCGGCGAATTCGGCATTCCGACATGGCCTATGTACCAGTTGCCGGCTAAAAGGAGAAAACTCAGGACGAATCCGCTAGAAAGCGCCATCGATGGTTGAACCCTTCCGATAACGACTCCTAATCCAATAAAGGCAAAGTAGAGGGGCCAGATCCGGAGCATCCGCCGGATATAGAAAGCCTGGAAGTGAACTCGTCCCGTTACTTGTTTCTCACGCTGAAGAAGCTCTGTAATTAGATAAGAGCTGAGAAAGAAGAATAGGCACATACCCAAGGCCCCTATCTGTCCTACGATCTGCGAGAGACGGCCTTGGAAGCCAAGCAGGTGATGGAGGAAGACGAGGAAAAATGCCAAAAAACGTATAATGTCTAGTTCAGGCCTGTAGAACCGGCGCATAGTATCCGCCCGGCTCGAACGAAATAGTTCCTCGCGGCTCGACAGTTCGGTCTGGACTGTAATGGAATCTCCCGAGCCTTTGGGGATACTTTGAGCCATCCCCTAGCCGTTCTCCTTCATAGGTTGTTACAACCTACAGTAGAGCATTTTTGGTGGAACCTTCGGAGGAACCGACTATAAGGGAGATTTCACTTGGCGCGCGCGAGGTCAGATCCACGTGACCCGCGGAGATGGCGAAGGAAGAATTCATCTCTAGGAGCGCTCGGCTGTCAGGACACACTGGAAAATCGGCTACCGTTTGCAATAGTAGGCCACGCCGTCGCGCTCTTCGGCGAACGCTACGCGATCGCCGATATCCGCGCGCTCTCCCGAAATGCGCGCCGTAAGCCGGCGACCGGAATCCACCTCAATAATGGCCAATTGATAGGGCGCGTCCGCCGCGAACTGTGGAGTTGCCGAATGCACGATCGTTTCGGTGTATACGATGCCGTCGCGCGAGTCCGCCACTATGCAGCCTCTAGAATCGTGACCACGCAAGTAGCACCGGAGCCGCCCAGATTCTCCGTCAGCCCGATGCGATGGCGCGCCACCTGCCGCTCGCCGGCATCCCCGCGTAATTGCATCACCACGTCGCAGATTTGCCCGACGCCCGTCGCCCCCACAGGATGACCCTTCGATTTCAAGCCGCCGCTTGTGTTGATGGGAAGCCGCCCATCGAGCGTGCTGCAGCCGGCCTCGGCAAACGGACCGCCATCGCCTTTGTTTGCAAACCCCAGATCTTCACTGGCGACGATCTCAGCGATAGTGAAGCAATCGTGCAGCTCAGCCAATTCTATGTCGTGTGGTCCTAGTCCGGCCATCGCATAGGCTTTCTCGCCCGCTGATCGCACCGCCGGAAAGGCAGTGATGGTCGGCTTCTCATCGAGTGCTACATGGTCGGCGGTCTGCGCCACGGCGCGAACACGGGCGAAACGCGAAGTATGGCGCGCGGCATGCTCCACGGGAACAATCACTACCGCGGCAGCGCCATCGCTGATCAACGAGCAATCATAAACCGTTAATGGTTCGGCCACCGGCTTGCCCGCGAGCGCTTGCTCCAAGGTAATGATTTTTCGCATATGCGCCAGCGGATTCTTGGCTCCGTTTGCATGATTCTTGACTGCCACCGAAGCGAGCTGACGGCGCGTGGTTCCGAACTCGTGCATATGCCGCCGCGCAATCATCGCAAATAGGGCGGGGAACGTCGCGCCGGCCCGTCCTTCGCCAGCCATATCCCCAGCCGCCGCTAAAATCTCGGTCACGCGTGGCGTGCCTTGCGAAGTCATCTTTTCCACACCCGCCGCGACCACCACATCGTAAATACCTGCAGCTACGCTCTGCCACGCGTGAAAAAATGCGGAACCGCTCGAAGCGCACGCGTCCTCAATCCGTGTGGAGGGAATTGCCCCAAATCCAGCTGCCATGCCGATATAAGGGGCCAGATGGTTTTGCCCTACAAAGGAGGGCCCGGCAAAGTTGCCAAGATAAAAGGCTTGAACAGCGCTCGCGTTCACTCGGGCGTCTGAAAGTGCCCCGGTGATGGCTTCGATCGCCAGCGAGCGGAGATCGCCCGGGAGAACGCCGAAGGCCGTCTTCCCGATGCCAATGACGGCGACTGGTCTCATATACTTTAAGATAGCGTCGATGGTTGGCACGCCCTGCACGTTTCAAGCTGCTTTTCGTCCTTCTCTTATAGGGGACTTGCCGCGGAAGCAATGCAGCCAAACCTGGAGATCGTTATGAGTGAGCCGGCGCCGCCGGTTTGGCGCGCTCATACGGATTCCGACGTGCGCACTCGTTTTGTGCAGCAGAATCTCCGCCGCATTTTTTTGCTGATTTACCGCATCGTGGGCAATGTGGACGACGCCCAGGATCTCACCCAGGAGACCTTCATCAAAGCGTTGCAGCGGGAGGCGCAGTTGAAGGACCTGGACAAAGCTGCCCACTGGCTGTCGCGTATTGCCGCCAATACCGCCATCGACTTCCTCCGACGCAACAGAAAGTTTGCGTTTGTTGATGTCACCCAGCTCGCCGAAACCGCGCACTCTTCGCTTGAGAGCCCTGAGCAGACGTTGCTGCGCGGCGAGCGTAAGCTGCATCTCGACGGCGGCCTCGCCGTGCTAACCGAGCGCGAGCGCACTGCACTCTTGCTTCGCGATGTGGAAGACATGCCGGCAGATCAAGTCGCGCTTCAGATGAATTGCTCCATGGCCACGGTTCGGTCGCATATTGCCAACGCGCGTACTAAATTCAAGCGCTATCTAGAAGAGAGGAAGCCCTCATGAGCGAGCGCGCGCCCCATCCATCTCTCGAAATGTTGGCTCTCCACTCTGCCGGAGATCTTGCGCCCGTCGCTGGCTGGCGGGTACGCTATCACGTCGCGCATTGCCATGAATGCCAGCATCAGGTGCAGCTATTTCGATCCGCCGCGGCGGAGCTTAAGCGGGAAGCGAGTGCCGAAACTCTTACTGGTTTTGAAGCGATCGCCGATTGGCCCTCACTCGAGCGGGAAATGCTTGGCAACATTGGGGTCGGCGTCGATGCGGCCCGTTGTATCGAAGGCGTCGGCAAACGGCCTTCCTGGATGATGCGGATTGCCGTTGTCGCGGGCCTCCTACTGCTATTTGCGGCGGGCTGGATGAACCACATTCCATCCGAGCAGACGCAGCATTTGCTGGCGACACTGCGAAGTGTTACCGGCTTCGAGCGTCCGATCCCGGCGGGCACGGTCCTGCGCTCCACTCCGGAAGGAATTGCGGTGCGCACGCAGGGCGCAACCCTCACCATTCTGCATCCCCGGTCGGCCGTTGTATCTTTGTCGGGAAATTCTGCCGTATCGGCCCGTTATGTGGACGAGGATACTGGACAGGTGACGATCGCCAATGTCTATGGGCAGTAGCTGGCGGGCGTTCGCACTCGCTGTTGTCTCGCTAGCCGCGGCGTCTGGAGCCGAAAATGGTGGCCAGTGGTTGGGTGTCCAATTTCCACCTGACTCGCCCGTCTTATTCGTCTCCTTCAATATGGGGCCCTCCACGGTGCGTCCGCGCGGCGTGTCGATGGCGCTCGATCTGCACGCTTCGCTCGTCCTCCGGAATATCGGCGAAAAGCCTATTTCCGGTTTGACTTTGCGTGTCGAAGCCGAAGATCTGAAACCGGGTGGGAAGGGCTCGGTCATCATGCCGAGTCTGAATGTGCAGCCCGGTGAGGTATTCCCGGTGCGCATCGACATGGAGCTGTTGCGGCCGTTTAACATGCCCAAAGGCAATGCCGCACTGGTGCAGGTCTCACTCGATTGTGCGCTCTTTGCCGATTTATCCTCTTATGGCCCGGACAAGCTGCGTTCACGGCGCACGCTACTAGTCTTTGAGCTCGAAGCCCACCGCGACCGCCGCTATCTGGCGAAACTGCTCGAGGATGGCCGCCTGCCTGAGCTGCGTGAAGAGTTGAACTTCGGATTACAGGATCTGAATCCCCAACAGCTTGGTCTCGAGCTATTGCGGATGCCCTCGCTGGATGCAGGTGAGGAAAAGGCCCTTAACGTGAGGCCGGTCTCCTTTCGCAGTTCGCCGGTTCAGCCACTTGGCGGTGCGGCCCAGGTTTCAGGCAATGAAGTGCGGGGCCCACGTGTCGAAGTGCAAAATATTTCGCGAAAGGCGATCCGCAGCGTCGCCATGGGCTGGATCGTCCGCGACGAGCGGGGCAGGGAATTCGTGGCCGGCTCAGCGCCCTCCACGCTCGACCTCGCGCCGGTTGCGACCGCCAGCATGGTGGAACCAGGCACGCTGCGTTTCTCCCGCCCCACCGGCCAGCCGATGATGATTGGAGGTCTCATGGCTTTCGTGAACGATGTTGAGTTCGCCGACGGCAAACTCTGGATTCCGAGCCGCTCCGATATTGAAGAAGCGACCACCGATCCGGTATTACGCCGCGAGCTGGCCAACTCGCCCGAACAGCAGCGATTGACCGAAATCTACCGCAAGAGGGGTATGAGCGGGCTTTCTGAAGAGCTGCGCCGTTTCGCTCCGGGGTCTAATTAACTACCGGCAAACCTTCAAAACGAGATCGAAGTCCTGCCGCTCTCGCAAAATGACGATCGTATCCGCACTGCCGTCTACATCGAATCTACAGTGCTCCGATACTACAGCGTTACACGTCAAATCGCGGTCCTTGGCTTAGCAGTTCCGTCCGTAGGACCTTTGGCATCACCAACGATCCCCCGATCGGGTATTATGCCATTCACATCATCGTCAAGAACGGAAATGTCACCCTGAAAGGGATCGTCGATAATGCAAGCGACTCCGCCATCGCAGAAATGCAGGCCAACGGGCCGCCGGGCGTCTTCAGCGTCGACAACGATCTCCAGATTGCAAATCCTGACAAGTCGTAAGACAAGAGACTGCGCGGTGAAGGCAGTCGCCGCTGTCGCTGGCCTTATCCTTCTTTCGCCACTCAGTGCGCAGGCAGCGGAAAATCGCCCGCGTATCGGTCTCGCCTTGGAAGGTGGAGGCGCGCTCGGCTTCGCGCACATAGCCGTTCTCGAGTGGCTCGAAAAACATCATATTCCGATCGACTACATTGCCGGAACCAGCATGGGCGGCCTGGTCGGCGGAATGTATGCAACCGGCAAGAGTCCGGCCGAGATTAAAGCAATCGTGGATTCCATCGATTGGGATGCCACCATTCAAGGCCAAACCAAATTCCAGGATTTGGCGTATCGCCGGAAGGAAGATGCGGTCGCCTATCCAACCCGCCTCGAATTCGGATTGCGTAACGGGTTCTCTCTTCCTAGCGGCTTGAATGCCGGACAGGCCGTAGGGCTCGTGTTCGATCGCGCGGTTCTTCCCTACTACGACCTTGAAAGTTTCGACGATCTACCCATTCCTTTCCGCTGCGTGGCCACGGACCTGATGAGCGGACAGGCCAAAGTATTCGATCATGGTTCGCTTTCAATTGCCATGCGCGCCACCATGTCGATTCCGGGCCTTTTCGCTCCCATGAATATCGATGGCCACATCTACTCCGATGGCGCGGCGGTGGACAATTTGCCCGTCGATATTGCAAAAAAAATGGGCGCCGACATTGTGATCGCTGTTCATCTGGACTTGGGGTCCCCAGATCCAAAGTCGATTCAGTCGCTTTTCGAAGTGGCGAGCCGCAATATTGCCATCATGGTGGCGGCCAACGAACTGCGCAGTATGAAGCTTGCCGACATTCTGCTGGATGTTGACATGAAAAAGTTCGCAACTTTAGATTTCGACCGGCGCGAAGAAATTATTCCCTACGGTACGCGCGCGGCTGAAGCCAAGCGAGCCATGCTGTCGCGGTTGTCCGTCAGCGATGAGGAATGGGCGCGCTATGTCGCAGATCGAGTGTCGCGCCGCAAAAGCGCCACTCCTCCTCCACAATTTCTTACGGTGGACGGAACCAGTCCCGAGAAGAAGGAAGCAATTGCCTCACGGCTATCCTCCTTTTTGGATAAGCCGATCGATCAGCCGAAGCTTGAAACTGAATTGACTCAGTTGTCCGGCTGGGGTTACTTTTCGCGGCTGAGCTACTCGTTTATTCAGAAGGACCAGGAGACCGGGCTTCACATCCGTGCTGAGGAGAAGACCTACGGTCCTCCGTTCCTCAACGTCGGCGTAACAGTCAACGGCACAGACGTGAACAATGTTGGATTTGGAATGGCCGGACGGTTTACGTTTTTGAACGTGGGCAACCTTCGATCGGAATGGCGTACCGACTTCTTCTTCGGAACTGACAATGGAATTACATCCGAATACTATCGGCCGTTTTCTGAGTCCAGTAAGTGGTTCGTAGCTCCCAGAGCTTATTTGACCAGGACCGAATTCGATATCTACGATGAACGTGATCGAATTGCGCAATATTTTCAACTGCAAAAAGGCGGCGGCATCGACCTAGGCTACGCCCTTAGCCCCAGAGCGGAGATTCGGGTTGGCCAAGATGTCGCCCGCCAGAGCACATACCTCAAACTCGGTCAGCCGATCATCGATAACGCGGCTGCGGGTGTGGCGATCTCTTCCGTCCGGTTCCAATACCTGGGCCAGGACGACGCAGTCATTCCACGCAACGGCGTGATCAACCAGTCAATGTTTCAATGGTTCAGCTCTCGCCTTAATGGGGACGCTTACCCCAGCCTGCAAATGAGGACGAGCGCCTTTCGACGGGTGAGCGCTCGCGGTTCGTTGTTTGGGACGGCGGCGGGTGGCACAACCTTTGGCACACACGGTCTCGATTTCCAGTCGTTCTCGCTCGGAGGTCCGCTGCATCTCGGCGCATACGGCAAGAATGAGCTTCTCGGGAATCAGTATTTTCTCCTGCAAGGCGGATACTTGCACGAACTATTCCGCCTTAGTCCATTGACTGGTTCCACTTTCTACGCCGCCGCTCTCTATGAGGTTGGCAAGGTATATGGCAACCCCCTCGTTCCGACACTCCCCAACGACTTCTCCTTCGCGCTCATCGGAAAGACCGCCATCGGTCCCGTGTTCATAGGCGGCAGCGTCGGCGATAGCGATCATCGCAAGTGGTGGTTTGGCGTAGGGCGTATTTTCTAATCCGTTTCACCAAATCTTCAGACTGAACTCCTAGACTGGCGGTGTCATGAAACCGAGCCTTCTCGTCGTTCTGATTACTGTGGTCTATGCAGCGCAATTTCCCAGCTACAAAGCCGCTGGCTCTATTCAAATCGGTGGTACGGGCGGCTGGGACTATCTCACAGCTGATGCGACCAACCGTCGGTTGTATATATCGCATACGGGACAGGTGGAGGTCGTCGACATCGAGTCCGGAAAGCCAGTCGGGCAAATTCCCGGTATGACCGGTGTTCATGGCATAGCGATCGCAAACGAACTGCATGTGGGCTTCATTAGCGATGGCCGTGCGAACGAGGTTGTCGAGTTCAGTCTTGCGGACCTGGCGGTGAAAAAGAAAATCAAGGCTGGCACAAACCCGGACGGCATAGTTTACGAGAGCATCTCGAGACGGGTGTTCGCGTTTAATGGGCGAAGTCAGGACGCGACAGTCATCGATGCCGTCAATGGCACGGAGGGCGGCACAGTGAAGCTGGACGGCAAGCCCGAATTCCCGGTGAGCGATGGCGCCGGCAGCGTCTTTGTCAACATCGAAGACAAAAGCGAATTGGTAAAGATCAATTCCAAAACTCTTGCGGTGGAGGCGAAGTGGCCGCTTGCGCCTTGCGAATCCCCCTCGGGATTGGCAATGGACAAGTCGAATCGACGCTTGTTTTCCGTCTGCGACAACAAGTTGATGGCAGTCACGGATGCGGATTCAGGAAAAGTCGTGGCGACACCCGCCATCGGCGAAGGGCCCGATGCCGCCGCCTATGATTCCGAAACGCACCTCGCTTTCTCGTCGAATGGCAAGAGCGGAACGGTGACAGTGATTCATGCCGACGGCCGCGATAAATATTCAGTAGTCGCAACAGTCGAAACCGGCAAAGGCGCGCGAACCATGACGCTCGACGCCAAAACCCACAAGATCTATCTGTCGACCGCCAGCTTTGAGTCTGGGCCCGGCAAACGGCCCGCCATCCTGCCGGACACGTTCCGACTGCTCGTACTAGCGCCCACTTTCTAAACCGCTTTCCAGCGGCGGCAACGGCCGCTCGCCCGGCAGCAAAAGACTGTTCCAGCGGCCCGGCTGGCCACCCGGCAGCTTGACGGAATAGCCGGTTCCCAGTCGCGCATCTGGTAAGTAGTAATCGGTGCTGATGACTTGAGCGCCGCTGATCAGGGCCGCACACCAGCGGCTGTAGTCCCCGGTGCGCGCCTCTTTGGTATCGGCGTCCGCACGCGTCCGAACGTAGTAGCCCGAGCGGACCAGGTATTGGATGTAAGCCCAATCCTTCTTCGGCTCATTCACAATCCGAAACGCCGCTTCCGGCCGGCCTTCTGAAGCGTTGGCAAACATCACTCTGCCTTTCAACGAAGGATGCCCACTAATATAGGTCTCCATCTTCTGGCCGGTCTCGTCGAGAATAAAGAAAAACTTGTCGCGTGCCTCTGACAACTTAGGCCACGCGTGCGCCAGGACGGCGGCTTCGAGCGTCGCATACCGACCGCGCACGTCGTCCGGCACGATGAGTTTCTCGCGGCCAAGCCCTTTCAGGATTTCCGAATCCCAACTGTCGAAGGCGGCGGCGTCGAACAGGAGGGGCTGCACGAAACCCGGTTCTTTGAGGCCGTCATCTTTCGCATTCATCGTAATCGCAATCGGCAAATGATGAGGATGCGCATTGGACCACAGTTTTAAAAGCGTCAGCTCCTGCTGAAATGTGTAGACGTTCGAGCGAAAGTCGATGTCCGGTACGTGGATCACCTTCAACCCCGGCTTATTCATCAATCCTTGCGGATCGTATTCGGGTGAGGCCAGGTGGTTTTGTTTTTCGATCTCGAGTCCGGCTGGATGCGCATAGAGGCCCCCATGCGGATCGTAGACAACATCGATTTCTAGTGAACGCAATCCACGATCCAGTTGCTTTTCGATAGGTAGGTGCGAGTAATATAGCCCATCCATCCGCTCGCCGTACTTTTGTCGCAGAAACGTGAACAATTCAGGGTCGATGCCCACGTGATAGCTGTTGTGGCTTCCCAATACCTGGACCTGATTCATCCTTGCGTCGTCCGCGCTTTGGCCAAAAGCCAAAATAGCCGTGCCGGCAACCGCTGTGGCAATCGCCCACCGGAACTTGTTGGAGCGTAGTGGAGTAAGCATCGGTCAGGCCGGGACGGGCTCCGCACCCACACCCAAATCGAAAATTTTCGACACTTCCTCCACGGGCGCCTCTTCTTTGACGTCACCCAAAGGCAACAATTGGCAACGCCGGCCGTCGGACCGGAGAATAATCACGTCCTCACCCGTTCGGGCTTCCTGGAAAAGCTCGTCGAGATGTTCTTGAGCGTAGGGCAAATCGTAAGTGCTCATCGTTTCCATTGTCCACATTGGCTAATGAACTGGATCCGCCTGGAGTCTCGGGTTTCTGATTAAAATGGACTGGCCAGCAGTACAGTTTAGAAATGCTACGTTGCTAGCCTGAACAGTTGCTACCTTCGGACTACCTGCCAATCGCGCGTTCACGCGCAACCGCTCGAGTGACACTCTTCAAATTGCCGGTCAAGAATTGTGCACGGCTTTCTTATTAACTGCTTTCGTTTTTTCCAGCTCGGTCTGGGGGCAGACAGGATCTTCAGGGGGCGCTTGCTGGAGTGACCGATCTCTCTGGAACTGTGATTCCAGGAGTGACAGTTCACGGTCGAGGTAAGCCGCATGCGGCGCATCTAAATTTCGCGTGGGTGCTTTGACCATCGAAATATTAAGAACCCTAGTTGTCTAATTTCGTCTCCAAGTGGATGTGCGACCTCGACCGCATCCAGTTTCAAGTGCTGATTGGCAGGAGCGTGATTTGGATCGCGCGCGGTTGAGCAGGCTTTAACAATCTCGTTCAAGAGGCAAAGACTGGTGGCCATGCATCATCTCCATACCGCAACATCCGCCATAGTGCTATGGGGATTATTAGCCCCGGCTCTATGCGCGCAACAACCATCCGGTCCCACCCCGGAAGCGCAAAAGCCGGAAGCCGAGGCATCGGCAGGAGATCTCGCGAAGGCAGTACAGAATCCTGTCGCGAGCCTGATCAGTGTTCCGATCCAGAATTTGACCGATTTCAATATTGGACCCTATGCGCGTGATCGAAATACCGTCCTGCAATTTCAACCGGTGATTCCCATGCAAATCGGTCAAAACTGGAACCTCATCACCCGGATAATTGGCGCCATGATCTTCCAGCCTGACGTCAGGCCGACGGATTCCGTTCAGGCCCAACAACACTTAGGTACATTCGGCTTTGGAGATCTTAACCCGTCTTTCTTTTTCTCGCCAGCAAAGGCCGGCAAGGTGATCTGGGGTGTTGGTCCGGCTTTTCTAATTCCCACTGCCAGCGACGATGTTTTGGGCACGGGCAAATTCAGTATCGGTCCAACGGTGGTGGCACTCGTACAGCCGGGACATTGGACATTGGGCGCTCTTGTCAATAACGTATTTTCCGTCGCGGGACCATCGGGTCGGCCTGACGTCAACACAATGACTCTCCAGTATTTCGTCAACTACAACCTGAAGAAAGGTTATTTTTTGACTTGGCAGCCTATCATCACTGCCAACTGGAATGCCCCTAAGGGAGATGTATGGCTCATGCCGATCGGGGGTGGTATCGCCCGGATCTTTAAATTGGGCGCTCAACCAGTAAACGCAAGCGTTCAAGCGTACTGGAACGTCAAGCGGCCCGATTCGATACCATCGCCAACCTGGCAGCTGAAGTTGCAGTTCGCCTTCCTCTTTCCCAAAGGCGCTCCCAAAAAACCATAAAGGGTTTTACTGACAGATAGCAGCGACTTGTGCCGGTATTTCAACCTATTCTTAAGTTTTGTCGAATTATGACTGACGTCTGATGCAGCGAAATCCGACATGGCACGTCGAGGTGTCGACCGGTTGCGCGATCCGGGCTGCTGGCCGGTAACGCTGGCAGTAGTTCGGTGCGCACAAATGCGAGCCGCCTTTCAGTACCTTGCGCGGAATTCGAATTGTCGTTTCGCGGGGATCGTAGCTTTGCTCTTCGGCGGCTCCGCGGGGATTGTGGGGAGTGCAGCAGGCTTTAAGCTTGTCGCTTGGGTAATTGGATGAATACCAGTCCGTCGTCCATTCCCATACGTTGCCGATCATGTCGACCAGGCCATAACCATTTGGGGGAAATGAGTCCACTGGTGAGGTTCTCTCAAAGCCGTCATTGCTAAGGTTTTGCCATGGAAACTCGCCCTGCCAGGTATTGGCCATATGGTGGCCGTTTTGGTAGAGCTCGTTACCCCAGGCATAGGGGGCGTCATCGAGACCGCCGCGTGCAGCAAACTCCCATTCGGCCTCTGTCGGTATTTCTTTCCCGGCCCATTTTGCGTAGGCTTCCACATCGCAGTAGGCGACGTGAACAACCGGATGATTTTCAGCTCCGGCGATGGAGCTTTCGGGGCCGAGAGGATGACGCCAGTCCGCACCCATGATGAACTGCCACCAGGAGCAGCCACCACCTACGTCGGCACGCTTGCGGGGTTTTACGAACACAATGGATCCCGGGTGGAGCATCTCAGGAAGCGCACCCGGATACTTGTTCGCGTCCGGCGCCAATTCGGCGAATGTCACATAGCCCGTCTCAGCCACAAAACGCTCAAAATCGAGATTGGTGACAGGCAACTGATCCATCCAGAATCCATCGACTTGAACCCGATGTGCGGGACCTTCTTCCGGATAGTGATGATCCGATCCCATGAGAAAAGTACCACCGGGGATCCATTGCATCCCGGTAGGGGCGATGGTCTCGATGTTGTCTATGCACAGATCTATTCGCGACATACTTTCAGTTTCTATCATCTGACGGTCTTCTCCAGTCGGGCCCCGCATTTGAGCTGGATCACGGTTCGCGTTCTGGAGGTGAACGATCGCGTTCGCGAACTCAGCACCTACACCTAGACGATGGTGCGGGTTCTCTGGATTTATTAAATTTGGGCCCGCCTTGGGCCCAGCCGTCGCAAAAAATGTGACCCGTCTAGTCTTCCCCGGCATCTAAGGCGCGAGCCTAACGGAATCCGGCAGTTGCGATCCGAAACGTCTGCATAACGACTATGACAAGTACGCGACCGAAACCCGCGAAAGCCAAAGGGGGCAAGGGAGTCCGC
This sequence comes from Bryobacterales bacterium, assembly GCA_963722155.1. GTDB lineage: Bacteria > Acidobacteriota > Terriglobia > Bryobacterales > Bryobacteraceae > Bog-105. The sequence goes on along the minus strand of CAVRLR010000002.1, from coordinate 417,378 downwards.
AAGAATCCAGCGGGCTCCGTTCTACCGTTCCCGCCTGTTCCCTCCGCCAGCAAGGCGGGCTACACCTTGGCGGAGTCGACACACAAACGTCGCGAAGAGCCTGGCCGGCTTCCCGCCGACGCGCCGAATATTCTCCTCGTGCTTCTGGACGATGTTGGTTTCGGACTGTCCGATGTGGTCGGCGGCGAAGTGCATACTCCCGCATTCAGCCGCGTCGCGAAAGGGGGGATCTGCTACAACACGTTCCACACAACCTCGATTTGCTCGCCGACCCGCGCCGCGCTGCTCACAGGCCGCAACCATCACCGCGTCCACTCGGGAACCATCGCTGAGCGCGCCGTGGATTGGGACGGCTACACGGGAGTGATCGGCAAAGACACTGCCACGGTCGCCGAGGTTCTGCAGCACTACGGCTATAAGACAGCAGCCTTCGGCAAATGGCACAATTCGCCAGCTACTCACACAACCGCCATGGGGCCGTTCGACCGCTGGCCCACCGGACACGGGTTCGATGACTTCTATGGCTTTGTTGCGGGCGAGACCTCGCAATGGGAGCCGCGCCTCTACGAAAACATCAACCCGGTGGAACCGCCGGTCGACGAAAAGTACCATCTCTCCGAAGACCTTGCCGACAAGGCGGTGGCATGGCTACGGAAACACGAGTCGTTTGCCCCGGACAAGCCGTTCTTCCTGTATTGGGCATCGGGGGCGGCGCACGGACCACATCACATCTTCAAAGAATGGGCCGACAAATATAAAGGGAAGTTCGACGATGGTTGGGACAAGTACCGCGAGCGTGTCTTCGCCCGCCAGAAGGCGACGGGATGGATTCCTGCCGATGCCGCGCTAACACCGCGAGCAGACACGATGCAAGGTTGGGATCGCATTCCCGAAGCGGAGCGACCTTTTCAACGCCGCCTCATGGAAGTTTTCGCCGGATTTCTGGAGCATGTAGATGCTCAGGTCGGACGGATCCTGGATGAACTGGACCGGCTCGGGAAGTCCGACAACACGATGGTGATCTACATTTTCGGCGATAACGGGTCCAGCGCCGAAGGACAGAAGGGATCCATAAGCGAATTGCTGGCACAGAATAATATTCCGAATACGGTGGAGGAGCAAATAGGAGCGCTCGAAAAGCTCGGCGGCCTGGAGGTTCTCGGTACGCTGAAGACGGACAATATGTATCACGCCGGCTGGACCTGGGCAGGAAATACGCCCTTTCATTACACGAAGCTCGTTGCCAGCCACTTCGGCGGAACGCGGAATCCGCTGGCCATTGCGTGGCCCCGGCGCATCCGGCCCGACGGCAAAATGCGGGGCCAGTTTCACCACGTGAATGACATTGTCCCCACGCTGTACGATGTCCTAGGAATTCCGCTGCCGAAGGTGGTGGACGGACATGCGCAAAAGCCCATGGACGGTGTCAGCATGGTTTACACTTTCGATCGGCCGGATGCGCCAACTCGTAAGAAGGTACAGTATTTCGAGAACAATGCCAGCCGCGGCATCTATTCGGAAGGCTGGTACGCCGGTCTCACGCGACAATCTCGTTTGGCCGATCGGTGCGGGCCTATGGCTTCGTATACATCCCGAGGACCGCATCAAGTCGCCGTACACCAAGTGGCGCTTCGATAGCTCGACTACGCGCATGCCGGAGTTTACTGTGCCTGGATTGGGGCGGCAGAATAGTCACACCGAGATCGAGCTCACCGTGCCGCAAAATGCGTCGGGCGTGCTATACGCGCTGGGCGGGTTTTCGGGGGGCCTGACGTTATTCATGGACAATTGGTCACTTGGTCTATGAGTACAACATGCTGATTATCGAGCGCTATCAGGCGCGGAGCGCAAGCCGGCTTGAGCGGGGGAAGCATATCATCACGGTCGATACGACGTTCGAGAGTCCCAAGCCGATGTCACCGGCGACTGTAGTACTAAGGGTGGACGGCCGGGAAGTGGGCAAGGTCGTCGTGGCACGCACAGTTCCCGCAGCTTTCACCGCCAGTGAGACATTCGGCGTGGGGGTCGACCTCGGATCGCCAGTCTCGCCAGACTACTTCGACCGCCGCCCATTTCGCTTTGAAGGAACGATTGAGCGCGTGGAGGTCGAAGTATTCGATATGGCACCGGCGCCAAGGGCCAGAAGCAGTGGGGCCTAGAACCAGTGCCGCGGTACTAGAAGGAACCAGCGCTTTGAAAAACGCTCGTAGCTCTTTGGTGCGGATGGGGAGACTTGAACTCCAACGCCCTTGCGAGCGCTGGAACCTAAATGCATTCTCCAGGCACCAGTCAGCACTGAACCCCCTGACTCTCTACTCTTTCCGAAATTAGAGCCACGGCGAATCTGCAGCGAATCTAGATCCGATCATGCGGACAAACTACGGACTCGCCTACCTCGTTCCTTATCCATTTAGTTCGAAAAATAAGGCGGACCGCCAGAGCCTTGCCGGGCTCTTGACGGCCCAGCCTGGTTAAGCTTCAAAGATTCTGCAAAAAGGAGATGGGTCAGACTGGACCTTTCGAATTCAGTTAGCGGCTGAAGAAAGGAAAGGTGACAGGTGACCCGAAAGCAGGATAGCGCGAAAGGCAAGATCACAGCAGAGGATCTGAAGAGGCTGTTGGCAGAAGATCGGGATCTGCTGAAGACGATTGTCGAAGAGACGCTACAGCAAGTACTAGAAGCGGAGATGGACGAAGCGCTGCAAGCAAGCAAAGGCGAACGCACGTCGGGCCGACTCGGATAGTTGGCTGCAAGAGTACAATGAGCATCGGCCGCACTCGGGCAAGTACTGCTTTGGCAAAACACCGATGCAAACGTTTTTAGATTCTCGACACCTGAAGGAAATTTGCGCCAGGGCCAATCGCGCGGCCGCTTGATTTCCGCTTCAGCAATCGCTCGATCAGAGCGGCTGTCCGTTCATTTTTTGTTCCATCTGCGCCAGTCACCGCAGTCATCACGCCGTTAGCCATATCTTCCGGCGTACGCCCGAGCCGATCTTTGCCATCAAGCGCCGCTCCATGATCCGCCAGTAGCTGCACGGCCGTATCGTTGCCTGTCCTCGCCGCGTAGTGCATGGCGCTCATCCCACGCGAATTTACCGCATTCACATCCGCCCCGCCCTCGATCAGCAGCTGAATTGCCGGCATCGGGTTCGCCGCACGCGCGCCGCGCCGCCTTCCACCGCCCGCAAGCACCGCCATCAGAGGAGTTAGACGGTCCACTGCAGTCGCCTTATTCGGATCGGCATGCCGGTTGAGAAGCATCCGTATCAACCCGGCATCTTGTGCGCGTGCGGCAGCGAGCAGCGGCGTCGAACCCTGTGCAATCGGCCCATAGCGAATCGCCGGATAAGTAATTCGCGGCGGCACCTTCCCGTTATTGAACACGACGTTCGCATCGGCCCCGCGTTCGAACAGCAGCCGTGTGAGTGTGTCCACCGTCTGTGCATCGCCGTGTTGAGGAATGGTATTCCACTGGTCTATCAAAAGATATAGCGAACCGTCGTTGATGTTTGCGCCCTTATCTACCAGCATCTGCGCGAAATCCAGATGCCCGTTAAAAATCGCCTCCATCAGCGGTGTGAAGTGAAAATCGGTATCCGTTTCGCTCATGTCGGCCCCGCCCTCGACTAGCGCGTATCCCGTCTCGATCGACCCTCGACGCGCCGCAAACAGCAGCGCCGTCAACCCGCCTTTCCAATAGAGACTCGCTTGCAGCCCGACAATGCCGTCACGATCCTGCAGCGGAAAAGACGTCGATCGCGCATTCGGATCCGCGCCGCGTGCCAACAGCATCCGGGCCACTTCGGTGTGTCCTTCCGCCGCCGCCAGCATCAAAGCGGTCTCGCCTCGCCAGTTTTCTTTCTGATTGGGATTCGCGCCATGATCGAGCAGCAGTTTCACCGTCTCGGCATTACCTGACCGCGCCGCCGGAAGCAGCGCCGTCTCGCCCTGCGGATTTGCGGCGCGAACATCCGCGCTCGCCTTCACGAGTTCCCGCACAATCGCCGCATCTCCCCGCTGCGCCGCTTCCCAGAGTGCCGTCAGTCCATACCGGGTCTGTGCATTCACATTGGCCCCGGCTCGTATCAGCGCTTGTACCGACTCCAGATCGCCGCAATGCGCCGCCCGATAAAGCGCTGTTTCCCCACCGGGATCCGCAGCGAACATGACCGCGCCCATGGAAAAGAGCAAGACCAGCGATCGGGCGGATCGCCTGAGCCGCGCCAGACGTCCATGTCCGATAATGGACGAAACCGAACCGGATGGCATTGTCTTACAGATCCACCCGCCCGTTGCTGTCTCCGAACTTCTCCTCGTGCACGCCTGCCTTCTCCATCATGCTCACCAGCAAATTCGACATGTGCGTATGATCCGGAACCTTGATGTGCCGATTCCCCCGGATCGTTCCCACCCCTCCGCCCGCCACCAGCAGCGGAAGCAAATCATGGCTGTGTACGTTCGAGTCGCTCATCCCGCCGCCATAAAGAATCATGGCGTGATCGAGCAGCGTGCCATCACCGTCCGGAGTCGAGCGAAGCTTCTCCAGGTAACGTCCGAACAAACTCGCGTGATACGTATTGATCTTCGTCAGCTTGTCCATCAATTCCGGATTGTGCTGGTGATGCGAAATCGCGTGATGTGGATCGTGCACGCCAATCTGCGGATAAGTCATGCCGCTCAATTCGCGCGCCACCATGAACGTCGAAACCCGCGAGATATCAGCTTGCCAGGCTAACGCCATCAAGTCGAACATCAGGTTGATATGTTCCTCGAAATTCTCCGGTATCCCCACAGGCTGTGCCGGGACGTTCAGCCGTGAATAGTCCCGCTTGCCCGCAACCTGTATACGCCGTTCAATTTCACGCACATCCTCGAAATACTCGTTCAGCTTCACGCGGTCCCGCGGCCCCAGGCCCGTTTCGAGGCTTTTCATGCTCCTGAGCGCATCATCAAGAATACTCGCCGATTCTTCTTGTTGCGACTGCCTTTCCTCCGCCGTCCCCCCATCCCCGAACAACCGCTCGAACACCGCGCGCGGATTGATCTCCATCGGTAGCGGCGAAAGCGGCGTTCGCCAGCACAGCGTATTCAAAAAAGTACAATCAATACCGCCCTCGCAGGCCCCTACCGCTCCCGAAACGTCTTCCGTCGCAAGTTCAATCGATGGCAGCCGTGCGTCCCGTCCAATGCGAGCGGCAATGTGCTGATCCGCCGTTGTATCGCACTTCAATTCCATTCCCCGTAGCCGCGCGCTGTTCAGCCACATCCCGCTGCTCTGCGCATGCGCCGACGGTGCGTTCAAGGGAAGCGATAGTCCGCTTACGACATTAATATGTTGGCGAAACGGCTCGAGCGGCTTCAGAATCGGCGAGAATACAAAGTCCGCTCCACCGGCGCCCGCCGGCACCCAGCGGTTCACGATCGCCCCGTTCGGAATATAGACAAAACCTGCCCGCAGCGCCGGCTTCGCCGCCGTTTTCACTAGCGGCGTTTGGGCCGGCACCATCGCGTCCAGCAGCGGCAAAGCCAGAGCTGCGCCCGCACCCCGCAAGATCGTCCGCCGCGAAAGATGCTTCTTCGTTACGAAAGCCATGTAGTTTTAGTCCTCGCCCGTCGTCGCAGCCTTCCTCTTCATCTGAAAAGGAACACTCTTCACAATTCCCAGCACCAGCGCGGAAAAACGATCGTCGTCGCGCGCCGCGTCTCTCACAATGGATCGAATCGCCGGCATATCGTTAAACCCGGCTGGCCGCCCGATCGCATACGTCATCAACCGCTCCGTCAACGTGCCCACAAAGTCATCCGGTCGGCTTAGCAGCCTCTGCCGTAAATCCGCCGCGCCGTCAATCTTTGTCCCATCGGCAAACTCGCCCGATGTATCCAGGCGCATCGTTCCGTCCATCGTTCGCTCACGCCCTACCGCGTCAAAGCCTTCCAGCGCAAATCCCAGCGGATCCATCGGCCTGTGGCACCCCGCGCAAGCCGGATCGGCGCGATGCGCCAGCGTTCTCTCTTTCAATGTCAAGTTCTGCCCCGGTGCATTCTCCTTCAACGCCGGCACGTTCGGTGGTGGCGGTGGGGGCGGCGTGCCCAGAACGTTCGTCAATATCCACTTCCCGCGCAGCACCGGCGATGTCCGGTTTGCATACGACGTCACCGCCAGAATGCTCCCTTGCCCCAGTAGCCCACGCCGATTCTCCGTGTGAATCGTCACGCGCCGGAACTGATCGCCATACACGCCTGGAATGTCGTAGTGCTTCGCCAGCCGTTCGTTGACAAACGTGTAATCTGCGTTCAGCAGTTCGAGTACGTTCTTATCGCCACGCAGGACACTGCCACAAAACATCTCCGTTTCGCGTCGGAACGCTTGCCTCAGGTTGTCATCGAAATCAGGAAACAACGGCTGGTCCGGAGCGAACCGTTTTAAATTGCGTAGATAAAGCCACTGCCCCACAAAATTCTGAATCAGCGCATCCGCTTTCTGGTCCGCCAGCATGCGCCTCACCTGTTGCTCCAGAACGGCCGGATTTCCCAGTCTTTTCTGCGCCGCTATACGCAGCAATTCATCATCCGGAATGCTGCTCCACAGAAAAAACGAGAGTCGCGAAGCCAGTTCGAAATCGCCCAACCGGTACGGCGCATCCGGGGCTACATTCGTCGGGTCTGGTTCGAAACGGAACAAGAACTGCGGATTGGTCAGAATCTGCGCCAACCCACGCCGGATACCGCCGCCGAACGATCTCTGCCTGCTGCGCCCACTCTCAAACGCCGTCATTAACTGGTCGGTTTGCGCTGGCGTCAGCGGCCGCCGGTACGCGCGCCGCGCAATCGCCGTTAAAATCTTCCGTGCGCACGGCACTTCTTCGCGCGGCGTCGCCGGGCGGCACGCAAGAATTCTCCGTCGGCTCGGCGTGTCTCCTACGCCCGTCGCATCAAACGGGCCGCCGATCGACACCGTATCCACTTCCGGCACACCAATCACAACCTGCGTATTGTCCAGGTTGCGTATGTGCGGCTCGGTCATATCGATCTTTTCCGCCGAGCTCTCTTGAATAAATGCCACCGTCACGGTGTGCGGCCCGGCCTTCACCGGAACTCGCACATCGAATCGTTTCTCAATAGCAAGCGCCACCGCGGGCGGATTCTCGTTCGACGCCGATTCATCGTCCGCGCCGCCCACTTTCGCCAGATGAATCCGCGTTCCGTCCAGCGTCACCTCCAGTTCACTCGGAGTCTCTACGCCGCGCAGCAACCCGCGGTTCGATTTCATGAGCGTCGTTTTGAAAACGTACTCGCCGTCGAGCGGAAAATTGTAGCGCGCCGCCAGCCCTCCGCGCGTGCCAAGCGGCAATCCCTCCGCATGCACGTCCTGCGAAAGGTCCCCATGTACGCGAAACGTCGCAACCGTCGGACTCGTCCGCGGATCGCCCACGGCGAGGTTCGAGATCTTCAATGCCGCGTTCAAATAACCCTCGAGCAGCGCCGGCGAAAACGTGAGCGTGTCAGCCATGTTGTCGAATCCGTTGTTCGAGTCGTCCGGTGGAAGTAGCTCGTCTACATTCACTTCGAGTGCCAGCAGATCGCGAATCACGTTCGCGTATTCCGCGCGATTCAGCCGGTGCAGCACCACTCGCCCCGGATCGGGATGCTCGCGCGCCGCGCGATCGAACGCGCCTTCCACCCACGTAACCAGTCCATCCACCGCCTGCGCATTAGGACGCGGCATCCCCGCCGGCGGCATGAATCCGCCCTTCACTTTCTGTAAAACCTTCTCCCACGTCGCACTGTCGTGAGGAATTCCATCCGCGTCCGTCGCTAGATTCACTGCTTCGAGTGAGAGCCCGGCGGTATGTAATTTTTGGTTGTGGCAGGTGACGCAGTATCGATCGAGCAGCGCCCGCTCTGCCTGCTGCGCAGACATAGCCCCAGCTAACAACAGAGCAGCCACGCAAGCGTGCTTCATTTTTGGGGACCGAAATGGCGCGCCAGGTAATCCACGATCTGGTCCAGCTCTTCTCCCGAAGCCTCTGCCCCGCGATCCGCCTGCGCGTACACTTTCCCTTGCCACTGTCGCTTCGTCAGTCGCAATTTTGTGGTGTTCGCCGCCTCGTGGCAGCGAGTGCAGACCCGTACGAAAACATCCTTCCCGGGCCCGTCCGGATATGCCTTCAGATCCTCGCCCGCGATGGGTAAGGCCGCAAGAAATGCAACACTCGCCAATATGAGACGTCGTCTCAAATCAGGATTATATCCCGATCCGCTGTATGCTAGCGATGATGAAAAGCATTTGTACCCTCATCTCACTCGCCATGTGCCTGAGCCCCCTCCAAGCCGCCGACCTCCCAAAAGCCGAAATCTCTAATGGCTCACTGCAAGCGAGAATCTACCTGCCCGACGCCAAACGTGGTTTCTACCAAGGGACCCGGTTCGATTGGTCCGGTGTCATCGATAGCCTCAAATTCCAGGGGCACAACTACTACGGACCCTGGTTCAACAAGACGAGACCCGACGTACACGACTTTGTATATGAAGGGGATGACATCATCGCCGGGCCCTGTAGCGCCATCACTGGCCCGGTCGATGAGTTCGCGCCGCTTGGTTGGGACGACACCAAACCTGGTGAATCATTCGTAAAGATAGGCATCGGCGCCTTGCGCAAGCCCGCCGACGGTAAGTACGATCATTACACTCTCTACCCCATCGCGGACCACGGCAAATGGAATGTCAAGAAACGCGCGGATTCCGTCGAGTTCACGCAGCAACTATCCGCCGCTGGCTACAGTTACGTCTACCGGAAAACTGTGCGATTAGTGCCAGGAAAACCCGAAATGGTCTTGGAGCACAGCTTGAAGAATCGCGGAACTCACGCCATTCACACCAATGTTTACAACCACAACTTCTTGACGCTTGATGAGCAGCCGCCCGGCCCTGGCGTCACCATCTCCGTGCCGTTTCAGATTCAGAGTGCTCACCCGCCCGAAGAGAAACTCGCCGAGATCCGGGCCAATAAGATTGTCTATGTCGAGGCCCTGAAAGATCGCAACGTCGTCGCTACACCGATCGAAGGATTTAGCGACAAAACCAGCGATCACATAGTCCGCATAGAAGATACTCGCGTTGGCGCAGGCATGAAGATGGAAGCGGATCGACCGTTATGGAGGGAGTCTCTATGGTCGATCCGCACCGTGCTCGCGGTCGAACCGTTTGTCGAAATTACGGTCGAACCGGGAGCCGAATTCACTTGGAAGAGCACCTATGAATACTACGTGCTGCCTCGTTAAAGTCTGCTCGCAGCCGTAGCCGCCCGTCCATGTTTTAAATCGCTCAGCGTTCGATGCGCCTCTTCTACACCTTGCGCTTGCCGCTGCACAATCGCAGCGACGTTAACCGGCAGCGTCTTGCTGCGGGCCTCCCTGTAATTCTTCACGGCCCCATCTTCGCCGGCCTCACATTCATCAATCAGCGCCTTGTCTTCATTCTTCGAAAGCGCTTCTTTGAGGTTCATCCACCCACGGTGCAGCGTTGCCGTCGCATGTCCGGATTTCGCCGGATCACCACCCAACTGCGTCACTAGCGTCTGCAGTTCCCGGCCGTACTCTGCCCGTTGAGAGGCATATTTAGCAAACAAAGATTTCAGGGAGGCTTCTTTCACTTTCTCCGCTGCATTACGAAATCCTTGCTCTCCATCCTTAGTCGTTTCAATTAAATCGTTCAGCACACTAGTTACTTCTTTATTTTCAGTCGCCATTTCTTTCTCCAGTTAGTAGGACCTGTGCGCCCCTGAATGATTTCTAACTTTCCGCCGGGCAAAATTTACGCGAAACAATCCACTGCTGGCTTACTTAACAATATGTTTAGGTTTGGCCCGATAATTGCCCAATCAAATTACGAGGTGCATGACGATGAAATATCTCTTTGCGTGGATTCTCGGTGTCCCCGGTGGATTGATTGTTTTATGGTTCTTGTTTAATCACATGCACTGAAAGAACTACCGGTGCATAGGTTCGAGCTAGAAGGGCGGGGAACGGCACGACTACTTGTTCTGCTTACCGCTAAGGAACGTTCCCCGATCTAGGTCCTCAAATGCTTCACGAAGCTGCTCCTGAGTATTCATCACGATCGGCCCGTACCATGCAACCGGCTCTCCTAACGGCTTCCCCGACACCAGCAGGAAACGAATTCCGTCCTCCCCTGCCTGCACCGTCACTTCATCCCCCCGGTCGAACAAGATCAGTGAACGATTGTCAGCTTCGGCGGGCGGCTGCGTGTCCGCCCACTTCAAGCCTTCCGTCGGCACCGCCAGCGGACCCGAAGCATTGCAGAACTTTCCCGAACCCGCAAAAACATAAGCGAAAGCGTGTCGCGTCGTCTCTACCGGCAGACTTTTCCTGCGACCTGGAGCCACAGACACGTCAAGATAGATAGGCTCAGCCGCTACTCCATCCACCGGCCCGGTCTTCCCCCAGAAAGTTCCGCACACAATCCGCACCCCGGTTCCATCGTCATCCGTGATCAAGGGAATATCGGCACCCTTCACTTCCTGATATCGCGGAGATGTCATCTTGAGCGAAGCGGGGAGATTTCCCCACAATTGAAAACCATGCATGCGGCCTTCCGGATCGCCCTTCGGCATTTCCTGGTGAATGATCCCGCTGCCCGCCGTCATCCATTGCACGTCGCCTGACCCAATCGCTCCGCGGTTCCCCAGGCTGTCGCCATGTTCTACCGTTCCCGCCAGGACATAGGTAATAGTCTCGATGCCACGATGCGGATGCCACGGAAAGCCCGCAATATAATCCTGCGGTATGTCGTTTCGAAAATCATCGAGCAGTAGAAACGGATCGAAATCGGATGTGTTGCCAAATCCGAATGCGCGCCGCAAATGCACGCCCGCGCCTTCCAGTGTGGGCTTGGACTGTATGAGCCGCTTAACCGGTCGTATCGACATATTGAATCTCCGTATCGTGAGTCTATCGCGCATCGGATCGTTCCGAACAGTGCGAACACGCTACCATGGCCGAAGCCCGTCTCCGTCATTGTCCAGGCAAAAAGGAGAATAGTCATGCCGCAAAATAAACCGCCCGCTGCCAACGTGTCCACCGCGTTCGCGAAAGCCAGATTTGCCCACCCGTTCTTCGTTCGGGCCGCCCCCGCCGCGCGCCAACCCGTCAACGGTCATGTCCGCATGACCGACTGGAGCAAACTCCAGCTCGGTCCGCTTCCCGCCGTTGCGCGCGGAGGCAAAATGGATCTTTCCGAAGTCATCGGCGCGGCCGGCGTCAAGGAAATTGAAGACCTCGGCGAAATCCGCTTCCACGCTCTCGGTGACACCGGCGTCAGCACCGCCCACGAAGCCCAATTGGTCGCCCAAGAGATGGCCACGGATTTCAACCCCTCCGCCGGCGGTCTCAATCCCGCTTTTCTCTTTCACTTGGGCGACGTGATTTACGGAAACGACAAAGCCAGCCACTACGGCGAGCGTTTCTATTCACCCTACAAACACTACCCCGGCAAGATTATCGCCATTCCCGGAAATCACGATGGAGAAGTCAAAGCCAAGGCAGACGATCCGTCGCTCAGCGCCTTCATCGATAATTTCTGTGCGTCAAAAGCCGTCGTTCCGCCACAGGCCGCCGGCAGCGGCATTTATCGGGAAACCATGACCGAGCCCGGTGTCTACTGGTTTCTCGACGCGCCCTTCGTGCAAATCATAGGTCTCTACTCGAATCTGCTCGAAAGCCCAGGCTATCTGCAGGCCATCACCAAAGGCAAGCCCGATACCTCACAACTCGATTGGCTCGACAAAACGCTAGCATCCATTGGCAAATCCAAGCAGAAAAAGGCGCTCGTTATCGCCATGCACCATCCGCCCTACAGTCAGAGTGGACATTCTGGAAGCGAGCAAATGAATCAAAGCATCGACGCCGCTTGCACCAAGTCGGGTGTCTGGCCGGATCTCGTCTTATCCGCCCACGCCCATAACTACCAGCGCTACACACGCCGCATCGGAGGCAAGCAGATTGTCTACATCGTCGTCGGCACCGGCGGCATGCCGCATCAGGCGGTCAAGACGGCTACCGGCCAGCCCGCCGACTCAAGCCACACGGTAACCTACGACGCCGCCATCTCGACTTATGGCTACTTATTCGTAACCATCTCGACCAAACAGCTTTCCGTCCAGTTCTGGCAGCTCGGCGACCAGCACAATGAACCTTTCGACCCACTGACCATCGACTTACTCACCCACACCGTCAAATAATCTTCGTGGCGCGGCGACTTTTCGCCGCCGCGTCTCGACTCTTCGAGACGCTTGGCCTCACGCCGGCATAAATCCCGAAATCCACGTCAGGCCTGAGCCCGTTTTCGCCTCGCAATAGAGCAGCACGCCCCGGCTATTCCCACCGCCAGCATCACCCAGAAGCTGGACGGCTCCGGTACTGCGGTAGTGATAGCAAAGTTCGCGGCTGCGAAAGTAGGGACCGCATCACGTCCACTCTGTCCAGTCAGATTCAACATGCGGGCAAGGATCTTCAAGTCGGCGCTGTTATCGCTTAGATCCGTTGAAAACACCAACCGCGGTAGATCGAGGCCCTGATTGAAGTAAATGAAGAACCCCGGACCCGGTGTTGCAATCTGGTTTGCGATCAGATTGGCTGCGTTCCCGGCTCCAAACGGCGTCAAGGGATTAGCGTCGTCGTCAAATGTCTGAAGCACGACGACGTTCACGCCACTAGTCGGCAGGCCCGGTGCGGTGGCATTCACGAAATTGACGGAGTTCCCCACTCCAAAGGCCGTCGATTCCAGTGAGAAAGTGTCTGTGGGTATGGAGAAGCTTATGAAATCTTCCCCGCCCACTATTTGTCGTCCGGGCGTGGCCAGGACGTTGGTTCCAGCAAATGGGTCCGTATCGAACCGGAAAGTCGTTGCATGGGCGCTCGAGCACAGCGTTAAGACAGAAAACCCAATGCAACAAAAGGTAAAACGACGCATCTTTTTCTTTTTCTCCTCGGTATGTTCGGGAGCAAACCTTGAGATTGCCCCCAATTCTACCTGCGCGAGTCCCGTTTGAAATTAGCGCAATAAGAAAAACAATTCTGGCTAATCACCGTGTGCCCTGGCCGACAATCACCGTGTAGCCATGCGTCGCCTAAATCGCTCCTAGAATGCTCTCTCACGTTGATGCAAGTCGAACGACAGCCCGTGAGAGTCATGGGCCTGTCCAGCGCGAGTTCCGATCTCGGCAATTGCCCCGCCCAGGTGATAGCATCGTCAAACCACCAATGGCTCAGACTCTAACGGAAGTGAATCAACCCGCACTTGACCCCAACCCGCGGCCGGATCCCGGACACATTCTTCAGACGGCCTTCGGTTTCTGGTCCTCCAAGGTTCTGCTCACCGCGGTCGAGTTCGGCGTGTTCACCAAACTCGGCAATCGCCGCGTCACAGGCGCGGAATTAGGTGCGGAGCTTGGCCTGCACGCGCGGGCTGTCAGCGACTTCTTTGACGCACTGGTCGCAATGCGCTTCCTTGACCGCGAGGGGGACGGCCCGTCCGCGGAATACTTCAACACGCCCGCCGCCGCCCTCTACCTCGACAGCACGCAACCCCGCTATGTGGGCGGCATTCTCGTCATGCTCAATGCGCGGCTCTTCAAGTTTTGGCACGACCTGCCCGAGGCCTTGCGCACTGGAAAACCGCAGAATGAGACCAAGTATGGCGGGACCGGGGTGTTCGAGGAGCTCTATAAGGAGTTGTCGAGACTCGAACAGTTCCTCGGCGCGATGGCCGGTATCTCGCGGATTAACTTCGAGGCGTTTGCGGCTAAGTTCGACTGTTCAAAGTACAAGACACTTTGCGACATCGGCGGCGCGACCGGTCTGCTCTGCATAGAAGTCGCCAAGGCGCATCCGAATTTGCAATGTATTTCGTTCGATTTGCCGCAGGTAGAACCGATTGCGCGAAGGCACGTCGCGGCCGCCGGGCTGAGCGATCGCGTCCGCACAGCCTCCGGCGATTTCTTTAAGGACCCCTTGCCCAAAGCGGACATGATCACCATGGGGATGATCCTCCACGACTGGAATCTGGAGAAAAAGATGCAGCTCATCCGCGCGGCCTACGATGCTCTTCCGCCAGGCGGCGCGCTGGTCGCCATCGAAGCCCTGATTGATGACGCCCGCCGCGAAAACGTTTTCGGCTTGCTCATGTCTTTGAACATGCTCATCGAATTCGGCGACGCCTTCGACTATTCCGGCGCGGATTTCCGCAAGTGGTGTGGGGAAGCCGGTTTCGAACGCTTCGAGGTAATCCATCTCGCAGGCGCTTCCAGCGCCGCCATTGCCTACAAGTAGCCCTCTATTCACCGGCTCCATGTAGGTGGGTGGGTTGGGCGTCGCGCCACGTACGTCTTCTTTTGAAAAATCTTCCAACCAAGTCTTCAAGGGTATCCAGCACATGCCGCCACGGGCGCCGGCCGGTTTTTCGTGGCAATTATTTCACTCTGCCCGAAGTGCTTCGACAGGATCCACAAGCGTGACCCGGCGCGCGGGCAGGTAACTGGCCACCGCTGCCGCTGCGAGTATGCCAGCACCAACGACCGTATAGGTGAGAGGATCCACGGGCCTGATTTCGAATAGCAGCGTGGACATCAGGCTTGAAACTGCGGCTGCGGCAGTGAGTCCAGCCGCCGCCCCGATTCCGCTCCAGAGAAGACCTCTGGCCACGAACATCCTCTTCAGTTCACCCTGTTGTGCACCGAGCGCCATGCGGATGCCGATTTCCCTGCTTCTTTGGGTGACGGTATATGAGATCACCGCATAGATCCCAACGACCGCGAGCAACAACGCCATGCCGCCGCTGATCGCTAGTAGGGTCAGCGTGAAACCCGTCCGCGCCATGGACTTGTCATAGATCTGCTTCATCGTCCGGACCTCGGTGATCGGGAGGCTGCCGTTCACGGCCCAGACCGTCTTGCGAATCTCGGTCACGAAGCTATCCGTTGCGGCGCGAGAACTGCGAATCAGGAACGGCATCGAATTCTGCGACCGCAGCGGCCAATATACGGATGTGGGAGCTTTCTTATCGGCGCCGTCATGCCGCAGGTCACCGGTGATTCCAATGACTTCGCTCCAGGGATCGTTCGGATTCGAGCGAATCTGCTTGCCGACCGCGGCCTGCGCTGACCCCCAGTACTCGCGCGCGAAATTCTCCGATAGGATTGCCACTCGCTGGCTCTGGTGAATGTCGGTCCAGGTGAACTCGCGCCCGGCACGCATCGGGGTTCCAAGAGCGTGGAAGGCGCCAGGTGCCGCGGTGATGAAACGACGTAGCGGAGGAATCTGGTTGGCTGCATAAGTATGATCGCTGGCGAAAATGGGATCCTGCGACATGGACCCGGTCATCGGCAGGCCACCCAGAATGCTGACCTCCGACACGCCGCGTATGCTTGCGAGGCGATTCACCAGGTTGTGTTGCAACTGTAAAAGCTCCGCGTCTTTGGGAGCGGCAGTTCGTGGAATGGAAATTCGCAGGGTCTGCACTCCTTCCGGATTGCTGAACCCCGGATGTACGCGGCGGATCGACTGAAACGTACGGATCATCAGGCCAGAACCAATCAGCAGAACTAGCGCTAGGCCTACTTGGACCACGGTTAACGTATTGCGGGCGAAGTTGCGTTCGCGGCCGGCGCTTGCGTTACGTCCTCCGGCGCGCAGCGATTCGGCAAGTCGGACTCCCCCATGCTTCAGAACGGGAATAACTCCTAACGCGAATCCTGCCACGAGCGATATTCCGAGGGTGAACAGAAGGGCGGTCGAATCGACGGAAACCTGTTCGAACCTCGGCAGTCGCGCCGGGTTAAGCTTCAACACAAGCTTTACGACGGCGAAGGCAAATCCTACACCAAGACATCCGCCCATCACCGCAAGGGCGAGACTCTCGGCAAACATCTCGCGGGCGATACGCCCACGGCCGGCGCCAAGAGCGGCGCGTACAGCGAATTCCTGCGCTCGGCCCTCCGTACGGACGAGCAGTAGATTTGCCACGTTGGCGCAAGCGATCAATAAGACGATCCCGATGGTGGCCATGACCACCCAGAGGCTTCTCCCGATATCGCCAAGCAGATCGTCGAGGAGTAGCCGGACATTGGGGCCCAGACGTGCATCCTCCATCATCTGCTTGCTCATTCCCTTGGGCGGCGGGAACTTATTTAGTTCAATACCGATCATCCGCGCGACATCGGCGTTCGCTTGCTGCATGGTTATTCCCGGACGTAACCGGGCGATCGCTTGGAAGTTATAACCCGCGAGGCGTACGGTGGGACGGTCGAACCGGAGAGGCATTAGGAGATCGTGGCCCATGTCCATGAACCAGAAATTTCTCGGAAGCACGCCGATGATCTCGCGGGCGGCGCCATCGGCCATAATGCGGCGTCCGATGACTTTGGGATCGCCCCCGAATCGGCGCTGCCAGTATCCATAACTGAGCATCACGACTTCAGGACCTTTGTCCTGATCGTCCTTCTCCGTGAATTCACGGCCAAGCACGGGATGTACGCCGAGCATCGGAAGCAGGCGGAAGGTCAAGCTCATGCCATCGACGCGCTCGGGTTCGGCGAACTCAGTGACAGTGACGGACCGGCCATTCCAGATGGCAACGTCGGCGAATGTCCTGGAGTCCTCGCGATAGGTCACGTAGTCGGCAATCGACGCATTCAGATCCTTGACATTGACACCGGGGGCCGTTTGCCAGACACCGATCAGACGGTCCGGCTCGTGGAACGGCAGAGGCCTTAGCAATACGCTGTTGATGATGCTGAAGATTGCGGTGTTTGCGCCGATTCCCAGTGCCAGAGTAACCAGCGTTGCAAGAGTGAATCCAGGAGTAAGAGCGAGGCGGCGAAGTGCGTACTTCAAGTCACGGATCAAGTCGTGCAAAACACGATTCCTCCAAACCTATTACTACGCTCAACGATTGTTTTAGTTCCCAATAAGGCTTAGTTTGTTGGGCGGATCTTCCGGTCCGCGGCCGACGTCCTCGTCGGCCTTGTTCAAGGGGACGCCCGTATTCCGTGAATTTGCACGCGCTAGCGGGCGAGTCCCATTTGACTTCGTCCCAGCGGCGTGAGATCCGCCTCTGTCGCGCGGCCCCGAAAATCCACCTCGAAGTTGTCAGGCGCGAAATCGGGCGGCGTCTTGCCCGACAAGAACGTCACGGCCTGTTTAGCAACATACGCGCTGTTTTTCTCGCAACCAACCGTGGCGGCGATGTACATCACATTGCTATAGCCATCGCCCTTGTGTTCGTTCTCTACTGCGTGAACCACGTCCGAGTGCCAGAACACCGTGTCACCGGGTTGCATCAGCGGAATAGATGCCAATCCTCCCAGCAGGAGAGCGTGCCATTCCGGCTCAACTGAGAGAGCGCGCCCCGGTGTGGCGCCGCACAACTCTGTTTCGGGAACGTCGTCCTGCAAAGCCCGAAACAGGAGGTAGACCATGCTGTTCGCGATTGGGATCAGTTGTAGCGTGCCATCTCCCTTACCTTGACGAGTCAGCGCTGTCCAGCCTTGAAATGTTCGAAACATCGAACAAACCGCGGGTGAGGGAAACTCCTCCGCATCCGGCCGTGAAGCTGCGTCAAACGCGTCGTATTTGCGCCAGTCACCTGAGAAAACGTGCCGATACACATCCCGAAAATGAGGCCCAAGCCATCGCTCAACAGAGCCGCCATCTACATGAGGAGAGAGTCCGAGTGAACTCGATCCAGGCGGCCGTCGGCGGATGCGGTCAGCGTATGCGGGGACTTGATCGGGATCGAAATGACGGTGCCCCTCGCTCTCCGCCAGCCATAACTTGTTAAGGAAAGTGCGCACACGAGTGAGAGACTCCGACTGTCTTGCCTGAACTTGTGGGCGCGACCAATAGATGCCGTAGATCTGGGGTTTCGCCGCGGCCAATGTGCCGAAATACTTGTCCTCGGCGGCATTCGCCAGCTTCGCATTCAGACCGTTTGCTTCTACATACTGCGCGATCTCATCATCCCAGGCCCGCGCCTGTTCAATCGCAAAGGTGTTGCGAATGACACAAGTACCTCGATCCCTAATCTTCGAAATCGTCTCGGAAGAGACAGAGCCCTCGGCAATGTCCGCGTAGGGAACAATGGGAATCACCGCTTCACCAGCCTCGCGCTCTTTGACGATCTGAATAATCTTGCCGCGAATTTCACGCTCGACTTCCTGGAAGACGGTTCCGTAGCCGGTGAGTTCTCGCCGCAGCTTTTTCTTTGTCTCCCGAATCGCCTCGGGCAAATTCTCAACTCGAAACGGCATAGCCCTGCACTCCTTTCGGATGCGTGTTTCCGTGAGCCCGGATTGCGCCATTTTGCGCCAACCGGCTCGGACCACACTCCATGAGTCTACTCAACCAAATCAGATCAGCGAAGCGGCCGAATGCCCGCACGGGAATAAGTGCCGAACTAACTGGCTCCTTTGTAAGCTCTCGTACTTCTTTCCATGCGCTCGATTCACGTAAACCCTAATGCGTCTAGGCACGTTTATCCCGCACCGTCGCAAGGAAATCGCGGCAGGCGAAGCAGTTATTTTTTAAGGTTATTTTTAAGGTTGCAGTCACCGGAAACTGATGTATACTGGCGCTGTTTGTGCTACACGCCAGGACAAAGGGTTGGAAATCCTGGTGTAACTAAACTGTCACGGCGAACCGCTAAATTCGGGGTAGTTGCGTTCTAACTGTTGGCCTTCGTGATATCAGAATATTCCCCCGTTAACGGCCTGCGCCAATAACTGCAATTTCATCGGAGCGCAGTGGTGGTTTTGCGCTATGCAGAATACGCATAAAGGAGGAACCGAAATGTACCGCATTAAGTTGCTTATACCGATTGTTGCGTTGATATTTTCCGCGAGCGCCAACGCGACTGTTTTCAGCTTCAACACCGACCCGTTCGCAGGTTCAACGGCGCTAACCACGCCGGGACGGCAAATCGTGGCTGGCGAGAACTTCATCAATTTTAATATTGCAACGGACATCTTCGCGTTGGAATCGACGGTATTTGGTGTTGGAAGCCAGGTCAATTTTGCGAACAATGTAGTGGGCAATCTGCCAACTACCAATGTCAACGTTGTTGTGTTACAGACCTTTGACGACGATGCCAATTCGGGAACGGCATTTGCCGCCGGGAATGCTGCAAATCTGATTGCAAACCAGATCACAACTGCAGGTCCGGGATTCTTTAT
Source organism: Bryobacterales bacterium (assembly GCA_963722155.1). Lineage (GTDB taxonomy): Bacteria > Acidobacteriota > Terriglobia > Bryobacterales > Bryobacteraceae > Bog-105. Next base: position 398,129 of record CAVRLR010000002.1, on the reverse strand, counting down.
TTACTTCAACCAAGGTCTCGATCTTCCTCGGCTCGTGTTCTCGACCGATCTGAGCGACAATACAGCCGATCTGAAAATTCTCTTTCGCATGACAAACTTGACGGGCCAGGGAGGCCGTGACGCAATGCCAACGTTCACGGCATCGAACTTCGAGTTCACAACAGTTCCTGAGCCATCGTCCGTTCTGATAATGACGGCCGGCGCATTTTTCGCTAGCTGTTATGCGTGGCGGCGAAAGCGGGCACGCAGCTAACCCCAAAGGGATTACTCTGTTCGCAGCGCCACGGTTGGATCGATGCGAGTGGCCCTCACCGCCGGCAAGTAGCAGGCACAGACGCACACGGCAACTAAGAATGCAGGAATCAGAACAAACGTAGCCGGGTCGAAAGGATTGACATGAAAAAGCAGGCTCTGCATGACTCGCGCCAGCAGCAGAGCCGATCCTATACCGGCGGCAACTCCGATAGCTGCGGGTAGCATGCCCTGCTTGAGAATGAGCAGACGCACATCCGAACTGTGCGCCCCTAGAGCCAACCGGATTCCGATCTCGCTGCGGCGTTGCGAGACGCCGTAAGAAAGAACACCATAGAGTCCGACCGCTGCCAGCAGCACGGCGAGCAGCGCGAAGGATCCGAAAAGCAGCAGGTGAAATTGATGGTCCGATGCCGAATGCCCTAGCACCTCCTCCATCGTCTGTACCTGGAACAGCGGCAGGTCCGGCTGTAGCCGCTGAATCTCCGCACGAACCGCACCCGTCACCGAATGCGGTTCAGCGGCCGTGTGCAGAAGGATATAGATGTCGTTATAGTGGCCGTCCAGCAGCGGCACATAAAAGGTCGGTTGAATCTTCTTGTCCAGATGTTTCAGTACATCGCCCACCACTCCGACGATCTGGTAACGCGGGATAGGTTTTCCACTCTGCTTATTTTGTTCGACGTCATTACCGATCGTGATATAGCGCCCCAGCGGATCCTCACCGGCGAAATACTGCTTGGCGAGAGATTCGCTGATCAGCATCGCACCTGGTTTCGGATGGTCGGGATCAAAGCCGATGCCGTCGTTGCTTGTGAAGTTCCGCCCGCGCAGGAGAGGTACACCCGCCGCGGCAAGAAATCCGGGGTCCACGCCACGGTTCAGGGCGTCCATCATCTGCCCTGCGGGCAACGGATGGCCTTCAATGTTGAACACCCAGTCGCTGCAGTGCCCAAGCACCGGTGGGCAGGAGGTCATACCCGCTGAGAGCACGCCCGGCACATGCTGCAACCGGTTGGAGAGCTGGCGGATGATTGTCGAAGTCTTCGCCTGCCCGTGGTGGCTCGGATCCGGTATGGAAATACCGACCATGAGCATGTGATCCACCCGCACGCCCGGCCGGACATTGTAAAGAGTGGCGAAGCTCCGGGCCAGCAGGCCCGCTGCAATCAGCAGCACCAGTGAGAGGGCCACTTCGGCCGCCACGAGAGTGTTGCGAAAGCGGCTGTGAGCCCGGCTGGGCGTCGCCGTGCGAGCGCTGTCTTTCAGGCTGTTGGCCAGGTCGGTGCGTGAAGACTGCAGAGCCGGGAAAAGTCCGGCCGCGACGCCCGCCACCAATGCAGCACCGAATGCAAAAACAAAAACGAGTGGGCTGAGCGGAACCGCACCCGGGGGCAGCACGGCATCCGCATTGGGGGCATGGGAGACGAGGGCATTGGTAATGATTCCCGCCAGAAACAAGCCGCCTCCGGCGCCCAACAGGGCCAGCAGAACGCTCTCGGTAAGTAACTGTCGAGTAATCTGACCGCGGCTCGCACCGACCGCTTCGCGGATCGCAATCTCGCGCGTGCGCCCCACTGCGCGAGTCAGCAGCAGGTTGGCAACATTCACGCAGGCGATGATGAGGACGCACCCTACCGCCCCCAGCAGCACGAGCAGCGAAGTGCGGACGTCATGCACCAGGTAATCCCGCAGCGAGACTACGTTCCCTCCTTTGCCGCTCACTTCCTCCGGATGTGCCCTTTGATATCGCGATACGAAGCCGTCTATTTCGGCTCTGGCGTGTACAACCGAAACACGGGGACGGAGCCGGCCCACCACAAAGAGAAAATGTTTGTCGTGACTCTGCGCCAACTCCGGATGAATGTTCGCAAGAAGCGGAACCCATATCTCGACAGTCCGGTAGGGAAAGGCGAAGCCGCGCGGCATCACGCCGATGATTTCGGCGTTCTCTCCGTTGAGTCGGATTTGCTGGTGAATCGCAGCCGGGCTACCGCCGAAACGCTTCTGCCAAAGACCATAGCTGATCATCGCCACCCGCGGCGCACCCAAGCGGTCTTCATCCGGTCGAAAGCTGCGGCCGAGTAACGGATTCACTCCGAGTGTCGGAAACACCGACTGCGAGCAAAGGCATGCATCTACCCGCTCGGGCTCGAACAGATTGCCGGGACTCGCCAGGTTAAGCGAATCGCTCCCTGCGGCGCCTATACTCGTGAAACTCCGCGAGAGCTTCTGCCAATCCAGAAAGTGTCCAGCCGCGACGGAATTGTAGGGATCGCTGCCGGGAGGGCCTATCGGATCCCGCTCAAAAAGAGCGGTTAGACGAGCCGGTTCCGGATAGGGCAGCGGCTGTATGAGAAAGGCATTCACGATGCTGAAGATCGCGACGTTGGCGCCTAGGCCCAGTGAAAGCACCAGCACCGCCGTTAGAGTAAATCCGGGCCGCTTCCATAGCTGGCGAAGGGCGAAGTGAAGTTCGTGCACGAGAGCTGAAAGCATGTCGTCTGGATAGTGATTGCATTCCGATTGCCGCGGCGGCAAATATCGTTACCCCATTGATTTCATTGGAATCCGCCGTGGCCCGGGATTTTGGTCCCAGTGCTCGATGCCCCGCAACCGGCACAAAGATGTGCGGGAACGAACAGAATCAGACGCTCTGGATCTCCGTCAACGGCCCCGTCGTCCTCAAACGATAAGGAAATTCTCCATCATTCCGGTGTCCTCGTGAGGCAGGATATGACAGTGAAATACTGTCTTACCCTTGAATTCCTTGAACCTCATTCGGATCACGACCGTGGATTTCAGCGGCACCCAAACGGTGTCCGCAATCGGCGGTAAATCCACCGCTTTGCCATTCACCGAGATGACTTCGAAGTGGTTCACATGGACGTGGAAGGGATGACCTTCGGTGCCGCCGTGGTGTGCCCCCAACACTTGGATATGCCATTCCTCGCATGTTCCCAGCCTGGTCACATGGGGAACCGCGAGTTCTTCGTAGACATTATTGTTGATCAGGAAATCGATTCCGACGTACGGGTTCTCGGATGGTGGGAAGACGCCGGAAAAAACGAAGTTCCTCACCCGTTTGATTTCTTCCGGCCGAATCGTTGGATAATATCGCTTCTGCACCGGCAGTTTTCCGGGAACTCCCATGGGTTTCGGATTGCCTTTAATCTCGATTTCGGCAATCACTTTCTGGTCGCTTTGAAGGAACTGTTGCCTCTGTTCCAACTGAACGATCCGGTATACACCCGGCTGCGAGATTCCCTTGATCAAAAACTCCGCGCGTCCGCTAGGCGGAACCGCAACCTGCCCGGGGTCGGCCGTATTCGGGGTCATCAGCATCACTGGTCCCTGTTTCGTGGAATGGATCGGGATGGTCATGGTCTGCTCGAAATTGACACCATCGATCGCAATCAGATGCATCTCATGCTGCTCTACCACAATCGGCATGAAGTTGTCGGAGCACGCGTTCAGCAATCGGAACCGGACCACCTCTCCGGGAGCCATTACGAAGCGTTGCACCGGCATCTGTTTGCCGATGGGGTGCGTCCCCTGGTTAGCGGCGTAATTGTGAGTCTCTTTGAAGAACGGCTCTCCGTTCAGCATGTAGTAGCGGAGTTTGTAATCGCCTGCCGTGAATCCACCCTGCAGTTTGGTGTCGTTCGTCTTACCTGTCTTCGGATCGTACATGGTCACCACGCCCGTCAGCGTGTTCCACATCGCGTTCTGTTTGGGCGCATAGACCCAGAGATCAGGGTCCTCCTCGCTCGGGAAGAGCCCGATGTCCTGAATACACAGCAGCACATCTCTCGCCGCTTTAATCTCGGGCACTTCGTCGATGTCGCCGTACGTGATCAATGGACCTGCCATTCCGCTCACGGCTTGCACCGCGGTCGATCCGTGGTGATGCGGGTGGTACCACGCAAGCCCAGGCGGCTGATCTGCCGGAATTTGGAAGTCGTAGTCGTAAGATTCGCCCGGCATGATGTCGATCATCTTCGCCAGCGGGTTGCCCGTTCCCACCGGCTCGAACAGATGAGGAATCACGTCGAGCCCATGCAGATGCAAGTTCGTCGCATCGAACATGTGCGGTACGTTGTGGCTGCCGTCCCAACCCGCCGAGTCGACTCGGGGAAGTGAGTTCTTCACTCGTATACGCAGCGTGTCTCCGCCGCGAGTCGTAATCAGTTCGCCCGGCACCTTGCCGTTGTAGCTGCGCAGTTTCACGCGCACGCCATCGATTGTTTTCTCAATCCATTTGCACTCCAGGAACAGGCGGTCCTGGTGCCCTGCTTTCTCTGGCTTCGCAGCACTCACCGCTGCTGTGCTTCCCGCCAGGGCGATGCCCGCGCCCAGCCAATTGCGTCTCGTGATCGAGCTCATCTGTCTCCTCTCCCGTTTACTGTTTAGCCGTCTGGCGCTTCAAGACTGGCGTGTCAGCGCAAGACACCGGCAAAGCGCGCGGGCTTATATATGTCGCGTACTCGGCGAATGCCACCGCCAATTGCAGTGAAGAATCCAGCGGAATCGCCTGTGCGAAGGGACCAGGTTGTTCCGCGGAAGGAAAAGGTTGCGGGTATCGGTAATCGGAGAAGTAAGCTTCATTTCCTGCGTTGTGGTCGGTGCACAGCCCGGCAAAACTGAATATTGCCGGAATCGTCACGCCCTGAATGTTGAGGTAGGGCGGCGGAGCGGCATAGGCGCCCATGTGGCAGGAAACACAACTCGAGTTCGCTTGATCCACTGCGCCGGCCAGTCTCTTTTCGCAGCCGTAGTGCTCCGGCAAAGAGACCGGTGCCAGTACGGTTTCGCTCAACGGGCGGCTGTCGGCGCGCGTCACCGCCGGGAACGTATGCGGATCGCTGCCCCACTGCACGCCCAAAGGTTCCATACGATCCAGCACCGCCTTGCCGGGTAGATTGCCGTTATAAGCCAGCGTGCTGTAGACCCACCGCGTGGGCGACCTCTCGTCCACAACAGCCAGATCGATCTGGATAAGGTGTACTCTTCGCACGCGCCGGTCGCAGGTGGCATAGGTGTCCGGTCCGTATTGCACGTGGCCATTGGCCTGCCATTCGGTCGAGCCTTTCAGATAGGGAACGCTCGATGCATCGGCGGTCGTGTTCAGGATTTTGATAACGAGCGTGCCTTTCGGAAAAGGCAGACCGGCGGCGAGAATCCGCCCGTCTTGTGTGTGGACTGCGGGTACTCCTGACGCCGGGAAAACTTGACCGATGGCCCAGCCGCCGCACGGATTGTACATTCCCACCGACCAGGTCTCGAAGAGCGGGTCAGCGCCCGAACTGGATCGCAGCGCGCGGAATATCCGCTCCTTACCGCTTCCGCGGCCCTCGTGGAACGTCGAGAGAGCGGTCGAAAGCTCATTCGTAAGGCCATGAATAAACTCCCGCCCTCGCTGGCCATCGTAGGACATCCAGGGAACGTGGAACCAGCGGGTGTCGCTATTGATGCGCATCTGCCAGCCAATATCGTTCGGCAGATTTGGATCTTGTCCTTCCTTGACGTAGTCGACGATGTCCTGGACATAAGCACGCCACTCGTTCCAATTGGGATTGCTCGAAGAAAACGAAACCTGGCGTTTCAGCCATGGGGCCTCGCATACGGGCATCTGCTTGGGATAGTCGTGGCTGAGTTTGAATCGTGGGCCTTTCCATCCCGCAGGAGGCGTATCGGCGCTGTCACGGAAGGCTGGTACGGATGGCCCCGCGGCGACGTGAGTCTGTTGGGCCATGACAGTGCCCGCGCCCCAGTATGCGATCGAACAAATCAGTAATTCGGACGTTAATTTCATGTAAATGTCGGGAAACCGTCAACAGAATAGGTTTTTAAAAGAGCAAATGCAAGTAGATTTTCTGAAAAATCCTCGGATATACTTTAGGAGCTCTTTCCCAGAACATTAATGTCGAACCAGGTTGCGTTTTTTCTAAACGGAAAACAAGTAACTGTCTCTAATCCCGCCCCGGATTTGTTATTAATTGACTACCTTCGATCTCCCGAAATTGGGCTGGCTGGACCAAAAAAATCCTGCGGGCAAGGTGGTTGTGGCGCCTGCACGGTTATACTCTCGCGCTGGGATGGCGACCGCCCTGAGCACCGTGCTATCAATTCGTGCTTGCGGCCCGTCTGTGCGCTTGGCGGTCTGAGCGTAACAACGGTTGAAGGAACCGGTGCTGTACGGCGTCCGAATCCGCAACTTCTTCACCACTCGCTTGTCGCCTCGCGCTCAGCCGCCCCACCCACCGCTGAGGTTCCTCCCGTGCTGGCCCGCGCGGCCGAAGCTGCCGGAGAGAAGCGTCTGGCCGTGCTTGCATCTGTTCGTGAAGCAGGCGCGAAGCAGACCGGCATTCCATTAATACGTCTGGCGGAAGCTCCCTCCCCGCATCCTTCGGAAATCACGCATGAGGGCGTTAATCCTGTCGCCTACCGGCTCGCGCTGAACAACGGATCGCAATGCGGATATTGCAGCGTCGGGTTTGTGATGAACATGTCGGAGTTTCTCATCAACAATCCGCGCGCCACCAAGAAGGAAATCGAGAGCGCCTTCGATGGCAATATTTGCCGCTGTACCGGTTACCGCTCAATTCTGACTGGAATGAAGACATTCGCGTCGAACTGGAGCGCTGAAGATGAAAAGGATCGGATGAAATGCCTGCAAGATCCAAGTAGTGCGGCGCAGCGTCCCGGCCCTCTGGTAATCCCGTTCCCTCACGGCGCCCGCGCGCCCGCTCAGCCGGTCACTTCCGAAGGACACGGCCAGTCTTGGCAGACGCCGCAAACCCTGGCGGAACTTGCTGCGCTCATGCGTGACAATCGCGATCTCCGCTACCGTCTCGTTCACGGAAACACTTCGTTCGGTATCTACGAACAGGAATTCCCTTCCACCAGGTTCTTCATCGATATCCGCCTCATTCCCGAACTCAACTTTCCACCCGACGTCGGAAACGCCGCCGTGACAGTAAGCGCAGGCACCACCTACAGCGATTTGATCAGCCTGCTGGAAGCTGCGCCTGCAACCGGAAGCGCCAGCGAAAACACGCGCATCGGCGCGGCCCTGTTCATGGCCAGGCGCACCGCCGGCCGCATTGTGCGCAATGCCGCGTCGCTCGCGGGCAACAGCATGCTCGTCCTGCACCACATCGCCGAAGGCACCGGTGAGCCATTTCCGTCCGACCTCTTCACCACGCTTGCTGCCATTGGCGCGCGGATCACTTGGCTCGAATTGACCGCCGAGGGTGGCTTCACTCACAAGACAGCTCCGGTTTCGGACTTGATCAAGGAGGCCGCCGACACACCCGGCTTGCTGGATACCATCGTTCTGGTTTCGTACGAACTGCCGGTTGGCGAACCGGGCGGCGAGGTGGCTTTAGCCCAGAAGGTCGCCTTGCGCGAAGTGAACGCGCACAGCATCGTCAATATCACCACGGTCTTTACGCTGAGTTCTGCAAACGTCGTCAAGAGAGCCTCCGTTGTGTTTGGCGGAATCGCTCCCTATCCGTGGCACGCTGTGCAAGCCGAGGCCGCTCTCCAGGGCGCCGTTTTGGGTTTGGGGAACATCGGAAAGATCGTTGACATCCTCGCCGCCGAAGTCGCTGCGGAAATACACCGCTGGCAGCAGCGTATGCAAGGCCTGCCTTCGGAAGGCTTCACAGCAGAGTACAAGATTCAGCTCGCCACCGGCCTTCTCTACAAAGCCGTCGTGAACGCTATGGAGGCGAGGGGTCTTAAAACGCCGCCGGATGTGACGTCGAGCGGACTGATTACCTGGGGCAAATGGCCTGCCAGCAACGGCCGCCAGTATTTCGTTACCCAGGATTGGAAGAAGCCGGTGGGCCAGCCGTACATCAAACTCACCGCCATGTACCAAACCTCCGGGCAGATTCACTACACCCAGGAATTGCCCGCACCTCCGCTCACGTTGAATGCTGCATTTGTGCAGAGCCGCCGCTCCCTTGCCGATTATCATTTCGTGATTCCCAAAAATGCGGAGCAGGTGAGCACGCAAACACTGCGCCGCCATCTTAGCTCCATATTTAGTTCGTTCGTGGATCTCATAACCTGCGAGAACATCCGCGAAGGCGGAGTGAATTACCAGGGAATGGCGCTCGATCAACCTCTGTTCTCCCCCAAAATGGTCTGTTTCGTGGGGCAGTCCATCGCCCTCGCCATAGCCAATACCGAGCAGGAGTCCATCCGCATCGCTCGTTACATCACGGATAACTGTCTCGCGTATACCCCTGTGAACTGGCCCGCGCCATTCAACGAGCCGATCCTTGATTTGGAGAAGGCCATTGAATTGAAAAGCGTCTTTCCCGATACTCCAAAATCCGCCAGCTACATGACGCATATCTGGAAGATCACGCGCCCCGGCAGCCAATTTGGATGGGCTCGCGATAAAAATCCGCTGGACCGCGAACCTGTCTTACGCGAGTCCGTTGTAGATGGTGTGAACTGCCTGGTAATTGAACACGCGCAACGGAACGGCGGGCAGGCCCACTTCTATATGGAAACCCAGGCGTGTGTCGCCGAACCGTCTGACCAGAGGAGATTCATCATCCATCCCTCTACGCAAAGCCCAATGGAGATGCACCAGACATCCGCGATGGCTCTCGGAATTCACTACAACCAGATCGAAGTCAAAGTCAATTCAGTGGGCGGTGGATTCGGCGGCAAGACGGAACAGGCGCGTTTTGTCGTAGGACCGGCCGCGGTTGCCGCTCAGGCAATGAAATGCCCCGTCCGGATTGCCGTTCCACGTGAAGAAGACACTATGATGATCGGCAAACGTCACGCCTACTATGGCCAGTATCAGATTGCCATCGATCCGGGCAGGTCTTCGCCGGAGGATAAGGGCATCATTCGCGGCTTCCGAACCAAGCTGTGGGGCGACGGGGGAGCCTTCTACGATTGCTCATTCATCGTCTCGAACTGCATTCAATTGCGGACCGACAACGCTTATCTGGTCAAGAACTTTGAGAGCCAGATCGATGTTTGCCGCACCAATACGGCCCCTTCCACCGCCATGCGGTCGTTCGGTGACGTACAAGGGAAGAACATCATCGAAAACGCCGTGGACGATGCCGCGTTTGCGCTGGGCATGCTGCCTGAAGACGTGCGCGAGAAGAACCTTTATCGGAATGGCGATGTAACACCGTTTGGACAAGCCCTTCCGGGCTGCTACATCCGGGAGGTCTGGCAGTTTTTAAAGCAAGTCGCACGCTACGAGGAAAAGCGCGCGGCTGTCGACGCATACAACCGTGTCAACAAATGGCGCAAGCGCGGCCTGGCTATGATCCCTGTGAAGTACGGCTCCGGTTACAACCTGCTCATGCTGGAGCAGGCCGCGGCTGTGGTTTCGATTAGTCAGGGTGACGGTAGCGTCTTTATTCATCAGGGCGGCGCCGAAATTGGCCAGGGATTGATTACCCAGGTAGAGCAGGTCGCCTCCTATGTACTGAACGTACCTATGGAGTTGATTTACGTCGACGGCCCCAGAACTAGCGTGACTCCAAATCCGACGAGCACAGGCGCTTCCACAGGCACTCCATACAGCTGCGAAGCCGTCCGGCAGACTTGCCAGGAGCTTCGTTCGCGCCTCATGAACTTCGGCTTTCAGATGCGCGAGGATCACGGCGAAGACTGGTGCAAGCAGAACGGGATCGACTTCTGGAGCTACCCCGAGGGCTGGGCCGCGATTCGCAATTTCCGCGGCGCGGACTCGCCCATCTGGCAAACGCTGGTTTCCCTTGCCTATTCAAACCGTGTCAGCCTGATTGCCACGTTCACGGCGAAAATCCGAGGTGGCGAAGTGCAGGTTCCAGCCATGACCTTCAAACCGCAAGACCAGCAGCCCAACATTCCGGGCGTCGAGCGCGATCCCACGGCACCGCTCGGCGGCGGCGTCGACTCGTTCTGCGGATTTACATACTCCGCCGCGCTATCGGTTGTGGAAGTCGACATCCTCACGGGCGAGACCACCATGCTGAGCTCCGACCTTGTCTATGACATGGGCTGGAGCATGAATCCGGCCATTGACATAGGCCAGGTGGAAGGCGCCTTTATACAAGGCGTCGGATACCTTCTGACCGAGAAACTTGTGTTCCAGGAAGACGGGCCGGAAAGAGGACGGCTCAACACAGCCAACACCTGGCGGTACAAGCCCCCCGCAGTCACCACCATCCCTCTGGAATTGAACACTCACCTCTTCCCGCGCAATCTGCCAAGTGTCAGCTCTATCCCGGAAGACACGAATGGGATTTTTTCCGCCAAAGAAGTCGGTGAGCCGCCACTCGTCCTGGCCAATACCGTGTTCTTTGCCATCAAAGCGGCTATCCGCGCCTCCCGGCTCGAACGCAACCTCAACGGGCTATTTCGCTTCGACGCTCCCGCCACCGTGCAGGAAGTCCGTCGCGCCTGTGAAGTATCGGCCGCCGACCTGGCTTAATTTGCGCCCCACCCGAGACTCGAAACGATCAGGCTATGCATAGAAACTCTTCGGCTGCAAGAAGGGCGACCGTTGCGTCGCTTGCCGCCATCATGCTGTTCACCACGGCTGCTGCCCAGCAGCCGATGGCTGTGTCCGCCCAGGCCTCCGCTCAAGCATTGTTGGCGCGCAAGCAAAAGGGGTCGGGATTTCCCGACTTCGGATTTATGGTCAGCCCGTCGGAGTATGCGGCTCATTACGCCGGTCAGCCCGTCTTTCGTTTGAAGGCGGATTTCCCCCGTGAGATGCCGGCAGATCCGCCGGAATTCCTCCAGAAGATCGATTTCCGCACCGATCCTCTCGCCTATATCGAAGCAGTTCGCGACTACTCCTTTGAAGGCAACTTGCCCGACTGGGATCCGTACAAGAACCACGTTCGGCAGTGGTATCACATCCCGTGGCTCCATCCCACTACCGTCGGCCCCAATGCCTATCCGCCGAACGGTGGTACGGAAGGCTTCCACGGTCTCATCAAAGAAGCTCCCATCAGCCCGCTGCAGTTGGGCCCAGGCCAGAAGGGAAAGGATGGTAATTACTCGGTCTATGCCATCACGCTTGTCAACGATTTCGCCGGCTACACCATGGGCAAAATGTGGCGCGATCCTGAGAATCCGGATCCGCGCGTGACCGATGTCCGCTACGGAGGCGGTTTCCCGGTCGGCACTGTTTTCGCTAAGCTTCTGTTTACAGACGCGCCGCAGGGAAGCGATCATCTCCCGTTCCTCGAGAATCCCCTCCAGTGGACCGCCTACATCACTCCAACTTTCTTCCCGGTGGGTTCACAACCCGTCGTGCGTGTGGTCGGAAAGGTAAACCTTCTACAGATGGACATAGCGGTGCGTGACGCCCACGCTGATGGGCCCGGCCTCACCGGATGGGTCTTCGGCACGTTTGTCTACAACGGCCAACTGAAGAACCCAAACAAGTTCATGAACTTGGTTCCGGCTGGTCTGATGTGGGGGAACGATCCTGAGAATCGCATCAACAAAACCGATCCTTTTCCACCTGTGAAGACGAGAGTCAACAAAGACCTCTTGCAGTGCGTGATCTTTGACACACCGCAGCTTCCACCTCAGCACCTTGGATGGAATGGGCGGCTCAATGGGCCCGCCGACTTGAACACCACATCCTGCATGTCGTGCCACATTACAGCGCAATATCCGGCTGTCACCAGCCTTGTGCCGGACGGCGCTGTACCCGACGGCGGTCCCAAGCCACCGCCCCAGGGAGGCACCGCCGAATGGATGAAGTGGTTTGCCAACGTTCGCTGCGCCACCTCAATGGATTCGCGCGCCTATTCCACCGACTTCTCATTTCAAGTGGCCATCGCGCTACAGAATTTCTTCAACGTGAAGAGCGGCCTGCTGCAGGGCGCCTGGGCAAACGACTACGGATTGCCCACCAAGCCCATCGCGCGCGGGTTACTGCGGAAGGTACCACCTCCGTCACCGGCAAGCTCAAAATAAAATTGTGCGGCGCCTGCACAGTCACTCTACTTTGGCCGCGTTGCCTGTTTCATCGTCAGGCCGGTATCGTAATTGAGCTCGCGTGGAAGATAGCCATCGTTCTCACGCTGGCGCGTCGTCCCGGCATTTGCCCGAGTCTCTGGAAAGTCCGGCCGCCATGCTCTCCGGCCCCAATAGTAGCCGCGAAAAGGATCGCGTGAATCGTTCATCCCGTTCAGTAGGCGACCGCGCAGGTGATTCCGTAGCACCGCATGTTTAGGAGAATCGATCGGGTTGCTCAGCTCGCGCGGGCGCGCAAACAGGCTGGCAATTATAGGCACGGTCGAACCGAATACCCTGGGCAGCGATGCGATCCAGATTGGGTGTCTTCAAGCCCGTATTCCGGTAACAGTTCAACATGTCCCGTCGTACCGATTCGCCGAGGATGACCACCACTTGCCAAGCTTCTTCGCCCGCCATTCCTCCCATCTCGGAATTCGCGGCGGCCGCTACACCTGCGACCCCCGCGGACTTCATAAAATCCCTTCGCTTCATACGACGACGAAGGTATCATCGTCGTCCGGAGACTGGTCGCCGTCGACAAACTTCCAACCTAAGATAAACTTGCACACGGATGAGGACTGCACTGTTGGCGTTCGCCTTAGCCTTTTCTGCTCCTGCGCAACCGAAGACTGTGTTTATGATTACCGATGCGGAGGGTGTTGCGGGAGTGTGCCGGCAGGAGCAGACCGATCCGAAAGACGCCGAGATGCGGCAACTGCTCACCGGCGAGATCAACAGCGCGGTTGCCGGATTTTTCGATGGTGGAGCGACCGATGTATTCGTGTGGGATGGTCACGATGGCAGCGCAACATTGTCCGCCCTCACGATCGATTCGAGGGCGCATCTCGTGATGGGAGTGCTGCCCTCGACCATGCTTATGGAACGGCGCTATTCCGCCGTCGCATTTGTCGGTCAGCACGCGCGGGCTGACACCGTGGGCGGCGTGATGGCCCACAGCTACAGTTCGCTAGGCATTCAGAATCTCCTCATGAACGGCGAGCCGGTTGGAGAGATCGAGACCAGAACCGCTCTGGCGGGGTGGTTTGATACGCCGGTCATTTTTTTGAGTGGCGATCGTGCCGCCGCCGGGCAATTGAAGAAGATTGATCCCGATGCGGAAACGGCGGTGGTGAAGGAAGGGATCGACAACTACTCGTGCGTATCGCTTTCGGCGGAAGCAGCGCGCCGCTTGATTCATGAACGCGCCGCGGCCGCAATGGCTAAAATCGGCAGGATTACGCCCTATCGTCTGAACGGTCCCGTCACCATCGAAATGGAGTACACCAGCCGGCGCGCCCTTACACCGGATGCCGCGCTCAAATCGGGCGCGGAGATTGTTAACGCCCGCACGATCCGATTTCATGGTAAAGACTTCCTCGAAGCCTGGCAGCGTGCACGCCCCTAAGCGCGTAGCTTCAGGCGAGCGCTACTGATAGCAAAGGAACCTGCGATGAACTTCACCAGACGCGATTTCATCCGGCCGGCGGCCGCTCTTCCGTTTCTCGTGTGCTATCGGCTACTCGCCGAACCGGAGAAGGGGCGCTACAAGATCCGCGATGTTCAGTCGATGGTCATCTCCGGCCCGCGCACTTACACACTCGTAAGAGTTGTGGCCGACAATGGTGTCTCGGGTATCGCGGAAGCTTACGGATCTCCGGCAATTGGTGTGAAGGAACAGATTCTTGATCTGAAGCCTTTGCTGATTGGCAAGGATCCTCTGGGCATCGATGCGATCTACACGAACCTGGGCGAAGGCGGCAAGAGCCTGAGCGGCACACGCACCGACGGTTCGGCCCATTCACTCCTGCGCGCCGCGAGCGGCATCGAGATGGCGCTCTGGGATCTCGCCGGCAGGCTGCTCGGCCAGCCGGTCACGACTCTCCTCGGCGGAAGGTTTCGCGACCGCGTTCGTGTCTACGACCATGAAGCCCCGAAAAACATGCTCGATAAATCGTCATGCCGGGAGTGGGGCGCGAAAGTGAAAGAGGACAAAAGCGGCTTTACGGCGCACAAGTTCGGCTTTCCACACACGTCTCAGGCACAGGATGGCGGTCGGGATCCGGGGAATCGGGTGCTTTCCACGAAAGAGATCATCGATCTGGCCAAAGGATACGAGAACTGCAGGGAAGCCGTCGGCTGGGATCACGACATTATGGTGCACTGCCATTGGGAATACGATCTGCGCACGTCTATTCAGATCTCCGAAGCGGTAGCGCCCATTAAACCCCTATGGCTCGAAGATCCGCTGCCGGTGGATTACTCGGAATCCTGGAAACGGCTGGTGGCATCTTCGCGCGTTCCGATTTGCGCGGGTGAAAATCTGGAACGCCGCCAGGGCTTTAAGGATTTCATCATCAACCAGGGCGCTGACATTCTCAATCCCGACCTCCGCAACAGCGGCGGATTCCTTGAAACCAAACGCATCGCCGATATGGCCGACCTATTTGGGTTGCCCCTGTGCAATCACAATACCGGCAGCCAGTTGCACACCTGGGCAACTTGCCAATGGGCGGGCGCGATCCGCGACTACATGACATGCGAAACCGTCACTGGACAGGGCGGCTGGATGGATCAGTTGTTGATGCTCAGCGGGCCCTATGTCGAGCGCGGATTTATTCAGATCAACGATAAACCGGGGCTGGGCGCGGATCTCAACCCCGATATCGTGAAAGCGCATCTGGCTCCCGGCGAGAGCTGGTGGGGCTGAGTTTTCGACGCCTTCGAACAGACGGCGCCGTTTTCAGAATGATATTGTCGAGGCTTCCTGATCGGCGCCCCAGTTTGAAAAGGACGGCGTGCGCAGGCAAAATTTGGAGAGCGTATGGTCAGTACGACAGAAATTTCAAAAGATGTCTACCGCATCTCGATGTTTGTTCCAGAATTCAATTTGGAATTCAGTCACTTTCTGGTGAAAGACGACGAACCAATGCTGTTCCATGCCGGACTGCGAAGCATGTTCCCTGCGTTGCGCGAGGAGATCTCGCGTCTGATCGACATTTCGAAAATCAGGCACATTGGATTCAGCCACTTCGAGTCCGATGAATGCGGGGCCTTAAACCAATGGCTCGAACTTGCGCCCGCGGCCCAGCCGGTGTGCGGCCTGGTGGGCGCTCTGGTGAGCGTAAATGACTTTTCCATACGGCCTGCCCGGGTGTTAAGTCGCGACGATATCTTGCCGACCGGCCGCTATCGTTTTCGATTCATTCCTACACCTCATGTGCCCCACGGGTGGGACGCTGGCGTTCTCTTCGAAGAATCGGAACAAACCCTATTCTGCTCCGACTTGTTTCATCAATGGGGCCAGCACAAACCGGCAACCGCCGACAGCATCATGGAGCGCTGTAAAGAGGCGCTGCTTGAGAGTGAAGCTGGTCCGTTTGCGAACTACGTGCCCTACACACACCACACCGGCCGCGTACTCCAAACGTTAGCCGAATATAAACCAAAGACGCTGGCAATCATGCACGGCTCGACCTATTATGGTGACGGAGCGCAAGCCCTCCGGGATCTCGCAATCGTGATGCGCGACGTGCTCGGGCCCAAAGAGCAGCCCGTCAAGCCATAGCCTTAACGGAGTCTTACTAAATCCGGGCCGTTTCCAACGGTTACCCATTGATCCCGTGACCCCCAGTCAGTCCTCACAAAGTTAGCTATCCATGTAACCAAATCGATCTTGACGAGTATTCAAAGGGGAAGGTCGGCATGGATGGACAACGCCACCGGAATTTTTGCTAACTTCTCGACGGTTGATCCGTATCTCTCCTGAGGATACGTGTGCAGTAAGCCGGTTGGTGTCCAACTTGGGAACCGATGACGGCATATTCCCGTATTGAAAGGGAGTGGTCTTCAAATTTTAGAGACAGGATTGGGAACAAGTAATGGCGGATTTGCGACAGGCGCTGCGGCAACTGCGGAACGCACCGGGGTTCACGGCGACGGCGGTGATCACGCTGGCGCTGGGAATCGGAGCGACGACCGCAATCTTTACGCTTGTGCACCAGGTGATGTTGAAATCGCTGCCGGTGACCAGGCCGGAAGAGCTGTGGAGGATTGGAGATAAGATCCGCTGTTGCAATTGGGGTGGGTATACCCAGGGAAGCGATGGCGATTTTTCGCTGTTCTCGTGGGAGGCTTACAAGAACTTTCGCGCGCACACATCCGAATTCGCCGATCTGGCGGCCTTACAGGCCGGGAATGCACCGCTCGGCGTCCGTAGAGCGGGGTCGCAGGCTCAGGCGGATACGCGCAATGGCCAGTACGTGTCCGGCAATTTTTTCAGAACTCTGGGCGTACATCCATGGATTGGTCGGCTGATGACCGACGCCGACGATGAAGAGGGCGCTCCCGCGGTGGCCGTGATGAGCTATCACATCTGGCAGGAGAAGTACGCTTCCGATCCCGCGGTGATTGGCGCCGGTTATCAAATCAACGGGCATCCGTTCACGGTAATCGGCGTGGCCCCACCGGGATTTTATGGAGCGAAGATGGCAGGCTGGGGCATGCCGGATTTTTGGCTGCCCTTGACGAAGGAACTGTTGATCGATGGGGAGACGGCCCGGCTGAAAAGGCCGAACGGCAACTTTCTCGACCTGATCGGGAGAGTGCGTCCGGGAGTCAATCCCAAGGCGCTCGAAGCAAAACTGAAGGTGGAATTCCATGACTGGCTGGCCAGCCACGTGCCGGATATGGAACCAGGCGAAAAGCAACTCTGGCGTCAGCAGACCCTGCACCTCGTTCCGGGCGGCGCAGGGGTGGCGGCGATGAGGGATCAATATCAGGCTGGATTGAAACTGCTCCTGATCGCGGCAGGGTGCGTGCTGCTGGTGGCCTGCGGGAATCTGGCGAACCTGATGCTGGCGCGCGGATTGAAGGATCGCTCGCAAACGTCACTGCGGGTGGCGTTGGGTGCTTCGCGAAGCCGCTTGGTGCGCAGGGCACTCATGGAGTCCGTGACGCTCGCGGTGATAGGAGGAGCTTTGGGCGTCGCCTTGGCCTATGCCGGAACAAGGCTGATTCTGCATCTGGCATTCCGGATCGGAGGCCCCAATAATTACGTGCCGGTCGACGCGACACCCTCCTGGGAGGTACTGCTCTTCACATTGGGAGTCTCCGTGCTCACCGGAGTAGCTTTCGGGATCGCGCCCGCCTGGATGACGTCGCATGTCGACCCGGTGGAGGCGCTGCGCGGGACCAACCGTTCTGTCGGTGGCGGCGGCTCACTGGCACAGAAGTCGCTGGTGGTTGCGCAAGCGGCGATGTCGCTCGTATTGCTGTCGGCAGCGGCTCTGCTGGGCCAGAGCCTGCGAAATCTGGAGCACCAGAATTTCGGGTTTGAAACTCAAGGCCGGTATATCGCATGGATCAATCCAATGCTGAGCAATTACAAGCCGGAGCAAATGGAGCCGCTATTTCGGCAAATTAACGACCGCCTGCTCCGTTCTACGGGTGCGCGCATGGTGGCGCCGGCACTGTATGCGCCTATGACGGGTGACAGTTGGAACGACGGAATTCGCATCCAGGGACGCCCGGAGCCCGCAGCTAAAGAAGATACAGGCGCGGGCTGGGCGCGGGTGATGCCAGGGTTCTTCGACACTATAGGCGCGAAGATTTTGCGGGGCCGGCCCATCACGGAGGCAGACACTGCGACGACACGACATGTAGCGGTGATCAATGAAGCCTTCGCGAGGAGATTTTTCAAAAAACAGAACCCGATCGGGCAGCATTTCGGGCCCGACAAAATCAAATATTCCGCAACTTACGAAATCGTGGGAGTCGTGAGGGACATGCGGTATATGACTTACGATTACAAAGATCCCATCCGCCCGATGTTCTGGGTTCCGGAAGCGCAGACGGTCGAGTACGACGATCCAGCGTTCCGGAGCGGTGAAATCTGGTCGCACTACCTGTACAACATCGTGATCTGGGCGCCGGGCAATCCGCCGGGGATGGAAGATCGCGTGCGCAAGGCATTGGCCAGCGTCGATCCAAACCTGGTGCTCTACAGCGTTGACCCGTACTCGAAAGTCTTGAGCGCGGATTTCCAGCAGGAACACATGATTGCGACACTGACAATGCTGTTTGGCGTGCTTGGGCTGCTGCTCGCCGCAGTGGGCTTGTACGGAGTGATGGCATACACTGTGGAGCAGCGAACCAGTGAGATTGGTGTACGGATGGCGCTGGGGGCCGATCGCGGAGGCGTGGTCAGGATGGTGCTGCGCGGCGCTTTTTTCCAGGTAGGTATCGGACTCGCGGTTGGCATTCCGTCGGCGATTGCCGCCGGCAGGCTGATGACGGATCAATTGTTCGGAGTCAAGCCCTGGGATCCACGCATGCTGACGCTCGCCACGCTGCTACTGTGCTCCGCAGCGTTGCTGGCATCCTGGATTCCCGCTGCCCGCGCGGCAAGCGTGGAGCCGATGGTGGCGCTGCGGAACGAGTAATTCCGCTAACGCCCAGGATGTCCGGCGAGAAAAGACGTCCGGCAAGAGATGATGGAGAGACTGATATGAGAATCATCGGTACAGTCGATCCGCTGCCGGAGCGCCAGCCACCTTGCTGAGATCTCGACAACAGCAACATCGCTCCCTCGCAATCGCGGTTCTTTGGCTGCTCGGCGTTTCGACGTGCGCGGCTTGGCAGTCCAAACCCGTAACAATCAGGATCAACGCAGACAAGCGGGCGGATTTTCGAATACCTCGCACGATCTTCGGCAGTTTTCTCGAACCAATCGGCAATTCCACCTACGGCGGTTTGTGGGCAGAGATTCTTCAGAACGGTAGCTTGGAATCCGGACTCTGGAGTGCCTCGAATGTTGCGCGCATGATTCGCGATGAGCCTGCCTTGGCGAACGCGTCAAGGTTGGCATTGCCGTTGCCATGGGAGCCATTAGATGCGAGGCAAGGGAACCGGTACGAGGTCAGGCGTGGAGATGCACCGAACTCCTGGCAATCTCTCGCGATATTTGGCTTGCCTGGACAAGGGACCGGTATCAAACAGCAGATATTCCTCCCGGCTCAGCGCGAGTTGCGCTACCAGGGGAGCATTTACGTCAAGCATCTGAGCGGACGCGGCGAAATCGAAATCTCGGTCTCAAAGCGAAATCATCCGGAGGACGTGTTCGGCCAATCCAAAGTAAGCGCGGTTGCAGGCGAGTGGAAGAAGTATCCATTCACTATCGATCTCAAGCCGGATCAGCTTGCGCCGGCGGAGCCCGCGGATTTGACTATCCGGGTGGAGGGTGACGAACGAGCGCTAATTGACCAGGTGAGCCTTATGCCGGGCGATACGATCGATGGCCTCGATCCCGAGATGGTGGCGATGGCTAAGGAGATGAAAACGCCGCTGGTGAGATTTGGAGGAAACTTCACGTCTGCTTATCACTGGCGCGATGGCATTGGCCCGCGCGACAAGCGCGTCAGCATGAGGAACATCGCCTGGGGCATACCGGAATACAACCAGTTCGGGACAGACGAATTTTTGCGTTTCTGCGAACTGATTGGCGCTCAGCCGCAAATTGCGCTTAACCTCGGAAGCGGAACGCCGGAAGAAGCGGCGGACTGGGTCCGCCACATTGATCAGCACTGGTCGAAGCACCGGGGACTGTTGTGGGAGTTGGGAAATGAGCTTTGGGGAAATTGGAATCTGGGATACCCGACGCTTGAGGACCTACCGGGCAGAACTCTGGACTTCAGCAAAGCAATTCGGAACGCCGATCCGGACGCGCAGTTGATCGCGACCGGACAGGATCCCGATGTTTATCAAAAATGGAACGCCACCCAGTTAGGTAATCCAGCGAATACGTTCCATTTTCTGTCCACACATTTCGTTGTGACAACCGATCGCACCAAGCTACATAACGCGAGTCCCGACGAGACCGCCGCGGCGACCTTTGCGCTGCCGGTGGAATTAGGCCGACGGCTGAGAGCGATGCAGTCGCAAATTAACGAGAGCGCGAATTTTCGAGATAAAGCACACATCGCCTTCACCGAATGGCTCTTCGTGTGTTGCGGAAGAGACGCGGCCAACGCTCCGCGATACGACAATATGGGCGGAGCAATTGCAGCGGGCGGGTTCTTCAACATGCTGATTCAAAACGCCGAGATAGTGCCGATCTCCGATATGACAGGCATTATTGAATTCGCAGGTATCTGGAAGAAACGCGCCCGCGTGTACGGAACGCCCTCCTACTACGCGTTTCGAATGTACTCGAGCGCAGACGCCGATGTCGCCGTCGATGTGCACAGTAATTCAGAGAACTATGACGTGCACCAGGGAGTGACCCGCCTGCCGGAGATCGCAGACGTTCCATATCTGGACAGTGTTGCCGTGTTGAACAAAGCCGGGGACCGCTTGACCCTGTTTTGCGTGAACCGGCACCTGACTCTGGATATTCCGGCAGATATCGTGCTCACAGGCTTTACTCCCAAGGCGTCTGGCACGGTGGAATCCCTATTCGCGCCGAGCATTTATGAGGAAAACGACGAGGTGCGGCCGCAGCACATCAAACCCGTGCAGTCGAGTGTGAACCTGACGAATTCGGAAGTGCGATACACGTTCCGGCACGAGAGCGTGACCAGGATTGAACTCAGTGCGCGCTAACTACCTGTGTTATGGAACACAACAAATTGGAGACCTTGGTCACACGACCCAGTTGTAATCAGGCGGATGCCGCCATCAGCGGTACGGGAACCAGCAGAGCCTTGCTGGCGACCGCAGTAAGACCATCTAGTGTATCCAGGAAATTCGAGGAAATTCAATATGACCGGAGCCGCGAGTTCGCGACAAATGTTGGTAACAGATCAGGCCAAGCGAGTTGCCGCAATGGCTGCTGCGGCCGAGCTACAAGACGGAATGGTGGTCGGTCTGGGCTCGGGAAGTACCGCGAGCCTGGCCGGCCAACGAGTTCAGGAGGGACTTCGTATCGTCGGCATTCCGACTTCAGAGCGGACAGCCGAGCAGGCGCGAAGTCTCGGAATTTCGCTGTCGACCCTGGGAGAGCATTCGCAGATCGATGTGACCATCGACGGAGCAGACGAAGTAGAACTCCACACATTGAATCTGATCAAGGGCGGCGGCGGAAATCAATTGCGCGAAAAGATTGTCGCAACCGCGAGTGTGCGGCTTGTCATCGTCGTTGACGAGACGAAGGTGGTTCGCCAATTGGGAACCCACGCAAAGGTGCCGGTCGAAGTTGCTCAGTTCGGCTGGCAGGCAACGGCCAGGAGGTTGAGCCGGCTAAAGTCCACGCCCTCTCTTCGCCTGGGGTCTGATGGTGAGCCGTTCATCACCGATGGCGGGAATTTCGTACTCGATTGCGCGTTCGGGCCCATTGAGTCCGCCAGCGCGCTTCAACGGGAGCTGGACAGCGTCGTCGGAGTAGTCGAGCATGGCTTGTTTATAGGGCTCGCCTCTCGCGTGTTCGTCGGAAGCCCTCAAGGCGTGGAGCAGCTCAATCGAGCATCCTGAATCAATCACTCGGGCGGTGGCGGGGTTTTCTGACAAGTGACGCTTCACCTGTTGAGAGGAGAGCTCACATGCTCAAAGTCGGAAGACTTTATCGCGATGAAACAACGAACCGGATCGCCCGAGCGATCTTAACCATTAATGGAATTTCTACAGAAGGATGTGTACGATGACAAGTCGACGATCCGCTATTTTCTGCGCGGCCATGAGCTTCATGGGCTTGTCATTTTTACCCGCCAGCGCCGACACTGCGCAACAGCAGGCCATCCAGGCAAACACCGACAGGCCCGGATTTGATTATAGAAACTTTGATATTCCGCAGCCCCCGCCGGGGACCATAATAAGCGCTCTGGGGATCTGTCAATCCACGTGCCAACGCGAGGGCAACTGCGTGGCTTGGACGTTTGTAAACCCTGGCGTTCAGGGGGCCAACGCAAGATGCTGGCTCAAAACTGTCATTCCCCCGGCTCGGGGTAATGGTTGCTGCACGTCGGGTGTTGTTATGCGGGAATCGGAACCTAAAACCGATAGACCAGGGAACGATTACAAGAATTTCAATCTGTCAGTTCCCGATGTTAACCAATGTCGGGCGGCGTGCCGAAACGACAATCAATGTCAAGCCTGGACATTTGTCAATCCGGGCGTCCAAGGTTCAAGTGCTCGGTGCTGGCTAAAAAATGCCGTTCCAGCGGCCCACGCAAGTGATTGTTGCACGAGTGGAGTCATAAATAGGCCTCCTGCCCTTCATTAGACATCGAAGGTTTCATAATGAGTCGCAACGATCAGCGGCTCATACTCGGCCCAGGCTGAAGGCCCGGCTCTAGAGAGGGAGCCGGGCTTTCCTTCGCCGGTATCAACTCGGCCCTGTGGGACATGGCCGCCAAGTAATCAGGCGCGAAGAAGAATACTCGCAAGATCAGACGATGGCATCCACCATGATCGTGCTAAAGTGTGCAGAAACCATCGAACGTCGATAAGGAAAATCCAACACGGTCGGCGGTGGAGCAGATGATTTATTGTGCGTTGGTGCTGTAGTTGTCCGGGCTCAATAACTGTTTGGGGCTGAGATCGTACGTGAGGCCATCATACGGAGGAGCATTTACTTTGCACGTCGGCGGTTCAAGTTCCAATTCTGTAAATCCTTCTAGCCACGAAAATGCTCGCGATTGGTGCGGGCGAAAGTGGCCACGTGGCTTCGAATCCGGGCGATCAAATCGCGACTTCGTGGATGTGGAAGGAAATCTGGGAGTGGATGGTCGGCAATCGATCAATTGGACGCGACGGCCAACTTCTGACTGTTTGTGCCGCAAGAATGGAAATGAGTAGAAGTCTGTTTGCCGATTTCCAGCAAACCGTCGACTATCGTTTCGGGGTTGGCGGAACTTCCTCGATGCTTATGAAGGCTGTTCCCTCGCTGCTCTGAGCACGGCGCACCATCTCGTCCGTTCCCTTTGATGGTCTTTCAATTTTTAGGCATTCGTCGCAACGTACCACCAAGTCGCGCGAAATCGAGTGAAAGATCGCATCGCCGACCTTCTTGGATCGTCAATTCGTGAATTCAGTGAGCGAGGTCGGCAATTCGGGGAGCGCCGGGATGAACCGGCATGTTGGTGTGTCCAGCGAAGGCTGGCGTATTCAGTGGGTGGAAGTCCCACGAGGGTAAGAGTCAGAAGCCCTCTAGCTTGGATAGTCAGGAGAAAGGAAACTGAATCTTGAGAGCCTATCGACAAAGCCATTGAAGGATGGTGAGCGAGTCATCGGGCCGCAACAAAGTGAACGCAGAGGTAGCCTCGAAACGGTAAGCACCAGGAGCCGAGCCTTTCAACATGAGGTGAAGGCAGCATGGATCGTCGCAGACTGACTGGAGCGGCGAAACAGACTGGCGGGGTGAAAGCGACAGCACGATGATAAGGATACGCCGAGCAACTGGAGAAGCCCTCCTCGCCCTGTCGAGAAATCGGCAGAAAAGGAAGAACCGTATAACCGGCGACACCGGGAAGTCGGGGAAGCGGCGAGAGGGTGGCGGAGGGGTCAGTAGTAGCGATGAAGCGGAGCAACGTCCGCAGAGCGAAGAGACCCTATTGTCTGCAAACGCTCCAACAACGTGGAAAGCAGGGGTGAGATGACAAAGGCGCCCAGTAGTCTGCGTGACCTGAGAAGGGGCATATACGTCAAGGCGAAGGCTGAACCAACTTGGCGTTTCTGGGGCTTGTATGTCCATGTTTGCAAGATGGAAACGCTGCACGAAGCCTATGAGATGGCGAGAAGTAATGATGGAGCTCCTGGAATGGATGGGGTGACGTTTGACGCTATCGAAGAAAGCGGAGTGGAGAAGTTTCTACAGCAGATACGGGATGAACTAGTCTCCAACATATATCGGCCCATGCGAGCGCGGAAGAAGGAAATTCCCAAGGACGGGGGCAGAGTCCGCGTTCTCTCGATTCCTTCCATTCGTGATTGCGTGGTTCAGGGGGCGTTAAAGCTCATCCTGGAGCCGATCTTCGAGGCCGATTTTCAATCGGGTTCGTTTGGATACCGACCGAAACGAACAGCGCATCAAGCGGTATACCGAGTGGCGAAGGCGATTGTGGAGAGTAAGACGCGAAGCATTGATATTGACTTGCGAGCCTATTTCGATAACGTGCGGCATCATCTGCTGTTAGAGAAAGTGGGGCGACGGGTTGATGACGAAGCCGTGATGCGCTTGCTCAAGATGATGCTGAAGTCAACGGGGAAGAAGGGCGTTCCGCAAGGCGGGGTGATTTCGCCATTGCTCAGCAACATCTACCTTACTGAGGTAGACCGCATGCTGGAAAAAGCGATCACGACAACCCGTCGTGGGCAATACACTCAGGTTCAATACGCGCGTTTCGCGGATGACCTAGTGGTATTGATTGATTCCCATCCGCGACATGACTGGCTTGTCAGGGCGGTCGAAAGACGATTACGAGAGGAGTTAGCCAGACTGCAGGTTGAGATCAACGAAGAGAAAAGCCGGATGGTTGACTTATCGAAAGGGGAAAGCTTTTCTTTCCTGGGATTCGAGTTTCGCCGCGTTCTAAGTCGTAATAAGAAGTGGCGGGCAAACATGGTGCCCAAGCTGAAGAAGCGGACGGCCCTGTTTACAAAGCTCAGGGAGATCTTCCGACGATATGACAGCCAACCTGTGGGGCGGGTGATACAGCTTATCAACCCGATTCTGCGGGGCTGGGTAAACTACTTTGCGGTAGGACACTCCAGCCGGTGCTTTTCGCTGGTTAAGGACTGGGTGGAAAAGAAGGTACGGCGGCACCTGATGTCTGTACGGAAGCGCAAAGGATTCGGTTGGAAGAGGTGGAGTAGGGACTGGTTCCATCAGACACTTGGCCTGTTCAATGCATACCGAGTGTGCCCACTGGAATCATTCTCGAAAGCGCTCCCGAACGAATCGGCCACATAACCCTCGATGCGAAGCAGGCAAGTAAGCCCAGTGCGGGAAATCCGCACGCTGGGTTTGATGTGGCGGGGATTGGAGACGGACGCCTAAGCGGACCGCGCCAGTCCTCGACCCGACTGGGGAATGAAAGAGTCCTAAAAAAGCAGAAAGCGACTCCATCTCGGCCTTGAGTCTTGCGGGCGAGCACCGCGAGGTGCTGGTTGAAGCGTAGATAGGTATCGGTGAGCCGGGCAATTGAGCTTCGAAAGGCCCGATGTATTAGGATACCGACTCGGTTCCGTAGAGGAGGAAGACAACACGACAGCCGCGTAATCGCGAGCGGTTGATCGGTCCTACCTACTCTAAGAACCCGCGCACGCTGGGAAACAACATGCATGAGAACCGAACACGCCCTGACGATGAAGTGTCTGCGATAGGTATTTGAGCCGTATGGTCTGCCGGAGGCCATGCTGATGGATCATGGGGTACCGTGGGTAGAGCACGTCGAACGGCCACGGGCTGACGCAACTGACAGTGTGGCTCTGAAACACGGTATCCGGCTGTACTTCAGCGGCGTCGGACATCCGCAAACGCAAGGCAAAGTGGAGCGCCTGCATCGCACCATGCAACAGGCTATCGAGCGGGACGGCGGGAACTTCCCGGCTGGGAATTGTGGACGTAGCCGTTTCAGCGGCAATACAACGAATGCCGACCCCATCAGGCACTGCACATGGACGTGCCAGCCTGTCGATACAGGTCGAGCCCGAGAATTTATTGCGAAAAACCCACCGCGCTGGGAATACGACACCGGCACTGATGTGCGGCGGCTCAACAGCCAAGGCTGTGTCCGTTACGGAAAGCAAAGATATTTTGTCTGCGGGGCGTTGGCTGACGAAGACGTCGTGATCGAATCGCTACAGGATCGAATTCTGGTGCGCTATCGCCAAACCTACGTCCGAGAGATCGATATCCGCTCCGGCAAAACTCGACCCCTGGTTCTCTCTCCTCCGAATATGATTATGTTGCAGATCTCCTGATACGATTCTGCTCCAGATGTCTTGACACAGAACAGTCAGGAGACCCGCCCTACCGGGAAATCTGCTGGTTAGCTCAAGTACGTTCGTCTACAAAACTGCTCCCGAAACTCGTGTGCGGCATGCCCATCCGGAACCGTAGCCGATCGTATTCGATCAGTGGCGTGAAAAATTCCGGTTCTTGAAATGGCCAGATTGGCACGCGCGGCCCGTTCGATCCGGAGCGGTCGAGGATTCCGTTGACAGCTCGCCTCGCAGCTTCATTGGCGCCTTCCATGGTTGCCAGATCGGTGTACGTCTTCACGTAGTCGGAAGCCAGGAAAAAATTTGGAATCTCGGTGACGGCATCCGGCCGGTACGCCAGGGAGCCGGCATAGTTGATCAGTAGCGGCTCGAGATTGGTGACCGCCGTCGGATTGGGGAACTGAACGTCCGGATCGAGAAACCAGGAAATGACATTCTCGTCACGCGCTATCTCGGCGCTTCCGATGTTCAAGTGAACCTTCACCTGCGCCCAGACTTCATTCTTGATTTCTTCAGCCGTACACTTGTTGGCCGGCTTGCCGTAAACGATTCCGGGCTGTTCCCATTCGGAAATATCGAGCGAAAGAATTCCGCCCAGGCTGCCATCGCCGTAATTGCCGATGGGCGCCTGCTGCCAGAATTGCCGCTGCGAGATGGAGGTTAACGCCCAGGGTGAATCCGCATAAATCGTGTGGCCGAATTCCTGCGGTATGTCTTGCTTTAGAAAGAACTGGATGCCGTTCATCCAAGCCACGCGCAGTTTATTGAGATTGGCGATGGATGGCGCGGCCGTCGTCAGCTCATCCGTCACTAAACCGGACATCACCTCGACAGGCATTGCAGCGATGTAGTAGTCCGCTGTGATATCCCGCGGCTGGCCGTTCTGTTCGATAGTGACAGCAGTAATTCCGGCCGCAGTCGAGTGAATTTGTGTGACGGGCGCGGCGTTCACAAATGTAACGCCGCGCTGCCGCAGATAGTTAAGCCAGGGATCGAGCCAGACTTCGTTGGTGGGGCCCGCCAGCAGGCGATCGAAGCCGCCCCAGCTCAAAATACCGAAGAGAAGTTGCAGCAGGATGTAGCCGACCGTGCGCGTACTGCTCTCTTTGGCACGCATTGCGACGAGTGACCGCGTGAGCCCTTGCGCGAGTAACGTCTGATACTCGCTCGAACGCGCGGATGCGCCGACGAAATCCCACCACGAAATCGTTTCGTACTCGGCGAGACGCCGTTCCGGACAGGTGGTCAGGAGCGTTAGCAGACGGTCCGCGAAATATAAAACTTCCGGATCGGGGATACCGATGCCGCTGAAAACGGTTTGTAGCGTGACCACCCAATCGTCGAGATTTTGCGGCTTGCGGCCCGCCAGCACAATACCCGGCTTGGCGGCGCGCAGCACGTCGATTCGCGTGGCATGGACCAGGTTGTTAAAGACGCTTACGTTGCCCGGAAATGGAATGCGCTGCATCGTATCGGGAATATGCTTGTAGAACGCCGGGAAGAAACGGAAGCCGTGTTCGCCGGGAAGATCTTTGCGGCCGTTGACGCCTGTGTTGGGGACAGGGATGCTGCGGGCCTTGCCTCCGAAGACGTCATTCTTCTCATACACCGTTACTTTGAAGCCGCGTTCCACGAGTTCGTGAGCGGCACTCAGGCCGGCGACACCGCCTCCAAAAATCGCAACCTGGTTTAGCATGATTCACTACTCTACTGCATGATTGGGTACGATTTGATTTGAACAATGCGAGTTGAATACGCGAGCCAGCGAAAAATCCGAGAACGCAATAAGATCGCGTACCGTCTCGCGCATTGGCCCATTTGGATCTGGGTCTTCTTTTTAGCGCCCGGACCATTAACATTCGAATTGTTTGCTCACGGCGGCAGTGTGCGTACTCTACGCTGGCTTTTGGTGGTTGTTGCCGGCACCGCTGTGGCAGGCTTTTTCGGGCAACTTCCGGGTGTCGAGCCGCGACCCTACATCTTGCGGTTTTCCGAAGACAAGCCCAATCCGCTATATCGTCGTATCTGTTACACGTTTGCCTGGAATGCCCTGCTAAGTTTCGCCGCCTTGAACCTGGCTGGTCTCTCGCTTGCCGCGCTCACCGGGCGCTGGTATTTAAAACAGATTTACCACTACGGTTACGTACCCGCTTTTTTGATTCTGATGGCATTGGGCATCGCGGGTCTGCTACCCAGAGTCAAACCTTCCACCAAGGGTGAAGGCAGCGAGCGGCGCTACTTCTACGGAGCAGTTTGGGCTGTGACGACTTCGCAAACGCTACTGCTCGCCATGTGGAAAACCTTGCCGCGCAGCCATAGCGCCGACGTCTTAAAGCTTCTGATATTTGTGGCCTCTTTGAGCGCCATTGCGACGGTGGCCACTTTCGGGCTGTTGCCGCGGACCCGCCCGATACTCCCTGGCGAGATGATGGTAGCCGACTAGGGCGATGAGAAGCGTTCTCATCCTTTTCCTTTTTTCCTCATCTATGTTTAGTTCTGAAGTAGACCGCGCTGGATTGCAGCGAATGGCGGCGGAGTTCGCGCCTGCGCCTCTGCGGGTAGACACCACCCGCCTCAGCTCGGGCGACCGCCAGGCGCTTGTGAGACTGATCGAAGCCGGACGCGTTGTCGACGACATTTTTCTGGATCAACTGTGGAGCGGCAACCGGGCGCTCGAGAAACGGCTTGCCGCGGATCGTTCCCCGTTGGGCCAGGCGCGTCGGGAATTGTTTCAACTCTATAAAGGACCCTGGTCCGATTTAGACAATCACCGTGTATTTTTGCCCGGCGTGCCTGAGCGCAAACCGTCGGGAGCCAATTTTTATCCGGAGGACATGACGCGCCAAGAATTTGAGAATTGGGCATCGGATGCGGCGAAGGGCTTTTTTACTGTGATCCGGCGTCAGCCCGATTCGCGCGCTCTGGAAGTCGTCCCATATAGCCGCGCCTATCGGTCCGATCTGGAGCGTGCAGCGAAATTGTTGCGAGAAGCGGCTGCTCTCACGGACAATCTCTCGCTCAAACGCTTTCTCGAAACCCGCGCCAGCGCTTTTTTGGATGACGATTATTACGCAAGTGATGTCGCATGGATGGATCTGGACGCGCCAATTGATATCACGATCGGCCCTTACGAGACCTACAACGATGAGCTGTTTGGCTACAAAGCTTCTTTCGAGGCGTACATCGGTCTAAAGGACGAAGTCGAGACGGCCAAGCTCGATAATTTCACCCGGCATCTACAAGAGGTGGAGAATAATCTCCCGATGGACGCCGCTTATCGCAATCCGAAACTCGCCGCCAGCATGCCGATTCGCGTCATCAACGAGATTCTTTCTTCCGGCGACGGTAATCACGGCGTGCAGACGGCGGCGTTCAATCTTCCCAACGATGAGCGCGTGATCCTCAAGAAGGGCAGCAAGAAAGTGATGCTTAAGAATGTGCAGCAAGCCAAGTTTGACCGCACGCTTACGCCCATTTCGCGCATGGTTCTGCCTGCCACGGCGCAGCCGAACCTTAGCTTTGATTGGTTTTTTACACAAATTCTGGCTCACGAAATCAGCCATGGCATCGGACCTCATGAGACGGCGGTCGATGGGAAGAAAACCTCCGTGCGTCTAGCGCTCAAAGACTTGTACAGCACTATCGAAGAGGCCAAGGCGGATTCGACCGGGCTATACATGCTGCAATTTTTCTTTGATAAGGGGATTCTTGAGGGAGGGGAAACCAATGAGAGAAAGCTCTACGATACCTTCCTGGCCTCTTCCTTCCGGACACTCCGCTTCGGCATTCATGAAGCCCATGGCCGCGGTATGGCCGTGCAGTTCAACTTCCTGACCGATCACGGAGCGTTTGTCGAACGCCGGGATGGCACATTTGAAGTGAACCACGCGAAAGTGAAAGGGGCGGTACGCGACCTGACTCATCTCTTGCTGACCATCGAGGCACAGGGCAACTACGCGGCGGCCAGGAGTTTCCTCGATCGATTGGGCGTTCTGCGGCCATCGATGACGGCGGCGCTCGAAAAGCTGAAAGACATTCCAGTCGATATCCGTCCGATCTTCGTTACCGCGGATGAACTTACGAGCAATCGCCAATAGGCTAACTTCCGGCGCCTTTGAACTGACAGAGGGTTTGTTCCTGCGCCTGTTGGGGCTGACGTATCTCTGCGCCTTCGGGTCGCTCTGGCCGCAGATCCTTGGCCTTGCTGGTTCACACGGCATCGCTCCCGCTGTCAATCTGATGACGGCCATGCGGGGGCAACTCGGCGCGCGCGCTTTTTTCTATACGCCGTCTCTGTTCTGGCTGAACACAAGCGACAGTGCTCTAACTCTATTCTGCGGACTCGGCTGTATTTGCGGAATGCTTTTGCTCGCCGGTTTGTTCGCCCGCTGGATGGCAGCGGCCTCCTTCGTGCTTTATTTGTCGATCGTGAGCGTTGGACAGCCGTTCACTTCGTTTCAGTGGGACGCTTTGCTTCTCGAGGCGGGTTTTCTTGCCTTATTCGCGGGTGCGCCTTGGCTGGTCTGGACATATCGCCTTCTGCTCTTCCGCCTGATGTTCGAATCGGGTTTGGTCAAACTTACCTCCGGTGATCCGAACTGGCGGAATTTGCATGCCTTGCGTTTTCACTTCATGACGCAGCCATTGCCGAACCCAATAGCTTATTACGTGTACCACGCGCCCAACTGGCTGCTCGATTCTCTCACCGCCGTAACCCTGACGATTGAACTGCTGGCGCCTTTTCTATTATTTTTCCCACGGAAACTGCGAATCGCCGGCGTTAGCGCCTTGATTCTCTTGCAGGTGGCCATCCTGCTTACCGGCAACTACGCATTCTTCAACTTACTTGCGCTGGCTTTATGTTTGTGGGGGCTCGACGATACGACCTTTGCGCCTCTTGGCCGCCTACTGCGCCGCCGATTTCCGCTAGGCAATGTTCCAAAATCGAAAACGTTGCTTCATGGCATGAATGGCTGCGTTGCCATGATGAGCTTCCTGGGATTGTTGGAATTAATCGGGCACGCGCCGGCCCTTATACAACCATTCGAAATCGTGAATGGTTACGGGCTGTTTGCCGTGATGACGACGAGCCGTCCCGAAATCGTTATCGAAGGCTCGGAAGATCGCACTAACTGGAAGGAATATTCTTTCCGTTATAAGCCAGGAAATTTACATCGTGGTCTTCCACTCGTGGCGCCTTATCAACCGCGGCTCGACTGGCAGATGTGGTTTGCGGCTCTTGGAAGATACGAAAGCAATTCCTGGGTTGGAAGCCTGATGTACCGCCTGCTGCTCGGCGACGCGTCCATAACTGCACTCCTCAACCCTGCGCCATTTCCGAAACCGCCGCGCTACATGCGGGCGCTTATCTACGAATACGACTTCACGACCCTCGCCGAGCGCTCGCGTAGCGGAGCGATCTGGCAGCGCCGCTTGCTTGGCACCTGGTTCGGCCCTGTAGCACTCAAATAATAATCAAAAGTCCGCTAAACGTTGCTTCTGCTCCCCAACCATCGAAAAATTCTCCGGGGCCAGCCAGCGCTCGAACGCCTCCTTACGTCTCGGCCACTCGCTGTCCAACATAGAGAACCAGGCCGTGTCGCGATTGCGTCCCTTCACAATCTGGTGCTGCCGGAAAATGCCTTCGAAGATAAATCCCAAGCGCAGAGCCGCTTGCCGCGAGGGTTGGTTCAGCGCGTTGCACTTCCACTCATAACGTCTGTACCCTAGGTCCTCAAACACGTGGCGAGCCATCAGATACATGGCTTCGGTTGCGCCACGCGTTCGCTGCAGTGCGGGGGAATAGAGAATGCTGCCGACTTCGATCACGCGGTGCTTCGTGTCGATTCTGAGATACGAAGCGCGCCCGGCGGGGCGTTGCGTAGAGCGGCCGATGATCGTGAAGAAGAGAGGATCTTCAGATGCCGCCATGCCGGCAAGTGCTCTATCGAAATCTTCGCGATTGGGGAAGGGGCCTTCCGCCAGATACCGCCATAACGCGTCGTTCTGCTCGCCTTTGGTGGCTTCCCACAACGCTTCGCCATGCAAACCCGCATCAAGCGGCACGAGGGTTACATAGCGCCCCTCGAGAACGGTTCATTCCGGTCGTTTCGCGGGCGTGGCATCGACTTCAGGCTCACTCTGCATCGGTCATGACGGTCGCCGCCCAGCGTTCACGAATGTCTTCTTTCCAGCTTCCTGCAATCGGCGCATCCATCACTCGCGCATATATCTCCGGATCCGTTGTTTCTCGTTTGAAAACCCTGACAACATCCGCGACGGTTAACTGCACGGGATGCTCCTCCACAAGCTCCACATTGTCGCCGCTCCCCAATTCGCCTTCTTTGACGATTGCAAAATAAATGCCAGACCGCCCGCTCTTCCAGAACAGCTTAATCATGTCTGCGCGTTCGAAACGTATTCCGAGCTTGAAACATGGCATGCGTGGCTGCGCGACTCGCAAAATGGAAGTTCCGATCCGATAGTGGTCTCCAATGTGCGCTCTGTCTTCGGTAAGACCGGTGATTGTCAGGTTCTCGCCGAACTTGCCGAAAGGCAAATCAGTGTCGGGAAGCTGCTGCGCCCAATACGGATAATGTTCGGAGGAGTAGGCATAAACCGCTTTGTTGGGTCCGCCATGCACGGACAAATCCGCCTGGCGGTCACCAGCAAGATTGTGCCGCCGCACCGCTACACGACCGGCCACGGGTGATTTGAAAATGCTAGTGAGTACAATGCCGTACGGCGTCTCAACCTGGCGAGGCAGTCCGACATTGACCGAAACAACTTGCATGCCCGATTCTACTTTGCGCCGCTTCCGCTCAAATCGAGCGGTGTCAGCGTCGCCGTAGTGAACTTGATGCCGAGGAAATGCGCCAGTGTGGGCGCAATACTCCGCATATCGATCTGGCCAAGATTCAGACCGTGTCGAATGCCGGGGCCTTCGATGAAAAAGGATGCGAGCAGATCCGGATTGTCGGGCGAGTAGCCGTGTGTTCCGCGGGGCGATATCTCCGCCACCAGCGGTTTGCGGACTGCGGCGTCGACGGCGAAGTTCGATTTCATATCTACCCAGAAAGCCGCTTGGGAAGAGCCGCCGAGTTTGGCAATCGCTTGTTCGTCTAAGACTCCGGCGATGCCGTTGGCCGGATCGGCGGCCAGGCGCGCCAACAAATCCGCGGTCTGCTTGCGCACGCCCTCGTCGCCTGGATTCTGCAGCATGATAGCGGCCGACCCTCCGTTGTTCCACGGAATCGCCTTCCAACTCATGACCTTGGGAGCAGCCGATTTCGGATCGAGCGTGATTAGCCCGGCGTCGACGAACGCCGAAAGAAGATGCAACTGATGGTCGATCCGCGTGAAACCATGATCTGAGACGATGCAAATCACCGCCTGCGGATGGCTTGCCCGCATCGCGTCTTCGATCTCTCCCACCATGCCGTCGATCTCTTCCAATGTTTCGTTCGAGTCCTTGCTGAACGGCGCTGTCAGATGTTCGAGATGATCCAGCGCCGCCAAGTGAATCGTCATAAAGTCCGGCCGATTTTCCTTCAGAATCGCAACACTGTAGCGCGTGCGTTGATGGTCTCCCGGAATGGCGCGATTGAGATCGATGATGTAGGGGCCCAACCTTTTTTCAAAGTGCGTCAATAGGCCGGGTGTCGATAAAGCGCGCTCCAGCTTTAAGTCGTCGTCTGTCGATGCCCGCCAATATTCGGGAATGAGGAAGTGTACTCCCGGCGCGCCGACGCTTACCGGCCAGCTCACGCTGCCAACCTTCAATCCAGCATCGGCCGCCGCCTTCCACAAAGTAGGTGCGCGATTGTCTTCGCTATACCAGTACCAGCCGGCCATGTTTTTTCCGAGAGGATCGAAAGTAGTGTTCGAATAAATGCCGTGCTCCACGGGCCACACTCCGGTTAGCAAAGTAGTGTGGCTGGGATAGGTGACGGTGGGTAACACTCCGCGGACCCCGCTTGCGTAGGCTCCGCTGTTCATCAGCTTCAGCAGATGAGGAATCTTGAGTCCATGCTCAGAGGCGCGCGTAACATAGTCCGGCCGCATGCCATCAATCGAAATCAACACCAGCCCGGGAGTAGCCGCTTGCGCTCCAAGTGTGCACAATACAACCGCGCCGGCAGCTAACCAGAAACGTTTTTTCAAAATCGTAGCTCCGGCTAACAGGCTAGCAATTGGTGTTAGGTGAGGGACTGTAGTGCGGCGATGCGTTCTTCCGTGGGCGGATGGGTCGAAAACAATCGCAAAAAACTCCCTCCGCTGAACGGCTTCATGATGTACATGTGCGACATCGATGGAGACGCATCGAGCGGAATTTGTTTCCCTACCGAATCGAGCGTTACGAGCGCGTTAATCATCGGCTGCGGCGTACCCAAGGCCTTGGCGGACTCAGCGTCGGCGCTAAATTCGCGCGTGCGTGAAATTGCCATTTGGATCAATCCCGCCGCCAGAGGTGCAAGGACGATCATCAAGAGCATGGCAAACGGGTTGCCGCCGCGGCGGTCTCGATCATCGCGCGCGCCGCCGAACCACATCGCCATTTGCGCGAGATAAGTAATGGCGGAAGCGAGCGTCGCCGCGATCGAACTGATGAGAATGTCTCTATTCTTCACATGCCCCAGCTCATGTGCAAGCACCGCCGATAATTCGCGGTCCTTCATGATTTGCAAAATTCCCGACGTTACGGCAACCGAAGCATGCGCGGGATTGCGCCCTGTGGCAAAGGCATTGGGAGAGAGATCAGGAGTCACCCAAAGCTTAGGCATAGGAATTCCCATATGCTCGGCCAAAGGGCGCACAAGCGGAGCCAGCCGCCTATAGATTTCCGGATATTGTGTCTCCGTGACCGGTTGCGCGCGGGCCGACATCAAAGCCATCTTCTCCGAAAAGAAGTAGCTGAAGAAGTTCATCCCGACCGCCAGAAGCAAGCCATAAAACAGCCCTTGCTCGCCCCCGATCGCGCGGCCGCCGACCAATAGACATCCGCTGAGCAATCCAAGCAGCAACGCGGTCTTTATTCCGTTCATACTAGAAGCCTCGTGACCTCTTACTACATTTGACTCGCCAATTGTAGATTCAGTAGGACCGCCCGCTCTTATTGCGGTGTCCAGGCGAGCGCGACTAGCTTGACCTCGATATTTGCCTTCTTCAACCGCACCGAAACCGTGTTGAACTGTTCCGTTGCAGGATCCATTTTAGATTGCTGATTGGCCAGTTCCGCATCAAACTGTTTTTCCAATTCTGCTGACTGCTGTGCAAGCTGCTCCACATTCTCCGATGCCTGCTCCACATCTTGCGATTCCTTCCAGGATCGTCCCGCTTGTCTGGCTGCCGTGGCTGCCTTGTTCATGGTTGTTACACTGAGCGCCTTGCGGCCCATGAAAGCAGATAGAAGCCCGGCTCCTACACTGACCGTGGTCTGCATCATCGACTGATTACGCTGCGCTTTCTGTTGCTCGGCTGCCAGGCCTGCCCGGCGCTTTCGTTCCTCGAGGGCGGCCATCTTCGGAGCATATTTCTGCCGAAGGGCTGCGGCCATATTGTCGCGCTGTTCCCGGGCTGTCTGTTGCAGCCGGATGCGAAAATTTCGTTCCGACTCGCCCGGTTTAGAACATTCACCGAGCGCCGGGCTTTCGAACAGATCCAGCTTCTGTGTCTGGAACAGCCAGGTTACGAACGCTTTGTTCCAGAGCGCATAGTTCTTCGCTTTGGCGGCGGCTCCCGGCAGGTTGGCGAATTGCGCGTTGTCGCCGGGTTCTTTTTCGAGTTCGTCCAGGGTGATATCAAGTGTCTTCGCCTGTGCCCAATCGACTCCTGTCGCGTCGTTGTTTATTGGGACCAGCATTACAACGTCGCGACTCTCATCCAATTTCTGCTTGTCGTCCATATAGTGGAGTTTGGCCGCACCCACCAGCGCTGGTTTGTAGACGCTTGTTCCGGTCGAAGTCGCGGGGACAAAATATTGCGGAATATCCGGCGGTAGCACCGGCGCGGCAGTCGAATGCGCTTGGCTGGATGGATTCGGCTTTTCATGCACCGGCGCGGATTCGGGAAGCCGCTTGGGCGCCATCAAAATCCGGATCTGATCGCGGGTCATAGGTCCACGCAAATAACAGAGGGTCCAGCGTGTCTGAAAAAGTTGTGGGCCGTTCTCGCGCACATTGTTCAGCAGGAATGTGCGAGCGCCCAGCCCCGCCAAAATCTTCTCCATCTCGCCCCGATCGAAGTGCGAGTGGGTGTCGCTCGAGACTCCCTCCAACCCGTCGAGAACGCGCAATTTATCGCGTTCGGTCTGCAGCCTTCCGACGAACCAGGTGCCGGTGTTTGAGAGTCCTTTATAATCGAGATCCACCGGATTCTGGGTTGCCAGCACTATGCCAAGGCCGGAGGCGCGGGCTTGCTTCAGCAGTGTAAGCAGAGGCTTTTTCGAAGGTGGGTTAGCCACCGGGGGGAAGTAGCCGAAAATCTCATCCATGTAAAGCAGCGCACGCAGACTGGCTGTTCCTGGCTGCGACCGTACCCAGCCCAACACCTGGTTCAGGAGGAGCGACACGAAAAACATCCGCTCGGCATCGCTCAGGTGAGCGATCGAGAGAATCGATATGCGCGGCTTGGCGTCTTTTGTGTGCAGTAGCCTGCCGATGTCGAGCGGTGTACCTTCGAGCCAACTTTGGAAGCCAGGCGATGCTAGCAGGCCGTTAAAGGCCATGGCGAGCGAGAACCTGTCTTTCGCCGGATAGAAAGTTTCGAGGTCCATCACACCGGCTTTCTGAAATGGCGGATTTTGTATTTGCGTCACGATCGCCGGCAAGTCGAGACTGCGGCCATCCCGCCAAACGGCGTCGAAGATATTTGATAGCAGTACGTGCTCGCGGCTCTGGATTGGATCGGCATCGATTCCGATCAGACCTAGCAGGCTTGTAACGGTTGCCGCGATCCGGTCGCGCAGCATCTCCTTGTCGGCAATCACCGCCGCGTCCGGAGTGTCGAACGACTTTAGGATCGAAATCTGCGCTCCTGCGTCGCTTCCCGGCGTGTAAATCGTGAACTCGACGGCATCGCGCAGCTTTTGGATTCTGGCTCCGTCCTGTCCGCCCGCAGCCAGGCCTTTTTCCCAAAGGTCTGCCTGCTGCTTCGCGAAGTCATCGGGGTTCAACCCTTTGGTGCGAGCTTCGTCTTCGTTGATCCATGGGCGAAAATCCTCGGCCCGCAAACCCGGAAAGGTGAGGAGAAGATTCGTGAGATCGCCCTTCGGATCGATCACAATTGCGGGTATGCCGTCGATCGCCGCTTCTTCGAGGAGACCAATGCACAAACCGGTCTTGCCGCTGCCGGTCATGCCGACACAGACGGCGTGGGTTACGAGATCTTTTGATTCGTAAAGTAATGGACGGTCGGCCTTTTCGCGACTCGCGATGTCGACCGGGTTACCAAGGTAAAACACACCTAGACCTTCAAAGTCCTGCATGACCTTAGTGTCCCGCCCTCGAATTTGCCGATTTTTCGCTTCTATGATGTCGAACGCTTGGCGATGAAACGATACAGGAGAAGCAGTAGCATCGCCCCGATCACCGACATAATGAAACCGGCTCCTGCGCCTTCTTGATACCAGCCCAACGCTCTACCGAGATAAGTTGCCAGGAACGACCCGGCAATTCCGAGAAGTATCGTGATGATGA
Organism: Bryobacterales bacterium; assembly: GCA_963722155.1. Lineage (GTDB taxonomy): Bacteria > Acidobacteriota > Terriglobia > Bryobacterales > Bryobacteraceae > Bog-105. Next base: position 360,234 of record CAVRLR010000002.1, on the reverse strand, counting down.
ATCCTCCCGGATCTTTGCCCGGCATGAGAAACTTAGCTACCGCGCCGATCACGAGTCCGATCAGCAGGGTCCATAGTAGGTGCATGCTTCGCCTCCGTTACTTGAAACGCTCAAGCGGCGCTTAGATGTAGGATTTGAGAGCGCAGGTGCAAAATATTTGGCGAGGGTGAGAACCGTGTTACACGTGACAGTGTCTCGCAGGAGATTCCTTTACGCTGCTGGTGGATTTTCGCTCGTTAGCGGTACGCGAGTCGCCCATGCGATCGTGCGGCGAGCGGCCGGGCCGGTTCTTGTGCAGGCTGGACGCCGGGTTGATGCGCCAAATGCCGCGGCTGTGCGATTTCCCGCCGCCAACGTCGAGCTCGTGCGGCAGCGAATCCATAAATATTTCGAAGCGAGCAAGCCGGACTTTCTAGTGACGGCGGCAGCCTGTGGTTCAGACCTTTTGGCCCTGGACGTCGCCGGCGAATTGAGCGTGAAGCGTGTGGTGCTGCTGCCAACCGAACCAGCCGTCTTCCGCAGTTCATCCGTTGTGGATCGTCCGGGCAATTGGGGCGAGATGTTCGACCGGCTGCTAAAAGAAGTGAACGTGGAGATTCTGGACGTCCCCGAAGGACAGACCGGCTATCTCGAAACCAACATCAGATTGCTGGAGCGCGCCCAAACGCTGGCTAACTCCAACAACACAGTAGCGCGGGCTCTCGTTGTCTGGGACAAAAAACTGCGTGGACCCGATGACGTTACGGGACATTTTCTGGAGCAGGCCCGGCTGCGCAGACTACCGGTTATCGAAATCTCAACGCTCTAGATGCGCGAAATTCTGATTCGCTTAGCAATAAGAATGTAGTGCTACACTCAGATGTGCGGACGCGGATTTTGGGTGTCATCCCCGCCCGATTTGCCTCCTCAAGGTATCCAGGAAAAGCTCTCGCCAGGCTTGCCGGCAGGCCGATGATCGAGCACGTCTGGGAGCGGGCTAACATGTCGCGGTATCTGAGCGATGTACTGGTAGCTACCGACGACGATCGCGTTGCCAACGCCGTTCATAAATTCGGAGGTCGCGTGCGCATGACGCGCGCAGATCATCCCTCTGGCACCGATCGCCTGGCCGAAATCGCTTTCTCAGAGGATGCCGCTCTGTACGTCAATATTCAAGGCGACGAGCCGCTGATCGATCCTGAAGCCATCGATGCCGCCATCTTGTCCGTGCATGGTGATGAGGCCGTCGATATGGGCACGCTGAAGAAGCAGATCATCGACCCTACCGATATCGTCAACACCAACGTTGTCAAGGTTGTCACGAACTTGCTCGGCGACGCCATATATTTTTCACGCTGTCCGATACCCTACGAGCGCGACGGACGCACCGGGGTGCCGATCTACTTCAAGCACATCGGCCTGTATGTCTACCGCCGCGAATTTTTGCTGCGCTATCCGGATTTGACAGCCGGACCGCTCGAAGAGGCAGAACGCCTGGAGCAGTTGCGTGCTCTGGAGAATGGTTATCGTATCCGCGTGGTAGCCACAGATTATGAGTCACTCGGCGTTGACACGCCGGAGGATCTGGAGCGCGTGAATCAGCTTTTCACGGTTAGCGATTCATTGGGGTCTGGTTAATGGGAAATCTTTCGGAGGGATTGGTTGCCTAAGTACATTTTTGTCACCGGTGGCGTGGTTTCGTCGTTGGGGAAGGGAATCGCCGCGGCTTCCATTGGCTGCCTGCTCGAAAGCCGCGGCCTCCGTGTCGCCCTGCAAAAATTCGATCCCTATCTCAACATTGATCCGGGCACTATGAGCCCGTTTCAGCACGGAGAAGTCTTCGTTACCGACGATGGTGCCGAGACCGATCTGGATCTCGGTCACTACGAGCGATTTACGCATGCGCCGTTGAGCCAGGCAAATAACCTGACTTCAGGGCGGATCTACGAGAACATCATCACCCGCGAACGGCGTGGCGACTATCTCGGCAAGACTGTGCAAGTGATTCCCCATGTGACCAATGAAATCAAGGCCGCCTGCCGGAAAGTGGGCGCCGACGTGGATGTCTCGATCGTGGAGATCGGCGGTACGGTGGGGGACATCGAATCGCTGCCATTTATTGAAGCCATCCGCCAGATGCGCCATGAGGAAGGCCGGGACAACACATTATTCGTTCACCTGACCCTGGTGCCCTGGATCGCCGCCGCCCAAGAACTGAAAACCAAGCCCACGCAGCATAGCGTCAAGGAACTGCGCGCTATCGGTATTCAGCCGGACATGCTGCTATGCCGCTCCGAACGCGCGTTGCCCCAGGAGGTCAAGGAAAAGATCGCGCTGTTCTGTGACGTAGATGTCCGCAGTGTAATTACTGCCAAGGACGTTCACTCGGTCTACGAAATTCCGCTGGTCTTTGCCGATCAAGGCGTCGACGATGCCATCCTCCGCATGCTCCACCTGGATGCCGGACCGCGCAAGCTCTCACGCTGGACCGAAATGCTCGAGCGCATGAAGAATCCCGAGCGCGAGGTGAATATCGGGCTGGTCGGCAAGTATGTCGAATACGAGGATTCATACAAGAGCCTGAAGGAAGCGCTGCTGCACGCCGGTATCGCGCACAAAGCCCGGGTCAATATCGAATGGATCGAATCGGAGCGGCTCGAATGGCCGGAGTGCCGCAAGCATCTGCATCGCTTTGATGGCATCCTCGTTCCGGGTGGTTTTGGCAAACGCGGCGTGGAAGGCATGCAGCATGCCATTCGCTGCGCGCGCGAGGACAAGATTCCCTATTTCGGCATTTGCCTCGGCATGCAGATCATGGTGGTTGAATTCGCCCGGAACGTTTGCGGTTTGACTGACGCGGATACCACCGAATGCAATGCCAGCACACCTTATCGTGTCATTTACAAGCTCCGCGAATTGAAGGGCGTCGACGAATTGGGTGGCACCATGCGGCTGGGCGCTTATCCGTGCCAGCTCAAAGAAGGCAGCCTTGCGCGGCGCGCCTATCAAAGCGCTGAGATCAGCGAGCGCCACCGCCATCGCTACGAGTTCAATCGTGAATTCGAAGGGCAGTTAACCGCTGGCGGGCTGCAGCTCACCGGACAGACTCCGGACGGTGTGTACGTGGAGATCTGCGAAGTGCCGGATCATCCGTGGTTCCTGGGTTGCCAGTTTCATCCAGAATTCAAGTCGAAGCCGCTCGAGCCGCATCCGTTATTTACAGCTTTCCTCGGAGCTGCGTTGCGCCAGTGCGAAACCAGGCATCGTCTCCCCGACGCCCGCATACCGGCGCCTGAGTACTCGCACGCCGAATGAATGTAGGAGTTGGGCCGGTAGTTTTTTCGAATACCGGGCCGCTTTCGCTCATTGCTGGTCCCTGCGTTATCGAGAGTGAAGAACATGTGCTGCGCATGGCGCGCGCCATTCAGGAAATTGCCGGCCGGTTTGTCTTTAAGGCTTCTTTCGACAAAGCGAATCGTAGCAGCCTGACGTCATATCGCGGGCCGGGACTGGCAGAAGGCCTGCGCATTCTCGGTAAGGTTCGCCAACTCGGTATCCCGGTCCTGACCGACATCCACGAGCCGTCTCAGGCCGGGTCGGCTGCCGAGTGTGCGGACATTCTTCAGATACCGGCATTTTTGTCGCGCCAGACCGACCTGCTCGTCGAGGCGGGCAAAACCGGTCGTGCCGTCAACATCAAAAAGGGTCAGTTCTTGTCACCCGCCGAATTTGCTCACGCCGCCGATAAGGTCGCGAGCACTGGCAACGACAAGATCATTTTGACCGAGCGCGGATCCTCGTTCGGCTATAACAACCTCGTAGTCGACATGCGAACGTTACCTCGCCTAGCGGCCACGGGCTATCCAGTGGTATTCGATGCCACCCACAGCGTCCAGCTTCCGGGTGCCGGTGCCGGAGTTTCGGGCGGCCAGCCGGAATTTATCGAGCCGTTGGCCCGCGCCGCCGTGGCGACCGGCATTGCGGGCGTCTTTGTCGAAGTGCACGACGCCCCGGAACGCGCCCTCTCTGACGGTGCTAACGCCTTGCGCCTCGACCTCCTGGCTCCTTTTTGGGAGCGGCTTCAGGCGCTCGACGCACTCATTAAGAAATGGTCTATACAACGATAAGTCGCTCGGCAACGTCGTATCATGTGAATCGTATGGTCCAGGATTTTCATCGGCGCCGGCCGCAGCAGCGTGGTTTCTCCCTCATCGAACTGCTGATCGTTATCGCTATCATTTTGATCATTCTTTCGATCGCTCTGCCGCAGATGAGCAAATCACGCATGCATGCCCAGGAAATGGCCGCGATAAAAACGCTCAATACTATCAACACGACAGAAGTCCAATACCAGTCGCAATTTGGCAAATTTGCGACGAGCATCGCCCAGCTCGGACCCCCGCCCTCCGGTGGTGGCGAGGGACCTGAAGCGGCTGGTCTCATTCCCCCAAACCTGGCCACCGGATCCTCCAGTGGCTATAACTTCACAGTTACCCAGACTCCCTCTGGCTATGCTGTCAGCGCCATGCCAAAGACGTTCGGTAGCACCGGCCGCCGCACGTTTTACACGGACCAATCGGGTGTCATCCGCGAAAATTGGAGTCAGGACCCTGCCACGCCCACCAGTTCCGAGATTAAATAGTAGTTTGTGAACCGGTTGTGCCTGGCTTTCGCCGCTTCGGCCTTATGCGGCTTGGTGCGGGCCAGCGCTCCACAGACGGCTGCCGCGCTTTCCGCTCAACTCGAGCAAATTTCGATCGATCCGGCCCAGACCTACCATGTCCGCGATCTCCAACTATTCCGCGGCGATCTGAAAATCTATCTCACTGAAGGAGTCTTGTCGTTTACTAAACCGCTCGCAGGCCGCTGCGTGGCGGCGGTCTTCACCACCTCGCATTCGGAGGGAGGCGATGGAGAAGTGCTGGTCTTCCCGCCACAGCGCAGCGAGCGCGCTTCTCTACTGCACTTCACCAAGAGCCCCAACCTGGATGAACACTTGAATTCTGCAGTTTTTTTCTTTTCCGACAATACCGCTGAAGAACTACACCAACAGATCGCCCAGCGGCCCATCCATCCGGCGGCCGACATCGCTCCGGAATTGGCTCAGGAGGCGAATAGCATTCTACGGGATAACAGTTCGATCATCGAAGTTCGCCTTATCGCAGCGCTACTCGACCATCATCCAAATGCGCTCGGCTTCTTCTATGGGATGATCGGCGGGCGCGACCTGGGTCCCTTCGACATCGGATACGATCCCGGCAAGTTCGAGCCCGTCTCAATTGGGCGCATTCCTTCCACTGCCATTCCTGACTCTGATCGGCGATTTCAGGTCTGGACGAGCTTTCGGCCACGCGGATCGTCACCATTTGCGGATCAATCAGGCCGCTTGGGAAATTACCGAATAGAGACAAGCATCCATCCGGATCTGAGCATGTCCTCGACAGCGCGCTTCGCCTACACGGCGGACGAGAGCGGTGGTCCGGTCGTAATGTTGAACCTGGCGACCCGCTTGCACGTGACATCCGCCGCAATCGATGGAAGCCCGGCCGAAGTATTCGAGCGTAAGTCGATCGGTACCCTAGAAACAAAGGGCGCCGGTCCGTTTTTGGTGATTGCCACGTCGCCTCTCGAACCCTCTACAAACCATGAAATCGAGGTGCGCTACGAAGGCTCAGTGATTCGCCAAACCAGTTCCGGAAGTTACTTTGTCGATGAGCGCAACCAATGGTATCCGTTCATCAGCCCGACGCTCGCGACTTTCGACCTGACCTTTCATTGTCCGGAGAATCTGCACCTGGTGGCGACCGGCGACCCAGTCAGCGAGGACACTCGTGAGGGAGTGCGAACGGTGCGTCGTAAGACACCCGTCGCCGAGCCGCTGGCCGGTTTTAACCTCGGTGATTACACCGTTTCCAACGAATCGCACGGACCCTATGAGATCGACGTGTACGCCAATCGCGGGGTCAACCCGGAGCCAGCGCTGGCGATCCCGGCAGCGGCGGCCAGTGTGCTCGATTACTATTCGCACCGCTGGATGCCTCTGCCCATTCGTAGTTTGGCGATTTCTCCGATCGAGGGGTATTTCGGCCAGGGCTTTCCCGGATTGATTTACCTCTCCAGCGTCGCCTACATGCGGGAAGAAGATCGGCCATTCGAACTGCGTGACCCGCGGCGCAATTCATTTTTTTCAGAGATTCTCTTGCCTCACGAACTCGCCCATCAATGGTGGGGCAATATTGTCAGTCAGGCGGATTATCGCGCGGCTTGGCTACTCGAGGCTATGTCCAATTATTCCGCGCTTCTATATCTGGAACGGACCAAAGGAAGCGAGGAACTGAACGCCGCGCTCGCGAGTTTTCGAGACGATCTTTGCCGGGAGCATGACGGAAAGCCGGTCGAGTCTGCCGGGCCGGTCGATTTCGGTGAGCGTCTGCTCGACAATTATGGGCTGAATGTCTGGCATGCCGTCGCCTACGAAAAGGGCGCATGGATCTTACACATGCTGCGCTGGCGCTTGGGGGATGAGGGGTTTAAGAAGCTACAGATCCGCATGCTTCAGCGCTACGCGACAAAGCCAATCAGCAACGAGGATTTTCGGCAACTGGCCGCCGGGTTCGTGCCCGCCGAGCAGCCGGACCGAAATTTGAGTCTGTTTTTTGAGTCCTGGGTGTACGGGACTGGTCTCCCTAGTCTGGCCTTGCGGAAGGGTTCGAGGGGTGTCGTTCTCAACCTGTCCGGCGTGGACGATGACTTTAGCCTGGACGTGCCGATGGATTGTAGTGATGCAACTAACAAATCGTACATCCGCTGGGTAAGGGCCATTACTGGCGACAACGCTATTGACCTGCCACGGCGAGACTCCTGCAAGCTCCCGGCTGACACGGATTTCCTGCGCCTGCCAATAGATAGCAATCCTGTAAACCAATTGCCACCCCCCCGCGTTCCTTCTAAGTGACGGCTTATGATGGGCGTGATGGCCGAGCCACTGGATGGCGAGATCCACGTTGGTGGCGACCTTCGAGATTTCGGCAGTTGGATGGCTTCTGAACAGAAGCGGATTTTCCTGCTGTGCCGGCACTTGCTCCAGGACCCGGACGAAGCCGATTCGGCGACCCAGGATAGCTTCCTGAAGGCCTTTAAGGCGCTGAGCCGCGATAAAAATGACCCAGCCGACATGCAGAGCCCGGGCAAGTGGATTACCCGCATCGCGGTGAATACCTGCCTGGACCGGCTGCGGTCGCGGTCGTGGAAAATTTGGCAACGGCGGCCGGCCCCGGCGGACGAGGAGTTGATCCTGCGGATGGCGCCCGGCGCCGGGCCGGATGCCGAACGTCAGATTTTTGCAAGGCAAATCCAGCAAAGACTGGATATAGCCGTCGGTAAGCTCTCCGCCCGGCAGCGAGCTGTTTTTTCGCTCCGGCATTACGATGCCATGACGCTTGAGGACATTGCCGACGTACTACAACTGGATGTTGGTACAGTGAAAGCCCACTTGTTCCGGGCTTTGACTAAGATGAGGGAAGAACTCAAAGATCTTTACCAGCCGCGTCGCTGAGACGTGCGGAGGAATTATGAGCATCGAGTCCAGACTGTCAGGGCATTGGACAGATGATGAGTTGATAGAGCACCTGTATGGTGTCGGTCCCAGTGATGCGCATCTGAATGTGTGCCGCCAGTGCCAGGCGCGGTTGTCCGCGGCGCAATCCGCGCGCCGCACGCTGGAAGCGGACTTAGGGAAATCGGATGCCGAGATAGCAAGTCATGATTTTCTGATGTCCCAACGCCGCCGCATTTATGCGCGGTTGAGCCGGCCCGCGAATCGGTGGACCGGGATTTCGATCGGTCGTTGGGCTCCGGCTGCTGCGACGCTGCTGGTTGTCGCTGGCGGGCTTGTAGTGTATGACCAAAGGTCCCGGCACGACGTGCGTAACCGACCGTTGAGCGACGTTCAACTTGCCCGGGATGTAAGTTGCATGGCTGCCGATTCGGAGCCGCGGTCTACTGCGCCATTGCGCGCGCTGTTTGAGGAATGAAATCCAGATCGATTCGCGTACTGCTGCTTGGCTTGCTCGTAGCCATTTGCCTCACGGCACAGAATCGTGCAAGCTTCCCTTGGTGGAACAGTCCGGTGGTGGGCGACTTGGGATTAAATGCCGCACAGAGCCAGAAGATACGGCAGATCGTACGTTCGTACCGGGACCGCCTTCTCGATGCTCGCAACAACGTGAGTAAGGCCGATGGGGCTCTTGAAGATCTCATGAACGAGCCCGAGGTCAATCCGGAATCCGCAAAAGCGATAATTGATCGGTTATCGAGTGCGCGCGCTACTTCATCCCGTGTACTTCTTGAAATGAGCGTCGAATTGCGGAGCGTCCTCACGCTCGATCAGTGGCGGCAACTGGTGCGCCGCTGGGATGAAGTGCAGCGTAAGAGGCCACGTGATACCCAAGTACCGCCGGAGTAATCCGCTTAAGCCGTCGCTTCAATCTGCTGCGTTAGTTCTTCCCATTCGGCCATTGCCTGGGCAAGCGCCGAGCGCTGCGTTTCGAGCAGATTCGAAAGCCGCAAGGCTTCGTCTGCGCCGACGAAATCTGAAAGCCGTATTTCCGCGGTTTGCATCTCGCCTTCTAATTCGGCGATCCGTCCCTCCAACTGCTTGGCCTGTTCCTGCATTCGCTGAAGCTTAATCGGATTAATACGTTTGGCCGCCGGAGCGCCACGCGCCGCGAGCGGTATCGGTTCCGCCAGAGGAACACCGGCCAATACGTCGTCGAGCGTTGGCGTACGTTCCGCGCCGCCTTGTTTGCGCCACAAATAGTCGGCATAGTTGCCTGGAAATACGTGTACGGTCCCATCTGCGATCTCATAAACACGAGTCGCCAGATGCTCGATGAAATAGCGGTCGTGTGAAACGAAGACTACCGTTCCGGTAAATTTTTCGAGCGCTTCGAGCAGCACGTCTTTGGCCCGTATATCCAGGTGATTTGTAGGCTCATCGAGCAGAAGAAAATTTGCCGGACGCAGCAGCATGCGGGCCAGCGCGTAGCGGTTGCGCTCACCACCGGAGAGCACGCCAATCCGTTTGAAGGCGTCGTCTGCGCTGAACAGAAAGCAGCCAAGCAGGTTCCTTAGTTCGGTTTGCGGTGTGCGTGGAGCAGCCGAGCTCAGATCGTCGAGGACGCGCGCGTTGACGTCCAATTCTTTGTATTGATCCTGAGCAAAGTAATCCGGCGTTACGTTGTGGCCCAATGTGTATTCGCCATGCGTCAGCGATTCTGTCCCGGCGAGCAATTTGATCAGTGTTGATTTACCCGCTCCGTTCACGCCCACTAGGGCGATGCGATCGCCTCGCTCCATAGTGAAATTCACATCCCGGAGAACGGCCTTGGAACCGTAGCTCTTCGCCACGTCTTTGAATTGCGCCACAATCCGGCCGCTCGGCTTCGGCTGTGGGAACGAAAAATGTATCGTCTCTTCCTCGGGAGGTAGCTCGATTCGTTCAATGCGTTCCAGTTCCTTGATACGGCTTTGTACTTGCTTCGCTTTCGTAGCTTGATAGCGGAAGCGATTGATGAACGCTTCGAGTTGCTGGATCCTGTCCTGCTGGTTCTTATAGGCCGCCTCAAGTTGTGCCAGACGCTCGGCTTTCTGCTGGCGATATTTTTCGTAGCCGCCCGTGTAGAACGTGACTTTCTTGTTCCAAATCTCGGCAATTTTCTTTACGGTGACGTCCAAGAAGTACCGGTCGTGAGAAATCAAGACATAGGCATATTCGTAATTCACCAGGTAACCTTCGAGCCAATTCCGCGCTTCGAGATCCAGGTGATTCGTGGGTTCGTCGAGTAGCAGAACGTTCGGTTTCTCAAGCAACAATTTGGCGAGCGCGATGCGCATCTGCCAGCCGCCCGAAAATTCCTCCGTCTGGCGTACCCAGTCGTCCTTGGCGAATCCCAGGCCCGAAAGCACGCTACCCACTTGCGCCTCGATCGCATACCCATCGCGTGCGCGAAACTCGCTGTCTGCGCGCTCAAACCGGTCCGCTACCTGGCTGTATTCTTCGCTGGCCGGATCGAGCTCGCTCATTCGCACGGTGAGCGCTTCGATTTCCTGCTCCAGCTCTTTTACGCCCGCAAACACGCTGAGACATTCCGCAAATACCGTCCGCCCGCTGACCTGCAGTCCATCCTGTGGCAGGTAGCCAAGGCGGATGCCCTTCATTGCAGAGACCGATCCATAATCGAGCGATTCGATTCCGCCGATCACCTTGAGCAGCGTCGATTTACCAGTTCCATTGCCGCCGACCAGGCCGGTCCGCTCCTTGGGTGTGATGAGCCAATCCAGTTCATCGAATAGCAGTTTGTGTCCGAAGCGCTTGCCTGCGCCCGCAAGTTGCAGCATCTTTTTCCATTGTCGCGATTGAATTTTCTTCTTGACGGTAATAACTAAACCGTTTAGTATTGTTATGCATGATTCACGTCACGAACCTGACGAAAAAGTTCGGCGAAAATCTGGCGGTGAACGACGTTTCCTTTCACGTGCAAAAAGGCGAGATTTTCGCATTCCTCGGCCCCAACGGGGCGGGGAAAACCACCACCATCAAGATGTTGACCACGTTGCTCACGCCTACGGGAGGCCGGATTCAGGTGAATGGCTTCGATCCACTGCGCGAGCAGATGCAGGTGCGGCGCCAGATCGGCATCGTGTTTCAAGATCCGAGCCTCGATGGAGAGTTGACCGCTTTTGAAAATCTGGATTTGCATGGTGTGCTGTACCACGTGCCTCGCAAGCAGCGGCGGGAGCGGATGGAAATGGTGCTCAAACTATTCGATCTGTGGGAGCGCCGCGGAGAACTGGTAAAGAGATTTTCGGGTGGCATGAAGCGCCGGCTCGAGATCGCTCGTGGCTTGCTGCACGCTCCGCTTATCCTGTTTCTCGATGAACCCACTTTGGGTCTCGATCCGCAAAGCCGCAACCAGCTCTGGAAACAGGTAAAACACCTGAACGAAAGCGAAGGAGTTACGGTCTTCCTCACGACTCATTACATGGACGAGGCGGAGCGTGTGGCGCAGCGGATCGCCGTTATCGACCATGGCAAAATCATTGCACTCGGATCCCCCACCGAACTAAAGGAAAAGACGAATACCGGCTCACTCGAGGAAGCGTTTCTCGCTTTAACCGGGGCGACCATCCGCGATGAAAGTGCTACTTCCGTGGACCAGATGCGGCAATTCGGAAAGATGTGGAAGCGTTAAATGAAAACCGTTTACATTCTTTGGCTTCGCGAGCTGCTTCGCTATAAGCGGTCGCGCGTACAGATTATTGCGTCATTGGGGCAGCCGGCGCTCTATCTCTTCGCCCTCGGTTTCGGCCTGGGCCCGGTGTTTATGAAAGCAGGCAACGGAAGCTATCTGCAATTCATCGCGCCTGGGATTATCGCGATGACCATACTGTTCTCCTCTGTTTTCGCAGGTATCGGTTTGTTGTGGGATCGCCAATTCGGGTTTTTGAAGGAGACGCTAGTGGCGCCCGTACCCCGCCTGCAGATCATGATTGGCAAGACGCTCGGCAGCGTCACGGTCGCGATCATACAGGGTCTGCTGGTTTTGATTGTCTGCCTCATCGCCGGCTTCCGGCCCGCAAACTGGGCAGTAATTCCAGTGGCTCTATTTTTTATGGCCATGGTGGCGCTCGTCTTTGGGGCTCTCGGCACGGCCATCGGCTCCACGCTCCAGGACATGCAAGGATTCCAGCTTGTCATGAATTTTCTGGTGATGCCTTTGTTCTTTTTGTCGGGCGCGTTGTTTCCCCTCAACAATCTGCCCAAAATCCTCGCCGCCATCACTCGCATCAACCCGCTTACCTACGGCGTGGATGGTTTGCGCGCAGCATTTCTTGGACTTTCACACTTCAGCCCGGTTACCGATGCCCTGGCGTTGGCCGCGGTGGCACTGTTGCTTTTGCTGCTGGGAAGTTACTCGTTTTCTAAAATCCAGATCTGACCATGGCAAGAACTCCGAGTCTGCGGGCGCACGAGAGCGTTCTTGCCGCGGCGTTGGAACTCTTCTGCGAGCGGGGCATCGATGCAACGAGCATGGATGCCATCGCGGAAAAATCCGGCGTCAGCAAGGCCACCATCTACAAACATTGGCCGGACAAGGCCGCTCTCTGTCTGGATGTTCTTACTAAGCTCCATGAGGTCGATAGTCGGCCGGTGTTCGATTCCGGCGATATCCGCGCTGATCTCGAGGCTGTGCTCAGCTATCGGCCGTCGGCGAAAGTGTCGGACCAGCAGAATCGAATGATGCCGCACCTGATTGCTTATGCGGCGCGAAACAGGGCCTTTGGCGATGCCTGGCGCGCGCGGGTGATGGAACCGCCGATTCGCCAGATCACAAACCTATTGAAGCGCGGTGCTAAGCAAGGACTTTTCCCTGATCTGGATCCTATTGTGGGTGCGGCAATGCTGCTCGGTCCCATGATATTCCGCAAAATATTTCCCGCTGCAGGCAATGAACTGCCGGCGAATTTGGAAACCGTGATCGTCGACGCATTCTGGAGGGCGCACGCTGCCCCGCCAGCTAACCCAGAAAGAAATGCAAGGCGTTCGAGACGTAGTTCTTCAGATCGTTGCGCCTGACGATCGCATCCAGGAAGCCGTGCTCCAGCAGAAACTCGCTGCGCTGAAACCCCTCGGGCAGCTTCTGCCGGATAGTCTGCTCGATCACCCGCGGACCGGCGAACCCGATTAGCGCGCCCGGTTCCGCGATATTCAAATCGCCGAGCATCGCAAAACTCGCAGTTACGCCGCCCGTGGTCGGATCAGTCAGGATACTGATATAAGGAAGGCGGGCTTCATCAAGCTGCATGAGTGCGGCGGAGAGCTTGGCCAGCTGCATCAGGCTGATTGCGCCCTCCTGCATCCGGGCTCCCCCGGAGGCCGAGACAATGATAAGCGGCGTTCGCTGCTTCAGGCACCGCTCGATCGCGCGAGTGATCTTCTCGCCTACCACGGCCCCCATGCTACCGCCAATGAATTTCAAGTCTAGAGCGCAAATTTGTACCTGCCGGTTATGGAGCAGGCCGCTGCCGCAAACCACGGCATCGGGCAACTGTGTGGCCTCCCGCATTTCTTCAAGCCGCTGAGTGTACGCCTTCGAATCTACGAAGGACAAAGGGTCGGACGATCGCAGCTGTGCGTCATGTTCGGTGTACTCGCCATTATCGAAAAGCTGTTGCAAACGATCCAGCGCGCCGATTCGAAAATGATAGCCGCACTTCGGGCACACTTGTTGATTCTCTTCGACGGTCTTGCGCCAAATAATCTGCCCGCAGGAATCGCACTTCTGCCACAGGCCTTCCGTGCGAACACTCTTCTCACTTTCGTCAGGAGTTCCCTCTTCGATTGGCGGCTTCTGCCGTGTGAACCAGGCCATGAATCAGCCCCTAACGTAACACGCGCGCGTTACAGAAAGGAGCTGTCAAACGGGCGGGGAAAGATCTCGCCGAGCCGCAGCCGTTCGGTGGCCCCGGCGAGATTCGCAAGAATCAGTTCTGCGTCGCCTAGGAATTCCCAAAGAATCTGGCGGCACGCACCGCAGGGTGGCGTCAGTTGAGCGGTATCTGCCACAATCGCCATGCGGACCAAGGCGGACGCGCCCTCTGAGACCGCCTTGAACACAGCCACTCGTTCAGCGCATATCGTCAGCCCGTAAGAGGCACTCTCGATGTTGCAGCCGGTGTAGATCCGGCCGTCTTCGTCTACAACCGCTGCGCCGACTTTGAATTTTGAAAAACGGGCCTGGGCGCGCTCCTGAGCGATGCGCGCCGCCTGTATTAACTTTTCGATCGTCCCCGCGCCCAACTAGGGAATCTTCAGTTCTTGTCCCACGTTGATTCGATCGGGACTGCTGAGCTGATCCTTGTTCGCCTCAAAAATCTTGTTGTAGGCGTTCGCGTTTCCGTAAAATTCTTTGGCAATCTTTGAAAGTGTGTCGCCCGCTTTCACCGTATATGTTTGGCCTCCGGTGCTTCCGCCGGCCGCTGCCGCCGCCGCTGCTGCTTGTGGCTGGGACAAGCTGGAGTCGACTTTCAGGTCGCACGTGAGATCGCTGAATTGGGGGTCGGCCGCTTTAATCTGATTCCAGACTTCGTTTTTGATTTCTTCCGAGGGCGCCGACCCCTGAATGAAGAGTTTGTTGTCTTGGACGTGTAGGTGACTTAAGACGACGCCGCGCTGCTGAATAGTCTGCAGAGCTGCTTGATATTTGTTTTTGAGTTCTTCGAGTCGGTCCATAGAGTACTCCGGGCTCATACTAACAAAATTCCTAGCTTTTGTCCTCGGTAAAAGCCCCCGCTCGAGTACTAAGGCGCTAAGATCATGTGTTCATGCTTTTGAAATCGAAAGTGGCCGTTATCACAGGCTCTGCCACCGGAATAGGGCAAGGAATCGCTCAGCTTTTTGGTCAGCATGGGGCGGCCGTGCTGATGCTCGATCGGGACGAAGTCCAGAATCGGGCCGCCGCCGCGAAAATTGAAGCCAGCGGTGCCCGTACTCTTCCCATTGCCGTCGACGTCCGCGACCGCGAGGCCATCCATCGGGCCATCGAGCGTACGCACAACGAGCTTGGCCCTGTCGACATTCTTATCAACAATGCGGGCATCTTCCCGCGCCAACCATTCTTGAGCATGTCGCCGGAGCAGTGGGATGAGATGCAGGACGTGAATGTCAAAAGCATCTTCCACACCACTCAGGCTGTTCTTCCGCAAATGATCGCCCGCAAATCTGGCAAGATCGTTAATATCTCTTCCGTGACGTTCCATCTGGGCACCGGGAAGATGGCACATTACGTCGCTTCAAAAGGCGCGGTCATCGGGTTGACGCGGGCGCTGTCACGTGACTTTGGCGAGCACAACATTCATGTAAATTGCGTAACCCCGGGAGCTATTCGCACCGAATCAGAAAAACATTTTGTATCCGCCGAAGACGAGCGGGAGTTTCTGGCTCACCAGTCCATTAAGCGGCGTCTCGAGCCGCTCGATATCGCGCGTGCCTGCCTCTTTCTGAGCTGCGAGTTGAGCGACGCCATGACCGGTCAATCGCTCAACGTGGATGGCGGCTGGTACATGCATTAGATCTATTTGGCCTTTCCGCGTTCCGAAGGAGCTTTCTTCTTCCAATCGAGTTCCGTTGCCGCATTGCCTACGGCTCCTTCGTCCACGTCACGAGCTACGTCTGCTTTCACTGCGTGATCCGCTTCCTTCGTTGCGGCGCGAGTGCCGTCTCCTACTCCGATCACTTTCACGGTTACGTGCTTCACGCCAAATCTTTTGCACTCCTCGGTGCTTGGCATGTAGATATCGAGCTTCCGGCCTTGAATCTTGGTGCCAGTATCGGCTACCACGTATTCGCCCGAATAGCGCCCGGCATGCTGGATCTTGATGCGCGTGCCGATAGGCAGTATGTCAGGATCGGCGGCAACCACGTGCCGATGCGTCGATTCGCCGGAAGCTGTAATTCCGGTAATGGCGTAGGCAGTGGCTACATAGCTCCCATCGAGCTTCGTCGCCGCCGCAACAAGCGACGGCACGACGAGCAGGCCGACTAAAGCCCGTTTCCTCATAGGAAGACCTATGGGAATTCTACTATTCCGGTAGCACGCCGGAATGATTTGCTTACGAGATTGGTGCTACGTCGACTTCCACTTCGAGTTTGTGCCGGGCTCCGCCATACAGCACTCCGTGAACCGGACTCACATCGCTATAATCGCGCCCCCAGGCAACCGTGATGTGACCATCGGAGGGCAGGCAGTTATTCGTTGGATCGAAATCCACCCAGCCGGCGCCTGGACACCAGGCGGAACACCAGGCATGCGAGGCGTCAGCACCTACGACGCGAGGCTCGCCTGGAGGTGGAAAGGTGCGTAAATACCCGCTGATGTATCGCGCCGGAAGTCCCATTGTTCGCAGGCAGGCAATCTGAAGATGAGCGAAATCCTGACACACTCCGCGGCGCTTCTCAAAAAACGTCTCCACCGGCGTGGTCACCTCGGTGGCTTCTGTATCGAACCGGAAGTCTTCATAGATTCTTCGCATCAGATCGAAGACGCCTTCTAATAGTGGCCGCTCGGCGGGGAAGGAAAGGTGCGCGTATTCGTAGAGCTTCGGGTTCGCTTCAGCGCGCCGGGAGTCAAAAACAAATTGATAAGCATCCAGACCCTCCTCACTACAGTCGTTTGCAAGGTTGTCCGGTACAAGCTCCCAGTGCGCGGAGGCCGCGAAGTCTGGCGGCTGCAGTGCAATGACTTCTGCGTCGCTGGTGGCTTCCACGATTAGGCGATCGTGTGGCTCTTCCAATGTGAAAAATGTGATGGTGTTGCCAAAGTAGTCTGTTTGCTCTGTTGTTACTACTGGCTTGGGCGTAATCGAAATCTTAGTCTGCCGGAGCGTCTGTCCACTAAGTGTTCGCGGCGTCAGACGCACAACGTGATGAGACACTGAGACGGGATCTTCGTAGTCGTAGGTGGTGCGATGGAGAAGGCGATAGTTCAATTCGCGCGTCCTAACTCTGCATGGCTGAAATAGGTGTGCGTAATGGCGTCGGAAAAATCTGGCAAGGCCGCGGCAGGGGCCGCTAGAAGGCGGTCCAAAGTGCTTCGATTTCCTTCAGGATCAGGAGTACACAATGCGACTACATCCTCTCTGAGCAGATGAGCGGCCGCTTCCTCGAGCCGGGCTTGATGCGTCACTGGCCATTCGGAGACGGACGCCAACCCGCCCATCCTATGGCAGTGTTTCCATAGATCCTTGAACTGAAAGGCGAGCGACCGTGGATTGGCATCGTCATTCATCAGCAAGTCCAGCACCAGAGCCGGCTGCATGGTAGTGAAGTAGCGCGACCGATACGTAATCGAGCTATCGGCTACCTCGAGCAACATTTCGAGTGTCGACCAGGTATGTGCGCTGAACGGCACGATAATGCCACGGAACAAATCCAGCAATTGAATAGCGCGTTCGATTCGTCTCCCGATGCTGAGAAAGTGCCAGCCGGGCCCCCGAGTCATATTCTCGAGTTCGATTCCCCTCAGCGCCGCCAGTGTGACTATGGTACGGTTCAAGACCGCCAGCGCCTCGACAGCCGGGATGTAGCCCCATGCTGAACTATCGCCGGAGCGTGCGACCGACGCAAACTGGCTGAGCACGCGCAGCATATCGCTCGATAACCGCTCCCGCACCTGGGCCGCCGCGCGTCCGGCACGGCTCAGAGTTGCATGCAGGCTGTCGGTGCGTTGCTCTTCAAATATTCGTGACAGGATCTCCTGTTCGAGATCCCTCGTTTCATCGAGGCGCTGTTGTGCATCATCAGTCGCCAGCCGGCTGTGGGGAGATTCCACGCAGTTGTACAGCCCCATCAGCGAATCCCACTGCGAGGATCCCGACGTTTCGGGTTCGCTACTGACACGCATGAGGATGCAGCGCAGAACACGCGCCAGGTTCTCGGCGCGCTCGGCATATCGCCCCAGCCAGTAAATATGGTCCGCGGCACGGCTGGGCAAGGCACTTGTACCGCCGCGATTCACCTCGACCGGCAGGTGCTGCGGGCGCCGCATCGTAAAGCTATCGACCGGCCCTTCGGATAGAACCCAGGTATCCTTGCTGCCACCCCCGCGCTGCATCGAGACAACCTGTGTATCGATTGATGCCGATACCCGTGCCAGGCCGCCCGGCATCACGACCCACGAGTCTCCCACCGCAGCCAGGTATACGCGCAGCACCACGCGTCGAGGTCGCAGCCCGTTTCCCGACCAGACAGGAATAGTGGAGAGATTCAATAACTCCTGGCCGGCAAATTCGTAAGGTCGTGCCTCCATGCGCGTGAGCAGATGCGAGCGCTCGTCCGTCTTGAGTTGTCCTCCAAATACCGGTTCCATTCCTTTGGAGGGAAACGCCGGCTTGATGACGAGAGAATCCAAATGCTCGCGTACATAGCGAAACGCTCCCGCCTGGCCGCACCACCACGTCGCTGCCGAGGGCAGGGTGAGGTCCTCCCCCAAAAATCTTCTACTCAATCCGGGAAGAAAGGGCATGAACGCTGAAGTTTCAATCAAGCCGCTGCCCAACGCGTTTGCTACTGCGACGTTACCGGCGCGCACTGCCTCAACCAGGCCGGCAACTCCTAAAAAGGAATCGGACCGCAGCTCAATCGGATCGCAAAAGCCGTCGTCAACGCGCCGGAGAATCACGTCCACTGGCTTCAGTCCCTCGAGCGTTTTGAGAAACACGTGATTGTTTCTGACGGTCAAATCGCCGCCCTGCGCCAATGTGAACCCGAGATAGCGCGCCAGGTACGAATGTTCAAAATAGGTTTCGTTGAACGGGCCAGGAGTCAGAATGACAACCTGCGGATTTTCGCGACGCGAGGGGGAAAGGTGGAGCAGGGTGTCGCGAAACGAGCGAAAAAAGGACGCCAGCCGATCTACCTGGAACTCGCGTAACAGATCCGGAAGGGTTTCCGTCAGCACAATCCGGTTTTCGAGCGCATAGCCCGCGCCCGACGGCGCTTGTGTACGATCCGAAAGCACCCACCATTGCCCATCCGCCGAGCGCGCCAAATCCACCGCGAGCAGATGCAAATATGTCTTGCGAGCAACGGGCACTCCATGACAGGGCCGCCAAAAACCCGGATTCGCGAATACCAAAGCCGGCGGGATATGGCCGCCACGCAATAATTCCTGCGGGCCATACAAATCCGCCAAAATCCAATTCAGCAGCCTGGCGCGCTGGATCAGACCGGATGTAAGCTCTCTCCATTCCGCCGGTGAAATCAGAAGCGGAATCGGATCGAGGGTCCATGGCCGCTCGGTCCCGAGGGGATCGCCGTACACGTTGTAGGTAACGCCGTTGTCACGAATCTGCTGCTGCGCCGCGCGCCAGCGATTGGCCAACTCCTCCTTTCCCAGCGCCGACATGGACCGCATGAACGTCTCCCAGCGCGGGCGGAGTTGGTCCTTCGATACCGACATCTCGTCGTAGCCGGTGGCAGGCTGCGAGTATCCTTGCGCCAAGGCTGGCAAATTGGAGAGGAGGCCGCCCGCGGCACTCATGGTTTGCGGCGTAGATCCAAAGTCAGCGGATATTCCGAATTGCGTTCTGTAACGGGCATCGTGATGGGACCAGCCGTGTGACCGATGTCGCTGAATCGCGAAAGGCGGCGGCTTTCCGCCTCATATGCATTGATCGGAAACGTCTCGTACGCGCGGCCGCCCGGATGCGCCACGTGATACGTGCAACCCCCTACGGCGTGCCGCGACCATGTGTCCACGATATCAAAGACCAGAGGGGTATGCACTGGGATGTTGGGATGCAGGCAAGAGGCCGGCTGCCAGGCGCGATAGCGAACTCCCGCGACAAATTCACCCAGCACACCGGTCGGGTGCAGCGGTACGAGTCGGCCATTACACAGCACCGCATGGCGTGAATCGATCATCCCCGTGACCTTCACTTGCAGGCGTTCCATCGATGAGTCGACGTTCCGCACCGTTCCAGTTCCGGAGACTTCTTCGCCCAGCACGTGCCACGGTTCCAGCGCGTGCCGCAGTTCCAGATGAATGCCGCGCCTCGAGACTGAGCCGATCGGCGGAAAGCGGAATTCGAAATGCGGCGCAAACCAATCCTTGCGGAAGCTGTAGCCGGCCTCGGCAAGTGCCCCAAGTACGTCTTCCCAATCAAGCTCCACAAAATAGGGCAGCATGAAACGGTCGTGCAGCGCATTCCCCCACCACACCAGCTTCTCGCGGAATGGATTGCTCCAGAACTTCGCGATGAGCGCCCGCACCAGGAGTTGCTGGACCAGGCTCATGCGCGCGTGAGGTGGCATTTCGAAGGCACGCAGCTCGACCAGCCCCAGCCGCCTTCCCGCCGCTTCGGGTGGGTAGAGTTTATCGATACAGAATTCGGCTCTGTGCGTGTTGCCGGTCAAATCCGTAAGCAGATGCCGGAAGACGCGATCCACCAGCCACGGCGGCACGCCTGGAGCGTCTTGATCGGGAATTTGCTCGAATGCGATCTCCAGTTCGTACAACGCATCGGTACGCGCCTCGTCCACACGAGGGTGCTGGCTTGTCGGGCCGATAAATGTCCCCGAAAGCAGATACGAGAGAGACGGATGATTGTGCCAGAAACCGATCATGCTGCGCAGCAAATCGGGCCGGCGCAGAAACGGGCTGTCTTCGGCGCTCATGCCGCCGAGCACCACGTGATCACCGCCGCCCGTGCCGGAATGCTGTCCATCCAGCATGAATTTCTCGGTTCCCAAGTGAGTGTCACGCGCCAGATCGTAAAGGGCCGTGGTGTTGTCCACCAATTCCTTCCACGAAGAAGCCGGATGAACATTGATCTCGAGCACACCAGGGTCGGGCGTCACCTGCAACGATGCGATGCGTGGATCGTAGGGCGGCGGGTAGCCTTCTATCACCACTGGGATTTGCAGATATTTCGCGGTGTCCTCAATCGCCGTGATCAAATCCAGGTAGTCGGGAAGATACTCGACTGGCGGCATGAATACAAACAGCTTTCCATCGCGCGGCTCGATGCACAGAGCCGGCCGCGCTACCCAGGCCGCCGATTCTTTTTCCTCCGGAGGCTTGGCCTTGTCTTCAGGCTGCTCCGGGTTATCGGCAACAAGCGGCGCAGTGAACAGTTCGGGCCTGTGCTCGGGATTCGCCGCAAGCTTCTCACGCGTTGCGAATGGATCGGGATCGTACGTGTAATGGACGTCCTCGGGTTTCGTCCAGGGAAGAGAATCGAGCGGCAGTCTGTATCCCAGCGCGGAATCGCCCGCAATGGCGAACATCTTCTCCGTCGCCAGAAACCAGGGCTGGCTGGTCCAACGCGGAGTCCCACTTCTTGTTGGAATGCGGCGGAGGGGGAGTACGCTCCCGGTCTGCTTTTTCAACCCTTGTTCGAATGCGCGCGCCAGGCGGCGGCGTTCGCCCGGATCTTCGAGCTTTGAATCAAGCGCGCTGACATTGACCGGAAGCCGCTGTTCCTTCCAAAGAAAATACAGGACGTCTTCATAAACGTCGATGATGAACGAGGGGTTCACCTGCAATCTTCGCGTCAACGTTTCGAGAAAGCGGCGCGCATCTTCAATGGTATGGCCGTAATCCCGATCTATGTCGGCCAACAGGCTTGTATCCTCCCAGATCGCCACACCATCCGTCCGCCAATAACAGCCGAATGCCCAACGGGGAAGTGGCTCTCCCGGATACCATTTGCCCTGCCCGAAGTGCAGTAGGGCATGCGGTGCAAACAGGTCGCGCAGTTTCTTCAACAGGTCTGTAGCCCGCTGCCGCTTGAGCGGCCCGGCAACTTCGGCCTTCCACTCCAATGCTTCCGCATCATTGGTTGCCACAAAGGTTGGTTCACCGCCCATCGTGAGTCGCACGTCTTTGCTTTCTAAATCGGCATCGACTGCACTCCCGAGTTTGTCGATTTCCTCCCATTGCGAATCGCTATACGGCTTCGTCACCCGCGGCGATTCGAAGATCCGCCGCACTGACATCTCGTGATGAAACTCCGTGTGGCACGGCTCGAGCATTCCCGAGATCGGCGCAGCGCTCGTCGGATCGGGAGTGCACGCAAGTGGAATATGGCCTTCCCCCGCCAATAACCCGGAGGTGGGGTCGAGGCCTATCCACCCTGCTCCGGGCAAATACACCTCAGCCCAGGCATGCAAATCCGTAAAATCGGCGCTGGGTCCGCTGGGGCCACTGGTCGGTGTGCTGTCGGCTTTGAGCTGAATCAGGTAGCCGGAGACGAAGCGCGCCGCAATTCCTAAATGGCGGAAGACCTGCACCAGCAGCCAGCCCGAATCCCGGCACGATCCCGTTCCGAGTTTGAGCGTCTCCTCGCAGCTTTGAACGCCAGGTTCCATCCGAATCACGTAACCGACCGCGTCATGAAGACGCTGGTTCAGGCCGACCAGAAAATCGATCGTTGCTGCCCGGTTACGCGGCACGTTGGCAATAAAAGTAGACAGGCTGCGCCCGGCCGGCTCCGTCTCGAGATAAGGACGCAACTCTCTGGCGAGCGCCGCATCGTAGACGAACGGATATTGCTCTGCCGAAGGCTCTAGAAAAAAATCGAAAGGATTGTATATCGCCATTTCGGCGACGAGGTCCACCTCGACCGAAAAGTCGCTCGTCGGCTCGGGAAAAACCAGTCGAGCCAGGTAGTTGCCCTGTGGATCCTGCTGCCAGTTGATGAAGTGCTTTTCGGGATGAACCTTCATCGAATACGCCAGAATCGGCGTGCGGCTATGCGGCGCTGGCCGCAGACGAACTGTCTGCGGGCCGAGCCGGATCGACCTGTCGTAGTGGTACAGGGTCTTGTGGTTCATCGCAACATGAATAGGCATAAGTTGTGATGTCCGGCGAGCCCTGCGACAAACCGGTTAAACAGCGAAGTGTAGCACGTGGCTATAAACGCGGCTATCGGAGATATATGAGTGCGGAATGGAGTTCCGAGAGGATGTGTTGGCAGAGCTGTTGGAAATTTGCACCGACAGCCCAAAAGACATTCGCCGCCATGACCACGATGAAGCCGAAAATGAGCGCGCGTTCGATCGCTTGCTCGTTTCGTTCGGCTCGGCCGTTTCTTGGCAAAGCTGCGGAATTGCTATGCATCGTCAATCACAGAATAGCTGCTTCTGTATCGCACCGCTAGCCACGATACGGTTCTTGGAGTAGGGGACTAAGGGGTACTGGCCATTGTATTCAATAGGAGAACAGCTCAAGGGAAAACGGTTATACGCCGCTTTCCACCCTTGTTAGGGGTCTGGTGAAGGAATGGACTAGAAGCCGGAAGTTTTGTGGGCTCTACTTAGGAACAGTTCGTCCGCCGCAATCTTTCCAGGGCCAAAGATAAGAACCAACACGGAGGCGAAGAGAAAAGTATAGGCGTCATCCGCGTAAAATTTCCCTGGATCGGAAAAAATCGAGAATAGCGCCGAGCGGCTTGCCGTCCAGTAGGCGACGAACATATCTACCGCGAGCAGGAGTGCAAATGCGCGAGAACCTAGTCCGATCGCGAGAAAAATACCACCCAGGAATTCGAGCCACGCGATCGATAATGCCGCAAACGCGGGTGCCGGGATGCCGAGGCTCGAGAAGAATGCGGTCACTTTGGGCAAGTGCTGCAGTTTGCCCCATCCAGTCTGCGCGAACTGCCATCCCCAGTACAGCCGGACCGCCAGGAGAAATGGTGATTGCAGATACGACGCGGCCTTCGCGAGCGTCTCACAGGCGAGTACAGTGCGTTTAGGGAGCCTCATGCTGCTATTGGCCGCGAGAACCATCCCAGCTCTGCCCAGTTGGCAAACCATTCCTGGAGAGCGGGCACGCGATTTTCATCCGGCATCGAGCTGCTTTCGAATGCCTTCTCGATCGCGTCCGACAGCGGCGCCTCTTGGCTCAACGCCTTCAACATGTGATACGACTCGATTTGCAAGCGTTTGTAATAAACGGACTCGTCGGCGCGATGCACCGCTAGGTACACCGGCTCGGGCTCTGGTTTGCTGTAGTGTCGAACACGCGTACGCAACTGGCTTTGTCGCGCAGCATTACTCGAAACATCTGTTTCGCCTTCGTAGTCGTGCACCTCGATCAGGAGGTCGTCCACTGGATAGGCCAACTCGAGCAGGCGCACATAAGGCTGCAGGCTGATCCGCAAAGCGAGCCCGGCCGATTCGATCTCCATGGGGGTCAGAACAGGTTCGAATCCTCCGTCAAACGCTTCGATGTGGGCCCATTCGAGCCGCACCATATCCAACGCGAGACGCGGGTTCGCGCCGATCCACTTTGGGTTGGCTATCAGCCATTCTTCAAGCTGCGAGCCGAGATTGCGGAGCGTGAACGAGTGCGAAGGACAATCGGTCAGATAAGCGCGCATTAGTCTTTCGAAGGTACGCGTTCCTACAATCGCGCGCAATCCGGGAAAGTCCTCCCCGAAGCAGGAAAGCACACGGAACCAATATTGACGGTTGTAGATTTCAAGGCGCTCGAACGATGTCAGAATTCTGTTCGGCTTGATCAGCGCTTCGGCTTCGGCTCTGGCCGAACGCCGCATGTGCTCGTCGAGCGTCAACGGCTGCATCACCACGTTTGCTACACGCCGCTGCAGATCTAGTAATCCGCTCATGACAGGACTCGCGCGTTCTCTTCGGGAGCTCCGACACTTGGCAAAAACTGACCTGGTCTATTGAGATATCGATTCGCCTTCATTGCTTCGGCATGTACATCTTCGAAGCTCGGGATCTTGTCGTCCCACTCGAGAAGTGTCGCCGTGGGGCCGCAACGCTCCAGTGCCCGCGCGTATAAAGCCCATACCGGATCGATCACGGAGTGGTCATGTGTGTCGAGAATATACTTCTCGAACTTCGAATGCCCGGCAATGTGAATCTGAGCTACTCGCTCCGCGGGAACCGAATTGACATAACTGAATGGATCGAACTCATGATTCCGGGAGGAGACGTAGATATTATTTACGTCGAGCAAAATGCCGCAATCGGCACGCTCGACCACCTCATTCAGAAATTCCCACTCGGTCATCTCCGAAACGTGATATTCCGCATAGCTGCTCACGTTTTCGACTACTACCGGCACTTCCACCGTGTCCTGAACCTGGCGAATCTTCTGTGCCGTGATGGCGGCGGCCTCAAACGTGTAAGGCATCGGCAGCAGATCGTGCGTGTAACTTCCGTCCACGCTACCCCAACAAAGATGGTCCGACAGCCACGGTGTATGCGTGCGCCGCACCAGATTCTTCAGACGCTTCAAATGCTCGGGATTCAACGGATCAGCGGAGCCGAAATACATCGAAACACCATGCTGAACCACGCGATACTGCTCAAGTATGCGGTCCAGCACTTTGAGGGGCTTCCCGCCATCCACCATGTAGTTCTCGGAAATGATTTCGAACCAGTCCACCACCGGTTTGCACTCGAGAATGTGGCGATAGTGTGGAATCCGCAGTCCGATACCGATCCCGTAGTCCGTGAAGCCATTGAATCGATTTGCAGGCATAAATCAAGATCTTCAAAAAAAATGACTGGTCCAGCCGCGCCGGACCAGTCTGAGGGATTACTTACTAAGCGTTGAAATGATTTTTCGAGCCGTCGGTGGCACAACCGCCTTTGCCCTTGCAGTCGTTCTTTCCTTTACAACCATTGGCACTGGATTTGCATCCACCCTGGCCTTTGCAATCGTTTTTGCCCTTGCAGGAAT
Source organism: Bryobacterales bacterium (assembly GCA_963722155.1). Classification (GTDB taxonomy): domain Bacteria; phylum Acidobacteriota; class Terriglobia; order Bryobacterales; family Bryobacteraceae; genus Bog-105. Next base: position 334,975 of record CAVRLR010000002.1, on the reverse strand, counting down.
GCTTGTCCCCCTCGAGCATCGCCGCCTTGGCGAACGATACTTTGCCGGCCACCGCGTTCATGGCGGTGGACGTCGACGTAATCCCTGGGTGGGACGCCGGCGTTGGAGCAGCCTGCAAGCGGGCCGCGGTTCCCCCTAAAAGGCCGGATACCGCGGCGGTAATCATCATGTTTCTTACTGGATTCTTCATAAGCTAAGTCCTTTCGCAAGACGGAATCACGAGCCGCCGAAGTAGCTTTGCCGGCTAGGCTCTGCTATATGGTTCGGATCGTGTCTAACAAAGTTACGGCAATCATCTCATTTTTGGATTGGCTAGGCCAGATTTTGTTACGAAGCGGTAATCGCGCGCCGTATTCCGGCCAATGGGGCGCCGTCATCCAGAAGAACGGTTTCGCCGCTTTTCCGAACTCCCAGCCGTTGCCAGAGCGCGTCGAGGTCCACTGGGACCGCCTTGTCCTTCATTTCCGAGTACAACTGGGTCAAGATGGTCGTCCGTGTCTCCTTATCGCCTAGCTCGAGGGCTCGATCCAGTGGCCACGAGTTGTCTATCGTGCCGCCACCCTTTTGAATCGCACGCAGAGCATCCTGCAATCCTTTGCGGTTGCCTGTGGCTTGCCGAATGCGTACGTCGGCGGCCAGGCAGAATAACGCTCCTCCCCAGTACGTGCGGCCCCACGTATGTGTGTGGTCTAGGCCTTCATCAAAGGCCTTCGGCTCTCCCTGAGGCATGTCTCGGGCCATATCGGACCAGATTCTTTGCGGAGTGAGTTCCCCTGTTTGCACCCGCGCGATCGGCTCTACATATGTGGCGATGCCTTCTTCAATCCAATGGTGCTCTTCTTCGACATCGGGAAACGCCGTATGGACCAATTCGTGTGTCATCATCCAGTCTTCGGCGAGCTGTTGCTCGCTCGTGTGGCGGCCGACGAAAATACGGGTGAACGGTGGCGTGCGTCCCCACGTCGTTCCGCGAAAAACGCCAGTCCGCGTGTCGGATGAATTCACCCGGATGCGCATACGCGGCACCGGAAAAGCACTGTAGTAACGAGAGACCGCCGTGGCGGCATTTCGTACCCAGTCCAACAAGCGTTCCCTCGACAGATCGAACTCGGTCGAGCCGAACGTCACGTCGATTTTGGCTCCCCCGATTTCAAGCGGAATCGGGTCGGATTCCTGCGACAACAAATAAGACGGGGCACCAAGCAGGCCCAGCGCCGCCGGGATAAATTCGCGGACTGTCAGTCTTCGTTTCGTGCCATTCGCCATTCGACCACCTGTCCGATTAACGCTCCAGCCGCGGTTCCAATCGCCATCGTCCCAAAGTGCCAGACCAGAATGTGCGGCGCATTCAATTGAGGACACACAAAGGCGAGGGCCGTGACGCCTGCCAAACCGGCAAAACAGCCCGTGAGGACGGCCGCCTGAAGGGGAGTTGTCAGGAATCCTTTGCGAATCAGAAGAAAGCCCAATGCTCCGCCAATAGCAGCGCAAACTGTCCCAAATTCCAGACACGGAATGCCGCTTTCCATGAAGCGATTGAAGCTGAACCGCTCGAATAGCACGGGAATGAGCGCAACCAGGACCAATGCCGCGCCTGCCATCAACCAGCCCGGTCTAACGCGCCGTGGCGCGCCCGGTATAACTTGCTCTACGATGGCGATCGAGAATAGAATCGCGAGCGAGAGGAATGCCCCGAAATAGATGATGCTCTGAAGGAGGCTGAGCACATGCCACCCCCCGTGGCCCCCATACACAGTCGCGAGTAAACAGATCAAAACAAACACTGCCAGCGCAACCATTATCAGAAACGGATCGGACGGCAGAGCGCGAACTGGCGTCAGGCGCGACGTTAGGAGGCCGCGGATTTCGGCAAGGTGCTTTTCATCGGGAGGAACCTGCGTCCCTTCCGCTAATCGCCGCCGAAGTTCTTCGTCGCTCATGCCTGCTCCCCAAAAACCTTGCGCAGCTTTTCATACGCCCGATGCGCGCGCTGCTTCACTGCTCCTACGCTGCTGCCTGTGGCGCGTGCTACTTCTTCCAAACTAAGCCCTGAAACCTTAAGCAGCCATATCGTTTCCCGCTGTGCTGCCGGTAGCGTTTCTAGCAGGTCTGCGAGTGCGGGCGTGTCCTTCCGCTCGGGCGCCCGCGATACCACGTCGGGCAGTTGTTCCACCTGAAGTTCATGGCTTCTGACATTCTTGTTGCGGCGGTATTGATCGACTTTGGTCCGGCGGGCTATAGAAAACATCCAGGGCAGCAGCGGTTCGCCTGTCCGGAATGTGTGCCTCGCTTTATGCACTCGCAACCAGAAATCCTGTAACAAGTCCTCGGCCAGTGACCGGTCTCGCACCTGTGCCAGGAAAAATTGAAAAATTTGCGGGCTCAACCGTCCTATCAGCGTTGCCGTGGCTTCGCCATCCGCTTGCTGATAGCGGCTCATGAGCACTTCCACCTCACCGGCCGGCCGTTCATCCACCGGCACAACCTACTAAGAGTTTCGCGAAAGATCGGCGAAGAGTTACGGTCACGCGACGGTCCGCATGCCTCTTCAGCTCATTGAGGGGCCAGCCAGCTCTGGGCGACGGTATCGAGAAGAGCGCCGTTGGCCCCGCTGATTTCATGGTCTTCCGGCTGAAGGATCGCATGTGTCACGTTTATCTTTGTGGACAATTTCCGTATAGATCTTGAGCTGCGCCACCGTCATCATTACAAAGAACCAATTGTTCGAGAGCGAAAAGAGTTCTTCATCCCTTCCTCACGACCCTCGCTGAGGTCCGCTCCCCATCTTTTCGATTGTAAGAGTACTCCGCTGATCCAGCGCTTTAAACCCATGAGTCACATCGGAAATACTGCCCTGACGATGTGACTTTGTGGTGCGTGTCCTTGTCGTTGAAGAGAGCGCCCACTCTTTGTTGGGGTGAGAGAAACGACCACAAATGAATGCCTAGCGACTTGCCAGGCCTACAAGCGCAATTCCGCCCAAAAACAGCAAGGTGGATCCTGCGAGAAACGCTCTCGCCCGGCCGGATTTGGGCGTAGTGGCAAATTCCTTCCACTTTACGAATCCCCAAAATACAGCCAGGGCTACTGAGGCGAGCGGCACAATTGTTTGGAGCGCTGTATCGAACTCCACGCCTTCCGGAGCCGATAGGGCCAAACCTACCGCCAGCATTCCGATTGCCCAAACGCCCCCGCCCGCAAATCCGAGGAAATGCTGACGAGGCAAGCCCGTAAAATACGCCCCGAAACCAATCGGTTCTCCAGAGATGCCGATGTTCATAAAGTAGAGATTCAGCACCGGCGTCGAAATAAGAAGAGCGATAGTTACAAGCAGCAGACCGGCATAGGGCCCGAGTCCGAAATCGCCGCGGAACCCCCTATGGAGAATAGGAAAAAAACATCCCAACACGATGCCCGAGATCAGACCGGTTGCAATTCCTTTTGCGCCAGGCGAAGTTTTTTTGGTTGGGCCTCTCACGCCCGGCTTCGCGCTTGGCGCGCGCGCCGCAGCTTTGTTCATGCGGATTGCTAGAACAGCAAGAACAACCCCGCACGCAACAAGCACTAATCCAACCGCCAGCCAAACCGTTTGCGCACTTCGAAACTGAACGAGCGCCGCGATCACAACTGCCGTGCCAATACATAAGGGAAACGCGGCCGACACGCCCAGTAGCGACACCGTGGCAAGTAGCAACATGTTTCCTAGCGCAAAAAGGCCGCCAGCCGCGATTCCTAGGGCTTGGTTCGTCCGTCCTGCCACCAACATCCGATCGCCGAAGCTTAGGTCTGATCCGAGTGTTCCCAGCGTATAGGCAGCCAACAGAGCAACCACCAGTGCGCCCACCGCGAAATCGATTGAAAAGAGCTCGAAGCGCCAGCGGTTGCCCGTTGCTTTGAAAGTGTTGACCCAGGAACCCAGGCAAACGAAAGAAAGGACCAGGAGGAGAAACGTGCTAAGCCAAGTTGTGGGTAAGACCAAGTAGAGTGCCCAGCCTTCTCATCCTGACTGCGCCCGAATCGCGCCTAACGGCGGCAGCAATTCTGCATTGAAACCAGTTTAGTAGCCACAGTTGTGTCCGGCTCGCCAAAGTAACCCTGCTGCGCCAGATTGCGATAGAGATTTCCCGCCACACCGGCCGCTATCGGGCCCGCCACTCCGCGTCCACCGGTAAGCAGGACTACCACGGCCACTTTGTTCTTGCCTACGTCATTGAAGGACCCAAACCAGCCCAAGTGAACGCCGGGTTGCGCGGTGTCGGTGCAAGTACCGGTTTTGCCAAAAACTGGATCGGTCTCGTCGTAAATTGCGCGGCGCGCTGTCCCGAACTCCACCGCCCCCATCATTCCGGGCCGGACCATCGGCACAAACTTAGCGATGTCCAATTCGCGCTTGATCCGGGGAACAAAATTTTCCTGCTCTTCCCGTGTTTTTGGATACTGCAGATAATACATCGTTCCGCCGTTGGCGACCGCGCTCACGATGCTTGTCAACTCGAGCGGCGTCAAACGGATTCCGTCCCCAAAACTCGTCATCATGCCGACGCCGGTCACGGGCGCCGCCTCCGCCAGATAGCCTGGCTCTTCGCCAGGAATATCGAATCCCGCCTTCTCGCCCATTCCGAAGAGCTTGGCGTATTTCTGCACCCGTTCAAACCCGAGTTCCTGCCCGAGCTTTGCGAAATACTGATTGCTCGAAATCGCGAGCGCCTTGGTCATATCGATCGAAGTTCGCCGCGTCAGCTTCAGTTTGGTTGAAGCATCTACGATTCCTTCGCTGAGCGAGGCAAATGAAACCATCACCTTTACGGTTGAGCAGGGCTGGAACGCACCCGTCAACCCAAGCTTCTGGTTGACCATCGTGAGAATGCGACCGGTCTGCGGATTGGCCACAACTACCGTTCCGTTGAATGGTCCTAGCGCATCGACCGCTGCCTTACGCACGACCGGATCATCCGCGTCGACCTGGTCACCTACGGTGGAATCCGCGTAGGTCGGTTCGGTCCACGGATTGTAGAGACGCCGTGTTCTGCGGCGATGAGAGACGCTCGTCGTGGTCGCCGCCGCGGTACCCGTGTGGATCACGCCTGCGCGCGTCGCGGTCCGCTGTGTCGCGTGCGTTCTTGAGCGGCTCGAATGAGCCACCTTCGCCGATTTTGGTACAGTTTTATGCACTGGCTTCCGTGCAGTCGATCGCTTGCTGGGCGTCGTCTCGGAAAGGGCCACTCCAGGGGCGACTAACAACCCCGAAACCACTACCGCGAGCAACGCTGCGATTCGGCGAAAATTTCGAAAATTCAGGACCAGTCTTCCCATCAAAAATAAGCCATCGAACCGGAAAATACCCTCGGGATCGCCGAAGCGACATCGTCAGGCTCTAGTGCAATTAAAGTTACTCTTATCCTAAGGTCGTTTGTTCGTCGACGTCAACTAAAAGATTCGCGGGGGGTTAACAATAGTTTGGCGGTTACACCGTCCTGGCTAGGCGGCCGTCCAGCCCCCGTCGATCGCGACCACCGATCCATTCATAAAATCGGCGGCAGGCGAGCAAATGTATAGTGCCAGCTTGGCGATTTCATCGGGTCTCCCCAACCGCCCAATCGGCTGCCTCTGATTCAGTTCGGCCCGTACCTTCTCTTTCTCATGACGGTGGTATTTTTCTAAATACCCCTCCACAAACGGTGAGTCTACGGTCCCCGGCGCAATGCAGTTCACACGAATCTCAGTGGGGTAATCCACCGCAAGCTGCCGCGTCATAGCGATCACCGCACCCTTTGTGGCACAGTATGCGAACCGGCGTTTCACCCCGACCAAGCCAGCCACCGAACCGATATTGACGACTGAGCCGCGGACCTTCTTAAGTAAAGGCATCGCCGCTTTGGTCACTAGGTACGTCCCTTCCACATTCACTCGAAACAACCGCTGCCAGTCGGCAGAGTCGGTCTCCTCCAGGTTGCCGACTAGCCCGATGCCGGCGCTATTAATCAGAATGTCGAGCTTCTCGAAGCTCGCGAACAGCTTGGCGACCTCTTTTTCATCAGTGATATCGCAGACGTATGCTTGTCCTTGTGGAAAGGCGCTCGCCACCGCCTGCGCTTTCGTTTCATCCAAGTCCACGACCGCAACCCGTGCTCCCGCCTCGGCAAAGGTGCGAGCGGTAGCTTCACCGATTCCACTCGCGCCGCCGGTAATGAGGGCAAGCTTTCCGTCCAGCCTAAAAGGATCCATCATCTATTTGAGGATGGCACTGCCGGAATTACGCTGCACCGAATTTAAGCTGCGGACGACACGCGCTTCAGCTCGTCGGCCAAATCTTCCTGCAATGCCGGATCGAGTTTGTCGCCCAGCTTGGTCACGTAGAACACATCGATAGCCTTATGCGCCTCCGTGTCTATCAGAACGAGTTCAATATTGCAGCCGAACGCCGCAATCGTTGACGCCAGATCGTACAGCAAGCCGGGACGATCTTCTCCTATGAAGTCGAGCAGCGAACAGGTGTCCGACGCCTCGTTGTTGAACCGTACCGAAGGCTGGATTCTCGAGCCGCTCGACGGCCGGGCGGCGGCCCGCCGCTGCTTCAGCAAGTCTGCCACCTGTATTGCACCCCGCAGCACGCACTCGATTGTCCATTCCAATCGGCCGACTTCGTCCGCATTCAGTTCGAGCGTCTGCATGGGATCGTCAAATCGGATTAGATCGAGTATCGAACCGCTGCGATTTGAAGACGCTTCCGCCTTAAGAATATTCATTCCGCGGCTGGCCAACGCCCCGCATAGCTTCGCGAAAATGCCCGCCTTATCAGGCGCTACCACCGTGAGTAGAAAAACTCCGGAGTCGCGGCTGATCTTCACAGCCACCCCGTGCTGCGCTCTCTTCCGGTCGAGCGCAAAGTGCTCCTCGATCTGCTCGCGGGTGTGGGTGCGGAGATAGCGCGTCGGAAAACCTTCGAGAAATTCTGTCAATTCCGGCGACAGACCCTCCGTCGAGTGGATGCGGTCTGTCATCAGTTCGCGCGTTAGTTGCTCCAGCCCAGTGACGTATACGCGCCAAAGCTGTTCGAGCCGCCAGGGACTCATCGCGGTAGGGTTAACCGCGTTGATATCGGCGAAGGTCAACAACGTGAGCCGCCGCAAGTCCTCCTGTGTGGGAATTCTGGACGTTAGATAACGAGCCGTCGCCGGGTCTTCTAGGTCCCGCCCATTCATCACCAGCGAAAGGTCCAAATGATGTTCGATCAAGAAGCGGATACCAGCTCGTTTAGCCCCCGGAACACCGAGGCGCTCCATCACGTCATCGGACGCCTCGAGCGAACCGCGCACATGATCCCCGGGCCGCGTTCCTTTGCCGATATCGTGAAGAAGAATAGCGAGCCGCAGCGTGGCCACATCACCTTCTTCGAGCAATAGATCGTGGAAACGTCCGGTCGGGCCGTCTTTCTTCGCCGCCAACGTGTCGATGGTTTCGATTGCGACGATTGAATGTTCATCCACCGTATAGCGATGGTAGAAGTCACGGACGACGAGGCATTCGATGGTGGCCCAATGTGGAATAGCGCGCGAGAGCAAACCGGTCTCCTGCATTTGCCGCAGTCCGACTGCCACTTTAGGCTGCGAGAAGAATTCCTGCCAGGCGGTCCACGCGAGCCGCTGCTGCTCAAGAACTCCCCCATCGCTCGTCAGGCGCCGCTGCGCGTCCCACGAGAGTGGAATACCGTGTCTCGCGGCAAACGTGAATGCGCCAAGTACCGATTCGGCGGATCTCACGATCAGCGCCGGATTGCGCAGGAAAACGCGATCGTGCGAAACCGTGAACTCGGGGCTTGAAAGGCGTTCGCGCCAATGGCGGAATTGCCGCATTAGCGAGGGGTCTTTCAGTTCCGCAAACTCGAGGGCTCGCTCGCTGGCTTGAAAGACTTGGCGCGCGTGGCGATAGTAAACACGCATCCACGCAGCCGGCTCCATCGGCTCGCTCTCCAGACTGGCGGCGGCGCGGTCCTGCCATTCGAAGGTCAACAGATTGTTATCTCTGCCCGTATGCTTGTGCAGGAACGTGCGCACCTTAAACAAAAATTCTTTGGCCGGCTCGATTCCGGCAAGAACGTCACCAATCGGACCCCGATCGTGTGCCAGTAGAGAGAACCAGTGCAGCAAGTGAATATCGCGTATACCGCCCGGAACTTCCTTGACGTTTGGTTCCAGATGATAAACGGTGGAGTGAAATTTCGCGTGGCGCTGGCGCGTCATTGCGGCGAGTTCCTGCAACAGCCTGTTTTCCTGGCGGAGATAAAACTCAACTAGTGCTTTCGAAAGCTGAGCAAAAAGTGCGGTGTCCCCGTATACCTGCCGGGCATCAAGCAGACTAACGTGCAGTTCGATATTTCGTTCCTGAAGTCGCGCGCACTCGTTAACAGTTCGCACCGACTGGCTCGCGCGCAGCCCGCTGTCCCACAACTCCCGAATAAATTCGCCCAGCGGCTCCTGGAACGCCGGCATCGCCGTTTCGTCCGGCGCGAGGACTACGAGATCTACGTCCGATTGCGGAAACAACTCGCCCCGTCCATAACCGCCCACCGCCACGAGCGAGAAAGGGAAATCGAGTCTCGGTTGAAGATATCGCGCCGCAGTCTCTTGGACGAGCCGATCGACCGAATCAGCGCGCTCGGTCATGCGTGCTACAGCGCCATCTCACCTGTGTCATCGTTTCGAATGCGAATGGCATCCAGCACATCGTAGATGAAGATCTTCCCATCGCCTATCTTGCCTGTGCGGGCGGCTGTAGCAATAGCTTGTTTAATTTCGTCTACGCGCGAATCCGGCACCACTGTTTCGATCTTGATCTTCGGCAGCAGATCCACTTCGTATTCCATTCCACGGTAGACCTCTTTGTGCCCTTTCTGCCGGCCGTGGCCGCGCACTTCCGAAATTGTCAGGCCGTCGACGCCAATGTTCTTGAGCGCTTCCTTGACCTGATCCGCTTTGTGCGGTTGAATGATGGCTTCTATTTTTTTCATGTGCGCTTACGCTTCCAGGTTATAGCCTTCTTCCCCATGTAGACTGATGTCCAGCCCGGTGACTTCCTGCTCCTGCGTGGCGCGAACGCCGACCACCAGGTCCACAATTTTCAGAATGATCAAGGTTCCAAGGATCGCCAGCACCCACGAAATCGCTACCGCGATCGCCTGATTGAGTACCTGTCCCGGATTTCCGTCCACCCAACCGAGCGGAAGAGCCTTTCCGGCTGAATCCTTCAGCGCATCGTTGATCGCGTTGGTCGCAAAGACTCCGGTCAGAATCGCGCCGAGCGTTCCTCCCGCGCCATGCACGCCAAACGCATCGAGCGTGTCGTCATAGCCGAATTTACTCTTTACCGTGGTAACCATCCAGAAACAAACAACTCCGGCGAGCAGACCGATCAGCAGGGCGGGGAAAGGCTTCACGAAGCCCGAGGCCGGAGTAATCGCCACCAGTCCCGCGACGCAGCCCGAGATTCCGCCCAGCATGCTAGGCTTGCCGTGCTTCACCCACTCGGCGAACATCCAGCCGAGCGCCGCCGCCGCGGCGCCGAAGTGCGTCGCGACAAAAGCGCTGGTGGCGAGTCCACTCGCGCTTACCGCGCTGCCGGCGTTGAAGCCGAACCAACCCACCCACAGTAAACAAGCGCCGATCACACTGAGGATCAGGTTATGAGGCTTCATGGGTTCCTTCGGGAAACCCACGCGTTTGCCCAGATACAAGGCGCAAACCAATGCGCTGACTCCTGAAGTTATGTGCACGACCGTGCCGCCCGCAAAATCGAATGTTGGGATCTTTCCGCCGAGGAACGCGTTCAGTAAGCCGCCCTTACCCCAGACCATGTGTGCCATCGGGAAATACACGATGGTCGACCACAAACAGGTGAAAAGCAGCATCGCGCTGAACTTCATCCTCTCTGCGAAAGCGCCGGAAATGAGTGCGGGTGTGATTATCGCGAACATGAGCTGGTAGATCATGTAGGTCTCGTGCGGTATGGTCGCGGCATAGTCCGCATTGGGCGCCGAGCCCACTCCGTTCAGGAAAAGGTATTGCAGGCCGCCGAAAAAGCTGTTGCCTTCGCCGAACGCAATGCTGTATCCATAGATCGCCCACAGCACCGTGACAACGCCCATTAAGGCGAAGCTGTGCATCATGGTGCTCAGAACGTTTTTGGCGCGAACGAGACCTCCGTAAAAGAGCGCAAGGCCCGGACCGGTCATCATAAGGACCAGCGCGGCGCTTGTCAGCATCCAGGCGTTATCGCCCGCCGATTGCGCGGACTTAGTGGCCGCTTCCAGTGCGCTCAGGCGCGCGTCGGTCGAAGCTGGCGCTTGGGCGAATGCCGCGCTGCCGCAGAGCGCGAAAGTCCAAAATAGCGGCCCGAACATGGTGCGTGACGCCTTTGTCATAGTTAGTAATTAAAAAGAGAGTAACAGGGTTTGAGCCGTTTACGGCCCTCCAATTTTCTATTGGGAACATCCAAGAATTCTATTGCTTGTTACTCTGGCTATCAAGAGCTATGCCCCACCCTCAATCCAAGGCGCTCGCCCTGGGTGCACCGGCGCCGGATTTTCGACTGCCGGATTTGACCACTGGCGAGATGATCACCCTCGATCATTTTGCCGGCAGCCGCGTGCTGCTGGTGATGTTTATCTGCCGTCACTGTCCTTATGTACAGAACATTCAGAACGAGCTCGTGCGGCTTCTTCGCGACTATGCCGAAGGCCCCCTGGGCATCGTTGCGATTGCTTCGAATGATGCCGAAGCCTATCCCGAGGACGGCCCGGCGAGCCTCCGTGAAATGGCCGCCGAGCTGGGCTTCTCGTTTCCGTTTTGTTACGACGAAAGCCAGGACGTGGCGCGCGCCTATACAGCCGAGTGCACGCCCGAATTTTTTCTGTTCGATGCCAGTCGCAAACTTGCCTATCACGGCCAGTTCGACGACAGCCGGCCGCGCCGCAGCACAAACCCGATAACCGGGCCGCCGACCGGTAAAGACCTTCGCGCGGCCATTGATGCCCTGCTGGAAGGACGCTCGGTTGCCGCCGACCAAAAGCCCGGTGTCGGCTGTAGTATCAAGTGGCGGGCAGGTACGGCGTCGGCTTGAATCCGAAGAGTCGGATGCGATCGGTCACGTAGACCTCGCGCAGGTGTACGCCGCATTCATATAAGAAATCCCCGGGTTTCGACGCCTGAGTACGGTAACGAATCGGAAAGTGTGAAAAGATCAGGCTCGCACGCGGCAGATGGCTCGGCGAGCTTACCACTTCGGCCGAATGCCAGCTATGCGCCTGCATAATCCGGACGGAATAATACGCATTCTGAATCGTATCGTGCGCTTGCGACTCTATGGTGACTGCCGATTCCGGAATACCCTGTTGTACGGCGAACCGGGCCATCACCGAGGCTTCCACATAGGAATTATGCGCCGCACCGCCCGTCATGATCAGCCGGGGCGCGACGTTCGCGCGATACTCCCGTACTCCCTCCAATACCCGTTCCCGCTGGATCGGCGAAGGACTTCCATCGGCATTCGCAGGATATCCGAGCACGATGATGGCATCGAACGTTGGCTCGTGCGTGTTGCCGCGTGGAATAGTGACATACGTCGCGACGACCGCGCCAAATCCTAAGACCGCCAAAACCAGAACAGCGAGCAAAACCCGTTTTGTAACAGACATCCGCACCCAGCATAATAACCGGTGGAAGTAAGGCTCACCGTCAGGCGGCGCCGGCCGGTCTGTGCAAAGAAGCAGAGGCCGAACGAGGATCGAGTTCGAAAATTCCAGCAGCTACCGAGATCAATCCTTTACTGTTGATTTTCCGGCCGGAACTCGAACACGATGGTGTGTTCGCTTTCTACTTTTTCGCCCTGCAATGTGGCCGGTTGGAACGTCCACTGCCTGGCAGCTGCGATCGCTGCCCCGGACAACGCGCCTTTGGTATTGCCGTTTTCATTCAGCACATGCGCCGATAATACGTGTCCCGCATTGTCGATACGGACAGCAACTTCTACGCGCGTTGCTTGCGAAATCACTCCCGGCGCGAGCGATCGTGTATTGGGCATCACCTGCGACAAGGGCTTAGGTGGAACGAATACAGGCGCCTTAGATTCCAGATCGGAGGCAGAGGTGCTTGCCGCCGGCGGGGGAGTGGGCCGCGGCGCTTCCGGCGCGCTGGAATCCCAACCATTAATAGTGGATCCGGCGTTGGGCGACGGCGAACTCCCAGAACCCACGGACGCTGTCTGTCTTGGTGTATCCGAACGGGGCGAAGCTGGTCGAGGCGCTTGCGCCACCGCATTTTGTTGCGAACTCCCAGCGGCGCTAGCGTCGGCGGTTCTTTCCACCTTCGAAGTGTCGGCCTTTGCCTCGGCCGGCGGCGGCTGTTGGACGGATGGCGCGCCCGACCCACCGTTCTCCGCTGCGGGCCTTTGGCTGGAAGGCGGCGCTGGATTGTCACCTGGGTTGCCAAAGACGTTGCCGGTGGTGTTGTTCGCGATGTTGCCCACCGGAACCGGTACCACGCGTGTACCTTCCGGATTCCTGTAAACCACTACCTGACCGCGCTCGGCGTTTCTGGCCGCCGCCCTGTCTGCTGCCGCGCGCGCCGTGTCGGGAACTGGTAACGGACTGATCGGTGGTCCTTGCGGCGCTGCCTTTGGCGTCGCAGCTGGCGGGTTGGTCAGATCCAGAATCGGAGTCGTCTCCCGCACGCTCGCCGTGGCGTCGAGCACCCGGATGCTTCCCATTGCGGACCTCTGTTCGGCGCCGCGTACCTCGAGCCGGAATGTCACGTCCTGGGACAACGGCTTATAAAGGACGGAACCATCCGCCACTTGGCCGCCGTCGAGCTTCACTTCGCGATGCAGCGTCCCGTCGAAAATCTGCAGCATCCCGTCTGAGGCCGAAGCCACGGCGGCGTTTCGCCGGTTCCAGCTCAGCAGCAGGCGGTCGCCCTGGCTCTCAACGCGTAATCCCAAATCGCCGGACGGGAAAACCACTCGCATGATCTGCGCAATCTTTCCGTTGCCCGATTCGGTCCCTTTTACCGCCAGCACGGCAAAAGTAATCGCCGAAAAGGTCACGAAGACGAGTGCGGTCGAAAGCCACGGCACGCCGCTGCGCCTCTGCGGTGTGTTGATCACCATCGGCAGCCCGGAAACTTCCCCTTCCGGATACCGAGTGGCACGGTAGCGCTCGCTGGCGCGGCTCGGCTCCAGCATCCGGCTCACGTCGCCTACCCGGCTTGGCTCCGCGCCGACCGTCGTGGGGCGCGTCATCGCCTCCGGATAGTCTTCTGTCTGGCGGAAAATTGGTCCTGTGTCCAATGGCTGACGCGCATAGGCGCGTAAGGCATCGCCGCCCGTTATGCTGTAGTCTTCGCCTCTCATGCGTTTCGGTATTAACGCCAGCATCGAGCGTTTAGCCGATGACGCGATTCTCTTTAAATCGTTGCGCTTCTCGTTTTCTTCGGTGTCCCTGTAGGCTCGCAAATACGAATCCGTCGTCACCTTAACGCGCATTGCGAGATCGATCGGTTCACTGACCCGCCGCAACTCCGTCGAGAGCCGCACCGAACTCCACCGGTAGTCGCCGCCCGACAGCACGCGGTTTTCCGTCCGTGCGTACAACTCTGTAATGACTTGGGTGTCCGCTTCACGCCATATGACCAATGCCAAATCGTCGGCGTGGTTGAAATGGCGATTATGAAATTCGACATCGCTGCTCAGGAGGCCGCTGCTGCTCCTCAGCGAAAACCAGCCCACTAACTGATAGGTTGCCAGTTCGGCTTCTTCATCCGCTTGTGCCATGGCGCTTTCAAACGCCTTGTCCTGGCGCTCCCGCCGTGCCAGATCGCTGCACGGTCCAGAGTCCTGAAATGTGCGGAGGGCCTCGACAGTCGTCAGCCCTTCCTCCGCTGTCCCAAACAACAGCCCGCTGATTTCTGTGTGCGCGTGCGTTTTATCTCTGACCGCGCGGGTCAGCTCACATAACGTTTCAACTAGATACGGTGCCAGACGAACCGTGTGAGAAATGTTCCGCGACGCGCTTGCGAGACTCGGATTGACAACGCTCATACTGCCTACTGCGAAGGACTATACTCGAAACGCACTGGCCCTTCAAAGCAACTGTAGGGTGGATTCTCCCGTTCCTGTTCAAGTGTAGCGCTTATCGCACCTCACACAGGGCCTTAGCCTGTAACAGATAGTCCCATTATCGAGCCGCTGTTCTCTCATTTAGGCGGTGTTCTCGTGGCGGATGCGATGGCCCACCGTCCGCTCCTCTCTTCGGCCACTACAATCTTTTCCGAGGACGACAAATTGTGTTCGTAACCGGACGAAACCGTACAGGTGTACATGCCCCCCGAGTCGAGTACGCACGAATCGATGGTATGGTTTGCCGGCTGTCCGTACTTCTTCGTCCACTGCTCGGCTCTTTGGGTCCAGCGCGGCTCCGGCGACCGCACTTGATTTTCGGCCGTAAACTGACGCCAGGCCGCCTGGTTATCACTCGAGTCTCTGTAACTCAAGAAACGTTCGGTGGCGGCCCGTGCGGCGGATTCAGCCGCTTGTTCCCTACCGTCAAATCGAGTGGGGCGTGCATCCATGGGAGGTGGTACGTGCGCCGGCCTGCGGGGTCGGTGAGCCAGAAGCCATCCCCCCAAAACGATCACCACGCAAATCGCCGCAATCGCGATGATTCGCAGCTTCGCCTTCTGGTCGTTCCCGGGCGCCGGTGGCGGACCAGGAAAGAGCGGAGCTTCTGGCGTAGAATCTTTTGCCTGGCTGTCCGCAGCGATGCCAGTCCCGACAGGCGCCGGAATCGTCTTATGCAATTTTGTCGCCTCGGCAGGATAGGCTTCGTTTTGACGTATTACCTCTGCCAGGCGTTCGAGGGCCCTCTCAAACTGACCGTTGAACGCGTCCAGCCACTGCACGTTTCCCAGAAAGTACAGCAAGCCCGGTGGGGGCTGCACATCTTCGATCCGCAATGTGAAAATCGGCAGCTTGCCATTATCGGCCAGTTCGGCCTCGCGCGAAATCTGTCTGGCGTTGCTCGAATGCGACGACAATACGACAACGAAAGAATGACACCGCTGTATCCCTTCGACAATCGCCGCCGCCCATTCGGAGCCGATGGGAATATCGCGTGGCGCAATCCAACAGGAGATGTTCTGCCGCTCCAGCGCTTCACAAACGCGGTCCGCGCATTCTTTGTCAGAGCTCTGATAGCTGATAAAAACGTCGCGCGCCATCGTAATCTTGTCCAGGTTATCGGATTCTAAGCTATCAGTTTGCCTGCAACGGGCATCCCGGGCTTCGATAAGATGGTCCGTGGCCGAAGCGCTTCCGGGCGTGGATTGTCGGAAAGAGGTATTTATTCATGTGGAGATCGCTTGCACTTTTGTTGCTCCTTACGCCGCTTTTTGCGGATGAACCGCATCCCACGCTGGCGCTTGGTTCTTCGGCGCCCACCTTTGCTCTGCCCGGCGCTGACGGCAAGACCCACAAGCTGAGCGACTACGCTTCCGCCAAGGTTCTGGCCATTGTTTTTACTTGCAATCACTGCCCCACTGCACAACTCTATGAGATGCGCATCAAGAAACTGGCCGACGATTACCGCGATAAGGGTGCCACAGTGGTTGCGATTCAACCGAACAATCCGGCCGCCATTCGTCTCGATGAGTTGGGCTACACGGACGTGAGCGATAGCTTCGAGGACATGAAAATCCGAGCGGCGTACCGTCACTTCGATTTCCCCTATTTGTATGACGGCGATACCCAGACCGTAGCCCGCGCCTACGGTCCTAAAGCTACACCGCATGTGTTCATTTTCGATCAGGACCGGAAGCTCCGCTACGAAGGCCGTGTGGACAACAGCCAACGCGAATCCTTAGTGAAGATGCAAGACGCCCGCAACGCCATCGAGGCACTGCTCGCCGGTAAACCAGTGCCGGTCGACCATACCGGCGTTTTCGGCTGTTCGACGAAATGGATCTCCAAAGAAGACAGTGCACGCAAAGAATTGCAAAAAATCGAGGCAGAGCCCGTCTCGGTGTCCCTCGCTTCGGCAGACGATCTCAAGAAACTGCGCGCCAACGGCACGGGCAAAGTCTTATTGGTCAATTTCTGGGCCACGTGGTGCGGTCCTTGCGTCCATGAGTTTCCCGATCTTGAAACCACCTATCGCATGTATCGCTTGCGCGATTTCGACATGGTCATGGTTTCGGCCAACATGCCTGACGAAAAAGCCGGTGTCCTGAAAATGCTCGAAAAACAGCATGCCTCAGGCCGCAACTTACTATTTGGTTCCACCGACACCTACGCCATGCAGGCCGCTTTCGATCCGAAGTGGGATTCTCCGGTGCCATTCACTGTATTGCTTTCTCCCGAGGGAAAGATTTTATACCGTGAGTTGGGTGAAGTCGACATATTGAAGCTTCGGCGCATCATTCTCGGCAATTTACCTGATCCCGACTATCTGGGCCATCGCGCCTATTGGGCTGGCCAGTAGGAGCGCCGTCTTTCGGACCCGCGGCGGGTGATTTGTAATTACGGCCTATACCTCAGGGGATAAGGAGCGCGGCTTTGCTCGCTGGTGGGAATGGTTATATCACCAGGTCTATCAACCCTAACGAGCCTATTGCAGTCTTCACGGTTGTGGATGTGCCCCGGTCTGGGACTTGGGGGCCTGGCTCCCGTACGGCGGCGTCGCAGCGCGCAGCTAACAACAACTAAAATTCCAATCACTGTAGCGTGTGCGATTCGGCCGGTCTGGGAAACTGGGCCGGCCGTTCGGCGAGCTTAGGGTTGTTGACCCTCGCTCTTCTTTCGAAGAGCGATCGTGCGGGCGTCCGAAGCAGTCTGCACGGCCTGCCGTGCGCTGTCGATCGTCGTTTTGAAATTTTTCCGTTTGTAAGAAGATTCGGCTTCATCCAGGTACGTCTGAGCTCGATCCAGCGTGTTTCCGGCCCCATCGGCGCGCGCAATTTGCACCGCGTTGCGCGCTTGATAGAGTTTTACAATTGCTTCGTATTCCTCCATCGAAACACCCGGTGTGGCTTTCATTTGAGCTGAAGCTAATTGTGCAGCCTGTACATTGAGCGTGTACTGGCCGCGCGGCATGAGTTCATACTTCACTTGCACTTCTTCGACGCGCCCGACCGTGTCGGGACGAACTGAACTTTCCACTGCTACTACGTCGCTCGGATACTGCACGGAAAAGTAGGGCTCCGCCGTCAGCAGCAGCCCGAATGTGGATTCGGGCGATGTCACCTTCATACTGGCCTTATCCGAACCACTCGGGATCACCTCGCCGAGATTTATTGCTCGTCCCGCCGGCGTAATCGCCCAAAGGACATAAGTCAGAAATTCCGACCCGAATTGCGTAGGAGCGGCGAGGTGTTTCAAATCCAGATCGATGCGGGTGTATCCGTTCTTGACTTCGACAGTAGCTTTGCCGTCTGCCTTGGGCAGCAGCACAGTCCCTTTCATATCAATCACGGTAGGCCCGCTGTGCCGCTCGAAGTTAACTGCCTGGAGCGACCGCTGCACCACGGTCACGTGATAGATAGGGACACTGTGGTTAGGCGCCGGTTGCTGTCCAAAGAGCGAAAAGGTCAATGTACTAAAAACGATGCACGAAGCAAATAGACGCATACCCCTCCTTCGTTGTAGATGTCTCTTTGTTTGGCTGCGTTACGTTTGGCCGAGCAGGGGCAGAAACTCGGCCAGATTTGCAAGTTTCAGCGGCCGATCGATTATCAGCGCCTCTGCAAAGCGCACCCCTGTTAACGACCCGAAGAACCGGTCGCGCGACTCGAGAGCGAACAAATAATCTCCTAATCCCAGCGGCAACACGCCGAATTCTTCGGCCGTCTTCGAGAACTGTGATCGGTGGAGACGCAACAATTCCAATTTCTTCGCGAATACCTTCGAGATATCCACTACCAGCGAAGGCTGGCGCACGTGGTGCAGCAGGTAATAGAGAAACGCTTGCGGCTTGTGCGGTGGATTCTCGTCGGCCGCCTTGCGAAGCGTTGCGTAGAGCGCGGCATTGCGAATCGTCCGGCCTGCGGCGGCGTGGTCCGGATGCCGGTCTTTCCAATATGGTCCGACCACTATGCGGGGCCGGTAGCGGCGCAATACGCCGGCTACCAGGCGCCGCTGTTCGGGCGAATCCACCAGGCCGCAATCGGGCAGATGCAGGCTCTCGCGTAAAGCCGCGCCCATGAATTGAGAAGCTTCGCCAGCCTCTTGTTTTCGTTCCGCCTCGTCCCCGCGCGACCCCATCTCACCATCGGTGAAATCTACAATTCCGAAGGAGCATCCTTGCTTTGCCAAAAGAAGCGCCATGCCTCCGGATCCCCATTCCACATCATCCGGATGCGCGCCGAAAAACAAGACGTCTAGGTTCATTTGCTTACCATTGTCTATGTCCGTAAGCCGCCGCCGTATTTTGCAGACCGCCGCTTTCGTGCTCGCTCGCCCCGCATTCGGCGAGCCCCCCTTCATCGCCAAACTGGAGTCCATGCGCGATCGGGTGCGTCCCATTGCAATGTCCGAGCGCCAGGCGCGTCTGGAACGCGCGCGCGAGCTCATGCGACAACACAAGCTCGATGCCCTGCTTCTTACCGGCGGCAGTTCGCTCTACTATTTCAGCGGTGCACACTGGGGACAAAGCGAACGCTTCTTCTCGCTTTTGATTCCGGCTAAAGGAGAGTCTTTTTGTGTCTGTCCGTCGTTTGAAGAAGGGCGGGCTCGCGAGCAGCTGGAACGCGGCCCACTCGCTGGCGCCCGGATGCTGACATGGCGGGAAGACGAGAATCCGTATCAGCTTCTTGCCTCCGGCATGCGGTCGATGGGGCTGTCTACCGTCACTCTCGGCGTGGACGAGCGCGGTCCATTCGTCTTTAGCGACGGCATCGCCAAAGCGGCCCCGCGAATAACGCTCACAAGCGCAACAGCTGTTACCGCTGGCTGCCGGATGCTCAAAAGCGCGCGTGAGCTGGAACTGATGACGATCGCTAATCAAGCGACGTTGAAGGTATACGAGGCTGTCTACAAGACACTCACACCCGGTATGACCCAGCAACAGGCGAGTGCATTGATCTCGACGGCCTACGCACGCGTCGGTTTCCGCGGTGAGGCAAGTGTTGAGGTCGGATCTTCGAGCGCCCTGCCGCACGGCAGCGCGGCGGCGCAAGTCATCCGTGAGGGCCAGCCCGTCATGCTCGACGATGGCTGCACTGTCGAAGGCTATAACTCCGATATCACACGCACCTTCGTTTATGGAACTGCCAGCGATGAGATGAAGCGAGTTTTCGATGTAGTCAGGCGGGCGCAAAAGGCCGCGCTCGAGGCCGCCCGTCCCGGAATTGCGTGTCAGGCAGTGGACGCCGCCGCCCGCAACGTGATCACGGCCGCCGGCTACGGTCCAGGCTATAAATACTTCACGCATCGCCTCGGCCACGGTATTGGACTGGATGGCCATGAGTGGCCCTATCTGGTGCGCGGTAACGCTCTTCCTTTGGCGGCCGGGATGACGTTCAGCGACGAGCCCGGCATCTACTTACTGGGTAAATTCGGTATCCGTCTCGAGGATGATATGTATCTCACGCCGGATGGCGCAAAGCTATTTACTCCTCCGAGCGAATCTTTAGAGCATCCATTTCAAAGCTAGTAGTACTCCTCCAGTAGTTGTGCGTGTCTAAAATGTGTTACAAATCGCGTCCAATCGAGCGGAGGGTAATACATGCTCTGGTACGCCTGGGTGTTTTTAGTGGTCGCGATTCTCGCGGGCCTGCTTGGATTTGGCGGAATTGCCGCCGCCTCGGCTGGCATTGCGAAAATTTGTTTTGTTATTTTCCTGGTTCTGTTTCTGGTGAGCCTGATAGCTGGCCGCCGACGAGTGATTTAGCTCATAGCGTGCCCGCTACAATACTCAAGGCATGCCACAGACGCCTTGGGGCGAATTATCTATCGGCGACGCACATGTGCATTTCTTCTCGCACGATTTCTATGCAGCCCTAGCTCGTCAGAAAAAAGTCATTGGAGCGGAGGCGCTAGCGCCTCTGCTCCAATGGGAGATTCCTTCGCCGGACGCCGCTGGGCTGGCGAGCCGTTGGATCGCAGAGTTAGATCGGCATGGCGTAAAGCGCGCCGCTCTGATTGCCAGCGTCCCGGCAGACGAGCACAGTGTCTCCGCAGCGGTCTCCGCGTATCCAGACCGTTTCTTTGGCTACCTTATGATCGATCCCCTTCAGCCGGATGCGATCGAGCGGATCAAAGCCGCGGCCAGCGACCCTCATCTGCATTGCATGTGCCTGTTCCCAGCGATGCATACCTATTCCATCGTTGACGAGCGTTTGGTGCCTTTATTTGAAATTGCCTCCGATAATGGTCTCGCGGTGTTCGTGCACTGCGGCGCGCTAAGCGTCGGCGTTCGAAAGAAATTGGGTCTGCCGAGCCAGTTCGATTTGCGCTTCTCAAACCCGCTCTCTCTGCATCCTGTGGCCCTCCACTTTCCAAAGATCCGTTTCGTTGTGCCCCACTTCGGTGCGGGTCTCTTCCGTGAGGCGCTCATGCTGGCCGACCTCTGTCCGAACGTGTATCTGGATACTTCGAGCACCAACCGCTGGATGGGATACGAAGGACTGGACTTACGGACCGTGTTCCGCCGGGCTCTTGATGTTGCTGGCGCCGGGCGTCTCCTTTTTGGTTCCGATTCGAGCTTTTTTCCACGCGGCTGGAATGACGAGATCCTGCGCCAGCAAACCACGGCGCTTTACGAACTTGGTGTCGAGCGCGAGCAAGCGTCGCAGATCCTTCAGACCAATTTGGAAGCCTTTCACGCGAAGCCATCGGAAAAACCCTAAGCAAATCTTCCCGCAGTACTCATACTTTATCTCTGTGGCTTTTATGCCTGCAGTGAAAGTAAAGACAAATTCCCCAAAGCCTGGCCCCGCCGGTCGCGTCAAACTTCCGTTTCCGGCATCGGCCAATTTGCGTCTGGCCCAGCTGAGCCCAGGGCCGCACTTTGACGCCGTCGTGCCGTTCATGCCGGAACGGTGGTTTGAACTCGAAGCCTATCGCCCGAGCGTGCTGGTCGGCGAGGCTGCAAATCTCGAAAGTCTGCTCGAGCAGGTCCAGCTTGGAATGCTCGATCTGGCTTGCGTCGATCGCGGGCTAATTGTGCTGACTCGTTATCGCGCCCGGCCACTGAGCGATGTGTTCCGCGTTTCCTTGTGGCAAAGCTTTGCCGTGCCGATTTTTGAACTCTATCTGGGGCCGGATAACAGTCTGCTTGCTGCCGAATGTGAAGTGCATGAAGGCTGGCATCTCGAACCGGGCATCGATTGTTGGCGCCACGAGGGCGAACTCATACTGGACAGCGCCGGAAATTACGGTCTGTGCACGGGCCTCACGGCCGACATGGAAGAGGTTCTCTGTCCTTGTGGACGGACCACTCCAAGGCTGGTCAACATCGAAGCGATCCATCGCCGTGTGCCATGCAGACTAGCGGCTTCGGCTTGACTCGCCCGTTCAGCCTCGCCGCCCGATGTGCACGCTGCCGTTTACGGTGCGTGCTTCGATCGTCGCGCCTCCGGAACCCAGCATGAACGACATGTTCTTCTGAATTTCTCCGCTCACTGTGACGGGAAAATCCGTGCGGACTTTGCCATTCACAGTCGAAACCTCGACCCGTGCCGAAAAACTCTCCGGCAGATTTAAGCGTACGCTGCCGTTCGTCGTCTGGACATGCATCCCGCTTCCATTCCAGCCTGTACCCGCCAGTTCCACAGTTACGGAGCCGTTCGTGGTGGCTCCCTCGACATCGCCTCCCACCTCATACAATCGGACCGAACCGTTCTGCGTGTGAAAACGGACCTGCCCGTGGACACCGTCCACCCCGATGCTTCCGTTATTAGCGTCCATTTTGACGTTTGCCGCATTGGGTACCCAGACCTCGTAGGAAACGCTCCACCATCTATGGTCATGGCTCGAAGGGCCGCTTGCACGAATCATCCCTGGCCCCTCGGCGATCGACACCTGAGACGCCAGCGTCTGCGCCTCCGCATCGCTCTGCGCGGCCGCCTGAATGCAGGCCTTCACCCGAATATCACCCCCGGTCCAGCCATGCACGCGTATAGAACCGTTCGCGCCGGGGTTAATGTAGTTTTCCGATACGGAGGGGAGGCGCTGCTCTCGGCTCTCCGCATAGCTGGTCATGCCGTCCGAATGAAAGTTATTTGCCGAACAGGATTCGTCGGCTCTGGCCAGCAAGGTTCCTGCGCACAGCAGGATGAGAGGAAGCAGCGGTTTCATAGATCTCCTTCTGGGCGCTTTAGACGCTGGCTGACCTTCGATCGTTGGCTTCTCTCGCAAAAAATTGGTTAGTTGACAAAAGCAACTAAATGCTTGAATCTGTCAAATATGTCGCTCGATGCTCGCGTTGCCGCTGTCCGGCGGTTCAACCGCTTCTACACAAAAGAAATCGGCGTTCTTCAGGAGCCCTATTTGCAGACCGCGTTCTCGCTCGCCGAGGCGCGCGTTTTATACGAAATCGGTCATCTCGCCGAACCTACCGCCGTTGAAATATGTAAAGCGCTCAAACTCGACGCTGGCTACTTGAGTCGCATTTTGAAGCGTCTCGAGCAGAGTCGTTTGCTTACCCGCGTCAAGTCTCCATCGGATGGCCGGCGTCACATCCTGTCCCTGACGTCGAGGGGCCAGGAGCAACTCACTATGCTCGATGAGCGTTCTCAGGAAGAGATTCGTAAACAACTCGGTCGCCTCTCCGCCGAAGAGCAGGAGCATGTAGTCAAAGCGCTCGATACGGTTTCGCGTGCGCTCTCGGCGCCTTCACGCACTTCGAACTATGTACTGCGTCCTCATCAGCCGGGAGATATGGGCTGGGTGGTCGAACGGCACGGTGTGTTGTATTCCCAGGAATACGGATGGAATGGGTTTCTCGAATCCATGACCGCCCGGATCGTCGCCGATTTCCTGAAGAACTACGACCCGGCGCGCGAACATTGCTGGATTGCCGAGCGCGAAGGGGAGAGATTGGGTTCGATTTTCGTAGTCCGCAAAACCGCAACCGTCGCCAAACTGCGCCTGCTGCTGGTCGAACCATCGGCCCGCGGCTCAGGCGTAGGGAGGCGCCTGGTCGAGGAGGCCGTGCGTTTCGCCCGTGGAGCCGGCTACGGCAAGATCGTTCTGTGGACGCACAGCGTTCTGCATACCGCACGCCATCTCTACGAACAGGCCGGGTTTCGGCTTGTCGAGGAGAAGAAACACCGTAGCTTCGGTCCGGAAGTCACCGGCCAGACCTGGGAATTGCGCCTCTAAATTGGGTTCGTTTGGTAATTTCGGCGCTCGCGTACGTCTATGTTATGAATGAAGGAGCCATTTGTTCGGACAGGTGGGTGAGTGGTTAAAGCCAACAGACTGTAAATCTGTCCCTCCTTGCGAGGTACGAAGGTTCGAATCCTTCCCTGTCCACCAGTTCCATCACCGAATGAAGTAGGCGTACGTGCCCATGACGGTACCCTAGGCGTGGATTTTTTCTTCGTTCTGAACGGATATCTGATCCTGCTTCTACGTATTACTTCTAATACTCGGCATTCCCTGGATTGCATCGGCCTTCTACTTTCGGAATATCCATGTTTCCGGGTGGGACACAGCACATCTTTGGAGCCTTTCACTGGAGAACAGTTTTACGTCACCTGGCCAATTGTCTTCATCTTGATCAAGAAGCGCCAATTGGCTTTTATCGCGTGTCCGTGGTCGGCTTTACGCTTCATAGAGCGGTTTTGCTGCACGGGCATTCGATGGACGGATTCCGCTGGCTGCCGAATCTCCGCTTGGATACTTTTGCGTTGCTAGTGATCTGGTTTCCCTTCGCTCCGCTAGCGCCCGTGTTGCGTCCGGTGGATACGGGTGGTGAGCACTTTTCTGATTAGCTGCCTCATCGATTGGATCGCTGAGAATTCGACTTCGTGGGCCGGACGATTATTTTCCGCGAGAGGAATAGCCGGGTTAGGAATCGTTTCGTATAAGCGTGTATCTGTGGCAGCAGATCTTTTTAGGGCCGGATTTGTATTGCTGGAGTCTCCCGGTGCTAGCCATCGTGTTAGGATCTGGGAGAGTCGGCGATCACCGCCAGTTTTACAGGCCGTTGTAGCTCAGTTGGTAGAGCGCGTCCTTGGTAAGGACGAGGTCACCGGTTCAATCCCGGTCAACGGCTCCAACCTCTCACCGTCCGTTTCCCTTATCGTGCTATCATTTTTGCGGGTGTGTCACCTGAGTTGTGTCCGCACGCGCGCCTGGCGGGCAAAACGAACCCCCCTAAACAAGGACGAAAGATTTTTTGAGGTTGGAAGTTTTCCATGGCGAAAGAGAAATTTGACCGAAGCAAGCCGCACGTCAATATCGGGACGATCGGGCATATTGATCACGGCAAGACGACGTTGACGGCGGCGATCACGAAGACGCTGTCGAAGCACAATCCGAAGAACAAGTTCCGGAGCTTCGATTCGATCGACAATGCGCCGGAAGAGAAGGCGCGAGGTATCACGATCGCGGTGGCGCACGTGGAGTATGAGACGGCGAACCGGCACTATGCGCACGTGGATTGCCCGGGTCACGCCGATTACATCAAGAACATGATCACGGGCGCGGCGCAGATGGATGGCGCGATTCTGGTGGTGGCGGCGACCGATGGGCCGATGCCGCAGACGCGGGAGCACATTTTGCTGGCGCGGCAGGTGGGAGTGCCGTACATCGTGGTGGCGCTGAACAAAGTGGACATGGTGGACGATCCGGAACTGCTCGAGCTGGTGGAGCTGGAAGTACGCGAGCTTTTAACGAGCTATCAATTTCCTGGGGACAACCTGCCGGTAGTGCGGGTAAGCGCGCTGGGAGCGTTGAACGGGGAAGCGAAGTGGGAAGCGACGGTCGACGAGCTGATGGCGAAGGTGGATGAATACATCCCGGTGCCGGAGCGCGTAGTGGACAAGCCGTTTCTGATGCCGATTGAAGACATTTTCTCGATCCAGGGGCGCGGCACGGTGGTGACGGGGCGCGTGGAGAAGGGGATTTGCAAGGTCGGCGAGGAAATGGAGATCGTGGGCTTCCAGGACACGCGCAAGACGGTGGTGACGGGCGTGGAAATGTTCAAGAAGCTGCTGGATGAGGGGCGCGCGGGAGACAACGTGGGGTTGTTGCTGCGCGGCATCGAAAAGAACGATGTGGAGAGAGGGCAGGTGATTGCGAAGCCGGGCTCGATCAAGCCGTTCAAGAAGTTCAAGGGAGAAGTATATGTGCTGTCGAAGGAAGAGGGCGGGCGGCACACGCCGTTCTTCAATGGCTACCGGCCGCAGTTCTACTTCCGGACGACGGACGTGACGGGTGTGGCGAAGCTGCCGGAAGGCATGGAGATGGTGATGCCCGGGGACAACGTGGCGGTGGAAGTGGAGCTGATCACGCCGGTGGCGATGGACAAAGGCTTACGCTTTGCGATCCGCGAAGGCGGCCGCACAGTGGGTGCCGGCACGGTTACGGAGATCCTGCCGTAGTCGTTGGAAAGAAAAAGGAGATAACTGACGATGCCGCGCGAAATTATTCAGCTTCAGTGTAGTGAATGCAAAAACAGAAATTACAGTAAGACAAAGAACAAGCGCACGACCACCGAGCGGATTGAGATGAAAAAATTCTGCCCCTATTGCCGCAAGCATCAGGCGCATCGGGAGACGAAGTAGGATTTTTGGTAGGCTGAATGAGGACATTCATAGAGGGGCATAGGTTTAACGGCTAGACCAGCGGTCTCCAAAACCGCGAGTGGGGGTTCGAATCCCTCTGCCCCTGCCAAAAGCGCCTGAAGTTGGGCACTACCAGCAAACCAAAAGTTCCGAATTAGATTTTATGGAAATGAGCAAGGCTGTTGGCTGGCCGCGGCAGACCAAGACGTATATCGAAGAAGTCAAGGCTGAGATGCGCCGCGTTACATGGCCACCTTGGAAAGAAGTCCGCGCCACAACCGGAGTGGTCATTGCGGCGGTCTTCCTGTTTGCTGGCTACTTTTTCGTAGTGGATGCAGTGGTAAACGCCGGTATTAATCGCGTGATTCACTATTTCACGCATGCAAGTTGAATCTTAGATGGCAGACGACAGACCCGAAGACGAACTAGAATCACCGGCAGACTCAGGCGCCGTGGAAGCGGCGGACCCTCTTGAAGAAGACGCAGGAGTTCCGCTCGAGGAAATTCACCCTGAACCAGGCGACGGCGTGCATGGCGAGGCGGTGGAAGCAGTGCCGGATGGAGCCGTGCTTTCGGAGACGGACAAGCACTGGTACATCATTCACGCTTATTCGGGCTTTGAGCAGAAGGTGGCCGAGTCGCTTCGTACGCGTTCGCAGGCGTTCGGTTTTGCGGACCGCTTGGGTCAGATCCTGATTCCGACAGAAGAAGTCATCGAACTGCGCAATGGAAAAAAAGTAACCAGCAAGCGACTGCTCTATCCCGGATATGTGCTCGTCGAGATGGAGATGGACGACGAATTGTGGCACGCCGTAAAATCTACGCCACGAGTGACTGGATTTGTCGGCGGTGGCACGAAACCCGTTCCGCTTACTGCCGATGAAGTGAACTCTGTGTTGTACCGTCAAGCTTCGAGCGCTGAACGTCCGCGTCCGAAGATGACTTTCGAGAAGAGCGAAACAGTCAAGATTGTCGATGGACCCTTTACGAATTTCTCCGGCAAGGTCGACGAGATCAACAGCGAGCGCAACACGCTGCGCGTAATGGTGACGATATTCGGCCGCTCCACGCCAGTTGAACTCGATTTCCTGCAAGTCGAAAAGATTTGACGTTATTTTTGACGCTATTAAGGATTTGAAACTATGGCAAAGAAAGTTACCGCGGAAGTAAAACTACAAATTCCGGCCGGCAAGGCCACACCAGCTCCTCCTGTGGGCACGGCGCTCGGTCCGCAGGGCGTCAACATCATGGAATTTTGCAAGGCTTTCAATGCGAAGACCTCGGCGAAGGATCAGGAAGGACTGATTATTCCGGTTGTCATCACGATTTACTCGGATCGTTCTTTTACCTTCATCACTAAGACGCCTCCCGTAGCCATCCTCGTAAAGCGCGCTGTGAATCTAGCCAAAGGATCGGCCGAGCCGAACAAGAACAAAGTCGGAAAAATCACCGAGAAGCAGATCGAGGAAATCGCCAAAATTAAAATGCCCGATCTCAATTGCTTTACCTTGGACGCCGCTGTGGAACAGGTGAAAGGCGCCTGCCGCAGTATGGGTGTCGAGGTCGGCTGAATCGGTAGCTAATTCTTTTGCCGTATTGAGAATTACGGCGGTTTTGCGGTAGTATCAGGATGTTCCCGCAACTCGCCACGCCGGCGAAATCCCTGTCTAAGTAAGATCCTCAATTTTGGGCTGGAGTTCTGTCTCGAGCCCTACAACCGGTGCTTCGTTCGCGCCCCGCAAAAAGTGCAAACTTTCAAGGAGACACAAATGAAGCGTAAAACGTTTAAAGCAATTGCCTTAGCATCTGTTTTGGGCATTGCGGGGGCCGCGCGGCCGGCTTCCGCCAGCGAAGTCCTTCGCGTGAAGGTCCCGTTTCCGTTCGTACTTGCCGGCCAGGAATTTTCCGCCGGTCAATACCGGGTCGATCAATCCGACAGCGGTCTGATTATCGTGCAGGGGGAGGGCCACGCCGTCGCCGTGCTCAGCATACCGGCCGATCTCCCCAAACGGCCCGACACATCCTCGCTCCACTTCACGACGAGTGACAGCCG
This sequence comes from Bryobacterales bacterium, assembly GCA_963722155.1. Lineage (GTDB taxonomy): Bacteria > Acidobacteriota > Terriglobia > Bryobacterales > Bryobacteraceae > Bog-105. The sequence continues at coordinate 307,147 of CAVRLR010000002.1, read as the reverse complement.
CGAATATCTGGTGGGTATACAAGTCGAGGGCGAAGGCGTTCGCGCTATCCCGCGTAGCGGATTCCAGGAACGCAAGTTGACTGTCGTGTCGCGATAGTCTCAATCGGAGGAAAAACAATCCGAGTGGTGGCCATCGATCGCCGCCACCGGCTTATCCTTTGCAGTGCAAAGAACTTGCCATAAAAATCAGCTATTCGCTATACTCTCCCTAGGTGGTTTCTTCAAAGTAGCCGTGTTACAAACTTTAGACATGGCCTATGCCAAACCAGCCCGCACCTTCGGTGAACCGGTCCCGATCGACCGTCATGCGGCGGACAATCTTCGCTTCATTCGTGACACTATGGAGCGCGCCTCGGCTTTTACCGCGGTTCCTGGCTGGGGCGGTGTCGTGGTGGGACTGACGGCGCTGGTGGCGGGAAGCGTCGCTTTTAGAGAATCTGAAGATCGCCAGTTCCTTACGTGGCTTACCGAGGCGGGTGTGGCACTGCTGCTGGCAGGCTGGGCGGTAAAGCGGAAGTCGAAGCGCCTGTCTTTGTCGTTGCGGTCGAGACCCGCTCGCCGCGCGCTGCTCAGTTTCATGCCGCCCCTGATCGCCGGTGCCATTCTTACGGCGGTCTTGTTTCCATCCGGGGTTCTCAGCGTCCTGCCGGGTTTGTGGCTCTTGTTATATGGCGCCGCAGTCGTTACCGGCGGAGCGTTTTCGGTACGCATAGTGCCGGTGATGGGTATGTGTTTCATGCTGCTTGGCGCTATCGCGCTCAGCCTACCGTCGGGCTGGAGCAATGTTCTGCTGATGGCCGGATTCGGTGGACTGCACATTGTGTTTGGAACCGTGATCGCGCGGAGGCACGGTGGCTAGAACGGCAATGGCGCGTACGGCGGAAGCAGCCGCAGCCGGCAAGCCGCGCACGTCCAAATCAACCAAGGCTGCGAACGAGCAGGAGACCGTCGAGCAGGCCCTGCCGAACCTCGATCGCATCATTCACGAGCGTATGCGGCTCGGCATCATCAGCGCGCTTGCCGTGAACGAATCGCTGACTTTCAACGAGCTCAAGAAACTACTACAGACCACGGACGGCAATCTGAGCGTGCACGCCCGGCGCCTCGAAGAAGTCAAGTATGTCGAATGTACCAAGAGCTTCGAAGGCCGGATGCCGAAGACCGAGTACAAGCTTTCTGCGACGGGACGCAAAGCGTTTGAGCGATACTTGGACCACATGGAAGCCCTCATCCAAGCGTTACGCGACCGTTAGGCTCCGATGAATCGTCGAAGCATGTTGACGGCGTTAAGCGCGTCCGCGTTAGTGGGTTCCGAAGAGCAGGCAGCCGAGCCGGCCAACACTTTCCTGGAACTCCAGACTTGGCACCTGCACAACAGCGCCGAGGGGCAGGGAACTCGCATAGCCGAATACCTGGAGCATGGACTAGCGCCAGCGCTCGCTCGCGCAGGCGCCAAGTTATGCGGCGCTTTTGCCAGCGTGATCGCTCCGGACGGCCCTTACCTGGTCACGATTTCTCAATTTGCGTCTTTGGCGGCGTTCGGGAGCGCCTTTGCCGAATGTAGAGCGGATAGCGGGCACCGCGCCGCGCTGGAGAAATTGAGCGGCGGCGCGGCCATGCCTTTTGTGCGCCTGGAGAGCAGCTTGCTGCGAAGTTTCGATAAAATGCCGGCTCCGCTTCTGACCGACGCCTCAGAAAAACACGCGCCGCGAATTTTCGAGTTGCGAACTTACGAGTCGCAATCATTTGTCACGTTGGCACGCAAGGTGGGGATGTTCAACGATGCGGAGATGAGTATCTTCGAGCGCCTCGGCATGCGGCCTGTGTTCTTCGGCGAAACGATTGTTGGACCCAGGCAACCGAATCTCACGTACATGCTCTCCTACGACGATCTCGCAGCTCGCGATAAGTTGTGGGGCGCCTTCGGAAAGGATCCGGAGTGGGCGAAACTTCGCGTCCAGCCGGGACTGACGGATCCCGAGATAGTCGAGAATATCAGCAACGTAATTCTTCGACCGCTGGCATTTTCCGCAATGCGCTAGTCTTGCGGACGTCTGTGCTATCCTGAAGGACGGTTTCCAGCCATCCTTGGGAGGCAAAGGCTGTTGTTTGGCCTGAGCCGTTTGGACCATTCATTTATGAGTCAAAAGCCCGGTAAGAAGTACGAAGCCGCGGCGAAGCAGGTAGCATCCACCCCGTACCAGCTTGCCGATGCCGTCACTTTAGTCCAGAAAATCAAATTTACGAAGTTCGACGAGACGGTAGAAGTGCACCTACGTCTCGGCGTGGATCCGAAGCATGCCGACCAGATGGTTCGCGGCACGGTGGTTCTGCCGAACGGGCTCGGAAAGTCGAAGAAAGTTCTGGTGATCGCGTCCGGGGACAAGCTGCGCGAGGCAGAAGAAGCCGGAGCGGATTTGTTCGGCGGCGAGGAGATGGTGACGAAGATCCAGACGGAAAACTGGACGGATTATGACGCCGTCATTGCGACGCCGGATATGATGCGCTCAGTTGGCCGGCTCGGCAAGGTGTTGGGTCCCCGTGGTTTGATGCCCAACCCTAAAACTGGAACGGTGACCACCGATGTTCGCAATGCAATTCAGGAAATCAAGGCCGGTAAGGTCGAGTTTCGAGTGGACAAAACCGGCGTGATACACGCGCCGGTTGGTAAGGTCAGTTTCGATAACGCTAAGTTGCTCGAAAACACCAACAGTCTCATTCAGGCTGTGATCAAGGCGAAGCCTTCGGCCGCCAAAGGAAAGTACGTTAAGAGTGCCACATTGTGCTCCACCATGGGGCCGGGTGTACAACTGGACGTGACGCCGTTTAACGCGAAGGCTATATAGACTATGAAAGATAAGAACGATAAGCAGCGTGAACTCGAAGAGCTGAAGAAGACCCTGGCGGAAAACAAGAATTTTTTCGTCACGAACTACGAGAGACTTACGGTTCGCCAGGATTTCCAGCTTCGGAAGACGGTGCGGGATGCAGGCGGCAACTATCGTGTCGTGAAGAATAATCTTGCCGCCAAGGCCTCGGAAGGCACGCCAGCGAGCGACCTGCTGAGTGACTTGAAGGGCATGACGTCTTTGGCCTATACGGCCAAAGATCCGGTCGCGCTAGCAAAGGCGCTGACAAAGTATTCCAAAGAGAATGCGCAATTCACGTTCAAAGCGGGCATGGTGGAAGGGCGCGTCATCGACATCAAGGCGATCGGCGATCTGGCGTCCATGCCACCGAAGGAAGAGATCTACGCGAAGTTGCTCTATCTCATCAACGCCACGGCAACGCGCCTGGTGACGTCGATTAATGGAGTGGGCCGCAACTTGGCGGTAGTACTGGATCAGGCCACGAAGGAAGGCAAGTTCCAACAGTAATTTTTGGGCGGGCGATCCGCCGGTAAGAAATCAAACAGTATTTTCAGGGAGTGAAAGACAATGGCGGACATTAACGCAATCGCAGAACAGATCCAGGGCTTGAGCCTGCTCGAAGCCTCTCAGCTCGTAAAGCTGCTTGAAGAGAAGCTTGGCGTTTCGGCGGCGGCAGCCTCGGTGGCGGTGGCTGCGCCGGGCGCGGGTGCGGCGGCTGCCGCGGCCCCGGCCGAAGAGAAGACGGAATTTACGGTTGTGCTGACTGCGGCCGGCGCCAATAAAATCAATGTGATCAAAGCCGTACGCGAAGTGACCAGCCTGGGATTGAAGGAAGCCAAGGACTTGGTCGACGGCGCGCCCAAGACCATCAAGGACGGCATAAATAAGGACGAGGCGGAAGCCATCAAGAAGAAATTCACTGACGCCGGCGCCACCGTAGAAGTGAAGTAAATTGCAGTATTCCTCACGTGGAGGACTGGGATGGAGAGCTTTTGTTGCCGATTTGACGCAATTGGCCCTTGGTGTGCTATGCTGGGACAGACGTCAAAGCCGGGAACGGTCTAGCATCTATTTTGCAATTCCAGTCTTCTAACGTTACCCCGCGGATCTTCGTAGGTCAGCGGGGCTTTCGCATGCTTGATTTCGAATTTTCCGGTGTCTTTTCGCCTGTTAAACGGAAAGCATCGAAATTTTGCCCTAGCTCTACAAAGACAGTATCGTCTATTGCCAGATTTCTCAACAGTTTTTTCTTTCGCGTTGCCGCTCCTCCTCCGGCCGCGCGCGTACCGCGAGTGGATCAATTGGTCCGCCGCTAACGGCCGTCTCGGCTGTTTCGTGTAGCTATTTGTTGATGTCTTCTTTTTGCTATTTGTTTTCCTCAAGGACAGTGTAGATGCCCAACGTGTCAAATGGATCTCTTCGCCAGCGAGTTGATTTTTCGAAGATCAAAACTTCGATCCCGATTCCCAATCTGATCGAAGTTCAGAAACGCTCTTACGAGCGCTTTCTACAGATGGAACTGCTTCCCAAGGAGCGTGAAGACGCCGGTCTCCAAAGCGTGTTCAGCTCCGTGTTCCCCATTTCCGATTTTCGCGGGCTGAGCCAGCTCGAGTTTGTTGACTATTCAATCGGAAACTGGGAGTGCAAGTGCGGCAATCTGAAAGGCCTGCATCACTTACGCACCATTTGCCGCAACCCGAACTGCGGCGCGGAAATCCGGACCGATCCGTTTCATGCTGGCGATGTGCTCTGTCACAAGTGCGGCACGTTCAACAAGAATATCGTCACCTTCTGTAACCGCTGCGGCGATCCCGTGGCTTTGCAGTTGAAATACGATGTTCCGGAATGCGAAGAACGCGGCATGACCTATGCGGCGCCCTTAAAAGTTACCATTCGACTTACCGTTTACGACAAGGATGCCGAAACCGGCGTCAAGACCGTTCGCGACATCAAGGAACAGGAAGTCTTTTTCGGTGAAATTCCGCTGATGACGGAAAACGGCACCTTCATCATCAACGGCACCGAGCGCGTCATTGTCTCTCAATTGCACCGCTCGCCGGGAGTATTTTTTGAGCGCGTGCAGACGCAGGGTTACTTCCTCGGCAAAATCATTCCCTATCGCGGAAGTTGGGTTGAGTTCGAGTACGACAATAAGAACCTCCTTTATGTGCGCATCGACCGTAAGCGCAAGTTTTACGGGACGGTGTTTCTGCGGGCACTCGGTCTCAAGACGGATGCCGAAATTATTCGCGCGTTTTACAAGTTGTCGAGCATTACGTTGAAAGGGGGCAAATTGTTGTGGGGCGTGAACGAAAGCCTCATCGGCATGAAGCTGTCACATGCGATTGCCGCCAAGCATGGCGACGCAGTCGTGCCACAAGGCCGCAAGATTACGAATTCGCTCTTCCGCGAAATTCAAAAGGCCAAAATTGAACACGTAGAGGTGGCTTCGAACGATCTCGAAGGCGCATATGTCGCCGCGGATGTAATCGACATGTCCACCGGTGAGGTGCTGATCGAGGCGAACCACGAATTGACCTCGACGACGCTCGGCAAGTTGGCCGAAGCCGGTATCGAGAGCTTTGAAGTGTTCTTCCCGGACCGTGATGAAGCGGGCAACGTGATTTCCGCCACCTTGCGCAAGGATGCCGTCAAGAGTCAGAACGATGCGCTGCTTGAAATTTACCGCAAGCTTCGTCCTGGCGATCCGCCCACGCTCGATACCGCCACACAGTTATTCCAGGGAATGTTCTTCGACCCGCGCAAGTACGATTTTTCACGCGTGGGCCGCATGAAATTCAACATCAAGCTTTACGATAAGGCCGATGCTGCGCCGCTCGACAAGCGGACGCTCGATCAACGCGACTTTATCGACACGATTCTCTACTTGTTGAAGCTGCGCCGCGGTATTGGCGCAGTGGACGATATTGATCACTTGGGCAACCGCCGTGTGCGCGCGGTTGGTGAGCTGCTCGAAAATCAATTCCGCATCGGGCTGGTCCGGATGGAACGGGCCATCAAAGAAAAGATGTCGGTTTATCAAGAGATGTCGACGGCTATGCCGCACGACCTCGTCAACGCGAAGCCCGTTATGGCGGCGATCCGTGAGTTTTTCGGCTCGAGTCAGCTCTCGCAATTCATGGATCAGACCAATCCGCTGTCTGAGATCACGCACAAGCGACGTCTTTCGGCCCTTGGACCAGGTGGATTATCACGCGAACGCGCCGGATTCGAAGTACGCGACGTGCACCCGACTCATTACGGCCGCATTTGTCCGATCGAAACGCCGGAAGGTCCGAACATCGGATTGATTTCTTCGCTGTCCTGTTTTGCGCGTATCAACGAGTACGGCTTCATCGAAAGTCCCTACCGTCGTGTAAAGGAAGGTGTGCTGGTCAACGAAGTTCGGATTCTGAATCCAGGAGAAACGGAGTTCAAGGTCAGCCAAGTCGTCTCGCGCGACAACCTGGAAAAGGCCAACGCCACGGTTGGCGGGAAGAAGCAGCCGGCCGAGTACGAAGCCCACTCGGATTACTTATCTGCCTGGGAGGAAGACAAGTACATCATCGCGCAGGCCAACGTCGCAATCGACGAGCGTGGCCGCATCGTCGAAGACCTGGTAAATGCACGCCAGGCCGGCAATTTCGTCTTAAAGCATCGAGACGAGATCGAATACATGGACGTGAGTCCGAAACAGCTTGTCTCTGTAGCAGCCAGCCTGATTCCGTTTCTTGAAAACGACGACGCCAACCGTGCGCTCATGGGTTCGAACATGCAGCGGCAAGCTGTTCCGCTGCTACGCGCCGAAGCGCCGTTCGTCGGCACCGGCATGGAGCGCGTGACCGCGCGCGATTCCGGTGCAGTCGTGATTTGCAAACGCGCCGGAGTTGTCGACTCGGTCGACAGCGAACGAATTATCGTCCGCGTCGAAGGCGGCGCTCATGAAGGGCAGATGTCCCGCGAAGTTGGGGCGGATATTTATCAGCTCACAAAGTTTAAGCGTTCCAACCAAAATACGTGTATCAGCCAGAAGCCCATCGTGCACCAGGGGCAGAAGGTGAAAAAGGGCGATGTGCTGGCGGACGGTCCTTGCACTGAGGCCGGCGAACTGGCCCTGGGCCGCAATGTCCTGGTGGCGTTTATGCCCTGGCGCGGCTACAACTTCGAAGACGCCATCGTGGTCAGCGAGAAGCTGGTCAAGGATGACTACTACACCTCGATTCACATCGAAGAATTCGAGATCGAGGCGCGCGATACCAAGCTGGGTCCGGAGGAAATCACACGCGATATTCCGAATATCGCTGAATCGTTCCTGCGCAACCTCGATGAAAGCGGAATTATTCGCGTCGGCGCGACAGTAAAGCCCGGAGACATTCTGGTCGGCAAAGTGACGCCGAAGGGCGAAACCCAGCTCACACCAGAGGAAAAGCTGTTGCGCGCGATTTTCGGCGAAAAGGCCGGCGACGTGAAGGACGCATCGCTCTACTGCCCGCCCGGTATAGAAGGCACCATTGTTGATTGCAAGGTGTTCTCACGCAAGGGAGCCGAACTCGACGAACGTTCGAAGCAAATCCTCGAATTGCAGGAAGAGCGGCTAAAGCGTAACCTCGAAGACGAAAAGCGCATCCTCAGCGACGAACGCGCCAAGCGCCTGGAAGAACTGCTGAGGGGCAAGGAACTTCTCGCGGATCTGCACGACGAGAAGACCAACAAGAAGCTGCTATCGAAGGATATGCCGCTGACCCGCGATGTCGTGGAAAAACTCCGCGCTCGCGATCTAAAGCGGATGCGGCTTTCGACTAAGGACATCCGGCTCAATGAGCAGATCGACGAAGTCGAGGAAATGACTTCGCGTCAGATCGCCGTATTGGAAAAGATCACCGAAGAGCGTGTGGCCAAGCTTCGTAAAGGCGACGAACTGCCGCCGGGCGTGATCAAGCTGGTGAAGTGCTATATCGCCATGAAGCGCAAGCTATCGGTTGGCGATAAGATGGCCGGCCGCCACGGAAACAAGGGTGTAATCGCACGCATCGTTCCGGAAGAGGACATGCCGTATCTGCCCGATGGTACGCCGGTTGAAATCGTCTTAAATCCGCTTGGTGTTCCGTCTCGTATGAATGTCGGCCAGATTCTCGAGACTCACCTTGGCTGGGCGGCCGCCAAACTTGGCCTGCATTTCGCGACGCCGGTTTTCGACGGCGCTGCGGAAAAGGACATCAAAGCGCGGCTGAGCGAGGCGGGTCTGCCTACTTCCGGCAAGATTACCCTGTACGACGGCATGACCGGGGCGCAATTCGAGCAGCCGGTGACCGTCGGCATGATTTATATGCTCAAGTTGAGCCACTTGGTGGATGACAAGATCCACGCCCGGTCGATCGGGCCATACTCGCTGATCACGCAGCAGCCGCTCGGCGGCAAGGCGCAGTTCGGCGGGCAGCGCTTCGGCGAAATGGAAGTGTGGGCGCTCGAAGCCTACGGCGCGGCGTATATTCTGCAGGAATTGCTCACCGCGAAATCCGATGACGTTTATGGACGCGCCAAGATCTACGAAGCGATTGTAAAGGGCGAGGCCGCCGCCGAACCGGGCGTGCCGGAATCGTTCAACGTATTGATTCGTGAGTTGCAGAGCCTGTGTCTCGATGTGGAGTTGATGAAGAAGCCCCGCGAGATGCAGGATCTGGCCCACGCTGCCGACTAACGGGAAAGGGATTCCAAGGACTATTCATGTATCGTTCCTCTCCGTACGAAAGAGCCAATCTCATCGCCGATTTCGATTCCATCCGGATCAGCTTAGCGTCACCTGAGAAGATTCGAAGCTGGTCGCACGGTGAAGTAACCAAGCCGGAGACCATTAATTACCGGACCTTCAAACCCGAGCGCGACGGGCTGTTTTGCGCCCGCATTTTCGGTCCGGTTGCCGATTGGGAATGTCTATGCGGCAAGTATAAGCGCATGAAGCACCGCGGAGTAATCTGCGACAAGTGCGGTGTCGAAGTGACGCTTTCCCGTGTCCGCCGCGAGCGCCTCGGCCATATCGAGCTGGCAAGCGCTTCCTCGCACGTCTGGTTTTTCAAGGGTCTGCCGAGCCGGATCGGTTACCTGCTCGATATCACGCTCCGAGAGTTGGAGCGCGTACTCTACTACGAAGCGTTTGTGATCATCGATCCGGGAGAGGCGACGGGCCTCAACCAGGGCGAAGTGATCAGCGATGAGCGCAAGCGTCAGCTCGATCAGGAGTTTCCCGGCAAATTTGTCGCCATGATGGGTGCCGAAGGCGTCAAGGAACTACTGAAGAAGATCGATATCGAGGCGTTGAGCCTCGAAATTCGTGAGCGGATGAAGACGGAAACTTCAGCTCAGAAGAAGCTGAAGTACGCCAAGCGTTTGCGGGTTGTTGAAAGCTTCCGTAAATCCGGCAACAAGCCGGAATGGATGATTCTCGACGTGATTCCGGTTATCCCACCGGAACTTCGTCCACTTGTCCCGCTCGATGGCGGGCGCTTCGCGACATCCGATCTCAACGATCTCTATCGCCGGGTCATCAACCGCAACAACCGTTTGAAGAAGCTGATGGAGTTGCATGCTCCCGACGTGATCGTGCGCAATGAAAAGCGCATGCTACAGGAAGCGGTAGATGCGCTGTTTGATAATGGACGGCGTGGACGCGTGCTGCGCGGCGCGAACAACCGGCCGCTCAAGTCGCTCTCCGACACGCTCAAAGGCAAGCAGGGACGCTTCCGCCAGAATCTGCTCGGGAAGCGTGTCGATTACTCGGGCCGCTCGGTGATCGTTGTCGGTCCCGAACTCAAGCTGCACCAATGCGGTCTGCCTAAGAAGATGGCGTTGGAACTGTTCAAGCCGTTCATTTATCATCGGCTCGAGCAACGCGGCCATTGCACCACGATTAAGCAAGCCAAGGAACTGGTGGAGCAGCAGGATCCGGTGGTCTGGGACATCCTGGAAGAGGTCATCAAGGATCATCCGATTCTCTTGAATCGTGCTCCTACGCTGCACCGCCTCGGCATTCAGGCTTTCGAGCCTGTCCTGGTCGAAGGCAAAGCGATTAAGCTGCACCCGCTGACTTGTACGGCCTTCAATGCCGACTTTGACGGCGACCAGATGGCTGTTCACATCCCGCTTTCGCCGGAGGCGCAGATTGAAGCATCCACCCTGATGCTTGCTTCGAACAACATTCTTTCGCCCGCGCACGGTGCGCCAATTGCAATTCCGACACAGGACATGGTCCTGGGTCTTTATTACCTGACCAAGATGCGGCCCAACTCGAAGGGTTCAGGCCGGACGTTTGCCTCGATCGAAGACGTTCTCATTGCGCTCGAAATGGGCGAAGTGGAAACGCTCACGGCGATCAAGCTGCGCTACACCGGCAAGGTGATCGACCTGACGAAGGCGTTCGACAACCAGAACATTCTTCATACTGAACCGATTGAGTTCAACAAGCAGTACATGGACACAACGGTCGGCCGCGTTATTTTGAACGACGTTCTTCCGAAGGAGATGCCGTTTGTGAACGGTCTTCTCAAGAAAAAGGGCGATGGCCAGCTCGTTCAATACTGCTATCTGAGATTCGGTCTGCAGACTACCGTGCAGATGCTCGACGAAGTGAAGAAGCTGGGCTTCCTTTACGCTACGCGCGCTGGCATCTCGATCGGTATCGACGACATGGTCGTTCCCGAAGAGAAGGCCGGTCTGGTGCACGACGCCGAGAAGCAAGTGATTGAAGTGCAGCAGCAGTATCAGGAAGGCGCAATCACCCAATCCGAACGCTATAACAAGATCATTGAAATCTGGTCGAAGGTCACCGAGGTGGTCTCCGAGAAGATGTTCAAGAACATGGAAGAGGACGACCGGACAGGCCGCATCCTCAACCCGATTTACATCATGGCCGATTCGGGCGCCCGCGGCTCGAAACAGCAGATCCGTCAGCTTTCGGGTATGCGCGGCTTGATGGCCAAGCCCTCCGGCGAAATCATCGAGCAGCCCATTACCGCCAATTTCCGTGAAGGTCTGGATGTGCTGCAGTACTTCATCTCGACTCACGGCGCCCGTAAGGGTTTGGCGGATACGGCGTTGAAAACAGCCGATTCCGGCTACCTCACGCGGCGGCTCTGCGACGTGGCGCAGGACGTTATTATCACCGAAGACGATTGCGGAACGAGCGACGGTATCTATGTGGAGCCGATCATTGAATCCGGCGAAATCATCGAGCCGTTACGCGACCGCATCGTGGGCCGCGTGGCGCTCGAAGATCAGCGCGATTACGAGAACAACGTAATCGTCGGTATCAACCAGGAAATCACCGAGGAGCTCGCGAACGCAATTCAGGCGGCGGGTATCGAGCGGGTAAAGATTCGCTCGGTGCTCACTTGCGAATCAAAGCGCGGCGTGTGCCGCTTGTGCTACGGCCGCAATCTAGCGACCGGACGCATGGTGGAACGCGGCGAAGCGGTGGGTATCATTTCGGCGCAATCCATCGGTGAGCCCGGAACACAGCTCACCATGCGTACGTTCCACATCGGTGGCGCGGCGACTCGTATCAGCGAGCAATCGACCCAGGACGCCAAGAGCGACGGATTTGTCCGTTTCAGCAATGTCAATACAGTTCGCAACAACAAGGGCGAGCTGATTGCGATGAACCGCAACGGCATTCTGATCATCCTGGACGAAAAGCAGCGCGAGCGCGAGCGGTATCCGGTAGTCTACGGCGCCAAGATCAATGTAGCGGATGGGGCGCCAGTGAAGGCGAACCAGATTCTGCTCGAATGGGATCCGTATACCTTCTCGATTCTGACCGAGGTGAGCGGCGTCATTCACTTCAAAGACTTGATCGATGGTGTTACGACGCAGGAGCAGGTCGACGAAATTACCGGCAATATGCAGGTAGTCGTGACTGAGTCCTCCGATGAGAAACGGTTCCCGACCGTCATTATGCGGCCTGCGGGCGGCGGCCGCTCGGAAGAGAAACGCTATCTCATGCCGACGCACGCTCACCTGATGGTGACCGATGGCGAGGAGCTGCATGCCGGCGATGTGATCGCGAAGATCCCGCGAGCCACGACCAAGACCAAGGACATCACGGGCGGTCTACCGCGCGTAGTCGAGCTGTTTGAAGCTCGCAAGCCGCGTGAAACAGCGGTGATTGCGGAAATCAACGGTGCTGTGAAATACGGCGAAGTCAGCAAAGGTATGCGCAAGATGTATATCGTCGGCGACGACGGTGTGCAGAAGGAATACTCGATTCCGCGCGGCGTGCACATCAACGTCCAGGAAGGCGAGCGCGTGCGCTCGGGCGATCCGCTGATGGATGGCCCGCGCAATCCGCACGACATCCTGGCCGTGCTCGGCGAAAAAGAACTGCAGAAGTACCTGGTGAATGAAATTCAAGAGGTCTACCGGCTGCAGGGCGTGAATATCAACGATAAGCATCTGGAAGTGATTTCGCGTCAGATGATGCGCTGGGTGCGGATCGAAGATATCGGCGATACGGAGTTTCTACCGGAAGAGGTTGTGGACAAATTCCGGTTCCGCGAAGAAAACAGCCGGGTCATCGAAGCGGGCGGCCGTCCGGCAACGGGCAAGCCGATTCTGCTCGGTATCACCAAGGCATCGCTTTCGACCGATTCGTTTATCTCGGCAGCGAGCTTCCAGGAAACCACGCGCGTGCTTACTGAAGCCGCTATCAACGGCAAAGTGGACTATCTCCGCGGTCTCAAGGAGAACGTCATCATGGGCCGCTTGATTCCGGCCGGAACCGGCATGGAATTTTACCGGCGCGTGAAAATTGCCGGTGAAGATGTGGTGGAGGAAGAGCCTCTACCGGAGCAGGAAGTCTCCTTTGCCGACGGCCTGCAGGATTACTCCGACGATACACCGGGTATTTACACCGGCGGTTTGTCTGATGATCTCGCGGCTGAAGAGACATTGGGCGCTACCGAAGAAGTGTAAACAACCAATGGGCGGCTTCCTCGGGAGCCGCCTTTTTTGCGCAAAATTCGACCTGGCAGGCACGTATCTTATGGATGCGTTGGTTGCGTTTACTTGCCGCATGGCTACCCTTTGCGGTTCTGATTTCAATTCTGCCGGTATATGCCTGCTACCTGGTGCAGCCAGCGGCCGGCACCTTTCACGATGACGGTATTTACCTTGTAAACGCCCTTTCTCTCGCCTCGGGTCACGGTTTCCGCACGCTCAGTCTACCGGGCGAACTCTATCAAACTAAGTATCCCTTCCTCTATCCGGCCGTTCTCGCCGCGCTGTGGAAGCTATTCCCGGCCTTTCCCGCTAATCTGCTTCCCTTGAGAATGGTATCTCTGTTCGGTACCGGCCTATGGGTCTACTCCACGTACCGGTTGGCGCTTCGCGAGACGAACAATCCCCTCTTCGCTCGATGGATCGGGGTCCTTCTGCTTAGCCTGCCCTGGGTGGTCTTCTTGAGCACCGTTACCATGCCGGAAGCCCTGTTCGCGGCGACATCTACGATGTCGCTACTGATGTTTGATCAGAAGGGCGATGCTCCTAACGGTCGACGGCTAGTGGGCGGGGCCGTCCTGGCAAGCGCTGCATTCCTGCTGCGTTCCGCCGGTCTAGCGCTGATCCTTGCCTGGTTATTTCTGCTCCTTAAACGCAAGACATGGCGGCCGGCCTTTGCCTTCTGCCTGGTCGTTGCGGCTTTGACGGCGCCGTGGCTAATTTGGCAAGCGATGCATCCGGCTACAAACGATTCTGTGGGCGCTTACTACACAAAGTTAAACTATCAAGACAATTCAGTTTTGAGCAGCCGCGGCCCGGCGGATGGGTTCCGAGTGATTGCATTGAATGCGATCGCAGCGGTTGCGTCGTCTTGCCCGTTAGGTGGTGTCCGGCTTGGTTTGATAAGCAGTCTTTTGAGCTTGACGGCCGGCTTAATTTGTATCCTTGGCTCGATAGCCCATGTGCGCAAACACGGGCTTACTCTGCCGGTCGTCTGGCTTGCAGTGAACACGGGGATGATTGTGTGCATGATGTTCGGCCTGGTGAGGTACCAGGCGCCGTTGTTTGCGGTTTCGCTCATCTTGTTCGCGAACGGCGCATTGCTGACAGCTCGGAGAATCACAGCGCGTGCCGAGGCCATACTGCTTTTGCTTTTCGCGGTCTGCGCGGCAGCGAACGTCGCTGATCTGTTTACGCTACGTAAAGCAACGCTCGGGCAAGAAACTCCAACCTGGACACTGAGTCCAGCTGATAGTTGGCCTGAAACCATGCAGGCAATGAGTTGGCTCCGTAAAAATATTCCAACTGACGCTGTGGTCGCCGCCAATTGCGATCCCACTGTTTTCCTGTACACCCGTAGGAAGGCCATAAGGCTGTTTAACCAGGACAATTACAAGTTGTTCTTCGACGCTTCTCCAGGCAAGCTTCCGCTTGGCTCTTCGGAGCGACTAAAAAACCATTTGAAGAGCAATCGCATCTCCTACATACTCATGACGCCCATGGCGCACTATCCAGAAGCACGGTTCCTCCGCGACCAGCTAGCTTCGCTTCGGCGGGCGAGGCCGGCCGCATTTCGGGTTGAAAAGACGTTCAAGGATCCAGAGTTTTATATTCTTAGCGTGGATCGCAGCAAACTCTAATACGCCTTAGCAATCACCGAGCGCCGCTCCACTTGCTCGCCGGTAACAACGCAGGTTCCCGCACCGTCGTATTCGTCCACCAGCGGTATGCAACGCACAGTCGCTTTGAATTCCTTTAATCGGGCATCGCATCGCGGGTCATCCTTCATGTGCACCATAACGAACTTGCCGCCACCCTTTTCGGCCGTCACGGCGCGCAGGATATCTTCCACTTCTTCGATCGAATTCGCCAGTACGCAATTCGCTCGAAGCCGCTCTTTCGCGCCTTCGTGGAGGTCTCGCTGGATAGTGTCGAGTAGCGCTGCGAGGCTCTCGGCAACAGCGCCTAACGGCACGGTCTGTTTCACTCCAGTATCGCGCCGCTTCAAAACAGCCTGCCCGGCAGCCACGTCCCGCGGCCCGAGTTCAATCACAACGGGAACACCGCGCCGTTCCCAATGAAAGAACTTAGCTCCCGGCGTCTGTCCTTCGCGGTCGTCGATTCGGATAGCAGTGCCGCCGGCGATCTTGTGAGCGGCTTCCATGACCGTGGCGCGCTCCTCGTCTTTCCGATAGATAGGAACCAGCACTGCGGGTACGGGGGCAACCTTGGGGGGTAGCACGAGTCCTTTGTCATCCGAATGGGTCATGATCAATCCGCCGATCAGGCGCGTGCTCACGCCCCAGCTCGTCTGCCACACATAGTCGAGCTTTCCCTCTTTAGTCTGAAATTTCACGTCAAAGGCCCGTCCAAAATTCTGGCCGAGATCGTGGCTCGTCCCGGCTTGCAGCGCCAATCCGTTTTGCATCATGGCTTCGATCGAGTAGCTGCGCAGCGCTCCGGCGAACTTCTCGGACGTGGTTTTCATTCCCTTGATTACGGGCATCGCCATGACGTTCTCGGCGACTTCGGCATATATATCGAGAATGCGTAATACTTCTTCCAAGGCTTCCTCATGCGAAGAATGGGCGGTATGGCCTTCCTGCCAGAGAAACTCGCTGGTTCGCAAAAACAGACGCGTACGCAGTTCCCAGCGCATTACGTTAGCCCACTGATTGAGAAGCAACGGCAAATCCCGCCAGCTCTGAATCCAGCGCGCGAAGAAGTGGCCGATAATCGTCTCCGAGGTGGGGCGAATGACGTATGGTTCTTCGAGTTGCTTGCCTCCGGCGATCGTCACTACGGCCAGTTCCGGAGAAAATCCCTCCACATGCTCGGCTTCCTTCTTCAGAAAGCTTTCGGGAATGAGTAGCGGAAAATAGACGTTCTGATGCCCCGTCGCCTTGAAACGCTGGTCGAACTCGCGTTGCAACGCCTCCCAAACCGCATAGCCATTCGGTTTGATGACCATGCAACCCTTGACGATTTCTGCCGGCTCGGCCATATCGCCTTGAATCACCACGTCCTGATACCACGTAGCAAAATCCTGATTTCTTGCAGTGATCCGAGACTCAGCCATTTATTCGAGCGTCACCTTCGATAATAGTAGTAGCTCCTAAATGCATCTTGCTTGTCCCGGTCTGGTTCCCTCGCTCGAGAGAGGCAACACCGTTGTTTTTCCTTCCACGCTTCTGGCCTCCATAGCCGCAGAACAATTCTCGCAGCACCAGCTTTCCGGAGGCCGAGAGACATGGCAGCGGCCATCGATTTACAGCATAGATGCCTGGCTTACGACCTGTTGGCGCGAGGCCCGCTTTCGTGAACCAAACGTCCCCACGTTACTCGCTCCCTTTCAGGAGCATGCTCTGTGGCTGCGCATTGTGGAACGGGAACATCCGGAAGTATTCGATGCTTCGAGAATGGCGTGGCTCGCCAGCCGTGCCACGCGTCTGCTAGCGGAATGGAATATTTCGGCCGAAGGCGAATCCTGGAACGAGCATCTGGATGGTCGCCAGTTCCAGGGTTGGTATCGTCTCTTTCGCCGCGAATGCCGGGCGCACGGATGGATCACGCGAGCCGATCTGTGGAGTTCGGCCCCAGACTGGATCCGGCACGGCGATGTAACGAGCGACGTGCGGTTCATCGCATTTGATGCAAAGACTCCGGCGCTCCTACTCATTCTCGACGCGTTAGGCGATCACGCGACCGTTGAAAACCTGAATTGCGCCGGTATCGCTCCATCCGCGATTGCGCAGCCTTGCAAAGATTTTGCAGGCGAGCTGGAGTTTGCTGCGCGGAGCGCGCGCGCGCAACTGGAGAAGAATCCTCGCCGTTCTATCGGCATTCTGGTGCCTGGACTGGCCTCTCATGCTGTCCGCATCGAGCGACTGTTCGAACAGGTTCTTCGGCGTAATTCCCTGGTCCACGTCCACGCAGGGGCCCCTCTTGCCGATCAACCACTTATTGCGGGCGCCAGGTTACTGCTCGAATTGGCCCATCCGGCGATCCATTACGCCGACGCGAGCTCCATCGTGCGGTCTCCGTTTCTACCGGGCGCAGTAGCCGAACGCAGCCTGCGCTCTCTTGCGGACATTGGTTTGCGAAAACGCCGCGAATTGGATTTTTCGCTTGGGGACCTGGAACAGGCGGCTTCGCAATGTCCGGCGCTGCTCACCATATGCCGGCGTCTGCGGCAGGTGCTTCGCTCTCGGACCGAAACCAAGGAATTTCCGGGCTGGAGCCGTTTTATCAGCGATTGGCTCGCGGCCGCCGGATGGCCTGGCGACGCCGAACTGACCCAACAAGAAGAGAAACTCATCGAATTGTGGAACAATGCGCTGTCCGAGCTGGCGGCACTAGGGCTGGTGTCTCCGGCAGTCACCTTCGAATCCGCGCTATCGCACTTGTGGCGCCTGCTTTCGAAGAGTGTGGAAGCCGGAGACTGGTCTTCGCCCGTTCAGGTGCTGGATGCATCCGAAGCCGCCGGCGTGGGATTTGAATCCGCGATTGTTGTCGGACTTTCCGAGGAGAGCTGGCCACCTCGCCAGAGCCTTTCCCCACTGATCCCTCTCGCTTTACAGCGCGCGCATGGCGTACCAGGAAGCACAACGGCGGGCGGGCAGCATGAACGCGAACGCCTTACCGCCGCCCTTTTCCGGGTTGCACCCGATATCGTAGGGACCTACTCAGCTCGTCTTGCACCTCTTGCCGAACGGCTTGTGCGGCGAGAATTTCTAGAAACGGAAATCTGGACTGGGCTACTCCCTCGCCAGTCCTATCTCAAAGCTTCTCTCGAGAGATTAGAAGACGGCCAGGGGCCAGTCCTTCCTCCGTCGGAAACCGTCAGGGGCGGAGCGAGCCTTCTGAAGGCGCAGTCTCTCTGCCCGTTCAAGGCGTTTGCCGAGTATCGCCTTGGGGCGCAGCCGCCGGAAGACGCCTGTTTTGGATTCGACGCCCGGGAGCGCGGCGGGTTTCTGCACAAAGCGGTAGAAAACGTTTGGGCGCGGCTCGGGTCGCAGAGCGTCCTGCGGGCAACTACGTCTGAAGATCTCCGGCTGATCGTTCAATCTGCGGTTGCGGATGCCGTCCACAATCGCGAAACAGGATTGTTGCATCGCCTTGTGACGCGCGCCGAGCAGGAGCGCCTGGAGAGAATCCTTTGGGATTGGCTCCAGGTGGAGCGATCACGCAAGCAGTCTTTCACGGTCGAGACGATCGAACAGGAAGCCCATTTCGAAGCGCCCGGGTTGCGGCTCCGTCTTCGGGTTGACCGTATCGATCGGCTCGAGAACGGTAACGTGGTGCTGATCGACTACAAGAGCGGACCGCAGTCACGCAATAAACTCAAAGGGACGCGCCCGAAAGAACCGCAGCTCCTAGTTTATGCCGCGAGCAGTGCTAATCGCGTCGACGGAATTTTCTTCGCCGAGATGAAAGCAAACGAAGTACGGGCTGTCGGAGTATCGAGGGAAAAGCAGTTCGAGAGCAGAAGCATTGACGTCAAGAAACATGATTGGAATTCCTTCCTCGAAGAATCGCGAACCGAGGTGTACCGGCTGGCGGACCAATTTGTCAACGGATACGCAGCGGTAGATCCCCTTTCGGGTGTCTGCGGTTACTGCGCAACCAAGCCGCTATGCCGGGTTCAGGAAGCGGGCGGCGAGCATGAGGAAGAAGAATGCTAGTGGATCGTAAAGAGCGTGAGCAGGCGCTCGATCCAGCCCACTCTTTTATTGTGGAGGCGCCTGCCGGATCGGGCAAGACGGGGCTTTTGGTCCAACGCTATCTGCGACTGCTTGGTGTGGTGGACCGCCCGGAATCGATCGTCGCCATGACTTTCATGCGCAAAGCCGCGGGCGAAATGAAGCAGCGAATCTACGATGCTTTGCTTGCTGCGCGCGACGGTGTGCTTTCCGGGAATGACTTCGATCTCGAGACTCGCGGGCTGGCGCTCGACGCGTTGGCACAGGATCAGCGAAAATCGTGGAATCTGCTCCTCGATCCCGGCAGGCTGCAGATCCAGACCATCGATTCCTTCAGTGGCATGCTCGCGCGGCAGATGCCGGTAGTTTCGGAGTTTGGCGGCGAAAGCAAAATTGTGGAAGATGCGCGTGAGCTGTATCGCCGCGCCGCCCGCGACACATTACGTAACATGACCGAAGGCGACGAGGGCGGGCAGCAACTCTTTCATCGTCTGGCCCTGCATTTCGATAACGACATGCAGCGGCTGGAGATCCAGGTTGCGGGCATGCTCGAGAAACGCGACCAATGGGAATTCCTTGCATCCCGCGAGCCACTACCCCTGATCGACGATTTTCGAGAGCTACTCAACAAAGCCCGGCACGCGCTCGAACGTGTATTTAAACGGACCGGGAAGATCGATTTCACAGAGTTGAACCGTGCGGCTCGCAAGGCTCTAGGAACTCCGGAACACCCAACCGATCTTCTCTACGCTTTGGATTACCGCATCGAGCATCTCCTGGTCGACGAGTTTCAAGATACGTCGCGCGCACAGTATGAATTGCTCGATGCGCTCACCGGACAATGGTCTGACGGAGACGGCCACACGCTGTTTCTGGTGGGCGATCCGATGCAAAGCATATTGCGGTTCCGAGAAGCGGAGGTTGGTCTTTTTCTCCGCTGCTGGGCGACGGAACGGCTGGGATCGGTTCGGCTGACTCCGCTTCGACTGGCTACCAATTTCCGCTGTACTGCGCCTATCCTCGAATGGGTTGAAAAACAGTTTGCGGCTATCATGCCGGAAGACGATCGCCGTCTCGGCGCGGTCAAATTCCGGCATTCTGTGGCTAGCCGGAGGTCGGCGGGAGCGGCGCCACAGCTTGTGCCGTTCATCGAAGACAAGGGCCGGGCCGCAGCGAACGAGATTGTCAGTATCCTCAAAAGGACCCCTGCCGGCCACACTGTGGGGATTCTGGTCCGCAGCCGCGCACATGTAGCAGAGATCTTGCCCGCCTTGCGTAACGCGGGAATAGTGTATCAGGCGATCGAGATCGATCAACTGGCCGGGGAGCAGCATGTCCTCGATGTGATCTCTCTAGCTCGCGCGATTTCGCATACTGGCGATCGTGTCTCGTGGCTGGCTTGCCTCCGCGCGCCCTGGTGTGGTCTGACGCTCGCCGACCTTGCGACTCTTGCCGAAGGGCAGTCGACTCAAACCGTTCTCGATTTGTTATGCAATCCCGAACGAATCGCGCGGCTTTCGTCCGAGGGCCGGGCCAGAGCGATTCGAACTGCGGAGATCTTGCATGACGCGGTTGACCACTTCGGGCGTCTGCCGCTGCGAAAGCTTGTCGAAAACACCTGGTGCGCGCTGGGAGGGCCCGCCGTGTTGCAGGAGGCGAACCAACACGCGGACGTGGACATCATTCTGGATTTGCTCGAAGATTTGGAGGAGGGCGGCGTCATTCGAGACTTCAGTCTGTTGGGACCGCGGCTCGAATTCCTTTATGCCAAGCCATCTACCGAGGAGAACCGGGTGCAAGTCATGACGATCCACTCGGCTAAAGGGCTTGAGTTTGATACCGTCATCGTTCCGCAATTACAAAAAGAGACCAGGACCTCCGAGCGCGAACTGCTTGTGTGGACCGAAGAGATGGGGGCTGATGGCTCGCTCGTTCTCTCGATTGCGGCGCAGCCAGCGAAAGGTGAATCTGACGCCCTGTACAAAGGGATTTGCGAGGAAATCGATAAGAAAGAACTCCACGAACTCGGGCGTCTATTTTATGTCGCCTGTACGCGAGCCCGAAACGAGCTGGTTCTGCTCGCGAGCGTTAGAACGAAGAAGAACGGTGCGGAATGCGGTAAGCCCTCGGGCGCGACTTTTCTGGGGCTAATCTGGAATTCTGTCGAAGAACAGTTCCAGGAAAAGCTCCGTAGCCGAGTGCCGGTACAGCAGCTTCTGCTCCCGCTAAAAGACGATACGCCCAGGACGATACTCGCGCGGCTTCCGGCGGACTGGCAACCTCCGCGCCTGGATGCGCCGGTCCAGGAACAGCCGCTTCTCCGGCGCGCCGCCGCTTCTGCCCGTAAGGCAACATTCGAATGGGCCGGCGACACGAGCCGTCATGTAGGAACGGTTGTCCACGAGCTACTGAAGCGAAATCGAACGGAATTTCAATCTTCACAACTTGCCTTGGTGGTTAAAAGTGAATTGCTCCGGCTCGGTGTGCCGGTCATGGAAGAACCGGAGGCTTCGGCCCGCGTCCTGCGCGCCTTCACGAAAGCTCTTGCCAGCGAACGTGGCCGGTGGATCCTCGAGGCCCGTGCCGAAGAACATTCCGAGTGGCCTATTGCCGGCCGTATCCAGGATCGCCTGGTGAGCGGTACGATCGATCGTGTCTTCCGCGACGAGCAGAATCGGCTCTGGATCGTCGACTTTAAGATTGGCCAGCACAAGGGCGGGAAGCTGGATCAATTTCTCGACGAAGAGCAGCGCCGCTATCGCGAACAGTTGGAGAGTTATGGGACACTGCTTTCGCGCATTGCCGCAGGACCAATTTGGCTCGGCCTCTACTTTCCGTTGGTCGATGGCTGGCGGGAATGGGCGTTTGCTGAAGAAGCCGTGGCCGCCGGGTACCCTGGAGAGTAATGCCTACGAAGCTTACAGCCAGTGCCAAAGCGGGCGGCTGCGCCTCGAAGCTTAGTCCGGAAATACTCGATCGCGCGCTCAAGGCTGTTCCTCACGTTACCAACGAAAAGGTGCTGGTAGGATACGATACCGCCGACGATGCCGGCGTCTACGATATCACGCAGGCGGGGGGCAAGCCGCTCGCCATGGTGCAGACGGTCGATTTCTTCACGCCCATAGTCGACGATCCATATACGTTCGGCGCTATCGCCGCGGCGAATGCTCTCAGCGATGTCTATGCGATGGGCGGCCGGCCCGTTACCGCTCTCTCGCTTGTCGTCTACCCAGCAAAGGGCGACATCCACGACCTGGAACGAATTCTGCAGGGCGGGGCAGACAAGATACACGAGGCCGACTGCGTTATTCTGGGTGGCCACAGTATCGCCGAGGACGAAGTCAAATTTGGTTACGCCGTAACGGGACTCATCGATCCACGGCATATTTTGACAAATGCCGGAGCCAAGCCGGGTGACGTCCTTCTTTTCAGCAAGCGGATCGGAACGGGCGTCATTTCGACCGCTTTGAAGAAGGGAATTGCCGCGCCGGGTCATCTGGATTCTTCGATTGAGCAGATGTTGACTTTGAATCGCGCGACCTGCGAGGCCATGCTCTCTCACCATGTTCATGCCTGTACGGACGTGACCGGATTTGGCCTTTTGGGGCACGCTCGTGAGATGGCGCTCGCGAGCAACGTCACGCTCGAGATCCGCGCTGGCATGATTCGTTTTCTCCCGGGAGCTCTCGAATATTCGATCGCCGGAGCATACTCGGGCGGCTTACACAATAACCGGAACTTTGTGGAGAGCTGCGTAGCGATGGAGCCCGCGATTCCCACGGAGATCGAGGCACTGCTCTACGATCCGCAGACATCCGGAGGCCTGCTGCTGTCCCTTGCAGAATACGAGGCACGCAGACTTCTTTCCCAGCGGCGCGAGATTTACATTGTCGGTCGCGTGAAGCCAAGACAAGCTAAACCAATCGAGGTGAAGGTCTGAATCCGTTAATCATTGCCCTGGATGTAGAAAACACGACAGCCGCTCGTGAGTTGATCCAAAAAATCGGTCCAGCCGCCGATTTCTATAAAATCGGCATGGAACTCTATGCGGCCGGCGGCATGCAATTTGTCTCTGAAGTTGCGTCTACAGGCAAAAAGGTTTTTTTGGATCTGAAGCTCTACGATATTTCGGAGACTGTAAAACGCGCCACGATGCAAATTGCCGGGCAGGGAATCGCTACCTTTCTCACCATTCACGCGAGTCGAAGCCTGATGCAGGCGGCTGTGGAGGGGCGCGGCGACTGTGCAACAAAGCTCCTCGCGGTGACGGTGCTTACAAGTTTCAGCCAGAACGACCTGGCGGATCTTGGGCACTCCCTGCCGCTGTCGGACTTAGTGGAACTGCGCGTCAAGAAGGCCGTTGAGAGCCGCATGGACGGTATTATCTGTTCACCGCTCGAGGTAGAGCGGGTGCGCCGCATAGCGGGACCGGAGATGCTGCTGGTGACCCCCGGGGTCCGCTCGGCGGGCGCGGCCAAGGGCGATCAAAAGCGCGTGGCTACACCAGCCGAGGCAATTGCAAGTGGGGCGGACTACTTAGTGATCGGGCGCCAGGTGACGCGTGCGGACGATCCGCGGGCCGCCTGCGAGAAGATTCTGGACGAGATAACTACTGCTGCTTGAGCACTGCCAGTATTGCCTGTCCGTTTGGACTACCTAAGCCGGTACAGGCATCCCAACCGGTTTGTGCGCGGTAGGCGTCGTTCGTTCCAGATGTGACATCCCGTAGCGCCTTGTGTTGCGCGATCGTACCGTAGAGTTGGGGATGCAGCCATCCGACATTCCTACCCAACTGCTCGTTCATGAGGGCAATCAATCCCGCCCACAATGGTGCAACCGCGCTCGTGCCTCCAATCACGCTTGCCTTGCCGTCCACGATGACGCGGTAGCCCGTTGCCGGATCGGCATTGCCCGCTACGTCCGGCAGACCACGTCCGTTCAAAGGAATTGACGCCTGATAGTCCGGTTTGGAAAAATGGCCGCTCACGCCGCCGCCGGTTGCGCCACCGGTTGTGTCATTCCAAACTGTTTCGGATTGAATGAGATTTCCGTTGGTGACTAATCGTGTGCCACCGCAAGCCAACACCCAGGGGCTCGAAGCAGGGAAATCCACGTGGCTCGCGCCATCCAATTGACCGTCGAAAGAACCGTTGTCACCGGAGGCAGCACACACGGTGATTCCAAGCAATGCTGCGTCGTGGAAGGCTGCATTGAGAGCATTCATCGATTGCGGCGTCCACTGATTTTCCGGGGCGCCCCAACTGATCGAGATCACGGATGGCTTGTGTACGGTATCATGAATCGCCGCGTTGATGGCATCCAGGAAGCCCCGGTTCGTATTAGGCGCGAAATAGACTACCAGCCGCGCCTGCGGCGCCACCGCTCCCGCTACTTCGATGTCGAGGGCCACTTCGCCGTCCGGACCAGATGGGTCGCCAGTTGGTTTGTTCGTCGCTCCATCCACGCTCACTGTGACCGTGGCAACGTTGTTCAGCCCGAGTTGCTTCCAATAGGCGTCTAGATCTGAATCTCTGAAACCGCCATCCAATTCGATTAGCGCAATGGTTTGATTTCTTCCTTGATTCGTAGGAAATTGATATGCTTGCGCAACCTGGAGCGGCGTGAACGAGTTGTAATGGAGGCGCGATTCGGCACGCTGGTGGTAGGTCGCCGCAACGGGCCGTTCATCGAAACCGAGAACCGCAATCACCTTATCCACGAGAGACACGGGAATATGGAGGCTGCCCTGGCGCGTCCGGATGATTCGTTCGCCTAGCTGTCGCAATTCCACTTCTGCGCCAAACACCTCCACCAACGAATCCAGCCGTCCGGTCAATACGATGGTTCGTGAACTCGGGTTGACACGCACAACCGAAAGATCATGCATAACCGCGAAGTCTTTGATGGCTTCTATGTCGGCTGGATCGGCTCCGTGCGCTTGCCGCAACTGTTCATGTGAAAGTTTAAGACAGTGCGTTGCGGTGATTTCGGTTCGTCGGCGCAACACGCATGTGATTTCCAAGGCTTGATCGGGGGCGGGACAGCCGGTCAGCATCGATCCTTTCGGATGTTCACGACAGCTTCCGTCAAGCACGAAATGAGATTCCATTGAGGCCTTTGCTTTCGGCCGAGCGTAGGATGGGTGAAGCCTATGTCGATTGCAAAAAGACTTTAAGTAACGGCCGTAAGTATATGAAATAAAAGTCGTTAAATAGAAGTAAAAAAGCGCGGACCGAGTGTGATCGAATTGGGTGCGAAACTCATTGTGACCGCATGTGGTCTGAATTCAGGAACACAATAAGTGATGCTCTTCAAAGCCCGTTGTTCGCCCTTGCTTGTGGGGCTTCTCTTCATTTGCACCGGAATACGCGCACAGTCTCCCGCGCCGCAGCCCGACGAGCTGAATCGAACCACTCCCCGAAGTGCTCTCTACCATTTTCTTGAAGCATGTCATGAAGAGAAGTTTGTGCTCGCTTCCCGGTATTTGGATCTCCGCGGAATTCCTCCTTCCGAACGTGCTTTGAAGGGACCGGAACTGGCCAAGCAGTTACAAGGGTTGCTCGATGGAGATCCGGGGTTTGAAGTGCAACGGCTAAGCGACCGGCCCGAAGGCGATATGGAGGACCGGCTTGCACCCGATCGGGATGTTTTGGTCACACTTGAACCGCACGGAACACAGGTAATTCTTGATCTGCAGCGCACCGGTCAGCAGAATGCGAGGGTTTGGCTGGTATCGCAGCAGAGCCTGGAACTAATCCCGAGTCTGAGCGCCCTGGCAGGAGAATCGGCTATCGAAAAAAGACTGCCGGTGGTGCTGGTCCACACGCAGTTTTTGGGGACACCACTTTGGTCCTGGCTGGCGATGGTCCTGATCGCATTAATCCTTTCGGCGCTCTCGCGTCTGCTTTCACAACTTGTAATCAAAATAGTGAGGCCTTTAGCCAAGCGCTATGCGAAGGCATTCCACTCACATAGACTCGAAACGCTCATCGAGCCGTTGCGGCTCCTGGTTTCCGTCAGCGTTTTCCGCGGGCTGCTCACGTTTATTTCGACATCGGCGCTGCTCCGAGACTATCTGGTGAAACTGCTGGTGTTGTTGTTCACGCTGGGAGTCGCGGCCCTCGTGATGCGTATTGTGGATCTAATTTCAGATCAAATTCTGTCAAGGATGGATGCGCGGGAGCGGGCTCTCTCGTACTCCGTTCTGCCGCTCGGCATCCGGTTTATCAAAATTTGCATTTTTTGTGTCGCGGTTTTGTTTGTGTTGGCGGCATGGGGATACAACACCAACACCATCCTGGCAGGCCTAGGAGTGGGCGGATTAGCTGTTGCACTCGCCGCCCAGAAAACGATTGAAAATTTGTTTGGCGGTATCTCGGTCATCACCGACCGGCCCGTACTTGTCGGGGATTTATGCCAGTTCGGCGGCCAGATGGGTACGGTGGAGGACATCGGTCTTCGTTCCACCCGGATCCGTACAAACGACCGAACAGTGGTCACCGTTCCGAATTCGAGCTTCTCCACGATGACGCTCGAAAACTACTCCCGCCGCGATCGCATGTGGTTCCATCCCACCCTGCAATTGCGCCGCGAAACCACGAGCAGCCAGGTGCGCGAGATGATGGATTTGCTGGAAAAAATGCTCCGCGAGCATCCTATGATCGACGTGGGTGGAGTGCCTATTCGCTTTACCAAAATCGGCGACCAGTCGCTGCAACTCGAAATCTTTGCCTACGTGCGAACCTCCAACGGCGACGAATTCTTGAAAGTACAAACTGAGTTACTGCTTCGCTTTCTCGACGCCAGCGCCGAACGTGGGATTGGCTTTGCCATTCCCTTGCAGGAGTCGTACAGCATCACTGGGGAGCCTCCGCCAGGCCGGAAAGTGAGCTCGGATTCCCGTCCAGCCACAGCGCCTCCAGAAGAGCTCCGGCGACTGGGCTGAATCGAGGCGGAATCACCTTGCATGCGACCGACTCCCATACGCAACGGCTGAATTCGCGGCGAACCAGTTCACTCTGGAACACGCCGCCTATGTGCGCGACGGGCACGGTCTCTGCTTTGCTGAATAGCTGTTTGTAGACGCCCGTTACATAAAACGCCAGCTTTGCCGCTGCATCGCGCAAGATTGCCGTCGCAACGCTATCTCCGTCATTCGCTGCTTGAGTGACAAGGTTTGCGAGGGCGGCAATGTAAGCTCGATCCAGCCGGCCATAAAATCGGTGTAGTAATTCATTGGCACTGGCTGCGCTGGTCGCGTCCATGAGCAGTCGATGCAACGCGCTCTGTTCTCCCCAACCTTCTTCCGAACGCAAAGCCGCCCGCAGCGCTTGACGCGTCAGATCGAAAGCGCCACCTTCATCTCCAAAGATATAGCCCCAACCGCCCGCTCTGGCTTTTTCTCCCTGCGCATTGCGGCCAAAGGCCATCGAACCTGTCCCGGCAATCATAATGATCCCCGGCTCACCGGCAATCGCACCGGTTAGGGCAATTTCGGCATCGTGTGTGATTTTGTAGAGTTCGCTGCGGATCAGCTCCCGGGTATACGCCTCTTTGTCTTCTCTGCCGCCGCTCAATCCAAGGCAAACCGCGGCGAATCGAACTGTCGGGGCGTCAATTCCAGCTTCGCGGCAAGCCTGGTTCAGGCAATCTCCAATCGCGCTCAGAAATTTAGCACGACCTTCCAAGGTCGCCACGTGATTGCAAGGGCCGCCGTGTCCTCGGCCAACGATGCAGCCGACGTCATTCGCAATGAGCGCCGTAGTGCTCGATTGCCCGCCGTCGATGCCTAAATAGAGCTTAGGCAAGCGTCTTATCTTTCGAATAACAAACGGAATCGAGCGGACAGGATGCGCAGCGCGGCTTGCGCGCGATGCAAATCTGCCGGCCGAAATGGATGATTTGATGCGCGAATAGAATCCACCGGTCTTGTGGAACGGTCTTCATCAAATCTCGTTCAATTTTGACCGGCTCGTCGTTTTTAGTCAGGTCGAGCCGTTGGGATATGCGCTGCACGTGGGTGTCGACCACTACGCCAACCGGAATGCCATAGGCGGTACCAAGCACGACGTTCGCCGTCTTTCTAGCGGCGCCCGGCACCTTTAACAATTCCTCCATGCTGCGCGGCACCTGGCCCTGATAGTCCGACGCGATCTTCTTGGCAGCGCCTATGAGAGAACGGGCTTTGTTGTTGAAAAATCCTGTTGACCGTATGTCCATAGCCAACTCATCCTGCGAAGCGTTGGCCATCGCCTCTACCGTATGGTATTTTTTGAAAAGCCCGGGAGTGACTTTGTTCACGCGCTCGTCCGTACACTGCGCCGAGAGAATCGTAGCTACGAGCAACTGCCAGGGGTTCTTGTGCGTTAGAGCACAGGTGGCGGCTGGAAAAATATGGTCGAGCTCGGCAAGAATCCGGGTCACTCGCGTCTTCCGTTCCAATGCTGTCTTGGGCTTGGGAACTTTCTTGGGGGGCGTGACTGGATGAACCGGCGTGGGAACAGCTACTTCGATGTCGGCCATGCCCGTCAGGTAGATGTGCCGTTCTCGAGGAAGTTACGCAAACGATGACTGCGACTGGGATGACGCAGCTTGCGCAGCGCCTTCGCTTCAATCTGCCGTATGCGCTCGCGTGTCACGGCAAAACTCTGGCCTACTTCCTCGAGCGTGTGCTCGCTGCCATCCTGCAGCCCAAATCGCATCTTTACAATTTTCTCTTCACGTGGGCTCAGCGTCTTGAGCACTTCGGCAGTCTGCTCGCGAAGATTTAAGTTGATTACCGCTTCCGAGGGTGAGACCATACGGCTATCCACCAGGAAGTCGCCCAAATTCGATTCTTCCTCTTCGCCCACCGGAGTTTGCAGTGAAATCGGCTCCTGCGCAATACGCAGCACACGCCGGATCTTGCTGGGAGAAAGCTCCATCCGCTCGGCCAATTCATCGGTGGTTGGCTCGCGACCCAGTTCCTGTTGCATCAGACGCTGCAAACGGACCAGCTTGTTGATCGTTTCGATCATGTGCACGGGAATACGGATCGTGCGCGCCTGATCGGCGATGGCCCGGGTTACGGCTTGCCTCACCCACCATGTCGCGTAGGTGGAGAACTTATAACCGCGCTTGTAGTCGAATTTATCCACGGCACGCATTAGACCGATGTTGCCTTCCTGGATCAGATCCAGAAACTGCATGCCTCGGTTCGTATAACGTTTGGCTACCGAAACGACCAGGCGGAGATTTGCCTCAATCAGTCGCTTCTTCGCCGATTCGGTTTCGCACTCGCCCCGCTCCACTATTTGCAGCGTGCGCTTCAGCTCGGTGGAGGAACTCCCGCATTTGTCTTCGAGCGTTTGAAGCTGCCCAGAAAGCATCTTCAGCTCTTTACGAATCGCCGCCGCGGCACCTGAATTTGCCGCCGGCGCTTGCTCCAATTTGCGCTGCAGCCGCGCGATCTCTTGTTCGAGCGGCCTCACCTGGCTTATGACTTTGCGCAGACCCGCGCTAAGCGAGCGGCGGTATCGCGCGGAGAAAGGCAGAGCACGGACGCTCAGCGAAATGCTCACGACCTGGCGGGCGTACTCGAAGCGCAACTTACGGTACTGCTTGGGCTTCATGTTGCGTGAAACGCTTATCAGCTTGCTCTCGGTTTGCTGGCTCTTGCGGTAGAGTCTGTCGATCGCCTCCAGGGCCTCAAGTAACTGCTCCTTAAGGCCCTGCGAGGGATCTTCGTCTTCGTTCTGGCCGGGTTGCTGATCGGGTGCCTGAAGCACTTCGAGGACAGGCATGGTTCCCTGTTCTACGACATGTTTTGTATCGAGCAAAAATTGGATCACGAGCCGCGAGCGCGAAAGCGCCTTTCGCACGGCGTTCTCGCCACGCTCAATCCGCTTCGCCAGTTCAATCTCGCCTTCGCGCGTGAGCAGCGGAACCATACCCATCTCGCGCAAATAAACGCGCACCGAATCATTGCTTTTGTCGAGCGTGCCGGCCGAAAGATCCAGGTCCGAGAGGTCTTCTTCGTCGTCTCTCTTTTCGAATTCTTTGGCCTCTCCCAGCAGTTCTACGGGAGCGTTTTCCAGGTCGGAAAAAATTTCGTTGAGGTCGTTATCATTGCCAAGGTCCTCGCGCACTGCTCCGTTGACGTCGTAGAGAGCGAAGCCCTTGTCGTTACCGTCCTGCATTAGACGCGATCCTCACTCCTACGCGCGTCCGCGCTCGAAACCCTCGGAGTGAACCCCAAAACCCTGCCGAGGGTGCTAAAGCGTTTCCTCGACTCGACTTCCTCATAGTACAACACGATTCATCCCTCCGCAGGGGCTTGCCCTAATTGGTCTAGCTCGGCCGTAAGCCGCATGGCCGCTGTCAAATCGCCACTATTCTCCTTTTCGTGAATCTGCTGCCGCAATGTCCGGCGCCTCGCTTCCAGGGCAGTCTTTTCCAGAGCCCGAAGGGCGTCCAACGCCTGTCCGACGGCGCTTTCCGGCGCCATGCCGCATTCGGCAAAGCTGACCTCACCCAACACCTGCTGCGAGCGTTTGTCCAGGTTCTTCATCACGCTCTCGAGCGAAAAGTGGTCGGACCCGTCGTGATGCTGGATTATGGCCTCAAAAATGCTCCGCGCCTCGAGTAAATGCAGCGAGTCCGAGCTCTCCAAATAGTGCTTTACTGCGGCGCGGGCGTCTGCGCTTGCCAGCAGGCAGGCCAAGAGTAGCTTCTCATTCGGGGGTAGAGAAGACGAGATTTCTCTTGGATTACGCGTCGGCTCCTTTCCTCGTGTTCTGCGGAAGTGCTGCCAAATAACGTCGCGATCAGCATGCAGATAAGATGCAATCTCATTCTCAATGGTTGAACGCTCGGTTTTGTCGGTAATTAGTTGGATTGAAGGATCAAGAAATTTCAAAGCCTCAAGACGCCCTTCCGCCGTACGCGTGTCAAATTTTGTTCGTGCACGATCGGCTAGCCAATGAAAATAGCTAGGCGCTACATCCAATAACTTCTGGTAAGCACTGACGTCGTTTTGCTGGATGTATTCATCCGGATCGAGCCCGCCGGGAATTTCCAGCACCTTTACTCGCAACCCCTCGACTAGCAGCGTAGAAATATACTTCTCCGTTGAGCGTGCGCCCGCCGGGTCAGGATCGAAGTTTAAGATAATCTGTCCCGCGCCGGCGTGCTGCTGTGAGATCTGACGCTTGATCGCGCGAACCTGATCTATCCCGAGTGAAGTGCCGCTGCTGGCCACTACTTCATGAATCCCGGCGGCATAGACACCTATCACGTCCATGTAACCCTCGACCAGAATCATGCGGTTGTTCTTGCGTGCATCGATTTTTGCACGGTGAAGATTATAGAGAACCGAAGACTTTTTGTATAACTTAGTCTCCGGCGAGTTCAGATATTTTGGCTCATCGCCGGCGCGCAGAGCGCGCCCGCCGAAACCGATCACCTTCCCGGATTCGTTGTGGATCGGAAAAATCAAACGTCCGCGGAACCGGTCGTAAAACCCTCCGCTTTCGCGTTTCGCAACGAGTCCCGATTCTTCAAGAAGCGCCGCGCCGAACTTTTCGAGGCGTCGCGACAGTTGTTGGCCAGACGCATCCGACAGGCCAAGACGAAACTCATCCATGGACGCTCGTGACACGCCCCTCGACTCTAAGTACCGGCGCGCCTCCGCGCCGGGAGCACCTCGCAGGTTGCTCTGGAAAGTCTCCGCAGCGATCTCGTGCATTTCGAGCAGTGCCGCATAACGTTGTGCTTCGGGATCATCTGAACGCTGCCGCTCGGGCATAGGAATGCCGTATCGTTCGGCTAGGAGTTTGAGCGTTTCGGGAAATGTGAGACTCTCTATCTGCTGCACAAACGTAAAAACGTCGCCCGCTGCGTCACAGCCGAAGCACTTGTAATACTGAAGGGCACTGTGCACGCCAAAGGAGGGAGTCTTCTCGGAATGAAAAGGACACAAACCCACGTGGCGCGGTCCGGCGCCCTGCCTCTTCAGCCGTACGTAGTGTCCGACCACACTTACTATGTCGAGCTGATTCTTGAGCTGTTCGGCGAAGTTCACGTGACCTAAAATCTATGTGACCTAAAATCTATATGACTAAAATCAGGGGGGAGTGCTCTCAGAGTAGCAGCGTGCCGCATAAAAATACAGCGCTCCAGGAATATGCGCGCAAGCGCGACTTTAAAAAAACGCCCGAGCCCGGGCCGCGTGTGGCCGACACGAAACAGGCCGGCCCTCGCGGGTTTTATTGTGTACAGCGTCATGACGCTTCTCGTCTCCACTACGATTTTCGCCTGGAAGTAAATGGAGTGCTGGTGAGTTGGGCGATTCCGAAAGGCCCGAGCCTCGACCCCAACCGTAAGGCGCTGGCCATGAAAGTGGAAGACCACCCACTCGACTACGGCACGTTCGAGGGCAATATCCCAGAAGGCAACTACGGCGGCGGCAGTGTGATGCTTTGGGACCAGGGTACGTACGAAGTTCTAGGCGAGCCCTCGGCCCAGGATCAGATCGAACGAGGCGATTTCAAGTTCGAATTGCACGGCTCCAAGCTCAAGGGCTCATTTGCCATCGTTCACATGAAGCATTCCGCGAAAGGCTCGCGAAAGGGCAACGAGTGGCTGCTGATCAAAAAGAAAGATGAGCACGCGGTTCCGGATTACGACATCGAAAAATTCGCCTGGAGCGCGGCTACCAGACGTACGCAGCAGGAGATTGCCGAGGAGACCGCACCGCTGAAAGTATCCGACTTGAAAGGTGCGCGCAAGGCGGCCGTGCCGTCTTCGCTGGAGGCAATGCTTGCCACCGCCGTCACCGCACCCCCGGGCGGCTCTCATTGGATGTACGAAATTAAGTGGGATGGAGTGCGCGCCCTCTGCTTGATCGAGAATGGCTCGCTTCAGATCCATTCACGCCGAGGTAATCGCGCAGAGAAGCAATATCCCGAACTGACCGATTTGCCTGACCATGTGAACGCAAAGACCATATGGCTCGACGGCGAAATCTGTGTCTTAGATGCCGACGGCCGTGCGCGTTTTGAATTGATTCAGCCTCGCATCAACGCCAAACCCAGCGCAGCGCCCCGCCTGGCAGAGGACGCGCCCGCGACGCTCTTTCTTTTCGATGTCCTATATGCCGACGGTTATGATCTGCGCGGTGTGCCGCTGGAGGATCGTAAGCGTGTGCTTCAAAGCCTGGTTACCCCCGGAGAGCGCATTCGTATCTCGGAGTCCTATGCAACCGATGGCGCGCAGATGCTGGACGCCGCGCGGAACATGGGTCTTGAAGGTGTACTCGCCAAGGACCGCAGGAGCAAGTACGAAGAAGGCCGCTCCCGAAATTGGCTCAAGCTCAAGGTGTTAAACGAGCAGGAATTTGTCATCGCGGGCTTCACCGACGGCGAGCGCGACTATTTTGGCGCCTTGGTCCTGGGCTTTCGGGAGGACGGCAAGCTGCGTCACGCGGGCCAGGTGGGCACGGGTTTCGACCAGAAGCTGATGAAGGCCATCCATAGCCGCTTACAGCGTCTGATCACCAAAACGAGCCCTCTCGATCCGAAACCGAAGATCAAGGACGTGACCTGGGTGCGTCCCGAAGTGGTTTGTGAAATTCGGTTCCTCGAATGGACGCAGGAGGGAATGTTGCGCGCGCCAGTCTTTATCGGCCTGCGGGACGATAAATCTCCGAAAGAGGTGGTGCGCGAACCGACAGTTGAATCCGGCGCTGGGAAGCTCGATCTGAGTGGCCGGGAAGTTGCCACCGAGGTTGACGGACATCGGCTTAAATTCACGAACCTCGATAAGATCTATTTCCCGAAAGACCATTGGAAAAAGCGCGATCTGCTTCGGTTTTACGATGATGTTTCCGAATGGCTGCTGCCGCATCTGCAAGGCCGGCCCCTGTCGCTAAAACGCTATCCGAACGGCATCGCCGAAGATTATTTTTTTCAGAAGAATGCCGGCAGCCATTTTCCGGACTGGATGCAATTAGAACCGATCATCGAACACCATCCACCCAAAACCAATCACTATCCGGTTGCCAACGACCGGGCCAGCCTGCTCTATCTGGTCAACCTGGGCTGCATAGACCATAACCCATGGATGAGCCGTGTCGGCCAGCTCGAGCATCCCGATTGGATACTGCTCGATCTGGATCCGGTGGAGGCTTCTTTCGACAAAATTGTCGAAGCCGCACAACTCATTCGCGAGCTCTTATTGGAACTAAAACTCAAGGGGTACGCGAAAACCACGGGCGGGGACGGCATGCACGTTTACGTACCGCTCGATCCGGTCTACACCTACGACCAGGTTCGCAGTTTCGCTGAGATTCTGTCGCACTTAGCAGTCGACCGCGAGCCGGACCTCTTCACCACGCCACGCTCGGTAGAAAAACGCAAGAAGGGCCGCGTCTACTTCGACTATCTTCAGATCGGAACGGGCAAGACCATCTCATCGCCCTACTCCGTGCGTGCCCACAACGGCGCGCCCGTGGCGACACCTCTCGATTGGAAAGAAGTGGTGCGTGGCCTGCGTCCCGAAGATTTCCGCATCGATAATACGGTCGAACGATTTCGCCATGTGGGCGATCTGTTCGCTCCCGTACTCGAAGGCGGCCAACGTATAGAGTCGGCGCTCGAGCAGTTCAATCGCCCACGCTCCAAGCGCGCTAAATAAGTTGTAAGATGACGCAGTTCCATTCATCCGATTGAAGGATTCGGCTATTCGCTCCCATGAAATTCTGTTCGATGGCAGTGAGTTCGGATTGTCCAAACCCCGTAAGAATTAGCTGTCCACCTGGCGCTGCAATACGAAGGAGCTCGTCCCCCAGAAACAGGAGCACGGTCGCGCTGATATTAGCGACGACGATATCCGCACAGTCATCAGCCAGGCATTCAGCCGAGCCGGCAATCAATTCCGGTACCAGTCCACTCAACGCGTGATTCTCACGTGCAACTGCTAACGCCGATTCATCCACGTCCAGCCCTACGGCCGATGCAGCGCCGAATAGCAGCGCTGCAATCGAGAGTATCCCCGAGCCGGTTCCCACATCGATCACTCTGCTTGCTGGTGTGACGCACTCTTCGAGAGCCTTTAACGCCAATTGCGTGCAGGGATGCTCGCCTGTGCCCGAGGCGAGGCCGGGATTATGAACCAATCGGAAACGGCCCAGCGGCGTAGGCTCGTCGTTCCATTTCGGAGCTAAAAATATACGCTCGCCTATCGTCCGGCCCTGCCAGGCCCGTTGGGTTTCCGCAACCCAATCGATACTTTCGTCTTCCTTCCAGGCGCCAGGTTGGGGGGCTTCGAAGGTCGCAATCAGGGCGACGCCATCTCCGTCATCGACCTCGCGTATGCCGAGTGTCCCAGCCTCCCACAATTCGCCTGAGAGTCGGTCCACCTCCTCTCGTGAGCAGGCTATCCGAATCGAATACATCTAGTCGGTATGTTTGGCGAAGCGCCGGAAAAAGCTGTCGGTTTTCCAGGAGGGTGGTTGCTCGGCGCTGGCGACGCGCAGCGCCAGGTTTTTTAAGATCTCATTGAATTGGGCGGCGCCGGCCAGATCCACAGGTTGCTTCACGTCGTCGGTGACGCCGTGATAACGGTTCGTGTACCAGTTTTTAAAGATTTTATCCTCGGCACCGCCGGGGATGTAGCCGAACTTAAAAGCGACCGCCGGTATCCCATGTTTGATAAAGCTGTACTGATCACTGCGGATGAAACGATTGCGGTTAGGCTCCTTGTCTGCCTGTACCTCGACGCCGGCCGCCCGTGCCACCGCACGCACGTCGTCTCCCAATGTCGATTCGTTCAGCCCCTGCACTTCGAGCCACTTCAGTGGAAAGAGTGGAAGGTACATGTCCATGTTGACGTCGGCGACCATCCGTCCTGCAACGGTCGGATGAGCGGCAAAGTATTCCGAGCCAAGATCTCCTTTTTCTTCCCCCGTAACAACGAGAAACAGGATGGACCTCTTGGCAGCGGCGTGGGCCTTCTGCAGCGCGCGCGCGATCTCGATTAGCGAGGCAACGCCAGAGGCGTCATCCATCGCCCCGTTATAGATGCGGTCGCCATTCACTGGCTTACCTACACCCAAATGATCGAGATGCGCCGAGACGATCACGTATTCGTTTCTGAGGCTCGCGTCATCTCCGGGACGCCATCCAACGATATTCTTCGAGACAACGATCCGATTCGAAGCCGATACTTTGGCTCGGATCGTCGCGTTCAGTTTGAAGTGCGGGAGCGGCTCCTGCCGCTCTGCCGCCTCCAAAATCTCTTCAAAACCGTGTCCCGATCCGGCAAGAAGATCGTTCGCCTTGTCTGGATCCCAGGACGCACTAAACTTCAAACCGCGCGTCGAGTTCAACGCCGGATCGGCCAGACTCATGCGCGGCATACCCCATGACGACGATTGCCGTGCCCAGGGAATCTCCATGCTTCTGGGATTGGCTATCGCAACCATGCCTACTGCGCCGGCGGCGTGCAAGGCCTTCCATCGTTCGGCTGTCGACGAATAATGGGATCGCAAGTTTCCGTCAATCTTGTTGGGGCCGCCTGTCAAGTACACGACCACTGCGCCTTGCACCGGCAAATCTCTCAGGTCGTCGTGCTGCGCCTCAGGGATGACCAAACCATAGCCGGCAAACACTAACGGCGCTTCTATTTGCTGAGCCGAATCTGCCGAAAATCCGAGAAGGGCTTCTCCTGGAACAGGTATTTCGAAGCTATTCGCTCCGCGCACCAATGCCAGTCCCCACGAACTTAGTGCGGTTTCGGTGAATTGGACCGGTTGGAAAAAGCTCACTCCAGCGCCCGGCTTCAGGCCGGCGTTCTCGAATTGCGTGGCGACGTAAGCTGCCGCCTGTTCGTAACCCTGCGAGCCAACGTTGCGGCCTTCGAGCTTATCGCTCGCGAGATATTCGACATGCTTCCACCAGGCTTTGCCGGCTGCCGTCCAATCGGCTGCTAGCGCGGTACCCGCGACGAGCAACCAAACCGCGGCTATACGCACAATTTATCGACCACGCTACCAGCGACGTCGGTAAGCCGGAATGGGCGTCCTTGAAACCGGTAGGTGAACTTCGTGTGGTCGAAACCGAGCCGGTTCAAGATGGTGGCGTGCAAGTCGTGGACGTGTACCTTGTCTTTGATCACGTTGAATCCCAGTTCGTCGCTTTCGCCAATCGTGATGCCGGGCTTAATGCCGCCACCCGCTAGCCACATCGTGAATGCATTCGGATGATGGTCGCGGCCATCGCTTCCACCCTGCACCATCGGCGTGCGGCCGAACTCGCCGCCCCAGATAACCAGCGTGTCCTTCAGCATGCCGCGCTGCTTCAAATCCTGAATAAGCGCAGCCGACGCCTGATCGGTGTCCTGGCAATTCTCCTTGATATCGTGCGTCAAGTGTTCGTGCTGGTCCCACGCTTCGTGGTACAACTGCACGAATCGAACGCCGCGTTCGATCATGCGGCGGGCCAGCAAACAGTCGTTCGCGAACGACGCTTTGCCGGGCACCGCGCCGTACATTTCCAGGATGTGCTGGGGCT
Organism: Bryobacterales bacterium; assembly: GCA_963722155.1. Classification (GTDB taxonomy): domain Bacteria; phylum Acidobacteriota; class Terriglobia; order Bryobacterales; family Bryobacteraceae; genus Bog-105. Next base: position 270,040 of record CAVRLR010000002.1, on the reverse strand, counting down.
CTTTCGAAATGTCCATCAGCTCGGGAGCGCTTGCCTGCATCCGGTAGGCCATCTCGAAAGAATTGATACGGGTCGAAATCTCCGGATCTCCGGTTACGCCCAGTTGCATTTCGTTCAGCGCCCGGATGCTGTCCAGCGAATCGCGTTGCACGACATTATCGACTCCGCGCGGATTCGAAAGATAGAGCACCGGATCGCCGCTTCCGCGGAACTGCACTCCCTGATAGACCGTGGGGAGGAAGCCGCTGCCCCAACAGGAATTCCCGCCGCTCGGCCCCTTCTTGCCGGAACTAAAAACCACGAAAGCCGGCAAGTCCTTCGATTCTTTGCCGAGGCCGTACGTCACCCACGCACCCATGCTCGGGCGGCCGAACTGCTGCGTGCCAGTGTTCATCAGCAATTGGCCGGGCGCATGGTTGAAGGCATCCGTGACCACAGATTTCACAATGGCAATATCATCGACCACCGTCGACAGATGCGGTAGCAGTTCCGACAATTCCGCGCCACACTCGCCGTGCTTCTGGAACTTGAATTTCGGCCCCAGCAGCTTCGAATTTGGATTGATGAATGCGGCGCGATATCCCTTCAACAAATCCTGTGGCGGAAGCGTCCCGTCGAACTTCGCCAGTTGCGGCTTGTAGTCGAACATTTCGAGGTGGCTGGGCGCGCCCGCCATGAACAGAAAGATCACGTTCTTCGCAGTGGCCGGGAGCGGTGGCTGCTTCGGGGCTAGCGGGTCCGCCGGGCTCGTGGCCAAAGCCGAATCCGCCAGCAGATTGGCAAGCGCCATGCCGCCCACGCCTACTCCACACTGCTCAAAGAACCAGCGGCGTGTCCGTTGCCGCGGGTCTTCGCTGCGATGCAAATAATCCTGGCAGTTCATATATTTATTATTCCTTGGTGATCGTCTCGTCGAGATTCAGCATGACGCGCGACACTATGGTCCAGGCGGCGGCCTCGACTGGTGACGCGCCTTGCGGCAGTATAGGCGGATGCGCAGGATCATCCGCCGCGACATCCCACGGATTTCGCTTGCTGTCCGCATAGCGCTGCGTCTCCTTCGCTAGCAAGGCCCGCAACTCCGTCGCTTCCTTCGAAGTAGGTTGGCGCGACACGCATCGCCGGAACGCGTATGTGATCCGCTGATCCTCGCTCACGCCGCCCTCCATCAGCGTCTTCATCGCCAGCGCCCGCGCCATTTCGAGATACATCGGTTCATTAAGCGTCGTCAATGCCTGCAGCGGCGTGTTGGAGCGTGCTCTTCGAACGCAGGTGCTGTCGCCGTTCGGCGCATCGAACGTTTCCAGCATCGGGTACGGAACCGAACGGAACCGAAATGTGTAGATGGCCCGCCGGTAACGATCCGCGCCCTTCGATTCGGGCCAATCTTTGGGCCCATAACTTACGGGCGGCATAAATAGAAATGCCGGGGCTGGGGGAAAAACGCTCGGGCCCCCAATGGCAGGATTCAGCAAGCCGCTCGCGGCTAGCGCAATATCCCTGACGGTCTCAGCCTCCACGCGGAATCGCGGTCCGCGTGCGATCAGTCGATTGTACGGATCCTTTTCGTATAACGCCGGCGTCACATTTGAAGACTGCCGGTATGCGCTAGATGTCAGGATGAGACGATGCATCGCTTTCATGTCCCAACCCTTGTCCATGAACTCCACTGCCAGCCAATCGAGCAACTGCGGGTGCGAGGGCGGATCTGCCTGCGTGCCCAAATCTTCGCTGGTGCTGACAATGCCGGTGCCGAAGTACTCCTGCCAGAACCGGTTCATCAATGCACGGGCAGTGGTCGGAGAGTTTCGGTCCACCATCCATTTCGCAAATGCCAACCGGTCCGGACTGACGCCCGTTGGCAGTGGGTTCAGGTACGCAGGCACACCTGGTTCCACTAATTTGGCCGGCTTCAGAAAGTCGCCGCGCGTCAATACGTGCGTTTCGCGAGGCACGTCTTGCGCGGCGAGCACTAATTGGGAAGTTCCTTCGGGATATACCTTCCATAGCGCAGCAATTTCTTCGTTGGTCTTGCGCCATTTCGGGACGGTCGTGCGCCAATAGCTAAACACGGTGGCCGTTTGCTCAGGCGTCCGCTGCCCGGATGGAATGGCAAGAACCTCCCGCACTGCGGCTGGCAGAGGATCAGCCGTCGCATCCTTCGCGTTGGTAATAGACAGCCGCATCCGGCCGAGATTGTTGTTCTCGTCACGGTCGCTGGCCCCTCCGGCATGATTTTGCATCAAGTAGAACGTCAGGATCGTGCCGCCGTCATTATCGATGGGAGCGGTGGCTGTGAAGACCGCTTTTCGAGGCTGATTCCGCACTCCCGGACCTCCGTCCACCATCCAGGCGGTTTCCTCTTTGCCGTCAATCGCGAATGCGATCGGCCCGGAGAGCCGAATTTTCTTTTCCTTCTCCGGATGCAACTCCACAAGAGGTGATTCGGGCACGTTCACATCGGCCGTCGCGCCGGAAAACGAGATTTTCGTTACCTTCGTGGGATCGTTTGCGGGTGCAGCTTCCACTTGAAACTCGGACAGCGCACAAGCGCCAGTAGCGGATCTTCCGGGACCGCCGAGCGGCAGTTCTGGATCAGTCAACAATTCCAGACGGAATGCCGCGATATTTCGCATGTTCGTCTTTACGGTCATCTTGACCTTGTGACGTGTGGGCGCGTAACCCAATGCAAGGAAGGAACTGTCTTTCATCGGCAGATAACGTTCGCCGCCTGTCGAAATCGCATCCACCTCTGGGGTTATCACCGTCCATTCGGGCTGACTGCCTCGGACGGATTTCTCCCACTCCGCCATACGCGGCTTCCAGTCACGTGTACGCCTCTGGAGCGTGCCTTCCAGTTCGCGTGTCCGCCGCACGATTTCAGTCCGCTTCATCTCTTCTTGTGGGGTGTAGACCGCCACATCTGCCTCATGGGTCCGATTGATGAAAGCCATCATGCGGTAGTACTCTTCCTGCTTTAGCGGATCGTACTTGTGGTTGTGGCACTGCGCGCACTGAATAGTGAGACCCAGAATGGCGGAGCCGATCGTTCGCATACGATCGAAGTTCGCTTCCATACGGAATTGCTCGGGCTCCACGCCGCCTTCTTCGTTGATCATGGAGTTGCGCAGGAATCCAGTGGCGACCTCGTCGTCCGCAGTGTGATTCGGCACCAGGTCGCCGGCGATCTGATCGATGATGAATTGGTTGTACGGCAGATCGCGATTCAAAGCGTGAATCACCCAATCGCGGTAGAACCAAACCTGGCGTGGCCGGTCTTTTTCAAAGCCGTTGGAATCGGCGTATTGCGCCGCATCCAGCCACCAGCGCGCCCAGCGCTCTCCGTATCGCGGGGAAGATCAACAGGCGATCGACTTGTTTTTCGTAGGCGTCCTTACTCGTGTCTTTCAGAAAAGCATCCACTTCCGCGGGGGTCGGCGGCAATCCCGTAACGTCCAGAGTCAAGCGCCGCAGCAGCGTTACGCGATCCGCCTCGGGCGAGGGCGAGAGTCCTTCTTTTTCAAGACGCGCAAGTATGAAAGTGTCAATCGGATTGTGAGGCCAAGCGGTATTCTTCACGCCGGGTAGCGCTGGGCCGCTGCGGCGGAATGAACGCCCAATGCGTCTTCGCGGCGGTGATCTGCGCGCCAACGCCATCCGGCCATACCGCGCCCTGCTCGATCCACGTCTTGATGGTTGCGATTTGCTGGTCTGCCAACCGTCCACCCATCGGCATCCGCGCTACATCGCCAATGCCGGCAACTCGCTGGTAGAGCTTACTTTCCGCCGGCTTGCCGGGCGTCACAACGCGGCTCAGCACCGATTGCTTCGCGTCCAGACGCAACCCCGCCATCTGAGTTAACGCTCCGTGACACATCACACACGATTTCTGAAAAATCGGCTGCACGTCGCGGACGAAATCGACCTCCGCCCGCGCTACCGCCGACGAAACCAACAACAAGCCGCCAAGTACGGCTTTCTTTCGAATTAGCACGATTGAGACAACTATATAAAAGTCGGAACCAGTCTACCCGCTTCTTCCGCCACGCCGGCTTGAATGCCCAACCGCTGCATCCAAAGATGCAAGGTGAGCAATCCCCACAAGTGGTAGCCGAGGTTCGCCTGCCGAGAAAGATGCCGGTGAACCAAGACTTGGATGGCCCGAGGGGAGAAGACGCCTGCGCGCTTCACCGATTCTTCGCTTAGAGTACTAAGCAACAGCGAGCGCAGCGGCCCACGCAACCATTCGTGCGCAGGTATGTCCAGTCCTTCTTTGGGCCGAGCAAGGATTTCCGGTGGCAATTTTTGCCGCACCAATTCCCGCAGGACCCGTTTCGTCGTGCGCCCCTGGATCTTCAAACCCACCGGCAGCTTGGCTGCGAATTCGACGATCCGATGGTCCAGAAACGGGGGCCGCACTTCGAGCGAATGTGCCATGCTCATCCGGTCGCACTTATATAGGATGTCGTCCGGCAGGAAATAATGCTGATCGACGAAGAGATATCGGTTGATCACGCCGTCAGGCAGACCGGGGAGCGCGTCGCACAGTTCCTTGAGAGGTCTTGGGGCGAACGCCGTCCCGAGTTCCCGCTGTTCGGCGCTGGAAAAAGTTCCGTTCCAAAAGAAATGAGCTTCATCACCGGGTAAGAGCGCCCCGGCAAGAAATCGTTTGATTTTGTATTCCAGGCTGATCTTCTCGTCCGATACAGGAAGGCCATTCGCGGCCGACAAACCCATCCGCAGCAGGGGGGCAGGGAAGCGCCTCGCTATGCTGGCGTAGCGATCGGCAAGATAGGTTTGATAGCCGCCGAAGATTTCATCCGCGCCTTCGCCGCTCAACGCGACAGTCACATGCCTGGCGGTCATCTGCGACAGGAACCAGACCGGAACCGCGCCGGCGTCGGCGCTCGGCTCATCGGAGTAGTAGGCCATTTCGTGAATGGCGCTGTTCAGGTCCAGATCGCTACTCAGATCGAATTCGTGGTGAACCGTGTTGTAGCGTTTGGCTAAAGCTCGAAAGTATTGGCTTTCGTCAAACTGCCGTCCCGCGAAAGAGATCGAGAAAGTTTCGAGTCTTCGCGATGACACTTCGGCGGCGTAGTGAAGAATCGTCGATGAATCTAATCCTCCGCTTGCCCAGATACCCAGCGGGACATCGGAAATAAGATGCTCTTCAATCGACTTACTCAATAGGCCGTCTAAGTTATGTGTGGCCTCATCAAGAGAAATGTCTTCAGGAGAGAATGTATTCCGCCAGTAAGTACCGCCTTGAACGTTTCCGGCTCGCCATTCAAGCCAACCACCAGGCGTAAGTTTCCGGATTCCCTCTACTAAGGTAAACGGACTCGGCACATAATTAAGCGAAAGATAAAAACCGAGCCCAGTATTGCAAAGCCGACGTGGTATTTCCGGATGCTCGAAAATGGCTTTTAACTCGGAGCCAAAATATAAGTTGCCGTCGTGATTCGCATAGTACAGCGGCTTAATTCCTAACCGGTCCCGGACGAGCACGAGCCGCTGCTCGCGCTCGTGCCAGATCGCCGCGGCGAACATGCCGCGCAAACGCTCGAAGCTAGCTGTGTCCCATTGAACAAAGGCTCGCAGGGCCACTTCCGTATCGCAGTGAGATTCAAATTTGTGTCCGAGCGCTTCAAGTTCCCGGCGCAGTTCCGCGTGATTATAGATCTCGCCGTTGAACGCAATTGTGTAGTTGGCGCTATCGGCGTGCATCGGCTGATCGCCGCCGGCGAGATCGATGATCTTCAGCCGTACTGCACCAAGCGAAACGTTCGATGATTCGTAGGTTCCTTGCTGATTCGGGCCGCGATGGTGCAAACTCTGAATAGCTCTGTTGAGCACTCCGGAAGGCGGTTTTCGCCCGAAATGGGTGAATCCCGCTATCCCGCACATGACTGTAAGTCTTCCAATAGACCCGTTAATTCCCGAAATACTAGGCTCTATCGAGCGTAACACGCTGACGCTGTTACAGGCCGAGCCTGGTGCGGGCAAAACTACGCGCGTGCCGCCGGCGCTTTTGCGCGCTGGGTACGCCCAGGTGTATGTACTCGAACCCCGCCGTCTCGCTGTGCGTATGGCAGCGCGTCGCGTTGCGGAAGAGATGGGCGAACCCCTCGGGCAAACCGTTGGATTTCAGGTCCGCTTCGAACAAGTGGGTCTCGCACAGACCAAACTGTGGTATCTCACCGAAGGCGTTTTGACACAACGGCTGCTCGGCGGCGAAAGGTTACGGGACAACAGCGTTATCGTTCTAGATGAATTTCACGAGCGCCATCTCGAAACCGATCTCGCGCTCGCGTTACTGCGCGACCGGCAAGTACGAAACGAGAACGTGCGCCTGCTCATCATGTCGGCGACGCTGGCTGAATTTCCGGGCGCGCCGTTGATCCGCGCGCCAGGAAAATTGTTTCCTGTGACGGTCGAATATCGGCCACACTCCGCCGCGCCTCTGGAAGACCAAGCCGCCAAAGCAGTAGCACATGCCCTGGCCCAGACCAAGAAACATATTCTGGTCTTTCTTCCCGGTGCTGCCGAGATCAGAAATACTATCGCAGCGTGTACACCCGCGGCACGGCAAGCAGGCGCGCAACTACTGCCCCTTTATGGCGATCTCAGCCCGGACCAGCAGGATATCGCTGTGGCGCCGAGCGCAACCCGCAAGATTATTTGTTCGACCAATGTTGCCGAGAGTTCGATAACTATTGACGGAATCGAAGCAGTGATCGATAGCGGGCTTGCTCGTGTCCTGAGCTATTCGCCATGGAATGGACTGTCACGCCTTCAGGTGGAAAAGATAAGCCGGGCGTCCGCCATCCAGCGTACCGGCCGCGCCGGCCGGACAGGTCCAGGTTTGGCCATTCGGCTGTTTCCGGAAAGCGATTTTGTTCGACGTCCCGAGCACATGGGACCGGAAATCCTTCGTGCCGATCTGAGCTCGCTCATCCTTCAACTGACAGCGGCCGGAATCGAGGCGGAGCGATTGCCTTGGCTCGATCCTCCGCCTGAGAATGCCCTGCGATCCGCCCGCGATTTACTGATCCGCTTGGGAGCCGTGGGTTCGGCGGCCGCCCAAATGGCGAGCCTTCCGGTTCATCCGCGCTTGGCTCGCACGGTCATGGCGGCGGCGGAAATGGGCGACGCGGACGAAGCCTGCGATTTGGCCGCGCGGCTCTCCGAGAACGGAGCGCACAATGTGTCGCACCTCCGCCAGCAGTTAAGCCAACAAGTTCGGAAAGTGGCCACAAAGCAACAGGATCCGCATGCTCTTGAGAAAGCGATTCTGCTCGGCTTTCCAGATCGCGTGGCCGCGCGCCGCGGCGACCGCCTTCTGCTTGCCAACGGCGCGTCCGCAAAGCTGGATCGCAATAGCGTCGTGCAGAACGAATTTCTCGTGGCTGTCGACATTGACGATCGTAGCGACCGGGTGATGCCGATCGTTCGCTTCGCCAGCGGCATTGAACCGGATTGGCTGCTCGAATGGTTCCCCGACTCGATCCAGACACGCGAAGAACTCGTTTGGAATTCCGCGAGCGAACGGGCGGAACAAGTCAACGCCCTTCTCTACGAACAGCTCGCAATCGATGAGTCGCGCACGCCCCCGAACGATGCCTCAGCGGCGTCTGGCCTCCTGCTTAGAAAAGCGCTGGAAGCCGGCCCCACCCGTTTCACAGATGCGGACGAATTCGACCGATTCATGCGCCGTGTCTCTTTTGCTGCGCAACATGGAAAGCTCGAGATCCCCGAAGATCTGATTGCCTGCGCTTTGCGGGACGTGTGCGCCGGGCTATCGAGTTTCGCGGAATTGCGACGCGCCGGATTGCTGACGGCGATCGAGTCGAAGCTGCCGATGCGTCAGATCGATGAAATCGCGCCCACGCATCTGCGCTTGCCGAGCGGGCGCCGTGCCCGGATTGAATATCATCAGGATCGCCCACCCTCAGTCGCTTCGCGGCTGCAGGATTTTTTCGGCATGCGAGATTCGCCCACAGTCGCTCTCGGAGCCGTCCGGGTGGTCGTCCACTTACTGGCTCCGAATCACCGACCAGTGCAAGTGACCACCGACCTCGCCAGTTTCTGGAAAAATCTCTATCCGGAACTCCGCCGCCAGCTCAGCCGCCGCTATCCCAAGCACGCCTGGCCGGAAACGCCCGAGTAAGTTTCGTGAAAAATCTTTTCGAGCATTGGCGGAATCTCGAAGACCGCGCGATTCTGCATTGTCGAGAGCTTGGTCTTCATCGCCTGTAATTCGCCGCCAGCCAGCAGTTTTTCAATCGCCTCCGCAATACCGCGAAAGTTGTTCAACACGATTCCCACGCCTTGCTCGCGAATCCACTCCGCGTTGTAGCGCTCTTGTGGAAGTGTCCACGCGTTACGCTCGACAATCACCGGCAGGCCCATATGCGCCGCCTCGGAGACACTGCCCGGCCCCGGTTTGCCGATAAAAAAATCGCTCAGATGCATGTAGAAGGGTATCTGCTTCGTAAAGCCTTCAACAAGAATCCGGTTGCGAGTCCTGAGCCGCTCCAGGCGTTTCTGCAACTTCTCGTTCCGGCCGCAGATCAGGATGAGTTGCACATCGAGCGCGCTGTTTCCCAACCGTTCCGCGATCGAAAGCATCACATTCGAACCTTGGCCGCCGAACAGCACCAATCCGGTTGGAAGGCGTGGGTCAAGACCCAATTTTTGAAGTTCGGCCGCGCGATCGCTGGTTTGCTCCTCGTAGAACTCTGGCCGCAGGATCATGCCACTCGCGCGGAAAACACGGGAGCTTTGGTGCCCTAGCGCGCGCGCCTGCTCCACCGCGCGATTCGTTCCGCAAATCAGATATTGCTCCTGTTTCTCGATCCAAAAGTGCGGCGGATAGTCGGCGAGGTCCGTCATAATCGTCACGAACGGCACGCCGGGCCGCGCCTTCTCCAAACTCTGAAACAGCGCGCGATCAAAATTTGGCACCACGGAAATAACCATGTCCGGGCGCCGTTCGGCCCAAAATTTGGCCAGAAGTTTCACCTGTGCCGGGTGATACAGGCGAATTATGCCATGCATCAGCGGCAGCAGTTGCCGCGATCCCAATGTCCAACCCTTTGCCAGCAATAGGTTGTAGATGTCCTCGAGGCGTATGCCAGTCAGCTTTCGAAAGATATCCAGGCCATCGAGTATCTCCTGGAGATTGAGCAGGTGTACGTCCCAATTCAAACCCAATCCGGATATCACCGACTGGAGTGCCAGGGCGGCGCTGCGATGGCCCCCGCCCGCATTGAAATAAACCAGATCTAGTTTGCGCTTCACCGACGTTTCGTCCAGTTGTCATTCATTTGTAACGATTTCCTCCTAGAAAGGAGGTAGGCGGCCTCCCCCTATGCTGCGTCTCGTAGACTATTTAGTAGAGCGGGCTCGAACATGATAGCCCCTCAGAGCATGCTTCAGTTTATTGCCACGCGCGATCTGAAACTGATGCGTAAGGTCAACAAGTGGCCGGCGCCCCGCTGGGTGCGCCGTTTAGCGATCGCGATGACCCGGGCCGGTGATGGCTGGCTCTGGTATCTGATCGGACTGTGCGTCCTGATTTTAGGAGGTTCCGAGCGGCTGACGGCGGTTGCTTCCGCGGGCTCGGCTGCGCTAGTCGGCGTGGGCCTGTTTATGTCGCTCAAAAAGCTGTCCGGTCGGAAGCGCCCGTGTGAAATCGAGCCACATTGTTGGGCGACTCTGCTTCCACCCGATCAGTTCTCGTTCCCTTCGGGACACACGATCACCGCGTTTGCAGTTGCCGTCGCGTTGGGCGAGTTTTATCCAGCCCTTCTGCCGGCGCTACTTCTATGCGCGCTTCTAATTGCCACCTCACGAATTCTGCTGGGCATGCACTTCCTGAGTGATGTTGTTGTGGGCGCTTTGCTCGGAGCTGGGCTTGCGCTGACGAGCCACTCACTTTTTACTTAGTGCGCTTGATAGCGCCCCCTTCAGCAATCCAGCTATCCTGAAAACGGCTTCTCGCTAGCACGTCACATGCTGCGCCGTTCGCTCCTCTATCTGTCCGGACAGCCCTGGCTGCGGCGCTGGATGGAGCATTCGCCGGTCTCGCGAAAGCTGACTTCCCGCTTTGTTGCTGGCCGCACTCTCAGCGACGGCATCCGTGTCCTCAAAAAGCTGTCATCGGAAAACATCCTTGGCACGCTCGACCGCCTCGGCGAAAACGTCACGTCCCTCGAAGATGCGGCCATCTCAACGAATGCCTACCTGGCCGCCCTTTCCGAAATCGAACACTCCGTGCCATCTGCGACCGTCTCGATTAAACTCACCCAACTCGGCCTCAACTTTTCTGAGCAGGCATGCCGGGCCAACCTGCGGGCGCTCGTCGAGCGCGCGCGCGTCATCGGATGCCGCGTCGAGGTCGACATGGAATCGAGCGCGTATACGGACCGGACCCTCCGATTGGTTACGGAATTGCATCGCGATTTGGGAGGACACGTTAGAGCCGTGATACAGGCCTATTTGTACCGGAGTGAGGCGGACGTACGGCTACTCTGCACGCGTGGAATTCCGATGCGATTGTGCAAAGGCGCTTATCAGGAGTCCATATCCGTCGCGTTCGCCCGCAAGGCCGAAGTCGACGCCAACTATGTGCGTCTTATGAAGTTCCTGCTCAGCGAAGGCACGCATCCGGCGATCGCTACGCACGACGCAACCATCTTGCGCGAGGCAGCACTCTACATCAAGGAACAAAACATCCCGCCCGACCGTTATGAGTTTCAAATGCTCTACGGCATCCGGCGCGACGTCCAGCATGAGCTCGTTGCCCGCGGCTTCCGCTTGCGGCTTTACGTGCCGTACGGCGACGCTTGGTATCCGTACTTTATGCGAAGGCTGGCGGAGCGGCCGGCCAACGCTTTGTTTTTGGCGAAGAATCTGCTCCGCAAGTGACATTTATTTGAGTAGGAGCAACCTGCCCGCGCGAAAAGGAGTCTAATGAAGCAAATGAAGTATTGGCTCTACCTGGCCGCCAAACTCTTACTTGGCGCCGGAGCCATGTGTACTTTGCAAGCCGAACTGGTGCGTTTCTATCCGGTTCCTCCGCCTCCGCTCGCACGGTTTGGACCGGCGCCGCCGTTATTCATCCACGACATGCTGTTCACCTTTTTGACTCTTGGAGTTTGGCTGATAGGAGCGGCCTTGTTTTACGCCATCGTCTGGGACCAGCGCCGCCGGTGCCGGACTTGCCTGCGAAAGCTGATTATGCCCGTGGCTAGCGGTTCCTGGGGAAACATGGTGATTTTTGGCCGCCCGGTAACACAGTGGATTTGCCCCTACGGGCACGGTACGCTCAGCATCGAAGAGCTGCAAATTACGGGGAGACAAGCGCCCGATTGGCAGCCGCATGATGACGATATCTGGAAAGAGCTAGAATCGTACTATCAACCGCGCGATTAATGTATTCGGGGCCCCCGCGTCCGAGTCCCAGGCTCCAGTTTGCCCGTACGCATAAAACTAACCAAGCCCGTTCGACGTCGTAGCAACGGCCCCAGCCAGACTGCGGCTCGTGTCAGCAAGATCGCTTTCTTCGTACTCGCTGCCGTGCCGGTCATCGGTTTCGTCCTCACGTGCTTCACGTACGCAAAATACGCCGCCCTTGCCGACCAAAAGTTGAAGCAGGGGCCGTTTCCGGATACCTCGTTCCTTTTTGCAGCCCCGCAGGTGATAGGAGTTGGCGATCCGGGCTCGCAGCCTGAGCTGGTCAACCGGCTCCGCGAAAGCGGCTACGGAGAAGACCGCCGCGGCAACCCTATCGGCTGGTATCACCTGCGGCCCGATGCAATCGAGGTGTTTCCAGGCGACCGTTCTTCCACCACGGCTGAACCCGGCGTGATCGGTTTCAAAAACGGAAAGCTCTCCTCGATCATTGCGCTTAGCGATAACTCTCCGCGAACCGAATTCACCCTTGAGCCGGAGATCCTGACCGCCCTTTACGACAAAAATCGCGAAAAACGCCGTCTGGTGAAATATGATGACATTCCACCGGTGCTGGTAAACGCCGTGGTGTCAATAGAAGATAAGCGCTTCTTCCAGCACTCGGGCTTCGACCCGGTCCGCATCGTCAAGGCGCTCTGGATCGACTTCAGGCAGCACCGCAAAGACCAGGGCGCTTCTACCCTGACGCAACAGCTTGCGAAGAATATCTGGCTCTCCAATCGGAAGACGTGGATGCGGAAATACGACGAGCTTCTGATTACTATCCACCTCGAGCAGAAGCTGACCAAACAAAAAATCTTCGAATATTACGCCAATATGATTCCGCTTGGCCAACGCGGCTCGTTTGCCATCCGCGGATTCGGCGAAGCGTCGCAAGCTTTTTTTGGCAAGGATATGCGGCAACTGACTTTGCCCGAAGCCGCAACGCTCGCGGGACTTATCCAAATCCCCAGTTACCGCAATCCTGTCCGCTGGCCGGAGCGGGCCAAGGCACGCCGTAACGTCGTGCTGAAAGCCATGCTCGAGAACAATTACATTACCCAGTACCAATATCTCGATGCCGTCGGCGCGCCACTGGTAATTTCGCGGCAAGGCCCCGAATCGGCCGACGCCCCCTATTTTGTCGACTTGGTGAACGACCGTTTGGGGGACCGCTTTCAGGACCGCGATTTCCAGGCGTCTGGAATGCGGATTTACACCACGCTCGATATCGACCTCCAGCGCGACGCGTCGGCGGCGGTCGCCGAAGGCATGCGCGAGGTGAACACGATTCTTGCGAAACGGCGTAAACGTGGCGAACCGTTCGATGCGCCCCAGGTGGCGCTCATTTGCCTCGATCCCCATACCGGAGAGGTCAAGGCGCTGGTCGGCGGTAGAAATTATGGCATGAGCCAGCTAAACCACGCCGTGGCCAAGCGCCCTTCCGGCAGCGTTTTCAAACCGTTCGTCTATGCCGCCGCGCTCAACACGGGTCTCTCGACCAATCCGAATCGCATTACCGCTTCCACCATGCTCGCCGACGAGCCGCGCGCGTTCGACTGGGCAGGAGCGACCTATGAGCCAACCGATTTTCACAAGGACGTCTGGTCAGGCCAGGTGTTGCTGCCGACGGCCTTTGCCAAGTCATTGAATGTACCTGCGGTAGAGGTTGCAGAGCAAACCGGCTACGCTACGGTGGCCGACCTCGCGCACAAGGCTGGTCTGCCCGACATCCGAGCGACTCCCGCTATGGCGTTAGGCGCCTACAGCGTGACTCCTCTTGAGATGGCGGGCGCGTTCACGATCTTCGCAAACAATGGTGTGCGCGTCCAGCCGCAATTCATTTCGCGGATCACGGATAAAACCGGAGAGGATGTGTGGACCGCTGAGCCTGTAACGAAGAAGGTGCTCGACCCACGGATCAGCTTTCTGGTCACCGGGTTGATGCAGGACGTGTTGCGCTGGGGAACCGGTGCCGGCGTCCAGGGTCGCGGCTTTGTTCTTCCGGCGGCCGGTAAGACCGGAACTTCGCACGACGCCTGGTTTGCGGGCTACACCTCCAAATTACTGTGTATCGTATGGGTCGGTCTGGATGACTACCAGGACATCAAGCTCGAAGGCGCCAAAGCTGCGCTCCCGATTTGGGCCGGCTTTATGAAACGCGCGCATCAGCATCGGGAATACCGCAGCCCGACGCCTTTCGATATCCCGGAAGGTGTCGTCGGCGTTCAGATCGACTCCGATACGGGCGCTTTGGCCACAAGTGCGTGCCCGCCCTCGGTAGTCCGCACCGAATACTTCCTCACCGGTACTCAGCCGATGACGTTCTGCCCCACCCATCTTGGTGGATCTTCCGAGATGGCGAGTTGGGAGACGCTTCCACCCCCACCACCTATGCGGCCGGAGGGCGCGAATGGCCAGGTAGCTGCGGCTCCCGCACCCAATCCAGCGACCGATCCGAATGCGCAGGACAAGAATTCACAAAAAGAAAGAAAAGGGATTTTCGATAAGCTAAAGGGCATTTTTCACTAGCGCCGATAGCTGCAAAAAGGTATATAGTAGGAGCACAAAGGGGGAACAAACCCGTGACCTCTATTCCGGCTCCCCGCCTCGTATGCGCTAGCTGTGCCGTTTTGTGCCTTGCGCTTGTTTGCGCTGCCCAACACGTTCCTCAATCGCCAACGGGCCTGGCATCGAATGCCTTTCCCGCCACTGGGGGTCTTCCAACTTCAACCGTTTCGCCGCCCGCAAAACCGCAACTCACTCTCGAAATGAGAGGCGACATCTACATGGCCCGCAAAATGTATCGGGAAGCCATCGATATGTATCGCCAAGGTCCGGAGACTGCGGTACTCACGAACAAAATCGGAATCGCCTTTCATCAAATGATGTTGCTCAACCTGGCAAAGAAGAACTATGAGCGAGCGATCAAGATGGACCCCAAATACGCCGAAGCGATCAACAATCTTGGGACGATTTACTATTCGCAAAAGGGTTACCGGCGGGCCATTTCAACCTATAAAAAAGCGCTGCGATATTCATCCCCGAGCGCCTCAATCTATTCAAATCTGGGAACCGCCTATTTCGCTCGCCGGGATTACAAACAGGCCACCCACTGCTACCAGCAGGCGCTCGAACTCGATCCGGACGTTTTCGAGCATCACAGTTCGTTTGGAACGCTCATGCTCGAGCGCACCGTCGAGGAGCGGGCGAAATTTCACCTCTACCTCGCTAAGATGTATGCAAAATCGGGTGCAAGCGACCGCGCACTGATCTATTTGCGCAAGGCGCTTGAAGAAGGCATCAAAGAGCGCGACAAGATTCCCGAAATACCGGAATTTGCAACGCTCAAGACCGATCCTTCGTTCAAACAGCTGATGCTCGAGAACCCGAAGCCGCTCTAGGTCGTTTGCTTTATCAGGCGGTCGTAGTTGTGCTTGCGGCTTGTGGTGCCGAGCGAGGTGTTGTAGAGGTTCACGAGATCGAGCGCCTCCTTCACGTCGTCTTCAAATTCGTGAAGGGCCTTGAGTTGGTCGGCGGTCGCAGGGAGGCGTTTGCCGGACGGCGTTTCGAGAAACATCTGATAGCCGCGATTCAGCAAAAGGCCGATTTCCGAGCCGACTAGCACGCCCGCTTTTTCCATTGCCTTGTCGTCTATGATGGCGGCGATGCCGTGCTTGGCAATCCGGACCCGTCCGTCGGGCAGATTCTCTGCGGTGAAGCCGGCTTGTTTGAGACGGTCTACGCGTTCGGCGAAACTAGGGATGTGGGGCCGCGGACGGCGAAAGAACATACTTATAAGATGCCAAATTTCGAACCAAGAATTGCGATCGCAGCCGTCACTGACGAATTCTCTCCGGACTTGGAGACGGCGATTCCGGTGATGAAAGAGATCGGCATGAGCGCTGCCGAGTTGCGCGTCGTGTACGGGAAGAACATACTCGATCTCAACGAAGACGAGCTGAAGCGGGCGAAAGATGCTCTGGACCGGGCCGGCTTGTCCGTGATCTCGATCGCTTCGCCGCTGCTGAAATGTGTGCTGCCCAATGCTCCGGAACTCGACAGTCGTTTCCAGCACGACGTGTTTGCCTCAAAACACACCTTTGAAGACCAGCCGCGGCTGACCGAGCACGCTTTCCGTGTGGCGAAATTTTTCGGCTCCCGCATCGTGCGCGTGTTCTCCTACTGGCGTACGAAAGCCCCGGAATTGTGCCACGAGCAGATTGTAGAAGCCTTGGGCCAACTGGCGAAGTTGGCCGAGAAGGAGAATCTCATCATTGGTCTGGAGAACGAGCACGCGTGCAACATCGGTACGGCGGCCGAAACCGCGCGCGTCCTTGATTTCGTTCCAAACCCGCACCTGATGATTGTCTGGGATCCTGCGAATGCTTTCGTCGGTGACGAAGAGCCATATCCCGGCGGTTACTCGGCTCTCCCGAAGAATCGGATCGCGCACGTACACGCCAAAGACTGCCACATGGAAGGTCACACGCCCGTTTGGGGACCGTTGGGTACGCGGCGTATTCGGTGGAAGGAACAAATCCAGGCTTTGGTTGACGATGGCTATAAAGGTCACATCAGTCTGGAAACACATTGGGCCGGACCGGACGGCAATAAACTCGAAGCCAGCCGTATTTGCGGCTGGAATCTCCGGGGCTTGGCAGCGCTCTAGCTCCTGGTAAAACTTCGGATACGATAATCCGCCCCATATGCGATTTGTGCTGGAGTCGAGCGGTGGGTTAGTCGAGCGCGGCCCGCATCGTGGCGGCTTTCGCAGCCAACTCCGGCTCCGATACAACCGCTTGCAATTTTCCCGTGCTTTCACGCTCCAGGGACAGAACGGCATGGAAAACCTGCGGACTGGGGAAGACGGAGACTTCAGCCCGCAGCCAGCGACACTGAACATTATCGAAGCCGGCAACGATAAAGCATTACGTGCTCTGGCAGGAGCCGGGTGAAAACAAATTTCACGAAGGCATGCTGCTGTGGGACGAACGCTAATCCCCTAAATGCTTACCGCCCATCAGATAGTTCTTCACATAATCTGAAACCGCCTCACTGAGAGGCGTGAAGGGCTGCGTGAAGCCGGCAGCGCGCAACTTACTCACGTCGGCACAAGTGAAGTATTGATATTTCGCTCGCAGCCCCTCCGGCATATCGATAAACTCGATCTTCGGCTGCCCGGAGAATATTGGCGTGACCAGACTAATCCAGGTATTGGGCTGCCCAGAGCCGACGTTGAAAAGGCCGCCGCCGTTCATCCGCTCCGCCAGAAAGAGAGTAGCGGCCACGGCGTCCTTCACATAAAGAAAATCACGCTGCTGGCCGCCGTCGGGATATTCCGGCCGATAACTCTTGAACAGGGAGACCTTCCCGCTAGAGCGGATCTCCTCGAAGGCCTTGTGTACCACGCTGCGCATGTCGCCTTTGTGATACTCGTTCGGCCCAAAAACATTAAAGTATTTCAGCCCCGTAATCCGATCGAGAATTCCCGCGCGTTGGGCATAGCAATCAAACAGATGCTTCGAATAGCCATACATGTTTAACGGCCGAAGCTTCTCGAGCGGCAACGATTCGGAGATGCGGTCGGCCAGGCTGCCGTAGGTTGCCGCCGAAGAGGCGTACACGAAGCGGCAGTTATTTTCGAGCGCAAAGTGCGCGAGCGTCTTAGTGAACTCAAAGTTATTGTGGATCAAATAAGAGGCGTCGGTCTCCGTTGTGGAGGAACAGGCGCCCAGGTGAAAAATGGCCCGAATGTCCTTGCTGAGCCGCCCTGCTAAATCGCCTGATTCTACATAGTCGACAAAGCGCAGGGGTGCCAGATTTTTCCACTTCTCATCCCGTCCCAGAACATCGCATACCAGAATGTTTTCTATGCCCTGCTGATTCAGCGCCCAAATGAGGGCACTGCCGATGAATCCTGCGCCTCCAGTGACGAGGATCCTGCCTTTCGAAAGATCAGTCATTCACTTTTCATATTTTTGCTTACGATCAGTAGGGGAGCCCTCAGGTGATGGCGCACGGAGTTGATAGTCGTCCCGAAGATCAAGTCTTTAATGCCGGAATGGCCGTGCGAGGCCATGACCACGAGGTCAGGGGAAAGATCGCGCGCGGCCACGGCGATTTCGTGGGCCGGGCTAGTACCGTGGCGCACGACCACATCGACACTTACATTCTGTTTTCGAAGGGAAGCCGCCATGCCGGCCAGGTAATCCTGCCCTTCGGTAATCTCGGCCGTGGAGGAGAGTGCGCCGAACATCTGGCTGGTCACGCCCTCTTCGATATGCAAGAGAATAATACGAGCATCATGGGATCGGGCGATCGCCAGCGCGTTGCCTATGGCCTCGTGATCGGCGTCGCTGTGGTCGAGCGGTACGAGAATACGCGAATACGAAGTCGGCTGTAGTGCTGGAACTTGCGCGGGTAGCGTTACTGCAACCTTTTCAGCCGGAGCGGGCATCTGTTGCAATCGGCTCCGCCACCATGGCCATGAGCACACAAAGATCAGCAGAGCCAGATAGCCGATGCCGCCGACAATTGCGGCAGTGAGCGTCACCGGCGACCCCGCCCATTCGCGAAACTGACCGATCAGCAGCCAGATGTTTAGGCCCAAAATAAACGCTGCGCAGAACCACGCGCCCGCCTTCAGCCACCGTCCGCTGACGAAATTACCCATGCGACGGCGTTCGCTCGTGAACTGCACGAGTGGAATCACGGCGAAGGGTAATTGCAGATTGAGAACCACCTGGCTGAAAATAATCAGCTGATAGGTAGCGGTTTCGCCCGCGAGATAGATGGTGAAGGCCGCCGGCAGAATGGCGAGACAACGCGTGATCGCACGCCGCAGCCAGGGCTGCATGCGGAACCGCAGAAAACCTTCCATTACAATCTGGCCGGCCATCGTGCCCGTAAATGTCGAAGACTGTCCGGAGCAGAGTAGCGCTGCGCCGAATAGCACGCTCGCAAGCGTCGTCCCGAGGAGCGGCGACAAGAGTTGGTGCGCCTGCTGGATCTCGGTCACCATGATATTGTGCTTGAAGAACACGGCCGCCGCCATGACGAGAATTGCGGCGTTCACGAAGAGCGCACCATTCAAGGCGAGCGTTGAATCGAGCAGGTTAAAACGGCAGGCCGTGCGCTTCTCTTCGATCGTCTCGCCGATCCGGCGCGTTTGCACAAGCGCCGAGTGTAGATAAAGGTTGTGCGGCATAACGGTCGCGCCGAATATCGCCACTGCGATGTAAATGCTCGAAGAGTTCAGCCGAGGCAGAAGGCCTGTGACCACTTCCGACACATCCGGCTTGGCTAGAAAAATTTCGAACGCGAAGCAGCCCGCAATCGTCGCGATCAGCACGAGTACGAACGCTTCAATGACGCGAATGCCCAGGCGTGTGAACCACAGGACCAGCAGTGTATCGGCGGCAGTCACGATTACGCCGACCAGCAGCGGCAAATGGAACAGCAGATTGAGGCCGATTGCCGCGCCGAGCACTTCGGCCAGGTCGCAAGCGATAATGGCCAACTCGCATAGGACCCAGAGGACATAGCAAATAGCCCGCGGATATTCGTCGCGGCAGGCCTGCGCCAGATCACGACGGGTGATGATGCCGAGCCGCGAGCTGAGCGTCTGGAGCAGAAGGGCCATCAGGTTCGACAGCACGAGCACCCAGAGCAGGCGATAACCGAAACGCGCACCGCCCTCCAGATCGGTGGCCCAATTGCCCGGATCCATGTACCCGACGCTCACCAGGTAGGCGGGGCCCGCAAAGGCTAATAGGCGCTTCCAGAAACGAGTGTCTGAGGTGGCAACGCTCTCATGGACTTCGGGGAGGGAGTATCCTCCTCGGTCGATGGGAGCGTTGCGTAGCATCAATGGTCTAATCTTCAGTATCTCATTCGAAGTTATTCACCTCGAAGAGCTTGAGCTGGGCCGAGCGAAAATGAGACGAAGGCTCGGGACGAGCGATTCGGTTACAGATAATGAGCTGATGTTCAAAAATCCGATAATTTCTGCTTTCGGCGGGGTAGCGCAGATAACACTTGAGGCAGGAATCCTTCGTCAAGGGCCGATGCTGGCGAGAGAGATCTTTTTGACCGGTCTCACTCTTAAAGCAAAGGTCGGAAATAGCCGATAGAGAGAATTATCTAGGCTGAGACTCAAGCATTGCCCGGAACCGGGACTGTATGGTATGTCATCTCCCAGTCCCTTAGGATTTCAGCTTCCTGCTGTTCGGTGAGAAAGTCTTCGACAGCAAATATGCCAGGGTCCAGTTCAGAGTTGTGTCGAATTAGGGAGGTGTCGTCGATTTGGATGGTTAGAATGAACGAGCTGTCTTCCTGGTGGCAGGAGGAAACTATTCCATTTCCCGTATATTGTTTTCCCATGAGGTATACTTGTGCGTTCTCGCCTATCTTATTGGCACTTCGTATGACGGCTTCGTTACGGTGCGTTTCCAACAGATGTCCAAACTCCCTCCGGGAAGCAAAATCTTGAGTGTCGGTCCAGAGCAGCAGCACTTGGCCTGGCAGCTCTAGCGACATAGACGTAGAACTTACGGACATTGAAGCTATCCGAAACCTGAATGAGCGGTAACTTATTCTGACGCATTTGTTTGAAAGATTAAATGATTATAAACAAAATAAATTTCCTGTTGCGTCTGACTGATCCCTCAGTAATACTAGTATGAACACCGGCGCTTCTAGGATGCATAAGCCTGGAACGGGAGGACTTGCTCGCACTCGGCATGAGGGGCGCAAGACCGGGCCATCTGTTCATGGCAGTTGTTTGATTTAGCATCCGGAGAAGGAAACCCAGCTCTACTCATGCAACAGAATTATCGATTTCAAGTATTGGCTCCTCCGCAAACGCGCTTCAGTGTTAGTTTCGGTCGCGCGAAATTTGATGAGCAACTTCATTGCCAATATCTCGCATCTCTCCAGAGCCTTCGCGGGCGGGTTTATCTTAAGGATGGTGCGATCCAGCCTTGGGAACTGAAGGAAGACGGTCGTTTCCCTATGGTGGGAGACGAACAAAGCTGGCATTTTCTGCTCATTGATGAGAGTGAAAGGACCATTGGGTGCGCCAGGTATCTAGTGCATCCTAGTACGGTGCCTTTCGAGATGCTGCGGATCTACCATTCGCCCCTCATGCGAGACGAGCGCTGGGGCGAAAAGGTGCGCAAAGCAGTAGAGACGGACTTGCAACGCGCCCGGCGGGAAGACCTGGCCTACGTAGAAGTCGGCGGCTGGGCGCTTTCCGAGGAGTGGCGGGGTACCAGAGCGGCCCTTGAGATTTTGGTCGCTTCGTATGCCTTGGGGCACCTGTGGGGTGGCTGTCTCGGTTCCTGCACGGCGACGGTGCGACACAACTCGTCGTCTATTCTTCGGAGGATTGGGGGATCAAGCTTCAGTCTCGGCGGCGAAACGATCCCGCCGTATCAAGATCCACGTTACGGATGCACGATGGAATTGCTCCGGTTCGATTCGCGTTCACCAGCAAAAAGGTTTGTTCCGTTAATCAATCAGCTAAAGGCGAGTGTTGGAAATCTTGGCACGATCCACCGCTCCAGGCGTCAGTTCTGGGACAACCCTGAGCGTCTTGCACCGGCTGCGAACGGCGCCAGTTTACTAGCAGAGATCTAAGGGCCGGTGGCTTCAGACCGACTCACATTTGCACTCAGGGATTGGGAACAGCTTCTGGGTGCCGAATTTGTCCAGGTACGCTCGCCCGCTCTGCAAGCGGCAGAGACGGCGACGTTCGCCACCAGTCAGCGAATCCCGGCTATTCTGCGGCCCGCCAGCCGAGAGCAGGTGCAGGAATGTTTACGGATAGCCAATCGCTTCGGCACTCCGCTTTATCCGGTAAGCAGTGGAAAGAATTGGGGTTACGGCTCGCGCGTTCCTCCGATCGATGGCTGTGCGATCCTCGATCTCGGCCGTCTGGATCGCATTATCGATTTCAGCGAAGAACTCGGATATGTGACGGTTGAGCCGGGCGTTACGCAAGCGCGATTGCAGCGGTTCCTGCAAGAGCGCCAGTCCGGCTTGTGGATGGACGCAACCGGTTCCAGTCCCGATTGCAGCTTGATCGGCAACGCCATGGAGCGCGGTTTTGGGCACACGCCGTACGGAGACCACTTCGCGCATGTGTGCGGCCTCGAAGTAGTGCTGCCAACCGGCGAGGTCATCGAAACCGGCTCGGCTCGTTTCCTCGATTCACTCACCGCAGCGGTATCGCGTTGGGGCGTTGGTCCCAGCCTAGACGGTTTGTTCTCGCAATCCAATCTCGGCTTGGTAACCAGGATGAGCATTTGGCTCATGCCGGAGCCGGAGGCGTTCGAGGCATTCTTTTTCCGTTGTGAATTGAACGAGGGGCTACCGGCACTCATCGATGCGCTGCGGAAACTTCGAATGCACGAAGTGCTTCGCAGTTCCATACACATTGGAAATGACTATAAGGTGCTGGGCGGATTGCAGCAGTACCCCTGGGGGGCGGCGGAGGAACAGGTTCCTCTGAGCCCAGAACGCATGGCCGCTTTCCGCAAAGATCTTAGTTTCGGATCATGGAACGCCTCGGGTGGTCTCTATGGAACTCGGGGGCAGGTTTCCGAAGCGAAACGGCTTCTGAAAAAAACGCTGGCCAGCCAGCCTGGGAAATTGAAATTTCTGAGTTCCCGGACTCTACGGCTGGCGAAACGCTTTGCCGAGCCATTCAGGCTCTTCACGGGCTGGGACATCCGCCGCACCGTGGAGCTGGTCGAACCGGTGTTTGGCCTGATGCGTGGAGTGCCGACCAGACATTCGCTGGCTTCGACGTACTGGCGCAAACGCATGCCGGTCCCTGAGGATCCCGATCCGGACCGCGACCGATGCGGGTTGCTGTGGTACGCCCCGATTGCGCCCGCTGAAGGTGTACGGGTCGCTAGCCTGGCGCAAATGGCCGGCGAAACGCTGCTCGGCTTCGGGTTCGAGCCGATGATTTCGATTACGATGCTGACGCCGCGAACAGTTTCGTGCGTTGTTTCGATCACGTACGATCGGGAGATCAAGGGTCAGGACGAGCAAGCGATGGCGTGTTACGAGGAGTTCGTGAGCCGCTGCAATCGGCGCGGATATTACCCGTACCGGCTTGGCATTCAATCCATGGCCCGCTCGAAGCAGCCGGATGCGTACAGCGACTTGATCCGAAAGATCAAAAGAACCTTCGATCCCAACGGGGTTCTGGCGCCCGGCAGGTATGACGAAAGCGAACAGGCCCAACCGGCCGGAGCTAGCACAATCTCATCAGGGCTGTAGCTGGAAATAATTCAATTGCTCAGGCAAGATTGCCGGTGGCGCCTGTATTTCGAAGATTGATTGGCCAGCGAACGCTCCGGTCAGGAATGGATTGGGGTCCGGGTTGGTTGTGCCGTCGGATGCCAAGTAGGCGGCCACTTGCTGCTGTTCCGCGAGAGCGAGCGGGGTTTCATTCGGGTAGTTGAAGATAGTGGGATTGCTGAGTACTCGATGGGGCAAGATCGGGAGGGGAAGTCCCGTGCTCGGGTCAGTCAGTCCGATCAAATCCGGCGCGATGGCAGCAGCTTTATCGAATCGCAAAAGCCAGGCGGAAGACTGCGCGACGGCGGCGCGGATGACCGCGGATTCCGTGGGGTTCGGAACTTCCAGATCCGCGAGGCCGAATTGAAAGAGGGTGGATTTCGCCGGGACGCCGGCTAAGGGCGATTGCTTGAGATGAGGCGCATAGCTGAGCGGATCCCCCAGCACGCCGAGCCAATCGGCAGCCTCGAAGGCGGCTTGAATGGCCATTGCGCCGGGCACATTATTTACGACGGGTGCGGTAGCGCGAAAGGGGTAATTGTCGTTGAAGGCGTCGTGGAAGTAGCGCTCGGGAGGCGCTGGTGGAACGTTGAGAAGTGCCGGATTAACAGATGCCAAATATCCAATGCTCAGGGCACGTCCCGTGATGCCAAGGCGAGCTACATTGACGGAAGTGCCCCCGGCGCCATTCAGAACTGCTGTTTTGACATTCGGCTCGACTGCCTGAAAGAGAGTGCCGTAAGTGCCGCCAAACGACTGGCCCACATAATAGAGCCGATTGGGGTTAACTTGCATGCCCAGCCCTGCCGTTTTCCGAATTGCGGCTACCAAGGCGAATAAGTCCACGGCCGTTTGCCGTCCACAATCGCGCACGGCGACGGCGGCTGGTAGCGCGATACAACCATCCATAGGACCAATTTGGGTTTTGCCAGGAATGACAATGCCGCGGCCCGGCGTGAGTACGGTGTGAGGGATCCCGAGGGAATCGGTTAGTTTCACGAAGCTCCCGGCACCATAGCCGTGTCCGGTGATTTCGATAGCGAGTGTTGCAAATCCTTTTTGGGCCAGAGTAGAAGCTATAAAGGTCGGCGCTCCGAACTGGTTATCCCCGAGGCCGTGACCGTAGATGACGACCGGAAATCCACCCGGCGGCGCCGGGCCGGGGGGAAGAAAGACGTGAAACGAGATCGGCACAAAACCCAACGGAATACCCGGAATCGATGGAATACCCGGGATCGATGGAATACCGGGAATCGCTACCGGGCCGGAGATCGGAGCATTCGTCGGAGTTACGGCAATGGTTCCGTCAGAAGGATTTATAAAGTTCGGAGATAAATAGATGCCGAAGGCAATCGTATCGACACCCGACAAGGCAGTGAGTGGGATGTTCTGTGGGGGCAATCCGCTCTGTGCGGGAACCCAGGTGATGGCCCGGAGATTCGACAGCTTGAAACTAGATGGGATTCCGGCGGGCAACACAATGGGCGGCTCGGTCAAATCCACGAAGCCGCGCGTCTTTTCCAGCCAAGCTGTGGCACTCATAGTTGTAAATAGAGAGGCGGCTATGACTCTGTTTGCGGAAGCGGGCGGCATAACTTTATTCAGAGCATCGCTCAGGGTCTGGCAATAAGGATCGCTGCTCTTCAGGCAATCCTTGAATCCATCGTCCTGCTTCGCCTTCTTTCCGTCGGCATCGTGAACCGAGTCAGTGACGGTGAGGAGGTATCCGCTCTGCTGATTAAGAACCTGATCGGGCTTGGCGAAGGCACAATTGCTGGTCGGATCAAAAACGATTTGATCAACTCCCACCAGAGAACCGTTCCCGACTGAGATGATGCTGATTCCATCGTGCAGAGTGACCGGATCCACTGCCGCGGAAAAGCAAACCATCAAGCGCGGATTGACGCTGAATCCATCGAGTTGGTTCAGCAAAGCCGAGTTGCTACAGACGCTGGGACTGGAAGAAGGATCGCAGACGTTGCTCGAGGATGGTAGATTCACCCGCAGGCCCGTACTCTGAGCGGGGTCTGTCACTGTCGTGACGTTACTCGGGAAGGGGCCCACAGCGAGCGAAGTGGGCTGATATAGGGCGGTTGTCTGCCCAGCGCAGACACTCAGACCAAAAGCGGGCAGGAGAAAAAACAGGTAAAGCCTAATAGAGTTCATGGATTACGTTTTAATTTTGCCGTTGCAGCGCACCGGGCAGTACGCTGAATGGCTGGTCTCGGAGACTAATAGCGTATCTCGGGGACGCGGCTTGCGCCACAAAAGTTAAGCCCTCGCGCGGTGGCACCGCACGAGGGCCCTGTAAAACTAGTGACTATTGCGGATGTTTAGTTGTGAACCTTTCGCCGAGCAATGATGCCAATTCCCAAAAGGCCAAAGCCCATTAGTAGTAGGGAAAAGGGCTCCGGGATAATAGCAGCGTTTGACGCGGTAAATGAACCAGAAAAGCTTTCGGTGACGCCGGCTGCCGTACCAGAAGCAGTCAGGATGGAAGTGATTGTCCCAAGCGCAGTGTCTTGAGTCGTGAACGTACCCACGGTTGGCGAGGTCCCACTAGCTGCCGTTCCCAGATACGAGAGTCCGTCCAACGTCAGGGAGATGGAAACCGCATTAGGAGCAACCTGAGTCAAGGTGAAGGGCGACATGATCGATCCGATGTTCGGAGTACAAACGTTGCCGACGGTGTTACTGGTGCATGCCGCTGCGGTTCCGATCCCTGGCATGATAGTAGTTAGATTGAAAGTCACAAGGCCTGCCGCGGTATTAAAGGTTGCGAACGCAGGAATATTCGCCGGACCGACGACAGGCGGCGAGACATTTTGAATCGTCCCACCTGTCAGGCCAGCAAATGAACCTGTGTTCGTTCCGCCTACAGCAAACGGATTCGGAACGTTCGTGCCGGTTAGATTAAAAAAGAGACCGGAATTGTTTACTGTTACTCCGCCTCCAGCTACGTTCGCGATACTAGCAGTGCTCCCATTGGTGAGGGGAGTGGCCAAAGCCGGGGTTATCGAAATTAATGCGCTAACCACGGATATAATTAGAAAAGAAAGTCCTTGTCGCATCTTGAATGATTGTACCTCCTCCGGAATAGGAGTCAAGGTAAACAGACCACCCCCGTGGGGATACGTCCCTTGCTCCGATCTATATGATCTCAACTGCGAACCGGTGGTTTCGTTTCAAAGAAATTAAAATTAAGTAGGCCCGGTGCGGGGTAGCGTACGTTAGCGCCTAGAATTGCTGCGTCGGGGGCGAATTGGCAAGTAATGATACTAGTTTTCTAGCGAATTTAGTCAGCAAAAGAGACAATCCGCCCGAAATTTCCGTCGCGCGATTGAATCGAATCAACAATGCCTGATAGTACCGTAGTAGTACTAGAGGACCACTTTCTCAATCAAGTTTGCCGCCCCTTGGACACCGCCGGACTGCTCGATGGAGGTTTTGATTGCGCGGGCCTTTGACGTATAAGAAGAATTATTCGTGACTTCCTGTATGCTCTCACGCAGCCGCTGCGCGTTTAGCCTCGCGAGGGGGAGAACCTCGCCAACGCCGGTCCAGCGTATACGGCTGGCAATCGCGGGCTGCTCATACGTAATGGGTACGGCAACCAACGGAACTCCGCAGGCGAGCGAATCGAGAACGGTGTTTAAGCCGGCATGGGTCAGGGTAATCCGTGCCCGCCTCAAAACTTCCAACTGGGGAGCATAGCTAACAACGAGCGGGTCGCCAGGAAAGGAAGACGCAACATCTTCTCCTAGTCCTCCCCCGTGCGTAATCACAAGTTGGAAATCCAATCCCAGACAAGCCTCCGCGAAGCAGCGGAAAATCCGGTCCTTTGCGTTCTGCAGCGTTCCCAAAGACGCATAGATCAAAGGGCGTCCATCGAGCTTTTCCCAAGGGAAAGGAATGACTGCAGGGGCAGGATTCCGCAGGGGACCGACATAGTGGAAATGTTGAGGCAGTTCGCGGCGCGGGAAATCGAAGGCCAGGGGTGTCTGACTAATTTGTGCGAGAGTTGAAAAGGAACTTTCGGGAGTTTGAAGGGGCGGAAGATCCCATTTCTTTCTGTACCTGCCCAGGATCTGGGTGACAGGCCGCATGATCCTGTCGGAGATAGCATAACCGAGCCGGTTTCGTGTGCGAACCCATGGGTTACGTCGATAAGACCAGCCGGTGAATGGCGGAGGCACCTCGCTCTCCCGATTCAGGGCAAGTGCATTACAAATCGTCACGAATGGAATTGCTAGGTGCTCTGCCACGGTGCCTCCGGCGGGCTCGGTTTGATCGACCAGGAGCGCATCGATAGCGCGGTCCCGAATCGCATCGGGAGCGTCGCGGCACATCATTTCGGTTGTCCGGCGGATTGCCGCGATGGTAAAGCGCAATGCCGCCAGACCGTCCAGCTGTCCCAGTCGTGCGAGGGATTGAGGGAGGGATCCGGCAGGATGATCGCTCTGCCCGATAGATATGAATTCCAGGCCTTGGGCTTCCACCAGCGGAGCCAAATCGGGCATGTGCAAGAGACTGACCCGGTGGCCTCGTGCGATAAGTTCGCGCCCGAGCGCTCCGAAGGGGTGAATGTGCCCCGAGACGGGCGGGCTAATGATGCCGAAATGCATCCTTCCGGCTCCCATTCCGCGCCAGCACTTCTTCGACAATGTCTACCGCACGCTCGACTCCACCCGCGGTCTGGATGGATGCAGATATCTCTTTCGCGCGAATCCGATACGTTGGATCGCTCATCACAAGGTCCAACACGGCTCGAAGTCGCTGGGGCGTAAGATCTCTAATCGCTATCATCTCGCCAGCGCCCGAGCGCTGTACTCGTGCCGCTATCGCGGGCTGATCGTGCGTAATGGGCATCGCAACCAGGGGCACACCAAACATGAGAGATTGCATCACCGTGTTCAGACCCGCGTGAGTGATGGTAACGTTTGCGCGTGCGAGGATTTCAAGTTGTGGTGCGTATTTCACCACTAACGGCGAGCCGGCAAGCTCTATCTCCGGGTTCGCATCTCTGCCGCCAAGTGAGATGACGAGTTGGGCTTCCATTTCCGCACAGGCCTCCGCAATGATAGCGAAATAGCGGCTGTCTCGCCCTTGCAGCGTCCCTAAAGAAGCGTAGATCAACGGCTTTCCATTGAGCTGTTCGAAAGGAAAGGGAATCGCCTTTTCCGGGCGGCTGCAAAACGGACCCAAGTAGTGAAAACAGGAAGGCAACTGTTTGCGCGGGAAATCTACGTCGGCAGTCATCTGGCAAAGCTGCGCAAGATCGGAAAAGGAATCGTCAGGGCTGCGAAGTGGCCACAGTCCCCATGCGGCTCTGTAACGATTGATGGTACGGTTGATTGGCGAAATTAGCCAGTCGGCCACTGTGTGTTCAATACGATTGCGCAGCCTGGCTACCCGGCTTGGCGCAAACTGCCAGGAAAAAAAAGGCGCCGGAATATCCGGTTCCCTGTTGAGCGGCAGGCTTGGACAGACATTGATAAAGGGCAACCCGAGATATTGGGCGACGGTTCCTCCGGCGGGTTCGTTTTGGTCCACCATCACCAGATCGATGTCCGCGTTCGTCAGCGCCGCCGGCAATTGCTCGCAGAGAAGCTCTGAAACTCGCCGCGAGCACTCGACGGCAAACCGGAGCGACGTAAGTCCCGCCTGTTGCGCCATTAGCGCTACACCTCTCGCAAGTAAGTCGGCACTGTGCCCGCCGAGTGGATGAAATGCGAGTCCTTCGCTCTTGACAGTTTGCTCTAAAGCCGGGATGTTGAAGACTCTGACCGAATGTCCTCGTTCTTTTAGGCCCCGCCCCAAGCTAGCCATGGGGTTTAGATGGCCCGGCAAGGGCGGACAGATGACCGCGATGTTTGCCATCGACATCGTATCGGCATCTGATCGTCCGATCTCTATTTCGACGGGTGCAAGCCCTTGCGATATAGGCTGCGCAACGAATGCGGCAAACTGGGGCTGCTCATTCTTGTATAGGTGGCTGAAATGGGCAGCGTGCTAGAAAGGCGCCGGTAAGCCTCCGGCAAATGGTGGTAAGGAATACCGGGAAAATAGTGATGCAAAGCGTGGTAGCGCAGCCCGACGGGCGCCCAGAGCTCGGTCCAGAATTTTCCAGGCGTATCAATTGAGTCAAGCAGTTGGCCGGTGCGATCGAGAGGCTCTCCAGAACTCTCATAAGCGTGCGCGCCAAGAGTTCGCAACGTGTTCACAAAACTCGCGACCGCGCAGACGGCAAACCAGACGGCCAGCACTCTCCACGGAAGAAGCCCGTCGAGAATAAGCGCCATGACAATCATCCACAGGAGCAGAATGCCTGCGCTGTGGCGCCGCACCCTACTCAACAAGTTGGCTGATACTACGCGTTGGTAATGGATATTCATGGTGAGAGAGGAGGCGTGAACTACAAGCCATTTCTCAAAACGCCGCGAAAAAAATCCGATAGGGGCCAATATCAGAAACCGGATTAGCAACATTGCCGGAATAAGGACGCTCTCGAGAGCAAAAACGGTCGTCATCCTGCTGGAACGGGCAAATGGAAGATACTCCGGGTCTTCAGATGTTCCATATGTACTGGTTTTGTGGTGATCGTTATGAACTCCGACGTAAACAAAGGACGGCATTAGGAGCGGATAACCGACCAACAAATTCCAGATGCTCTCGAATTTCGGAAGCGTGCGACGATGCTGATGGCTCAACTCATGCATGAAGCAAAGGCCACGATACAGCGATAAGCTTGCAATTATTGCCGCGATCATCATTGGCCACGAGAACGGATGCAGAATCACAGCCGCACCGAAGGAGACCCATCCCAGCGTTGCGCTTGAGACCAGATCGATCCAATAAATCGTGGGATTTGCGCGGTGCAAGTCCCGCACCAGTTCCCTCATCCGGTCCTCAGCGAGGCCTATGGGGTTCTCGGCCGTCAACAAATTGCGGAATGCAACCTCACTCACCGGGGCATAACCCTTTCTCTCCACCGATCCCCGGGCCGAGAACAGCTCGCGCTAGCATACTGCAAAACTCCCCAATTTCATTCATTTAAACATATCGCCGATACAGCGTCTTTGAGGGCAACGAAATTCTGCCTTGTGTGCGATCCGCAACATTTCAGCGGTCTATGGCCGAGAGCCTCTAACATGGTTATGTCATGCGCGCCGCCGCTGCCCTCGTTTTCGTTCTCCTCGTGCTGGGAGTCATCGTGCTGGTATGGCGGTCAAAATCGGCGAAACAAACGGCGTCTTCCGGTTCCCAGCGCGCGATAACGACCCCCGCGAACGTTTCACCGGAAACGTCGTCCACACGCGTTTACGCGCACAACCTGATGCTCCACAGAGGTCCGAACTTCCGCATCTACGTCCGTTGGCTACGTGGAGAAATGACGCGCACGCAACAGAATACGAATCCTTCATTCGATGATCCAGAATCTTTTTTCCTCAATGTAAAGGCGGGCGTGATCCGTGCCAATATTGGCGATATCGGCGGCTTTCTTAACGCCGGTGGCATGGCGCAGTCTCCGTTGAAAAATATCAAGCTCTCCGCCGACGGAGAGGAAATCAAGCTTAATGGAACCTTGCACAAGGGCGTGCCGTTGCCCATCGAAATGACGGGAAGCGTCGCGGTGGCCTCCAAAAACCGGATTCGCATGCGTGTCACCAAACTCAGCGTCTTGAAAATTCCGGTTAAGGGTTTGCTGGGCGCCTTTCATGTGGAGATCTCGGATTTATTTCAACCGCAGGGCATCCCGGGAATCGAAGTCTCAGGCAATGAGATTTTGTTCGATACCCAGGTTCTGCTGCCGCCGCCCCACATTCGCGGTGAGCTGACCAAGGTACGCGTGGTAAGCCCGGACATCGAAGAAGTTTATGGGAACGCGGAAAAAGACGTGTCGCGCGTGGAGCAGTGGCGCAATTTTCTGCGTTTGCGCGACGGCACACTCGATTTCGGCAAGCTCACCATGCATCGTGTCGACCTGATCATGATCGACGTATCGAACGACGCATGGTTCGATCTCGATCTCGTCCACTACCAGCAGCAACTTGTGAACGGCTATACGCGCATGACACCTCAGGCCGGATTGCAAATCTTCATGCCCGACCTGGACAATATCCCGCATACATCTGAAACCCAGAACATCGGCATCGAGTGGCTCAAGAATCGCAACGCTCCGGTCCCGCCGGATGTTGCTGGCCGCTAGTTATTATAGGCTGCGCCTTTAAGTTCGGGAATGAGCACACGGGGGATTCTACGCGCCTATATTGTGGATATACTGAGCGGAACGTGACCCGGCGAATTTTCATCGGCTCTTTGGCGTGTGCCGCTGCACTGAGGGCCAGAGTGGCCGCGAACTCGGCGGATTGTCACCTGCACATTTACGAGTCGCGCTTTCCGGCTGACCCAAGATCGAAATTGCGTCCGCCAGATGCGACCGTCGCCGATTACAGGCTCGAACAAGAGCGGCTCGGCACCACCCGTTGTGTCATTGTGCAGCCCTCCACCTATGGTGTGGATAACCGCTGTATGCTCCAGGCGGTGGCACAGTTGGGTCGCGCTGCGCGGGGGATTGCAGTGGTCAATCCCGACATTTCGGACGCCGACCTGAAACGCATGGATGCGGCCGGCGTGCGCGGCATTCGCTTCAATCTGGAGCAGGCGGGCTCTACCACGCTTGACATGGTAGAGCCGCTGGCAAAGCGCATTGCACCGTTGGGTTGGCACATTCAGGTGAACGCCGGGCCGGAAAAGATACGGTCGGCGGAAGAGATCTGGAAAGGCTTGCCCGTCGACATCGTATTCGACCATTTGGCGCATGTCCCCGCGCCCGGCGGCCTGGATTCGGCCTACGCCGTTGTGATCGATCTGCTCGAAAAGAGAAAAGGTTGGGTCAAGCTCTCCGGAGCGTATACCGATAGCAAAGTCGGCCCACCTTCTTATTCGGATCGCGAGGCGATCACCAAGGCATACGTGAAGAATGCACCCGAGAGGTTGGTTTGGGGTACAGATTGGCCCCATCCAACTGTGACCGGAACAAAGCCGGACAACGTCGCCTTACTCAATTTGCTGCTCGACTGGGTGCCGGACGAGGACGCGCGTGTGCGTATCCTCGTAAGCAATCCGGAAAAGTTATATGGATTTTCTTGAGAGAAGCCGCTATTCGGTCACGAAAGCGTACTCTCTTACGGCGTCTTTCCGATCGCCGTCCTGCGGATACACTCGCAGGAAATACAAATTGTCCTTCGATGCCGTCTCGCCGCATCCTGGATTCTCGCGCCAGATGTGAATGCCGCACTCATTTATCGTTTGCCCTGCGCGCGAACGAGCAGTGAGATGGAAAGCAGTTGGAGCGGAAGACCGACTCTCGCTGGCCTTTAGCTCGATGTCGATCCCGGCCAGTCCGCTGAGTTGGAGGGAGCCGGGCAGGCAAGCAAGCAGCAGGAGTGCGCTAAGCATCCGTCTTCCTTGCGAGGTCGTCGGGATCGCTACACCAGCCTGCTGTATTTGCCGTAAGGCACGGTTGACCGTATCATGAAGCTTGGTACGCCGGCCGCAGAGCAATTCGAGAAGCCGAGTCATCTCTTCGCGATCGCCTGGCTCGAGCCATTCGGCCGGAATATCTTTTTCAATGGAAAAGAGGTTGCCCTCCGACAACGCGTTGATGCGGTCCACTGCGTTGTGGCATTCCGAGAACGCCGTCGGACCCTCGTAAATCGACCGATCGTGATATAGCCCCGTCAATCCGCCATCGCGCAGCTCCCAGCGCGTGCCCCCAAAACTGCGGCCATGATCTATGACATATACACGAAAGGTCCCCCCAGTCGTTGCGGAACGCTCACGAATATAGATTGCCTGTCGCGCGTCTACCTGGTTTACCCATCGATCAAAGACAAAGGCAAGCAGCAGATCGGGTAAATTCCCCACTTTGTTCATCAGGCGGCGTGGTAGAAAGTCAAGAATTGCTTTCCGCTCTGGATCGACCGGACACCGTGACCCCAAATGCACTCCCGGTTTGATCGGCACCTTACGATTTCCCATTTCGAACTCCAGCAGTTCGTCGCCGGGTATACCCTGGTCGATCTGGATGGCGTGAACTTCCGGCGTGGACACCCGAAGGTGTTTCAACAGCCTGCTAACCACCCACTCGTTAATCAGCGTTCGGGTTCCCTGTGGGTTTCCAACGCACTTGGCTATGTAGGGATTGCCGGCCGAATCGCGAACCAATAAAGACTGCGAGCCACCACGCATTCGGCGTTCGATCGTACGTATAGGGACTACACTCGTTGCCATTGTCTTTTTGGTGAAGTGTCATACGGCGGTGCAAAGTGTCATACGCCGAGAAAATTAAAGTTCTCAGAGTGTTCTGACCCCCCTGGCTCCGAACGCGGGGAATAACCTTTAAAGGCTATTAATCGAAGCGCCAATCGCACGCCTCAGACGTTCACAACTCAGGAAAATTTTTCCGAAAATCCCATCCCACCTCAATTCAATAACTTGCAGCTATGAGGTTCGGTTTCAACCATCGGTCGCGGACGGCTGGCCTATACCGTGAGTTCGCGGATCTGCCGCCCAGGGATTAAAAGTATGCATTCACTTGTTCAACCTCTCACATCGTTTTGGGGCCTTCTGCTCGATTGCCCTCCTCCTCACCGCGGCTTCTAAAGCGTTTAGAGAAGCCGTTCTCCACGAGAGAATCTTCAGCTGAACCTCACTGAAAATCTGTGGGGCTGTCGCAATTGGACGGGATTCTCTGGGTCGTGTCGTCCGTTCTGGCCGGGTTAGTCATCTGGCGAATTATTCAGCAGCGTTTGTTCGCCTCTCCGTTCAGGGCTCTCGGCGTCATGCTAGGCGTCGTGCTTGTGCGCGATGGAGTGGTCTCCATTCCCTCCTACAACACGCACGCCTACGCTGTGGCCTGGGCATGGACCCTTCCGGTCCTGCTCATCGCTCAAGTGTGGGCTGGTTTGGATACCCTGCGAGCTGTGGCGCGCCTGTATCCCAAAATTGGCCGCTTTGCAGTGCGTCTATTTCTCACTTGTTTGGCAATTACGGTTGTGGTTTGCGGTTTGGGCTTACCCCTCGAACTGCATCGGTTGAGAGGCGAAGAGGCCGCGCTGCGGGCGCTCTTCTTGCTGCATCGCTCTGTGGATAGCTGGATTGCCGGCACCCTCGTCTTAGTGGCCGTTTTCTTTGCGCGGTTTCCAGCGCCCTTGAAGCAGCCTCCGCGAAACCTGGTGGTCCATACAATTCTATTGAGCCTCTACTTCAGCGGTTATGCCACATTGTTTTTCATCGAGAATCTAGCGACTCTAGGATCGGTGGTGCTCGCGGAGCGCTTGGAATACGTCCTGATTGTTGGTCTCTATTCGGCCTGGACGATGTGCCTATCCAAAAAGGGAGAAACGAGTGAACCCTGGCCGGAAATAGACGTGATGGTGCTCAGAAGTTTGCCACAAGGGCGCTAAGACATTTTCTCGGGCAGCACTGTTTTCAGAATCACCGAGACCGATGTCTCAAAGAGCCGGAACGCGCCCGGAAACCTTAAGAGGGATAGCAGCCCTGCCGCCCCAAGCGCGATCGAATACTGCCGGATGAGCAGACTATCCTCGACGTACTTGCCCAGTCCTGACCAGTCGCGTGAAAGAGCCATGCGTATGCGCTCCTGTTGGCGGACACGCGCAAGCTCGGACTCAAAGAGCCGTTTCCAATGAGCAAATGTTCGAGGGGAGCGCGCTGATCCCGCTTCCTGGCATATAGACAGGCGCATTTGCCGGACATATTCAAGGACATCTTTGACATGTCTTCCGACTTCTGGCCGTTGGCCTGTCGACTCGGCAAAATGGGCTGGTTTCGTATCCACGAAATTCCGGTACCGCAACCTCCAGTCGGGGCGCGGCTACTGCGCACATGAAGCTGAAAGGTGTGTGGGTTGGCGGGGCGATTATTCTCGGTTCTTACTTCCTGATTACTCCGTGCGCAGTGCTTTCATCGGATCGATAGCTGCAGCGCGCGCGGCCGGAATCATTGCCGCGACAAACGCGCACACCGCCAGTGTGATCATGGCGGCCGAGAGAGCGAACGGATCCCAACTGGCAACGCCGTAGAGCTGTGCGGCGATCAGTCGGCCCGCGCCGATTGCCAGCGGAATCCCGAGCAGCAGCCCGAGCGCGACCTTCTGAAATGCGCCGCGCAGCACAAGTTGAACAACATTTCCTTTGCGCGCCCCCAACGCCATTCGAACACCGATCTCACCGGTGCGCTGGGCCACCGTATAGGCGGTCACCCCGTAGAGTCCGATCGCGGCAAGAATGAGCGCCACTAAGCCGAACAATCCCGCGAGACTCGCGACCGCGCGCTCCTGATCGAAGTTCATGGCGACCTGCTCCTGCATGGTCCGAACGCTGGCGATAGTAAGGTTCGGATCCACTTCGGCGAACGTCTTACGCAGCACAGGTTCCAGAGCGCCCGGATCGCTCCGAGTTACAAGCATCGCGCTTGCTATGAAGTGGGAGTTCAATTCAAGCTTCTGCAGTTCCACTTCTTTGTAGGCAGTCACATATTGTGCCAATGGTACGAAGACCATAGGGTTCGCCGGCTTTCGCGGCTGGTTGTATTTGGCGTCTCGCACCACTCCTACAATCCGGAAAACGTTCGCGTAGGGTGCCAGATCGAAGCCGAAGCGTTTGTCGATCGGGTCTTCATTGGGCAAGAATCTTTTGACGAATGCCTGATTGACCACCGCGACCGGAGCGGTGGCTGCATTATCGGCTTCAGTAAAGGCTCTTCCGCGAATGATGGGCTGTCCCACCGCCTGGAAATAACCCGTGCTGACCCGATCCCAGGACGCGACTGAGTTCTCATTGAAGCGCGGCGCCGGATGACCGGCAACGAAGATCAATTCGCCCCAATTGTCCGTGAACGGATTGTAGAGCGATAGGCTGGCTCGCTCGACGCCAGGCATCTGGTTGAGCCGATCGTCCAAATTGCGGTAGAGCGCATCCAGACGCTCCCGTGTGTAATTTCCCGGAGGCGGTTGCAACGCGACCGTGATGCGATGATCGGTGCGGAATCCGAGGTCTTGATGCTCAAGATTGTCCAGGCTGCGTGCCAGCATGCCTGCTCCCGCCACCAGCACGACGGACAAGGTTGCCTGCAGCACCAGCAAAGCTTTGCGGGAGAAGGAGGAGCTGTCGCGCGTGCTTCGGTTGGCGCCGCGCAGGGCTTCGACAGGATCGGTGCGTGTCGCGAACCACCCCGGAGCCGTCCCAAAGACTACCCCTGTTACTAACGATAATCCGAATGCGAAAGCTAACACAGGCGGGGAAGGTGCGGTATCGATCGGGAGAAAATGTGCGCTCTGAAACGCCAGGGCCAGTATCAACCGTCCGGCCGCGTCAGCAACCACCAATCCTGCCAAACCGCCTGCCAGCGAAAGCAGAATGCTCTCG
The DNA here is from genome assembly GCA_963722155.1 of Bryobacterales bacterium. GTDB lineage: Bacteria > Acidobacteriota > Terriglobia > Bryobacterales > Bryobacteraceae > Bog-105. The sequence continues at coordinate 233,810 of CAVRLR010000002.1, read as the reverse complement.
ATCAACGATTGCGAAATGATGCGTCCGCGAGAAGCCCCAACCGCCAGGCGCAAAGCGGTCTGCGCGCGGCGGGCCATACCACGTGCCAGCAAGAGGTTGGCTACGTTGGCGCAGGCGATCAGCAGCACCACTGCGCACACCGACAGCAGGATTTGCAGGCTGCGCTCGTAGTATTCCTTCATCTCCGCCACACCGCCGCCGGCAGGCACAACCGTGATGATCTGTTTAGGAAGAAGACTCTTGATTTCCGGTATCCAGGCGGCCGGATAGCCGCTATCGTTCACCAGCCATTGACGCAGAATGCCAGTAAGCCGCGGTGACATTCCGGCAATCGTTGCACCGTTTCGGAGCCGGCCGATCGCCCGCAACCAAGCTGAACCCCTCAGCCGTAGGAGCGAGCCCTGGCCACTAATCAGAGCCTCCTGCTGCAGCGGCATCCAAAGATCCGGTGGATCGCCGCGCAGCGTCTCGCCAAAAAAGCCCGGCGGGGTGATGCCGACGATCGTGAACGGAAAACCTTGGACTATAAGACTCGATCCGAGTACTGACGGATCGCCTCCATACGTTCCCTTCCAGGCGCGGTAGCTCAATACTGCAACCGGTGCGGCAGCCGCTCGATCGTCCGCCTCGGAAAACAACCGTCCGGCAAATGAACGGATGCCCAGAGTGGAAAAGTAATTTCCAGTCACATATTCGCCGCGAAGCGCCCTGGGAACTTTGTCCACGGTGGCGCGCCGCACTCCGAATCGCCATCCGCCGGCTTGAAACGCGGCGACCTGGTCAAATTCGGGCGCGTTGGCCTTGAGCCGCTCGTATAAGGCGAACGAGTACATGCCCCATTTGCCCTGCGGCCCTCCTTCCACACAGCAGTCGTAGCCTTCGCCGATGCGGTACAAACTGCCCGGTTGGGACACCGGTAGAGACCGCAGCATTACAGCATGAATCAGCGAAAAAATAGCCGTGGTGCCGCCAATGCCGAGCGCCAGCGTCAACACCGCTGTGATCGTAAAAATCGGAGACAGCCTGAACTGCCGCAAGGCGTAGCGAATGTCGCCCAAAAGGTTCTGCATCCTTCCGTACACCCCGCAAGTGGCAGACCAAGTTCCCGCTGCCCGCAAGTGAGTGAATGCGAAGGAGGCGGAGCGAACGTCGTCTGATACGCGCGGCGTCCGTTCTGCGATTACGGACAGTCGCTGTCCGCGTACGGGATGCTCTCGTTAGGCGCCCTGCCAAGCCGGACTAGGAGCACCGCGCGGAGTCAAGAATCCGTTGAATCAGCGACTCGTAACTCATTCCGGCGGCAGCGGCCGATTGCGCGAAGTCGTCCTCCTGAGCCAGCGACGGATTCGGGTTGGCCTCGATGAATACGAGTTCCCCCAGTGGCGTGAGCCGCAAATCGATGCGGCCGAGACTTTGAATCTTCAAAAGGTTATATATGCGCCGCGCCAGGTTCGCAACCTTCTTCTCAACGCCATCGGAGAACGGCGCGGCCGGACCGTTATGAATACCCCAGTTGGCGCGGTACGCGTCATTCCATTTCGCCTTGAACGTTGCAAAGCGAGGCTCGCTCTCCGGCATTCTGCCGAAAAACAATTCGCGGGGCGGGAAAACGGTCAATCGTCGATCACCGAGAACGCTGACGTACAACTCCCGGCCGTCGATGTATTCCTCGATCATGGCGTCACAACCCAAGCGCTCGTGGATGAATCTCGAGCGTTCGATGGCTTCTTCTTCGTTACGCGCGAAAGATGCTTTGGCAATCCCGTCCGATGACTCTTCGCCCAGCGGCTTCACAAAGGCCGGAAACAGAAACTGCCGCAGCCGCCGAAGCGGGCACGCTCGCCGTGACAATACAAAACGCGGAACGCGAATGTGATGGTAAACCAGAATGGTTTTCGCGAGTGCCTTGTCCTTACTTAACATCAGCGCTTCCGGATTGGCGCCCGTGTAGCGCACCCGCATCAACTCGAGTAGGGCAGGGATGTTGGGTTCCTTCGCCCGGTCGTTGAAAAACGATTCACAGAGATTGAATATAACGTCGGGGGCAAAGCTGCGAATCTTGTCCACGATGTCCGAAACGTCTTCATATACCGCGAGCATATCGACTTCATGGCCCAACTTCCCCAAGCATGTGATGACATCGACTTCGGTTGGCCGGTCTTCTTTGTCACGTAGAGCTTCGGACGTGAATGTTTCGTTGGGTTGTACCGGCCGCGCGAGGTCAAATAGCACCAGTACATTCATCTTTAGACCAACCGTTTGAACCTTCCCGTATGCAGGTGATTAGTTACCAGAGCTGAAAGATACGACGATAGCTCCATCATGAGCCCGGCGTGATCGCGCGGCGCCGAGAGCTTCAATTCGCGCGTGCGCGTGATCAATCGCCTTACCAGCATGTCTACCACATACTTATGTTGCCCCGTCCAGCGTACGACCGCGCCCGATAGACGATGCCGCATGGACCGCATGACCTGCGTGGCGCTCTCGGCGCCGCGGTCGCCATGCTCGAAAATACTTCGCAGATCGGCGTCGTAGACGTCCGGAAAGTCCTCGGCATATAGCTTGCGCTTCGCGGCATAATATTTTTCGAGCGTCCGCCGCGAACGGTTCGCGTCCCATATCCGGCGGCCGCGTTTCGGGAGGGGCGGCTTCTCCCGGACTTCCCGCATCAGCGTTTCGATGTATTGAATCTTCTCCAGTGCCTTCCAGCCGTGATATTGCCGCGACCACTCGTCCGGCGTGAGCTCGAGCCACACGGCAAACGTCTCAGCGAAATCTTCATCGGGATGGGCCTGCGCATACCAGTTGGGAAGGTGCTGGACAAAGCTCTTGCTGTAGGGCCGCGGGCGGTAGGTTTCGGGCTCATACTCAAGGTCGGGACTGCCGAAGATCTCTACCCAGTCTTTGCGTTTCGAAAATTCATAAGCATGATCGTAGGCATGCCCGCATTCGTGCCGCAACAATTGCATGCACGACTGAGGGGTTCCGCCCTCGACCACCAGCATCTGATGAAGCTCGAGCTGCTTGAGGCGTGGGTGGGCCAAATAGAATGGAACGGCAATAAGTGACGCTCCTTCCGGCGAGAACCACTCGTCAGCAAGGTAGCTGGGGGGCTTCAAATGCAGTCCCCGGTGCTCCAGTTCTTCAGAAAGCTGTGCGATGCGAGGGGCGAGCTCACTGCCTTGAATTTCGGCGTGCAGATCGCAAATGCGTAACTTCAAAAGTTCAGTGTCGGGCAGCGTAGCCCAGGCCGGCTCCACGCTCATGGGATAGCGGAACCGCGACAGCTAAGGAATCGATAACCCACTCTGTTCCGATTCTCCCATTGTGCCAGCTAGCACCGAGTTTCGGAATCGTTCGGTTCGTCCAGTACCCGCAGCCACTCTGTTTGCATTTCTGATGTGCTCAGGAGCGCCTTTGAGCAATGGCGGCGGAAGCTGTGAGTAGTCCACCTCAGCCGCGCCCAATCAGGACGGGAACCGTCTGCATCGGTGGGTAAGCAGCCCAGTCTGCGGTCGCGCCATCGGCATCGAGCAATTCTCCGCCACCCATGGCGAATTTAAGATAGAACTGCTCAAAGATCACGAGCGTTTACCTAGTCGAGCTCTTGGCGGTTTCCTTCGGTTGCGCGACCACCCGCAAATAAGGTTTGATCGTCTTGAAGCCCTCCGGGTACTTTTTGCGCGCCTCTTCGTCCGAAACGGTTCCTGCAATGATCACGTCATCCCCCTGTTTCCAATTGACGGGTGTCGATACCTGGCTCCTGGCGGTGAGTTGCAACGAATCGATCACGCGCAACACCTCGTCGAAGTTGCGTCCCGTGCTAGCGGGGTAATTGAGTGTAAGCTTGATCTTCTTATCCGGCCCGATGACAAACACCGAGCGGACGGTCATTGTGTCGCTGGCGTTCGGATGGATCATGCCGTACAAACTCGCAACTTTCCGGTCGTGGTCCGCTACCAAAGGAAAGTTTGGCGAATAGCCCTGTGTTTCTTCAATGTCCTGCGACCATTTGTGATGGTTGTCCACGGCATCGCAGCTCAGGCCGATGACTTTCACGCCGCGCTGGTCGAAGTCGGGTTTGAGCTTCGCTGTGTATCCTAGTTCCGTCGTGCACACAGGCGTGAAGTTCTTGGGATGAGAGAAGAAGACGCACCATGAACCATCAATCCACTCGTGAAAACGCAGGGTTCCTTGAGTGGTTTCGGCCGTGAAATCGGGGGCCGTATCGCCAATTTGTAAGGACATTTTTTGAGTATATATGCTTTTTTTCAGGGCTCGCAGATGACGAAGGGACAACGCCTGATCGACCAGATCGGCAACACGCCGCTGGTTTGCCTCGAGCGTTCCTTTGCGGACTTGCCGGGCGTGGAAGTCTGGTTGAAACTCGAGTTTTTGAACCTGAGCGGTTCGGTCAAAGACCGTGCGGCTCTGAACATCATCCTTGAGGGGGAGCGTTCCAAAAGGCTCGCTACCGGCAAGACGATTCTCGATGCGACCAGCGGTAATACCGGAATTGCCTACGCCACTATCGGCGCGGCGAAAGGCTACCAGGTCAAGTTGTGTCTTCCCGCGAATGCCAGCGAGGAGCGCAAGCTAATATTGCGCGCACTGGGGGCCGAATTGGTGCTGACCAACCCTGGCGAAGGCTCCGACGGTGCGTTTCGAAAAGTGCGCGAGCTGAATAGCAAAGACCCAGAAATCTATTTTTACGCCGATCAATATAACAACGACGCCAACTGGCGGGCACATTTCGACACGACCGGTCCCGAGATTCTGGCGCAAACCGAAGGCCGCGTAACACACTTTGTCGCGATGCTTGGTACCACGGGGAGTTTCGTTGGTACGACTCGTCGCTTGAAAGGCGAGCTGCCTGATGTCGAGTCCTGGTCAGCACAGCCATCCACTCCATTGCACGGTATTGAAGGCGCGAAACACCTTCCGACGTCCATCGTCCCCGGAATTTACGATCCGCACGTCGCCGACGGCAATCTATGGATCGAGACGGAAGAGTGCTATGAAATGGCTCGCAAAATGGCTCGCGAAGAAGGTCTGCTGCTCGGAATTTCGGCGGCGGGAAATCTGGTAGCTGCCCGAAAACTGGGCGAGCGGCTTGCCGCCGAAAACCGCAAGGCTGTCATCGTGACGCTTGCCTGCGACAGTGCATCCAAATATCTCAGCGAGGATTTCTGGCACGATGGGGACCCCACCTCACTTTAGTTTGGGGCCAGACTAGGCGAAGCGTTTTTCCATGCCGATAAGCAGGTAGGGCGTTCTGTTACATGAATTGCGTTCAACTGCTAAGAAGGACAAGTGTGGTTCTGTCCCTTACAGCGACGCTTACATCTGCCAAAACCCGAGAGATACGAATCGGGGTAGACCAGGCGGCACCTTATCAAAGCTGGCGGGAGGGCTACGGTCCTGTCGGCTTTACGGTCGACGTCCTGGAGGATGCGGCCCGGAAGCGTGGCCTTTCGTTGAAATGGATCAACTGCCCGGAAGGCCCTACGAAAGCGATCACCGCCGGCAAGGTGGATATGTGGCCACTACTGGGGGTCGAGGTAGCTCGAAAACTGGGTATCTACGTTGCCCAGCCTTGGTTGCAGAACGAATACGCCATACTTTGGCGGACTTTGACGCCTACGGTACATGGCGAGGCTCCCGACTGGAGTGACAAGACCATCAGCGTCGTCGACTTGCCTATGAGCCGCTTCCTGGCACAGAGCTACTTCTCGCGTTCCAAATTCGATCCGACGCCGAACCGCACGGTTGCATTCCAGGACGTTTGCGCCGGGCGCGCTGATGGAGCGTTCATGGAAGTTAGATTGGTGGAGCCAATGCTGCTCGAACGGCCCACCGGGTGTGCCGGCGCGAGTCTTGGCCTCCGCGTAATTCCGGGCATGACGCAGTCGATGACAGTGGTGGCGACCCAGGCGTTTCGCACAGAAGCGGATGAATTGCGGGCTGAGATTGGCGCCATGTTTCTCGACGGCCGCTTCGGAAAGTTCGTCGACAACTGGTTTGTCTTTTCGAATATTGAAGCTCGTTCACTGGCGGAATTGCTGCAGCAGCGTCAAAGAAACCGCTACATCTCAGGGGCGCTCGCCGTGATGATGGTGCTGATCGGCCTGCTGCTGTGGGCATTTCGAATGGCACGCCGCGCGATGCGGTCGGCCGAGCGCGCGAATCAATCGAAAAGTAATTTTCTCGCCAACGTCAGCCACGAAATCCGTACTCCCATGAATGGCGTTATCGGAATGTCCGATCTGCTGCTCGGTACGTCGCTTACCGCGGAGCAGCACGAATACGCAAGCACCATTGGGGATTCGGCTCGCCTGCAGCTTGTCATGCTGAACGATTTACTCGATTCGGCTAAGATCGAGGCCGGAAAGCTGACGCTCGAGGCAATCCAGTTTTCTCCAGCTGACTTGCTGAGCGACGTTCAACGCCTTTTCTACGGCGCCGCCTTGAAGAAGGGGCTTCGCCTGGAAGTGCGGCTAAGGGGAGATCTCCCGCTCATGATCGGCGATCCATTCCGGGTGCGCCAGATTTTGAGCAACCTCGTAAACAACGCGATAAAGTTCACGGACGCCGGCGAAGTAGCTATTGAGGCCGAATGCGGCAATGGATTGATAATCGCCGTGAGCGATACCGGAATCGGTGTCTCTCACGATGCCCAAGCGAAACTTTTTGAGAAATTCACGCAAGCGGATACCTCGACCGCCCGCCGCTTCGGCGGCACGGGCCTCGGTCTCAGTATTTGCCGCGATCTTGTCACGCTCATGGGCGGATCCATCGGGTTTGAGAGCGGCTTGGGGAAGGGAAGCACGTTCCACGTTGTGTTGCCACTGCAAAAGGCAAACGAGCCGCTCGATCAAAAATTGCCTGTCGTGCCTGAGGCCGCTTTCGCCACCTCTCTTCCGGGTCTGGTTGTCGAGGATCACGTGATCAATCAAAAGGTCCCAGCGCTGTCGGCACGAGCGCCAGAAGTTGAGAGTGAGTGGAGCGACCGCCAGCTTGTGGCCAACCGTCCGAATTAAGGCGCTACCCGATCTTCTCTTCGAGCTCAACCCAGCGCGCATACAATGTGTCCAGCGTCGCCTGCGCCTGCTCCATCTCGCCGTAACTGTCAGCTAGGAGTTTTGGGTCACGGATGACCTTCGGATCCTCAAGCCGGGCTCGCGCCGCGGCGAGCATTCGCTCGGCGTCTCCAATGCGGCCCTCGATCGTTGAGAATTCGCGGCTGTCGAGATAAGACAACTTCTTTTGAGGGGGACGAAGAGCTGTCTTCGCCGCCGGGAGACCGGCTCTAGATCTAGACTTGTTCTTCTGGCGGTTCGCTTGCCATTTGTCCCATTGCGAGTAGTCCGCAAAGAGTTCGGCAGCGCCCTCGCCATCGAGTCCTAAGACCAGTGTCGAAACACGATCGAGAAGATAGCGGTCATGCGTTACCAGAACCAGCGCGCCGCGAAATTCGATAAGGCTTTCTTCAAGGATCTCCAGGGTCGGAATGTCGAGGTCATTCGTCGGTTCATCGAGCAGCAGAACATCGGCAGGCTCGAGCATCAAATTGGCAATCAGGACGCGCGCACGCTCGCCACCCGAGAGCCGGCCTACCGGCTGATTGAGCTGTTCGCTCGAGAAAAGGAAGCGCGCCGCCCAGGAAGCGACGTGAATGGTGCGGTCTTGATAGATCACCGAATCGCTTCCTGGAGAGAGCGCCTGGCGCAGAGTCAGGTTGGGATCGAGCGGCCGGTTTTGATCAAAGTAGACGGTGCGGAGCGACGGCGCTCGCCGAATCTCGCCGGACGCCGGCGTAATCTCATCGCGCAACAGACGCAGCAGCGTGGTCTTACCGCTGCCATTCGGGCCAACCAGCCCGACACGCGTGCCCGCGATGAGAACGAAGCTGAGGCCATCGAATAAGAGCCCGCCCGCGAAGCCGTAGCTTGCACGCGCGACTTCGATCAAACGCTTGGTTTTACGATCGGAGGCTGAAAAATCGATATCGGCAGTCGAGGTGCGGGTCCGGGCGTTCAGATCGGCGAGTTCCCCGATCAACTCACGAGCGTTGTCGATGCGCGCCTTGGCTTTCGTGGCGCGGGCTTTAGGGCCGCGCCTCAGCCACTCCATTTCGACCCGCACGCGGTTCTCTAGCGCCTCCTGCCTCTTGGCTTGGGCCGCCAGCAATTCGCTTTTCTTTTCGAGAAAAGTGCTATAGTTGCCCGGAACGCGCAACAGTCCGCCCGGGTACAGGCGATTTAGCTCGGCCATCCCCGTAGCGACGTTTTCAAGGAAGTAGCGATCATGGCTTACGACGATGCAAGCGAAGCTGGCGGTCTGGAGGAGTTTCTCGAGCCACTCAATACCGGCGAGATCGAGATGATTAGTAGGCTCGTCCAGAAGCAAAATGTCCGGATGTGCCACCAGCGCCTCGGCGAGCGCCAACCGTTTGCGCCATCCGCCTGACAGCGTCGCGGCGTCCTGGTCGAAGTCTTGAAAGCCCGCGCGGCCGAGTATTTCGGCCTCATGTGTGCGCGTCTCGTCATCCGAAATCGCGGACCCTTCAAGCGCGCGCCGGATGACTTGCCTGACAGTTTCACCGGCTGCAAACCGTGAGTCCTGCGAAACATAGCGGAGGCGCGTGTTCTTGCGCAATGCGACCTCACCGGTATCCGGCTCCCGCTGGCCCGCCAGAACTTCAAGCAGCGTCGATTTGCCCGACCCATTCGGACCGATCAAGCCCAGGCGGTCGCCTTCCGACACGTTGAGCGAAAGATCGCTAAACAGCGGATCGGCCCCGTAGGACTTAGCGAGATTCTGTGCGTTTAGTAGAAGAGCCACTCACCACCATGTTCCTACGGCGCCGCGGACTATACTTCCCTTGTCTATGAGACTGCTGATTGCGGCCACATTATCTATGCTGGCGTTGCTCCGAGCCAACGACTACTCTCTTGGCCCGGATTCACAACCTCAGAGCGGAGTGCCGAAAGGACTCGTCACAAAATACAAACTCGAACCTGGCAAGTTCTATCCCGGGACTCCACACAATTATTCACTCTACGTGCCTGCGCAATACGATGCGGCCAAACCGGCGCCGTTCATGATCTTTCTCGACGGCAGCGGATTCTTGAGTAACAACGAGCGCGTACCGGTAGTTCTCGACAACCTCATCGCGAAGCACGATCTGCCGCCGCTGATCGGTATCTTTGTCGATCCTGGTGTGCTGCCTACCGTCTCCGCCGAGGCGCAAAATCGCTTTGAAAGAGTTTTCGAGTACGACTCTCTCAGCGACCGCTACTCCCGTTTTCTGCTGGAAGAACTTGTTCCCGCCGTAGCGAAGAAATACAATCTCTCGAAAGATCCGAACGACCACGCCGTCAGCGGTGTTAGCACGGGAGCCGTGGGCGCTTTTATGGCCGCATGGAATCGTCCCGATCAGTTCCATCGCGTGCTCAGCTTCATCGGCACTTACGTCGCCATGAAGGGCGCCGACGCGCTACCCGCGCTCATCCGCAAGACGGAGGCCAAGCCAATACGGATCTTCCTGCAGGATGGAAAGAACGACCACATCGTGCCCGCCGAACCGTTCGGCACTTTTTATGCCGGAAGCTGGCCAATCAACAATCAGGTGATGTTCGAGGCCCTGGAATATGCCGGCTACGACGCAAAGTTAGTGATCGGAGAAGAGGGCCACAACATGAAGCAAGGTGCGGCCATTATGCCCGAAGCGCTCCGCTGGCTGTGGCGCGACTATCCAAGCCCGATCGTTGTTCACGAACCTACGGCCATGCACCAGCCGGGCTGGGATCCTCGCGGCAAGGTGCATTCCATCGTTTCGGTCTCTGAACGCTGGCGGCAAGTCGGTGAAAACTATCGCTTCGTGGCAAGTGTTGCCAGCGATAAAGACGGCAATGCGTTCTTCTCCGATCCGGACGCCGATCGTATTTACAAATCCGATGCGGATGGGAACGTGACGGTCTTTCGCGAGCATACGAACGGAGCGTGCGCGCTTAGAAGGGGGCCCGATAACCGCTTGTACGGGTCGCAGCCGGCTCGTAAACGCGTTGTGTCCTACGGTGCGGGCGGGGAAGAGAAGATCGTGGCGCAAAATGTCGAAGCAAACGACATTGCTCTCACTGCGCATGGCGGAGTGTACTTTGTTGACGCAACGCACAAGACGCTTGGCTACATCAATGCCGGCGGCAAACCGCGCGTCGTCTACCAAGGTGGAGAAATCGCTCTACCTTCCGCCCTCACGCTATCGCCGGATCAAGCCATGCTGGTCGCGACTGATTCGCACTCGAGATATAGCTGGTCCTTTCAGCTTGCGTCCGATGGCGCATTAATTAATGGCGAACCGTTCTATCGCCTGGAGATGCCAGAGAGTGGATGGATGAGCCAAGTCAGCAGTGTCACCGAAGACTCGATTGGCCAAATCTACTTTGCGACTCCCCTTGGCATTCAAGTCTGCGAAGCAAACGGCCGCGTCGCCGCGATACTCAATCCTCCCGGACAGGGAACGATTTCAAGCCTCACCTTCGGCGGCAAAAATCTGAATTGGCTCTATGTCGCCCAAGGCGGAAAACTATTTCGCCGTCCGGCGAAAACTAATGGTGTGGCGGTCGATATCCCCTCAAAACTGCCCAAACCGCCGTTGTGAGTTGCTACCTCGTCCCCAGTTCGCGCGGAGTCGCCGGTCGCCAGGCCGTGAACTTCCCGAGCTCAAACCGGTCACACCGAATAAAGGAGTTGTCTGAAGCCCTGACAATCGCGCCGAGCGAATAGTCTCCATCCTGGCAGCTGCAGGCATTCGAGGATTGCGATGGCCGGATTTCACAAACCGACTGCGGCTTAGCTCGCACTGTGGCTGTCGCAGTCTTGTTCGTGGGAATCCAACTGCCGGCCGAACATTCCTTCGCGATTCCCGCCATCCGAACAACACTGCCTTGTGAATACCTGACGCTATCCGCGAAGCATGCGCTGCCACTGACGGCCGCATGCGCCGACCGCAAGAGCCCACTGCCAAAGGGCACAATTGTCATAACCGTCGCGAGCGCTACCGGCAGCAGCCGGCGCATCCGCGGAGCTGAATTCTTTGGACGATAGGACATGATCGCCTCCAGTCGGTTTTGAAGATTCGACCGAGTCATGGCGGATGTACCGGCCACGGGCTCGGCTAGTTGGAAACGGCAAACCTTAAGAATCCCGGTAAGGTACGTCTCAGTGGGCGCGCCGGTTTGAATCACGAATTCATCGCAAGCCAGCTCGCGCTCCACCAGCAGCCGCCTCTCGATCCACCAGAGGAGCGGATGAAACCAAAACACGCATCGGAGTGAGTGGACAAATGCTCCCGACAAGTTATCCCGGCGGCGAATGTGCGCTAATTCGTGAAGCAGCACAGCTTCAAATTCTGTCGGTGTGAGCTGCGAGGAAAGCCCGCGCGGTATCCGGATCGTCGAACGCCGAATGCCCCACAGACCAAGTTCACATCTGCCAAGGGAGGAATATCGAAGCTTCACCGCTCTTCTGACTCCGGCTCGCCGCCGCAGTTTCGCCAGTACGCTCTGTTCTGATGTGCCTGCATCTTCCAGGCTATGAGGCTGCTCCCGAGAGCGTCTAACCCACAGGGAGAACATCGCCACCAAGCCGGTCAACCATACCGTCAGCACGAGCGGCACGAGCCACTGGTACGGCGGATCCGTCGCCGCGCTGAATTGCGGATAAACGCGATTTGAAAGATTGGCTTGTTGAATCAGCGAAGAGTAGCGCACCGGGAGAAACATTTCGAGGGAAACTCCGAGCTGGGCGAACAGCGCCGCCGGTACGGCAAACTTTACCGCGCCGCTGAACCAAACGATATAACGAGCAGCAGCCGAGCGCCCACGCATACAAAACGCCACCATCGCCATCACCGTTGCGAAGATCGTCGATTCAGCCAAGTGCACACAGAGAGGGATGATCACGATTTTTTCCCTTTCGCTTCGAGTGTTCTCTCCATAGCCTTGATGTCGTTTAAAGTGAGCTTTCCAGTCTCGATCAGATGCCCTACGACCGGCTCGGCGGATCCTCCAAACAAGTCGAGAAAATCGCCGATCAATTGCCGGTATGCGGCTTTCCGGGTCAGGATCGCTTCGAATACGTTGGCATTGCCGATCTTTTTGAATCTTTTGACAATACCCTTCTCTTCCAAACGGTAAATCATTGTCTGGACAGTTGTGTAGGCGGGACGATCCGCTTCCGGAAGGCTTTCCTGAATCTCACGTACCGACGCGCGTCCCAGCTGCCACAGTTTCTGCAGAAGCTGTAATTCAAACTTAGTTACCCGTGGGTGGACCATAGACTACGTCTGTGGTCCAATCTACTACAGATGTAGTGTATCGTCAATAGCCAAACTGGAAGCGACTATTCATACCGCAAAGCCACCATCGGATCCACCCGTGTGGCCCGGGATGCCGGAATGAAGCTGGCAGCCGCCGCGACCAGCGCGAGCAGGCCTCCGGCTAACATCAGAGAAATCGGATCGCGAGGGCTCACTTCGAACAACAAACTTTTTAGCAGATGTGTCAAAGCCAGCGATCCGGCTACGCCGATACCCAGACCTAATGCAGTGAGCCCGAGTCCGTGCTGAACCACGAGTTGCAGCAGATTCCACGACGACGCGCCAAGCGCGGCCCGCAGACCCAACTCATGGGTGCGTTGGTTAACCGTGTATGAGATCACTCCAAACAAGCCGATCGCTGCCAATAGCAAGGCAATCGCCGCAAACGCGAGCAGCAAATAAGTGCGCAAGCGATTGCCGCCTAGCGATTCGCTCTTGATTTGCTCCAGAGTCCGCGTGTCGGTCAGCGCCTGATTCTTATTGACCTGCCACACCGCCCGCTCGACGGATTTCACCAGCCGCGTTGGGTCAAGACTCCCTCGTATCACCAGTCCCGCTCCTACGCTCGGACTCTGATCGACCGGCACGTAGACTCCGGGGCTCGAATCGTCGAGATCGCTTACCTTTTCATCCGCCACCACACCGACGATTTGCCATGCTACGTCGGCGCCGAGTTCGTGCTTGGCTGGAACAATCTTCTGAATCAAGATGCGCTTGGCTATGGGATCTTCCTCCTTGAAATACTTCGTGGCCATCGTTTCGTTGATGACGGCGACCGGCGCCGAAGCCTGCGTATCGGTATCGGCCAGGCCACGGCCTTTGCGGAGCCGCATCCCCAGCGCGCGAAAATAGGAAGCGCTCACCATCTTGAAGAAGCCGCCGGGCCGGTTCGACACGTCGACCACCGGTTTTCCGGCGATCTGAAAGGGCATGCCATAACCCCACCCTTGAAGCGGTAGCGCCGAGGTTGTGGCAACATCCCGCACTCCTGGAACCGACTGAATACTATCCAGAATCTGCTTGTAATATTCGGTAATCTGCGCACCCTGTGTGTATTGCTTGTCGTCCATGGGAAGCCAGGCTGTAATCACGTTGGTGGAATCAAAACCTGTATCGACCTGCTGCAGTTCATAGAAACTGCGTATCAAGAGACCTGCGCTCGAAAGCAGGATGAACGCGAGCGCAACTTCGCTGACGATCAGCACACTGCGGAGCTTCAGCCCCGACGCACTGGTAGTGCTTGAGCGGCTTCCTTCCTTGAGAGAATCGGCGGCGTTCACCCGCATGACTTGCAGGGCCGGGGCGATGCCGAAGAGAATGCCTGTTACGAGAACCAGCCCGCCCATGAAGAACAAGGCGCGCAGATCCAGCGACACATGCGCCTCCGAAGGAAGATAAAACGGCGGCAGCGAGAGCTTCAGGACTCGCAGCAAGCCGATTGCAATCGCGACACCTGCGCAGCCTCCCAGGAAAGCCAGCAGTACGCTCTCGGTGAGAAACTGACGCAACAGCCGCCAGGATTTGGCGCCGATCGCTGTGCGGATGGCGACTTCGCGCTCTCGAGCCGAAGCGCGTACCAACAGTAAATTGGCCAGATTGACGCACGCGATCAGCAGAACAGCCGCCACCGCGGCAAGCAGGATCCAGAGCGAACTGCGCAGGCGTTCGCCGACGGCGCGGTCTTGAAAACGGTCGACCGTAACGCCCCAATCTTTGTTCGAAGCTGGATAGGCGCGGGCGATCCGTTGCCCAATCCCGCTCATCTGCTGTCGCGCAGTTGCGATGCTCACGCCGGACTTCAAACGCGCCCAGACCCGCATCCAATGGAAATTGCGCGTCATGTCCTGCGGTTGGAACGCGAGGGGCGTCCAGATGTCTTGCCAACCTCGGTCGAAGCGCGTTTCGGCCGGCAGAATCCCGATCACGTCATAGGGGCGGTTATCCAGCATGATCTTGCGCCCTACCAATCCCGGATCTGCCGCGAAACGGCTCTCCCAAATGCGATGGCTGAGAATCACGACCTGGTCCTTTCCAGGCTGATCTTCATCCGGCGCGAAAGCGCGTCCTAGAACTGGTTTAATGCCGAAAATGTCGAAATAGGGCGCCGAGACGCGTGAGCCCCGAAGCTGCACGGGGTTTTGCCCGCCTGAGAGAGTGACCGATCCGCCGGTCTCCGCCGCGATGGCCTGAAAAACGGTGTTCTGGTTTTTCCAATCCAGGAAGTTCATTGTCGAGACGCCGTTGCGGTCGTACTTAGGCGGTTTTTCCCAGACCTGAACGATCTCCTCAGGGTGTGGATAGGGCAGGGGCCTCAAAAGCACGGCGTCCACGAAGCTGAAGATAGCGGCATTCGCGCCGATCCCAATCGCCAAGGTGAGCACGGCGACGGCGGCGAAGCCTGGACTTTTGCGGATCATTCGGATACCGAAGCGGATGTCGTTCAGTAGTTCGTCCATGGCATTTTCCAGCGTTAGACGCTGCACGAAAGAAAAGCGTTGGCTCGGCTGTGTATTTATTCTCGCGGCCGACTATTGGCCCGCAACAGAGTCAACGGAGAAGGGCCGCTCGTACAATGACCACGAGCGGCTTGTCAATGCCGGTTTTGGCAATGATGACTGCCTGATTCTGGGCGACGTCGACATCGGCCGCGACGTCCGCGTTACTCTTGGCCTCGACGCGAGGCGAATCCTGGGTAGGCGGCATGTTGAGCCAGACGCGCAGCCCGTCTAAGCTGATCGCATCACCCTTCGGGTCTGAATGTACCGAAGCGGACTCCAGTCTTATGCGGGATAGAGTGACCGCGGCAGGCGAAGAAGGCGTAGACCCCATCGCTTCCACCGGTTGACCTGCACGGATACGGACCATCTGGCAATCAGCCAGCCGAAGAGAGCCACTTGCCGTCTTCAATTCTTTCTCGATTGCGGCCAATTCCGGTGGTAGGCTCCCGAGGGAAGATGCTTGCTCCGCTACGGCCAGCAGATAGACCGTGATCTGTATATTCGCTGGCAATGGCGGTGCGACGTCGAATCGTTTCACGGTCTCTTCCACTTCTTTTAAGAAGGTCGAAGGACCATGGACGGTAAGTACGCCTAGATTTCTGTCAGCTTCCATCACATAGGATTGTCCGGAGAAGATTCTGCGGAGTTGATCTGGATCTACGTATCGAACCTGAAATGTTTTAGTCGCCCACGCATCAGGCGGAGCCGTCGGAGCTGACTTCGGCAGTTCTTGTCCGGAGAGAATTGACAACGACGCAATTCCGAGCCAGATACGAATTACTTTCATAGGAGTGGAACTGCAGCCCTCTGAAGATCGTATCGGCCAAACCCGGCAGCATTCTAAGGTGACTGTCTGAGGCCTTCGTCAACGAAACTGCACGGCGAAGAACCGCGCTGACTGTTGGGTAGTCTTGGAACACGAAGGGCGTAGGGTGGCCCGTCTCCATTGAATGGAGCGCGGTCATGCGCGCACGATCGAACGAGCCCCGAATCGAATGGCGGCTAGCGCCGTCCGGCTCGCGCCCCTGCGTTCCGATGATGCGGATGGTGATTGTGGGGCTGCGGCGGCTCGGCGAAGCCACTAAGTAGCGTTGGCGAAATCTCACGTCTTAGAAGGCGCACTTTGCATTCCCGCTCGATGCGACTCACTTCGCCGCGTTCGGATTTGGAAATGAACGTGGATGCCGATCCACGCTGGCCTGCGCGTCCGGTCCTTCCCACACGGTGAATGAAATCATCGGGGGTCTGTGGCAGATCGAAATTCACCACATGCGCCACGCTGTCCACATGTATCCCGCGCGCGGCTACGTCGGTCGCCACCAGTACCCGGTAGCGCCCATCGCGAAACCCGGCCAACGCCTGGTTGCGCTGGTTCTGCGTACGGTCGCCGTGCATCGCTACCGCGCGGACGCCTGCCGCCGATAGCTTTTTGGCCAGCCGGTCGGTACCGTGCTTGGTGCGCGCGAAGACCAGAAACGATCCTTCTTCCTGGCTCAGCATGTGCCGCAACAGACCCACCCGCAGTTCGGTCCCCACTTCGTACAGATGGAGATCAACCTGGTCGGGTGTCCTCGTGGCGGAATTGGTCACGGAGATAGATACAGCATTGCGCGAGTGACGCTGGATCAGGCGCTCGACTGTCTTGTCCATCGTCGCTGAGAAAAACAGACTCTGACGCGTTTTCGGCAGTAACGACAGAATTTTTTCGATAGCCGGAAGGAAGCCCATATCGAGCATGCGATCGGCTTCATCCAGAACAACCGTCGAGACCGCGCCTAGCTGGATAAGCTTTCGGCCAATAAAATCTTCCAGGCGGCCAGGTGTTGCAATGACAACCTGCACGCCGCGCCGGAGTGCATGCAGTTGCGGTTGCTCGCTGAGACCACCCACTACCACGGCCGAGCGAAGGCCCGTACCCACCGAGAGCTTAGCGAACACGTCTGCAATCTGCAGCGCAAGTTCCCGTGTTGGAGCCAAAATCAGTGCGCGGACACCCGGCGAGGCCGCGCCTGCCGCCGAGAGCTTTTGGACAATCGGAATCAGGAAGGCCAGGGTCTTTCCGGTGCCGGTTTGTGCCGTTGCGACGACGTCCGCGCCGGTCAAAGCTGGAGGAATCGATTTGGCCTGCACCGGAGTCGGCTCGACGAAAAGATTTCTCGCGAGGTTCTGATGCAGACAGGGAGTTAGTGTGAGTTCTGAGAATTGTTTCATATAGGACGAAATGTGCCGAATACCGGCGGACGTCCTAAATGAATCAAACTGAGTTTGTCAAATCGCCTCGGAGCGTACTTATCAGGCGCTCAGGCGAAGGACGAATGCGGGCGGAAGACTGTTTCTCGCCAAGTATAACAGGTTCTGAGCCAATTTGGTCTCTTTTCACGCGATTACAGACGGAGAAGAAAAATGACCAGAACTCTTATCACGCTGGCGGTCGGTCTGGGGATAATTGCCGCCGGCGCCGTACAAACGTCTGTACGGCAGCATACCCGCGACGCCCAGACTAAAACTCTCGCAACGCGAAGCGCACGAGTCGGCCAGCGCTTGTGAAAGCGACAATCGATGCGGATTATTTTTGTTCGCTTACGATTGCCTGGTAAGCAAGCTGCTTGAACTGATCCTTCACCGTCCGCTGCGGCATCACCTGGACCATGAAAACGCCGATCATGTCTTCCTTGGGATCGATCCAAAATGCCGTTCCGGCCGCACCGCCCCAGTTGTATTCGCCCTTCGAGCCGATGGTACCTGTCTTGTCGATACCCAGATTCACCGCAAAGGTCAGTCCGAAGCCGTAGCCCACGCGGCCGTTGACGTTATTCACGGAGGGAAGATCGCCCAGCAGATTCGACCTCATGAGATCGACGGTCTTCGGACTCAGAATCCGGGCTCCATCCAGTTCGCCTCCGTTGAGCAGCATTTGAACGAATCGGGCATAGTCCGAGGCCGTTGATACCAGACCGCTGCCGCCCATCATTAGTACTGGCTTCTTCTTGTAACTCTCCTGGGCCGGGCTGTCCGAGCGCTTCGGAGTTCCACCAGGATTTGGAGTATAAAGAACAGCCAGCCGGCTCAATTTCGCCTCCGGCACGTAGTAGCCGGTGTCCACCATATGCAGTGGCTGAAAAATGCGCTCGGAGAAATATTCATCGATGGATTTACCCGAGACCACCTCGACTAATCTCGCAAGCACATCAATGGAGTAACTGTAGTCCCAAACCGTGCCTGGCTGATGGACGAGAGGGGCGGATGCAAGCCGCCGGATAAACTCGCCAAGCGGATAATGCATGTCCCCGAGGACCTTCTTATAAATCGGCTCGCCATCCTCCCCTCGCGGGCCCGCATAGTTCAACCCCGAAGTATGGCGCATCAGGTCAAGAATGGTTATGTCGCGTTCGGCCGGCGTCGTGTAGTATGTGCGCTTGCCCGTAGCCGGATCGGTCCTATCTACCGCCACTTTCATATCTTTGAACTCGGGCAGAAATTTCGAGATCGGGTCGCGGAGCGAAAAGCTCCCCTCTTCGTAGAGCATCATCACTGATACGCCCACAACCGCTTTGGTCATGGAATACATCCGGAAAATCGCATCCTTGGCCATCGGTTTATTCGCTTCGCGATCCGTCATGCCGTAGGTTTCAAAGTAGGCAATCTTTCCATGGCGTGCTATGAGCCCGATGGCACCCGCCATCTCACCCTCGGCGATATCCCGTTCCATGGCGGGTCGGATGCGATTGAGCCGCTCCTGCGAAAGACCTGCCTGCTCGGGTGAAACTTGCGGCAAAGTTTGTGCCACCGCGGCGGTAGCAATGCCCGCCACTAGCACGACGAGAAGTGTCTTATTCACGGATTGAGGCTATCACCATCTCGAGTGCTCTTCTCGTGGAAGCATCACCATTGATGGGGCCATCATGAAATTGATCGAACGGATGCGGCTTCCAGTCATCGCGAGAACCGTCGCTGTTTCCTGTCTTGCCGGAATAGCCGAGGTCGTAGCGTGCGGAATCCGTCAATCCTATGCAAGCCATTTTGTAGACGGCCAAGTCCAATGACGGAACAGCATAAATGCAAAATCCGCCTGCACCGGATTTGAAAAAGGCATCCGCGGGAGCGCCGACCACATGGCGATCTTCATTGACCTCGAATTGCAAACTGAACGGCGAGTGAGCGTTGAAGGCGGAAGGACGCCGGCATAGCGCCAGATATTCGGAGGGCGCCACTTGTTTATCTCCCCAGTAGCCGTTTCGCAGAAGCATGTAACCGAATCGCAGCGCGTCCGTCGCGCGAAGGGCGATGCCGCCACCTCCGGGAGTATGCTCCAGTTTTTTGCCGTTCGCTTCGTGCATGGCGTATCCCCAACCGCCAAATCCCATGGGTGTTGCCAGTTTTCTGCGGATATATTCCTCCATCTCCATTCCGGAGAGACGCCGCAGAATAATCGATGCAACATGCACTCCCTGGGACGAATAACAATAACCGCCTCCCGGGCTTGTCCACATCGATCCGCGTAAGGCGCGCGTATCCTGGCCAAGGGAAGGGTCCATCGGTGCTAGCTCTTCGATCTTGACGTCTTCGCCGTGGACAATTCCTGGGTTGCCGGGGCCATCAGCCATACCGGAGGTCATCGTAAGCAGATGGCCGAGTTGAATTCCGGCCTTGCGCGCGTCGCTCAACGGAAAACCTTCCGGAAGATATTTCGGTGTGAAGACCTTCTCGGAGAGACCCTCGGGAAGAAGCGTTGGATCTTCCTTCATGAGAATTCCCAGGCAGATGCTGGTGAACATCTTGCCGCAAGAAGCCATGTTCGGCGTTACTTCCCGAGATGCCCGGCCGAAATATTTCTCGTACACGAGATAGCCGTGCCTTGCCACCAGCAGGCCACCGAATCGGCTCGTCGTCTTCGTATATTCAAACGCCCGATCGAGCGCCGCAGAATCCATACCGGCTACGCTGCGAATCCTTGAAGGCTCGTCTAACGCGCGCCATCCGCCCCGGTCATCGGGGGGAGGAAAATAATTGGCGGATTTCGTCTTTGCTGTTGAAAGCGCGGAGGCAGCGAGGGCGCCTCCGAGGAGAAAGTCTCTTCTTTTCGACGGCATGCTAATGGACCTTTTGAAGTTTACCGTCAACCCAGAGGTCATGCACCTGAAATTTTTCATCGAAGCGCACAAGGTCGGCAGCGTGTCCGGCCGCGATGGAACCCAGGCGGTTTTCGAGTCCGAGAAGCCTCGCTGGCGTGTGCGTCGCCATGCGCACGGCCTCGTGCAAGGGAACCCCCACGGATTCCCGCATGATTCGCACCTGATCCATCATGCGGGTCGCACTGCCCGCTAACGCCGAACCATCTGCAAGTAAACAGTAGTGCTCCCCCACGGCAGCTCGTAGCGTGCCGAGCGTGAACTGCGTGCCAACTGGAAGTCCGGTGCCGGCAAGTGCATCACTGATCAACGCCAGCCGCGCCGAGCCTTTCGATTGATACGCGAGCTTCAACAAAACCGGCTCGACATGAACCCCATCCGCAATGATTTCGCAGGAAAGCCGTCCTTCCATCAAAGCGTATTCGGCTAGGCCGGCCCGCCGGAACAAACCTCGCTTTTCAGCGAATGTCATCGCATTGTAGAGGTGTGTGACTTTGTGAAGTCCCGCGTCCAGCGCGAGACGGACATGTTCTTCGCGAGCTTCAGTGTGTCCGGCGCTCATGACGATACCGGCCTTCGAACCACGTTCCATCAGTGCGCGTGCGTTCGGCATTTCCGGCGCGACCGTCATTTGCGAAATACCGGCGGCGCGCTCCACCAGCCAGCCGATCTCTTCGTCCGTCGCCGGATGCAGGAGCTCAGGGTCGTGAGCGCCCGCTTTCGTGCGAGCAAAATGCGGCCCTTCTAAATGCAAAGGCAGCAGCCGCGCGTTGGAACGTGTGCGCGCCGCCTCCCACGCATCCAGCGCCTTCGCTATGCGTTCGTAAGTCGTGCTGATCAACGTCGGGCACAGTGAAGTTGTTCCATGTGCGAGATGATAATCGGACATTTTCAGCAACGCTTCCGGTGTCCCATCCAATGCATCGGCGCCGTTGCCGCCGTGGACGTGCAAGTCAATCAAACCGGGCGATACGTAGAGCTGCTCGGCATCCTGCCATTCAACCGCCGCCGGCCGCTCGCCCTGTCCGAATGCGGCAATAACACCTTGGTCAACAGTGAGCCATGCGTTCTCTAGGATGCGATCGAGCAGCACCAGACGAGCGGAGTGAATTCCATGCATGAAGCTATGATGCCCGATAGAGTGATTCGGGAATTCGGGCGAGGGTCGATTCACTCAATCGATTTTCCGTGAGTCCATAGAAATGCTGAAAACTCATGATCAGTGGCCGCCATTTGTCAGGATCGATGCGGTCCGAATCGCCATCAACCAGGATTCTTTCGGACAGGTGTACGCGGCGGACGCGCACTTCGATCGATACCAGCCGGCCGCGCCACCGCTCATCCTGTTCGGCCAAGTGGTGGACTGATTCGACCGTCGCCTCCAGTTGAACCGGGCACTCGAGTACGCGGGGCGCGCTGACCGTCTCCGACTTGCGAGGCGTCAAGCCTGCGACTGCGAATTTTTCCGGTTCGTATCGATACCCACGAGCCGCCTTCGAAGGTGGAACCGGGTTCGAGCCGGTGGTCAGGGCGAGCCGGTTCACAGCCCCGACCATGTCGGCCGACGGTAAGTTAAGCACGCACTGACCCGTGCGAATCATATTCTGCGGTGTCTTGGAGTGCGACCCGAATCCCAACACGCATCGCCACGCCAGCCACCAGGCGGAAGACATGGGTGCGAGATTGTACGACCCATTTTCATTCACCGTGCTAACCAGTACCACTGGTGTTCCGAAATATAGAATTGCCGGCTCACTCTGTATATGCATCCGCCTGTAGTAGCTCCACTTCGAGTGTGGCGGAATCGAGCGGAGAGAGACACTCCGATTCTTGCGGCAATCCTCAAAATACCGACACGACTATCAGGCGCTGGTTTGTAGTAACACTGCCACCTGGGCCTCGCATGAGAGTCCTTCGCCGACCGGACCAACGCCTTCCGCGGTCTTGAATTTCACGCTCACCGCATCCAGGGGAAGCCCGACGGCATGCGCTAAACCTTCGCGAATTGCGGGGCGAAAATCTTTCAGCTTCGGGCGTTCCAGGATGATCGTCGAATCCACGTTCACCAGTCGGTAGCCTTTATCGGCCGCTAACCCGATCGCATGCTTGAGGAATTGAGCACTGCTCGCGCCTTTCCACTCAGGAGCGGTATCGGGAAAATGCATCCCTATGTCGCCTAGTGCGAGTGCACCCAGAACCGCATCCGTCGTGGCATGCAAGAGGACGTCCGCGTCGGAGTGGCCGCTCAGTCCGAACTCCGATGGGATCCGCACACCGCCAAGGATTAATTCGCCGCCCACCTGCGTGCGATGCGTGTCCCAGCCCTGGCCAATGCGGTAAGCCGCGCGCTCCATGCGTCAGGAAACTTCGAGCGCCGAGCTTTCGAGCGCTAGATAGAGACGCGCCAGATCCATATCCGTAGGCTTGGTGATCTTGATATTTCGATCCGTGCCGACCACCACCGAAACTTCCACCTGCTCGAGCCGTTCGACTAATGATGCTTCGTCCGTTCCTACAAAAAGATCCTTGCGCGCCTTCTCGAATGCCTGACGCAAGAGACCGATCCGAAAAACTTGTGGCGTCTGTGTAAGAATCAGGCGCTCGCGGGGCAGTGTAGCACGAACCTTGTTGCGGTGTACCTGCTTCACTGTATCCACGGGAACGATGCCTACAATCGCCGCGCCCGTTTCGCCCGCTTCCCGGATCACCGTCTCGATTACTTCGCGGCTGACAAACGGGCGTACTGCATCGTGCACCGCCACCAGGTTCCCATCGCCTTTGATCGTTGCCAACGCGTTCTCAACCGATTGCTGGCGTGACTCCCCGCCTTCGACCGTCCGTACCATCTGCGCCAGCCCATGGCTTGCAAATAGCTCCGCCGCCCATGCCAGATCGTCCGCCCGCAATGCCACGACAATCTCGCTCACCGAAGGACTACTCACAAATTTGCGGATCGTGTGGATCAGGATCGGTGAGCCATTCAGGAGCATGAACTGCTTCCTGCTGGTTCCTTCTTTTTCCGGGGCACTGCGCCCCATGCGAGTCCCCAGGCCGGCGGCAGGAATTATGACCGAGACTTTCATCCGAATCTACATCATAGAGGAACGCTGCAACCACTAGATAGGAATCAATCCCCGGCGCATGCCCTGCGCCACGGCATCGGTCCGGGAGGAGGCTTGCAGTTTGCCCAATATCGAAGCGACATGGAACTTGGCCGTGTGTTCGCTGATGCCCAGGCTGTCCGCGATCTCCTTGTTCACCAGACCGTCTCCCATCAACCGCAGAACCTCGATTTCGCGGGGAGTCAACGCCTCTACTAACCGCGGTAAATCTCGCCGTTTCGTACCCGCTGGAAGCAACCTTTCTGCCTGCGTTTGTGTCAGCACCACCAAGCCTTGTGCGGCTGCTGTCACTGTCGCCAGTACTTCCGACGCGGTCGCCTCTGGGGGCAAATAGGCGCGTACGGAGTGGCCATAGCCCTCCGTGGGCGGTGTCTCGGTGCCCAGCACTACGATAGGAGCGCCGAAAGAGACCACAAGTCCAACCGGAAACCCGGTTGTCAACACGACGTCCGGTTGGGTGGAGACGACCTCGATCCTATCGTCTTCGGCCATCAACTCCGCTAGCTCCGCGACTTCGGCCTCCGACTTGGCGACAATCAGAACCCGAATCACACTCGCCGCGCGGCAATACGTAGTTCGATCTCGACAGCCCGGCCCGCCCGCAGCACGGTGAATTTCATCGGCTTACCCACCGCATCGCCCCGCAAAACTCCCTGCAACGTTTCAGGTTCTTCGAGAAGCGTATCGCCCGCCGCCACAAGGATGTCCCCTAGTTCGAGGCCGCCTTCTTCGGCGCTGGTTCCCGGTTCGATACTCAACACCATCAGCCCCGACACCGCCGCGCGTCCGGTTTCGGCACGCAGTTTTTCCGGCACCGTTACCTGCTGCAATCCAACTCCCAGATAACCCTGCCGGATTTTTCCCTGGCTTAGTAATTCATTCGCGATGCGATCTAGTGTGGCAACTGGCACGGCTACCGTCGAATGTCGCAATATGGCCGCCGTCGCCATACCGAGAAACGCTCCGCTCGCCAGCACCACGGCTGCGCCCGCCTGCGAAGGATAAGAATTCACATCCAACCGAAGGAATCGATCGAGTTGTTCGCCCCGCCAAGTGCGCCGGGGCCCACCTACCGCACCAAGAATGCCCACGCTCGCCGATAGCCCACAATCCAGTGTGCGGCCCACCACGGCCACGAATGCTCCAGCCACCACCGCCGAGTCGCTGGCTGCCGCCGCCGGACGCTTCGCCCCTTCCACCTTGAGTATCGCTGCATCCACGGGCGCATCCCGCCCAAGAATTACCGCTGAAACCTCGCTGCCGTCTGGCATCTGCACCGGCACCGAGCCCTCACGCCGCAACGCGTGATTGTTCACCGCAATCAGATCGTCGCGAAAGATCACGCCGCTCGATACACGGTATGCAGCCGATTTCACCGCTACAACAAAAGCTCCGGCATTCTCCACGACGTGCGTCACCGCCGTAGAGTAATTCTCTAAATCCATGCGTCTACTTTGTTCGAAAATCGCCGCGCGTGCATCGCCCGAACGGCTAGGAGGTTAAAGTTAGGGTCCCGGCGTTCCCGCTGAGGCCGCACTGCTTCGCGGATCCGGGCCGCCTTGCCCGCGATCATCAAAACGGCCGAAGATCATTTTCCCAGCGGTCGTCTGCAGGACGCTTGTCACGACCACGTCCACCGTCTTGGAAATCATCCGGCGGGCGTTATCCACTACCACCATCGTGCCGTCGTCCAGGTAGGCGACGCCTTGGTTGTGTTCTTTGCCTTCTTTCAGGATGAAAACGCGCATTGTCTCACCTGGCAAAACCACTGGGCGCAGCGCGTTTGCCAGTTCATTAATGTTTAGTACCTCGATGCCCTGTACCTGCGCGAGCTTGTTCAAATTGAAATCGTTAGTGACGATCTTGGCATTCATCGATTTCGCAAGCTCGATCAGCTTCAGGTCCACTTCTCGAATCGCCGGGAAGTCCTCGCCCGAGATTTCGAGTTGAATACGAGTCAGCTTTTGCAGACGCTGGACGACATCGAGCCCGCGACGGCCCCGATTGCGTTTGGCGGAATCGCTCGAATCCGCCACAAGCTGCAATTCGTGGAGAACGAATCGCGGCACGATCAAGCGCCCTTCCACGAAACCGGACTCGCCGATATCGGCAATCCGCCCGTCGATCAATACACTCGTATCCAGGATTTTTGCTGGACCGATACCTATGTCTCCCTCAGGTTTGCCGGGAAGGAAACCAAGCGGCAGATGCTCGGAGTTCCAAACTCCGACCAGCAATCCAATATAGGCGCCAACTAGCGGTACGATCAGCCGCAGAAATCCACCGTGTGAGCCTTCGGCCAGCGCTGCCTGTCGAAGCACGAACACGGCGAGCAGGCCCAGTGCTGCACCTGCCACACTGCCAGCCACTCCCGCGACTAAACCCGCCAGATTGGCGCGACGTAGACGCCAGGCGATCGCCGTGGCAAGCAGAGCTGCACCGCAGCCTGCTAGAACGGATGCTGCACGTCCCAATCCAAATGGTTGCAGAACGACGCTCGCGCCCGCTATCAACGCGATAAAAATTGAACCCAGAATGTATGTGTCGAAACCGGGACGACTCACGAGTTATTACTGACTACAAACGACGTACGCGGCATTTCCTCCGTGCCGGCGCGCGTCACCTACACAACGGCGGACAATGCTGCGGAGTATAACACCATTGTAAATTCAAAAACAACGAGAGAAGGAAAGCTGATGGCTGGAGTGCCGGAAAGGCGGTGGGACTTTTATGGTGTGCCAGTCTAGAGAACCTTCGCCAGCTCCTCGGCAAACGCGCTTTGGCGCGAAGTGGAGTTCTGCGAGCGGCGGGCGCCGAAATTCTTCCGGGCCGCTGAATTTGATCCAGCTGGATTTGCGCCATTCGGGCCCGACGGCGACGAGCGGCGCATGCGATCCGAGGGTACAGATGATTTCACCGCTGGACCACCCTTGCCGGATTTCGGGGGCTGAGCTGGGTTGGCGCGCAGCAGACGATCTTCAAGCGGTGCGCGATCAAACCGTCGGATGATGGAATTCATCTCTTCTTGGTTCGGTGATTCAATAAAGGCGAAGCCCTTCGATTCTTGGGTCTCAGGGTTGCGAATGACCTTGACCGCGTCTGCGACCAGGTTTTCTGAGGATAGCCACGACTTGATATCGTCGGCCGTCACCCAGACAGGGAGATTTCCGAGAAAAACGGTAAAGCTCATGTAGTAAGTTTTTTATGCTCCGTGAGGGAAGTACAAAGCGCGCCTCGCTGTGGACCAAGCCTCGCGGAGGCTATTGGCATAGTAGCATAGGGTGCGAAACAGGTAAACACCAAAACAGCGCTTAATTTGTTGCTAATCAAAGACTACTCTTTTTTTTCGATGCCTGTGATCGACATTTGATGCGCGCGATTTCGCCGGCCCGGAAAGCCGCTTTCCACGTTCTCGAAACCGTCTCGAGCGGCAGCTACGCGTCTGATGCCATCCGCCATGCGACCGCTCCGCTCAGCACACGCGACGCGGGCTTGGCGCGCCAGATTGTTTTCGGCTGCCTCCGCTACCAGCTACAGCTCGACTATCTGATAGCCAAATACTCCGGAAAACCGGTGGATAAGCTCGATGTCATCGTTGCCATAGCCCTCCGCGTGGGAATATTCCAGATGCGCTATCTCGAGCGCATTCCCCCGCACGCCGCGGTCCACGATTCGGTCGAGTTCGTGAAATACCGCAAACGCGCCGCCTCCGGCTTGACCAACGCCGTCCTGCGTAAAGTAAATCGCTTACCTGTCGTCTGGCCCGACGCGCCGACGGAATTATCGTGCCCAGGCTGGCTCATAGCTCGCTGGAGCGGACATTTTTCAGAGGAACTTTCCCGGCAAATGGCTGGCGCCGCACTCGTTGAGCCCCTCCCTTACATCCGCATCCCACCTGGGCAGGGCCCACCCGCCGGTTTGGAACTTGAAGCCACCCCTCTGCTGGGGGCTTATCGCTTGCTCTCGCCCACTCTGCCCGGCATTCGCCTCCATGACATAGGCTCCCAATCCATCGTGCCGCTACTCGCCCTCGAGCCCGGACTCCGCTACCTGGATCTCTGTGCCGCACCCGGAAATAAGACATTACAGGCCCTCGAAACACCGCTCTCGTTCGCTGTGGCCTGCGACGTCAGCCCCGAGCGGATTCGTGATATTCCGGCGGTCTGCCCAAGGGTCGTGCTCGATGCCACTGAGCCATTGCCTTTCGCCGTTCCGTTTGATCGTATTTTCATCGATGCTCCTTGCTCGGGAACGGGTACCCTGGCACGTAATCCCGAGATCAAATGGCGGCTCAAAGAGAGCGATCTCCCACGCTTTGCCAAAACGCAATTGCAGATTGCCCGCCGGGCTGTTGTCCACCTCGCACCTGGAGGAAAGCTGGTCTATGCGACCTGTTCGCTAGAGCAGGAGGAAAACGAAGAGACTGTGCATGCTTTATTGGAAGAACAGCCCCATCTCGTCCTCGAGCGCGAAATCTGGCGCCTCCCTGGCCGCGATGAAGGCGACGGTTTTTTCGCCGCCGTGCTTTCTAAATCTTGACGAACACCCGCTTCTCGTACATCCACCAAAGCAGCAGCCAATACAAAAGAAGGATACCCGCGCCCAGGAGCAACGGTTCAAAGGGCGACCCGGACAGGTGCAGTGCGCTTCCCAAATATCGCAACCCCTGACCCACTGATGAGTCTTCACCGGCCTGCGCAATCAGATATGCGGCAATCGAGTTCATGCCAATTACCACTAGCGGAAACGCCCATCGGCGCGCGCCCCTCACCTCGATAACCCAGGCAAATGCCGCCAGAAACCAAAAACAAATTCCTCCGCTGAAAAGAGTCCAGGCCGGAGTCCACACGCGCTTTACGATCGGGCAGATTCCGAGGAAGTGAAGGACTACGCCGGCGCCAATGCAAACCGCGCCCGCGACAACGAGCCGGCGAAGCGGAATCCGTGGCGCACAATCGCGTAGCCAGCGCCCTGCAGCGAGTCCCAGAATCATGGTTCCTAGTGTCGGAATGAAGCTCAGGGTTAAGTAACCGCCATCGTTTGCCACAAAAGGCGTGGTGCGCGGAAAAAGATTCAGGAACCACTGATCAAAGGCATTCCCCAGATTGCTGTTTTTGTTCCAATGTGCTGCGAAGCCGGTAAAGTTGTGGCTCCAATCGGGCGGGACGCCAACCGGATACAAAGCCCAAGCCAGCCAATATCCCGTCAGGATTACAGCTAATGCGCCCCACTGCCAGCGCCGCGAGCGGAAACCGAGGAAAAACAGAATCGGATATCCCAACCCGATCTGCGTCAGCGTATCTTCAAACGTGAAATACACCTGCCGGTGATGCAGCGATCGCAAGATGATACCGAGCGCCACCAGTAAAAATGCCCGCCACAGCGCATGTCTGAAAAGATTTTGGAAATTAGCTCCCGTGCGCAGCCGGCTCGCGATCGAATAGGGCAGCGCGACTCCGACCAGGAACGAAAAGGATGGCTGAATCAGGTCATGAAGGGAAAATCCCGCCCACTCGACGTGCGTTTGGTTATAACCGAGAATGCCCCAAAACCAATTACCTGGAAAAGCTCGCGCAACGTGGCTGAACTGAAGGATCTCGGCCATCATCAGCAGCATAACTAGGCCGCGATAGGCATCAATCGCCACATTTCGAGCAGGAGCAGCAGGTGCCGGCGTCGCCTGGGGGCCAGCGATCGATCCAGCTTCGTTAGTTCCGAGAGCACTCAATTCAGGCAAGTGCCCGAAATTGTATCACCGATGACCGCCACCGTGTCCACCGCCGCCGAATCCGCCGCGACCGCCGCTAAGGCCACCGCGACCGCCCGATAGCTACCGCCGCCGCCGTAACCAGATCCGCCGCGATAACTACCGCCGCCATGGCTATACCCGCCGTAACCATGGCCGCCGCGAAAACTATAGGCGCCCCGGTAGCCGTAACCACGATAGGGCGCGCCATAGCCATAACCACGATACGCATACGGTGCGCGATAACCGTAACCGCGATAGTAGCGATACGGATAACCGTAAAAGCCCGCGTAATAGCCGAAACCCGGATAAGCATACGGCGCGTAGCAGTAAGCGTTTATGTACGGATTGCACGCATAAGGATTAGCGTACGCATACGGATAGGCCGGGTACGGATATGCCGGATACACTCCAACGCCGAAACCAAACGTGCCAGCCTGCGAGGGCTGCGGAGCCACAAGCAGCAGCGCGGTGAGCGCGAGCAACATCACTCCAGTTCGTTTGAGCATCCTGTCACTCCATCCGTCTCATTAGACGCCGCCTCGGTCACAAAAGTAGCGAACAGTTCGGAATGCAATCCCTCCAATAGTTTAGCGGCTTTTTAATCGCTCGGCGGCACCCGCCGGATCTACGCTGTGCGCGGGAGGTCCTATGACCAACAAATTCGGAAGGAGCAGCCTTGCGCTGCCCATACTCTCTCTTTTCCTCATGCTGGCAACCGGCTGCGGTACGCAGCCGAACCATCCCAATCAACTCGACACATTCGACGGGGCCACGTATGATTCGCTCACACTTGCGCACGCCGCTCTGAGTTCCCTGCGGACACAAATTTCCGCCGGCTATCCCAAGTACGTTCCGCAGTTTAATCAGGCCGCTTCCGCCTACGCCGTCGCCTTTCAGAGCTACTCCCTTTACCGAACCGATCGAAGCAACGCCAGCCAATTGTCGCTGGCCGTAGCAAACCTGACCGTAAGCGTGACCGGCCTCGAGGCCGTCTTTCAATCCGACATGCAAGCTTCACCGGCGGCCGTCGCCAACGTACAGAGCAGGGCAATGAAGATTCGCGCTACTGCGCGTATCTCCATCTCCAACATTTTCACCGAGCTCCAAATCGCCGCGGCCATAGCGCAGACCATCCCTCCCGCCGCTCCCTATGCGATGTTGGCTCAACTGGTGATCGATGCGACTCGCCAAGCCCTGGCCGCGCAAACCGCCGCTGCCAGCCAACCCATCGACCTCAGTACCATCTCTCCCGTGCCCGCAATCAGCTGAGTTGCTTGGCGGTCAACAAGACTTGCCTGGCTCATAGGTTCAAATGGAAGTTTGGAAATATTGAGCCAGGTAAACCATTGGTTCGATTTCGCCGCCACGGCTATCGACCTTTTGCTGCTATTGCGGGTGCTGACCCTGAAGTTGCATCGAACCTACTTCTTCATCGCCCTTGCGTGTCTGCTGTCCGTGTTCTTCGATGGTGTCGCGCTGTGGTTCGGCCCGGACTCGCAGGAAAATTTTCGGGTCTTCTTGTACTCGCGGTTTCTCTACGCCTTTGTGTTCCCAGTCGCGGCTTGGGATGTTTTTGAAGAATTCACGCCGCACCTGGCGAAGCTGCGTCGCCTCGCCATTTCGAGAACCATCACCAGCCTTGTACTCATCACGTTATTTGGCTTGGCCCTCTCCGCCTTTCTAGCCAGCGGCGGCGAGGCCGATGAATCCACATTCCTCAAGACCCTGGCGATCTTTGTGTGGACCGGGTCGGCAGCGGCGAGCCTTTCGTTCCTCTGGGTAATGCACAAAGAGATACGTGCGCAAAAGCTAACGCCACCGCGCAATACTTTTGTATGGCTGGCTTTCTACGAGCTGATTCTCTTAGGCGAAATCGGCAATTGCTTCCTTCTCCAGATTTCCGGGATCTTTAGCCAGATGGTTGCGGAAATCCTGATGCTGATGCTCATGACCTACGGAATGGGCGTTACGTTGTGGTGCGCCATCAAACTGCGCGCACTTCAATCCGAAGCGCCTTCCGAACCAGCCAAAGCTGACAGTTAGAAAGCTACGCTAAATCCCCTGGCAATATCGGCAACCTGCGCAAACGTTTTCCGGTTGCCGCAAAGATCGCATTCGTCAGAGCGGGCGCGGTCGGCGGCAGTCCCGGTTCTCCAATTCCTGTCGGTGGCAGCGTGCTCGGAACGATATGCACTTCAATCACCGGGATTTCCTTCATGGAAAGCGTCGTGAATTTATTGAAGTTGCTTTCTACCGCCCGGCCATTCTCGATCGTGATCTGGCTCTTCAGCGCCGCTGTCAAACCGTAGACGATTGCGCTCTCCACCTGCGCCCGGATTCCATCCGGATTCACGGGAACTCCGATGTCCACGGCGGAAACGACCCGATTCACACGCACCGCGCCCTTGTTCACGGTGACCTCGATCAAATTCGCGACATAGCTATGAAATGAATAGTGGCAGGCGATCCCGCGTCCCTGACCCGAAGGCAGCGGCTTTCCCCAGGAGCCTTTTTGCGCGGCCAGTTCCAGCACGCTCTTGAAACGCGCCGTGTCGAGCGGCCTTCCGCGCTCTGACACGGCATCTTTCACCAGACGCGCTTCGCCTAATTGCCTCAACCGGAATTCCAATGGGTCGGCGCCCGCCGCGTGCGCCAATTCATCGACAAAACTCTCCATTACGAAGCCAACCACTGAAGCCTCAACCGATCGCCACCACGCGCGCGGTACCGCCGAAGCTGCCGGTGTGTACTCGAGCTTGTAACTCTTGGCGAGGTACGGCGGCTGCGTCGTGCAGCCCAGTTCAGAAGATTCCGGCGCCGCTTTGGGATTGAACCATTCCGATATTGGCGTTGACGAATACTTATGCCGCCACGCTGCGATTCCTCCGTCGGGAGCGATCGCGCCGCTCATGCGATGATACGAAGCCGGGCGGTAAAAATCGTGCGTCATGTCGTCTTCACGCGACCAGACGAGTTGCACCGGTTTTCCAATACGCTTGGCAACTTGTGCCGCCTCCGTTGGGAAGTCGGCTTGATAGCGCCGCCCGAACGCACCGCCCATGTACGTGGTATGCACTTGAATCTTCTCGCGCGGCAATCCCGTCACTTGCTGGATCACGCTCTGCACTTGCTCCGGTCCCTGCGTTGGAGCCCACGCTTCCGCCCTATCCGCCGATATCTGCACCGTGCAATTCATCGGTTCCATGGTGGCGTGCGCCTGGAACGGCAATTCGTAATCGCACTCGATCTTCTTTTCTGCCGGCGCGTTCGAAATCGCATCTTCGCCGTTGTTCTGGTCGATGATGACCTTCATCGGCGAATCCACAATCCGCCGAAACTCCTTCCGGAGCGTCTCGCTGCTCTCAGTCGCGGCCGGACCAAAATCCCACTCAATCTGTAATTGCTTCCGCGCCTGCATCGCAATATAGGTGGTTTCGGCAACCACAGCCACCCCGCCGCAGGAGTGCGCGGGCTTTACCGGCTCAATTTCGAAGACGTCGACCACACCCTTCATGGCCTTCGCTTTTGTAGCGTCGAAACTCTTGACCCTGCCGCCGAATACCGGACAGCGTTCAACCATCGTATAGACCATTCCAGGCACACGAACATCCAATCCAAAAATGGCGCTGCCGTCGGTCTTCTCCGGAACATCGGTCCGCGGAAGCGACGTGCCTATGATTTTGAAGTCTCCCGGTTTCTTCAGTGCAACCGTTGCCAGATCCGGCACCGGCAGCCGAGAAGCGCGCTCGATGAGTTCCGTATAAGAGAGTTTGTCGTTGCCATGCCACACCGCGCCGCTCTTAGTCGTGCAGGTGTCGGCGCTCACATGCCACCGTTCGGCCGCCGCCGCCACCAGCATCTGCCGTGCGGCAGCTCCGGCCTGGCGCAGCGGACTAAACATACCGGCGACACTTCCACTGCCGCCAGTCCCCTGTCCGGCATGGGCGGCATCCAGCGGTGCATGTTCTACGCGCACATCTTTCCAGTCGATGTCCAACTCTTCCGCCAGGATCATGGGCAGCGACGTCGAGACGCCTTGCCCCATCTCCGACTTCGAATAAGCGAGCGTCACCTGACCCGTGGCATCGATCTTGAGCCACGCCTGAAGCGGATTTACGCGTGGCTTCTCCGGCACGGCTCTCGCGTTCGCTTGAATCTCAAAACCAATCACCAGCGCTGCGCTCTTGAGCAGCGTCCGCCGTGTCATGTCCACTGCTACCGCGCTCATTTTCCACCTCCGGCGGCGCGCAACATAGCGGCGCGCATACGCTGCTGCGTCCCACAGCGGCAAATATTATTGGACATGGCTTCGTCCACCTCCGCTGCGCTCGGTGAGGAGTTCTTCTTCAAAAACGCCACCGCCGTCATAATCTGTCCCGACTGGCAATAGCCGCATTGCGGTACCTGCTCTGCAATCCAGGCTTGTTGCACCGGATGGCCCCGGTCTGCGGAAAGCCCCTCGATCGTCGTAACCTTCTTTCCCGCCACCGATGCCACAGGAAACACGCACGAACGCGCAGCCTCGCCATCGATATGAACCGTGCACGCCCCACACGCCGCAATCCCGCACCCGTACTTTGTGCCGGTCATGTTTAGCGTGTCGCGCAGCACCCAGAGCAGCGGTGTCTTCGGGTCCACGTCCACCGAATGACTCTGCCCATTCACTTGAAAGGAAATTGCCATGGTTATACCGCCTCTTTAGACAATATCCGAATTTCAACCAGCGGGTATTACCATGAGGCTTGCATCTCCCGGTAAACCCTCCCGTCCTGCCGATGCTCGCCAAGCGAGTCAGCGAGTTACCGGTCGAAGGACCATGGATCTACGAGCCGAAATGGGACGGCTTTCGCGCTCTTGTTTTTCGCGATGCGGACGAAATTCTGATCCAGAGCCGCGACGAAAAATCGCTGAATCGCTATTTCCCCGAGCTCCTCGATCCACTCCGCTCTTCGCTGCCCCCTCGCTGTGTGCTCGACGGCGAAATCGTCCTTGCAACGAAGGATGGCCTCGATTTCGATGCCCTACAACTGCGCATTCATCCTGCCGCGTCCCGTGTGAAGCTCTTATCGCAACAGATTCCGGCTTCGGTCGTGTTCTTCGATCTGCTCTGCGAAGGCGATCGCGATCTATGTGCCGAGCCTTTCGAAAGCCGCCGCAAGACGCTCCAGTCCATTCTGTCCTCGGCGAAGCCGCCCATCCATCTCACACCTGCGACATCTGAATCGAGCATCGCTTCAGACTGGTTTCGCCGCTTCGAAGGTGCCGGCCTAGATGGTGTTATGGCCAAGCCCCCTTCCGGTACTTATGAGCCGGACAAACGCGTGATGTTTAAGGTGAAGCATGAGCGGGACTGCGATTGTGTCGTTGCCGGCTTTCGTTGGCATAAAAAAGGAGAACGTACATTGATCGGTTCGCTGCTGCTCGGACTTTTCGACGATGCGGGCGCCCTGCAACACGTCGGTGTATGCGCCAGTTTCACGCTCGAGAAGCGAAGCGAGCTAGTCGAATTTCTCGCCCCTTACCGCAAAAATGCCCTCGCCAATCACCCGTGGAAGGGATGGGCCGACCACGAGTCGGCCGGCGAAAGCGCTGGCCATCGCATGCCGGGCGGACAAAGCCGCTGGAGCCAGGGTAAGGACCTTTCGTGGGAGCCCTTGCGGCCTGAGTTGGTCGTAGAAGTCGCCTACGAGCACATGCAAAGCGGCCGCTTCCGCCACATGTCGCGATTTCGGCGCTGGCGCACCGACAAGAAGCCCAGCGACTGTACCTATGCGCAGCTCGAAGTCGTGCCGCCCCAGGAGCTGATGGAAATTTTCGCGAGCGGACGTTAGCGTTTCTTCACGCTTTTCTTCAACGGCCGCTTGGCGCGCCATTCACGAGTCGGATCGTCATCCGGGTCGGGCACCTCCTGGCCGGGCCGCAACCCATCCGGCACATGCCGCAGGTTCACTCGAATGCGCGTCCACGTCGAGGACCTGCCCCGCATCGAGTCGACCAGAATGTCGTCCACCGCCAAAAACTCAGCAGCCTTGGCGTGTTTTCTTTTCCACTTTTCTAAACCAGCCAACGCGGCCTCTTTATCCGGCGAATTCGCCACGACGATGAGTGGCATCTTGGCCCGCGAGGGAGTCACGCGCGGCGCTTCACCAGCCGTCTTGCGGAAATGCGGGGGCCACGGCGCGTCACCGAGACCCGCTTTTTCGTCTTTGTCCGCAAGTTCGAGCAGTCCATCGAGCGACCCAATCGCGTCGTCCATGCCGGCGTGCGGATCACCCATTTCCGCGAAACGTTTGGGAATCGTCAACACCGTGAAGTCGCCAGGCTCACAATCGGGAACCTCATCCCAGTGAAGCGGCGTCGACACGCGGGCGTCCGGAAGTGGGCGTACCGAATACGCTGAACAAGTCGTGCGATCCTTCGCATTCTGGTTGTAATCGAGGAACACACCGTGGCGTTCTTCTTTCCACCATTTCGAACTGGCCAGCGCCGGTGCCCGCCGCTCCACCGCGCGCGATAGCGCAATCGCCGCGCGGCGCACGTCGGTGAATGTCCAATGCGGCTCAATTCGCACGTTCACATGCATCCCGCGCGAGCCGCTCGTTTTAGGCCAACCGCAAAGCCCGATTTCTTCGAGCAGCGCTTTCACCTCCAGCGCCACGCGCCGCACATCGGCCCAGTCGACGCCGGGTCCCGGATCAAGGTCGACGCGCAGTTCGTCCGGATGCTCAAGCTGACCGGAGCGCACTGCATGTGGGTGCAGTTCGATGCACCCCAGGTTGACGATCCAGGCAAGCCCGGCCACGTCGTCGACGACAATCTCTTCAGCGGTTCGGCCGGAAGGAAACGACAATATCGCCGTGCGCAGCCAAGCGGGCCGCTCGCCCGGCGCCCGTTTCTGATAAAAGGCCTTCCCTTCGGCGCCATGAACGAAGCGTTTAAGAACGATCGGCCGATCGCGAATGCCTGCCAGCGCACCCTGCGCCACCGACAGGTAGTAGCGAACCAGATCGAGTTTCGAAAGCTTCGTCTGTTTGGAGAAATATAATTTGTCGGGGTGCGTGACACGTACCTCGCGTCCCCCGATCGCGAGCACTTCGGCGGCTTCTTCTCTCCCCACGAAGCCAGACTACACGATGCTCGTTAATCGATCCCTGCGCAGCCGCGTCCTAGTTCAGCACTAGCCCAGTCCCCATGCGTTCGACCAATTCGTACAGTTTCTCTGTTTGGATCGGCTTCGATAAATAAGCGTCCATACCGGCTGCGAGGCACCGTTCACGATCCCGATCGAGCGCGTGTGCCGTCATAGCCACTATCGGCAGGTGCCTGCCGGTCGTCATTTCTCTTTGGCGAATCGTTGCCGTCGCCTGATACCCATCCATCTCTGGCATCTGCACATCCATCAGAACTAAATCGACGCGCCAGTCGAGCCGCTCGAGGACCGCAATCGCTTCCCGTCCATTGTTTGCCGTTATGACCGTATGCCCCTGCTTCTCCAACAGCCGCACAGCCACCTTTCGATTCACTTGATTGTCTTCGACCAGCAATACATTGAGAATCGGACCCGTTCTGCGGCGCGGTTCTACCGCCACTGCGTCCGGAACCGCCGCATGCTCGCCCATGTTCTCGATCGAGCGCAGAATCGCCGTCTTCAATTCCGCGTGATACAACGGCTTCGTCAGATAAGAGTCGATGCCCAATGCGCGGCACCGCGCGCCGTCCGCCAGCTCTCCCGCTGAACTCAAGAGCATGACGATCTTGGCTGCGGCGTCGGCCTCTTCTCGTATCCGCTCAGCCAATGCGAAGCCACTCACCTCCGGCATCTCCGCATCGATCAACACCAGTGGAAATCGGGCGCCTATCTCCTTGTGTCTGGCAATCGCGCTCAAGGCCGCGGCCGCATCCCGGGCACCCACCGGCTGCGCGCCCCAGGCGTTGAGCAGATCTTCCAAAATGCGCAGGCCCGTCACGTTGTCGTCGACAATCAGGATCGGCAGCCCGCGCAAATCGATCTTTGCTCCGTCGCCTTCCTGCGTCTCCCGCACGCTGAAGCGCGCCGTAAATCCGAACGTACTGCCCACGCCGCGCTTGCTCTCGACCCAGATTTCGCCGCCCATCATGGAAACCAGTTGTGACGAAATGGACAGCCCCAGACCGGTCCCGCCATACTTTCTTGTTGAGGATCCGTCGGCTTGTGTAAAGGCTTCGAAAATCGCTTTCTGTTTTTCTTCCGGAATGCCGATCCCGGTATCCCTCACGGTAAAGCGCAGTGCAATTTCACTCTCATTTTGCGTCTCTTTGCTCACTTCCACAACAACTTCGCCCGTGTCGGTAAATTTGATGGCATTGCCGATCAGGTTCACCACGACTTGTGTTACGCGTATCGGATCGCCGATCAGCAGCTCCGGCACGTCCGTCCCAAGCTGCCCGATAAGTTCCAGCCCCTTCTGATGCGCCCGGACCGCCAGTGATTTGAAGGTCTGGTCCAGCGTTTTCCGCAAATCGAATTCCACCGCTTCCAGCTGTAGCTTTTTCGCCTCGATCTTCGAAAAATCAAGTACATCGTTGATGATCCCGAGCAAGGAATCGGCCGAAGACTCCACCAGTTCGAGACACTGGCGCTGCTCGGGGTTGAGCTCGGTGTCGAGCGCGAGCTGCATCATGCCGATAATCCCGTTCAGCGGTGTGCGAATTTCATGGCTCATATTGGCCAGAAATTCGCTTTTGGATTGGCTGGCCGCCTCCGCTACTTCCTTCGCGATCTTTAATTGCTGCTCGGCCCGCCGCCGCTCCACATTTTCGGCTTTCAGCTCAAGCACGCGAAGCTGCAGTTCGTCGCGCGAGCGGCGTAGTGTCTCTTCCGCCTGCTGGCGCTCCGTGATGTCCTCCGATATACCCACCACCCGGTCCAATTGACCGGCGCCGTCGTACACCGGAAACGACCGGTCCCAAACCCAGTGCGTCGAGCCGTCCGGACGGTTGATACGGTATTCACAATCCGAAGAGCCACCGCTCTGCTGCGCCTGTTTGGCCGTCCGCACCCGCGCCCGGTCTTCCGGATGCACTGCATCAAGCCAAGCGGAAGGATCCCGTAATACTGCATCGGTGTCCTGCAGCCAAACTTCCTGGAACGCCGGACTCACATATAGAAACCGCCCGTTACGAGGATCCACCATCCAGAAGATTTCATGAATATTTTCGGCAAGCTGGCGGAAGCGCTTCTCGCTCTCTTCGAGTGCTCGCGCATGATGCCCGAGCGCGCGCGTGCGTTCATCGACCAGCAACACGAGCTTCGTCTCATTGACCCGTAATTGGCGCATTCGCAGCCGCAACGCCGCTACGAACAGGCCTGCGCCGGCAATCGCGCAAAGAAGGCCGAAATAGTACGTCTGGTAGAAATGGGGCCGCAGAATCACCCATACGGCCGCTCCCTGTTTGTTCCAAACGCTGCCGTTGTTGCTCGCTGATACCAGGAAGCGATAGTCGGCGGGAGGAATATTGGTGTAGTACGCGAAGCGGCGGGTGCCCGCCTCCACCCAATCCTTGTCAAACCCTTCGAGCATGTATCGGAAGCGGATCTTCTCCGAAGAAGTCAAGCTCAATGCCGTGAATTGGAATTCCAATTGCCCTTTTCCAGGTGGCAGGCGAATTGGTTTTGTGGGGTCGAAATGCCTGCGGTCTACCACCACCTCTTCAATCAGTACCGGCGGCGCGGGGCGATTGGTTTCCTGGTGAGCCGTGTCCACAATGC
This sequence comes from Bryobacterales bacterium, assembly GCA_963722155.1. Taxonomy (GTDB): domain Bacteria; phylum Acidobacteriota; class Terriglobia; order Bryobacterales; family Bryobacteraceae; genus Bog-105. The sequence continues at coordinate 195,182 of CAVRLR010000002.1, read as the reverse complement.
TCACGCCCTTCATCGTCGGAAAATACAGCTTGCCATCGCGGCTGCGCCATCCCGCCGGCTGAAACGCCCCATTGCATTCCTTGCTCTTCATGCCGTCCGAAAGGCCGTAGGCTCTGGAATGAATAGAATGCGTCCGTCCTGCTGCGAAAGACTGCAGGTCCTCTTTCGAAACACGGAATACGCCCCGGTTGGAACTCATCCACAAATGCCCGAGCCGGTCATCCAGAATCGTGAAAATAGCATCGTCAAACAGGCCGGAATGCGTCGTATAGGCTGTGATTCGCCCATCTTTCAGGCGATTCAGCCCTCCGTTTGTGCCGAGCCACAGCGTCCCATCCGCATCCCCTGTGATGGCCCAGACCACGTTATTCGAAAGACCGGCACTGCGGTTATATGTGGTGAACGGCCACCTTCAAATTTCGCCAACCCGCCGCCACCCGTGCCTACCCACAGCGTATGGCGGCTATCCTCGAAAATCGAAAGCACGTTCTCGTTGGCGAGACCGTTCCGGCCGTTATAGGTGACGAACCGCCCGCCGCGAAATTGACTCAGCCCGCCGCGTGTGCCCACCCACAAAGCTCCATCGTGGTCCGTGAAAGTGGCCTGTACAACTTCGTTTGGCAACCCGTTCCGCCGATTGAATGTCTCGAATACTCCGCCATTCAGCCGTCCCAAACCGCTTCGTGTGCCTATCCAAAGGGCGCCCATACCGTCCTGTCCAATCGAAAAAACGCTATTGTCCGGAAGCTTATTGCGCGCACCGTAGACCGTCACTCGGCCATTCTCGATGCGATTCAGTCCGCCTCCGCCGGTACCCACCCAGATCGCTCCCGCCCGATCTTGAAACACCGGCAGCGCCACATCGTTCGACAGCCCTTCTTTCGATGTAATCGTGGTGAACAGTCCGTTTTTCAACCGCACCAGTCCGCCGCCTTTCGTGCCGATCCAGAGATTGCCCTCGCGATCCTCGAACGTCGTCCAGACTTGATCGGAGGGCAGTCCCTGCCGCGCGGTATAGGTTGTAAACTGCCCGTTCCGCAGTCGGTTGACCCCGCCGTCACCGGTGCCGATCCAAAGACTACCCGCCGCATCCTCCGCAATCGACCAAATCGTATTGCCTGACAATCCATTGCGCGTCGTATATGTCGTGAAGCGTCCATCTGCAAACCGGCTCAGCCCCCCGCCGTTGGTCCCGATCCAGAGATCGCCACCGTCGGCATGCAGCGCGCGAACGTCGTCTTTCCCCAATCCGTCCTTCACCGTGTAGACTGTGAAACGGCCGTTCCTCAGTTGCGCCAGTCCATTGTGCGTGCCGGCCCACAAACTGCCATCGGCTCCGCTTGAAAACGTAAACACCGCATCACCCGGCAGACCGTCTTTTGTCGAATAGGAAAGGAAGCGGCCATGCTGGTAACACGTAATTCCGCCGCCGTCTGTGCCGATCCACAGCGTGCCTCGCGGGTCGTAATAGAGCGAGAGAATAGACTCGTTTGGCAGCCCATCGCGGGTCGTAAAAGTTCTGAATTGTTCATTCTTTAAACGGGTGAGCCCGCCGCCGTTAGTGCCGATCCACAAGCTGCCGTCGCGGTCCACTGCGAGCGCCCGAATATCATTGCCCTCGAGTTCAGGAGTATTTTCTTTATCGAATACCGTAAACCTGGCGCCATCAAAACGCGCCAGACCGTCCTCAGTCGCAAGCCACAGATAGCCGTCCGGCGTCCTGCGCTATCGCCAGAATCGAATTCTGCGGCAGCCCGGCCTCCGTACCCCACACATCTTGCGTGTATTGTGTGATCGCAAGCGCCGGATTCAAGCTCGCCTGCGCACTTCCGGCCAGCAGGGCGATTCCCAGAGCAGCACATGGCAAGGGGGCCGTTTTACGGTTGGACAAGCGACATAGTGTCTATCGGCGTGAATCCCCGCCAAATTGAGTGGTATTCCCCAGTTCGGTACCGTAATACCCGGACGGTCTACGAGCTTTTAGAGGCTTAGAAGGCGCGTTGTGTTGTCCGCTTCACCTAGAAAGCGACTTAAAAAGCAAACTCATTATCAGAACGGCAATTCTTCTTTTTTATCGAGTCCAGGTTGGAACTTTCGCCATAACTGTCGGAAGTACGCCGGCCCGATTGGCGGCGGACGCCATTCGAGTACTGCGCCCTGCTGCTTGAGTTTTTCGACAAGTGCGCGCGTATCCACGTTCTGCACGGCCGTGCCGGCCTGAATCGCCATCGCCCCCGCCACTCCGGCCGCCTGGCCGATAATCATGTACTGCGGCTCCATCCGCATAGACGAGTACGCCACGTGGCTTGCCGAGAAGCAGACTGGCACAAGTAGATTCGTCGCCTGGGTCTGCTTGGGCAGCATCACCCGGTAGGCGATTTGGTAAGGTTGCACCGCTACCTGCATGTCACCTTCGTTCTCGACGAAGCCATTCGGCATCTCCACGCGCTGCACATTGTGCGAATCGCTGTTATACGATCCCATGCCGATCGGATCCGGTTTGGTCAGATCTGTTTGTACGTCTTTCTGAGTCGCGACAAATTCTCCCACCATGCGCCTTGCCTCGCGCACGTATAGCTGGTGCGGCCAATTATTCGTATCGACGAATTCATCTTTGGCGAGCCCCCATTGGTTCACTTCCTCTTGCAGTGGTTTTGGGACCCGCGGGTCGTGCGCCAGAAAGTAGAAGAAGCCCTTGGTGTAATCGACATGCGCCTGCCGGATCGCGGCCCGCTCGGAATAACTGGCATTCGGATATTTCCAACTGCCGCCGATGTAATCGGTCGAAAACGCGCCCTGATTGTTGACGTCTGCTTTGTGGTTTGGAATCGGCGCGATCAATACTTCTTCGTGAAAATGGGGAGCGCGCCCGAGCCGCTGCGTCTCTGCAGCCAGCCGCAATGCGAGCAGTTCATAGCGATGCGGATTATAGCCGGGCGGCTTGGGATAGGGAATCTGGTTGGCCGGATCGTCCGACATGATCATTCGGAAGTTATAGGACTGTACCTTGCGGTCCGCCGAGCCCTTCTCCCCTTTCGGTCCGTCCGAGATTTCAGGAAGCAGTTTTCCATCGGCGTCTCGCGCCCGAACCGGATCCAAAAATTGGTGAAGCGGCGTGTGCTCGCGCACCCCCGCAAGGCTCTCGCCATATTGCTCCGCCGACTCACGGCCCCACGTGTACTCGACCCCGGCCTGCGCCATCAGGTCTCCTTCATAGGTTGAATCGGAAAACATTCGGGCCTTATAGGTTGCGCCATCCTCCGTACGGATCTCTTCGATGCGGGCGCCTGACTTCACCACGCCCTTCTGCCCTGCCAGCCGCGTCCCGAACTTGGTTTCCACGCGAGCTTCCTGTAGCATCTCGCGCAAGACCTGTTCGCCTACTTTAGGCTCGTAATACCACGCCACGTCCTGGGCGAACCGACCCATCGCATACTTCAGGCCCACGCGCCAATAGAATTCCATAGCGTACCCGCCGATGACTTCTTTTTTGCCGAAGTCGGTACGTGACAACCCGCCCGTGGCCATCCCGCCTATGTGTTGGCCGGGCTCGAGTAACAGAACATGCAAACCCTCTCGTGCCCCGGCGATTGCGGTCATTGCACCGCCCGCCGTCCCCCCGTAGACGATCAAGTCATATTCTTGGGGCGCCGCATGGAGCAACACGGCAACCAACGGGAACGAGGCAGCTAGTCGCATGAGATAAGCTCCATTCTCCCCTCTGGTTTCTAAACGCGAGCTAACAAGCCGGCAAGCAGCGCTACGCGTTCGGCAATCTTTTTCACTAGCACACTCTCATTCCTCGCATGAGCTCCTTCGCCGACGGCTCCGAGCCCATCGAGGGTCGGCACTCCCAAGGCCGCGGTGAAATTTCCATCCGAACCGCCTCCTGTTGCGGATTCTTCAAGTGCAACTCCCATCTCCGCCCCAATCGCGCGCGCCTTCTCGAATAACTCAGCAATGCCACGTGTCCGCTCCATAGGTGGCCGGTTTAATCCGCCTTCTACCCGGATCTGGCAGCGTGCGTCGACCGGCTGCAAGGCCCGGAACTTCCTATCCAACTCTTCGGCGTCGCTGAGGCGCGTGACCCGTACATCCACGTCCACGCCCGCCTCCGCGGCCACGACATTCGTTCGTGTCCCGCCTTGAATAACTCCCGGATTCACCGTCACGCCCAGCGCCAGGTCCGTAAAATTCGCCACCGCAACTACCTGCCGGGCCGCCTCCACGACCGCGCTCGCGCCATTCTCAAAATCGACGCCGGCATGCGCCGCGCGACCCTCGACAGTCAGCTTGTAATGCCCCACACCCTTGCGAGCCGTTTTCAATTTTCCGGCAAGCCCGGTTCCTGGCTCCAGCACGAGCACACAATCGCTGCACCGCGCTTCTGCCTCCGTCATGGTTCGCGAACTCGTGCTACCGACTTCTTCATCCGATACAACCAGCAGTACGACTCTTCGTCGCACACGGACACCTAGATCGCGCAAGGTCCGTCCCGCAAACAGGCAAAACGCGAGCCCGGCCTTCATGTCTAATACACCCGGTCCCCACAGACGTCCCTCCGCTTCCCGGAACGGCATCGCCGCCAAAGTCCCCAACGGCCACACCGTATCCGCATGCCCCAAAACCAGGATTTGCCCTTCTTTCGATTCGCCCGGCAGCGCGAATTCGAGCCGCAGATGTTTGCCGAATTCACCGCCCGGAAAAAATTCCGCCGACGCCAGTCCTTCTGCCTCCCTGGAGAGTAGTGCCGTGAATCGATCTACCGCTTCCGGTGTGTCACTCGGCGATTCGCAAGCCACCAGTCGACCCACCAAAGCAACGATTTCTGCTTGTTTTTGAGTGGCATAGCGAAGAAAATCTGTCACCGGTTGTTATAATACCCATTCCCATGACAGCGCTCGATGTACAAGAAATTTCGCAGCTGTTGCCGCATCGCTATCCCATGCTCATGGTCGACCGAATCGTCGAAATGTCAGAGGATTCGATTGTCGGGCTCAAGAACGTCACCGTCAACGAGCCGCATTTCACCGGACACTTCCCCGGCTTCCCCGTAATGCCCGGCGTCCTCATTATTGAAGCCATGGCGCAGGTTGCCGGCATTCTGGTAGGGAAACTCGCGCCGCACACCCGCGGCAAAGTTATGTTTCTCGCCTCCGTCGATGAAGCGAAATTTCGCAAACCCGTGGTCCCCGGCGACCAGTTACGCATCGAGATGAAGATGCTCCGTCTCAAACACACTGTCGCCAAAATGCAGGGTCTCGCCACTGTCGATGGCCAGGTCGTCGCCGAAGCCACGCTCATGTGCAAGTTGACCGATCGCGCCGCGGAGTAGACTTGGCGACGATCCATCCGACTGCCATCATTCATCCGCATGCTGAAATCGCTTCCGATGCCGAAATAGGTCCCTACTGCATCGTGGGCGACCGCGTCTCCATCGGCGCCCGCACGCGCCTGCTCGCGCACGTCTTCCTTGAAGGCCCGCTTGCAATCGGCGACGACAATACGTTCTATCCGTATTGCTCTTGCGGCATGGCCCCGCAAGACAAGAAATACCGCGGCGAACCATCCGAAACCCGCATCGGTAACGCCAACACCGTCCGGGAATTCGTCACCATACATCGTGGTACCGAAGGTGGTGGACTTGTTACCTCTATCGGAGACGCCAATCTACTGATGGCCTACGTTCATGTTGCTCACGACGTCATCATTCAGAACCACACCATACTCGCCAACGGCGTCACTTTCGCCGGCCACGTCATCGTCGAGGACTACGCGAACATTGGTGGCTTAAGCGCCATCCACCAGTTCTGCCGCATCGGCCGGCAGTCGTTGATCGGAAGCCGCAGTGTCATTAAACAAAACGTCCTCCCATATTCCGTCACCGCCACGGATCACAAATCGGAAGTCTACGGAGCGAACCGCATCGGCCTCGAACGCGGCGGTTATACCGCGGATGCCATCGAGCCCCTCCAAAATACTTTTCGCTTATTGTCGAACTCCGGCCTGAATACTACGCAAGCTCTCGCTCGCATCGAAAAAGAGGTCCCGCAGACCGCCGAAGTGAAAGAATTGCTGGCGTTCATCCGCGCCTCCGATCGCGGTTTCGTCAAATAGGATTTCAGTGCGTTACGGACTCATCGCCGGCAACGGCCGCTTCCCCTTGCTCGCCCTCGAAACCGCGCGCCGCGAAGGTCACGAGATAGTCGTGGTTGCCATCGAGAACGAAGCCGCTCCCGACCTGGAGCAATATGCCTCCGCATTCCACTGGATCAACATCGGTCAACTCGGCAAACTGATCGCCATCTTTCAACGCGAAAACGTGTCGGAGGTGATGATGACCGGCCAGGTACGCCACGTCAGTCTCTTTTCCGGCATCACACCCGATTGGCGTTTGGTTAAGCTGCTTGCCTCGCTCAAAGAAAAAAACACCGCCGCACTGATCGGGGCCATTCAGCAAGCGATGCGCGAGGAAGGCATTGAACTCGTGGATTCCACGCGCCTCCTTAAACCGCTCCTTGCGCCCGAAGGCGTCCTGACTAGCCGCAAGCCCAACAAAGAAGAAGAAGCCGACATTCGCTACGGCCGCCGTCTGGCCTCTATTCTCGCTTCCGCCGACATTGGACAAAGCGTCGTCATAAGCGAAAAAGCCTGCGTGGCCGCCGAAGCCATGGAAGGCACCGACGCCATGCTGCGGCGTGCCGCCTCCCTTGCTTCCGGCAAGCCCCTCCGCCTCGTCAAAGCCTCCCACGGCCGCGCGCATCTACTGTTCGACGTCCCGGTGGCCGGGCTCACTACTATCGACACCATGCTCGAAACGCACACAACCGCCCTTGCCGTCGACGCCGGCCGCACACTCCTGCTCGACAAGGATGAAATGATCGAGCGGGCTAACCGCGCCGAAATCTCGATCGTCGTGTATCCGCCGCTGGAGCTCAAAAACACATGAGCAAACTCCGTGTTGCAGTCATCGGAGCCGGTTCGTTCGGCCGCCATCATGTTCGGGTTGTCAAAGAAATACCGGGTGTCGAACTCACGGCAATTGTTGATCCCAAGGTCGAGGGCGCACTCAAAACAGTCGACGAAGTAATTGGTCAGATAGACGCCGCCATCATCGCTACTCCCACCGTTACCCACGAATCCATCGCCTCCCGCCTGCTCGAAGCCGGCATTGATGTGCTTGTTGAAAAACCGATCGCCGAAACTTCCGAAGGCGCCGAACGCCTAGCCCATCTGGCTCAAAAAACCGGCCGCATTCTGCAAGCCGGCCATCTGGAGCGCTTCAACCCCGCTGTCACCGCGCTCGAAAAAGCGCTAACCATCCCGCTGTTCTTCGAAGTCCACCGCCTCAGCGTTTTCACCCCGCGCAGCCTAGATATCGACGTCGTCCTCGACCTGATGATTCACGATCTCGATATCGTACTCAGCTTCGTCGGCGCAATGCCCGACGAAATCCGCGCCGCCGGGATATCCGTTCTATCTTCCAAAGTCGACATTGCCAACGTGCGCCTCGCCTTCGCCAGCGGCTGTATCGCTAATCTCACCGCCAGCCGAATTTCCGTCGACCAGGTGCGCAAGCTTCGCCTATTCCAGCCCGGCGAGTACATTTCGCTCGACTACCATCGCCAAGACGCCGTCCGCTTCGCCGTTCGGAAACAGCAGCAGCCCCAAATTGCCTTCGAGCCGCTCCCCGTCTCTCCCGCCGAGCCGCTCGCTCTCGAACTGGCAGCCTTCTTCGACTGCGTCCGCAGCCGAGCCGCTCCGCGAGTTGATGCTTTCCAGGCCGCCAAAGCCCTCCGCGTGGCCGAGTCGATTCTTGCTAAAATTAGGGAACACGCTGACTTAGTCTCCGAAACGATTCGTTCGCAGAGCAACGTTCCTTCGAGTTGAAGCGTCGTTACATCGTCCCCGCGGTATGGCTCTCGTTCCTCTCGACACGTCCGAACCGGCCGTCCTGCCGCCTTCCGACTATCCTCTGGATCTTCTGCTCGATTGGTCGTACACACGCCGCTCGCGTACCGGTTGGATAAAAGTCCTGGCTGCCTCTCTCAGCGTCCACCTTGTATTCTTTCTCGCAGCGGTGCAATTGCCGAGCGTAGTCACGCCATCCGAAACGCTGCCCCGCGTCATCGTTCATCACATCCCGCTCTATCTACCGCCCGATCTGCTCACACAGAAGGCCCCGAATCGCACTCAGCCTTCGAAACAAATCGATCTGGCGTCGCTGCTTGCCGAAAAGCAGCCACGCCGTGCCTCGCAGTCATCTCCCGCTCCTTCCATCAAACGTTTTGAGTTACCCAAACTCGCGGCTGCGCCAAAGCCTGCAAAAGCACCCCAGATCCTGGCGGAGGCCCCAAGCGTCGCCTTGAATCAGACTCCCGGCCCGGTGCCCGCTGGCGCGGCCAACGGCTTACCGTCGTCCGCCCCTCCGCTGAACACTCCGGGGCCGTTTCAGAACATCGGCGAAGATACTCCGCCCCCCGCTCATCCGAAACTGCCGCCGCCTCAAGCTACCGTCCAATCGGCTGTCAGTGATCTGACACATCGCGGAGCTTCGGATCAGGTCGTCATCACCGACGACTCGCCGACCGAGCTACTACCGGGCGCATCGCGGGTCCCCGGCCAACTCGGTGCGCAACACTCCGCCGTCGAACTTCAGAGCGATCCCCAGGGAGCCGACTTCAAGCCCTACCTCACGCGTATTCTGGCCATCGTCCGGGCCAACTGGCGCCACGTCATTCCGGAGAGCGCTCGCATGGGTACCGTACATGGCCGTACCGTGCTCGAGTTCATCATCAATCGCGACGGCAAGATTCCAAAACTCGTCACCGCTCAGTCCTCCGGTCTGGAGCCTCTGGACCGCGCCGCCATTGCCGGCCTCAGCATGTCTGACCCACTGCCTCCGCTGCCCGCCGACTTCAAAGGCATGCAGGTGCGTCTCGCTTTCTCCTTCGCTTACAACATGCCGGCGCAATGAGCGTGAACGAAGTCATCCGGCAATGATTGGTCCACGTACCGCCGCAATCCTCTACGCCGCCTTAGTCGCGATCTCGCTTGCGACACTTCACGGCAAAGCGCTCGCCTTCGCCCTGATCATCGTGTTAGGCTTGGCGATTAAATCGTACATAGACTACCTGCGCCGCCGGTTGCAATAATTCCAGCGACTGGCTCAAATCCACCACTTACGGCCCAGCCCAACCGTCAACCACGGCTCTAAGTGCTTCTGCTACAAGCCTTAACTAGATGGCAAAACGCGTGCATGGAAGATGTTGTCCGAATCTACGAGGAACTCATGCACGGTCTTCCTTCTTATTTTTTCCGCGGCCTCTCGATTGGTATTCTGGCTGCGACCACTCTGGCTTTCGCGCAGGATGCCCCACCTCCCCCTCCGCCAGACGCCCCCACTGCTACACCGCCGCCTGCTGCTCCGGCCGCAACGTCCGGCGGATGGAAGCGCGTCGGCGACTCCGCCGTCGTATATCAGGCGCCCGCACCGAAGCAAAGCGCTTCGCCGAGCTACGGCCAGCAGCCACAATATCCGCAGCCGCAGTATCAACAACCGGCTTATCAACCTCCGCCCGTTCCGGCGAGCCTTATGATCCCAAGCGGCACATTCCTCACCGTCCGTGTAAACCAGCTGCTCTCATCTGACAAAAACCAAACCGGCGATGCCTTCTCGGCGTCTCTTGCGCGGCCGCTTGTCGTGAATGGTGTCGTCCTCGCTGAGCCCGGCCAGACTTTAGGCGGTCGCGTGGCCCAGGCCCAAAAAGCCGGGCACGTCGAAGGTACCGCACGCCTTGCGGTGCAACTAACTGAACTTACGCTGGTCGACGGTCAACAGCTTCCATTGCAGGCCAATCTCGTGAGCCGTCAAGGACCCACTTCAGTTGGGCAGGATGCCGGCACAATCGCCAGTACGACCGGTCTGGGTGCAGCCATCGGAGCTGCCGCGGATTGGGGCACGGGAGCCGCTATAGGAGCCGGTGCGGGAGCCGCCGCCGGGATTATTGGCGTGCTTGTCACGCGCGGCCATCCCAGCGTGATCCACCCCGAAGAGTTGCTCACCTTCCGGATCGAAACCCCGCTCACTATCTCGACCGAGCGTTCTCCGCAGGCGTTCCGCTACGTCCAGCCGAACGAGTACGACCGGCCTTACGAAGCGCAACCGGCGCCCGGTCCGTATGCATCTCAAGCTCCCGGCCCTTATGCGTCTCAAGCGCCCGCACCGGCGCCCTATTATGGCGCGTATCCCTCGTACCCGTATCCGTATCCCTATTACGGCTACGGCTATCCCTATTATTGGGGCCCCTCCTTCTCATTCTTTGTCGGGCCTAGATATGGATGGGGCAGCTATTATGGGCACGGCTATTATGGCGGCGGTTACTATGGCGGGGGCTACTACCGGGGAGGCGGCGGCAGCTATCATGGCGGCGGCAGCTACCATGGCGGCGGCAGCTACCATGGCGGCGGAGGCGGCCACCACTAACGCTTCTTCGTCTTTGCGATTTTCTCGGAAAGAAGCCGCTTCGCTTTCTCTAGCTCAGCGTGCCCTGTTTTCGAAAGCCCGCTTCCGGCGCGGTTGATGAAATAGTTCAGCATCCGCATGCCGGAAGCCGGCCCTTTCGGCGACACTTTTTTCGACGCCAGCGATCTCGCAATCGTAGCCGCATCTTTCGTAAACAGACCTTCGGGAGGAAACGTGGATACGGTCTTGACCTTTGCCACCCACTTCTTCTTGGCTGGCGTCTTCTTCTTGGTATTCTTAGCTGCTTTTTTTGGCACGGCAGACCATAGACAAATCTGTCGCGCCGGCCGTTGCAACGAATGGCTACTTCCCCATCTCCCGCTCAAGCAGTGCGGCAAACGCCGGCCATGACTTCTTGAAGCAATTCGCCCGGTTGCCGTTTGGCCACCACTGCACACTGCCGCGGCCCACAACAAAGTTACCGAGTAATTCCGTGCCTCGGCGTACTTCGATATTCAGTGAATTGTCAGCTCCCCTCTTCGTAAGCTCGACATAGGACGCTTGATAAAGAATCACTCTCGTCCTCTTGTCCTTTCGTTTGCGCGGGTTCGCCACCAAAATGTCCTCCTGCCTAAATCTCTGCCCGAGAATATCAAGCTCCCATATGGATGGCATCCCAATCGCCACACCATATTCTTAGAACAATGAGACGATTCGCACCGGCACTTATTTTTTTGATGGCATTTGTGGTTCACGCCGCTGAAAGCCAGCCCCACATGATCGCAATCGATCCGGACAACTCGCACGCGGCCGCCGTTTTCGCTCGCCAAATTCCCGACGTCTCGAACGTAGTGCACGTCTACGCTCCTCCCGGCCAGGGCGCAACCGCCTTCCTTGACAATCTCTCTGCGTTCAATCATCGTCCGCAAAACCCGACAAACTGGCAAATCGAATCTCACATCACACCCGGCTTCCTGAAGCTCATGTTGCAGGAATCACCGGGAAATATTGCAGTCGTCACCGGACCCAACCACATCAAGATCGACCGTATCCTGGCCAGCTTGCGTGCCGGACAGAATGTCATTGCCGACAAACCTTGGATAGTCGACCGCCAAGATTTTTCCAAGCTCGAAGACGCATTGAATACTGCGGAGCGGAAGCACCTTGCCGTGTATGACGGCATGACCGAACGCTTCAATCTCGTCTACCAGATTCAACGGGAGTTAATGCGCGATCCGGATGTCTTTGGCCGTCCCCTCGCCGGCAGTCCCTCCAACCCCGCCGTCGAACTCGAAAATATCCATTCGCTCATAAAGTTCAGCCGCGGCAAAGTGAACCTGCGGCCAGCGTCGTTTCTCGACGTTCGCCAGCAAGGCGAAGCCATCGCCGATGTCGGTACGCATCTGGTCGATCTCGAGATGGGAACGCTCTTCCCGGACCAACCCATCGATTACAAACGCGACATTAGGATTCTAAAAGCGGCCCATTCACCGATCTTCCTTACACTGCCGGAATTCGCGCGACTGACTGGCGCAACCGCATGGCCGCCATTCCTCGAACATGCTGTCCAAAACAATCGTCTCGAGTACGATTGCAACAGCACCGCTCTCTATACGCTGCGGGGCATTCACACTGCCATCAGCGACCGTTGGGAGTACGAATCGGCAGGCGCACTGAGCGACACCTACCTAGTCCTCTATCGCGGTACGCATTCCACAATTCGGGTACGGCAATCGAAGCTTGAAAACTACATTGCTGAAATCGACGTGATTCCAAACCCGGGTGAAAACATCCCGGCGTTGACCGCTGCCCTCGAACGCCGCCTCAAACAGTTGTCGGGCGCATTCCCCAATCTCGCCTTGCGAAACAACGGCAGCGCAATTCGCGTTTCAATTCCCTCCGAAGATCGCGCGCGCGGCGGCTCGAGCTTTGCCCAACTGGTGCAACAATTTCTTAAGTACGTCCGTGACCCCGCCACGACCCCTGCTTGGGAAAAGCCCAACATGCTGGCGAAGTATTACCTCACGACCACGGCCGTTGATCTCGCCGGCAAATCCCACTAACCCGGCCTTATTTCTGTCCAGCATTATTGCGTGAGACCGATCTGCCGAAGAAGATCTTGAAAGCGCGGATCGGAGCGCAAGCTCGCGAGTTCTGGATCCACTCTCATGTAACTCGTCTCCCACTCTCGCTGGTCCGAAGCTTGCCGAAGTAATTGGAGCGCCTGATTTCTATTGCCTAGGCCCGCGTGAATAATCGCCATTTCGTAAGCAAACTCCTGGACACCGTTAGGAAAATCTTGCAATTGAGCGGGGGCACGCTGCGCCTTTTCTTTTTCGCCGGTGATTGCATACACATGCCCAAGTGACGCTAATGCTCGCTGCGGTACATCCGTGAGAGTTGCTTTCTGAAGCTCTGAAATAGCCTTATCCATTTCGCCTTTCGCTTCATACAACCCACCAAGATGTAAGTGGGTTTCCGAGAAGTTCGGGTCCATCTCGAGCGTCTTCTGTAGCTGGCTCATCGCCTGTTCATAGCGCTGCGCCCACACTAGCCGCTAACCCACGCTTGCGTTAATAACGATCGATAGCGGGTCGAGTGAGCGCGCCTTCTCAATTTCCTCGAGGCTCTCTTCCGTCCGTCCCATCCCCATCAGCAGCAAGGAATATCGCTGGTGCGCGGTTGCATATCCCGGGCTTAACTCGATTGCACGCTGGTACTCTTTTTCTGCGCCACGCCAATCCCGGTCGAAATACATCATCCGGGCGAGCGTCACGTGTGCCTCGCCTAATCTGCTGTCTAATTCCAGCGCCCTATTGGCCACCGCCTTTGTCTTCGCGTTGAAAATCGTCCGTTGGAACAGTTTCCGTTCCCCGTAGTAAATCGTATGAGTCAGCCAATCCGGCATACGCCAGAGGATTGTTCTTATCCTTGGCGATGGACTGCTCAAAATATTCGACACTTTTTCTCGACCCTACGAGCGTTTTTTTATTCCAGAAATACTGTCCCTTGAGATAAGCTTCATAGGCTTCCGGGTTCACCGGGCGGCGGGTGGCTAAACCGGCGTGCTCCTCAGGCGTCAGTTTTGCTTGCACCACCTTGGCGATCGATTGTGCCACCTCCCCCGGCAAATCGAGTACATCGCGAAGATCTCGCCGGTAGGTTTCCGGCCAAAGATGCCTGTCAGTAGTCGCCTCGATCAGTTGCGCCGTGACTCGCACTTGATCTCCCGATTTGGGAGCGTGCCTCCAAAATGCGGGACAACTTCGAGATGCGAAGGAACTGGCGGAAAGGTCTCTCGTGAAATTCAGAATGAATCATCCGCCCGACGATCGTATTCTTCTCGAACCGCTGCAAATTTTGACGGCTGTCCATTTACGGCGCGGCGAGGTGGCGATGGCCAGAAGCACCATCCGGAAGTTACAAACGCTGCGCATAGCATTGCCCGAGGAACAAGCGCTCGTCGGCTCGATGAAGGCGGCTCTGTTCGAGGCCGAGGGACGCTACATTGACGCGGAACAAGAATATGTCGCCGTCCTCGGTATCCGGGAGAAGGCAGGCCTCCGCAACAGCCATGTGAGCTTTGAAGTCTCGAATAACCTTGGCCTGCTGTATGCGAAACAGATGCAATTTCGCGAAGCGTGGAACTCGTTCGAACGCGCGCAGGCAATTCTCGCCATGCGCCCGGAGATACTCGAATACGATCGGATGACGCTCCTGAACAATATCGGCTTGCTTCAGTACCGGAAGCGTGATTACACGCGCGAGGAGATGTCTTTCCGGCAGGCGATCGCCTCGGCCGAGCGCTTGTACCCTAACGATCGGACCACGCTGAGAACAATGCTGTTGAACTATGCCATCCTGCTGCGAAAAACAAAACAAAAACACGAAGCGAAAGCAATCGAAGCGCGTGCAAAGACGATTGTCGCGGACGAAGAAAAGGCCGTCGGGCGTAGCGTTGTCGATGCCACCGAATTGCGCGCGAATGGCGTGCGCTAGAGACCGTGATTCGCCCTACGTGCGCGTTGCAACCACTTCCAGATACTCGGCTCGCACCCGCGTTCCAGGTCCCGTGCTCTCGTTGTGCTCATCCCACAGCCTCTCTCCAGCGGCGGCATACTCCTGCTGACCGTTCGTGTCCAGCCTGGAGAAAGTCATCTGTGTCGGGCCGAAGTAGTCCCGAAAGAACTGCACTAGTTCCTTCGACGAAAATGGATAATCCAGAATTAGGTGCCGCCGTGTAGTCCGTACCTCGGAAGCTCCCCCGCCCAAACGCTGCCTCACCGTCGCTTCATCTCCCCACAGCAGCGGCGATGGAACCCCTACCGGGGGCGGAACAAAACGCGCCCCGAGCGCGAATGTCTTTCCCACCAATCCCTCGCGGGTCCAATTCGCCATTGCGATCGTTCCGCCCGGTCGGCACACGCGAATTAGTTCCGATGCCACTTGCTCCGGCCGCGGCGCAAACATGGCGCCGAACATCGTCATCACCAGATCGAATTCGCCGTTCTTCGCCGCCAACCGTTCCGCATCGCCTTCTTCGAACGTCGCATTCAGTCCCTCCGCCGAGGCCCGTCGGCGCGCTTGGTCAAGAAGGTTCGGAGCAATATCTACGCCAACGACTTTTGCGCCCAGCCGCGCGGCCGGAATCGCCAGATTACCCGTTCCGCAAGCGACGTCGAGAATCTTGTACTGCGGCTGAATGTTCAGCCGGCCCACAAACTCTTCAGCACCCTTCTCGGAGTACTTCGCGATCTGGCCGAAATCTCCGGCCATCCACGTCGCTTGCATCCCTCGTTTTAATTGCTCAATACTTGGTGCTTCGGATGACATCCGTGTCTCCCCGCTTGATTACCGTATTCGATCGCCCGATCGGCTCACGCCTTTGGAATGTTCCTATACTCTCAAATGTGCGCCTCGCCTGTGTTCTCGTCATTCCCGCTGTGCTCACTATTTCCGCATCTGCGCAGACCGATTGGCCTAGTTACGGGCACGATCCGGGAGGAATGCGCTTCTCTCCCCTTAAACAGATCGATGCCGGCAACGTAAATCATCTCGTCCGCGCCTGGACCTACCATACTGGGGAAGTTCCGGTTGTGTCCGGCCCGCGCGGCCTACGCCAAACCGCGTTCGAAACGACTCCGCTCATTGTCAATGGTGTCCTGTACCTTTCGACGCCCTCGGACCGCATCATTGCGCTTGAACCCGAATCCGGTCGCGAACTGTGGAAGTTCGATCTGCAAACGGACTCGATATCCCGAAAGTCCCGTGCCCATCGCGGTGTTGCCTATTGGCCTGGCGATACGCAGACGCCCCCACGAATTCTCTTCGGAACGCTCGATGGCCGCTTGATTGCCTTGAATGCGCGCACCGGCCAGAAAGTGCCCGGTTTCGGAAACGAAGGCGAAGTCAACTTGAAAACCGGAGTCGCGGATAAATTTCCCAATTCTATTTACGCTGAAACCTCCCCTCCTGCTATCGCCGGCGACCTGGTAATCACTGGCGCTGAAGTGCCAGAAAGCGGCGGCCTAGGGCCCCGCGGCGATGTGCGCGCCTGGGATATTCATACCGGTAAGCTGGCCTGGACATTTCATACCGTGCCGCTTCCAGGTGAGCCCGGCCACGAAACCTGGCAGGGCGACGGATGGAAAGACCGCACCGGTGTGAATGTCTGGACCATGATCACTGTCGACCAGCCGCGCAACTTGGTCTTTCTTGCCATCGGCTCCCCCGCATACGATTTCTACGGTGGCGATCGCAAAGGCGCCAATCTTTACGGCAACTGTCTGGTGGCGTTAGATGTGAAAACCGGCAAGCTGCGATGGCACTTCCAGCTCGTCCATCACGATATCTGGGACTACGATCCACCCGCTGCGCCTGCGCTCGTTACCGTCCGCCGCAACGGAGCCGATATTCCTGCCGTTGTACAGGTCACGAAGATGGGTCTGGTCTTCATTCTCGATCGCCGCGATGGGAAACCGATTTTTGGTGTCGAGGAGCGGCCGATGCCTGCTAGCGATGTACCCGGGGAAGCGACCTGGCCGACGCAGCCTATTCCCATCAAACCAGTTGCTTTGTCACGGTCGACTATCGCTGCCGAAGACGTGAGAGAAGGATGCGCAGATATGTTTGCCAAGCTTGAAAATCACGGCCGATACACTCCCTACGGCATGAAACCTACCGTCGTGTTCCCCGGAACGCTTGGCGGCGCAACTTGGTCTGGGGCGTCGTTCAATCCCGATCTGGCCTATATATTCGTCAATACTAATGAAGTCGGCGCGATCGGTCAAATGGTTAAGCAGCCGGAAGGTTCGCCAATGGCTTACCGCCGCACCAGCCCCGCTGGCGACTACGGAAGGTTTTGGGATGCAAACCTGCAGCCGTGCCAGAAACCGCCATGGGGGTTACTCACTGCCGTCAACGTGAATACGGGCGACATCGCCTGGCGTGTGCCGCTCGGCCAGCACGACACCGGCGCACCCAATATCGGCGGCTCCATTGCCACAGCCGGCGGGCTCGTGTTTATTGCCGCCACCAACGACAGCCACTTTCGTGCGTTCGATGCCCGCACGGGCCGCGAACTCTGGTCCACAACAATCGACGCAAGCGGCCACGCGACTCCAGCTACCTATCTGGGAAAGGACAACAAGCAATATGTCGTCATTGCTGCTGGCGGCGGTGGCTTCTTCGGAAGCCCTCCCGGCGATTCACTCATCGCTTTCAAACTCGCCGAATAAGGGGTTGCTCCACCCCGTGTCGAGCGTCAGTTAAAGCACCTGCCGGAGACACTGCTGAAATGAATCTATGAACAGCGTGCAAAAACTTCAGAACTCGTCCGCTAATACCGGATTGGCAATCGTAGGCCTGGCAATTGGAGCCACAGCTATTGGCGCCCTGGCAATTGGCGCTCTCGCCGTGGGACGGCTCGCAATTCGACGGGGCCAAATCGAAAAGCTCGCTATCGGTGAGTTGACGGTGGACAAGCTGATCATAAGAGAGCAAATTCCAGCAGGTCATTGAGGCCGACTTACCCAGTGAGCCTCCGATCTGTACAACGACTTCCCTACACATACGGCTTCAACCCGACGATTGCGGCAGACTCTCAACTAAGACGTTAAAGCCTGATCAGGCCTCCGACCATACCTTGGCAATCGGTAGACCGGACGGCAGCTGATGACTAAACGAAATAACTCTGAATCACGCTACCATTTCACATTCCGAATACCGGCAGGCTGGTGTTCACCTGGATTACAATTCAACTATTAATTCCAACATTTAGACCGGGGTGCACGTTAACTATGTACTTCGCATGGATGTCCCACTCTCAGTGACAGTCCTACGTCCATGACAATTCCGCCACAGTCTCGACTATGCATCTCCTTCGGCCCGTTTGAAGTGCATGCTGCAACCGGCGAGCTACGCAAGCGCGGTATCCGCGTCCACCTGTCAGGACAGCCATTTCAACTGCTGCTTGCTCTCTTGTCTCGTCCAGGCGAATTGGTTACGCGCGAACAATTACGAAATCAAATCTGGCCGGATGGCACGTTCGTCGATTTCGAAGGCGGTCTCAATGCTGCCATGAACAAGCTACGCCGGGCGTTGAACGATTCTGCCGACAATCCTCGATACATCGAGACAACACCCGGCTTGGGATACCGCTTCATCGGTGTTATCGAACACGCTATACCCATTGCGGTTCCGACCCCTCCGGGCCCCGGGCCCAGTTCCTCGCCTAAACTAAACAAACCATCAATCTCGATCTGGTGGTGGTCCACCGCGGCCTTTGCCTGTTTCCTATCCTTCGTGTTCGGATGGTCGATTCATCGCCGCACACCTGTTTCGTCCTCCTGGACGCTAACACGCCTCACCTCTGATGCCGGCCTCGCGGACATGTCCGCACTCTCCCCGGACGGTAAACTAGTCGCCTATTCATCCAACCGCGGTTTCGCGGGGGAGAAAGATCTATACATCAAACAAGTGGCCGGGGGCGAGCCGATTCGCCTCACCTTCGATGGCCAGGAAAACACCGCGCCTGACTTTACTCCTGACGGCAGTAAAATCGTCTTCCACTCCAACCGCAACGGTGGCGGCATTTACGAAATACCGGCTTTCGGCGGCGAGTCTCGTCTGCTCGCCCGCGGTGGATTCGATCCTAAAGTCTCGCCAGATGGCGATTTCGTCGCCTATTGGATCGGCGGAGAGAATGTGGCGAACTCAGTCCCGGGCAGCGGCGCCGTCTATATCGTGCCCATTGGCGCGGGGCCACCCCGCCGCATCGCTTCCACCCTATCGGCGGCTCGCTTTCCCATCTGGTCTCCCGATTCCAAACGGATACTCTTCGTCGGCTACTCATCCTCCAAAGCTTTCGACAGTTCTGCCCTCGATTGGTGGGTGGCCCCTATCGACGGCGGACCCGAAATCAGAACCGGCGAGCACGAGGCTATGGTCCACGCCGGTCTCGAAAAGACTGATTACACAAACGACCCATCCTCCCGCTCCGGTGTTCCTACCATCCCCAAGCCGAGTTGCTGGACTCCCGGCGGCAGCATTCTGTTTTCCCTCCGTGTCGGCGCTACCCAGAATCTCTGGGAATCCGCTATCTCGTCAAAGTCGCGTGTGAGCGGCCTCTTCAAGAACGTGACCAAGGGAGCCGGAAACGAATCCGACCCGTCTTGCCCCGTCGGCAACACACTCACGTTCACCAACTCCGAAGTGCGCCGCGACGTTTGGCTCTTGCCCTTTGATCTCAATTTGGGAAAGCCTACGAGCGAGCTGGAGCGCATCACGGAAAGCCCCGCCTATCGCGAATACTCGGCGCTGTCCGGGAATGGAAAGTCGGCCGCATTTTGCTCTTCCCAATCCGGCAGGCTCAATGTTTGGGTGCGTGAGCTTGCCACCGGAAAGGAGTTGCACGTCGCCGAGTCCAGTTCGATCCAACGCTTCCCCTTGCTCAACAAATCTGGCGACAGAATTGCATTCTCCGTCTACGAGCCCAAGGGCGTTCGAGCCGTTTATCTATCCACTCTCGGCAGCGCCGTCGAAAAACTATGCGAAGGCTGCCTCCGCGCTACTGATTGGTCGCGCGACGAAAAATCATTACTCACCTTCGGCGGCAATCCCTATCGGATCGATTTTCTCGATATCGCCTCCCGCAAGCAGACACCCGTGCTTAGGAGCAAGTCAAATTTGCTCTACGGGCGTTTCTCGCCAGACAATCGTTGGATCAGCTTCACCATGCGCCTTGAGCCTAACCGGACGCGTATCGTGATCGCGCCATTCAATCCGGCGAAGCCGACTCCCGAGAGCGCCTGGATTCAAATCGCGGAAAGTGGAGCCGAGGATTGGGCTAACTGGTCCCCCGATGGAAACGTCCTCTACTTCACTTCCCCCCGCGATGGCCACATATGCCTCTGGGCGCAGCGCATAGATGCCATTTCACATCGTCCATCCGGCGAACCGTTCCCAGCCCAGCATCTGCATGGACACTGGTTCTACCGCCAGGGCAGCGGGTGGTCGGTTTCGGACGACAAGATTGCCATGGTCCTGACCGAAGACACAGGCAACATCTGGATGATGGCTGAATCCTCTCCGAACTAATTGGCGCGCCGTCGGCGTGTCCAGACCAGGAGGACAGCCACTCCAAAACCGGCCAGCGTCATCGAGGCCGGCTCGGGAACCGCCGCTGCACCACCAATCGCTGCGGCGCCGCCAATGAGTCCTAGAGCCGGGTCAGTATCACTGACGAAGCTGGTGTTGCCATTCGTTACGTCGAGCGTCACCACCTGACCAATCATTCCATTGAAACCGTAAACCGTTCCGTTCAAGTTAGTGATTGTAATTAGGCCCAGGTCGGTCGATGCGACTTGCGTCGCAGCTCCGGTGCTGGTATCGATCTGGTACAGCGCGGGCGAAATCGCTGTTGTGACCATTAAGGTCTCGGGGTTAAACGTCGCGGCATCGAAGTTGGCGTACAATTTCCCCCCCGGCCTCGAATAAGTTTTCGTCGTAGAAGTTGAAAGAGCCATCGGGATTGGTGCTGACCGGGATAAATGGAATTGCTGGAATTCCCGTGCTACCGACCAGCGTCGCTTTACCCGTCAGCGGGTTCACTGTATAGAGGCTGTTCGCGAAATCCGTTGCGTAAATCGTCCCTCCTGCCTTTCCCAAAGAGAGCTGGGAGTTCGATCCGCACGGAGATGCCGGCGTCGAGCAGTCGTCAAAACCGGTCGCGCCGATCACGGATATCGCGCCGGTACTTGGGTTGATGGACTCCAGATTGCCGTCGAAAGACATAGTCAGTAAGGACCCGTTTTGCCCGGAGACCAAATACTGAATCGTCGGCGGGATCGAACCGATTGGAGCGAGAGTCCCTGTGGCGAGATCCATTTCGCCAAATTGTTGAGAACCGGTGATCACGTACGCGAGCGGCCCGGCAGTTACCGGCATCGTAAAAAGCGCAATACCGGACAAAGCCATCATTGTTCTAGCGATCAGTTGCGTCATCTCCGAATTTCGCCTCCGTAACGGCACAAAGGTAAACCGGAGTCTGTTGCAAGTCCATCGACACCGTATGATTTGCAGCTAGGAAACGCATGATCATGTAAGCTGCTGAAACGTATGCCCGAAATTGTCCCGGTTATCTGCGGCTGAGACCGGGCGCAGCAGAGTATGATTCCGGTCGCTCGAATGGAATATGCAAGCACGCCCCCAATCGGTTGACCTTCGACCCACCTGAGGTCGGTTCGCCCGTCGAACGATGTGGCTTTGCTCTTTGACTAGATAGCCCACGCAGGCGCCACGAACGAAAACTGATCTCCGCCGCAATCCTTTGCGGACTTCTAGCTAAGGCCGGCGTGGAAGGAGGGCTTCCCAATTTTCTATAACTATGAGGGACGAGGCTTGCGCCGAGCTGACAACCGGAACAACAAATCGCCTGCCATCGGCCGAGACATCGAAGCCAAGCAGCGAGTGAATCGCCGCTCTCGCTTCGGTGGTTATGCTGAACAGCGCTGTGGTGGGGCCGAACTCGGGTTTCGGCGAGAGCCGCACCGGAACCGCCTGCACACGCCCATCAAAGTCTAGATAGAAGAGTTCCTTTCCATCTCGTCTCCACCGCAAAGCCTGAGCGCCTGCGCCGGAGACACGGTAACGTTCCCCCGTCAAACTCGGGATGTCACCCGACCGAAACGCTTGCAGGTAGACTTCCGCGCGTCCGGACTCATCCGACGTGAACGCTAGCCATTTCCCGTCGGGCGAGAAGACGGGATTGGCCTCGTGAAACCGCGTGGTTAATAACGGAATTGCCTTCCGGTTGCGGGCTAGGTCGAACACCCAGACGTCCCCTTGTGTTTCGTTTGCGAACCGTGGAAATCCGGTATTCCCGAACACGACGAAGCGCCCATCCGGAGACCAGTCGGTTGGCATTTGGAAATCGCCGGCTGGCGTCGTTTCTTCCGTATCGTTCTCTCCCACGCCGCGCAAATGTACCCGGGGCGGCATGTCGTCGGCCTGGTGCAGGAAAGCCAGCCTTGTCGAATCTGGCGACCAAACAGGAGCATCCCGCAGTGCTCGCTCCGACGACAATCGCCGCCCCGAGTCCGTGTTGAGATCGAAGATCCACAGGTCCTGCTCGCCTCGTTCGATATCGTAAATCGCCGTCGCCAGTCGCTGCCCATCCGGCGACAGGCGAGCGGACTTCAGGTTTATTTTCGCTGGACCGACAGTGGCAAGCTGGTGTCCTGTCCGGTCAACCCACGCCAGTTGCGATCGGCTGACATAACTCTGGTAAGCGAGTGCGCCAGTGTTCGAAACGGAGAAATCTGCCGCGCCGGTCGGAACAAAGAAATAGACCTTGCTGGCAATCGGCATCGCTTCACCACTTACCTGCAGCGAGTGGGGATCGAACGGATGGGCCAGCAAGTTTCCGGCGCGCACGTAGAGAAGATAGCCCTTGCCAGGCGTTAATGTCGAAGGAGCATACAAGACCCGCGAATCGGTTTCGACCAAATCCGCGATTGTGATGAAATCACGAAGCCGAAGCACCAGCGCTCGGTAATGGCCGGTCCGAACATCTCGCCGCACGTAAAGAATGTGTTCTCCGTCCGGCAGCCTCTGTGGCCACCAATACGTCTCTTTCAACCGCTCAAGAGGGCCGCCGGATGGCGACATCAGGTGACTGGCCCTGAAGCTGCCGATCAGTATCCGCTCCGGGTTCAACCAAGCTCCCGAAAACATGAAAGAGGGAGAGTCGGCCAAAAGCACGCGCGCGTCGCCTTGAAGTGGAGTCCGCCAAAGCTTGCCCTTCGCAGTCATATAGAGAGACCGGCCGTCGGGCGGCCAGAAAACTGTATGGGCGCCTTCGCTGCCGGGAACCAGCCGCGCCTCGAGTGAATTGAATTCCCGAAGGAATACACTGAACGAACCGCTTGAGTCCATGGCGGTGAATGCCAGGCGTGAGCCATCGGGCGATAGAGAGAATGCCTGGCGGCTGGCGGCGCCCTCCAGCACGAACCCTGTTGGCGGCAATACAGCGAACCTCACTGCTTTTGGAGCCTCGGTCATCCGTGTGGAACGATTGACGAGCCCGTAGGCCCAGGCGACAATCACCGCGAGAGCCATACCGGCGACAACCAGCAGCAACGGATGGCGCGGCCTGCCACGCCTCAGTTCGACTTTCAACGGAATCGGGCCACGCATCTCCAAAACACCTTTTGGTGAAGCTCGTTGAACCGGAGCGATGAACCTGTATCCCCGGCTGGGGAGCGTTTCGATGTAGCGAGGCTGGTCCGCCGAATCCCCTAAGGTCTGCCGAAGCTTGTTGACCGCGGAATTGAGACCTTGTTCGAAATCGACGAAGGTCGTGCCCTGCCACAGGTGACGCTGCAGCTCTTCGCGACTAATCACTTGCCCGGGCTGGCTTACCAGACGCAGTAGGATCTGGAGCGGCTTTCCTTGAAGTCGTATGGGAATTCCGTGCTTCGTCAAGTCTCCCGAGAGGTCATCGTATTCAAACGGACCGAACACAACCTTGGGCGCGGGGTTCAGCTGGCTTCCCACAGGACTGAGATCGTACCATAAACCCTCTAGGATCAGTGACTTTCGGATTGAGGTGAAATTCAAGGGGAAATGCATTGGACCGCCGATTCCCCGCTCATTACACTGCGCTCGAGTCCACAAGACTTCTTACAAATTCAGGCAAGGAGAAAACGAAATGCAGATACGTCTGTTCACAAGCGGGAAGAGAAACACCCTGTCGGTGAGGAAAGCCAGTGTCTCTCTGGCTATCGCGGCGATGTTTTTTACAGCGGGCTTCGCGAATGCGAAAGGCCCGGACAAGCGGATATCGTTCCAGGGCTATTTACAAGGACATGAAACCGACGTCTTACAAGGCTCTCCTCCCGAGGCGATTTCGGTCGACGGGAATGTCACAGGAATTGCGACCCACCTCAATCACTTCACACTTGCTTACAAAGTCACGGTAAAACTGCCGGAAGGCTCTGCAACAGGGACCGCTGAGTTGATCGCAGCCGATGGAGACCGCATCTATACCTCGATCGTCGGACAGGGCGAACCAACCGACACCGACACACCCGATCTCAACAGTATTGTCGAAATCCACCTGATCACGGGCGGTTCGGGTCAGTTCGCGGGCGTCAAAGGAAGTTTCACCATAAAACGTTTGGTAGACTTGGCGACCGGCTTCACCTCAGGTTCGGTCCACGGGACCATATTGTTGCCAGGTGCACGGCGCGGGGATCGCTAATGGTGCGCTGAAGAGAGGGCGAGATGCCAGCGTATGGGCAATCTGTCCGCTACGGTGACACCGCCCGGCTCTTTGCATGGCCTTTCAACGTGGCGAAGGAGGCACTCAGAACATCAAGCCTGCCTCAATTTGCCCGCGCGGTTGGCTCCGGTCCATACCCAGCGGGCCGAAGCCGGCGCCAGGCGTATAGTGGGTCGCTTGCACGAAAGAAACGTCGCCACGGACGAAGAACCCGTGGTGTTGAAAGGTGGGCGTCACAGTAAGTGACCAGCCTCCACTGCCGGGACCGAAGATCAGATTGACAGATTGCTCGCTAGCACTTCCCGTGCTCGAAATATACTCTCCTCTGCCCGCGAGCGAAAAGTGATCGTTAAACTTGTGAGTCAGCAAGACCGCCCCACCTCGTGTCGCTGCACCCTTAACGATACCGATTTGCTGGTTGGTTGGCACGTTCGTGTATTGAAAATAGGGCTGGACGATCCACGATCCCTTGTTGTACGTGTAGATCACGTTATAGATGCTGCTGTTGTTCTCTACTGGCACAGCCAGCGTCCGAAAGGCTGTCTGCCCCAGGTTGCCGCCCGCTACGAACGAGATGGCATGGGGCCCATTCGTGTAGGCTAGAGAGCCCGACAGCCACGTATAACGATTGGAATAGAAACCGTCGTTCCAGCTCAGTGAAGCACTGAATTTTCCAAAGGACTGATTCACTTGAATTCCGCGATTGACGGCGTTTTCTTGGTTCCACAGAAGACCGCGCTCAATATTCATGTTTTCGAATGTGAATGTATATTCAGCTCCGATCAGTGTGGGTAGCGCGCCGATTTCGAAAGAAGTGTTCTTTCCCGCCTGTAGTTTCAGGAAGCCCTGTGGCACAGGTCCGTAGAAGTCACTGAGCGTATCAACGGTGGAAAGAACTGGCGTAGCCAAGGCCGGAATAGTATAGGCCCCCGCCTGCAAATAGAACTGCCACCATCCCTCCGTTTTCTGAATAAATACCTGCCCATTGCTCAGAACAGCCCGTGTGGATTCATCACCCGGCACGGAATTTCCTTGCCAAACACCCAGCCCACTTACGATGCCATTGACATCGAGTTTGCCAAACGGTCCAGCATCGACGGTGTGAGGGGGAACGGCCTGTAGCGGACCGGTTACTGCTGGGGTGGGGAGCGGTTGCGGCGCTTGGGGCTCTTGAGCCGGCTGGGGCTGCTGCGCAAAGCAGATCGCAGCGCTAAGCGCGAAACCGGAGAAAAGACACATTACGAGCTTTGATTTCGGAAACAACATAACTCCTGACGCGGGAACTGTTAGATAAACGCTTGGTCTAAATGGCTTAGCGACCTGCTGTCTAGTGCTTAGGGACCTGTCGATCGAGTTCCAGATTAAGCTTCAAAACGTTGATGCGAGGCTCACCTAGAAAGCCAAGATCGCGGCCCTCTGTGGCGGACGCAATGAGGCTGTGAATTTTGGATGCGTCCACACTGCGTGCCTTTGCGACACGTGCTGCTTGGGCGTTGGCGTTCGCCACAGTAATATGGGGATCGAGTCCACTTCCGGAGGCCGTGAGAGCATCGGCGGGAATTGGGCCCGTATAATCCGGGTTGTCTTTCCGGAACTGATCGGCCGAGGCTTTCACCCGGTCATATAGCTTCTGATTTGTCGGACCGAAGTTCGAACCACTCGATGCCGTAGGATCGTAGCCATCAGTCCCGGCGTTCGATGGACGCGGATGAAAGTATTCCGGTCTAGTGAAATTTTGTGCTAGAAGGGACGAGCCGACGATTTGGCCATTCTGCGAAACCAGGCTTCCGTTGGCTTGATTATTGAAAAACACTTGACATAAGCCGGTGATGGCGGCTGGATAGATCAGTCCCGTTAGCAAGGTCAATAACACGGTCATTTTGAGCGCTGGGGCAAGTTGTTGTAGCATTCTGTGTTTCTCCTTCTTTCGACCCTCTACGCGAGGTGCAGCAGCACCAGCAATTGATCAATGAGCCAAATGCCGGGGAACGGCACGATAATTCCGCCGATTCCGTAGATCAGAACATTTCGCCTCAGCAAGGATGCGGCGCCTACGGGTCGATACTTCACGCCTCGTAGAGCCAAGGGCACGAGCGCGATGATAATCAATGCGTTGAAGATCACGGCAGCCAAAACCGCGCTTTGTGGCGTATGCAGGCCCATAATGTTGAATCGCGCCAGAGCAGGGTAAGTTGCCATAAACATTGCCGGAATGATAGCGAAATACTTCGCGACGTCATTGGCGATAGAAAACGTTGTGAGGGCACCACGGGTAATCAGCAATTGTTTTCCGATGGCCACTACCTCAATCAGCTTCGTCGGGTTGCTGTCGAGATCCACCATGTTCCCGGCCTCTTTCGCAGCCATGGTTCCGGTGTTCATGGCCAATCCTACATCAGCTTGCGCGAGAGCGGGTGCGTCATTCGTGCCGTCTCCGGTCATCGCTACGAGGCGGCCCTCACGCTGCTCTCGTTTAATGTAGTCGAGCTTGTCCGCTGGAGTGGCTTGCGCCAGGAAATCATCCACGCCGGCCTCCCCAGCGATGGCGGCTGCCGTGAGCGGATTATCGCCTGTGATCATCACCGAGCGAATACCCATTTTTCGGAGCTGGCCGATGCGCTCCTTCATGCCGCCTTTAACAATATCTTTCAAATGAATGATGCCGAGAACACGGGACCCATCCGCCACGGCCAAAGGTGTACCGCCACTGCGGGAGATTCGATCGGAGGCTTCTTCGAAGTTTGCCGGCACCGAGCCACCAAGCTCTTTTACGAAATTGGCTATCGCGGTACTTGCCCCCTTCCGTAACATGCGGCCGTCAATATCGACACCGCTCATTCGCGTATAAGCCGAGAACGGAATAAAGTGGGCCTCATGTTC
Source organism: Bryobacterales bacterium (assembly GCA_963722155.1). Classification (GTDB taxonomy): domain Bacteria; phylum Acidobacteriota; class Terriglobia; order Bryobacterales; family Bryobacteraceae; genus Bog-105. The sequence continues at coordinate 168,054 of CAVRLR010000002.1, read as the reverse complement.
CGCCACTTCGCGCCCCCGCAGGCCATACTTCTCTTTCGCCAGCACCACAATGGAACGGCCTTCCGGTGTCTCGTCCGCGAGACTCGACAGTTGGGCAGCGTCCGCTAACTCTTCGTTCGAAACACTCGGAAACGCGATGAATTCAACAGCCTGGCGATTGCCAAGTGTAATCGTCCCGGTTTTGTCGAGAAGCAGAGTGTTCACGTCGCCGGAGGCCTCTACTGCCTTGCCGCTCATAGCGAGAACGTTATGTTGCATTACACGGTCCATGCCGGCGATGCCAATGGCCGAGAGTAATCCGCCGATTGTGGTCGGGATCAAACAGACTAGCAAGGAAACCAGAACCGCGATCGTCGGTACAATTCCCGTCCCTGCAGAGGAAACCGCGTAAATCGCATACGGGTGCAGCGTAGCGACGGCCAACAGAAAAATCAGCGTCAATCCCGCGATCAAGATATTCAGAGCAATCTCGTTGGGAGTTTTCTGGCGCTCGGCGCCCTCGACCAGGGCGATCATTTTGTCCAGAAACGTTTCGCCTGGATTGGACGTGATTTTGATCTTGATCTGATCCGACAGAACTTTCGTTCCGCCGGTAACGGCGCTACGGTCGCCACCCGATTCGCGGATCACCGGGGCGCTCTCGCCTGTAATCACCGACTCGTCCACCGTCGCAATGCCGTCAATGACTTCTCCGTCGCCGGGGATCAATTCCCCTGCTTTTGTGATGACTAGATCTCCGGCACGCAATTTCGATGCGGGAACAATTTCAATCTTTCCGTTGCCCAACAGGCGATTCGCCATCGAGTCTGTCTTCGTTTTGCGGAGCGTATCTGCCTGCGCTTTACCCCGCGCCTCCGCCATGGCTTCCGCAAAATTCGCAAATAGCACCGTAAACCAGAGCCACAGCGCAATCTGAAGCTCAAATCCTGTTTTCTCAGCGCCTCCGATGAGATCCCGCAGCAGGAAGACGGTCACTAGGGCAGCACCGACTTCCACTACAAACATCACCGGGTTCTTCAGGAGCGTAAGAGGATTCAATTTGACAAACGAATCCTTCATGGCGCGGCGCACGATCTCCGGATCGAGCAGCGGACGCGCACGCACCAGTCTTGTGGGAAGCAGCGAGGTGAGATCGTTCGGCGAAGCTCCCGTCGGTACTTTGGAAGAAGGAGGTGTCTGAAGAGTAGTTGCCATGACTTAGCTCCAAAGCGGGAAGAGCAGCAGCGAAAACAACTTGCCGTCCTGCATCAGATAATGTTCAACAATCGGACCCAATGCCAGCGCCGGGAAAAACGTCAGTGCTCCGACAAGGATCACCGTGCCGACAAGCAGGCTGACAAAAAGAGGGCCGTGTGTAGGTAAAGTGCCAAGCGTTTCGGCCACTTTCCTCTTCGTAGCGAGGCTACCCCCTGCGGCCAGCAGCGGTATCAGGAAGAGAAATCTGCCAATGAGCATGGCCAGCCCTAGCGTCAGGTTGTACCAGGGAGTGTTGGCACTGATGCCTCCAAATGCACTGCCGTTATTACCTGTACCGCTCGAGTACGCGTAAAGAATCTCACTGAATCCATGTGCACCCGAGTTATTTACGTTAGCCGTCGCGGGGCCCGGCGGATTCCAGTAGCTGTGCGCCACGGGCTGGCCTTTCGCATCCTTGGTAGGTGACGCGAATGGAACAACGGAGGACAAGGCGGAGAACACCAGAATGCTAAATGCAGTGCAAATTAGAGCTAGCATTGCCATTTTTACTTCTTTCCCTTCGACCTTTTTGCCCACGTATTCAGGTGTGCGGCCTACCATCAGGCCCGCAATAAAGACGGCCACAATCGCATACAGCAAAATTCCGTACAGTCCCGCGCCGGTTCCGCCAAATATCACTTCACCGGTCTGGATATTGAACAGCGGGACCAACCCACCCAGCGGTGTGAAGCTATCGTGCATTCCATTGACGGCGCCGCAACTGGCGTCCGTCGTCACAGTGGCAAAGAGAGTGGAAGCCGCAATTCCGAATCGCGTCTCTTTCCCTTCCATGTTGCCGCCGGTTTGTGTTGCAGTAGCTTGATTTTCGATACCGAGCTTAGCCAGCGTTGGATTCCCGTTCTGCTCCGCCCAGTAGCAAACGAAGACTCCCATGAGGAACATAGCCGCGCAAGCTGCAAAAAGCGTCCAGCCTTGCCGTCGATCGCCCACCATAACGCCGAACGTATAAGTCAACCCGGCCGGAATAACAAAAATCAAGAACATTTGCAGTAGGTTCGTAACCGGTGTCGGATTCTCGAATGGATGGGCTGAATTCGCGTTGAAAAATCCACCGCCATTTGTGCCCAACATCTTGATTGCTTCCTGCGAAGCTACCGGGCCTTGGGCGATCACCTGTTTCGCTCCTTCCAGCGTCTTGGCTGCCGTGTATGGATGGAAATTTTGAATTACGCCCTGTGAGCAGAGGAACAAAGCGGCGATAATCGAAATCGGCAAGAGAACGTAGAGTGTGGCGCGGGTCAGATCCACCCAAAAGTTCCCTAAGCTGTTTACTTGCTGGCGTGCAAAGCCGCGCACAAGTGCAATCGCGACCGCAATGCCCACCGCCGCCGAAGCGAAGTTTTGAACCGTCAAGGCGGCCATCTGCACGAGATAGCTAAGAGTAGATTCGCCCGAGTATGACTGCCAGTTTGTGTTCGTCACGAAACTGACGGCAGTATTGAACGATAGGTCCGGTGTCGTCTGCGTCCCGCCAAACCCTTGCGGATTAAACGGCAAAAACCCTTGCAGCCGTTGCAGCAGATAAACAAACAAGAAGCTGAAAATACTGAAGGCAAGGAGAGCGGCAGTGTACTGCGTCCAGCGCTGTTCGGTCCTTTCATTCACTCCAACGGCCTTGTAAATCACGGCTTCCACGGGACGGAGTATCGGATGGAGGAATGTTCTTTTCCCCTCAAAAAGTCTTGCCATGAAGATGCCCATCGGCTTCGCCACGGCGAGAATGATTAAAAAAAAGACTGTAATCTGCAGCCAACCGTTCGGTGTCATACTTACCTCTGAATAACTAAAACTTCTCCGGCCTCAGCAACGCGTAAACGAGATACGCAAAGAGAAATACCGTCGTAAGCCCGCCGATGATGTAGTCCATACCAATCGCTCCCAAGTGCCTGGCTATTCTTACAGGCGGTCACATGCCCTCGTGAAGCCCCACGCGAGCACGAAGAATAGCAAGGCAACGAACACAAAGAATAAGTCAGCCATAAATGTCTGCTCTGCTTTCCAATCTACTCACGTAGAGCTAAAGAAAGACTAAAGAATGCCTAAGGATTTCCTTTATGTCTGCCAAGACCTTTAGAATTTCCTTTTTGTTTGCCAAGAGCATGTCGTCGTCCGTTTTCATCACGTGCAGATGAGAGCTGCGCTCGGGCCGTATTCTGACGACAGGCGCGGACAAGTAGCGTCTCATCTGTATCCGATCGCCGAACTCCACGAATCCGAAAAAGAGTCCCTCTTTTGCGGAACGTCCAGTGCTGAAGTCTGCAACAGAGGAAAGAACGCGAGCTAAACAAAATATAGGATTGGGCGTGTCAGCCCCATTCCTTGATAGGCGGCGGACACTCATTAGCATGGGAGGACTCCCGATTCGCTACTCCAGCAGCGAGCTATCGTCTGCGTGAAAGACTCATGTCCGCGACGTCAAAAACGCAGACCGTGCTGTCGCCGCCGTACACACAAGGGCCGGCAGTCTTGGCAATTGTATCGATGGCACTCGGCACCAATTGGTCCGTCACGAGGCACTCAAGCTTGAACTTGTATGAGTCCGGTCTGTAAGCCGCTCCTCGATAGTACAGAATGTTCCCTTTTCCATGATCCACGACAGGAGTGATCGAGACTGAATCGATCCCAAGCGCTTCAAGCCGTTCCTCTACGGCCTGAATGTCCGATTTAGCAATGAGAGCCTCAATTTTCTTCATACCCGTAGTAGCCTTCACTGTTTAACTCCCGGAAATGCAAAATAATCCGTTGATATCGCGAGCCCCTGCGGCTGCCGGACAGCGTAAGTACCAGGCCTTCTCTGCATCGTCGCCTCTTCTGGTACGCATTCTGGGACTGCAAAAACGCTTGGATCTACCTCTCCAAAAAAAGCATGCTGGAGCATATCGCTGCACGCCGTTAGCTCTTCCTGAGGGACAACAATGCGAACTGAGCACGATTCGGCATCCTGCGGGAGGACGACCGCCCCCCTCCGGCTGAGAAGAGCAGCTAGGCGCATAGTCAGGCTGCATCTTTTTAGTTTTTCACCGACTAATGTAAGGATTGCCTGACTAGTGCGAACGTGCACTTCTACGCATTGATCGGCTGCAAAACTCAGACCCGGATCGTTGCTCTCGACCACTAGATATATAACCTCGCCAGATAGCGCCAAGAGCGTGGCGCTTTTCCGTTCCCTGCAAAGCCGCTCGATGACAGCAGCATATTCCGCCAGACGTCTGTCAGCAGTCGGCGAGCGAAGTTCACAAACACTGACGTTCTTTTTGCACACAATCGATTTAATAGGATTGGTACAGAGTCCACCGGATGCGTCAATTTTTGTGCCTTCTCCTGTGGGATGAAACGTGTTGCGAATGACGACCGGAATCCGGAGACGTTGAGCCGGTGCAATCGTTTTGGGATGAAGAATCTTAGCACCGGCATGGGCGAGTTCGTCAGCCTCCTCATACGACAGTCTTTTGAGTCGATATCCTCCGCTGCGTATTTTCGGATCCCAGGTAAGCATTCCGTCCACGTCTTTCCATACCTGGATCTCTGCCGCATTCACAGCAGCGCCTATCAGGGAAGCCGTTAGATCCGATCCACCTCGACCCAGAGTCGTCGTGCGGCCGTCTTCGGTAGCTCCTATGAAGCCTCCGAGAACGACTACATGGCTGCGAGCAGCAATCGGAACGGACCACCGAATTCGAGCGTACGTTTCCCAGTAACGAGGTGCTGCATTTGTGAAATGATCGTCGGTAAGGATCAGCTTTGTCGAATCCATATGCACAGCCGCCACTCCGCGTGCCCTCAGCGCAGCAGTTACGATCGTGCTCGACAGTTGTTCGCCTAGAGTTAGTACCCAGTCACGTAATTCAGGTGTGAGGCTGCGTTCTCCTTGACAAACCTCGAGGATACGGACGTGCAGATCTCGAAACGTCTGCCGGATGTATTGGTCAATTGGTACGAGGTGCTCCGGGCCGAGAAGATCCTCTGCCACACAGAAGTGGTAGGTCTTTAGTTCCTCTTGCAACTTCGACGCCAGGTAAGATTCGGCCCGTGCGGCATGTTTCAAGACCTCTAGCAACTGATCTGTTGTGTTCCCAATGGCAGAGACGACAACGATTGGGTGGCGGTGCACTTGCGAGCGCACAATGGAGGCAACTCGCTTTATGGAAGCGGGCGAAGCAAGCGAGGCTCCGCCGAACTTCATGACGATCATGTAGATTTTCTCCTATTTGTGACCAGCGTGCAGTTAAGAACGGATCTATATCAGATAGGCAGGCATTGCGTCTCAACCGAACTCGTCGGCTAGCACTCTTGCGGAAGAAGTTTGGAATGGGAATCACGCGAGTCTGATTCGCCGCCTTAGCCAGTCATCCTCAACATAAACTGCATTTGCTTAAGAAGACATAAAGCTAGCCTAAAGAAGCCCTAAACGTCCAAAATGAATGCGGCGTCTAATCTCAACCGCATTGACCTTTTGTCCTTTTGTCATCTGGTCGTGAGAAGATGAGCGGCGACGACGATGGATGGAGTTCAGCGTGTATACCGTGTAAGGATCGCACTGTTTCTTTTATGCGTAATTCTCGCTGTGGCTTTTCTGAGCACGACTTATCAGGCTTCTCAAGCACTAGTTCGACTTGACGCGGTCGAACGTGAGCGGGATCAATGGCAGCGGCCGGCAGAGGTTCTTCAGTTTCTGAATCTGAGGGCTGGAAACGTGGTCGCAGATCTCGGTTCGGGGTCGGGATACTTCGCGCTGAAGCTTTCTCCGATTGTGGGCGCTCGTGGTCGCGTACTGGCTCTGGACATAAGGCAAGTGTCCCTATTTTTTCTGTGGATCAGAGCTGTTCTTCGCGGTGAGGCAGAATATTAGCATCATCCATACACAACCAGACGACCCCGATCTAACGCCGAACACTGTTGATGCGGTACTTGTTTCGAATAGTTATCATGAGCTGACGGATCGGAAGCTTATCCTCAACGCCTTATTCCGATCCCTTCATCCAGGCGGGCGGCTGGTCATACTCGATCGCGGCCCACAATCCGGGAACGAAGAGACTCGCGGCATGAAAGGACATCTTCATGAGTTGCCCGAGGATTTGGCTCGAAAGGAAATCCATCAAATTGGTTTCCAGATCGTCGGGCAACAGGGTCGTTTCACCGCAGACTCCGACAACGAACCATGGTGGCTCGTAGTTGCCCGTAAGCCATGAATTGCAGATGTTTCTCGGATCCCCGGATGTACTCAAGCAATGTAGCCCACACTGTCGAGACTGCCGAAACAAATGCCCACGATTTAGGGTTCCGCGAGAATCTCAGGCTGCGCCAATAGAGGTTCTTCTCTTGCGCCCTGCGATGCGCTGAATCGAGTAAGTTACCGCGATACCGGGTACAGCCGTAGCGGCGAAATCTGTGCCTGAGGCGGCGGGCCACTTGTCAGTCAATGTGCACGTCAGAACGTCGTGGACCAAGTTAATCGTGATCTAAATGTGATGATTCCGGAAAGCCGTAGTTAAACCTTCCAGAACAGCTCGCGCCGCGGTTCGCCACTAATCAGCTTCCACTCGCGACATCTGACTTCAACCCGCTCGCCGATGGCGGATTCATTCTCTGTGGACTAGCGCATGGCCGCCACTTGACGCGGGCGAGCCGCAGGCCTGAGAAGCACCCTAAGATGGATATTGAAACGTTGTAGGCGTCGAGATAGTTAGACCGTTTGAGTCGTCAGCTTTGCGGAACAAAAATTACGTGGTGTCCTACGCGAGCTAGTCTTTTCGCTAAACGTCTTTCACGCGTAGGCCACCATCGCTTTCGGCCGCCGATCAATATCACTGATCGAGGCGGTAAACCCTGCATGACAGCGTGGTCAGAATCTCTGCATAGGCGTACTTCAATCTGGGTTTCGATCGCGCCTTGGATGGAAACGGTTCGGAACCGCCTCAATCTGAACGCCGGATCGACTGGAGGCCGATCGATCGGAAGCGGATAAGGCACGACGTGTGGCACAACAACGCGGATTCGCGCTCCGAGTTGTTGTGCGAGTTGGCCTCCTTGTTCTAGGGCGATCAGCGTTGCCGGAACGGTTGTAAATACGACCATAATGGACAGGCCATGCTCTTCGCTCTCGCGAGATGAGGATGGAAGATGACCCAGCGGAGACGAGCATGGATCAGTGCCAGTATGATTCATGGGACTCACCCGCTTCTAAGCGTAAAGAGCGAATGCTAAGGGATCTCTTAAGGACGCCTAAATATCACCTAAAGATCCAGCGAAAAACGGTATCCGACTCGCAACTCCGTTATCAGATGGTGTGGATTGCTGGGATCGCGCTCGATTTTCTTTCGTATTTGATTCACGAACACGTGTATATATTCGATTTCATTGCCGTAGTCCGGCCCCCACACGGCCTGGAGCAATTTTCCGTGAGGAATCGTCATGTTCGGGTGAGTCGCCAAGTAGTAAAGGAGATCGAATTCCTTCGGCGTAAACCGGATATCCTGGCCGCGAACCGTGACATGACGGGTTGCAACATTAACTTCGACGTCGCCGAAGTTAATGATTTTAGGACCGCTCAAGGGCGAAGTGGGAGCGCGGCGGAGGTGAGCGCGAATGCGCGCGAACAACTCGGGTGTGCTGAACGGTTTCGTCACATAATCGTCGGCACCGGCATCTAGCGCAGCTACTTTGTCAGCCTCCGTATTTCGAACCGTCAACATGATGATCGCAATATCCGAAGTGCCCCGTATCTCCCGGCAGGCTTCTAATCCGCTCGTGCCTGGCATATTGACATCGAGCAGAACGAGATCAAACCGATCCTCCCGTAGTTTCGAAAAGCATTCTTCTGCCGATTTTGCATCTACGACAAGATAGTCCCCAGCAGCCAAGGCTGTCTTCAGCACACGGCGAATCTGGGGTTCGTCGTCGACGACCAATATCTTCCCTGTCATACAACCATCTGTGTTTGTGGGCTTGCCATGGATCTTAGAGAGCCTACGGTTGGGAGCGTGAGAAGGAATTGGACTCCATTGCCCGGTTCACTCCTCAGCGCAATGCGGCCGCCGTGCGCCTCCACGATTTCCCGAACGATCGCCAGCCCCATGCCTGTTCCAGGAATACGCGCCTTCACATCGCGGCCACGGTAAAACTTTTCAAAAATCAGGCTCTGTTCGGCCTTAGGGATACCCGGACCCGCATTCGAAATTGTAATCACGATCGCATCATCGTGCCTTCCGGCCGTAATTCGAATCAGCGAAGAAGGAGGCGAGTATTTCAGCGCATTATTCAATAATTGACGGAGAGCCAGTTCGCTCAGTCTATAGTCAATCTCAATGGCGGGCAGATCTCGCTCGACTGTCACCTCAAGAACTCGATCTTCACGCAACCTCCGCAGCTGAGTAGTAACCGATGAAATCAACTCACTCACGGTACAAAGTTCCCGGTGCAACCTCACCGGGCCCGCACCCATACGAGCGAGGTCTATCGCCTCGCTGACGAGATCATTAAGGCGGTCTGTCTCTTCATTTACCACCGTCACCAGATCCTGTTCTACTTCACCCAGCGTATTGCGGGACAGGACCGTAGTTGCTGCTGCTTTGATCGAGGTAAGGGGAGTCTTGAACTCATGCGCCAACGCATCCAGCAGTGTGGATTTTAGCTGCTCGTTTTGACGAGTTGCCTCCGCCCGAGCTGTAACGGCTTGTGCTCTTGCTCGCTCTATGGCAATCGCTACCAACTGAGCAATTGCCTGTAAGGCTACTTCAGAGAGGTGGCCACTTCCTGCAACACCTAAGCTACCCAGGGATCGGCCGCCTAGCCGCACTGGCGCGATGAGCGCAGTTGATTCAGCACTACGCCAGGTTTGGCCGGTCCGCGCCACGTCGCGAAGGAACGCCTCCTCTAGCGGCGAGTCTGGCGACCCGATTCTGGAAACCAAATCCGAGTCTGGGTCGTACAATGAAACGTTCTCGGCACCGAATAACTCGGAAATCTTCTGAGTGATCTGATCTGGCAGGGTCCGCTCTTCATCCCACAGCATCAAGGCCCGGCTGAATTGGTACATCCGCTTGACCTCCTCTTCCCGGGAGGCTGCTTCTTCTGCTTTACGACGAGCGCTGGAAGAAAGCTGGCTGGCGGTAATGGCAGTAACGAGAAACACAAAGAGCGCCACCCAGTTTTCGGGATCAGCGATCGTGAGTGTACCGATAGGAGGAAGGAAGAAAAAGTTATAGGCCAGCATGCTGGCCAGCGATGCAGCAATCGATTCCCTCAGGCCAACTCTTGTGGCGAGAGCCAAAACCAGCAAAAGGAATGAGAAAGCGGCAGTTGGGCTATTGACATGAAGAACTCGAGAGTCAATCGCGGTCACCGCAGCGACGGCGCAGATAACGCCTACAAGGCGACAAGCGATACGTCCCAAATCAGCGAAGCTGTGCATCGCGGTTGTACCTTCCGTCTCGCCGTGACGCGTTCCTCAGTACCATTGCATTGGCGAAGGATACGAGCCCGACTATTTGAGCGTATAGCTCGGTTCCTTAAGAAGGCATAAAGGCGGTCTAAATAAAACGTAAGGATTTCTGCTGCGAGCCGCATTCTCATCTTGTGGATGTAGAGGGCAGATTTTGCTTACTCCTCGCGACGATGGAAGAAATGCGTGAAGGGACTGGAAGCCATTGACGGTTCGTAAATGATGGGGCCTGCGGAGGCCGAGGTGCTACATCAAAGGCTTTGTGCTGGCCTTGAAGGGCTTCGCTGACGCGGCCTGTATAGTTGCCATTGCGGCCGCCACGATTGTGAAATGAATTCGCGCGTTGGGGCTCGTCATGTCGCGTTAATGTCGACTGGGCTTCTCCTCGATAGATCCACTGTGACGACGCAGTATTTATCTAGGGAGCTGTCCCACTCCGTCCCCGTGATACGAGCTTGACCGGCGATATCCGTACGGACTAACTCGCGGAGAATTCGCTTGCAAACGCGTGCGGAATCGCCCGTCGAGGCGGTGACGAGATGTACGACTCTCTGGTTTCGCCTGGGAATCGAAAATCCTGATCAAGTATGAGCTGAATGTATCCTCTGGCCATCTTGCCAAGAAATCCTTCAAGTCAATCGCCATGTACAGCCTCGCCGAAAGGACACGTAGTGACGAGTCAGGCCTAGGAGACAACGCTGTAGAGAACCCTCTCCGTCACAAACTGAACGTGCGCTCAATATGCTCCGCAAGGAGACGATTGACTTCATCCGCAAGCTCGATCGCGACGCCATGGGCGGCATTGGGTATTTCGACAAGTCTTGCCCCGGGAATGGCGTCCGCGAGCTTTCGACTGCACGATAGGGGAAAGATAATATCGTTGGCCGCGCCTATTACCAACGTCGGAATCTGGGCAAGTTGATGTAGTCGTTGTGAGGCGTCGAAACGCTTGAGCGCCCAGAGCTGCTGCATCACGATCGGCGGCGTGTCGGCAAGATCATGGCCGAATAAAGGCGCTAGGCGTTCGGCCTCTTTATGCAGATGCATTTTTGCGAGACCTTGCGGCGATAAGACGAGCTTCAGCATAGCCAGGCGCCGCATTCGCCTTGTTCCAACTCGCGTGCGGGTGGCCAGCCATGCCATTTCCCAAGTAATGCGTGTCGCATCCGCGCCGATGGCGGAGGTGCAAAGAAGCGAGAGGCTTCGCACCCGCGCCGGCTTTGTGAGGGCAATTTCCTGGGCGACGACTCCGCCCATTGAGTGCCCGACGATGTGTGCCGAAGTGATGCCCGCCGAATCCATGAGCGCAAATGTGTCATTCGCCATTTGCTCGACAGTGATGGGCTTCGCCGCCGGCTGGCTGCCGCCCATGCCTCGATTGTCGAACGTGAGGCATTGAAAGCGTGCGCAGAGAACGTCAGCTTGAGGTTTCCAGCCATTGCCGTGGAGGCCGGCTCCCTGAATCAAAACAATAGGTTCGCCCCGGCCTTGAAGTTCAAAGGTGAAGTTGCAGCCTTGGTATCGAAGGGAGCGGGGCAAGGACCATTATGTACGCGGATGAGCCGGGCCATGGTTGAACAATCGCTTCCTCCCTTGATCGCCTCCACCGACCGTGCCAGTATAATGGCATCCGATTGAGCACCTGCCGATCTGTTGGAGGGCATGCTCCGTGAATCTTGCCCGACGCTTTCGTCCACAAGAGGTCTAATCCATGAAACGCAGAAATTTTCTCGCGCTGTCGGCCGCCGCTGCTGCGACGCCAGGTCTCGCATTCCAGGTCGAAAAAAGCAAACTGAAGATCACGAGTGTGCGACTCGTGAATACCCGCCCAAAGCGTCCCGTCCCGGAATACACTCCCTCTCCGACCGCTTGGTCCACCAACGGCGTCGAGGTAGCGAGCCCGATGTCCATTTATCCCCAATACAAGGCAACGCGCTCGCTGTTCCAGCCGGATCCCGGCAAAGTGCCGGGATTCACAGTGGAAATTGCAACCGACAAGGGACTAAAAGGATACGGAAGCGGTGGGCCGGGTGGTGGTCCTATCGTTGAGGATCACTTAACAAAGTTGCTGCTTGGCAAGGATCCGTTCGATGTCGAGCGCAATTGGGACATCCTCTGGCGCTCCACAATGTCATACGGCCGGACCGGTGTCACCATGGACGCCATTAGCGGCGTAGACCTTGCGCTGTGGGACCTTGTGGGAAAAGCACTGGGGATGCCTGTCTACAAATTGATCGGCGGGGAAACGAAAGAGCGAATCCCTTCTTATTGCACCGGTAACGACATCGAACAGCACATCGAGCATGGATTTAAGCGTCTCAAAATAGCCATTCCCAAAGGCCCTGCCGACGGTCGCGAAGGCATGAAAATCAACGAGGCGCTCGTAAAGCGTACTCGCGAGCTGCTCGGTTCCGAGGGAGACATCATGCTCGATTGTTGGATGTCCTGGACAGAACGTTACACCATCGATATGGCAGAGATGCTTGTGCCCTATCGCGTTTACTGGATGGAAGAGTGTCTTCCGCCCTACGACTACGCGGGCTTCGGCCGCCTGCGAGAGCAGATCAAGACGACCCGAATCGTTACCGGCGAGCATGAGTATGGACGCTATGGATTTCGCAATCTGCTCGAACATCACAGTGCGGAAATCTGGCAGCCGGACATTCACTGGTGCGGTGGACTGACAGAGCTGCGTCATATCGCAAATCTGGCGGCGGCATACGATATACCGGTTATTCCGCACGTTGGGGGCGTCCGTGACTGCGTGCATTTCATCATGGCCACGACTAATGCGCCTTGGGCCGAATTGTTTATGCCGCCTCCCGGCGGTCCTCAGGAGGTGTATAGGCGGTGGGACGAGGATAACCAAATCACGCGCGGCCCTGAGGGTATTTATACCCGCCCGTCTGAGGCGCCTGGCTTCGGCTGGGATTTCGAAGCCACATCTTAGAAGCCCCGGGCACCATTTCCGGGAACGCCCGCGATCTTCCTGCGTACTATCTGAATATGACTGAGTTGCGCCAGGCAGTTCGTATGCTCTCCAGGAATCCGGGCTTGGCCCTCGCCGCGATCGTCTGTCTGGCTCTCGGTGTCGGAGTAAATACTGCCATTTACACGGTCGTGAATGCCGTGGTGCTGCGGCCCCTCGCCTTCAAAGATCCGGAACGGCTGGTCCGTATCTACACGGAGTTTCCGACATATGGCAGCAGCGGAGGCTTCCATAAGTTTTGGATGTCGAGCCCCGAACTACTCGATTTGCGGCGGCAGACTCACTCCTGGGCTTCCCTGGATGCCTATACGATCAGCGGTGTAAATCTTTCGGGCAGCGGTGAGCCCGTACGCGTAACCGCCGCAAGCATCACGGGTGGAATGATGCCGATGCTCGGTGTCGCGCCCCAAATAGGGCGACTCGTAGGTCCGGATGATGACCGCTTCGGCGCTCCTCTGACTCTCGTTCTTTCTGACGGCTTGTGGCGGCGGACTTTTGGTGGAGTTCCGAATGTCGTTGGTCGCCAGCTGAAGATCAACGGCCTGACGGCAACCGTCATTGGAGTAATGCCACGCGGATTCGCTTTTCCTCCTGGTGAGACCGATCCACCCGAGCTGTGGTATCCGCAGCAGATCAATCTGAATAGTCCCGGCAACCGAGCGAATCACTTCCAATCCGTTGTCGGGAGGTTGAAACCAGGCGTCACGATCCAGCGCGCTCAAGCGGAATTCCTTCGAATCATGGTCGAACAGGGTAGGAATAAAACCCCGCATTACCATACCTTCGATCCGAAGTTCCACACGCTTCTTGCGCTGCCCTATCACGATGAGGTCATCGGTAACGTCAAGACCGCAATGCTTACGATGCTGGGTGCGGTTGGCTTTGTGTTACTGATCGCCTGCGTCAACGTTGGGAATCTGCTGCTGGCACGGGCCGAGTCTCGCCACCATGAAATCGCCGTGCGCAAAGCGGTTGGGGCTAGTATTTGGCACCTTGCTCGTCAATGCTTGATCGAAGGATTCGTCCTGGCGGTGTTGGGAGCCGCTTTCGGATTGGCGGTCGCCTGGGGCGCCCTTCATTTGATCCTGGCCTTCAATCAGGGCAGCATCCCAAGGGCCGAAGAAATCGGTATGGACTGGCGTGTTCTGGTGTTCACTGTGGGGGCCAGCTTTCTCACTGGCATCTTCTTCGGGCTTGCTCCTCTGGCACAGTTTACCGGTGGCTCTCAGGAATCGCTGAAGACCGCTACTGGCCGAAGCACGGCGACCCGTGGCGCACATTGGCTGCGCCGTCTGATGGTGGTCAGCGAATTGGCACTCGCATTGATCCTGCTGGTAGGTGCGGGACTGCTGGTTCGGACATTCTGGAAACTGCAGAACGTGAATATAGGGCTCGACCCCGCGCGCGTTGTCACGATGCGGTTGGCCCTTCCGCAAGGCCAATACGCACAGATGCCGCAAGTGAAGCAGGTGTGGACACGATTGCTCGAGCGGGTGACCGCAATTCCGGGTGTTCAATCGGCGTCTGTCGCCTCCGGATTGGCGCCGCTCCGGCCCTTGAATGCAAACGATATCAACATAGAAGGCTATGTCAAGAAGCCCGGCGGACCCGATCAGAATGTGGACTATGATCAGGCCGTCGCGCCCGGTTACTTCGAAATGCTACGCATCCCGATTGTCGAGGGCAGGGCATTCGACCAGAGGGATGGCCCTGGGAGCAACAAGGTCGCCATCATCAACTTGACTATGGCGCGCATGTTCTATGGCAACCAGAGCCCCGTCGGTCGTCGAATTAGGGAAGACGCCGGCCCCAACGCTCCCTGGTACACCATCGTGGGCGTCGCTGCCGATGTTAAGAATCGGGGCGTCGACAAGCCCACCGGCACTGAGCTCTATTTTCCCTATTCACAAGTCGACGGCGGCATCCGCGCTCTCTTTCTCGCCATCAAGACCAGCGGAGATCCGCGAAAAATTCTTCCTACGGTCCGAAAGCAGGTGGCGGAACTGGATCCTACCCTCCCTGTCGCTCAGGTTCGCTTAATGGAAGACGTCATCGCTGCGGCCAACTCTCGACCGCGCTTCCTGACCGTCTTGCTCAGCTTATTCTCTTTCATTGCGCTCGCGCTCGCGGCGGTCGGAATTTACGGCGTGATGGCGTTCATGGTTGCTCAAAGGACCCGGGAGTTCGGCATTCGCATGGCAATCGGCGCGGCTCCGGCCGGTGTCCTAAATCTCGTGCTCGCGCAAGGTATGCGACTCGGATTGATAGGAGTGGCGCTGGGCGCTTTCGGAGCGTTCGTGCTCACACGATTTATCCGCCAACTTCTGTTCGCCGTCGATTCGTTTGATCCTCTGACATTTGTCGCAACGGCTGCTCTGCTAACGCTGGTGATTGCCGCGGCTTGCTACATTCCGGCGAGGCGAGCCACGCGCGTCGATCCGATGGTCGCATTGCGCTACGAATGAGTAGGGCGGACCTCCTGGTGCGCGCCGGACGTCCCCGTCCGGCTTGCTCAGCCTAGTCGGAAAAGGACGCACGTGCAACGCCCAGCACACGCTGCGTCCGCGCGTCTTGAACGAATAAGATCAGTCGTGTATTTTCCGAATTTAGCTTCATAGGCACGTCCTTCAACGCGCCTTCCTTCGATGAAACCTTAGCAACTTGCCGCATCGACAAAACGACCGCGACGTGTGTCAATTCCCGGCCGCCGTTCTCTCCTCGAGTGACGCGCGATTTTTCGCGATTTGCGGCCACGACCAGGTAGACCAGGCCCGTTTCCCCATCGTTCGGAAGTCGCGGTACCTCGATGTGAACTAGCCCGCCATCTCCGCTTTTTTCCGCCCGCGCGGTCACCAGCATCTTCCGCTCACGAAGCGATTCCTGAATCGCCCTCGCCGCCATTGGCCAATTGCCGCCCACCGCCTGGCTGCTGCCGTCCACCACAAGCTGCGGCGTGTAAATATCATCGGTTCGAAATTGTGCCTGCGTATGCTTCCTGTCGGCGGCTGAACTGGCTTGATGAATAAGGATCGGTCCAGCCCAGGCGATTCCAATAATCGACGTGCTCGCTCAGCACGATGAGTTCTGCGCCCGGGATTGGTTGATCGCGATCGAGCCTCTCGAGCAGTTGGTCCGCGGGAGGACAACTCGAACAACCTTCCGACGTGAATAGTTCGAGCAGCACCGGAACGCGACCAGGGTCGGCGCCGTATCCCGCATTTGCCAGAAAGAATCCAACCACCGGAATTGCGAAGTTCTTTTTCAGCATGCGCCTTCGCTCTGAAGTTCGCGCCCGCCGGCGCAAAAGTTACGCCGCGCGCGATTTCGCCGTCGTGATGTCAGTAACGGGCTTTGGTTGCAATCCCGCCTTTGCCAGCACGGCATACACCACGAAGCCGACAATAAAGCTATACACCGCCGCGGGCTGCAGATACGGCTTCGTTTCGGCGGAAATAGGCAGGAACGGCAGAATGCCGATTACGAATCCCGCTGCCCAGGCCAGGTATCCCGCGAAGTTAATTCCTTCCCGCGGTCCAGCCCACTTCTTTCCGGACAGCCAATAGTCTGCCGCCATAGCGCCGCAAATCGGCCCGAAAGAAGCGCCAATAATCGTGAACAAATTGATCAGGTTTGCCGCGGCGCCCGTGATCGCAAGTATCGCCGCCACCACCGCGCCTGCCATCGTCGAGGTGATCCGCGGCACTCCCGGAATCATCGTTGCCAAACTATTCCCGGCGATGAACGACGAAAAGCACATCGGCGCCACCGAAGCAATCGCGAACATAAAGAATGCAATCTTTGCGAAGCTGCCTGTCTGCGCAATGGCTGAATCGAACTGAAAATCCTGCACTCCGTAGAGCACGTGCGCGCCTGCCACCGATAACAGCGGAAGTCCGCCCGCTATCAAAACCGCCAGAAAAATCCCGATCCATCCGCCCCATCGCACATCCCGTGCGTCCCGATTGTTCATTCCGAAATCCACACCCGCCGCGCCGGCTGTCGCAAAAAAGCCCACCACAATCTGCACCAGCAGCATGAAGCCAATATACGGGCTCGGATGCGTCGGCTCATACTGGCTTGCGCCGCCCGCGTTCTTTACAAACACCACCAGGATCATCAGCAGTGGAACGAAATTCAGATACAACGCGAACCGCGAGACATATTGAATCCCTTTCGCACCTACATAACCAAGTCCAAGCGCCCAGGCGGCTGCAATCAGCGCGAACGGCAGCGTGCCCGGCCCGGCTTTCGAGCCAAAAGCGGTTAGAACGAATGTGGTCGCAACAAAGGTATTCACCGACATCCAGCCCACCTGTAGCAGTCCCATCAGCAAGCCTGGCATCAGGTAGCCGCCCTGCGTGCCGAATGTCGAACTTCCCACCACGTATAGCGGATACCCGGTCTGCATGCCGAGCATTGCCGGGATGCGGTAGAACAATGCGTAACTGATAATGCCCGCTACCACGAGCGCAAGCAGGCACAAGCCCACGCCCGCCAGATCCAATGTTCCGCCGGCGATTTCTCTATAAAAGACGATCCACAAAAAAATGCCACCGTACGTCGGCGCGGTGTTTTTGTACCACGGCGCGCGATTGGCTTGCGGATTCGGAGGGGTATTAGAAATATAGCCTGGCAACATGGTGGTTCCTTAACAAGATGTTCATTATATGTATCACGCTGGCCCACCGCCAGGTGTGTGCATGCCGACCATGAGTCCAAGGGCAATGATCGCGAGCACCAGTGCTGCAATCAAGCCGAAGCGATAATCGCGTTCGCGCACAAAAACGATCAGCATGAGCAACACCCGTGAACTTGGAAGCAAAATGAACAGCCCGATGCCGAGAGTCACCACCCGCATGCCTGGCCCGAGTGAACCAGTGAAAGCAAGAGCAAGCCCTATCGCAATCGCGATGGACGCTAACCAAGTGCCGTATCGCAGCAGCCCCGCCAGCAGCCATTCCATCTTCATGCGGAGGTCTTCACCACCTGAATACCGAATGCCGCCAGCAGCATCTGGATTGCCAATGCAATCAGGACCACGACAAACAGCAGACGAAGCTTGTCATTCGACACGATCATCAAAATGCGCGCGCCGGCTATCGCCCCGACTACTGAGCCCAGCGCTACCGGTCCGGCCACTGCGGTGACGATGTTGCCGCGCATGAAATAAGCCCCGGCGCTTGCTGCCGCCGTCACACCGATCATGAAGTTGGAAGTGGCTGACGAGACCTTGATGGGAAGCCGTAGAGCCGTGTCCATGGCCGGGATCTTGAGAACACCGCTGCCGATGCCTAGCAGCGCGGAAATCAATCCTGCGCCGTACATGAGAATCATCCCCAGACGCAAGCGATCGACTCGATAAGGGACTTCGCGTCCCAATACGCGATCGGGGTAGCTAGAATGCAGCGCATCCCAGCGTCCGCTCTCATCCGATCGAGACGCCGCCGCCGGCTCACCGCGTTTCGCGAGCATCTGCTGCGCCGAGAGCAACAAGATGACAGCGAACAGGAAAAACAGAAACGCGACCGGAATTATTCCGGCGAGCAGCACGCCGGTCAACGCTCCGGCCGTCGTTGCTGTCTCGAGCACGATGGCGAGACGTACATTTGTCAGGCGGCCTTCCAGAAACGGGGCGGCTGCGCCGCACGAGCAGGCGATCACCGACACAATGCTCGCCCCGATCGCAGTATGAATATCGACGTGCCCGAACATTGTGAGAATCGGCACGATAAAAATACCGCTCGCCATTCCCAGCATGCCGCCAAGCGCGCTCGCGCCCACCGAAACGGCGAACAGCCACAGAGTAAATCCGCTATCCAAATCGCTAGCTGCGTCTCCGCACGGCAAAGTAGGGCTGCTGTGTCAAATCAGCGCCGAGCCCGGGATATAAAGAGGCCTTGCCGGAAGTCTGCTTTATTTCGAAGTAATACTGCAATGGATAATCGGAATCTGTATAGGAAGCGGGAACAGCCGCGCGGTGGGTTCGTCCCTGTGCTTGCATTTCGATGGTCTCAAAGCGTTCTGCCTGGTCTACGTGCCGGTAGAACAGCCGAACAGATGCGCCCTGCGCCGGAACCGTGATCGCAAGATCGACTCCTTGACCGGTTGTGAGATGGGCCGGCGGATTGTGCTCGCAGCGGAGTGTCGCCCGTTCAGGACGTCCTAAGGCTTCTTTGATTGCCGCCACTGCCTTGGCATCACGCTCACCCGCTTTTGCGCTCGCCAGTTCCTTCTGCACCGCGGCAATATCCTTATCCATTGCCGGCAGCCTGTCCAGCCAATGCCCTCTGAGCTGGGGAAGTTCGCCGATCGTGACATCGGTCATATAAATACCCTTCGCCGCGTCGGCCAGCTCGGCCCACGCCGTGCGCGCTTTTCGATACTGCGCTAATGATTGTTCGAGCGCGACACGGTCATTTGTTTTTTGATAAATCCGATACAGCACACCGCTGCGGAATTTCGCGCCGAAAAATCGCCCCATTCCCGCTTGAATCGTGACATCCACCGCCATCCGCCGATGCTCCGCGGAATTGCCTTTTGTTCCAGCCAGGCTCTTGGTGGCCGCCGCGGCGTAGTCTTCGATCCACTGCGCCACTTCGATTGGTGAATACTTGCCATCCCATTCACCCGCCACCAGCGCATCTGCAAAATCGTTCATCCGCGAAAACAATTGCGGGTCGAAAGGGCTCACATTCCCGAACACCTTGGGTGCCGGAGAATCCGAGTACGGATGTCCACCGCTTGCCGGATCGACCAGGGACTGATTGAGATACATTTCCGGCCAGTAACTGTTGTTTGCTGCCGAAGCGCCATGCGCCGTCGTGATGATTGGCAGGATGCGGCTCGCATTTGCAAGTGCGGTCTCAGTTGCGCCGGCGCTTTCCCCAAACGTGCGTCGCAGATAACGTTGGCAGACATCCGCGCCGCATTCGGGATTGTAGAGATGCCGCCCCCAAACACGCGTCCCATACAAATATTTCTCCCAATCCCAGCGCGTTCTCAGCGAAGCATCGGCATACCCACACCGGTCGCCCGCAATCCCCGATCCCCTCCGGCCTTTGAAGGAAAGCGGCTCGCAAATCTCGACACCGTCGCTCCCGCAAAAGCTAAACGCTCGTGAATACCCTGCCGCCGTGCGCGGATCGCCCCACAACAGCAATCGCTGCGTCCCCGGCCAGATACGATGCGTCACTTTCCACTTGCGATCCTCCCTGAGCAGGTCGCCGTATCCATAGCGTAGAAAACTGCGCGATCCGCTGCTGAATCTCATCAATGCGCTCGTTTGCTTTCCGGCTTTCGGCTGCTCGAGTGTGCGGATATCGGCCTGATGATACGTCATGCCCATGTGCTCGGCCCAGAACTTAGGCGACACGCGAAATGGTAGTCCCGTCCCCTCCGCGATATCGAGCATCTCCTGCGTCATTCCCTTCGGATGCATATCGATCTCGACTGTGCGCCCGCACGTTCGCACGCCATCGAACAGCATCTTCCAGAAATCGAAACTGCCCTCTTCTACTCCGCTCTCGCCATGGATGCGGAAGGTGACGCCGCTGACTCCCGGGCACTCCTTTAGCAGCATGCGCACCGCGTCCCGGCAATACGGGCCGTGCGTGCTCTTATCCAATCCTTCGATTGTGTAATTCGCGTTTGGACTGTCGATCCATTCATAGCCGTGCATCCACAACCCGAGCTGAAAGTGTATGCCGCGCGCTGCCGTCTCATCGCTGATGAATCGCAGCATGGCCAGATTGCGATCGCGTTCGGCGTCCGACAACTGCGGAACGCGCACTTTGTAGCCCGGTACGGAAAGCAGGAACGGATAGGTGAACAGAAAATATCCGTCCGTGACTTGGCGAATGAAGTCATAACCGATACCAAACGCCAAATGAAAACGATTGAAGCGCTGCGTAGCAAGCGTCGTGAGATAGGCCGGCCACATCTCCCGATCGTTGTACCAGGGTTTGTCCTCTACATCGCTCGTGAACATCCGCATCATGCCGCGAACCGTGTTTGCTGGACGTTCCGTCGTCGCCTTCGTTGCCATCAAGGCGGCTACCGGATCGTCAGCGTTCTTCGCTTGGTCCGCCAGTTCCAAAAGTGCGTAGGTAAGCCCTCGGCTATCGTGGCCATAAGCCGACAGGACCTTTCTGTTTCCCGCACTCCCCGGCTCAATCGAGAGGCCTTCGGGAACCGACGCGCGGCCTGCCGCCACTATGCAAAAATCTCCGGGCTTGGCGCTCGCGACGCTACCGCAGCGAAACACCGTCACGCCCCGCGAGGAGAGTGTCTGCTCTAGCTCCTTCGCCGCCCATACTGCGGGCCCTCCCTGTGCCACCTGGTCCGTGCCATCTACCACGATGGATACGCCCCGGCTCGTTCTCTCTCTCGCACTCAGTGCCGCTGCCGCCGCGCTTCCAATAAATGTCCGTCGATTCATAGCTGCCTCGTCACAGTACAACCTATCACCTGCCATCGATCCAGAACCGTGGACCCGGGCCTCGTCGCGCCGCTCTGTCCCCTGGATTCGCGAACTGGCAGCGGTCGAGCGACAGGCATCCGCAACCGATACACTCGGTGAGGCCGGCGCGCAGACGTTCGAGTTCCCCAATCCGTTCATCGATCCGCCGTGTCCAGCCCCCGGAAAGCTTCGCCCAATCCGCCCGTTCCGGAATACGATCGTGCGGCAACTTGGCAAGTTCCGCTCCAATTTCCTCGAGCGTCATTCCCACTCTCTGTGCGAACACTATGAACGCCACGCGCCGGATCACCGCCTGCCGGTACCGGCGATGCCCTGAGCTATTCCGCTCCGAGTGGATCAAGCCTAGTTCTTCGTAAAACCGCAGCGCGGAAGTTGCTACTCCGCTGCGTTTGGCCAGGCTTCCGATGCTGAGCATGCTCTTGACTTCAAGTGTACTTGAAGTTCTAACATCGTTAGTAAATGACTGACAATGCCCTCCACCTGGCGATCATTATTGGAAGCACCCGCCCCGGCCGCTTTGCTCCCACCGTCGCGAACTGGTTCGTCGCTCAAGCCAGGCAGCGCGACGATCTGACTTTGGATGTCATTGATCTGGCCGAGCCGGGACTGGACGCAAGCGCCATGTCCCTGCGTGTTGCCAAAGCCGACGCCTTTGTGGTGATAACACCTGAATACAACCACAGCTTTCCGGCCCCGCTCAAAAACGCCATAGATTGGCACTCCAAGGAATGGCATGCCAAACCCATTGGGTTCGTATCGTATGGTGGGGTTTCGGGTGGACTCCGTGCCGTCGAGCACCTCCGTCAGGTATTCGCCGAACTGCACGTTGTCACCGTACAGCGCACAGTCAGCTTTCACAGCGCGCGGGCGCAGTTCGATCAGCAAGGTCAGCCCAACGACCCGGACCGCTACGCCCGCGTCGCCGAATCAATGCTCAATCAACTCGTCTGGTGGACCCGCGCTCTGCGCGAAGCGCGCGCCGCACGCCCCTACGTGGCCTAGTCGGGCGGAACGGGCATTCCGTTTTGTAAAATGGGCCGTTCCTTCGCCAAAACAGCCCCTCTGCTATCGTAAATTTTTCCCGCCATGAACGTTCTGGAGTTGACCCGCGCCCTGATCGACATCGAATCCATCACCCCGAACGAGCGGGAAATCGGAAATTTCTTATTCGGTCAACTGGACGTTCTGGCGCGCCGTTTTGATGGGCGTGCAGAACGAATGCCGGTGGAACAAGATCGCGACAATGTGTTTGTCAGTTTTGGCGAGCCCCGCGTGGTGCTCTCCACTCATATGGACACTGTGCCGCCATTTATCCCGTCCCGCGAAGATGAGGCGAACATCTGGGGACGCGGCGCGTGTGACACCAAGGGCATCATTGCGGCCATGTTCGCTGCCGCCGAACAGCTCCTCGAAAATGGCAACCGCAATTTCGGCCTGCTTTTTGTTGTAGGCGAAGAACGCAACAGTGCCGGTGCTCTGGCCGCCGCGGAAACCCCGCACGGTGCGAAATTTCTGATCAACGGTGAGCCTACCGAAAACAAGCTCGCGCTCGGCTCGAAAGGCGCTCTCCGCTACGAGATACGCGCGCGGGGAAAAATGGCGCATTCGGCCTATCCGGAACTGGGCGAATCGGCCATTGAGAAATTGCTCGACGCTCTCGACCGCATCCGCCAAATCCCACTGCCGGTCGACCCAATCCTCGGCCCCAGCACACTGAACATTGGCACCATCCAGGGCGGCCGCGCCCCGAATGTAATTCCGGACGAGGCCGTCGCCGAAATTTTTATTCGCGTAGTCGGAGATGTCACCGAACTTCGGCACGCTGTCGAAGCCGCCGCCCAACCGGAGGCCGAAGCCAAAGAAATACTCTTCATCCCGGCTGTGCACCTCGGCTCGCTCGAGGGTTTTGAAACCACCGTCGTCGCCTATACAACTGACATTCCGGCCTTCGGCACGGCCTGGGGACAGCCCTTTCTGATTGGTCCCGGCACGATTCACGTAGCGCATACTGAGGATGAGCGGATTCCCAAATCCCAGCTCACGGCCGCCGTCTCCCTCTACCGAAAACTCGTGGAGAAGTTGTCGGCTTAGTTGTCAACGCGACCTTATGAATATGAAGACCATTGAAGTTGGCGTTCTCGGTGGAACCGGCATGGTCGGTCAGCACTTTATTCGCTTCCTCGAAGGGCATCCCTGGTTCAAATTGACCTGGCTCGGCGCGAGCGACCGTTCCGCCGGTAAGAAGCTGAGAGATGCAACCACTTGGCGCCTCGATGGAGATATGCCTTGCACCGCCGCGAATCTCACTGTCTCTGAGTCGAGGCCCGGCAACGCGCCGCGCCTCGTTTTCTCGGCCATGGACGCCTCGGTCGCTACCCCGATTGAACGCGAGTTTGCCCAAGCGGGTCACATAGTCGTTTCCAATTCCCGCAATCACCGCATGGAGCCGGATATTCCCCTGCTTGTGCCTGAAGTGAATCCGGGCCACCTGGAACTGGTGCATGCGCAGCAGCGCAACCGTGGCTGGAAAGGCATGATTGTCACCAATCCGAACTGTTCGACGATTGTCCTGACGTTGGCTCTGGCGCCGCTCGTTAAATTCGGTATCGAGCGCCTGATTGCCGCCACCATGCAGGCTGTTTCGGGCGCGGGCTATCCGGGTGTCGCCTCCATGGACATCGTAGGGAACGTCGTACCGTTCATCGGCTCGGAAGAAGAGAAGATGCAGCAGGAGACGCAGAAAATTCTGGGCCACGTGGTAAACGGCCACGCACAACCTTTGAATGCCCGCGTAAGCGCGCATTGCAATCGCGTGGCTGTCACGGATGGTCACATGGTCGCTACCTCGATCGAGTTCGCCCGCAAGCCCACTCCCGCCGATGTACAAACGGCGATTGCTGAATTCCATGCCCTTCCTCAGCAGCGCAAACTCCCGAGCGCTCCGCCGAAGCCGGTGATTTACATGCCGCAGGACGACCGCCCGCAGCCGCGCCGCGACGCGGGACGCGAGAACGGCATGTGTGTTTTCGTGGGGCGTGTGCGCGAATGCCCTGTGCTTGATATCAAGTTCGTTGCCTGTGGCCACAACACGATTCGCGGAGCCGCCGGAGCCGCAGTCCTCAACGCCGAGCTCATGGCCTCGGATGGATTTCTCGACTAGGCGGCCCGGCGCATGATCGTTATGAAATTCGGCGGGACTTCCGTCGAATCCGAGGAAGCCGTCGCTCGCATCACCTCCATCGTCAAGGCCCAGGCGCCTCGCCGGCCCATCGTGGTTGTATCGGCGATGGGCAAAACCACCAACAAGCTGCTGGCCGCAGCGACCGAAGCCGCAGCCGGACGCCGCGATCAGGCCCTCGCCCTGGTGGACGAGTTGCGAGCCCATCATCTGCTGCACGGCTTGGCTCTGGCTGGCTCGTCGGCCGCCGATCTCGATCGCTACATTCGTACGCACTTCGACTGGCTCGATGAATTGGTCAAGGGCCTCTCTGTGGTCGGTGAGTTGTCGCCGCGCTCGATGGACGCCATCGCGAGCGTGGGGGAACGTCTTTCCAGCCTTGTCGTGAGCTTCGCCTTCCGGGCGGCAGGTCTCGATACCACGCATGTGGATGCACGCCGTGTGATTTTAACGGACGATCGCTTCACGCAAGCCCAGCCACTGTTTGAGGAAACTTACGCCCTGCTCAAAGACGGGGTCCGTGTCGTCGCCGAGACTTCGGTCGTCGTCATGGGTGGTTTCATCGGCGCCACCGAAGACGGCCACACGACGACGCTAGGCCGCGGCGGCTCCGATTTCTCCGCCGCCATTGTCGCCGCCGGGGTGGATGCCGAAGAAATTCAGATTTGGACCGACGTTGACGGAATGCTCACCGCTGATCCGCGCATCATGCCCGGCGGACGGCGCGTCAAGAGCATTTCTTTCGCCGAAGCTTCCGAAATGGCGTACTTCGGCGCCAAGGTACTGCACCCGGCCACCATTCTTCCCGCCTTCGAAAAGAATATCCCGGTTCTGATTCTAAATTCCAGGAGGCCCGATGCAGAAGGCACCCGCATCACCGCGCAAGCCATGCCGTGCAAGAATCCGGTGAAATCCATCTCATGTAAACGACAGATTACGATTTTGAACATCCGTTCCACGCGCATGTTGATGGCGCACGGATTCATGCGGCGCATTTTCGAAGTCTTCGACCGCTATGAAACCAGCGTCGACATGGTCTCGACATCCGAAGTGAGCGTCTCGCTTACGCTGGATAATACCGAAAATCTCGATCGTATTCACGACGATCTGCGTCAATTTTCCGAAGTCACTGTGGAAGATAATCAGGCGATCGTATGTCTGGTTGGTGAAAATATTCGCCATACACCCGGTATCGCCGGCCGAGCATTCCAGGTACTCTCGAATAAGAACATTCGCATGATTTCTCAAGGAGCATCGCTGCTGAATCTTGGCTTCGTGATCGCGGACAAAGATGTTCCGGACGCGGTATTCGCTCTGCATAAAGAGTTCTTTTCCGAAGTAGATCCGGCGGTATTTGCCTGATGTCTCAGAAAAACAATCTGGCTATTGTCGGCTACGGAAAGATGGGCCGACTCATCGAGCAGCTTGCCCCAGAGTACGATTTCACGGTTACTGAACGCCTGGATGAATACAACAATGTTGACGGCGCGGGCATTGCCCAACTCCGCGATGTGGACGTTGCCATCGAGTTCTCGACGCTTGAAACGGCGCCGGACAACCTTAAGAAGTTGGCTGAAGCAAAGATCCAAGCTATTACCGGCACCACCGGTTGGCTCGAGCATCTGCCTGCCGTCGAA
The DNA here is from genome assembly GCA_963722155.1 of Bryobacterales bacterium. Taxonomy (GTDB): domain Bacteria; phylum Acidobacteriota; class Terriglobia; order Bryobacterales; family Bryobacteraceae; genus Bog-105. Next base: position 142,074 of record CAVRLR010000002.1, on the reverse strand, counting down.
CGTGTCGTAAATCAAGCCGGCACAGGCTTAGTTTGGAGTCCCAATTTCTCGGTCGGGGTCGCCGTCTTTCGCAAATTGACTGCGCTGGCAGCCGAATTGATGCGCGACCAGAAAGACTACGGCGCGTGGGCCTGGGAAATCCATCACGACGCGAAGAAAGACGCACCCTCCGGCACGCTTCTGCATCTCGTAAAGACTATGGAGCAAAGCGGCTATACGCGCGGCATCGATGTAGGCTCGAGCCGCGCCGGTAAACACCCTGGCACCCATGAAATCGGCTTCGATTCGGCGGCCGATACGATCACCCTGCGCCATACCGCCCGCAGCCGCGAAGGGTTCGCGCGCGGCGCTTTGCAAGCCGCGCGCTGGATTCTCTCACGCAAAGGCGTCTACACTTTTGAAGAAGTACTTTTTGGCCCCAGGAGCGCATCTTGACTCAGTTCACCGGCTGTGGCACCGCTTTAGTCACACCCTTTCGCTCCGACCAGTCGCTTGACGAGCGTGCTCTCCGTTCGCTCGTTGAGAGGCAGATCGAGGCAGACATTGATTTTCTTTGCCCGTGCGGTACGACGGGCGAAAGCCCCACTCTCTCTCACGAAGAACATTTGCGAGTCGTTGAGATCACTTTGGAACAGGCGCGCGGGCGCGTCCCGGTGCTTGCGGGCGCCGGCGGATACGACACACGCGAAGTGATCGAGATGATTGCCGCACTCGAGCGGCTCGGCGCCTCGGGCATTCTGTCCGTTACGCCGTATTACAACAAGCCCACGCAGGAAGGACTCTATCAGCATTACCGCGCGATCGCCGAATCAACGCGTTTGCCGATCGTTTTGTATAGCGTCCAACCGCGCACGGCCGTCAACATAGATCCCGCCACTGTGGTTCGACTTGCCGAAATCCCTAACATCGTAGGCCTCAAGGAAGCCTCCGGCAGCATTTCGCAGATGGCCAGTATCGTGGCCCGCGTGCCTGAAAATTTCGTTGTGTTGTCGGGTGACGACGCGGTTGCTCTGCCGTTGACCGCGCTGGGCGGACGCGGCGTGATCTCCGTTGTCTCGAACGAGATCCCCTCCGAATTCGGTGAACTCGCGAGAGCGGCGATAAACGGCAACTTCCAGTATGCCCGCGAGTTACAGAAAAAGTATCAAGCCTTGATGGAGATCAATTTCATCGAAACCAGCCCCGGGCCGGTAAAGTTCGCAATGGCGCGAATGGGTCTGCTCGAATCGGTTTGGCGACTTCCTATTGTCGCCCCGCAGCCGGCATCGCAACAAAAAATTGAAGCAATACTTGAATCTCTTGACCTGCTCGCGGGAGTGCGGGTTTGAGTCTCGAGGAAACGATTGAGGAGCTGTTTGCCAATCCGCCGTCACAATATTCGGACGCGCAGAAAAATCTATTCTTCGAATTCCGCGATCTGCTAAATCGTGGCGCGATTCGCGCGGCCGAGCCCGACTCTTCCGAACCTTCCGGCTGGCGGGTGAACGCCTGGGTCAAGAAAGGGATCCTGCTCGGTTTCCGCATGGGCGGAATTGTCGAGATGTCCGGCCAGTTTTTCGACAAATCGACTTATCCGTTGAAACACATCGGCGCAGATGATGGTGTGCGCGTAGTGCCCGGCGGATCTAGCATCCGGGACGGCTGCTACCTGGGTCGGGGTGTGACGTGCATGCCGCCCATGTACATCAATGTTGGAAGCTACATAGCCGACGGCACAATGGTTGATTCCCACGCGCTAATCGGCAGTTGTGCGCAAATCGGGCGCAATTGCCATATCTCGGCTGCCTCGCAGATCGGCGGTGTCCTCGAGCCGGTCGGCGCATTGCCCGTGATCGTCGAGGATGATGTGCTGGTGGGGGGCAACTGCGGCGTGTACGAAGGCACGATTGTCAAATGCGGCGCCGTGCTCGGTAGCGGTACGATCCTGAATCGCTCTACACCGGTCTACGATCTAGTGCACGAAACAGTGCATCGGGCCACGGACGACGCACCCCTCGTGATTCCGGAGAAGGCGGTGGTCGTAGCCGGCGCGCGCGCCGTGAAGTCGGGTGTCGGAAGAGATTGGGGTATCTCGCTCTACACGCCGGTGATCGTAAAGTATCGCGACGCAGCGACCGAAACCAAGATCCAACTGGAAGATTTGCTTCGTTAATCTTCTGAACTCGCCGCCGCGCCCGGGCTCGTATCGAATAGGCGGGGGGCGGTGGGCGCAGAGCTTCCGCCGGTAGGCTCTTCGGTGATCGAGACAAACGAAATCTCCGACAACAACGTCCCTTCGTTGTATTCCACTACGGCATGATTGTTGTCGTCCGGTGTAAATACGCCGGCGCTGACGACCTTCGGTTCTTCTTTCCGGTGCAACCAGAGTTGAAACTGGTGATCCCCCGAGGGCCTCGGCAGGTTGGAGCCGACAAAGACCAGCTTCGATTTGTCGACAAACAGGACGTAAGCGACGGCGTTGGTCGTTCCTTCCCCACCGCGCATGGGGACCAGCCGCGCGCCAACGCTGTTGAGCATTCCAATAACACGGGTATTGTCGCTCGAGAGTTGACTGTCGCGCGCAATCACGGTTTTATATTCTTGTGCCTCGGCTTGCGACTGCACCAGCGACTGCTTTAACTGACTGGCTTGGCCAATGGCCGAGCGTCCGGAAGAGCCCAATTGCTTTTCGGCTTCAACCCGCTTCTGGATTTCCTCCTGGAGGCGAATCCGATCGTTTGCCACCTGCTCGGCCAGCCGATCGAGATCGGTCGACACCGGCTGCGTATCGAGCCGGATGGATTGCCGTCCGGCGTACCAGGTCGCGAGCAGCAGTACCGAAAGCATTGCGGCCATGATGATCAGGGTCGAGGTCAGAACCGTAATCCGGCCCTGAAGCTTTGAACTCTTGGGAAAAGTCAGAATCTTACGGCTTAGCTCGGCGATACGGATCAGGCGGGCTCGGAAATCGGCGGACGGCTCTTCATTTTCGAGGGTCGAGGCAAACACCAACCATAGGTTCATGCTGCGCTGCACGCCGCGCAGGCACGCGGGGCACTGCTCCTGGATGTCCGCTTCTAACTGCGAGCGTTCCGGTTCATCGAGCAACCCCAAGACGTAGCGATCGTACACGTCCGCTGAGAGTCCGTCACAAGGCATACTACTGAACCTTTGAGTATACGTTGCGCCCCGCGACTCCCCAATCCGTCAATTTACTGACTCGAGATTCGCCGTAAGGCGGCGCGGCTTCCTTGATTTCGAAGCTCACGGAATCGCCCTCGACAGACACCAGCGTGTGCGCAAAAAACCAACCCTTGTCATATTGCTTTTCGAGCCGAAGATGCCCTCCGGCGCTAGGCATGGAAAGATAAGTCACGCCCTCGACTTCAAAGCGCAGCATCTGGTGAATGTGCCCTGCGATGACGTATTTGACGCCATAACGTTTGGCGAGTTGATGCAGCGGGAAGCCCGGGTTGCCGAGCACGGCGTTCAGTATCCACGAAGGCCGGTGCGAAACGATAAATTTGAGCGGCTGACTCTTGTGCAACTCGAGATCTTTCTGGAGATAGGCAAATTCCTCGGCCGGCAACTGGTCGCTGCGGCTGTTGTCGAGTATCGTGAAGTGCGCCTGCCGATAGTCGAAGCTGTAATGCAGGGGGTGCCGAGTGTATTTTTCGTAGGCCTCAGCAGATGCCTCCGACCAGACGTCGTGATTACCGGGCGCGAAGAAGATTCGATAGCGGCGATAGGGCGTAAGCAGCGCCAAAATTTTCCGCCATTCGGCGTCGACGGCCCGATCATCACCGCCTTGAATCGTGTCGCCCACACTGACGACAAAGTCGGGATGGTCGTGATCGAGCTCGCGCCAGATTTCTCGATAGACCCCGGCGACAGCTTCTCCGGTGCGGTCTCCGAGGATGACAAAGCGAAAGCCGGACGGCCCGGCGGCATAGGCAACAAGGACGATCGCTGCCGTCAACGGCAGCAGGACCTTACGGAGCACCGAGGGCGGTTGCCACCTTCGCGCCGGAAACGTAGTGTTCTAGTGTGCCGTTCCAGCCAATATCCATTTCGAGGGCCGCGGCCCCTTTCGACAGATTGAACATGACCAGCAATCCCCAGCCGTCTCCGAAAGCCGATCGTGTGTTCTTGCCCACGTCCGAGAGTATATCTTCGAGGGCCTTGCGCTGGCGCATGAATGCGGTATCGGTCGTTGGATCCGCGGCGGTTGACGATTCAATGGCCTCGAGCACCTGGCTCAACTGCGGCGCAACACGCAGCATGGCATTCGCCCACCAACGGATGTCTACCCAATCCGCCGTCACGGCGCCGAGTTCCGTAGTGTTCAGGTTGCGCAAACCGTCCATTGTCTTAAACGCGGCGGGGTTTCCGGTTTCGCCCATAGCGGACCAGAGCGTGTTGTCGTTGAGGACTCGAATGCGCGCTACGGCATTGATTTCACTTGGATCGAGCAACGCGACTTTGGCGTCACGCCCGGTTTTTTCCAATTGGGTACGTTGAAATCCGGCTCGTGTGCCTGGATTCGCAAAGAACAGCCGCAGAGCGGCATGCACATCGTAGCTGGCCACGGCCGTGGCTTTGGCGTGCGCAAACGTTCCGCTTCCGGCAACCTTTGAGTCCCAGTCGCCGTTCCCGGCCAATTTCAGGGCGCGGGCTAAGCGCACCTGCCGCCGCACTTCCTCGGCCGACATTTTGGCCGCGTAGCGCGCATAAGTCTGGTGGACGCTGAAGTCTTTGAGCGCGAGTCTTCCGCCCGCTGCGGCGGCATACGTTGCCGTAGTCAAGAACCCTTCGCCGATCGCGGTGCGCAGCCGCTCGGCATCCGCCATCTTCGGAGCGCCGGCCGCTCTGAGCTGGTTTGCCTTGGTCCTGTCAATCAGGACAACCTGTCCGTCCGGGTCGCGGAGAATTTCGCACGATTTGACGTATTCAGAAACTGAGATAGCGTTGTAGAAGCCGAGCAAATTGATGACGATCTTACGGCCCTTGGCCCGCACTTCACGCACCACATTACGCACCGGACGCGCATTCGGTAAGTCCTCAAGCGGAGTCCAATTGCCATGTAGTGCGGCGGTAATCGCTTTGTCGGTAGCGGCTTGATCCGCTGTGCTCAAATCGATCGAATACACCACGGCAGACTCGTCCGTCCGGGAAGCTGCGCACGACCCATTGATTGAGGTCGCAAAGCTGTTATCGATGCAGGCGTGCAGTGCGCCGTCGAGCGCCTCCGCTTGTTCACCGGTGAAGCCCGCCACTGACGGGTCAATTTTTGAAAAAATTCTGCCGAGGACCGCACTGACCAGATCCGTGCTGCTGGTACCGAAATTCGCGGCGACGCCCGTAGCCGCCGTAAAGTCGACCTCGATGGTCGTGCCTTTTTTTTTGTAGAGACCTAATGTCAATTCGGTTTCGCTCGTCTTATATGTACGAACAATAAAGTCGCCTGTGAGCGCGAGCGAGCCTCCGACTTGAAGCGTTGCCTCGGGGTTCAACGCGATTTTGTAATTGAAGGGGAGGGAAGCGGACGCCAGAGCGTTCGCACTGATAGGCACGGTGTAAGATCCGCTGAACGTCACGGTGCCGCCGATCTCGGCCGTGTGCGCGATTCCGAGCGGCTGCTTACGGATTTCTTCCACCGTCCGTGGGATCGAATAATGCTCGAGCGCCGCTTTCAGGGCATCGCCCAACTTCGGAAGAGATCCGGATGCGGAATCGAGCCGCAGCAATGTTCCGACCGCGGCTACCGTGTCGCCTTCGACTTCGACGCCAAAACCCTGAACTGCCGCTCCGGCTTTGGCTGCTACCGCAAGCTGCAGATCGAGGCCGACCCAACAGGTTCCCGCCTGGATTGGCAATTGGGGTGAGAATCCATCGTCCTCGAAGAGAACGCCGGCCGATGGTTTGCGGATAACTAGCGTGCCGCTAACCGTGGCTTCGGCACCGGTGGGAAATGCGTCGCCCGCGAGTAACGCCGGAGATCCAAGCCGTAGGCCAAAAGTGGCATGATCGACGGTACTTTGATCGACCGGCTTCTGGAAATCCCCGACAACGGGAAGGCTCGCGAAGTTCAGGCTCGACAATTTGGCGAGTGAAAATGGCGATGAGTCGCTGATTTTCAGACCTGCGGTAATGTGCGCACTGTCAGTTATGGGTATTTCTGGCATACGGCGAAATTCTTCGGAGTCTATCAGAGAAGCGGGCTAAAATCGAATTAGTGATCCTTGAGGCGCGAACGTTTCGCACATATCAATTATTGGTGATCACTTTATTGCTGCGGCCATTCGGCAACCTTTCGCTCGCCTGGGGGGTTAAACAATCTTCACAATTGTTGGGAATGCATCCTTTGCTTTATTTACAAGCAATGTTGAATCCTTTTGTCGCGGTGGGCATCTCAATGCTAATACTGGCGCTGCTGACGCGCCTTGCCTTGCTTAGCGTGGCCGACCTGAGTTTTGTGCTCCCGCTGACAGCGACGGGTTACATCCTGTCTGCCTTGCTCGGAAAAATGTTCCTCAATGAGCAAGTCAGCCTTAACCAATGGCTTGGTACGCTGCTCATATTCCTCGGTGTAGTGCTAGTCGGAACTACCCCAGTCAAACAACGTAAATAGTTTTGCATATATTCCAGTTACGTTGCATAACACCGCTACGTCATTACTGTTTTATGAAAATCGGCATACTGGGCGGAGACGGGTATTGCGGTTGGGCCACGGCTGTTTATTTGTCGGAGAGGGGGCATTCGGTCGCAATCGTCGACAACTTTGCCCGCCGCCAGTGGGATCACGAGCTGGGCGTGCAGACATTGACGCCGATCCGTCCCCTGGCAGAGCGGCTGCGTGTCTGGCAACAGCTCACAGGGTGCTCCATCGAACTCTTTGTCGGCGATGTGACTGATTACGACTTTCTGGCTTCGAGTATCAAGGCATTTCAACCGGAAGCGGTCATCCATTTTGCCGAACAGCGCGCTGCGCCCTATTCGATGATCGACCGTAAGCATGCGGTCTTCACGCAGGTGAACAATGTCGTTGGAACATTAAACCTGCTCTTTGCGCTGCGCGAACATCAGCCGGAGTGCCATCTGGTAAAGCTTGGGACGATGGGCGAATACGGTACACCCAACATCGATATTGAAGAGGGGTACATAAGCATCGAGCACAACGGACGCAAGGACGTTCTCCCATTCCCGAAGCAGCCGGGCTCGTTCTACCATCTCTCGAAAGTTCACGACAGCCACAACATGATGTTCGCCTGCAAGATCTGGAAGCTGCGGGCTACCGATCTGAATCAGGGTGTGGTGTATGGCACCACGACCGACGAAACGCTCTTGGACGAAGCACTCATCAATCGCTTCGACTACGACGAAGTATTCGGAACGGTGCTGAACCGCTTCTGCGCGCAAGCAGCCGTGGGCCATCCGTTGACCGTATACGGGCAGGGCGGCCAAACGCGAGGTTTTCTAGACATACGCGACACGGTCCGCTGTGTGGAACTTGCGTGTCTGCATCCGGCCGCGCCGGGCGAGTGCCGTGTCTTCAACCAATTTACGGAGCAGTTTTCAGTTCTCGAGATTGCCGAGTTGGTGAAGGCGGCAGGGAATAAGCTTGGGTTGGATGTGGAGATCGACCGAATCCCCGATCCGCGTGTTGAATCCGAGCAACACTATTACAACGCTAAACACTCAAAACTCCTTGACCTCGGACTGCAGCCACACTATCTTTCCGATTCGCTGCTCGATTCCCTGATGAACATCGCGGTGCGTTATCGAGACCGCATCGATGTCTCTATGTTTCTCCCGCAGGTGGATTGGCGAAAAACTTCGAATGAGCGCCGCACGGTACAAGAAGTAACGTCTTCGCTAATCGCCCGTGTTTGAGGCCGGGACAAGTTCGCCGTTGCGGATATAATAATCGCCCCCTCGCCACCGGATGCTGTTGCGGCAGAAGCTAGCCAGCCACATCACAAACGCGAAGGCGTCCCAAGCCACGACGACCTTTGTATCGAGCGCACGCTGTTTGAGTCCGCGGACGCCAATGAGCCAACTCATAGTCGTCCTTAGAAAGAGGTAGCCGCCAAGAAAGAATGCGGCGACCGACGGCGTGGGATCGACCGCGATTGCGGCGATCGACCATGGCAATCCGTGCGTGAACAGCAAGCCGAGATGTCCCAGCGGCCGCATATGGCGCATCACGACCAGCCAGCGCATGCGTTTGTGTAAGAGATCCCTCATCGACTGGTAGTCCGAGACAGTTTCGACCACGTAGCGGGACAAGACGACTTCGAACCCTTGCTCGGAAATCAGTTGGCCCACCAGGAGATCGTCGCCCGGACGATTTTCAATTGCCTGATAACCGCCGAAAGCGGCTAGATGAGTACGGGTGGTGGCGATAGTTGGACCGAGCGCAAATTTCACGCCATCGAGTTCACGGGCGACCAGCAAGCCGGCGTAAAAGTCGGAGAGCATTCCGACCGTCTGCAAAGTGTCGGTGAAGGTGCGCTCGCCGGTAGAGACATACAGACAGGTCACCGCGCCGGTTTTCGGATCTGCCAGGGGCGCTACAATTTTGCGCAGGTAATCGGGGCGAACGCGAACGTCGCTATCGTTGATGACCAGGTGCTCGTAAGCGGCTTCGTCGGCAAGACGTACCAGTTTGGCAACTTTGTCGTTCGCCGCCACGCGTCCGGAGCCGAATAGTATCCGGATGCGCTGCCGGGGGAAATTGCGCTGCAGCGCTTCAATGACTGGCACGGCCGGATCGTCGGTCGCACCCAGGCAGAACACGATTTCGTATTCCGGGTAGTCCTGATTGCAGAAACTTGCGAAGTTCTCGTATGCGTCAGGATCCAGGCCGCGAACCGGCTTCAAGATGCTGAGTGGGGGCGTGAATCCGCGCGGTTCAACCTCCCTTTTGGAGAAGAAGCGGCGGGAACTATAAATCGCGAGCAGGTAATAGATAAATGGTAGACTGGCGAGACCCAGGAACAGTTGAACGGCTATTGAGCTCATCGACCCTCTGTGCCAAATCGAAAACACCCACCCTTTTTGGAAGACGTATCTTCCAATCGGAAGGTAACCGATATAGTTACCGCCGATTGTTATGTTGAATTTGACAAGTGTGGAAAAAGCGTTGGGTCCCTTATGCGGCAGTGGCAAGTGTGGCCGCAGCGATTTATTTAGGTTGCAGCATCTCGCCCCCATCGTTGATGGACGATGTGGACGCCGTGCAGGCTCAGATTGCGCGAAACATGCTCGAGTCGGGCGACTGGGTGACGGCACGCCTGGATGGGGTGCCCTATCTCGAGAAAGCACCGCTGATCTATTGGATGATCGCGGGGTTCTACCGGGTGGCCGGGGTACACGACTGGGTGGCGCGTTTGCCGGTCGCGTTTGGAGCAATAGCGCTCGCGTGCCTGACGGCGGCCTTCGGAATCTGGGCCTTCGGACGGCGCGCCGGACTCTACGCCGGCGTCTGCGTCTCGACCTGCGTCGGCTTGTTTCTTTTCACGCGCATTCTGATTCCGGATGTTATTTTGACGGGTACCATCGCGCTTGCGATGTGGTCGTTTCTGCGGGCGCTCGAAGAGGATGAGCCGCATCCGGCATGGTGGGCGACGACGCTCGCGGCAAGTCTCGCGGTCGGGCTACTGCTAAAGAGCTTGATCGGCCTGGTCTTCCCTGTAGGGACGGCTCTGGTGTATCTGGCAGTCACACGGCAACTGTTTGTGCGGCGCACGTGGACGAGGCTGAGGCCCTGGTCCGGCATCCTGATCGTGCTAGCGGTCGCAGCTCCGTGGCATATCCTCGCTACTATCCGAAATCCGCCCTACTTTGTCTTCACAATGCGCAGCGCACCCGGCGAATATCACGGATTCTTCTGGTTCTATTTTTTCAACGAGCAGCTCCTGCGCTTCTTGAATATGCGTTATCCGCGCGATTATGATACGGTGCCGCGATTGTACTTCTGGATGTTTCATCTATTGTGGCTGTTTCCCTGGAGTGTCTATTTTCCGGCACTCGCGAAGCTCAGCTTCCGGCCGGCGGACAAGGCGGGCCGCGTCCGGCTTTTCGCGCTTTGTTGGATCGGTGTAGTGATGGTGTTCTTTACTTTCTCTACAACGCAGGAATACTATTCGATGCCTATCTACCCGGCGTTGGCGTTGTTGTTAGGCGGCGTGCTTGCGGCGGACGAGCGCGACATTGCGGTCTGGATTCGCCGCGGGACGCGCGTGTTGTCAGGCGTAGCCGGATTGGCGGCGGTGGTGGTAATTACGATTCTGGTATTTGTCCGAAATTTACCTACGCCCGGCGATATTGCGGGAGCATTGACGGAACATCCGGCCGCATATCGGTTGTCACTCGGCCACATGGAGGATCTGACGATGGCCTCCTTCGCATATCTTCGATTGCCGCTGGCGGTGGCGGCGGTGGCGTTCTTGGTCGGATGCCTGGGTACGGCGCGCGCGCGTCGAAAATGGTCGTTCATGGCGGCCGCCGCGATGATGGTGATTTTCTTTCACGCGGCCCGGTTGGCGCTGGTGGTTTTCGATCCCTTTATGTCCTCCCGGCCGCTTGCAAACGCACTGCTCGCTTCGCCCCCGGGCAAACTGATCGTCAACCATCACTATTACGATTTTTCTTCCGTTTTCTTTTATACGAATCGTTCCGCGCTGCTGCTGAACGGGCGCTTCAACAACCTGGTGTATGGGTCGTATGCTCCGACGTCAGCCGCGGTGTTTATCGACGACACGCAATTTGAGGAACTCTGGCGGCAGCCGGAACGTTGTTATCTAGTCGTAGACCGGCCGCGGCTGGGCCGCATCCGGAATCTGAAGATGGGTGGCTCCACGGCCACGCTGGAACTGGACGTCGTGATGGCAAGCGGCGGAAAATTCCTGCTGACGAATCATCCACTCACCCAACGCAGCGCCAACCGCCACGAGCCCCAGCAAGGCGGATAGAGAAGAACGGTATAGCCGACGAATCAGGCTCAGGCAGGAGGCGGAGTCTCTTCCGCGATTGCCGCCGCGGGTTTTTCAGTGGGAGCCGGATAGACGCTCTCAGGTTTCTTTTCTGGTTCGGCGGAAGGTGTTTCGGGCGGCTCTTGCGTCGCCTCGGATGGGGGCGGGGGTGCCGCCGGCAGTGTTTCGAGATCGTCCGCCAACTCCTGCGCCTGACCCATGCCGAGTTGGGCGAATATGCTGGCGAGATAATTCTGCGTTTCCAGCGGATAGGGCGCGTGAGCCGGCTGGTCCGCGCGTAAAGGACCGGCGTTATAGGCCACCAGTGCCAGCCGCAGGTCACCTTTGTAGCGGCCGAGTAACTGTTTCAGAAAGGCCGCTCCGGCTTGCACGTTCTGCTCCGGATTGAACGGGTCTTCGACATGCAGCAGCCCAGCAGTCGCAGGCATGAGTTGCATCAGCCCCTGCGCTCCGCGAATCGAAACGGCGCATGGCTTGAATCCGGATTCCTGTTTCATCACAGCACGCAGCAGGGCGGGCTCCAGCGACTGTTTTTTGGCGGCCGCGGCGATCAGGGATTCTACCGTGGCCTTATCCAGACGATCGCAGTCGGCCTGCGGAAGTGGGGGGAACGGATCGATGAAGTAAGCGGCCGGCTCCACGGTGGGGTCCGAGGCTTTGCCGGCTGGCCCCATAGCTTTGCTCGTGAGTTGCTGGTGCAGAGATGCGCGCTGTCGCTCGAGCGAATCCTGCTGTTGCTTGAGCGACGACGATATCGGAGCGTCCGGGCCCGCAGCGTAGGCTAACGTAGCCGGTAGAACTAAGAGGGCTAAAAAAGGCTTAGTCAAGAGGTCCCGCTACCCTCTTATCGGGTAATCCTCAGGACATCTGCACGGTAATACAGAGGGTTCCAGCACCTGCGCGAAACGCTTGGCCGATGATTTTTTCAGGTTTGCGAATACCGATGGCAGCGGGTTTCATTTCGACAGGCGTCGACGGATCAAGAGACGTGACCAGGCGCCCGCACAGAATGCGTGCGAACTCGCCCATGGTGTCAGCGGTATGCGATGCGAGCGATGGATGGCCCGCTTCCAGGCCGAGGAACGCCGCCGTGAGGGAGCGCGCGGCGACGGGCTCAACTTGTAATTGCAGATGTCCGGTTCGACTGCCTCCAAAAGCGACGCTCGCTTCGATCGCGTCTCCCATTGCGGGCAGGGAAGGCAAGCGCTCGGCCTCCGTGAAACACATAACTTCGAGCGTGTGGTGAAACAGGCGCTCGAGAGCGGCTTCGATTTCGCTCGTTTGCTGCATGTCAGTGGTTGCCATGGACCGTTTGGAGCGCCGTGTCGAGACGTGCGCAGAGTGTAGGAATAGAAAACGGTTTCAGGAGGTAGTCACGGGCGCCCGCCTCAAGCAACCGCTGGATGCGCGCCGAGGAGGCGTCCGAAGAGGTGACCATAAAGGGAACGGCTACGGCTTCGCTCCGCGGGTCGAGCGCCTCGAGCAATTTCCCCTGGTCGATACCGCCCAAGTGTGTGTCGAGCAACAGGAAGTCGATGCTGCGAGATTCGATCAGACGCAAGACCTGTCCAGCGTCGCAAGCCTGAAGGCAGTGGGATACCGGCAAGCCGGCTACGCTTATGGCCCGCGCAATCAGAGCGCGCATGGAGGACGAACTGTCGGCAATCAAGATGCTAGCGGGCATGGAAAAGCAATCTGCTGGTGACGAGGAGCTAGCGTTCCCGCGGATCGAACGATCAGCCGGTCCGCCGTGGGATCGAAATAGAGGGTGCGGGCGCGTTGGCCACCGAAATCTTCTCCTTTGAGGAACACACCTTCGCGCCACAAGCTGGCCTGAATTGCGAGTCTCGAAGAGTGGGCCAGCCGCGGCGCTTGCTCGTCGCCCGGAGCGGTGGCGCCCCCAATCACATAGGCGCGCCAGCCGTGCCGTGGACCCATTGGCGGGCGGACGACGTAGAGTGCCTGCTGTAAGGCGTAGTCGGGCCGCCCGCTGAAGCGCAATAGCGCTCCAATTTGGATTTCCGGATGATGGATGGCAATCGCCCAGTCATAGGAGAGATGGCGGGCTAGCAGGACGTCACCCTCGCCCGCCAATCGGCATTCATCCGGCGCCACGACGATTTCCGTAGGCATACAGCTATATCGCGGGCCGGTGGACTTATTAGAGGATCTGTGCGGGTCTTAATGCCGGTTTAGTGGGCATGCGCGGCGACAGGTTTCGCAGCGGGTATTGGCGGAACCGCCTCGGTGCTCGCTTGTCCTTGCATATATTGAACGATGATCGAAATGCGGCGGTTGGACGGATCTGCTGGTTTGGCCGGAAGCCGCAATTGCTGATCCGCAAAACCTCGAACCTGCGCGATCTGATTGACACGGACGCCGTTCTCCTGCATGATCCTGCGGGCGGCGTTGGCCCGGTCGGCCGAGAGTTCCCAGTTCGAGTAGCGCGTGCTGTCGTATGGTGTCGAATCGGTGTGGCCTTCGATCAACAGCCCATTGGGCATTTTGCCGACTTCATGGGCCAGCAGTACCAGTAAAGCCTTACCGGTTTCGGTCGGCAACGGCTCACCATTTTCGAAGAAGCGGCCTTTTTCCGATTCGAGCAGCTCGATGCGCAACCCTTCGCCGGTGACCGTCATCTGCACATAGTCTTTGAGCTTCTCGAATTGCGGGCTTTGCTTCATCTGCTGCTCGAGCTTATTCTTTGAGCAGGTTCATGTTGCTTTTAGTAATAATGAGGCTTTCCCCCGTGCCGCCCATCGAACTGCCGGTCTGCTTGCCTACGCCTTTGGGATCTCGGAAATAACCCGCGACGGCCTTTTGCACGTCCTGGCTGGCGCTCATGAGCCAGAGCACGATGAACAAGGCCATCATGGCGGTGACGAAGTCTGCATAGGCAACCTTCCAGGCACCGCCATGGTGGCCGTGGGCGTGGCCCTTTTTCTTGATGACGATGATGGGTTGCGGGGGCGTGGCGGGCATGTCTTTTAAGCCGCCTTAGCCTCGTTCTTTGTACCGCGGCAGGCCGCTTCCATCTCTTGAAAACTCGGACGCACGCGGGAAGGAATCGAGCGCCGCGAAAATTCCACCGCCAGGATAGGCGCAGCTCCGCGGATGAAAGCAATCAATCCTGTTCGCAGGCAATGATAGTACTGCGATTCAGAATCGTTGGCTTTGCCCATGCTCGCTGCGAGTGGGGAAAAGAAGCCATAACACAGTAGAATTCCTAAGAACGTCCCCACCAACGCCGCGGCGACCTTGTGCCCGATCTCCTCCGGCGGCCCGCCGAGGGATCCCATGGTGATCACCACGCCCAGTACGGCCGCGACAATACCGAGGCCGGGCAGGGCATCGGCGACGGTAGTGAGCGCCGCCACTGGTACGTTGACTTCCTTATGGTGCACCTCGAGATCGAGCTCGATCATCTGGTCGAGATCGAAGTGCGAGACCGTACCGGTCATCGCCATGCGCAGCGTGTCGCAAATGAAATGCAGGATGTGATGATCCTTAAGGACCTTTTCGTATTTCTTGAAGACTTCGCTTTTATCGGGTGCCTCGACGTCCTGCTCGAGGCTGCTGATGCCGCCCTTGCGGCCCCGGACGAACAGCTCGTTGAGCATTTTGAGAGTGTCGAGATAACGGTCTTTGCTGAATTTTTCGGAGCCGAACGCCCCGGCCACGCCTTTCAATAGTTTGATGATTACCGGCAGCGGATTCGCGATCAGCAGTGTTCCGATGGCCGCGCCTCCGATAATGATGAGCTCAGCCGGCTGGATGAGCACCTTCAAATTGCCGTGCTCCATCAGATAGCCGCCCACAATGGCGCCTATGACCACAACAATGCCTATGATCGAGAACATCGGTTTGCGGGATAACCCCTGAAAGTCATATCGGAAGCGGTACCCGGTCCTCTACCGATAATCACCCCGATGCGGGCTGTCTTCTTGTGATAAGGGCCAGGCCAGGAATTGCCCTTTGACCCTGAAAAATCTGCGAAATGCTGCGATAAAGAGGTACGGAGGATGTTCAGTTGAGCGATTACAATCCCTACCAGGCATACGAGGAGGGAAGCGTCTCGAGCCAGAACCCGCTGCGGTTGGTGGTGGCTCTCTATGAAGGCGCGCTGGAGGCGACTCGCCATGCCGCACGTTGTCTCGAGAGTGGCGATATCCTGGGGCGCTCGAAAGCCGTCAACAAGGCGCTGCGGATTCTGACGGAACTGCTCGTCTCGCTCGACCACGAAAAAGGTGGGGAAATCAGCCTTACTCTCAAGCGATTGTATGGATACATGCAGACGCGGTTGCTCGAAGCACATGCCCGGCAGTCTGAGGCACCGCTTCGCGAGGTCGAAAAGCTTCTGACGACGCTGGTAGAAGGATGGCGCGCGGCGAGCGATGGTCTGCCGCAGGTTGCCGCCACGAACCAAGAGCTCACGACGTTTAGAGGAGCACCGGAAGTGGAGACCCAGGGAATGCCGTACGCGGCTTATTGGAGTGAACCGTTCGAGACCGGTTCGGGCGCGGCCTTTTCCTTCTGAGAGCTCTCGCGGGAAACAGATTGCTCGATCGTCTTCGCGAGACCGAAGCCGCCCTGACTTGCGATGGCTTGCGCGAACTGTGTTTCCGCCAGAGCCATGGCGGACTCCGAGCCCGAATCCGAGCCGCTGCCGAGCCAGCCGTCGGAATTCGATTCACGCGCCGATTTCAGCATTTCGCCGATCAGTAAAGACTCGAATTGGCGTGCCGCATCGCCGATTTTCGACGGCGTCTTTTCCGTTGGTGCGGCGGCGCTGGTGAGCAGGGTAGCGTCCAGATTCAAACTCATATGTCAATCCCACCGATGAATACGACTGCACACGGACAAACTCATCAGATCAGATGACTTCCAACTCGGCGTCCAGCGCGCCAGCCGCCCGCAGGCTTTCCAGAATCGCAATCACATCGCGCGCGGTCGAGCCGATGGCGGCCAGGGCTTTTACCAATTCCTCTACGGTGGCCCCCTCTTTGAGCAGTACGTTGCGCGATTTCTCGTCCTTGGCTGCTACCGTCGTCTCGGGCGCCACAACGCCCGGCGCGGACGAGAACGGCCCGTTGGGCACCGGAATGAGTTGCGTCTGAATCTCGACTGTGAGGTTTCCATGCATAATCGCCACGGGTGCAATTCTCACCTGGCTGCCCAGGATGACCGTCCCGGTTTTTTCGTTGATGACGACACGGGCGGCGCGGTCGGGCTCGACCTTGAGTCTTTCGAGCTCGGCCACGAACTCGGTGGGCCGCGCAGCGAAGTTCTCGGGCACGCTGACGCTCACGAGCCCCGAATTATCGGAGTGGGCAATTGCTGTTTCGAAGTGCTTGTTAACTGCCTCCGAGATACGTGCGGACGTGGTGAAGTCCTCTTCCCGCAGTTGCAGCTTGATCACTTTGCCGAGTGGTACGGAAGGGGCCAGGCGTTCGACCGCCGCACCATTTGGAATTCTTCCGGCGGTCGGGTGGTTTACCGTCTGCGAATTTCCTGCTCGCCCGCTCAGGAAGCCGGCGGTGACGACCGGACCCTGCGCGGTGGCGTAAACCTCCCCGTTGACTCCGCGCAAGGTAGTCAATACCAACAAGCCGCCTTGTAAATTGCTGGCATCGCCGATGGCGCCCACGTTGACATCGATCGAGCTACCCGGCTGCGCATACGGCGGCAGCGTAGCAGTTACCATCACGGCGGCGGTGTTCTTAACAGTGATGAGGTTCGGGTCTATGCTGACGCCCATGCGTTGCAAGAGATTGGTCAGACTCTGCGCCGAGAAGCGAGTCTGCTGGCGGTCCCCGGTACCATTCAGCCCGATCACGAGCCCATAACCCACGAGCTGGTTGCTGCGCACTCCTTCGATGGTGACCAAGTCTTTCAGCCGCACACCGCGTTCGGGTGCCGCGCCAAGCATCGAGGCCCCTAACAAGCCAAGTAGAAGAATATATTTCATCGTTAGAAGGGCAGTAGTCCGAGCAAGATCCGATAGAGTACGTTGGGCCTGTGGATTACGTCGTTCACCACTCCCTTGCCGTTGATCCTCAACTCCATCTGCGCCACGTTGCCCGACTGCACGCTGTTCGCGTTGGTCAGATCGGCCGGGCGCACCACACCACGCAGCGTGATTACCTGGTTCTCGGAATTAACGGCCAGGGTCTTTGATCCTTCGATCACCAGGTAACCATTCGGCAGAACATCCGTCACGCGGGCGGTAATGGTCGTGGTTAGTGTCGTCTGACGCAGCGTGGTGCCCTCGCCGTCGAGCGAAGTTGCCGAATTGAGACTTACTAAATTCGCCAGCCGTCCGGCGCTCGAGAGCGGTCCAGCGACCGAATTGACGGCGGCTTTGGCGTTCGAGGAGCGCGAAGTCTTGGTCTGCCCGGTCGACACGGCTGAGGCCTGTTCGTTCACGACAATGGTGACCATATCGCCGGCGCTGCGCGCTCGCACATCGGTGGCGAGATCGGCCATAGTGGCCGGAGAAGACCATAGCGAGCCGGGACTCTCGGCGCCGGCGGTCACCGCGCGACGATGCGCGTCTTCGACATACTGATCGAGTGGCGATTTCTCGGGCTCTTTCTTGAGCACGTTTTTCGGTCCGGCGAGAGAGGCCGAAGCGCACAGCATGACCACTGAAAACAGAAGCAGCAATTTCTGTGTTGTCACGATTTCTTCTCCTCCACGACCAATCCAACTGTGCCGCCCGGCACTACCCGTACCGTTCCTTTTTGTTCCACGCGCGCGCGATATACACGGCCTGTTTTCGGATTGCGCACCGAAATGATGTCACCGCGGCGTCCCGCCCAGATGGCCACGCCCTGAGTTTCGATATGCGCGGAGCCGGCCTCGATCAGGACCGTGACGAGTTCATTGCGCTCGACTTCCTTGGCCGCTTCAAACTCGTCTTCAAAGAGCGCGGAGCCGGCCGGAATGTCCCGACGCGCGCGCAGTCCCGTCAATTGGTCCGGGCTCGCCAGCGCTTTCTCGCGCAACAGCGGCCCCTCATAGATTTCGGTTTTGACTTCCGCTACGGAGACGCTGTCGCCTACACGCAACGGCACCGAGGAGATCAGGTGTGGCTCGCGAATTGCGACTCGCACGTTAGCCCAGATAGAGAACCGGCGCGTGCCGGCATAGGACACATACCCTTTCCAAATGACCGGCTTGT
The DNA here is from genome assembly GCA_963722155.1 of Bryobacterales bacterium. Taxonomy (GTDB): domain Bacteria; phylum Acidobacteriota; class Terriglobia; order Bryobacterales; family Bryobacteraceae; genus Bog-105. Next base: position 123,915 of record CAVRLR010000002.1, on the reverse strand, counting down.
CGGAAAGCGCGCTCAATCCGGAGAGCGGGAAAATGAGGTCGCCTCCGGGAGTGGGCGCCAGACTCCAATCGACCACTTCGATGCGGGGGTGACGCCCCGAAAGGGTTTGCTCGATGGACGTCGTGATGCGCTCGCGGGTGAGCGGCGCGAGCGGCCAGGCAAAACAGATATTTTCCTTCACTTGAGCGCCCGAGAGATGGTGCGCTTCTGCCAGCCGGCGGAGCTCTCCCGGATGGAAGACGCGCTCGAGGCCGGGAACCGGCGAATAGCTGACTGGCAGCTCGGGCGGCAGGCCAGCAAACGACGGGTCCGCGGCGACCAGGTCGCGGCCGTAGATCCAGTCAGCAGTAATCGGATGGCATGCCATGGGGGAGAGGGGAGCCGCCGGCAGGGCCATCGAAAAAAGGGCCGCCAGCAACAGGCGCTCGATCATTGCGTGAGCTGATTTACCTGCTGGCACATTTCATCCGCCGCCTTTACAACACGCGAATTGGCTTCGTAGGCGCGCTGGCTCTGGATCAGATTGACAAATTCTCCGACTACGTCCACGTTCGATTGTTCGGTGTATCCCTGCGAAACTTTACCCAGGCCTTCGCTGCCGCCGGGCGCGCCTACTTGCGCGTCGCCTGAAGCGTCGGTGGGCAGATACAGATTGCTGCCGATGCTGTTCAGCCCGCCGGGGTTCTGAAAATTGGCCAACTGGATTTGCCCGGCTTTCTGGGCGGCGCTCTGGCCCGGCACCGTGAAACTCACCGTGCCATCCTGCGCGATAGTCACATTCTGAGCGGTGTTCGGAATCGTAATTTGCGGCTCGAGTGTATCGCCGTTCGCGGTCACCATGTTGCCGTTGCGATCGAGTTGAAACTGGCCGGCTCGCGTGTAGGCGAGTTCGCCGGAAGCCTGGCGGATCTGGAAGAAGCCGCTCCCCTGGATGGCTAGGTCGAGCGGATTGTTGGTTTGCGAAAACGCGCCCTGCATGAAGATGATTTCGTTCGACGCTGCGCGCGTGCCCAGCCCGAGCTGCAGGCCGGCCGGAATTGTCGTCTGCTGACCGGCGGCGGCGCCCGGCTGGATCATGTTCTGGTAGAGCAGGTCCTGGAACTGGGCTCGCCGCATCTTGAAGCCGGCCGTGTTGGCGTTGGCCAGATTGTTGGCGATGTTGTCGACGTTCAACTGCTGAGCGGTCATGCCGCTCGCGGCGCTATACAATGCGCGAATCATGTTGTTTCTTTTTCTCCATTTCTAGTCTCAAGAACTGATGCGGGCCACTTCCTCCACTGCCTGCCGATTCATGTCCGCGCCGATTTTGACGGCATGCTCGAGCATCTCCGAATGCCGCAGGAGCATCACAAGCCGCGCCGCCGATTCGGCCGGCTGCGCATTGGAGGATTCGATCTTGCCCTGCGCCACCTCTGCATTCGTTGCGGTTACCGGCGGCATACCCTGCGGGTCGGGATTCTCAAAATAAGTTCCGACGGATTTCGTGAGTTGGTTCGGTGCTTTGAAGTTGACGACCGAGAGCTGGCCGAGCGGCACACCGTTTTGCGCCACCTGGCCGTCGGCGGAAATTTGCAAGGGCGCTCCCGGCTGCACTTCTAGCGGCTGGCCTGTGGTGAGGCGAACGCTATAGCCTTCGGCGGTAACCAGGCGGCCTTGTGCGGAAATTTTGAAACTGCCGTTGCGCGTATAGAGCGGGCCCTTCGCACCGTTCACAGCAAAAAATCCCGGGCCGGACAGTGCGAGGTCGGTGGGATTACCGGTTGAGAGCAGCGGCCCCTGCGTGAAATCGGTCCAGCGTTTTTCGACCACCGGTGAATCGCCAACGGTGGGGTCGAGCCCTGTGGCATCGGGTGAGAAATAGGTGCTGTAGAACTCGCGATCGGCCTTGTAGCCGCCGGTCGAAGTATTGGCCAGGTTATTCGCCAGTAGATCGAGCGAGTCCATGCGGGCTTGCAAGCCGCTGGCGGCGGCTGTGGTGAGTGGGTCCATGCTGCGCGAAGGTAGATGCAAGCGGGTTGCCAATGGAAAAAATTCGAATTGGCGGGTTTTTTCGCGATACAGGCATCTAGGATGCGCTGAGACGCGCGTCAAGAATCTGACCTCCGGCACGGGAGCGGGCATTTTCTTGACGACCGTCTCGTGCCCAAACTCCCGCAATCCCCGTAAATAGCAGCCTCGGCGTTACGGCCCGTGGCATGCATACTTGCGTTGCGAGATGTTGCCTTCGATCGGATACGCGTCCACGGCGCGTTCCCCTCTTCAGGATTTGTCCTCGTATCACACTCCGCGGCGCAGTAATGCGGGCCGCGACGATACCTCTTCAGAGAATGGATCGTTCGATCAGGCGTTCGCGTCTGCCACGAACGATCACGGTGCACGGTCCGGTCGCTCGCAAAAAAGTAGCACGCAAGACAGCAGCGATACCGCTTCCCCGCAGGCTCCAGGTCGGCGACCCGCCACGAAACAGCCTGCCGCCGGGCAGGTTATGCCAAAGCAGCACGATGCTCAGGCAGAGGACATGGATACCGATACGGTGGAGGCCTCCGCAAAGCCTGCTGCGGGCGTGGCCACGCCTATTGCCACCGCAACAGGCGAGCGCAAACAAGAAAAGGCTAGCTCTCTGGACGCGAAACGGCAGGAAGGAAATGAAGGGCCGGCCGCCGAGACATTTATCGGCCTCCCAGGCATGTCGAGCGGGGTGCCGCTCGATCCTTCTTCTTTGACGGTTCTTTTAGGGACCGGCGGGGCACGCACTGTGAGTGCCGCGCCGGAATCGGGGACAGCCTCCAGCGTCCGCGAATCTCTCTCTGATAAAGAAACGCAGCCGGTATCGGGTATCACGCCGCAAGCACAAGCAAGTGCAGCCTCGGCTGACGCGGGCCTGGCATTTGCCTTGCGCCTGAGCCGTGAAGCGCCGGCTGCTCCTGAAGGCGATGCTTTGAGCGAGACGGCTGGCGTCGGCACCAGCATGCATTCCTTTGCCAATGAGCTGGAAGCTGCGGCGGGCAAAGCCGTCACGGAAATGAAGACGCGCGCCGGCGATGAGAACGCTGCTAGCGGTTCTCCCGCCGCGTCCAATATTCTCGAAAATTCTGTCCCATCTCCGGCCGGAAATGAGCCTACTCAATCCGCTCCCGCGGCTTCGAGTGCTGCGAAAGTCGATATGCCGGAACTGCCGTCACCACTGAGCACGCCGGTTCGTGCGGTGCGTGTCGAGTTGGGATCTGATAGCAACCAGCGTGTCGCTTTGACACTGGTTGAGCGCGGGGGGGCTCTGTCGGTGAGTGTGCGCTCGGCCGATAGTAATTTGGCTCGTAGCTTGCAAGAGCATTTACCAGATCTCAGTGCGCGGCTCACCGAGCAGCGCTACCAGACCGAAGTATGGGCGCCACGCGTCGCGTTGCCGTCAGCCTCTGCGGAGTCTGGCGAAGCGGGACACCGGAATTTTGAATCCGGGGGCCAGAGGCAAGGCGGGCAAGACGGAAATTCCAATTCGGGACAGCAGCAAGAGAGGCGCGAGCGTGAGGCGCCGACGTGGTTTGAAGAACTGGCGGCTATCGGAAAAACGCCGCAAATAAGGAGCGAATATTTATGGGTTCAGTAAGCAATAATTATCCGGTTTCGAATAGCGCCGGCACAGACGGTACGGACAGCAACTCGGGCAGTGGCTCGAACGGCATCGGCGGTCTCGCCAATGAAAACACGTTCTTACAATTGCTGGTAGCGCAGCTCAAGAACCAAAACCCGGCCCAACCAATGGATGGGACCACTTTCGTCACGCAGCTCGCGCAATTCAGCGAACTCGAACAGAGCCTGGCGTCGCGTCAGGACCTGGACTCGATCGCGGCCAGGTATGCGCCCGTGACCACGTCCTCCTCTACAACGAACGACAATTCACAGCAGGCGACCGGCGGCGTCTAGGAGCGGCCGCACAAGTAGCACTAATTCAAGGAGAAACGGAATCACTTTATGTCCAGCACGTTTTCAATCGCCCTCTCGGGGCTGAAGGCGCAGTCACAGGCCATCAACACGACGGGAAATAATCTCGCCAACATGAATACCGACGGGTTTAAGCAGAGCGCCGTCAACTTCAAAGATCTGTTCAGCGAGTTTTTGGGGGTTTCGTCCGGCTTCCAGACCGGCTTGGGTGTGAGCCCGCCCATCAGCACCCAGTTGTTCACGCAGGGGCCGATTCAGAGCAGCCTGTCCCCTCTGGCGGCAGCCATTCAGGGAGACGGTTTCTTTGTGGTGAAGAGCCCGGCGGATCAGCAGCTGTTTACGCGCGACGGCAACTTCCTGTTGGACGACACGGGTGTCCTGCGGACCCAGACTGGCGAGACCGTGCAGGGCTGGATGGCGAACCCAAGCGGAGCGATCAATAGCGCTGGCGTTCCGGGCGATATTGTTCTGCCGTCGGGAGCTGTTCTTCCTCCGGTTGCGACACAGAGTTTTTCCATGAACGCCAACCTCGATGCGTCGACCGCCACCGGTGACACATACTCGCAGCCTCTTACCGTGGTCGACTCGCTGGGAAATTCCCACGACCTGACACTGAATTTCAAGAAGACAGCCATCAACACGTGGGACTTCGATGTGACCATTCCGGGCGGGGATTTGACAACGGGCACGCCGGGTACGCAGGTGTCGCTACTGGCGGCGCCTGCCAGCGTCACTTTCAACTCGGACGGCACCATGAGCACGGCGGGCGGCACAGCGCCCGTGGCTGCTACGGCCACCGGATTGAAAGATGGCGCCGCGAACCTAACCATGAACTGGAATATATTCGATGCAAACGGCAACGGCACTGTCACGCAATACGGGCAGCCCTCCAGTGTAGGCGGGTCCAAGCAGGATGGAACGCAGGCCGCGCAATTGACCTCCGTCAGCATCCAGAACGGGGGACAGATCGTCGCTACTTTCTCGAATGGGCAGAAGCGCGTGGAAGCGGAACTGGCTCTGGCCTCGATTCAGAATCCGACTTCACTGCAGAACGCGGGCAACAATAACTTCGCCGCGACCAGCGACACCGCCAATCCGGCCATCGGTGTTCCGCAGACTGCCGATCGCGGCCAGATACTGGGCGGTGCGCTCGAGGGCTCGAACGTGGACATGGCGACCGAATTCACGAATCTGATCGTTTTCCAGAGCGCCTACCAGGCAAACTCTCGCGTGATCTCCACAGCCGATCAAATGAATCAGGACCTGTTCAACGTGATTCACTAAGCAGCGGCGGGCGTAGCGCGAGCTCCGCCCGCCACCCCGCTTGCGATTCTGTCCCCAAAGAAATTCATGTTGCAGCAGTCTCTGGCCGTTTTTTTGGTGCTCGCGCTCCTGATTGGAGCCTTGTGGCTGGCACGCCGCAAGGGTTTTGCGAGTGTACGCCTTCCGCTCGTTCGCTCGTCTGCTACCACCCGAAACATGCAGGTGGTCGAGCGCGTGACCTTAAGTGCGCAGCATTCGCTGCATTTGGTATCGCTTGGCGGCCGGCTGATTGTAGTCGGCGTATCGCCGGCGGGATTGAGCCGCATTGCTGTTCTGCCGGCGAACTCCATCGAGGAGCGGGCGGCGTCATGAAATTGCTTTTGTTCTTCAGTCCGTTGGTTGCGGCCGCGGCTTCAACCGGCGATGCTCTGCAGTCGATTGGTGTTACACCAGGCGGCGGACGGGGGCTGACGTTGAGTGTGCCCATGCAGATCGCGCTCGGCCTTACACTGCTGACCTTGCTGCCGGCAGTGATCATGTGCGTCACGCCTTTCCTGCGCATTGCCGTAGTCCTGCACTTTTTGCGGCAGGCGCTCGGTACGCAGACCGCGCCCTCAAATCAGGTGCTGGTGGGACTATCGCTATTTCTGTCGCTGGTGATTGTGCAGCCGATGTTCGCCGATATCTATACCCATGCCTGGGAGCCGCTCGAAAAAGGACAGATCACTGCTGAACAGGCTTTCGACCAGGGTTCGGTGCCGCTGCGGAAGTTTCTGGTGCGCTTTGCGCGCGAGCGCGACATCCGGCTGTTTGTCGAAATGTCGAAAGAGCCTGCGCCACGCAACCCTTCCGATGTCAGTTTGCGGGTGCTCATCCCCGCCTACATACTCTCTGAACTGAAGGCCGGGTTCCAGATCGGCGCGGTACTGTTCCTGCCGTTTCTCGTGATCGATATTGCGGTGGCCTCCGTCACGCTTTCTATCGGCATGATGCAACTGCCCCCCGTGATGGTCTCGGCGCCGTTCAAGATTCTGTTGTTCGTACTGGTGGATGGCTGGAATCTGGTGATCGGTTCTCTCATGAAAAGCTTTTTCGCACAATGACGCCACAATTTGCCATTCATACTGTGAGCGCCGCGCTGATGGCGGCGTTCTGGATTGTCGCCCCACTGCTCATAATCGCTTTCGCGCTCGGCGTAGCGGTGAATTTGATTCAAATTGCGACTTCGCTGCAGGACCCGGTTTTCAGTACTGTGCCGCGTTTGGCGGCCTGTCTGGCAGGCTTTCTGCTGCTGCTGCCGTGGATGTTGCATCGGGCGTCGGACTACACCATCGGCGTCTTACGCGACTTCTCGCAGTATGCACGCTAGCCTCTCGTTCCCGCTAGCGCTGCCGCTCACGTTTGCGCTCGTATTGGTGCGGTTGGTTGGGGCATTCGTTTTTGTGCCGATGCCTGGACGCGAAGCTGGGCCAGGCATGGCGCGCATCGTATTCGCCTTTGCCGCGGCGATTGCGCTCTACCCGCGCTGGCCCCACCTGGACGTCAGCGCTATCACGCCGGGAATTCTAACAGGCTGGCTGTTTTCCGAAGCGGCGTTGGGAATTTCGATCGGCCTTATGGTTGGTTTTCTCACTGAAGCTCTGACTATGGGCGCGCAAATGCTCGGTCTGCAAGCCGGCTACGGCTACTCGGCGGTGATCGATCCAGTGACGCAAGCCGATTCCGAAGTTTTACAAGTACTCGCGCAATTGACCGCCGGAATGTTGTTCTTTGCCCTGGGCCTTGATCGCATTGTTTTGCGGGCTTTCGCACTCAGTTTCGACCGTTATCCGCCAGGGCAGTTTCTCTTGACGCAAGACCTGGCGCACACCGTAATCGGTTTGGGCGCGAATATTTTTGTAGTGGGGTTGCGGCTGGCCTTCCCCATTCTGGGCTTACTGCTCATGGCGGAAATTGCGCTGGGGCTGGTGGGCCGCATCAGCTCGCAATTGCATATGGGCGCGCATGCTGCGCCGCTCAAAATGCTGCTGACTCTGGCGACATTCGCGGCGGTTCTCAAAGTGGCTCCCGAATTGTATGAAGCCTACGCCAGCCAGGTGTTCGGCGCGCTGGAACGAGGATTGTTCGGCTAGCGTGCCATGGCCAGCGATAAGACAGAAAAACCTACAGCGCAGCGCCTGCGCAAGGCGCGTGAGGAAGGGCAATTCCTTTCTTCACGCGGCTTGTTGGGCGCCGTCGAGTTTTTGGCATTCGTGGCGCTAGCCGGAAAACTAGTGCCGGTGTGGTCGGAAACGCTCGGACGCTCCATGAGCCGTTTGCTCGCCGACGCGATGCGCGGGGATATGAGCAGTGCCGAGTGGCCGGCGCTGGTGCGGGGCTTATTCCTCGAAACTCTTGCGCCGCTGGTCTCGCTCGGGGCGGTGCTGTTGGTGGTCCCATTGGCCGTGCATTTGAGCATGACCCGCATGGGCTTCAGTCTGGGAAAGCTCGCTCCTCAATTCAGCCGCCTGAATCCGGTAGGCCGGCTCCGCGAACTCCCGGCACAGAATCTTAAAGCCACGCTCGAAGCCGTCGTCCTTTTGGGCGCCCTTACGCTGGCGCTCTATTCCTTTTGGGAAAGTAACGCGGCGCTGCTTTTGCGGCTGCCGCTTCAGAGTGTGCGCACCGCGACGGCACAGGTTGGAGGGGCGATCGAGAGCCTGCTTTGGAAAGCGGCGGCGTTGTTTTTGGTGTTCGGCGCTGTTGACCTGATGGTGCAGTACCGGAAACACATGTCCTCGCTGCGCATGACGAAACAGGAGATACGCGAGGAGCACAAGCGAAACGAGGGCGATCCTCAGATCAAGCAGCGTATCCGGCGTTTGCGGCGCGATCTGCTGCGCCGCCAAATGATGCGCCAGGTGCCACAAGCGACCGCGGTGATCGTGAACCCTACACACTTTGCAGTAGCCATCCGTTATGAGATGGAGACCATGCCGTGCCCGATCGTGGTGGCTAAGGGCAAGAATTGGCTGGCGCTCCGTATTCGCCAAATCGCCACCCAGAACGAAATACCCATCATCGAAAATCCACCGCTCGCGCGCGCTCTGTATCAGGCGGTCGAGCCCGGCCGTGCCGTATCCCCCGAGTTCTACAAGGCCATCGCCGAAATCCTAGCCTACGTGTACAAGCTAATGGGCCGGAAATTGCCTGGATAGTATCTCCGGTCCAAGATTTCTCCCTTCATGTCGATCCAGCCACAAGTCATCGCCGCGCCCGCATCCAAGCGTGCGCCGGCAAAATTTAGTCTGCCCGACATGGGCGAGCTTTCCGTGCCCATCGCTGTACTGGCGATCGTAGTGGCGCTGATTACTCCGCTGCCTCCCGCGCTGCTCGACATCCTGATTGTGCTCGACATCATGATGTCGGTGATCGTACTGATGGTCACCTTATACATTCTGAAGCCGGTCGAATTTAACGTCTTTCCCACCGCATTGTTACTGTTGACGCTGTTCCGGCTGGCGTTGAACGTCAGCTCGGCCCGCTTGATCCTGCTCAACGGCAACAGCGGCACAGCGGCCGCCGGCAACGTAATTGAGGCCTTCGGCAACTTCGTAGTTGGCGGCAACTACGTGATCGGCGCCGTCATCTTCCTCATTCTGATTGCCATCCAGTACGTCGTGATCAACCATGGCGCCGTGCGCATCTCCGAAGTATCCGCTCGCTTCACGCTCGATGCGCTGCCAGGTAAGCAGATGTCGATCGATGCCGAAATGAACGCCGGATTGATCGATGAAGCGGAAGCCCGGCGGCGGCGCAAGCAATTGGCCGCGGAAGCCGAATTCTATGGCGCGATGGACGGCGCATCGCGCTTCACTCAGCGCGACGCGGTGGCGAGTATTCTGATCACCAGCATCAACATTATTGCCGGATTTCTGATCGGGGTATTGCAGCACGGCATGGAACTGAAACACGCGCTGCAGACGTACACGGTCCTCACGATCGGCGACGGCCTCGTGACGGTAATTCCGGCCTTGATGATCTCGGTGTCCGGCGGCCTCATTGTGACACGCGCGAATTCGGACTCGCGTGTGGGCACGGAGTTTCAGCGGCAACTTTTCGGCAAGCCGGAGCCGCTGCTGCTTTCCTCCGGTGTGCTGTTGGTGCTGGCGGCCTTTCCGGGTCTGCCGGCGGTTCCGTTCCTATTGCTGGGCGGCGGCCTCGGCGCGGCCGGCTGGATCAAGCGTAAAAAAATTGACAGGAGCGTCAAAGAGGAAGCGGCGGCGCCGTCGCTCGCGCCCAAGGACGATTTGGAATCACTCCTGCGCGTGGAACCGCTGGCAATCGAAGTGGGGCTCGGCTTGGCCGGCTTGGTGGCTGGTGGTAAGTCGTCCCCCTTGCTAAAGCGGATTGCGGGTATCCGCCGCCAATTCGTGAATACTCTTGGCTATCTGGTGCCTCCGGTGCGAGTAACCGACAATCTTTCCTTACGTTCGCGCGAATACGTGGTGCTACTCAAGGGCAGCGAGATCGGCCGTTATGAGCTGATGCCGGGCAGCGAACTGGCTATCCCGACTAGCAAAGCGGATAAGAATTTTTCTGGACAACAGACGCGCGAACCCGCTTTCGGCCTGCCGGCGCTTTGGATTCCCGGAGACAAAGTAGATCTGGCGCGTGGCGCGGGCTACACGGTAGTTGATGCCGTGAATATCCTGGGAACGCACTTGGCGGAATTGGTCCGCCAGCACGCGAGCGAGCTTTTCTCGCGGCAGGACGCCAAGTTGTTCGCCGATCGAGTGGGCCAGGAGAACCCCAAGCTGCTCGAAGATTTGGTACCGAAACTGCTCTCGTTCGGAGCGATACAGAAGGTGCTGCAGAATCTTCTTCGCGAGCGTGTTTCGATCCGGGACGGCGTTTCCATTTTGGAAGCGCTCAGCGAAGCTGCCGGCACCACAAAGAACCCTGTTTTGTTGACCGAATACACCAGACAATCGATCCGCCGCATGGTTGTGAAGCCGTATTTAAATCAGAAGGGCGAACTGCCCGCATTCTTCCTCGATTCTTCCATCGAGCAAACGATCGAATCGGCAGTGCAGCACAGCGAGCAGAACAGCGTGCTGGTCCTGGCTCCGCAGTTGGTCCACGAAATCGTCGGTCGTCTCGAGCGCACGCTCGAGCGGCGCGAGGTTCCTACGGTAGTCATGGTCTCTTCCGGTGCGCGCTATTTCCTGCGGCAGATACTCGAATCGTCGCTGCCGAATGTCTTTCCGATTTCCCATAACGAAGTGCCGGCGGGCGTGAAAATCCTGTCGCTAGGAGCTATCCAATGAGAATCAAGTCTTACTTTGCCGGTTCAGTGCAGGAGGCGATTGAAAGCGCGCGTGCGGAACTAGGCTCGGACGCGATGCTACTGCATTCGAAGAAAACCGAGTGGGAGCTGCGCTCGCTCGGGGCCTATGAGGTTGTTTTCGGCGTCGCCGCCGAGCCGGGTGCCTCTACCGGCGTGAGTCCGGTGGCGGAGACCACCGCGGTGGCTGGCATTCTCGAGCCGTCCGACGAACTGGTTCGATCGAGCGATGTGGTCAAAGAATTGGCTGACCTTCGCAAGCAGATCGAGACGGTGCGGCGCTCAGTGGTACGCCATTCGGTAGTTCGAAATGGAAGCACCGTTGCGCCGAATGGAAGTGTGCAGGCCGAAGAAATCTGTGCCCGCTTGGTAGCGGCCGATTTCTCCGAGGAATTCGCCGCTGAAATTGCCGAAGCAGTCGAGGCACGCGTAGGGGGATCGTCGCATCTGGGTCGAACGGCGCCGGATGGGCGTTACGAGGCCGCGCTTACCAGCGAACTGGAACGGCGCCTGCGCGTTGAGCCACGAATCGCCAGCGACACTGGCGAAGCGCGGCGCGTGCTGTTTGCCGGGCCGGCCGGGGCGGGGAAAACCACCAGTCTGATCAAACTCGCCATCCGCTGCTCGCTCGATGAACGGGTGCCCGTACAGCTCCTTTCTCTGGATACGCTGCGCGTCGGCGGTTGGGAGCAACTGGCCGCGTACGCACGGATTGCCGGTCTTCCATTTGACGTCGTACATAACACGGGTCTTCTCAATGAGGCGCTCGAGGAATACCGCGGCAAAAAGCTCATTCTAATCGACTCGCCCGGGTTCTCACCGGCTGAACTCGATGACATGCCGGAACTGCCGTCGGGGCTCGAAGTCCATCTGGTTCTGCCGGCGACGCTTACGGCACGGGCTGCTGGGCGCGCTGTGGAACGCTTTGCTGCCTTCCGCCCGGCCAAGTTGCTCTTTACCCACGTGGATGAGATGGAAACGCCCGGCGCCCTGTTGGAAGTAGCCATGCGGAGCGGGTTGCCGGTCTCTTTCTTGGCGGACGGGCGGCAGATTCCCGAAGACATACGGGAGGCTTCGAAGGCCGAGTTGCTCGCGCCTTTCGAGGCACGAGATCGTCAGCAAATTGCCGCCTCTGCCGCCTGAACGAGCGTGTTCCATCGTTCCTATGTACTCGTATCTCACCGTTGAGCGTTCCGCCGAAGAACGTGAAGAGCTCATCTTAGAGCACTTGCCGCAGGTGAACTGGATTGCCGCGCGCATTCACGAGAAATTGCCGCCTAGCGTGGAACTCGACGACCTGATTTCGGCCGGCATCGTGGGCCTGCTCGCCGCCGTCGACAACTACGACCCGAATAAGAACGCCACCCTCAAAACATACGCCGAGTACAAGATCCGCGGCGCCATCCTCGATAGCATTCGCGGCCTCGATGGTATACCACCGCACAAACGCAAGCGTGTCCGCCAGGTGCAGGAAGCCATACAGGGAGCCGAACAGAAATTGCAGCGCAGCCCGGACGAGGCTGAAATTGCCGCCGAACTGGGGATCAGTTTGAGCGAATACCAGCAGTGGGTGGTGGAACTGCGGGCCGTGTCGCTCGGAAGTTTGGAGTCGATTGACGAGGACGAAGGCGTGAGTCTCCTGAAGTTCATTTCCGACGATGAGCAGGAAACACCGGCCCGCATTCTGGAAAGGCGCGAGCTCGAACGCGTACTCGCGGTCGGCATGACCAAAATTCCGGAAAACGAACGTCTGGTGCTCAGTCTGTATTACAAAGAAGAACTGAATCTGCGCGAGATAGCGGAGATTATGAGCCTGCACATCACACGTATCTCGCAGCTTCGCGCGCAGGGCATCTTGCGACTCCGGGGCTACCTGGAACGTAAGTGGCCAGCTGGCCGCGATGGTTATTAAGTCATTCTGTATCAGTCAGATGAATCATTGTATATAAAATTATGCTTGAATTGCTCGAATTGCTGTCTTACTGGATTCCCTTGGGTCTCGGCGTCATTGCCGTGGCGCTCGGGACGCTATGCGTCGGCCAGTTTTTCTCTTTCAGGAAACGCGTACGCGTAAAGGAAACGCTTAGTGACGCGCGGGATATGGAGCCGCTCGAGGCAACAGTGGCGCATCTGGCGGCTGAAATGCACGAGCTGCGCGATCGCCTCGCCGAGCGTGAGGCCGAGCGGCCGGCGCCCTCCGGCTGGGCCCAGGAAGTGACGGGAGTGAATCTAAACCGGCGCGGGCAAGTATTGCGGCTGCGGCGGCGGGGCCGGACGGTCGAGGAGATCGCGACGACGCTCCAGATGCCGCGCGGTGAGGTCGAGTTAATGGTAAAGGTGCACGAGTTATCACAAAGAGCGGCCGGCGCGGCCTCTAGTTTTTCGGCGGACGCCCGATAAGAGACCAGAAGAGACCCCAAGGGATAGGTCCTAAGGTGTCGGGCGTGAAACATGAGAATTACAAACAGCGCGGTAGAGAATCGGATTGACGGCGGGGCTGGTGCTGTCGAAGGGTCGGCACCGGATGCACGCTCCTCCTCCCTCCAGCGGCAGGGTGCGCATCGCGACACAGTAGCGCTATCGGACGCCGCCAACTTTATCGGCCTGGCAAAGACCAGCGTGTCGGCGACGCATCAACAGCACGTCGCAAGCATAGCGGCGCAGCTTCGTTCCGGCCAATATCATACGGACGTGAATGAAATCAGCAAGGCCGTAGTCGGCGGTCATCTGCGCGGCCTGGAGGGATAAGCTGTGGCGTTGACCGAGACGGACATCGCCTGTGTGCGGCGCCAGCTAGATCAGGCCACAGAGAACTTCGCGACGCGGGGCATGGACGAGACAGGCATCGGCCATTTGCAGGAAGCTGTCCGATTGCTCGAAGCGATTCACCGGGCGGCGCGGCAGGAGCCGCCGGCACGTGCAATCGCCCCCGCTATCCGAGAGTTAGAAACACGCGCCGCCCTCCTTGCGCAGCTTTCCGATTCTGCGGCAGAGTTTTACCGTGGCTGGTTCGGAACGTCCCCGATGGCCGCCGAAGACTATACCCCGGAAGGCGTTTGGGCAGCTCCGCAGCCATCGATCGGCGCGCGCGGCCTTACGCTCGAAGCCTGAAGGATTACATGGGCAGTCTCTTTGCAGCTCTCGGAACCGCGTCGAACGCGCTCGACGTGCTCCAAAAGGCGATTGGCGTGGTGCAGAACAATGTCTCCAACGCGAGCACGCCCGGCTATGTCACGCAGACTCCGACGTTCCTCGCGCGACCATTCGATGCGGCAGGAAACGTGTGGGGCGGGGTCGAGAGCGGCGCTGTCCTGGATGCACGAAATGTCTATGCCGAGCGGGCGGTGTGGAATTCGAGCCAGCAGGCCGGATGGGCGAAAGAGCAGGCGACTAATCTGGCGGCGCTGGAAAGCGGGTTCGACGTATCGGGAACGAGTGGAATTCCGGGGGCGCTAAGCCAGTTGTCATCTGCATTTTCCGCTTGGAGCGCGAATCCCACCGATACGACGGCGCGCCAGCAGGTACTCAGCGCCGCCCAGAACTTCGCTCAGGCCTTCAATCAAGCAGCGACGGGCATCGAAACGATAAGCTCCCAAGCCGACCAGCAATTGAGGACCACCGTCAACCAGATCAACCAGTACGCCGCGCAGATTGCCGATATCAACGGCCAGATACGCCAAGGCGCGGGATCGGATCCGGGACTTCAATCGCAGCTCTATAACACACTCGAACAGCTCTCGAGTCTGGCGCCCGTGACGGTGCGGATGGAGAGCGATGGCACGGCGACCGTTTTGTTGGGAGGCCAGTCGCCCTTGGTGATCGGCCAGAATGCGAGCCCGTTACAGCTTGCCTATCCACCGGCCGGGGCATCCGCCCCCAATCCGGGCGCGGCGCCGGACGTGCAGCTTTTGAGCGCCGATGGGCACGATGTGACCGCATTGGTCACCTCGGGCCAATTAGGTGGATTGGTGGCTTTCCGGAATACGGCGATTCCTTCGGTGTTAGGCGACGGCCAGCAACAGGGCAGCCTGAACCAGTTGGCGCAAGGCGTCGCGGACCGGATCAACGGCTTGTTGACGAGCGGACAATTGAGCCCCGGGCCCCCGCCAACGCCGGGCGTCGCACTATTCAGCTATGCGGCCGCTTCGCCAACCCAGACCGCGGTCACGCTTGCCGTCAACCCAACCATAACTGGGGCGCAGTTGGCGGCCGGCACGGCAACAGCGGCCAATGACGTTGCGAATCAACTGGCCGGCCTCGCATCGTCGCACAATGCGGCGGACCAGATCGCGGGCTTGAGCTACACGGACTTCTATAGCAGTATTGCGTCCGGAATCGGCCAGCAGGCGGCGAGCGCTTCGACGGCGAGCGATACGCAAACCCAGATCCTGACCCAGGCGCAAAATCTGCGTGCGCAGGTTTCCGGTATCTCCCTGAATGACCAGGCTGCGATGTTAATGCAGTTTCAGCAGGGTTATCAGGCTGCTGCGCAAATGATCTCGGTGATCAACAACATTACCCAATCGTTGCTGACGATGATGCAGAACACGACCTAGACGAATCGAGGAATGTCATGCTATCGGGACTGAGCGCCTTTAACTCCAGTTTTCTGGCGGAT
The DNA here is from genome assembly GCA_963722155.1 of Bryobacterales bacterium. Lineage (GTDB taxonomy): Bacteria > Acidobacteriota > Terriglobia > Bryobacterales > Bryobacteraceae > Bog-105. The sequence continues at coordinate 108,769 of CAVRLR010000002.1, read as the reverse complement.
CTGAACGCGACCGAGAATCGGATCAGCCAATTGAACAAACAGATTACTTCTCAGGTGCGTGTGAGCCAGGCCTCCGACGATCCTCGGGCCATCGCTTCGATCCTCGCCACACAAGCGGATATCGACAGCACCACGCAGGCCCAAACGAATTTGCAGCACGCCTCCACGGTAGCCGCGAGCGCCGACGGCGCACTGGCGAGCGCCGCCAGCCTGCTCGATCAACTCCGCTCACTGGCTGCGCAGGGTGCGAACACGACCACCACCGCCACAACGCGCACGAATTTGAGCGAGCAGGTGAAAGCCATTGAAGAGCAGCTGGTGGCAATCGCCAATACGCAGGTCGAGGGCCGCTACATTTTTGGTGGTGACAATACCACCACCCAGCCGTATACGTTCGCTCTTCCGGCTAGTCCTCCGGCGAACAACCTGAACGACCCGGCAGCGCTGTTTGACGTCGGCACACCAGGCACCGATTCGGAAAGCTTTGCTGTCACGTACACGGACACATCAGGTGTTGTCCAGAGCACCACTGTATCTATTGCCGCGACGGCCGGCGGCATCAGCGGTTCCGCGTTTGTCGGCCAGCTGAATACTGCTCTGGCAAGTGGCGGAGTGAGCGGTGTGACTGCACAGATCGGAACCGATGGCACACTGCAGTTTACAGGCGCCGATCTGCTATCGGTCATTCACTCCCTAACACCGGGCGTCACACAGGGAGTCGCGGCCAATAATGCTTCACTGACATACGGCGTTATTCAAAACAGCACGGTTGTCAACACGACGACCATTCACAATGCGGAGGGCGCGTCCATTCTTCCGGGAATGACCGCACAACAGATTTTCGATGCTCGAAACCCGGACGGAACACCCGCCGCGGGAAATATCTTTCAGACTGTCTATGCGCTCGGCCAGGCACTGCAAAATAACGATTTATCTGGGATTCAAGCCGCTGCCGGGGCTCTACCCGCGGCAGTCGCCCAAATGGGCGTCGCAACTACATCCTATGGCGACACGCAGAGTTGGCTTGCCCAATCGACCGATGACGCCTCGTCGAGGCTCGTAACCCTCCAGCAGGCGCTCGGCTCTTTGCGCGACACCGATATCGCGCAAGCCGCCACCGATTTGACCCTCGCACAAACCGCCATGCAGGCCGCTCTGGCCGCGCACGGCAGCCTGAATCTCCGATCCCTCTTTGACTATTTAGGCTAAGGCCCAATCCTTCCGCTCTTTTTTTTGCAGTTCTCAAAAGTTTTGCGAAAAATCGAAAAAACGCTGCGATACAGAAATCGTGGGAACGATTCCGAACAGAATTCCAGTCGTGGGCACGATTCCAATGAAGGCCGCCCAGCATGCCGCCAAAATCTTGACAGCTTGGAATGGAGCGGATCCGCTCGGCTTTGAACGGGCCCTCGACAGCTTCTTTGACACGCCGGCAAGTGCGCCCGTCGATCTGCTCGAGTACGAACGCCGGGAAGTGCTCACCAGCATCGTGGAGCGGCTCCGCCGGCGCGAAAAAACTCCGGCGTGCCAACGCCTGAATGCCGGATTTGTACTACTCGAGCATCTGAGTGAGCGCGCCGCGAGCGCCTGAAGGCGCAACCCAACAGTATTCCTCCCGGCACTCTTTGCCGATAGATACCTTGTGATCCGCTTGACGCGCTTGAACCAGGTTCCGCTCGTCGTCAATTCCGATCTCATCGAGCACGTGGAAATTACCCCGGACACGGTGATCGCCTTGACGACCGGTCAAAAGATCCTCGTGCGCGAAACCGCGGATGAAGTCATCGAGCGGGTTGTCAGGTTCCGGCGTGCGGTGCTGGCGGGCCTTGCCGCGAGTCAAGCGCTGGTAAGCCCCCCGAATCCTCAGGCTGTCGCCGGGCGGGAGAAACACTCGCTTATGGAAGAGGAGCGGGATGGCGAAGAATAGCGCATCGGGATCCTCGGCACGTTCCTCCGCAAAACTTGACATCGGCACGTTTGCCGGGATTCTGCTCGCTGTTGCCGGCATTCTCGGCGGGCTGCTTCTCGAAGGCGGCAAAGCCGCCGATGTCCTGCAATACACCGCCGCGATGATTGTGGTGGCGGGCACGGCCGGAGCGGTCATGGTAACCACTCCTCCCGCACTGCTGCTGGCGGCTCTCAAACGTGTCAAGGACGTGCTCTGGGACACCACGCCCTCGACCGCAACGGTAACTGCGCAATTACTCGAATTTGCCAAACAGGCACGCCGCACCGGAATCGTCTCGCTTGAAAGCGAGATGGAAAGACTCTCCGATCCGTTTTTCCGCAAGGCCCTCTCGCTCGCCGTCGATGGCATGGACCTGCAGGATTTGCGACGCGTGATGGAACTGGAAATCCAGCTGGCCGAGCGGCGCGCCGAAGCCGAGGCCAAGGTGTTCGAAACCGCCGGCGGCTATGCTCCGACCATTGGCATCATCGGAGCAGTGCTTGGCTTGATTCAGGTAATGAAGCATCTCGACGACATCGAGCGTGTCGGCCACGGCATCGCGGTGGCATTCGTGGCGACGGTGTATGGCGTCGGTCTCGCCAACCTGGTTCTGCTCCCTATGGGTAATAAGCTCAAGGCGCGGCTCGAGCGCGCGGCGCATTTCAAAGAGCTGATTGTCGAGGGAGTGATCGGCATCGCCGAAGGGATGAATCCAAAGCTGATCGAAATCAAGCTGGAAGCGTTTTTGGGCGAGCCGGGCGAGGCACGCCAAAAGGACCCAGCTCGCGCTGCAGTTTCTTCCGCGGCGCGTCCGGCTGTCGTTCGCTAGCGCGGGCAAAGCGGCGCAAAATGGCAAGGAAGCGAATTCCACCGAAAGAGAACCACGAGCGGTGGCTGGTCTCCTACGCCGATCTGGTTACTCTGCTGTTTGCCTTTTTCGTAGTGCTTTTCGCCTCTACGCAAACTGACAAAGCCAAAGCCAAGCAGATTTCAGAAGCCGTACAACGTGCTCTGGAACACCGCAGCGCGCCGCCGCAAGTGATTGCGATCCTGGGGGGCGTCGTGGACGACAAGGGGCGGGGAAATCGCATGCTGCACGGGCCCGCAGTTCAGGAGCCGAAGCCGGCCGCCGAAGTGCCTGTGCCCCCGCTGCTGAATCTCGATTCTTCCATCAAGCTGTTGCGTAACCAATTGAGCGAGGAGACCAGGAACGGATCGGTTGCGATTCACGTGGAACAGCGTGGGGTTGTGATCGGGCTGAACGGAGCGGTATTTTTCCCGTCAGGTGATGACACCATTGACGAACGCCTGTATCCCACCATAGACAAGGTCGCGGCCGTGCTCCGTCAGCTCCCTAATCCATTGCGCCTCGAAGGGCATACGGATCCCCGGCCGATCCATACGGCACGCTTTCGCAGCAATTGGGAATTATCGGCGGCGCGCAGCATCGCTATGCTGCGGCTGCTCGAAGACCGCTATGGGGTGGATGGCCAGCGGCTGGCGATCGTCGGCTACGCGGACACTTTGGCTGGCGCAGATCAGCACCGAGACCCGGAATGGTCCAAAAACCGGCGTGTGGACATCGTCATTGTCAGCGAATATGGCATGCGGGCGGAGCCGGACCAAAAGATACTCCAACCCGCCGCGAGAAATCCCTAGAATTTGGCCGCAAACGTGCGAAAAGGTTTGTGAGGCCGAACCGAAGTCATAGGGCAAGGCCAGGAAGAGTCAAACAAACTTATGATTTCACTTCAGACTAACGTCGATTCGCTCAATGCGCAGCGCAATCTGAGCGTTAACAACCAATTTCAAAGCAAGACCATCCAGCAGCTCACATCCGGTTATCGCATTAACAGCAGCGGTGACGATGCGGCCGGCCTGGCTATCGCAAACGGTCTGCGCAGCAGCGTCGCGGAACTCACGCAGGGCGTTGCCAATGCCAACGACGGTGTCAGCCAACTCCAAATTGTTGACGGTGGCTTGAGCAATATTTCGACGATCCTCGATCGTTTGAAGACGCTGGCGACGCAGTCGGCGTCGGGAACTTTTACCGGCGACCGGGCCACGTTAGATCAGGAGTATCAGGGTCTAATCACCGAAATTACGCGGCAGGCGACGAATATTAACCTGCAATCCGGCGGAACCTTCAACGCGGCGCTGAATGTCTATATCGGTGGTGCTAGCAACGCTTCGAACGCCAGCATAGCGATCGACCTGAGCGGTGCCTCAAACGCCGTCGATGCCAACAGCCTGGGGCTCGTTGGTACCGATGTACTCGGCGGTACTGTAGGCGGCGTAGGATTTAGCGGCAATAGCGTGCGACTCGATAACCCGGCTACCGCATTCCTTGCTGCCGGGACGCAAACCTATACGTTCAACTACACGGACAGCACCGGCAACTCTCAATCGCGCAACGTTGTACTGAGCGGAGGAGCGAGCGGCATCGACGGTGACGGTGTCATTAGTCAGCTCAACAGCGGCTTGGCGGGAACCGGAATCACGGCGTCCATCAATGCGACCGACGGTACGATCCAGTACACCAGTTCCGGCGCATTCGCGGTCGGCGTGGTCGCCCCTACGGCAGGTACCTCCACGGTGACGGCGGCTGCTACAGCAGTGAACACGTCGCAGTACAATCTCACCCACGCATTCACCGCCATTACTGCCGGTTCTGAAAGTTTCACGATCAGCGACGGCACTCATTCTGCCGCGGTTACATTGGATACAACGACTGGTGCCAGTCTGGCGACCGCGGTGAATTCGATCAATGCCCAGTTGAAGGCCGCCGGCGTTACCGGTGTTTCGGCCCTTGCAACAGGTAACAACACCGGCATCTCCTTTCAGGGCGCGTCGAACTTCAGCGCCACGGAATATGCATTGGCCACCACGGGCGGCCTCTTTACAGCCGTAGGAAATCAGACCGTAACGGCGGCCACAAGCGGTGGGACTGCCGGAACGGATGCCACACACGCGATCGACGCCATCAACGCTGCGATCAAGACCCTCGGCCTCGTGCAAGGTAAGGTTGGTGCTGGCGAAAACAAATTGCAGTATGCCATTAGCCTGGCACAGTCGCAGATCTCGAGCTTCTCGGCCGCCGAAAGCCAGATTCGCGATGCCGACGTGGCCGCCGATGCCGCTAACCTGACCAAAGCGCAGGTACTGACCCAGACCTCGATCGCCGCGCTTGCGCAGGCGAATTCCGCGCCGCAATCCGTGCTGAAACTTCTGCAAGGATAAGCGTTTCGGGACCCCGCGGCCAGGCTCCTTCGTAATTCGGAGTCTGGCCGTTTTTTCTTTTTGGTGAATTCTTATGGGAACGACGAGCAGCACGCCAACTACATTTACCGGCAACAGCGCTTTTTCCGCCGACTTGCAACAGGTCATCACGCGCGCCGTTAATATTGCGTCGCTGCCCATTGCACAACTGCAAGGTCAACTGGGTATTTTGACGAATCAGCAAACGGAATTGCAGACAGTCGGCTCGAAATTCCAGTCGCTCCAGAATGCGCTCGGCGCCTTGGGCGCCGCGAGCGATGCGAATTCCTTTACGGCGAACGTTCAGGACACCTCGATCGCGACTGCCTCGGTCGCTGACGGTGCACAGGCCGGGAATTATTCCGTCAACATTCTGAGCATCGGTTCGGAAACTAATACCATCAGTCCCAATACGCTGCTGGCCGTATCCGATCCGGCATCCGGAAACATTTCTGCAAGCTCTACATTCACTTTGACAGTCGATGGGCAAACGTTATCTATATCCGATGCGGACAATTCGCTGAACGGCCTCGCCAAGGCCATTAATGCGAGTAACTCGGGCGTGCAAGCGACCATCGTGAACGTCGGCGGCTCGACCTCTCCCGACTATCGCCTTTCCCTTCAGGGTACGAAGTACGCTCCGACGAGCATTCAGCTGAACGACGGCACGAAAGATCTATTGACCACACTTTCGACAGGCTCTTACGTGACTTATCAGGTCAACGGGGCCGATACGAACGCCTCGAGCGATAGCCGCACGTTCTCGATCTCTCCCGGGGTCACGGTGCACGCGCTCACCACCGGCGAAACCAACATTAGCGTGTCGGAAGACATTGGGGGCATTCAGAGCGCTATCGGCTCATTTGTCAACTCCTTTAACTCCGCCGTCGATGAACTCGCCAAAAATCGCGGGCAGAATGGCGGCGCGCTGGCCGGACAAAGCATCGTCTCCGGACTGAGCGACGCACTGCGTAAACTGGCCAATTACACGCCTGCGTCCGGATCGCCCGATTTCCAGTCGCTGACGGATTTAGGACTGACCTTCGATCAGACGGGGCATCTGCAATTCGATCCCTCGGTGTTGAGCGATGCTGCTGAAACGTCGCTTTCCGGGGTACTGAATTTTCTCGGTTCGGCAAGCGGAGATGGATTCCTGAAGGCGGCCGGCGATATCATGAGCGGCATCACCGACCCCACGACCGGGTTAGTGGCGGGTGATCTTTCTTCGACCGCATCTTCTGTTACAAACCTGAACAACAAGATCAGCCGCGAGCAAGACACCGTAACCCAAATGCAGACCAGCCTGATCCAGCAAATGTCGAAAGCCGATGCCGCTATTGCGGCCATGGAACAGAAGGTCACGCAAATCACCAATCTGTTCAGCGCCATGCAGCAGGCCTCGAAATCGATCAATGGCTGATATCCAAGCCGACGAATTAACACGTGCGCTCAAAGCCGGCGACTTCGAGAGGGCCCAACGCCTGGCTACGGAGCGCGGCGACAGCGCCCTCGCAGGCGGAAACGCTATCGTATTGCGGCAGGCCCTCGATACGCTAAACGATTCCCTGCATCTCACCCGCATTTTGCGTGCCCACTTGGCCGAGCAAGTGCGTGCCAATTCTCCCGCGATTGAGTACCAGCCGTCCGCCGCAGAAAATCCGCGCTGGCAATTCGAGGGCTAAACGCCAGGAAACTCGTATCGTCGAAAATTTGACGCGGGGAGCGAAAACCTGTCGGCGATGAGCTGACAGCCAGGCGATCAAAAGCGAAAAGCCTATCGTGAATCGCTCTCTCTATCTTGGCACCCCACTTGCTCTAGACTCAGCGAGTCATGCTCGACCCGCTCTCAAACAGCCTGGACCGCTACATGACGCTCGTGAGTGTGCGTCAAAAGCTGGTGGCATCGAACGTAGCCAACGCCGATACACCCGGGTATAAAACGCAAGACATCGATTTTGAATCCGAGTTGCACAATGCTGCGGCGGGTACATCTCCCGTGGTGAATACCGTTCCGGGACTGCGTGTCAAAAACGACGGCAACAATGTCGATCTGGATCGCGAAGCGCGTTTGCTGGCGGAAAACGCTTTGCGCTTCAGCGTGGCGTCCAACTTGCTACGTTCGCAACTAAAGACCGTGCGCATGGCCATCCAAGGAGGAAGCACAGCGTCATGAGTCTCTTTTCTACCATCTCCGTGAGCGCGTCGGGCATGACGGCGCAGCGCCAGAGGGCCGAGGTGCTGGTCGAAAACATCGCCAACGCCGATACCACGCGGACTGCCGGGGGCGGACCTTATCGACGCCAGGATGTAGTGTTCCAGTCGCAGCAAGTCTCTTCGCCGTTTTCGTCCGTTTTTCAGTCGCAGCTCGATCCACAGGCGACCGGCGTAGCGATCAGCCAGGTTGTGGTGGATCAATCCGAACCCGAGCGGCGTTACCTGCCGGGACATCCGGATGCCGATAAAGACGGCTATGTCGCCGTTCCGAAGGTGAATCCGGCCGAAGACATGGTGGATCTGCTGGGCGCCTCGCGTGCCTATCAGGCGAACGTGTCGGCCATCTCGGCGGTAAAAGACATGATTCAACGTTCCATCGACTTGTTCCGTTAATGACTCCCATTTCTCCCATACGCCTCCCCAACGTCCCGGAACCGCTGGCTTCATCCGGCGTGGCGGGCCCCGCGGGCTCGTCCTTTGGCAATCTGCTGCATTCGGCAATCCAGCATGTGGAAGCATCCAGCGCCTCGGCCGACGCCGCCGTGAGGAATTACATCTCGGGTGGTCCGCAGGAACTGCATTCTACGATTCTTGCGACGCAAAGCGCCGAACTGGATTTCGAGATGTTCTTGCAGGTTCGCAACAAGGTGGTCTCGGCCTATGAAGAGATCATGCGCATGCAGGTCTGAGCGGCGCTTCGAAAATGGACCAAATCAAAAAGCTCTTGAGCGCGCTGACGCTGCAGCAAAAAATTGTGCTCGCGCTTGCGATAGTGCTGGTCGCTTCGGGCTTGCCGGCGTTTATTCACTGGCAGCACGAGCGCGATTTCCGGCCGCTGTTCACCGGTATGTCTCCGGAGGACGCAGGCGCCGTTGTGCAGAAAATCAAAGAAAGCGGCGTCGAGCACCGGCTCACGAATAACGGCACAACCGTGGAAGTGCCGGCCGAGAAAGTAGATGAAGTGCGCCTCGAACTCGCCGGAGCGGGTCTGCCGAAGAGTGGGAGGATTGGGTTTGAGCTGTTCGACAAGACGAACATCGGCCTGACGGACTTTAGCGAGCGCGTGAACTACCGGCGGGCGATCGAAGGAGAGCTGGAGCGCTCGGTGAAAGCCTTGAGCGCGATCGAAACCGCGCGTGTACACGTGAGTTTCCCGAAGGACTCCGTTTTCCTGGACGCGCGTGAACCGGCGAAGGCGAGCGTGCTGGTGCGTTTGCGTCCGGGTGCCGCGCTCGCGCCGCAAAACGTTACGGCAATCACCAACCTGGTGGCTAGCGCGGTGGAAGGCCTGTCGCCGGAGTTCGTGTCAGTGGTCGACATGCGGGGAAATCTGCTGAGCCGGCCGCATAAGACTTCGCTCGACGCATCCGATTCGGCCGACGCGCTGCTCGAATATAAACATCAGGTCGAAAAAGATCTGATGGCGAAAGTCGAGTCGACGCTCGAGCCGCTGCTCGGTGAAGGCAGATTCCGTGTAGGAATTTCCGCCGACTGGGATCTTTCAACCAGCGAGCAGACCGACGAGACGTTCGATCCCACGCGTTCGGTGATGGCTTCGTCGCAGAAGTCCGAGGATCTGGCTGGTTCCGCCGGCACTGGCGGAGTGCCTGGCACGCCCTCGAATCTTCCTCGCTCGACGATCAAACCAATGGTGGCCGCGCCCGGATCGACGGTTTCCAGACGTACGGAAAATACCACCTTTGAAACCTCGCGCACCGTGCGTCAGGTAAAAATGCCGCGCGGCTCCATCAAGCGCCTCTCGGCCGCGCTGCTGCTCGATCAGGATATGGAGTGGCAGGGCAAAGGCGCCGCACGCAAGCGGGTTCCGCTCCCTCCGTCGCCCGAGAGACTGAAAGCCATTCACGACGTGGTGGCCGGGGTGCTTGGTATATCGCAGGAACGCGGAGATCAATTGGTGATCGAGAGCCTGCCATTCGAACAGACTCGCATGATGGAAGACAGCGGCGGAGGAGGCTCCGCGAAGCCCCCGACAGCGGCTCCATTTTCGATGAATACGCTTCTGCATGACCGGCGTGTGTGGATGGGTGGTGGCGGCGCGCTCGTGTTAATTGCTGTCCTGGCGTTCGTGATGCGCAGCCGGAAGAAAAAAACAAAGGTCGAGGAGGCCCCGGCAGCCCTACCGGCCGGAAGCGGTAAAGCGGCGGTTGCAGAAGTCGCCGCACCAGCTTCCGAATCCAGCCCGGCGACGTCGTATCTGCCGCAGATCACCAGCAAGGCGCAAGGGATGTTGGTTCAAATCCAGGAAACCGTCGCGAGAGATCCGGCGTTCGCCGCCAATGTTGTACGCGGCTGGATGGAGGAAGACTAAGTGCGCTGCCGGATTGCTAACGCGGCGGAATTGGCGCAGCCAGTATCTTGGAGGAGCGTCACGCCGGCAGGGCAACCGGCGCCGGCCGCCTCCCTCGCCCGCACCCAGTCGCTGGCTGCCGCGCAAGCTGCCTCTGTAGAAACTCCAAAAATTGGAGAGGCGGAACTCGCGCAGGCGCGCCAAACCGCGTTTCAGGATGGCCTGCGGCGAGGCCGCGAAGAAGCGGCCGCTCAGGTCCAGCAGACGGTCGATCGCCTGACCGAAACGCTCCGCGAACTGGCGCTCATGAAACGCAAGATACGGAACGAGGCCGAGCAGGAGTTGGTGAAACTCTCGCTCGCGATCGCTCGGCGTATCGTCTATCGCGAACTCGCGGCCGATCCGGAGTCTATTCACGGGATTGTGCACGCCGCGCTACAGAAGTTGCAAAATCGCGAGATCATTCGCGTGCGTGTGTATCCGGCGGGCGCTACTGCTGTGCGTGCAGCCTTCGAGGGTCTGCCAAACGCCGCCGCCGTCGAGATTGTGGCGGACGCGGCCCTCGCCACGGGAGGTATTTTGTTTGAAACAGCGCTCGGCGACCTCGACGCCTCCGTCGAAACACAACTTCAGGAAATTCAGCGGGGCTTCGCGGATCGGATGATTTCGTAAGGAGAGTCGCTCGATGACGCCCGTATCGCTCGATCGCTATTATGCCGACCTCAGGCGGGTCGACCCGTTGCGCTGGCGCGGTGTCGTGACCGATGTCACGGGACTTCTGATCGAATCGCAGGGCCCGGCATCGGCCATTGGTGGGTTCTGTGAGATTCAGACCGCGCGTGGGCGTCGCGTACGGACCCAGGTTGCGGGTTTTCGCAACGGACGCATTCTTTCCATACCGCTCGAAGAGATCGATGGCCTGGAACCCGGCGACGCCATCTATGCCCGCGCCGAAGATGCGCGTGTCGACGTCGGACCGGATCTGCTGGGGCGCGTCCTCGATGGTTTTGGCCGGCCAATCGACGGAGGGCCGCCGCTCGAACCGGTTACGAAATACGATCTGTTTGGCACACCACCCGGACCCATGGAGCGCGAGCACATCACCGAGCCCCTGGTAACCGGTATTCGCGCTATCGATAGCCTGCTGCCCTGCGGCCTCGGCCAAAGGATCGGATTGTACGGGGGCAGCGGCGTGGGAAAAAGCACGCTGCTAGGCGCCATGTCGCGTCAGAATTCAGCCGACGTTTCGGTGGTTGCCCTCATCGGCGAGCGCAACCGTGAAGTCCGCCATTTTCTTGAAAACGAACTGGGGCCCGAAGGTCGCGCGCGCACCGTAGTAGTGGCTGCTACCTCCGATCGGCCGGCGCCCTTGCGCGTGCGCGCCTGTTTCGTCGCTCTCGCTATCGCGGAATATTTTCGCGACCAGGGAAAGAATGTACTGTTGGTAGCGGATTCCGTCACGCGTCTGGCGATGGCCCAGCGCGAAATCGGTTTGGCGGCCGGAGAGCCGCCTAGCCAAAAAGGCTATACGCCGTCGGTTTTCGCCATTCTCCCTAAGATGTTCGAACGCGCCGGAAATTTTCGGCACGGCAGTATTACCGGGTTTTTTACCGTTTTGGTCGAAGGCGACGATCTGAACGAGCCGATCGCGGATGCCACCCGCGGGCTCCTGGATGGGCACGTTGTCCTTTCGCGCCGGCTCGGCGCCGCCGGACATTACCCGGCCATCGACATCCTGAACTCGGTTTCGCGCGTGGCATCGCAAATAGCCGCGCCCGCGCAACTCAAAGCCGCCGGCAAATTGCGAGAGGCGCTGGCCTGTTATCACAATTCCGAAGACCTGCTCCAGTTGGGCGCTTACGTCTCCGGTTCGAACGCCAAGCTCGACGCGAGTATCCGCGCGCGCGAGCGTATCTTACATTTTCTGCGCCAGGACTCGCACGAGAAATCCGCACTGGCCGACACGTTGTCTTCGCTGACCGAAATTGCCGCTACTCTTTAGCGCCGCCGACTATGACAAAGTTTCAGTTTCGGCTCGCCGCTGTGCTCCGTGTGCGGGAAGTCGAACTCCGGGTGGAACGGGAAAAGCTGAATCACTTCCTTGCGGAGAGGGCGCGCCTCGAGCGTTCGTTGGCATCGGTAGCCGAAGAACGCGTCGAAGCTCACGCCTTCGTTCGCACGCGTCCGGATGCCGGGAGTAACGATCTTCGAGCGCTCTCGGCGTTTCTGCTCGGCTCCGATGCCCGCGCTGCGGCGCTGCGCGGGTCGATCGAGCGTATCGACCAGACCATCGCCAGGCAGCGGGCTCGCGTCCTCGTGGCCGACCGTAACGAACGCCTATTGTTGAAACTAAGGGAGAAAAAGCTGGCGGAATGGAGCGCTGAGCAGGATCGAGAACTCGAAATCCTGGCCCAGGAATCCTGGCTCTCGACCCACCGCAACGGTCCGAAGCCGCGCTGAGATAAATCTCAGGCTGCCAAGAAATTGGCGTTTTACGCTCAAGTTCTTGCCATGTGTTGACGATGTGACATCTAGAGGGTGGCGTCGAAGGTGTCGCATACTCTGCTTCTGCTTCGGTGGATTCCTTTTGTCAACGAAACTTCTCTGGATAGGTGCGGACTTAGCGGTCACGGACCCGCACGTGCGCGGCGCGTTGTCGGCCGTAGAAATTCTCGCGGAAAGCTCTCTCGCTGGAGGGCTAGCCCGCCTTAAAACCACAGACTTCGGGGTTATCGTCCTTAGTCTCGCGGCGCTGCCGTGCTCGGGTGATCGTGCTTTCGAGGAATTGCAGCGGATCGCTCCTGGTACGCCCGTGATAGCGCATCATCGCGAGGGCGTCATTGACGACGTCATTTCCCTAACCCGGTGCGGGGCGTTCTATGTGCTGCTCGGTGAACTCGATCCGCAGAGCCTGGCCGAGGCAGTCGCCAAAGCCAACCGCAAATCACGAGCCAGGCTCGAGGAGAACGCCGCAAACGCGCCTTGGCGGCGATTTCTGATTGGGCAGAGCCGCGCCATGCTGCAAATTTGCGAGATCATCGAGCTGGTCGCGGCCAAGCGCTGCACAATACTCATCACCGGCGAGACGGGCACCGGTAAGGAAGTGGTAGCCAAAGCCATGCACGCGGCAAGCAATCGTGCCGCGGCCTCCCTCGTATCGGTGAACTGCACGGCTTTGCCGGCCACGCTGATCGAGACCGAATTATTCGGCCACGCCAAAGGAGCGTTCACTGGTGCTCACGCAAGCCGTGTCGGCCGCTTCGAACAAGCCCATCGCGGGTCGATCTTCTTGGACGAAATCGGCGATCTGCCGCTTGAAGCACAAGCTAAACTACTGCGCGTGCTCCAGGAGCAGGAATTTCAGCGCGTCGGCAGTTCGGAGACCGTGCGTGTGGACGTCCGTGTGATCGCTGCCTCAAACGTGGATCTCGAGCAAGCCGCGCGCGAGCGGCGTTTTCGTGAAGATCTGTATTACCGGTTGAACGTCGTTCCCATGCAGCTTCCGCCCTTGCGCGAGCGGCGTGAGGACATCCCGCTATTGCTCGAACACTTCCTTGAGAAGATCCGCAGCGCCGAAAACGCGCCGCCAAAGCACATCAGCGAGGAAGCGGTCGAATATCTCCAGCAATTGGATTGGCCCGGTAACGTCCGCCAGCTGGAACACGCCGTGCAGATGGCTTTCGCCATGAGCGGTGATCGGGCGCTGCTGTGCCCTAACGACTTTCTGGCTCGTAAACCTGTCACCGCCGAGCGCATTATTGACGGCAACTCGTCCCGTGAGGCCACGCCAATCCGGGTCACCCAACAAGGCTTGGATTTCGACGAAGTCATGAGTGGAATCGAGCTGTCCCTGTTGAATCAAGCACTCGTCCTTTCGGGCGGCAATAAAGCCCGCGCCGCCGACCTCCTCAAGATTAAGCGCACGACCCTGCTAGCCAAAATGAAGAGCCTGGCCGAACGAACCGGATCTTCAGAAGACACAGCCCCTGCGCGGCGTCCAGCCGCTTCCGAGCGCCCGCCCACCCCTGCCGTTCTGCTTCTCGAGATCGATCCGCCGGTGCGCCAGCTGATCTTTAAGACCCTCCAACAAAACGGATTCCGCCTCCTCGACGCCGCGTCGCCGTCGGAAGCCCTCGAACTGGTCGATGCCTGGCATCGCGAGATCAGCCTTCTCATCGCACCTGCCGAATTACAAAGGCAAAAGAACGCCACTGGGTTAGAAATCGAGAATCTCATCGCAAGCTGCCGGCGCACGGCTCCTGGGATGGGCTTTCTGCTTCTCTCCGATTCCCGGTCTCAAGCGACCGCTCCGCAGAACCAGGCGCGGACGCAGGTTCTTTCTTGTCCCTTTTCGGCAAACGGCCTGCTTGACTCCGTCCACACGCTTGCCGGAGTTCCGCTACGCGAGTGCGAAGAAGCCTGCGCCTGACCAGTTTGCGCTTCCTCGCGTGCGCCGCTATAGTGACATAGAATGAGCGCTCTTTATCGCTCAGAATACGAGTCGTCTACGCTTGGATAACGAGTGCTCAATCGCCGAGAAATCCTAATCATCGAGGACAATCCCGCCGACGTACGTCTGATGCAGGAGGCGTTGCGCGGGATGGAGCCGCCCGTCCATGTCCACTTGGTGGGAGACGGAGACGAGGCGCTGCGATTTCTGCGTCGGCAGGGCGGTTATGCAAACGTTCCGACCCCCAGCCTGATTTTTCTCGACTTCAATCTTCCAAAATCGAATTCCCGTGAAGTGCTATGCGAGATCAAGCTCGATCCTCAACTCCGCATTATCCCGGTCGCCGTCCTGACAACTTCGAACTCCGACAAGGACGTACGTGACGCCTACCAACTCTACGCGAACTGCTACCTTAACAAGGCCGGAGATCTAGACGGCTTCTTCCGTATCATTCGTTCAGCCGCGCATTTTTGGCTGGACGTTGCCTCGCTCGCGCCGGACCTGACCTCAGATCAGCGTAATTAGAAAACGTCTGCTATGATGCAGTGCGCATGGGCTCCTATTCCATAGGTGTCGATCTCGGGGGGACAAACCTTCGCGTTGCGGCGATCGATTCGGATGGAAAAATCTTGTGGCGCGAATCGGTGACCGCTTCCTTCGATTTTGGTCCCCTGCACGTCGTCAACCGCATCGTCTCGATCATCGAACAGGTGCGCGAGCGCGTTTCTGGCCACGAGTTGCGCGGCGTAGGAATCGGCGTCCCAGGCTTTATCGACATTGACGCCGGCTTGGTCGTGGGATCAGCCAATTTACCCGGCTTTCAGGGTTTTCCGGTTCGCGACGAAATTCAGCAGCGCCTGGGCACGCCAATTGTTTTGGAAAATGACGCCAACGCCGCCGCGCTAGGAGAAATGTGGATGGGTGCTGGTCGCAATGTCAAGGATCTCGTTCTCCTGACCCTCGGAACCGGCATCGGCGGCGGAATCGTGATCGATGGCAAGATCTTCCACGGGGCTAATGGAATGGCGGGCGAGTTCGGTCACATGACGGTAATTCCGGAAGGCAATCCGTGTGGCTGCGGAAATCGTGGCTGCCTCGAAAAGCATGCCTCCGCCAGTGCCATCGCCGCCATGGCGAGCATGATGCACTTCGGGCACGACATGACCTCCGAGCAGGTCTACGAGTTGGCGCTCCAGGGAAACGAGCGAGCGAAGATGGTATTTGAATCTATGGGCCGCGCTCTCGGAATCGCCATCGCAAATTTGATTCATATTTTCAACTTTCCGCTTTACCTGATCAGCGGCGGCCCGCTTCCTGCCTGGAATTTTTTTGCGCCCGCCATGCTCGCTGAAGTGACTAGCCGGTCGTTCGTTTTCAGCCGCACCGCGACGCGGATTGAGAAGGCGCTGCTCGGCGGTGACGCCGGTCTCTACGGCGCTGCTTACCTGCCCTTCCAGCGGGAAACGCCCTATCGCGAGCCGATAGCGACTTAGGCTGGCGGCCTCCTTAGAAAATCATGTATTGGCTAGGACTTGACGTAGGCACCGGCGGATCCCGCGCCCTCCTGGTCGATGCCGCTGGACATCCATGTTATTCGTTTGTAGCGCCGCACGAAGAAATGCGCATGCTGCGGCCGCTATGGGCCGAACAATCGCCCGATGACTGGTGGCGAGCCGGGCAAATCGCGATTCAGGGCGTACTCCGCGAAGCCGGAATCGATGGCAGCTCGGTACGCGGGGTGGGGCTCACCGGTCAGATGCACGGGCTGGTGCTGCTCGATGAACGCCGCAAAGTCATCCGGCCGGCGCTCATTTGGTGCGACCAGCGCAGCCAACCGCAAGTAGACTTCATCAATTCCAAGCTCGGGCTCGGGTCCGTGCTCCGCTACACCGCGAATCCTGTCCTTACCGGCTTCACCTTGCCGAAACTGCTTTGGGTACGCGATCACGAGCCGGAAAAGTTCGCCGCCGTCCGCACCGTACTTCTGCCGAAAGATTATCTGCGTTTCAAACTCAGCGGCGATTTCGCCAGCGACGTCTCCGACGCGAGCGGTACCGCGCTGTTCGACGTTGCGAACCGGCAGTGGTCGGAAGGAATGGTCAGCGGTCTGGGGTTGGAGCGATCGATCCTACCCAGTGTGCATGAATCGAGCTCTATCACGGGGCGAATACATACATCCGCCGCCGCGGCAACAGGCCTTGCGCCCGGCACGCCTGTAGTTGCCGGCGCCGGCGATCAGGCTGCCAGCGCCGTCGGCAACGGAATCGTCAGCGCAGGCGCCGTGTCATGCACCATCGGGACTTCGGGAGTCGTCTTCGCCTATCTGGAAAAGCCGGCCTATGATCCTGCCGGCCGCGTGCACACGTTTTGTCATGCCGTGCGCGGGGCTTGGCATGTGATGGGAGTGACGCAGGGCGCGGGCCTGAGCCTCCAATGGTTCCGTAACCGTTTCGCTTCCGATTCCGCCTACGACGATCTGACCACCGACGCCACGCTCTCGCCCGCGGGCGCGCATGGTCTTTTTTGGCTTCCTTATTTGATGGGCGAGCGAACACCGCATTTGGATGCGAGTGCGCGTGCGGCATGGGTCGGCCTCACGGCCAAGCACCAGCGCGCCGACCTGGTGCGTGCCATCCTCGAAGGCGTCTGTTTCAGCCAGAAGGATGGTCTCGAGATCATCAACGAGCTAGGCGCGCGTCCCGATCTCGTGCGCCTCTCCGGTGGCGGCGCCAAGAGCCCGTTCTGGCATCAGTTGTTCGCTGACATATTTAATGAGCGCGTAGTGACGCTCGAAACGCAGGAAGGCTCGGCTTACGGAGCGGCATTGCTGGCTCTTGTCGGCACCGGTGAGTATTCGAGCGTGGCTGAAGTATGTAAGAAAGCGCTGCACGAAACGGAGACAAAAACGCCCGATCCGCAGGCGGCCGATTTTTACAAGCGTCGCTATGCCATCTATCGCTCGCTCTATCCGGCGCTCAAGTCCGCGTTTGAAGCCATCGGCGAGCTCGATGGTTGACGAGCTTCCCCGCTACTGCGAGGTCGCCGTGCCGGTTCCCGTCGACCGGCTGTTCACTTATGAGCTGCCGCTGACCTTGCGGCATCGCGTGCTTGCCGGTTGCCGAGTGCAGGTGCCTTTCGGCAGCCGTACGCTCACTGGCGTCGTCTTGCGCACGCATGCCCAATCTGTCGCGCAGGAGGTCCGGCAGGTGTCAGCGCTGCGCGACGAAGAACCGGTGCTCGATCGCGATCTTCTCGACTTGGCTTCCTGGATCGCCGAATACTATTGCGCGCCCATCGGCGAAGTGCTCAAGGGAATGCTGCCCCTCAGTGGCGAGACGCGCCGCAGCACGCGCTATACGTTGACGGACTCTGGCCGCCAAGTCGCGCGGCAATTGATCTTGCGGCCCGATAGCGACCCGGCTTCGCGGCTTCTGGGCCTTCTAGAGGAGCGCCCGCGCGCTTTGTCCTATCTCGCTTCAAAAGTTGATAAGCCGCGTGAGCGGCTGCGGCCCCTCGTGCAGCGTGGCTGGGTCGTGGTCGAAGAAAGCGAAGAAGAAAGGGATCCGCTGCGTGCCGCAGCCGAGCGTCTTCAGGCCGAATTTGTGTCGCGCAGCGAGATGGGCGAAAAGCTCAAGAAACAAGAGCGCGAGTTGCTCGCGTTTCTCGAACTGCATCCCGGACAGCACAACGTGGCCGAACTGGGCGAACAAGTAAAGCGCGCCAGTGAAGCGGCGCGCGCGCTCGCCCGGCGTGGACTGGTCCGGCTCGAAATGGAGAGTCTGCGGCCGTCAAATGGCTTTGCGCGCGAAGCACCCGCGCTTAATTCACATCAGGAAACGGCCTTTCAGGAGATCCGCGCCGCTCTCGAGAAGGGTATCTTTCAAACGTTCCTGCTCGAAGGTGTAACCGGTTCGGGAAAGACCGAAGTTTATTTGCGCGCCATAGAAGCCGCTTTGGCGCTCGGAAAGAACACACTGCTCATGGTTCCGGAAATCGCTTTGACTCCAGCTATGGCGGGCCAGTTTTTTCATCGATTCGGCAAACAAGTCGCTGTGCTCCATTCTGCCTTTGGCGATGCGGAAAGGGCGGGGCAGTGGCGCCGTATTCGCAACGGGCAAGCGCGCGTCATCGCGGGAACACGATCTGCGGTGTTTGCTCCGATTCAGAATCTGGGCCTGGTGATTGTCGATGAGGAACACGACGGCAGTTATAAACAGGAGGAAACGCCGCGCTATCACGGCCGCGATGTCGCGCTGATTCGCGCACGCAACGCCCAAGCCATCGCAGTTCTCGGCTCAGCCACCCCCGCGGTCGAGACGCGCTACAACGCCGCTCAAAACAAATATCGACGCCTGTCGCTGCCCGAGCGTGTCGCCCAACGGCCGATGCCAACGGTAAAAGTCGTAGACATGCGCGTCGAGTTTCTAGAGACCAAGCGGCAGGCGACATTCTCCCGCGAATTGCTCGACCAGATGCGGCTGCGTCTGGGGCAAGGCGAACAAGTGATGCTGCTCCTGAATCGCCGTGGGTTCTCAAGCTTTATGGTTTGCCGCGCCTGCGGCGAGCGCCTGCTGTGCGAAAACTGCTCAGTCGTTCTCACGCATCACCGCCGCGACCGTCGTATGCTCTGTCACTATTGCGGTTTCGCAGCGAAAGTCCCGGCTACATGCCCCGCCTGCGGAAGCGATCATATTCAATTTCTGGGTGCGGGCTCCGAACGGGTTGAAAACGAACTGCACGATTATTTGCCCACCGCCCGCATCGCGCGTCTCGATCGCGATAGCGCCGCTGGAAAGGGATCGTTCGAAACGATACTTGACGCATTTCGCAATGGCGACATCGATATTTTGGTCGGCACCCAAATGATCGCCAAGGGTCACGACATACCGAACGTAACGTTGGTGGGCGTAGTGCTCGCCGATATCGGCCTCGGCATGCCTGACTTTCGCGCCGCCGAGCGAAGTTTTCAGCTACTAACTCAAGCCGCCGGCCGTGCCGGTCGCGGCGATACACCCGGTGTTGTCGTCATTCAAACATTGAATCCTGACCACTACGCCATCCGTTTCGCCGCCGCGCAGGATTACGAGCACTTTTATGAAAAGGAACTTGAATTTCGCAAATGGCTGCGCTACCCGCCGTTCGCGGCTTTTGCCAATGTATTGGTGCGCGCTGAAAAGCAGGAAGAAGCCCTGCGCATGGCCACCGAATTGGGATATTTGTTGAATCCGCCGCCCGACGGCATACGCGTTATGGGACCCGCTGAAGCTCCCATGGCTCGCCTGCGCAATGAGTTCCGATATCAGATTCTGCTTAAGGCTGTAAAGCGGTCGACACTGCGCGAATCTCTGCGTACGCTGCGTACTTACGCCGAAAAAGAAAAGTGGCGTGCCACCGCGCTCACAATCGACGTCGACCCCGTAAACCTGATGTGAAGAACCGCTGTCATCGGTTACACTCAAGATTGACACGGCGGCTGTAGCTCAGTTGGTAGTAGCGCCAGATTGTGGTTCTGGATGTCGAGGGTTCAAATCCCTCCAGCCGCCCCAGTTATTCACCTTTTTAACCAAATACATCCGATAGATTAGTACAGACTTGTATCTGCCATGAGGCATGCGCGTAGAGTCTACGAGCGCATTTCTAAGCGAGTCGTTTAAACGGCTTCTAGCCAGTCAGGAGCCAAGTAGGAGAGAAACGAGATTGCTGCTTCGATTGTGCCGTCGGCCCCTCGTCGATGTATTGTGATGGAATTCGCAAGCCTATTCCCCACGTCCTTGTTGGAGCGCCAATACTGAACCGCCTTGTCTAAAGCTGCTTCCGGAGATTTCGCCGCACCAACCTCGTAAATACAATTGCGATAGGCTGGAGGGCCGGGAATATGCAATTCTGCCCGAAACTCGCCGGGGGACACATGATCTGCTGCCATTTTTTTTAATCTCCTGGCCCGAGTATATATCCAGTCCATTTAGCGAAATATTGCGCCGTTTTGTACCAATGCGGCAAAAATCGTGCAAATCACGCGAACAGCCCGAATGAATCGTCCATAACTTACAGGTTCTTAAAGGGCTTGTCACCTTCGAATCCCTCCAGCCCCAACGTCGATTCATTTCCCTCTCGGCGAACTCATCACGGATCCTGCGGTTCGTGAGCGTCGTATCGCCGACAGAATACAGTCATCTCCAGGAATCCGTACTACGAGTATGGGCGGCCACCGAGAGCGCGAGCCAGACGTTTAGACCGGGCAAAAACAATTTCATAAGGATTCTCATCGATGGGGAACAAGAGCCCGAGTTTGCCCTTTCCATTCACTAGCGGCGCGGTAACGCAGGCGGCTCGGCGTGTCTCACTGTAAGTCTGCTCCAGAGCCTGCAGGATCAGAGCCCGGACCGAAGTATCTGCCTGCTGCATTCTGACACGAAGGCGGTTATGCAGACGCTTGGGGCATGCCGACAGTGGAGCGGATTGCCATGACACCACTATGGCTTAAATGCCATAAGTAGTCATTCCCGCGCGATTCGGCGGCTCACAATCAAAGAAATCGGCAGACCTACAAGCACGACCACGGCCAAAACACCGTTAATAAGTGAGATTGCCGGAACTGCTGGACGAGGCTTCGGAACGGCCGAAAGCGGCAGTACTATCCAATTCATGACGAGATAGATAGCGAAGCCATACAGCAATCCGGAGATCACAGCGTACCGGCGCAAAAAGCCGAGTCTTTTTGCGGCCACATAAAAAATAGCGCTGGCGGTGCAGGCGATAAAAAAGTGGAGCAGCAGACCCAGAACAGCAGTGCGGACGCCGCCTTTGTAGGCCGCAGGTCCGAGCAACCCGCTTGCGATCGATTGCAGAATTGCAAGTGGTTTCGCGCCGCGTAGCCCGTAAAACACCAGTGCGTCCGTAATATCGAGCGTCCCGGCAATAACCCCTGCCCGCAAAATGGTCGAAACGGCGCCGGTCATTTTGGATTGAGACAGCTTGCGGGATGATCGTCAAAGATTCGGCACTCTACCAGCGCCCTCCCCTGCGACGTCTCAAGCGTGAGATCCCAGCGATGCCGCGCGCGGCGCAGCACTGTAAAACCAAATGTGTGCTCGCTCTTGCCGGATTGAACTGCCACGCCGTCCAGCATAGCTCCTGCAAAATCCGATTTCACGCGCTGGCTGAGTGCCGTGCCCCCATCGCCGGCAATGAGTTGATTGGGTAGAGTTCCGGTGAAACCCAGAAATTGAAAAAGGTGCAGATGTCCTGACAGAAGGAATCGAACATTTGGGAGCGATGCGCGCTTCCAGGCGGCCACTAGGGGAGCCGTTGTGCCAACGCCCGCGTCGCTGTAGTTCCAAAAAGGATGATGATCGGCTATCCATTCGGCTTGTCCTGAAAACGTCGCCAGTTGCGATGCGAACTGATCCACTTGCGCGGCGTCGATCTTCACCGCAGCCGCCGATGAATCAAGCATTCCGATGCGCAGGTTCCCGCTCGTCGCTACATAGGGAGCTGAGTAAATGCTGCACGTACCCGAGAAAGGACGCGGATCCAGGTAGTAAAACCAACCCTGCCAGGCCCGGTCGCACGTTTCGTGGTTGCCTCTCGAAAACGCCCACGGAGCCGCTTCGAGCGCTGCTGCGCCAGGGGCAAAGAAATCCGCTTGCCAGGTGACCCAGTTATCCCCATGAGGGCCGCGGCAGCCTCGGGAACTGTCCGGGCACACGTCCTCGCGATAGAGATAGTCGCCTACGTGCACGATGAGATCGGGACGAGTCTTCGCAATTTGCCCGGACACCAGTCCGAAGGGCCATTTCTCGGGATCGGAGCAATCCTGAATGCGTGTATCCTTTACCCGGCAGCCGGTATCGCCGATCACCACCACAGTCTTAGGAGAAGTCGGTAGCCGCAGATTTCGCGAGCCCGCGCGCAATTTATGCGTGCCTTCTGGAATGACGACCTCGCAAGCCGGTTCGAAGTTCGCCGGCACGGGCGAGCGTACCTTCATCGCGAGTGGTCTGCCATCCGCCTCGAGAGCTGGGCACTCGCTACCGGTACGAATGACGACGCGTGCCAGCACTTGTTTGGCTGGCCCGAGTTCGACCCAAACCGGCGTAAGAGACTCCGCTGTCGACACCGCTGCGCATACCGACGCCAGCAGAAGAACCCGTTTAGAAAACATACTTCAAAGCAAATTGAAACACGCGCGGCGAGGCGGCGGCGGTAATGTTTCCAAAGTTGCCGCCACTAAAGGTCGTGTTTCGGGTTGCTGAAAATCTTCCAGAGATCGAGCCGGTTGTGCTCTGTGCCAGGCGAACTACCCAAAATACTAGGAAAGCCACAATTTTGTTCACGCGCCGCTGTAGCATCGTCATTCTTCTTAGCACAGGCGTGAGTTGCTTTCCGTGCGGCTGTTCGAGTTAGCATAAAATCGAGCCATGAAAATCTCCCGGCGATCGTTGCTCGCTGGCGCAGCGGCGGCCTCTGGTCTACGTTCGGCGCCACAACGTGCCGCAACGCCGCCTCCACGCGACTACCCCGTCCAGCCTGTTCCATTCACCGCCGTACGTATGAACGATACGTTCTGGGCTCCCCGCATTGAAACAAATCGCACGGTCACGATTCCTTTCGCCTTTAAAAAATGTGAGGAGACCGGGCGTGTGGGCAACTTCGAGCGTGCCGCGGCTGCGCTTCGCGGCGAAGAAGTGGATCGTACGATCCCCCCATATCCGTTCGACGATACGGATATCTACAAAGTTATTGAAGGTGCCTCTTACACGCTGAGTGTTCAAAAAGACCCCCGGCTCGAGGCCTATATCGATGGCCTGATCCACAAAATTGGGGCGGCACAGGAGCCGGATGGTTATTTGTACACCGCGCGTACTATCGATCCTGAGCATCCGCATAAGTGGGCCGGCAAAGAGCGCTGGGTACAAGAGGAAGTCTTGAGCCATGAGCTCTATAATCTGGGCCATTTGTATGAATCCGCCGTCGCGCACTATCAGGCGACCGGCAAACGCACACTCCTCGACATTTCTCTGAAGTCTGCCGAACTTCTCTGCAACACTTTCGGCCCGGACAAACGCAAAATCTATCCGGGTCATCAAATCGTCGAAATGGGTCTGGTGAAGCTTTATCGGGTTACCAACGACGAACGCTATTTGGGCCTTGCCAAGTTCATGCTCGATTGCCGCGGCGGCGGCAGCCCCTACAATCAGGCGCACGAGCGAGTCGTCGACCAGCGTGAAGCCGTGGGCCACGCCGTTCGCGCGACCTACATGTATTCCGGCATCGCCGATGTGGCCGCGATCACCGGCGACAAAGAATATCTTGCGGCCATCGATGCAATCTGGGGAAATGTCGTCTCCAAAAAGCTCTATCTCACTGGGGGCATCGGCGCTCTGCACAAAGGCGAGGCCTTTGGCGAAAATTTCGAACTGCCGAATCTCACCGCCTACAACGAAACGTGCGCCGCCATTGGTAACGACTACTGGAATCATCGCCTCTTCCTGCTGCACGCCGACGCTCGCTACATTGATGTGATGGAGCGGACACTCTACAACGGACTTATCTCCGGTGTCTCGCTCGATGGCACACTGTTCTTCTATCCGAATCCGCTCGCTTCGACCGGAGACTATGCGCGCAGCCCCTGGTTTGGCGTGGCTTGCTGCCCGGGCAACATTACCCGTTTCATCGCCTCCGTCCCCGGTTACGCCTATGCGCATCAGGGCGATGCCCTTTATGTCAATCTGTTCGCTGCCAGTTCCGCGCAGATCGACATGGCGCCTGGGCTTACCGTCAAGATGATTCAGGAAACCCGTTATCCGTGGGACGGCGCGGTGCGAATGACGGTTGAGCCCGCTAAGACGGCGGCCTTCACGATCGCCGTTCGTGTGCCCGGCTGGGCGCGCGGAGAGACATTGCCTGGTGCTCTCTACCGCTTCGCGGATACTTCTTCGCCGCCGGTAATTCTCAAAGTAAACGGGCGGCCGGTTGCGCTACATCTTGAAAAGGGTTACGCTCGCCTCCGCCGTAAGTGGCGTGCGGGCGATCGCATCGAGTTGCTTCTTCCGATGGAACCGAAGCGGGTGCTTGCTTCCTCGGATGTAGGAGCCGATCGGCAGCTTGTGGCGATTCAACGCGGCCCGATCATATATTGCGCGGAGTGGCCTGACAATCCTTCCAGCGAAGTGTTGGAACTGGCGCTAGCCGATGACTCGCCCCTGACTGCCGAATTCAGTCCCGATCTCCTGCACGGTGTGACGGTCGTGAAGGGCAGGGGGCTGCAGGCCGCGAAGCCGGTCGAATTCACTGCGATTCCTTACTTCGCCTGGGCGCATCGCGGTAAGGGTCAAATGGCGGTGTGGCTCAAAAAGGCGCCCGCTACCAATTCGTAATCGAACCGTCCGGACGGAAGTAAGTCTGCGCGCGCGCGGTCACCGGCTGCGTGATCTCAGTCACCAGAGTGAGCGCCTTCATATCGAGTTCCACGCCCAGGCCCGGCCGATCGTTCGGATAGAGCTTACCGTTCTTTGAAATCGAGACACACCGGCAAATGCGGAAGCGTACGGCCCTGGAAGTTGTACTCCATCAGCACCGGTCCCGAAAAAGTGCTCAGACAATTGACGAGTGCCGCGGTGGCGATCGGGCCCGGTGAAGTGCGGAACGATGCCGACAAAATGCGTCTCGCAAATCGCCGCGATCTTCATCATCTCGGTAATGCCGCCGACGTTCGGCAGCGTCGCACGGACGTAATCGATATCGTGATTCTCGACCAGCTTGTTGAAGTCCCAGCGATTGCCCCACTCTTCGCCGGCAGCGAGCGGCACGTTGACCTTCCGGCGCAGGATCGGAATGTCTTCGAGGAACGCTTCCGTCCGAACCGGATCTTCGACAAAGTAAGGCGTCAGATCTTGTATAAGATTGCAGCCGCGGATCGCGTCGGATAAATCGAAGCGCTGGTGAAAGTCGATGCACCAATCGCCGTTCTTGCCGACGCCTTCGCGAGCCTGCACGCAGTCTTCGTACAGTTGATTGAGCCGTTCGTGCGTATTGTATGTCCCGTTCGCCGGTGCCTCGGCTGCGCCCATACGGAATGCGCGGTAGCCCGCCGCGATCGTAAGTTGCGCGCGCTCCTTGATGCTCATGCCGTGTCGCACGCCGGGAATGATCCCCGAGGTGTTGTAGCACTCGCAATAAGTTGCGGACCGCGCCGCCCAGAATTTCGTGGACCGGCAGCGATAGCATTTTGCCCTTGAGGTCCCACAGCGCCAGATCCAAGGCGCCCAGCGCATCTTCCTTCTCGCGCCCTGCCGGATAGAAGAACGCGCGCGACATATCCTGCCACAGGCGCTCGATGTATTGCGGATCTCTACCGATCAACCTGCCGGCGCACTGCTCGAGCATCTGTTTGGATCCGCCCTCTCCCACTCCGACTATTCCGCCATCGGTTTCGATGGTCACGATCATGTCGCTCTGGTTGAACAGCGGATTGGCGTTGGGTGGCGCATAGGCCCGAACGCGGGTTATCTTCGTCTTGGGCAGCGCTCCCTCTGCGGGAAGGGTCGCCATCAAGCTGCCGCCCGAAGCGGCGGCCAAGGATTTTAGAAAGGCTCTGCGATGCATACTCTCAGCCAGAGAGTATATCCGTAAAGCGCTATCGTCGATTCGAATCCGCCCAACGATGGCCCTTTTAGTCGTCGTACCGTAGCGCTTGTTCGCGACCGCCCGAATCGCCCGACGCGCGGGAACATATGCCCATCGAAAGCGAGCGCCACCATCACCACCAACCAAATCAGAACGTCTTGTTCTCGAGTGTGCCCTCGACCTCAAAAACCAGCTTGTCGCGCTTAGACACAATGCCGCCGGACCACTTTTCCTGGCCGTTCAAGGTTCCCTTCAGCTTCTGTTCCATCGATTGATCGAACATCAACACGTCGTCGGGTTGCAAATCCAGCAGCGTGCGTGCGGAAATCTCACCGCCTTCGAGAAATGCCTCGAAATCCAGATCCACGTCTAACATCACCGACGCCATGTGCGCCTGATCGTGTTCGTTGGCATGCGATCGGCGAACCTGCTGCAATTGTTCGAATTTATGTCGCAATCGCTTGATGAAAATCGAAGGAATCGCGAGATTCATCAATCCGGATACCGCGCCGATGCGCACGTCAACCGCAATCACGATCACCGCCTCCGCCGGGTCTAACACGTGCATGAGCTGCGGCTCGCTCGCGAGCGACTGCAGGGAAAAACCGACGTGTGCCACGCTCTTCCAGGCCTCGGTCAAATCCTGAAGCACGACACGCAGTAGAGTCTGCATGATCGATTTTTCAATGTCCGTGATCTTGCGCTGCGCGGGTACCGACGATCGTCCCTTGCTGCCCATCAGAAGCTCCATAAAGGTGAACATCAGCATCATGTTCAGTTCGAGCACCGCCGTCCCCTCATAAGGGTTCAATCCCAGGTAGGCGATACAAGTAGGAAACGACAAGCCTTCTAGAAATTCGGCGTAGGAGATCTGCTCGAGGCTGACGAGATTGAGCGCCACATAGGAGCGCAGGTACGCGGACAAGCTGGATGCTAGGTTGCGTACAAAATTTTCGTGTACCAGGTGCAGCGCACGAAGCTGTGATTTGGGAATCCGGTCGAGATGATTGAGATCGAAAAGCGCAATCTCCGGGTCGGAGTCCAGACCACCCTCCATCTCGGTGCTTTGCAGTATTGCGTCGATTTCTTCTGGCGATTGCGTGCGATTCATGGTTTAGGCTGCATCCCGCAACGCGATGCGATCCTGACGGCTGATAATCTCCTTGATTCGCACTCCGTAGTTGCCGCGTACCGAGACGATTTCGCCGCGCGCCACTACGGTCCCGTGAACCATGACTTCCACGTAATCGTTGATCTGGCGATCGAGCTCGATCAGGGAGCCTAAGGAGATTTTCAATACATCGCGAATCGGAAGGACCGCGCGGCCCAGTAGAACTGTCACCGGGAGCTGGAGGTCCATCAAGCGGCTCAACATAGGAGAGACGCTCGCCGGTATGGTGGAAAGCGCGGATCCCGCGCCAGGCTCTAATGCTTGCGCCTTTCGCTCCACGCCGGCCAACAGCGCGGGCAGAGATTTGCCGGCTAAACTGATTTGGACTTCTACCAACTCGAGCGTGTCGAGTGCCGGCGCCGCCGGTTCCGCCGTCTGTTCCCTGGGCGCCTCACGCCAGCGAAAGGGTTTGAACAAGCCTTCCGCGGCGGCATCCGCAAGATTCAGGTTGGCTTGTTTCAGCAGCTCGAAATACGCTTGTTTGGATCCGTCGCTGTCTTCCGATGCACCACTCAGAGCCGACCAGCAGGGCTCTTCCGCCGCAACCCAGATTGCGAAACTGTCCTTGCCTTCGCTCTCTTGCTTCCACCACAGCAAACCGTTCGCGCGTTGCTTCCAGCGCTCCGCACTCTCGACACTTGCGTGTGCGATCTCGGGCCTTTGACCGCTTTGCGCTTCGAGCGCGCCGCGGAGCTCTTCCGTCCAGCGCGCCAGGAAGCGCTCCAAAAAGGAATGTGTGTGTTGTTCGCTCGCCATATGCTTTTGTTCTAAATCAGCCCGCGGGATCGTTTGCCGAGTCCGGACCGGCCATATAACGGCCGTGTAGAAATTTTCCTCCCAGATCGGCCATACGGACCGCCAGGTTTGAATCCATTACCAGAATTTCGCCACAGCCGATCAGGACGTTCCCCGCGTACAGATCGACGTTTTCGCCGGTGGGCCTCGTCAATTGCAGAACGCTTCCCACCTCCAGGCCCAGGAGAGCCGGAAAAGAGATCGTTCGCTGGTCCAGTTCCGCGCGCAGCACAATCTTGACATCCTCGACCACGTGAAAATTCGGCGTTTTGGATTCGTCGCCTGCTGTTTGGTTAGTAGACATATTGATCGTTCGCGGAAGTACTCAAACTGATGACTCCTTCTTTTTCCAAATCGCGCGCCGTCGCGATCACCTGCTGTTGCGCGGCGTCTACATCCTTCAGCTTTACCGGGCCCAGGGAAGAGATATCTTCGAGCATCATTTCAGCGCCCCGAGTCGACTGCGTTTTCACAAATTTGTTTCGCAGTGATTCGTTCGCTCCCTTTAAAGCCACTACCAGAATCTTGCGATCCACCCTCGTGATGAGCGTCTTGATCGATGTCTCGTCCAATGTTTCAAGGTCGCGGAAGACAAACATGAACCGTCGGACGTTTTCAAACAGCGGCGGATTTTCGGCCTCGAGCGATTCCAGAAGCTGCGAGCACGTCGTTGGGTCGAGACGATTGAACATATTCGCTACCGCACGCACGCCGCCAAACTGCTCGCGGCTAAGCTCTCCCAGGTTGCGCAGTTTCTGATCGATCACGCCCGCGATATTACGCACGATCTCCGGAGATATCTCGTTAAGGTCGGCCATCCGAACGGCAATTTCGCGCCGCGTTTCGGCCGGCAGCGCGCTGATGAGCCGCGCCGCCTCCTGCGAGTCAAGACGCGACAGAATGAGCGCGATCGTCTGCGGATGTTCGTCCTGGATGAATTTGGCGAGTTGCTGCGGATCGACCTTTCGAAAATTATCGAATACCGCCAGGTCGCTTTCGAGCGATTTGCTCAGCCGTGAAATGAGTCGGTCGGCAACTTCCTCACCGAACGCCTCTATCAGCAGCTTGTGCGCATACTCGATGCCGCCTCGCACCAGCAGTTTTTCCGACGTAACAAACTGGATGTATTCATCGAACGTGAACTCGACGTTCTCCTGGGTGATCTGCTCGCTGCGTGCGATCGTCCTGGTCAACCGGGCCGCGTCTTCGTCTGGCAAATGCTTGAGTATGCTGGCACTATCCTTGGGTCCTAGGGCGATCAACAGGATGGCCGCCTTCTGTATACCCTTCAGCCGATTTTGGCTAGTCTCGTTTTCGGGCATGGTGATTCTGATAGGCGCGCGACACAGACGGCGTGAGCGCTACTCATAGTCTTAGCGGCTGGAAACCTGCCAAGCGACAGTCCCTCAAACCACAAAATCGTGTGCATCCAAACGGCCAACCACACTAGCCCGCCAATCCCTCTTCCTAGCAGGTGCGTGCAGAAGCTCCCAGCTCAAAATGTTGGCCAGAAGCAGCAGTTCACCGTCACAATTTCGACATAGGCCTCCCGAAATCGGAGGACTACCAGTAGGGCGGACCTCCTGGTCGGCCTTGGTATCAGTTGCGATTCCGCATGTGGGGCAGCAAGCGGATCACACCATTCGAAAATATTCCTTACTACCGGCCTTTCAAGTATCTGCTGACCTTTTCCACAGGTGTGATGTTCGTTTTGGCTTGCTCTCATGCTAGGCTCGGGCAGGCTTGCCCGTTACGCCGGGCGGGCCATTTTCATTTCAGGAGCCCGCATGTCCCCACGATCCATCCGTCGCGCTATGGAGCGCAAAGCCAGAAAACTCGAAACGAAACGACTCATAGCCAATCAATCCAACGCCCAGCTCTCTAGTGGCCCGTGTACGGAAGAAGGCAAAGCCAAGTCCTGCCTCAACGCAGTAAAGACCGCCCTCACGGGCAGTATCGTTCTGCTTCCTGGCGATGATGCCGCCGAATATCAGCGCCATCTGACGGCTTTCGAAGAGGAGTTCTCGCCCGTTGGCCTGCGCGAATGCGAGCTGGTTCAATCCATCGCCGATACCTGGTGGCGTCTGCGCCGCATTCCTGCCCTCGAATCGGCGCTCTTCGCCAAAGGCCGCGTCGAGTTCGCCAATACGTTCGAGGAGCACGAGTTAGCCGCCCGCCCGCACTTGATCGACGCCCACACCTTCCTTGTCTATGAGAAGCAGATTCGTAACCTCCAATTACAGGAAGCCCGGCTTGCCCGCCGTCGCGAAAAGGAAACCGCCGAGTTGCGGATGCTCCAGCAGGACCGCATAGGGCGGTCGGTGCCTATTGAGCAGACCCGAAAGCAAAAGGAACCTGCCGATGGGTTCGAATTTTCAAATCCGTCGATCGCCCTTTCCCGTCAGATTGAAAATCTGCCGATGGCCGGCAATCGGTCCTCTAACCCCCCACCTCCCGTCGCCCTGGCATCATGAGAAACTAGTATTTTGCGCATCGTTACGGACGGTATTTACTACGCCTGCGCTCTAGTTATCCTCGGCCTGGCATCCTCATACTTCCTGAACCCATGGATCGGGCTACCTTTCTATGTTTTGGCGGCGTTCTGTCTGTATTTCTTTCGCGATCCTCAGCGCACTCCCCCACCGGGCGAATTGATCGTATCCCCTGCCGACGGAAAAATAGTCTCTATTCGGGAAAGTGCCGGCGAGACGCGGGTAAGTATTTTTCTGAATATCTTCAACGTGCACGTGAACCGCACGCCAATTCCCGGCGTCATTCGAGATGTGGCGTATCGCCCCGGCAAGTTTCTGGTTGCGAGCCACGAAGCGGCATCGACGGAAAATGAGCAGAACACTTTGATCGTGGAGGGCCTCGGAAGCCGTGTGGTGTGCCGCCAGATCGCCGGCTTGATCGCCCGTCGCATCGTCTGCTATAAACGCACCGGCGACACGCTGGCTGCCGGCGAGCGCATTGGCTACATCAAGTTTGGCTCGCGCGTCGACGTCCTATTTGGGCCAGACTGGAAGCTGGAGGCCAAAATGGGCGACAAGGTTTCGGGCGGGCGCACCATTCTGGCGCGGCACGCCGCAAAGGGAGCAACTGTCTGAGTATTGGCGAGCGTTTTGTCGGTCCGCCGGTTTCCGGAAAACGTCCCCGCCGGGCTGCCTACGCCCTGCCCACGTTTTTTACCAGCGCGAATATCTTTCTGGGTTTCGTCGCTATTCTGCAGGCCTTTGAAGGTGCGTTGCTGGCCAAGTCCGGAGATCTCTCCACGAACGTCCATTTCGCCATTGCCGCCAAGGCTCTGGCGTTCGCCGTCCTGTTTGACGGTCTGGACGGTCGCATTGCGCGCATGACCAACACCACCAGCGATTTCGGACGCGAATTGGATTCGCTTGCCGACGTGATTACGTTCGGCATCGCGCCGGCGGTGCTGGTTTTCGTCTGGGGCGTACTCTTTGTCGTGCCTCCCGGAGACGGGCTGGTCCAGAGCCATCTTGCGCGCGCCGGTTATCTGGTGTCCTTCTTTTATCTGCTCTGTGGGGCCGTCCGTCTGGCGCGCTTTAATGTCCAAACCAATCCCATGCCAAAGAATCCTGGCCGGCCGGATCGCAAATATTTCGTCGGCCTCCCGATTCCCGCCGGCGCCGGTTTCATCGCGGCGGTGGTCTACATGGACGCCGCGCCCGTTCGCTCATTTATCTTTTCAATCTTTTGGCTAATCGTGATCGTCATCGTTTCGCTGCTGATGGTCAGCACGTGGCGCTATCCGAGTTTCAAGCAGGTCAGCATTGCCAAGCCGCGCACGCCCCTCACCGTCCTCGTCGTGGCTGGTGTGGCATTTCTAATTTCGCAGTGGTCGCAGCCGGTGTTGTTGATCGCCGCGTGCGCGTATCTTCTCAGCGGAATTGTCCTTCGAATCGGTGGAATCGTGCGGCGGCATAGGAGACCGCGGCCTCACGCGCCTCTTCCGGAGCGCCAGATTGGCTGAACGTATCGCATTGATCGGTAATGAAACTCTGCTCGGCCGGGAGGTCGAAGACGTTCTCGCACATTCCACGCATCGCACGCCCATCACCCCCTATGCCGCCAACGCCGAGGGCAATTTCGGATCCGAAGAGGCGGAAGCCGTCTTCGTCGAAGCCTTCGATGCCGCCGCTGTTCTCGATCATCGGTCGATCGTCCTGGCCGGCACAGAAGAGGGCGCCCGCAAAGCTTACGGCCTCGCCAAAGAGATTGCCTCGCCTCCAACGATCATCGATTGCCTGGCTTATCTCGAGAACGAGCCGGAAGCCCGCATCGTTTCCTCTGCGGAAATTCCGCCAACTTGGCTCTTGGTCATCCCGCACCCGGCGGCGTTCGCCATTGCGCAAATCTTTCGGAAGCTTGTTCCGTTCGGCAGCATCGCACGCGCCGTCGCGAACGTCTTCGAGCCGGCCAGCGAACGAGGCCAGCAGGGCATTGCCGAATTGCAACAGCAAACGTCCGGCCTGCTGTCCTTCAAAACGCTGGATAAGAAAGTTTTTGATTCACAACTCAGTTTTAACCTGTTGGCCCAATACGGAGAAGAGGCCCCGGTCAAGCTTGCCGATGTAGAGCGGCGTATAGAACGGCACTTGGCCACACTACTCGGCCGGCCTCCCATGCCGTCGCTCCGTCTGATCCAGGCGCCGGTGTTTCACGGCTACAGCATTTCATTGTGGGTCGAATTGGAAACGGATTTCAGTGCGGAAATGCTGGGCGAAGAATTGACGTCCGCCGGCATAGATGTGCGTGGTGCCGACGTGGAAGCGCCAACTAACGCCGGCGCCGCGAATCAAAGTGGCTTGTTTGTAGGCGACATCCGAATGGATCAGAACAATCCCCGCGCTGCCTGGCTGTGGATTGTATGCGACAATCTACGCCTGCGAGCCGACATCGCCACCGCTCTGCTCGGTGTCGTCAAGGGAGCCAAGCCCCAATGAACTGGCGCGGGCAAAGGGCGGGCGCATTTACCGCGATCCTCGCCATAACCTCATTTCTCTCGTGTGGGTATCACACCGGCGGTAAAGCCGACCTGGTGCCCACGACTGTCCAAACCATCGCCATTCCGGCGTTTGGATCGCTTTCGACCCGATACATGCTCACCGACATTCTGCCCCGCGAAATTGGCCGGGAATTTGCGGCCAGAACGCGCTTTCGCATCGTTTATGATCCGAACACCGCCGATGCCATACTGCGCGGCAGCGTAACCCGTCTCGGCGTTTATCCGACTGTCGCCGATCCCACGACCAACAAGTCGACCAGCGTCCGCATCAGCATCAGCCTGGCGGCAACGCTCGTCGAGCGAGCCACCGGCCGCGTCCTCTATTCGCGTTCGAATTGGTCAATCTACGAAGACTACGCGACTGCCGTAGATCCGCACCAGTTCTTCGACGAAAGCGGACCGGCCCTCGATCGTCTGAGCCGCGATGTAGCGCGCGATATCGTCAGCGCCGTGGTAGAAAACTTTTGAACCCGGAACAGTTTCTTTCGAAGATTTCAAAGCAGCCGCTTGCTGCCGCCTATCTTTTCCTGGGACAGGAAGGGTATCAGCGGCGGATGTGCAAAGAAGCGCTGCTTGATCGTGCCTTGCCGGGCGAAGCACGCGCGAGTGGCCTTACGCAGGTCGATCTCGAAGACACCACGCTGACGGCGGTCTTAGATGACGCTCGCTCTCTTTCGCTGTTTGCCTCCGACCGCGTCATCTGGGCTGCCAGTGCCGAACTGGCGCTGCCGCGCCGGCCGGCAGCGTCCGGGGATGAAGAAACGGGACCGTCTTCCGCCTCCGAGCTCTCCACTTATCTAAAGGCTCCTACGCCCGGAACCGTCCTGGTGTTTGAATCGAGCCGCTACGATTTTTCTGGTGATGACCGCCCTAAATTGGAGCGTGTTGAAAAATTCTACGCGGGCATTCCCGCCGCTGTCGAGTTCCGGCATTTTACTCCGGAGTCCAGCCGCTTTCTGGCTCAAACCCTCGCTAGAAAGTTTTCGCTGAAGCTAGGAGGCGCGGAGCTGGCGACGCTCCTCGAAATCACAGCCGGCGATGCCAATCGTCTGGAATCGGAGATCGAGAAACTTTCGCTCTTCGTTGACGCCGGGCGTGCCGTCACCGCCGCCGATCTGGCCTCGTTGGTTCCACACGCGGCCCAAACCACCATTTTTAATTTCGTCAATGCGCTCGCCCGCCGCGACAGGCCGAGCGCTTTAGCCGCCCTCGATATTTTAGTGCGAGATGGCGAATATTTGCCGCTCGCATTAACGTTTCTCAGCACCCAGTTTCGTCTGGCTCTCGCGGTGAGAGAACAACGCATCGGTTCGGCTCAGCAGGCGCAGAACTTGTTTCAGAAAATGGGTGTCCGCGTGTGGCGCGAGCGGGCCGAGCAAATCGTCTCGACCGCCGGCCTCTTCACAGCTGCGCGTCTCGCCAAGGCCATTGCGCTCATTTACGAAACTGACAAGAAGTTCCGCGAAGGCTACAAGGACGATCGGACAACTATGGAAACTCTAGTGTTCGCACTGACTGCCTGAGAGGACTACAATGACCCCAGTGTCTTTCTTGACTCGCCGCAGATTCATCCGTTCTCTCGCCGCCGCATCGCTCGTCACCCGTGCGGGCCTTGCAGCGAGAAGCAAACTTCGCATCGGCGTAACGGACTGGAATCTCAAACTCGGTGCCGACCCGCAGTCGATCCCGCTCGCCGCGCAACTCGGTTTTGACGGAGTACAGGTTTCGTTCGGCCGCAAGCTCGTCGACGGCAAATTGCCGGTCGACAATCCCGAAGTCATTGCACACTACTTAGAGCTATCGAAAACCTACAAAATTCCGATCGATGGTACTTGCGTCGACAAGTTGCACGACAACGGCCTGAAGAGCGATAAGCTCGCGCCACACTGGGTTCTCGATTCCATACGCCTCACGCAGGCTCTGCAAACCAAGGTCCTGCTACTGCCCTTCTTCGGCAAGTGGGCGCTCCAGACTGCGGCTGACATGGACCACACGGTTGAAGCGCTCCGCGAACTCGCTCCGGAGGCCGTCAAGGCGGACGTGATTCTGGGCCTCGAGAACACTATCTCCGCTGAAGATAATGCGCGCATCCTGGACCGTGTTGCATCCAAGAATGTCTTGGTCTACTACGACGTCGGTAATTCCACCAACGCCGGCTTCGATCCAGTCAAGGAAATCCGCTGGCTTGGCAAGAAACGTATCTGTCAGATTCATCTCAAGGACAATCCTCATTACCTCGGCGAAGGAACCATTCAGTTTGGCCCTATCCTCCACGCTATTCGCGATATTGGGTTCTCTGGTTACGCGAATCTCGAGACGGATGCCCACCCGGGAACGCTCGAGGCCGACATGCGGCGCAACCTCTTATATGTTCGCAAGCTTCTCGCGTAGCTTACGCCTGGCCGCCTGGGCTTTCGTGCTGCCGCTGCTCGTTCATGGGCGCGATTTCGACGTCATAATCCGTCACGCGCACATCGTAGACGGAACCGGTTCGCCCTGGTATTCGGGTGACATCGGAATCGTCAATGGACGCATCGCCCAGATCGGCGAACTTTCGAACGATCGCGCGCCCCGTGATATCGATGCCCGTGGCCTCGTGGCTGC
This sequence comes from Bryobacterales bacterium, assembly GCA_963722155.1. Classification (GTDB taxonomy): domain Bacteria; phylum Acidobacteriota; class Terriglobia; order Bryobacterales; family Bryobacteraceae; genus Bog-105. The sequence goes on along the minus strand of CAVRLR010000002.1, from coordinate 73,367 downwards.
TCCGGGTTTCATCGATATGCTCGGTCAATCTGAATTGTCGATTCTCGTCAATCCGCATCTGCCGTCGAAAATTTTCCAAGGAATCACGACCGAGATAACGGGCGAAGGAGGTTCGATTGCGCCGCTAAATCCGCACCTCCTCTCGATCGATCGCGCGGGCTTCGAGTTCTATCACATCTCTCCGGATTGGACGACGTTCGCCGGTTATTTCGCTCACCTGGAACGCCAGGGCATCGGCATCAATCTCGCCAGTTATGTCGGCGCGACACAAGCGCGCCGGCTAGTGCTGGGCGACGGCAATCGTGCTCCCACCGCAGCCGAGTTGGAACAGATGCGAGCCATTATCCGGCAATCCATGCAGGAAGGCGCCGTGGGAGTTTCTTCTGCTCTGCAATATGCGCCGGCGCCCTATGCCAAAACAGAGGAATTGATCGCTCTTGCCCAGGAGGCTGCGAAATTCGGCGGTATCTACGCAACCCATATGCGCAGCGAAGGCAATACCATCGACGCCGCCCTGAAAGAAACTTTTCGCATCGGCCACGAAGCGAACATTCCGGTGGAGATCTGGCATTTCAAAGCCGCGGGCAAACCCAATTGGGGCCGTGCGCGAGAGATTGTTGGACGCATCGACAAAGCCCGGGCCGATGGTCTGGATATTGCCGCCGATACCTATGCCTACCCGGCATGGTTCAACAGTTTCTCCGCGTTCATTCCACCCTGGGCTCACGACGGCGGCGATGTCAAATTAGTGGAGCGCCTCAAAGATCCAGCCATGCGCTCTCGCATCCGAACCGAGATGCTGTCGCAGAACGGCGGGTGGGATAACGAATGGCAGGAAATCCCTGGCCCCGAAGCCATCCTGATTAGCGTTGTCAGTAATCCCAAGCTTCTTTCTTTGCAGGGGAAAACAATCGCGCAGGTCGCGAAGGCCCAAGGCAAAGATCCTATCGATCTGATTTTCGATCTGCTGGCCCAAGACCCGGGCATGTCTGTCGCGGTTTTCGGCATGTCCGAAGAGGATGTCGCCTACATTCTGAAGCAGCCTTGGGTTTCAATCGACAACGACTCGCAGGGCACTGCGTCCGATGGCATTCTGGGACGGCAACATCCGCACCCGCGCGCTTATGGGACCTTCCCGCGGATCCTGCGCAAATACGTCCGTGAAGACAGGCTGTTGACTCTCGAAGATGCAATCCGCAAATTCAGCGCGCTCCCGGCGCAGCGTATGCGCCTGACCGATCGTGGCGTGTTGAAACGGGGAATGTGGGCTGACATCGCCATATTCGATCCGGCAAACGTCCGGGACCTGGCGACGTTTGAGAATCCGAATCAGCTTTCTGAAGGCATGCAATACGTACTCGTGAACGGTGTCCTTGTGATCGAACATGCGAAGATGACGAACGCGCTTCCGGGCAAGGTTTTGCGCGGGCCGGGAACAGCCCCTAGCTCTCGACCGTAGGCTCGTGCTCGACGGGAAACTTGACCGACCTTGCGATGAAGCAGAGTTCGTGCGACTTGGCGTGCAGCGCCGCGACGTCCCGGACGCGCGATGGGTCCGATATCGTCACATGCGGCCGTAGAGTGACTCTTGTGAATTCGCCGGTGCCGCCTGCGCGCTCCGTTAGTTCGCCCAGAGCCTCGTCTCTATAGGAAGTGACTACAATGCCGGCGTCCGAGCAGAGATGTAGAAACCAAAGCATGTGGCACGCCGAAAGCGATCCCACTAGCAGTTCTTCCGGGTTATAGCGCGACGGGTCGCCGAGAAACAGCGGATCAGAAGATCCCGGTATCACAGCGATTTTGCCTTCGGAGGATATTTCGTGGTCACGGCCATAGGAACGGTAGCCGCTAGTACCGGTTCCGCGGTTGCCCGTCCACGTGGTTGTAATTTGATAACGATGTTCGCGTGCCACGCGAGTATCAGTATAAATGTAGAATCAGGCAGAATCATTTGGGAACGAAAATCGCCCTTTTAATGTTTTCGCTGCTTGCTCCTGCGTGCGCGCAGCCGCTTCTCAGTCCGGAGGCCGCGCGGGAAATTCAACGATTGCTGGAGAAACCGCCGAACGCCGAAAAACTGGACTGCCAGATCCGCCCGCAACACCCTTTTCTCGATTTCGCTTTTCGCTTCGAATCGGGCTACACGGTCGAGTGCCCGGCCAAAACTTTCGGCGGCGAAGCGGGCCGCCTTGGGTCCTTCGTGCGCATAACTCCGGCCAACGGTCGGCCAGTGTTTCTGGGCGAGGCCTTCGCCATCCCTGCCGTTCCGGCCGAGACCAGGAAATACAATGATCTCCGAAAGGTGAGAGCCTATCTCTATCTCAGCGGCGTCTTTGCGCTCGGTGAGGGCAAGTATTCGGTGGCCGTCCTGGTAGGAGACAATCGGGGACGTTACGCTCGAAAGGAATGGTCGGTCAGCGCTGAACGCAACCACGCCGAGCGCTCGGTAGAAGTGACCATGCCTCCCGCAATGGTAACGCCGATGGCGTCCAGGCCCTGGAAAGGCGAACGGGGCGATTCTCCCTCGGTGTCGCGCCTGACCATCATTCTCGACGCCGCACCTATGAACCCGTACTCCTTAAGATTGCGCGCTTGGGACCGCGCCCTTCTGCTCGATTCGCTTTCTTCCCTCTTGATGCACACTCGCTCGCATTCCGTTCGAGTGGTTGCCATGAACATGGACCAGCAGCGGGAAGTCTTTCGCGACGACGATTTCGCCCCGCAGGATTGGTCCAGGTTGGCAGGCCGTTTGCGGGACCTCGAATTGGGGACCGTTTCTTATCGGGCCCTGCAGGAACGCGGATGGTCGGACCTGCTGCTTGACATTCTGTCCCGCGAAATTAGCGATGCATCGCCGTCCGATGCGGTCGTCTTTCTCGGGCCAACGGCCCGCATTACCGACAAGATTCCCGCCGAATTGGTGCCGCGCCGAACGGCTGAAAAACCCGAGTTTTTCTATATTGAATACTATCCGGTCTGGCTGCGGGGCCGTGAATATCCCGATGCGCTGGCACACGTTACACACGCTTTAGGCGGGCAGATCCTGAAAATTCATTCCCCCGGGGAACTCGCTGCCGCCCTCAAGAAGATCGGGGAGCAGTTGGCCGCCGCCAATTAAACCTCTTGAAATTCAGCCCGAAGGGGCGTATCATCCGGCCAGATGGAGTAATCCTCCAAAGAAAGGAGCATTCGTGTGAATTTGACTTTCCATTTGAGCCTGTGCGGCATCCTGGCGCTCGCTGTGATTGCGCTTTTCATATACCGCCGCTGGCTCGAGAACCATGACGATCCGTATATTCACCTGCACAACGACTCGCACGACAGCACTATCATCACTTCGCAAAGTGCTGCCGCCAAGCGTCTAGACGTTATAGACAAGGTGAAAAATGGTCTGTTGGTCGCGGTGATCCTGTACGTATTAGCGATCCTGGGCATTGTTGGCTATCTTGCCTGGAATAATCCGGGCACCAGCTGACGCTAGCGCACCTGCGCGAATTGTTTGGCCGTGGACGCGGCCCGAAGATGCATGAGTGCCAGCCTGCCTATCGCCAGGACCGGAACTGAGAAGAACATCCCTGGAATCCCGCCGATTTTTTCGCCCGCCAAGACCCCGAATAGAACGAGCAGCGGGTGTAGCTCGACTCCGCTGCTCATTAAGTAGGGATTGAGTACGTAGTCTTGGAAGACGCGATACAGCGCCCAAAAGCACAGGATCCAGATAAGTCCGCCCGCGCCGGCGATACCGCAAACCAGCATGATAATTACCAGGGCCGCAGCCGGACCGACAACCGGCAGAAACTCCAGAGCGCCCGCGACGCCAGCCAGCAGCAGGTCGTAAGGCTCACCCATCGCACTCAGGAATATTGCCCAGGCGGCGAAGGACGCCACCGCCAAAATCACCAGAGTGCGTGTATAGTTTCTGAGAACGACATGTATGTCGTTCAGGATCAGCTCAGCGGTCGCGTGTTGTCCGTTGTCGAACGCCGAGAGCAAGGCCGACCGGATTTGCCGTGCGTCCTTCAGGAAGAAAAACGTCAGGATAGGTACCAGGATCACTGGCAACAGATAACCCACGCCGGATAGGATTTCGGTGCTGGCTCGCTGAATGAAGGGAACGACGCTTGCTTGAAGGTTTGCGGCTTCGCGGCGCGAGGCCTCCATCACCTGCTCTCTGACCGGCTCGGCCCAGGAAGGCAGCGGAAGTGTTGCAAGTTTGCCGCTCGCAAGCAGAGCGGGCAGCCGGGTTGCCAGGCTGGTGGCTTCGGATGCCAGCCTGGGAATCAGCGCGAAACCAATCCCCACGAGAGCCCCAATTAGGAGAATGTAAACGAGACCTAACGCAAGCGTCCGTCTCTTCTGCACAAATCGCTCCACCAAAAATACGATGGGCGCGAGCATGTAAGCCAGGAAAATCGCTGTTGCGAAGACCATCAAGGTCTCCCGGATACAGTAAGCGATCAGAAGAAGGAGGGCGAACAGGCACACTGTCCACGTAATACGAAATGCCCGCTGGTCAATTCCTAACATGATCGCCCCCGCATGATTGTTAGACTAGCAATTACTGAAGTGCCGGATCTTACCCGCGATGTGCGCGTTTTGGCCGCAGATCTTCACGTGCTCGAAGAGCGGCTTCGCGGCGGCGGCGGCCCGAGGAAGATCGAGAAGCAGCATCGCGACGGCAAGCTGACGGCGCGTGAACGCATCGCCGGTCTACTCGATCCGCATCAGCCGTTCCTTGAGATCGGTCTTCTGATCGCCTACGACAAATACGACGGTCAGGCGCCGGCTGCGGGTGTCGTTACCGGGCTAGGTGTGATCGAAGGGCGCCCCGCCGTTGTTGTGGCGAACGACGCCACTGTCAAAGCGGGCGCATGGTGGCCCGAAACCATTACGAAAATCTTGCGTGCGCAGGAAATCGCCATGCGCAATCGCGTTCCGATCGTCTATCTCGTCGATTCCGCCGGTGTGAATCTGCCCCTGCAGGACGGCATTTTCCCTGGTCAATATGGGGCTGCGCGGATTTTTTACTACAACTCATTGATGCGCCGCCGGCTGCGCATCCCGCAGATCGCCGCCGTCATGGGTCCGTGCATCGCGGGTGGTGCTTACCTGCCGGCATTGAGCGACGTCATTATCATGGTGGATAAAGTGAGTTTCATGGGACTCGGCGGACCAAACCTGGTGAAGGGCGCGGTGGGCCAAACCATCGATGCGGAGTCCCTGGGCGGCGCCGAAATGCATACCGTAAAGAGTGGCGTGGCCCATTATCGCGCCGCCGACGACCAGACCTGCCTCGCGACGATCCGTCAACAGTTCCGCCAGATGCCGGAGCCTGCGCCTCGCCGGTTCGGCAGTCCACCGCGCTGCCAAGCCGAGGAGTTATACGGAATCCTTCCAGGCGACCACCGCTTGCCCTACCACATGGAAAGTCTGCTTGCCTGTTTCCTCGACGCAGAGGAGCAGCTCGAATTCCAGCCAGATTATGCGCCGGAATTTCTGTGTTTGACGGCTCGCTTGAATGGCAGAACTGTTGGCGTTATTGCGAACCGGCGCGGCTTCCTCAAAAGCGGCGCCGGGCCGCGCGTCGGTGGCATCGTCTATCCGGAGTCGGCCCGCAAAGTGACTTACTTCGTCGAAAACGCGGAGCGCCATCGATTGCCCTTACTTTATGTGCAGGATGTCTCGGGCTTCATGGTGGGCGTAGAGGCGGAAACCGCCGGTATCATTCGGGCCGGCGCGGAAATGGTGGAAAGCATGGCGTGTGCGACTGTGCCGAAGATTGTGCTCACCGTGAACCATGCCAGCGGAGCAGGGTATTATGCGATGGCCGGTCAGGGATTCGATCCGAACTTCACATTCAGCTGGCCGAGTGCACGTATCGGTGTGATGGAAGGAGAGTCGGCGATTGGTGCGATTTACGGCCCCGAACTGGAGAAACTGAAGGCCGCCGGCCAGCCCGTGCCCGCTGAGTTGGACGCCAAGATCGCACAAACCCGCGCCGATTACGAGCGCTGGCTCGATGCGCAATATGCAGCGGCACGCGGTCACTGCGATGCCATCATCGATCCCGTCGACACGCGCGCCGTGCTCGACTTCGCATTTGAGGTTGCCCAAAATGGATCTACTCGTCAATGAAAAACATCGCGTCCTGCATTTGACGTTGAACCGGCAAGGCAAGCGAAATGCCCTGACCGCCGAGATGTGTTCCGGCATCGTCCGTGCCATTGGAGAAGCCCAGGAAAGAAGCGACATTGGCTGCATCCTGCTCAGCGCGGCGGGAAGTGTTTTCTGTGCCGGGATGGATCTGGATGAGGCTGCCCAGGCGGATGGAGAACGGTTGTTTCAGGCACACGACGATGTGTTTTCGATCGGGGCTGCTTCTCTCAAGCCGCTCGTGGTTTGCGTGAATGGCGCGGCACTTGGGGGAGGTTTGGGTTTGGTGGCGCAGGGACATGTAGTCATTGCGTCCGATCTGGCGGTTTTTGGGCTTCCCGAAATTCATCTGGGCCTGTGGCCGTTTGTCGTGTATCGACCCGTCGAAGCGGCGCTGGGGACGCGCCGCACGCTACAACTCAGCCTCACTGGAGATTTGTTTCAGCCTGCTCAGGCGTTGGATTGGGGACTCGTGCACCGGATCTGTCCATCGGTGGAGCTGGCGGATCGCGGCAAAGCGATTGCGCGGGAATTGGCTAAAGCCAGCCCGCGTGCGATTGCTTCGGGGATGGAGTATTTCCAGGGCTCGCGCGGAAAATCCTGGAAAGAGGCCGGCGAACTCGCCGCGGGTTTGCGCGCCGGGCTGATGTCGAGCGACGACTTCAAAGAAGGGATCGCGGCGTTCAAGCACAAGCGCGAGCCTCGTTGGCCGAGCATGCCGCCCGAGTTCTACAAATAGGTGGTCGCTCTCGTTCTCGCTGCGGTCACTTTCTATAACGATGTGCTGCCAATCTTAGAGCAGCATTGCCAAGTCTGTCATCGTCCAGGTGAGATTGCGCCCATGCCGCTCGAAACGTATGCACAGACGCGGCCCTATGCCGCGGCGATTCACCAGCTCACCAGCCTGCGTCAAATGCCGCCCTGGTTTGCCGATCCCTGCTGCGGCCGCTTCTCGAACAATCCATCGCTTTCCAAAGATGAGATCGCCACACTGACCGAGTGGGCAAAGGCGCAGGCGCCTGCGGGATCGCCATCTGCCAGCCCGCCGCCGCGTCACTGGGGGTCGGGCTGGAACATCGACCGTCCGGACCTGGTGCTCCAGATGCCGCGCGCAAAACTCATACCTGCGTCGGGCGATGTCGCGTATCAGTACATCATTCTGCCGACTGGATTAAAGCAAGATCACTGGGTGCGCATGTCGGAGATACGCCCGTCGAACCGTGCAGCCGTACATCACGCCGTTGCCTACATTAGGCCGCCGTCGTCTCAATGGCTGCGTGGCGCGCCACGTGATGTGCTCTTCAGCGCAGACGACTTGCCCGGTCCGAAGCTACGCCAGGACGCCCGCTGGACCGATAGCGACGTTCTGCTGGTCTACGCCCCGGGCAGCCTACCCGATCGTTGGCCGGAAGGCTTTGCAAAGCTGGTGCCGGCCGGTTCCGACATCGTTCTACAAATGCACTACACAACAAAAGAGGGGCGCTCCACCGAAGACCGCACTAGCATCGGGCTAGTGTTCTCGGGCCGACCCTTGAAGCGAGTGCTCACCTTACAGCTCACTAATGATCGCTTTCAAATTCCGCCCGGGGACCCAGCCTACCGGGTGGAGGTGTACGGGTCGCTGCCCAACGACGCCCTGCTGCTGAGCCTATTTCCACATATGCATCTGCGCGGCAAGACTTTCGAGTACAACATCGTTGAGCCGCAAGGACGCATTCGCACTCTGCTACGCATCCCGCGCTACGATTTTTTCTGGCAGCTCAGTTATCGCTTCGCCACTCCTATCCCGCTAAAGGCTGGCACAGTGTTGCAGGCTGTCGCGACGTTTGATAATTCAAAGAACAATTCACACAACCCGGATCCCAGCGCGACGGTAAAGTGGGGCGAACAGACCTGGGCCGAAATGATGGTCGGTTTCTTCGACGTTGCTGTCGATCCATCGATGGACAAGCAGAAATTCTTCGTCAGGAAGCCGCGTTAATGCTTCCCCGGAACAAATTCTTCCACCTCGAACGACTGGCGAACGATGGCGCGCAGCTCTTCGAGCGATCCAATGTTCCCGGTGCCTAGAGCCTGAGTAAGCGCGTTGCCGGCTGCGGTGGCCTCGGCGGGGCCGGCGACGACGCGCCGTCCGGTGACATCGGCCGCAAGTTGATTGAGCAATCGGTTGCGCGAACCGCCGCCCACGATGTGAATCACCTTGATTTCCCGGCCGGTCAGTTGTTCGAGAAGCTCCAGCACTTGCTTATAGCGCACGGCTAGACTGTGCAGGATCAAACGAGTGATGCTGCCGGCATCGTGCGGCGGCTGTTGTCCGGTCTTGTGGCAATACTCGACGATGCGGCGCGGGTGATTGCCGGGTGACATGAATTCATCGAGGTCGAGTACAGTAGCCGAATGCGGGGCGGCGGCCGCACGTTCCATCAGCTCGGCATAGGAATAGTCTTCGCCTTCTCGCGCCCACGCTCGTTTGCATTCCTGCAACACCCAAAGTCCGGGAATATTCTTTAAAAAGCGTATCTTGTTCTGTACGCCAGCTTCATTCGTGAAGTTTGCCTCGAGCGACGCATCGGTAATGATCGGCTCGTCCAGCTCGACGCCCATCAGAGACCATGTGCCGGAGCTGATGTAGCACCAGTCCTCGCTCGCTGGTGCCGGAACGGCCGCCACGGCCGAGGCGGTATCGTGCGATCCGGTCGTGTAGACCAGCGTCTCGTGCTTGAGATCACAGCGCTCAGCGACATACGGGAGCACGGGCCCCAGTTCCATTCCGGGGTCGGTGAGCCTTCCTAGAAAGCTGCCCGTGATGCCGAGCCGGCGCAACAAGTCGGTCGTAAATTGTTTCTTTGCGGGATTGTAGAATTGCGACGTACTGGCGATGGTTCGCTCCGAAGCGCTCGCTCCGGTCAGGAAATAGTTAAACAGATCCGGCATGAAAAGGAGCTGCGAAGCGCCAGCCAACACCTCCGGCATGTCGCGCTGGAGCGCATGGAGCTGGTAGAGCGAATTGATTTCCATGAACTGGATCCCGGTCTGGCGGAATATTTCCTGCCGCGGCACTTTGGCAAACACTTCCCGGAACGTTCCATGAGTGCGAACGTCACGATAGTGACGTGGATTGTCGAGCAAACTGCCGTCGGCGCTCAGTAGTCCAAAGTCCACTCCCCAGGTGTCGACGGCAATGCCGTCCAGTTGATCGGCAGTTTTTTGAGCGGCGCGAATGCCCTCACAGATCTCGTGAAACAAGCGCAAGGTATCCCAATAGAGACCTGTGGGCAAGCGCACGGGAGTGTTCGCGAACCGGTGCAATTCGGCTAATTCGACCTTGCCGGCAGCCAAATGCGCGACCATCGCACGCCCGCTCTCCGCTCCCAGGTCCAACGCCAGGTAACTTCGCTTCATCGAGAGCGAGTATAACGTTTCAGTCGCCCACTATGAGAGATTCGGACCGCCGAGCGTGCTTGGCGCTCATTAATCGAGCCTCGAGCATGAGCAGCAAGGCAAGGATCAGAACAGCGACTGAGCCGAAAGCCGGAATGAGCATGACGTATTGTATTCCGAAGTAGGCATCTATATAGCCAAGGAGCCACGGGGCGCTCATGGCGCCGCTTACCGCGATCGCTATCATGCCGTTGTAAAAGGCCGGATGGTAGGAGAAGCGATCGTCCAATTGCTCCGCTATCAGTGGAAAAATAGGACCGTAGGCAATGCCGATGACCGTGATCGCCACGGTAGCTCCGCCTAAACCCGCCGCGAAGCTGAGGCAAAGATAGCCGGTTATGGCCAAAAAAATGCTCGCCACCAGCATTCGCCAGTGGTGCAAGTTTGCGAGCAAGGGTTGCGCGATGGCGCGCCCGATCATCAAGGACAAAAAATATAACCCCAGTCCCGCCAGCGCGAGCACTGGACTGATGCCGAGGCGGTGAATTAAGAAGAGCGGCAGCCAGCCGGCGAGAGCCCACTCGTTTCCAAACTGGAAAAATACCAGCAGGCTGAAGAGCACGGTGGCGATGGTGCGCAAATCCTTTAGCATCTCGCGCAGTGCGTCTTCTTCCCGGCGCGGCTCCGCGCGGTTCCTTGCCGGCGGATGGTTGCTGCGCAGATACAGAAAGAGATAGAACAGCGGGAGGGCAGCGAGCGCGATCGTCGCCCAGCGGACCGACTCTGCAGCGTAAGCGATTCCGGTAATCAAAGTTGCGACCAGGCATCCGCAGCCAAACAGCAGCGCAGCGATATTTGCCGTGGGAGCGGGCGATGCGGAAAAGGCGGGTTCCATGGCATGAAGCAACGCTGGCGTCAAGGCGCCGGCCGACATGCCCAGGACAGCCAGGCCGGCGATGCGCCACGCGGTACCCATGGGCGGCGCGATCCAGGTCAGCGCAGCGAGGCTAACACATGCCACGCCGCATGCAATCATCGCGACCCAGCGGACGGGTATACGCCGCACGTACTTTTGTGCAATGGCCGCCGCAGCTACAAAACCGGCGCTGAGGGATAGAAAATGGAAGCCGATCACTTGAGGTTGCACATCAATGTGATATTCCCAAGCCACCAGGAGCGATCCGGAGACACCTAATAAAGAACCAAGTAGAAGGAACCCAGCCAGCCAAGCGGGCGCCCGCCCATTAGCTATAGTTTTTTCTACTAGTGAGGAAGGATTCGTTGACACGTTCCCGAACTAACCGATAAAATTAAATCATCACTGAGGAAGGAGGTGGTCCAGTCTAATGAATTCTGGTAGTGACTGTAGCATACAATCCACGCGCGAGGTGACCGACTCTTAGAGTCGACGTTCGTACGTTCAGGTTTCGTTTCAGTGACGAGGCCGCAGTTCCTGTGGACCGGCCGCCCGTCGCGCGTAACGTAGCTAGAGTAGCAATAACAAAGCCCCAGCCGGTGAGCGCTAAGCTGCCGTCTGGGGTTTTGCCGTCTGATGATAAACTGAAGCTGAAGGATTGCATAACACCATGAAAGCCGGGATCCATCCGACTTACGAAGAAGTAAAAGTGATTTGTGCCTGCGGCTCAACCTTTGAGACGCGCTCCACGCACAAAGGCGATTTGCGCGTTGAAATTTGCTCGAGCTGCCATCCGTTCTTTACCGGTCGGCAGAAGCTTGTCGATACCGAAGGGCGTGTGGATCGCTTTCAGAAAAAGTTCGCGAAAGCGCGCGAATTACAGGCTCAAAAGCAGGCGGCCGTGGACGCCAAGGCCGCCAAAAAGAAGCTGCAATAGCCAAGGGCCTCTCACTGCGGGGCGACGAGACCCTTTCGTATCGCAAACAGGACGAGTTCCGCGGTACGGTGGATGTTCATTTTCTCCATCAGATTGGCACGGTGCACTGAGACCGTGTTCACGCTGAGTTCCAAAAGGCTTGCAATTTCCTTGTTCGATCGCCCCTGCGCGATGAGCTGCAGCACTTGCTTTTCGCGAGCAGTCAATTTGCTTAGCTCATCGTCGTGCTCGCGTGCAGCATAGCGAAGGCCATTGCCCATGAAGCGCTTCCCCTCGGCTACCGAGCGGATCGCTCCCACCAGGTCGACATCGATCGAGGACTTCAGAAGATATCCCTTCGCACCCGCGTCCAGCGCATTGCGCACGTAGTTATCGTCAGCGTGCATGCTCAGGATCAGCACTTCGGTGCCCGGCAAATGCTTCACGATTTCTTTGGTCGCCTGCACACCGTCCAGTTCGGGCATCGACAGGTCCATGACTACGACCTTGGGCTTCAACTCATATGCCATCCGGATCGCTTCGACGCCGTTCGCCGCTTCGCCCACTACCTTCATTCCTTCATCGTCTTCGAGAATGCGACGGAAACCACGTCTCACCAAGCCATGATCGTCCGCCAACAATACGGTTATTTCTTCACTCATGATTCTTTTCTCAAACTCTCGGGCTGACTGCCTCTTCTAACTTTTGGGTTTCTACCGTTTCGACGGCGGGGCCCTCGCGTAGTAACGGCATTTTCAAAGAAACGGTCGTTCCTTTGTCTGGCGCCGACGAAATTTCCAGGCTGCCGCCTAGCAGCTCCGCTCTTTCTCTCATGGCTATAAGTCCCAAACCACGCCTCGCAGGCTTCTTGGTTTGAGGCAGCCCCTTGCCAAAGTCTTTCACATTCACCGCTAAGGACCGTTCCGAAAAGATCATTTCCACCTCGGCAGTCTTCGAGTTCGAATGTTTAGCCGCGTTGTTCAGAGCCTCCTGCACGACGCGGAAACAATGGATCGCAGGCTGGCCGGTGATACGCACAGGATTACCCACGATGGTGACGTGCGCCTGGATACCGGTCTGCTTCTGAAAAACATCCGTATACCATTCGATGCCTTTTACCAACCCATAGTCATCGATTACCGACGGGTGCAGCATCTGGGACAGGCTTCGCACTTTTTCAAGCGCATTGTGGGTGATTTCACGTACCTCGCTCAGCTCAGTGCGTAGTGGCGACTCCGGCGGCACACCTTTTCTCTCGGCGCGGGCGAGCATCGCTCCCACGGCGGTCAGAATTTGTCCGAATTCATCGTGCAATTCGCGTGAAACGCTTCGCAGCACTTCCTCTTGCACAGTGATCAGCCGCGCGGCCAAAATTCGACGTTGCCGCGCCAGTGAGTCCATCCGTTCGAAGGTGCGGCGGTTGGAGTAGATGAGATATAGGCTGGTAAGTACGATCGCCACGATCGTGGCCGCTAGGAAAGCGTATAGGTCGCGCTCTACGCCTTCGTAGATCGAGGCAACTTTCTGGTCCGCCCAGCGCTCGGCTTCGTTGTTGCGTTCCAGCAGATGTGACACGCGCGCGGCCAAGGCTGCCTGCTGCCGAAAGAGTCTGGTGGAAGCCAGTACTCGCGCGGCTTCGTGATGGCCCGCATTCGCGGCGGCGAATACAGCGTCGGAGCTCTGCCAAAACTCCTTCAGCGCGCGAATCAGTTCGGCGTGCTGGTCGGCGCGGCGTGTCGCCGGAGTCAGCTTTTCTTCTTCCTCGATGGCATCCTGCAGGTCTGTGTGCAGACGGTCGATCTCGTCGCGAAATTCGCCAATATCCTCTTTGAGCGGTCTTCGCGTCATGTCGCGAAGACGTAAGCCGATCATGTTCAAATCGCTCTCCACGCGCAGCAACAGCAACGAATCGTGGCGGTTCAAGTCGATGGTTTGCGTCTGCAGCGCCTCAAGGCCGTCCAACTGCTTGAGGGTATAGGACGAAAAACCGGCCACCGCCGCGAGAGTTACAAGCAGCCCCAGCAGCAGTCGGAGCGTGGGTGACTTTATCATCGGCAATAGAGCACTCGCCTAATATTAGAATGACGGATGAATTAGCCGCTGTGTTGCCTCTTCTATTCTTGTTTGGCCTTTTGTTCGCTAATTCCGGCAGTCCTTGGGACAAAGATCCCGCGCGATGGACGGATCAGGATGCGCAACTGGTGCTCGCGACTTCTCCCTGGGCGCAATCGGTGGATGCGGTAATGCACGATCCGCGCGATGACATGGAGGAGTACTCTGCGCCACTGCCCGCGGGGGAACGCGCGGGTATGGCACACCAAACCAATCCTGCGGAAACGGATGGCCATTGGGACGGCGGCGTAGGCCGCAACCGGATGGGCAGTTTGCCGTCACTTCCGGTAACGGTCCGCTGGGATAGCGCCTTGCCGGTTCGCGAAGCGCTCCAGCGTGTTTCAAAAGGTCCGGCTCCCGACGCTTCCAGCGACTACATCATCACGGTAACCGGGCTCATCCCAGCGGGCCGCTACCGTCCGGCCGGCAGCGTCGCTACGACGTCGAGTAGCGATGGCACATCCGACAAGCGGAATCCCGAAGAGCTTCTCGAAGCTTTCATGTCGTCATCGCGCCTGCTGCCGCGCGGAGAAACCACTATCGCTCCACGGAACGTGAAACTCGACGCAGCGAGCGGAGCGGTGCACATCTTCTTTCCTCGCACACCTCCCATCGAAGTGAAGTCGAAAGAGGTTGTGTTTCTCACCACTTTCGGGGGCTTCAAGGTGCGGGCAAAATTCCGGGTGAAGGAGATGCGGTACCAGGGCAAACTCGCCTTGTGAACGGGTCGCGGCGCATGGCCTGTCTTGCTTAGTGATGGGATTTACGATATCCTCACTTGGGCCGCTTGCGCTGTGCGCGAGCCGCCAAACAAACATGCAAAGACGTCAGTTTCTCTCTTCATCCCTGGCCGCGGCGGCCGCTTTAGACGCACAAACAGAGGGGCAGAGCAGCGGGGGGCGGGAATACTATGAGCTTCGCCGCTATCATCTGCAATCGGGGCCCACCACTAAAGCCGCCAACAAGTATCTCGAAGAGGCGCTCATTCCCGCACTGAACCGGCTCGGCATGAAGACCGTAGGCGCGTTCGACCTCTACCTGGGGCCGGAAACACCTTCCATCTACGTCCTGATTCCTTCGACCGCTCTCGAGACGCTCGTGAATGCCGAATCTCACCTTGCGCGCGACGATGAATATCGCAAAGCGGGCGAAGCATTTCTCGGGGCTACCGCCAAAGAGCCTGCCTACCTCCGCATCGAGAGCTCTCTACTGATAGCCTTTGAAGGCCATCCGAAACTGACCGTTACCCCGGCGACAGCGCAGCACGGCGCGCGTGTGTTCCAGATGCGCACTTACGAGAGTCCCGGCATGGCGGCACATCAGCGCAAGGTCGAGATGTTCCACAGCGGCGAATTCGAGATTTTCAAGAAGGCCGGTTTCTGGTCCGTGTTTTATGGTGATACGCTCATCGGGCAACACCTGCCTCAGCTCACGTACATGGTGAGTTTCCCTGATCTTTCTGAACTCGACGCGAAATGGAAAGCATTCTTCGCCGACCCGGATTGGAAAAAGCTTAGCTCTTCGCCGAAGTTCAATTACGAATCCATCGTTTCGAACATCACCAACCTGATCCTCCGGCCTACCTCTTATTCGCAAATTTGAGGCTATGCGATTTTTTCCCCTGTTGGCGATGCTTGCGTTTTCAGTGACAGGTGCAGAACAGGCTGGCGTGCCTATTGCGCTGTGGCCGGCCGGCGTGCCTGCATTGCCCGGCGCACCCACGAAGTTTTCTCCGGGACCGGAACAAGATATGACTACGGCCAAAGACAAGCCCGTTGCCGGCAAGGCGGTCATCCGTACGGGTAACGTAACGGAGCCGAGCGTCACCTTTTATCCGGCGCCCGCAGCGAGCAATAGCGGTGCCACAGTCATCGTTTTTCCGGGCGGCGGTTACCGCATTTTGGCGTTTGATCTAGAAGGCACCGAAGTCTGCTCCTGGCTCAATTCCATCGGTGTGAATGCCGCGTTGCTGAAATATCGTGTGCCGGAGCCGCCAGGTGTTCCGCGGTACGCTGCTCCGCTGCAAGACGCGCAGCGTGCGGTGGGCTTCGTGCGCAGCCACGCCACGGAGTGGCACATCGATCCGAAACGCGTCGGTGTCTTGGGATTTTCAGCCGGTGGGCATCTGGCCGCATTGTTGAGCAATGACTACCAGACGCGTTCCTATTCGTTCTTCGACGATGCCGACAAAGCTTCCTGCCGCCCGGATTTTGCATTGCTGATTTATCCCGCCTACCTGGCCGGCGACGACCGAACAACTCTTTCGCCGGAACTGAAGGTGACTTCCCAAACCGCGCCTACCTTTATCGTCCAGACAGAGGACGATCCGATCCATGTGGAGAACAGCCTGGTTTACTATCGCGCGCTCACTGCTGCCAAATCGCCTGCTGAAATGCATCTGTTCAGCACAGGTGGGCATGGCTACGGGCTGCGCCCGTCACCCGACGCGGTGAGCGGTTGGCCTGCACTGGCCGAGGCTTGGCTGCGCGCGCGCGGTCTTCGCTAAGCGATCTACGCTACCCTAGGATTTCCCGTCAAAAATGTCGATTGACGCAATCGCGCTCGGCTTGCTCTGGTACGTCGTCTTTCTGCTATCGACTGTGTGCCACGAGGCCGCGCATGCGTTGGTTGCGAAATGGGGCGGCGATCTGACAGCCTTTCATGGGGGCCAAGTCACTCTGAATCCAATTCCGCATATCCGGCGCGAGCCTTTCGGCATGATGTTATTCCCGCTCATCACATATGTACAGGCTCACTGGATGATGGGTTGGGCGAGTGCGCCATACGACCCCGCGTGGTCGTATCACTATCCGCGGAAGGCCGCCAAAATGGCCCTTGCCGGGCCGGCGGCAAACTTCCTTTTGGCTATTCTCGCCGCGATCGCGGTTCACATCGGCATTGCAATTGGCGTGTTCGCGGCTCCTGAATTCGCCCGCTTCACTCAGATCGTGGATCCGGTCTCGCCCGGCTTCGCAGAGGGCTCGGCGAAATTTCTGAGTCTGTTGTTTTCTCTGAACATTCTGCTCGGAGCGTTCAATCTGATCCCTTTTCCGCCGCTTGATGGGTTCAACGCTGTCTGCATCTTCATGACCGACAGCGGTGCTCGGCGCTTCATCGAAATGACCGGCTCGATCCGCCGCTACAGTATTATCGGCCTCATTCTAAGCTGGTTCATCTTCGAGAGTCTCTACGGGCCGATTTTTGCCTTTGCTTTTAAAGCTCTATATCCGGGAACATAGGGCGAGTCGAATCGCTCACGAGCAATTTTGCTTCGGTGACGTGTTGCACCTGCTCAACCGTTACCCCAGGCGCCAGCTCCTCGATCCGTAAGCCCGTGGGCGTCACACGCAGGACGGCTAATTCAGTCACAACGGTATCCACTACTTTCAATCCGGTCAAAGGCAGTGTACACTTCTTCAGAATTTTCGGCCCTCCGTTCTTTGTGGTGTGCTCCATCGCCACGATGACGCGTCGCGCGCTCGCGACCAGATCCATCGCACCGCCCATACCCTTTACTACTTTGCCGGGCACCATCCAATTCGCGAGATTGCCTTCTTCGTCCACTTCCATCGCGCCCAGAATACTGAGGTCCACGTGACCGCCGCGAATCATCGCGAACGATTCGGCACTCGAAAAATAGGAGCAGCCGGGGCGCTCCGTGATGGTCTCCTTTCCGGCGTTGATAAGGTCGCAATCGATTTCCGCCTCGAGCGGATATGGTCCAACTCCCAACATGCCATTCTCCGATTGGAAAACCACTTCCAAGCCCGGCGGCACATGGTTGGCAACGAGCGTTGGCATGCCGATGCCCAGGTTCACATAGAATCCATCGCGCAATTCGCGCGCAACGCGCCGCACGATGCGTTCGCGCACTTCAACCATTTCGCACCGTCCGCCGCTCAATGCGTCGTTCATATGTTTCGCCGACTACCACGCGCTGCACGTAAATGCCGGGTGTCGCGATCTGGTCCGGATCGAGCTCGCCTGGTTCAACAAGTTCCTCCACCTCTGCAATTGTGATTTTGGCCGCCGCCGCC
Source organism: Bryobacterales bacterium (assembly GCA_963722155.1). GTDB lineage: Bacteria > Acidobacteriota > Terriglobia > Bryobacterales > Bryobacteraceae > Bog-105. Next base: position 55,852 of record CAVRLR010000002.1, on the reverse strand, counting down.
ATCATTGGATTGAAATTGCGCGCCGTTTTCCGGTAGACAAGATTTCCGAGCCGATCCCCGCGCCAAGCTTTCACCAAGGCGAAGTCGGCGGTCAGTCCGCGTTCGAGCAGATAGCGGCGGCCGTCGAATTCGCGCACTTCTTTGCCTTCGGCTACCAGCGTGCCAACGCCGGCCGGCGTATAGAATGCCGGAATGCCCGCACCGCCCGCGCGAATCCGCTCGGCAAGGGTACCTTGCGGGATCAGGGTGACTTTGAGTTTTCCCGCGATGAGCATCGATTCAAGCAATCGATTCTCACCGACGTAGCTCCCCACATGCGAAGCGATCATGCCCGCCTCGAGCATCAAGCCCATTCCGAAGCCATCAACGCCCATATTGTTACTGATGGTGTGCAGGCCTTTCGCACCCTTGTGCACCAGCGCGCGAATCAGGTTTTCGGGAATGCCACACAGTCCAAAGCCGCCTACCATGACCGTGGCGTCGTCGGGCATGTCTGCAACCGCTTGTTGCGCTCCGGCTATTACTTTGTTCACTGAGTTCCTCTCTGGTTGCTTCTCGCGATCGCAGCCGCCGTTTTGGATCTTGTTTCACGGCCCAAGGCCGCTGAGATCATTTGGCCGGCAGCCGCCAATTTCTCCAGATCGATCCCGGTTTCAATATTCATACCGTTTAGCATGTAGACCACGTCTTCGGTTGCTACGTTGCCGGTCGCGCCCGGCGCGTAGGGACATCCACCCAAGCCGGCCACAGCGGTGTCGACGACCGCGACTCCGAGTTGCAGCGCCGCCAGAATGTTCGCCAGCGCCTGGCCAAAGGTGTCGTGAAAGTGTACGGCCAGACGGTCGACTGGCACGTGTTCAGCGACTTGCTTGATCAAGGCTTGTGCAGCGCGCGGCGTGCCAACGCCAATCGTATCGCCAAGCGAAACTTCATAGCAGCCCATGTCCATCAGCGATCGGGCCACTCTGGTTACGGCCTTCGGGGCCACGCTACCCTCATAGGGGCAGCCGAGCACGCACGACACGTACCCACGCACGCGCATCCGATGCGCAAGCGCCTGTTCGGCCACGGCATGGAAGCGGGATAGGCTGTCGTCAATCGAGCAGTGAATGTTATGTCGGGAAAAACTCTCCGATGCCGCGGCGAAAATCGCGATCTCGGCAACCTCGCTACGCACGGCCGCGTCGAGTCCTTGCAGATTTGGCACGAGTACGGAATAGCGTACCCCGGGCGCTCGTCGGATCGAGGCGAGAACATCCGCCGTGTTGGCCATTTGCGGTACGTGCTTCGCAGATACGAAACTCCCGCATTCGATCGCCTGCAATCCCGCTACCGCCAGCGCCTCGATAAGAGCGACTTTTGTTGCGACATCCACCGGGATGGACTCATTCTGCAGCCCGTCGCGCGGCGACACCTCCACTATCCGAACCAGTGCCGGATATCGTTCATCAATCAAAATTGTTTGTACCGCCGAATTCTATTTTCGCGCGCAGGAGGCGCGTTACTACGGAGGAAGTTCATACGGGCTGCGGGAGTAACCCAATGGTAGAGTCACAGCCTTCCAAGCTCCGAATCTACGGTTTCCTATCAACAAGTTACAAGCCGTGTTTGTGTGATTTCATGCAAATGCGGGCGTTTTCTCACTGTATCCTCATATATCTGGCCCCAGATCAGCCGTCAAAGCTTGATCCGGTTATCTCTTCTTGCCCTGCTGCTGCCGTGCTCGGATCTCCCGCTCCAGTTCATTTACCGCCCGAAAAGTCTCAGCATCTATATGCTGCACGTAAATGTCACGGGTAGTTTCTGATTTCGAGTGGCGGAGTTGCCCTTGAATGGGCTTGTCGGCGACGTTTTGATGATGCTGCACCGCATTGTCAACTTGAGCAGTAAGAGGCCGTTTGATGCGAAGTGGTGTGTTGTAGTCGCGTGCGTTAGGCCGCTGTCACGGTCTGCCAGAGGGCGAAGGATCGAGAACGTAAAAGTCGATGATGGATCGCTTTCAGCAAACGGCGTCCCAACGAAAGAGATTCTAGACGACGCCATGAAGGGAGAGAAACCGCTGGGCTTGACCGGCAGATTTGAAGCGACGCATCTGATGCTCCCTTTGGCGGGGTAGGCTGATGCGAGACTTCGGCGCGATTGTTGGCATAGCGTTCTGTGTTGTGCGCGACCTCGCCTAAGATCGTTCGCATGGCCGCGGAGTAGCTTCTTAGCTTGTCGGTAATGATCCGGAACGGCTTCTTTCCCTGAACGCGCAATAGTCTTCGGAAGAATCGTTCGGCGGCACGTTGGTCCCGACGTGGCTGGACCAGAACGTCAATTACGTCGCCGTCTTGATCCACGGCTCGCCAGAGATAGTATTGCTTGCCATTGATCCGAATGAAAACTTCGTCCAAGTGCCAGCTGTCGCCCAGGCTACCCTGACGCCGCTTCAGATCGCGAGCGTAGTCAGGACCGAACTTTTGACACCAAATTCGAATCGTTTCATACGAGACGATGATCCCGCGTTCGGCGAGAAATCTTCGACATCTCGAAAGCTCAAGCAGAAACGGTGGTAAACCCAGACCGCGTAGCTGATGATTTCTGGAGGAAACCGATGGCCGTAATAGCGAGACCTACCGCGTTTCATGGCTCTAGTCTTTCAGTTCCCTTCCCAACTTGACGATGCCTTCATCGGGTCGATCCCACAAGCACTCACCTGAAGCTCGAAGATCTCCGACGAGAGCCGACGATCTACTTGGTGCCGGAATGCGACAGTCAGGATGAAGCGATGGAGTATCTGGGCGAAAGCATCAAAGACATTTTGAAGAACATCTGGACGGATGGTATCGCGCGCCGGAAGTCTGGCCTGCCAGGCGAGATCTGCCCAAATTCCAGAGCTGATTTGAGGCGACCTGTCATTCCATGATTGTGGATCTCTCCGACGATGTGCTGGAGCATGAAGAGCAGTAAGCCCGGCAAGGCCCACAGCACGTCAAACCCGCACTTCGAAACATTGAATCCCAGTTCGATTTTTCAGTCCATACGGGGTGGCTTCGGCAGTGGATGAAGGCGCATGGCGGTGCAGTTCGTGGATCAATATCTAGAGGAGATGTAGTTCAGACGATCTTCTCGGCAATTTGGCTGGCCGCACGCTGCGCTTCCAGAATGGAAGTACGGTGATCCATAATTCCCGCTAGATCGGAATTTGCGAACGCAATACGACCGTATGGATTCTGGCGAATCACATCTCCGGGCGCCGGTTTCCCATCCTTACCGAAGAAGAATCCGGGCTGCGGGCTCAGATAAGCGTGTCCCCAGCGGTTGAGAATAATTCCCGCGATATCCCGGGTCGCACTAAACCCCGTGCGGCCGAACATGGTCGCGAATTGCTCGCGAATTTGGCGCTCGTAGCTGCGAAATGGCGTTGAGAATAGCTCCATGCGCCCACGCGAGGTCTGCTCCGCCAGAGTGAGGCCAGGTTTTGAGAACAGAACTTTCAACGTCAGCACGACCGGCGAATCCGGAGCGATAGACGCCGGATCGGTTCCAAACGTCGCCACCTTGCGCATAGTCAAGTAGTTGCCGATCCCTTCAAACCACTGGCATTCGGTCATTCCGAGGTTGTATAGAAATCTCCAGTTGCGAACCGCCACGTTTGCCATCATGCACGGTGCGCGATAAAACTGCGCATAGGCATCCCGGTACGCTGCCGGCAGATCGCGCACCACGTGCTTGGCCGTCCAACTCCCTCCCGCCATAATCACGGTCTTCGCCAGCACGCGGTGCAACTTGCCGCCGCGCGTGTAAAGGATCTCAACGGTCCGCGCCGTGCCGGGCGGGCCGTTGTGCTTTATGGAGATGACCGTCGAATCCAGCCGAATTCGAGTGGACTGGTTGCTGCGATCGAGCCTGTCGCGCTGAACTTTGCCGCCGCAGATTGCGGCCATCGATGAATCGCCGGAGATGGCATCCGGAATTAGTTTTTTTACGACATGCCGCGCCACGCCTGTATTGCCGCCGGGAAACATCTGCGCGCCCTGCTTGTAGTCCCAAGGAAGTAGCACTTCGGCTGCGTATTCGCAATAACCCGACAAAGCATCGGCGCCCAGACCGGAACCACCTCCCGTGATGGGCGAAAGGAACGTGCGAATTGTTTCCACGCTCAATCCATAAGCCTCTACGAGATGGTCCTCGAGAGTGATGCTATCCAGATGGCGTGAGGCGGCGTCACCATGTTCCTTCGGTTGGAAGCGGTGCTCCGAAAACGGCTTTCGGTCCGCAACGCGCATACTCAGCAATTCCCGCTTCATCCGTTCAGGAAGCGGCGCGCCAGCGAGCCGCTTACCCCAAGGATCTGTGAGCCACAACCCTTCCGCATGCCCGAATTTAGCTCCAAAGAATAGTCCAGAGGTGGAACCGCCCACGGGATAGGGCGCGGTTTGAATGGCAAACTCTGGATGCGGATCCACCCATTTCTGATACTGGAACTTCTGCCAATCGATACCAACCGAATCGTAAAACTCGGCTAGAAACGTTCCGCCCAAAGGAGGGAAACACGCTGCCGATCCCTGATGCGCAATCAGCCGCTTGCCATCCACTTCGAATTCGTTTTGCTTGGCCTCACCGCCAAAAATCGGATGGTTGTCGATGATTAAGCAACTAGCGGGTCGTCCGCGGTCCGCAACCCTTCGCTGTAGGAATAACGCCGACGCCAGACCACTAATCCCTCCGCCCACGACGACACAATCGAACTCCTCGCCCGTTTCCACAACGTCGTGAGCAGCGCCGTCGAATACGTGATCGCGAATCTTATGGCCCGCGGTCATCACTTCATAGGTATTGCCATTCGAGTCTGCGTAGTCGCCAACACCGCCAAAGCCGGTCCAGTCCTCTTTCGCCAGAAGCTGTAGCGGAGCAATCGAATTGAGTAATACGCTCCCGGCCGCGAGCAAAGTCGAATTCAAGATGTCACGCCGCTCGATCGGAGCATTCATTCCGAGCGCGTCGTCGGTGTTGTTATTTGGCGGCATTTAAGAAAGCCTTTCGTTCCGGTTTCAGCATGGTCCAGAGAACCACGGTCAAGATGAACAAAATCGCCGAGAAGGCAGGAAGAACAAGCATTCCAGTGGCGATTCCACCCGCAGCTTTGCTCGAAATCGTCCCAATCAGACGTGAACTAGCAGCCAACCCAGCCCAACCGCTAGTGATCGCAATGCCCATCGCCGTAGCGGTGGCGCGCGGGAAACGATCGCCAACGGTCGCTACAATACTCGGAAATACCGGAGCCATCGCGAGGCCGGCGACAAACGCAACGATCGTCGCCGCAGTGGCTCCGTGGACGCCTATAAGGATGGACGTGGCGACCGCCATGGCAATGGCGGAAATGACCGCGACAACGTGAGCCGGCACGCGTAGAAGTACGGCTGCGAATGCGAGCCTGCCAACCAATAAGCCCAAGGCGAATCCTAAAGACACCACGCTGAGTGCCACCGCTTCCGGCATGCCGCGCGCGACTAGATACTTCGGCAGCCAATTAAACATTCCGACTTCGCAAGCCACGTAAAAAAACATCGCGAAGCTCAGAAGATATAACAATGGCTTGCCCAGCAACGGCCGAGCCAAACTAAGATTGAAGCTGCGCATCGATGCCGCCGGAAACGCTACGAATGCAATGACAGCCACTAGCGCACAAGCGAATGCCGAAATTACGTAGCACAACGCAATTGTGTTGCCCGCAAGCAGCGTCGCACCGATCATCGGTGTTAAGAACCCGCCAATTCCATAAGAGGATTTGGTCAATGTCAGAATCACGGCTCTGCGCGCGGGATTTATGTCGCTGAGCAACGCGCTAGCGCTAGTCGTCAGGCTACCGCCTCCCAGTCCAAGTAGACCCATGCACGCCAGCATCCCGGCTTGCGACGACGACTGAGGAAGGCTCACCAGCGCGAGCGTTATCAATGCCAAAGAAGCAGCTAGTCCAACCTTCTTACCACGCGAATCCACCAGTGGGCCCGCCGCAAGAGACGCCAACATCATGCCAGCTGCTTGCATCAGAAATAAACTCCCAATTTGTGCCGGGACGAGATGCATCCGTGAGGATAATTGAGGAACTATGGTGCCGGCCACGGAGGCTATCATGCCGTAAAGGAAGATTGCTATCGTGGCAATCCAAATCAACGTTACGTTGGAGATGGCCGCCTGTTTTGCATTGCCCACTGGGAGAAAGCTTAGCGGATATGCACCGTATTTTCAACGATGCTTGAAATATTTCATCACAAGATGTAGCCTGGGAGACGCGAATGAAGATCGGACTTTACAGCATCACCTATTTGGGATTGTGGTATGACGGGCCGGCATTGACGCTGCTCGAATTGATTGATCGCGCCAAGCAATTCGGTTATGACGGCGTAGAAATTGACGGCAAGGCGCCGCACGGCAATCCGGGAGACCTCTCGATGGAACGGTGCCGCGAAGTGCGGGCGAAGGCCGCAGGGGAGGGAATTGAAATCTACGCCGTTGCGGCAAATAACGATTTCTCGAGCCCGGTGGACGAGCATCGCGAAACGCAGATGCTTTTTGTCAGGAATCTTATTCGAATGACGAAGGATCTGGGGGCGAGCACTCTACGCGTATTCGCTGCTTGGCCCGGCGTGTGCAAGGCGGCTAAGGTTGGCTCCTACGCGGCAGCCGAAAAAGTGTGGGCGAACGCTCACGCGGGAATTCCAGATGAACAAACGTGGGACCGTTGTCGCGAATGTCTGATCCAGTCCGCGCGATGGGCTTCCGATTCGGATATCGTGCTGGCTCTACAAAACCATGCGGAAGTGATCAATAGTTACAAAGATCTAATGCGCATGATTAACGAAGTAAATTCACCTTCCTTAAAAGCCTGTTTGGATGCTCCGCTGGCGCGGCGTCAGGGCGTTACCGACATGCGGGAGGCGGCGCGCGCAGTGGGAGCATCGCAGGTTCTGACGCACTTCGGCGGCGAATACGAAGAGGGACCGGATGGCGGCGTGGTTGGATACGTTCGATCTCGTGCGGGAACAATCACCGAGCAGGACTTCTACAGCGATTTCGCGGCCGGCATGATGGAGATCGGTTACGAAGGGTATACAGGGTATGAACTGTGCCATCCTCTGCCGGTTATAAATCACAAACCGGCAGGTATCGATTTCGTGGATAAGAACGCGCGATTGGCGGCGCAGTTCATGCGAAACGTGGTGGCGGAAGCGCGCGGGGTGACCGTTTGAGCGGCAGCTAAGCTAACGGCTCGACGATACCAACTCAACAGAAGCGCGCGGCCAGGCACGATTCCCTTTTTACTAACTGTGTGGGAATCATCCGTTGCTGTGGACCGATTCCACGATTTGCGATACGGGCTAATACCATCTCGGCGAGCTGCCGGCCAATGAGTTCGGGAAATACCCGAACTGACGTTAGCGGCGGATACAGAACTGTGGCTTCTGGAGTGTCGTTGAAGCCGCAAACACTGATATTCTCCGGCACTCTGAGCCCCGCTTCGCGGAGCGCTGCGTAGATGCCGTGGCAAGTAGCGTCGCTGCCTCCAAATACGGCATCCACCTGTCCGGAATAGCGGGCAAGAATCTGTTTCATCGCAAGGAATCCCACTTCGTGCTCGTGCTCCGAATCGATTTCAGCCACCAAAGGTTCCAGGCCGGCCTCTTTCATTGCCCGATAGTAGCTTTCGCATCGTCGTTGAAACCAAGCCAAGCGGTTGTTGGCAATGAACGCTATTCTCGTGTGGCCCAGGTTTTGCAAGTAGCGCGTTAGCTCATACGCCCCCTGTCTGTCGTCGACACACGCTGTGTCGTACGCTTCGCGCCGCCATTCTCCCTGCACCGTGTCGCCCAGCACCGCGAAAGGTAGCCTTATATCGGTCAACAGATCCAACAGATTTTGATAATTCACTCCGGCAACGATAAAGCCGTCAATCATGTCAGAGCGGCGAAGCACGCGAGGCACGTCGAGTTTGGTCCAATGTTGCGTGTGTGAATAGTGCAAAGGAAAGAACAAGAGACTATAGTCTTGTGCAGCGCAATGCGCCTCCGCGGCAACTAACACGTGCGAATGAAATGGATGGAGCAGAGACCTGTTGCCCAGCAGGTAGGCTATCAGGCGATTGCTACGCTTGCTGTTCAAATCGAAATGTAACTGCGCGGCGGCCTTGCGTATCCGCGCCTCAATGGCGGGGCTGACGCGCGCCGTACGGTTAACTAGCCGTGAGACCGTCGCTGGACTAACCTTGGCCAGTTCCGCTACTGCTTGCAGAGTGCTCTTCGCTTTCATCTAGCTGTCATGAAGAGTGTATCCGACGGGACGCTCTGTCTCGCTGCGGTTCTCGCGACTGGGCGGAAGCAGCGTGATCGCAACGGCACCCGCCAATGCCACCCCAAAAGCAGGTACCAAGGCTTGATTGTAGTCACCCAGATGTTGACGTAACTCGGCCACCAGGTAGGGCACGCAGGCTTGCCCAACCGTGTCCGCGGGCAATAAAATCGCCATCGCGCGGCCGAGCGTCGCCAGACCAAATTGTTCGGCCGCCACCAACGGGATCATCATGTAGTCGGCGCCCATGCCAAGTCCAAACAGCAAAACAAACAGATAAGGAGTTTTTGCCGGTTCGATATCGAACAGTAAAAGAATAGATGCTGCTACCAAAAAGTAGGTCAATACCATCACGGCTTTCTTCGAAAAGCGGTCCGCCAAATACCCAATGCCCAGGCGGCCCAGATTGCTCGTAAGCAGAATCCAGAGAAGGGCTGTACTGTACATTTCGTTGAGCGGCTTTTGCGATTCGGCCGGCGGCCAGTGAGCATTCTGAAACTCGTCCAGAAAGATAAATTTCATATGCTGTGTAACTGAACTGAGTGCGCCAATGCTGCAAAAGCTACCCACCAGCAAAAGCCAGAATGCGCGTTGACGTAGCAGGAACCTGAAACTCTTCGGCTGCTCTGCTACGTGATTCGGTGTGATTGAGCCGGTCTCGCCATCGGGAAATTGACCAATATCTGCCGGGCGGTCCTTCAGCACGAATGCAGCTATTGGCCAAGCGAGCAACATGAGCACTCCAATACCGATGAGGCCGGCGCGAAAGCCGAAGGCTTCGGTTAGAGGTTGGGCGATGTACTTGGCAGATACTCCTCCCAAGACGCCTACCCCGAGATAGGCGATAGACATCACAGTACCGCGCCGTTTGCGAAACCATGCCGAGATGATGAGCTGGTACGGAATGGGTCCGCAAAACATGTTGCCACCGCGATATAACAGCCAGAGCGCATAGTAGATGAGCAGCGAACTGCCCATCAATCCAAAGCCGAGAAATGCCAGAAAAGTGCAAAAGGCTCCGATCACGAGCATGGTGCGCGCCCGGTAGCGATGAACCAGCGCCGGCCCGATCCATAGCGTCAACACGGCTCCGATCGGAAAACCAAGAGTTATCTCGGCTCGGGTCCAGCCAAATTCTCTAACGAAGTAATCGTAAAAGAATGGCATGCCGTAATAGGGCAGACCAACGGTAATGCCGAATGAGATAAAGACAGCGGCCGTAATCCAGGGTCCGTAGAATCGCTTGCGGAAAGCTATGCCGGACAATTCTGGAGCCGCCCGATCGATTCGAGAAATTGCTGCGCATAACGATCGAGGCTTTCGATGCTACCGCCATCGCGTAACGGTGAGCACATCTCATAGCTGATGCTTCCCGTAAAACCTCCCACCTGCAAGGCGCTCAGGAATCGGTGATAGTCGATAAATCCTTCGCCTATCGGGACCGCTTGCATCCATGCCGGCAACTCCTGGTAATTCGTGAGTGTCGCCTGGTATCGATAGCGCGGTAAACGCTGATAGTTCGCGACCGTGGTATGGCACATTATGGGAGCCATTTTGGCGGCCGCCGCGTCGATGTCCACGCCGTGCAACGCCGGAGCCCAGGCATCGAACATGGCCATGCAATTCGGTTCATCGATCGCGCGAATAAGCTCATACTGGCTTTCGAAACCAACGGCGATGTCATGGTGATTCTGTACGCCGATGGTAACGCCCCAATCCGCGGCCCGGCGCGAGCACTCTTTAATTACGCCAACAGTGTGCTTCCATTGTGCGGCAAAGTTGACACCTGAGATTTCGTAGCCGGTGAATATTCGCAAAAGATCGCCCCCGATATCGGCCGCAAGCCGGGCGAGTTCCATCAAATAGTGAACCTGCATTTCGTAATGCGGCACATCGTGATGTTCCCAATCGCCGGTGACGTTGTTGTACGCCGCCACGCAAACACGGCTTAAGCCGCGCTTTTCCAGATGTGCCCGCAATTTGCCGCGCAGCTTCGAGTCGTAATCAAGCAAAGAAAGATGCGTCCGCTTGGCCATCAGCATGACACCGTCAAAACCGAGATCCGCTGCTTTATCAACGAATTCGTCAAGGGTGAGGCGCGCTTGGCCCCAGGAGCCCGAGTAGCTCACCGAGTGTAGGAGGGTTGGAAAAACCATAGATCCAAGTTGCAATTCTACAGATATCTGTGAAAGTTTTCAAGAACCTGCTTGTATTCTTTCATGATCTGCTGTACAGTGCTTTTTCGGACCTATGAAGTTCCTCTTTTCCTCGCCGAACAAGTTAACTGCGTTTTAGAGAGAAGTTTTGGAGGAGTAGGATGCTTTTGACCATTGCGCGCGTTTTTGCGTTATTTGTCCTGATTGGCGCATCGACCTGCGTGAGCGTTAGGGCGCAAGAGTTTCGCGCCTTGGTTACCGGCAGAATTGTCGATTCGTCGGATGCGTCCATTGCGGGTGCGCATGTCGAAATGGTCAACATCGCAACCCAAATCCATGCGACCGCTGTATCCGGGAGCGACGGCGACTTTGCACTGACTCAATTGCCTGCGGGCGACTACGAGTTAAGCGTGGAAGCTTCCGGTTTCAAGACATACAAGCGCCGCGGGATCACCCTAGCCGTGGGAGACAAAGCAAATCTCGAAATCAGAATGGAGATCGGCGATGTTAAGTCGTCGGTGGAAGTCACTGCCGAGCTTGCAGGTATTGAAGCCAACCAGGACATCACTGGCCAACTGATGAACAACAAGAGCGTCACGGAGCTGCCCCTCAATGGCCGCAACGTCTTCATGCTGGTCCAGCTTTCCGCCGGCGTTGTCTTCACAGTCACGAACTTCGCCCCGGGCGGCACCTCAGGCACGCGCGCATACGATCTGTTCGGACAATTCAGCACCCACGGAAGTTTTCCCAATACTAGCGCCTTTCTTTTGGATGGCGTTCCGATCCAAGCCAATGGCCAGTCGAGCTTCGTGCCGCTGGTTGATGGCGTAGAAGAATTCAAAATCACCACACCTACAAGCGACGCTACCCAAGGATTAACGAGCGCTGGCGTTGTGAACATGACCATGAAGTCGGGCGCGAATGACGTTCACGGAACAGCCAGTTACTTTATCCGCAATCAGGTTTTCGATGCTGTGCGTACGCAGGAGAAATATACTGCTGCCGCGAATCCCACACTGGCGCATTTCCAACATCAATTTAACGATGCAAGCGCGATTGTGACAGGCCCGGTCATCAAAAACAAGTTCTTCTTTCTAGGAAGTTATGAGGGCTTCTGGGATCGGGTACCACGCGCCATTACTCAGACCGTACCCACGGTGCTGCAAAGGCAAGGCAATTTCTCTCAAACGTTCAATGCATCCGGTCAGTTGGTCACGATTTACGATCCGCTTAGCACCGTTCAATCCGGCAATAATTTCGTGCGGGCTGCGTTTCCGGGTAATATTATTCCTGCCAACCGTATCGCCAAGGTTTCAAATAATATTCTGGGCTATATTCCGTTTCCAAACGTGTCGACTCTGCCGCTCACTGGCTTCAACAATCTGGGATCGGCGCCAAACGTCGGCCGCTTCGCCTACAACGGCTGGTTCATGAAGTTCAACTACGATTGGAACGAGAAGAACCGGACTTTTTTTAGCGAAACACAAAATTACGGCTCAAACAATAGCAGCAACAATGGATTGCAATCCGGCAACCCGGCTAAGCTCGGCTCGGACCCGGCGCGGCGCAACCACTATGGAGCCACTCTCGATCACGTCTACACGGCAAACCCCACTACGGTCTTCGATTTTCGCGTGGCTTGGGACCGTTTTCTTGCCTATTTAACAGAAACCTCCGCGGACAATTCGGATGGTTCTCAGCTCGGATTCCAAGGGCCAACTGGCTCTTTTCCGGTGCCACGTTTTCCATCGTTGACCTTCACGAACTACATGCCGCTTGGGAACACCGGCAACAACTATCTGCCGTTTGACACGTACACGATCGTGGCCGATGTGTCGAAGCAATGGAACCGGCACTTGATGAAGTTTGGTACTCGTCTAGGGCAAACGCGCTCCACTGTGATCAACACCGGCTTGTGGTACGGATCCTTCGCTTTCAGTCCGGTCTGGACACAGCGCAATCCGCAGCAAGCCGATGCCACGTCCGGCAACGATTTTGCATCGTTCCTGCTTGGCTATCCGACAAGCGGATACACGGATTCAAACGCGCAAGCGTCGGTCCAAAACAAGCTTGCCAGCTTTTATTTCCAAGACGATATTAAACTCAGTTCCAAGTTGACCGTAAACTTGGGTCTGCGCTGGGACATACAGACAGCCCCGACCGAACGCTACAACCGCAGCGTCTACACGTTCGATCCGAATGCCACCTATGCCCTAGGTCCATCGCAGGCCAAAGGGCAGCTTATCTTCGCCGATCCCAATCATCGCCAGCCATGGGATACCAAATGGAGAGATTTTCAGCCTCGCACCGGTCTTGCCTGGCAAATGACAAGAAAGTTGGTTTTGCGCGCCGGCTACGGCCTTACCTACATGCCGCTAAACGGTGGCACCACTTGCGCTCTATGCCTACCCGGCGGAAATGGCGTCGTCGATCAAACAGGTTATTCTGTGCGAACGACGTTTGTGCCCACTCTAGGTGGCGGCATTAACTCCTATATCCCCGGCTTGCCGGGCACCGGCACGTTTACAAGTCCGTTTCCGAATGGAATTCTGTTGCCGGCGCTTCCTTATGTGCCCTACGGCAACACTGTTGCTTTCCAGGATCGTGACTACCAAATTCCGCGAGTTCATTTGTTCAATATTGGATTTGGCTATAACCTTCCTTGGAAAACTTTACTTGATGTAGCCTACGTGGGAACTCGCACGCATAAGTATCCGGTCGCAAAGCAAATCAGTGCCATTTCGCTGCAGGATCGCCAACTCGGCATCGCGAATCCCAGCTATCTCAACGCTGCCGTGCCCAACCCCTTTTTTGGTGCGCCGCAACTTGCTAGCACCAGCTTGAACTCGGCGAATATCACCCGAGCGCAGGCTCTCAGCCCCTTCCCGCAATTCTCATCAGTAACTGAAAACGGCTTGCCGCTGGGCGGGGCATCTTATGACGCATTAGAGCTTCGCCTGAACAAACGCTTGAGTTCAGGTGTCTCCGTTAACACCACGTACTCCTTTGCGAAAACGATGGAATCAGTCGCCTACCTCGAGCCGCAGTACACGGTGTTAGAGCATGTGCTCGCCGATTTCGATCGCACGCACCACTTGACCATCTCCGCGCTTCTCGAGCTTCCATTTGGAAAGGGCCGCCACTTCGGAGCAAACTGGGGCAGAGCTCTGAATGCGATTGCAGGCGACTGGCAATATAACGTCATTTACGACTACATGAATGGAACGCCCATGCCTATGCCGACCACCGCCAATGCCGTTCGTGATCCTTCGTTACCCGCCGGCCAGCAGAACTACAATCGATGGTTTGATACGTGTACCCTTCTGGCAAACGGTACGCGCAGTGGATGTAGTTCCACGTCAGCACCGATCACATGGGTGCAATTGGGCCCCAATCAGCTCCGCAACACATCGAGCTACTCCCCCAATATTCGGAATGATTGGAAACCGAACTTCAACATGTCTTTGTTTAAATCGTTTCCCGTTAACGAGCGTTTAAAAATCGAGTTTCGTGGCGAGTCGTTTAACGTTACGAATACTCCAATCTACGCTCCGCCCAATACGACTGTTACTAGTCCGCTGTTCGGCGTGGTAGCCATATCGCAACAGAACTTTCCCCGCAACATGCAGTTCGCTTTACGCTTTCTTTTTTAGGAAAAAAGTCATGTCCGGATCAACTACTCGTAGAGGTTTTCTTTCGCATTCCGGCGCTGCAATAGGCGCCGGTATGCTCGCTGCCACGTTGCCTCAGAGCGCTAGGGCGGTCACTTCCAAGGGCCCGCACGATTTCATCATCGTCGAAGGCCATCGCGACATTTGGGAGCTGAGCGGCCGGACCCGGTTGAAGGATCCTTCGCAGCATTTCCCCATATCCAACTACGTGGCTGCGCGGCTAATTGACGCCGGAGTAAGCGTGGTCATCATGCCTGCGGGTGGGGATTCGCTCGATGAAAGAGACGAGGGAGAGGTCATGTTTGAGGGCTCCATGCGAGTTCTCGATCTGATCCTTTCCGACGTTGAGAACTCCGGCGGCAAGGTCTCCCTTATTAAAACCAAGGCGGATATCCCAACTCAGCCGAACACCGGTAAAGTTCAGTTGTTTCTCGATATCGAAGGCGGTGGTTCCATTCAGGCGAGCAATCCGGAACCCGGCTATCCCCATGAGCGGGGTATGGCGCTGCTGCGACAGTTTTTCCGCTTAGGCGTGCGTGGCATCCAGTTGACACACAATGGACGCAACCAGTTGGGCGACGGCCGCGGCATAGACAAGATGGGCAGCAAGTTGACGCCATTCGGGGTGGAAGTCATCAAAGAAATGAACCGGCTGGGCATGATGGTCGGTGTATCGCACCTTTCGGCCAACGGCGTGTTTCAGGCTGCTGAGATCTCCAAGCATCCAATCGTCTCGACGCATCAGAATCTCGAGCGCTACGTGCAAAGCAAACCGCTGGTAGAGATCACGGACGAGGAAGCGAAGGCAATCGCCAAAACAGGTGGCATTGTGGGCATACGTTACATCGTGCACGTTACACCCTACAAGCTGCTTGGCGATGAGGTTGAGTATCTGGCGAAATTAATTGGTCCTGAGCACATAGGAGTTGGCTGGCTTGGTCACGACAAAGCCAATCCGAGCAACCGTGAAACGGAAGGGCACTTCAGTCGGACCTATTCGGGAGTGGAAGCAGAGACAATGTCAGAGCATTGGACCAATTTCATTAAGATGCTTTCCGAGCGTGGCTTTACGGACGAACAAATTGGAATGATGTTGGGAGGTAATTATGTGCGCGTTTGGAACCAAATTCTTCCCCGGGTCTGAAGCCAGGACCAGTCCAGGTATTGTCAAGTTGAGCAGAGATACGCCCATCTGTTTGAGAGTGGCCGATTATCACAGTGTAAAAGTTGGGGTCGCAAAAACGGGCCTCTCATCACTGAGCCAACCCAATCATTTCCCGCAAAACGACCCTGATTTACCTCAACTTGACAGTACCGTCACGCGAGATGCTGGGAGGCCCCTCCGCCGGGAAGCACACCGAGCGCGGATCCGGCTGACAGAAAATTGCCGACTCCCGTGCGGCAAAGCGCATGTCACACGCCAGCACGAACTTTCTGCCGGCGGCGCATACGCGACCTTCGATCTGAGCAATGGTGATCAGGCGGCTTGCGCTCAGATGCCGAAATAGGAGTGCGATTGACGGCTCGCCGGTCAGCTTCGCTGCCTGCGGACTCTTTGATCCGCGTCACGTCGACGTGAGAAATGAAATAGTCGAGGTCGGCGCTCTTGAACACGAGCACTCTGAGAGAATCGTCGGCCTCGGCTTGCTGAATGAGGGAGACCAGATCGCGAACCAGTTCCGGACCAAGAAGGTTCATGGGTGGGGCGTCGATTTCCGCAACAATCACCGCTCCTTCCCTATTTACGTTGAGTGTCTCGAAAATCATCGAAATTCTCCAAAGCTCCTATAGTTGTCGTTGCCGCCCCGTTCCGCAGGGTGCGTACCGCAGTGAGGATAGGTCACTCGTTTATGCGGTCCGCTCTCCCACCGGGCCGTTCCTGTTTTCAATAGCTGTGACGGAGTTTTTAAAGGCCTTTTCTAAAACACCCCTGCCGACGGTCCTCAGCACCAAGCCGAGCACCCGTCCCTTGAAGTTCTTGCCTTCGCGGACGACGTCCGCGTCAATGTCTGTCGTGCCGTTGGAATGGCGCGTGAAGGTGTAGGTGTGGCCCGAGGCGCCGCCCCAAAGATTCGAGTCAGTCGTCGTCATGATGACACGGTTGGGATCGGACCAGTTGTAGTGCAGGCGTTCCCAGATGCCGCCGGAGCCTTCTGTTACATCGGCCTCTGAGCGGCCCTGGTAATGCACCTTAAGGTATTCGTCGGCGCTGTTACCAAACAGCTTCGAGCGGCCAGGTCCGAAGTCGGTAAGTCCGGCGACAAATTGCTCGGGTGTCAAAGTGGTTGTCTGGTGGAAGTGGATTTCTCTTTGCATAACTATCGTTCTCCTTTTTTGTTCATAACTGCGATGAAAATTTACACCCGTCAAACGTGGATGCCAAACCGTAATCTGGCCTAGATCGTGAGATTGCGTTGTTGATGCTCATCTTGTAACCGGTCCCAGTGAGCAAATGCTGACTTAGTGATGCGCCGCCGCCGACGTGATGACGGCTTGTTTTTCGAGCGCTTGCCGTGCGAAGACCTGCTGTGCCGTGATGACGCGCTGGGCACGTGCGTGACCGAGGAACGCGACCGTCCAGTTTAAGAGGACGGAGGCGCGATTCTTGAAGCCCATTAGCGCCCCAAGATGGATGACCAGCCAAAGCAGCCATGCCAGGAAACCCGAAACGCGAAGAGGGCCAACCGCTGCGATCGCGCGTAGGCGCGAGATTGTTGCCAGCGTCCCACGGTCGCGATAGCGGAACGGCCGTTGCGTCGTATCGCCCGCGATCCGCCGAGCGATGGTTTCTGCGGCGTAGCGGCCGGACTGGATCGCGACCTGCGCTAATCCCGGCAGGTTGTCGAGGCTCATCAGGTCGCCGATCACAAACACCTCCGGATGGCCAGGTAGCGTGCAGTCGGGTTGTACCTTTACGCGACCTGCTCCATCGACCTCAACGCTCGCCGCTTTGGCAAGGAGGCGTCCAAGCGGGGAGGCCTGGACCCCGGCAGCCCAGAACTTCGTTGCCGCTTCGATACGCGCCAGTTGTGAATCGGCCGAGTTGGTATCGATTCCGCTTTCGTCGACGCCAGTGACCCTTGTGCCCAAATGGATTTCGACTCCCATCTGTTGGAGGTCTCGCGCCGCGCGCGCTCGGAGCGATTCGGGGAAGGATTTGACGATCGCTTGACCAGAGTCGAGTAAAATGATCCGCGCTTCAGCCGAATTGATGCGACGAAAATTCCGGTGCAGCGAACGGCGCGACAGCTCGGCAATCTGACCGGCGATTTCGACGCCCGTTGGACCCGCACCCACAACGACAAACGTCAGCCACTGGCGTCGTGTCGCTGGGTCGGGCTCTCGTTCAGCCATCTCAAATGCGCCAAAGATCCGCCCGCGCAACTCGAGCGCGTCATCAATAGTTTTCATTCCCGGCGCATCCTCCGCAAACTCCGGGTGACCGAAATACGACTGGCTCGCGCCGGTCGCGATGATCAAACTGTCGTACGCGATCTCGCTACGGTGACCAATCGTGTCGACAATGAGCCGGCGCGCATCGATGTCCACATCGACGACTTCGCCGAGTACAACGCTTGTGTTGCGTTGCTTGCGAAGGACGTCGCGGATCGGCGGTGCGATGTCGCCCTCTGAGAGGATCCCTGCCGCGACTTGGTAGAGCAGGGGCTGGAACAAATGGTGGTTTGTGCGGTCGATGACTGTAACTTCCACATCGGCGCGGCGCAAGGCCTTCGCGGCAAAGAGCCCTCCGAATCCGCTTCCTACGATGGCTACCCGATGGCGCCGCACGCCGGAACCATCGCCCTGTTTGTGGCGGGCGTCTGGATCATCTATTCCTAGAACACGAGTCGAGATAGTTTTTTCTATCGTTATCGGCATACCAAGCTCCTTATCCAGGAAATCCTTCATTGGGAATGTCTTGTCTCATCTGTGTCGAAACACGCCAATGACCAAAGTCGCCAGTGACGGTTTCTCTCGGAAACTAAGCACTTACAGGCGAAGCGACAGGGCTATCTGGAGATCAGACTGCCAGATTGCTGGCCATATGCCAGCTGGCTGGCTGAACGCAACGGAAGCGCATGATGAGGAACCTCGCCTTGCCGATGGCCACGAAATCCCCTTTCAACTGCGAGGTTTTGTGATGGTACTTAAGCGGAGTGGGTAAGAAAAGAGCACTACGTTGCTTCAATGGACCTATGCCCCGGCGAGATGACCCTGCCAACAATGTTCATCGGCCCTCATCGAGGGTTGCCCGCGACACGCGAATACCATACTTCTGCATGCGAAGCTGGAGTGTCGAACGCTTTATTCCCAGACGAGCAGCTGCCCCGTTTGGTCCCGCCACGATTCCATTTGCCGCCTCAAGAGCACCAAGGATCTCGGTGCGTTCTGTGTCGTTCAGCCTCTCCTGAAGACTCTCATGATTGACCCGCCGCCCTTCCTTAACAGCCGAATTGACCTTGGCACTCGTATCTGGTTTAAGCTCGGCGAGCGGAACATTCAGCACGGGACCTTTTGAGATGATTACCGCCCGCTCAATCACATTCTGCAGTTCCCGGATATTGCCGGGCCAGGTATATCGAACGAACGCCTCCATTGTTTCTGAAGGAATGGTGTCGATCACGCGATTGTTCCGACGGCTGAATTCCTGAACGAAGTGACGGATCAGCAATGGGATGTCGTCGGGCCGCTCGCGCAACGCCGGAACTCTGATTGGAAAGACATTCAGCCGGTAGTACAAATCAGACCGAAATTTCTGGTCTTCTACCATTGCCTTCAGGTCGCGATTCGTCGCCGCAATGAGTCGGGCATCACTGCGCAGAGTGCGCGTGCCGCCCAAGCGCTCGAACTCGCGCTCCTGTAGAACACGTAGAAGCTTGGGTTGGAGTTCGAGCGGAATCTCACCTATTTCATCGAGGAAGATCGTTCCGCGATGTGCTAACTCGAAGCGCCCGACTCGCTGTGTAATCGCGCCGGTGAATGCTCCTTTCTCATGGCCGAAGAGCTCGCTCTCGAGTAGACCGGTAGGAATCGCCGCGCAGTTCAGTTTGACGAAGGCGTTCGACTTCCGCGAGCTGAGGTTGTGAAGGGCGCGTGCTACCAGTTCTTTTCCCGTGCCTGTCTCGCCATAGATCAACACGGTAGAGTCGGCCGGCGCCACTGTCTCAATCTCCCTCAAAACGCGCCGCAGCGCTTCACTTTTGCCGACGATCTCTTCGAAGTGCAGTTCACTGCGGATCTCGGATTCCAAGTAGACGTTTTCCCGCGCGAGTCTGTCCTTCAATTCCGAAATCTGGGAGTAAGCCAGGGAATTTTCAACGGCGAGCGCACTCTGATTGGCGATCTGACCAAGGAAACGAAGATCGTCATCGCTGAACACTTCTTCCCGTGAGCTGCATGCACCCAAGACACCGAGCACGCGCTCGCGGCTGATGAGAGGGATCAGGCACAGCGAATTGTGCCCGGAGGCCGCGATGCGAGGGAGTTGCTCTTTCGTGAAACGGACAGATTTGCCCGTTCGGAATACATCTTCGGCCAACTCTGCTTCCCAAGTCGGCGGATTCCATGCCTGGCGCTTTCGCAACTCGATAATCTCTTCAGGGCCTGGAACATCCTTGGCGCCAAGACGCAATTCGCCCGTTTTGGATTCAGGAAGGGCAAGTCCTACCCCATCGCACTGTATGACTTGGCGAACGCTCGCGCAAATTTCCTGAAGCAAGTCGGGCAATTCCAACTTACTGACGACACGATTCGTCAATTCAAGAAGAAGCTTCAATTGTTCTTGCGCGCGCCTGGAAATCTGGAAACTCAGCGCATCGTCCATCGCAACCGCTATCTGATTCGCGACGAGAGACAAGAAACGTTGGTCCTCCCCGGAATAAGCGTCTTCCAGGCGGTTGGTGAAGATCAAGCTTCCCAACCGCCGGTGTGCGGTGCTCAGCGGTAACGCACAGAGCGAGCGGATACCGATTTTCCTGAGATGGTCAATAACTGGACGAAAGCGAGTTTCCCGATCATCCAACCGGATAACGACCGGCTGCTGATTTTGGTGGACCCACCGCGCTATCGATTCTTCTTTCGGAATTGTACGTAGCAGCGAAGCCAGTTCTTGACGCCACGCGTCTAATTCGTTCTCATCAGGTTTGGGAACATGCCACTGGACCAACTTGGCCGCAGGGTCGAACTGCGAGAGGCCATGGAACGGAATCACCTGATGCAATTCGTTTGCGCAGGTCCGGAATAAATCTTTTTCGTCCGGATGCGATCGGATCGCTTCGGCAAGCCGAATAAGCGCTTCGTATCGGGAGAAAAGCCCCTCGCCTAAAGGCATGCCCGCCAGGGCATTCTCTGCAGCCGATATCCCCATAACTATTCACTCCCTCGTCGCATTCGATTATGAAGCCACTTTGGCGGATCGCCCGTTTGCCTTTAGGTCAATATAGATCATTTGCCAGCTTCCTGGCACGTGCCAGCCACTTCGCGCGGCGGCGCGGCCCCGCTGTTTCCAGTCAAGTTCTTGCCGTTGCAGCCGTTAGCAGAACCGTCAGCTTTGGCGCGAGGCGTGCACCTAACCAAACGGGCACACAATGTTACGAATCACAGTTCATAAAGAGAGCAAGGTTTTTTCCGAGCGGGAGCGCAAGCGGTTTGTCGGAGCTTTTCTTGCGGCAGCGATCATCATCCTCGCCGCTTCTCTCACCTCAAAGGGCGCCCAACTGAGCCCGGAGACTCTAAAGGCCTGGGACGCCTATGTGAAGGCCCAAAATGCCCGTGTCGCCGAATACTCCAACGGAATGCCGTTTCTGTGGAGCGATCGGTCATCCGACCGCATTCGCCGTGTGCACAACGGAGAGACCGTAGTCGCTCCCTTCGGCGAGAACCCGCACCGAGTTCCTCGAGGCCTCATCCATCATTGGATTGGTGCTGTTTTCCTCCCCGGAACTCGCTTAGATAACGTTCTCTCTGTCGTGCGCGACTACGGCAGATATAAAGACCTCTATGCGCCCAACGTCATTGAGTCCGCCTTATTGCGCCAGACGGACACGGAAGACACATTCTCGCTTCGCATGTTGAACAAAGCGGTAGTAGCCAAATTTGCTCTCGATACAGAGTTCCAGAACACCTATACACGTATCGATGAAAACAGACTCTACAGCACTTCCTACAGTACTCGCGTTCGTGAAATCGAGAATTTCGGTCTGGCGGATGAACACGAAGCGCCAGCAAACACCGGCCGCGGCTTGATCTGGCGGTTGTACAGCACCTCGCGATTTGAACAGCGAGACGGCGGAGTGTACGTCGAACTGGAAGGGGTCGCACTCAGCCGGGATGTTCCGGGTGCGCTTCGATTTCTGGTCGCTCCGATCGTACGCCGCACCTCCAGAAGCGCGATGGTTGTCTCGCTTGAAAAGACGGAAGGAGCAGTGCTAGCAACCACCCGCGCTGCGAAAGACGACCATAGCGACGGACCTCCGGCGAAGCCGGCGTGGTCGAATACCTCATCATTGGCTCGAGTTGAAGACGGATTGATGCCCGGAAGCCCGTCACCCGATTGAATTGAAACCTGCCGTGGCTTGTACAGGTGATTCCGAACGCAGAGCGCCGGTCAGAGACGGATAGACCGAATCACCGATCGGGCCGCGGACAGAGCGAACTGAACGTCTTTTGAATGGGGCGGCCGTCCGCGAGAACCCCGAACGATAAACGTCCAGGCACGCTGCCTGAATGTTTGCAAGTACGGTTTGCAAATTACAACCTAGACAATACGAATGCCAGCTCAACCTCATTGATTGAGTTTGGCCGGCAATTCGCCCGGCTGCGTACCGTTTCTAAACATACCCAGAGCGTCCGAACCTCTCCTCGCGCCAGGTTCCGATTGATCTTTTTGCGTCCCGATGCGATCGGATCGCTTCAGGAGACGAATAAGCCTGCATCGCGGTGAGCAAGCCCCTCGCGCAAGGGCGTTTGGTCGAGCCGTTTCCTGCGTCTGTAACCTCCACACGTATCAACTCTCTCATCGCGTCGGATTACGAAGCCGTGCTGGCGAATTCACTCGGATGCCATCAACGCGATATCCACTGCCGGTTTCCTGGCACGTGCCAGCCACTTCGCGCGACGGCGCACCCTGCTGTTTCTCGTCAAGTTCTTGCCTTCGCAGCGGTTAGCAGAACCGTCAGCTTTGGCGCGAGGCGTGCCCTTAACCAGGGTGGAACGCAATGTTACGAATCACGGTTTACAAAGATGGCAGCCTTTGTCGGCTAAAACTTGCAGGTAGACTCGGGGGCCCGTGGGTGCCCGAAACGGAAAAGGCCTGGCGCTCGGCATTGTGCTCAGCCACCAAACAAATTGAAATCGACATGAAGGAGGTCACAGCAGTTGACGATGACGGCCGCGAGCTTCTGGCCTCGATGCATCAGGCTGGAGCACGTCTACTAGCGCAAGGCGTTGAGATGACCGCTCTGGTCGAGGAAATAGCCGGAAAGCAGCCCCCGGTCGAGCAAGGTTCCTAAATCAGGAGAAGCGGGAGCAAGCAACATGTCCAAGTTCTTTATCAGCGCGCTTGCCATCGATTCATTCAGATACCTTGGCACCGGCCTGATTACTCGCAAAACGTTGCTGATATCTCTTCTGGTCGCGGCAAGTATGGGAACGGGGTGGGGGCAGTGCGCCGGAGAGGTCTCCACTCCTGCTAACGCTGCAAGCTGCACTGCCCGCAGTATCCCTCAGGCCACGGTCACGAGCATAGACCCAAAGCACTCCTTCAGTCTCGCCGAGCTCATCGATATCGCAGAACACAATAACCCCGCCACTCGGATCGCGTGGGAACGCGCAAAGCAGAGGGCCGACCAGCTTGGCATTGAACGAAGCGCCTACTACCCAGTCCTGGCAGGCGCCGCCACCTTTGCCGCCTTCCGGACCATTGTTCCCATTCCTAAGGCACTTGTACCGGCAGGTTACGTGACGGCAGACGTACCGCTCGTCCAACCGGAAGTGACGTTGCAATATCTTCTGTTCGATTCCGGTAAGCGGAAGGCAACGGTAGACGCCGCGACCGCGGCGGCCCTGGCCGCCGGTGCGAATTTCATGCAGGCAAATCAAGACGTCGCATTTCGCGTTGCGAGCGCCTACTACCAGTTGCTAACTGCAGAAGAGGCCTTGCAAGCTGCTAAGGACACCTTGAAGACAGCGCAGACTACACAGGATGCTGCTGAGACGCAACTTCGTAACGGACGCTCCACTCTCCCGGATGTGCTCAATGCCCGCGCGGAGTCTTCACAAGCCGTCTTCGATGAAGAATCCGCAGACGGCAATGTGAAAATTGCTCGCGTCGCCCGGCTGCCCTGCTGCTGATCGTCACCCTCCACCAAACGAATAGCCAGCCGAGAACCGACGACGCAAATGTAAGGGCTAACTTTATCCAGATTGTGGCTGAGGTCGATGGCCTTCTCGTTGATTTAGCCGTCAAAGACAATCAACTGGTCAAGAAAGGGGACCTTCTGTTTGCCATCGATCCGCGCCCATATCAATATGCCCTGCGCCAAGCGCTTGCCGACCAGGACAATCTGGAGCAGAAGATTGTCGATGAGCAACGTAAGATTGCCGCCCAAAACAGTGCCGTCGAAGCGGCGCGCGCAACACTCGCAGCATCGATGATGGCGATCAACACCGCAACCAGCAGCGTCGATGTATCGAAAGCAACCGTGTCACGTGCGCAGGCGGCCGCCTCTGCCGCTCAGGCACAATTGCTACTCGCCAACAACAACTTGCACCGCGTCGAGCCTTTGCTCGAGAAACAATACGTCACGGTTGAGCAAGTAGACACGCAGCGCACGCAGGTGCGAGTCGCTCAAGGAAACTACGAAGAAGCTCAGGCCGCATTCGCACAGGCCCAAGCGCAGAAGGCTCAGGCCGAATCCCGCCGCAGGGAGGCCGATTCGGAAACCGCCGAAGTGCGGGCGAGGCTCGATCAGTCAGTCCACGCCATCGACCGTCTAGAGACGCTCATTTCTCAGCGCCCCGGCATAGCCGCCAAGGTGGACAAAGCACGGCTCGATCTGGAACGTTGCCGTGTCGTTGCTCCTTTTAATGCCTACGTCACGAACATGAATATTTCGGAAGGCGCGTATGCTCATCCGGGCGCGGCCATCTTTACGCTCGTGGACACCCGGAACTGGTGGGTGGTCGCAAACTATCGCGAATCGGAGTTGAAAAGCATTCACCGTGACGGCCATGTCGACGTGTTCTTGATGGAACATCCCGACCGAAAATTCAGTGGCGTTGTCGAGAGTATCGGCTACGCTGTGTTCCCGGAAGATGGCAAAGCTTCGGGAGGCCTCCCAGAGGTCGACAAAACATTGAATTGGGTCCATCTCTCGTCGCGCTTTCCAGTCCGCATCCGTGTGGAGCATCCCGACCCGAGTCTGTTCCGCATTGGCGCCTCCGCAGTAACGGTCGTGAGGTGAGCAATGGCAGGCCTTCAAATCTGGGTTGACCGGTTCTGGCACGACCTACAGCCGACTCCTGGCCGGCTTGGCATAACTTTGCGGATCGTTTTGGCCACCGTTGTGACCGTAATCCTGGTAATGACCTTGCGCGTTCCCGTGGGCGCCTTTGCTTTGTACTTTATCTTTCTGCTCGCGCGTGAATCTCCTGCGGTATCTCTTCGAGCTGGAGTGGTAGCGCTGGTGTCGGCATCAGTGGTCGTAGCCGCCCAGCTTGCCGTCGTATCGTGACAGACAACGATCCCATCGCACGCGTCTTAAGCGTCGCCCTGATCTCCTTCATTGCTGGAATGATCATAAGTTCGACTACACTTCCGAGTATCGGCGTCATATTGGGCTTTGTTTTCTGCTCTGCCATCGCGAACTGGGAATCTCATAGGCCCGCTGAGATCCTAGTCAGGGGTTCCTTGTGGTTGGTGGCCTCCTGCGCCCTCGGAATCGGTTGCGCCGTTCTCATCGAGTACGCGTTTGGATCGACCAATCCGGTCAAACGGCTGGAACAACAGCTTCAGATGAGGTACAAGGCCCTGGAGAAACTGTTTCACTCTGTTGCGAGTGGTGCCGCCGCCGAGGACGTTGTCGCAGCAACTGTTGCGGTGGGCCGTCTTGCGACTACCGGCCAAAGCGGCATGCAGGAGCTCTATAACGCAATCGTCGAACGGAAGCTGGACGCCGGGGCTCTTCCCGTTGCACCAAGCGTGCACATCACGATGCTGGCTCAACTCATGGATCTTTCCGTTGCATTCGGTTCACAAATGGGTGCCGTTAGCGATC
This sequence comes from Bryobacterales bacterium, assembly GCA_963722155.1. Taxonomy (GTDB): domain Bacteria; phylum Acidobacteriota; class Terriglobia; order Bryobacterales; family Bryobacteraceae; genus Bog-105. The sequence goes on along the minus strand of CAVRLR010000002.1, from coordinate 30,418 downwards.
CCCAGATCCGAGAACGTTGTGCTTGCGTCGCCGAGCAGTGCCACCATTTGGGGATGCTCGGTACGTTGACATCCCAACAGAGCACGGACGTCAGGACGGATCGGCCTTTGACGCTGCTGGATCGCATCGAAACGGTGCTTCACAATCTACAATCGATGCCGAAGCACATCGGGCGAACCGATGAGAAGGAACTGGTTGTCCTTCCTTCAAAAAGGGTTTCGCTGCTGGTTCCGAATGCGGTTCGGAACCCGGACAATGTAGCTTTTGCTTTGAAGCTAAGCCTCTGCGCGACTATCTGCTACGTTTTCTATCACGCTGTCGATTGGACTGGTATCAGCACCTGTGTCACCACCGTGATCATCACAGCGCTGAGCACAAGAGGCGCAATCAATCAGAAGTTGGCACAAAGAGTTTTGGGGTCCATCATCGGCGGGCTCATCCTCGCGATTGGAGCCACTGCTTTCCTATTTCCTCACATGGATTCCATCACGTCCTTAGTGGTTCTGGTCGCAGCGGTGTCTTTCCTCTCAGCCTGGTGTGCAACCGGACGGCGGTTCTCCTATGTGGGCCTACAAATCGCGCTTGCTTTCTATCTGGTGGCGTTCCAAGGCTTCGGCCCTTCGACTGAATTAGCTCCTGCGCGGGATCGCTTCGCAGGGATACTGGTGGGCCTAATTGTCATGTGGGTAGTCTTCGATGAGATCTGGCCAGTACCGACTCTTACTGTTATGCGGCGCAAGCTGGCTTCTGTTGTTCGCAATACCGCAATGCTGCTCACACTCGGCGATTCGGGGCAAACGCAGGATGAGGATCTTCGCCAAGCGGACGCACTGCGCGATCAAGTTGGGAAGACAGTCGCCGAGCTGCGCACACTCAATGACGCCGCCGAATATGAATTCGGCTCAGACAGGCAGGAACAGATAGACGCGGCTCACATCATTTTGAAAGCGGCATTTGCGGCGGCGGCGATGTTCTGGAACGAGCTTGCGTTTCTCCACCGCATGGACAACGAGGATTTTCTTCGCGAGCCCCGCCTGATCGAAATGCGAGGTGTACTGGCGATTGAGCTAAATCGCGTCGCCAAAACACTGGCTCAGAAAGATGCATATGGGCCAGCACTCGTCAGCAGTTTCTTCCATTCCGATATTCTCGAACACTCGCGCTACGGCGACTATGTTGGAAATACTGCCGATCGTTTCAACGAGCTCATAAGCGTCATATCAAACTTGAATGCCCGGAGTCCCAATGTTGAGCTTCACGCTCCATCGATAGCTAAGCTTTCAAATACCTGAATCGCTAACGGAACCGGCTACTGGAAAAAGATCGTAATAAGGCGACGATCTCGACGACACCGTCTCTCGACAGTTTTTGATTGCCATACAATCTCCAAAATGAAGAGACTCTTTCCCTTGCTGCTACCGTGCTCCGTCCTGTTCATGCTGGCGCCACCAGCTTTCTCCGGAAATCGGATTCTCGATCAGATTCGGTCCCATCACCAGGGCATTGCGATCTGGTGGACGGGAAATGCGGGCTGGCTTATCAAGTCAGACGATCTTTTGATCGGTACCGATCTGACGTTGGATAGCGATGAAAAAGTCCAGCCTCCTCCGGTAACTGCACCGGAGATCGCAGCTACTCTCGATGTCCTGTTGGTGACGCATCACCATAGCGATCATTGCAATCCGCGGACGATACGGGAGCTGCTTAGGACGGGAAAGTGCATCTTTGTCCTGCCAAGCCCCTGCTTGAAAGAATTGGCCGGTATCAAAATACCCCGGGATCGTCTCATAGTGCCGGAACCTTTGCATCCCTTCGTGGTCAAGGGACTTCATGTCGAGCCGATCCATGCCATCCACGGCAACCAGGAGTTCACCGTTTTAACACGCGAGCCGGACTTCATAGAGAAGATTGCCCATAACTGCGGCTACGTGTTTGAAACCCGCGGCAAGCGCTTTCTCGAACCCGGCGACTCGGTCTTGACCGAAGAGCACCTCTCGCTTCGAAAGATCGACGTGCTGTTTGTCTCACCGACAGTCCACAACATGTATCTTGACCGATCGACCATTCTGATCAATCGTCTGCGGCCGGCGTACATCTTCCCTCAGCATTTCGGAACCTACAAGGAAATCGAGAAAGAATTATTCTGGAGGCGCGGCTACCCAGACGAGCTCAAGCTTCACCTGACACCCGATTTGCAAGGGCGATTTCATAAGCTGGCCCAGGGTCAAATGTTTGAGATCAAATGACTGTTACAGCTCGGAAAAGGATTCGGCCTGAACTCGATACACCACCGATTCTGCAATATGGTGCGCCTGCGAAAGGCTGCGAGTCAAAAAAACTAACGGGAGACTTCGCGGGGCCAGTTTTGCGATGGCAAATTCGGCCCGTAACTTCGCCCATCCAACTTGCTCGTGACTTTGATATCCAGTGATCGGAGACTTTCCGAAGCGGCAGTACTGTGCGTTTAATGGGATGTACTTAGTTTTCCAGGCGCTCCTGCATCGTTGGCCATCCGAATACATGATGACGCTGATCTCCGACAATGCCCGGAACATAGCGATACCAGGAACTGAGCGAGAGCATGATCCAAAAAGGCGCGTACGTTGAAGTCGAGGGAGAACTGCGTTACCGCGAATTCACTCCTGCGGAGTCGGATCGCCACGTTCGTGTCGCTGAAATCTATGCCAGCTCGATCCTGTTGCTGGACCGCTCCGATCGGCAACCGGCTTCCGACGCTTCTAAGTAACCGTCTGTGGACGAACCAAACAACTAGACCAATTAGTCGGGCATCGTTCCGAATCGGTGCCCGGCGTTTTCGAAGGTAATCAGTCCCGCCGACTCCATTCCAACACTGCGGGACCCGCTCAGCGGCGAAACGCCGCCGATTCGTTGAGGCACTTTGCGCTTGGCATTAGAAATCTCATGGAGACATCTTGGTCATATTTAGTTCCGAGATAGGCGAAACGGCGGAATGCTCTGCAGTGCATGTCATTGATTCTGTTGCGTCCTAACGGCGCAGTCTAGCTGTGCTTCGCGTTTAATTTCGGCTGGAAACCGAAGGGGCGTAGGTTCGACTCCCCAGCGGCGAAATAGCCCGAAGCGGCCACCCACCGCGCTGTTCCTATCGGTCGCCAAGGCCGGGGTCTGTGCTATGTTAGCGACGTGCGAAATCTGAATGGATCGTCCAACCCAAAAAACCGGGGCGGCTTTATGCAGGTTTTATGCAAATCTGATGCAGATTCGAGCCACTGGCGCACATCGGAGTCCATTTGCGTACAGGGCGGTACAATCTAAGCGATTGAAAGTAAAGAAAAGCGGGAGTAACTCAATGGTAGAGTCACAGCCTTCCAAGCTGTTGGTTGCGAGTTCGATTCTCGTCTCCCGCTCCATTTTTTCAATGACTTACATGATTTTCCGTCGCCTCGTCTTTCGAGAAAACGGAGTATACGGAGTCCAGCTGATTGGCGAAGTGATTGAAAACAACCCTTGTACAGTTGGAAGTAACAGCGTGCCACGCTGTGAGTAGTTAAGCGATGATTGCATACACGTTCGGAACCCAACTGGTGTCGAAGGCGGGTGCCCACGCTTGATACCCGCGGGACTCCTCTCTCCCGCTGTGTGTTTTTCGAACAACTACCTCATGGAGGAATTGCTTTGCTATTCGTCAAGGCTTTCCGCTGTGAATTTGCGCCCTCTGAGACTGGTTCCGCTCATCATCTATCTGCCCTTCGCATCCAAAGTGCTTTCCTTGATGACCGCAATGGCCCGCTGAGGCTTCGATACTGCCACTGTTAGTTCGGATTCCGCTCCGACAATACGGAGCAGAATTGTCAAACGATGTCACAAGCTGTCCCTGCCACGGCTTACTGAGTGTGAGGCTACGTGTCGGATAAGAAATCGGAGCATAGAATTTCAGACTCGTTCAGAGACGATTCGTACTTTGGTGGCGAATCGCGGGAACAGATGGTAAAGGAGCTACGTGTCAGGGTCGAGCGATTCTACGAACGCGCAACTCGGGAGCAAACCCAGGAAGCTACGCACGTGGTTCAATCCCTTTTGGCAGCCCGCGGACTGTTGGCAGAGCAAGCTTCGAAAAAGATCAACTGAATTCAGTTCTCGCGCCGCGATACAACGTCAATTAGGATTCCCATTACTGGCGGGCGGCTGTTCGATCGCTAAATCGATCCATCTCAGATGTGTCGCCATCGCTTTGCAAGCGCGTTCCGTTGATCCGCAGCAAATAGCTTGTTCTATGCGCTCATCCCAACCTATTTATTTGGGTTATGGCCAGAGGCAATCGCGGCCGGATGAAGAGGGCAATGCATCAGCATCTTCGGCCAACAAACTGAATAGCTTGCGGTTGTGCACGCAGGTCTGCCTTTCATGTCCCCTCTCGTTTGGGCTTGGCTTCAGGGTAATTCCCGCGCTCGGCGCCTGCGCGCGGCAGTTCCAGCCCGCCGGGTTTCGGTTTCCCTCGCAGATTGGCGGCTTCGACTTTTGCTACGGCGTCCATCACTACGTCGGCATCGAAGGAATGTCTGTATACAATCTAGGATACAAAATATGCCTAGGAAAGCGCTCTTTGTTCTGTGTCTTTTCGTCTGCTCCTCGTGGGCCCAAGGTACCCTAGCCGACTACCAGCGCGCGCTCAAACTCCCCGACACTTTTCAGAACCTTTCGACAGACGTGCCCGATCGAGGTTCTTGGATCGCCGGCTCCGCTCGCTTCGTCTATCGAAAATCGCTGGGCGGCGGCCGTCATCAATTCGTTCTCCTCGATGCGGCCACTGCCACCAAAGAGCCCGCCTTCGATCACGCAAGACTAGCCGATTCCTTGTCCAGAGCCTCGGGTGTTACGTACACTCCAGAAAAGCTGCCCTTTACGACTGTTAGTTTCAGCGATGGCGGCAAAGCCATCGAATATACCGCTGGCGACTTCCAATGGAAGACCGATCTCTCCGGCTATGCAACTCAAAAACTCGGTCCGGGGCCCCGGCGGAATAACGGCGTGGGCCAACCGCTGCCTCCTCCCGTTTCCGAGAGTTTCAATAAACCGGTGACTTCGCCCGACGGCAAGTGGGAAGCCTTGATACTCAACTACAACTTGTTTCTTCGCGCGAAAGGTGCCAGAGAATCCAGTGCACTCAGCTTTGACGGTTCCGAAGGAAACTATTACGAGTTGCGGTCCGTCGTCTGGTCGCCCGATTCCAGGAAGATCGCTGCTTTTCGGGTTAGACCGGGCCAGCATCGCACCATTACGCTTGAAGATTCCGCGCCCGCCGACCAGGTGCAGCCGAAATACGTGACCATTGAGTACGCTAAGCCCGGCGATACGGTTGATGTCCAGCAGCCAGTTCTTTTCACGATTGGGGACCGGAAGGAACACTCTATCGATAGATCGCTCTTTCCAAATCCTTTCGCGCTTACACGACCTGTCTGGTGGAAAGACAGCCGGGGTTTCACCTTTGAATACAACCAGCGCGGCCATCAGGTCTACCGCGTCATCGAAGTGAATGCCGAATCCGCCCAGCCTCGCGTCCTCATCGATGAAGAAGCGAAAACATTCTTCTGCTACTCGGGAAAGAAATACCGCCACGATGTAAATGACGGCAAGGAGATTATCTGGATGTCGGAGCGAGACGGCTGGAACCATCTCTACCTTTACGACGCCAGCACCGGCAAAGTGAAACATCAGATCACCAAGGGGGAATGGGTGGTGCGGGGAGTAGACAAAGTAGATGACGAACATAGCCAGATCTGGTTTCGAGCCAGCGGAATGTATTCCGCTAAAGATCCTTATTTCAATCATTACTTCCGCATTAACTTCGATGGCAGTGGTTTGACGCCGCTCACCGAAGCCGACGCAAATCACATCGTGTCCTTCTCGCCCGACATGAAATATTACGTCGATCAGTGGTCGCGCGTGGACTTCCCGACGGTCTCCGAACTGCATAACGCGTCCGATGGCAAAAGAGTCGCCATTCTGGAACGTGGCAAATCCGAGGCGCCCGCGCCGGAATCCTTCCACGCGCTGGGCCGCGATGGAAAAACCGAGATCTGGGGTATTATTATCCGGCCCACAAACTTCAATCCATCCAAAAAATATCCGGTTATCGAGAACATCTATGCCGGCCCGCAGGATTCTTTTGTGCCGAAATCGTTTTCGGCATACAACCCAATGCAGTCACTCGCCGAGCTAGGGTTTATCGTTGTCCAGATCGATGGCATGGGGACTTCGAACCGTTCTAAAGCCTTCCACGACGTGTGCTGGAAGAATCTTCAGGATGCCGGCTTTCCGGACCGCATTCTCTGGCACAAGGCGGTGGCCGCGAAGTATCCGTACTATGACATCAGTAGGGTGGGTATCTACGGTTTGTCCGCGGGCGGCCAGAGTGCTCTCGGCGCACTTCTTTTCCACCCCGAGTTCTATAAGGTTGCGGTTGCCGCTTCTGGTTGCCATGACAATCGGATGGACAAAATCTGGTGGAACGAACAATGGATGGGTTGGCCGCTCGGTCCCGAGTACGTAGCGGCCTCGAACGTCGAGAATGCCTTGCATCTAAAGGGTAAACTCTTGCTAAGCGTCGGCGAGTTGGACGACAACGTGGATCCGGCCTCTACCTACCAGGTCATCAACGCGCTCATTAAAGCGGGCAAAACCTTCGATTTCCTGCTTGTTCCGGGAATGAGGCATTCGCCCGGGGGCTCCTATGGCGAGCGCAAACGCTATGACTTTTTCGTTCACTATCTTCTGGGAGTCGAACCTCCGGATTGGAACGAATCGGACGGACCGGTGCTTTCGACTCAAGCCACACCCCAATAAATTGAATACCGTTCCCCAAACAATCGGTGAAACGGCACGAGCGTGACATCCTTCGCTTGTCCGCTAGTACGGAACGTAAGGGCCTCTCCGGAAACGGGCCGAATCCATGAGGTCAAGTCCGCATTCGAAGCTCGAAATGCCGGCACATCGATCGGATGCCGCCGGATATTTGGCCCAAGCGGTCCCACCATCATCTCTTTCGTCAAACCTTCGGAGCCTAATTTCCCTGCGAGCACGAGTGGACCGTATAAAATCGCCTGAGTTGCTGGCTCGTCCGGCATGGCCTCTATGCGCAGGCGCATCGGCAATTCCATGGTGACCCGGTCGCCGGTCTTCCATTTCCGCGTGAGCGTAAAGTAGCTGCCAGGGCTAGGCGATACATCCACGGGCTTGCCATTCACCTTTACTGAAGCGCCAGGGGCTACCCAACTCGGAATACGCAGATGGAGCGGCAGATTCACAGGAGAAGCCGCGCTGATCGTAAGAGTAGTCTCGGGTGTTTCAGGAAAACTCGTCTCCTGGCGAACTTTGAGGCCTTTCTCGCTCCAATTCAGTTCGGATGCGATGAAGAGGTTGACATACAATCCATCGGTATCGTGGAAATAAATGCTGTCATTCAGCTTCGAGAATTCTTCGACGCCCGTCCCTGTGCAGCACCAAAACGACTCGTTTTCCGTATTGAAAGTCTTCCACGCTCCCGGAGCGACCGACAGATAATATTGGGTTGCCCCTGTTTCCCGATCGATTGCGGACAATCGATGGTTTAACAATGTCCGCTCGTAGTAATCGAAATAGCGCGGATCTGCCGTCCATTGATATAGGTGTCGGGTCAGCTTCAGCATGTTGTAGGCGCAACAGTCTTCCGTTGTGTTCGAACCCCGCTTCAACTCGGCTCCGGGTCGGCCCGGTTCCACCAGCCAAGCTTCGTTGTTGCTCGTTCCGCCTGTCACATACGAGCGCGCCGTCGTAACATCCCACCAGAAAAATTCGGCAACGTCATGAAAGCGCTCGTCGGCCGAGATTTCATAACGCCGCGCCGCGCCGATGACTTGGGGGATATGAGTATTTACGTGCAACCCGCGTAGCTCATCGCGGCGCAAGGCGAGTGGATTGAAGAATGTTTTCTTCGTGAATCGATCGCCGGCGACCGCGTATCGATCCTCTCCGGTTAGTGCAGCTAAGTTATAGAGAACGTCGTTCATGCCGCCATACTCGGTGTTGAGAATATCTTGCATGTGCGGCTCCGGTATGGGCGCGCTCCAATGGTCGGCCCAGTCCGCCATGCCTTTCAACACGTCGAGCGCTTGCCGGTTATCGCAATGCTCGTGCATGTCTTGCATGCCCACCATAATTTTGTGGACTGTATAAAAGGGTGCCCACACTTTTTGCCGCGCGTTTACTCGATCGAAGTATTCCGTTGGGAAAGCGCTCAGATATCCGCCGGTCAATTTCTGTTGACACTTGGCCAACTCCGCAACGAGTGCGTCGCCTTTCGCTTTGATGTCTTTGTCTCCGGTGGACGAATACATCAATGCGCAAGCCGAAAGATAGTGGCCTACAAAATGTCCGCGCAGCTCGCAATCCGGCTTTTCCCAACCGCCAAGCGGTTGTGCAGAGGAAGGGAGCCCCGCGTTCACCCGGAAATTGTGCAGCAGCCGATCGGAATTCAAGCGCTTCAAATAGCCGAAATTTGCATTCTGGCAATCGGCGAATATACCGGGCAGAAGCCGCACGTGCGACATCCGGAAGGCGTGTACTTTCGCGGGTACCGGATTTCGCTTGAACTGCATAGTGTCATCAAACGGTGGCGTCTCCGCGGGCAAAGCGCGCCTTGGTGGTGTGCCGGTATTTTGTGAAGGCTGCGGAACCGGCCGAGCGGTTTGCTTCGCTGCTAGTACCCCGGTCGCAATAGCGGTGGCGAACCCGCGTCGGCTTACGTTTTTCATGATGCTTCTTTCACCTCAAAAGACTAAATTGGCACAAAATTCGATCGCCCAGGGGCTGCGTCGGTCCACCTGCAGCTTGCCCGAACGTCAAGTTTTGCACGTTCAAGCTCTGGGGGCGTTCTGGCCGCCATTGAGGATCGAGAAGGTCGTGATTCGTCATGTCCAGGGACTCCGCCTGCAGCGTTAGATGGATGTTCTCCCGAATTCGTACCACTCTGTTGACTGACAGGTCATCATTGAACCAATGCGGTTTAACGATCGTGACCCACGGATTGCCGGATTTATCCACGCCTACGCTGTTTTGCACTTCTGCGGCGGCCCGCCGTGGAAGTAAATTCCGGAATCGCCGGCAATGCTCCCGCTAATCGACGCGGCATTGGCATTCAGCGTGGCATGGCCGCCCAGCAGTTCCGTGGGCGTGCCGCTCGGGCATTTGGCAAAGGACCTCCCGTCGTTGAATTGTATCCAACGTTGTATACAAGCATAGGCAACATAGATGTAAACCAGCTACAAGCGAAAACGAAAGTGCTGCAACCGCCGCGGTACACTACTTCCGCGATAATGAGTCGAGACATGCCCAGTTTCGCCCATCGCCGCACCGCTGCGGCTAAATTGAAAGGTGAGCGTGAGCGCGGCCAAAGTCTGCGCTCCGCTTTCCAGCGCTTACGGGAAATGATCGTCAGCGGAAAGCTGGCGCCGGGAACCTGGATTATCGAAGCCGATCTGGCCACGCGCCTGGGCTTCAGCCGAACGCCTGTCCGCGGCGCGCTTCATTGGCTCGAGCGCGAAGGTTATGTGGTCGCTGCTGCTAACGGAAGTAAAAATCGCATGCTGGTGGCGCCGTTAACGAAAGAAGACGCCCACGAGCTGTATTCGATCATCGGTCATTTGGAAGGGCTCGCCGCTCGGCTGACTGCAGACCTTCCATCGGCCGAACGAGTGAAGGCCGTTGCGCGCCTTAAAAGCTATAACAAGGGTTTGTCAGAACTTGCCCGCGCACGCCATGCCGACCCCAACCGGATATTCGAGCTGGATCTCAATTTCCATCGGACGATAGTGGACGCCAGCGCCGGTCCACGTCTGCTGGAGCTGCACAAAACCGTGCAACCCCAAGCTGAACGCTACTGGCGCCTCTATGCCGGAGCAATCCTCGACGAACTAGGAAAATCCATTGCCGAGCACGAAAAAATCATCTCCGCTATTTCAAAGGCCGATGCGAACGCGGCAGAGCTTGGCATTCAGGTCAATTGGCAGAATGGCGCCCAGCGTCTCTCCCGTGTGATCGATAGTTTGGGCGAGCGCGGTAGTTGGTAGTTACTCGGCGGCGCCAGCGAACTTCCAATTGCTCTTGTAGTCGCGCGTGAGTGGCTGATTCGTCAGATGGGCCCGCATCATCTCCACTGGGATGTAATTTTCTTTGAGAATTGCATCGTGAAACTGCCGGTTCGTCATCTTGCCCGAATCCACCAGTTCCTCATGCAGCGCGTAGAATTGCCGGCCGCCCAGTAGATACGCGGCCTGGTACAGCGGGCCGTAGTCTCCGGCAAACGAGCGGCGCACCTCGCCCACTGCATTTTCGCGCTCGAATCCCACCCTGTCCACCAGAAATTCTATACATTCGTTCGGAGTCATCTTGCGCAGGTGGAAACTCAGAGAGAAAATTATACGCGCGCAGCGATGCATGTGCCAGAATAACGCCCCGATCCGTTCCTCCGCTGTCTTCTGAAATTTCATGTCCCACAAGAGCAGTTCCCAGTAGAGCGACCAACCCTCCGTCACGAAACCGCTCCTGCCGAATGCCGCGCCGCGGTACGGACGGAAGCGCTGCGACATGTAGCCTTGCAATTCATGACCCGGAATCAGCTCGTGAAACACCGTAGCTTTCGAAAATGGCCGGTTGTTTCCGCGCATGCTCATCAGTTTGTTTTCGTAAGTCATGCTGTCGGTTGGATAAGACACAGAAATTGTCTCGCCTCCGGTAAAAAACGGATTCACCAACTGGCGCTGCGGCGACATCATCTGCATCCGCCATGTTTCCCGCGCGACGGGTGGAATGGTCACCAGGTCGTGATCGTCCATGAACTGAATTGCTTCGAGCGCCAGCTCGCGAATGAGTTGCGGCTGCTGGCCCGGCTCCACATACATGTTTTTTACTTTCTCGAGCGCTTTCTTCCAGTCATCGCCATAGCCCATCTCGTGCGACGCGCGCTTCATCTCGTTCTCGCACCAGGCGAATTCCTTGTTGGCGATGGCGATCAACTCTTCCGGTGAGTAGGGGATCATCTCGTATGCCAATTCGCTGACCAATCCCTCGCGGCCGACCGGATTGCCGATAATGTCGTTCGTATCCCCGGCTCTTGCAGCAGCGGTTGCCGTGCCGCGGTTCTGGTCGTTGAGCGCGGGAGCCGCCGGATGTAAACCTAATACGTGCTCGTTCAGAAACGCTATGTAACCCTCGAGCGCGTGATCGGCATTCTTGTAGTCGGCCGCCGCCCACCAGGTGAACTGCGGGTCGTAGCCGTTGTAGAAAGTGAACCAATTGCGCAGAGTCGTGCGCAGGCTCGTAGCGGTCGCGAAGGCGCGAGCGGCGTGTATTTTTTGCAAACGGACCGCTTCCGGACTATTGGACGATTTCAGCTCGGCTTCGATCGGTTTCTGCGTGTCCGCAATACTTCGAGCCAGCCCTGACAAGGTTTCCGCGGCTGCGCGCGGATCCAGCGGCTGCATCTGTTGCCGATTCATTTCCAGGCGCATAATGACGGGTACAAACGGGATGAAGGATCCCGCATCGGCGTCTTGTTTCGCGCCGATCTCCATCGCTTGTCTGCCGTGCTCGAGCGCGTGGCGAAAAACGATGTAGTCGATTTTGTCATCTGGCTTCATCGCATCGAAATTGAGTTGCGGCAACCGCCCGAGCCAGTCCTTGTAGAACCGCTCGAGCCGATCCCTCCGCTCGGACGATTGTTCGATGTTATAGAAACGTTGCAGATCCCGGCGGTCTGCGGCGAAGCTTTCGAGTAGGGGCTGCATTTGGCCCAGGCTATTTTCCGCTACTGCTGCGGCGCCCGAAGCTACAAGCAGAGACACAATTGCTATGCGTTCTAGATGCGCCATCGCCACATTGTATACAACGGCGTATACATTAATCCGGCTTGGTTAGGAGAAGTGTCATTGGGTTTCCGAGCCGGCACGAATGATCTGCTGCAGGCGCCGGCTCGAAAAATTCTCGCGCTCTTCCGCCTTCATCTTGCTGACTTTGGCAAAAAGTGGCTTAGCTCGGGCCGCATCCCCTTTTTTGCTGTATACCTGAGCAAGCTGGTAGATCGCGGCCTGATTTTCGGGGTCCAGCCGAATAGCAAGCTCCAGTTGACTTACGGCCTCATCCAGACGTCCTTCACGATTCAGAAATTTACCCAAAAGCTCGTGCGATTGCGAAATATCCGGGCTGAGTTGAACGGAGCGTTGGAGCGCGGCAATCGCCTCTTTTTGTTCGGGCGATCCGGGTGTTGTGCCGCTTCGATTCAATGCTTCCCCCAAATACCAAAGAGACAAGTAGTCGCCTGGAAATTCGTGTACTCGCTTGCGTAACTTCGCGACGGCGTCAGCCGAACGATTCATTTGCAGCCATAAGAGGGCGAGCGCAACATACGGCAAGCTTCTCTTCGGCGCCAGCTTTTCAGCAATTTCAAATTCTTTTTCTGCCTCCTCAAACTGTTCTTTCATAGCGAAGACGACTCCACGCTGGACATGAATGCGTTCGGATGTGGGCAGGTGAGTTAGTCCGACGGCTGCGATTTCCAGCCCGAGATCGTAATTCTTGTGTTCTACACAGAGGTTGATGAGGTCAATGTAGTTAGCTTCCCCAGAAGGCTCCAACTTTGTGGCGGTGCGTAGCGAATCGTAGGCTCGCTTCGTATCCCCGCTCTTCTCATACGCCTCCGACAAGAGGTTGTAAAGCTCAGCCTTCCGATAGCCGTTTGCCACGAGATTCTCACCCTCGTTGATCGCGTTCAAATACTCCTCAGACTTGACTCGAGCAAGGACCAAGTTGAAACCAACCAAATATCGGTCCGGGTAACCTGGCAGAGCCAACTCAAACTGGTGCGCTGCACGTTTGTAGCTTTTCAGAGCGGCAAGCATGACGCCGGCTTCAAAATGAGCCTGTGTATCTGCTTCCTCCGGCATGCCGCCGAGCGCATCGGAGGCCTTGTCGGGCCGCTTCTGTGCCAGGCTGGCCTTTGCGCAGTCGAGTAGCAGACGAGGATTTGCACCATAGAGTGACCTGGCCCGTTCGAGATGCTGTCCGGCGTCAACAAAATCTTCGCGAGCGAAGGCGATTTCCCCTAACCCGGCATGCGCTACGGGATCGCCGGGTGAAGCTGCTAACAACTGCTCGAAGTGGGTCTTCGCGGCAGCGTGCCGATTCAGAGTCATTTCGTTCATCGCCAGTCCCTTTAGCGCGGGTGGGTAGGCGGGACGAAAATGGAGGGCTTGTTCGAAATACGAGTTGGCGTTTTCTGGTTTTCCCGCGGCAGCCAGCGCCATGCCCATCAAGGTGAGCCCTCTCACATCTTCGGGGTGTGACTTAATCAGAGGATCGAGCATCGCGAGGGCCGCTTCGGGACGTCCCCCTTGTATCTGGGCGGCCACCTGTTCGTAGACGGATTTCACATCCTTGGCAGCGACGATGAGCGCGGCCAGCAAGAAAAGGGCAAAGGCGCGGTAAGCAGCCTGCCAATGCATTCGGATACCCCTCTACGAAATGTACTGTACCAACTGTTGCAAATAAAGCTTGACCGATTCGCCGAATGGTGATACTCCTGCTGTAAGCCCTTACATTGTTTTTCAGGGGGGGATTTTCAATGTGGCCTTTTCGCCTCTCTCTTCTGTCCGAAAAGAAGCGCTTCGTTCTTGTCGTCTTCGCGCCAGCACTACTACACGCACAATTCACCTCGGCCATTGAGGGCAGGGTATCCGACCCGTCCGACGCCGCCGTACCAAAGGCCATGGTGAGCGTCGAAAATCGGTCCACAGGTGTGAAACGAAGCGTGGAAGCATCGGATGTTGGCTACTATCGCGTCGCTTCGCTTCCGCCCGGCAGTTTCACTATTCGTGTCACTTCAGCGGGATTCGAAACGGGCGTATACGAGAACGTGCTGCTCGAAAACGATCAGACAAAGACCTTCAACCTCACACTTCGGCTCGGCAAGCCGTCAACCCAGGTCACTGTTACCGGTGACGTGCCTCTGGTCGAGACCGGTGAGGCCAAAGTTTCCGGTCACATAGACGAAAAACAAGTGACGGAGCTTCCGCTGGTCGGTAGGAATTTCATGACGCTCGTCGTCTTAACACCAGGTGTAACCGGCTTGCCAAGCGGCGGCGGTCAGTCTTATGCGCAGGCTACTGGTGATATCTTTTCAGCCGAATACGGCGTGAATTTGAATGCCAACGGCCAGCGTGCCGAATCGAACAATTTCCAGGTAGACAACGCGTCGGTGAATGGGAGCCCCCGCGGCGGCGTGAGCAATTTTAGTCCTAGCGCCGATGCCGTGCAGGAGTTGCGCGTTTCGGTAAACAACTTTTCTGCTGAGTATGGTCGGAATTCTTCTGCAATGGTAAATGCCATCACGAAATCCGGGTCCAACGCCTTTCACGGAACAGCTGGGTGGTACCACACGAACGACCATCTGACGGCGCGTAATTCGGTTTTCCAGCCGAAAGTTCCCACTTTCCGGCGCAACGAAGCGAACGGCACGATCGGCGGCCCTGTGCTCAAGAACAAGCTGTTTTTTTTCGGTTCTGTTGACGTGCTGCGGTCGGGTGTAGGCAACAGTTTTTCTGCCAGTGCAATCACTCCACAGTTTGCCAGCCTCATCCAGCAGCGTTTTCCGAACAATGTCTCGGCGAAATTGGTGAGCAATTTTCCAAGCCAGTTGAGCAAACTCAGCGACGGTGCGTTTGCTGGGCCTCAGGCTGGGGTGGTTCCGAACGTGGGAGCCTGCTCCAACTTGCCCGGCGGCGCGAGCAGTAACGTTCAGACGCCAATTGGCTTGTTGCCTTGTAATCTGCCGTTAACCTTTAATGGCGCCTTCTCCGCTACTCTGCCGCGTAATGGCCTGCAATGGTTTGGCCGCATGGACTACACCTTCAACGAGGGCCGGGACCGCATCTACGGCAGTGCTGGGAGAACAAGCCTTGATCAGGTCGCATTCGGTGCACCCAATGTGTACCCGGCCTTCACGGCACCTTCGAGCGAATACACGGCTTATTGGAACGGCAACTACACGCATATTTTTTCGCCGACCGTTCTGAACGAAGCGTCGTGGTCCGGCACGCGCGCCTGGGGCACCGATCCGGTGAGCCACGGAGAGGTGCCGCTGATCAACGTCCCGGGAATCGCGCCCTATGGCACCGGTTTCGCCGACGCAACCTTCATTCAGAACAACGAGAGCTGGCACGACGTGCTCAGCATCAACCATGGCAGCCACGCCTTCAAAGTGGGCGGAATTGTGCAGTGCGGCAGTGGCTGCCCGGGCGCGGGCGCTCTGTTCCACAACACCTACACGCGGGTGGTCTACAACTTCAACGACGTTTTCGATTTCGTGCGGGATGACCCGTTTAGGGAGAGCAACATTGGCTTTGACCCGAAGACCGGTAAACAGACGGGACCGGATTATCGCCCGGTGTTCGTGAATTTCGGAGCCTTCTTCCAGGACGATTGGAAAATCAAGAAGAATCTCACTCTAAGCCTGGGTCTCCGCTGGGAGGTCTACCTAAATCCCTGGGACAAGGACAACATTACTGTCAGCGCGACCTTCCCGACCGGTACCAACTACCTTCAGCAGATTGCCAATCTGACTCCGCAGATCAAGCAATTTCATGATGGCAACGACCTGAACAACTTCGCTCCTCGGTTCGGTTTCGCTTGGGATCCCCGAAGCGACGGCAGAACGTCAATCCGTGGCGGCATTGGCGTGTTCTATGACCGCCCAGGTGGCCAATTCTATGCCGATGCGGGGACATCACTGCCAGTTATTGGTACGGCCGTTGCCAATAAACAAAGTGGCATCCTGCCCGTATACGGCCTGAGCACCAGCTCACAATCGCCGTGGCTGTTCCCGGCTCCGCAAATAAATGTCGGTTTAGACTCGCGTAATGGTCTTATAGGAATTCCGTCCTCGCTGGGCGTCTGGGACCCATATATGAGAGCGATGTACACCTTCAATTACTTCTTCGGTGTCCAGCACAGTTTTTTTGGAACCTGGGCAGTGGAAGCGAATTACGTGGGGTCTAAGGGAACAAAGACCTACATGGCCTACGATGTGAACCGTTATGCGGGCGATCTGCTCGATGGCAAACTAGACCGCATCAATACCAGCTTTGCTGATATTCAATACGGCCAGGCACGCGGCGGTAGCTTCTACAACGGCGGAAACGCCAGCGTGCGCAAGCGCTACGGCAACGGGTTGAATCTTCAGGTTGGCTACACGTACGGAAAGGCGATTGACACATCGAGCACCTTCGGCCGCAATTTGAATGTGGTTGACGCCAATAACTTGAAGCTCGAACGCGGTCTTGCGACCTTTGACGTCCGCCACAAACTCGCCATTAGCGTCCTATACGAAACCCCCAGATGGCGCGGAAATGCGCTCACTTCCTTTCTGAGCGCGTGGGAGCTGGGTGGAATTGCCATCTTACAGAGCGGTCTTCCATTCAACGTCTTTTGTACGACTCCGTTCCGCCCCATAACGAACTCGTCTGGCGCGATCGTTGGTAACAGCGGATGCGACTACAACGCCGACGGCTTTAACTGGGATCGCCCGAATGCCCCTAGTTTCGGAGGGGATCTCGGCGGCTTCAGCAGATCTCAGTATCTGAGTGGAATCTTCCAGGCGAGCGACTTCCCGAAGCCCGCACCGGGACAGAACGGCACTCTCGGCAGAGACACGTACTTCGGGCCCGGGTACGCAAATACGAATTTTAATGTCGTGAAGCATTTCCCGCTGCCCATGCTGGGCGAGCAGGGTAGGCTGGACTTCCGCGCCGAATTTTTCAACGTGTTCAACCGTGTGAACCTTAGCAATATGCAAGGGGATCTATCGAGTTCGCAATTCGCACGAGCTACCACCGCGCTCGGTGGACGAAATGTTCAGTTTGGTCTAAGGCTTGCCTTCTGAGGCGACGGCTCGCTCGAATCCGTTTTTTGCGTCGGCGTTCTTCGGCTGAAACGCCAGGACACCGCGAAACTGGGCGGCTGCCGTAGACCATTTGTGGGCATCCAGCGCGACGCGACCCAGTGCTTCTTTGGCTCGGACATGACAAGGGGCCATTTCCACGGCGACACGGTATTCCTCGAGAGCATTGGTCTTGCGCCCGGACCGTTCGAGCGTGAGACCGATCTCGTAATGGGCTTCGGCGCGCTCCGGATCAAGATTTAGAACGCGCCGGAAGGACGCGATGGCGTCGCCGGCGTTTCCTCCGGTCTCGCGGATGAGTCGCCCGAGTTGGAAATGGGCATCTACAAAATTTGGACTCGCTTCAACCGCTTGCTGCAGAGTCGAAAGCGCTTCGGCCGTTTGTCCCGCCTTGGTTTGCTGTTCGGCAGATTCTACCAATACCATCGCCCGCCCGCGACTGCGTTGTTCGGCCGTAAGGGTGGCGAGACGCTCGCTCTCGTGCTGTGCTTCGACCGTTCGACCCGCGCGTTGGTATGCCTGTGCAAGACTCGCGTGCGCCTTGATGAGATTTGGATTCAATTGAACGGCACGCTGGAGGGTCTCGACGGCTCCCTGGGTGTTTTTAAGTCTGAGTTGAACGGCACCCAAATTGTTGGCAGCTTCGGCGTCGTTTGGCGCTGACTCTAACGCGCGCCGTAGAGCCGCTGATGACTCTTCGAGCTTGCCTTGATGCATCAGGGTTACTCCCAGAGCACGCCATGCGGATGCGTGCCTTGGATTCAGCGCCAGCGCGCGGTCGAACTCCTGCGCTGCGGCGCCGTCGTCTCCATCGGTTGCAAACGCGAGCGCCAGATTGTAGTGAGCATCGGCACCAGCGGCGCCGTGTTCGACGGCTTCATGCAGTACCTTGACGGCCGCCTTCCTGTCCGCGTCTGCCAAAGCAATTCCCAACGCGAGTAGATACTTCGGATTGCTGGGGCTGAGGCGTACAGCGGTGCGCAGTTCTTCCACGGCGCGTTGGACTTTCTCACGATTTTTCAGCGCGAGCCCGTAGTTATAGTGTGCTTCGGCGAACTGCGGCGCCGTTGTAACTACTTCGGCCAGCAAACTGAGTTCGCCAGCGAAGTCGCCGCGCTTCCGGCAGCAGTCGGCGAGCATGTATCGGGCCTCCACGTAACCGGGGTGCAGGTGAAGCGCTTCCTCAAATTCCGCCATGGCTTCGTCGGTTTTTTGCGATTGATTGTATGCCAACCCGAGGTGATACCGGGCATCGGCATAATTGGGGTCGAGCCGTAAGGCTGCGCGGAACTGCTCAATCGCGGCCGCTAGATCTCCAGTTTGCGCAAGCTGCACTCCACGCTGGTCGTAGCGGCTTACCTCCTGTGCCGCGACGAAAGTGGCGGCCACCAGGAGCAAGATCGCAAATTTCGGCATGCAAGCGCTTGCTTTCTACTGTACATTGAGACAGTGGCCCGGCTCGATGTTTGCGTGTTGCTGCTTGCCGGCCATTCCGTGCTTCAGGCTTTTCAGGGCATGGCTACCGCCTCCCGCCCGAATCGGCCTCAGCCTTCCATTCAAACGAATCTGCCAGCGATAAAGGTCGATTTTCGCGACATTGCGGAGCAAGCCGGATTGGTTGCGGTCAACGTTTCCGGCTCGGAATCACACAAGAAGTACATACTTGAAACCACCGGCAATGGAATTGGTATTTTCGACTACGACAGCGATGGGCTGACGGACATCTTTGTCGTCAACGCGATGGCGCCGAGTCATCTATACAGGAATCTGGGTAACTTGCATTTCCAGGATGTTACGGTGGCCGCAGGGCTCGCTCATGAAGGATGGGGACAGGGCGTATGCGTCGGAGACTATGACAATGATGGCCGCCGCGATCTATTTGTCACGTATTACGGACATAGCGTGCTATACCACAACGAAGGCAAAGGTAAGTTCCGGGATGTAACCGCCGAATCTGGTCTCAGTTCGGCCCAAGTTCGCTGGGATACGGGTTGTTCTTTTTTCGATTACGACTTGGATGGAAAATTGGACCTTGTTGTTACAGGCTACGTAGACTTAGACACGAAACGTGTGCCTGAACCAGGCAGCAATGGTTATTGCCAATGGAAGGGCTTGCCTGTGATGTGTGGGCCGCGTGGGTTGCCGGCCGGCCGCAATTTCCTCTTTCATAACGATGGATCGGGCACATTTTCAGATGTCTCCGAGACGAGCGGGATCGGCAAGCCAACCGGATGCTATGGATTCACCGCGTCGGCTTCCGATTTTGACGGTGACGGCTATCCAGACTTGTACGTCGCTTGCGACTCGACGCCTAGTTTGCTTTACCACAATCGCGGAAACGGAACGTTTGAAGAGATCGGTGTACAGTCGGGCGTAGCCCTGAACGAGGATGGCCAGGAGCAGGCGGGAATGGGTGTGGCGATCGCGGACTACGACGAAGACGGTCACGCCGACATCTTGAAGACAAACTTCAGCGGCGATATTCCTAATCTCTATCATAACAACGGCGACGGCGGCTTCGATGATTTGGTTTATCAATCCGGCTTGAGTGCGCACGCCGAGTATTTAGGCTGGGGAATTCATTTCATCGACGTTGACAACGACGGATGGAAGGACATACTCGTCGTTAATGGGCATGTTTATCCTGAAGTCGATCAGAGTAAGCTACCGGACCGGTATAAACAGCCCAGGCTAATATATTGGAACGTCGGACGCGGTAAGTTCAAAGATCTTTCGAGCATGTCTGGCTCTGGAGTGACCGCGCGTTGGGCCTCCCGCGGTTCTGCGATGGGAGACTTGGACAATGATGGATCGCTGGAGGTCGTCGTCAATAACTTAGGTGGACGCCCCAGCCTCCTTAAGAACTACGGAACGCATAGCAATTGGCTGCTGGTGCAATGCCTCGGGACGCGTTGCAATAGGGATGCCATAGGAGCGCGCGTTTTTGTTTATGCCGAGGGCCGCCAGATCTCCGCCGAGATTCAAAGTGGCACAAGCTTTCTTTCGCAAAATGATTCGCGCTTGCATTTCGGGCTCGCTCGCGCCAAGCGCTACGATCACATCGAGGTTTTGTGGCCGGGAGGAACACGAGAGCGCTTCGGCGGCGGTGAGGCCAACCGCATTGTGCTGCTGAAGGAAGGCCTCGGAACCGAGCCGCGACCGTGAAGGAGATGGGCATTGTTCTTGCGGCTGCCGGAGCACTCGGCGGTTTCATTTTTGAGGCCACTCCCGAAACAAGTTCCACCGTCAAATTCACGGATGTGGCTCACGGTTCGAATATAAAATTCAAACACGACAATGCGGCAACGTCCAAGCGCTATCTGATCGAAACCATGGGCTCGGGGGCCGCTTGGATTGACTACGATAACGACGGCTACCTTGACCTTTACCTTGTGAATAGCGCAGAGACACCTGCGTACAAACCTGCACGGCCCGTCCGATCGGCTCTCTATCGCAGCAATGGCGATGGAACATTCAGCGACGTGACTGAAAGCGCTGGCGTCGCTGCAAGAGGCTTGTTCGGAATGGGGGTAGCTGCCGGAGACTACGACAATGACGGCTTTGAAGATCTTTATGTTGCGGGCTATTCCCGATCTATCCTTTACCACAACAACGGCAACGGCACGTTTACAGATCTAACGGAGAAAGGCGGCGTCGCGAATCGTGGCAAATGGGCCTCGAGCGCCGCTTGGTTCGACTACGATCATGACGGCAAGCTCGACCTAGTTATAGCTAACTATCTCGATTTCACTCCGGCCGGAAACTTGATCTGCATGGAGCAGGGACAGCAATCATATTGCCACCCGAATAAGTATCACGGTCAAACACCAACACTCTTTCACAACAATGGAGACGGAACGTTCAGTGACGTAAGCCGCAGCTCTAAGCTCGGCCTAAAGCCCGGGAATGGTCTCGGCATTATCTGCTTTGATTACAACGGGGATGGCTGGACAGATGTGTTCCTGGCAAATGATTCCATGGAGAATTTCCTGTACAAGAATCGAGGCGACGGTACCTTCGACGAGGTCGCCCTCGAGACTGGCGTTGCATTCGGCGAAAGCGGCAAGGCGGAGGCCGGCATGGGCGTCGACGCCGCCGACTACGACCGGGATGGATTCCCTGATCTGTTCGTGACGCATCTTGATCTGGAATACAACCGCTTGTATGGCAATCAGCGCGACGGTACATTTATCGATGCAACGTTCATAGCAAAGCTAGGCGCCGGCACGTTCAAAATGAGTGGCTTTGGGACACGATTCTTTGACTATGACAATGACGGCTGGCGCGATCTATTCATCGCGAACGGTCACGTACTCGATAACGTTCAACGCCTTCATGCGGGCACTACCTATGCCGAAGCAAAAACGATATATCGGAACGTAGGCGGCGTTTTTCGTGACGTAACACCCCAGTTAGGAGCAGATCTGGCGAGTCTTCGAGTCAGTCGGGCCGCGGCCTTCGGGGATTATGACAACGACGGTGACATTGACGTCCTAGTCACGAATAGCGGCGATTACCCCCAGTTACTTCGTAACGACGGCGGCAATCGGAATCGCTGGCTGGAAGTACGGCTTGTAGGTGCCCACTCAAACCGGGATGGGATTGGTTCAAAAGTGAGAGTCCTTGCAGGTGGAATAACTCAGGCAGAGGAAGCGAAGGGTGGAATGAGCTATCAATCCGCTCACGATCCACGGCTTCATTTTGGCCTAGGTGCTGCGGCGCGCGTCAGCTTATTAGAGATCGATTGGCCGAGCGGCACCATCACTAAGATCAATAACATTGCGACGGATCGCTGTGTAACGGTGAAAGAGGATGTTGGAGAAGTATCGTCCCACTGTCCTCCATTTAAGATTCGCAATCCATGATGAAACCATCCTCTCGGAGAGAAGCCCTCAAGAGCATAGCTACGGCCGGTGCCGGCGCGTTACTAGGCGGCGAAGCCGCTCTCGCACAGGAGGCCCGTCCGATTGAAGTGACGATCACCGCGATCACGCCCCAAATGGCGCGCATCACGATCCAGCCTATCGAGAATGGCCAGCCATTGCCGGTCCCGCGCGATGGCGCGCTCATCCGGGAGGAATGGAGCGCGCCGGCATTGCGCTGGCGTCCCGTCGCTGGCACGCGGCACACCAAGTGCGGCAACCTCACGGTCGATGTTTCGGCAAATCCGTTCGCGATTCGTGTTGCACAGAAAGGCGGGCGCGTAGTGCAGGAGTTCAAGCTTGATACCGCCACCGGAAATTTGACCTTCCAACTAGGGGATTCTCCTGTGCTTGGCCTGGGCCAAGGGGGACCGCAGTTCGACCGCCGCGGCAGCATCGACCGCATGGGCAACGGCCAAAGCGCCTTTAGGCTGGCCACGCACGGCGCCCGAGTGCCAGTGCAGTTCGCCATCGGCACGGGCGGCTGGGCGATGTATATTCATCAGCCGCTCGGGGTGTTCGATCTCACTGGAAAGGAGGGACTTTTCCAGACGCCGAATCCCCAATCGGCTTTGCCGCTCGACCTGTTCGTCATCGGTGCGAGCGCTCCCGCGGCATTTCTCGGCGAGTACGCCAAGATCACCGGGTATGCGGAGATGCCGCCACTGTGGTCGCTGGGCTACCAGCAATCGCACCGCACACTGGGCTCGCCCGATGAGATTCTCGCCGAAGCCCGCACCTTTCGTGAAAAGAAGCTCCCCTGCGACGCCATGATCTATCTCGGCACCGGCTTCTGCCCGAACGGATGGAATACGGATAACGGCGAATTCACCTGGAACACCAAAGCATTTCCCGATCCCAAGGCGGCCATCCAGCAGTTGCACGACCAGCATTTCCAGGTGGTGTTGCACATCGTGGTGGAAGGCAGGCGCTACAGCGGAATAGTGCGCGACCTGTGCACGAACCCGTCACAACCGGCCGGCCGAACACCTGACGGCCACTGGCCTGACGACCGGCAAGTGAGCTGCTATTGGCCAGCTCACAAGCCGCTACTCGATCTCGGGATAGATGGTTGGTGGCCGGACCAAGGCGACGGTTTCGATGCGCCCTCGCGCTTGTCGCGGAACCGCATGTACTTCGAGGGTCAACAGATGTACCGGCCCAACCAGCGCGTTTACGCACTGCACCGCAACGGCTACGCGGGCATGCAGCGGTATGCTTCGTTCCTTTGGTCCGGCGACGTGCGATCCACTTGGGAAACCTTGAAGATGCACATTCCGGTCGCGGTCAACACGGGTTTGAGCGGCATTCCGTATTGGGGAACCGATATCGGAGGATTCATCCCTACGCGCGAATACAGCGGCGAATTGTACTTACGGTGGTTCCAGTTCAGCGCCTTCTGTCCGCTGTTCCGCTCGCACGGTCGCGTGTGGAAGCTACATCTACCGTGGGGCTGGAACATGGGCGATCCGGGTCCCCTCGTCCGGCAGGAAACCCCCAGCTACCAACCGGACGCCAACGAACTGCACAACGCAGCGATAGAGCCGATTTGCAAGAAGTACCTCGAGCTGCGCTACCAATTGATGCCGTATCTGTACGCCGCTGTGAAAGAGACATGCGAAACAGGCGTGCCGATTATTCGCGCGCTCTGGCTACACTACCCTGATGACGCGGCCGCGGTGGCCCGCGGCGACGAGTACTTATACGGCCGGGAGATCCTGGTGGCCCCGGTCGTGGAGAAAGGCGCGACCACGCGGTCGGTATACGTGCCGCGCGGTGTCTGGTACGACTTCTGGACTAAGGAGCGCCTCGAAGGCGGTCGGCAGATTACGCGCAACGTAGATCTAGAGACGATTCCGCTCTATGTACGCGCTGGGGCGGTGATCCCGATGGGGCCGGTGAAGCAATACACTGCTGAAAATGTCGCCGCGCCGCTTGCGTTATGGGTTCACCCTGGCGAAGACGGAACTTTTTCGGTCTATGAAGATGATGGCAAGAGCTTCAATTACCGCAAGGGCGAATTCACGCGTGTCAACATCGTATGGAACGATCGCAAGCGGCGACTGACCGCGCGGCTGGCCAGCGGTTCGAAGATGCTGACATCGTCCACGAGAAATTTCGTCGTGCACATAGCGGGCGAATCCGTGATCCGGGAATTTGTGTTCCAGGGGCGCCCCGTGGAAGTTAAACTGTGAGGGTCAGGCCTGTTTCGGCTGGCACAGCTACTCGTTGATCCGGAAAGATTGGCAGTTTCATCCCCGAGCATGAACGGTCCAATCCGCCAGTGCCGCCTCGTCCCACCTCTCCGGTATGACAGGGCGATACGCCGGCTGAGCGAACAAAGGCGCCACGATCAGACCGATCTTCAATTGAATTCTCCTGATCCGCCGGATGTAACCGTAAAGCCACGAGCTCCGGTTTGTCGTGTTTGCTCCCGAAGCGCCGCGGTCCGAGCGACGGCTGAAACAAGGTGATCTTTTTGGCTAACTGTAGCGGGCCGGTTCGGCCCACGAGGGAAGGAAAATGAAGATTCCGTGGTTATCGCTGTACGGGGTATACGGGATCGACGGCCAAGATGCGAATAGCGAGGGATAAAAGAGATCGAAGGATGGGGAGAAGCATATCTAGTTTCAAGCAGCGCGTAATTGTGTTCTGCGCCGTCTCCCACGGAGAGTTCGACCTGGTATTTGAGCCACAGACGCACCGGTTCAATGCGTCCTTCCACTCGGTTGACCGGCAGCGAGTAAGCAGTCGCGAGTTCCTCGATAGACACCCCTTCGAGGTTGAAATCATGCAGACTGATGCCGATTTTGGAGGTCGCGCCGGACGTGAAGCCGAAACACCCGGCAGCCAAACCCATTCCCGAGATGGCGCCTGAGTAAAACAGCGTCGAGTGAGTGGTACGTGCGGCCCGTCTGCGTGTACGATTTTACTCCGGCCCAGTTCAACGAACCGTCTAGTCAGATGAAATTGGGCACGCGCGAAGCCGCCGCATAGCCGTTGCCTTGACCTTCAACCGCGTCAACTTAGCGGACCCGATCATGGATCTCGCCAACATCAACTTCGGCAAGTCGACTTCAACAAAACACGCCCAGGTTGTATCAGCTCGGGGTACGAGTACAGTTCTAGTGCAGTTGCGACTTACGACACTTGCCAGTAAACCGCATAACGTTTGTCGAATAACCTGTTCAGTGGAACGAGCGTGACATCCTTCGTCTGACCCGTTGTACGGAACGTCAAACCCGGGCCGGTGCGCTTGATCCATGAACCTGGGTGAGACCCTGTGGGACGGAACGTCGGAATTTCGAGGTTAGGGACCGGCGGAACGTGATTCACAGCGTCAAGAGGCGAGCCGGATTGTTCAACGTTCGGCGCTCCCACCCGGAAGTTTGGCCCAATGATGTGCGCCTCCGTCAATCCTTCAGATCCCAAATCGCCGGCCAAGACCAGCGGACCGTACAGGAATGCCTGGATTTGTGAATCGTCCGGCATTGCCTCGATGTGCAGGTCCATAGAAAGCTCCATTTCGATCCTGTCACCTACTCTCCATTCGCGATGCAGCGTCAAGTAGCTGCCCGGCGATGCGGAGCTATCCAGTGTTCGCCCGTTGAGCTTTACTCTAGGCGGCGATTGGAGCCATGCCGGCACACGCACCCGGATGGCCATGGCGCCCGGACGCGCAGCGCGAATGGAAAGGACAGTATTCTCTTCTTCTGGATACCTGGTTTCCTGGCGGAGTTGCAACCCCTTTTCGGCCCAATTCAACTCCGATGGAATGAACAAATTTACATACAGTCCATTCGCGTCACGCCAGTAGATGCTGTCGTTAAGCTTCGAATATTCTTCGACGCCGGACCCCGTGCAACACCAAAACGTCCGGTCTCCGTATTGAATGTCTTCCAGACTCCGGGGGCGAGCGAGAGATAGTATTGCGTCACTCCAAGTTTTGGTCGAATCGTGCCGATCCGGTGATTGAGCAAA
This sequence comes from Bryobacterales bacterium, assembly GCA_963722155.1. Classification (GTDB taxonomy): domain Bacteria; phylum Acidobacteriota; class Terriglobia; order Bryobacterales; family Bryobacteraceae; genus Bog-105. The sequence continues at coordinate 4,552 of CAVRLR010000002.1, read as the reverse complement.
GAGTGCTCGTAATAATCGAAATACACCGGTTGTGGATTCCAGCCGTAGAGATGGCGCGTCAGCTTCAGCATGTTGTACGCGCAACAGCACTCGGCGGTGTTGACGCTGAGTCTCCATTCCGCTGCCAACCGGCGAGGCGGCGCAAGCCACGCCTCTGCGTTGCTCGTGCCGCCCGTCACGTACGAGCGTGCCTTCGTCACCTCATAGAAGAAGTAATCAGCTACGTCGTGAAACCGCGTGTCCCTCGAGATTTCGTATCTCCGGGCAGCGGCAATCGCCTGCGGGATGTGCGTGTTTACATGAAGACCGCGGAGCTCGTCGCGCCGGCAAGCGAGTGGATTGATGAAACTCTTCTTCTGGAAGCGATCGCCTACCGTGGCCCACCGGTCATTGTTGGTACAGGCAGCAAGACTATATAGCGTTTCGGCAATACCCCCGAATTCGATCGTGAGTATCTGCTGCATGTGCTCTTCGGATTTCAAGGCGGTCCAGTCATCAGCCCACGTTGACATGCCTTCGAGGATTTCCAGGGCTTGCCTATTGCCGGCCAGCCGGTACATGTCCAACATGCCGGCCATGATTTTGTGGATTGTATAGAACGGTGCCCAAACGCGCTCCCCCTTATCGAGGCGATCCCACCAGGAGGTTGGGAACGCGCTGAGATATTTTCCGCCGAGCTTCTGTTGGCATTTGGCCAGCTCCGCCACCATATAATCGCCCTTCTCCTTAGCTGGCCCGTCACCGCTGGCAGCCAGTTGTGCTGTGGCCGAAAGATAATGGCCCACAAAGTGGCCACGTAGTTCACTGGAGCGCTGGCCATTCTCCGGTTGTTCCCAGCCTCCGAGCGGCTTTGCCGATCCCACCGGCAGGCCCGCATTCACTCGGAACGTGTAAAGCAGCCGGTCCGCCTCGAGCCGCGACATGTAACTGCGATTCCACTCCTGGGCGTCGTAGCACATCCCGTAAGGAAGCAGTTGAACTTGCTTCATCGGGAAAACCTCTGCTCTAAGGGCTACATCCTTGCGCGTGAACTCCAGCTTGCCCTCAAACGGCGGAGTTTCCGGTACGAGCGGACGCCGGAAGTTGCCCGGAGCTTGGCCTAACGAACGGTTTGCTTGCCCCTGCGGCTTCGCGCTATCCTGCGCCAGCGTGGCCGGAGCCGCCGCTGCGCTAAGCAGTCCTCCAAATTCGCGCCGGCTCAGAGTACTCGGTTCCGTTCCACGCTCCATCGATTTCGCCTTTCACTTGAAACGATATCTCAAGTCGCCAGAGTGCGTCTCGACTACCACGGAACTGCGTAGTCGGGCAGAGTGAGTTTTCGGTAGCGATCCGTAATGCGACTTGAACCATAAAGTGGCAGGCAACTGCCATGTTATGGTTGCCCGAGTGGCGCCATCACCGCAGGCAGGGCGAGCGTCTCATATGATCTTTGCAAGTATTTATCGAGCCAAGCGAGCACTTCCGGGATCATATCGACCCGCTGTTCAGAGACATCATGCGCGGTGTCGAGCAGAACCGCCTTCTTGTCGGCCGCAGGCGCACCGAGCATCCGAAGCAGCGCATCTTTCCCGAGAAAAATCCAATCGAACTTACCGGCAATCAGCAGTGTCGGGGCCTTCAGGCGCGGCGCGAAATCGGCCCGATCCGTTCCTCGCAGGTGCTTTTCGAGATAAAATCCGCCGTCCAGCGTGATCACGGCTTTGAACCGTTCTTCGATCGCCGCCCGGTCCACGCCCAATGCGGCACCCATACTGACTCCCAGGAAGGCGATTCGCGTGGCGTCGATATCGGGACGTGTCTCGATGTCATCAATCGAGCGTCCATGTCTTTTGAATCCTGAATCAGCGTCTCGCGGCCAGCCATGTGTTCGGGGCGGCCTGCTCGTATGGGCCCTTGTAGACCGGATACAAAACCGCGCGCCCGCTTTGAATGATAAAAGTCGACAAATTGCATGTCGCCGAGCGTATTGTTGTTTTGGAGATCCAGTACCCGCGCGCTTGGGTAAAAAACGACAATCTGGTATGGCGGATTTACACGCGTCGGGACGAACAGGTAGAGGGACATGTGCTCGTTGCCGTACGCTGCATCGATCGTGATCTTCTCCTTACGCCAGTCCTTGACTCCTGCGGAACGTTCTCCGGCTTCGCGTTCAGGTTGTTGAGCCGCGAACCCTCCCGAGTGATCTTTCGGGCGAAACTCATGCAAAACGGCTCACCGGGATGGGTAGCAATTACCTGTAGGATTTTGCCATCTAAGGAGTTGACAAGGCCGAGCGGGATAGGCCGCCACTGCGTCTACGTCACAGAGGCCCAGTTGAAGCCTGGTTTGTGCAACGGGACGGTAACCGGGCAGCGGCATTGTGACTAAAGATTCTACAGACAGAATCCCAAACCGCTGCGTCGATATCCGCCAGAGGGTCCGTCCCGGACAAGAGACGTCTGCCGCGAATTGAACTGAGGCCATCTATTTCTGCTCCTTTGCGACCGCCACCGCCGGGGCGATCAGGATATAGTTGCCGTCCGAGCTGATCCTGGCCGGGCAGGTAGGCCATAGCACGCGGACCAAATCTAGCCACTGGTCCAGCCGTTCCCGGAATCTACGTGGGCGAGCATATTCGGCGCTTCCCAACTGATTTGCCAACCCGAAATCACCGAAGATAGAAACCCGCTCCTTCCCTTGGGCGGTGAAGCAGCGATAGGAGAGCCACATAAACAAATCCAGTGCGGCCGGTGAACACGAGAGCGCCTTCGCAGCTTCCAGATCCGCCGGAATAGGATGGTCCAGAATCTCGCGGTAGAACTCATCACTGAGAACGACCTCGTTCTCAAAGGCTCCGGGCAGCGTCTCTTGTTCGGGATCTCGCGAATACCAGATGCGAGCCTCGCGCATGAAGTTGAACCGACCATGGTGCATGACCATCGCTTTCTCCCGCTGCGTGTCGGTGCCGAAAAAAATCGTGGCGCCGAAAACACGTTGAAATGCCGCAATAAGGCGCCGGTATTGTGATCCACCCTGTTGCATGCCAAACAAGTCCAGCATCTCCGCCGCACTTCGGAATGTAATTCTTTGACTCTGCTGACGAATCGCGAGCGTTGCAAGAAAGATTGGCACTAAGCCGATCTTGCCCCCAAGGAACACCATATTGAGGATGCCCCGTGACTTGGAGCAGGAATTGACCGTTCCGGCGCTCATGCAACAGCGCTCCCTTTGGTGGCCGTTTCACCGGAAGCCCGCACAGCACAAACGGGCGCGAGGCGAAGCCGAGGTGCTGGTTCGCATTCTCACGCCGGGCGCGAACCAGCTCAATGATCTCCATGCGCTTTCGGGTTTGTCGCGAAATGGAAAAGCCGAAATTCGATTCCTTCAGAATCTCCCGAGCGCTTTGAAAGCCGGACTGAATAGAATGGTGTTGGTTAGCAGTTACGCACTGAGACAAAGACCACCTCGAAGGCTGCAAATGCCAGCCGGTTCAGGGCAGTCTGGAAGGAGGAAAGGGCAGGGCAATCGTTGTACGCCGATTACGCCGTTACTGCGCGAAAATCGAAAGCAACCGTGTAACTCTTTGAAAAACAATGGTCGGATTTCAACGCCTTAGACGCCGTTATCCTTTGTTTTCAATGTAGGTGCAATCTTCCAAGCTGTTGGTTGCGAGTTCGATTCTCGTCTCCCGCTCCATGTTTTCAACAACTTAGAGGAGCTTCCTTTGCCTGGACTTCGAGAAAACGGAGTAATCGGAGTCCAGTTGATTGGCGAAGTGATTGAAAATAAACTCTTGAACAGTTAGCAGTAACGGCGTCCCACGCTGTGAGTATTTGGCCGATGATACACACCGTTCCGACCCAAACTAGTGTCGAGTGGAAGTTCCCACACTTGACTCCCGCAGGGACTCCTCGCTCCCACTGTGTGTTTTTCGAACAAACTACCTCGTAGAGAATTGCTTTGCTCCTACGTTAAGGCTTCCGCTGTGAATTCGCGTCCTATGAAACTGGTTCCATTCATCACGATCTGAGAGGTAGGTGCAGATCGGTTCGAGTGACAATTCACGTCTCAACTTCGGGTTTCAGTCGAAAGATGATTCTGCTGGCACTATCGGCATCGTAGAGTGACTTGATTGTTCTGAGTAACGCCTCAGCGCCCTCTCGTACTGACGCATCGAATGCCTGCAAACAGACGGGGCATTCTCCCGGCATGGCCGAGAGTCTCTGAGTGGGCTTCGCTTCAGGAAGCCCTCGCTGTATGCCAAACGTGATCTCTGTCCCACAGTCCGCACAGGCAAGCACAAGCTGCGCCAAATCATCTAATAACAACAGTGATTGCTTTTGCATGAGAGGGTACCTATTCAGCGGCCGCCCGTTGAAGTATTCTATAAACCGGATTTTTTAAGCTTGGCCGCTGAGTCATTGCGCTTTTGTCAATCCATCCGGCGATTGCAACGAGGTTCAAGTTCGCGAACCAGCGCGTCCTGACGGCGGATGAGTTCTGCAGGTGGGCATAACTCGAACGCAAACCCCTTGGGCTTTTGAACCATCAGAGCGGTGTCTACTTCGTTCAA
>CAVRLR010000001.1:0-1000073 GCA_963722155.1 Bryobacterales bacterium | reverse complement strand
CGGCGATCCGGCTATGGCCGTTAAGGGCATTGCCACGACAGCGATGGCCACGATGGATGTGTTGAAGCAGGCTGTCCGGAACGGCGTCAACCTGATCTTCACTCACGAGCCGACATTCTTCGGCCGGCAAGATGGACCGGCTCCGCCCAGGCCAGGCGATTTTCCCGGCCTCAGCGCCGACGATCCGGTCTACTTAGCGAAGAAAGAGTTCATAGACAAGAACGGCCTGGTGGTTTTTCGACTTCATGACAACTGGCTTTCCCGGAGAAGTTCTGACATGACGGCAGGGCTTGGCGACGCATTGGGCTGGGCGAAGAATCGGGTCCGTCCCGACGATGGACTTTACGACATCCCTTCTGCCACCGCAGAGGAGACAGTCGCGCTTATCCGCGAGAAGCTGAAGCTTCGCGGCGGGTTGCGTGCCGCCGGCGACCGCACCGCGACGGTCAAACGGGTGCTTCTGTTGCCCGGATTCACGACCCCTGCGGTGATGCGGAACCGCTACAGAGAAGCGGATCTGACCATCACCGGAGAGGTCCGCGAGTGGGAAAACACGTTTTATGCCGCTGACGTATTCACGGCGGGCGAAAGGCGCGGCTTGGTAACCGTCGGCCGCGTGGTTTCGGAAGATCCGGGAATGCGCGTATGCGCTGAATGGCTCGAAACGGTGGTCCCAGAAGCTCCGGTGCGATGGATTCCCGCCGGAGATCTCTACTGGAGGGCTGTCTAATGACGGGACGCGAGGTCGTTGAACTGGTCAAACAGAATATCGGGGTGCCGTGGAGAGACCAATCCTATCGGGACACGTTCAAATTCGGCGATCCCGATGCTCCGATCAAGGGCATCGCCGCCACGATGATGGTGACGTTCGGCATGCTGAAACGTGCGAATGAAGCGGGACTGAACATGGTCGTTGGGCACGAACCAACGTTTTGGAACGATCGAGATGAAACGAAGGATCTGCTTAACGATCCGCTGTACCAGGCAAAGACCCGCTACATGCGGGAGAACGGCATGGTCGTCTGGCGGATCCACGACCACATGCACGCCATGCAACCGGACTATACCGTCGTCGGATCGCTGCGATCGGTCGGCGTTAAAGGAGGAGAGAACGCGGGAATGCATCCCGGCGTCCTCCCCATCCCGGAAACCACGCTGGGCGAGTTCGCTTCGCAGGCGAAGCGTCTCAGCGGAGCGAGAGCCCTGCGCTGCGTGGGCGACCCGAAGGCGAAAGTCAGCAAAGTCCTTTTGGGGCCCGGCTATGCCACGCCGAGAATGACTTCAGAGACCGACATCGTAGTCGGCGGCGAGCAACAGGAAGTGGACGGACTCTTCGATAACGTCCAATACGTCGCCGACGCCGCCTCTCTGGGTATTCCGAAAGGCTTGGTGATGCTCGGACACGTGGTATCGGAACACGCCGGCATGGAAGATCTGGGCAAGTGGATGCAGACTTTCATCAAAGGGATTCCGATTCAGTTCGTCCCCGCCGACGAACCCTATTGGACGTAACCGATGATGCAGTCTCCAAGCCCGGCAATCTAATATTTTTTGACGCAGAGCGTGGAATTGTAAGGTGATGCGAGCTAGACCGGATCCTACATCGGCGTCAATATCGACGAGAGCTTCACTGTATATTGCATCGCTGTTCGCCGTCTGACCCGGTCTCAGGCGGCTGGTAGATTAATTTTGCGACAAGCTTATTTGTCAGGAAGAGCTGCAAACGATATCTATTTTCTAACTGAGTGAAACATCGAACAATTTCTCGTGGCGAAGTATTTTCTAGGCCGAGGTTTGCTCTTTTTGATTAGGCGCGAGATAAACGCCGTTGCCGGGTCGTCAGCGCTCGCCCGGGAGAAGGAAAGGCGGCGAGGGCCGAGTAAGAGACGGATCCGCAGGGATCGTTGTGGATAATACGAACGACAAGTCGGAGCGCGATCTGATCTTAGATCTAGTTGCCAGCAATATGAACTTGGCACGCGTGTTTGTTGCGGTTGCAAAATCCACGCACGATCTGGGGCGACTCGAAGAGAGTGAGTTCGCGCGCTCAAAAGCCATGAAGTTCTATAACGAAGCGTTTCGATCGATCCTTCAGATGACTAAGCCGGATAGAGAATCCTTCTCGGCCGATCTCCAGAACCTATGTCTTCAGATTAGATGGCTTTCGATGCAGTCAGATGAACCTAATTCTGGTTCGAAGGCGAATGAGGACGTATCGATGGAGAATCTGCTCCAGACTACTCAGAGAAGGAGGTTAACCGCTTAATTTGGTTAGCAGGAACTTTTTCAATTTTGCTGCGTCCTCTACCCCTCAATTCGTTCCCGAAAAATCTCCTATCTTATTCCGTTGCCGCGTGAATGATTTGCCGAGTCTCTGGCATTCCTGGTTTGCCTCCTCGGCGGGAAATCCAATAGTTTTTTGAATTTAATGTATTATTATTGCGGCTATTGTTCCTTTATTTGTGGAAAGAAACATTTGACATTCGCCTGCAGGAGGGTTAATGACAACAATAAAATCTGGTAGATTGGTCGCTCTGTTGCTATTAAATGCGCTCTGGACAATTCCGGCTCAGGCCGACACTCGATATATTGTCCGCGTAAATGGCGGTTTGCCTATCATGCAATTGGCGTGTAGGCTCGTGGGCTGCAATGTAGCTAACGGTTTGGATGGCGCGCTTGGGCAAGTCTTCCTGGTCACGAGTTCAAGCACGGCGCCTGTCACGACTTTTGTCGCGACGCTACTCCGGCAGATCGGCGTAGTCGACGTCGAGCCCGACCTGCTCGCCCTGGTGGCGGACTCCAGCTATACGGTGCCCCCCGCTTTGTCAGATTCCGCACCCATCGACTACTTTGGCGCGACTGTCCCCCACGGATATGTCAATCAACCGGCCACCCAGATCGTTAGATTAAGTGACACACAAAGCACTTTTGGAGTAAGAGGTGCCGGGACCGTTGCGGTGATTGATACCGGCATCGATCCAAACCATCCCGCGCTGCGAAACAGCTTGGTTCCCGGTTACGATTTCACGCGGAATCAGAACGGGGAGGGTGACGAGACCGGCGATGTTCCTTTTCTGACCACGCCGCTTGCCGATCTCTCTCAGTCTTCGTGGGTAAATCCCCGCAGCGCGGCATTGGTCGATCAGTCCACCGTCGCCGTAGTCGACGGTAATCCGCAATATGGCGACTTCGGTCACGGCACCATGGTGGCTGGTGTGATCCACTTGGTGGCGCCGGGTGCGAGGTTGATGCCATTGAAGGCTTTCCGATCCGACGGAACAGGCTACACATCGGATATTCTTCGGGCGATCTATTGGGCGATCCAGCACAACGCGAATATCATCAATATGAGCTTCAACCTGGCGGCGTATTCCACGGAATTGAAGAGCGCCATCGACTACGCCACGTTGCGCGGTCTCATATGTGTAGCTGCCGCGGGGAACGCGGGACAACACACACTCGTTTATCCCGCCGCTTTGCAGAATGTGATAGGCGTCGCCTCGACGACGAATGACGATCAGCGCTCTTTATTTTCCAATTACGGGCAGGATCTCGTGTGGGTTGGCGCTCCCGGTGAAGGTATTGTCACCACCTATCCATTCGCGACCTATGCAGCGGCCTGGGGGACGTCGTTCAGTACTCCCTTCGTTTCCGGAGGAGCCGCTCTTATGCTGGATTACGGAGGTTCCCTTCTGACGGACATCCTCATTTTTCAGAATCAATCCGACGGCGCGAGCGCCGTGTCTCACGCCATACCAATCAATCCGGATTTGGGCCACGGCCGCTTGGACATCTACCAGGCACTTACCGCGTGGCGTCACTTGGTAGGCGTGTTGTAAGACGCGAAAAGCTTCACGAGTGAGGACCGTCGCGTCCGAGAACTCGATTGAGAGATCATGGAATCCTTGCTCCAGGTTCAAAATCTCACGGTTCACTATTGTGGACGTGATGGGGTCGAGCGACGGGCTCTCCACGATCTCAGTCTGGAAATAGGTCCCACCGAAACGGTGGGCCTCCTCGGGCCGTCCGGTTGCGGGAAAACAACCCTTGCCCTGGCGCTCCTCCGCCTGCTTCCCCGGACTGCGCGAGTTGTATCCGGATCGATCCGGTTCCGTGAACACGACATCTTGCACATAGATGAACGCACGCTTCAGAGAATTCGTGGTGCCGAGGCGTCGATCATCTTTCAAGAGCCGGCATCGTCGTTGAACCCGGTGATGCGGGTTGGGGATCAGATTGCCGAAGTTGTCCGGGCTCACACGAAGGGATCTCGTCGAAGTTGGCAGCGGGCGGCAGAATCCGTGTTGGCGGAGGTCCGTCTGGTTGACGCAAGGATTTATACCGCCTACCCGCACCAATTAAGCGCAGGACAACGCCAGCGGATTGCGATTGCCCAGGCCCTGGTTTGTAAACCGGATTTTCTAATTGCCGACGAACCCACCAGTGCACTCGACAATACGACACAGGCGGAAATTCTAGAGCTTGTCAAAGACCTCAAGCAGCGGCTTCAAATCGCTCTTCTATTTATCACTCATAACCCTGCCCTTTTGACTGGGTTCGCCGATCGCCTGTCGGTCATGAAAGCTAAGGAGCCGGCTGGCTCCCGCAATCCGCCCCTATGTTAGAGGCTCTACACCTCTGTAAACGTTATGTTCAGGGTCACTGGTACTCGCGAAACAGGTTCTATGTAACTGCACTCGATAATGTCAGCTTGAATATCGGCCCGCGTTCCACACTCGCCTTAGTAGGTGAATCGGGCGCCGGCAAGTCCACTCTCGCGCGATGCTTGTCCCGTCTGGAGAAAGTGGATTCTGGCGAGATTCGGCTCGAGGGAAGAAACCTACTGAGTTTGCGGTCACGGGAATTGCTGGCCGCCCGGCGCAACATTCAATTGATCTTCCAGGATTCTGCGACCGCGATGAATCCACGCTTTTCGGCCGCCGAAATTGTAGAAGAACCGCTTCTGATCCAGACTCGGACGACCAGGAGAGCACGCCGGCAGCAGGCCCTCGCCTTGATGGAGCAAGTTGGCATCTCACCCCAGTCCGAGAGGCGGCCGGCATGCGAATTCAGCGGAGGGCAACGACAGCGATTGGCAATCGCGCGCGCGCTGACACTCAAGCCCCGCCTGTTGATATTGGACGAAGCTTTGTCCTCGTTGGATTCAGCAACTCAGGAACAGATCATAAAGTTGCTGCTCGATCTTCAAGTTTCTCTCTCGCTGACATATCTATTTATCACTCATGATCTTCGTTTGGCAGCCCGTGTGGCAGACCACATCGCGATTATGCAAGCGGGCCGCATCATCGAATCCGGCAGCATCTCCACGGTTTTTCTTACTGCGCAACATCCTTACACGCGCTTGTTGCTCGCCACCATCCCTGGCATACAAACAAATGCATCCACATTGATCCCGCGTGAGCAGTAGCGATGCCGTACTTAGTCCGCCGCGTCTTGTCCAGTCTCTTTCTATTGTTTGGCGTGTCTTTGCTCACATTTGTGCTTGTAGATTTGGCACCCGGCGAATTTTTCGATGAGATGAGGTTGAATCCTCAAATTTCAGTGAAGACGATTGCTGGTCTTCGCTCACAATATGGTCTTAACCTCCCGTTGCCGGTCAAATATCTTCATTGGCTGAAGTCTGTCGCAAAAGGAGAGGGTGGATTTTCGTTTGCCTATAACAGTCCCGCTGCTCCAATCATCTGGCAGCGTGCCCAAAATACGCTCCTGCTCACCGGAACGGCCACTCTTTTCGCATGGCTCATTGCGATTCCCTTCGGGATTTGGAGCGCTGCAAGGCCTGGAAGGGCGCCGGCTCTGCTCGCCGGCGGAACCATTTCCACACTGCTCGCCATTCCCGATCTGGTGCTGGCGTTATTGTTGTTGCTGCTTGCGGTGCGGAGCGGGTATTTTCCGGTAGGCGGAGTTGTTGGGCTCGATTTCTCGCAATTAGGCCTGTGGTCGAAATTCAAAGATGTAGCACGCCATCTTTTTCTTCCCAGCCTATGCCTCACCGTGGGATTTGTGCCGATGTTACTGTCCCACATCCGGGCCTCCATGATGGAAGTGTTGGAATCGCCCTTTATCGCGGCAGCTCGTGCCCACGGAATCCCACTCCGAAGATTGCTGCTCATCCACGCATTGCCCGCCGCAGCCAATCCTCTCATTTCGCTCTTCGGGTTCTCCTTAGGAATACTGTTGAGTTCCTCCCTGGTCATCGAGGGCATTTTCGGTTGGCCCGGTTTAGGACAGTTATTAATCGAAGCAATTCTCGAACGTGATTTTTATCTGGTGGTTGATGCGGCCATATTCGCGACAGTCTTCCTGATTGCCGGAAACCTATTGGCGGACACACTTCTGTACGCGCTCGATCCGCGCATTCGAGCTGAATAGCCGTGCTGATTCACACTAAACCTCGTCTCGCCATAGCAGCACTGGTCGTATCTCACGGATTGGTCCTGCTTGCCGGCTTCTTTGCTCCTTATGACCCGGCCTCGCAAGATCGTGAACTGCCCTTTGCTCCGCCGACTCGCATCCATTTCATTGATGGGCAAAAGAAACTGCATTTCCGTCCATTTGTGTATCAATTGAGAGCGGATTTCGAAAATGACGGAGGGTATTACGAAGACCAGAGCCATATCCATCCTCTATATTTGTTTTCGAGCGGCCATCTCTTCGGGACCGATCCTTCGGTAAAGGTTTTTCTGATCGGCAGCGACGCCTACGGGCGCGATCAGTTTTCCCGACTACTATACGGCGGTCGGATCTCTTTGTTCGCCGGGCTTCTTGCCACCGCAGTTTCCCTCAGTTTAGGGATGATATTGGGAGGTCTGGCCGGATTCTACGGTCGCTGGCTCGACGATCTTGTTATGCGCACCACAGAGATGTTTATGGCGCTTCCGTGGCTTTACCTGCTATTCGCGGTTCGAGCTTTTCTGCCGCTGCATATCGCCCCAAACGGGATTTTCTTGCTGCTAATTACGGTTATGGGAGTAATCGGATGGGCTCGCCCGGCCCGTTTAATTCGCGGCGTTGTCCTGAGTGCAAAAGAACGGGACTACGTTTTGGCTGCCAGGGGCTTCGGAGCGTCGGATATTTACCTTCTGCGCCGGCATGTGTTGCCTCAGGCTCTGAGCGTCGCGTTCGCCCAAGCAGCAGTACTAGTTCCCACTTACGTCCTAGCCGAGGTGGTGCTTTCGTTTTTTGGATTAGGCGTCAGTGAACCAACACCCAGTTGGGGAAATTTGTTGGCCAGCCTACGGCAGTACAATGTGCTGGAGTCGTACTTGTGGATGTTTGTGCCGGCTTTGGCCTTGATTCCGGTTTTCCTTGCTTACTATAGTGTCTTCTCGTACTATGGGTACTACTCCGTTGGAGGTACCGCCGCGACGGAGCTCGCAGCGGCTCGCATGGGCCCTCGGACGATCTCGTAAGACTTGACGCAGACTCCGGAATAGCTTGTCGATGAAGAAAGCGAAATTCACGAAGCCGCTGATTGAATCCTTCCTAGCTGTAATCTCATTCGGCATTCTGTCTGCAAGCTTCGCAATGAGCCACTCGCGTGGCCAGGAGAACGAACAATTTCTCGTCGTTCACGACGAAATCGGACGGCGCGGAGGCAGGCTGGTAATCTCACAGCGCGTAGAACCGAAAACGCTGAATCCCGTGATCGCGCTCGACGCAAGTTCCAGACAAATCATCGGGCTAATCGCCGCGGATCTGATTCATATCAACCGCTCCTCCCAGAAAACAGAATCGGCCCTTGCTAGCTCCTGGACAGCCTCGCCGGATGGGCGGCAGTATACGTTGCAACTGCGGCGCGGATTGAAGTTTTCCGACGGCCAACCGTTCGACGCAGACGATGTTCTCTTCACCTTTCAGGTGTACTTGGACGAGCGCGTTCATGCCCCTCAGCGGGATCTGCTGATTATTTCGGGAAGACCGATCGGACTCCAAAAAATCGATGCCTACACAGTGCGATTTGACCTTTGGCAACCATATGCCGCTGCCGAGCGCTTGTTCGATAGCATCGCCATCTTGCCGCGCCATCTCCTAAAGCGCGCCTACGACGCAGGCCAGCTGGCGCACGCGTGGAATTTAACAACTTCGTCCGAACAAATTGCCGGTTTAGGACCATTTCGAATTAAGGAATACGTTCCGGGGCAACATATCACCTTGGCACGCAATCCCTACTATTGGAAGCAAGATATTGACGGGAACCGGCTTCCGTATCTCGATGAAATCGTCGCTATTTTCACGGGAAACGCCGAGGCTGAGGCGATGCGATTTCAGGGCGGCGAGATCGATGTTGTCAGCAGGTTAAGCGCGACGAACTTCTCTGCTTTGGAAAAACATCAGCAGGCTGGAAAGTTTCACCTATATGACCTCGGGGCGAGTCTCGAATACAATTTTCTATTTTTCAATCTGAACGACCTCAGCTCGCGAAATTTGCGTGGCATCGTCGGCAAGCAAACCTGGTTCCGACAACTGGCTTTTCGTAAGGCGATTTCGGCCGCGATTGATCGTGCGGCGATTGCTCGTTTGGCGTATCTGGGGAGAGCTTCTCCATTGTCAACGGAAGTTACGCCCGGCAACAGGCTATGGCTGAACCGGAGCATCCCTCGGCCGGTCTGCTCAGTCCGCGAGGCGCGGCAGATCTTGGCAAAGGCCAGATTCTCTCTGGGTAGCGACGGTCGCCTTCTGGACGATCGACAGGAGCCAGTGGCTTTTTCCATCGTTTTTAACGCCGGAAATCCGCAACTCACGCGAATGGCTACGCTGCTTCAGGGAGACTTAGCAGCGATCGGCATAAAAGTAAATCTGGCTCCTCTCGAGCAACGAGCGGTTCTGGATCGTGTCTTTAATACTTACGAATACGAGGCAGCCATAATATCGCTCGCCAGCGGTGACGCAGACCCCAATCCGGAGATCAATGTCTTGACCTCAGACGGAAGCGCTCACGTTTGGAATCTCGGATCGAAACATGCCCGGATGCCCTGGCAAGAAGAAATCGATCGTCTTATGCAGCAACAGATGATTACCCCGGATTATGAGCAACGGAAACGCATGTATGACCGAGTCCAACAGCTCGTTTGGGAGAACCTGCCGCTAATTTCTTTGGTCAGTCCTAATGTCCTGGTGGGTGCAGCGGAACGCCTCGGAAATTTTCATCCGGCGGTCCTCAGCGACTACACCCTCTGGAACGTCGAAAAGCTTTTCCTTCGCCGCTGAGGGCATGCGCCCCGCTACCGATGTCCTCCTCTACAAAAACCAGCCGTAAAATGGACATTACCCGGCAGGATCACCTTCTGGTACAGGATTGCTTGCACGGCAACCAAGAAGCCTGGTCGGCATTGATAGAAAAGTATAAAAATCTCATCTTTTCGATCCCCATCAAGCGCGGCTTTCCTCGTGATGATGCAGCCGACATCTTTCAAACCGTGTGCCTGGCGCTCGTATCGGAATTACCACGATTGCGCGAGCCGCGCGCGCTGCCGGCATGGCTCATCCAAACGACCTCTCATAAGTGTTTTCAATGGCAAGACAAGAGCTGGCGATCCACAAAATTACAAGAGGAGATACTCTCGGGCGGATCGCCTAAGGTACCCGAAGAGCTTTTGGCCGAACTTCAGCGTGAGCAGATCGTGCGGGATGCCGTAGCAGAGCTCTCCACGCAGTGCAGGCGTCTGGTCGAACTTCTTTTCTATCAGGTGCCCGCATCGAGTTATGACGATCTGGCGGCGTCACTGGAAATTCCAAAGGGATCGGTTGGACCGACGCGGATAAGATGCCTCGAAAAGCTGAGGCGGCTTCTCGAGAAGAAGGGCTTCTAGCTAATTATGGAGGAACAACTCCTAGAGCTTTGCGCTGAACTCGGCACGCTTCCGGACGAGGAAAGCCGGACAGCTTTTCTAAACCGGTCGCCCCAACTGCTTCAGTCCGCGGTCGTAACAGATTTGGCCGAAGCGGTTCGTCGAAAAGTAAGAGTTGACCTGCCCGAAGCTTTTGGGCTCGCTGAAGCCGCTGTAGCGATTGCTCGGCGGTTGCAGGACGAAGAGGCGATGGCCTTGAGCCTGCGCGCCAAGGCCAATGCGTCCTGGCTCATGGGACAGTGCAGATCGGCCGTTGATCTCTTCCGGGAAGCCGCTCTTTTGTTTGAAAGAGCCGGAAACATGAATGAGCTGGGACGCACACTGAGCACCTCAATACAGTCTCTGGCTTTTTTAGGCGAATACGAAAACGCATTCTCCGCAGGCGTGAGAGCTCGGGATATTTTCGATCGTCTCGGTAACACTTGGCGCATGGCGCGGCTGGAACTCAATATCGCGAACATCTATCACCGGCAAAATCGTTTCGCACAGGCGCTTGCTGCCTACAGGCAAGCCTACGAGCAGCTTCTTCCGCACAATGATGCGGAAGCCCTCGGCGGGGCACTTCATAACATGGCCGTTTGTCTCATTGCCTTGGACGATTTCCACGGGGCGCTGGAGACTTATCGCCGAATGCGTGATTTCTGCCAGCAGTACGACATGCCGCTGATGGTGGCGCAGGCCGACTACAATATCGCCTACCTTTTCTACCTTCGGGGAGACTACGACCAGGCACTTGAACTGTTGAGGGTTTCGCGTGAGACTTGCCGGAAAAATGGCGACAAGTACCATTCGGGCTTGTGTGACTTAGATCAGTCGGAAATCTATCTGGAACTGGGGTTGGTTCAGGAAGCTGCTGAGATGGCGCAGCAGAGCTTCGAGCAGTTTCAGGAATTAGGGATCAACTATGAAGCTGCCAGGTCACTCGCCAATTTGGCGGTTGCGGCCGGAGTCCAAGGCAGCGGATCCCGCTCTCTACAGCTCTTTGCTCGGGCCAAGGCGATCATGCTGCGCGAGAAGAATCAGGTTTGGCCGTCCCTCCTCGATTTATATCAGGCTTTGGTGCTGTTTCACGAAGGAAATTTCGCCGAGGCCCGGCGGCTCTGTACGGCGGCCTTAGCGTTCTTCAGTTCAACGCAAATGCCCAGCAAACACGTGCTTTGCCTGTTATTATTGGCGCGCGTAAGTCTGAAGACTGCCGAATTAGACGAGGCCTCCCGGCATTGCCGTGTGGCTCTGCAGCTCGTTTCCAAGCTGGATGCGCCGATTCTTTCCTATCAAACTCAATTCCTTATGGGACAGGTCTATGAGTGTTTGGACGAGCCGCGGAAAGCTTACGATTGCTATCAGGAATCACGGTCGGCCTTGCATGCTCTTCGAAGCAGTCTGCACACAGACGAGCTAAAGATTGCTTTCATGAGGGATAAGGTTGAGGTCTACGCGCGGCTCGTGCAGCTCTGTCTGGATCGTGATTCGGGACCAGCGTCGATCGTGGAGGCATTTTCTTATGTAGAGGAAGCAAAATCCCGCACTCTGAGAGATCTTATCTTGGGGCGCTCACACTCGGGCTACCCCTTCGTCGCGGAATCCGAGGAGAGCGAGACGGGCCGGCGCATTGGGAACCTGAGAAAAGAGCTGAACTGGTGTTATCGCCGCATCGAGTGGGAAGAGCTCTCCCGGGACGGAGCTTCTCCGGAAGTACTGGAATCGATCCGATTGCGGGCACGGGAGTACGAGCGTGAGTTGCTTCGCCTGGTGCGCGAAGTCCCTTCTTCGAACGCGGCGGGAAAGAGTCTGCGCAGCTCGGAAGCCGCTTCGCTCGAAGAAATCCGCGCTTCGCTTGGATCCGAAGCCGCACTAGTGGAATATTTTAACGTCGCCGAGCGCGTGTTCGCGGCCGTTTTGACAGCCCACAGTCTCGACTTTGTCCCTGTGACCGATGCTTCACGCATCACTCAGCGTCTCCGTATGCTCCAGTTCCAGATGTCGAAGTTTCGTTTCGGGCATGACTACGTTTCGAAATTTCAGGAAAGTCTATTGCGCGCTACGCAGAATCATCTTCAGGCAATCTATGAAGATGTTTTTGCGCCAGTGCGTCCACTGCTAAAAACGTCACACGTGGTCGTAGTGCCCTACGGCCCCCTCCACTCCTTGCCTTTTCACGCCCTTTTCGACGGCGAACGTTTTCTGGTTGATATTTTCACGGTGTCTTACGCCCCAAGTGCCAGTATCTTCGCTCTGTGCCAGCAGCAAGTCGAGACACATAGGGGATCTTCCTTGATCCTGGGGGTTGAAGATCCCAAGATGCCCTTCATCCGCCAGGAGGTGGAAGCGGTTGCCGCCGTTGTACCTGAACCGGAGATCCGTATGGGATCCGACGCTAACGAACGGGTGTTGAGAGAGGACGGGTCTCACAGCCAGCTGGTTCACATTGCGACTCATGGTTACTTTAGAGAAGACAATCCGATGTTTTCGGCCATTCGTCTGGTCGATTCTTATCTCAGCCTTTACGATCTCTACCACATGGATTTGCCTGTCGACCTGTTGACCCTCAGCGGGTGCGTTACGGGTCTGAACGTCACCGTCGAAGGAGACGAGTCAATTGGCCTCTCCCGGGGATTGCTATATGCAGGCGCGCGATCCTTGCTGCTTTCATTGTGGGATGTGGATGATCGCAGTACGGCCGAATTCATGAAGTTGTTCTATTCCCACGTTATGAATCGCCAAAACAAGGCGGAGGCACTTCGAAGCGCGATGCTGGATTTGCGAACCCGCTATCCTCACCCCTACTATTGGGCGCCATTCCGGCTGATCGGTAAATCTTTCAGCTGAGTTGTATTTTTGGCGGTGGAACAAGCTCTTTTTTACTGAACCGCACACTTTGGTCAGCCGATGGAGACTATTGTCAGCCACCACCCGCAATGGAGAAAGGAGACGCATGAACCATTTTTCGGCGTCGCAATGGCTTGAGTTCGCCCGCCACACACTGTCATCCGAGCAGAAAGCCTTGATGCAGGGCCACCTGGACGAAGGCTGCTATGAATGTCAACGGGTCTCTGAAATGTGGAAAGAGGTCCTGGAGATCAGCCGCCGCGAGTCCAATTACCGCCCTCCGGCCGACGCGATTCGGGCAGCTGAGGCGGTATTTGTGCCGGCGGAAGCCTGGCGGTGGCTTCGTGAAATCGCGCAAGCCGCACGATTGATCTTCGACAGTGCCCGGGAGCCTGCCCCTGCGGCGATACGTGGCTCCAGAAGCGTCAGCCGGCAAATTTTGCAGGAGGCGAAACCATTCATGGTTGATCTGCGAGTAGAGTGCGAGCCTGCGCGGAAATGGGTGCGTCTCACCGGACAAGTTCTCAATTCCAAAGAGCCGGATAAGAGCGTCGAGAATGTTGAGATCTTTCTGCTCAAGGGAGAGCACCTGGCAGTGAAAAGCAAAGCGAATAGTTCCGGTGAGTTCGACTTGGAATTTAAAGATGAGGAAGGTCTCCAGCTCTTTATAGATATTCCCGGCCAGAAAGTCATCGAAATCCGATTGCCGGCGTCGCTGACGGAGGGCCACGGAATCGCCGCCGGAGCCGAATGAAGACATCGTGGACAAGACAGGCGACAAACCGTGTCGCAAGCCTGTACGAATCTGGTGGCAAAACCTGGCTCTGAGAACGATTTCCGTAACCGTTCTAAGCAGGTTGCAAATACGCGCTCCTATTTCGGCGCCTGCACCTCTAGAGGGTCAAAGTCAATTCAACACGTTCAACCCAACTGTTTCGCGTACCGTTTGGGCTAATTGCCCGTCACTATGCGACGCTTCCGTGTTCGCTCGCGCTTGTGGAATTTGCAAGCCCGGCATGGGTTTGGCTTGAAATAGCTTCCGACATGGAACAGCCAGCAGACGCGCCCAGAAGCGAGCGCGACTTTGGCGGGCACTGTCCGTGGCAATCCCGGTACCCGCATACATTTGCCGGTACAATTTGGAGACAAACAGGAATGCGAGTCGAGCACGAATCGTTGATACGCATCGCGAACGTTCCCAAATTAGACGCGAACTATAGAAGCGGTCCCAGACCCCTTGGGTTCGGGTTTTTATCTCCTCGGAACTCATCGATGGGTGAGGAGTAAACATCTTGGGTCTGCGAGAGGATGGAATGAGCCAATACTTCGTGAGTGGGATGCCATCGATGTTTACCGCATCCGTTCCCAGCGTTTTCTCCCAACGCGAGAAGTCGACAGTTCCGGGAAATGGCGTAAGCATCACGAACTGGCCGAACGTGATACCGGATCGTTGAGCGAGTTCGGCCGTTGCTTCGAATGTCGTCGGTGTGTCCGTTGGCAATCCAAAAATAAAAGACCCTAAAACATGAACCCCATGCTCGCGGAACAACTGGAGCCGTCTGACCAATTGCTCTCCGGCGCAGTTGAAGTCCTTGAAGACCGATTTCAGGCCTTCCGCTGTCACTGCTTCGACTCCGACCAATGCGCCCTTGATTCGCGCCTTTCGCATAGCGTCCAAGAACTCTGTATCCTCGGCCGCCTCCATGGTGATCTGGGTGTAGAAGACCATGTCGCTTGGGAGATCGGCGAGCCGTTCCATCAGCTCAAATCTTTCTTTGCGGATAGACTTGAGCTCAGCCAGTTTTTGCTGATTGTTTTGCCGCGCTGCCAATTGTAAGTCGGTCATGGTGACCGGATAGAAGTTATCGTCGGCAAGCGCGATGAAACGGAAGCCTTTTCGGCGCAAGGTTACGATTTCCGAAATGACTCCGTCGGAGGGGCGCTGGCGAGGCTGCTGGCCGTCCGTTCGCCAAACCGAGCAGAAAGAACAGTGCTTGGGGCATCCGCGAATCGTTTGGACCGATGCCCACATATAGCTGCTGGGAGGCAGAAGATCCCAGCGCGCAGCCGCGAACTTATCAGCCTCGATCCGGCCACCTTCATAGAGCGTCTGAGGAGTACCGTGATTGCAGTCGCGCAGCGCTTCTGCCCACACAACGTCCCCATCGCCCTTGACAACCGAGTGCGCACCGCCCAAACTAACGGCTTCCGCCGGATATAAAGTCGCGTGTATTCCGCCAAAAATAACCCACGCTCCGCGCTCTCGCGCTGCTCGTCCAAGTTCATAACCGCGCAGAGCGTTCCCCGTGTGAATGCCAATTCCCACTGCATCTCCGGGTTCTATGCAGGCAATATCGAGTTGGCTCAGGGTTTCATCGCAAATTTTTGGGTCACCAAAGAGTGCCGGAGTAGCCGCGGCAAGGACGTATAGCCAGCGCGGCGTAATTACCGCGGTTCCAAAAGACTGGTCGCTTGGGTTGACCAAATGCACGTTCATAGAAGTGGATGTGATTGCTTGCAACGTCAACAAAATACGCTCGGCTTGAGGCCGCCGAGGCTAATCCACTGGAACTCCCCCGTCCGGAATGGATCGCTAGTATGACGCAACATTTAAGTTTAGCGACAGGGACCCTTGGAGCAGAACTGGGCAAAGTCCTAGTTCCCGCAGTAAGCCACCCTAGTGGTGCGGTCCACCGAACGGGCGTTGGAGCAAATTACACAAGAATCGGACTCTCGGTATGCACGGGTCCGGCACTAGGCTGATCCTCGCGCTGAGGCTTCACTATCTTGTGCAGCAGTAGTGCTGGAATCGGCTGGATGGGGGCGATGGCGCATGCGGCAAGCGTTACGATTGCGGAGGCGATGGAGACAATCGCGCAGTCAATGACGAATGGTCGTTCGGCTTTACCGAGTCTATTAATTGACATCATCCGCCTGGCAGATTTGTAGCCTTATACTCATTAATAGCAGCGGATGGTAACCATATGAAACTGGGTATGTGCCGAGTTTTCGAATTTCTCAACCATCGAGCATGGCGCAAGTGATTTGCATACGCCACTCCGGGCCACATGAATTCCGCGAGTGATCCGTCGCCGAAGGACAAAGAACCGATGATTGCTCCATTCCCGATCGTGGGAGTGGGAGCTTCAGCGGGTGGCCTCGAAGCGCTCTCACAGTTGCTCGGCGCGTTGCCTATCGACACAGGGATGGCGTTCGTCCTCATTCAACATTTGGAGCCCAGCCACAAGAGCCACCTCACGGCGATTCTTTCCAGAGCCACGACGATGCCTGTCTGCGAGGTAGGCGAGCGGATGAGAATCGAGTCCAACCACGTCTATGTAATCCCACCCAATGCTGGTCTTGGGCTTGCGAAGCAAGCACTTCATCTTGTGCCGAGACCGGTGCAGCCCGGCCCGTACCTCACGATTGACGCCTTCTTTGAATCCCTGGCTGGGAACCAGGGGAGACTTGCGATCGGCATCGTTCTGTCCGGAACGGGTTCGGATGGGTCGCAGGGCATCAGGGCGATCAAGAACGCGTACGGCATAACATTCGCCCAGGACGAGGGATCCGCTCAGTATCCTGCTATGCCTCGAAATGCAGTCGCGACGGGAGCTGTTGACTACGTATTGGCTCCGGCTCAAATCGCAGCCGAACTCGCCCGCATATGCCAGCATCGTTATCTCGCCCGGTCTTTCGGCAAAGACGATGAAGAGATTTTTCCCGATGGAGAGGGTGAACTGAATCAGCTCTTAACCCTTCTTTTGCGCGCCACCGGCGTTGACTTCCGTCACTACAAACAGACAACCTTTCGGCGCCGCATCGGCCGCCGGATGCTTGTACATCGTTCAGAGGACCTTAAAGACTACCTCGCGTACGTGGGGCAGCATCCTGACGAGATCGAAGAGCTTTACAGAGATCTGCTGATAAACGTCACGTCCTACTTTCGCGATCCGGAAGCATTTGAGGCACTGGGGAATAAAATCTCGGCGATCGTAAAGAATGAGGATCTTCAGAATTCGTTTCGCGTCTGGGTGCCGGGCTGCTCTACTGGCGAGGAGCTTTACTCACTCGCAATCTGCATTCTGGATGTCTTCGAAGAGGGCGGGCTTCGGCCGACAGTGCAATTATTCGGTACAGATATCAGCGAGCGAGCGCTTCAGGTGGCGCGCGGCGGAATGTACCCGGAACACAGCCTTCAAAAGGTCTCCGCTCGGCGTCTCAGCCGGCATTTCAGGAAGGTTGACGGCAAATATCAGATCAGCAAGAGCATCCGCGAAAGTTGCGTCTTTGCGCGACACGACGTCACGCGGGACACGCCCTTTTCTCGCCTTGATTTAATTAGCTGCCGGAACATGTTGATCTACATGGAGCCTGTACTGCAGAAAAGCCTGATGCCGATATTTCACTACGCCCTGAATTCTTCAGGATTGCTTTTTCTTGGTAGTGCAGAAACAGTCGGCTCAGCCACCGATCTTTTCATCCCAGTCGATAGTGCGCACAGGATCTTTTCGCGCCAACCAGGCCCGAGCCGGCTGATTCAAGCGTTTGCGACTCGGCTCACGGCTGGTGAACCCTGGGCACAAGTCCAGGTAGAAACGTCTATTGGCAACCTCGAACTTGAGAAGGTAGTGGACCGCGGGATCCAAAACCGGTATGCGCCAGATTGCGTCGTAATAGATCAGAATCTGGAGATCCGGCAGTTCCGGGGTCACACCGGGTTCTATCTTGAACCGCCTACGGGAAAAGCAACTCATCATCTGCTGCGTATGGCGCGCACAGGTTTGGAATACGCGCTTCGCGAGACAACTTCGCGCGCTCTACAACAGAACCAGTTCATTGAGCGGAAGGGTATTCGAGTGGAACACGCCGGTACCGAGCGAATGATCGATCTGGAGATTGTCCCGCTGACTGGCGCAACCGGCGCGGAGCGATTTTGGCTTGTGGTGTTCAAACAGGCGGCGCCTGAAGCGGCATCACTGGATACTACACGGCCGACTGCGAATTCCGAGGATCGACTGGTCGCACGTCTTCGGCTTGAACTCGCTGAAGCACGAGATTACCTGCGCGCCGTGTCCGACGATTCCGAAGCGGCGCTCGAGGAGGCGAGAGCAGCCAACGAAGAATTACAGAGTGCCAACGAGGAACTGCAGAGCAGTAACGAAGAGTTAGGAACCGCTAAAGAAGAATTGCAGTCGACAAACGAAGAGCTTACGACGGTTAACGAAGAATTGGGCACACGAAACCAGCAACTTGCAGTTTTGAGTGACGATATGACAAATCTGCTGGGGGCCGTTGATGTGCCGATCCTTCGAGTGGACCGGAACCTTTGCCTGCGCCGGTTTACGCCGGCCGCCGAGAAGGTGTTCGGCGTTGGCTCTACGGATCTTCAACACCCTATCCGTCTTCTGCAAAGCCGCCTGGGAATGCCGCCAGATTTCGAGCGGCTGATTCGCGACGTAATCGGGTCGCTCGCTGTCCAGGGCCATAAGATGCAGGATCCACGTGGGCACTGGTGGTCGCTGTCGATACGACCCTACCGAACTGCGGATGATCGCCTGGATGGTGCGGTACTCACCTTCATGGACGTGGATTCGATTCAGCACGCTCTGCACGCTTCGCAGGAGGCGCGACAATACGCTGATGCCATCGTCGAGACAGTACATGAACCGCTCGTGATCTTAAGTCAGGATCTGCGAGTGGAGAGAGCTAATGCCTCGTTTTATGGAAAGTTCCATCTGCGCCCCGAGCAGACGGAAGGCAAGTATATCTATGAACTCGACGCCGCTGAATGGAAAATTCCGAGGCTCCGGTTGCTGTTGCAAGAGATGTCTACCAACGAAAAGTCTTTTGCGGACTTGGAAATTAAACACGCCTTTCCACACATCGGCACGCGGGTGATGCTGCTCACTGCGCGAGAGCTTCAGTTTGAATCGAAACCCCGGATTCTGCTCGCCTTTGAGGACATAACGGATCGTCGGCGGGCGGAGGTATCCATTACCGAGCGGCTAAAGAAAACTGACCGCGAGTTGGACCGCACCAAGGATGAATTGCGCGCTTTAGCCGGACACCTTATGACGGCCCAGGAAGAGGAGCAACGGCGTATTGCACGCGAGCTTCATGACGATCTTGTCCAACGTCTCGGCTTCCTGGAGTTCCAAATCGGGCAATTCCGCATCGGGCCAATTGGTAGCGCCCAGGTCGAGGTGGCGGAAATGCTCACGAGCTTACAGAAGCAAACTGCGGAGCTTTCAGATGCCACGCGGAATATCTCGCACAGACTGCACCCGGCGATTCTCGACGATCTTGGACTTGTGGCGGCCTTGCGAAAACTCGCGAAAGACTTTAGTCACGGACGCGCGAGCGCCGTGCGCTTCACGAGCCGAGTGGGCACTTGTTCGTTGCCGCGAGGGCATTTCGCAGGCACTCTCTATCGCATTGCGCAGGAAGCTCTGCGCAACGCAATCAAACACGCGAATGCGGTTGGAATTACGATCTCCTTAATCTGTAAACGAAATGAGTTGCTTCTGACAATTCGAGACACTGGACCCGGATTTGATCCCTCCTCAGTACGCGGCACCGGTGGTTTAGGCATCGTGGATATGGAGGAACGCGCCCATTTACTT
Source organism: Bryobacterales bacterium (assembly GCA_963722155.1). GTDB lineage: Bacteria > Acidobacteriota > Terriglobia > Bryobacterales > Bryobacteraceae > Bog-105. The sequence goes on along the minus strand of CAVRLR010000001.1, from coordinate 980,746 downwards.
GGCGCAACCCTGCGGATCGATTCCCGGCCTGGCAAACGGACCACAATTACCCTTCCCGTGCCCCTACCTCAATCGCCCAGTAACGAGACACCCGCGGACGACCTTGATAACCACACGAGATAATTGATTTAGAAGGGTTCCAGTGTAGCTGTGGCTTTTCAGAACACTTCAGTTCGACCCCGCATATTACTCGCCGACGACCATACACTGATGCTCGAGGGCATCCGGCTGATGCTGGAGCCGGAATTCGAACTGGTGGGCAGCGTAGAAGACGGACAGGCGCTCCTCGTGGCCGCCAGAAAGCTCGTCCCGGATGTGATCCTGCTCGATATCTCGATGCCGCTTCTGAATGGCATTGACGCAGCCGTCCAGCTCCGAAAGATTCTCCCCTCTGCCAAAGTGATCTTTGTTACTATGCATGCCGACAGAGATTACGTTACGGAAGCTTTTCGATCTGGGGCGTCTGGCTACCTTCTGAAACGTGCCGCCGCTTCCGAATTGCTCACCGCGGTTCGGGAGGTTCTAAAAGGCAATTACTACGTAAGCCCTTTGGTAACCCGGAACACGTTGGGGTCTTTGTTCGCTTCGCCCTTGGCTGACGGCAAACTCTCCCATACCCTCACCCCTCGTCAACGGGAGGTTCTACAACTCGTGGCGGAAGGGCACTCCCGCAAAGAAGTTGCGGAGATCCTCCATATTTCAGTGAAAACCGTCGAATTCCACAAGGCCAGCCTCGCCCGGGAGCTGCTTCTGAAAACTCCGGCCGACTTCACGCGCTACGCGATGGAACATGGAATGATCCCACCCGAACGGTCGACCTAGAGTGTCTCGGGGGTTAGCTTTGCTTCGAAACTAGGCACTCACCGAGTATTAATTTTTACCAAGCGACGTTAGATTCAGATCAGGATTCAGTGACTACGAATCTCCTCGAGTTCACTCGGAGGCGACTTGAGGTTGAGATGCGGTTCGTAGTCGCTGGGGGTAAACCCTGCTGGGCTCCGCAACGGACCTCCGCGCGATCGTACATCCATACCTCGCAAGCATCGTCGGCACTCTACCCGGTCCGATGGACCTCTGTGCGTCTGCCGGGATACACAAGGACCATCCCAAAAAGACCTGTCAAAACTCCTGGCCGAAAGAGAAGTAAGGCTTCTTTCCGCGAGAGGCTTTGTTACAAAACCGTCTTAACTGAACCAAACGGCGCCGGTGGAGGCATTTTGTGTAACGTAACTGGCCGCTGAAGTTTCTTAATTTCGGGATGCCTATTTGGACCTAAGCATCAAAGTGTGTGGATACTGAACAAGGCGGTCGATGGAATCGAAGCTCTAATTGTCGAAGGTGCAACGCGAATAGGATCGCGTCGTGAGCTGCCAAACGGTGCTCAGCTACTCGTTTGTGGTGCCGGTTTTGACGAGCACACCACAAAGGTCTTCTGGAGCGGGCATTACTATTTCGTATACACGAGGCAGCTTAAGGCGGCGGCCATCGCGACCGTATCTAACGAGGAGCCCGCGCGACTCGGAAACAATGCTGCCGCTGGCGGCCGTGCGTTTTCGGAAATCAAAACTGCACGATGGACAAGTCGTGAGAAGTCCTCAGGCTAACCAGCGGTCCAGATTTTCAGCTACAAACTCGTTGTCATTGAGATGCGGATACGAGGCACAAACGCGCTCAATTTCTCCGAGTTGTCCTTCGGAAAGCTTTTCCTCCGGATCAAGGCACCAGAGACCCGCCAGCAGACCTTGCCGCCGCAGAATTTCATGAATACCGGAAATACAGCCATGAAAGTTGTTACGAACATCGAAAATCGCGCCGTTCGCGTCGGTGATCTCGATGGCCCGGCCTAGCAGAGGGGCGATTTTCTCGCTCTCCTTTCTCGCACACTGAACATCTGCAATCATCTCAACCGCGCGCTTGGTCCAGACTGCCCACTGGCCGAGCAGACCGCCCGCAAAGTGCAGAGCCTTGCCTCCGACGTGAACCGGAGTCAATAGATCGCCCACTATGTTGTCGTCGTTGCCGGTGTAGAGTGCTATTTCCGCCTCACGCCCGCTCGCCGCGACACCGCGCAGCACTTCGATCGTCTGGTACCGATTGAACGGAGCGATCTTTACCGCAACCACGCTCTCGATTTCCGAGAATCGACGCCAAAACTCGTAGTGGAGCACACGTCCGCCTACCGCGGGCTGAAGGTAAAAACCCATGAGCGGAAGAATCTCGCCCACGGCACGGCAGTGCGCTATCAGTTCCGCATCGGAAGCGCTGGCGAGCGCTCCCAAGCTCAACAATCCAATGTCATACCCCAATTCACGCAGGGTGGTCGCCTCTTCGCGAGCTTGGCTGGTCGGGCCGCAGACTCCGCCTATCTTCACTAGTCTCTTCCCGGAGCGGCGCTCAAATGCGCGCATCTCCTCCATGGCCAATGTCAGTACCGGCCTGTATAAGCCGACGCTCTTCTGCCTGATGGAGAACTGCGTGGTGTGAACGCCGACGGCCGTGCCTCCGGCACCTGCGTCGCAGTAATACCGCGTCAATGCGCGCTGCCGCCGCTCATCCAGCTTTCGGTCGGCATCGAGTGCCAGCGGATGAGCGGGAATCACCAATCCGCTGCGCAGCAGCCCACCAAGCTGCCCGCTATCATCTGCCATTAAAACTTTCCATCCATAACTTGAAACTTCGTGGCTTTATGCAGGCTCGCTCCCCCCACTTCGATCCATCGCGCTACCCACTCCATCAATTGCCCTGCCGGAACTTGCGGATAACCCAGTGCCGCGTGGCACGCGCCCGCATTGCTCAACAATGCTAGCCCTTCGGATTCCCCGCTCAAATGAAGCGTCCGGTCAAAACGCCTGGAGAAGAACTCGGCGGCGCGCCGCACGGAGATTGTTTCCGGGCCCGTCACATTCAAATAGCGTGGCGGCGATGCGCATAGTTCAAGCGACCGGATAGCGTACGAATTCGCATCGCCCTGCCAGATGACGTTAACTGCTGGAACGGACAGATCGACCGGCGAACCTTCACGCACGTGGCGCGCAATGTCGACCAGCACTCCGTATCGCAGATCGATGGCATAGTTCAGACGGAAAACCAGGCAGGCCGTGCCAAACTGTTTCGCGTAGTATTCGAAAATTCGTTCACGCCCTAGGCACGACTGCGCGTATTCGCCGCGCGGGGCGAGTTCGTCGGATTCCAGGCAGCCGCCCCGCTCCACGCTCACGAAAGGATAGACATTTCCCGTCGAGAAGACGACGATGCGCGAATCGCGGAAGTGCCGCGCCACGTTGGCGGGAACCAGGGTGTTCATGGCCCAGGTCAACTCGGGGTCGCCGGAAGATCCGAACTTTCGGCCGGCCAGGAACAAAACGTTTTCTACCTGCGGCAGTGCCGCGACTTCAGCTCCATCAAGCAGATCGCAACTAACCGTTTCGATTCCCGCTTCCTCCAACTCTCTTCTGGCATCTCCGGACTGGAACCTGGATGCCGCCAGCACGCGGCGGCTTCTGCCCGCGGCATCGGAGGCGCGGCGTAATCGTTTCGCCAGCGTTGGCCCCATTTTCCCGCCCGCGCCAAGGATCATCACGTCGCCCGCTAGCCGCCCGGCGAATGCGATGTCCGCGTCGTTCGGAAGCGTTAGCAGAGCGTCCAGTTGCTCTGTGGTTTCGATTGCGGTCATGTTACGAGTGGGCCATTCACAATTTTTACGAACGAAATCCGTGCCATAACTTTCATCATCTTCGGCCGTTTCCAGCCTATCGCGTCGCACCGGTCCAACGAAACTCTTGGCATATGTCTACCGTCTACCGCTGTTCAAATAGCCGCCAATCAGGTGTAAATAAATCGGTTTTGTGTGACCATGGCGAGGCGAATCACCGGAAGCGGGATATTTGCCCGAGAATGACTGCATCGACGTGCTCTCAGGTAGTTCCGGTTTTGGAAATTGCGGGGCGGTAGATCCCTACCGTTCGATCTGCGTTAGTGAGCCGGCAGCATTCGGAGGCGCATCTATGTAGTCGATCCAGCCACTCATCATCTCTTCCGCGCTTGGCTCTCCCCAGCGAACCGTCCGGGAAGGATCTGGATTGAAGGAATTGTTGGGGCTATTGTCGTAGTGGAACGTCATGATCAGTCGAGTCCCCTTCGGCGCAAAGACAGGGTCTTGCAGTTGATACTTCAACTGCCAGTTGAAATCGTACTTAGGGACGAGTAGTAGCGTCTCTGGCTGCTGGCCTGGCCGTTGAATTTCAAAGCGTGCATCTTTGCCCCTGTAATGCATGTGCGGCGTTAGCGATAGAAGAAGAGCATCGGATCCAAACGTTGCGCACTGCTTTACCTCTTGCGCGGCGCTGCCGTGCGGGATGGCGAAGAAATCGTTATCTACGTCGAGCCGCCGAAGCGGATGGCTTGGAGGTGTGGAGGCAAAGATCAGGCCCACGCTGGTGCGATCCGTGAAGGATTCATTCGGGCTGGAGTTCTCGTTATGATAGTGAATCTGGAATCGTAGCTTTGCACCAGCCGGGATCCATTTGGCCGAGTCCTTCCGATAACTATCCGGCGGCATTCCGGGCAGATAGGAGGCGAGAGCACCTTCGCCAGCGATGTGGAGGCGATCGATCTCCGGACCATTGTAGGCGCAGGCGTCATTGACAACTGGCGAGTCCGGTCTCATATGGCGAAGACCATCACTCGTACGAACCAGGTAATCGGAAAACGACCGGCCATTTTGCGGTGCGCCGGATGACTTCTTCGGCGTGTCTTGCTCGACCACGCTCACGTGAGCATGATGCACTAGTTTGCGATTTCCAGGCCGCAGTTCCACGGCCTGCACCCAATGACCTTCCGTAAAATTGGTTGGCACTGTGAAGTAAATGTATTCGTCAACGGATGTGCCCTTCAATACATGATCCTGGCCAATATCAAAGACCATGTCAGGTTTGCCGATGTGCCAACCATCAATGTAGTAAGGCGCCTGTGGCAGGTCGCCCGGATCTCCTTCTTTAGCGCCCTGATCGACCCAGTCGGTAATAATCTGCCTTTCGGATTCGCTTAAGCTCGGATCGTTGGAGAAGTGGCCGATTGTCGGGTCCGCGAACCAAGGAGGCATTCGCTTCAGACGGACGGCTTCGCGGATGGCTTTCGCCCAAGGACGAGCCGATTTATAGTCAATAAGCGACATGGGAGCGATGTCATCGGGATGATGACACGCCGCGCATTTCCGATAAAGGATCTGAGCCACATCCCTGGAATAGGTGAGTTCTGCGTTAGCGCAACACGCCAGACACGGTATCAGAAGAGCTATTTGACAGAGTACGCGATTCGACATGGATTCCCTTCGTTTCGCAGACGGCGACCATCTTCCCATAAGAGCGTTCTCGTGGTCAAAGCATTATGCGGATCATCGCGACTGCGCTCCCACAAATGTTGGTAAACATCGATTCGCCGTTACGGTGGATCTATTCGCAGTTTGATCCAACCAGATAACTCATGATGCGGGCAGTATCGATTAGACTCGGCTGCCGGTTCCTGTAACGGTGTAGAACTTAAAACTGGCGTCCTTGGTTTGCAGGCATCCGTAACGGGACTGCTCTTCTACTCGGTGTCTATTTGCGGCAGCGATGACCGGACTGACCATTTCGTATGTTCCGTTTCTTCTTTACTTGGTTCCACTTCTTCTAGCGTGGGATAGAAACTTTTTACGATCAAGAAGGGTCTCATCACGAAAGGGGCTTTGAGCTCATGTTTGACCACTCTCCCACCAACGAAAGGGCGAGGGTGAGTCCCCCTCGCTTCTATCGAGAATCTACGATCTCCAACTCCTTTCATCATCTTGCGCCGCTCATTTGCTGCTTTCTAGCCGCCGCGGTTGTGATATTCGGCCAGCAGACCACGGCCACCGTTACCGGGCAAGTGCAGGATTCGAGCGGAGCCATTGTGCTGGGCGCCAAGGTCACTATCACCAACACGGACACCAACATCAGCAACTCTACAGAGACCGGTCCCACGGGCGATTACGTCCTTACTTTGCTGCGTCCTGGCAAATACGACCTAGCCGTTTCGCATGCTGGATTCAAGAGCTATGTGCAATCGGGAATCGTGCTGGAGATCAACCAAAAACTCAAAATCGACGCATCGCTTCCTGTTGGAAGTGTTACCGAGAACGTCGAGGTAACAGGGGAAGCACCGGTCATCTCCACGCAGGATCCGCAAATCGGCAAGGTGATCGACAACAAGTCGATCACGCAGCTTCCCTTGAACGGACGGCTTAATATTGCCGGACTGCTGGCTCTGGCGCCTGGGATCCAGAACGCAGGGGCCCAGGACCAAGTACCCTATTTCGGCGTCACGCCCACCGTGTCGGGGGGATCCACGACACAATCTGTGGGATTCAGCCTGGACGGCATTACGAACACCATGTCGTGGATCGAGCGCGGGTTGGTCGAATATCCGCCCCTCGACGGGCTACAAGAGTTCAAGGTCATCACTTCGGCCGCCAGCGCGGAGTTCAGTAAGGCAAATCAAGTCATTGTCGTCTCCAAAAGCGGAACGAACGAACTGCACGGCGAGTTGTATGAGCAAAACCGCAACAAAGCACTCGCGGCGAAGAATTTCTTCGCTACGCAGCTGCCGGCGCCTTCGTACAACCGCAACGAATACGGCGGCAACTTCAGCGGACCTATTATTTTGCCCCATCTTTACAGCGGCCGGGATCGGACCTTCTTCTTCCTGAATTACGAAGGATTCAACCTGCTCCAGGCCAATACGAGTTCCCAGCAAGTCGCTACAGCGGCCGAGCGCCAGGGAGATTTCTCTGGCTTACCCGTTATCATCGATCCACTAAGCGGCAAACCCTTTACGAACAACGTGATACCCGCTCCACGTATAAATACGGTCGATACGCGGCTCGGGCAACTCTACCCGCTGCCGAATACAGCCGGGACTGGTCCAGCGGGCACCGGTATCAACTTGGTCCAAAACATCCCGTACCTGTCGGAAGTACAACGGGGATCTTTCCGGATCGATCACAATATCTCAGATAAGACCCAATTAGGCTTCTCATTTCTGCAGGAAAATGTAGGTCCGAATCCGTCGCCTGGGCCCGTGACCACATTCGGCGGACTCGCCGGCATCGGCGAGCATCTTACGCTGCCGGTCCTGAGTCTTAATCACGTGTTCAGCCCGACGATCGTGAGTGAGACCCGCCTCGGCTACCAGCATCACAGGATCTTCCGGACACCACAAAACTTCAACCTGAATACAAGTTCGATCATCCCCGGCCTTCCGCCGCAGCCGATCGACGGTGCACCACAGATCACTATCACAAATATCGTCAACATGAGCGAAGCGGGATCGAGCGACTTACAGCAAGACATCAACTTCGTACAAAACGTGACGATAGTGCGCGGCTCGCATACGGTGAAAGCAGGTTTCGACTATAACTTCACGACGCACTACAATCTCGCCGCGTCAGGTCCGCAACGGGGAGCCTATGGCTTCACGGGACGCTATACAGGTACTGCCTTTGCTGATTTTGTCCTCGGGTATCCGAATACGACGCAATTGCCTGTGCCCGCCGCTGTACCAGGCAAGTATGCAGCCAGCCGCTACGGAGCTTTTTTGCAGGACGACTGGAAGATCAGCCCGAAACTGACAGTGAATCTGGGGCTGCGTTATGACTTGCAGGTCATTAGACCGATGGTCTATGGTGTGGCATCGCTGTTCATCCCGAGCACAGGCAAGATCGCAGTCTTTGCAGACAGCCTGCCGGCAGCCGCTATTCCGGCGGCGGTAAGCGCCTATCCCGTTGCGCTCTCGAAGGACCTTGGGCTCCCTACACGGCTGATGGAGTACCTGGGACAGAACGTGGTGAATTTTGCGCCAAGGGTTGGCATGGCCTACATGCTCTCGCCAAAAACCGTCTTTCGCAGCGGGTTTGGAATCTACTACAACGTCCTGCCCTTGAACTACACGCAAAACGCGCAGAACAATGTACCGTTTTTGACGGTCGGGACGTACGAGCAGCCTTCGGGGTCGATTCCCGGATTCACGATGTACAATCCTTTCCCCGGCAATGGCTCACTACCGACAAATCCCAATGCCCAAGCCTACGCGACTACTCACACGCCATACAACATTCAGTGGAACGGGACTTTGGAACATCAGCTTCCAGGCGCTGTCGCTCTCCGTGTGAGCTATGTGGGCCAACGGAACGTTCGGCAGCTCGGCAATCCGAATATCAATCAGCCGCCTCCGTCACCCGGGGCTGTGCAACCACACCGTCCTTATCAGCCATTCGCGACGATTCCCTTCAACAATGACCCGATGTTCCAGAGCTCCGTAAACGCGCTGCAAGGCGGCGTGGACAAGCGATACAACAACGGACTCTTGATTACCGCGCAGTACGCTTACACACGCGCACTAGGAACAGAAATCTATCAAAATCCGGCGAATTACGACGATTCCCGCGGCAACCTAAGCAATATTCGCCGGCATGTCTTCACGGGGAGTTATGTGTATGACCTCCCCTTCGGACAAGGAAAGCCGTTCTTGTCCGGCGTTTCGCGCCTGGCAAATGCAGTGGTAGGGGGCTGGCAGTTATCGGGAATCGTTCAGGCAATGTCCGGCTTGCCGTTCTCGCCGGTCTTCTCTACATCGGTAGTGGGCTCTACGTCAGTGCCCAACTTCAGCGCCGGCCGTCCGAACGTAGTTCCCGGAGTTCCTTTATATCCCAGCCAGCGCACTATCAGCCAGTACTTCAATCCGGCGGCGTTTGCCGTGCCGGCAAACTTTACGTATGGAAATGCCGGGTACGACCTCCTGTGGGGACCGGGACAATATACCTGGGACATGGGGGCGGCGAAGAATTTTCGTATTCACGAGCGAGCGAATCTGGAACTGCGCATGGATGCCTTCAGCGTATTTAACCATCCGATGTTTGGACTCCAGGGCAGCAGCCCGAGTACCGACATCACCAACACTGCAACTGTCGGAAAAATTACGTCTGCCGGTGGAAACAGGACCGTGCAGTTTGGCGGGAAGTTAAGCTTCTAGTGGCGCGGGCACTCATACCGGCCGTGTCTTGACTTATGAACGATGAAGCGTAGGGAATTTCTTGCTGGTCCCGTGGCGCTGTCTGCGCTGGCATTCGATCTGCACTGGGATCTCGACGGTCAACGGCAACGGAGGCAGGAAATCGACGAACTGCATGCGAAAGCATGCGCCGCGTTGTTTGCCTCCGATGGCGCCTGGATTGGGCCGCCTACCGAAGAGACCGCGCGGGTACGATTCTGGCATTCGATGTCGCTGCTCGAAGGCGATGCGACGCGTGAAAAAGCGAATGCCGTCATTCGTAAGTGCTTCGCGGATCGGGCAAAGCTTGCCGGTTTCTCGCATTTTGAATTTTGCGGCGCGGCTCAATTACTCGCGAAGCAGAAGGACGGACTCGCCATAGACAATCGCCAATCGCTGGCAAGCCTATTAAGAGAGGCCCTTGCCCAACAGAGCCCGATCTACTTTCGCGGCTACAACGACAATTTCCCGGCAATGGAAAATGTAGCGGCGGTTCTAGGTGGAGAAGAACTAAGCGACTCGCGCGCGCAACGGCGCGGTCTCGAAGGAATGCGCCACCTGCTCGAGTTGCTAGAACGGCGCGGTCTGCTTTCCGAATATACGAGCTCCACCTATACTCCCATCACGCTGCTCTGTTACGCGGACATTGGGGAGCATTCGCAGGATGCGGAGGCGAGACGGCTAGCGCTGCAGATTGAGGGCCGTATCTGGCTCGATATCGCCGCGCATTTTCATGCGCCGACAAATATCCTGGCAGGTCCGCATTCGCGCGCGTACAACGTGGACAGCGTAGGCCATCTGTATCAGGTCCACATGCTGCTTTACCAGGCGTTCGGCAGGAAGCTCTGGCTCAATCCGACGCGCTTCCTGTTTCCGCCGGTTCCGAAACAGGTCATCCATCACGACGGAGACGTGGCTTTCCTGCAAGCATCGAATGCCTGGATCGCGAGCGGAACATATCACCCCTCTCCTGAAATTGAGCGGCTGGCCTTCGAGAAGAAACTTCCGTTCCGCGTTTCGGCTACAGCGGAATTCGGAACCGCCGAAATGGCCGTGATGACGAAGGACGCCGACGGAAAGTTTCGGACGACCGAGGGATTATTAGAGTATCCCTGCGGAGAGCTTGTCAGCACGAGTTACCTGACCGAGGAGTATGCGGTCGGCAGCGCTACTTGCCAGTTCCACGATGGCAATCAGACCGATACTTTTTTTGTGAATTACAAACGGGCCGAGACTCCATCGTCACTCAGGGACACCGGGACGATTTTCTGCCGTTATGCCTGCAACGGAGATGGCCCTGGATTGCCATGGCACGATCCACGAAATCAGACGAACGAGCGCAGCAAAGATCTGTTCGCGGATGTAGGCCGAGTGCGGACGGTCCAAAAGGACAACACGGTGCTTGCTCTGTATCAGTCGAAGGCGCAGTTCATCGAGGACTACAGCGTCCTGCGGCTGGTTATTGTTGTGCCGGTGTTCTATCGCGGCCTGCGGCGGTCGACGATCGGCGATCGGCCAGAATCGAGCTCGGTCGCGCCGGAGATCGTGTGGCTCGAGGACGACTATTTATACGCCGCGTTCCGGCCTTTAATCCTGACCGATCATGGACGGCGGGTTGCAGTAGCGACGCATCAGGAAAACGACTATTTGGCAATTTCGTTCTACAACTATGACGGGCCGCCGCGGCGCTTTTCACGGAAGGAACTACTCGGAACTTTGAACGGATTCGTAGCCGAACTCGGCACCAAACGGGAATATGGATCCTTCGATCGTTTCCGATCGCGGGTGCTCGAGGGGCAGGTGGAGGATGTGGTAGCAGAAGGGCAAAGAATCACCAGATATTCTCGGCCCGGCACGCGATTGGACCTATGCCATAGCCTGTATTTCAGTGGAATGAAGTACGCCTTGGTAGACGGAAGCCCGCAGCCCAGATTACTGCTTGACGCGAGAGAAGTGGTAGATAGCAGGCCTCATCTCTAAGGAAGCCTCATCTCTCGGAACCTCTGGACCGCAATCCACACCGACACCACGACAGCACCGATTGCGTGAATGTAGCCGTTGAGGCATGGGCGACTATAACGTGGTCTTGTCGCCAACGTAGATCCGTCCTTGAAACGTCACTTGGTCGAGAAACGCGCGAACCGTAGAGTGGCCGGCGTCGTGAGCTTCTACAGATCCCGCAGTGGAGGAGCTTGCCTGGCGTACATTTCGCAAGGTTCATTCCTTAGGATGTCAAGCATTCCGGATCAATCGCGAACCCTCTACATTGGACGATACGTCGCAGATGTATATCAGCCTCCGAGCAGCCCGTGCTGAGGATGCTTTTGCGCGCAGCCTATATTTCGAGACGATACGCTGAATTATCGAGCATCTGTTCGGCTGGGATCAGGCGCGTAAAGAACAGAATTTTGCTGTGTTCTTCAAGGTTGATGAAGTAAAAATCATTACTGCTGATGGGCATGACGTCGGATGGATTCAGGAGCAAGATCAGGGCGCGGAGATCTTTGTTGGTTCGTTCTGCGTGACACAGGCGATGCAGCGGCACGGTATTGGCACGCAATCAGCGCAACGCCGACTACACGTCAACTTGGATTACGAAGCCCTGGGCCGTCACTCGTGATAGATCGGGAACCAAGCATTCGAGGCCCTACGGTGCAACATTCACCCTATCGGCAGCTGGCCTCCGATTTCGCAACGGAAGCTTGCGGTTTCCTGGCGGACGTTGTCGGTGGTAGCATTCTGGGCAATGGCAATTTCCTCTTCAGCGCGATTCACATCCGCAACCGATTTGTCATTTAATAGATGGCTGATTCCACTTGCCGCAGTTCTGGTCCATGTCTGTATCGGCTCGATCTATGCATGGAGCACATTCAACCTGCCGATCAAAGCAATGTTTCCGAACGATCCTGCATGGTTCAGCCCGCCTTATACGACGTTCACAACAGCGCTTGTGCTGCTTGGATTGAGTGCGGCGTTCGGCGGACCCTGGGTTGAGCGCAACGGGCCCCGAAAAGCGGCGACGACAGCAGCCATTTTTTTCGCTAGTGGTCTTCTGATAGGCGGCATGGGACTGTACTTCAAGCAGTCCGTGCTGGTGTTTCTCGGGATGGGGGCTATTGGCGGTATTGGCGCGGGTTTGGGCTACATTTCGCCGGTCAGCACGTTGGTGAAGTGGTTCCCCGACCGGCGGGGAATGGCTACAGGCATGGCGATCATGGGCTTTGGAGGTGGGGCCTTCGTGGCTGGGTTCCTGAATGTGGCGCTAATGGCGACGATTGGCGTAGCGAAGACTCTGATGCTCTTGGGCGTGCTTTATTTCGTGGTCATGATGATTGGCGCTCGAATCATTCGGCGGCCCCCCGCCGGTTACACGCCGGCGGGCTTGCGGCCGAAGGCGGCGAACAATCGGATGATCGCAACCGCGAGTATGACGCGCGACCAAGCCATGGGGAAAGCGCAGTTCTATCTGCTCTGGGGGGTTCTGTTCATTAACGTGACAGCGGGCATTGGAATTTTGGCGCAAGCATCGCCGATGATGCAGGACATGTTTAAGAGGACAGCAGTGCAGGCGGCCGCCGTGGTTTCGATTATCAGCCTGTTCAATGCAGGTGGCCGGTTCCTCTGGTCCTCGCTGTCCGACCATATCGGCCGGCGAAATACCTACCTGACGTTTTTCAGTGCACAGGTACTACTCTTCCTAGTGGCGCCGTCACTAGCCTCAAATGGCTATTGGATTTTGTTCCAGGCGACGCTGTTTCTCATTTTCACCATGTACGGCGGCGGATTTGCCACCATTCCGGCATTTCTGGCGGATATCTTTGGTGCCGAGAACGTGGGAGCCATCCACGGCGCGCTATTGACGGCCTGGAGCGCAGCGGCGATTGCCGGGCCGGTGATCATTACCAAGCTATCGGACGACGCGAAGGCAGCGCTCGCCCCGGGTTCGAGCCGAATTCATATTTACGACACGCCCTTGCGAGTATTGGCGGCACTCCTGGTGGTTGGATTCGTCTTGACAGTGCTGGTCCGTCCGATAAAACGCCAAACTGACCTTGCTATGCCTTCTTAAGGGAGATGACGTCCCGGACTCGGATACACATCAGAGTGCTGCAAAGAACTCAGATGACGAGCTTGGCAGGTAGATCGCGATCAGTCGCCAAGGGTAGTTCTATCTTTCAGACTTCACTTGGACGGGAACGCGCATTGCGTCGTTATGACTGCTCGCCGCAGGACAAAGATGTCTAGGGACGGGATGCCGCGAACACGCAGCAGACCGCAAGCGCCGCAAAGCATAAACGGCATCGAGCGTGCCACGGCAAGGGAAGGTACGCTTGAACAATCGCAACCTTCACAATTGAGCTCAACTTCACCGTCAGGCCGTTCCCACTAGTCGGATGAGATTACCCGAAGAAAACGTTGGATTCGGTGCAGGGTGGCTACGCACTGTGCATAGTGGATTCGCGATATCACGCCGCGGCATCAACATCGACGCCCGAATTGCCACTACTTCTTAGGCAATCCGGAGAAGGGAAGTTTGCCATCGAAACAGGAAAAAGTGACGGCCGCAAAGAGCGCACCTGTAGGGGAGAATAATCCTGCGGAGAGCTCTTTCGAAGGCGTTTCGGCTGCCGACATTTCTAAACTCAATAGACCGGCAATGAGGGCAGTGTACAGAGAACATAGCGACTATAGCTCGATTCATCACTGAAAAGCCCATATCTTACAAGCAAGGTGAGCCCAAGCGCGCCAAATCTCTTCATTTATCATTTGGCCGGCCCGCTGTGGACGATGTATTCATTGGTGCTCTGAATCCGCGCCAGGGCGATTTCCCCGTAAACTGTGGAGTCCGCCGATTGCTTCCGATCTGCTGGGTGGGAGGCGTCGTGCGCGGCGACTTCCTTTTATGGATCGTTGCATTGCGAGCCGCTGCACAGTTAAGCGCGTGCAGACGCATCTGCTCCTCGGTAAATGTCGCCGTACACTTTTGCTCGCCTTCGCCAGCGCGCTCCAAAAGTCCCCGGCACAACAAGGGCAGTTCCTGCACGCGGATGCCATATTTCCGTATAAGATCAAGATCCGCCCTGACTGTGTACTCGGTCCGAATTCGACCTGCGGCCGCGCCTTCAAATGCAAACACCCGGAATCCCGTGTCTTGACTGAATCCTATGAGATTGAACTGCATCTTTAATACTCCTACGGAAATTTTCTTACCAGCTTCGGAGGGTTAGCCTGTTACCCTCGAGAGCGGGATCCTCTTTGCAGACTCTGGGTCGCCCAGCAATTTCAAGCGGCCCGCTAATGCCTTTCCCCGCTTCATCTCCTCGGAGTTAGACCTGTACCCGGGCATTTTAGGATCGATGAACTCTCTGCGAAATAGCTGATCTGATACCAGAGTGGTCAACAACTCCAGTTCTTGAAAGGTGGGATTGAGGGTGATGCGTGTCATCCGATCCATGCATTGTCTTTGCCGCCTAGTCGCCTGAATCGTCGGCAATCGCGCAGATCATGGCTTCCGTCGTCAGCATGAGAGAGGCGATGGAAGAAGCATTCTGAAGCGCCGTGCGAGTCACCTTCGTGGGATCGATGACGCCAGCTTTCACCAGGTCTTCGTATTGTCCGGTAGAAGCATTGAACCCGAAGTTCTGATCGTTGTTCGTCCTGATCTTCTCGACGACGATAGCGCCTTCGATCCCGCCGTTGAGAACGATCTGGCGGACCGGCTCTTCGCAAGCGCGGCGGACGATAGTGACGCCGAACTGCTCGTCGCCTTCGAGTTTCAAATTCTCGAGGACGATCGACGCACGCAACAACGCAACACCGCCGCCTGGAACGATGCCTTCCTCAACCGCCGCGCGAGTGGCATGTAGAGCATCCTCGACACGCGCCTTTTTCTCCTTCATCTCGGTCTCAGTCGCGGCGCCGACTTTGATGATCGCCACGCCACCAGCCAGCTTCGCCAGCCTTTCCTGCAGCTTCTCGCGATCGTAATCCGAAGTGGTCTCCTCGGCCTGTGTCCGGAGTTGCTTGATCCGGCCCTCAATATTCTTCGGCGTTCCAGCGCCGTCGATGATGGTGGTGGTGTCCTTATCCACGGTGACGCGCTTGGCGCGGCCCAGGTCGTCCAACTGAACGCCTTCGAGCTTGATGCCGGTCTCTTCCATAATGGCTTTCCCGCCAGTCAGGATCGAAATATCTTCCAGCATCGCTTTGCGGCGGTCGCCGAAGCCGGGTGCCTTCACCGCACACACATTGATCGTTCCTCGCAGCTTATTGACTACGAGCGTGGCCAGAGCTTCGCCCTCCACATCCTCGGAGATCACCAATAGGGGCTTACCTGCGCGAGCGATTTGCTCGAGAATTGGAAGCAAGTCCTTCATGCTCGCGATCTTCTTTTCGTGGATCAGAATATAGGGATCTTCGAGAACACATTCCATTCGTTCCTGGTCGCTCACAAAGTACGGTGAGAGATATCCGCGATCGAATTGCATGCCATCGACGGTTTCAAGCTCGGTGGTCATGGTTTTGGATTCCTCGACCGTGATCACGCCGTCCTTGCCCACCTTCTTCATCGCCTCGGCGATGACGTCGCCGATAGTGGAATCACTATTGGCGGAAATGCTGCCGACCTGCGCGATCATGTCGCCGGAAACGGGCTTGGAGAGCTTCTTGATTTCTTCAACAGCCACTTCGACAGCTCTATCGATACCCCGTTTGATGGCCATAGGGTTCGCACCCGCTGTAACCGCCTTGACGCCCTCGCGGAAAATCGCCTGCGCCAGAATGGTGGCCGTGGTGGTCCCGTCACCCGCGACGTCAGAGGTCTTCGACGCGACCTCACGCACCATCTGGGCGCCCATATTCTCGAGCGGGTCCTTCAGTTCGATCTCTTTCGCCACCGTGACACCGTCTTTGGTGATCGTGGGCGCGCCGAATTTCTTATCGAGAACGACATTGCGCCCCCTGGGGCCGAGGGTCACTTTCACTGCGTCGGCGAGCTGGTTGACACCACGCAGAATCGCCTGGCGGGACTCGTCACTATATATAATCTGTTTTGCCATTGATGGTTTCCTTGTGAGTCGAATTGGAATTAGCCGGCGTTCTGTGCAGCCTGAGCAGCCGGATTCAGAACGCCGAGGACATCGTCCTCGCGCATGATGATGTACTCAGTGCCGTCCAGCTTGGTTTCGCTGCCGGAGTACTTTCCAAACAGGATGCGGTCGCCGACTTGGACGTCGAGAGCGACCAGTTCGCCATTGTCAAGTCTCTTGCCACGGCCGAGGGCAATCACTTCGCCTTCCTGCGGCTTCTCCTTGGCAGAATCGGGAATGACGATGCCGTTGCGCGTCGTTTCTTGTTCCTCGATCCGCTTCACCAGGATGCGATCGTATAGGGGTCGGATATTCATAATGTTGTGAGCCTCTACTAATTTTTGGTCGTCAATACCCGGTCCACGATGGAAGTGGAGAGCCGTGAGGACCTCTTCCAATGAACCCAAGCCCAGATCACGCTGCTCACACTGCAGGCGACTGCAAAAGACAAAGACCAATTCCCAATCGGGCGTGAGCTGAGCAACACCGCCGGACTGAAGATGAAAGCTATTGCAAGCAGCGCGACTGTTACCGTGTAGTCGTGGCCGGTGGTCTTTAGATGCGAATCAAACAAGGCAACCTCCTCGGTTGTGGAAGCGAGATCTAAGAGGAGGGAATCAAAATCGCCTGACTTAGTTCAAGCGATCTGCGGGTCGGCAGAAGTGCCTATCCGTTAACTAATATAAGTTAAGTTACCCTACTTGTCAAGCCTTAAATGCAATAGTGATGGAAGTTGCTTCACTTGCATCAGTTAATTTAAAAGGCTGGGGTCTCAGTGGATGTCCCGCTAGTGATCAAGCATCGCCTGAAGGCGCTGGGCCTTGACCAGAAGGATCTGGCCACGTCGCGCGCATATCGTCGCTACGAATGTCTTCAGCTTGCTCGTCGTCTTTCTCTTCCTGCCGACGCAATAGTTGTTCCTCATCGTCCTCTTCGTTCAAGCGCTCGTCCTCTTCTTCATAGGCATCAAGCTTAAGTCCGTATCCAGGCAAGATGTTCTCCAATCGTCCACTTCACCACTATGCGCGGAGTGGGTCAAGTTGCAAAGGCGAACCGTCCCGGTTTTCAGTCAGCATTTTGCGACTGCTGTTCGTCTCTTTCCGCATAAGGAGCGCTGGAATGGGTTTGGCAGGACTCACAGCGCATGCGATCAATGTTACGATTGCCGACCCCAAAGAAATGAGCATGCAGTCAATCACGAATGGCCGTTCGCCTTCGCTGGGTCTATAAGCGAACATAATTCTCCCTTCTACTTTGTGACGCCTCTATTGTGAGCGGTAGCTGATACACAGGTGAACTGAGCATGTGCCGGGTTGTCGCATTCAAAAGGCCTTGAGGAAGGTTCGATGGCCACTCCAATTCGGCGCATCACCACCGCCCGAGGCGCGATTAGCGCCACTCGGAGACGTAGATACCTTCTACCCAACAAACGTTAAGTAGAACGTCGACCCTATATCAACCTCCGATTCAACCCATATCCGACCGCCATGGCGTTCAACAATCTCTTTACAGATCGAGAGTCCAAGCCCCGAACCCGGTCGTTCATCCCCGTGCAAGCGCTTGAAAGGTTCAAAAATGCAGTCGCAATATTGTGGTCTGATGCCAATCCCGTTGTCACGGACCGCGAAGAGCCAACAATCTTCCCGCCATGCTGCAGAGATGTGGATTTGTGGTCGCAGGCCGTTGCGATATTGGATCGCATTCCCAATCAGATTTTGAAACAACGCCAACAACTGCGCAGGCTGCACATGAACTCCTGGCAGACTCTCATGGGTTACGGTGGCGTCAGTTGCGAGAATGGATACTCGTAAATTGGCGAGGGCTGTTTGGAGTACTGCGTCAGTATCCGTGAGCGTCAGGATTTCAGGAACCCCCGTCGAGACTTGAGAGTAGGAGAGAAGATCGCTGATGAATACGGTCATTGCGCACACGGTTCGTGTGATGTACTCGAAATTTGATAGATCCTCTTCATCAAACTTGTTCTTGCACCGATCCTCTAAAATCTGTGTGCATTGGAGCACTGCAAGAAGTGGACCTCTCAGGTCGTGAGAAGCAATCTGAGCGAAGCGCCGCAAGTTCTCATTGGATCGGTGCAATTCTTTTGCCTCTCGCTCAAATTTGCCGCAAGTTGACTCTAGAATGTCGTGTGCTCGCCTGGATTCTGTAGCGTCTTGGATCACCAGAGTAGTCAACTCCGGATCGGGACCGTCAGACGGCCACGCTTGTGCGCTGAGTATCATCACTCGTTCCCCGAATAACGGGATATCTTGGACCAATTCAAGCTCACGCAAAGAGTACTCGCGACGATGGAGCCAGCCGGAGAGGTTGCGCCAGTTTGGGCCGTCCCATTCCACGCAAGGGATGTCCAAAACGATCTTTCCCTCAGTGTCTGATTGAGTGGTAATGAAGTATTGATAGAAGGCTCGATTGGCCATTTTGATCTTTAGGTCGCCATCGAGAATCAAGGTCGGATCGGGCAGCGTGTCGACGATGCTTGTAAGGTACGATGTACGATCGCGCGGAGGTCCATGTGGAGAGCCCACTGGGGCTTCCCTCTGCGATCTCGGAGTGCCGAAATCGCTCCGTACGCAAATCTGGTCAATAGAAAGTGTTGGGGTCGTCGAACGCATAGGCTCCTTGCAGTGGCTGGACTGAAGAGGCTGCAACGAGCCCCGAGGCTTAGACGTCGCGATGTAACAACCGCGTCATCATCTGGACCTCAGCGACCACGAACCGCATCCCACCTCAATTCCCTCCGACGGAACTCGAGGAGACTCGTCGTTACCGGATCCTGCTCTGACCATAACCTCGCGTCTTAAGAAATGATACTAGGCGAGTGCCTAGTTCGCAGTGATTGGTTGGCCGAACATAGCAGCGGTCCGCCAGTCTCTATGCTCAGACCACGGTCTCGTTGTTATTGACACTCTTTGAGACAATTTCAGAGCCGCTGTCCGTCAAGGAGAGTCGCACGCTCTCGTAGATCTCGTGTGAACATCATCGCGCTTTTGCCTTTCCATGCGACGTCGACAAGGTACGTACCTTCGACTAGGCCCTCAACAGTGACTATTGTGTGCCGAGGTATAGTGGCCAGAATTCTTTGTTGATCCACGATGGCGATGCTGACTATAGGCTGATTGAGCCTGTAACTTTGGCGTGACATGGGCGTTCTCTTTCTACCAAGGTTGAAGGGAACGACCTGCGGTTCGAAACTGTGTGCCGAGGCCCTGGAAGGTTGGCGTCCCTATCGTGGCACAGATACATTTCCAATACAAGAAGAAACGCCGACAGTCACCTTAGTAATTCAGAATCGTTCTCCGGCGGCTTCTAGCCGCGCCTTCAGGTCGGTCAACTTGGCTTCCAAGATTTGATATGTAGTTTTGTCCAATTCCAATTTGACCAGCAAACGTACCACAGTGTCATACGCGCGACGGGCGTTTTTGTGATTTCTAGTGACAGTCTCCTTGATCCAGGACGTTTGCGCAACATCCATGAAAGTGCAGCCTAGATCAAGGTCTGTAATCAGGAACTCCACACCAGTGCGGTTCAGCGCCGCCGAGAGCTCTCCGGAATTGCCTATACCTGTCATTTAGATATCAGTGATGCCGGCGAGCCAAAAATTCTCAACGCCTCTCAGAAGGTTGCCATCCCAAAACACTATATCGACAAACCCTGGTGCGCCGGCGCTTATTGCGGTGCTGTTGCTAAAGTTGATTGGCCATCATGTTGTGACTGATCGTTCAACGGCTTCGCGTCGCACGACATGAAACGAAAACGGGCGTGCATTCTTACCGCAATCGTTGGATAAGGCTAATCTTGCGAGGTAGGCAAGAATCGATGTTCTTGAGTTCTCTGTGAGTAGTGTTCGCGATGCTCGTCTACATCGCGCTCTAGCCAAGGGGTCCAAGAGAGGCAAGTCGAGCGTGTTCTGTTGATCACTATCGACGGGCATGCGTGCGCTTGATTTCAAGGATTGTTCGAACGGGATAACGAGTATTGAAGGTGGGGCGCTGGGCTCGGCGACAAGGCATCCCTGGGAATGGAGCGGCTGAACGAAAGCCATGTTTCCGGATAGAGCCTGGATTACGCGCATCGCGTCATTTTAATTCCATCGGGCAGCATAGCCGACTGTACGTCAAAGTGGATCAACAGGACGCGGTGCGTGTCGCGTTCATTAACGACGTGTTCTGTTCTGTCCGGATGGCGCGTCATCCTGGCGCTATCCGGAATTACATTCGGTTCCCTTTAAGCCCTTCGCGACTAGTTGCTCTCAAAGAAGGGGGAAGCCTGCTTCAAAGAAGGTACGTTTATGGAACAGGCGCGTGGGGCGGTAACGTTGGAGTTTCACCGTACAGCAGCCAGGCCGGAGAAAAGGAGGGTTACGCACGATGTCGCAGACGAACGAAGGTGCGGTAAGGGATTTGCTTGAGCGATGGGCGGCCGCCGTCCGCGCAAAGAATATGTCAGAGGTTCTTGCGAACCATTCGCCGGATTTTCAAATGTTTGATGTGCCGTTCCCGTTCGAGTCGCGGGGACTCGCTGCCTACGAAGACACTTGGGAGCTGTTTTATTCCAGCCAGCCCGACCCAGTTGTATTCGATATCAAATGGCTGGAGGTTGTTGCGGGAGAGGATTTCGCGTTCGCTTTTGCGCACATGCAGTGCGTAGAGCCAGCCGAGGAGGTGCAGCGGACACCTCTGGACTTTCGATTGACCGTCGGGCTTCGGAAACTTGAGGGCCGCTGGATTATCGTGCATGAACACCATTCGGTGCCTGCCACCTGAATCTACCTGTTTGAAAGATGGGCAAGCTAACGGAAAGCTCACTTTACGGATGGCCTGTGATTGAGAAATTGACTGGAAAGACGGTAATCTCCAATCCGTCCGGCCGCTGTCGGTAAACCAGCGTGACTTAGGCGTATCGGCAACCGGAGGCTGATTGGTTGTCTGCAAGGATAGAGGAACCGGATTGTTCTCCCCCGCATTAGACGCCACATGAGGGAGCGTGTACCTTTCTGGCTCGTTGTCCTCATCGCTTCTGTTGCTGGGGCTAAAGGCAGCGCGGCAGTTCTCCCAGGCCTCCAGGCATCGTTAGTGATGCAGAAACAGCAATATATGGTGGGTGAACCGATCATGCTGATTTTTTGGGTGCGTGATACCGGAGCTAGGCCTGTTTCGCTGTTCGACTCCGATCCGTATGGAGAATGCAGTCCATACCACGTGGCCATTGATCCCAGGCAGGAACCAAACCAAGAGCCAAACTCCGGGCCCCCGTGCGCAACGCTCTTCCAGATTGAAGAATCGGATTGCCTTTTTGGTGGACTCAATCTCACACCAGGACAGGATGTAGAGCGCAGAATATTGCTAAATCGACGCTACAGGTTCACCTAGCCGGGAACATACACGGTCAAAGTGCAAAGGCACCTTAGCTATTCCAACAACTGGGGCAAGCAAGACCAACGTACTGGCGAAGTGTCTGGAACGTTCACATTCACTGTCGTCGCCACGTCCTCCCCTGAAGATCTGAACGCTCTTTTTGCACCCTATGTAGCAGATCTGCGCGCGAACTCTTATGAGCGGAGGCGTGAAGCCGCTACAACCATCGGCACTCTCCCCACACCGTTGCTGGAGCCATATCTAGTGCAGATGCTCTGGATGCCGGACTTGCAGAGCGATGCCATCCGCGGACTTCGCCAGCTGAATTCAGAGAGCGCGCGGAAGGTACTCCTTGATTTCGTGCGACAAGACGATTCCTTTACCTTCAATCAGCAACTCGCGATGGAGGCTCTCGGAGAAATGGGCGATGCTGCTTACGGGGTTGCGCTGTTAACACTTTCGAAGAATAGTAAACATAAGGGGCGACAAGCAAAATTGCTCGTCACTGCCGCCCGGCTTGATCCAACAATGACCATGCCGATCATTCACCGGCTCCTCGAGTCATCAATGGAGGATGAGCGTGAAGAGGGAGTCAATGCTCTTGCCGCGATAGAACGGAGCGAGGTGCTCCCCATCTTGGTTCAAAAGTTGACCGACCCGTCTTCCTCGGTGCGTCAAGCGGCCGCTCGGGCCCTGGTCTCTCTCACCCGGAAAACGCCGTCCAACGATGGGCTTTTTTGGTCGGGTGCCGATCCTGCCACCGATGCAGGTTACTGGGCCGCATGGTTGCGCAGCATTCCCGCGTCCCCAATCCGTCCAATCAGGGAATGTCCCCAGACTGCCAGACAATGAGAACGAGGTTGAGGCACCCGCTGCTCTGAAGCTCGTCTGTGATCAAGCGGTGCATGTCCTATCGCATGTAAACTGTGTCGCGATTACCTGTGCTGGGTTCATGGCTCATCCATAACTTCGCATTGTGAATGAATGGTCAGCTACTCGTCAATTGGCGCAGGGGCACTGGAGGTTTGCCGATAGGGAGAGCAGCGGTAAAAATGCGAATGCAATGAAGAACATTAATTTGCGTATTGCCGGCATTCCGGGGGCTACACGCCACAGGTGATTCAGCAACAGGTTCGTCATAAAACTCCTTCAAATACTCAACTCTCTCGAGATTGTTTTCCAGGGATGGAGCAACGCAGAAGAATTCTTTCGGTTCGTTAAGATTGGCTTCTGGGCGATTGGAACTAAATAGCTTTTCAGCTGTAAAGCGCAATACAGTGTAGATTCCGACCATCCCTTAAGAAAATACTTTGTGGGCAGGCGTTGGGCCTGCCCACAAAGTAAATCGGTGGTGACTAATACGGAATTAGTCGCAAGCTACCCGCAACGTGTGTGCTCACCGCACTACGTCGGAAGGCCGACCCCGATTGACCACCGCGAAGAGCCGATGCACGCCGCAGGCGTCGCTTCGATATGGCACCTGGATCCGCCCACGGCGCTTCTTCGCGATCAGTATCTTGTTACATCGATCATTTACCGCCGCTGCAGGCAACCCGCAAAGGTGGTGCGCGACGCTCCACCTCGGTGAGCTTGCCTTCATTCACAACCACGAAGAGTTGATGTAAGCCGCACTGATTTGCCCGATAAGTCGTGCGAATCAGTGGTGCGCTACCTTGCGGGACATGAGGTATTGATTCAGTCGCGAAAGCACGTCCCTTGTGCTTTGGATCGCCGTCGTAGAACGTGACAACTACACCCGGCAACTCCATGCCGCCAACCAAAAGCGTGGTTGAGAGGCCGACATCCTGACCCAGGACAGCCTCCCGAGAGGAGAGTTCTACCTTCTCGAGGTTGAATGAGCCTGGCCCAGGTGGTGGGGGTGGTGGGGGCAGAGCGCCCAAACCGTTCGCGTCGATGAAGTAGGGCAAATGGTAAATGCCCAGATTGTTGCTGTAGCAACCATCCGCCTGGCATTGTTCGAGTGCTGCGGCAGCCTCAAACGTTGACACATGATTGGGCTTAGAAGGTGGTTTGCTACTGAGTCCGTGTCCGTTGATCTCCTGCACCAGATTGCCGTTGGCATCTTCGACCCACGTAAGAACCCAGAACGCGACTGAAACTCCACCTGCCTTGGTGTAGTCGAACTGACTTGGGTCGAACGTCACGCCGGCGAGTATCCAATTGGGCGTGTCGCTTTGGGAGTTAAATGCTGGGATCGGTCCATCCGAAACATATTCGTCGATGAACTGGGTACCCGCATCCACGATGGCGCTGGCTTGGGAGTCGTACGGCGCAAAGAAGAACTGCGCATGCACTGTGCTATTTGCCGGCATCGTCGCCAGGCTGTAGTTGTAGACGCGAGTTTGCAGCTGAAGCTTATCGGTGACCTTGCTTTCCTGCAACTGTGGTCCCTGGCCTGGAAACTCGGCTTTAGAAATGAAGAAGCCGCGCATTTGGTGAAACACACTTGACCATGCGTCGGTCGCCTTCCTCGGAGAGAGTGTCAGGCAATCTACCTGGGGGGTTTGTTTGCCAGTGAGCAAACAGTTACTAGGCTCGCCGTTGTTGTCCACACCGGGATTTGAGACTTGCCATCGCGAGGGATGGTTCAGGGCCACGTCCGACGTCGTTCCATAGGCACGCGTCCACCATGGTTGATTGTCGGTGTCAATGGAAACCGTATACGCGACCGTAACTTGAGTGAACGTGTTCACATCAGTGGTCAGCGGAATGTTGTCCACGTAACCGCCCGGCTGAGTGGTTCCCAGGATGTAGGGATTGATGCTGTATGCGTAAGTTTGCGGCGTCGGGAATGTGCCGGTTTTGAAAAGAGTGACTCCTGTCGAGACTCCAAGATCGGTCGTATTCTTCGTCAGGCTGTTGAAGCCGAAGCTGCCGCTCAAATCGATATTGAACGATGTGGAATCGGACTCAACAGCGGGCACGGTTTCCTTAAGGCTCGCCGAAAAATCGTTTTCAAAAGAATAGTTCTGCTTCAAGCTCGTTGAGCTCTGTTCTTTACCTGTCACGTTCCACTTTATTGATTCGGTGACGGTCGTGCCATCGGTGGCAAATGTTTGGGGAATGCTTAAGATCGACAGGTTCGGATAGGCAGCCTGCAACTGGGTGATGTTCGCTGGATACGAAAAGATGTTGAACGGCTCCCAAACCGGCTGATACCACTGCAGAAGATAGCCCTGTTTGTTTGCGACGACGGCATCTCCATCAACCGCCGAAAACTGAATGGTGAGCGGAACCTTTTGGGTGCAAGTTGAGGGAGGAGTTGACGCAGGGCAAACCGATTGGCCGATCACCGGGTAGGCCCAGATGTGTAGCGTGCTGTTGCTGTAATTCACTGTGTCGTCAACACCTGAGGGAACCGTCAGGTCAACCATCTGGCTTGAATAGTGGCCATGCGTCGCGTCGGCTGCGCCCTTCAGATTCTGCGCGGCCGTAAAAGTATCGTTTACAGACAGACCAGTTACGTCAGGGTCTCCGAGAGAGAATCCCGTCGATACCGACTCTTTCGCGCCAAAGGACCAACTGGTTCCGTTTGTGGAAGTTGAACCTGATCCGCTTGATGTAACCAGATCGTACTGGGAGTAGAAGCCGTCGGGCACTGCGCTGACGCTAAAGGGAACAGGCGGAGTAACTGCACTTACATCACTCGGAATGAAGTCCATGTGCATTGGCGGGATGCCCATGACAACAGTGGGTTGAACTGAAGAATGAATTGTGATTTCGGAGGGATCTCCGAGGATATAGGAGCGTCCCTGGAGATCGGTAGACACAAGAGCGATATTTACCCCGTTGTTACCCGACTGATGGAGATCCGGCAGATTATTAATGCTGACATTTGTCGGATTCAGGTTGCTCGGATCAAAGTCGTAGATGTTCAATGCGATGCCTCCCCCTGGATCGCAAGAACCGTAGATGAAGGCGAGTTGAGCATTGGGGTCGTGTTCACCGGTTGAATTTTTATTGTCGAAGTTGCCCACCGTCATTCCGAACGAGCAGGGATACTGATCGTAGGGAACGACGGTGTTTCCGCCGATTGCAAGGGTGTTTGGATCAACCGAAAGAACCTCAAGGAAGCGGCCGCCACCACTTGGACTGGCACTCAAATAGGCGATCTGATCGGTGACCTGGGTTGGGACTTGGAACTGGGCTGCAGCGATTTGGATAAATCCCGACGAGATGGGCGTGTCCCCGGCAGGGCTGAACGTGCCGTGCTCATGCGCGTTCAGCGTGCCTGGATCGAAGTCGATGACTTCGACGTAACCCGGCCCCGAAGAATTTGCGAACGCTACTGCGAGTTGGTCATGATTGGTCGAATTGAAGCGGCCGCGAGTTATGGACCAAGTGCGAACCGGATCGCCTGTGGAGGCGCCGGGCGTGGTGAGAGGCAGAGAAGCCGCGAGAGATAACGCGAGTGAGCCGGAATCGACGCTGTAGATATCCAGTTGCGCACCGCCGGAGGCCGTTGTCGTAAGACCGGCGATCTCACGCTTACCGTCCCCGTTGAAATCGCCCGCCGTCATGGCGTAGAGTTTGTCAACCGTGGTACCCGGCAGACGATAGCCGCCGGTTAGATTATTGACGTCATTGGCACTGATGACTATCAACCGGCCATCATCCAGACTCATCGCAACTTCGTCATAGGCGTCTCCCGTGAAATCGGCTGCCACCCCGGACAGAACATTCGGATCGTCACCAGCACCGAAGAAAATGGGTGACGGCGTGGTCAGACCGGGACCATTCTGGACCATAATCGCCAGCCGTCCCGCGCCCGGAAAAATCTGCGAATTATGGATCGCTGTGAGCATGACTGCTTGCGGCTGGTTGAACATTCGCGCGGAGAAGGCTCTCAACTGTCCTTCGTCCGCGTGCATGATGAGTTGCTGTGATGTGCCATTGGTCTGCTGCGAATTGCTGGTCGTGATCGGGAGAATGTACACGTCTCCCAGACTGAGGTTGTACGCGGCGATCTGCATATCGCTGATGTTGAGCATGCTTCTTTGGCCATTAGTGAAGTCCTTAGTTGTGCTGTAATCGGGGCCGGAGAGGACTTGTGCTTTGACAGATAGACCAAAGCTGCCGAGGATGAGGGCGCTCGAAACCGTCTTCAGTGCGCGCTTCCGATTGCGCCCCAAAAACAAGAGCGTCAACCCGAAACCTGCCAGAACAAACACAGACGGTTCGGGCACACTTGTCGCCGCCGCGCTGTCCACATTCAGAAAGTCGACCGTCCAGCCTCCGGTGCGGCAGCGCCCGTCGGTACCCGAGATGTCGCGAAACATGTTGCCGGCGCAGGCACCGCCTGCAGTAAAGGACGGATCAGCGGTGAAGTTGGGATGACCAGTCTCGGCAAATCCGTAGCCTAGATTACCTATCGAAAAATTGTCGTATTGCGTGAGGGCCACGATGTAGCTGCCGGCAGCAAGATTGGAAGTGATCCGTGCATCACTCGGCATTCCTGTTTGCGGGTCCACTGCCGCGCCCGCGCCATCATCGTTGTCATCTATAAAGACTCCCGAGGCGTTAAAGAGCGTCAGTATGGTGTCGAATCCGCCGCGGGGCACGACCGCACCGGTCGAGGTCGTGCCGCCGGCATAGCCGTAGCTGCGGATATCGACGGCGGCTGGAGCCGCGATGGATACGGAGAAGAATTGAACGTTATCGTCCGCGGTGAAATTGCCCTGGAGCGTTAGGTTCGCCGCTCGGGAGAGTAGCGGAAAAGACGCGAAGGCAATGAAGAACGCAAGTTTGCGTATGGCC
Source organism: Bryobacterales bacterium (assembly GCA_963722155.1). Classification (GTDB taxonomy): domain Bacteria; phylum Acidobacteriota; class Terriglobia; order Bryobacterales; family Bryobacteraceae; genus Bog-105. The sequence continues at coordinate 953,445 of CAVRLR010000001.1, read as the reverse complement.
GATATTCTCGGGCCCAGACGCCTTAGATGATTCAGCAACCGATTCGTCATAAACTCCTCCAGATACTCAATATTTCTCTCCGGACTGTTGTCCAAAATGCGATTCAAGCTGGGTAGCTATCCAACGGTAAAGCGCAGGCCGGCGGAGATTCGGACCATCCGGCATGAAAAATTCATCCTTCGAGAAGCTGTCGATCAAAGCAAAATACTCAGGCTTGTCTTGCAAGTGATTTCTGAATTTCCAGCAGATTCGAGATATAGCCATAGGCGCCTGGTCAATCCGACCGCGCCGTCACGCGCGATCGCCCCATCCAGGTGGCACGATTCTGGCGGGCCGTGCCGGCGATTCGCCTTTAGTACTTCGTCCCCTTAGTTTGCAATCGACGCGCAGGGTCCGATGCCGCAGTCAACCAGATATCCGGTCATCGTCACACCCACAAAATTGACCAATTGGGAGGCCGACTGGGAATCCGCCGTAATAATCACCAACGGATTCTCTCCGGCATCGTAATAAGCGAGGACGGGCTGATCGAACGCCTGAGCGTTCGGCACGGGAAAGATGCTCCGCAGCTGCGTATCGGCCAACAGGTAGGTTAGCTTCACGGTGACCGCAGGGTTCGGGCTAAAGAACGTTTGGCCGGAGACGTGCTGGACCACCAAACGATGCCCGCTTGGGACGGTTGGAAAAACGCAGCCATAGTTATAACCATCAAGAGGAACGGTATTCGTCTTCATTGACTGATAGGGAATCCGTCCCATATCGTTCAGATTTACCGCCAGCACAGGCGCGCTTGCAGGATTAGCAACGTTTACACTCGACACCGGCGTTTCACCGCTACCAGGATTGGACACCGGCTTCTCACCTTTTCCAGGATTCGAGACCGGCTTCTCGCCTTTTCCCGTATTCGAGACGGGCTTTTCATTTCTCCCGGGATTCGGCTCCGGCGTTGCCCCTCGCATGGATGGTGCGCCGACCACCGCAAGTGCAGCGGCAGCCAGCACAACAAACAAATGCTTCTTGATCACGGCAGCTTTCGGTAGTCTTTGGTAAGACAGCCAATTTAAGAATCGATTTGTCATAGAGTCCTCCAGATACTCTGAGATGCGGTTGGCATTCAACGCGTAGTTTGGCTCATGGCGCAGCATTATCTTTCGTCAGACCTAAATGCGGATAGACTGACATTTGACCTTCTAGATGCTGCAGTTCGCCCGTCAGCAATAAAGCGCAGAGCAGAGGAATTTCGGACCATTGGAAAACCGCGAATCCAACAATGCCGAAATGACGCCGCAGCAATTAGACCGGCTGTTCGAGCTATTCCTTGCTTGCCGCGAAATGGACAGCGAAGCTCGGAGCGTGTGGCTGCGCGAGGCCTGTCAAGGTGATTTGTCCCTGGAGCGCGGCGTGGAACGGCTTATTCGCGAGGACTTGAGCGCGGAAGGATTCCTGAGCCGTCCGATGGACCTGATTACACGCGTTTTTGCTTTCAAGATCGCAGAAGGGCAACGCTTCGGGCGTTACATCATTACGAGTTTTGTTGGACGCGGCGGCATGGGCGAGGTGTGGAAGGCGCATGACGAAGAGTTGGATCGCGCCGTTGCCTTGAAATTCATGAATGCAGGTTTTGCCTCGAGTCAACTCACACGTGAAGCGCGGATGGCTTCTGCTCTGAATCATCCGGGGATTGTGACCGTCTACGATGTCACCGTCTGGGAAGGAACACCCATACTCGTGATGGAACTCGTGAACGGGACTCCGTTGTCACGCTTCTGTAACGGCCTAATTCCAATCGATCAACTTCTCTCCGTAGCGTCACAAGTCTCGGGCGCGCTAGCCGCCGCCCATGCTGCGGGAATCGTTCACGGAGACCTGAAACCGGACAACATTATTTGGCGCGAGGATCGAATTGCCAAGATTTTAGATTTTGGCCTGGCGCGGAAGACCGCCAACGCAGAGGGAGCACTGGCGGGAACGCCGCTTTACATGTCTCCTGAACAGGCGCGCGGCGAAGCGGCCGGCACTGCTTCTGATGTGTACTCGCTGGGCTTGGTTCTGTTTGAGTTAACAACGGGCCAGCGCCCTTTTAGGCGGCAATCGCTCGATGAGATAGGCGCCAGGCGAACCAAGCCTCCGAAAGCTTCGAGTGTGCGCTCGCGGCTACCCGGCAACCTGGATGCCCTGATCGATCGCATGCTCGAACCGAATCCGGCAAAACGTATTAGCATGCACGAAGCGGCCGAACAACTACAGCTTCGCGAACGGCCCTCCGTGCTGTATCGGGTTTGGAAAGTGGCGGCGCTTTTAGTTTGTTTGGTACTTGCTGCCGTTCTTATGGCATGGCTTTTCCATCATCCCCGCAGCAAAATCGACTTATCGCACATGACCGTGCGCCCGCTGGCTTCGCAGCCGGGATTGGAAGATAACCCGTCGATTTCACCCGATGGGCTGTGGATCTCCTGCCTGTACCGAGCCCACCCGGTTGACCGTCCGCAGCTACAGGTGCATTCGACGCAAGGCGGGCCCCCCAGTGGTGATCGAAACAGGCGGGCTCGTGGTGCAGGGGCCGGCTGCCTGGTCACCGGATTCCAACGAGCTGGCTTTCGCTGTGCGTAAGGGGTCACGTGAGCACTCGATTTATCGGGTGCGCCGGACCGGGGGTGCTCCCAAGCGAATTGTCGAGTGCAGATTGCGGACCGATGGCAGTTGCGAGCTGGACTGGTCGCCGGACGGAACAACCCTGGCAATTGCCGATTGGCGGCACGGCCAATTCCGAGTTGTATCTGCTTGACCTGGCCAGCGGCCGGCGCCGCGATCTGATTGCGCCCGACAAGATCAACGTCACAAGACCACGCTTTTCGCCGGATGGCAAATGGATCGCTTACTCAACGGAGGCCACGCTCAACAGCGACGATATTTTTGTTGTTCCCGCGTCGGGCGGGCAGCCGCGACGCATCACGCAAGCCCCGTGGTATTTGAAAGGTTTTGCCTGGAGCATCGATGGAGAAAGTCTGACGGCGGTTGCGTCGCGGCGGAGCAATAAGCTTCAGATGTGGCAATTTTCATTGGATGGCGGCGCGCCCCATCCCGCTGGGGAACTCGATGCAGACCGCGGCAGCGAGCCGACGTTGTCTCGCCGAAAGGGCTCTCTTGCCTGGGTGCGCGATTTAAGTGTGAACAGTTTGTGGCGGATGTCGGCCGATGAATCGGGCCGGCCACCGGAGCATCTGGCGAATTCTGCCGCAGTCGATGTGGATGCCGAATGGTCGAGCAACGGACGAATGGTGTTTCGCAGCAACCGGTCCGGTGCTAGACGAACTGTGGATAGCCAAGGCCGACGGAGCAGACCCATGGCAGGCGACGTGGTTCCGCGGAACATTTGTGGGCGATCCCCATTGGTCGCCCGACGGCCGCGCGCTTGCATTCACGACCCACGCAGACGGCAACCCGGATATCTTCGTGATGCGGTGCGACCCGAACGCCGGCTGCGGCAAGCCGCGCCAACTGACGCGATCGCCGGCTAGCGACACGAATCCCACTTGGTCGGCCGACGGCCGCTGGATTTATTTTTCCTCGTCCCGAACCGGAAGCTTTGAGGTTTGGCGAATGCCGGCCGATCGTCGGCTCCCAGCCTGAACGGATCACCTGGAATGGCGGGTATGTTGCGCATGAGTCAGCGGACGGCAAGTGGTTGTATTACTCAAAACTCCAGGAATCGATGGGGTTTTGGCGAATCGCGCTGCCGGCGCACGGCCCGGGGCAACCGGAGACGCCCGTAACGCTCAACGTTCCATTCAAGGCGGCTGGCGACCTGGGCGCTTGGCGCGCGCGAGCTGTTCTACTATCCAGCGATTGCTGATCCCGCGGTTCCTTTCCCGCCCGTGCGAGCCGTCGATCTGGAAACGGGCCGCACCCGAGAACTCCCGGTGGGGAATATACACTTGGCCAGAGGGCTTTCTCTTTCGTCCGACGGACGCTGGCTGTTGTGTTCGCGGAACGACCGCACCCAAACACTGGTAATGATCGCCCAGTGAGCAAGGCATGCTATTCTCGACGCAACACTAACAATGCAGCCGGAAATGGACGCTGCCGCGATTACTGTTTTGCTGAAAGAATTGCAGCAAAGCAACTCTGCGGCGGCTGATCATTTAATTCCAATCGTTTTTGGCGAACTGCACAATCTCGCGGAGCTTTACATCCGGCGCGAAGGACCGAGCCACACTTTGCAGCCGACAGCGCTGGTGCATGAGTGCTACTTGCGGCTGGTTGCCGATCAGCAGCGAGATTGGCAGAACCGTTCGCATTTTATCGGCGTGGCCGCTTCCATAATGCGGCGTCTGTTGATTGACCACGCAAGAAAGAAACGCGCCGAGAAGCGGCAATTGTCCGAATTGCACAATTGGGCTGCCGGGATGACTGCACAAGAGGCAGAGGACTTACTGAACCTGAACCTGGCTCTGGATCGGCTCGAGAAATCCAATGCACGTTACGCGAGAGTTGTGGAACTCCGCTACTTTGGCGGACTCTCGATCGACGAAACAGCCGAAGTGATGCAAACGTCGCCCATGACCGTAAAGCGCGATTGGACTGCAGCGCGTGCTTGGTTGAAGCAGCAGATTGCAGATGGACACCGAGAACTGTGAGAAATCAGACAGCTGTATCTAATACTCTCACTCCGCAACGTCCATTTCTTTGCGCTTCACTTGGGAACCTCTTTCACCGAACGTCCGAAGCAAGCACGGCAGCTTCTTTCTTCGGACATCCTGGCTTCCGATCAATTTCGGACGGATCGTATCGTCGCCGGCGACTTCAACGAATGGACCCGCGGCTTGGCGAGCCGGCTGCTCAGTCAACACATGGAAAGCGCCGACATCGTCATGCACCTGAAACGCGGGACCACCTACCCCGGACTGATGCCGTTCCTGCATCTCGACCATATTTATTACGATCGCGACTTCGAGTTGCGCGACCTGCATCTGTATCGAACTAAGTTGTCGCTCCTCGCCTCCGATCATCTGCCGCTTGTTGCCACCTTTGCAGTCTGATCGGGCTTTGCATGGGATGGCTCGCGTGGCCGAAAATTTCCAGGCAGACTGATCGTCGCAGATCAATTGGTCACCACAACCAGCGCAGTCGTCCGGCGCAGATTCGAGGTGATCGGCGCCCCTAACGCGATCTCCAACGTAGAAATCCCGGTGACAGCGATCGAAAATATCGCTTCCTAATAGAAGCCAAAACACTTAACTGACTTTTCCACAAGTGGAGAGTTCGTTTAGGCCCGGTCGGCATGCTACGCTCAGCCAGGCTCGCTGAGCTGAAAGCTGTTAGCCGATCGCTGATAGCTTTCATCCAGCGGGCCATTTCCATTTCAGGAGCCCTTTTCTGATGTCCACTGCCGCCCAGATCGCCGCCAATCATGCCAATTCGCAATACTCCACCGGTCCCAAAACGGAAACCGGCAAAGCCGCCGCTGCGCGTAATAACTTCCGCCACGGGCTTGCTCCGGCCAGCGCCTTCTGGGTGCTTCCCTCAGAATGTCAATCCGACTTCGACACTCTCCTCGCCGCCTTCCGCGACGAGCACCAGCCCGCCACTCAAACGGAAGAAACACTTGTTCAGGCCATGGCCGAGCACCATTGGTTGCGCCATCGCGCCCTTAGGCTGGAGGAGTCCTGTTTTGATTTCATAACCGGCCAGGTAATCGATGCTCAGAAGCTCTCCCTCTATCTGCGCTATCAAACCACTCACGAACGAGCCTTTCATAAAGCCCTGAACGATCTCCTAAGGCTAAGGGCCGAAAAGCGCAAAGAGCAAATTGGCTTCGAACGGCAAGAGTATGCGCGCGCCGATCAAACCCGCAAACAAGAGAAGCATGAAATGGCCAAAGGACGGCATCAATTCAGGTTTCCGACTCCTGTCTCCTTACTCCCGACTCCTGTATCCTCGATTCACACGGAACAATATGGATGTATATCTGATTGACGGAACCTACGAGCTGTTCCGTCACTTTTTCGCCGTGCCCGCCTCGGCCGATGGGAACGGCCAGGAAATCGGTGCTGTGCGTGGTGTTCTGAATTCCGTTTTGTCGATGATCGGGCGCGGCGCGACCCACATTGGCGTGGCAACCGACCATGTGGTGGAGTCGTTTCGGAACGAGTTGTACCCGCACTATAAGACCAGCGAAGGTGTGCCGCCGCAATTGCTTTCGCAGTTTCCGATTCTCGAAGAAGCGCTCGAAGCTATGGGAGTTGTGGTATGGCCCATGGTCTATTTCGAAGCCGACGATGCGCTCGCGTCGGCCGCCGCGAAGGCGGCGCTTGATGAAAGTGTAGGAAAGATATTCATTTGTACGCCGGACAAAGATCTGAATCAATGCGTGGTGGGCACGCGAATCGTCCAACTGGACCGCAGGCACGACGTCGAGCGCGACGAAGCGGGCGTGATTGCCAGGTTCGGTGTGACCCCGCAATCGATTCCGGACTACCTGGCCGTAGTCGGTGATAGCGCGGACGGATACCCTGGATTGGCTGGTTGGGGTCCCAAGGCTGCGGCCACGACGCTGTCACAGTACCCGCACCTGGAAGACATACCCAAGGATTGGAAGGCTTGGCACCCGTCTATCCGCAGGGCCGCTGCGTTGTCTGAATCGCTCTTTCGCTCTTGGAACGATGCGCTGCTGTTTCGTACGTTGGCCACTCTTCGACTGGATGTGCCGGTATTCGATATGATCGAGGACCTTCGCTGGAAAGGGCCGCGCCCTGGCTTCGAGGAACAATCCCGGCGCATGAAGGCGCCCGATCTCTTCACGCGCGCGGCTCGGGCTGTGCCATAGACTCTTCTTAGCTTTTCCGCTTTTAATCCTCAGTAACATAGTCTATGTTGTTATGGCTGAAAACACAGAAAACGCCCCCGATTTCCCTCTTCCGCCGGCAAGCTTTACTTTTCTGGTGGAATCGATCTTGATGCAAACGCAAATGCATCTGGGATTGATGCATTTCGGCGAGAAGGATGAAGGGGCCGAACCAAATCTTGCCCTGGCGCGCCATTCCATCGACCTGCTGGCGGTTCTCGAAGAAAAGACGAAAGGTAATCTGACAACGGAAGAACAGCGGCTGATAGAGAACGGTTTAACGGAGCTGCGCTTTCGTTTCGTACAGGTTTCTGGCGATGTCAAGAAGGGCGGCGAGCCTGCCGCTTCCAACGAGAAGAAGGATGACCGGCCCCTGATCATCACGGCGGACGGCGGCAAGGGAACAAAGACTGAATAGATGGAGGAAGGGTTCGAGCAAGGGTCGATTCTCGTGCTCGGCTCGGGAACGAGTGTGGGCGTTCCCATGGTGGGGTGCCACTGTAAGGTTTGCACTTCGTCAGATCCGCGCGACCGGCGCTTGCGGCCTTCCGTTTTGTTGCGGCTCGACAACAAACGCATATTGATAGACACGTCGCCGGATTTCCGCTACCAGGCGCTGCACTTTGGCATAGAGCGGCTGGATGCAATTCTCTACACGCATTCGCACGCCGACCATATTCTCGGTCTTGATGACGTGCGTCCTTACAACTTTCTGCAAAAGGAAGAAATTCCCATCTATACTTCGGCTGAAACGCTCGAGACAATCCAGCGAATTTTCCACTATGTGTTCGACTGCAGGCCGTCGCAATCCAGCCGTCCGCGCTTGCAGCCTCACATTTTTAATGACGAACCGATTTCTGCCGCTGGCATTACCTTCCATCCGATTCGTGTGGCGCACGGCCAAGGCACAGCTCACGGTTTCCGTTTTGGTAATTGTGCGTATCTGACCGATCACAGCGGGATTCCGCCAGAGAGTCTTGAAAAGCTTGCCGGTTTGGACGTGTTATTCCTGGACGCACTGCGGCACAATCCACACCCGACCCACTCTACGGTGGAAGAGTCTCTGCGAACGGTTGAGAAGCTCAAGCCGAACCGAGCCTTCTTCACCCACATATCGCACGATCTTCTGCATGCCTCCATGGAGGCGCGTTTGCCTGCGAATGTCCAGATGGCCTACGACGGCCTCGAAATATCCATCGGCGAGGCGGCGAAACCTTGAGTCCGCGAGTGTTCTTTTCTTTAGAGGAGGCGCGCGGGCAGTTCGGGCCCTCTGCTCTTTCGATCGGGAATTTTGACGGTGTACACCTCGGGCATCAGGCGCTGCTTGCGTTTGCCCTGCGCTATGCATCGAATCTGCGAGTGAGCCCGGCGGTGCTGACGTTTCACCCGCATCCCGCAGTATTTGTGGCTCCGCGCCGGGTTCCTGAAATGATCTGCGGACTAGAAGACCGCTTGCGCCGGTTGACGGTAGCAGGAGCGGAGCGCATTCTCGTACTGCCGTTCAATCACGATGTGGCGCGGCTCACTGCGGAGGAATTCGTTTCGAAGATTCTGGTTGAAGGTTTGCGGGCGAAAGCAATCTTCGTCGGCGAAAATTTCCGGTTTGGGTACAAGCGCGCGGGCGATCCGCAGGTTCTGGAATGCCTTGGCGAGCAATACGGCTTTACGGCCCATTTCATAAAGCCGATAAAGTTTCGCGGGCAAGTAGTATCGAGTTCTCTCATTCGTCAAAATCTGACGGAAGGAAAAGTGTCGACGGCCGGGCGAATGCTCGGGCGCTGTTTCTCGCTGGAAGGCGCGGTGGTTTCCGGCCACGGTGTAGGAACGAAGCAGACCGTGCCTACCGTGAACTTGCGTGCGGTTCCCGGACAATTGACTCCCCGGGGGGTCTACGTGACGGAAACATTCGAGACTTCGACTGGTCGGCGCTGGCCCTCGATCACGAATGTAGGCAACCGGCCAACTTTCGGTGGCGAGGAATTGACGATCGAGACTTTTTTCCTTTCACCGTTCGAAGGCAGGACGCCCGAATACATCCAGATTCATTTTCGCTTCCATCTGCGTGCCGAGCGGAAATTCCCGAGTGCCGACGATCTCAAGGCCCAGATCATGAAGGACGTGGCACGCGCCAAGGACTACTGGCGGCGGACTCCTTCGTTATACTGAGAGCTTCACAGCGCGAGTAAACGAATGCAGCTTTCCGACGGTAAAATCAAGCATCTGAATGCACTATCGAACGATAAAGGCGTGATTGCTGCGGCAGCCATGGACCAGCGCGGCAGCCTGCGTAAGTCGATCGCCGCCGCCAAAGGTGTCCCGCAAGACCAGGTCACCGACGCCATGATGGAGGAGTTCAAAGTCGCCGTCTCGAAGGCTTTGACTCCGCACGCGAGCGCTATCCTGCTCGATCCCGAATTCGGTATACCGGCCGCTAAAGCGCGGGCGCGCAATGCTGGACTGCTGCTCGCCTATGAAGAGAGCGGTTACGACAATACGAAACCGGGCCGCTTGCCCGATTTGCTGCCGCATCTCTCGGTGAAGCGTATCAAGGAACTGGGCGCCGATGCGGTGAAGATTCTGATCTACTACAGTCCGTTCGACAAACCGGACATCAACGACATTAAGCACGCCTTCGTGGAACGGATCGGCGCGGAGTGCGAGTTTCACCAGATACCTTTCTTTCTCGAATTTGTGGGATATGATCCGGCCGGCGGGGACGAGAAGGGCCTCGAGTATGCGAAGAAGAAGCCCGACGTCGTCATCGGATCGATGGAAGAATTCGGCAAGCCGCAATACAACGTGGACATCCTGAAAGTAGAAGTGCCGGTGAACGCCGAGTTCGTGGAAGGCACGAGTGTCTACAAGGGACAAGCCGCGCAGTCGCGGAAGGAAGCACTCGACCTGTATCGCAAGGCGGCGAGCGTCGCTCAGAAACCGTTTATTTACCTGAGCGCGGGCGTCGGGAATGCGCAATTTGTCGAGTCGCTTGGCCTTGCGGCGGAAGCGGGTACGGATTATTCGGGCGTGTTGTGCGGGCGCGCGACCTGGAAAGAGGGCATACCGGTCTACGCAAAGCAGGGCGTGAAAGCCCTGGAAGACTGGCTCTCCGACAAGGGTGTGAAGAACATCAGCGCGGTCAATGCGGCGATTCAGTCCGCCAAGCCGTGGTATGCGAAGGCCGGCATTGCCGCCGCTGCCCTCACCCGGTAGAAAAACGCCGCCACGGGCGGCACTCTCTCGATGACGTTTGCTTCCATTCCTGAGGCGATTCAAGACTTCCGGCAAGGCAAGATTCTTGTCGTGGTAGACGATGAGGATCGCGAGAACGAGGGCGATCTCACGATTGCGGCCGATAAGATCACGCCGGAAGCCATCAATTTCATGGCCACCCACGGGCGTGGCCTGATCTGCCTTGCGCTCGATGCCGATATCTGCGAGCGGCTCGAATTGCAGCCGATGTCTCAGGTGAATACGGCTCGCTTTGGAACCGCCTTTTGCGAAGCGATTGATGCGGCGGAAGGAACGACCACCGGAATTTCGGCCTACGACCGTGCCCAGACGATTCGAGTGGCTATGGATCCGGCGGCCCGGCCACAGGATCTGGCGCGACCCGGCCATGTATTTCCGCTGCGTGCGCGTCCCGGTGGAGTGCTGGTGCGATCCGGGCAGACCGAAGCGGCGGTGGACCTGGCGCACCTGGCGGGACTTTCGGCCGGCGGCGTGATCTGCGAAGTGATGAACGAAGACGGCACCATGGCGCGCGTACCGCAACTGGCGGAATTTTGCCGGCGATATGGGATCAAGATGATCTCTGTTGCCGATCTCATTCGCTATCGTCTGCGAACCGAAACGTTGGTGCAGCAAGAAGCGGCGGGGCGCATTCGCACGCCATACGGCGAGTTTGAAATGATTCGATACGTGAGCCGTTTGAACGGTGAAGCGCACTTGGCACTGGTGCATGGCGAAGTCAAACAGAAGAGCAACGTTCTGGTGCGTGTGCATTCACGCTGCGTCTATGGCGATGTATTTGGCTCGCTCGATTGCGACTGCCAGCAATCAGTCGGCGCCGCACTCAAAAAGATCGTTCAGGCCGGATCCGGGGTCTTCATTTATTTGCACCAGACCGGGCCAGGCTTGCGGGTGGCGTGGCGCGAGGGTCATCGTGAATTGCTGGCGCACGGTGGCAGCCAAACAAGCCCGGGCCCGATGGACCATCACCAACCTCTGCAGCATGAAATCGGCCTGGGAGCTCAGATCTTGGCGGATCTCGGCTTATCCACGATTCGCCTGTTGACGAATCATCCGCGGAAAATTGTGGGTGTGGAAGCGTTCGGCATTCAGATTGTGGACCAAGTGCCCATTGCGGTGGAAGCCACCGAAGACGTCAGCGTAGCGCGGCCGTAAAAGTAGAAATTGTCAATCTGATGGTCCGATTGCTTGCTGTGTTTTTTGCCGTGGCTGCGGTTCTTTGCGGTCAACATTGGTCGCTTGAACAGCTTTTCTCGCGGCCGTACGTTTGGGGGACCTGGCCGTCACAACTTGCCTGGGCGAAACATGCACACGTACTTGGATTTCTGTGGAATGCTGACGGTGGCGCCTTCCGGGACCTGTATGTTTACGATGCCGGTCGAAAGAGGCTGACGCGGCTTACGGATCTCGCGCGGATGAAAGATCCGAGCAACGACAGCGAAGCCGATCGCGATGAACATCGCAAGGACTATGTTCCGCCGCGCGGCGGGATCGTGTCCTTCGATCTTGCGCAGGATGGCAGCAAGGCCGTTTTTTCTTACCGCGGGGATTTGTACGTTAAGTCCACAAACGAAGGTTTGCTCTCGCGGCTCACCAGGACGAAAGCACCCGAATCGAATCCACAGTTCTCGCCAGACGCGACGAAGGTTGCCTTTGTGCAAGGCGGCCAAATCTACGTTCTCGGGCTCAACGGAGGAACGCTCGAACAGCGCACCGACATCAAGGCTCCGGCAAAATTGATTGGCTTCCGCTGGTCGCCCGATGGCAACTATTTTTCGTACTCAACCGAGCCGGCACCCGGCCGTACTCTGCCATTGCCAATCTACTCCGGGCAATTTGTGGCAGCGCCGCCTTTTCCAAGAAGTGTTGCCGGCGATGTTCCCGCGGCGGAGCAATGGTATGTTACGGGCACAAGCGGGGACGACCTACCGCGACTGATGGACGCCGGACGCGGCTACGATTCGCGCCCGGCGCAGTGGTCCCCGGACTCTAAGTATTTAGCGCTCGGCAGCCAGTCAGCCGATTACAAAAGCCAGGAGATTCGCGTCGTCGACGCCACTACTGGCAAGGCGAAAACGGTGTTCCACCAGGTTGACGACCGCTGGGCAGAAGTCTCCGACATCGGCTGGGATCAGGGGTCCAATAAGATCTGGCTTACGAGCGATCAATCTGGATACAAGCATCTATACACGGTGGGAATCGGAGGCGGCGGCCTCAAGCAGATTACGCATGGAAACTGGGAGATCCACAACGATAGTTTCTCTCACAATCCGCAATGGATTGGAGATTCGATTTACTATTCTTCGACGGAAGCCGGTACGGCGGAACGCCAGCTTTATCGCGTCAAAGCAGACGGCTCATCCGCTCCCGAGCGCTTAACAAAAGAAGAGGGACTACACATCGCCTGGATTTCCGAAGATGGAAAATCGACGGCCGAGTTACGAGCCGACATGAAGAATCCCTTTGATCTTTATGTTGACGGTGCACGAGTCACTAAGTCGCCACGCGCGGAGTTCTACCAGTTGCCCTGGGCCGACACGCGTTTTGTGACATATCCGTCCGTCAAAGATCGTAAGCCGGTAGCCGCGCGGCTTCTTTTGCCTTCCGGCTACGAACCAGACCGCACAGCCGCCAAACTATGGCCTGCAATCGTTTATATACACGGTGCCGGATACGCGACGAGCGTGCTTAAGCAGTGGGGAAGTTATCAGGAGCTGCGGTTTGTGTTTAATAATTTCCTCGCACAGCATGGATACGTCGTGCTCGAAATGGATTACCGCGGCAGCACAAATTATGGACGCGACTGGCGCAGCGGTGTGTATCTAAACATGGGTGGTCCGGATCTGGAGGATGTGCTGGGAGGTGTCGAATATCTACGTGGGCTCAAGAATATCGATATGGGGCGCGTGGGTATCTGGGGATGGAGCTACGGAGGATTCATGACAGCTATGGCGATGTTCCGTGCTCCTGCCACCTTCAAAGCCGGCGCCGCGTTCTCCGGTGTCTACGACTGGGTCAACTACAACGCCGAATACACCGGCGAGCGATTAACCACGCCGGCGGAGAATCCGGAAGCGTATCGCCGCAGTTCGCCCATCGATTTTTCCGGGCAGCTCCAGAACCATCTTTTGCTGCTGCACGGCATTGTGGATGACAACGTTCTGTTTCAAGAAGCCGTCCAACTTACGGAAAAGCTAATTCATGAAGGCAAAACATTCGAGGAAGCATTCTATCCGGAGGAGAATCACGCCTACGCGCGCGACGAGAGTTTCAAAGATGCTTTCAAAAGAGCGGCGGAGTTCTTCGACCGCCATCTGGGAGTGAATCGATGACGAATGCGACTGTCCCTACACCTTTCCGGCTTCCGAGGTTCTACCCGATTCTCGACACGAGTGTGTTGGCTGCGCGAGAATGCTCTGTTCTGATGGCCGGAGAGACGTTGATCGACGCGGGCGCGCGCATTCTCCAATACCGGCACAAGCAAGATTGGACGCAGGCGCATTTCGACGAGGCGAAACAGCTTGCAAAGCTCTGCCATGAGGCGGGCGTGCTGTTCGTGCTGAACGATCGGGCGGACTTCGCCCACCTGCTGAAGAGCGCTTTACATGTGGGCCAGGGCGATCTCTCGCCCGTTGCGGCACGACGCGTGATCAGCGATGAAGTAATGGGTTTCTCGACTCACAATCGCGATCAACTTGTGCGCGGCAATGAGGAAGCGGTGGAGTATCTTTCGATTGGACCGATTTTCCAGACGGCCTCGAAGCTAAAGCCCGATCCCGTCGTCGGCATAGAAAAGCTCCGGGAATTGCGCGCGCTTACAGAAAAACCGCTAGCCGCTATCGGGGGTATTACGCTCGAGAACGCGTCGCAGGTCTTCGCCGCGAAAGCGGATTCAGTGGCTGTGATCTCCGGGATTGTTCCGCGCACCTGTACTCGAAAAATGTGGAGGAGCCATGCACAAGAATGGCTGCAGGTGTGCCTCCAAAGCTCGCAGCTCAAACAAGCACGTTGAACGGGCTGGCCGGCTTGATTTCCAGGCCATCATTCAATCTCGAGACAGCCTTTCCGTGACGGATTGTCTTGAGCGGGAGCACTCCTTCCGTGACCGTTATCTTTATGCGGCTGCGGCCGTTTTCGGGTGTGACCGTGAACAGGCCCCAACCGGCGCCGGTCGACCAGAACGACGTGAGGGAGCTTGCCTTCGGCGCTAAGTTGAGCGTCTTGTCTCCTGCATAATAATCAAATCCGCTCCAGGCCACGACGCTAGACCATGCCGACATGGCCCGCGCGTAGTGATGTCCGCACTCCGGTTCGTCCCAGGGATTGCGGCGCTCGCCGTCGAATCGCCAACGCGCATCCTCGATTGTTTCTAGTCCCTCGCGGAGCATTCCTGCGTGGATAAATTGCGCGGCCACAAGGTATTCTATGCCAGTCCATGCTTCGGAGTAATACGGGAAAGGAATTTTTGGCCTGCTGCCCTTGCCATAGTCACAGACCAGGATCGCGGGCTCATCGTTCAGGGTATACACGCGCTGCACGGAGTCGTGATTGAACAGAGTGGCGCGGTAATTGTATTTGTGAATGGATCCGAGGGTTTTTCGAATTTTCGCCGGATCGAGCAGCGGCCCGAGACCGGCAAGATCCGCGAGGTATTGCCCAATCAACTGATCTGCCAGGCAGCCATCGCCCAACTGAAATTCGGGAGCTTCCGGACGCTCTGCACCCATATCGCCGACGGTTGTTGGTGCAATCTGGTCCTTTGGAATGCTGCGAACCTTTTGAATGTAATACTCACCGTTGAACAAATTCGCATCGATCCACGCCCTGCCGTTATCGTATATACGCCGATACTCTGCCGCAGCGGCGGTATCACCGAGAATGCGCGCCATTTCTTCGGCCGCTCGCAGAGCCCCCAGGTAATAAATTCCGCAGAGCGGATTGGGCCCGTAGAATTCAACGTCATAGGTGTTGTGCTGCACGCCCTCCATGACTCCGTCGCGATTGGGATCCCAGCCGCCCGGAATCCAGGCAAATGAGAGGGCGCGCTGAATTTTCGGCCAGTGGCCGCGCAGCCATTCCGTATCGCCCGATAGCTTCCAATCGAGATAGGTCTTGATGATCTGGCCCATCTGCCCGTCGGCCGCGGCATAGCCGAATCGATCCGTGCCATCCGGCAACATCTGCCGGAACCGCATGCCGCCCTGATCGTCCTCCGAATAGCCGAAAGCGGCCTTGCGCAATGAATGCGCCAACGACGGGAAGACGAACTGAGTGGATGTTTCGTAGTTCCATACGTGGGTGCAGTTGCCGAAACAGCAGCCGCGATGATCGTTGCAGCCTTCGAAGCCATGAAACTCGCCATCAGCCGTGCGGAAGGAAGTCTGCGTCACCAGGGTGGAAAGATTTGCGGTCGCGGCGTCGCGCAACGAGCCTGGCAAAGTGCTGGCGCGCATCGCCGTCACGAAGCTCATGGTGCGTTTTTCGAGTGCGGGAAGTTTCGAGGCTAATTGTTCCGCCGCGACCCAGGCATCTGCAAATTGTGTGGCGTAGTAATTTCCGATGATAGTGTTTTCCTGGCCCTTGGGCGCGGTCCAGCCGGACCAGGCCGGAGTCCGATTGGGAAAATGCCAGCTTAAGAGAAATGTGTACTCCGCGTCCGCTCCCGGCTCGATCTCGCGTTGCAGACACAGCGAGCCGATTATTTTTCGTTCCGCGGCCTCGGGGCCAAGCTCGCCATCGGAGCTGAAGTCGTCCCAGAACAGCATCGGACTCGCCCACCACTTGGCGGCCGGCCATCCACGCAGGTGAGTTACGCGGCCATTGCCGGGTTTCACGAGGCACACAGCGAAAGAACCCCGTTCGGGATGCTCTTCGGGCGTCCGCGGATTTGTCATGTACAAACCCTGGAGTTCATCCGACAATGCTGTTCGAAATTCGTTGGATCGACCCTCGTCTTTGGCTCGCCGAGTGGATGGCGGGACCGATTGTCCGGTCGGATTCTCAAGTGAAAACGCGATCGAGACGGTGGCCCTACTTCTGCCCGGATTATGAACGCGATAGCGCAGGACAGTGGCAGGGAAGCCGGAACTCTCGGGATCAAGCGGAATAAAGGGACTGAACGCTTCGAGCGATACGTGCACCGGAAGGCGCGCGTCGCGGAAGGCAATTTGTGCCAATGGGAATTCGCCCGTAAACGTAGCGCTCTCGAGGCGGCTGAGGCCGGGAGCGCCTGCCGGTCCGAGGCCGTCGGCGCTCGCATAAGGCGGCATCAAACGAGATTCCAGCACATGCGCGATCGGCTTTGCATTGCCCGTCTTGACCCAGATGGACGCAAACGCGTATTCGGGCGCACGGCCCTTGTCGGGCCGATTGTAGATTTCCCAATCGCGGAGCTGGCCGCGGCCACCCAGGCTGATACTGCCGGTTCCGATGCCTCCCAACGGGAAGGCGATCATCTCAAGATTACGTCCTGAAAAAGTGCGCGGGTAGCGTATGCGTTCTCGCAGCGGCCCGGCTGCCGGCGGTTTTGATGGCTCGACCGCCGAGCCGGCGCTGCCCGCCAAAGCCACTCCACTGGCAACGCCTTTAAGGAAACCTCGCCGTCCGGTGCTCATGTCAGCTCAGCTTGATGGTTGGCGTCCGCTCTGCAACGGGAGGCAGAGCGGGGAAGTCTGTGTATGGGTCCGATTGATACCAGTAGGCGACTGAATAGAAGCAATCCGCCCGATTATTCGCGTGTCCGTGTTCCATTGTGTGTTTCAGAGACTTTCGAAACGTGATGGGATTGTCGGCGTGCCAGCGATATAAGCAATAGCGGCCGCCGATTCTTTCCGCAGATGCAATCAGATGGGCGCCGTTATAGAGATGTGCAAACGGCACGGCACCATCACGTCCGCCGAAGTCCCATGCGCCACAGAAATAGTCTTCCGATCCAGTGCCGGTGATTACGGGCTTCGAGTCATCGTCTACGAAAACCATTTCGTCGCCCTCGCCCATCCACCGTTCGTCGTTTTGCAGAACGCCCAGGGTGACGCCCATCAGATGGCCGCTGCCCTTCGATTCCATATATACGTAGTTCGCTTTGCCCTCGGGGTTCAATTCTTTCTCCCCAGTGCTGAATTTGATGGCGCGATTGGGAGTCGCCTGCCGATACTGCGCATGGAAATAGAGGCTGCGTTCCGGCAACGAGGGCACAAGTTGGTAGTCGATATTCGAATAAAAGGAGCCGACGTTCTGGGCACCTTCATTAGTAACGGTGATGCGCGCCGACTTGCGGAAAGGCATCGCGAAGTAACAGTTCAACGCCTTCACGGAGGAGCAGTTCAGAAATGCAGACTGATAGACGTTGTATTGCCCGAGGTTCAGGCCGAAGAAATCGCCCACCGGGGTCTCCACGCTGGGCTTCGAGTTGCCATCCCAATAGATGCGCAGAACGATTTCTTTCAAGTGATACGAACTAGGAGCGGCAATGGTGAACCAGATGTGCGAGATGATGCCGGGACCGACGGCGTTGAAGACTTCCTTTGTCTCTCCGGCGGCGACGGGCCATCGATCGCTGTTGCCGCCCGTGCGGTCGTAGCTCGACTGCTTCAGCGACTGATAGGTCTGAGCGCAGGCGTACTCGGGCAAACGCGCTTCACCCGTGCTCGGGCTCTGCGCCTGGCCCTTCGCGGGAACTCCCGTGGCCCACAAGCCCACCAGTCCTCCCAGAAATCTCCTTCGGACCTTCGATGTACGTGCAGTTTCCGATTCTGACAAGTTACGCATCTCCTCTCCGTTACAATACAATGGCAATCGCGATGAAACGATATACCTTTTTGATGGTTTCGGCACTAGTCCTGGCGACGGTCGCCTCTGGCCGGGACGGAGACAAGCCTCCCGCTCACGGTCCACTCACTCCCCTCTTCGACGGATCGAATTTGAATAACTTCGACATTTTCATACGGGGTGGCGAGCTCAATCAGGATCCGGATCATATCTTTACAGTGGAGCATGGCGTGGTTCACGTGTCCGGCAAGAAGTTCGGATACTTCATCACGAAGAAAGAATACTCAGACTACTATTTGCGCGCGGAATTCAAATGGGGCGAAGGAACATATGCGCCGCGCGAAGGCAAGGCGCGCGATAGCGGAATTCTTTACCACGTAGTGGGAGAGCAGAAGGTGTGGCCTAAGTCGATCGAACTGCAGATTCAGGAAGGCGGCACCGGAGACATCTGGCTCACGGACCAAGCCGCGTTGACATCAAAAGACGGCAAGGCGGTTGTAGGGCCTCCTGGCCGCGCCAGCCGCATCGACCGTTTCAACAAAGGCCCCTGGAAGGATGTTATCGGCTATCGCGACCCTCAGGGTGAAGTCGAAAAGCCTCATGGCAAATGGAATTTGGTGGAATTGGCAGTCAAGGGAGATCACGTGTGGCACTACGTGAACGGCAAGCTGGTCAATGAAGGATCTGGAGCCAATCCTGCAAGCGGCAAAATTCTATTTCAATCCGAAGGAGCGGAGATCTACTTCCGCAAGATGTCTATCGCACCTTTGACTGAGTAATTTGAGCCCAGCGACGCCCGATTAAGACGCCGCCGGGCTATGACCGATGCTGTCCCTAGTTCGAAATCGTAACGGGGATCGGCGCCAAAGTAACCGAGGCCAGCTCATCAAGTATTTGGTGTTGGTTGGTTGCGCACGTTCGATTCCAGGTCTTCAATGCCGGCGTCCTTCGACCTGCTTTCTTAGCGCCTCTGAGATGCGTGCCGCAACCTTGCGCTGAACATCCAGCAGATCGTTGCCAATGCGATCGTAAGTCTCGGCCCAAAGATGGTTCCCAACGACATCGACCCGGTTCACCGTAATCAAAAGTCGATTCCTTGACTTTGTACGCTGCCTTCCAGTGGCGTTCTGACTTTCATGGCCTTGCAGATTCGTCCTACGTCCACGGCGCTGTTCTTGTACTGGAGCATCATGATCCCGAACCCTCAAGCGCTGTATGGTGCCTAGACGGGTGGTTATTTCGGCCGTAAGCCCGTCGGAGAAATCCAGATCGTGCATGATGTCTCCTGTCGGCGGAATAAGGTCGCCTCTTTTGTGGAGGCTACCTTCGGAATGCAATCCCTCTGCCAACGCGCAGATCGTTCACTTACATCACCAATGAACGATGCTTTTCGGTTTGGTTTTCGACGATGCGCCGGAACGCGAAATTCCATTAGGCGTTCTGGGGGCAGGAGTCGATATATCAGACCATGGTGACGAATTCACCGCGACATGCCACGAGATACGCCCTTGTGGTTCTAAGCAAAATAATTTACATCTGCTGTTCCCGGTGGGTCATCGACCCGCTGTCCAAAGACCGGGCCTTCGTAACAAGATCGCACGGCCCGAGGCTGGTGTTCGCAAGGATTCACGGAGGAAAGTGGAATGAAATCGTATTTGTCCTTACTTTCAGTGGCGGCTTCTCTGCTACTACTCGGCGGCGTTAGCGTTGCCCAAGGCCAAGTTGATCAAGGGATCGACGTGGTGGATGTCGTCCGGGCGTCTGCCACCGTCACTAAGGTCGACGCAGCCAAACGCAAGTTGTCCGTCGAACTCGAGGATGGCAAACACAAAACCATAAAGGTCGACAAAAGTGTTCAGAACTTCGACCAGATCAAGGTGGGCGACAAGTTGAAGCTGGCGTATGCGGAAGAAATGCTGATCGCGGTCGGGGAGTCTAAGGATCCCGTGGGTGCCGAGAATGCTGGACTGGTCGGTATTGCGCCGAAGGGCGCCAAGCCCGGTGGGGTCATGGTGGAAACGACAAACATGACCGCAAAAGTCGTGGCCGTTGACCCTGAGAAGCATCACCTAACCATCCAGGACGCCGATGGCAAGGAAAAGAAAATGAAGATCAGCAAGAAAGCCAAGAATCTCGACACTCTCAAGCCGGGCGAGACCATAGAGATAACGGTGACCGAGGCGTTGGCTATTGAAGTCGAGAAGTCACAGGCCGCGCTCGGTTCGGTTCCCGCGAAAATCGTGGCAACCCGAGAGAGTTTGGGCGCGAAGAGACACGCACGCACGTAAAGGCGTTGACCGTGAGTGTGGCGCTTTGTGTGCGCTCGGGCTCCGGCCGCGGGCGGGCGTATGGTCGATATCTGAACAGCGCTTACATTTAGCGCTGCGTAACCCCGTGCTCGCGACGGCTCTTGGGCTCGGGGGTCTAAAGGTGACAATCTGCTAGGTCGAGAGTAAGAAGAACTTAACAACATCCAAACCAAAGTGATCAACGCGAGACATAGGAACAGCAAAGTTGGTACGCCCGAGATGATTAGAACCTCGGACCTTTTGCTCCGGAGGGAAACGGCACCGTCATCCTCTGACGCTATGCAGTTGATTTCGTTGAATCCGCTTTAAGCTCTTGATGCACAACGTGAGCGCATCTAGGGCCGCCGAAGCGCAAATAGGTAGCGAAGGTCCGGACTCCAGCCGACAGATCCTAGATCTTTCAGCTTAAGGAGATCTGGCGCACGGCAGAGAGCCGGTCAGCTCTCAGGCTCAACGCGCAAAACCCACGGCGGTACGCGAATACCACAAAGCCTGACGACTGACTACGGAATATCAGAACCAGGCACAGGCGTCCAGGTCCGATCTGGATCGTAGACAGTAGTAGCCGCGGCTATCGTTGCGGTCTTTTCCCCCAAGTCCTTCTGATAAACAATGCCGGTCTGATTTACCAAAAAGGTCATCAACCCCGTGGATCCGTAGTCAGAGGGCCATGCGATCAGAGCGAAACCTCTTGTCAAGACGCCCTTATCCATGTAATTCATCGCGCCTCCAGCCGCCTTCGGTCCCTGACCGGTCAGAACTTTGAAGTGATAGCCATGGTAGGGTTCGGATTTGTCGGTGTATCCCTGGGCCGCCGCCTGTGCAATGATCTCGGCCGCAGGGCTTTGATCGTTCGGATCGTCGCTCTTCCAGTACAACCCGTCGCGCTTACCAGGAGTGCTGATGAACTTCTGAGCATATTGCGCCACACCGCTGGAACTGCGGCTCATCTCGGCATAAGCGTATTGAGCTTCCACATATCCTCGACAAACATCGATGATGACGATTTCGTTGCCACCGATCCGGCGCAGCAGAACCTCGTCGAGACCTTCATTCGCGTCAAAATGCCACTTGGCATTCGATTGGACCAGCGGTATCGGGAATGGCCAATCATCGCTCCCAACCTCAATAAGCTTTCCATCGGGTTGCCTTGGGTCAGGTACGATTTGGGTTTTCTCATCGGCTCTTTCAGCGAACTTCCGCCTCTCATTGCGGTCGGCAACCGGGTCACTTGTTATCACCAACTCGCGGGCTGACGACCCAAGAATTCTGACCAGCCCCTCGACATCATCCTTCTTTACCGCCGTCACAAGATCAGCAGCGGCCTCTTCGGGGGACGCAAACGTAAGACCTCGCGATCCAGCACCGCCACAGTGAATGCTTGAGAGGGCGACGCTGAGAGTAGCAAAGGTCAGAGCGGTTATGAGACGAACATTTTTTTGATTTTGCGCGCACATATTTTATCGCCGCCGTCCGCCACCGCCACGAGATCCGCCACCACCACCTCCGCGGAATCCACCGCCGCCGCGCGAACCGCCGCCGCTCGAGAAGCCCCTGTCGCTACTCCTGCGGGCTTGACTACCAGATTGGTTTGCGCTGCCGAAGGCACCCCGGTTGTTTCCGTAACCTCCTCCTCCACCGACGTCGCGGTTTCCGATTCGGTCGCCACCGCCGGAGCCGCTCCCGCCATAAGTTGATCCGAAATTGCCATCTCTCGAGCGGTTCTGTCCTAACCCTTGTCCACCACGATTTTGCCCCAGGCCTTGGCCGCCTCCTTGTCCCGCATTTCCTAGACGTCCTTCCGACCGGGCCAGACCCTGTTGGGCTCCGGCGCTCGTGGGCCGCGATGCCGAGTTCAATCGCCCCGAGTCAAAGCGTTGCGACACATTCCGGTTGTTGTACGGAACACCCCCACGATGTTCGGGATTGTGTTGCCAGTTACTAACCTTGTTGCTAACGTTCGTGCGATTTATATTGTTGAAGTGATTACTATTGATAAAGGTGTTATTTACATAGACGGAGCTATGACCCCAGCCGCAGCCCCAACCGCCCGACATCATCGCGCCCATGGCCATGCCAGCGCCAAATGAGATGATACCCGTGGCAACTACCGCTCCTGTGGAAACTGTTGGATAGTAAATTGGCGGGTAATAAATCGGGGGATAAGGATAATAAAGCGGTGCGCCCCACACTACGGTTGGATTGTAGCTAGGAACGTAAATAACTTCCGGATTAGCCGGTTGGATTACAACGTAACTCTTGCTGCTTTCAGTTGTGGTCGTTATCTTCTGATGTTCGTCGGACTTCAGTTTTCCGCTCTGTTGCGCTTTTTTGCGCATCCTTTGGACTGCGTCCATTACGTCAGATTGCTGGGCCAGAAATGCGTTTCCAAGATCGGCTGTCCAGTTAATGTCGTCATCAAGCCGTTTGAGCAGATCCGGAAAAAGTACGAGTGCCTGCACGCTTGGGTCCCAGGTCTGTTTGCCCACCGCGTTCGTCAGCTCTGTTCCTTTTAGAGTCGAGTTCTGCTGTTGCCAGCGGTATGCCTGGACAACCTCCAGTGGATAAGTGGAAGCGACCAGCACCTGACTGAGGAGATCATCGGGATATAACGCGATGGGAGCGACCAGGCTGTCCAACTGATAGGGCGTCAATGTCTTGGCCGACTGATCGGGGGTGGCTGTCACGGCGGGTTGACCGGGCGCTGGTGTTGCGGCAGGCTGACCTGTGCCGGGCGGCGTTGCCAGCTGGCCCGGGGCGGGCGGCTGCGGTGGTCGACCGGCCGCAGGCGCCTGTGCGGGTGCCACTTGCCCATGAATGATCAACAAACCCGCACACCCAATGGCAAGCAGGCGTTGAACTGCGTCTCCGGCCGAAAAGCTTAGCATCCGCGTAGATGTCCAGATTTCAGATAGACTTCAGGCTCGCCCGGTTCTGATAAATTTGGCAAAAATTGGAAATTGTCGCATCAGCCGAAGCTCCATTGAGGTAGCTCATAACTTTGAGCCGTTCGCACGGCTCTGGGATAAATGCGCTTGATCAAAGCCGGCACCCCTTGCCTTTCTATCCTCACGTCAGGGATCGCATAATAGCCGGCACGTGTCCGCACAATGGGGTTACCAGGCGCGTCGACCGTCACTTTGACCCGGCGGTAGCTGCCATCCAATTGACCGCTCGGCGTGTAGGCAATCGTGTATTGGTGGCGAACGTCGTGGGCAATCTCCACACCTAGCGATTGCACTTCACCGACGTTTTTCGGATAAATCGCCAGACCGCCCGTCGCTTTCGCCAGCTCTTTTAGCGCATTCCGGGCCCTTCTCACGCGATGCATGCTTTCTTCAGTGAACAGACCAATGGCATAAATCAGTGTGGCGCACCGATTCGCATGCGCGACGACCTCCTCCAGAGACAGATAGCTCGCGTTATCGTCACCGTCTGTGACGACGATCAGGACCTTTTTATCTTTCGTCGCCTCCTTCTGCATATAGGCAAGGGACAGGCTAATGGCGTCGCGCATGGCAGTGCCACCGTGGGCATCGATACGAGCCAGACCCCGCTTCATCTTGTCCATGTTGTTTGTGAAGGGCACGTCCAGATACGCGTGCTCGTTGAAGTTGACGATGAAGACTTCGTCGTCCGAGTTGGATTCCCGGACCATCGCCAGCGCCGCAGCCTCTACACGCCGTCGCTTCATCCTCATGCTCCCGCTGTTGTCAATGATGATTCCGAGGGAAACTGGAAGATCCTCATGACGGAAGACCTTCACCGGCTGTTGCTTCCCGTTTTCGAAAACCTTGAACGCGTCACGATCGAGATCCGGAATCAACTTACCCTTTTTGTCTGTGACGGTCGCATGCAACACCACTAGCTGGGTGTCGGCCCGGAACTGCGCGCACAGACTAGCTGCATAACCGCCGACGAGCAGCACCGTGGCGGCGTATTTCAGGTATTCGGGCCGGCCGCGGGCTTTGTTAAAGAGTAACCGCATACTAGCCGAGACGCGGGATCACCGGCTTACTGGCAATTGAACGTAAAAAACCGATCCCTGAGGAGTGCCGGGCGTGACCCAAATGCGCCCGCGGTGAGCCTCAATGATCGATCGACAGATAGAAAGACCCATCCCCATCCCCTGTGGCTTGGTTGTGAAGAACGCCTCGAAGATGCGATTCACGTTCTGCGGGTCGAGACCGATCCCATCATCTGCGATGGTAATCAGGACGCTATCCGATTCGTCCACCTGAGTCTTTATCGACAACTCGCGGGCGCGGTCCGTGAGCGAACTCATCGCGTCGGCGGCATTCATGGTCAGATTGAGAAGAACCTGTTGCAACGGCACGCGCTCACCGACAATCTTGGGGAGAGTATCGAGAAGTTCGCGTCTCACAACGATGTGTTGGCTCTCGAGCTCACCTCGCGCCAGCGCGAGAACGTCGCGCACGAGATCATTCACATTGAGCGAGATCCCTTCTTGATTATCCTTGCGGAACATGCCGCGAATGTTTTTCAGGATGTCGCTCGCGCAATGGCTGTCTTGAACGATTTGCTCCAACGCCGATCGCACCGCGCCAAGATCGGGCTCTGAGCTTTCGAGCAATCGGAAGCCGGCATTGGCATTTACGGCAATCGCGGCCACCGGCTGACTGACTTCATGTGCAATCGAGGCCGTCATCGTCGCCAGCGTTGTGCGCCGGGTAACCTGTGCAAGTTCTCGGCCCGCTTCCCGCAATCGATTTTCCGCCGCCTTGAGTTCGGTAACGTCGCGCCCCGTGGCATAGATGCGGCCTTGTTCCGGCACGGCTTTCCAAGATATCCAACGATATGAGCCGTCTTGATGTCGGAAGCGACTTTCAAAGCGCTGGGTCTTCCGGCCGGCGGCGAGGTGACTGATCTCGGCGCGAGTTTTCTCCTGGTCTTCCGGGTGCAGCAACCACTGGGAATTCCTTCCGAGTAAGTCCGATTCGGACCAGCCGAGCGTCGCGGTCCACGCAAGGTTGACGCTGAGGTATTTGCCCTCCATGTCCGTAACCAACAGCAG
Organism: Bryobacterales bacterium; assembly: GCA_963722155.1. Lineage (GTDB taxonomy): Bacteria > Acidobacteriota > Terriglobia > Bryobacterales > Bryobacteraceae > Bog-105. The sequence goes on along the minus strand of CAVRLR010000001.1, from coordinate 928,241 downwards.
GTCCTGCGAGACGTTCCACCAGCGAAGACGTTCCCGCGTCGCGGCTTCGATGCGCTGCCCCAGGGTCTCATTGAGTTCGCGTAGCGCCTGCTCGGCCTCGATCTGCCTGGTGACGTCGGTATTGGTTCCAAACCAACGGATCACGTCGCCAGCTTCGTTACGTATGGGCAACGCGCGAGAAAGGAACCAACGGTAATTGCCATCTCGACTTCGAAGAGGAAAGGTATCCTCCCAGGGCGTGCCGGTTTCAAAACTCTGCCGGATGCGCTCTACGACACGATCGACATGATCGGGATGGTGCACCTTTTGCCAGCCCCACCCTTGCATCTCCTCGAGAGTCGTGCCCGCGTACTCGTGCCAGCGCTTGTTGTACCAGTAAATCCAGCCGTTTTGATCCGCCGTCCAAGCGAACTGACTGATGTTATCGGCCAACTCGTGAAAACGGGCCTCGCTTTCCCGGAGTGCGTTCTCAGCCTCGATCTGCTCCGTGATGTCAGTATTGGTTCCAAACCAACGGATCACGTCGCCAGCTTCGTTACGTATGGGCAGCGCGCGAGAAAGGAACCAACGGTAGTTGCCTTCTCGACTTCGAAGAGGAAAGGTATCCTCCCAGGCCGTGCCGCTTTCAAAGCTGTAGCGGATGCGCTGTACGACACGGTCGACATGGTCGGGGTGGTGCACTTTTTGCCAACCCCAGCCTTGCATCTCCTCGAGGGTCGTGCCAGTGTACTCGTGCCAGCGTTTGTTGTACCAGTAAATCCAGCCGGTTTGATCCGCCGTCCAAGCGAACTGGCTGATGTTATCGGCCAGCTCGTGAAAACGGGCCTCGCTTTCACGGAGTGCCGATTGGCTGGCCGTGAGCACTGCTTCGACGCTAGTACGTTCGAGCGGCTGAGCTGTCGCCCCGTGAGTGCCGCCCCGGTGAGAGGAGTGTGGCTCAGGAAGGTCGGCGGACGATGTAGTCTCGGACAGACTCTAACTCCTTACGGGACAGGCGAAGATAGCGAACTTTTCTCCCCTGGAAATGGCGTGCAGTACTTCTCGCCCGCCAACACGCTGCGGACAGCCTTCGGCAGATCTTCACACGCCGACAGCTTATCAACGAACCCCGAGGCGCCTGCACGAAATGCGGCCTCCGCAACGCCCGGATCGTCTACAGCAGCGGTAACGATAACAACACGTGTCCGGGCTAACGCGCGCTTGAGTGCGCGACACCCGTCAAGGCCATTCATTTCAGGCATCGACAAGTCGAGCACGATGACATCAGGCTCGAGCGCGATCGCAGTCTCGAGCACCGCTCGACCATCCGATATCTCGCCGACCACGTCGTACAATGGCGCCAGCAAGGTCCGCCACGCGGTGAGAAGTCCTGGATAGTCGTCGGCTAACAAGATTCGCGGGCGGACTTCTTGACCCATTAAGTTAGTTACCGTTTGGCCCATCGGCCACCCTCTATCCGCGTGAGGCGCAGCTTCGACGCCGGCCGTCCGTGTTTACAACAGTATGCTCAGTGTCAAGGGCCTTGTCAACGGTTCCACAACTCCAAAAGTCACTCACGACAAGCTCAAGGGCTTCCATGATGAGCTCAAGTGATCCATGGCGAACCCTTGGTCCGCAAAAATTGGATGTGAGTGTAGCTTCTTACAACTCAATGATTTGTGGGCCGAACGAAATCAGTTAAGCCATCCTTCACGACCCAAAAAATAGAGCGGGCTCTGTCGTGTTGGATCCTAACAGAATCAGAGTTCGATGAAGCATGGATTCCAGTTCCCAGCAAAACAAGCGAAGTAAGGGTCGTTGCCAACGTTCGGCGAAAGCATTCAAATTAGGACTGCGAACAGGCAGGCTGAGAGGTTGAACGCCGGCCGAACGAAGCGTGTCGGGGAAGGAAGCGCAGAACTTGCTGTCGCGATCATGCAAAACAAAGCGGACCGGAAACAAGGCGCCGTCGATGTCATCGACGGCCCGGCGAGCCATCTGCACCCTCCATTCCTCGGTCGGGTATTGGGTGATTCCAGCCAGAGTGACGCGGTGCGTCTCCAAGTGCAGAAAGAACAGCACATAATTTGGAAATCCGTCATCACCACCTGATCCCACTCGCCAACACTACAGCCGATGGGTCTACCCCCTAATTTCGGAATTCAGGATTAGTAGACGATTCTGAACAAAAGCTCTCAGCAGCCTGCAGTTCGGCGGGCCATACCGAAAACACGCGCCGAGGCTGATGACAAAAACGTCTCCTGGAGATGTTTTTCATCGGACAACGAATCGGCCAACTCGAGGATCACGGTTTTTGCAAGCGCCTGATGTTTTGTCCCGCGGTCGATTTTTGCTGCGAGGGCATGAAGACGCCACGCTGCCAAGGGCGCTTCACAGTTCTCGATACATGCCAACCCTCGCGAAACCTCTTCCTGAGCCATCGGGTGGTCCTGCTCTAAGATCGCAACCGAAGCGCGTTCATAGTGGCTAAGCGCAGTCCAGGTGCGCTCAACCGTTGTTGAAGTCAGCGATTGGAAGATTGCCGCCTCGGCCTTCGCTCCGGCCACATTGCCTCGGGCCAGACATAATTCGGTCAGCCCCAACTGAAGCGGCATTTGCCAAATCCAATCCATAAGGATGCGTTGTCGACAGTGCCAGCGACGAATCTCTTCAAAACGCTGCTCGGCGCTGCCCAAATTTCCGAGGCCAAGCTCCGCTAAACCAAGCAACACAAGGCCCATCTGAATGCTCAGTTCATGCCCGATATCGCGAGCACGACTCAAGTATTCTTCGCTCATTCGTCGTGCGGAGTCAAAAGATAAGATTTCCAAATGCAGAAAAGCCTTCAAGAGACCGAACAAGACGGCCCAAAAACTGTGGCCATTCTTATCTGCAGTCTCTAACGCCGAGTTAAGCAGCCGATGCATCCGTCCCCAGTGGCCCAAATGTAGCAACGCCCACGCCTCGAAGAATTGACCCACTGAATAGTCAACCAGACTGTCAATTTGAATCGCAATCTGGACGCCCTGTTCGGCGGTCTCACAGGCATCCCGATATCGGGACGAGAGTGCCAGAAAGAAAGCCTGTCGATTCCCATGCAGCGCCATGTGAACGTGGTCTTGCGCTTGACGGGCAGCGTCGAGAGCTGCCAGACCGACCTGAGCATCTTGCGCATCCCATCCTCTGAATAAGAGATTCCAGTAGGCGGCTTGTCCCTCCGCGTTAACCCGGAGGTACGAATCGATTGGTGAGCGGCACAGCGCCAAAGCTGCATCAACAGCTTTCAAGCATCGCGACCGGTCCAGCCAGGACGTAACGCTGGCTAGCGAGAGCTGGGCCCGAAGCTGAGCAGGCACAGACGTTCTCCCGACTAGCCTTGTCGAGCATTCCTTCGAACTGAGCCGCCGAATCGCCCAATCGGCCCATCAATCGATAGAGCAGTCCGATCTGCTCCATGACCTCTAACTCGGCTTCGATCCTCTTCGTGGGGGCGAGCCGCCCACACAGACTGAGCGCGCGGCTGAATGTTTCCATCGCTTCCGAGAGCGCATGCCGCCGGGCGCTTCTTTGCGCTGCCTGACACAAGTAGCGAATGGCGCGGTCATATTCGTGACACTCCTCAAAATGGAGTGCCAACTCTGACGCTACGTTCTTGACCTCGGTTGCATAGGCAGACTCTAGACGTTCGCCAACGGAGCGGTGAAGACGAATGCGCTTGGCGGGAGAGGAGCGCTTATAAATTACATCCCGATACAGCTCATGCGTGAATTGATATACGGGACTAAGGTCTCCGCCGGCAATCTCCGAAATACCTGCCGACTGGATGATAAGCTCTCGCCTCGCCATTCCCTCGCAAGCTTCTTCCAACTCGCCGGTTTCTCCTGGCTCAGCCGGCATAAGCGCAAGTGCGAATCTGAATCCAATCACACTGGCCATCTCTAATGCATTCCGCTCAGGGAGTGTGAGCCGGTCAACTTGCGCCTCAATCATCTTTGAGAGGGTCTCCGGGATTCCGATCTCAATAGGCGCTCCCGATTTCAGCCGCCAGCGGCCACTTATCTCGGCGATCAATGAATGCTCCGCTGCATAGTCGAGCACGTTGGTCACAAAAAATGGGTTACCATCGGTCCGCGCGTGGATTGCGTTCAGGAACTGTGGCGGCAGGTCATGGTCCGGAAATCGGAGCTGGACTAACTGGCTCACATGTTCTTTACTAAGCGGTTCTAATGGGAACTCTTCACATTGACGGCGCGCCAATAGGCCTTGCTTCAAGGCCTTTACAGGATGGTTACTGAGAATCGCATCGATCGGGCGGTAGGTGGCGATCAGCAGCAAATGACCCGTGTCGACGCGGTTCGCGATTGATGAGATCAGGTCCAGCGTCGAAACATCACTCCAATGCAAATCTTCCAGAACGAGAATTAACGGATGATCTGCGGCAAGAGCCTGAAGTGCTTCGATCATTTCGCGGACCATTCGATCTCGGGTGGCGCCGATAGTCTCTCGTTTTAGTCCCTCCACTTCCGCAGACGACACCAGGCCGGGCATCTCATCCAGCCAAGTCGGTGCGTACCTCCGTAGAATCGAAACGAGATCGGGGATGGTCTCCATTTTCGCCGCGCTCGCGAGTGCATAAAGAACGGAATAATAGGGCTCGGGAGTTCCATAGTGCTCGATAGATCGTCCGCTCAAGACTCGAGCCTTTTGAGTTGCAACGTGTTTTAAGAAGTACGAGACCAGGGTCGATTTCCCGATGCCCGGTTCGCCCGTGATGAACGCGATTTGCCGCTCGCCCCGCGACGTACGCTCAAAGCAATCTTGCAAACGGATCAAGTCTGTTTCGCGGCCGACCAGGGCTGAATGAACGGCACAGGACGGTTGGATGCGGGCCCGCGTCGCGACGTTTTCTGGGGAGGCCACAAATCGATATCCGCGCCGGTGTAACGTCGCGATGTGGCCCGGATTTTTGGAATTCTCGCCGAGAGCTTTGCGGATTTCAAGAATACAGTTTTTTAATACCGCTTCTTGAACAAAGACGCCTGGCCACACGGCATCCAGCAGTTCTTCCTTGCTTACCAGCCGCTCTGCATGCTCAACGAGGTACGAGAATACACCATAAGCTTTTGGCGCGAGCTGAATGCTTTGTTGACCTTCACCACGCAAGACGCACTGGTTCGCGCTATCCAGTGAAAAAGTCGAGAACTGCTTGAGCATTGGCTTGGCCCTTCGACCTGCCGAGCGTAACTAGTGTACTTCTTCCAACAGATGATTTCATGACGGTTTCCTTACGACTCCCGGCGGCGCCCGGATCTATTCTGGACACACCGAACACAAATATGAAGCACGCCTTTGTTGTTTGCTTTTCGTCTCAGTCGGTTTCCGGCGAGAACTTCGTGGGAAAAGCGGAACACGTCCAATCCGGGGAAGCAATTCATTTCACAACATTACAGGAATTCCTGTATTTTGTCTCGAATTCTCTAAGAGACCAGGCACAGCTGGATGGCGGATTTCGGCAATCCAAGAGACAACAAACCCAAAACGCGAAAACTGCAACTAGAAGGCGCTTAAAACAGACCGTAACCTTACATCGCCCTGACGATTTGCAGGGCGATCGAAGGCTAAAGTAAATCCTGCTCTTATTCACAAATTGAATTGCGAGGGAGGCCTATTGATGCATCTGCACACTACAAACCACGCGAGTCGTGCCATTCTGATCGCTGTTGGATGTGGGATCGTGTTGGGGTCCGCAGCCGTTGCCATATCGGTTGGCGCTCAGCTTGGTGTTTCTCGACCCGTACCCACCCAGAGCACGATCGCGAACCGTCCGGGGCGCGTGCTGGGCCAAGTGGATGCAGCATATGGTGACGCCCCGATGTCGCTGTCCGGCGCCATTGTTTCTCTCAAAGATCCGCAGAACCATGGCACAGGAGAAACTGCACGCAGCGATGCTGAGGGGCATTATGAAATCCCGCCCCACCCTCCGGGAACCTATCGGCTCTGCGCGGATGCTCCGGGCTTTGTCTCAACCTGCGCTCCCGAGCCGGCCGTAATCAAAGCCGGGACACAGTACCTGAACTTCAACCTCGCCCTTCATCCGGATGGCGGGGCCCTTCGCGGCCGCGTGCTTCTCGCCGACGGATCGCCATGCTATCACCTGACGGCTGCTTTCCGAACGTTGACATTGGCAACCGTAACCTTGACTGGTCCACGCGCCGGCAGTACGGCTAAGGGAAACAACCGCGGGGAATTCTTGTTGACGGGCCTTTCTGGACCCGGCGCCTACTCGCTCACTGCCACGTGCGATGGCGGTCAACTCACACAACGCGTCACCGTCACAGCAGATCATCTCGCCGCCAAGGAATTTCTCGACGTTAAGATGCCCAACTCGCCGCCTATCCTCCGAGTCCTGGTGCCAAAGGATTCAACAGGCAACGTGTTGCGCGCTTTCTCCGCTGGACAAACGATACAGGTCGATGCCGAGGTAGTGGATCCCGATCGGGGCGACGCGCTGACATTCAAGTGGACAGACGGCAACCCTGGATTCAGATCGGTGAATTCCCGCACCATCTCCTGGACGCTCCCGAATGCAGCAGCTCAAAATTTCCTGAACGTAGAGGTAAGCGACGGCAAAGGCGGTTATGCCATCGACCAACTGGCGGTTGGTACCAGTGACACCGGAGCGCGTTTCATCGGCACTCTGGCAGACCCAAACGGAAAGCCTCTCGCCAACGCAATAGTATCTGTCGATGGAACCCCTTCCGTCGTTGATGCCGCGGGCAACTTTCGCGTTTCGGTGCCAGTTAGCGAACGGCATGTGTTGACGGTCAAGCAGCCCGGTCACGCGCCTGTTTCGCATATCTACCGTGACGCCGCTCTGGGCCTCAAGATGACGCTCAAGCCAGCCACGCGAACCCAAATCAACCCCTTGCAACAAGTCCGTATAAGCGAGCAAGACATCAATCTTGAACTGTCGGCAAACGTCCTGGTTGACCCTGACGGGAAGCGAGCGCAAGGTCCTTTGAACCTCGATATCTACCGCTATGACCCCACGCAAGGAGAACTGCCTGGTGACGCCGCCGCCTTAGCAGCCGATGGAAGTGAAACGACATTTGTCAGTCGCGCCGCAGTTGCCATCGAGATTACGGACAACGACGGCAAGAAGTACAACATCGCCCAAGGCAGCGCGGCTCAACTCAGCTTTGCGCCGCCCGCCAGCCTAGTATCCAGCTTTTCCGCTACACCGGTCACTCTCGCGAGTTACGAAGAAGGCAAAGGCGTCTGGATGCTCGGCAACTCCCCAAGCCTTGCCGCGCAGGGCAGCTTCCGTGGTTCCATCAATCATCTTTCCATTTGGAGCTTTGGACAACTCGCCTCGGATACAGCGTGCCTGCAGGTCAAGGTAGATCCTTTCCAACTCGATCGCCCCTTTAACTTACGCGTGACGATCCCGCACAATGGTTCCTCGGAAGTTCGTGACTACACCATTACGCAGACTGTCAATCTGATCGAGCGGCTCCCTGCGTTTGTGTCCGTCCGCCTCGATGTAGGCCCGGTCGATGGACCCAGTAGCATCATTCAGACAGAGCAAGGCATCACCGGACCGAACATTTCGCCAGCGATTCCACCCTTCCCATACAGCGCCTGCACCGGCGGTCCCGACGGCCTTACCGGCTTTATCAAGCTCGCGGCGAAGCTCCCGGTCAAGGACTGGCTGAATCGCTACGAATCGAATGACGAGGAAGCTACCGCTTATTACAAAAGCATCGGAGCAACACCGGCCAAGAACACTTTTGCCAAATGGCTCAGTCTAAATGGCTTCACGAGCGGCAGTGGGGAGGTGGTCTTCTTCAACCCCAACGAACTGGGCCTTGGACGCAAGGTTAACTGTGCCAGAAGGCCGTTCCACCAAGCTTGTTATGTCACTAAGTACGGCACGGTCGGGGGCTCACCCTTTGAAGCCTTCGACGACACGATTCATGGCTTCAACCCTGGCGATACCGTCGCAATGGAGGCGGACCGCCCGGATACCAGCAAGCCGCCCGTGGGCAAATTCTACATCTACGGGCCCGACGGGAAACTTCGTCTCACCACTCACTTCGACACGAGCGGCCCTAAATACGTCAATGCCTCATGCGTTCACTGCCATGGCGGGGGCGAGTTCGTGGTGCTCGATCCCCAAAGCTACCAGTACCCAGGCGTGAACGACGATTCGCCGTTTAGTTTGGCCCAGCAGCAGGAGAAGTTTCGGGTGCTGAACGAAACGGTGGCTTACGCCCACGTACACACGGGCAAGTATTGGGATTTCTTGAATAGCCTCTATCCGGACGGCGTCCATACCAAGGGTGCCAAAGCTATACCGGCTCCAGTTCCAGTGGCCTGGCAGAGCAAGGCTTTCGTCTTTAACAAAATCATCAAGCCCTCGTGCCGCACCTGCCACATGTGGCAAAGCGAAAACTTCGATTTCGACAGTCCCAAGGATGTCTTCATCCAATACGCTGCGAGCTACGTCTGTTCCGGCATGATGCCGAACGCGATGAGCCCGATGTTGCGCCTCTGGAAGACCACAAGCCCCAACCTGGTCCAGGCGTTATTGGACAGCCAAGGCAGCTCCGGCTGCGGAGATGTTCAGGGCAAGGGCCACGCCCCAACGCTCACGCTTGTCGCGCCCGGTAGCCAGGTAAGCTACGGCCAGAACAACATTGAACACAAGGTTACGGTCACCGATGCGGAGGACGGCCCGAACTGTTGCAAGCTGACCTGGACCTCCGACATAGACGGCTTTCTCAGCATCGAAAAGAATTTTTTGTACTCGTATCTAAAGCCGGGACCACGCACCATCACCGTGGTCGCGACTGACAAAGATGGCCGCATCGCCACTCAGAGCATGGGTGTCAATGCGAAGAACGATCCACCGTCTGTGACCATGGATTTCCCGCCGCTCGGGCCGCCTCCGTTCAAGGTCGTGTCTCAGAACACGCCCGTTGTGCTGAAGGGACACGGCTTTGATTCGAACGACCTCGGCTTCGGAGTGCCCTGCGACAAACTGTCGTGGACCAGCACAACCGCGGGTGACAGCTCTTTCCCGTTCAACGCTTGTGAGAAGGTGGTGTCTTTTTCTACGCTAGGCCTGCATGTCCTCACCTTGAAGGCGACGGACAAGGATGGCACGGTCAATACCGTGAGCCAAGGCCTTATGGTACAGGCGGTGCCACAGGGCTCGCCGCCCGTCGTGACCATACTCGCGCCACACAACAATGACATATTCGATGTGGGCTTTATCGGCAGCACCATTCCCCTCCAGGGTGCCGTGAATTCCGAAGCTGGTGCCGTAACCTACCGATGGACCGTGATTTCGGCGGTCCAAGGGTCGCCGCCCAAGGAAGCGGATATCGGCTCAGGACCCAGCCTTGATTGGAATCCATCGAAGGAGGTGCCGTTTCCGTGCGTGCCGATTGTGGTAAAGCTTTATGCCACCAATGCCAACGGAACTTCGAGCGTCAGCATCACACTGCAACTGACAAGCCCAATCTGTGGAGCCATTTGATCCGAACTCGACGTTGGCCTCATTGAGATTAGTTGGCAAGGATTGTGATGGCTGAAAAAGACGCCGTTTCCGAAAATATAGCCGCGCCATGGCGGCAAAGGCGACAAAGTCAGTCAGGCCGATTCACTGCCGCGAATTGTTCGGCTTTTCCGCCGCTTAACAGTAGGCCAAAATATTTCAAAACGCTTGTGGTCCGCAATAAGTCGCTCATGCCGCGTCAGGCCATTGATACTCGTGATGCAAACCACCGAGAATCGGTTTGGCAATCACTCGAGAAGCTCGACATAACCGATCAGCTTGCTCGCGAGCCGGTGCGGTCTGCTGAACTGGTTCGGGAATGTCTGGTCCGAAGGACCGATGCGGGCGGCCGCCATTGTAATTGCAGGTCCACTCACCAAGGATTCTTCGTAAGTGACCACGCATTGAGTGGGATGAAATAGTCGAGGCATTCTCGGCGTATCGTTCCAATCAACCGTTCGCAATGGGCGTTGGCCGTCGGCATGCGAACGGGCGATTTCAACACGTGTATGCCCCAGCTCTCAACTTCTTCATCCAGACGGGCAGAGAACGTCTTGTGCCGATCATGAAGGAGAAACTTATAATCCTCGTCACCGGGAAGCGCTTCCCGGAGCTGTTGCAGGGTCCAGTCAGCCGTGGGGTGTTCGGTCAGATTGAAGTGAACGAGACATCTGGATTCGATCTCGAGCGCGACAAATTCATAAAGGATGCGGAAGCGTGCCGTGACGGAAACGAAGAAATCGCAAGCTACGATCCCCTGCGCGTGATTCCGGAGAAAAGTTGACTAGCGCTGGTCTTTAGATCTGTGGGGACGCGGCGGCCCATTGACATATTTGGCGACGGTACGGGGGTGAGAGCCGAATATGAAGCTTCAGTAAGAGTTCATCTGCGATTCGCTCTTCCCCCCAGGTCGGGTTTTCGGCTGCCATGCGGCGGATCAAGCGTCTCAACTGACCGGAACTGCTGGTCTTCCGACCGGTCTTGACTTCCAACGCCAGAACCGGCCGAAAGCCGTTCGATGCCAGCCAATCAGAGTGGCTGGTTTCACGATCACCAGAGCTTTGCTCCGGTCGAAAAAGCGAGCGAGCTTGGAAAACACAAAGCGATCCGCGGCAGTGGTTGCTTTGGCTTTCTGCTCAAGTTCTTGGAATAGGGCCAGCTGCTTACGCAGGAACAGATTCTCGGCAGCTAGCGCTGTATGGCTCCGGAAAAGAGCTGCCCAGAAGCCGAGAGAATCAGAAACGACAATCTGCAAGGCAATAATCAGCTTCGAGACCTGCCCGGACGCCCTTCGCACCTCGCAATCGTCGCACAGCTATGCGGCTGATTTCACACCCTCATCGCATTTTTGCGGACCACAGGGCTTAGGTTGAGGTCGAAGCCGAACTCCGCTACCGTGAATTTACTCCTGCGGACTCTGATCGCAGCGTGCGTGTGGCGGAGATCTACGCCACCTCGATTTTGGCGCTCGACCGCTCCGATAAGCAACCCACTCCCGAAGCTGTCGATCCAACATTAGGCGACGAACCCGCCGACTAACCAATTCCGCCGGGCATTCGATCCGGAGTCGATGCCCGACTTCTCAAATCCATAAGAGGCGTTACCTGCTATCGAACCTCTTTGATTCCTGATGCCGAATTAGAATTACCGGAATATTCTGGTCCCCTCCTGGCATTCAAGTTCGTTCTACTCTTTTGTAAGTGACTGAATTTGCAGGTACGTTGCAAACCTACTCGTCCCAATGTGGCAAACACTCTTCGGCACCGACTCGGTCCGTAATCTACTGATCCTAAATAACTTGGTACGCCCGAGAGGATTCGAACCTCTGACCTTTTGCTCCGGAGGCAAACGCTCTATCCAGGCTGAGCTACGGGCGCATTGGCGAGCCTTAGTGACTTTCGGGAGTGTGGTTTGTCATCGCGACGCGCGATCCTCCCGGGTGCAGACTCGTGGAATTACTGCTGCCGGCGGCGAGCAACTCTTCAATATGCTGACGAATCGCTTCTTCCTTCATCAGCTTGTCCCAGTTCTCATCTTCTAGGGCGGGCGTCTGATAGTGGATCATTCCCTTGCGGTCGATTAGCACAAGTTGAGGTACCACAAAACGCGCCGAACTGAAGCCCATGAATGCCACCATTTGGTCCTGCGGTACCCAGCCGACCGGGAAACCAACCTGATAGTCCTTTTTGAAATTTTCGACTAACAGATCCGCGTTCGGATTGACCGCGATATCCAAAACTTGCAAGCCGCGCGATGCGAACTCCTGTTGAAACTTGGTCATCACCTTCGACTCCGCCTGGCAGTGGGGGCAGGTCGTAAAAATAAACGAGAGTGCAACTACCTTTCCGCGATACTGGCTCAGTAGTTGCGGACCCTTGCCGGGGATATTGAACGAGAGCTCCGGCGCTTTCCGCAGCGCCTGGCCCGCAGAGGCGAGAAGCGACACGCCCAAGAGCAGGGCAAAGGTCTTGACCATATGGGAAACTCCAGTCAACAGTTTAGCTTATCGCGGTATGCGCCGAACGGCGGTCAGCGCTGTACTAGCGGGCTTGAGAGGGTTCCAATCGGCAGAATCGCTGAGCCCTTCGATGCTCGAGACGGTATTCCCCTTAAGCCGCGTCACAAAGTATCCGTTGTCACCCGTGCCGGCAATTCCTGACGGGGCGTCGATCACAATGTCGCAACGCTTCCATTTCGCCTGCAGGATCTTTCGATAGGCCACAAAAAAATTCGCCGCCTGCACTTCGGAGTCCCATTGCGACGCGTACTCCAAAACGGGCTTATGAGATTTTCCGCTGGTGACCACGCGGAACTGCCCACCGCGCAAATGCGGCGCGAGATCCCGCGCTTTCGCCGCGCCCAAATACTGGCGTATCAGCATACGATGGTCGAACTCGCCGACCGAGCCTTCACTGACTTCCTTCCCCTCGTTTTTTAGCGCCGGCTTTGGCGCCTCGGGAGCGGCCGCTTTTTCATGACGGAAGTATCGCTCGGGATGGATTACTTGTGCCGAATCGACAGGCGGGTCGGTGAAGACCGCACTAAAAGAGGCTTTGCCCATTTTGCGATAAACAGCATCAAAAAACAGAGTGCCTTCCGAATAAGGAAATAGCAATGATTGTTGGATGTAGAGCGGCGTCGCCTTGAGAACCGGATAGTCTTCCATCGATTCTTCGCTCGAATCGCCCACTGAGTTCAACATCTCCACGGTAGGAACCGGCTTTTGACCCTTTTGCTTCAGTTCGTAAGCGATCATGAGCCAAGAAGCCTGGCCCTCCACAACGGCGGTATGGGCGAGATTCTCATCGTCGTTGGCCGGCGCCTCCTCCATGAAGTGATCCAGGTCGAAATGCTGATCCGCTAAAGCGTGCGAAAGTTCGTGAGCCAGCGTCGTGGTTTCCGCGGCCAGAGACGAATCTTCCAGAAGAAACAGCTTTTTCTCGTCGTAGTCGTAGAACGCTGCTGCTTGCTCAGTCAGTAAGTCGATGGTCGATTTCTTGAGATCGAAGTCCTGAGGAACGAGGCCAAACATCTTGAGAGAAAGCTCGTCGGCCCGAATCTCTTGCGGCTTGATGGTTTTCTTGATGCGCTTGTTTAGAAACTGCCGGAGTTGCCGTTTGGTCATGCGGCCGTAGGGCACAGGGTGATTCTCCGCAAGATCCGTAATGCCAGAAAGGGTGCGGACAATGTTGTCGATCTGCGCGAACGCAGGATCGCTCGGGGTCTGTGGCCGGGCGGCCAAAAGGAACCATGCAACCGCGCCAACAGCGACTGCGGTAAGACTTCGGCGGAACATTCAGGAAGCGGGAGCGCTTGTCTCTAGACTACTGGATCGGCACTTGCGATGTTATTCTGAAAGCGCCTTCTCCTTCCTTAGTACTCGATGGATTTCCTTGCAGGGCTAAATACGCAACAGCGCGAGGCGGTAGCCCACGTGGAGGGCCCGTTATTACTACTCGCCGGCGCCGGGAGCGGTAAAACCCGCGTCATTACCCACCGTATCGCGCATTTGATCGAAACGCACCGGATTCCGGGACCGGCGGTTTTGGCTGTGACGTTCACCAACAAAGCTGCCGAAGAAATGCGCCAGCGGGTGAATAGCCTGCTGAGCGATGCGACCGCTTCGAAGACGCCCTTCGTTTCTACGTTCCATTCTTTTTGTGTTCGCCTCCTGCGGCGGGATGGCGGTTCGCTCGGCGAAATTCGTGACGGCTTCACACGTCGCTTCATTATTTACGACGATGACGACCAGGTGGCGCTGCTCAAATCCATCTATAAGCAACTCGGCCTGGATGAAAAATTCATGCAATACCGGGCCGCGCTTTCGCGCGTCAGCCACGCCAAGAGCAACAACGAAACACCGCAAGACTGGTACAAGGCCGCGACCGATCCCAAACTGACCCGTCTCGCCAAGATTTACGAACTCTACGAAGAACGCCTGCGTCTAGCTAACGCCCTCGATTTCGACGATCTACTCCTCGAATCGGTGCGGCTGCTGCGTCATGACGATGCGATTCGAGCCTTATATAACCGGCATTTCGAGTTCGTCATGATCGACGAATATCAGGACACTAACCGCAGCCAGTACGAATTAATGCGGCGGTTGACCGAAGTTCGCCACAACGTTTGCGTGGTAGGAGACGAAGACCAATCCATCTATGGGTGGCGCGGAGCCGACATCCGAAACATTCTGGATTTTGAAAAGGACTATCCGGAAGCGGTCGTGATCCGGCTCGAGCAGAACTATCGCTCCACCAAGAACATTCTGGAAGCGGCGAGCGCCGTAGTCGCCAATAACAAGGAGCGGAAAGGTAAGTGGCTGTGGACCGATTCTGGCGAAGGCGCGAAGATCGGCTTTTACGAGGCCCCGGACGGCGAGAATGAAGCGCTCTTCATAGCCGACACTATAGAGAAGCTGCTCGGAAGAAACCCGGCTGAGCGGGTCGCGGTTCTATATCGTACAAACTTCCAATCCCGCCAGATAGAAGAAGCGCTACGGCGTTACGGACGCAAGTATCTGGTGGTCGGCGGCTTCAGTTTCTACCAACGGGCTGAAGTTAAGGATTTACTGGCTTATCTCAAGGTTTTGCTGAGCCCGCAGGATTCCGTCAGCCTGTTGCGGATTATCAACACACCGGCGCGTGGAATCGGGAAGGGCACTATCGACCAATTAGAGCAATATGCACTCGAGCACGGCATGAGCCTTTGGAATGCGCTTCCAAAGATGCTCGAGGAGAGATTGTTCCCGGCGCGCGCCGAGTCGGCCATCCGGTTGTTTAAATTTCTGATCGAGAGCTTAGCCGAAGAGGCTCCGGACAAACCCGTTCACGAGACGTTGCGCGGAATTCTTGAAAAAACCGGTTACGAGGCCATGCTGAAGAACGATCAGTCGCCGGATTCCGAATCACGCCTAGGCAATCTGGAAGAGTTGGTCAACGCTGCCGCCGAGGCTGCGGAGCGAGGTGAAACAGCCGCCGAATTTCTGGATCATGCTGCGCTGATTTCCGATGCTGACTCGGTCGACGAACAAGCCGCTGTGTCGCTGTTGACTATCCACAATGCAAAGGGCCTGGAGTTTTCCAACGTGTTTCTGGCGGGTATGGAAGAGGGTCTATTCCCGCACAGCCGGTCCCTGACTTCGGAAGCGGCGATGGAAGAGGAACGCCGCCTCTGCTATGTGGGTATGACGCGCGCGGAAAAGCGGCTGTATTTGACCTGGGCGCGCTATCGGCGCAAATTTGGAGGCGGGCTTCCTGAAGTCTGTTTGCCTTCCCGCTTTCTCAACGAGGTTCCGAACAGCCTGCGCGAGAGGCTGTCGCGCTACCAGCAATCGAGTCACGGCGAAGTAGATCTCTTTTCCGAGCAGTACGATGTCCGCGAATCGGCAAAGCGCAATTTGTATACGGGCCGAACCTACAACTCGGTGGAAAACATTGCGCAGTTTTTTTCGGAACGAGGCATGACACCGCCGTCGGGATTCACGCGCAGGCCGGACCCTCCGAAGTCAGCGGCTCCCGCCGCCCCGCCGCCTGTGCATCCCGCGCCCCCCGTTCAGCGCAATGGACCGCCGCGCCCGGCCGGATTCCGGTCAGGGGCAGTCATTCAACATCCGAAATACGGCCGTGGAACCGTGTTGCGCCGTGAAGGCGATGGTGAGGATGCGAAACTGACTATTAGTTTCCCGGGATACGGGTTGAAAAAGATCGTTGCCAAATACGCAGGAATAACAATCGACGAATGAATACAAAGCAAGTAGAAGACAAGCTGGAACGCAAGAAGCTCAAGCGCGCCTCACGCAAGAAAGCGGCCCCCAAGAAGAAGCGCGCCGCTGGTGTCGCGCGCGGGGCGAACAAGCGCAAAGTGAAGAAGCTCGTAAAGGGCCAGCGTAAGCGCTAGTCAAGTCGGGCAGGTCATAGCCATCAGCGGCCTGCCCGTTTCACTTGTTCTAGCCGCGGCGTGCGCCGCTGCGAGTTTGCTTGATACCGATTCCCGGTGTGGACAGAGCGAAGCCCACCCGTTCCATCGCATTTTGGATATAGAGATTGCGCATGAACCAGTGCCATACGTTGCCCGTGAGCAGATTTTCAATGCTCAGGAGTGAAATGCCGACATCGATACCGACCACGTCCTGGTTCACCCAAAGCTTCTGATCTTTCCAATTCGGATTGAAGGCATCGGTGAAGCCATAGCGCTGGTAGATCCTGTCACCGTATACCTTGTACATCTCGCTCAGTACCGGCAAGCAGATCTCGGGCGCAAACATGAGAGATCCTGCAGCGGCGCAGGGCACCAGCGTGCCGTTAATTTCCGTCGGACTGGTTGTCCCGCCCCAGCTCCTATATCCGGTCGGGCTGTCGGAAACGGTCATTCCCCACATGTTGGGGCCATAATCGGAGTACTTCGATTGCAGACTGATGCAGAAATCACGATGCGCATAGGTCGCGATTTGTGAATTCTCGAAGTAGTCCAGGAAGAAGGGGTCGCCGTCTTTCTGGTGCCGGAAGTCGATCCAGGCGTGCGAATACTGATGTGTGAACAGCGGCCCTCCGCTTACGAATTTCCAATTGTCATAACGGACCGGCGGCCGCGACCAGGCATACCAGCTATCCGATGGAATGGCGTGACGTGGAGAGCCGATGGCCAGCAAATAGAGAATTGACGCTTCGCTGTAGGCACCCCAGCGGGAATTTAGAAATCCGGATCCGGGATATACGCCATGGGACAGGATCAGCGGACTGCCGTTTAACATCCACACAAAATCGACGCGTTCGAAAATTTGCCTGGCAAGAAGCCGAATTTCACGGTCGGTCGAGAAATAGCCCTGGACGGTCAAGACACCCGAAAGGAAGATGGCCGTATCGATGCTCGAAATCTCCGAGTTCAGCCGCCGTGCGCCAGTGCTCGCGTCCATGAAATGGTAGAACCAGCCGTGGTCGTGGAAAGCATGCGCCCAAAAATAGCGCAAAGTAGTTGTCGCGCGAAGGCGCGCCTGCTCTTTCGGGATCCATCCATGACTAGCGCCAATGCAGAGTGCTGTTAAACCGAATCCGGTGGCCGCCAAACTGCCCACATTGTTGCCTGAGGGTGAGCCGTCCATGTGGCCCCGATCCAAAAAGATCCCAGTGTGCTGATTCCATTGATCCCAAAAGTACCGGAAGGAGCGTTTGGAGTAGTCTTCGAGGAATCGGCGATCTTCCGGCGTCAGGCGGGAGCTGGCAGACAGCGGCGCGACGGCAGCCTGCGCTTTCCCGGCCGCCAGCGCTGCGGCGGCGCCCGAGAATAGAAGCTCTCGCCTTGAGAGACCAACCGAATTGGAACTCACAAGGCCCAAAGCCAACCAGATTGTGGGACTGTCCCTATTCTAACTACAAAAATGGTGCCGCGGGCGAGGGTATTCGCTCACCCGGTTTGAACGAAGTACGAGTAAACCGCGCACCAAGGTGGCTATACTGGCCGCTTACCATGTCGCAGTTTCTCAAGACAAAAGACATCGACATGCTCGTCGGGGAGACCGAAGTCGAAACTAAGCGGCTTAAGCGTTCTCTTGGGCCCTGGAGTCTGGTGGCATTCGGCATTGGCGCGGTCATCGGAAGCGGCATTTTTACGATCACCGGCACAGCGGCAGCCGGCGAACACGGCGCTCCTTCAATCCTCAAAGCACCGCTGCTCGATCTCATCCTGCACGGCAGCGCCGCTACGTCCGTCGTCGGGAGGCCCGGAGCGGGGCCCGGTTTGACTATCTCCTTCATCCTGGTGGCAATTACCTGCGGGTTCGCAGCACTGTGTTACGCCGAGTTGGCTTCTATGATGCCTATTGCCGGCAGCGCCTATACCTACGCCTATGCCACCCTAGGCGAGATATTCGCCTGGATTATAGGGTGGGACCTGATTCTCGAATACGCCGTCTCCAACATGTCCGTAGCGGTCGGCTTTTCGGCGTACTTTAACGTGGCTTGCGATTATATGTTCGGCGCTCATCTTCCTAAATATTTATCCGAGCCGGCCTTCATCGAGTTTCAGCCTACCGGCAGCATTTTCAATGTCCCAGCGTTCCTGATCGTCATGTTCTTAAGTTGGCTGCTGGTTCGCGGCGTGAAAGAAAGCGCCGGTGCTAACAATGTGATGGTCGCGATCAAAGTGGCGGCGATTCTGCTCTTCATATTTGGCGCTGCGCATGCGATCGACTCTTCCAACCTGCACCCTTTCCTTCCCAATGGATTCCCCGGTGTGCTTAGCGGCGCCGCCATCGTCTTTTTCGCGTTCATTGGCTTTGACTCGGTATCTACGGCGGCCGAAGAGTGCCGGAATCCGCAGCGCAATATGCCCATTGGGATCATTGGAACGCTTGTCGCGTGCGGGGTCCTCTACACCGCTGTCGCCCTCGTCTTGACGGGGATCGTCAACTGGAGGACACTAGACAACGCCGCTCCGGTTGCCAACGCGTTGGCCGCAATAGGAATGCACAAGCTGCGCTTCACGGTTACGGTCGGCGCATTGCTCGGGATGCTTTCGTCATTGCTCGTGTATCAATATGGCCAGGCGCGCATATGGTTTTCGATGTCGCGCGACAGGCTCCTGCCGGACGTGTTTTCACGCGTCCATCAAAAGCACCGAACGCCACACGTGAGCACATGGATTGCGGGACTAGCGGTGGGAATCCCCGCGGGCATCGGCGATATCGGGAGTTTCGCGGACCTGTCGAACATCGGCACTTTGTTTGCATTCGTCGTCGTCTCGGTCGGCGTGGTCGTGCTGCGGCGTGCTCAACCGGAGCGGCCGCGTTCCTTCCGCGTGCCTTTTGCACCAATCATGCCGCTGATTTCCGTCGTGTGCTGCTTCGCTCTAATGCTCGGGCTTCCGCTCGAGACCTGGATTCGCTTCGTGCTGTGGCTCCTTATCGGTCTGGGAATTTATTTCGGCTACAGCCGGCGTCGTAGTCTGCTGCGGGTCGACTAAAAGAGCGAAATTCTGACGGCGACATTTTCTTCGGGAGTGCCGAGCCAATACCGGTATCCGGCAGCCACGGTTGCGAAACGCTGAAGCTCATCAGGCGTGGGCGCCTTCGGCGGCATACCGAAACTGATAGGCTTCCCGATCTCCAGAAAGAACCTTCCGAGTTTCGGAGTCGTTGTAATCAACTGCACAACAGGCTCGGCCGATCTGTTGCGAAATGCGTGTTTCATCCCACCAGGTATATGTACGAAATCACCCGTTTCCGCATTCAGCCAATTCAAATTCTCTCCATTATGGGAGAGCACCTGTACGGCTCCGGAAAGCATGAAAAAACTCTCGACATCGTGATGGCTGTGAAGCGGTACAGACACGTTCGGAGGGATCGTTCCTATCATCACGCAATAGAAAGCATCGGATTATTCGGGCGACATAAGAAACTCGATGATCGGCCCGACCACTTCGATAGCTTTTCCGGTCCCTTTCTTGACGACGCCTGTAGTCAGCATACTTTGTGGATACCTGCAATCTTCCAGAGTTGCAGGTTTGATTGCCCCTGCGACACAAGTTGCACCTGTCAATAGCCGCCGCTGAGTCTCACGTTTCTCGCTTTCTTCTAACCTCTTAAGCAAACGTCCTCTTCGAGGAGTATGGGCGCACTGGCACGGTACATGCTGTCGCAGTACCCGGAAAGGAACTCGATGTGGAAATATCAGAGAACAATTGTTAGTACTCGGTGCCACGATTGCGGCTCTGGTTGACTCAACTGTCATCGCGCAGGGCGCCACAAGACGCTTGTTAGCCTGAGAGAAGCGGACAGTCAACAGCTGTTACCGGCCGCTTCTCGAGACCGGGTTGCAGGCACTCACCCTGATGTGGCGCCTTAATGGAAATCGTGGTTTATGGAAACAACCCAATCTTGCGCTGTTTAAAATCGCGTCGGCGATTTGCCTCTTCCTGATGTCGCGGCATGCGCTGATAGCCGAACGCAGCGAGCCGATTGCTCCCGTTCCGCTTAGGGAGGACATCGATCCCAAACGGGTTGATCTCGGAGAGCGCTTATTTCAAGATGTCCGGTTATCGCACGACGGTCGTTACTCGTGCGCCACTTGCCATCCACTCGACCACGCCGGAGTTGACGGGATGCCGGTGGCAAAAAGCCCAATCGGCACCCGGCAAGTTCGCAATACCCCGACGGTTTTCAACGTGAGCCTCAACTCTACCTACAACTGGGACGGCATTACGAACGACCTCGAGCGGCATACCGGCCTCGTTCTGGCCAATCCCGGCGTGATGGGTATGTCCTGGACGGACCTGCTCGCGAGACTGGGCGGCGATTCGAGCTACATGGCGGCGTTTCGATCCACCTATGCGCAAGGACTGACGCGTGTGAACGTTCTAAATGCAATTGCGAGCTTTGAACGATCTTTGCTTACACCGAATTCGCGCTTTGACCGCTACCTTCGTGGGCAGAGTGATGCGTTGACGGCTCGAGAGAAAGAGGGCTATCGGCTATTCAAGGTGTACGGGTGCATCGCTTGCCATCAAGGTGTGAATATCGGCGGCAATCTGTATCAGAAGTTCGGCGTGTTCGAAGATATGATACCGGCCGAAACATATCCTGCCGATCTCGGCCGGTTTCGCATTACTGCCGTGCCCCGCGATCGCCAGGTGTTTCGGGTGCCAAGTCTCCGTAATGTCGCAGTGACTGCGCCGTATTTTCATGATGGGCATGAACCGGTGCTGAAAGAAGCTGTGCAGACCATGGCCAAGGCGCAGCTAGGGAGAAGACTCAAGGACGAGCAGATTGAACAGATTGTTGCGTATTTGAATACCCTGACCGGCGAGTACAAAGGCAAGGGACTCACGGGACCTTCGGCAGGAGTCAAGCCCAATGGGTAAACCCGTCGCCATAGTCGCCGCGCTGCTTTTACTATTGACCTATTTGCTAATCCAGAGCAGGACCTCGGACCAGATCGCGCGGGCGCGCACGCAACAATCATTGCAAGCGATACAGCTACACGACGCAGAACTTAACCAGGACGTGCTCATGGCGCGGGCGGGACTCCTGGCTAACTATGACTCGCTTGCGCAGACCGGGCGGAACCTCTTTCTGGATATGGAGACGATCCGAATCCAAAGCCGAATTCTCACGAAACGATCGGGAGGACGGATTGGCCAGGAAGTTGTGGCTCTTTCGACTGCCCTCGATCGCAAGCTGAAAATGGTCGAATACCTGAAAGCGGATAACGCCCTGCTGCGGAATTCGTTGGCATACTTTGTTCAGTCGGTCGAAACGCTTCGCAAACACGGCAGCATGAGCAGAACCGCGATGGAGATCGACGTACTATCGCATAGCATGCTGAGCTTTGTACAGGCACCGGAGCCTGGTGCGAGGGGAGAAGCCGAGGCGGCGCTTGCCAAACTCTCGAACACCGCGACACTACCGAACGATCTGGAACCACTCACCGTGCACGGGCGGCTGATTGTGGAACTTCTGCCTCGAGTCGATCGCGAATTGGGCGAAATTATTGCATCACCAACCGGCCGAAGTGCAGAAGCGCTGCAGCGTGCGGTACTCGACTACGCGGGCGGGGCGGAGGCAAGAGCCCAGCGTTTCCGCGTTCTGTTGTATTTAGTGGCGCTCATACTGCTCGGCTATCTTCTTCATCAGTACACGCGGCTGCGCACAAAAGCCCGGGAACTCCGTTGGAAGGAAATGCAACTGATCCAGGCCAATAAGATGACAGCCCTCGGAACGCTTGTATCGGGTGTCGCCCATGAGATCAACAATCCGAACCAGGTCATTTTAATGAATGCCGGAGTGATCGCAGGCGCGTGGGACGATGCCGTGGGCATCCTGGATTCCCACCATCAAGAGGTTACGGAATTTTCGCTAGCCGGTCTCCCGTACTTAGAAATGCGGGACACTCTCTCGGAGCTTGTTCGGCAGGTAGGAGACGGCTCGCGACGCATCGAAAGAATTCTAAGCGACCTGCGGGATTTTGCGCGGCCAGGCACAAAAACGAACGAGACTTTTCAGTTGAATGACGTGGTCGATCACGCTCTGCGCCTGCTATCCTATGTCATTCGAAAACGAACGGACTGCTTTCAGGTACGACTTGCTGAGCGCCTGCCATGCCTGCGGGGAAACTCGCAACACGTAGAACAGGTAGTGGTGAATCTGGTTATGAATGCGCTCGAGGCCTTACCCAGGCGGGACCGATCCGTTGTAGTGACGACTCGCTTCAAACCCCAGCAGCGAGTTGTTTCATTGGACGTGCGAGATGAGGGCATCGGCATTCCGCGGGAGCACATTTCCCGCCTGGGCGAGCCCTTCTTCACAACTAAGGAAGCAAGCGGCGGCACGGGCCTAGGCCTCGCGATTACATCGTCTCTCATTCAATCGCACAAGGCACGGATCAGCTTTTCATCCGAGCCCGGCAAGGGTACGTGCGCTACTGTGACGTTCCCCTGTGCTGCCGACGGAAGGAATTGAAGCCATGGAGCGCGTCTCTTCTCTTCCCGTGCTGCTGGTCGATGATGAGCCGGAACTACTGCGCAGCGCGAGCGTTGCCCTGCACACGGCCGGATTTTCCCAGGTACTCACGATCGATGACGGCCGTAAACTTCTACCCTTCATAGCGCAAGAGGCGGTGGGTGTAATCGTTCTCGATCTGACCCTGCCGCACGACTCCGGTCAAAGCCTTCTCTGCCGGATCGTCGGCGATTATCCGGACATTCCCATTATCGTGATGACGGCCACGAACGACCTGGATACTGCGGTGCAGTGTATGCAGGCCGGCGCCGTGGACTACCTGGTGAAACCGGTGGACCAGAACCGGCTCGCGTCATCAGTCCGGAGAGCTCTGGAACTCCGCGCGTTGAATGCAGAGCTGGTGTCCCTGAAAGACCGCCTGCTGACAGAAACCCCGCACAGGCGCGAAGTCTTCGCCGGGATTGTTACTCAGGAACGCGCGATGTTTGCAATCTTTCGCTACCTCGAAGCTATAGCCTCCTCACCGCAGCCGGTATTGATCACCGGAGAAACCGGGACAGGCAAGGAACTTGTCGCGGGAGCCTTGCATCAGTTGTCACAACGTCCGGGAGAACTCGTCGCGGTAAACGTGGCGGGCTTCGACGACAACCTGTTTTCGGATACTCTATTTGGCCACGGAAAAGGGGCGTACACGGGCGCTGATCGGCCGCGCGAGGGGCTCATCGCGACCGCGGCGGAAGGCACTCTGTTTTTAGACGAGATCGGTGACCTGACCATTCCGTCTCAGGTCAAGCTTCTGCGGCTTCTCCAGGACGGCACCTACTATGCTCTCGGGAGCGATCGCCCGCGACAAAGTCGTGCACGCGTTATCGTAGCCACTAATTGCGATGTCGCCAAAGCTGCGGCATCGGGGACGTTTCGCAAGGATCTCTACTACCGGTTGCGAACGCACCATCTCCAGCTCCCGCCACTGCGACGCCGCGCGGCCGACCTCCCGCTTCTGGTGAATCACTTCGTCGAGAAGGCTGCATCGGCGCTTCATAAGGCGGCGCCGGCGGTGCCGCACGCACTATATGGAATGCTCAAGACTTACGATTTCCCCGGAAATGTCCGGGAGTTGGAGGCAATGACTTTTGATGCCGTTACACGCAGCCAGGGAGCCGTGCTATCGCTCGAAACCTTCAAGGAAGTCATTGGCGGCAAAGGGCCGCTTGCGACGGATGAAGAGGCCCCGGAATCGTCGCCATTTGCTGGGGCATTTCCAGACCGCCTGCCCACTCTGGATCGCGCCGAGGAGGCTCTCATTCGTGAGGCCCTTGCACGCGCGGATGGCAATCAGGGCGTTGCGGCGGGAATTCTCGGAATATCGAGACAAGCCCTAAATAAACGACTCAGCCGCCGCAAGGACCTGTACACCCGGTAGCAGATCATCAAAATTCTTCCCAAACTAACGCCGGGAATATGCCAAGCGAAGAAAATCCGATTGATTCGTACAGTCGAACTGCTTCTACGTTCGAACAGGTAACCGTCAAGCTCACTGAAGTGCAACCGAGCTCGACCAGGCGCACGAGGGATTGCCGGATCAACTCATAGCCCAGGCGAGCACCGCGCACACCCGGCAAGATACAGAGTTGCGTTATGTGTCCTGAAGTGTTTGAGACTAGGCTCGCAAGACAAACGCCGCAAATCCGCCCAGTGTTCGCATCCACCGCGGCCAAAGACGCTTTGGGCGAAAAATGGCCACAGCCGGGGAATTGAATGATGTTCGTCAGGAAATGACGCGCGCCGGGAATGGTCCGGTACTGATCGTTGATCTCGCTATCGATGTGTCCGCGATAAGCGCCTGTTACCAGTTGCGCGGTCTCCTCGCTGAAGCGATCGGTCCACTGGAGGAAACTGACGCGCAACGACGGGTTCTTCGGTGGCAGCGCCGTTATAGCCTCACGGGTTATCTGCATGAAGTACCGGTCATAACGCTTCACGCAACGTTGAAAAGGCAGGGTCTGATTGCCCGCTACGTGCATGAGTAGAAGCTGACATTCGATCCGCTGAATGCCGGGCGTCAACATCAAGCCTTGTACGATCGCCCCGAGAAGCATCAGCTCATGAGGCGGCTCGGCAAATTCACGAAGCAAATAGAAGTCGCCGATCAGTCCTTTTCGCCCTTCGCATACGTGATAGGCGTATCCTATGAGCCTTCTGTCGGCTCGCAGGGCGTAGCCATTTAGCGACCGGATCTGGAGGAAACGGCGTAGCAACTCCGCCGAAGGACGAAAGTCCCAATCAAAGGATTGCCGCCATGTACGGATCTCCTCTTCGAGGAGCGGATCAAATTCCTCGATCGTCACGCCAGGCAGCTCGAGCAGTTGGGGATAAGGCGCTTCTGAGCGAGCTGCCATCGCTAGGATTATACGCGCACGGTTTCCGGATCTGCAGTCGCTAATGCTTCGTGTGACCTCAAGAACTCCCCGACGCGGGTCATCGCCTGTCCGACTCGTTCATCACTCTCGATGAGGCTGAAGCGCACAAATCCCTCACCCAACGGCCCGAAACCGATGCCCGGCGAGACCGCGAGCCGTGCTTCCTTCATCAAGAGCTTGGCGAATTCCAGGGAAGGCATGCCCGAAAACGGTTCGGGGATCCGCGCCCAGGTAAACATGGAGGCTTTGGGAGGCGTCACGCGCCAGCCGGCACGTTGTAACCCCTCGATCAGTACGTCCCGCCTTGCCTGGTAGACCCGGCCAATTTGTCCGGGCGCATCGTCACACTCGCGCAGCCCGGCAACCGCCGCCAGTTGAATCGGCTGGAACACTCCATAATCCAGGTAGCTCTTGATGCGTGCCAGGGCGGCGATTAACCTACGGTTTCCGAGGCAGAAGCCGACGCGCCATCCCGCCATATTGTAGCTCTTGGTCATGGAATAGATCTCCACCGCCACTTCGGACGCACCTGGCACCTGCAGAATGCTAGGTGGCCGGTAGCCATCGAACCCCAACTCGGCATAGGCAAAATCGTGCACGACATAGGAGCCGTATTGGCGAGCCAATTCCACGATTTCACGCATGAAATCGAGGTCCACGCATACCGTCGTTGGATTGTGTGGAAACGAGATCAAAATGACTTTCGGAACCTTTGCGGTGGTGCGATACAACTTCTTCAAGCCATCGAGAAAGGCGGCCGCGTCCGGCATGGGCAGCATACAAGCTTCGCCCTCCGCCATGATTACGCCGTATTGATGAATCGGGTAAGCGGGATTAGGCGAGACGACTACATCGCCGGGGCCAATGATGGCGAAGAGTAAGTGGGCCAGCGCGTCCTTTGCGCCGATGGTTACGATGGCCTCGCTATCGGCATTGAGCTTGATGCCGTACTGTTTGGCATATCGCTCTACAATCGCTTCGCGCAGCGGCGCAATACCGCGAGACACCGAATACCGGTGATTCAGGGGGTTGCGGACTTCTTCGATCAGCTTCTCGACGACCGGCTCTGGGGAAGGGCCATCCGGATTACCCATTCCCATGTCCACGATATCGATACCTGCCGCACGCGCCTTGTCTCGCATTTCGTTGATCACGGCGAAGACATAGGGAGGGAGTTTTTTGATCCTGTAAAACTCCTCGTTGGACGGCAAGGGCATAACTTCATTGTGCCCTATAGGAGCTAATCTCTCATCGTTTTACGGTTGCCATCCCTATTAGCAACAGGCCAGCCGCATATCCCCCAAACATGAGGGCGACATACCGAGCCGTACCCTTTGGCCCGGCTTCCAATTCACGCCAGATGAGCACGCCCCAGACGGCGGCGACTAGCGTAGCTCCTTGTCCCAGAGCATAGGAAATGGCCGGCCCTGCCACGGCCGAAGCGATCACATTAAAACTGAGCGCAATCATCCAGATGGCGCCCCCTAACATGCCTATCAGATGCAGTTTGAGACTACCCCGAAAATAGTCCCGATAGGTCACCCCACCGGCCCGCATGAATACGGTATTCACCACCAGATTGCTTGCAAATACGCCGGCACCGAAAAACACCAATGCTACGTAAGGCGTCAGCATGCCCGGTTCTATCGGGGAGGAACTAAAATCGGGTGAAATAGATCGCATCAGCTGCGGGTAGAACGAGCCCATGATGCAGCCGGCTAGAGCCGAAAAAATAAGCCCACGTAAGGGGCGCCGGCCAGCCGCACGCGGCAGCTTGGCATAGGCCAGCGCCGACATAATCATTGCGAATACGATCAAGCCCACTCCGATGAACAGCAGCCACGCGTTGCCCTTCGGCGCTTCCAGATAGCTTTCGACCGTTCCGATTACCAACGCCAGGCCCACGCCAACCGGAAAGGCGACTGTCATCCCCGCCGCATCGATTCCCACTACCAGCAAAATATTGGCAACATTGAAAATCACGCCGCTCACAACTGCTGGGATCACGAAACGAAATGCGGCGCTGTGCATGTTTTCGCCCGCGCCCATACCGGCCGATCCAAAGCTCCCGAGCGTGTGTGCAAACACGAAGCTAAATAGAAACACGCCAATCGCGTAATCCCAGTAGTAGAGCTCAAACCGCCATTTATCTTTGCCTGAGAGCTTTTGTGTGTTGGCCCAGGAACCCCAGCCCAGCATGGTGATGATGCAGAACAGGATTGCGACGGGAAGGCTGGTGACGACAAACATGGTCAGGTTCCTGCCATGATGACACGCCGCCAGCGTGGGATTGGCTCGGGTTTAAGCGACGGCCCGGATCAAACGGGCCGGCAGCGAAATGACGGCCCAAATGAGCTGCAGCACTCCGTGAACGGCGATTCCGATCAGTTTGAAAGGCAATAAAATCAGCCAAACAAGTGGATACAGAACCAGGGCCGCCAGCGCGAGCGGCCAGGATATGAGGAATAGCAGGCACCAGAGTAGAAAAGTGATCATACGGCTCTAGCCAAATACTACGGCGGGGAACTATTGAATGTTCCCGCGAGCTTCTCGAAATGGCGTGGTTTTTGGATTGTCCGCGTTCCATTGCGGAGCCGACTCGCTATTGGCGATCTTTGTCACAGCCAGGGCGATCGTGCGGTCCACCTTCGCCATGTTGTCGTAATCGATTTTTTGCCACTCATCGCCCACCGCATGATAATCAGAATAGTCGTAGGCCACGACGATAGTATGCGCCGGTATCCCGAGCTTCGCCAGCGCCTCGTTGTCGCTTCTTACGAAATATTCTTCGCTCGCCTCTTTATCCTCGTAGATTTTGATTCCGGTTTCCCGGCCCGCCTCCTGGAGGAATTTCGTGACGTCGGAGTACTCATAGCCCGTCAAAGTCGCATTCGCCACCTGCTGCCCCGTGGTTGAATCGGTCCGGCCCAGTTGTTCCAGATTTAGATCGGCCACCGTTTTGGGCGGTAGAAAAATCGGGTGTTTAGCGTAGAATTTAGCACCAATCTCACCCAACTCTTCTCCAAAGAACGTCATGAACACTATCGAGCGACGCGGGCGCGGATTTAGGCGCGCTATTGCACGCGCAATCTCGATTACCGAAACCGTGCCGCTTCCGTCGTCATTCGCACCGTTGTAGATCCGGTCGTTTGCATCCTTGGGATGGCTCACGGCCAACGGACCGGCCGTGTCCGCCGTTCCAATATGGTCGTAATGCGCAGTCAGGAGCACGCAAGTATCTTTCAAAACCGGGTCGGAGCCGCGCAAAATGCCCACTACGTTTTTTAAAACGACCTTGCGGTCATCCGGAGCCGGCAGGCCCACTGACGCAGTCATGCTCGGGGCCTTTTTCGATTGCGTCAACAAGTTCCAAAGGCGTTCACTTCTAACTGCGATCTCCGGCACGCGCCGCTCCGCAGCTTGGGTGGCGGAAAGAAGACGGGGCGGCGCGACCGGGACTCTCTCCCGAACCACCCTCACTTCCAAAACCGCATCGGAAGCGACAACTGCACGATGAAGCGCCCGCAGCCCCGTCTTTTGACGATCAGTCAGCTTCTCGCCTTCGGGTTGGGCGACCATTACGACTTTGCCCCTCACGTCGGCGGCATCTAATTCATCACCATCGTCAGCCGCAACCACAAGTACGGGAGCACCCAAGACGCGGGCCGCGGAACTCTGGTCGCGGATGTCTATAGCCGCGGACGGCACGATAATCGTCGACTTTGCTATTCTTACCCGTAATGCAGAAAGCGCGGGCAAAACGCGCCGGCTGACCATTTCCGCCGTCTGAAAATACTCCTGGTTCCCACCCGGTTCAAGACCCGCGGCTCGAAATTTCGACGCGATGAATTCGGCGGCGATATCCAACTCCGGCGACGGCGTAAATCGGCCTCGCAACGTATCCGAGGCGAGGAACGAGAGATCGCCTTTAAGATCGCTCGCCTGTATCGAATCGAACGGAGTCCGATCGTCCGCTGCTGCAAACAGGGTGACGCAGCTTACGAAAAGAAGAATCACCCTGAGCATTCTTAGGTTCTGACTTCCGGCTCCTGTCTTCTTGCTTAAAAGGCCGCTGCCGCCGCCTCAGCAACCGCCTGATCTTGCTTTCCCGATCCGCCGCTTACACCCACGCCACCGACGACCTTGTCGCCTTTTTTGAGCGGAACACCGCCTGCGAAAATCATTACGCGGCCATGGTTCGATGCGTGAATGCCGAAAAATTGATCTCCCGATTGGCTGTTTTTTCCCAGATCTTGTGTGGTGATATCGAAAGCCCGCGCGGTCCAGGCTTTGTTGATCGAAATGTCCACGCTTCCGATCCAGGCGTTATCCATGCGCACATGCGCCACCAGGTTGCCGCCGGCATCCACCACGGCAATATTCATCGGCTGCCCGATCTCCTGCGCTTTCTTCTCCCCGGCAGCAATAATTTTTCTTGCATCCGCAAGCGTTACCATATGAATCCTCCGGCAACCAAGGTAGCCAGAATAAAGACAATCTGCAAGGGCGTTCGCACAGCGAGTTTTGCGGGTTTGCGTCCCGTAATGTCGATGCCCTTCCGCGCAGCGCGAATGTTTGCAGGAAACATTGCGATTAGCAGAAGCGTCAGTCCGATCGCCGCCAGCCGGGCCGTCGCCGGTATTAAAAGTCCAATCGCGCCTGCGATCTCCAGAATTCCTGTAAGCGTCACTACCAAAGGGGCCGGACCAAAACCCTGGGGAACCATGCGAACCAGATCCGGCCGGCGTCGTCCCCAATGCGCCGACGCTGTTAGCAGAAACATGCACGCCAATGCCGCGCGGAGGCTGGTCAGCCAACTACTGAAAAAAGGTACTCCGAGCCAGCCTATAAATGAAAAAACAGCAAACGTAACGACCAAGACCACGAATGGAATCATGCGATGCTGCGATCCTAGTAGTAGACGAATTCCATGGCGGTCTCCGGTTTCGATCCTATTGTCCAACGTTGGTTCGCGGAACG
Organism: Bryobacterales bacterium; assembly: GCA_963722155.1. Classification (GTDB taxonomy): domain Bacteria; phylum Acidobacteriota; class Terriglobia; order Bryobacterales; family Bryobacteraceae; genus Bog-105. The sequence goes on along the minus strand of CAVRLR010000001.1, from coordinate 898,351 downwards.
TTTCGGGCGCCCGACCGAGCCCCAGATTCTTGGTTGGCCTCAAATCGCAGCGAGGCATGATACGCTCATCTCCTCGCCTACCGGATCGGGCAAGACGCTTGCGGCATTTCTGATTTGCCTCGACCGCCTGGTGCGTTCCGCCCGGGCACAGACCTTAGCGGACGAAACGCAAGTGGTCTACGTCTCGCCGCTCAAAGCGTTGAGCAACGATGTACACCGAAATCTAGAAATCCCGCTGGCCGAGATCGCCCGTCTTGCGGAGGACGAAGGGGCCTCGCTTCAGCAAATTCGCACCGCCGTGAGGACCGGCGACACGCCAGCGCCGGAACGAACCCGCATGCTCCGGAAACCGCCTCACATATTAGTTACTACGCCGGAATCTTTGTTCATCCTCCTGACTGCGGAGCAATCGCGGAAAATGCTGGCGACCGCCACGACGGTTATTGTGGATGAAATTCACGCCATCGCCGATGATAAGCGCGGCTCTCATCTGGCGCTCTCGCTCGCGCGTCTGGACGCACTCGCCGGCCGCCGACTGCAGCGCATCGGACTTTCCGCAACAGTAAAGCCTATCGAGGAAGTGGGTCGCATGCTCGGCCCGGCCACACACGTCGTTGACATGGGGCATAGGCGTGCCATGGATATCGCCGTCGAAATTCCTCGCGACCCGCTCTCTTCCATTGCGAGTACGGAAATGTGGGGTGAGATCTACGATCGTTTGGCGGAGCTGATCCTGACGCATCGCTCCACGCTTGTCTTTGTTAATACGAGACGGCTATCCGAGCGTGTATCCCATGCGCTCGAGGAACGGCTGGGAAAAAATGTGGTGTTTCCGCATCACGGCAGTCTGGCGCGGCAGATCCGTCTGGACGTCGAGACGCGTCTGAAAAAAGGCGAACTCCGCGCGGTAATCGCGACGGCATCGCTCGAGTTGGGTATCGATATCGGCAGTGTCGATCTGGTCTGCCAAATTGGCTCGCCACGCTCCATCGCTGTGGCTCTGCAGCGCGTGGGCCGCGCCGGACACTGGGTGGGCGCGCTGCCGAAAGGGCGCTTTTTCCCCACCACTCGTGACGAGTTGCTCGAATGCGCGGCGATCCTCTCGGCGTTCCGCAAAGGCGAACTGGAACGCATCGAAATTCCTGAAAACGCACTCGATATTCTGGCACAACAAATCGTCGCAATCGCTGCCGCGGAATCCTGGAAAGAGGAGGACCTGTTCGCACTCACGCGCTCGGCGTATCCGTACCGCAATCTACCCAGGAAAGACTTCGACGAGATTGTCGAGATGCTTTCCGAGGGCATCACGACACCGCGGGGCCGAAGCGGTACTCTGTTGCATCGCGATCGGATCAATGGCCGCGTCAAAGGCCGCCGGGGGGCGCGTCTTGCCGCCATTACATCCGGCGGCGCAATTCCCGAGAACGCAAACTACACAGTCATCGCTGAGCCCGACAATAAGACAGTTGGCACACTGGACGAAGATTTCGCCGTGGAAAGTCTCGCCGGTGATGTCTTTCTCCTCGGCACTCATTCCTGGCGCATTAAACGGGTGGAACCGGGCCGGGTGCGTGTGCACGATGCCCATGGCGCAGCGCCATCCATCCCGTTCTGGCTCGGCGAAGCCCCCGGCCGTTCGTGTGAGCTTTCTTCGGAATTGGCGAGCCTGCGAGAGTGCATTGCTGCCTCTCCAGATCCAGCCCCGCCCTTCTTAATATCCGAATGTGGCCTCGATGAGGGCGGCGCAACGCAGGCCGCTGCGTATGTGCGTGCTGGAATCGCGGGTTTAGGAGTTCTGCCGTCCCAAACCACCGTGGTCGCTGAACGCTTCTTCGATCAGGCCGGCGGCATGCAATTTGTCCTGCATGCGCCCTTCGGTTCGCGCATCACGCGTGCCTGGGGTTTGGCACTGCGCAAGCGCTTCTGCCGCAATTTCAATTTTGAATTGCAGGCCGCCGCCACCGACAATGGGCTCGTACTGTCGCTCACCGAGCAGCACTCGTTCCCTCTCGACCTGGTCTTTGCTTTTCTGAAATCCTCGACCGTGGAAGACGTCTTGCGCCAGGCTCTATTGGATGCGCCGATGTTCGGCGCACGCTGGCGCTGGAACGCAACCCGCGCTCTTACGGTATTGCGCTTTAGCGGCGGTCGGCGCGTGCCCGCCCCCATCCAGCGCATGCGCTCGGACGATTTGCTGGCCTCGGTTTTCCCGGACCAGGTTGCCTGCGCCGAGAATCTTACCGGCCCACCGTGTATTCCGGATCATCCGCTCGTGCGCGAGACCATGGAAAATTGTCTGCACGAAGCGATGGATCTGACTGGCCTCCAGGAAATCCTGGCCGCTATCGAAACCGACCGCATTCGCACCGTCGCCATCGACACTGTGGAAGCCTCACAGTTTTCACATGAAATACTGAACGCCAATCCCTACGCCTTCCTTGACGATGCCCCGCTCGAAGAGCGGCGCACTCGCGCCGTCCAATTGCGGCAAACGCTCGGGGCTGACGTGACCGGTGAGGGCGTGCTCGACCCGGCGATTATCGATCAAATCGCTGTCGAATCCTGGCCCGAAGCCCGCGATGCCGACGAACTGCACGACGCGCTGCTCACGTTAGTCCGTGTGCCGCCCGCCGAAGAATGGCAACCGCTTTACGAAGAATTGGCGGCCACGGGCCGCGCCTCGAGTATTGTCCGCCAGGACGCGGCCTTTTGGGTTGCAACCGAACGGGCCATAGTCGTCGATGATGTCGACGCTGTTCTGTTGGGGTGGATGGATTCGATCGGTCCTTCCACGGCTCATCAACTTGCGGTGAGGCTTGCCTTTCCAATCGAGGAAATAGATATCGCGCTTGCCCGACTGGAAGGCCAAGGGCAGATCTTTCGCGGTCACTTCCGCCATAAAGATGGAGAGATCGAATGGTGCAACCGCCGCATCTTGGCGCGCATTCATCGCGCCACTCTCGGCAAGCTGCGCCGCGAGATTGAGCCTGTCACGCCGCTCGATTTCGAGCGTTTTTTGCAGACCTGGCAACACGTCCCGCCGGGTACGCGATTGCACGGCGCCGATGGAACACTTCATATCATTCGCCAGCTTCAGGGTTACGAAATTCCGGCCGCTGCCTGGGAAAAAGACATCTTGGCGCATCGCATCGCCAAATACGATCCCGAGTTTCTCGACGAACTCTGCTTCTCCGGCGAGGTCATGTGGGCGCGTGGGTCGCCTCACCCTGCTCTAGCGGAAAATCGGCGCGTCCGTCCCACTCGCATTGCGCCGATCGCTCTGTTTTTGCGGGCAGACGCCGGCTGGCTCATGCCCACCTCGGCTCTGCCCGACGAATCTGCTCTATCGCATCCGGCACGCGAAGTGCTCACTGCCTTATCGCAGTACGGTGCCAGTTTCTTCGTTGATCTGGTCCGACATACAGGTAGATTGGCGACCGAAGTAGAAGACGGCCTTTGGGAACTGCTTGCCGGCGGTCTGGTTACTGCGGACGGATTCGATAATCTGCGCGCTCTTGTCGATCCCAAACGGCGGCGCGGTGAGGGACGCGCTGGACAAAAACGGCCACGGCATTCTGCCGGCCGCTGGGCACTCCTGCGCCACACATCTCCTGTTATTCCGGAGGAAGACCGCATCGAGCGTTTTGCCCGGCAGTTGCTGCTCCGATGGGGCGTCCTGCTACGCGACCTGCTGGTGCGTGAAACGCTTGCGCCGCCATGGCGCGAACTGCTCCCGGTGTTGCGTAAGCTGGAAGCGCGTGGAGAAATTCGTGGCGGCCGCTTTGTTTCCGGTTTTACAGGGGAGCAATTCGCTCGCCCGGAGGCGCTGGATCTATTACGTTCTCTCCGGCGCGATCCGGAACGGAATCCCGCCATTGCTGTCGCCAATACTGACCCGCTGAATCTCGCTGGCATCATTTTGCCGGGACCGCGCGTCAGCCGTCTGGCCATCGCCGGGCTTGTTCCTGCCTAGCCGGAACTTGTGCTACCGTAGCTGTAAATTCATGAGCCTTTTCCGGACGAAGCCGCTGAGCGTGCTGCTCGAGCAGGTCAGCCATAACAACCTGAAACGTACGCTCTCGGCGAGCAACCTGATCGCTCTAGGCATCGGCGCCATCATCGGAGCGGGCCTGTTTGTGCGTACGGCCGCCGCGTCGGCAGAAGCAGCCGGTCCCGCTGTGACTCTCTCTTTCCTCGTAGGGGCCGTTGGTTGCGTCTTTGCTGGTTTGTGTTACTCGGAATTTGCGGCCATGATTCCCATTGCGGGCAGCGCCTATACGTACGCTTATACGACTATGGGCGAGTTCGTCGCCTGGATCATCGGCTGGGCGTTGGTGCTCGAATATGCGCTCGGCGCGGCCACCGTATCTATTGGTTGGAGTGAGTATCTGAACAATCTTTTTGGCGGCCGAATACCGTTCCAGTGGTGTCATTCGCCAATGGAGGTTTCCACATCAGGCGTTCACGGTATTTTCAACGCGCCCGCTCTCATTATCCTGGCCATCCTCACGCTGCTACTAATTAAAGGGATCGAAGAGTCTGCCACGGTCAACACCGTCATCGTTGCAATTAAGGTGACGATCGTGATCGCATTCATCGCGGTCGGTTGGCAGTTCATCAACAAGGCAAATCTATCGCCCTACCTGGTACCGGCTACAGTTTCCGGGCACGAGGGCCTGTTCAAGCATGGGTGGGGAGGCGTGCTTGGCGGCGCGGGTATCGTATTCTTCGCATTCATCGGATTCGACGCTGTTTCAACCGCTGCGCAAGAGACGAAAAATCCCTCGCGCGACATGCCGCGTGGCATCCTCGGGTCGCTCGCGGCCTGTACTATCCTCTACGTGCTGTTTAGCTATGTGCTCACCGGGGTATGTAATTGGAAGGAATTCAAAATCGCGGGCAAAGAAGCGTCGGTCGCGTATGCTGTCCAGCATTACATGCCTGGTTATGGTTGGCTCGCGACGGCTATTACGGTGGCAATACTCGCGGGGTTTTCCTCCGTCATCCTAGTGATGTTGCTCGGGCAGAGTCGCGTTTTTTATTCTATGGCGAATGACGGTCTTCTGCCGAAGCTATTTTCCGACGTACATCCCAAATTCTGTACGCCATACAAATGCAATGCTCTTCTGTTCTTCTTTGTCAGCGCGTTCGCAGGTTTTATTCCGGGCTCACTCGCCGGCGATCTTACATCCATCGGAACGCTGTTTGCGTTTTGCCTGGTATGTATAGGTGTTTGGATCATGCGCCGTGCCCAACCCCATCTGGAGCGGCCATTTCGTACGCCTTTTGTTCCAGTGGTGCCGATTCTCGGCGTGCTGGTTTGCGGTGGAATGATCGTGGCGCTCGATCATCGCACGCAACTCACGGCGTTTGCGTGGATGATCGCCGGCCTGGCGATCTATTTTCTCTACAGCAAGAAGCACAGCCGTCTCAACGAAGCTGCGCCCGAAGTCAGTCTCGTCAGGCCTGATTGAGGGAAGAGACAATCTCTGCTTCAATCGCGCGGTAATCGCGTCGACATGTTTCGTGCGTGGCAGTGCCGCCCCGATTGCCCTCGTGAAATTCGCCGCCCGGATGTACGTAGCGAATGACTCCGCTACGATCGACCAAGAATGACACGGAAGTAAAGTTGCGGTCTTGAGTCAGCCACCAGCGTTTGAGGGCGCTCCAGTCGCCGTCGAGCGCAACCGGAAACGTGAAATTTTTTTCTCTGGTGGCTTCTTCGAGCTTCGCCATACTCCAATCGCCAGGCGGTTTGGGATGGTATATCCCGACTACTTCGAGGCCACGCGCTCCGTATTCGGCTTGGAACTTCCGCAACGCCGGCCCCGTCGCCTCACAAAATGGACAGCCCTGCGTCCACCAGCGAAGGAGTACGACTTTTCCGCGCAAGTCCCTCATTTCAAGAGACGGTGAATGGAGCCAGTACCGCAATTGAAGCGCGGGCGCGCTCCGTCCAATCAGTTCCTGTCCTTCCGAGGGCTCTCCGGCACGCATGCGCTTGGCCAGAGATGCACCGAGTACGCCTGCCAAAAGTTCTCTACGCTTCATCGACAGCGCTCCTCGACGGAAGTCTACCAGAATGCCCTCGTACCATATGCTTTAATAAATAAAGCTCACGCCGCAGCCGCAAAGCGGTTCGATGCGGGGCGCGATGCTCCTCAGTAGCTCAACGGTAGAGCATTCGGCTGTTAACCGAAGGGTTGTAGGTTCGAATCCTACCTGAGGAGCCAAATGCTTAGTGTCAACAGCTTAGCATCAATTTGACGTGGTTTCCCGATCATGATGAGAGGGCGAAATTTAGCTGTAAGTTATTGCTTTTAGGTCCGGCAGAACCTTCGGTCCGCGCCCGAGAGAGCGAGCGTGACCCGCCTGTAAGCCTTCTATCTGCATGTGGTTAGAAGGGCTGCGATTTTCGCTGTAACTACTTTGTCTCTTCTGAGCTGATGCCCGGTGATCAAAATTGAATCCGCGGCACAATCCGGAACGGCGACGAATGCATCTGCGAGCCGCTGAGTTGCCGTCAAGCGGTGTCGCTTCAGGCCAAGTTGGAATCCGAGTAGCCTGCATGCACATCCACGGGCCATATAAGACTGTAAGAAAGCCATCGAGAATCTGCCGCAGATCCGGAAAAACATGTCCGCGGTTATCGACGCTTATCACAACACCCAGCACGACATCCTGGAGAGGTTCGTTGACCGCGGGCAACTCCGGAAGTTCTCACAACCGACGATTCTTCCTAACGGCAAACGCATTCCCGGCTTGAAGCTGGATCAACCCAGGCAACCGGCCCTGATGCATGCTTTGTCCGCTTCAGCCACATTGCGGCACAGAGCACTTTCCTCACACGGGAAATTTACACCGACACAATAACAGCACTGGAGATCACGCCCCCAGCAATATCGCTTGGCATCGCTTCGCTATGACCTCTCTAAACTTCGTGCCAAGCGCCTGGTAGAAAAAGTCCCACACTCCCGCCGTATCGGCTTCTGCCCGAGGGCTACTCGATCTGCCTGGTGTTTCTCAAGCTCTTCGAAAGGACCTACGTGCCACTCACCTCTGGACTACTTGCACCCTTTTTCGGGGATTCAAAGCTGCAGCATCAGAAGCGATCACAGCTGGACCGGCTCCGCCAGCGGGTAGTGGACGACCTCGATAAGCTCCTCGAAGCTGTCGGTCTCAAGGTCGCCTGACCACCTATGACAACAAGAACAAAATTCTCGTCAGCTTTCGCATAACGGACTAAACGACTACACGCGATCCAAGAACCACTCCTGCGACGTGTCGGCTGAGCGTTTTGGGCTCCCGAAGGGAGTTGTTCGCGCGTTGATCTCCTGATTGATCAACCCTCCACGCAACTATTGCGTCAGGACAGGCCGGAAACCGATGCGGCCACCCGTCGCATCGTAGAGGTAGTCAGCGCCCGCCAAGACGTTTCTCCCCGTATTAATGCCGTGTCCGTTGCGCCATTCAACATGGGAGGGTGCCATAGATTGGCTCATATCTCCAGTTACAAAGGAATACTGTAAAGCTGGCGTGGTCATCTGATCCGCTGCTGGTACAGATATGCGCACCGTAATACCGGGGGGGAACTCGGAATGGCTCGGCAAATTGGGCGGAGTGTGATTCGCACTTACCCAAAGGATCATATTGGGTATGCCAGTATCCATCAGGAATGGCAAATCGGCGCTGAAGCTCGCAGCGTTGAAGTCTCTAGTCAAGCCAACGCTTCCTGTGGGTGCTCGCCAATACTCGCCGGGGGCGTCACGGTCCAGCGCGATGAATGCGAAGCCCTCCGTGTTAAGCGAGGTCAGGCCAACATCGATGCCCTGAGCGCTGATGATGTAGCCATGGCTCAGATGGTTTCCTTGGTAGTTCAGATGAAGGAGGGGATTCCGCGCGGGTCCGCCATCCGCTCGGCCGCCAATTCCAAAACCAATGCCTATCAGACCGCCATTGAATTCGGCGGGTTGGTCAACTGCGAAGACCTCGACATGAGCGATCGGATACTCCCCAATGCCATCCCACCTCGCTGGGACGCCGAGAACAACCGGAACTTTAACCCATTGGCCGTGGTATACCTTGCCGCTGCTGATGTACTGAAACGTCACGTCCTGAGAAGGATCAAAGTTCTGGTAATCAGGGCCAAGGGTGTGCCGGGGCACCAGGATGCCGACAGATCCCGTATCCACCAGAAATGGATGCGGTGCTCCGCCGCCCAGCGACGCGCGAACGTGGAGGCCCGTCTGCAAGCTCGACTTCGAGGTGAACAAGACGCGATGAGTGAGCTCGTTTACCTGATTCATATGACTCCGTTTCTAACTATCGTCTTAACTTAATTCGATCTGGCGAGATTCCCCGCGTGAGCCCCAACGAAGTAAGTCGTTGGTTTTGCTGGCTGATTCAAATCCTGGCCCACTGACACTTATCAGTGGCGCCGCATCAGCTCTGCTACACATGGCGGCAAAGCAGGAGTGATTCCTCGATGACCTCCTCTCTGCCTGCGCCTCACGCGTCTATGACCAGCGGCGTCGTAACCTTATTGAACGTTTGGTGGCGTCTCGACAATCTGGTCAAATACAAGGCCGCTCGATCCTTCACCGCGACCTGTTGTCGAGCGACGTCCGATCCAAAGAAACGTTGAGCCGTCAATCCAGCGAGCACGCTTAAATGCGCGATTCACAACGCGCCCCGCACGCGGCACTTCTTCCTCGGCGAGGAAGTAGGTACCCGGGACACGGAGAATGACTCCAGCGGTTTCGAGGGGCTGGTCCGGTAGGCGTGCCCGCTGCAGGCGGATCGCGCGATTGGAACCGGGCAGATGCGTCGGAACAAAAGGACGCCAGTTGAGCGGCACGTCAGTCCCCAACCTATATAGCGTGGGCGCCGCGCTGGCTGGGGCGGGGATATCGGGCGGCGCGGCAATCGACGGATCCAGCGGTTCGCCCAGGCGTGACATCACGCGCCGTTCGACCGCCCAGACCATGTTCGCCATCTCGTCGCGCAGGAACTGCACCTCCTCCATCAACGGCGCAGTCACCGTGGCCGTAAGCGAGGGTGCCAGCAGCAGGCCCGGGCCAGCCACATCATCCCCGGTTGTCCGGTACATTGACCATCTCTGCCAATCCTCATCACTGCCGCGGTCAGCGGCCCGAACAATGGTCTGATCACCAAAGATGTCGGTGACCAGAACCCCCTGGACACGAGTGAAACTGCCAACCTCCAACTCAAGTGGAAACAGACACCAGTCGTTCGAGTAAATCAACATGAACTCGGCCAGTACCAGCTTCGCCATGTCGTTCGTATGAATGTCCAGATGGCCGAACTCCGTCTTCGAGTTTTCAATCTCCCAGTAGCGCGGGCTCGGCATTCCGGCGAATTGGATGGAGGAGGGCAGAAACGACAGAGCTTTCGCCGGTAGATCGGAGGCGGCATTCCCGCGAATTGCGTCGAAACTGTGCCAGTCGAGTGATCCACCGCGAAATTCCTGCGCGACAAAATCCACGCCGGCGCCCGATGCGGAACAGGCAAACTCGTAGCTTAAGAGATCTGGACGCCAAGTTGGCGGTGATGTTCGGGGCGCGCTGTAAGTCCGCTCGAACCAAGCCACCAAGCCGGCGGCGGCTGCATCCAGCGCACTAACCTCGGCGGCGGAAATGGCAGGAAACGTGGAGACAACGGCCGTATGCGAGCCATCGCGCACGGCGGCGATCAAAAGCTTCGCATCGAACAAGAATGATTTGCCCGCCTCGAATACGGCAGCGGCTTCGAGTGTATCTGCGCCATCAACGGCGGAGGCGAACGCCAGCTTGAAGTGCGCGACATAGTCTTTCAGGCGGGCCTGTAAGTTGCTCTGTCTTAGGAGGCGCTCAAGAATGCTGGCCGCTTCCATCTGTAGCGTCAGATCGAAGGGCGTATCTTCGCGAGATACTGTGACCTCGAGTGGTGTTTCGGAATGATATGGCTCGTTAACGGACCCTGCACTGAAGCCATCGAGCGGTGCCGTCACATAGGCCACGCGAGCGTCGATCGGCGAACCCGCATCCTCACCTTCGAATTCTCCGTACTGCCACTGCCGCGTAAGGAACCACAATGGATCTCGAATTTCGGCGCGAAGACTGCGTTCGAAATCGGCGTGACGGGGCCGCCCTTCCAGGCGATTCCAGCCGCGTATGATCGGCACAGGCTCGCGTGGCGCCAAAGTGTAGTTATAGACGGCGGCGATGCTGGCGTTAAAAGGCATAGTTATGATCCTGCAATCAGCTTCCCGATCATCGCTTGAATAAAGCTACTGGGGTATAGTTGATGCGCGCATATACCTCCTGAGTGAATTCAGATAGGATCGCCGGCAGCGTCTGAAAATAGTCGCCGAACGGAGAAGCCTGGCCCTTCTCCCGATCTATCAATTGATCAATCTCCACCGCCCTCACCTTCGCCAGGTTCAAGGCTTCGTTGACCGAGCCGACCAGATCCTCCCATTCCCAATTGCCTCGCATCACCGGTGGAACGGCAACCAACACCGCATGCGGCGCCACTGCATTCGGACGATTGAAGTTGAACGAAACCCCGGTGGTTTCGCGATCCGCAGGGATGGTTTCCGTCCAGTCGTCAATCATCAGCGCAGCCTGTAGCGGCTTAGTAGCGAAAGACGGCCCAACTACGGCTAGTGAAAGCCATTCGCCTCGAGGTAGCTTTGTGTCGAGCGTTCCTCCGATCCAAGGTGTCCCCGGAGTATGCGGTAATTGCACGACCACCGGATCGGCTATTTTGTGATCGAGCCATCTGGATGCTGCCATTGACCAGGTAAACTCGGCCAGCCTGGGCCGCACGCGCGATGTGCTATGCAGCCACTCTTCCACCGCCAGTCCGTCTGACGTAACCGGGACCGCAAGGGCTTGGGCAAGTTCACTCGCCTGGGCGGCATGGAAGTGAAAAAGAGGGACGATCACGAACGCCGGACCGAACAGTGTGCTCGCCGCCTCCACGTAGTTGCGCCGGAATACATCGTTGCGCCTCGCCAGTTCACGAGACAACGCAGGTTCCGCAGCAGGCAGTGGGTCGACGAACGCAGTAGCGCGCAACGGCGCGGCTTGGGCTAACCGTTGGGCGATCAATTTCGAGACGGTCTGGCCCTGCGCAATGAGCGTGTCGATCAAAGTGCGAGTGACCGTGATCCCGTCAGCGGGCAGCGCTTCCGGAAGGCCCAGCGGCACGACGTTGAACATCGCACTGCGCAGTCCTTCGAGAGCGGGTTCCCATGCCGGATTGCTCACGGTGCCAGGTGTGGTTTCTAGAGTGTCGCGCAGAGGTTTCAGCGTCAGCAAACTCGCATCGATTGCCGAGCCGCCGGCTGTCAACGCGCTAGCTGCCGCATCCAAACGGCTGGTGAGATCGGCAAATGCAAGCAGTCGCGGATCGTCAGTGGTGGTACCCGCCGGATCTGAAGGGTCCATGTTGGGGGTGTCCGCATCGCGCCAGAAGTCACGCGCGTCGGCCGCGCGCGCTTTAGTGATGATGCGCCGCAGTCGCGTCAGTAGCAGATGGACGGCAGCAAGGCTACGCTTCCCTGATCCACTTGCGGAAAAATCAAAGACCACGGTGGATACGCCGGGTGGTCCCGTCGCCGGGGCAACCACACTGACCCGCTCATCAGGTACCGTGTGCCTGGAACGAAACTGCCGAATGAGAAATCGTTCGAGTTCACCTGACTGGTCGCCAAGTATGTCGCCGCTCATTAACACGACGTCGAGGGGTTCAAGGCCAGTACTGGCCAGCGATTCCAGCGTTGGCGCGCCAGCGCCACTGCGCACTGACCATTGCACATCGTTCGGCGCCGGCAGCCGATCGCGAAGCCAATGATTCAATTGCGCGTTCGCCTGGGCGCGGGGCGTAAGAACCGGGAACCAGCCGGAAACGGAATCTACGTCCAGCGTCAACGCAACACGAAACGTCACCACGGTGCCACTCCTTTGCGTGCGGATCACTTCAGGATCCGGAGGCGCTTCGGGGTCGGTCAAGGCTTGAATGGCCGCCTTGGTCCGCGGCACGTTGCCTTGCACCGCTTGATGCACACTCTCCGAGAGGAGCAGATCGGACACCGCATCCAGGGCGTCGCGGGCGCGTTCGACTTCATCGACAACGGCGACTGCTTCGTTACTTGCGGGGGGTGGCATGCCCGCGATTCCCCATGAGGCAAATGGGCGGTTCGCAGTGAAATTGACAAGATCAGCGCCGTTGATCACGTTGCGCGCCTCAATCACCTCCGCGCTGGTGCCCGGAGGGATGTTCGTGAGCAGGCCCGCGACCAGCGGGAACTTGTCCCTCAGGGCATAAATGTACTGGTCCAGTTCCAACCCGCCATGGCGCTCGTGCAAACCTCGTTCAATCTGATAGCCGAGAAGCGCCGCGATGGGTTGACCGTTTCGTACGCCCTCCATAATCGCCATTGCCGTACGGATGCGCGCGGATGACAGGTTAACGGCGAAGGGTCCGGGCAATGTCGCGCTCGCATGCGAAAGGTAAGCGTTCCGAAGTACCGACGCGGTAACGGCCTGCATCAGCGAGGGTGCATGGACGAAACCGCCGTTGGCGGGCTCTTCAAAGACGGCGATGCCCGGCGGAGGACGCAACGCGGTGGGTAACGTGTCTGCCGGCACGGCGCGGCGGGCGATGGGCCGCAGGTTTTCCACCCATCCATAGGCGCCCAGGTAAATTCCGGGCTGCTGCTGGCCAGCCTTCAATTGCGCCAAACGTTCACTGTAAAGCGCGGTGATCCACGCATCCAGGCGATAAGAACACAGATCGACGTGCTCGGTAAACAGCCGCTCGAGTGCGGCCGTCGGAACGTCGACCAGCGCCGCGACGGCGCTCTGCACATCCGCGAGAACTGCCGTGTTGCCGGGCCCAGCGCCAAACACCCTTGCAGATTCGAGCGCCCAATCGACCAGAGCAGTGGGCTTGCGGGTCAGGCCAAGCTTTGAGGCGTCGACCTGAAGATAATCCTTCCGCAGCACGTATTGCGCTGTGCCGATGTTCGCGATCACGGGATCGCGATCAATCACTTCGAACAATCCGCCGCCGAACGTTCGCGCCGCCTGAAGTGTGCTTTCCTGTAACGCTGAGAGCAGCGCGTGCCGCAACACGACGTACATCAGAGCGTCTGGCGGAGCCACGGGTTTGCCGTCCGCATCGAAGAAGCGTTGCGCCGAGATGTCGCTCTGGCTGGCCTGGGATAGCCAGTGCAGATAGTTGCGTTTCTGGTCAAACTTAGTAATCCCTTCGCTTTCCGAGAGCGGAACGGTGGGATCGCGATCGACGATGGGAAGACGCCAATCGTCCGTGTGATCGAGGAAGCTGACAAAGGCGAGCAGCGGATCCGGCCCCTTGCCTGCTACGGGCGGAAACCCAGTGGCGTTGAGGCTCCTGTCGCGTGACGCTTTCAGATCGGCGAACCAGGCCAGAATGTCCGCATGCGCAGCACCGCCAAGCGATAGTTTGTGTTGGACGTAGTCGTCCGGCACAGCCTTCCGCGACACGAAATCACTGGAACTCGCCAGCAATCCGATGATGGCAAGCAAACGGGCAAAGGGATCCGCAGTGGGCTGCGCGGCATGCGCAGCCGCTTGGCCGAGCGCATCCCACTTCGGGCGATGCGTTCGGATCAGGTTCGCGAGCACTGGGGAAATGCCGACGAATCCCCGGTTAATTCTAGGATTTAAGTAGGCCCAACGATCCCACGCGCTCGTAACTACGATGCCGTACGGCTCTCTCCCGACGCGTAGCGCTGGATAGTGTCCGCGTGCGCTAACCCAGGTCACGAAGAATGCGTGAAATGCGGCTGCAGTCTCTGGAGAGACCACGGTCTTCAGGAACTCACGAACGAAGTCGTCAAGCGTGCCTGGTGACGCCGCGTGGTTCATGGCGAGCGCCTCGGCAATATCAGTGGCGGGCGCGTTCGGCAGCCGCCGCGCGAACTCAGTCGATAGCCCGAAGAGCTCGCGAAGGCGCCAGCCGTCGCTCACGCCGCGCATCCCCGGCACCGGAGTGATATCGGGAGGCGCATCCTCGATCCTGAACAATTGGTCGGTATCGGCGGAGGGCGGCTGCCAGCCGGCTTTGGCAGTATCGGTGTTGTTAGTGGGCATCCCGGCACGTGTAACGCCGCAGCCATCGCCGTATCGGTGCTTCGCTAAGAGCCGTTCGAGCGCCGCGGGTCCTGCTTCAGGAGGGTTTGCACTCCGGACTCCGATGGCCACCACGCGGCTGTATCCTTGCGTGTCGAAAGGCGGCTTCAGCGGAATGCGAACGGCCATCCCGACCTTGACCGCAACATCGAAATCCGTCAGCCACTCGAGCGCGGGTGGAACGGTGATCCGGCCCGTTAAAGAATCACGCTCCAGCCACGAATCCGATTGGAGTGCGTCAGGCACCAGCACCAAGTCATCGGGGATCGGGTTTCCCGGTATCTCGTCGATCTTGGTATTCCCGGAGTACGTGAGAATCACGAAGCGATCCGGTAGTGAATCGGCACGGGCGAGGGGCGGTTCCGTCGATGGCGCCGGCGGTTTGAACTGAAGCGCAGCGGGTGCCACGTCCGAATCCAGCGGTTGAGTCGCTGCGATGACGTAACTGGCGCGATATGCCCCTGAGCGGGTCGCAAGCGTCGTCCAGGAGACCTCGTACGCACTGCGCAACGCAGCATCCGCCGGCTGCATGCGGGACGCCGACCGCGCCTTCCAATAGCCTTCACCGGCGATGCGTTCATCGTCAGTTACGGCGGCGGGTGGGGCCGCAACCCCGATGTCATCGGGAAACAATCGAACCCGCAACTCGACGCCCTGTCCAACACGCGCAAACTTCGTTTCGACGCGCACCGGCAGCAGCACAATCGGATACTGATCCGTGAACTGACCAACGATCACTTCCTGGGACAGCGAAACCAGATTCACTAAGCCCGCGAAAGCGCGGCCCTGGGTCTCAGCGTGTCTTGATCGTGCGTCGCGGGCATTCGCTGCGGACTCATCGCGCTGCCTTTCTCAATATTTCGAGTTCGCGCCCTTGCATGCCACGCTGCGCGGTGGCAATCGCCCGGTCGAGTGAGCGGACCTGCCCTTCGGCGTCGATGGCCTGCGCGAGAAATGCATCGCGCTGCTGGCGCAACTGGTTAACTACCGGATTCTCTGCCATATGATCACAACTAAACTGGGCCAAGTTTCTCGAGCATGGTGCGTCCGTGGATCGCGACCATGACGGGCTTCTGGTAGAGGATATAGGCCATGTCGGCGGCGTTCACTCCCCACTTCACGCCGTCATCGTTACCCGTCAGGGTCAAGCCGGGTTTCAGCGGTTTCGCCACGTCGATCGCCTCTCCGCCGGTTAGATCGAGGTGAGCCCATGAAAGGTTGTCCCATTTGCTTGCTGACGGTTTGATGGGAGGATCGACGTCCAAGCCGAAGCGGGGCTCGCCAACCACTTCCTGCAGGACAAAAAACCAGCCCAGCTTCTTTGGGTCAATCGCCGCGTGCGCGGAGGCAGTCTCCGTCAGATTGGGATCGCCGCGCACCTGATCCAGTGTCAGGTCGAAACCGATGAAATGGATGTCCGGCGTTACCTGGGCACGATACAGCGGAAAGCGCAGGCGAACGTCTTTCGGTTGGGAGGCGAAAAGCTCGCCCGTTTCGTCCGGCATGACCAAGCGGTTCACGCGATCTCCGGAACCCCACTGCGCCTGCTGCGCATAGATAAACGTATTCGGATAGCGCTTCAGTAGATCGCCCCGGATTACCAGGACCACCTGCGCCGTGCCGCCCGAAACGGCGCGTTTATTGTGCGATCCCAGGTTCTGCTGTGGGAGCCATTGATGAATCGGCGGAATGTCCTTCAGATCTTCGGCCAAGGTTTTCGCGTCCCGATTCTGGAGATCGACAAAGTTCTTCACATCCCAGAACTGGCGGAAATAACTGCCCTGCTGGTCAGTCGGATACTCACGCCATAACAGCTCTCGCGCAAACTCGTGGTTGAGCCCGACTAAGTACGATTCGATGAATTCCTGGTTAGTTTTCATCAGCGAGATTGTGTTATTCGGAATCAAGTTGAGGTTCGGTACAAAGTAGTCATCCGACAGTTTTTCCAAGGGCACATACATGGGTAACTTGATATCCGGATAGTTCATGACCTCGCGAAACAGATCCAAATCCTGCCCAGCGTTGCCGCCGCCATATCTCTCCTTGGCCCAGTCTTGAACATTCAGTCCGCCTACCAGCATGAGCGTCGCGAAACGCTCTGCCATGGCACGATGCGGTTCGATGGCCGCCAGCCCTTTCGCTCGGACCAACTCAAGGTCGAGCGCCGGTTTCGGCGTCGCGGGCTCGAGGCGGATTCCGAGGACCGTCTGAAAATCGATCAGGGCACTGCGCATATCCGCCGCCGCGATATTATCCCCGGGAACGAGCGGCGGCTTGGCGGGAGGCGCGCTGGAGGGCGGAAGCGTGGGCTCAACTGTGGGCTCGTACGTGAACGAGGGTTGCGCCGGAAGGGCGGCAATCGCTTCCGCGGTCAAACCTTCGCGGCGAGAGCATCTGCATGATTGACTCGGCCGCCTGCGCGGCGCGAATCACCTTATACAACACACCCGCAATGACGGCAGCCAAGACCAGCGCCGCAATCCCGGCCGCAACGGACAGCAGGAAAAACGCAATCACTAGGATCACCGCTAAGAATCGCCAGCCACCACCAATTGCGCAGCAGCCACGCAGCGGCCCCGGAGGGCGCGAACGCGGCTGTTACGGATTCCAGCGTTGTGCCGCCGGCAGGACCACGTGGCGGCGCGGCCGAGATCGTGCCTTCGCTCAGTCCGGAGATGATGGCTGCGATGCCGCCGATGCGATCGGCCTCGGGCAGCAGTTGCCGGGCAGCCAGACCTCTGGGCCGCAGTTGCTTGCGCAACGCCGGGGAGAACGCCGCACGCGGAACCCGGCTGGCGCCGACTACAGCGCGCAACGTCGTCGGACTCGCCAGGACCTTGCTGAACACGGGCCCGATCAGCGCCGTCGCCCTCGCCGCCGGAAGGGCCACCAGTGTACGTGCGTATGCGGTGGCGGACGCCTTTGTGGCTAATTGAGCACGCCGAATGCGGTGGTTGACCGTGAGCACTTCGCCGATCCCGGCCCATGCCAGGCGCATATACTCTTCCTGGTGTTCCCGGATGACGCGCGCTCCCAGGCCCGCAGCAGCCCGGTGTCGAGGATCGAGATTGAGTTCGTTCACCCAACCGCCGACTGACGGGCTTACCAGCTCCACTTGCGCGTGCCAGCATCCATAGATGGGCGGCGCGACTAACGGATCTGCCTCACCCGCCGCTCTGGCATCGGCCGGCTTGTTCAGCACAGGCGCAACAAGCGGAACGAAATCGCTTCCCGAAGTCAGTCCCTTTCGTACTGTCGTGGGTGCCAACAATGCGCCTTCGAGTCCCACAAGATTGTCCGGTGGATTGACGGCGTTAGGAACACCAAATCCCGGATGACTGATGTCCATGTCGCGGATGCCCACTCGCGGGTCCATGTCTCGAGGCACCAGCGCACGGACCAACGCCTCGAAGTCGCCTTCGACGCCGGTCAGGAATGTCCACTCGTAATAGATCGGGAACTCCGATGCTCCTCCGGCCCATGAACGGATGCTGCCATCATCGCTATCGGCGACCTTCTGACCCAGACCTGCTTTGCGGCCTACTTCGAAC
Source organism: Bryobacterales bacterium (assembly GCA_963722155.1). Taxonomy (GTDB): domain Bacteria; phylum Acidobacteriota; class Terriglobia; order Bryobacterales; family Bryobacteraceae; genus Bog-105. The sequence goes on along the minus strand of CAVRLR010000001.1, from coordinate 880,617 downwards.
ACAGGAACCACGAACGCCGTGTAACGCGTGTTGGCATCGAGCTTTCGGGGGCAGATCAGGCGTGCATAACCCACGTCGGGATTCTGGTCGAGCGCGAAGCGGAGGGAGCCCAAGTCGGGCGTGGTGGATCCGGCGGCGCCGAATCCTTGATTAAAATGCACATGGGCCCATGCCCACTCCTGGCCAGCTTTCGGGAACAGATCCCCCGCTTTGGCGTCACCGGTCAAGTTGAATCCGGGTAGTGGCATGTCCGGCGACGCCACCCGAATGAACTCTTCATCCTTGAGAACAACCAGCGCAAGCCAGGGCGTCAGGTGGTGCGTCGCGCCATCCACCGAAACCGGAGAGTAGCGCCACGGAAAATCTTCGTCATAGAAGTCGACGGCCGCCAGGTAGTTGGGCTCGAAGTCAGTGACCAAGCGACGCGGTTCGGTACGGATGACCTGTTGCGCATGCACGCCAGCGATATCGCCGGGACCCACCAGTCGTACCGTGACGGGCGGCGCCGGTAATTCACCGGCATTGGATTTCGCGGACACGGAGACGGTCAGTTTTGCGCGGCTTGAGCCGGCACTCGCGCCCGTCTGAATGCGATTGCCAAGGCCGCGCCTCAGCCAGGGAAGAAACGTGTACCGGGCAACGCTCATACAACCCCTTTTGTGGCGACGGAACTCATGGGCACCACTTGGATGGCACCAAAGAATTCGGGTTTGTTAGCGACGATGCTTTGAACCGCCTGATGGGCGGCGGTGGCATTATCAAAGACAAGATCCGCCGCGTGCATCGTCAGATTGTCAGTGGAGACTACGGCGTAGCGCTCGGGGACAAGCGGAGGCCCGTTGCTCCAGCGCAGAAACGGAATTTGTGGCGTGTGAGACCGGCGATTGCGCAACTGCCGAGCCCAAGCTGACAAAGCTCGCGAGTATGGCGGTCATTGAATAGAACAGAGTGAAAGGATGGTGTTCCGGCAGATAGATCAGCTCGTACACAACATCGCGCCCGCGCTGGAAGTCCGTTTGCGCAGCCAAGTCCCCGCCGATCACAATGCCCGCATCGTAGTCGGCGAAGGAAGGCCGCGAGAGTTTTTCGGCGTCGCTCAAATCGAAGAATTGCGCCGGAGCGAACTGCTCCCTCGTATTCGTCACAGCAGCCGGCCCGGAACCGAGCTTCACGTCTGCAAGCGTAAAGACGCTCCCGGCCGAGGGCGTGCGCGTGCCAAAACGCTGGATCGCGACGTGCAGCGGCACCAGCTTCTGCGTGATCTCCAGCGCCCCGAAAGGATGCATGACCAGAGTGGCCGAAGCGACGGGCAGCGCCCGAAGCGTGACGTGTTGATTTGAGCCCTGTGGGAGCAGCGGCCGCCAGTTCCCGAGATTGCCGAGTGCGTTCACCATCTCAGCGAGTACATCGATCGATTCGAGATGCGTCTCTTGCGGGTCGCCAAAGCTGACATCGAAGTTGGCGCTGATCGTGACCTTGATGATGAAGCCGATGCGGAAAGAGGCGGTGCCGCGAGCGTGCCAGGGCGTGGGGCCCTCTAATATCAACTGCAACGTGATCGCGAAGAGGACATCGCTGCCGGTGCGAACACCAACTTGGGCCTCGATCTCGGCGACGAAATGAAAGGGATTGAAGTTGATGAGAACATCCAGGCCGAGAAAGCCGTAGACGTTGAACAGGTCGATGCCGTAATAGACTTCGACGCGTGCGCCGAACTGTACCGAGTTCGAGGTCACCGCGAAATAGACCTGCGCGCTCATGTGCGGGATGCCCTGGAACAGTACGATGCCGAGTCGCGCCAACTCCCCTAGATTCATTGGAGGCGGCGTGTATGCCGGGTGGAACCCGCCCACGCTTAGAAGGAAGTTCGCGTTGTCCTTCCAATAAACACGCAGAGCCATGTCGCCGCTTAACGTGAATGTCAACACACGCGAATCGTAGAGCGATGCGTCGAACTGCAGCCGGCCGCCTTCGAAGTCGATGCTGCCAGCGAAACTCACCTGCAAGTGAAGGATCGGCAAGTCCTCCGCGGGGAGCGCCATATGCAACACCCCGACGAACGCGAACAGGGGCCGCGGAATCTCGAGAATGAATCCCACCGAGAGGCTGATCAGAGTGGGTGTGCCCCAGCCGAGTTTCGCCATCGGTCCGACCAGGAACCGGCCATCACGCGGCGGAAAGATACGCTTGATGTCGCCGATGATCCGCGCCGCGTTGGCAACGATGTCCTCTGGGAAGAGGATGCTGTTCAGCGAACCATCACGGACGCCCGCTTGCAGTGCATCGACCAGCACGGTTCGGTTGAGGCCCAGCAGTCCTCCGATACCGAGCAGCGTGAAGCCATACGAGAGCTGAATCGGAGGGAACTCGCTGGCCAGGATGATCAGCAGCGAGAATCCCTTGCTGCCGTCGGGCAACCGCGTGGAGAGAATGCCCACCGCGCGGACTGAGATCGAAGCCGAGAAAGGTCAGCTCGAGCCCGCCCGCATACTCTCCCTTTTCCGGGTTAAGAAACAAAAATCCGGCGCCAGCGAACCCGCCGGCGTTTAGTTCAAGGCCGACACCGTTCGGCGGCTGGAAGCCGGGCTGAATATCGATCGGCCCGAGATTACCCTTGTTGTCCTCCGTGACTTTGATGGTTATGCGAAATCCGATTCCCGTGACGACCGCTGTGAGTGGACCCAGTGAGACCTGAAAATCGGCGGTTACGGTGACCGGAAAGGTCCCGTCCTTGATGCCGAGTGCGAGGATCAGATTATTGACGGCGACTGGCCCGAGCATCACATGTTGCGCCAGTTTGATTTCGAGGGCGCTGCCGCCCCGGAAGCGCAGCCCGTCATTTATGGAGTAGGTAATACCGAGGTCGAGATTACTTTCGAGAGAAGACCCGCCGAGGATCTTCCCGATAAATCCGTCGGAGTTCGAGGTATCGATGATGGCCTTCCCCTTGGCAACCTCCAATTGCGCCACGAGGTCGGCCTTCGCCGATTTGGAACCGGCATCCCACGTGGCGGGCATTCCGACACCGAGGGTCACGGAATCCGCCTGTAGACGGCTGGCGCCGGCCTCGCCCAGAATAATGAGGGGATGCGCGGAATCGGGACCTGTTGCGATCAGATTCATTTGCAGCGATCCGGTGAGCGTGCCGGTCGCCGGCCGGAGGGTGATCGTGAATGGCGGAACAATGAGCGCCTGGAGACCCGCCTTGAAATCCCCCTGAGTCTGAAGGCGCACCGACCAGCGGGAACTGAGCGGCAACGTGATGTCGAGACCCGACGGCAGGTCGTAGTGCAACGTTCCAAATAAACCGGGCGGGCTCGTACTGGTTCCGATACTCAGCAGCCCGGAGTCGAGAGCGGTCGGAGGGCCTGGGGCAACCACTTCCGAGTTCAAATCAAACAGTTTGAATGACGCGCTCAATCTCGGAATGAGCAGCGTTCCATCGAAGCCGGGACCACCCCACTGATACTGTGATTTGAGCAGCGCTAGGGGAGAGGTCAGCGCGGTGGTGAGATTCGACAATTGAAGTTTGCGGTCGATGAACGCTGGATGGGTGGCATTATCCGGATTTCCAAAGTCAGGACGATAGCTCAGGATGCCGAAAAGATTTGCCACGCCCACTAACCCCGGCTGCAAATCTTCCAGGTGTGAAATCACCGAGTGGCTGAGTAAATTGGCGGGAAGGTTTTCAGCAAAGGTTGTCACCTCGTCTGCATTCATTCCAGGCAGCGCCCCGGCGAGGCCCTTAAGAGCCGTGCCGATCTCCGGAAAGGAGGCTATGACGGAGCGGATTTGCTGAACTAGTTGCGATCCGTCTTGAACAATTCCAGCGACATTGTCATCTTTGATATGCGTGGCCAGTTGGTTCAACGTGTTAGTAAGTGAGGCCGCCGCCGTGGAACTCGCGGTCACGGAACTAACGAATGACGGCTGTAACAGCTGCGGAGGAAATTGCAGTCCCAGCTCGGACAGGAACGCGATGACGTTTTCAGGCGCAAGGCGCATCTGAAGCGGCTGAAGTGCAAGTCCGATCTGCTGCGCGAGGATCTCGAGGGTTCCAGCTTTGCCCGGCATTATCTATTCCGGCTGCGGTTCGCGCAGGACGGACAGCAACTCAAGGCATATCTTCGCCGACCATGGCGCGACCTTGGGCGGGTAGCAACTCAGATCTTCGGGGAAGGCGGGGCTGGAATGATCGATCAGAATTTGCCCCTGTCTCGAAAGAGTTGGAGAGCCAGTCCGAGTTGCTGGGCAATGATGTCGATAGCGCCTGCCCGCCCCGTCATCTTAGGACGCCCCTGGATAGTTCAGTGCGTCTAGCGCCTCTGTGTAGGTAAGTCCGCCGAGCTGAGCTAAAGGTGGTCCGTATTTCCGGAGGTCCGCCGAAAGTTGAGCGCTTCCATAGCGTGTGAGAATCCCCTGAATGCCGGTGATGCACTCGTGGAGGGGTTTGCCGTTGATCTCGGCTGGCAATGGCTCCCCCGACTCGGTTATGCGGAGAGCGCTGCGAACTATTTGGGTTCCTCCATTGCGGCGCCACGCTACCGCGACGCGACGATTGTTGTTTACCAGCGCCTGCGCCTCGGGCAAATGGCGTTGCACCAGCTCGCTGTAACGTTTGCCGGCCGGGGTTGCGATGATTTCCTGCTGTGCCGTGGCAAGCCGCGCGCTCGGAAGCACGTCGAAATTTGCGGCCGCCTGGAAATGGAGGGCTCCCGGAGGCAACGACGGAACCCCCTTATTGACCCCCGGCGCGGTCGCAGTCTCGATGGTTAGCTTTAACGCCGGGAATGCCGCCAAAATCTGCTGAATAGGCGTGACCAGAGTGATTGTAGGACTGCCCCCGAATAGGATTCCAACCACTTCACTGTCGCTATTCGGAGCACCATCGGTGAGAACGGCAGCGCCGGAATCGCCCGAAATGGAAAAATTGCTACCCTGAACGGAAAATGCGCCTGTATAGAAACGGTGGTAGAGGGTCCACGCAGGTAGTGCCGGCGGTATATTCGCAGTATCCTGATCAAGGATGGTTCCGGATATATCTAACGCCAACAAGGTGCCATGCTGCACCAGAGCGGTTTCCTTGCCACGTGTTTTGAGGGGGTAGCCCATTGTCTCCAAATGGATGTCATGAACTCCCTTCACTATTCCGATGTCCTGAATTTCCGCCCTATACTTATCCACAAACCCCGGATCCAGCTGGATCAAAGCGACATCAACTTCCAAGCGAGCGTCGATGATCACGCCAATGCCGTCACCACAACACGTGGAGCACTTTGAACAGAAGGAATTGGAAGATTGCCCAACCCGGATGTCGCTGCTGACGTCGCACTCAATTTCCTGGACACCCGTCACCGAGACGGTCGCAGGGTCTCCGGGTGTTGGAGGGTCCATCTCGACGACGATCACGCCCTCGAGTCCGCGCGTCGTAATCGCGCTCGCGATCGAGGTCGCGACCGTGCTGGCGCCGTCCCCGGAAGCGATCGGAACGAAGATACCGAAAGTGGGCTCACCTCCGCCGATATTGATATTGACGTACGCGGCGCAGCGGGACGAGGCGCGGCCCTTGACAGAAATGACGCCGCCCGCCACCGAGATGTGAACATCCGCCCAGGTATTGTCGGCATGTGCGCCATAGATTATGCAATTGAGATCCTTCAGAAAAGGACCGGTGACTGTAACCTTTGCGCCGCTCGCAGCGGCGGTGAACCCCTCCCCCCCAAGATCGCTGATTCTCTCCGCTATTACCGTAGCGATCGTGTTTGGGTCGTCCGCTGGTGTAGTTGCATAAAACACCTGTACGGGTCTGTCGCCCTGGCTGCCTTTAAAGCCGAGCTGCACAACCACAAGGCTACCGGCTGTATTGACGCCAGTAAACGTGATCACGGTCGGGACCACCACGGCTTGAAGTGTATTTGGCTTGGCGCGCGGCGAAGCGGCGACCACGTGCTGGCAAGTGAGGCCGACAATCCTGGGGTTGGCTTCGCCGGTCTTGGCGATACACCCGAGTGTTCCTTCACCCCCCAAACCCGTTGACGGCGTCACCACGGGCGGCCCGGTGGGCTTTAGGACGGTAATTTTTGGTATCAAACCGCCAGGTGTAATCTGTGAGCCGCCAACGAGAGGACGATAGCTTGTATTGTCGACATGAACACGCGGGATGTCGGATTCATACACATCGGTCTTGAACCCATCGATTTCCGCGGGAATGATCTCGCTGGGCCGAAGCTCGGAGACCGGCCTTTTTTTCTCGACAAACACCATGATGGCGGGCTCATCTGTGCGCTGGCCGGCAACAATCTTGAGGCCAATTCCTACTGCATGTACGCCTGGTATCGCCAGAAGATTGCCCAGCGCAGCGTTCTTGATGGAACGGAGTCGATCAAAATCCTTCATTCATTCTGCCTTGACAATTCGATCGCATCCTGAACGTGGGTCTGTTCTCTCGTTCTCGCACGAAGTCACTTATCCTCAGAAGCTTTAAGCATGTTCGAGATCTCTCTCTGTTTTCCCTTGTTGATCTGGTAATAGGGAGAAAGCCCTACTCTGCTCGATTCGACGACCAATTCCTGGGAGACCAAAAACGAAACCGCTCGCTCGACTTGCTTGATCTTCCACTCCGACCACTCGCGCAATAGCCACCATTGGGCGATACCGTCCAGGGTGTCCTTGGCTGCAGGGTGGTCTTGGAGGTATCGCAGAACCGCTCTCGCAATTTCGACCTCGTCTGTTGCCAAACGCTCATCGCTCACCACGGCACCCAGTTGTTCAAATCACTCCCATCACATTCGGACTGTGTCGGTGACTAGTAAAGCAGTCCAATGGCCACGAAGTGTGAGTCTCTATGCCGCTGATCCGTCGTGTAGTATCGGTCCGCTTGTCGACGGCCTTTGCCCAGGGGTGGGCCGCTTTTAGCCCGGCCGGCGCGGCGGGTTGCCCCTTGTGAGCAGTGCTGAGGCGAGAAAGGACGGTGGGTAGAATTCAGCTCGCTTGCGGGCAAAAATAAGCCCGGCATGGAGGGAAACAGGTGTATCACTGGTCTTTACCGCTTAACACTGCTTCGGGACGTCGTACTTCTTGACCAAACGACCAAATGCGCGGCGATCCTTGCTCGCTTCTTCCGCTGCCCGCGTAACATTCCCTCGATGGACCCGAAGTAGGTCGATGACGTATGCCTTTTCAAACGCTTCGATCGCGAGGGTCTTTCCTTGCTTGAATGATTTCCGAAGGGATCCGACGAAAGCCTGCAGGAGTGGAATTGGGAGATCGTCGGGATGAACGATGCTGGCATTACCAAGCACGGTGATCTGCTGAACGAGATTCTGCAATTCTCTGATGTTGCCTGGCCAAGAGTATTTGCATAGTGCGTCGACTGCCGCCGGCGACAGCCTTAGGTCAACTCGATCAGACTTCGTCGTGTAGAGTTTCAAGAAATGAGCTGCCAAGAGCGGAATATCCGCTACACGTTCCCTAAGCGGCGGAACTGCCAGGGTGATGACGGCTAGGCGCTGGTAAAGGTCCTCGCGGAAGGTACCCTCCTGGATTCTTGAACGGAGTTCCACATTGGTGGAAGCGACGATGCGGACCTTGGCCTGCCTTGATCGGGGCGAGCCTAAAGTGTAGTAGGTCTGATCCTGAAGGAACCGCAAGAGTTTGACCTGGCTTTGCAGGCCAAGAGCCTCGACCTCGTCCAGGAAGAGAGTCCCACCTTCCGCTTCGGCAATCAGTCCGGGTTGGGCGGTCCAAGCGCTGGTGAAGGCTCCCTTCTGGTGCCCGAACAACTCGTTCTCGAATAGATCGACTGGAATCGCGCCACAGTTGACCGGAAGAAACGGACATTGGGCATGGGAGCTCAAATAATGAAGTGCACGGGCGCATAGTTCTTTCCCGGTACCAGTTTCGCCGCTGATAAGCACGGTGCAATTCGAGCGCGCCAATAATGGAAGCTTCCGCTTCATCGCTCGGAATGCCGGATCCTCGCCTATAAGCGGCGTCAACCCGACCGTGTCGGAGACTTGCTCCATTTCCCTCGGCTCGGGTTGAATTCCAATTGAGCCAATGAGGCGCCGGACCCGTGCGCAGACCTCCACGTTGCGCAGCGGTGTGACTAAAAAATCACTGGCATAACGGTCTAAAATGCCCGAGATTTCATCCAAAATCTCCAACTTTACGACGGGCAGAAGACAACCACCGGGGGTTTCCCCTCGCAGCGCTGCGCACAACGTTTCAGCTTTCTTCGCGGCGGAAGGAAGTACAGGTATTATGAGTTGCCGCGAGATTTCGACTCCCGCTGACGCGGCAGCCGCAGCCCCCGGAAAGAGTTGTACGGCATAGCCGCCCTCGCGCTCTAGGATCCCACTGAGCAAAGCACCAAGGGGATATCCCCGTTCCTCATCGAGGATCGTGACGGCCTGTGCCATCGCCACTCCAGTCCGCAACACTCTGGCAGCTTAAAACAGGAGCCGGATGGCTTTGGTAAACGCCGACGGAATGAGCGCCTTAGGGTAGCACAGAACTATGCCAGGAAATCGCTGCAAGGCTGCGAGCAAGCCGGACCATACAGCGATTCCCAATCAAAGAACAGTGGTTCGTAACTACGGGTAAGTTGGTCCCAGAGCTAGAGATGACGCCGCGAAGAATGCCGGTCGTCTGAATGGCGGTTAATTCCTCACCGGTCAAGCGTTGTAGGTTTGCGAACGTGAAAGCGCCCTCAGCCGCCGGATCGACAAGTTCCGCTACTTTCATCTTGCTTCAGCCCGGCCAAGCGCTGGGCCTCCTTGATGAGCAAGTTGCGCACTTCGGCGAGCGCCTTTCCCGAACCGGCCGGCGTTGCTTCCGCTGGCCCGTTTCCGGCGGCATTGGCACCGCAACCAGAAGTTACCGCGGAGACCCATAGAACCTGCCAAGGAGGTCTGTCACTAGATTTGTAACTACTTTTGTGTTGAGCCAAGCCAAGCGGCGACAGGCCTTTCAACGCATGTCATTGATTTTCAGCACGTCAATCGTGCATCTTCGCCCCGCTTCGCATTGAAATTCGGCTGTTAACCGAAGGGTTGTAGGTTCGAATCCTACCTGAGGAGCCAAATTATGTTCTTTCAGCCACTTAGCGACAGTTTGGCTGGCCTCCTGATCATAATAGGAGGTTGAATTTTAGCTGTAAGTTATTGGTTTTACGTCCAGCAGAGCTTTCGGTTCGCACCCGAACGAGCGAGTCCGACTCGACTGCAAGTATCTTAATCTGTATGTGGTTAGAACCGCCGCGATTTTCGCTGTAACTACTTTGTCTCTTCTGAGCGCTGTGGATCACCGAAATTGAATTTAGGCACAATCCGGAACGGCGACGAACACAAAACGTTCCGGTGCGGGGGAGACTTTGGGGGCTTGTCCACGGATTGCCACCAAGTGCATTCGTAATCGCTCATTCATTTGCTTCAACACGTTAGTGTTCGAGTCTCCCAATCGGTGTGCCGAATGGGTTCACGGCTGCCGTCGCCCCGGTGCTTGTTTGCATACCCCCGTCACATCCCTCACAGGCCCTCCGTCAGTCAGGCACGTGGTCGCGTCGCCATCCTGTATGAAGTTGAGGTTTGACACTTGAGGAGAATGCGCGGATACGTCGGCTTCATGCGCCGAAGGTCAAGGCAGGAAAACTGCTATTTTGGAAGGCGATCTCCACTGCCAGCGAGGAATGACAATGGCCGAATACTATCCCGGGCGACGCACAATTCGCACAGTCTTCGAGATACCGATTCAGAAAGATAAAATCAAGGTCTTATGCGCGATCTATGAGCGTTGGGAATTCCGACGCGGTTTCGATTGCAAATGCGGCAACAAGGTGACGCTCAAGCTGGCGAAGACCGAAGGACTATCGGCGGGCGCGTCAGCCACCCTGCAGGGGTCGATTGAAAGCAGCTTGGGTGTATCTGGTATTGCTTCTCTGAAGACATCCCTGCAGGCCACCGTTGGGATCACGGTCAATTGGTCGCAGTCCCAGACCGAAGAGTTCACCTATGAATGTGATCCTCCAAGGTGCGGAACCTGTGACATCACCATTTACCAATTGATCCGGGAGTATGATCTCTCGATCTACAAAAGAGGCGGTCTTTTCAAGAATGGTGTTTGGGATCGTAAAACTGGTGCCTCGATTCCAGAGCTGACTGGCTACTATACCGAAGTCACTGATCGCGTTGAGCAAAGCGAGAAGTGCAAGTGTCCGCCGGCCGAAACCAAAGCTGATTACGATGGTCGTGTGTCAATCGATTTCGGCAGCATCTGTCTCCTCGCTCCCTATCGGATAACTTCAAAGGGCATCGATATACGCATCGCGAGGCAAGTCATTTCTTTTCCGTTTCTTGAGTACCATACGGCCGTCAGCAGCTTGGAAACTGGTCTCAGGATGCGTTTCGAGGGTTCTTTTTTGCCCGCCGAAACCATCTTCTACGGCCGGCTTGAGGGCGACAGCTTCGAAGCAATCGTCCGTGTTTACAGAGACCCCGGCTCCTCCACTTCGTTGCTACCTGAAATAGTTATCGAAGGCAGCCCCTCCACAAACGTGCCTTCTCCTGATCAGGAACAACAGCAGGAGTTCTCGAAGGGCTAAGGTCTATCGCCCTTTCGTTAACGGAAATCGGTCAGCCGTCGCCCATGCCTTAAATGGTGGACCAGTCTATTTTTCTGTCACAGTTCCAGCGTTATGGCGCCGAGAAGCCGCGGGCATGAAGGCGAGGGTGGAGGAAGTAAACGGGGCCGACCGACGAGCAACCGACCAACCGACACTGTTCGTCAACAGCTGCATCTACATCGCGTTAGCAGATCGAACTAAAAGCGTAGGTGGCCTGAACGCATCCCGAGAAAGAGGTTCAGCGCCAAAGGAGCAAGCACGTGAGAATGCCAGTTGGGAAATCAGCCATATGCGAACCATAGCGCTTGTAGCCCTGCGTTGGAAAACAACTCTTTGCCCATCTCTTTGCCGATGCGACTCGAGATCCAATCACACAAGAGCGTTCCAAGTTCGGAGACCACACCGCATCTCGCGACTCTTAGTGCCGCCATGGTGCAATTTTACGTCGCGCTCGATATTGCTGAAGTCTGCGATTCTCGCTCGCTGCCGCTTCGAGAAGGAATCTCGTAGTCGGAATTGTTCTCTTCAATGGCACTCAGTTGTATCGATTCAAACGCCGAGTCTTCCAGAGAGAGATTTTTGAAGTAGCAAAGTACGTGACCCTGCTTTACGAGAGCTCTTTGCAGCTCACCGACGTCAATATTCCTGACCGCTATTCTCTGTGCCAACGCCAAGGCAGCAGCGTTTCCCGCAGCTTGCCCTAATGACATCCAAACCGGTTCCATTCGGATGGATGAGTACGCGACACTCGTTGCCGACAAGGCGGTCGGCACAAGCAATCCGTCAATCACCTCAGGCACGATCGCTCGATAGGGAATGGAGGCTGGCCGGTTAAGCGATTTCATTTTACTCTTGAAGTAGATTACTCCTTCGAGCAGTTCATATCCGTCGCTCGCAGTCCGCAAGGCATTTTTCTCGAAGCGGTTGCGGCAAGGGTGGGAATCGAAACCATGTTCGTAGACTCCGATCGTATCTTTGTGGATTTCAGGGCGCTGTCTACCGGGCTTGGGAATCGAGTCGTGCTCGGTGATGGTGTATTCACCAACAATCCGACGACCCTGGCGAACATATAACTGCCAAGGAACGTTATTTTCGGCCTGATACTCATCAGATGCCAGGCCGAAGCGACTTGCATCGACTCGGGGTACGGTGGGAATCGCTGGATCGTTCTGAAGAAAGTAGTAAAGTCCCTGGCTATAGTCCTTGTAGTAGCTATATAACCTCTCACGTTTTTCCCAATTGCCCTCGGCCCATTCGACGGAGAGTTCTGCAAGATTGAGGCTGGTTAGCGCTTCGATATGACCGTTGACGCAGTACTTATGGTTCGCCAGCGGATTTGACCATATGATTTCATACAAATGCCTAATCCGCCCCTTGTCAAAGTCTTGAAGTAGCCATCGATAATACTGCTGGTAAAGGTCCTTGTAAGCCCCAGGTTTTTCGAAGCGAATGCGTTTAGGATCGTCCGATAGCGTGAGACGAAAACAATTCGCCTGCATGTATGGGCTCGGCTCGCCAGTACTCTCGGGCAGAATTTCCTGTTTGTAGTAGCGGGGGTCGAAGAAAATTTCGCCGGCAAATCTTTCGTGAAACTCGGAGCGGCCCTCTCGCCCGGTTCGCCAAGCGGCCCCCGAAGCTGCGGCTAAGTCTCCCTCGTAAGTACCATCGATGGCCATCTGGTGAGAAATACTAAGGGTCTGCCCACTGTCCCTGTCCAGGTATACAGTGCCATGAAGGCTGTTGCCGCTTTTTTGGATGGTCTTGAGCTCGAGTCGCTTGAGACATTGCAGATCGGTCTGCGAATCGAGCATCTGCGCCAGTATGGATTCGGCCACATGCGGCTCCATAAAGAATCCGTCGTATGTCATCCGATACTGGTCCGAACCAGACCCATACGTTTCGATGTAGTACTCTCGAACACGCTTTAGAAATTCATAGAAGATTCCACCGAAGGCGTTCTCTCTCAGCGAATCAATGGCGCCCAGTCCCGAAGCCATCATTCCTCCGAAATGATCGCCGCGCTCGATAAGGATCGTCTTACATCCCATTCTTGCGGCGCTGAGTGCCGCAGCTATGCCCGCAACGGTTCCGCCGTAGACAAGCACTTCACACTGCATCGAGGTGTCCGAGATATTCAATCTGTGTCTCCTAGATTCTTGAGAATGATTCACTCCGGGCTACAGGGACTTAGCGCCCGTCGTGTCAATTGGAACGGTGAATCCCGGTCCGCCCGCGGCCGCGTAGCCATTGCTCGCGCCCGATTCATCTGCGCTGACCCAGAACGCATAGAGAGCAGCGTTTTGCACGGAGAAGCGGAATCTTACAGGCCGTCCTGATACTTGCGAAAGATCCTTGGCGCCCTTCCAACGTATCTGCAACAGCGTTCGATTTCCGGTCGCAGGTGTGCAAGAGGCCATTGTGAAAGGTTCCAGAACTTTCCCGCGCTGATCCAACACCTCGGCGCGCAGGTGACCTGATTGAGCCGCCGCGTTGACGAAAAGATGCTTTCCTTGAAAGCTTACAGGCCGCGTCGTAAGAGTTCCCACGGCCCCACCCGCTTCGAGCGAAGCGAATCCGTCGCGCCGCAAAGTAACCAGTCCCACGCTGCGATGGGAGTTCGGCTGCGAAAGATCGCCTGACCGACCTCCGACATAGAAGTGAAGTTCGTCGCCCACAATTAGACAGCACCCTCCCACCGGATGAAGGTAGTCATGGTTCCAGTCTCCCGTCGAAGGTGATGTCGAAACAAAAGGCGACCGCTCAGGCCGGTCCCAGTGAAATCCATCGCGGCTGTAGCCTAGTACCAAATTGTTTCCTTTGCGCTTCTTCCCGCGCATGACGCTAAAAACACCGAGTAGGATACTTTCGTATGCAACCGCGTCCAAGGTGTACAACTGTGACTGAGCAGCTGGTTCCGTGGGGTCGGCCGGATCTAGTCTGTCCGCTCCCACCCAATAGGTGGGCTGATCCTCGGTCCAAGCCGCACCTCGAAACAGGTCGGAGTTCTCCCAATACCTACGGCACCGTAATCCATTAACGCTTCCGCGGAGGCTGTACACCCACACTTTTCGAAAAGGGTTGTAGAAGAATGTGCTCCGATCCCCGCAGGGCCCGCTTTTGGCCACAACGTCGCTCCAATGAATGCCGTCGGGCGAATAGTACAGGTTCATATGCCATGGCCTGCCGGTGTCGGCAGGAACTAGGCTCAATTTAAACCGCTTCTTCGGATCCGGGTCGAGGAAGTCTCGCCAGAGGGTCGAGGAATCGCGATTCAGCTCGTGTACGACGTTGGTTCCCGGTCGGAAGCTAAGGTTTGGCTTGCGCCATTTGATGCCATCCTCTGATTCCGCATAGCAGGTAACAGCAGGAGTAAATCCTGCCATGTACCACATTTTGAATAGGCGGTCGCTGGCGTCGTACCACACGCCATCGCTGAATGTCATCGCCGTTGCAAGTTCCTTTCCACGCTCCCAACCATTTCGAGCCTCGGGTTGTAGAATCGGGCTCGCTGGATGAATTTTCGCGGTGTGGAATTTGCGCGTGAGATTTGTGTTCTCGATAAGAAAATCGTCGATCAGTAACTGCCTCCCCACGTCAATCGAAATCACTTCCGGCGGAGTTCGAAGGTAAGGCACGTCCATCGGCTCACGCGTTAGAGTGTCAAGGCGCGGTGGCCACTGCCGGGGAAGACGAATTCCATTGTAAAGCTGTTCGCCATCCTTGTCCTCGGCGCCGAAGCTGACCGGCAAGAGACCGGCCGCGCCTCCGAGCAACACGGCCGAGGAGGACTTGAGAAACAATCGGCGCAACCGTAACGGCATGGGGCGTTTGTCCTTTAAAATAGAAGTTTCAAGGAGAGTTGGCCACTCCGGTTCGCCTGGCCAGTAAGACCCCGCTCTTGGTCCACTGTCTCGGTGTTGGCGCCGAAGTTTGCCGTGCCGAAGAGCATTCCACGGCCGAGGAAGAAATGAGGCGTGTTCGTAACATCAAAGAATTCCGCGCGGAATTGCAAGTTAAATCTTTCCGTGATTCGAAAATTCTTGAATACGGCGGAATCCCAGTTGGACAAACCCGGACCTATGATAATACCGAAGCCCGCGTTCCCCAAGCTGTAGATCGGATCCGGATTAGTGAAGCAAGCGGTATTGAAGTAATGTTGAATTGTCCTCTGATCGCTGGGAAGATTTCCATCGCAAATCCGATTGGGCACCATCTGCGTGGCGCCGCGATCGACAACCCCAAATTGATTACCGCTGCGATTGGTGTAAACGCCGCTCAACTTCCAGCCGCCGATGGCAAATCCGAGAACACCACCTTGGTTCAGAAACGGTTTGCCGGGCCCGAATGGAAGTTCATATTCGTACGACAACACCAACACGTTGTCAGGAGTGGAACCATCCGGGCCCCAGTTCAACCCCCAGTTGCTGATGTCTCTTTGGAAGGAGACCGCACCAGCCCCTGTTCGAAACTCGGCGTTGCAGCAGCGGCCGGGGTGATTGGTCAGATTCTTTTGTTTCGAATAGGACGCGAAGAACGTAAGGCCATGTTTGTAACGCCAGTTCACGCTCGCCTGCAGGCCGTTGTACATGGAGTCTCCACGGTTATCGAAAGGCTCCAACGAGCCCATCTTCGGGTAAGGCTTTCGCTGTTGAAACGTCTTGCCACCGAATAACGCGTCCGGACCGTACTGGCTGGCTGGTGGAACGTTTGCGTCGACTAATGTGGAACTATCAAGGTGTGCACCTCGGGTTCCCACATATCCTATTTCGAAGCTCAGGTTGCTCATCACTTCACGCTGGATGGTGAAATTCCACATTTGCCACGAGGGCGTCGGTATGTAGTTGGCAAACAATGGTGCATTGATTGTCGGAGAGGCGGGGAGAGGAAAAGATTTTTGAGGAAGAGCAGGGAGTGCCTGGTTTAGGACGACCGGCGGCTGCGTCAAGGTCTGGTAGAAGGTCCCGAAATTCTGTAGTGTCTGAGAACGCGCGAAAGGAGGAATGCCGAGAAGGTCAGCTCCGATTCCTTGCAATTGAGGAAAGGTTGAAATACCATAGGCCGCGCGAATTACCGTCTTTGGAGTGAGCAAATACGTCAGCCCAACTCTAGGCACAAAGAGATCTTTCGCTGGTTTACTCAGTCCTCCAGTCTTCTGAACCAGCGAATCGGTGGCGGGATCGTACGCCGAAACCCGGCCATGAGCCTCGTTGAGTGCGCCAAAATAATCCCAACGAACTCCCAAACTTAAAGAGAGTTTTGGTGCCACTTTCCAGGTGTCTTGGACAAACAGTCCGGTCTCCACTGAACGCAATTCGACAGGCGTAACGAAGGACTGGTTGACCGTGTATGGCATACCGAGCAACATATCCGCCAATGAGTCGCCCGCTGCTAGCTTATTCACTGAATCATTTGTAAAAGCACCAGTGAAGTTATAACATCCGGAAGGACAAGTCAGGGCAAAATCATAGGCATCGGATTTTCGGATCTGAAGTCCGAATTTTAGCTGATGAGCGGCTTTCACGACGCTCACCGTGTCATCCAATTGATAACCGATCTGCCAGGAATTAGCGTAAGGACTCGAGAAGCCTAGCCAATCGTATCCATTGACAATGAGCTGAGGGTATGAGACCTCCGCTGGGTCGTTTTGCGGAATCCCAAACGCGGATTCTCCCAGATAGGCAGTCAGATTGTCCTGGTTCGCTGCGGAGGTGACATTGGTATTGAAGTATCCAAACCGGAGTTCATTGACTATGGATGAGCTGAAAATGTGCGTGTAGTTTCCCTGCGCACCGTAGTTTGTAATCGTAGATGTTGCCAAAGGTGGCTGGCCAACCAAGTTGTAAAGGCGGAACGGACTTCCGCTATCCGTAGGCTGGACACTAAGGCGCCCGTAGAACGAATCCTTGGAGCCTAAGACATAGTCGACTTTGATATCGCCGGAGTCTCGCTGACTCTGGCTCACAGGATTCGTAATGAAATTTGCGGAAATCCCTGGAAGATTCGGTTCCGGGTAATGCTGCACGGATTGGGCTGCCGCAGGATTAATTCGAATGCTGGGAATCCGATTCCCCGGAAACGGTTGCCGCCCATATGGGGCGGTCATTTGGGTCGTTGTCGGGTCATAAATCGGAATTCTTAGTTCGCTGAAGTCACCTTGTCGCATCTTGTCTGTCGGCATGTTGTCCGTTTGGCCCTGTTGAGGTGTTAGCGCGCGCCTTTCTTCCCAGGCAGCAAAAAAGAAAAGCCGATTCCTGACTATGGGACCGCCGACCGTAGCCCCAAACTGATTTAGGAAGGATTGCGGTTTTTTCCCGGCATTGAAATAGTTTCGGGCATTAAGAACTGCATTTCGCCAAAACTCGTAGGCTTCGCCGTGATAGGCGTTCGTGCCGGACTTGAAGTTCATGGCAACCACGGCGCCCTGAACGCGCCCGTACTCGGCAGGAAAATTGTTGCTGATCACGTTGAGTTCACCAAGCGCCTCGAGTTGTGGATTGAACGCCACTCCCGTGCCGTTCGAACTGCGCCCGTAATCTCGACTGATGTTCACACCATCCAATAAATACTTAATGCCCCCGCCCATTCGGCTTCCGTTGACCTTGCCCGCATCACCGACGCCAGTGACATCGTTAACGGCCGACCCAGGAATCAGATTCACGATAGTCAGAGGATTCAGGCCGTATACCGGCAAGTTGTGGATCTTATGATCGTCAACCACGGAAACATTCCCGGCATCATCGGTCTGCAATACTGGCGACTGCGAAACGACTTCCAGAACCTCAGTGGCTTGTCCGATCTTGAGCCTTACGGGAAGAGTCGCAGGTGATCCTCCTGTGACGTCAATACCGGTCTGGGCAAACGTCGAAAACCCTTTCGCCTTGACGGTGACATCGTATTTTCCGATCGGGAGGAAGGGAAAGCTATATAACCCGGCGTCGTTGGTCACAATTTCCCGTGTAGCCTTAGTTTCGGCGTTCGTTACCGTAACCTGGGCGCCTGGTACCACCGCGCCACTTTCGTCCGTCACGGAACCTCCGAATGTGCCCGTCGTCGCCTGGCCATAGGAACAGATAATAGCCGTCATCCCTAGGAGAACAAACGCTACGGCGCGTGTTTGCAACAAGGCAGTAATCTTGTTCATAATCCTCTCCGACTTGATTCAATGATTGAATCATGCAATAATCCTAGGATTACGTGTGTCGGATGTCAAGGATTTCTTGCAAGCCAGTTACAACGGGATATGAGCGGTAAGTACAAGATTGGTGGCCCAGTGGCGCCTCTGGTGACCGCTATTACGCGCAACGGACAAATAGACGTCGAAGGCACTCTGCGGATCGCCAAGTGGCTCGAATGCAATGGAGTTGATGGACTTTTCGTTGCGGGTACTACAGGTCGATTCGCCGATTTTCCGCCCGAGCAAAATGCGATTCTCTGCGAGGCACTGGCGAAAGCGAATGCGGGGTCGCTTACAATCTACGGCGGCATCTGCGATAGCGGACTGGGACGAATGATCGCTAACGCGAAGCGCATGAAAGATGCCGGAGCTCAGGTCGCAGTGGCGACAGGGCCCTATTATCTCTCCCGTCTACAGGAAGAGCGAGAGAACGATATGTTGCATTTGGCGGAGTACAGTCCGCTTCCCCTAATCATTTACGACATTCCGGAGTTTGTCGGATATCAGTTCCGTCCGGAATGGATCGCCCGGATGGCAGATCACGAAAACGTGATCGGCTACAAGGACTCAAGCGATGACATCGTGCATCACAAGGCAATCCTGGAACAAACACGCGGCAAGGAGTTCTCTGTTTTTATTGGTAAGGAATTGTTGCTGGCTGACGCCTTGGAAGCCGGCGCAAAAGGGCTGGTCGTCTCGCTGATTCAGGCGAATCCGGAACCGTTTGTTACTTTGGCAAGAAATGGCGAACGAAACGACTGGGATGGGGCGAAATCATCTCAGGAGCGCGTTCTCGAGATAGTCAGAGAATTTCGTCTATGCTACGATCAGCGCCCGGTTTTCTCCACACTACTGCAGTATCTGCAGCGTAAACTCAACGACTGGGGCTTGAGGGTCCAATTACACTGATGGCTGCCGAAACGCCCATGACTTCCGTTTTAAATCCAATGTTATGGAACATGATTCCCCTCACCGTGGCGGACCGGGTTGCGACAGTTTTGCGCGAGGCGATTCTATCGGGACGCATCAAACCAGGGGAACGTTTGGTGGAGCGCCGCTTGGCGGAGGAATTTGGAGTCAGTCTGGCGTCGCTCAGGACCGCTCTGCAACAGATAGAGCGTGAAGGCTTAGTAACGAAGAAGGCGAACACAGCCACACATGTTACGAAACTGTCGCGCGAAAAGCTGCGTGAAATGCTAGATGTTCGCATGTTACTCGAGCCCGCCGCGATGTTATTGGCTAGCCAGAACCTGACGCTTGAGACCGACCGACAACTCCAAAACTGCGCCGATGAAATCGATCGCGCTGTTTCGGTCAACGATTTTTACGGCGTGGCACGAGCTGATCTGCATTTTCATCAGTCGATTTGGAGCATTTGCGGAAACGAGACAATGATCAAAATGCTGAACCAATTGTGCGTACCCGTGTTCGCTTTCTTGATGATACTGATGAGCCTCCAGCAAGAGCAATTAAAGAATCGCGTCACATCACATCAGGATCTGCTCGATTTGATTCGAAGCAAAGATTCGGAAAAAATTCGGGGAGCTATTCGGGCTCACATTATGACATCGTGGCATCCGTTCTTGGATGAATTGAAATGATCCTACGTTTTTTCTGAGGGCCATGGGAAAACTTACGTGGCCGGATCTGGTCGTCCTACTTGGATACTTCCTCGTAGTAGTCGTTATCGGATTCCTTGCCGCGCGCCGAGTAAAGAACATCCAAGACTTCTACATGGGCGGGCGGCGATTCGGTAAGGCAATGATGATCATGTTTGCGTTCGGCGCCGGGACGCACGCCGACAGTGCGGTCGGATTAGCCGCTCAGACCTACAAACTTGGGATGCCTGGCATTTGGTATCAGTGGAGTCAATTATTTAACACCCCATTCTATTGGCTTTTGAGTCCCATCTTCCGTCGCGGGCGCTGTCTGACCACAGGAGATTTGTATGAGTTGCGGTATGGGCCGAAACTCGGAATGCTCTACGGCGTTTGGGGCGTGGCCATCAACATGGGGTTCCTAAGCGTCACGCTGTTTGGCTCGGGAAAGCTAATTGAGGCATTGACGGGCGGGGCGCTCTCGCTTCGCGCCAGCGTTTTCATCATGACGGCCGCTTTTATCTTCTACAGTCTCTTAGGAGGATTGATCGCTACCGTTTGGAACGAATTCTTTCAAGGAATTTTGACAATCGTCATGTCCGTTCTGCTGATTCCCTTCCTTTGGAAGTCAGTGGGCGGAATTGCCGGATTTCAGGCGGCATTGCCACATAGCGAAAAGTACTTTCGCATGACGGCGCCCGGCGAGATTACCTTGTTGTGGATTTTGATAGTGTCTCTCAACCAGCTTCTAGGCTTCGTCGCCCAGCCTCACATTATGAGCACCAACGCGGCGGGACGGACAGAGTTTAATAATCGGGTTGGGTTTAGCGCAGGGGTGACCCTCAAGCGCTTGTGCAGCGTCGGCTGGGGCCTTGTTGGCGCACTGGCGATTGCCTATTACGGGGTTGGAAGAATTCAGCCCGACCACGTGTTTGGATCATTGATTCGCGACTTGCTGCCTTCGGGATTTGTTGGTTTGATGCTGGCTTGTGTGATGGCCTCTGTGATGGACGTGGGATCCGTACTCGTGCTCAGCACCTCGGCATTGTTTACCCAAAATCTGCTCCGCCGTTTTCGTCGTGGCGAGCAGCAGGCACGAGAAATTCTGATCGGTAGAGTCTTTTCCCTATTTTATGTGGCGGCGAGCGTTGTGCTCGCGCTCTCATTTCCGGATGTGCCATCGGCCATTCGATTCATGTGGGGACTCTTGCCGATGATCGGCATCGCTTTCTGGCTCGGACTTTGGTGGAGGCGAGCCAATCGTTACGGAGCAGTCGCTAGCTTCGTTGCAGCCTCGATCGCTTGGTTCGTAGGACTGAATCTATTCGGATGGACCGGCGACAGGGGATTACCAGCGCTCATGAGTTTTTATATGGTCTCGGGTTTCGGTGCGGGCATACTCGTGAGTCTGCTGACTAAGGCGGAGCCTCGCGCGCAACTGGATCGATTCTTTCTAACGATTAATACACCTATCGGTCAGGAGGATAAAATACGGCAATTCGAAAATGCCTCCATCGATTCCGCTCAACAGACGAGCGAGCCTTCAACACACGATAAACTAGCGTGGTTTCCAAAACTTCTAAATTGGCGGGACGTGGAAATTCCAAAGCCAAGCCGCGAAGCAGTCGTTGGATTCTTTGTGGTCCTGGCGGTATCTCTAATTCTACACTTGTCCATCTTGTGGCTTTGTTCACTCTTCACGAAGTAAATTTTCGGCTCAAACGATTGTTGAGCGCGATCATTTGAGGAGAAAAATGAGTATCTGGGATTTGTTCCGTCTCGACGGGAGAACCGCTATTGTTACGGGGGGTGCGAGGAATCTCGGCTATGACATGGCGCACGCGCTGGCCGAAGCTGGGGCGGATGTGGTTGTCACGAGCCGGAAGTTGACTGATGCCGAACGTTCGGCCGAGTCCATCGCTTCCCGCACAGGCCGGCGCTGCATGGGAATTGAGATGGAGGTTACAGAAGAGCCAAAAGTGGAAGCGATGGTTGAAACTGTACTCCGTGAATTTGGACGCATCGACATTCTGGTAAACAACGCCGGTAACGTTGTCAGCACTCCTGAATCCGCGCCTTTCGAGCGGCGCACGCTTGAGGACTGGATGCACGTCGTGAACGTCAACTTGACCGGCGTATTTCTATGCGCGAAGCACGCGGTCTCGAAGGCGATGAAGCCAGCCGGTAGCGGAGTGATTGTTAATATTGCATCGACCGCTGGCATCATTGGAAAGGATCGTCGGCTGTACACACGGACGACAATGGGTGGCGCGACACTCGACTATCACGCCGCCAAGGGTGGGGTCATATCCATGACGCGCGATATGGCCGTCTATCTGGCACCCAATGGAATACGCGTGAACTGTATCAGCCCCGGCGGCTTTTGGCGGCAGCAGCCGGAAGATTTTGTGCAGCGCTACAGTGCGAGTGTGCCGATGGGCAGGATGGGACAGGATGGCAAGGAATTGAATGGCGCCATAGTGTTTCTGGTGTCTGAGGCCTCGTCGTACGTTACGGGTCACAATCTCGTAGTGGACGGTGGGTTAACGGCTTGGTGACTGACAATCCCGCTTTCGAACACATACGGATTTTGCTCGCCGGTTGTGGTTCGATCGGTAAACGGCATGCGGGCGTCTTGCGGGATTTGGGTGTGCGCAACGTGATGGCCTGCGATCCCGATGAGAGCAAGCTCGGAGAACTGGTAGCGCATCAGCCCGACATCGAGATTTGTGAGTCTTTCTCGGATGGTCTCAAGCGCCGGCCCGATGCGGTTTTCATTCTAACGCCGCCGAAGCTTCACGTGCCGATGGCGATTCACGCGCTTGAGGCGGGATGCCACGTTTTTTCAGAAAAGCCTATCTCAGACAACCTGGATGGGATCGACGTCCTGTCTAAGCTGGCCATCGACACTGGTAGAAAGGTGATGGTTGGTCTGTGCTTTCGTTTTCACGAAGGTCTAAGAAAGGCAAAAGAGTTTGTGTGTAAGGGAACGATCGGCCGACTGGTTTCGGTCCGCGCGCTCATCGGCGAGCACCTCCCAGACGTCAGACCAGACTACAAGACCCTCTTCTCAGCGCGATATTCGGGTGCTTTCGACCTGATGCACGATATTGATCTGGCTTTGTGGTACGCCCAACAGCCCGTGCGGAAGGTCAAAGCGTTTTCTGGCCGCTACAGCGACGTAGATATCGATGCTCCAGACCTTGTGGAGATTTTGATCGATTTTCGGGATCGGTGCATGGCGAGTGTCCACCTGGATTTCTTTCAGCGACCCCGCCGCCGGCAAATCGAGTTGATCGGCGTTGCGGGAGTGATCTGCGTAGAATTCGCTCGATGGGACGAATATACTCTCTCTATCTACTCCACCATGGATGGCGCGTGGGAGCATGTGAGTGGCAAGACTCGACGTGACGATATGTTTCGGGATGAAGATAGTGAATTTCTTCGCGCCATTTCCGGCTCATCCGAGATTACGTGCACTATTGAAGAGGCAACTAAATCGCTTCGTGTTGTACTCGCGGCTGAATCCGGATGCAAATGATGGACATTCGCCCGAAGAGCTCTCCCTTCATTCCGCCACTGACTTGCTACCTCATCCAGCTGTTCATTTCGGCGTGCAACTCAATTGGCAAAGGTGTATTGCACGCATCCAGAGCATTGGAAACTTGTTCTATTGAGCGAGCACCCACCAACACGGATGTGACGCTAGGATTCCGGAAAACCCAGTCGATTGCCAGCCGGACCATGGGTAATCCTATAGATTGAGCTTTTGAGCGCAGCCTCTCGAGAAGACGAAAGTTTTCAGGCTTAAAGTAGATGTCTTTATGGCCGGGCTTCACGTCAAAGCGTGACCCGCGCGGGATGAGCTCATGATTAGACAAATACTTTCCACTCAGAAATCCAGCACCGAGCGGACTGTAAGTGACCACGGCGACATCGCGTTTCACGGCTAGCGGTAACAGCTCTTGTTCAATCTCTCGCGCCACCAGATTGTAGATGGGCTGCACAATCCGCAATCGCGTGAGGCCGTGTTGTTCGCTTATATCAAGCGCATGACTAAGATAATCGGCACTGAAGTTGCTACATCCGGCAACTCGTATCTTACCCTCCTGTACCGCACCGGTGAGCGCTTCAAGAGGCTCTTCCAGAGCAATTGATGGGTCCGCAAAATGAAAAAGATACGCATCGATTACGTCGACACCTAGCCTGTCCCGACTACGTGACAGGGCATCGTTTATGTGACACTTTGTTAGCGGTTTCGAAACTTTTGTTACAAGTCCAATCTTCCCAGCCATCCCACGCGTTCTGAGCCAGCGTCCTATGATCGCTTCTGAAGCCCCACCACCATATATTTCTGCCGTATCGAAAAAAGTAATTCCTTTTTCCACCGCATAATCCATAATTTTGAACGAAGTGTTCTCGTCGATCTCTCGCCCAAATGTGACACATCCTAATCCGACCCTACTAAGAGCCAATTCTGTATCTCTAAGACGATGAATTTCCAATGGGAAATCTCAGTTCGACTGACTGTCCATAGACATGCCAGATTACTGCACTATCAGCCTATGTATACGTCTCGGGCAACTACTATTTATGAACAAGACGGTGAAGTAACAGAATATTTAGAAGCCCGTCGACGAATTGAACCGAAGCGGTTTCGGCTCACAACTTGTCCAGAAAAGGATGCCAGGAAGTCATCACATGGTGGCGCGCCGAGGACTCCACTTGCTCCGGGCTACCCGTTCCTAGCACATCCACCAGAGTCTGATGGGAATTTACCCTTGCGCGAAGATCCTCGTGGTTGACGCTCATCATGATCATTATGAAAGCAAACATTGGCGTGCAGAGCTGCGAAAGCATCCTGGCGAGAGTCTCATTTCTCGAGGTTTCCCAAATTAACTGATGAAAGCGGAGATCGGCACGCGCAACGCTGTAGAAATTATTGGCTGATATCGCCTGGTCAATCTCGGCGACGGCTACTTGCAGTTGCTCCATGCTCAGCTCGGTCATATTCTGGCCGGCCAGGACCATTGCCTGCGGTTCCAGTAGCATTCTGACTTGATGCATCTCCTTGAGCTTTGCCCGGGACAACTGCGTTACGTGGGTGGCGGTGTTGGCTTTCTTGACGACTAGACCTTCGTGCTCTAGCTGCTGCAAGGCATTTCGAACCGACGCGAGGCTGACGCCTACTTCGTCAGATAAGTGCCGCTCGACAAGCCTATCGCCCGGTTTGAACCTTCCTGAGAGAATGGCATCCCGCAACGCGGCAGAGACCTGGCGGGGGATGGAAAGCGGCGTGACTTTGGTGAGCACTGAGCCGGTTGTCATGTGAATCGGGAGGTCAGCTTTACGAGCTTGACACCTGATGTGATGATAATACAATGATCTATGATCGATGTTTGAATGATATAAATATCTGGAACCATCCATCCGGGCTCACTGAACAACTCGCGGCAGAAGCCACCAGAAACGGAATATTCTCCTTAGGATTGAGATCTTACGAATGCCTATCGGATACCTGAATCGACGTCACTTTCTTGCTCGCTCGGCGGCGGCCTCTTTCGCATCGCCGCTCTGGGCTTCAATGGCAGACAAAGCGCCAAAGCGGCTCTACAACGGCATTGAGCTGCCAGACACTTGGCCGCCGAGACACGAGGCTGTGAGCTACGATCAGCCGAGTACTCCGCCGTACCTCAGTTCACCTCCCAAGGTGATTCCTATTGATGTAGGTCGACAGCTATTTGTAGATGAATTCCTGATTGAAGCTACGAATCTCCGCCGTTCGTTTCATAGCGCGGAGTATTATCCGGGCCGGATCGTCTTGGAACCCGATAAGCCTTGGGAGCGACATGGGGGCCGGGGAAGCGCCATGGTTTACAGTGATGGCGTTTGGTACGACCGGCGAGAGCGGCTGTACAAGATGTGGTATTCAAGCGGGTCCAGCGGCTACGATGGACCCGAAGAATCGGCAACGCTCTATGCCGTTTCACAAAACGGAACTCACTGGCAGAAGCCATCGCTCGACGTAGTGAAGGGAACTAATATTGTCCTGAAATCGGCGAGGGATTCTTCCACAGCATGGGTGAACCCCGATGAAACCGATGCCGCGCGGCGGTATATTCTGGGCTACGCCGATGAGGACTCGAGGCGCTTTCTCCTACACTTTTCGGCGGATGGAATTCACTGGGGCAAGCCCGTTGCTCAGAGCCGTCGGGATCCTGACAAAAATTTTACGATGGATCGCACAACTTTTTTTTGGAATCCGTTCCGGGCAGTTTGGGTGATGAGCATTCGAGACGACATTCGTTTGCAGCCTACTTCAATGCCGGAAAACAACTTTCGCTACCGGACCTATTGGGAGGCACCCGACATTGTTTCAGCTGTACGATGGGAAACCGGGCAACCCGTACCATGGACGGGCGCTGATAGGCTAGACCCGATCCGACTGGAGCTAAATGTTCGGCCAGAACTTTATAACCTCGATGCGGTTGCCTATGAGAGTTTGTTTCTGGGGCTTTTCAGCATTTGGCGAGGTCAGCCGGAAAATCGAGGAAAGCCGAACGACCTGGTAATCGGATATAGCCGCGACGGCTTCCATTGGGACCGCCCGTTTCGAGAGCCATTTATTCCGGCGGGTGATTTGCGCGAATGGACCAACATCCAGTCTGCTGGAGGCGGATGCCTTGTGGTCGGCGATCGATTGTTCTTCTATATGAGCGGCCGTTCAGGGACTGGCGCACGAGGATGGGGAGGCGGCTCGGGGCAGGACAGCACCGGATTGGCCACTTTGCGGCGGGACGGATTTGTGTCGATGGACGCCGAGGAAAATGAAGGCTCTCTGACCACGCGTCCGGTGTTATTTTCGGGGAAGTATCTTTTCGTCAATGTAAACGCAGGGCATGGTGAGCTTAGAGCCGAGATATTAGATGCGAGCGGAAAGATTATCGCCCCTTTTGCGCGCGCACGCTGCCGTCCGGTGACGATCGACAACACGCTGCAGCCACTGAATTGGGAAGGGTCGGAAGATCTCGCGAGCCTAGCGGGT
Organism: Bryobacterales bacterium; assembly: GCA_963722155.1. Classification (GTDB taxonomy): domain Bacteria; phylum Acidobacteriota; class Terriglobia; order Bryobacterales; family Bryobacteraceae; genus Bog-105. The sequence goes on along the minus strand of CAVRLR010000001.1, from coordinate 854,179 downwards.
AAGCCGGTCCGGTTTCGCTTTTATTTGAGGTATGGCGAGTTGTATTCGTTCTGGGTAAGCCGCGACCATTTTGGCGCGAGCTATGGGTACGTTGCGGCAGGGGGACCGGGGTTCACAGCTTCGATCGACAACGTTGGATCTCAGATTTACCCGCATTGCTGTGGATTCAAGCCGCCAAATAACGGCGGCACTTTGATCTAGCGAGCAAGTACGGACATTGCGCGCAATGTTCCAACAGTAGTGCGTACGGTCAATTTGCATGGAATACAAACTTAGGGCCGAACAATTACGCAGCTATGGCTGGTTCGGGCTGGCGAACAGATCGGGTTTTGAACACCGCGCGCGGCTGAAGCAGATCGGATATCGACGAGCGGATTTCTTGGGCAAGCCGGTGATCGCGATTCTGAATACGTGGAGCGAGATCAACCCATGCCATTACCATTTGCGGGAACGAGCAGAGGCCGTGAAGCGCGGCGTGTGGAAGGCCGGCGGGTTTCCCGTGGAGTTCCCCGTGTTTTCGATTACCGAAACATATATGAAGCCGAGCTCGATGCTCTATCGCAATCTGCTGGCGATGGATACAGAGGAAGCGCTCCGCAGTCTACCGGTGGATGGAGCGGTTTTGATGGGCGGGTGCGACAAGACTACACCCGGACTGCTGATGGGCGCGATCAGCATGAATCTGCCGGCGATTTACTTGCCGGCGGGGCCGATGCTCCGTGGCAATTGGGACGGCCGGCCGTTGGGAAGCGGGACCGATGTCATAAAGTTTTGGGCGGAGCGATGCGCCGGCGCGATCAGCGAAGAAGAGTGGAATTCGATGGAGGACGCGATTGCCCGATCACCTGGTTTTTGCATGACGATGGGAACGGCATCGACGATGACTGCCCTTTCGGAAGCATTGGGCATGACGCTGCCGGGCGCGTCTTCGATACCGGCGGCCGATGCCAATCACAGCCGACTTGCAATGCGACTCGGGCGAGCGTGCCGTCGAAATGGCGTGGGAGGATCTGAAGCCGTCACGACATACTGAGCGCGAAGGCTTTCGAAAATGCGATCACGGTGGACATGGCGATCGGCGGCTCGACAAACGCGATCATTCACTCTAGTGGCGATTGGCGGGGCGCTGCGGCCTCGAAGCTGGAGCTTCGCGCTATTCGACGAAAATCTCGGAGAGAGTTCCGGTACTAGCCAACATCAGGCCTTCAGGCGCGTTTTTGATGGAGGATTTCTTATTACGCGGGCGGACTACGCGCGCTGATGGCCGAGATAGCAGATCTTTTGCACCTGGACGCGCCGACGGTGAACGGCCGAACGATAGGAGAAAATTTGGCGGGGGCACAGGCGATCAATGCAGATGTGATCCGGCCCCGCGAACGTCCGCTCTCATCGACGGGCGGCACGTCGATTCTCTACGGCAGCCTGGCTCCCGACGGTGCGGTGATAAAGACCTCCGCGGCCGATCCGCGGCTGTTACAGCACACCGGTCCGGCTGTAGTGTTCCAGAATTATCACGATCTGGAAGCGCACATGATCGCGATGATCTAGAGGTAACGGAAGACTCGGTATTGGTCTTGCAGAATGCGGGACCGCTGGGTGGTCCCGGGATTCCCGAATGGGGCCTGCTGCCGATTCCGAAAAAGTTATTGCAGCGCGGAATACGAGACATGGTGCGAATTTCGGATGCGCGCATGAGCGGCACGGCCTATGGCACTTGTGTTCTGCACATTTCACCCGAAAGCTATGCCGGGGGTCCGCTGGCGTTCGTGCGTGATGGCGATCCGATATCGCTCGACGTGCGAAATCACCGCTTGGATTTGCTGGTTTCCGATACCGAGCTGGCGAGCCGACGCGCGCAGTGGGTGAAACCTTCGCCTCGCTATCAGCGCGGCTACGGGGCGCTTTACCTGGAGCGCGTGACGCAGGCGCACCAGGGCTGCGATTTCGATTTCCTAAACCACAAGGCAGAACCGCACTAGCCGGAGATTCACTGCATCAAGAAGATCGATAGATCCGTATTACACGAGATGTCAAGAGGGTCCGCGGATCCGCATTGGGCATCCTCAAGTTGGGACGGGAACTGAAAGACTAGAGCAATGAAACGCGGCAGTCTCGCTATTATGGCCTTCGGTTTTCTCCCGAAATCATCGGCTAGGCGGTTTGGGTTTACCATCGTTTCCCAAGCCTGTGAAAATGACGACAGGAATCAATTTCAGTTCACGAGGCAAAGAGCCCCCAACTGTCACTTAGTTTGTAACTACTTTAGTCCACAGATAGGCGAAGCGGTAGATCGTTTCCGAATGCATGTCGTTGATTTTCTGTGGCGTTCCTGGCCTGGCCTTGCATGGCTTCGCAGTGAAATTCGGCTGTTAACCGAAGGGTTGTAGGTTCGAATCCTACCTGAGGAGCCAATTCTTTCAATGACTTACAGGCGCGTCCGCCGGCAATTTCTAAGCACCGTAGGGACTTTTGTAAGGAAACCGACCGCAACGCGGGCAATGCATCCTCATTAATCTCGCCGCCGCACAGCCGATCACCGACTGTTCCCTTCGACCCTTCGGGCAACTACTGCAGGGTTTGCAATTCGCATCCGACAACTAGTCCTTATCAATCTGCAACTTCAAACGATTTCGGCAATTTCGCTAATTTTCCGATGTAGGAAGCTTTGTAGGGGATCCAAATTGAACTGATCGCGCCACGGATTGGTCTCGCCGTTCAATCCTAGTTCTCGCTGGGCTGAAGTCCGCGATTTAGACCCCGACTTTTCTACTTTAATTTTTCTGTGATGCGTTGTTTAGTGTGCCAAGATTCGAACTCGGGCGACACCTAGCGGCCGACTTAGCATCGTCAGAGACAAATTCGCCCCTCCCGCGGCTCTATACGAACTGTAGTCTGCGGATTGCATCCCGCCCCACCCCAATGACGGTCCGAGGGGCTAGGTTCTGCTCGATCGAAAGGATATCTCACGTCGGATAAGGCAATCTCACGCGTCGCCTTCGTCGATCGCGGATCACCCGGATGATGGCGCCTAGCGCGATCGCTTTTTTGAGATGTGGGGCCGAGTTGCCCGCACAGCGACCCCTGCAATGTTCAAAACGTCACGGCGTTCACGGTCGGCAGCGTATTTCCCTTTAGCTTTTCACATGGGGACGACGTTTCTGAGAGGCGATTGCGGGGTCGGGCACGCATGATGTCACTGAGATCGATGAGGCCTTGCGCCATATTCGGTAGGCTGCGACGCCGGTGGCGACGATCACCAATGCCATCAGAGAAGGGCGAGGTTGTGTGACGAGCGCATTCACTATGAACCATACGGAAATTACGATGAACGCCCATAGGGTGTAGGGATATCCCCACATCCTGTATGGGCGGGGCGTGTCTCGCATCTTTCGGCGAAGAATGTATACGGCGAGGACGCTCAGGGTGTAAAAGATCCAGGCAGCGAGAATTGAGTAGGAGTAGAGTGTTTCGTACGAACCACTAACAATCAGCACCGCCGTCCAAAGTCCACCCATAACGATGGAAAATGCCGGTGTCTGAAATCGCGGATGCACGTAGCCAAATCGCGAGAAGAAAAGTCCGTCCTGAGCCTGCGCGAATGGGATACGTGCCGCGGTGAAGATGCATCCATTGACCGCCCCCACAATCGAAAACAGCACCACCAAGGATACGAACATCCCTCCGGTGGGTCCCGCTATCCGGCTGGCGACATCCGCGGCGACTCGCTCAGTAGCCGCGATTTCAGAAATCGTCATGACCTTCATGTAAGCCGCGTTCGCTAAGACGTACAGCGCTGCGACAACTGCCATTCCGACCACCAGCGAGCGCAGCAGGTTTCGCTTGGGCTCTTTCACTTCGCCGGCAATAAAACTTACATAGCTCCAGCCGTTGTAGGCCATCAGGCAGGCAGCCATCGCCAGACCGAAGTGAGTCAAGGAAAACGGTTGTAGTGTGGCCGCGTTCAGATGGGGTGTGGCGGACCTGGTGCTTAATATCGCTACCGCGATGAGCATGAGTAAGCCTGCTATTTTCAGAACAGTAAATGTACGCTGCACCCAGGCTCCTTCCCGCACACTGATCAGGTTCACAGCGGACAAGATCGCTAGGAGAGCAAGCGAAACAATTTTGCTCATGAAGAACGTTAGCGGGATGAAGTGGGCTACGTATATCGAGAATGTGACTGCCAACCAGGCCGTTCCCCCGGAGAGCACAGCCAACATGAAAGTCCAGCCGCTGACAAACGCACAAAGTGGTCCGTACGCCTCGCGCAAGTACACATAGAGTCCACCGGTAGCGGGCATCATGGCGCCTAACTCGGCATAGGCCAGAGCCCCGAAAAACGAAAGAATTCCGGAGACGATCCAAACCGATAGAATCGCCGGCGCGGACTGAAGATCTCTTGCAATCAGGTTCGGAAGCACAAAAATGCCCGATCCGATGACAATGCCAATAATCATGACGGTCGCGTCCAGCATCCCCAATTTACGGGGCAATTCATTCGCTGCTAGAGTGTGTGGCTCCACGTTTAGGAATCGGCAGCCTTACTTCAACATTTAGAGTGGGATCCGTCTACTTCCGCGGCTCAAATCGCGTGCCGGTATGCTTCTCGATGGCATCCAGGTTGAGAACGATGCCCAGACCGGGAGCATCAGGAATTGTCAACATTCCGTCTTGATCCAGTGACCAACCGCCTGAAACGATGTCGTCAATGAAAGGGGATCCGGTGAGATACTCTACCAGATCGGTGTTGCGGCTCGCTGACGCAAGTTGGAGATCTGCCGCCAAACCCAGCGCGGTGTTCCATCCATGCGGAATGAAGCGCACACCATTCTCTTCGGCCATCCAGGCGATCCGGCGCTCCTCACTGATTCCACCCGCCTTCGTGACGTCCGGCTGAACGATATCGAAGGCTCTCTGCTGGAGCCACGGCGCAAACGATTGCCTGCGGGTCAGAACCTCGCCCCCAGCTATCTTGACAGGAGATGATCGCCGCAGTGTCACATAGTCTTCGAGGTTGTCAGGCATCAGGGGTTCTTCAAACCAGTGAACATCGTATTGAGCCAACATGTGCGCAGTTCGCAGAGCCCACTTATAGTCCTGTGGCCAGAAGGCGTCACTCGCCCCGGCGTCCACCATCAACAGAGCATCCGGCCCCACAGCCTCGCGTGCAGCACGCACAATCTGCTCGTCCAACGCGGTAGACACGCGCCCAAATGGGCCCCAACCGATCTTGAAGGCCCGGAAGCCTCGAGCACGGACCGAGGACAAGTGTTCGCTCAAGGGCCCAGCCTCGCGCATCAGGATAGACGCATAAGGCCGCACCCGATCACGATAGCGGCCGCCCAACAACCGGCCGACCGGTTGACCCGTAACTTGGCCGAGAATCCCCCAGAGCGCGATATCGATGCCACTGATCGTGTGTGTGATTGCCCCACCACGCCCCATCCAGAAGGTATTGGCATGAAGTTTCTCGCTGACCCGCTCAGGTTCGAGAGGATTTTCACCCGCATAAAGCGGCTCGAGCACGGTCAGCGCTCCCTGAACCAGTTGGTCGTTCGTGAACGCCGATCCCCACCCGGTGAGGCCCTCATCCGTAAAAACAGCGATCAACGTATGGACGCAGTCGTCCGGTCGAATCTCATTTGACCAACCACCTTCCGGAGTGCCATTTCTCAGACCTGCTGCCCTGATTCCCGTGATTTTCATGAACGATTTGTCCTCGCGACTTGACACATAGCATATATTCCATATAATTTCGCCATGCTCAGGCGCAACTTTTTCGCTCATCTGATCGCGGGCGGTGCAATGGCGAAGTTCGCCGCCCGCCCGCTCGAGGCGCAGCCCCAGCCATCCGGGTCTGATATTTTTCTCGAACGTGCCGCCACCGGCCAACCCCACAAAGGCAAGGTCTTGCTGGTGCTACAGGCACATTCCGACGACATACCTCTATCGGCGGCCGGTACCGTGGCGAAACTGATTGAGGAAGGCTACACGGGTTATCTGGTTCGCGCTACCAATGACGATATGGGTGATGCGCCGGGCCTCGGGACGTCTGGCAGTATCGGCGAGAACGCTTTACACAATGAACAGGACAATGAGGAAATAGCGCGCGTATTAGGCTGCAAGCGAACCTTCAATCTTAACTACAACAATCACCGGATGGCGGGCGTATCTTTGAATGAGTTGATCAGCCGCCTTATCTTCATCATTCGGTTTGTCAAAGCTGACACAGTTGTTTGCTGGGATCCATGGGCCCACGACGAGGAGAATCCCGATCACTATATGTTGGCACGAGGGGTGGAGGCCGCCTGCTGGATGGCCGGTCGTTCCCATGATTATGAGGAGCAGTTCGCGGCTGGTCTTGAACCGCACGCTGTGGCCGACAAATATTATTTCGCTCGACGCCCCGAAATTACGCGTGTAGTAGATATCAGCGCTCAAATCGATAAGAAAGTAGAGGCCAATCGCGCCAACAGTGCGAAAGGACCGGCTGGACATTTGGGATCCAGGCTGCGCGCCGAGTTAGCAAAGAAGGGCGAGCGCCTGCCGGTACTGGGCAACGGTGACGAGGTCAGCGCCGATCGAAACTATATTAAGGAATTCGGCATGCGTCGGAGCCGTGAGTTAGGTGCTAAGTACGGGGTCGAATATGCAGAAGCCTTTCACTACCTGGCGGCGGGAAGCGCAGGCGCGGGAACCGATCCAACAGTCGAAGACTATGTCAAACAACACGCGGTACCGCTCAAGTGATTTTGAGAGCGCCGGAGCCGTATCAGATCGCAAGAACCAACCTGAGCTCATTGACCCGACGGCGGCCGAAGTCCCTGAACATGCGTCGTCACGCCTTCCATTAAATGCCGCTCGGCGGCGTCCGTAAGAGGGGACGTCCTCGGTTCGTAACCGCCCTCAGCAAGTGCTTGCCTGGTCGGTAAGTAACCGAACCAGCCGCCAGTGTAGCCGAAATAAAACGTGTAGGGGAAATTGGAGCCGTTGCGAACGGCCAGCCGAGACCAACCATCCAGGCAGGCACCACATTATCACTCGCGCATAGTCGCGTTGTAATCCGTAGATTCCTGCACTTCGAGTACGCGAGTTGTAACCTTCCCATGCGTTCTGGTTCGTCCAAACGTCATGTGACAGCCGACATGTGGACACACGATGGCTGCATCGTAGGGCCTGCACTGCCCTGTACTTCCTCGACGATAAACGGCCGATGACACGAACCGCATGTCTCCAGGAGAGGGCGCAACCGAGTTGCCATGGCGTGAAGTATAACGTTAATTCATAGACGGTGGACGCGTCTTCTCCGTTCAGTGCGCACTGACGGACGCCAAGGGGCAGGCATGACGTAGAATTGTTCGCCCGGAAAAAATGTGCGTCTTCTGCATGAGCAATTTAACGAGGAGCAATCGCTCGAGAAAAGATGTCATCCCGTGATGCCTTCAAAAGGAGACATCCCACCGATGGAATACTCTACTGGAGTCGGTGATAAGGCAGCAGGCACTAGCCTAACTATCCGTTTTGGCCGCATTACCGTGCTCGCGGCAAAAGTAGTTCGTAAAGGCCTGCTGGAAACGGCTACTCTGGGTTTGTTGCCACGGCTGGTATTAGTGCGACCCGACTTGCGCGGCAGGAGTCAGGCTCGCTCAGGCCAAGGGAGGTTCACATGTTGAGGCGTCGGGAATTCTTGATTGGATCAGTAGCTGCTGTATCGGCGGCTGTCGTTGGCGAGGCGCAGGACACAGCCGTTATGTCGAAGCTGAATCGCGTGGGCGTGATGTCCGGTTGTTTCGGCCGGATTATGCCGGAGGTGTGGAATCGTGCACAACCCATAGAGCCCAAACAACTCGACATCATGGATTTTCCGCAGATGCTTGCGGACCACTATCACATTCACAATGTCGAGGTGCAGCAGATCCACTTCTTATCGACGGAGTCTGCTTACTTTGAAAAATTTCTCGATCGCCTAAAGAAAGCCAGGTCCCGGATGGTGGACATGCCGCTCGAATTAGACGAGTACGGATATCGCGGGACGATCAGCCCATGCTCGCCTGACCCACAAGTCCGAGCGCATGCCATTGACTTGACGAAGCAATGGATCGATCGCGCGGCGATGATCGAATGCCCCAGCGTGATGGTGAATCAGGGGACGTTCGGAGAAAATCTGGGGCCGGCGATCGATGCGCTGAAGACGCTCGACGAGTATGGAAAATCGAAGAACGTAGCGGTGATTCTTGAGCCGCGCGGAAGATCGAGTGTTGAGACCTTGTTCAAGGTCATCAAGGAGTCTGGGATCGGCGCCAATCCGGATATTGGGAATTTTCCCAATGAACAGGAGATGGAAAAAGGTCTACGGCTTTTGTATCCGTACGCGAAGACGGTGAGCCACGTGAAATGGAATCCGGAGCGAATCGACTTCCCTAAGGCGATTCAAATTTCGAAGGAAATGGGATTCAAGGGCGTGTATTCACTCGAAGGCGGCGGGCCTGAGCCGTATTCGGAAGTGCAATGGCTTTTAGACGAGTTGCTGAAAAATCTCTAATATGGTCTCGCGGATCGGAATATCTATGGAACAAAGGAGTCCGACTGAAGGCGCTTGGCTCTACTACATGGCTCCATCACGGTCTTTTCTCGCGCCAAGCGCAACCGACATCGTTTCGGGGCCTGGCTCAACGGACTGGAATTTCGAAAAAAACGGAGCACCAGTATTGTTGCCTTGGCTAACAAACTTGCCAGAATTGCCTGGGCAGTTCTGACCAAAGAACAAACCTATCGAACCGCACTGAGCACGTGAGAAAGCTGACTTTACGCTTGATCGGTACGATTCGCCGCGAATGCCTATATCACCTCATCGTATTCAATGAGCGCAGCCTTCGCCACCATCTACTCGAGTTCAGCGATTGTTATCATCGCAGCCGCACGCACTTGAGTCTTCAGAAGGACACGGTGGACAGACGACCGATCCAACTAGCCAGTGCAGGCAAGATTGTGGCGATCCCCGAGGTCGGTGGACTGCATCATCAGTACGAACGTCGCGCCGCGTAAGGGACTGACTCGAGAAGACGTTGTTGCCGCCTCGTTTGGCGGTGGTGCGCCCGTTTGGGCCGATTCTGCAAGATTGGCCGCCACATCTATTCGGGACAGTTTGACACGCCACAGAAACACACCAAACACCGCAAGGATCCTCAAGTTTTCGCGAAGAGAAGGTTTAAAACATCGATGGACGCTCAAAGCAGCGCAAACTAACTCATTGAAGAGAGGCGTTGCCGAATTTGCGGGGAACCCCTTCTGCGTCAGAGAGATCTTTCGCAAGGTGGGCAATAGCGGTCCTCGCCGGAGCGACGGTTATGGAAGTCGCCATCGTACTAATACAAGCAGCTGAGAAAACCTGGTCGTCCCACTTAGCTGGTCAATTTGCTAGGTTCGCATTTACGGCCGCGGCACTCGCCTTCAGTCTGACAGCCGCTGCGTGTAGCGGATACATTGCCGGCAGGCTTTCGAAGCGCACTGAAAACCTAAGACTTTTGTTGTTTGCCGTCCTTGCCGCGATCGGCGCCGCCAGCATCCGTCCGCAAGAGGTCGGGGAAGCTCTCATCTATCTGGCTGCCTCTGATGACGAAGAAATTGCTCACGCAGCCGATAAGGCCATCGCGATGGCTAAAGGAGATTCAGACAAGGCAGACGGCGAAGAGGAAGATGAAGGTGGATGGATCGATTGAGCTGTACATTTTCGGCGCCTAATTTACGGAAACGCTACTTAATTCGGCATAGGACTATGGTCGCCCACGCCTATGCCGATCAAACACAGTTTGTTGGAACAATTAATGAAGTGAAAAGCTGCTGCGAACACGGCTCAAGTTCCCGAGCCCCAACAACTCGTCTCGTGAACATTCTCGCTTTGCGAACATCGGTGATGCTCCGATCCCTTCGCCCCAGAGCCCACGCAAATCGAATTTCCGAGAAGGACAATTCCTCCTTGGAATCGCGGTTTGATCGGCTCGAGATTTGCGGACACAAGCCTGGTTTGTGGAAGGCAACTATGGTTGAGGCAAAGGCTCGCCCGTTTCCTTGAAACTATTCGGCGGCCACTTCCACATGACCTGAGTGACCTCGCTATCGCTGGTTCGTAATCGCAGCAGTTCCGGCAGCCACCAGCGGAAAATACTCGTGCGAAATCCACCGCTTAACGAGCGCTGACCGCGGTTACTTTGTCACTAGGTAGAGATAGCTGACCCAATCGGACCCGGCTTCGCTGTTCAGGCGGCAGCCCATGACCTTGGTTCCCTGTTCACGCAGCAAATCAAGAACATCGCGCCGCGCTATGCCGTGCATTTCCATATTCACAGCTTGCCGTGTCTTGAGTCGAAGAAGAACACCGCACAACCACAGCGGTAGACATCGCCACATCATTCCTTTGATCGTCCAGGCGGGATGGCTGGGAATCTGGAATACTAGGGAACCACCGGGCTTCAGCACACGCGTGAATTCCTTCAGGTAGGCGCGCGCGTATTCAGGCGCCATGTGCTGTAAGGTGATGTTCGAATAAATCAGGTCGAAGCGGTTTGCGGCGAAAAGACTTAAATCGTTTCGCTGATTAAGATGGTAATGAACGCGCGTTCCAAACTGATTAAGCATCTGGGCTTGTTCGATCATCGACGTAGCAATATCGACACCGTCAACTTCAACGAAGTGCTCTGCCAATGATTGACTCAAGCGCCCCAATCCGCAGCCGAAATCCAGCGCATTTCCTCCCTCGGCGACCATGGATAGCTTCACGAGGCAACTTCGCAACTGACAGATTTCCTCCCGGCCCGTTGCGAAGAATTCCTCTCGGTTCCACCGGCCACCTGCTTTTTCGGGCCAGGAGATGACCGCCCACATGGGGTCGACCCGGCCAAGTTCATTCCACTGATTTCCGAGTGTCTTTAGATCCACTGCTTGCTCCTTTCTGGTGCTTGCTCAATGAGTGGCTCAGTGCTGGCTCCGAATACCACGCGTTCGAAAAGTCCATCGATGGAGCTTACGAAGTTTGCCCAGTGGTACGCGCGTGCGTGCTCGCGGCCGGTCTTGCCCATCCGTCTCACCAGTTCTTCGTTCTCGCTGATTAAGACCATGGCCTGACAAAATGCAACGGCGTCAGCAGGAACCAGCATTCCGGTGCTGCCGGCTATCTGGCTCTCACGCGGTCCTCCGGCGTCAACAGCGACAACCGGTTTTCCGAAGGCGTTGCCCTCTAACGGCACCAGTCCCCAATCTTCATTGAAAGCCGGGAACACCACGCTGTAGCAGTCCCGGTAGAGCTGCCACAGTTGCTCATCCGATGGGTTCTCAACGAACTCGACTCCAGGCAATCCGGCAGCCGTTTGCCGAAGCGATCGCATGTAGTTCTGACTTTTCTCGTCGACTCGTCCGGCGACCACCAGCCTGAATGTTGACTCCGGCCGGCGAGCCATAAAATGGCGATAGCCTTCAATCGACAGTTCGATATTCTTCGTCCACATGATGCGCCCGGGAACAAGAAAATAGTTCTCATATGTCCACGAGGGTTGGAAGGTATCCCAGTCGATACCGGGATGCAGAACGTTATAGCGGCCATCCAGCCCGCGCAATAAGCCACCTCGCGCGGCCCGCTGCTGTGTCTCACGGCTGTTGAAAAGGACATGGGAGTAGCGTGGCCAAAGGTTGCGGTCCAACAGCCGGAAAGCGCCGCGACTCACCTCGAAAGCCGCTCTTCGCAGGCCTCGATATTTGGCGGTCACACGTTTTCGATACTCGTCGTCAAATGCCGGCCGGAGCGGTGTATGACAGAAGCAGATGGCCGGCAGATCAAAATTGCGGATCAATGCCAGGTCGCCTACACCATCGCAATGAATCATCATCGCGTCAAAGCCGCGCAAATCGAGCTTGCTGAAAGCTATTCGTAACGACGCTTTCAGAACTGGCAGCAGCGAACGTTTTACCGACACCGGAACAAGCTCGTGGACTTCGATGGAAGCAAAGCCGGGATAGGTATTGTTGCGATCCCAGCGGTTGGTGAAGATCGCATGCGAGTGCCGGCTGCGGCGGCAAATCTCCAGGATGGTTCGCTCGACACCGCTAGTTAGATAAAGCCACGGATAGTAATGAGCGATATGCATCAGAATGCCTCAGCGGTGTTCTGCGAGACCGGTGTGGCCGCGGCTGGGTAACCGTTGCTATGGATGGAGAGATACTGTTCCCGCACCAGCGTGGCCGTCTGTGACCATGAATAGCGACGCCAGTTTTGCGCGCCGCGTTCGATCAGCAGTTGCCGATAACTCTTGTCGAAGAGGATGCGTTCCAGAGATCTGCCGATCGAGTTGATATCCAGCGGATCGCAATACTCCGCCGAATCGCCGTAAATCTCTGGAAAACACGACGCCCGTGAAACCACTACTGGAACCTGGCATCGCTGCGCCTCTAAGGGTGGAATGCCAAAGCCCTCGAAAATGGATGGGAACGCAAAAATGGATGCGCCCCTCATGAGTGCCTGTAGTTGGCTTGTCGGAACATACCCGGGTACATAAATGCGATCCTGCAGCGGCGATTGAGCGATACAAGCCCGCAGATCGTCATTGCCCCATCCCCACTTGCCGCACAACACCAGGTGATGGGGCAAGTCATGCCGCGCCATTAGCCTCTCGAACGCGCGCACCAGGCGCACCAGATTTTTTCGCGGTTGCAGTAGCCCTGCATACAGGATGTATGGGGCAGTAATATCGCTAGACGGGACATCCGCTATCCCCGGCAGCGCCGGCGCGATATGATCCGCGGCATTGGGAGTCACTACGATCCGATGCAGTGGAATTCCGTAAAGCTCATGAATCTGCTTCCGGGCAAAATCCGAGACGGTGAAGATACAATCCGCACGCCGGCAACTGGCAGGAATCAGGGCCCGCATCCGCAACGTTTCAACCTTTCGGAAATGTTCCGGGTGAGTCTCAAAGCAAACATCATGCACGGTGATGATGCATTTGCTCCGGAGAAACGGCGGGCGCACAAAAGGCACGTGAAGCAGGTCCAATTGGCGGCGGTTCACGTACCAGGGGAGCGAGACCGGCCGTTGAATCCACTGCGATCTGGGGCGCAATGAGACGTAGTAAGCGTTGCTATGCTTCCCAAGCCGGTCCTCAAAAGACTCCGGATGATTCGTGAAGATGTGGTACTCATTCTCGCGGTCGATCTGCAACAGATGCTTGATCAGATTCTCAAAATACGTTTCGTTACCGCAGCCCAGACTCCGCCCGCCTACTCCATGCGCGTCGATTCCGATTCTCATTTCGCCAGCGACCTTGCGGAACGGATGGGAGCGGCCAGTGGGTGACTGAACTCGTTTTTGTTCGCCATGGTCCAGCTCAACAGGGCGGTTGCGTACCTCCACCACTTGTGGCCGAGGTGCCCTTGTTTAGTCAAAGCCGTGAACAGCCAAAAGACGGCCGCAACCACGGTGGCACCAAGCGACCAGCAAAACATCACCACGCTCAGCAGAAGTGCATGATGGGAACCTTTATTTTTTCTGAGATAGATCCAGAACGAGTGAAAAGCTATCTGCAGCTGTAAACCCGGATTATTTTTCTTGCGCAGACTTTCGCCCCCCAAATGAGTAATCGCAGCCGATGCCAGGTAGTAGATTTTGTGCCCGGCTTGGCGCAGCCGGAAGCACAGATCCATATCCTCGATCATGAACATGGTCTCGTCGAGCAGGCCGATTTGTTCGAGTGCGCAGCGACGGACCAGCATTGCCGAACCCGCGAGCGCCGGCACCTCGCGGCTGCTTTCGTGGTCCCAAGACCCCAGCTTGCGGCCGGCAAAGAGCTGGCTACGAGGAAAGACACGCGATAATGCGAGCCAGTCACAAAGCACGTTCCATATTGTCGGCAGTGCCACCGCGGCTTCAAATTGCGTGTTACCGTTGCGCCCCGTCTGTTTGGGACCTACCGCCCCGTATTCGCGGTGATGTTCGAGGAACGCGACCAGCTTAAGCACGGCACTCGCCGAAACGACCGTGTCGGGATTGAGCAGCAATATGTACTTGCCATTCGATTGCCGATACGCAAGGTTGCTGCCCCGTGAGAATCCCAGGTTCGTTTCGCTTGCAATCAACTGTACGCGCGGAAATTCGCAGCGCACCATACGAACGGTGTCGTCGGCTGAATGGTTGTCGACCACAATGACCTGCGCCCAATCGAAGACGCCGCCCGCCTCGAGCGAAGCCAGACACTCTCGGACTAACTCCCGAACATTCCAGGAGACAATCAAGATTGAAACCGGTGGCGTGGCCACTGGACAGTCCCCGATCGGCATTCTAGAAGAACCAGGGCTGGTATGAGAACTCATACTGGCAGGCCTCCGGATCCCGCTCGCCAATTTTCTTCGCTGGCACGCCGCCCACAATTGCGTAAGGCGCTACGTCCTTGGTTACCACCGCACCCGCCGCAGCCACCGCCCCGCGCCCCATGCGCACGCCGCCCAGCACCGTCGTCCGGGTCGCTAACCACACATAGTCTTCAATGATGATCGGCTCCAAAATAGACCGAAACTCGGGGTCGTTGACATCATGGCGTCCCCCCAGAAGCACCGAGAAGCTTGAGATGTTGACGTTGTCTCCAATGCTGAGTCCGGCTTCTCCTCCGAGGAAGCTACGGAATCCGACAATCGTTCCGTTCCCCAGTGAAATACGCTCGGGACGCATAATGTACGTATCCCGCAAAATACTGACCCCTTTGCCGATCCGCATGCCGCAGGCTCGCAAGTATGCTTGGCGAACGCAGTGAAACGGAAGGCCGGTGGCCAGCATGTTGTAAAACGCCGCCGCCAAATGAGAACGCAACTTGGCCGAGCCGCTTGGCCAAAGCTGCGAGTGATCCTGCACGCTTCTCCCGGCACGGCCTGGAATCACACCACTGTTCATGAGGAACCTCCATTGGTCTTTGGCCAGACCGTCGTCCTTGGCTGTTCCCACTGAATGATGGTGACAGACGCCGGCGGAAATTTGTAAGTGTCCCCACTCGCTAGTGGCTGGTTACTTTCCTTGAGCGCAATCGCGTCCGCGGCGCCTCCGACCGTTGACGGGGACAGCGATTTTCCATTCACGGCATTCGCGACGCGTGCTGCCAGCGAAAAAATCTTTGCCCGCGTCAAGCCCTTATCATCGAGTATTAACATACAGGAAATCTTTTCCATGGGGTGCCGGTTGATAACGGCCAAGTAAATCGCTCCCTGGGAATCACGGGAAGCAACGGCATCGAGATAGGGCACATTCCGTCGTGCTTTCACCACCCCGAGTTGCCTGGTAGCATACAGCGGAGAATTCGTTTCTGCCGCCACCAGTTCGGTTCCGAAATGATTGCGGTAAAGATCGAACACGTACCAGACCGGAGCACGAGCGATACCCTCGTCTGAATCGAGAACCAACGCTCCAAACCACTGGCTGACGGCGAGGTTATAATTTGCCATCCAGACTCCCTCACGCATGTAAGTGTGAAACAGGCTGGCGGTATAAGCGGCTGCCGCCATCGTTCGCGATTGGTCGAGAATGGCAAGCAGTTGATCGCGCGATCCACCCGCGCCAAAGAGCGGAAAGTGCTCGGTTATCGCAATCCTTTGGGCGGCTGCGGAGTTTACCGCCGCCAGCCTGGCGCGAACCTGCGCAATGTCCTCCGCGGCAGCGGCGGCCTGTGCGTAGCTGGCCAGGTAAGCGTCATTCCGTTTGTCTTCGTCGCGAAAATCGTACTTCGACAAAATGATCGGCGCAAAAGAATCGTGCAGGCTCACGAAATCCATCGCCGCAGCATCCTGGGCAATCAGCGTGTCCAGCCAGCCTCGGTTTTCCTTGCTGGTGTTGTAGGTTCCCGCAATCCCGCCGATCAGAGAATCGTGATCTGCGGCCTGCAGCACGCTACGGTATTCACGTAACGTGGAAGCGTATTGAGCAGCGGTCTTAAAGATTCGTTGATCGTTGCCCGGGATCGACGCGGAGCGCTTCGGCTCCGCCAGATAGATCTCATTGCCGATCTCCCAATACCGAACCGGCAAGCCCTTCTCCTGAAAGTGCTGCTGCCACGCCCTGGCCTCGGTCACTGTGCCGCTACCCGCGTTGGCAGTGATCAGCGGTTGCGCATGAAGCGTTTTGCACAGTGCAATGAACTCATCTGTTCCAAACGTGTTCGCATGCGCTGTACCATCCATCGGATTGTGGCCGCCGGGGCGCTTCGCGACCGGACCCACGCCATCCGACCAATGGTAGTAATCCGAAAGAATGCCGCCGGGAAAACGATACACCGGAATCCGCAATGGCGCCAGCTGAGCGAGAATCTCACTTCTCAGCTGCTGCGAGCGCGGATCGAGAATGCGGTTCCCATTCTCCGTCCATTCGATATTGACGCCGAAGATCAAGGGGCTAATGGCTCGGCGCCCAGCTCCTGTATATACCGAAATCGTCGCCGGGCCAACCGCTCCGCGGGCCACGCTCGACGTACTACCGGCACCGGAGCAACCCACGAGCAGCAGTAAGCCCGGCAATGCCACTGGCAACACGCTTCTCATGCGTGCGCTTCCTGCATATCGCGCTTGGCCTGGTAGTAACCGACCAGCATGTGGCGTCGAAACACCAGATAGTAATAGAAGTCGGTGATCCGGTTCCGCCTGGTTCGCTCCGCACCCAGGCGGCGAAGAGTCCAGATGGTCAGAGGATTGTCCACTATCCGGAAGGCGATTCGCATCGCGGCCCGCCAAATCAGAAAATGGAGCCGCACATCACCCGAGAAAATGCCAAAGCGTTCCTTCAGCGCCCGGTCCGGTACGCACTCTACCAACCGGTAAAGCCACACGCCACTAAACACTCCTTTTTTGGCGACCCACTCCGGGATCAGCTTATGCATGTGGCGTCCGCGCGCTTGCGGCAGAAATCGCAGGTCCATGCCATGGCGATAGAGCCGGTAGCCGCACACCATATCTTCGTAATAAAGCATCGACTCATCGAACATTCCGCGCGCCAGCATGAAGTCGCGCTTCACCGAAACGTTGCAGGTCCAGAAGAACAGGTAGTTCAGCCGCTTCAGCCGCCGCACCTCGTCGTAGGGGAATGAATGGAATAGCGACATCGGGTCAGATTGCAGTTCGTCCGGCACACATACCTCACCCAGAGCGGCAGCTTCTTGCGCGCGATGAGTATGATGAAATGTCCAATGCTGCAATACCAGGTCTGCGTCCGGTATCACGTCGTCATCGAGAATGATCACTACCTGCCCGGCCGCTCTGCGAATTCCATAGTTGCGGGGAGCCGACGGACCCCCCGTCGGGTCGATATAAAAAACCCGAAAAATTGCCGGCTGTTCCCGGGCCACTCTTTCGAGATACTCTCTGGTACCGTCATTGGCGCCGTTAATAACAAAAATCACTTCATAGTCGATCCCACCCATCTGGTTAGCCAGCCACTTAACGGTGTGCGGCAGTAACTCAACGCGGTTGTAAGTGGGAATAACGATTGAAACCTGTTTCATGGTGCCTCCACTGCAACAGCGGAAGTGCGAATGTCGGCGGATGCCGGGCGCGCGATTAGCCGGGTGATCGCTGGGACGGACGCCATCGTCACGGCGCTAATCCCCGCCATGATCCAAACGGGAATAGATTGCCACAGCGGAAAGACCGCAGAACAGACTGCCGACGGCAGCAGTCCGAACAGGATTGATCCCCTTACGGCAATGCCGGCGAACGCCGCGGCGACACACAGAGACGTGAGACAGAAGACCAGGATAGATAGATAGAAAGCCCAGGCGGCGCCCTCCACTCCAAACCAGCGGACGCCGCCATAGTAGAGCGCTGCATCCAGCCCGAAATTGCCGAGAATAATTGCCGCCACCGCTCGTTGCCGCCCGCGCGCGACCATCGCATCCCCCATGGCGCGGTTAATGGCGAACGGCAGCAAACTAAACGCCAAGGTGCGTGCCGGGCCAGCCGCAGCAGCAAACCGGGCGCCGAACAGCAACGAAGTGGCGAAGGAAGCAAGCAGCGCGAGTGTTACCGAAAGCGGCAGTAAAGTGGCGCTGAGCCAGGCGATGGTTTGGTCTATCAGGGTGTTAAATGCCCGCCTATCTTGTGCTCCCGCCAGCTTTGACAAGGTCGCAAAGCTGGCTGTCATAATCCCGTCCGGAACGATGAGACACACCGTCAGCAGGCGCATCGCCGCGCTGTAGATGCCCACTTCGCTGTCTCCCCGCAGCGCCGCCAGAATCACGATATCAAGCCGCAGCAATGCCAGCGGTACAATGAAGACCACAAAAAATGACGGCAGACGCCGCATCATTTCCCGCCATACTTCCGTGCCGGGCCGTGTGCTTGAGCCAGCGAGCACGCGCCGCACGATGGCTTGCTGTGTGAGCGCCGCCAGCAGCCGGGTTGCGACGTAGACTACCGCCAACCACAGCAATCCCCGGTGAAGAAAAACAATCACAAAGAGCGATCCGAACAGCCGCAGCACGTTCTCAAGGAAGGCAAGCCACAGCGTGTAAGTCGCCCGACCAATGCCCAGAAATAGCGCGTCGCCCGCCATCGCGTAGGCCGATGGAAACAAACCGAGGGCGAGCACCGCGGTGGCGGATTGGAACTCCCTGGCATGCGGCTCCAGCCACGTAGAAGCCGCAATCATTGCGGCTCCCGTCATCGCTGCACCCGCCAGGCCGATGCGCACCAGTCCCGCATAGTAGCCGAAGGCTTCCGGACCGCGCGCCGCAATCTCGCGTACCGTCAAGGCCGGCAAGCCGAGTGACTTGATGTTTTCGCAAAGCACAAAGATCGTCACCAGCAATGTGTACTGGCCGAGACTGGCGGCTCCGCCCGTGCGCGCAATGGCCATCACCAGTACAACGTTCAGTGCCGGAACCAAAAGGCGCGCCAGCAGCGTCGAAAGCGCATTCACTTGGAGAGACTGCCAACGCGGCGTTGTTGTCGTGCTCCCGTTCATACGGCGGCCATCGAGGGCGCGAGTGTTTGCACTCCAAAGAACTCGCGATACCAGTCAATCGTTTCCTTGAGTCCGCGCGTCATTCCGAACTGTGGCGACCAGCCCAGCCGCGTACGAGCCTTGTCGGCAGATAAGTGCTGCTCGCGAATCTCGGCACTGGCAATGTTCTGAATAATGGGGGAGAGCTCCGGGCAGCCCGCCAACTCGAGCACTCGATGCACCACCTCCAGTACTGTCAGCCGAAGCTCCAGGCTGAAATTGAAAGCTTCACCCGCGAGCGACCGGTCGGCACTCATTCGTTCGGCCAGCAGCAGATACGCTTCAACGGCGTCCTTGGCATAAAGGAAATCGCGTACAAACTGGCCGTCGCTGCGAATGAGAAACGGTTGTTTGAGAAAGGTGGAGCGCAGCAGTCCGGGAATGGTCCGGCTGAAGTTCAGATCGCCACCTCCAAACAAATTGCCACATCGCGTGACACAAACCGGCAGGCCGTAAGTGCTCGCGTACATCCCACAGATCAAGTCCGCACAACTCTTGGAGCAATCGTAGGGATAGGTGCCCGCCAGCGCATGCTGCTCCGTGTAGGGCAGCTGCTGCGGTATGCCGTACGCTTTGTCCGAGGAAGCGACCAGAATCTGCCCGGTTCCTGTCTGACGCGTCGCTTCGAGCAGATTCCAGGTGCCGCGGACATTCACCTCGAGCGTGCCGATGGGATCCTTCCTGGCGGCGTTGACCAAGGTCTGCGCCGCCAGGTGGAAGACGGTTTCGACTTCGTACTCGGTGAGCAGCCGTCGCAGCAGCGCGACGTCCGACAGATCGCCCTGCACCACCTGGATGCGCTCGATCAGTCCCTCCCGCACCAGCAGGCTGTGCGGAGCGTGGTCGCGCACCAGGGCGACTACCGACGCGCCGCGCCGCAAGAGTTCCTCTACCATCCATCCGCCCAGTAATCCCGTCGCGCCAGTGACGAACACCGGTCGATGATTCCAGAATTGACTGTCCATTACTGTCTCCACACGCTCTCTGTCAACTCGGTGCCCGCTGCGGCCGTCACCGGCGACACTAGGGGAATCGCCAGCCAGGGTGCTTGGTTGCGCTCGATGAGCCTTTCCAGCTCTTGCTGATCCTTGCTGGTATCCATCGACTTCCAGAAGCCCTGGTGAATATAAGTAAACAGTTGCCTCCGTGCCGCCAGCTGAGGAAGTACATCCATTTCGAGATTGCAGCCGTGCCAATGGTCGAAGGCCGTCTTCTCAAAAACAAAAAATCCGCCGTTGATCCACGATTCCGGAATGAGGGGCTTCTCTTTGAATTGCTTCACCAGGCCGTTCGAATCGAACTCTACCGTGCCGTACTGTGAGCGCAACGGAACCGCCGTCACGGTTGCGGCGCCGCCGCAGGCCTGGTGGCGGGCGATCAGCTCTGCAAGGTTGATATCGCTCAGTCCATCTCCGTAAGTCGCCAGAAACGGACCCGTCAGGTGCGGCGCGCAGCGCCGGATACGCTCGCCCGTGTCCGACTCGGCCCCGGTGTCCACAATCTGAATCTTCCAGTTGGAGCACTTCCGTTCAAAGTAGTCGCGCAGGATTTCCTGCCGGTGTCCGGCCGCCAGAATGAAATCGGTAAATCCCTGCCGAGCGTAAATCTCCATCAAATGCATTACGATGGGGCGTCCGCCGACCGGCATCATAACCTTCGGAAACAGATCGGTGAACGGGTAAGAGCGCGTTCCTTTGCCACCACACAAAATGACGACTTCCATATTTCCTTTTCGAGATCTTAGAGTCTGGTCCAAGAAGCAAAAGCCAGCGGCTTGTGATTCTCAAGCGCCCCTATGAACGCCGCGTCGAGAATGCCCGCCAAGTCGGCCGGCTCATGAACATGTCCCCGCAGTAAGTCCACCGCGAGCGCTAACCCCAGCGCCACAAAAATGCCGGTTCCAAGCGCCAGCTTCAACAGCAGCATGGTGTTTGGTTTCACCGGCGAGTAAGTTGCCCACGCCGGTCCGATGGGCGCCACATTCACAAATTGGGTGCGATTCATCGCGCTCTGGATACGTGCCTCTTCGTAGCGCCGTGCATACTGAAGCATCGATTCCTGCGCAGTCTGCCGCAGCAATTGCAATTGCTGCAGGCGAGCGCCGTCACGATTCAGTCGTTGCAGGCGGTCGGCGTACAAGGCGGCGTTGTTTTTCAATTCGTCAGCCAGAGCGCCGGTGGAGGCATCTTCGCCGCGCTGCCACAGTAAATCCTGCTTGAGAGCCTCGGCTACCTTATTGGTGGTTGTCGTCTGCTCGTGGTACACCTCGGCGCGCTCGGCCGCCAGCATGCTGCGCGCCTTTGCCAGGTCGTGCTCCGCCTCTTGCACTAGGAAATTTTCCGGCTTGTATTTCGCCAGCAGCTGCGAGTGCTTCAGTTCGAGCTCCAGGATCTGATTCTTCAGCGTTCCTAACGCCAGTGGATTGGTCTGTGTTTTATCGTCGCTAATAATACGCTCCGGCAGGCCTGCAAGGTCCCGTGCCCGGCTTGCCAGGCGCGCTTCCAGTTCGCTCTTTCGCGCCTGCGTTTTGCGCCACTCCGCCTCAAACTCCGCGGCTTGATGAAGCGACATGTCCTTCTCCGCCTGCAGTCCACCCAGCAGGGCGCCGGGATGAATATGTTCGATTTGCGATTCCAACTGTTGTACGTCGGCTTGGGCGCGCCCGAACTGCTCTTGATAGAAACGAAGCGTATCTGGCGCACTGTGTAACTGCTGATGCGCCGCCTCATAGTGGACCGCGAGGCGATTGACAATCTGCCGCGCAAATTCAGGATCGCCCCATAAAACGTGAATCTCCAGCACGTCTGACTTTTTGCCGGGCGTCACCTCTAACTTCCGCGCCAGGCGCTCCATGGCGGCGTGCGTCGCATCGATAGTGGGCTTCTGATGATACTCGTTGTAGATTCCGTTGACGAACTGCAGCGGCGCATTTAACAGGCGGATCGCCCAGTGTTCCGGCAGTTCGGCGATGTGCAGATCGCGCACCGTCTGTTCGAGCACCGGCCCACTCTGCACCAGCTCCGCCTCATCATTCAATTCCTCCTCCGTCAGGCTCTGCCGCGTTAGAGTCCGGATGCTGTGCTCGTCGGAGGAGAGGATCGGCTCTTCGCGATCCCGCTTGATCAGAAAGCTGACGCCCGCCGCATAGCTCGGAGGCCAGAAGAAGCAGTAGGCCGCGGATCCCAGCACGATGAGTGCATAGGTAAGAATCGCCACATACCTGCGGCGGCTGAGCATCCGCAGAATCTGACGCCCGCTCAAATTCGGTACCGAAACATCAATGCTCGCCATCGGTTAGTACGCTCCTGCTCCCCGCACGACGGCGGGAATTGTTTTCGCCAGAATCTTCATGTCCAGCCATAACGACCACTGGTCGATATATTTCATGTCCAGCTCCATCCATTCGTTAAACCCAATTTCGCTGCGCCCGCTGATCTGCCACAGGCAACTGATACCCGGCCGCACACTGAAACGGCGCAGATGCCAGTTCTCGCTGAAACCGCTGTAGTCGCGTATCGGCAGGGGCCGGGGCCCCACTAGGCTCATGTCCCCAGCAAGTACATTCAGCAGTTGCGGCAGCTCATCAATGCTCAGCTTCCGCAACAGGTGCCCGGCGCTGGTGATGCGTGGATCGCAGCGCATCTTGAATACCGGGCCCTGCGCTTCGTTTAGCGTTTCGAGGCCGGCGAGCTGCTGCTCAGCGTCCACCACCATGGTCCGCAGCTTGTACAGGCGGAAGCGGCGCTTGTTCTTGCCGAGTCGCACTTGCGTAAAAAACACCGGGCCCGGCGAACTGTACTTCACGGCAACTGCTGCGGCCAGAAACACCGGCGCAAGGACGACCAGCAGGATAAACGAGCCGATCACGTCGAAGCTTCGTTTGGCGAGCGACGCCCAGGCCGGAACATCATCGGAGGCGACCGTGAGCAGGTGGTCGCCTTCAAATTGATCCATGCGCGTCACCCGGAGCTTGTTATTGAAGAGGTCGGCATGAATCCGGAGCATGATGCCTTGTTCTTCGCAGATTCGCGCCACCGTCAGTACACCTTCGTAGTAACCGGGCTTGGTGAGGCAAACCGCGACTTCGTCGACGATGTTCTCTCGTAGAAAGCGGGCCAGGCCATCGATTTCACACACGATCTGATGGTCATGCAACCGGCTTTCCTCGCCGCCCAGCCGGACGAAGCCTACAATGCGATATCCGAGCCCTGGCCGGCGCTCCACGCGCGAAGCAAACTCCTCCGCGCGCCCGTCGGTGCCCACGATCAGCAGCGCGCGAATATTCCGTCCCCGGCGGCGCAGGCAAAACTGCGCCAACCGCACCGTGAAGTGCGCCAGCAGCTCCATCGGAACCACCAGCGCCCACAGAATCAGGAAGAACACGGCCGCGCTCTGCCAGGGCAGCAGCAGCGACAGCAGACACAAAGCCAAGACACCCGCCGTACTGGCCTTTACAATCGCCAGCAGCGTAACCGTCAGGGAGGCAAAGCGATGCGATTGATAGACGCCCATGAACCGGAACATCACGTGCCAGGCAATCAGTAGGCAGGTCAGCGCCAGGAGGTTGCCGACAGGAATGTTAGTGGACAACAGCGCATGCCAGGAGAGCGCCATGCCACGATTTGCCAGAATGGAATTCGCCATCACCCATCCGGCCGCCAGAATTACCAGGTCGAGGGCTTTCATCAGTTCAACTGCCAGATGCCGGCGTGCGGAAGATTCCATCTAAGCCCTCTCTCAGCTAACGCGAGTGATCCAGAAACTCGCCGGCAACTGCCGGCCGTCAGCATCTGGAGAAGTGGAATAGCTTCTGAATGCGGCCTTCAACCTGGCAGCGTTATTCAAATGCATGTAATGGCCGGCCCAAAGAACCCGGAAACGGTCATTGAACGAGAGAAAGGCCTGCAGCAGATACTGCTCCGACCAGAACCAGCGGTTCGATAGCAGCCAGCGGCTGGGATAGTCTGCTGGCAGAAAAATGTCATGGATGTGAATGATGACACCCGGGCGCAAGCGCGGCAGCACGTGCAGAAACTCGAACTGCACGTCGCTGCCCGCCTTCAGAACATGCGACGAGTCAATAAACAGCAGGTCTCCAGCTTCGAGGTCATCGAAAAACGGGGGCGAAAGCTGCTGCACGGGCCGGCCGATAATCTCAGTCACGGCAGGGATCCGGCCCAGCACCGACCGGTCCGGGTAGGGATCGACAATCCGGAACCGCGGCGCGGCGCTGCCTTCCGCGATGTTGACCCGCACGGCGGAGCCTATCAGGCGGCTCGAAAAACCGGAACCGATTTCGATAATCTGTTTGGGCCGGTAGTGCCGCACCATGCAGTACAACATCTCGGCATCCACCTCTTCAAAGCGGTCGTTGCCGAAGTAGAAGCCCGACCCCATCGGGTCGCCATGCAGCGGAAACATGTCGTACTCCGCCTGGTAGCGCGCATGAAAGTTAGCCAGCAGGTCCAGTTGCTCTTGCGCTCGGAAGTCGATGCCTCGCAGATCGCCCGCCACCTCAAAGTTGTGGCGCGCCAATTCGGCGCTGCTGGGCACTGGTTCGTAGAAATGGTCGGACGTCACGTGAAAGCCGCGTTTCTCCCAGAGAGAAAAATAGCGCTTGTCGAACAGGATCGACTTAGGAAGCGTCCGCGCGGCAAACGCCGCTACCACGTCCTTGCCGAAGACCTTTGCGCCGCTCAGCAGACCTTCCCTCATATGCGCGACTCCGCCACTAGGTCGCTCGAAAGAGCAGGGCGCTGCTTCAATGCATCGCGATAACCGGCGATCATGTTGCGCCGAAAAATGAGCCGATAATAGAAGTCGCTACAGGCGCTGCGCCGATTCGCTCGGGCTCCCAGGGCCACCAGCAGCCTCGCCGTCAGCCGGTTGTCGACGGCCAGGAACAACGCCCGGCGCGCCAGCCTTTGCAGGTAAGCGGCGGCGCCCAGTTCGCGCGACAGCACACCGAAGCGCTTCATGACCACCACCTCGGGCACCAGTTGCAGCAGCCGTTGCTGGGCTCGTCCGGTGTGGTAACCCTTGGCGGCAACCGCTTTAGGCGTCATGGGAGAAACCATATGGCGGGCGCGTGCCGCGGGCAAGAACAGCAGACGAAATCCGTGCTGCATCATCCGGTATCCGCACTCCATGTCCTCGAGCAACGTAAGATCCCTGTCCACGCGGTACATGCCGTAGCGAAGCATGAAGCTCCGCTTCAACGACATGTTTCCAGCCCAGAAATGTAGAAAATCGAGCGTCTCTCCTCGGCGCAGCTCGTGGTAGGGGAAGGCGGCAAAAAGCGCCATCGGATGAAGACTCTCCTCGCGCGCCAGATACAATTCACCGACCGCCCCGATGGTTTCGTCGTTGTGAAGCTGATGGAACTCCCAGTGCCTGCGAACAAAATCGCGATCGGCAATGATGTCGTCGTCCAGTGTCAGCACAATCGGGCTGCGGGCTTGCTCAATGCCCACGTTGCGCGGTTGCGACGGGCCACCGGAACGCTCCAGCTGGATGTAGCGGAAGAGAGCCGGAGCGTGCGCCGTGGCATCGCGCAGAACCTCTGCGGTCGCGTCGCTCGAGCCATCGTCGATCCAGATCACTTCGTAACGCATGGGACCGGTTTGATCCCGCAACGCCGGTATGGTCTGTGCCAGCAAGCCGGCCCGATTGTAGGTCGGAATGATTACCGATATTTCCGGTGCGTCAAACATGGTCCGCTCCTTCCGCAGCTTTCAGGTTCAAACGCCCCGCCGCCAGTCCCACCGCCGCCTGCGCCCAGACCAGGTTCGTGACCACCGGGATTCGGTAAGCAAAGTTGCTCATGTCGCCAATGAAGAAGCCCGCCAGGCCGGCAAGACTCGCAATCAGTAGCAGGCGCGGTTCGGCCGCTCCGCGAACCCGCACCAGCACATAGAGGGATCCAAAAATGCTGAGCCAGACCGCCATAAAAGCGAGCCCTCCCAGAAATCCCGTTTCGCCGGTTTCGAGTAGCACGATGTTATGCGCCGGATAGGCTTTTACCCGGCTCATGGTGGACGAGTCAAACTGCTGCACAACGCTCACAAAACCGTTCAAGCCGACGCCGAAGAACGGATGCGCTGCTGCCATCTTCAAGGCCGCCGTATTCAATGTCTTGCGGAAGTACATTGCTTCATCCGCCGTCTCGGTCATGCGTAGATAAATGGTTTTCGCGCTCCATGCCAGCGCGATACCGATGCTCAACACCAGCGCCAGGATGATCGCTTTCTCCCACCGCGACAGCTGCAGCGGCTTCCAGCGCATAGCCAGCCGTCCCATCACAAGCAGCGCCAGTGCCAGTGCCAGCCAGCCGCTGCGCGACAGCGTGTAGTACATTGCCGCCACCGCCACGGCCACAACGCCGGTATTGGCTACGCGACGTCCTAAGCCGGCGCCCAGAAACCACGTGCTCGCCGCCAGCGGAATCGAAAGCGCCAGGTATAGCGCCAGCACGTTGGGATGGATCAACAGGCCCATGGGCCGCTCCTGCAAACTCCCGGCTATGGTGGTGGTTCCCAGGTCCACCGATGGCAGATCTAGTCGGCCTCGCACGACCCGGTGCTGCTCCTCCTCCTGCGCCCCCAGAAATGCATACCGATACTCGCCGGGCTGCCGGGCCTGCAGAATCGCGAATCCGGATTGGATCACCACGCCGGCAACCAAACCGGCCACGAAAATTCGCAGTCGATGCAGCGATGTCAGAAAGTTAAGAAGAAACACAAACAACAGAAACGACTGCAGGTAAGCCAGGCATTGAAATGCGCCCAGCTTGGGTGAAATCCCTGTCGCCGTCGACACTGTGGCGATCACGAAATAGCAGCAGAAACTGATCAAGATGCTTTTGGGAACGACAACATGAAGAGAACGGCGCCGGCCGGTGGTCAACAGAAACGCCGCCATCAGCGCCAGTACCAGTAGGTCGGTAATGGCCAGCTTGTACCCGATGGCCCCGCCCAGATGCCCCGGCTCGGCCATCAAATGCTTTTTAATGCTGAGCGACATGGTGGCCGCCAGCAGCAACAGCAAGGCGTTGCTCATGAATTCGTGAGTCTCGACGACGAATGGCAACCAGATGAAGCCAACGATGATCAGCAGCGCCGCCGCGCCCGCAACCCGGGCATTCGCTGCCGCCATCACACAGCACGCCACCGTCAACGCCGCCGCCCCCAGGCAGACGGCGGCCACCGTCCCAAAGGATCCTGCGGGGCTGCGCATTGTAGTTGCGAGACTCGTGTTCGACATTGTCTTCGTAACCCTGAAAAGTACAGGCTAAAAGCGATTGGGCCCGGACGCACAGCCCGTCCGGTTGATCAGAATTCCGCGCAATGAAATCTGCGCGTCACGGAGCACGGCTCCGCACTCCTCCACTTCGCGTTTGGTCGCTTTCCCGGCGTCCAGCACGAGCACAACACCGGCCGTAGCGGCCGCCAGTTCCAAAGCATTCGGGTCCGTCAGGACCGGACAATCGACGATGATGGTTTCGCCGGTCTGCAGCAGTTGGCGCAACGCGCTTCTACCAGCGGGATCCGACGTCGCAGAAGGGCGAGCCACCCTAAGCCTGGGCCACACCGTCTTAGTCACGCAGACGTGGACTTCTCCCGGCACCGGTCGGACGTCTATATCCGCCCGTAACATCCTTTCCTGCGATCTGGTTCGGGAAGTATCAAGGGCAATGGAGTCACCGCCTGCCTCGGCAACCACATACGCCAGCATGGAGACTACTGAACTTATGCCTGAGCGAGCGTGGAGGCCTGTTATGGCGACGCTCTTCATGCTTTTGCCCAGGTCCAGCGTGAGCGTCAACCGCCTGATTTCGCTCACCATTGTTTGCGGTAGCCGCGTGAAGGGGCTTTCCGACGCGGGTACTGTTGATGCTCCGAATGAATAGAGAGATTCCTTTACAGACACCATAACTGTGTTTCCTCGTACTTAGGTAGGCATTCGCCGCCAGTTAGCTTCTAATAAATGGAGTTAAAACCCGTTACTGAAGAGCCCAAAAGTAATGGGAATGTTCTTCCGCAGATACTGATCTACCCACACATTTACGTTTGCAATTTTCGTTCTCGGCACAAACACGATATCGTTTGGTTGCAGACGTAAGTCTTCCGCGCCAGGTCGCTGACGCAGGACGGCACTTACATCGGCCGTTAAAACTATCGGTTGGCCGCTATTGGCTTCCCGGACAATCTTCACTTCTTTTAGATAGCCTGTGTCCTTGGCGCCACCCGCATCGGAAATAGCTTGCATCAGCGTCTTGCCGCTTTGCAGCGATTGCATTCCGGGGCGCCCCACTTCTCCATCGACGAAGACGCGCTCGCGCGCAAAGGTGCGCACGATGATATTGACTTCCGGGTGCTGCAACTGGTTCTCATAGCGGATTGCAAGTGCGCGTCGCAGATTCGGCAGCGTATAGCCCCCCGCTTGCGTGTCGCCGATAAGGGCTAACGCCACCCGCCCATCCGGACGAACGGTCACCTTCTCATTGAGCTCCGGATTGTAAAAGAACTGAAATTCGAGTTCATCGCCCGGTCGGACGATGTAGGCTTCGCCTGCCGCGGCGCCCCCTGATTGGACCACCGAAGTCTGGTAACCGCTTCCGTGGGCAAAGCGGCCTGACAGCAAACAGAGAGCGGTTGCTGCAGCCAGAGTCATCCATGATTCGTGACGCATGTATATTCCTTAAGAGTTGTTGTTACAAACAACCCAGTTGTTAATTGCTGTCGGTGTCGTCAGTCTAACGAATTGCTGCATGGTAATCAAAGGTCGTTTTGTTCTAAAAGGTCTGGTACTCCAGGTACGTGTTTGTATATGTACGCGACCCTGCTCTATTCTTGATTACGAGCTCATCGTACGTTTACCAAGGTTTATCTAGACTCTTATTCCGCTTATGTTTTCTGAACGCACGCGCCTAGCTGTCAAACATTTGTCTGGCGAAGTTGTCTATACGGCCATGCAGATGCCTCGGAAGCTGACTGGCGCGGTTGTAGCAAGCCAACCGCCTCCCATTCGAACGCTGGCCGGCAACGGGAATTCTGTCGCGCTCACGTTTGATGACGGTCCTAGCGAACAGACGCCTGTCCTCGCCGCTTTTCTCAATTCATTTCAAGCAAGGGCTACTTTCTTTGTCTGCGGTACCAATGTCAGACGCCACCCGGGCATCTTACGAGGATTAGTCGATGCCGGGCATGAGATAGGGAATCACACCTACACGCACCGGCAACTGTATTTCACTTCTGCTGCGCGCATCAGAGCTGAGCTCCATCAAACGCAAGAGGTCATAGAGTTGCTAGGATTTGCGCGTCCAACACTGTTTCGACCGCCGTTTGGATCACGCTGGTTCGGGCTTGGGCAGGTCGAACAAGAAATCGGTCTTTCCCGCGTGCTATGGAGCGAAGACGCTTTAGATTGGAAGCTCAATCGCGCCGCCATAGCCCAGCGAGTTCTGGCAACTGTTCGCCCCGGTTCCATTGTCTGTCTCCACGATGGTCGCGGTCTTCTGCCTCATCCTGAAATTACCGAGACAATTGAAGCTGTGAAAATCATTCTGCAGGTATTAATCGACAAGGGAGTTCGCTTCGGCACAGTATCGGAGTTACTACGAAATAGCCAATAAGCCGGATAGCTGCCGCGTGGGCTTTGTCAAGTTACTCAAAAACTGAAAGACTAGGCCCCATGAACAACGTCGGATTGCGCTATTACGGTCATCGGTTCCCGCCAGGGATTATCAGCTATGCAGTCTGGGTCTATCATCGTTTCTGTTTGAGTTTCCGAGATGTCGAGGACCTTCTCGCCGAACGCCGAATCACGGTGTCTTATGAAGCGATTCGAATTTGGTGCCAGAGGCTCCGTCCTGGCTATGGCCGTAGTCTGAAGCGCCATCAGGGCCGCCTCGGCGACAGCTGGCACCTGGACGAAGTCTTCATTCGAATCAACGGTCAACAACAATATCTCTGGAGGGCGGTGGATCAAGACGGTGACGTGATTGACATCCTGGTTCAGCCACGCCGCGATCAACGCGCCGCCGAACGATTCTTTCGACGACTATTGCGCGGGCAGGGCAAAGAACCATTTCAGATTACCGATAAATTGAGAAGTTACTCGGCCGGCATGCGAGCGATCCTGGGCGAGGTCGCGCACAACACAGAACGTTATGCCAACAATCGCGTCGAAGCCTCGCATCAGCCTACGCGGCAAAGGGAGCGCCAAATGCGCCGCTTCAAATCTGCTGGTCAAGCCCAACGGTTCCTGTCTCTTCACGGCGTCGTCCAGAACCTATTCCGATTGGGCCGCCATCTGTTGAAAGCGACAAACCATCGACTGTTACGATCGCACTGGTTCGCCATCTGGCAGACCGCGACAGCAGCTTGAGGCGACTTCATTGAAAGCGGCCCACTTTGCATCAACACGACTAATCTGCTCAACTTGACAATGCCGTCTCTAGGACCAGGTATGCCCGACTGCGGTCAATAGAATTCGTTTGATTGCAGTGCAGCTTGTGGCTTGCGTTCGACGCCACAAGTGACTGGCAAACCGATTCTCGGCGGTTTGCACCACGAGTATCGATGGGAAAACGCGGCTTGAGCTGCACGATAGATTTATTGCGGACCACAGGCCTTATCGGGGAAACGACAGCCAATTCGAGCATTGCGAATCTGCGGACCATGCTGAGCGAGCTAAATCCCAAGCTCTTCGAGAATCCATGCTCGACGCCCACGTCAAGGTCGCTGCGCAGAGGCGAGCGTGGGCGACCAGACACACGCACCAGTACATCAGGCTACAATACGACCGTTAGCGCGCACCACCATGGAAACAGAAGACACGACTCGCCTTGTTCATACCTTCTCTTGATCAGATGAGTAAGATACAGGACCGGCTAAGACTTTCCGCGAGAAGCATTCGACGGCGATTTGTCTTTCAGCGTCGAAAGCATAACTTCTGCTGATGCTGGCGCCTGTACCGTACCGCCAAAGATCTCCTCGCCAGTTACTTTCTTTCCGTAAACCTTCTCGTTAGCTCCGGAATCGGGGCCCAAAGAGGTGCCTGAGAGTGAGACTCCGGCAAATACGCCTTGCGCACGGGAATAGGAAAGCATCTGGGCGCTCATGGCGGCATTCGTAGAGGCTTCTGCATCGCGACCTACGGGACCTGCAGCAACGCTGGCATCGGCGCCTAACTTGGCTTTTCCGTTAAGTACAGCACGCGCACCCTTGTCATTCATCACGAGAACGACGAAATCGGTGGCTTGGCCGCCCGCCTGAAATCCAACACTTCCGCCGCTGGATTGCATCATGATGGGCGCACTCCAGGCGCCGTCGAAATTTTTCCCGCTTCGGCAACTCATGACACCGCGACCGTACGATCCGGCAACGATGAATCCAACCTTCTTTACGGAAGGAAGAATGATAACGCATTCCGACTTGTTCAAAACGTTGAGAGGGATGCCGTTTGGCCCGTTTACTAATTCTTTGAGGACATCACCGGATTCCTTTATCCTCTCCTCAGTATCCTTGTCCGACGCCTGGGCTAGCATGGGCATCAAGGCAAGAGTTGCAAGCATTACGCTGCCCATGTACTTCGGGCGCGCAAACTCAGTGCAATTGTGGTATCGGATCACAACAATCTCCTTCACATATTGATTCCATCCGAAACCTGGTAGATTTATTTTTCGCAATATTAGACCGAAAAGCAGGCCGCCGTTGTGGGTTGAGGTCCGAGCCCGCACGTACTAGGGAGGTGCACGGAACGCAGCGCAAACATTTGAGCTGACTGCGCCCCGGGCCGAGTGCTATCCGCCTTCGCCTGCGAGCGTCCCGATTGTTGGAGAGCAGCTGGAGGATTTCTAAGATTGCCCACAGCGAGTGCCTTATTGAGATATGATCGGTCTCACATAGCGGCGGAGGAACTCCATGAGGAATGCTTTTCTTTTTACTGGGATACCGTTCTTAATAGGATCTTTCCTTACACCTTTACGATCTTCGCCGGATGCTCGCACCCTTTCTATAGTGGGCCAGACCGGGTACATAAACATACTTGAACTCAATGGGAAAGCCTATGTTGAGGTCGAGGATTTAGCACGTCTAACCAAAGCATCTCTCAGATTCGATGCGAACCGAATTCTGCTCACGCTGCCGGCTGAGCCAACTCAGAGATTGGCAGCAGCGCGCGGGTTTTCAAAAGAGTTCCTCCAAACGGGAATCGAGCAGATGAGCGCCATTCGAGAATGGCGAATCACGATAGTCAACTCGATCCGTAACAACTTTCCGGTATCGGAGGAGTGGGTTTCCGAGCTAGAGAGGAGAGCTCAGAAGAACCTTGCTCTGGTGGGCGCCGCACAGTCCACAGAAGATGACCGAAATGGCTACGTGCTGCTCGCTGCGGAGTTCGCCAATATGCGCAGGCTAAGTAATGGTTTTATGTCCAAACGCAAACAGCTCCAGTACATACACCCGTCTTCGATTGATAACGATCCATTGGATCGCCAAATACTTGCTTGTGCGCACAGCCTCGCGTCTATGGCAGCGGATAATCAATTTCGCGATGAGGCGGCATGTACTGAAGCTCGTTAACACAGTTGGTGAGCCGATTGAGACGCCCGTGTCGCCTCCTGAGTCTAAAATCGCAGCCGACTCCGGAAGTCGGGTTTAAGGCTACGAGTACTTGAGCGGAGGACACGGCAACGCGACCCAAGCTCCGACTCAAGGGCCGAGCGCTCTCGCCCGGACCGCAATCGAGTATGCGTTCTCCGGCTGAGCTATTGCACGTCCCAAAACGGAATTGATCGTCACATCAAAGATGGCATACTTTTTCAGCCATTCGAGTTTCCGGTCCAGAACCGTCAGGCTCCTCTTCGACACGTCGTCCGGCTGCACGTTATCAACACTGATCTGAAGATAGTCGAGCCCGGCCGCGTTGAGTCGCCTGATATGCTCAGCCGGCAGCAGGTAACTGTTTGTGATGATCGTCGCAATCGCGCCTTGCGTCCCCTACCCGCCAGACGAGCAAATCCAGATCAGGATGCAGCATGGGCTCCTCGCCGCTGAAAGTGATGATGCTGGTCCCCTTGTCGGCACCTGCTCATAAGCGCAGAGAAAAGATGCGGCCACATTGCAACTGACAAGCACAATCTGTCGAGCCATTTGATCCGAACTCGATGTTGGCCTATTGTCGCTCTCGCAAATTCAAACGGAGAAGAGCTCGGACGATAGATCCCGGTTCCGGAGCCATCCTGCTGTGGAGTACAAACTAGGCTAAGTGAAATCAGTAGTTCTGCAGTTCTGAAGGAAAGAGCCGCAGCACATTACGTGGGCAGGTTCGCAGAGTTAGTCAAAACAAGTTCGAGGACTATGGAATCGCGTTGAATAACCGTGTTGCGCTTCAGGCAGCGCGGCGCTCGTAGCGATGGTACAGGCCACCAGCCACGCGGCGCCCAACCAAGAGGGTTGCGAGCGAATCTTGAACGAGTACCAGGGCATCCCCAGCCCATGGAAGCCGTGACAAGCGGATGCTCTCTTCGTACGGGCCTTGGCAAAACATGGCATAAGTGACGTTGCAAGAATGAACACAGGACAGCTCGCGGACCTGCGATGTAACCAACAACTAAGGCTGCGACGACACTACAACTTCGAGGCTGTAGTATTGATCGTGCGAATAATTTGTTCGCAGCGTCGCCGCGCCCAAATAGCAGTTTTGCTCCTCCGCTCCAATGAGTTCCCGAAGACCTCAGAAAGGCCAATCCGGAGCTGATAGCAGAGAATTCGATGCTCCCAATCAGGCACGTTCAGCGGGTGAGCTTCGAAATACCGGGCTTGTTGCTCCATGCAAGGGAGCCACGTGCGCCAGAAGAAAATGTTTGCGACATCGTATATTGGATCGCCGATCATTGCCTCGGACCAATCCACAACACCTGTGATGTGTTCTCGGTCCGCAAGTACATTGTTTGAACCAAAATCACCGTGCACAAGGGCGCGTTCCTCAGGGCACGACGCAGCCAGCAGCTGGAACGTTTCTACCCACTCGTTAATCACGTCTACGTTCGTAGAGGGCCGAGCGCTCTCCCACTGATGCTTTGCTGTATCCAAAGTCACAACCATAAAATCATGCCACGTCGAGAACGTTGTGGTCCCAGTACTGTCGAAAAGGCCGCACCCGCTAATCCCGGCAAGGTCGGATTCGCCGATCGCGTGCCAGACCTCGCAGGTGGAAACGAGGAGTCTCGAAATGTGCTCGGGATCAAGGTTTTCGAGTGTCCTTCCGGGCATCTCCTGCGAAACGCAGTAGAAGTGATCCTCGAGTTGACCGATCAGGAAGACTCTTGGGATAGGCAAATTCGGTCTCGCAAAACGCTCGTAAACGAATCTGTCCTTTTCAAAAACTTCAACGCTTGAATTCAGTCGAAGAATGAATTTGCGATCTTCGCTTTCAAACCGAAACGCTTGCGATTCTTCGCCGGCGAGAATGGGCTCGAAGGCCAAAACACTTGGAAAGAGTGCATCGACCTTCTTTCGAACGATTTCCCGCCTAAAAGACGGCTTTCTCACATCTTGGGTCTCTCAGTCCCTGACTCTTTGGTACGTTCCACGTCGTCCTTCAGCACACTTTCAGCAGGTGGTCGGCCAATCCGGACAATGCCTTTCCGGGCCGACCCCGAGGCTCCCGATAAATTTCAGCGCGTGATTCAGACGTGATTCTAAAGTGATCGTCAGAGGCCCTTGAAACTCCTCCCGCTTTGACAAGAAGCGAATCAACAAACCACTGCGACTTTCAGGCCGCATCAATCGCTTTCGCCACGCGGTTCGCCGAGCGCGTTGCTGCTTCCTGTCCCCAATTTAAGTTGTCGCAGTAGGCTCCGGCGAAATGGATTCTTCCATACGGCTCGATGATTGCGGGCCAAAATCTCTTGAGTTCACCCGGCCGGTAGGAGGTCGTCTCGCATGCAAGACACCAAGGATCTTTCGACCAGTCGACCGCTAGAGCTCGCTCGATAGTGTCCTTGGCGGGGTAGTGAGCGCGAAACGTTTCCAAAGCCTTCCCGGCTGCTACGCCTGGGCTCGCGGTTCCCGTTATCAGTCCGTGCCGGCTGCCAACTTCGTCTGCCATCGACCAGACATGCTGCAGAGAGGGTTGGCCAAATTCCATGTTGATACTGGTGTTTTGTTCCTGCCAGAACCTTGAACGAGCTAAAAAGATGGGACGCATCGCCGAGTAGTAAGGCATGCTTGCAATCGCCCAGCGTTTGCGTTCATCGAAAGCCGGTGTGACCGGAATTTGACGCAGCATGACAGCGGACATGCAGCAAACCAGATACTCCGCTTCAATACTCTTTGGTGAACCGGCCTCCCTAAACTCCACCGTCACTCCTGTTCCGCTATGATGAATACCCGTCACAGGACAATCCAACTTGACCCGCTCTCCCAGACGATGCGCAAAAGTTTCAGGCAACAGGCTGTTCCCACCGATTAACCGGAACACCTGGGTGGGCCAGGAAGGTACGCCGCGCTTCTTAAGGATTCCTGCATGCCAAACAGACTGGAGCGCTGATCCGCCACCGCCGAAGTGCCGCGTGTATGCATCCGATGCACCTTCTTGTTGAAGCAGTTGGCTTACGGTCATGTCGTCAAGCCCCTTCACTTGCTTGACGAAAGGCTGATACTCATCAGCAAAGACTTCTGAAAACTTGTCGAGGTAAATACTTTCCGCGCTCCACCAAGGATGATCTTTCAGGAAGTCAATCTCGCGCTGATTGAAACCGAACCCAGCCAATATTCGTGAATTCGACAACTCCTCTTCCGAGTAAACGCGACCGTTAATCCATCGCAGCATCTTCTCGCGCCGGTGATCCTGCAAATAAGGCAGATTAAATTCCTTGACATACGACCAATAGAGTTCATAACCGGGTTTAGTGAATTGCTCAGCTCCTGCATCGACATACAGTCCGTCGGGCAGGTCGGCTCGGACGGTCTTTACATGGCCGCCGACCCTTCCCGATGCCTCCAGCACAGTTACCTCATGGCCGCGTCGTCTTAGTTCGTAAGCGCAGCAAAGGCCTGCAATTCCACCTCCCGCGATGACGACTTTCTTTTTATTGCCTGGTTTGCTTGTCTCGTTGTCAATGAGCAAAAGACTTGCATTCGCTGCCGTACCGAGCAGGTGGCGTCGGGTCATCATAACTTTGATGGCTTCGATTCTATTACAAAGAAACAACTTCTGAGAGGAGTGATCATCCAGCCGTCCGTTAGTTGGGCTTCACTTCGATCGTCCGTAGCATCAACTCGGCTCGCTTGGAACGATCTTCGTCCAACTTCTTCAGCAACTCCGATTGCTTTACCGCTCGTGCGTCATGCGTCCTTTCGTAAAGCACCAGTAATTGCCAATTGGCCTGAAAGCTTTCCGGGGCCAATTGCAATGCCCGTTCCAGTTCGGCGCGCGCGCCCTCTATGTTTCCCTTGAGGAGTGATAGCCTTGCCAATTCCGTGTGCGCTTCCGAAAACTCAGGCAGCAACTCAACCGACTTGCGGAGTCTGCGTTCGGCTTCCTCAACCTCTCCCGCCACGCGAGCGATACGTCCCAGATAGTACTCCGATGCTCCCGCCATATCAGGGGCAGTCTCTGCGATTTTCAGCTGCTCCTTTGCTTTGCCATATGCGCCCGAAGTGAAATGCGCTACGCCGAGTGCATAATGACCTCTGGCGTCGGACGGCTTGGACTTCACGTAAACTTCAAAGTGACTGGCGGCGCTCGCGGCATCTCGGGTGCTCATAATTACCGTCCCCAGCGCATAGTTATAGTCTGGATTACTGGGGTCTGTTGCAAGGGCCTGTTCAAGCGAACGTTTTGCCTCAACCGGCAAATTCAGTTCGCCCGCTATCAGCC
This sequence comes from Bryobacterales bacterium, assembly GCA_963722155.1. Lineage (GTDB taxonomy): Bacteria > Acidobacteriota > Terriglobia > Bryobacterales > Bryobacteraceae > Bog-105. Next base: position 817,272 of record CAVRLR010000001.1, on the reverse strand, counting down.
CAAACAGAAAATGAATCCGCCCATTGCCTGGTTCTAGATCTCGCGCGTGCGCCAAATAACCGAGCGCTCCTTCGTAGTTCTTGCGCTCTTCGGCTAGCCGAGCCAGTTCCAACAAATCTGCCGTGTTGTTTGGCTCCAGAGCCGCGATTCGCTCCAGTATTCGAACCGCATCGAACGGACGCCGCAACTGCTCGTACGCGACAACCAGCCTTCGCAAACTCGGCACTCCCGCAAGTCCGCGCGCGTCTAATCCTTCGACAAGTTCTGCGACAACCCCAGCCGCTTTCGGCGAGTCCAGCGTCCCATGCGCGCTGGGAAGATCATCTTCCGTAAACCCCGGCTGTCTAGCCACTCTTGCAGCTACCGTTTTGGCCTCGGACAGGCGACCTAGTGCGCTTAGATCAATGACTCGCAGTAGCGAGTCGCCTTGTTTCCCAGCATCTAACTCGCGCAGCGACTCGGCGAATTTTCCCCGTTTTTCGAATAGCAGCGCTAACGACTCATGTGCTTCCCTGTCCGCGGGTTCCCCACGTTGCACGTGCTGCCATGCTTGAATTGCACACGGCACATTCCCGGTCTGGCTACAGGCGCGGCCCAGGTTTCGCCACGCGGGCGTCAAAGTCGGGTTCAGTCGCACTGCACTCTCAAAGTCGACCTGCGCCTCCGCGAATTCATTTCGCTTGGCATGAAGGATGCCTCTTAAATTGATCAGGCCGCCTTCGTTCGGGTGATGCGCGATTGCGTCGAGGAGCAGGCGCGAAGCTTTGTCCAGATCGCCCGACCGCAGCGATTCCTGAATCGATAAGACGTCGTCGCTCTGCGCGCCCTTATTGATGAATGCAAAGAACAGTAGGGCAATAAGCTTACTTTTCATACAAACGTCCTGCACTTGTTATATAATTCCACCGCTGCACTAGGGGATTTATGCTAAACGGAGAAGTCAGAATTTCGGGACCAATTATCCCAGGCGCGTGTTTTCAAGGAGATCCCGACATGCCGTGCCGTCGACACTCGCGATCTTCAACCCTTTTTCCCGGACGTTCGATTGTCCGCAACCTTAAACTACTCGCCATGGCCGTGTCGTTCGCGGCCCTGGCATGGGCACAAAGTCAGAACGCCAGCATTAGCGGTCAAGTGACTGACGAGTCTGGGGCTGTCGTTCCTAACGCGGTGGTCACCATCACCGCTTCCGAGCGCAACTCGGTCCTCAAGGTGACGTGCGACGCCAACGGCCTGTATTCCTTTCCCAATCTTCCGCCTGGTTCTTATGAGATGTCGGTAACGGCATCAGGCTTCAAAACCACTGTTCAGAGCGGAATCACGCTGGTTGCGACGCAAACCGTGCGGGTTGATCTGATTCTGAGGCTGGGTGATTCCGTGCAGAGGATTGAAGTCGTTGCGAATGCCTCCCAGTTGAACTATGACAACGCGGTTCGTCAAGAAGGAGTTTCGCCCGACACCATCCTGCAACTCCCGCTCGTCATCTCGGGCGGCATTCGCGACTCATCTCAATTCATCACTTTTCAGCCTGGCGTCAATACGGGCACGAGTCAGCAGGGATTTAATGCCCGGATCAACGGCGGTCTAAAAATGGGTGACGAAGCCATCATGGATGGCGTCAGCATGCAGGAAGGCACTATGTCGCAGAGCGGCGCCGTTGCCTTCGCAGACTACCGGATGACGCCCGACATGGTGAGTGAAATTAGAGTTCTTACCTCCAGCTATCAGCCTGAATACGGCACTTCCACCGGCGGTCAGATCATCGCGACAAGTAAGTCCGGAAGCGAGCAGTTTCACGGGGCGGGATTTGAGTATTTCCGCAACAAAACCTTGAATGCGCTGCAGTTCACCAACACTCGCGAACCTGGTGATCAGCGGCCCAAAGATAACGAAAACCAATTCGGCTTCAACATTGGGGGACCTGCCAAAATCCCGCACCTTCCGTTCATTTACGGCGATCGTCATAAAACATACTTTTTCGCCGACTTTGAATTTTTCCGCATCGTTGGCGGTGCTGGTCGCCCCACATACTCCATCCCGTCTACGAAAGAACGGGCAGGCGATTTCTCCGATTGGACGGATCCAACCGGCAAACTGATTCCGATTTACGACCCAAGTACGACCGTGGTCGGCGCCAACGGAACCGTGACGCGTGCACCTTTTTCCAACAACGCAATTCCCGCTTCCAGGTTCAGCCAGCAGGCCGGGCTTTATCTGAAGTTCTTGCCTACCCCAACCAACAACGGAGCAGTAAATAATTATCTCGCCCCGCAGCCGGTTCCCGATACCATTCTGGCCGGGGCGGATGAACATATAATCAGGATCGATCACAATTGGGGAGACAACAATCACATCTTTGCCAGCGTCTGGAGACAGACCACACCAAAGAAGTTTGCGTGTGCCTTACCCATTCAAATTTGCAATGACACCCTTTCCGACCCACAGGATTCCTGGGTCAGCCGATTGAATTGGGATCGGACCATCAGCCCTACCATCCTGAACCACTTTGCTTACGGATATCTGAATCGCAATGAAGGTTACGGATCAATCAACGCTGGTTTCGTCAATGATTTGCCGAAGATCCCCGGCGCCTTCAGCCATTCCTACCCGCCGCAGTTCGAGTTTGACAATGACTTCGCGCAGTTCGGAAATAACTCGGGCTTGAATGCCGGGAATAAGACAACCCGTCCGTCCCACATCGTTAATGACCTGGTGACGCTGGTTCGTGGTTCACACACGATCAAGTTTGGGGGCGAATACCGGCACCTGGCTCAGGTGTTCAACAGCAACACCAACAGTTCAGGAACCTTCCACTTCACCGCGGCCTCTACAGGCCTTCTGGGGCAGTTAAGCGGTAACCCGATCGCCAGTTACTTGCTCGGTGCGGTCGATAACGCGGATGTGAACGTTTACAACGTTCCGAAATGGGGTGCCGAGCAAACTGCGGTCGCGCTTCACATTGGAGACACATGGAAATTCAGCAAGAAGCTGAGCCTCGATTATGGTCTCCGCTGGGATCGCTTCACGCCATCGAGGGAAACCAGCAACAACCTGGCATTTTTTGGTTTCGGTCCCAATCCGGACGCAGGGAATCGCTCTGGCCGGCTTGAGTTCGCCAGCCCCGATCGACCTTATCCAGAGGAGGTTTGGAACAAAGGTTTTGCGCCGCGTATCGGCATCGCCTACAGCCTTGATACCAAGACTGTCGTCCGAACCGGCTACGGCATCTTCTTTACGCAGGCGTTTTATCCCGGCTGGGGAGGCGGTATGTCGCTGGACGGCCTGAATCCAAACCCCAGTTTTGCGAGCACTGTCAGCGGCCTGCAACCAGCCTTTTACCTCGACTCTGGCTTTCCCGCTTATTCCGCAGCGTCGAACAAGAGCCCTGGTGCAGATAATGGCCTGAATCCGCAATACCGTCCTACTGATGCGAATCACCGCTCGTATTCGCAGCAGTGGAACTTCACGATCGAGAGACAGCTGGGTGGCAATACTCTGGCGAGCGTTGCCTATGTAGCGAGTAAAGGCACACGGCTGCCGTCTCAGTTGCTTCCATTGAACGTGCTGAATCCGACGGCTCTGGCCTTAGGCAGTAAACTGCGCGATAGCTTTACCCCCTCCAGTACCTCCGTTGATGGCGTGCCAGTTCCATACGCCGGATGGGTGCAGCAACTGAGCGGGCATTGCGATGCTACGGTGGCGCAAGCTCTGCTACCTTTCCCGCAGTATTGTAATTCGCTTACCGGCACCAACGAAAATCTCGGCTTTTCGACCTACCATTCGTTGCAGATGAAGATCGAGAAACGCTTCTCGCAAGGCTTGTATCTGAATGCAAATTACACCTGGTCAAAGCTCATTACCAGTGCCAGTTCCACTACTCAGTCCACAAATAATACTGGAGGCATCGGTCCGGTTATCTCGCCTTTCCAGCTCGGCCGTAACAAATCGCTCTCCACGGACGATATCCCTCAGAATTTTGCGCTTCTCGCGGTTGTAGATCTTCCGTTCGGCAGAGGCAAACGATTTCTCAACCATCATAATGGCTTCATCGATCGCCTTGTTGGGGGATGGTCAGTCTCCACCACGATGAAGTTCACCTCCGGCGCGCCGTTCTACTTCCGGGATACAGGATCCACCTGCAATGTTCCCGGACAGTTCCAAGCAGCCTGCATACCGGCTGTGCTTCCCGGCAAGAACCCATTTGCTCAATCGCTCAGCAATTACGACCCTAATTTGCCGATGTTTACCCCGAGTGCTTTTGAAAACAACTTTCAATATAACTTCGGATCCGGCCAGCGCGTTACCGGCTATCGCGGTTTTGGCTATAAGAATGTGAACCTCTCCCTGCAGAAGGAGATTCCTCTTAACGAGCGTATGCGATTTACGCTCAGGGCCGACGCCAGCAACGCTTTCAACAATCACTACTTCACCTGCGATGGCACCTCTAGTGATGATTGCAAGCCGTTTAACAACGACCTTGGGAGCTCCAACTTCGGCGCCTGGAACGGCACTGTGAGCTCTCCTCGCAGCATTCAATTGGTAGGCCGCTTTACGTTCTGAATCTCTCAGTAGAACACGGACAGCAGAGTGCCTCACTTTTGGGTACCCGGTTGTCCCTGTTGCATTCTAATGAGGTATGTCAACGATCGGGACAGCGTTGCTTTCAGTAATGCTGCTCGTCGTTCCCGCATCGCAGGCGCAAAGTGAAGCTACCGGGATTGCCGGCCGCTTGCAGATAATATTCGCAAATTCCGGAGAAGGGGAGATTGCAGTTACGAAGCTAGCGGGAAAGGATTTCACATCCCTTGCCGCCATGCTTCAGCGAAGGGCCGCTCTCAATCGTCCGGATCAGGCGGAGGTTGTCGCACTGGAAGGCGCAGTTGCCTTTCTGGCCGGCCAAATGAGCGATGCCATCAGGCATTTTGGAAGAGCGGCCGAACTGGCGCCCCTGAAGGATTCCGACTCATTTACTTTGGCAATGGCGCTGGTGAGTCTGGGAGACAACCGCCAGGCAACAGTTCTGCTCTCAAATCTATCTGGCAAGTACCCGAAGCAAGCCCTGTATGCCTACTGGCTGGGGCGGATTGACTACGATTTGCGACTCTATCCGGAAGCGGTGAAGAAGTTTCAAACGGCGGTGGAACTGGATCCGAAGTCCTCTCGTGCATGGGACGGCTTAGGACTGGCGTTCGATATGCAGGGCCAGATGGAGCCTGCCCACGATGCCTTTGTCACAGCCGCCAACCTGAACCGCGACCTACCGCGTCCGTCGCCTTGGCCGCCTCATGATCTGGGCTACTGGTGCCTGCGTATGAATCGGTTGCCTGAGGCGGAGCGCGCCCTTCGCGAATCACTTCGCTACGAACCAAGGCTGGCCCAGGCGCACTATCATCTAGCCCGAACTCTGGAAAAAGCTGAACGTCCAGAACAGGCGGTTGCTGAATACAAAGCTGCGATTTCAAATGATGGCACTCTTTCCGAAGCCTGCTACTCGCTTGCGATCCTCTATCGGAAATTACATCGCGACGAGGAGGCGACCGCCATGTTTTCGGAATACAAACTGCGAAAGGAAGCAGCCCGATCCTCCGGGCCAGCGAAGACTGTGCCTGAAAGGAATTAGAAGGCGTTGACACACGGCGCATTTGCGTGAGGGGCCCGGAGGTTCTCGTAAACCAGTTAGATAGGCCAGAACGTCCGCCACCATACCGCTAGTCCCCGAAACGGACCCAGATCGCATTGAAGTTGGAATAGTGCCAAAACAACGTATGGAAAACTAAGGAATCGTTTCACCGTTACAACGTCGGCCGAATGCTTCGATCCTCTCAGCTCGGGGTATTACTTATCCTTGGCCGGAAGTCACTGTCGGTCGGGCGCATTGAACCAATCAACACGCCCGCTCCGGGTGTGGCCTTATCTGAGGAGTACCCGCGTTCGCTGAGGAAACCACCCCTTGACGAATCCGGCCAACGCATCGCGCAGACTCGGTCCTACGTTTGATCCGGCAAGAAACCCGTTCCCCTCGCCGTGATCTAGGTCAATTCGTTCGCCAGCGCGAACGATGTCTTCTAGCCGGTCCAATATCGCCGTGACATCTGCTCACTAGCAGTCATGACCACATACTAGCCTATTTCTATTACGTCCACTAACTTATTCGGTGACTAGCAGGCGATTGACGGAATAGAAGCTCGGCCCATTTAAGCGTGATGATGAAGGTCGGCACGATGACGGCCTGGTAACAGCGTGGGTTGATTGGGTATTTTCCGGTTCGAAGCGGTTCCTGCCAGATGCCGCGATGGCCGGGCCGCACGAGACCGCCGTGTCCTGCGTTGGCAAACCGACGTAAGCCAGGGCTTTCGTGTGATCTCCTGGCAAATTGTCGCGCCGCGTTTGTGTAGTTCTCGATGCAACTCTTCGAGTTTATGGGTGAAAAGATGGACACCGACAGGTTAGCACCGATTCGCAGCTTGTTGGAAACAGGTGGATTGCGATTCCATCACGCTCAAGGATCGCGTAATCCCCGCTTGGCAATTCCACTGCTAGTTCGAAGCCAAGCTTGTCGCAATAGTACTCAATCACTTTTTTCAGGTCCAGAACTGGCATCTCGGAGGAGGAGCCATCCCCGTCTCCGGTTTCTCCTTTATATATACGTGTCGTACGAGTGACTCAGAAGGCGAATTTCAGTCCAAACTGCAGCTCTCGCGAATCTTCTGCAGCTGTCAGCGTGCCGAACGTCGAGGTGCCAAAGCTCTGCCCGACCGTGTTGAAGACCGGCGTGTTTGCCAGGTTGAACGATTCTGCTCTCAACTCGAAGTAGCGGCGCTCGGAAAACAAGAAGCGTTTCTGAAGGCCAAAGTCGAAGGTCGTCATTCCAGGACCGCGGACGGTACCCGTACCCGCATTGCCGAAAGTTCCCGGCGCCTGCAGCGCGAAGGCCTGCGTGTTGAACCAGTGATTGGGTGAGCGCTGATCGGACGGGAGATTCGCGTTTACTAACTGGTTTGGCCTCGGCCCGGAAGAGCCGGTATTGGAAACGTCACTCGCTTCACCGATAGTAAGCGGGAAACCGGTACGTTTGGTCAGAACGCCAGAAGCGATCCAGCCGCCTAGTACGCCGTTGACAATACCAGGAGCGTTTGACAAAAAGTGTCTGCCACGTCCGAACGGAAGTTCATAGTTGAATGAACTGACAAAGCTGTGCCGGATATCCATGGACGCTGGTCCCCATTCGGCGCGAAGGTTGCTATAGTCCTGTGGATTTGCTGTATTGCCGATGGGAGTGCCATAAAAGCCTGCGTTTCCGGACATCGTATGACTCCATGTGTAGGCTGCCGTCACCTCGAGCCCAGCAGATAAATGCTTGCGCAGATTCAACTGCATGCCCTGGTAGTTCTGATTAATGACGGGGTCGGTCAACACGACCTCGGTTGCAAGAGGAAGCACACTATAAGAGCGGCGCCGTTGCTGGATGGGGCCGGACCCTGGCACGGCCTGAGACCAATAACGGTCGGAAAGTGTGAGATGCGTGGCGTCTTGCCCAACGTAGCCGGCGGACAAGAAGAAACCGGCGCCTAATTGTTGCTCAATGGTGAAATTCCATTGCTGAATGATGGACGGTTTTAAAAGCGTCGGCCATACCCGCAGACTTCCGCTGGGTTGGCTGCTTACGCCAAATATGGGAAATCCGGCGCTTATTGGAGCGCCCAAATAGCGATTATCGTAGGTCTGCAAGGAGTCGAAAACATACGGAGGATTCAATGGCAAGCGCCGATTCGTCCCGGTGCTTTCCAGGTAATTCAAGATGCCATATGCCATTCGCACAACAGTGCGATCGTGCAGACGCGACGGCGTCCAGGCCAGACCGACTCGAGGCTGAAATCCCTTCTTGTAGGAGTTGTATAAGGCGCGGCTATTGCCGTTTTGTCCCGCAAAGAGTTGCCTGCCGGTGTTCATATCAAAGTTAGATTGCCGGTCAACCACTTCGACGTACGGCGTATTGTATTCATAGCGCAATCCGATGTTGATGGTCAGGTTATCGCGCGCTTTCCAATCGTCCTGAACAAAATATCCAGTACGGAAACTGCGATGGCCCCAAGTGGCAGTAATCGACTTACCCACGCTGTCCGGGTAGCCGAGCAGGAAGTCTGCCACGCCAGATCCTGTGTTGGATTGTCCAATTTGCTGTGTGTATTGCCCGTTGAAGTCGAAAAATCCATAGACTCCATTGTTCGATCCGTACAGGCGATTTTGCTGATACCGGAGAATCTGAACTCCCGTCTTGAACAGGTGCCGCCCAAGATTGTAGGTCAACGAGTCGGTGTACTGAAAGACGTTCGAGCCGTCCACAGTGATACTGCCGCGCGTTCCGATGGTGGTCATCCCAGCCATGCTGATGCTCGGCAGCCCGGGCCCGGCGCTGTTTCCCCCTGGTATTCCGATTTCTTCCGCCAAATTGCCGATGTTTCCGGTATCGGCCACCAAACTTGTTTCGTGGAGGCGATTGACCCCTACTCGGGCTTCGTTCAGTAGCCGCGGTGAGAAAGTATGACTCCAATTGATTACCCCATTTCGCATGTTGGTGACCAGAGGTGCGCCAGGATTGACGCGAAGAGCATTCACGGTGGGCGCTTCTCGATTGCCCACGCTAAGTCGTCCGTAAAGATAGTCCTTGGTAGTCGGGTTGTAGTCGATCTTTATGTCGCCTTGATTGTCAGTCACGCCGGATTTGCCAGCGCCGTTCCAGTTGTTGGCGTTTTGCGGCAAAAGGGGAAGCGGATAAAATCCAGAGGCGAAGAGATTGGCCGCCACCGGATTAATCATCGATTGCGGGATTTGATTTCCCGCAAACGGCTGGCGAACCACCGTAACCGTGCCCGTTTGCGCAAAAGGATTAAAGAGCTGATTGCTCAAAGAGCTGAAATTTCCGCTGCGCCAAGCGGTAGGAATAACTGTGCTGACGCTGCTGTTGAGTCCCTTGCCGCGCCGCCATCCTTGATAATCCGCGAAGAAGAACAGTTTATTGCGTTTGATCGGGCCACCCAGAACGCCGCCGAAAATATTTTGCGTGAAATGCGGCCGAGGTTGGTGCGTCGCGTTTCCAAACCATGAGTTAGCATCGAGCTTATCGTTGCGTAGAAATTCGAAGACATTACCATGAAATTCGTTTGTGCCGGACTTGAAGCTGGTATTTACAATCGCTCCCATGGAATTGCCGTATTCGGCGGGCGGATTCGTCGTTATGAGTTTAAATTCTTGAATCGCATCTACATTAGGTGCGTAAGAAATACCATTATCTTCTGTTTCATTCGCGTCCATGCCATCGACAATATAATTATTGGCCTGCGCCCGATTACCATTTACCAAAGGTTGACCGCCGCCGCGACTTCCCTCGGTAAATCCACCTACGTTGTAGTTCACAACACCAGGAGCGAGCAGCGTGAGTTGAGCGAAATTGCGGCCATTCAATGGCAGATTGACGGTGGTGTTACCCGTAATCAAAGTCCCCAGCTGTGTACTTTCGGTTTGTAATACACCGGCGGTACTCGAAACCTGGATGCTTTCCGATACAGCGCCAATTTCAAGATTGAAATCCATGCGACGCACTTGACCCACTTCGAGGGTGAGGCTACTGGATGTGACACGCTTAAATCCGGGCAACTCTACAGTCAGCGAATAGTTGCCTGGCGGCACAGCTGGGAGAGTATAAAGACCAGCGTCATTCGACTGCGTGTGCCAGGCTGTGCCTGTGTCGGCATTGACGGCGGTAATCGTGGCGCCCCGAACGAGCGCGCCGCTGGAATCTCGTATCGTGCCCGTGAAACTGCCGTTTGTGCCTTGACTGTAAATAGCGAAGCCCAAAATCAGGACGGATGCGGAGACGACGAGGGCTCTCCCGAACTGATGAATTGGCATAAATTCTCCTTCGCCGGCGGGAGCCGATTGGCCGATTCTATCTTGTTTCGAAGCAAAGTGTACCCGTTTTGTGCTACAAAATTTGGTCATGTTCACTCGTCGCGAATGGTTGACCGCATCCTTGGCCATGGCTGCCGGCTCACCGGGTTTATTAGGACAGAAGCCAGTATCACCGGTTTCGAAGCTCTTGACTATGCTGCAACGAGAAACCAACTCCGAACAAGTGATGGAAGACGTCCGCACGATCTGGGAGACCGACCGCTGGTTCACTTTTCCGAAATTCGAGGAAACAGCCAAAAATGTAGCTGCCATTATGCACCGCTCCGGATTGGAAGATGTCGAAATCGGTAATGGTCCGGCGGACGGCGTGACGCAGAGTGGCTTTTGGACGATGCCGCTCGCTTGGGACATCAGCGTAGGAACGCTCGAGATTATCGATCCCCATGTTCCGGCCGACATGCGAGTGCTTGCTGATTATCAAAGAGTGCCAACGTCAATCGGTATGTGGAGTGGACCCACGCCAAAGGGAGGCACTACTGCTGAAGTCGTGCTTGCCTCCGGCGATTGGAAGGACGCAGACCTGAAGGCCAAACTGGTTTTGGGCCCGCCGCTGGGTTCCAAGCGGGCGCTGGCTAAGGCCGGCGCGCTCGGGTTGATCAGCGAACGCAGCGAGAACCGAGCCTTGCTCGACGAACGCGGATGGGTCAATTCGTTCGGCGATAACGGTTGGAGTTTTACCAAAGGCAGCGCGCCGTTGGTGTGTTTCTCGATCACGCCACGGCAATCCGATCTCCTTCGCGACCTTCTGAATAGGGGGCCGATGAAGGTACGCGCCAACGTCGACAGCCGGTACTATGCCGGTGTTTATCCATACGTAACGGGGGTTATTCGGGGTACGGACGGCGCAAATGCTGAGGAGGTCCTTTCACTTGGACATTTGTTCGAACAGGGTGCCAACGACAATGCCACCGGGGTTGCTTCGATCATTGGGGCCGCAGCCACGCTGATGCGCCTGATTAACGAAGGAAAACTTCCGCGACCAAAGCGAACGATCCGCGTTTTGGGTATGAGCGAGTGCTACGGAATGTTGCATTACCTCGAGCAATACAAGGATCGAGCTAAGAGAACAATTGCCGCAATGTGTATTGACGCGCCTGCAGGCAAGCAGACTTTGGCGGGAACAGAATACACCTGGGTTCTGAATCCGCAGTCCGCTTCATCCTACGTTGATTCGTTTGTGTTGCATGTGGCGGCGGAATATTTTCCGTCCCTGGGCAGGCCTTGGGCGTGGTCAGAGCATCGCAGCGGTACCGACAACTATCTTGGAGATCCGACAATCGGAATCCCTACTGTTCTGCCACGCGGCGGCTATGGCGTGCACGCACATCACAACAGCTACGACACGGCGGCATTGGCCGATCCAAAATCACTTCACAATTTGGCGGTGATGAATGCCACGTATGCATACTTTATTGCGTCGGCTGGTCCGGCGGAGAAGCGTTGGCTGGCCGAGGTGGCGATGACCAATGGCTACACCAGAGTGGCTGCGGCCGCCGAAACGATTTTGGACCAGGTCGCGGCGGCGGAATCAGCAGATCGTCTGGCGGGACTGCTCTATCAAGGGAGGGAAAAAATCGACTACTCGGCTTCGCGAGCTGATCAGGCCGTCCATTCTGTAGCCATTCAAGGTGTGGGCGCATCCGGCCTGAGCTTTTTTTGCGAACAGCAAAAGCAACGCGTCGAGATTGCCGTCGAAGAGCGCGCCAGGATATTAGGGCTTGGCAAGATTCAGCCGGCTGTGCCCAAAAAGAATGCCGAAGCGGAAACAATTGTCGTTCGGCGCAAACGTGTGGGCACAATCACGCTGGACGATTTACCGCAAGACGAGCGCGAAGGCTATCCAGCCGCTTCGTTTTGGAGCGTTCCGGTTGCAGCACTCTATTGGTGCGATGGAAAACGGAATCTGGCAGAGGTCATTCGATTGACCGAGCTCGAAATGGGGCCACAAGAGTTCAATTTTGTAAGCTACTTCAAATTTCTAAAAAAGCACGGCTACGTAGATTTCATCGGCTGAGCTTTGCGCCCGGCGTCGTGATCGCTTCGAGATCGCCAAGCATGGATTGGATTCCGACAAAAAAATATTTTGCCCGGCGGCGCGGTAGTAAACAACGTCGGGCTATGACCGAGAGTACTAAAAAACACAGCAAACCACCCGCCGAATCGAATTAGGTCGCGAAGAGTCGACTGTTCAACGGTAATCCATTACTTCGCTGCCTCCGGAGTCTCTTCCCATCTCACTTTCCGAGATCGCCACTTCAAGCGACCGAACGACTCCTCAATAGATATTTCGCCGTTTACACGGGTTACGATGAGGCGAGGGAACATCGAAGAACTTAGCAGGAACCACGCAAAAAAGTAATCGCCAAGGGAGATGACGAGTGGAGATTTGAATGTCCGAGGAACCGGAATTCCTTAAGCACCTTTACGAATCGTTTAACGCTCGTGACATGGACAGTGCGCTTGCTGCCATGTACCGGATGTGTTCTCGCGCCGGCGCGTTTCCGGGCCGAAGCATTTGATGCCTTCAGCACTCCACAGTTTTTGAATCCAGATAGCAGCTTAGAAGACGGCTCTTTTGGACAGGTGACCAGCAGTAAGAGCGACAACCTAATCCTTCAACTAGCGCTCAAGTATTATTTTTAGGTCACAGATGCATTTCGGCCATACGAAAGCCGCTTCCTCAGGTCGCGGCCGAGTTACAAATATGAATGTAGGAATTAATGGAACGTCGTGGCTTTCTGACAGGTCTGGCTTCTGCCACTCTCGCTGACAAACTCTCGGCGGAAGGACAAACGAACTCACAAGTTTTAGATCCGTCTCCCGTGATTGAGAGGCCGAGTGAGGGCAAACCGCATGCCGGCAAGGCACTGGCATTGGTGACCCCACATCTCGATGACGGAGCCATCTTTGCCGGAGGCACACTGTTAAAACTTTTGCAGGAAGGATACGCGGGCTATTTCATCCGAACCAGCAACGATGAAAAGGATTCGTACAAGCGCACCCTGGGTGAGACGGTCCTGGCGAATGAGCGGGATTCAAGATCGTTTGTTCGCATCGCGGGACTTCGGCAGATGTTCGATCTCAGCTATCGCAACCATCGGATGGACGAGATCTCTCGAACTGAGCTAAGAAGTCGTCTGGTTTTTCTATTTCGCCTGCTCAAAATCGATACGGTGCTCAGCTATGATCCCTGGGGACACTATGAAGAAAATCCGGATCACTATATTACTGCCCAAGCGGTCGAAGCCGCGTGTTGGATGGCGGGTGGCAACCTGGACTATCCGGAACACTTCGCCGCAGGATTAAAGCCGCACAGCGTTTCGGAAAAGTACTATTTCGCTCGCGGTCCTCAGCTTGTGAATCGAGTGGTCGACATCACATCCACGATCGAAGGAAAGATGGCTTGTATTCGAGCTTGCGAAACAATGATTGAACATATGATAAAAGATCTAAACGACTCACTTGCCGACAGGCAGTTGCGCATTCCGGCTTTTACTGATCGCGAACAGCAATCGTCAGACGCCTTTATTCGAGCTTCCTTCCAGACTCGGGACCGGCAAGTCGGATCTAAATACGGACTGTCGTACGCCGAGGAATTCCATCACATTGGCCCCGACCGTTCGCTTGATGCCTACATTCAACAAAATGCCGTGCCGCTGTGAGATGCCAATGGCGCAATTGCTTTACCTATCATTCATAACTACCCCGATATTGCTTCTGCTGAGTTGCGCGCTGGCCTCCGGCCAGCCGCTGCGGACGGTGGAGCCGACGTTTCTGCATCGCTATATTCCCGACGTTTCCCCAAAGAGTGCCGATCTGACGTCTGATTCCTGTGAATACAAACCGTTGTTTGGCGCGGGCGACGCTGTAATGACGATAGTTCGTGGTGTAGCACGCTTCGGCCAAATAACAATCGCCCCCACCGGGCGTTGCAAGCCGGTCAAATATCCGGCCGAGGAGCAAGTGTACGTTTTGATGGACGGTGGCGGTCAATTGCACTACGGCGGAGATACATCTTCCGTGAAGAAACACGATTTCATGTATCTACCTGCCCGTGTGGAGCATTCGCTCACAAATACCTCCACTTCCCCAATGCATGTGTTTGTGATGGGGTTCAAAATAGCCGCCGGTACGCCGCCCCCGCCGAAACTGCAGATCGCCAACTACGACGATGTTAGAAAACAGAACGTCAGTGGACACCCGGACTCAGTGGTGTACCAGCTAATGATGGGCAGCGTGAAGAGTAAGCGAGACCGCATCGCGGCCGGACACCTACTCACGAGCCTCTACATCATGGAATTCAAACCCGGTGGCACGAACTTCCCGCACCATCATGAAGCCGAAGAAGAGATCTACGTGCTGCTCGACGGAACGGGCGACATGGTCGCGGGCAGCGGGACGAATGGTCTGGAAGCCCGCTTCCCGTCAAAGCAGGGAGATGCTTATTTTTTCCGGCTGAACTGCACGGTCGGATTCTACAACAGCAATCAAGGACCGGCGCATATTCTTGCGGTTCGCTCGATATTCCCCCGTTCGGCGGAAGCTTCTATTCGAGTTGAACAGGCTTCACGAGAAACACATAGGAAGTAATGCCGACCAGGAGCACAACCCAGATTGCCTGCATGGGCGCTTCGTATCCCCCGCTTTGTTCCTTGAGCCAACCCGTCAGGATAGGCGCCGCTACTCCGCCTAAATTCGAAGCACAATTCTGAATGCCGGCGATCCTACCCATTGCTCTGCCCGGCACGAGAGTTTGAGTTAGCGCCCAGTAGTTCGCCGTGGCGAGGCCAAGGCCAGCCAAAGAAAAAGCGGCAAAAAATAAAGCCAGCGTTTGGGATTCCGTCCGGGCTCCAAATACCTCTGTTGAAGCCAGTATGAAGCCAGCGATCGTGAACGCCTTTCGAGTCGCTGCAGGCTCTCTCCCACGGCTGATCATCCAATCGGCCAACCACCCGGAAAGAATAGCAACTAGCGCCATTCCACCAAAACTAAACAGCGCATAGAATCCCATTGAATCGAGAGCCAGGTGTCGGCTTTCTATTAAGTAGGAGGGCAGCCAGGTCGCGCAGAAATACAAAAAGTAACCATAGGAGAACGTGCCGAGCAAAATTCCCCATACAGTGTGGCTCGCCATTAACTTGGAAAACGATATTTCGCGATCGGGATTTTCGGCTGAAACCGGCAGTTGCTTCTCATGGTCTTTCGCGAGAAAGATCCAGGCGATCAACCACAGGAATCCACTGAGACCGCAGATGATAAACATGGTCCGCCAACCGTAACCGGTAATCAGGAACGCGGCAATGGGTACGCCGATAGCCGATCCGATTTTTGTGCCGGCCATATAGATGCCGACTGCTCTGCCGCGCTCCCGTTCCGTACAATTCCAGCGGATCCAACGCAAACTAGCAGGCGCTCCAACCGATTCGCCCGCTCCTAAAAGCAAGCGGACCGCAATCAGCTGATAAACATTATTGACGAGGCCCGTAGCCGCCGAAACCAACGTCCAGAAGAAGAAGCCGATCGCGTATGTTTTTCGTACTCCGTAACGATCGACGAACCAGCCCGCCGGAATCTGCAGCAAGGCATAACTCCAGAAGAATACGGAGTTCAAGAGTCCGCGCGTGGAGTCGGTCAGATGGAACGCGGATCTAAATTCAGGTGTCGCTAAAGCTACCGACAGATTCGCCCGGTCGATATAAGCAATGATGATTCCCAGACTGAGGATGAGGACCATCCCCCATTTCCGCAGGCCTGCTCCGTGCGGAGGAGTCTCAGACACGCAGCTCCGCAATCACTTCCGCGGCACGTTCCTGGAGGAGCGCGACTTCATTGGAGCAACTGAGAAAGAGCATTCCGCGATCCCGCCAGAATTTCGCTAGGGCGCTTGATCGCGCGTGCAGTCCTGGGGCGACTCCGAAATGAATGCAGGAGTGGCGAATGGCTTCTATCGTCTCAACCATGCGGGGATGTTGGAACTCACCAGGAACGCCCAACGAGACCGAAAGATCCGCCGGGCCAATGAGAACGGCATCAATGCCGGGGACCGACAGTAATTCATCGCGAGCCTCGAAAGCGCGGACCGTCTCAATCTGAAGGACCACCAGCGTATTGGCATTCATATGGCCGATGACCTCACCCATCGCGTGAGCGCCATAACCAATCTGCGGACCGGCCAAGCCGAATCCGCGGGCCCCTCTCGGCGGAAACTGCGTCCAGCTTACTGCTCTTTCCAGAAGTTCCGGCGATTCTACCCTGGGAAAAATGATCCCTTGCGCGCCGCAGTCAAGCGCGCGCGCAATTAGCGGATACTGGACGTCGGTCGCTCGAACAATGGGAGCTATCCTCGCAAGATTGGCAACGCGGCAGATATCCTGCACGGTTTCCATATCGAAGCCGCCATGCTCGGTATCGAGAAAGATCCAGTCGAACCCGGCGGCGGCATAGAGGCGAGCAATTTCCGCCGAACGGAGTTGCCAAAGAGCAACCCCCAACTGCACTTTGCCGGCGGCGAGCGCTTGTTTCACCTGATTTGTCTGCAGCACGCTGGTTACTTATCTAATGGCCACAATGGAGATCTGCTCGAATGTGGGCCAGTGGCCTTTCGCATCGGCGGATCTCACAACCGGCGCCATTTGCTGGATGGTTGTGCGAGCAGGAAGCGGGTCGGAGAAGTACTCCGCGTAGACCCTGTTCATCCCATCGAATTCGTCCACGTTATCCAGATAGACGTTGCTTGAAACGACATTCGAGAAATTCATTCCTGCCTCCTCGAGTCCATCGAGCAGGTTGCGCATGGTCTGACGCAGTTGGGTTTCGACAGTCGAGGCGTAGATGCCGCCGTGAACGCCAGGAATAAAGCCGGATTTTGCGGAACAAAAGAGCGCATCACCCGCAAACACGCAAGGGCTGGCGGTCGGACTCGGCTCCATGTTCTTCGGCCGGACAGCTTTGCGTTTCGACATATCCAGCACGGCGACTCCAGTGAACTCGATATTCGCCTGGCTGGGCAAACCTATAACCTGAATAGTGGCACGGGCGGGAGTATTGCCGAATTCAAAGTGTTTCGCATAGACGCGATTCATCACTTCCATGGGAATCTTATTCGTTAGATACGGATTGACGAACACCACGTTCTTGAAATCGGCGCCGGCGGCTTCGAGCGTCTGAGAGAAACGATCCAAGGCAAGTTGAACCTGGGCTTCGGGACTTTCCGGAATACGGCCAGTATTGATGTCGCGGCCGAGATGGCCCGAAAGATACAGCCGATCGCCAGCGAGAACCGCGGGACTCAGCGGGGAACTAGCCGGATAGTTCTTGGTCATGACTACCTTTCGTCTCGAAATATCCTTTACGGCTACAGCGCTCATCTCGACCGGAGTACCCTTCAATCGAGCGACGCCAATGGTGGACCGTGCCGGTGGCGCTGTTGGGAAAAATTGTTTCCAGATCCGGTTCAGCGGCCCTTCGTCTGAGTAGTGGGTCAAATAGACCTGCACGTACGCGACGTGCTGCATGGTAAGTCCGGCGGCTTCGACAACCGTTTTTACATTCTCAAGGCATTGCCGAATCTGTCCTTCTTCATCCGTTGCGATTTGGTGGTGGGAATCCTCGGCGCCCTGCCCGGAGACGTATAAAAACTCGCCGCTCAGAATGCCGGGGCTGTACGGGGAAACCGGCTTGATGTTACCGGGCAGAATCCCGCGAACTTCGGCTCCAAACGCAAACATCGTGCAGGTGGTCCACAACAACAACGTGCTACGGAGTCGCACGCGCGGAGCCCATCGGAAATTTCCAGATACGAAGAGCATTTTCTCCAAGAATGAGCCGCCGATCTTCGGGCGTATAGAAATCCAGTTGCTTTTCGACAAAATCAAGTTCTTTCTCCATAGGCAGCTCCCATCGCGGCTTGGGGTAGCCGGTTCCCCAAATCAACTGCTTCGGGCCAAATTCGTCGTAAACGGCTCTAAAAAATGGAAAAGTCTCGCGATACGGGTATTGTTTCGTGAGCGAAAGTTCATAGGGCTCTGAAGCGCTTACCCACACTTGGGGGAACCGTTTCAGCCGGTACATCTTGCGAAAGTCTGCCCACGGATCGCGAGCTTTCAGATCGGGCTTGCCCAGATGATCGATCACGATTTTGACTCCAGGGAATCGTCCCGCCATATCTTCGAGCATCGGCATCTGGTGCGGAAGTATATAAAAGTTGAAAACTGCGCCCAGACGCTCCGCTTCGCGCCACAGCGGGTAGTGTTCTTTCGAGTTGAGCCAGGTTGAATCGGGATGATAAATGGGACTGAATCGCATGCCCTGAAAGCCATGCTCTCGAACCCAATAACGGAGACGCTCAGCCGGGTCGGGACCTAGAGGATCTAGCAGCCCGTGCGCGACGAATAGGTTCGGATACCGCTGCAATGAGTGGCTGGTGTACGAGTTGTCCCATCCATAAAAGCGGGGCGTGATGAGCACCGCATAGCGCAAGCCGAATTCCCGCATGTCGGCAACCTGATTCTCGACCGGCGCTTCCACCGCGACACGTTTCAATTCCGGCCGCTCGGGGTGATGGAAGGGAAACTTCGGGTCGAACGTCCAGACTTCCAGGTGCGTGTCAATGATCAGTTTCTCGGTTCTTGCCAAGGCAAGAGCGGCGCTTGCTTTCGCAAGGAACGCTCGTCTAGTGTTGCTTTCCGTCATCATCCCAATCTTTACTGGTAATTCCGTTCAGATCCCAGACGACCTTCCCTTCGCGCAGGGTCAATTCGCCGACCAGTTTTTGGTTGCCGCGCAACCGGAGCCGTGCTGAATCGACAAACCCGAAATCGCCATGGACCAACCGTAAGACGGCAATGTCAGCCGGTGCACCCACCGAGAGATTTCCCAACTCTTCATGATGAATTTCACGGGCCGGATGCCATGTAGCACGAGCAATGACATCCTCAGGCGACATGCCCATATTCAAAAATTTTGACATCAGGTTGAGCATGTCCTTCATGCCGGCGTTCATGCTTTCGATGTGCAGATCGGTGGAGATCGAGTCGGGGGTAAAACCTTGCCGGATCGCTGGAATGGCCTGGCGAAACGAAAAGCTGCCGCCGCCATGGCCGACGTCAAAGATAATGCCCCGTTTGCGGGCCTCGAAGAGATAGGGTAAAAGCCGATGGTTCTCGTCAAGCATCGGCACAACAGAAAGATACGTGTGCGTATAGATATCGCCAGGGCGCAAATGCTTGAGCACTAGATCCTGGAATGGCCGCTCAGGGCGAAACGTCGCGAAGTCGACCATTACGGGAACGTTGGCGAGTTTTCCCGCTTCGACTCCGCGATCGACGGCAATCCATTCCGGGCCGGCGTAATGGGCTACCTTGACGCCGACAACCAGGTCGCCATTACGCTTGGCGACTTCCGCGGTTCGCTTCGGATCCATATCGCCGGTATTCTGTTCCACGTCTTTACGGCCGCCCATGCCGC
The DNA here is from genome assembly GCA_963722155.1 of Bryobacterales bacterium. Taxonomy (GTDB): domain Bacteria; phylum Acidobacteriota; class Terriglobia; order Bryobacterales; family Bryobacteraceae; genus Bog-105. Next base: position 797,838 of record CAVRLR010000001.1, on the reverse strand, counting down.
TGCCGACAATGTTGAGCATGGCGAAAACGCGAGTCTGCACTTTATTGATGATCTCGTCGCGAAACACTCCAAAATTACGCCAGCCAGAACTTCCGGCATCGACGACGGTAGTGACGCCACTCCGAAAGGTGAACCCATCGGGGCGCACGCAATCCTCCCCCGTATACTCGCGGACCATACTGGAAGCAAATACATGGACGTGCATATCCACCAGGCCGGGCGTCACGTAGAGATTGGAAACATCGATTGTCTTTCGCGCTTCCGCCGGCGGAATATTCTCGAGAACGGCGGCAATCCGGCCGTTCGCGATGGCAACATCGCGCACCGCCGAAAGATGGCTCTTGGCGTCCACCACGTGTCCACCCTTCAGCAAAAGATCGTAGCGCGCCTGGGCCAACGCGAAGGAGGTGGCAAGTGGCAGCGCGAGAACCAATTGGAAGAACAATCGCAAAGGAAGATTTCGCCACATCAGGAGGCGCCGCTCATGCCTTGCTCTTTGCACGGGCGTTTGCCAGGATTTGCCGAAGCCGGCGCCCAACGATCATCTCTTCGCCAGGCTGCATGGTCATCGATATGATCTGCAGTTTGTTCTTCTCTCGGGGCGCCTTGGGATCGCCTTCCTTCACGGCAGGAACAAGGCTTGGGTTTGAATCTGTCAGGACTTCGATCCGCGGCTCGCCATTCCGCAATTCCCCGTCACAGTCCGCCACACTAAAGTTCCACGCGCTTTCGTCCCAGCCAACAGTGAGCGTCGGATAGCGATTTCCGCCGTCTGGAATTTTGATACTGGTGGTTACCCCGGGCACGGTTTCAACTACGGCGGCAATTCGTTTGACACGCCGGTTCCATTCGCGATTTAGAGCTGCGAGATCGTATTTCGTCCAAGCTTCCACGGCCGCCAGGCAGCCCATGACCTCTTCCTTGCCAACTTTCATGGCGCGGCAGATCGCGCCCTCCCACGGACTGGTGTTCGCGAGTGCGGCCTCGATCAGGTCCTTTCTGCCAATCAGCAATCCAGAACACTGCGGTCCCCCCAGGCCCTTCCCTCCGCTGAAGCAAAACAGATCGACACCCATCTTGGCGTAGAGCCGTAAGTTCTCGATCGGAGGAATTCCGGCGGCGTCGTCCAGAAGTAGCGGCACCTGCGACTGTTTTGCAATGGTGATCGCCTGCTGCAGCCTTTCCCCCAATCGTGTGGTGTAGATCATGGCCGTCTTGGGGCCGATGGTAGACTGCAACTCCTCGGGCGTATGAATCACTACAAGCTTGGCGCCAGTTAGCCGCAGGGCGCTATCGAAGGCGCTGCGCCCGCCAAACATGACGATTTCACTTTTCAACCCGGTTGTATCCGGAAGCTGCCAGATTTTGGCTGGATCCGTGCCCGCCATGCAGGCGGCGGCTGCGGACGCCATCGCGCCCGCCGAACCCGATGCCACCATGCCCGATTCAGCGCCTGAGAGTTCAGCCAAACGCTTGCCTGCTGCTCGTTGCAGCTCGAAGATGTCGACAAAGTATCGCGCGGCTTCCTGTTTTGCGGCGCGCACCTCGGGAAGCTCGAGTGACCCGCTGAGATAGGTCCAAGTTCCGCGAGCATTGATGAAGGGCCGCACTCCGAGCCGGCTATAAATATTCCCGGCAGGTTTCTTGCCGACCGCGGCCCGAGCCTTTTCCCAAAGCGCATCGGCTGCGAAAGTGCCGAGTATCGGTAGAGCGGCCGCCCATTTCAATGCGGAACGGCGATTCAAAAATTCGTTCATTTCATGCTCCGGCAAATTACGAGTAGATTGGCTCCAGACGATCAACAATGTACTTGCCACACCGTTGACAACTCGCCAGCGGACCGTTGCGAGTTCGATCGAGATCGACGCATATCCAGCCCTTATAGCCTATTTCTTTCAAAATGCGATGACAGGAAGGAAAATCGATGTCGCCGTCACCCAGATCGTAGATACTCTCGAAGAACTTTGCATCCGACGAATCCCTTTTATGAGTTTTGCCGTTGGGTAGAACCAGATCGGCTGCGGGCTGCGTCCAGCGGGCATCCTTATAGTCCATAAATACCAACCGATTCCGGTACTTATTGAATGTCCTTACAACATCACAATCGGCGAGATGTAGATGGCCGGTATCCGGGGCGAAATTAAATAGTTTAGGGTCGGTCAATTGCATACATTTGTCAACTTCTTCCGGGCCTTGCACCATCTCCCCGAGATGATTGTGAACGCCCGCCTGAAAGCCCATTTCACCGGCAGCCTCACCGATGAGATCGAATCCTTTGCACATTGCTTTGAATGCCCCATCCACATCGTGCCCTTCGGCAACGCGCTCGGGTGGAAAGACTACCAGCTGGTTGGCACCGAATTCCTTCAGAAAGTTCATCGCTTCCTTTGCCTTAGCAACCACCCGTTTGTGTTGAGATGGATCGCTCACGGGTCCGCCGAACGAAATCGTCGCAACCTGCAGGTTACGTCGCGATATTTCGCGTTCAAGCTGTGACGCAGTCAAACCATACGTCTTCAGAATGGAGGGGAAGCCCGTGAGCCGGACACCGATGAATCCCGTATCGCGCATGACGTCGAGTATGCCGGTAATCGGTTCCAAGGGATAGTGGGACCAGAGGCCGGCACTAAGTGCCCATTTGATATTTCGATTGGCCGGTAAGCGCCCGGCGGCCGACGAAAGGGTCGCGGCTAGCGAAGCAAGAAAAACGCGTCTGGTCATGTTAAGGCAAAGCAAGAATAGCAGCCACGCGCTAGTCGGATCATTTTTAGATCATAGTCAATATGACAGTCGTTGCCGACGGTCAGTCTTGCTCGCAGACCAGACGACCTGCGCTGCGCAACCTAGGGATGAAAAGAGACGGCGCAATACGCGAGCTGATCGACCGGCGGATCAACGCAATTCGAGCCGCAAAGGAGAAGCCGCTCGAGCTGGCTCGATCGGCCAGGGTCAAGAGCGCTACTGTTCACATCTGCTTTGGGCGATAGCGCCCACGCCACCAATGACGATGATTCCTGCCCTGTTGCCAAGGATTTAGTTATAAAAAACCTTACGTGTGAATAGCTCCCAGGTGACCCTAGTACTCAATCTGGAGTGATCCGGCGCGAGAAGCGGCGGTGGTTGTATGAGTTGATCGCCGGATCAGTTTCGATTGAGCCGTTTGCAGTGAGGAACTGGAGTTTGCGGCGGACGCGGCCACTTAGGTGCTCATCGGAAATTTCAATAGTGTTTTGTTGGTAATGATGCACTCAGATCTCGCCGTTGCGTCACAAGAAGTGAAGCCATTGGGGCGCGCTGCGATTTCGATGGTAGGACGAATCGCAACAGCGCGCATGCTGGTTCGCAGATGAGCAACTTTGGACTCCTTGCGCTCTATACCAGACGGTAACGGCGTTTCTCGGTCGTAATCCAGACTGGATCCTTGCAGCCGCACTTCCCGGTTCCGTTCGCCATCACGGGTCATTGCGAATCGATTCTCGGTGGCTTGCATCAAGAGTATGGATGGGCCGAGTCTGTAGTATCGGTCTGAGTTAGTTGGTACGATTGGCGCGGACCCGTTATGCGCCTTTGGCTCATCGTTCCACTCGCTGCCGCGGCTCTTGCTCAAGATCCCGCGCAAATCTTCAAAACTACGTGTGCCGGTTGTCACGGTCTAGATAGCATGGGCGGCGAGCACGCTCCCGCTATCAACCTCGGTCGCCCGGACAGCGAGGTTCTGCAGTTAATTCAAAACGGGATTCCGTCTTCTGGCATGCCGGCTTTCGGCAAAAAGCTAACCCCTGAGCAAATCCAAAATCTGATTACCTATCTGCGCCGATTGCAGCCTATAGATGCGTGGCTCGCAGTTGAGGCGAAACTTCCCTTAGACCTACGGCCCTCCGAGGGAAGCTGGACGTCCTACAACGGAGACTACACCGGCCGCCGCTATTCAAGCCTGAAGCAAATCACTACCGACAATATTTCTGCCTTGCGAGCGCAATGGGTTTTCCACTCGCCCAATTCCAATCACCTCGAAGTCACGCCGCTCGTAGTGAACGGAACCATGTTCGTAACCTCCGCCAACGACGCGTTCGCCTTGGATGCCCGCACCGGTCGCGAACTCTGGCATTATAAGCGCCCGATCACCGAAGGCTTGATCGACGACGCCTCCGCCCACCACAGCCGTGGCGCCGCAATCTGGGGCTCCCGCCTCTATATCGAAACAGACAATGCCCATCTCCTCTGTCTCGACGCGCAATCGGGCAAGTTGTTATGGGATGTGCCCTATGTCGAGCGAAACAAAAATTACGGCGCAACCAGCGTCCCGCTTGTAGTGAAAGACAAAGTGCTCGTCGGAACCTCCGGAGGCGACGACGGCGTCCGCGGATTTCTTGCAGCATTCGACGCTGCCACTGGTAAAGAAGCGTGGCGCTTCTGGACCATCCCAGGGCCGGGCGAGTTCGGCTCATCCAGTTGGCCCGGAGACATGTATCTGCGCGGCGGCGCTACCACTTGGATGCCCGGCGCCTACGATCCTGACTTGAACACTATCTATTGGACAACCGGCAATCCAGCCCCCGATTTCGACGGCGCGCCGCGCCCCGGCGATGATCTCTACACCGATTGCGTGCTCGCTCTCGATCCCGATACCGGCAAGCTCAAGTGGTATTTCCAGTTCACCCCACATGATCTCTACGATTACGACGCAACCCAGACGCCCGTGCTCATCGACACGCCTCACCAGTTGCTGGTCCAGGCCAATCGCAACGGCTTTGTCTACGTTTTAGACCGCACGAACGGCAAGTTTCTGAGCGCCACACCATTCGTCAAGAAGTTGAACTGGGCAACCGGCATCGATAAACACGGCCGCCCGATTCGAACCAACGTAATGCCCTCGAAAGAAGGAACGGTTGTTTGTCCGGATATGACCGGCGCGACTAACTGGTTTTCGCCTTCCTACAATCCAGCCACGCGATTGCTCTACTTCATGGCTCTTGAAAACTGCCAGAAGTATTTTCTCGAGCCACAGGAATTCGCCGAAGGCAAAGCCTTCTACGCCACCGGCGCAAAAAAAATCCCTGGCGAGCGCGGCCAAAAAATTCTGACCGCGTTCAATCCCGAAACAGGCCAATTCGCCTGGCGCTATCCGCAAGCCGGCGAGGGCAATTCCTGGGCCGGCACCATGACGACGGCGAGCGGCCTAGTCTTCTTTGGAAACGATTCGGAAGGTTTCGAAGCGGTAGATGCGAAAACCGGTAAACCGCTCTGGCGCTTCCAGACCGGTCAATCGCTGCACGCGTCACCCATGAGTTATTCGGTAAACGGCAATCAATACGTCGCCATCGCGGCCGGCAGCGACATTTTTAGCTTCGCGCTCGCGCCTACTCTACCGTGACACTCTTAGCGAGATTTCGTGGCTGGTCCCGTATGGTCAAAATATTCAGGCTGCGCGGCAGTAGTATTTGACCAATCCGCCCAGACGCTCTCGACAAAGTATGGTTGCTAGATCGCTCGCTCGGTGCTCGCCGGAAGTGGGGAAGAGTAGAAGCTTAGCTTTCCCTTGATGGTTTCGTTCAGAGTGGTAATGTTCGAAGAACTGAGTGGTGGTGCGTCTGGGCGAAGCCTCGCCAAAGAGAATCAGCTTGGATAAACATTCGGTTTTTTGATGGACCTGTCGTCCGCAACCCGGAATCCCGGATCGGCCGAATAGAACCCTACCTCTCTCCGAACGTGGACTTGAAATTCCGATGGCTCCCAAGTGATCTCGAAGTCAGTACTCGGTAGCCTTCATCACGAGTACTCCTGGCGGTGCGAGGCCGCCTGCTCGACCTTAGTGGAATTTTTGCGAACCAAAGGGGATGTAAAACTACCATACGGAGTTTCTGGGTATTTTTCGGATAGGACGCACGAGCGAGAGGCTCGGAAGTTGCTTAGGCAATTCCAGTCGGACCTTGGTCATCAATAAATTTATTCAAGGGATTTGTGGGTCGAGCCGGTGGGCTATCTCAAACTCAGCACGAGCCGCGGCCGAATCCCCGGACTTCAAAAGCGCGAGTCCGCGATTGTAGTGCGCGGCGGGATAATTCCGCTTGCGTCGAATGGCACCTTCAAATTCTGATTTTGCTTCCGAGAACTTGCCGGCCTGGAGCAACACCAAACCCAAATTGTTATAGGCCTCGGCGGATTCCGGGGACCGGCGAATTACTTCGCGGTATACGGCGGCGGCTTGATCGACGTGATTCTGTTGCGCCAGAAGGTTGCCCAGCAGCATGCGCGCATCGAAAGAATCGGGGGAGATCGAAACGGCCTCATTCAATTCATTCTCGGCCTCTTCTATTTTTCCGGTGGTGGAAAGCATAAGCGCAAGATTGTAGTGGGCTTCGGCCAGATCGGGATCGCTGAGCACTGCTTCGTGGAGCTGCCCGAGCGCAGCTTCGGTATTGTTCTGCCTGGCATACAGAATGCCGAGCCGCATGTGCGCTTCGGCGTAATCGGGCTTGAGAGCCAATGCTTTCAGGTACGCTTGCTGAGCGTCATTTGGGTCTCGCCTTTCGTTGGCAAGCCCGAGGTAGTAATAACTGATTGGCAATTCCGGACTCAGCTTCGCCGATTCCTCAAAGCGCGCGGCCGCCTGCTCGAATTCCTTTCGCTTGAGCAGATCTACACCCTCGAGAATCAGTTTGTTGCTTTGCGCCAAGCGGACACGCGATTGGTGGATCTGCCGGATATCCCGCATCTCGGCAGCCGCCTCCGCCGTTTGCCCCTGCTTGTGCAGCGCGACACCCAGGGCGTAACGGGCTTTCTCCAGATCCGGTTTCAATTCGAGCGCTTGCCGAAGAGCCGTGATCGCGTTCGGAAGATCGCCCGTCTCCTTGAGTGCGAGACCGAGATCGCAGAGCGAGAGTGGATTCCGCGGCATGATGCGCGCCGCTTCGCGAAATTCGCGCAGCGCTCCCGCAGCGTCGCCTTGACGGCGTAAACTTATGCCGATGCTCTCGTGGCCAGGACCGAAGTTAGGATCTAGCGCGACGGATTTGCGGAACTCAGAAAGCGCCGGCTCAAGTTGTCCGTCTTGTCCGAGCGAAATACCAAGGTAATAGTGGGTTTGGGCATCCGCCTTCTTCACGGCTAGATATTTTCTGAATATCGGGATAGCTTTCGCTGGCTCGCCATTGTCGAGATAGGCGCGCCCTCGCAGGCGCACCGCTTCCAGATCTCCTGGCGAAAGTTTTGCGACTGTTTCCAGTTGCGCAACGGCCTCAGCGGCTTGGTTGTCGCTTAGCAGCACTGCCGCAAGATAACGCCGCGCGGCGGCGTTGTTCGGATCCAGCTCGATGGCGCGGCGAAGCTCGGATTTTGCGGTCGTCACCTCGCCCGTATCAAAGTAGGCGGCACCCAGTCCGAAGTGCGCGGCGGACCAGTCCGGCTTGATTCGGATGGCTTCGCAAAACTCTTTAATCGCGGATCGGGAATCGCCCTTGTACTTCAGAGCCAGAGCAAGATTGTAGTGGGTATCGGCGTCCGCGCTCTGCCCGGCCAGCGGCAGAGATCCTAAGCAAATCAGAATTGCAGCGAAACACGCCCGCACTCCGCATCACCAGAGGAATTTCATGCTGAGCTGGCCGATGCGGGGATCACGCGCGGAAGTGACAATCCCGAAATTGCTGCTGCTGAAGTTACCACTCGGATTTTTGAACTGCGCATGGTTGAAGATGTTGAAGAACTCGACGCGAAACTCGAGAGCCATTGTTTCAGTGAACTTTGTGCTCTTCAAAACCGCGAAATCCGTGTTTAGGATGCCGGGTCCGTGGAAGAATCGGCGGTTTGCCGTGCCGAAGCGGCCCAAGTCCTGCGAATCGAATGCATCGGGAAGAAAATACGTGTTGGGGCCGTTTGGTCCAGGATTGCGCGGATTCTGGGTGCGCACTTGGCCCACAACGTTTGGCGTATCGGTCGAGCCCTCACCAACTAGTGAGTAATCGCCATTCTGGCTAAGGGAGATGGGGAATCCCGAAGAGAAGCGGCTGATTCCGATGAACTGCCAACCTTGAGTAAGTTGCTTGGGGGCACCGGAGAACAAATGGTCGAACGGAACGGCCCAGTTGTAACTCGCGACAAAATTATGAGTTAGATCGTACGACGATAAGGCACGGGTTAGTCGGTAGTTACTAAAATTTACCCATTGGCCGAAGCCGGACGAATTGTCTATGCCTTTCGAGTAAGTATAGGCCAAAAGGAAAGTAACGTTGGCGGCCTTGCGCTCGACTGAGGCCTGAAGCGAATTATAGTTCGAGTTCGCAACGTTAGACGTAAAGCTGTTCCCTGAACCGAACGCTGGGCCAAGTCGGTCGCGGGTTCCGAAAACCTGGCTTCCGTTCGGCAGCGTATAAGTGGTCTGTTCGCCGTTGCGGCCACAAGTAGGTGTTGCACCAAGTTGGTTCAGTTGCATGCAGAGAGCCGCATTCCCGGGATTGGCGGCATACTGAGAGATCAGCCTGTGCCCCTGCGTTCCTACAAACGCGAGTGTTAATACTGTGGATTTCGAAAGCTCACGCTGGATGGTGAGATTGTAGTCCTCGGCGTACGGCAGACGGTTGTGGATGTCGTACCCGGGGGAAGCGGAAAGGGGTAAATAGACCGAGTAATCGAGTGTTTTGTTGGCGGGACTGCCCGGAGTCGGGAAGGTAAAGGGGAAGCGCTGCCCTTGCGAAGACCCGTCGGAGCGGGTTTGAAATGGTTGGTCGAACATGACGGACTGCGGGCTGACCCAATACAATCCGAACGGTGCATCTCCCACTTCATAAAACAGATTGAGGTCCTCAATAGAGGTGTAATAGATTCCGTACGCCGCTCGAATACTAGTCTTGCCGGGACCGCCCGTAATCTTGCCCAGAATTCCGTCGCTGAAATTGGGTGAGTAGGCGATACCGACGCGAGGAGCGAAATTGTTGTATCGAGTGGGCGCGAGCGTACTTGGAATACCGGGGTCTCCGGGGACCACCCAGCCTTTGGGAGCGGTTGGGAATTGGGTGGACTGCAGGCCCGGAACAATTGTCTCTATCTTTCCTTGCGTGTCCCACCAGGGCATGCTGACCTCCCAACGCAATCCGAGATTGAGCGTTAAATTGGGCCTTATCTTGTAGGCATCCTGGATATAGAGGCCGCCGTAGCGAGTACGCGAGTCAAGGAACTGCTGACTGCACTGGTTGTAACTCACCGGCGCGCCGATGAGGAAATCGGCGAAGTCGAGTCCGGTTTCGCTGCCGTCAAAATTGAAATCTCCATTCGGAGCGCACGTGTTGCGCTCATTGATCTGCAGATAGCGGAACTCGCCGCCGAATTTCATGGAGTGTTTACCCATGACTTTCGAGAAGCCATCGGAGAACAGCCAGGTATTGTTTGGCTGGAAAGTAGTCAGCGTGGGAACGCCGATGGAAAAGCTATTGAAGTAAATAGGAGGCACGGTCTGCGGAAAGCCCGCCGGGCCGGAAGGAATAATACCCAACGTACCGGCGCCGGTCACGAAGCCGAGATCCGCCAACTTGGCGAAGCCCCCAGTGGGTTGGTCCGTTGTGGTCGACGTGCGGAAGAAGCTGACGCGGAACTCGTTTACCTGGGTCCCCCCGAAGGTTTTTACGTTGCTCATGACAACTTCTTGCGCGCGTGTCGGAGTAGTAGAAGGAAAACCTGGAACGCTCGCGGCGGGAAGTGCGCTGTCAACGGTCGAATCGTCAAAGTGATAGTAGAAATACCAATTGCCTGTTTTTTCGTTGATGAAATCCACTCGCTGCCCGATCTTGTCGTCGTGGACTGCGTTCTTTTCGCTCGAATTGCTGTAGGTATCCACTCCAAGATTCGGCAAGGGGATATAGGGCAGAATTCCGACCGCAGGTTTGGCAAAAGCGCGCTGCGGAATAGTGCCGCCGGGAAAAACGCAGTCGGCCGTACTTGCGCAGCCACCGTAAGGCTCGCCGTTTTGCACAGTGTAGCCAAGCCGCTGCGACAGCACCTGCGCCCAATAGTCTCCATTCACAACAGTCGGGTTGCCATTGGCATCGGTGAACGCGCTGGGATCAAAATGGCCGGCACGTTGGTCTACAGTGGGCAGCGACACCACACCTGTGCCCGCGCCTTGAACCTGGAGCGTACGCTGATAATCCGTAAACCAGAAAAGCTTGTCCTTGATGAACGGGCCGCCAAAGGCATATCCAAATTGATTGCGGCGCAATTCGGCTTTGCTGGGGTCGAAGAAGTTGCGAGCGTCGAATTTGTCGTTCCGGAGAAATTCAAAAACATCGCCGTGAAAGCCGTTTGTGCCCGATTTCGTGATCGCGTTCATGACGCTGCCGCTGAACTTCCCGTATTCGGCGTCGAAGCTGTTGGTAATCAGCCGGAATTCTTGAATCGAGTCCAGATTCGGGATAAGTCCGGCGCCGTTGTTGCGGCCTTCGCTTACATCGCCCCCGTTGACGAGAAACGCGTTGGCTGTTTCCCGCTGGCCGTTCACTGAAACATTACCAGCCGACAGGATGCCGGAGACGGGACGATCTTGCTGAATAGATTCCGATGTTACGGGTGCGACGCCGGCTTGCAATCCCAGGAGATCGACGAAGCTGCGGCCGTTCAATGGAAGTGAAAGTATCTGCTTCGTGTTGACGACTTGGCCGAGTTGGGTGCTTTCCGCTTCGACTTGTACAGCATTAGCTTCGACGCTAACCGTTTCTCTGATAGTGCCGACCTGAAGAGCGACGTCGATGCGCAACTCATCGTTTACTTGTAAGCGGATTCCGGTCGTGACGAACTGATCAAATCCCGGCGCAGTTGCGACTACTTTGTAGTTTCCAGGAGGCAGCGCAAGGAAGCGATATCCGCCGTCGGATCCGGAGACGACTTCTCGCACGAAGTTTTTTTCGATATTCGTCGCCGCCACGTGCGCTCCCGCAACAGCGGAGTTTGAACTGTCGTGCACCGTGCCTAGAATAGTGCCGGTGACATCGGCTGAAAGATTCGCCGCGGAGAAGACGGCGATGAGGATGGAAAGGGAAAAAGTCCCGTCTCTCAAAACTAGACCTCCCTACGGAGTAATCTCCAGATCCTAGCGAAGGAGGGAGGTCTCTGTCAATCGGACTAACGCTTGAGCCACCTAACGTTTGCGCGTGAAAATCAAAGTGCCGAAGTGCTCGGGCACGTGGTTCGGATCTCGATTCTGAACGCATGTTGGCTGCCAGCAGATAAAGCGTCTTTGAGAATCGGGGCCTAGGCCGTCAATTCGATATAGATTCATGCGCCATTTCGTCCCATCTTGCACAGGCATCCTACTGATCGAGGAAAGAGGGATTCGGGCGGCGGCGTACCAGACCTTTCGTGGCTCGTCCACGCGCGCCATTGTCTGCCAGCCAGATCTCCAACTGCGCTCATTGCCGGTGTGGTCCAAATCGATCGCGAGATCGATCCAGTCGCCAGTCGGCGCTATTTCAAACTCGCGATAGTGGCGAATATTGGTCCAATCGTCGCCGAGGAACATCTCGACCACGTCCCTGTCCCAGAGGCCTACGCGCGGAGCATCGTTTTTGGCTGGGACGAACAAGTTCAAGACGGTGTAGTGGCAGCGAAACAGGAAATAGATATCGCTGTCGGTCCAGAAAGCTCGTATCTCAGTCTTGGCTTCCGGATAACGAATTTGCCGGCTACAGTCTTTGTCCGTGGACAGCAGTGCAGCTTTCTTCCAAACGTCAAGCTCGGGATCGAGGGTGAGTTCGGGATGTCCAGTAGCATGCCGGATCGTAAGCGCCGCCATTGGCGCCAGAGCCACGCATGGCTCTTGTGCCTTCACTATGAGAGGAACTATGAAACTCAAGGCGGCTAAAAAAACAATTTGAGCTTTTCTGAAGAACATTGCACTCAGGTGTCGCAGCCAGAAGAAACGTTCCAACAACCCACGAGCCTGCTGACCCTGCCGTTCGCATTCCTCTACGAGCTGAACGGTTAATTGTCGAAGACGTTCTATACTGGCTTCCTTTGCTTCGATTTGGACGGCGATGTTAACATCCCCGAGTCTATCTATTTCGAGGTGTAACATGCTGCCAAACTGAACGACCCAGTCACGTGAGCGAGAAAGTAATCGTCTTGATTCACTTTCTGAGCTCGTTGCAGGAATTGTCCGAGAGCCCTCTCTGCGGTTGTGCGAGTAATTCGCTCGGAGGCTTGTGCAAACGCAAAGGATTCGCCGAGCTGACTGAGAATCCAGCCGTCTTACTCTTTGCTGGAATCCGCTGAATCGGTCCTGCTCGCATGAGAGCACGAAGAAGACGACGGGCTTCCTCTTCGCGTAGAGAAAACTCCTCTTGGACGAGCGTTGAGTCCCTGGACGGCGCGTCATTCATCTTCCGAAAAAACTTGCGGATCTGCAGCGCAGACCGGCCAGCAATCAAGCTTTGCGGATCAAAACCCGTTACCGCCCCCTTAACGCCCTAAGGCCGGAAAGATTGCCAATTCAGATCGACGGATCAAATTTGGCCGTCAGTTTACGATAACGCCACGAGGACTGAAATGGACATCGGTAAACGGTAGTCGGCAAACGGTTTACTAATGCTTGAGGCCAATCATCCGGTTAGCTCCCAGTAACGGGCAAACCGGAAACTGAACTCACTAGAGACTCGATAAGTTCGTGGCTGGCGGGTTTTCCGCGATAAGACTATTCCCGATTCGTCGTCATTTGGACCTGCGAAAAGGATTCGTTTCCCAGTGCGACCATGAACATCTCGTCTGGGTCTTCGACGCTGGTACGATGCCGCAGCTCCGTGCAATTGAGATACGAAGCCATGATGGCAAGGAAATCGTGGCCGTTCCTTCGCCGCCAGGTCTCCGAGGATGTCATTGAGCAGCTTCTTCGAAGCGGCAAGCTTTTGCAAATTGCCAATGTCTTGTATGACTGCGACCCCAAAACACTTTTATTTGTGACACTTCCTTCGGATGGCTGAAAAAAACGACGCGACGACTGTGCTACCGGAGGTGCGTGGGCACATCGAGCCGTTTGGCCAAGACGAGGATTTTGTCGTACTTGGTGATGTAATTCTTCACGGACGCATCGCGGCGAATCATGTCGCTCGCAACGTCCAGGCATTCGCGCATCTTCTGCCGCGCGCGCGCGTGGTAGCCGAGGGTTTCGGCCGCCTCCGCCAAGTCTGCAAGCTGAGAGGTGCGAATTTCCAGGATAGTGGCGTCGCCGGGATTGAACTCGAGGCCTCTGAGGATGGGCGGATCGGCAGACTGGAGAATGTTCTCTGCTTCCGCGGCATGCCGCCTTTCTAGGCACAACTCTCCGTAATCGACTTGATTGACGGCCCACAGGTACCAATTCCGGCGGTTGTCCGGAACAGCTAAGGCAAGATCGCGAGCCTCTCCGCCAGCCTTCTGGTACAGGGCTGCCGCTTCGTTGCCGCGCCTGGCCATGCGGAGCAAGTAGGCGTAACGGTTATCTTGGGTAATGAGGTCATCTTTGGCGAGGGTGCTCTTGGGATCGTCACTCGCCATGCCGGACGCCACCAGGTTCGCACGCTTCAGGTAATCGAGGGCGAAGGGAAGCTGCGACGGATCTTTCTCGGCCAACTGTTCATAGGTCATGCCGACTGTGCTGAGGGTCAGGCAATAGACCCGTCGCCAGCGCTGATTTTTGGAGTCGCTACGCTCCACTTCCTCCGTGAGCGCGAGGCCGCGCTGCGCGTGCGGCAACGCCGCAGGACCGCGTTTGAGGATTAGGAGCGTGTCTCCGAGACGAGACTGGGCGCGCGCCAGTTCGAGGCTCTCCTGCCGGTTTTGGGGATCGGCTGCATAGGCCCGCTCGCCAAAGCCGACTGCCCGATCCATGTACTCGACTGCTCGCTCGGTATGGCCCATGATTTCGAGGCGCAAGCCTTCATTAATAAGTGCCGTCCGGGCCGCTTCGAGCGCCTGCGGACTACGGGGTGCCGCGTCAACCCAAGACTGGGCAAGACGCACCGCTTCGGTCGCCCACACATCAGGCTCCTGGGCGTTGCTGGTCTGCGCGTAGCGAGAGGCGAGAGTCGAAGCAAGCTGGATGAAATCCCGGCGGAGCGCCGCGTCGGCTGACTGGCCATCGCCAAGGCGCTTGCGGATTTCATAGGCTTCACGAGTACTAGCGATGCTCGAGTCGCGTTCGCCTTCACCGGCGAGTTGCGCCTGGATGCCGCCCAGGAGCTGATAGGATTCCGCGATCTCGCGCTCGAGTTGGGTGTCGCCACTGGACTCGGCCTGCAGTTGGCGCAGGTACCGCTGGGCGGTGGAGGCGATGAGTTTGCGGGCTTCCAGAGTTCCGGCGATATCTCGAATCGAGCGATCGAAATCAAAGAGGAACACGTGGGCCAACTGGCGCACCTGAGCGAAGCGTCGCTGTGCGCGGCGAGCCTGGTAGAAGGCGGCAGCGGAGCCCACCAGCAGGGACGCAACGGCGGCGGCGGCGATAACGCTGACCAGTGCGTTGCGCCGGAAGAATCGCCGGGCGCGGTAGGTGAAAGTATCCGGCGCCGCTAGGACGGGCCGCTGCTCCAGGAAGCGCTGGATATCGGAGGAGAGGTCGGCCACAACTGCATAGCGGTGGGTGGCATCGTTGTGCAACGCCTTCTGCAGGATGGCACTCACATCCGAGGGGATGCCGGGCGAGACAGAGGAAGCGGGCGGGACAGCGCGCTCGGAGATGATTTGGGCGGATTCGAGCGGCGATTTATTTTCCAGGCGGTGTGGGGTGGAGCCGGTGAGCATCTTGTATAGGAGCGCGCCGAGCGAATAAACATCGCTGGCGACGGTGACGGGCTCGCCGCGAACCTGTTCGGGGCTAGCGTAGTCGGGGGTAAGCAGGCGGGTGGAGGGGGTCTCCGCGTGACCGGGGTCGAGGACCTTGGCGATACCGAAGTCCAAAAGCTTGGGCTCGGCCGCTGCAGTTACGAGCACGTTTGCGGGTTTGAGGTCGCGATGCACGACCAGGCGGCCATGCGCGTGGCTGACAGCGTCACAAACTTTCAAAAACAAGCGGAGGCGCTCGCGGAGCGAGAGGGCGCGTTGCTCGCAGAAGGCGTCTATAGTTTCGCCTGCGACGTACTCCATGGCAAAGTAGGGAAGGCCGTTGGGGCCTTGGCCGCCGTCCAGGATACGAGCGATGTTGGGGTGATTCAGCAGGCCGAGGATGCGGCGCTCACCTTCAAACCGTTCCAGGAGAAACTCGGCGTTGGAGGAAGGCACGACCTTGATAGCGACTTCCTGTTCAAAGGCTCCATCGACACGCACGGCCAGATATACGGCGCCCATGCCTCCAATGCCGATCAGAGAAATGATGCGGTAGGCGCCGGCCATGTCGCCAGGCGAGAGTTCGGGCACGCGCCGCACGTATCGGGCGATCGCCTGGACGGAGTGATCGAACCAGGATTCGGAGCAAGTGTAGAAGCGCAGGAGCGATTCGACCTCGGCGCGAACTTGGGGGTCGAGACATTCGCGCTCGAGAAACTCGGGGCGCCCGACCGTTGGTGTTTGCGCCACGCGCTCGAGGAGGCGCTCGACTTCGGGGTTCATGTTTCCATCTCGCGGCGCAGCCAGGCGATGGCCGCCCGAATTTCGCGACGGATGGTGTAGGGCGGAGCATCGTAGTAGACGGCGATTTCTTCGGCCGTCATGCCGCCGAAGAAGCGCATTTCGACAAGGCGGGCCTTGCGCTCGCTGACGTCGGCTAGCAGATTGAGCGCGTCGTTCAGAGCGATTACCTGATTCTCATGAGGAACGCCGGCGTTCAGGCAATCGTCGAACGTACACTTTTGCGGCGCCCCGCTTCAAGGCGCGCCGTCTGCGGGCGTGATCGACCAGGATTTCACGCATGGCGCGCGCGGCAATGGCCACGAAATGGGTGTTGCTCTTGTACTCGATCCCGGCGCCTTGATTGAGGCGGATGAAGGTTTCGTTGATGAGCGCGGTGGGTTGAAGTGTATGGCCGGGTGTCTCACGATTCAGATACTTCGCGGCCACCCGCCGTAACTCTCGGTAGACAATTGGAACCAACTCGCAAAGCGAGTTCCGATTTTCATCATGCGTGCGAGAGAGCAAGACGGTCATCGTCTCCGGCACGATCTTCTGAGCGTCCGCACGCCCGTCAATCTGGGTTGAAACTGGAAATCCCTTCATCCCACGTCACCCCATGGAACGCTCCGCCATGCCTTTGGACCTCTTGATTCGCCGGACCGGACGAATAAGTAGTGTCAAGTCCATGAAAACCGTTACAACTTGTACCAATCAGCAAAGAATCCGAGCATTTGCAATGCCCAACCCAGGCGAAAGAGTCGTTTGCCATCGCATTAAAAATAGTTAACCGAGTATAAGCGGCTGCGCAAACGCGCGTACGAGTGTGAGACCTCGCCAGAATTTAGCGGTGGAATTTATGCGGACCCCGACGTCGGTGACCCGCGGCTGGCTCCTGGCGAAGCGACCACTTTGTTCGAGAGGAACCAAAAAACCAATGAAAAAGATCACGTGTGCTTTGGCACTACCCATTTTCTATTCGCTCTTTACTGGGAGCGCTTACGCGCTAATCGATTGCGAAAAGGACGCTCAATTGCCTCATCCGCTTCCATGGTGCAGTTCGCCGATCATCATTGATACCGACGGGAAAGGTTTTCACCTGACTTCTGCACGGAATGGAGTTCTTTTTGATATCGCGGGAAATGGCCGTCTTGTCCAGATGGCCTGGACTGCGGCAGGATCGACGAACGCCTTTCTCGCCCTTCCGCACAACGGTGAAATCGTAACCGGCAAGGACCTGTTCGGCAATTTCACGCCCCAACCGCCGTCAGACCATCCCAACGGCTTTATCGCTTTGGCCGAGTATGACAAGCCCGAGAAAGGCGGCAATGGCGACGGTCTTATCGACGAAACAGACGCGATTTTTTTCTCGTTGCGTTTATGGATCGACAAAAATCACGATGGGCTTGCAGAACCGGACGAGGTATTTACCCTGCCCGAGCTTGGCGTGTTTTCCGCCAGTCTACGCTATAGAACGTCGCGGCGTGAGGATATTTTCGGAAATCTCTTCCGATACAAAGCGAGGATCAATCTCACCGATCCGGAAGAAAATGAGTCAAAGGCGGGACCGCTCGCCTATGACGTCTTCTTTGAGTCGTTCGGCGGCAATTAATCTCGATCTGTTCTAAGCATGACGGCCTGTCATATTTCCTCAGATGTGACGGGCCGTCGAGCAGTTGCTGGGAAGTCCCCGGAAACACCGATCTATCCCTCATGGAAAATAGGTCCTGACAAACGCCTTATCGAAAATGACTCGGCACCCTACTTATGCCCGCGCCTCAACCCTTTCGCGCCGGGTCATTCCCGATAAGGTTCTAGCGTTAATCACGGGTAACCGTCTCTTCTTCAAGCTTGGTTTCATCGGCCTCGACTTCGGTGTAGGCGATTCATCCGGGAGTTCTTCAAGACGGTGGCTGTTATTCGACAGGCAGGGCGAAGTGAAACGGTTTTCGGAATTTTAACACTATGAAATCGGAGGTGTCCCATGAGCCGGGTTCGCAGCTTGTTGCTAGCTGTTTCGCTGATAAGTCTCGCCGCGGCGATTCACTCGCAGACACCACAGCACGCTTTTTTTGCCAGGATCTACAGCGACAAGTGCATGGACTTCACGAGCGCCATGCAAGCGGCCAGCGGGCCCGCGGTGATCGCCAGCTGCAACAACGGCGCAACCCAACAGCTCGTGGTCGAGGAGATCAACGCACGACATGAAATCGTGCTCCATGCCGGCCAGAAAGTGATTGGTGTTCATCCGTCTTTGGTGGTTACCACCGGCAATGCGAAGTTTGTGAACTTGAACGACCGTTCGTTGGAATTGCAGGCTCCCGCACGCCCGATCGACCCGGCGTTTCGGAACCAGGTTTTCGCTTTGGACGGGGACAGTATCATGCTGGCCTCCGACCGCAATCTGGTGGCTCAGGCCAAGGGCAGCCGCGGCACGAACGGTACTCCGGTGATTATGGGCGTCCGCAATCTGGCAGATGCGGAATTTTGGAATTTTACCGCGGTCACTGGAGCCGACCAGGACCCAACAAGTGGCTTCATTCGGGTGTCGAGCCAGCAGACGCTGTTGAACGCGATCACGCAGGTGAACCAAGTGGCGACCAGCAACAACGGCGCGGCCTGGGGGAGCGTTATCAAAATCGATCCCTTCGCGAACATCGAACTGACTGTTAATGCCTCAGTCGCCTGTGCACCCACGGCGCCATATCAATGCAGCTTTGACGGCACTCACAATCGCTTTTACTTTCATAATCTGCTGATCCCAAGTGGAGTTACGGTGCGCGGCGGCCGGCGGTTCCCTGTGAGCGGCGCGCTCGTGCATGGCGACTACGGGTGTAAGCCGCTCAACGGCGACGATCCCTGCGTTTACGAAAATGTATTTCAGGTCCAGGGCGAGCATGTGCGGATCACCGGGCTTCGCGTGCGGGGTCCGAGTAACTGCGTGCAGCAACCCGATTCGTGCCATTCGACCAATCTGCCTCTGTTTATCGGTGTGCAAGTAGGGAGCCGGGTGAACGGTGCAGCGGGAGCGGACGTCATCGTGGATCACAACGAGCTGTTCGACTGGCCGGAGGCTGGAGTGAACATTGCGAGCAACCTGGACGCAGCCGACGCCTGTCCGGGTCCGGCGGCTCCGGCGCCGAACTTCATCTTTGTTACTCGCAATTTTTTTCACCACAACGAGAACAACGACGGCTATGGCGTCGGCATCTACAGCGGCGGCGCTGCACGCCTTGTGGGGAATGTGTTTTTGATGAACCGCCACTCGATCTCCGGGGGAAATGGCCAAGTTCACAACCAATACAACGCGGCGGACAATCTCGTCCTTTCCGATGTTCCTGTTTACGACGGTAATCGGGAGCAGGACTTCGACATGCATGGGACAGAGCAGCCGGGCCATTGGTTTGGCGGGTTCGCGGGCGGTCCAGTTGATATTCACTCGAACACTTTTTTGGGCGGTAACCGGCCCAACTACGAACAGAGGGGTGAGCCTTGCAACACTTCCGGTGTTCCGGCAACAACGCCCCTGGATCGGTTCGATTTCAACGTGACAATGAACTCGTCGCCAGTATTCATAATAGGCAAGAATGGTTCGACCAAAAACAACGTGTCCTACAAAGGCCCAGCTCCCGCGTCCACTCCCTATGTGTCCTTTCGCGGTAACCAATGGGTGCAGAAGAATCCCGCCAGCCATCTGGGGGTAGGCGATTTGGACGGCGACGGCAAAGACGATTTGTTCCTGGCGACCGGCGCGGCTTGGTATTACGCGCCGGGAGGGAGCAGCGAGTGGCATTTCCTCAATGCGGAAACCGACGCGATTGATAATCTGCTGTTCGGCGATTTCGACGGCGACGGGAGAACCGATGTATTGACGAAGCACGGGCGAGACGTGCTTGTCTCCTGGAGCGGAACGTCCAATTGGGAGAAGATCAACGAACTGGACGGCAATATCAGCGACATGGCGATCGGGGACTTCGATGGCGATCACCGCGCCGATATTTTCTTTTCTAATGGCAAGGAGTGGCTTGTGGCATCGGGCGGCTCCGGTCCATTTAAGCTGTTCGACACATCGAGCTTCCGCGTGGCCAACCTTCGGTTTGGGGACTTCAACGGCGATGGCAAAACGGATGTGTTTGGAGTGGCCAATGGCGCGTGGAGCGTGACTTTCGGAGGCACAGTGAATTGGACTCGTTTGCGTAACAAACTCAGCGACTCCGTGGCAGGCCTGGTGGTTGCGGATTTTGATGGAGATGGGAAGGCGGACATTGTAAGGTTCAACCTGATATTCCCGGCTGGCTTGCAATGGCAGATCTCCCACGATGGGACGGGGGATTGGAAGCCGCTGAGGTTGGATCCGCCGTCGAAACAGGTGGCGGCAATTGGCCGCTTCGCGTTAAGGCGCGGCTCAGACATGCTGCTTTGGAATGGTAATTCGCTTGAGATCTCGCCTGGCGGATCGGCAGCTCCTTTCCGCTTTAGTACAAACCAAATGCGCTAAGCTGACGCGAGGATCGTTCTTCAAGACGTCATCTCATATCTTGGCGGCTTTGGCGGCTTTGGCGGCTTTGGCGGCTTTGGCGGCTTTGGCGGCTTTGGCGGCTTTGGCGGCTTTGCGCTTGGGGCTTCCCTCGCTCGAAAGTGCTTGCCAAAAATTGTTGCTCCAGGTGAGAATGTCGGCGCCACGATTGTCGTCGAACTGGCCAATGGCGAAGAACGATCTGATTCCCATATTTAAGGTTCTGCCAGTCGCCTCGTCCGTTGCGCGAGGCGCTCGCGGTCGGGCTCGATCCATTGTTGAATCCTGCGATGTCGGTGATGCCATCGCCGTCAAAATCTGCGGTGAGAGGAGCGGCACGGACGCAAATGCCGCCATCCAGATTGCTTGACGCTGTGCCGCCGACGTCCGGCGCAGCAAGCCATTTGTTCCTGGCGCAAGGCCGAAAATGATTGCCGATCGGAGAGCAAGTTCGATCATAGTCCCGATTTCCTGTTCGCTTCCTCAACGATTTCTGACAGGCGCGCGATCTCGTCCGCGGTGAACCGCTTCTTCGTGGAACCCAGCATCGCCACGGCACCGGCGGCAGCAGAACCTTCGAAAAAAGTGTCGGGCAGGTTTCGCAGTGCCGATGTACGGGCTGCGTCGCGCGAGACGCTGGCCACGTACAGATATTTCCCGGCCACTTCTTCGTGCCGGACGACTTCCTTCTCTTGGAGAATCCCGAGGGTAGTCGAACCGCCGCATAGCTCGGGGGCTCGGGCATCGCGCTGCGAACATCAGCCGCACTCGCCTTGCCGAGTCGAAACAAGGCGTCCATGATCTGTCGTTCGCGACGACTCAGGTGGATTAGCTTGGTCACTGCCAAAAATTCAGCATCAAGAGCTGGTCTATGTCAAATTCTTAGCACCCGCCCCGAACTTAGATTGGAGAGACAGTCCTTCGGCTAACGGATTCATGCTGCCGGAGTTGGGCTTTACTTTCGTCGCTGTGTTTATGCTTTGTGTCCGTGCCATTAAGGCGAAGCTGCGGTTTCGGATGCATGAACCAGTTGCGTTCGGTGGGTACGTGGCTGCAGAGGGTTGTGCTGGGTTATTACCAATATCACGCGGTTCCCGAAAATCTGGATCGGCTACGGGTCTGTGGGCAGATGGTTCGGAGATTGGGCGCTTGATTCTAAGTCGTCTTAGCCAATGCGGCATGCTGCCGTGGGATCGGTTAACTCCGATTGTCCCGACCCGGTGGTCTAAATGCGGCCTCCCGGATTGTTAAATGCTTCGCGAGGCAGGAGCTATTTAGGCACCGTGAGAGCACTGGCAAGAAATCCGACGGTTTGGCAGCGAGATCAGAAAGCTTTAGACCTTTGTTGATTTTGGTCTACTCAACGATGATTTCTGCCACCCGGGCACCACGGCGGAGGACAGTCGATCGGTGAGCAAAACGGATGCCCTGTACGGGTTTCCAATCCGCCAGGAGTGTTTCACTCGACACTGGCCGAGCTGGATCAGCGAGCGACATGGAGGACGTCTTGATCGGCAGTCCGGAATGGGGATCTAACGTGATATCGAGCTGATGAGCCTGGTCGCCATCTGAGATGCGCACGATGTTGGCCGCCGGTGACGTGATCCGATATTGTGGATCACGATCGGCAAGCTAAGTCGTCAGCACGAAATCCCGAAGATATTTCTCTGCGAATTTCAGCTCGCCTCCCGCGACTTCGACTATTCTTTGTCCACCCGGCAATATCTCCCAGCCCGAAGCGCCGTCGAAGTACAGGACATACGTAGCGCCAGGGGCGGCCTGACCAAGGCGTAGATAATTCGGATGCAGCTAGCGTGTTCGTTTGCGCACCTCTCCAAGCGGTTGACTTGTGTTGCCGTCCCAGGATTGTGCGCGCACCTCCTGCTCAAAATCGTGAATCGCCGCGATCTTTTCAGCGCCCCCCCGGGCTTCTTGCATTTTATGAAGAAGCGCCAGCCCCTCTTGCGAATATCTCGGCTGGCAGATGCTAATGGACGCCGATAACAGAACAAGACCAGCGATAAAGGTTGGCCCCGCATATTGCGTTTAGAAGCCGAGATCAGGCGATTTGTTCCAGGAGCTATGTGATACGAGGGCGTTCCAGATAGCCTAATCGCGATCAACGGAGTGGCGTTTAGCAATCTCCGAAACGCGCGTCAAACTCCTTTTGGACGTTCTTGCGCTCTGTACCAGACGGGAACGGCGTTTTCAGTAGTAGTCTGCGATCTCTCTTGGATCGTCTAACATCGGTTAGCGTAAGGCAAATCGGAGGCGTAAGAAAAGGAACGATTCAAACATCATAAGACGCCTTCCTCTGATGAGGACTAAAGCATGGGCAATACGGTTGTCGGACCGCGGCGTGAGCTCCTGGCGTGCCGGAATGCAATGAAAATGAGAAAGGTGAAAACGGAGGATTTATTTCCGTTCGCCGGACAAGTGGATTCAGGAATCGCAGAAATGGTCCGTAAACGGGAATCGGGCTGGGCCTACATTCACTAACGCTTCTGATGGTGCAGCTAACGAGCTCTGGATCTCAGCTTATCGGCTGTCTGATTTTCCGGGGCACGTCACGTTTTTCGGTACTAATCCGTCGGCTGATCGCAAAACGGGTGCCAGATCAGCGCGATACGCGTTCTACGCCAAAGTGCGTGAAACGCGTTGCAAAAAGAGTCGGTCGTGAGATCAGACGACACCTTGTAGATTGGACACATGGCGCTCAAACGGATGGACAACGTAGGAATCGTCGTCGATGACCTCGGAGGGACGATTGATTTCTTTCGCGAGCTCGGCCTCGAGCTCGAAGGGCGGGCCACGATCGAAGGAGAATGGGCCGGACGTGTCACTGGACTGGGCGATCAGCGCGTCGAGATTGCCATGATGCGCACGCCGGACGGCCACGGCCGGCTCGAGCTCTCCCGCTTCCTCACGCCGCCTGCCGTCGCGGATCACCGCAACGCCCCGGTGAACGCTCTAGGCTACCTCCGCGTCATGTTCGCCGTGGACGACATCGACGAGACGCTTGAAAGGCTCCGCAAGCGCGGCGCGCAGCTCGTAGGCGAAGTAGTCCAGTATAAAGACGCGTATCGGCTCTGCTACATCCGCGGGCCTGAAGGGCTTCTCATCGGACTCGCCCAAGAACTCAGCTGAGCGCAATACGAAGACAATGACGAAGAGCGACCAATGTCAGCGAGCGCGTCTCACAACGGGTAAGTTTTCCGACGAGCACGAAACCCAATAGTATTAAGCCATCGGGTGGTTGCAAAAAGTCTGATGCAAATTGAATCGCACAGTCTGGCTCCCGATCATCGGGGCATCTCTTCCGCGCTTCTCTCATGGGCCGCCGAGGACGGGGCCCTTCAGTCGCAAATATCTGTTGCAAAATGAAGCCGCAATGACGTTCTTCCTCTGCGGACTGGGGCCAACCCTTGGCGCCAGAGAGAAACCAAGTTAATGGGAAGTCGGCATTGCACTGATTGAATAATGTGCGCCGATGTCGGCAGCATGCGCGTTATGCGTCAAAGTGATGACGGCAGGGACCGGGACGTACTTCTACGCGCCGACCTCCAGTTCTGAGCAGCTTGGTCACATTTAGTCTGGCAGATCGAGAATTTGTGACGAATGCGACGGCGGTTGCTAATCGAATAGCAGGGAACGCACGCGGCAGCTATCGTCGAAGACGAGACCAAGTCAATAACAGCCCGAAGGCACTCACTAGCAGACCGGCAGGCAATGGCTCGGGAACCGGCAGCAGACCCGCGGGCGTCACTTCCGAGACATTAAGAAAATCGATAGCCCAACTTCCGCTACGGCAACGTCCGGCTGTCCCGGAAAAATCGCGAAAGCGGCCACTCGGACAAGGAGCGGCATCAGAAAACGCGCTATCGGCGGTGAAGTTACCGTCACCCAGGCGATCGAAGCCGTCACTAAGGTTATTGCCGCTGAGGTAATTATCATACTGGGCAACACTCAGGATGTAGCTCCCGGCAGCAAGCGATTGCATAATGCGTGCGTCCCAAGCTTCGCCCGTTGAGGGATCAGTCGCGACTCCGGGGCCATCGTCGTTCTCAAAAAGAGCGCTGCCAAAAGAATCGAAGAGGGTCAACACCGTATCGAAGCCGCCGCTCGGGACGACGACGGCGGAAGACAGAGTACCGCCCGCATAGCCGTAACTGCGAATATCAACGGCAGCAGGCGCGCTCAGCAGAACGTTAAAGAATTGAACCTGATCGTCGCTACTGAATGCGCCCTGCAGGGAGATGTTAGCGGCGCGTATGGGGCCGATAAGCGAGGCGAAGATACCGACAGCGATGATTCCTCCGCAACGCGGATGAAACATATAGTTACTCCGTTCGTGATGTGAATTGAGAAATGCAAGTTCAAGTTCTATCACTGATGTTTCTCTTTGCGCAAGAGAATTCGTAGTGAGCCGGTACCAACGACAGAAACACGGGCACGCCCAAATCTTCAAAGTTAAATGCAGGCCTAGGCTGATGCCATTTGCTGCAACTTCTAAAGCGTGATACAACATCAAGTCAAAAACATCTTCGCGTGCCTTGTAGAGGCCCATATTCTTAAGCTCTGAAAGGGAAAAAATATGGTATATCTGAATGGCCAAAAGTTTAATGGTTTCCTGCTATTTTGTGATCGGTCTTCTGCTGGTCATCGCCCTTTTTTCATGGAACGAGTATCGCTATCGACGAGGAGAGCAGCGTGTTACAGGATTGTGATCTTTTAGCAGAACTTGAAGAAGAATGCTCGCAGCGGATCGACGAGGTCACTCGCCGGCGCTTTATGCAAACCGCCGCTGCTACTGCGGGCGTTACGCCCGCCGCCGCCGGCCTGCTATTTGCAGACTCGCCCGTTTCCGAAAAGAAGGAGAAACCGCCCCGGCAACGAAACAACCTCTTCTTTAACTTCTCGCATGAGCCCGATCACACTACCGCTGAATATTATGTCGTCACTGGTAAGAATCGCTACCGCCTCCGCCGCGTAGCTCCGAATGACCATGTAGTCTCACTCGAGCGCAGCCGCAACAACTTCCTCCAGCTCGTCCCGGATTACGCTCTGACGCACGTCCTCGAAGGCGCCACCGAACCTACGGGAGTACAGGTCTGTTACACCGTCAAGAACCCTATGGACGATGGCACCTGGTCGCTTTCCTCAATGTTCACGCAGATTCCGCTCAGCGGGCTTAGCTACGCCTACGGACTCCAACGTCAGCGCATCCCCTTAGGTCCGCTTCCGATGTCCACCAAGCGCAAGCTGTATGGCCATCCGCCAGCCTTGAACTTGCAGGACCTGTATGAGGAAACCGTTGTCGTCGATACCAGCGATCATGCATCCACCCTGATCTCGCTGCACCCCAGCGCGACCAGCGGTGAATCCAACAGCGCCGCGCATATCCATACCAATTGGATTCAGCCGAACGGGGCTACAGTAGGTCTGGCCCAAGTGCTCCAAGGCCTTGGCGATGCTCAGCCGCAAGTCACGCCCAACGCGCCCAACGGCAACGGATGGGCAACCCTGGTTCCTTTGACGGACGACAATAATCAGCCGGTTATCAACCAGAACGGGAATAACAAGGGGTTGATTCAGTATTACCCGGATTGGAATTCTAGCGTTGACGCCGTCGCCGGCAGCGCCGCCCTCAACATCGTTCCCAATATCCAAAACGATGAGTCTCTCGGCGCGGACGTCACCGATCCGGACGTTCTACCCAATGCTCCGACGGGCAAGCTATGGGCCAGGCACGACGGCTTCGCCACCATCGACCAGAGTGACCTTGCCGCCGTTCGCGCCTCCGATTCGGGCACTTTGCAGTGGACTCTTGTCGATCAGAGCGTAGACCAAGGCTTCCTTGTAACTGCCGCTGTTACGCAGCAAGATGGCGGCGTCCAGGTTGTCCTCACTTGCGCAAACTGGTATCTCCGCTGGCTTGGCGTGTATCTCCAGTTCATCGGTAATGACGGCATGCCGATTGCTGTTGCGAATCTCCCTCCCAACACAATCCCTGGCAACGATCCGAAAAGTAACACCGATAACGCGTTGTTCGGAAGTATGGTCTCTCCCGAGTTCACAATCCTCGCTATCCCGGTGGCCGCCGGCACAGCGACGATTACCTTCAACCTACCGTCAACAGGCGTGCAAAGCGTCCTCATCCTAGGAAGCGGTCTCGGTTCCGATTCGAATAATTATCCGGACACCGTTGTCGATGGCGCAGTCATGACTGTCCTCATGAACTTCGGCCTGACCACATTCTTCCTCTTTGCTGGCGCTAGCGACAAGTTTTCGGCATTTCAGCGAACTACTGTTTTTCCCATCGCGAAGGCGATTGCCGCCGAGATGGCGACGCTGATTGCAGCCGACATCAAAAACAGAAACGCCATCTCGGATCCGGGCACCTGGAAGAATATTGGCCTCACCCTGGCGAAAAACCTGGCTAACTATGCGACTAACAGGTTTATTGGGCTCGTATTAGCGGCAATTATCTTTATCGTGACCGAATCAACCTTCGAAGATGCCATACCCATTGCAGGTCAAATCCTGCGATTCATCTCCATGATCGTCGGCATCGCCGATCTTGCTCATACCCTGACGGATGTTCTCATCTCTCCGTGGACTTATATCTACCAGATGACTTTCACTCACGATGTCACGCTCAAGATTCTGCCCGACGAGAACAACAATGTTTTCCCAGAGAATGTGAACTACTACAAAGTCAATGCTCTGCTTGGCAACGGTGGCACGCCTATAACACAAACCATCGACCTCCCCTCCAACAACGTTGACTCCGTAACCGTCACATTCAAGAACGTGCCGTGGGGCGGTCAGATTAACTTGTCCACCGGCTTCTATGCGGGTTCATCCGGCGCGAGCCCGAACGATGTGCTTTATGCGAAAGGCACAACAGGCTTGGTCGACAATACAGTCGATTCGGCGCCCGATCTGAGAATCACGCAATTCAAAACTGCTATCCAGAGCAGCACCGTCTACACACACAAGCAGAAGACCACGCTACAGGCGGACGGCTCTCACCTTTGGACGCCCACCCCGACGGCGCCGTCGACGGTCGCTGCCGATATCGAATGCGGCGGTGTAGGTACTCTCTGCGATTTCCGCAACATCTCCGTCCGGCAGGGCACCGCCACTCAGCAGGGTTATGTCGGCTATGCCTGGAAATCTTATAGCGCCAACGTCTCACGTTGCGGGCCTACCGGCGGGGCCGGACAATTCGATCAAATGGCCAACATCAACACAGGAGCCACTGCGCAATCGGGTTACGCGAACGGCGCCTGCGGCTTGAATGACGGCGCCAAGGTCGCCTACAACCTGTTATCTCATTCGAGCTTGAACTTTTATCTGGACAGTAATGCCGGCATCGTCCGGCAGGTCCAACTCGATCCACCGTCGTTTACTTCCCCCGCAGCACAGCAAAACGCCTGGGGTAAATTGAACTTCGCTTCCACCGCTCTTCTCCTTCATCCCGCCGGCAGGCTTGTCAACGTCAGTCAGTCGGATAACCAAATGGAGACCTTGAAAATTCCGGCCGCGGGTCTGAGCGACGACGATGCGTCGAATCAGCTCATCTTTCAGGTGCGTTCCGGTCAGGGCTCGCGTCCCGGATTGATTGACAGTCCGGTAGCGGCCGCGGTTTCGCCTGATGGCGTTATTTTGCTGCTCGAGCAGAACAACAATCGCATTCAGGCCTTCGACACCGGCGCAAATCCAGTCCAGTTTTTCGCCAAGCAGCAGAGACCCTACTTCCTGAACCTGGATGCGACCGCGTCAGGCGACACCGTCTATTTAGATCTTGCCGTCGAATTCACCGGATACATCTACGTTCTTTCTTACAATCAGTCTTCGAATCTCTATCGCCTAGATGTTTATCATCCCAGTCAGAGTACGACTGCTCCTATCTCGACTACATTGAACTTCAACGCGGCAAAAATCGCCGTCGATTTCTGGCGTAACGTTTATGCTTTGAACTACGAAATCCTGACTGTTGACGGGCAGGTCCCGGCTCAGGCGGAACCGTCCATTAGTTTGTGGTTTCCTCAGGACTAGGTCACGATTGGCTTTTTCGTCCGATTACCAGGGCGTGGGGGGCGAACAGATTGCCGGAGGAGGCACCGTTGGGTACGTGGTGTAGGTGGCATTCGCCAGGTAAGAAGCAGCAGGATCGGCTTGCGAGATGGCAATATTGCTTGCCCATCGCGTATTGATAGCAAGCGTCCTTCCGCAGCCCTTGAGACCGGCGAGCGTGCCGTCCGGGCAAGTAATTGTGCTGTTGTTGGTCGGAACCGCGGTCGGCGCCGGGTAAAAAGCGAAAACGCAAGTTTTCGTTCCCTTAGTGGGCGAATTCGGATAGTCGAAATATTTGGCGTCCAGCAGCATGTAGAGACTATTTCCACCAGTACGGAAGTCAAGATAAGCATTTCTTAGCGTGATGCTGGTGAGAGCCTTGGCATCGAGGAGATCAGTTCCCTGGAGGAAAGCGGAGTCGAATCCGGATTCGTTGCCCAACCCGCCAGAAGTGAGCGAGGCGCCGGAAAAGTCTGCTCCTATAAGGACGGCGCTGCCGAAGTTCACGCCTTGGATGGTGGTGTTAGAGAAGTCCACACCATACAGGTATGCACCGCCGAAATCGGCTTCGCTCAGGGTTGCTCCCGCGGCCGTAGCACAGCTCTTGGTAAAACCGTCGGTGTCAAGAGCGCAAGGCGTCCTGACTGAAGCTGGAACGGTCCCATAGAAGCTGGCATTCGCAAAACTGGCGCCGCTCAATTGGGCATTGGAAAGATTGACGTTCTTTAGATGCGCTCCCCCAAACGTGGCAGCGTTCGGGATGTTGGCAGAGGGAAGACTCGTGAAGATACCCCCACCGAGATTTGTCCCCTCCAAGTCGGAATTATTCAGACTTGCGCCATAGAAAAGGGAGCCGGCCAGATTCATATTTCGCATACTCGTGCCGACGAACTGAACCAGGCGCAGGTCAGCGCCAGCTAAACCGATGGCCTGATCGAAGATAGAGCCTTTAAGAGTGATGTTCTGAAAGTTGATGCCCGCGATCGTAGCGCCAGTCATGTCCACATTTTCGAACTGTGCGGGAAGGGTAACGCCTGTCAGGTCGGTGCCGCGGAAAGTGGCGCCGTTGAAAGTGGTGGCGACGCTGAAGTTGGCCTTTTCGAGGCCAAGTGCCTTATCGAAAGTGGCTCCCTGGAAATTTGTGTTGGCAATCTTGATATCTGTCAGCGTGGCGCCGTTTAGTTTGGCGCCGTCGAGTTGCACACCGTTGAAGTTGGCGCCCGTAAGGTCGACACCTTGAAGGCTGATACCCGAGGCGGAGATACTGTTGCTGAGATCGAGGCCTGTAAGACCTTGAGCACCGTCCAGCACGGTCTGCAAAAGTTTGGTATTGGCAAACACGGCGCCGTCAAGATGGGCGCCGTTGAGTTTCGCGGAATTGAGCGTGAGGTTGGTGAGGGTAGCGCCATTGAGAGTGGCGCCTAACATCGAAGCGCCGGTGAAGTCGATGTTCCCAAGACTGTACTTAGTTAGATTAAGACCGTTTAGCTGGCAATCCGTGCAGGCTCCCTGTGCGATCGCGACATTGATCAAGGGCTCAAGTTGTATGGAGGCGGTCTGCCTGGCGATAGGAGTGGAGTCGAGGCAGTCGGTGTCCGTCGTAATCAACTGACTGGTTCCCGTGTAATTAGCGTCCGAGTAAAGAGTAAGCGCCGTGTTATTCCCGAGACGAATTGAAGCAGTATTGCCTACAAGGGTGAGGTCCGCGCTGGTGAATGCTTTAAAGTCCGGCGTGTTGGCGGCGAAGACTGTGGCTGGTCCCTGAAAACCGCAGCTTTGGAAGAGCGCGACTTCGCCTTCCTCGAGAGGATCAAGCTGCGTTCCGTCGGGGTAATAGCGGAACATCACACGCACGGCGGTGCCAGAGTATTCCAAAGGGGGGCTCACGGGCGCTGTCCATGCAAAGTTGGAATCCGAATCGAGTTGAAAGCCGAAAGGAGGAGGGTCGAGCCCAATAAAGGTACCGAAGATGGCGGAGTAACTTCCGGCATCCTGAACGTCAAAGGTATCGCCAAAGGCGTAAACATTACCCAAGAGTATGCCCAGATTGTCGGCATAGAGAATCGGAGGCGTGACTCCGATTGCAATGTTGAGAGGATAATCCTTAAAAAGAATGCGCGGACGGTGAATGTTGCTGGGGTCCTGGTCACCGGTGTTGTCGTGTAAATAGAAAAGCGAATAACTGTCGATGGACTGCGAGGTCCAATCGACCATAATCGGAAAACCTTGATCGAGAGGTCCAAGCGGGCGCGATGGCAGCGCTGCATAGAGACGCCCGTGGCGCTTCTGGCCGGTAGGATCCGCATTGGGGTCTGGTTCTAAGGCCCAATATCCACCTTTGGGGAGGTTCTGGTAGTTCAGACTGACGACGGGTGCTGGGTATTGAGAAAAAGCGCAGCTTGCGAGCGCAACCAAGAAAAAAGAAGTTTTCAAACACATGACTGCGGCTTAGCAACCGGACGAGGCTGCCTGCAGCATACAAGTGCAGGCAAAGCGTCTCGACTCTACGACGGCCCTCCTGTTTTTCAGATTTTTTTAAAACGAGCGGTGCGAGTATAGCACGCGTGTTCAATGAGATCAAATGATAAGTCTGTAAAAAGCGAAGTAGAAAACTAACTACGGAATTCCCGCGGAAGAAAGACGCGAACGGGCGAGAAAGAGTGCGCGGGCGCGATGGAGCCGCTGAGCCGAGACTGGAGCATGAGCTGCCTTCTCATACAACCACTTTCCCGATAACGCTACGGAGGACCGAACATCGGTAAACGGTAGGCCGTTTCTCAGGAGTAATCCGCGCGTTCAACAATCCAAAATTTTGGTATGTCTTGAGATTTCGCTACACCGGATAGAATAATCGTCTCGGTCCTAGTCTCATGCATCCAAAGCGTGAACGCGTCTTTCAAGCCGAAATCAGGAGGAGGTGCAGGCGCCGCCCAAGCCTCATCGCAGCCGTTTGGGCCTGCTTCTTGCTCATTAGGCCCTTATCGCTTGCAGTCGCTCAATACCACTTTGATTCCTGGACCACCGACAACGGTTTGCCGCACAATTCCGTGCGTGCCATTCTCCAGACTCGCGACGGCTATCTCTGGTTAGCAACGTCCGACGGTCTGGTTAAGTTCGACGGCGTACGATTCACCACCTTTAATCGCGATAACTCGCCCGGGATGACCGGAAACAGAATCACCGCCCTTTTAGAAGACAACAACGGCGACCTTTGGACGGGTTCCGACGGTTCGGTTATGCGTTTGCACAACGGTGTCTTTAGCAGTTACGGGGGCGAGAGTGGTGTTCCCAATGGGATGGTTGCCGGCATGACCCTCGATCCGTCCGGAGATCCTATGATCCTGTTGGCTCAATCTGTTATGCGCCGGCATCAGGGGCGGCTGGAAACCTTGAACACTGGATCGTTTCCGAATAGTAGCGTGAGCTTTCCTGTGACCCACTATCCCAAATCGGCGGGCTTCTGGAGCCAAAATGCGCAGGCCCTCGAGATCTATGTTCGTGGCCGACTGATTTCGTGGGACGCCCGGCGCGGGTATCCTGGATCTCCTATACACGCCATCGCTGAAGATGAACATGGAACCATCTGGGCGACGGGAAGCGGAAAACTGTTTCGCGATCGGAATGGACGGCTTGCACAAGTACCGATTCCATCCGCGTGCTCGCCTAAGCAGGACATGAGCTTCATCGCGGCTCCGAAATTGAAGGTCGTTTGCTATGGTGCCGGCTTGCCACTCGTGACGAGTACAACCGATGGTAGTGAACAGCAGATACTGGCCGACTCTTTGCCCTCGTCACTGGAGCCACACTCGCCCTCGGCCTTTTATCAGGACCGCGAAGGTATTCTGTGGATCGGCACTAATGCCGCAGGTCTTTGGCGTGTCCGCAGACAGGTTGTGGTTACACTCTCCTCCGGGCAGGGATTGCGTGATCACAACGTATATCCCATTTATCAGGACCACGCTGGCGCCGTTTGGATCGGGGCTTGGCCGAACACCCTCAATCGCTACGCTGACGGAAAATTTCAGTACTTCACGGAACGAGATGGCCTCCTTCCCTATATCACCACCCTCTACGAGGACCGTGGCGGTACACTCTGGGTCGGCGCATACGGAAGCGATCGGCATGACACATCGAAGGGGGGCGTATTGCGTGTCTTTAAGAATGGGAGGTTTGTGGCTCCCACTGCCTTAAGGAGTTTGGGTGCGATTCGTGTCATGCTTCAAGACCAGCACGGTGCGCTGTGGCTTGGCTGCGAGAATAAGCTCGTCCGATACGACAAAGGCGTACTCCGGAGTTTCACTACGCACGATGGACTGGCTACCGATTACGCAACCGTTCTAGTGGAAGATCATAGTGGGAATCTCTGGATTGGAGGCCAAGGCGGGTTGACTCGTCTTTCCAGTGACGGTTTTACCCCTTATACGGTCCGCGATGGCTTACCCAGCCCAACCGTCCGTTCGCTTTACGTCGATCGCGAAAACGTGCTTTGGATAGGCACCTATGATGGTGGTCTGGGACGCTTTGAGAACGGAAAGTTTACTCGCTATACAACCCGAGATGGACTTTTCAGTAGTGGCGTATTCCAAATCTTGGAAGACTCACGAGGCTACTTCTGGATAAGCTCCAACCAGGGGATCTATCGGGTGCAGAAACAACAGCTGAACGACTTTGCCCGAGGCAAAACTGGTACCGTCACCTCAATCGCCTACGGCAAAGCAGACGGCATGCTGAACATTGAATGCAATGGCGGACATTGGCCGGCCGGCATCCGGACACGGGATGGCAAGCTGTGGTTTCCCACTCAGGACGGTGTTGCCATCATCGATCCCGAGCAGGTGCCTATCAATCGAACCCCCCCGCCGGTAATCATTGAGTCGTTTCTGATCGAGAACAAGCCCGTCCCCTTCGACAAACCTGTGAGGCTGAACGCGGCACAGACCAGTTTCGAAATACAATACACGGCGTTCAGCTTCGCGAATCCCGAGCGCATTCAGTTCAAATACCAGCTTGCGGGCTTGGACCAGGGCTGGATCGACGCTGGTTCGCGCCGCATCGCATATTATTCGCATCTCCCGCCTGGCGATTACAGCTTCAAGGTTATCGCAGCGAACAGTGATGGCGTGTGGAACATGCGGGGCACACAGCTTCTGGTCTCAGTACTTCCCCCGTATTACAGGACCTGGTGGTTTGTCAGTGTCATCTTTATCGCGTGCGTGGCAGTGGTAGCCTTTGGCTGGCAATATCGTATCTCGCAGCTTCGGCGCGCCTATGCAGCGCAGCAGACTTTTTCGCGTAAGTTGATCGCCTCTCAAGAGGGAGAACGCAAACGCATTGCCGCTGAACTGCACGACAGCCTGGGCCAGCAACTGCTCATCATCAAGAACTGGGCAGTGCTCGCATTAAGCAATCTCGACGGCCAAAAATCGCTGAAAGAACCTCTTGACGAAATTTCGAATACTGCTTCGCACGCTGTCGAGGAGATGCGGGGGATTGCCTATAACCTGCGACCTTATCAGCTTGAAAAATTGGGACTCACGGCGGCGATTCGAGGTTTGGCTACTCGAGTGGCCGCGTCGTCTAACATTCGGTTTACCACCGAAATCGACAACGTCGATGGTCTGTTCTCGCAGGAGATTGAGATCAGCATCTATCGTATCGTTCAGGAAGCTCTGAATAACATTGTTAAACATTCTCAGGCGACTGAATGGCGGGTGCTGGTGAGCACTAACTCCGGGGCGCTCGACTTGCTGATCGAGGATAACGGCTGTGGGTTTACGCCACCAGACGGAAGCATCCCGCAGCAGAGCCACAAAGGTTTCGGACTTCTGGGAATTGCCGAACGCGTCCGGATGTTGGGCGGCCGCATGGTGATTCAGTCCGCTCCAGGCCATGGATCGACAATTCAAATTTCCCTAAAGACACAAACCACCGCATGAGCAAGATTCGCATCGTGATTGCTGATGATCATCCAATCTTTAGCCGGGGGCTGCGCAACATTTTGTTGGGCGAGACTACCTTCGAACTGGTTGCTGAAGCGCCGGATGGAGAAGCAGCCTTGCAGTATATCCAGGAAGAGCGTCCGGACGTCGCCGTACTCGACATCGACATGCCCAAGAAAGATGGTTTCGATGTGGTGCGGGCCATGGAGCAGCGCAAACTCGCCAGCGCCGTAGTTTTTCTCACTATGCACAAGGATGAGGAACTGTTTAATGGCGCCATGAATCTGGGAGTGCGCGGCTACGTGCTGAAGGAAAGTGCCTTTTCCGAGCTCGTCGATTCCATCAAAGCCGTCGCTGCCGGTGGTCACTTTGTAAGTCCGTCACTATCGAAATATCTTTTGAACCGCCGGACGCGCCACGACTCACTTATTGAGGAGCGGCCGGGCCTCAGAGAACTTACCCCTTCCGAACACCGGGTGCTCCAGCTCCTAGCGGCAGGGATGAGCACGAGCGACATCGCTCGCGAGCTTTGTGTCAGCATTCGAACCGTTGAAAATCACCGTGCACATATCTGCAGCAGGCTCAGCTTACAAGGCAGAGACGCGCTATTGCGCTTCGCGCTCACACACAAATCCGACCTTCTCTAGGAATCAGGTATCACATGAGTACATGTACTCATTTAAGTTGAGTAGCAGCACCCTAGCGTTTCTCGTGTCGAAGCGGCATCCTGGAGACAAGAGACGGCAACAAGACCATCGTGACGGTTCTAATCGTTGAAGACGACGGCGCAATGCGCGAGCTGATCAAGAGAGTGATTGGCGATCTCGTAGACAGCTTTTGCGAATGCCGCGACGGCCGCGATGCCCTTGCGCTCTATGAGAAACATCGTCCCGCTTGGGTTCTGATGGACATCCGGATGGAACACGTGGACGGTCTAACGGCCACGCAGCAGATCATGAGGGCGTGGCCATCAGCCCGTGTGCTTGTGGTAACTACCTACACTGACGAGGATTTGCGAGAAGCCGCGCACCGGGCAGGTGCGTACGGCTATGTCTCAAAGGAAAATCTGTTAGAGATCCGGAAATGGCTTGTGACACAAGCCTGAGTACTTCTATTCATGAACTTTCGCAGAAAAATGAGTACATGTACCTATTCAAATTGAGTACTACCTGTCTAGTCTTTTACCATCACGAAGCTGCATCCTGAAGACCGATACCAAGAACGGTATTTGGAGGACTTTGTGACGCGCAGACTGACATTCTTGATTGCTTTCGCAATCTTCCCGCTGATCTCTCGAGCTACGAACGTAACGCTCCAAGGGAACT
The DNA here is from genome assembly GCA_963722155.1 of Bryobacterales bacterium. Taxonomy (GTDB): domain Bacteria; phylum Acidobacteriota; class Terriglobia; order Bryobacterales; family Bryobacteraceae; genus Bog-105. Next base: position 762,418 of record CAVRLR010000001.1, on the reverse strand, counting down.
TCACCGCGGACGATAGCCTTCAACTCTTCTCCGTGTCCCTCGCGGCTCCCGCTGCCGTCGATATCCGTAGCTACGGCTATGCGGGCGGTACCACTTCGACCGGAACAGTCGCGGCGCGTGGCGGGTTCGACACTATCCTGACGCTGTTTAGCGCGTCGGGCGTGTTTATCGATGACAACGATGACGGTACAGGTGCAGCTGTGGACCCAACAACAGGTCAGGCGAGCGATGCGCGGATCACTGCCAGCCTCGCTGCCGGTAGCTACATCGTGGCCCTCACGCAGTACGACAATTTTTCGATTGGCAACCTGGCCGACGGATTTGTAGAGACCGGGAATCACAACTTCACGGCCGATCCCGGTTTTGCGAACGGCGGCGCATGTCCGGGCAACATATTCCGCGACATCTCGGGCACGGACGGGCGCTGCCGCAACGGGAATTGGACGGTGGACTTTGTCAACGTGGCAAATGTCACCGCTATACCTGAACCATCGGCGCTGCTTTTAGCTGGCATCGGCTTCGCCCTGCTACTGGTGGGCCGCTTCCGCCAGCGAAGGAAAGCGACCGTCCTGGCGTGCGGCTTTGTAGCCGCGCTCGCCGGCGTCTCAGTCCAGGCGCAGACGACCTGCGCGCCCGTTCCCTCTGGTCCAGATTACTGCCCTGTTTCGGATTTCTTAAACGGTCAACGTACCTTGCTAAAGATTCAGGACCTCGAGGTTATTGATATGGGCAACAATGCCACGCAAGGGCAGATTACGCAATTCAAGACGTCTAGTTCGAACGTGCTTGCCGTCGGGCAGTGGCTTCCTGGTTGGTCCACGGATGAGTCGAGCCCGGTGAAAAGCTTCTCAGCGCGGATGTTCAATCAGCCGCGGGCAACCACTCTCTCATCGATGTCCAACTACAACGGTTCGGGATTGTTCACGCTGTGGCTTCAGAGTCTCAACGGCACGTCCGGTGACGATTACTATTGGCAACCGCTGCCTGCAGGTGAGGAGCCCAATGTGAACTGCGGAGCAGTGGCTGACTTCGCGCAGAATGGCTACGAGGAGTTGGCCCTCGGGCTTTCGGATGGCAGGGTGTTAATTCTGGCCCCGAACGATGTCAATGACGTAACCAAGGGTTTCCGGAAAAGTCTCACGCAATTGGACTGGCTGAACGACATGACTGCCGGAGACTTCAGAGGCGATGGACAGCACGAAATCGCAGGACTGGTGGCAGGCCCGAACGGAGGGTTTACAATCGTCATCTATACGGTAGACCCGAACAGCCTCGCGGTTACGCGGGCCGGCTCCCTTGCTGTGAACCCGCCAGGCGCCAGCCCGGATACCCCAATCGCAAAGCTGTCCGTGGCTCGCGGCCGCTTCAACGGCGCGGGTCACGATCAACTCGCGGTGGCGTTCGCCACAAACTCGGGATTTGCTTATGTCGAAATCATCGACTTTAAAGTTGTCAACGGTACTCTGGCTCCCTTCGAAGCCTCCCCCGCTCCTCTCTTCACTCCGGACTCGGGGGTCTTTTCGGAGGGATGGATTCAAATCAAGACGGGCCAGTTCGGGCTGGTCGATCAATCGGGCAATCCGAACAATCCTTTTGACCAAATTGCCTTCCTCAGCGCGAGCCCGACTGGTAATGGCCGGTACTTCGAAGTCCTGAAGGTCGATTCGACGAGTTTGGCCATTTCCGGGACCGCCCCAGTGAGTTACAACCAGTTCCCCGGCGCTGTCGGGATAGACGTCGGCAACTTCGCCCATCGGAGCCCCGACGCTGCCAACCCAGGCCAAACCCAACCTAACCCGAACGCCCAGATCGCTTTCCTCTACTTCACTGGTCCGGACGCTAACTACCGGCTGCACTTCACCTTGAACATCTACAGCGTAGACCCGGTTGCTTTCAACATAAATCCAAATCCGGACAGCATTGCTAGCGACTTTACCCAAAACCTTTCCCTAAATGCAATCGGTCCTTTGAATCTAAGCTTAGTGGCGACGGATATTCAGGGCAGATCTGTGACCCTCGGAGAGCCCACAAAGGTCACCATGCAAAATGCCTCGCAGCCAACCGCTGTAATCGGTGTTCCTCCGATGCACATTGACTATGTAAGTCCAACCACCGCCGGCGCAGCGCCTGAATTACTTGATCTGAGTTTTGTCTGGGACGGTTACTCCACGACCTATCAACAGCAGGACACAAGTAGTTACAAAAGCAGCACCACGAATACGACAAGCTGGAGTTTCGGTCTCCAGGAAAGCGGCACAGCGTCGCTTACAATTGGCAAGCCGGATGACGAGGGCCTGAAAATAAGCGATACGGCCAAGGCGGCTCAGGACCTGAAAGGATCTTCCGGCGACACTCGGGGCTCTTACACGTCCTATAAATACAACTTCACCGCAAACACAGGTATCGATGATTTTGTCAGTTATGTGAATTCCGACTTCAATATCTGGATATACCCCGTGATCGGCCAAACCGTCTGCCCGAGTAACAATTCCAGTTGCGGTCCAAGCGACCGAAAACCCCTCACTATTCAGTTTTCTGCTCCGACCAGTAATCCCTCGGTCAAGAATGTCGACGCCAGTGCTATTCCTTGGTATCAACCGCCATGGGAACCGGGGAACATTTTCTCCTACCCGGCCAATTCCTATCAGGTGGCCGCTGCTTTTCCAACTATGAGCCAACTGGCCAGTTCTGCGTCATTCGATACAGACACCAGCACAAGTTCCGAACAGACGACCTGGGAAGTGGGGACGAGCGCCACACCGGTCACCAGCCTTAATCAGAACTATTCATTCGACAACAATTTCTCCGTCACTTCTGGCGTAAGCTTTGGGGCTGGCTCGGTGGGCGGAGGCTATGATCTTGATGTCAACGGTAGTGTTGCGTTTGAATCTCTTACCAAGCACACGACGACGCTGGGTCAATCGACCGGCCTCGTCATCAATAAGCCAGGCACGTTTCGCAATCCTAGTGTGTACTCGTATTCAGTAACCCCCTACATTTTCGGGGTTAAGGAACCTGGCGGTGTCGTCGATAACCAGCCACTCACCGCAGACGTCCAGACCTTCGGCTTCCTGAGCGCAATGTACAGTGTTAGCCCGGTTGTGACCCAGGGATGGTGGCAGGCGATCTACAGCCAGGCTCCAGACATCGCGCTGAATCATCCCGCGCGTTGGAGCAAAGGATATGGCTCGCCACCTTCCAATGGGCCTGCCCCAAACCCCTGTCTTGATCCAGGTACAGGCGCCTCGCAGACTGATTGCCCGGTCTTCAGTACGCCTACTCCGGACACGCCATATACCGATACCTTCCATTGGATGCGCGGCCTCTTCATCTCGAACGCGACCTCTCCTGGCCAGGGCCCGCAATTGGAACAGGTGAACAAGGGCGATAAGCTCAGTCTGCAAGCTCGCGTTTACAACTATAGCCTCCAGAACATACCTTCGAACGTCGCCCGGGCCGCATTCTATGCTGCGCCCTTCAACGCAGCAGGTGCGCCGGAGCAGGCAGTGCTGATCGACACAGTTGCACTCCCCGAGATCCCGAGATTCGATCCGTCGTCAACCACGCTCAATTGGCTACTAACACCATTCGTTACTTTCGATACGTCGGATGCTAAATATGCCGCCTTGTTGCCGTCGGGACAAAATTCTTCGGGCGTGATGTTCTACGTGGTCGTTTGGATGGAAGACTCAAGCATGAATCTCATCACAGAGATGCCCTTCCATGGTTTGACCGCCAGGCCACCATCGCCCGGCATCAATGATCCGACTCCGACCCTGGCAGATTGGATCAAGAACGAACAGAATTTCAGTAACAATGTCGGCCTCTTCTATCAGGAGATCTCCGTCATCTCACCTTCCTTAGGAGCAACTCGCCATCCGCTCGTGCCCGTGGCTTCCGTTGATGTCGGAAAGGTGAACGTCTCTGACAATCGCGCGAATATCGGCGATCGTGTGCTTCTCACCGCCACGCTTCTACCGACCGGCGAGACTTCAGGAGTAACTGTAGATTTCTACGACGGCGATCCCGCTGACGGCGGCAGACTTTTCAGGGTAACTCGAATTCCACATCTCGCGAGCGATGCTCCGCGTCTCGTCCAGGCGTTGTACCGGCCCGACACCTGCGGTATGCATCAATTGTTCGCCGTTGTGAACGAAGGTAAGTCCTTCGAAGTCAAACGTCGCGCGCAGCCGCTTCGAGTGGCCTGTAGTGGGGGCCGATAGACCCGGGGTGCGCTCTTCGCTCCCTGACAGACCTATAGGACAGCCGTGGCGACACCAGTAAGTTGGTCAAGTCAATGGCGTAGAGTCAGAGTGTTCGCCGCTCTCCAGGCCAGGTCAGTTCCTGCGGATATGACTCGGTCTGGTCCTGAAACATGTCAGGGGTGCAGGCAGGCGGGAGATGCATCACATGCCACCATTTACACGACAAAAGTCGCCAGTTGAGTTGTACGATACCGCGTATGCCGGGAGCGCAGAGCGCGTGTATCAGGAAATCCGGCGCGAAACTTACGATTTGGATTTAGGCCAAACGGGGTGGATGACGGCCGAGGAGTTCCGCGGGTTTTGGCCATTAATGCACTTGACTGCCGGCTCGCGCGTGCTCGAATTCGGTTGCGGCGTGGGCGGTTGCGCAGTCTATCTTGCTCGCATGACGCAGGCCGAAGTAACAGGAATCGACATCAACGAAAACGGGATCAGAAATGCGCGACGGCTCGCAGAAACCGAGGATCAGGCACGGCTCCGATTTGAGCAGGTGGATGGCGCGGAACGGCTTCCTTTCGCGGATGAGTCGTTCGATGCCGTGTTCTCGAACGATGCCATGTGCCACATACCCAACCGGCTTGATGCCTTGAACGAGTGGTTTCGGGTTCTCAAGCCGAACGGCCGGGCGCTATTCACCGATGCCATGATCGTAACCGGCGCCATCACAAATGAGGAACTGGCGACACGCAGCTCTATAGGGCGTTATCTGTTCCTTCCACCAGGAGAAAACGAACGGCTGATCGCCCAGGCAGGATTTCAGCTGCTGTCTTCGGTCGATCTCACCGCTGGCCCCGCTGCAATCTCGAAACGCTGGCATGATGCCCGCGCTCAAAAATGTGATGATCTCATCCAGATCGAGGGTAAGGGGAATTTCGAAGGTCTACAGAAGTTCCTCGTGTGCGTCCACACAGTATCAAAAGAACGCCGCCTGTCTCGGTTTATGTACCTGGCAAACAAGCCGGCGCCTTTTTCAAGTGGCTGAGTCTTGGAATACTCCGGTCCGCAAGAGGAGCGTTATCTGGCGACGGGATTCCGCAACGTAGATTCAGCGAACGCACCAAAAATGACGCAGTGTCTGAAAGTTTTGGACTCGCTGCCTTCGTTTCAGCGATACAAGGATTTGATATTCCAGGAAATTGATCTGTGACCGGGAGAGATTATCGCGAATCTTGGCTGTGGGCTTGGCTTCGACGTGCGCCGGCTGGCCAGCTTCATCGGACCGCAAGGATGCGCAATTTGGGGTTGACGCAAGTAACGCGCTGCTTCGATGCGCTGGCCTCGAAAGTGAACACAGTTCCATGGTCCAATTCATTACCGCTGACATTCGTGAATTGCCGTTTGGAAGCGGCTATCTGCATGCCTGTAAGGTCGACCGCACGCTCCAACACGTCGAGAGGCCGGCCTTGGTACTCCGCGAGATGTTTCGGACCGTTCGCCCTGGGGGGAGTGGTGCTGCGGCTGTCAACTATGCGAGAACGCTCCTGGCGGGTTGTACTGGCCTCTACTTTGAGGCATGATGCGTTCGTCGGAGATCTGGACGTGTGTTTGTCCGAAAGTCGGCTTGTGAACATCGCGCCGATCATTACTGTGTAACGAGTTGGCATTTGGGGATCCTTGTATCGGCGCGTTCACTGGCCGAAGTGTAAGCCAGATACGGAACGAAAGTCGGCTTCCCGTCGGCCAATCTTCGGATCGCGTGTGATCACAGAATAATAAACTTGCGCATTTCACAGTGAATCGGCGAGCCCGCCCGCATTGACCTCACAATGCAGAATGTTCCAGCGTCATCCTGCGCGCGAAGAGCAAATCGACGTTGCCCCTCGAAAACGCCAGCGAAATCTCGTGGTTTGCCCGCAATTCCCGCCCACTCAAAACACGAGTGCCAGAATAACCCATATGAAAAAAGCTCTCGTTTTTGTGTCCGCGCTGGGTCTCTTAGGGAGTTACACGGCAGTCTGCCAAACGCCGGCCGAACCGAAGCATCGCGTGGTATTCCAGTTGAGCGAGCCAGAGGGCCCGGCCTGGCAGTCTCTCGCGGTCCACGTCAATAACACGATGAACGCCCTCGCGGAGGACGGCGGTTCAGAGGTCGAAATCGTCTTCTACGGACCGGGGCTAAACATGCTGACCAAAGCCAGCAAAGGTTACGAGGAACAGTTGAAACGGTTGTCGGACCGCGGCGTAAAGCTCCTGGCGTGCCGGAATGCAATGAAAATGAGAAGAGTGAAAACGGAGGAATTATTTCCGTTCGCCGGACAAGTGGATTCCGGAATCGCAGAAATGGTCCGTAAACAGGAATCGGGTTGGGCCTACATTCACTAACGCGTCTGATCGTGGCAGCTAAGGGCGTTTTCGGTACTAATCCGTGGGCTGGTCGCGAAACGGGTGCCAGATCGGCGCGATGCGCGTTACACGTTCAAGTGAATCCGAAAGGCGAGCGGAACGAGGACGAGGCGAGTTAGGATCCAAATGATGTGAAACGGATGTTGCCGGATAAATCGTGGGATTTGCGATTTCAAATTTCCTCGAACCCGTTTCTGGACCGCATGTCAGTGCCCTTGAGGATTGTTGTACAATTCGGGACTAACCATGCTAGTCCGTATTCACGGGATCTCAGCAGTCCCTTCAATCGCTAGGACTTCAGAGCATCTGTCTCAGATCGGTCCTTAATGTGACTTACCAGTGAGGAGCTAAGTGATTAGCGTTTGGCTTACGATGTGTGAGCCAGGGCAACGATCCTTCTTGTCATGACGCTTGCCCCAAACCCCAAAGCGACGCCACCGGAGAGTAGAGTTTCCGCACCCACCCACTTGCTGGAATTTCCTCATTGAGCTATTGTGATTAGGCCTTCTGGACCACTTCGAACGTTCGAGAATCTACTCACCTTTGATAGCACTTTTGTTTTTGGGTCAATCTGCCAAACGGCCATTCTCATCCTGGAACAGGCGAGCTCTTCCGACCGTGTACAAATAACTATTACGCAGAAATGAGTACAGGTACTCATTCAAAATGAGTAAAAGCACTCTTGGGCATTTCTACATTACGCTGTATCCTGCCAACAAGCACTAAAGCACGAATACCGCAAATTACACTAACGTTTGCCCTCCGGCAATTGCGAAAGTTCGAAAGGCTCAGAATTCGGGCGTGCATTTTGTATACATGCGAAAGGCTACTCTTATGTTTGTCAAGGCAAATCCGATTCACCGAGGCAGGAACACCGTGTCTTCACTTTGCAGGGCCGGTGCGTTTCTCACGCTACTGCTGGCCGTCGTCCCCGGGGTCCATGCTCAACAGTCCAATGCCGCAGATCCCGATTACAGCAACGTTAAAGATATTCTGCAGGGAAGACGCACGCTTTTATCCGTTAATGACCTGGTCATCGGAGGCACCGTACTGAAGACCAGTGATGGCAGCAAAATCGAGGACAAAAACATTTCCGAGCTGCCTGGCTTCCGAATGCAAGCAGGTGATCCGGAAATCATGGCTCGCCTCATTGATTCAAAATCCGGCACTTTGGTGTATGCACACTCTGCTACCGTCTACGCAGTAGATCCCGTTTCACAACTTACAACATCTCTGCCTCTGAATGTCGACCTCAGCAATGCGGGTATCGCTTCGGGTGACTTCCGAGGCGATGGTGTTCAGGAAGTTGTGATCGCGAGCTGGTACCCTGGCATATTCACACCTGCGGTACTAACGGTGGTGAGCGCAGTAGATCCCACAAATCTTTCTAAAGGCGTTTCCTCGGGCCCGCAGACGCGAATCGAGCCCGGTCCGACCTCCAGCCTCGCTGTAGCAGTAGGCGATTTCGATGGGGACGGGCATCCGGAAATAGCGGTCGCATATGACTACCACTCCCGGCGCCGGCTGAATATATATTCAGTGGACCCGCAAACGCTTGCACTCGAATTGAGCCACCGCGAGGCTTTGCCGGACAACAATTCGGGTGCTATGCTCTCAGCAACTCTAGTTGCTGGCCCATTTGGAACGACTCGTCACGATCAGTTACTGCTGGGATATCACACCAGTCGCAATCTGCTGGCGTTCATGTCCTTCGATTTCAATGATTCTCTAACACCCATTCTGAAAGACACTCGCACGCTCGAGGGACAGGATATTCGTGAATTGAATTCTGGAATCGGCCGTTTCGATCCGATCTCACCCTTTGCTCAAGTTGGCGTGAAGCTCAACTATGGGCCTAACAACGTCCGGGTTGGAATCATAACCTTGGACAATGCCCTGAAGATCCGGCTTCCGAAGTTTGTGACGCTCCCCGAAGTAGCCTGTAGCAGTGGCGGGCTGTCGGCCGGAAACTTTGCGCGTACCGAACCGGTACCGCAGGATCCGTCGAAGAGCCAGCGCAGTCTGAAGTTTCAGTTAGCGATCAGTACCTCCAATTGTGCGGGAAGTGCGGGCCTAAACATCTACAACGTTGATCCCCCGGCGAGCGTGGATCAGGATTTCGGCATCGGGACAAATGCGGTACTCAGTCGGCCCCTGCCCCAAGCCGCCGATTATGGGCTGCCTATTGTTACGGGTGACGTACAGGGACGTTCCCTGATCCTTGGTGAACCTACCAAACTCGTCATAAGAGATACGGCGCAACCTTCGGTCATTGCTGCGATGCCGCCCATGCATGTCGATTTCGTACGACCGTCCGGCGGTGAACAGCCCACTTTGCTGAATCTGAGCGCAATCCCGAGTGGATTTCGTACGGTCTACGAAACCAGTGAGACGAACACCGCCCAGTCATCGGCCACGAACACGAGTAGCTGGTCCTTTGGGGCTGAGGTAAACGTGGGGGCTTCGGTTGAAATCGGCAGTGTAGAGAGCGGCTTGGGCCTAGAGGTGGGCGCTACTGCGCAGGCAGCCCAGGACATCAAAGGTATAAACGAGAAACAGTATGGCTCTTATCAGAGCAGTCGTTTCGACGCCAGCGTCAAAACGGGGTTCGCCGACCAGGTCTGGTACACCGATTCGCGCTTCAACATATACGTTTATCCAGTGCTGGGACATACCGTTTGTCCGACACGAGAACCCAACTGTACAGAGAAGGTTCCATTGACAATTCAGTTCTCAGGTCCGGACAAAATCGAGTCTCACAAGGTCGATGGAAATCTAATTCCCTGGTATCAGCCGCCCTGGGAGCCTGGCAACGTCTTCTCGTATCCGGCAACCGAGGAGCAATTACAAAAGATACTGCCGAATACTGAGCAGCTTTCGAAAGCCAGTACCTACCGCACAGACAGCGGCACCGCAACCGAGCGGGCAACCTGGACTAGCGAGACAACCGAGGGCGCAACTGCAAGCGTCGACCAGAATTACTCTTACGAACTGGGATTCTCGGTGAGCGGCGCCGTGAGCGGCGGCTTCGTCACGGGAAAAGCCAGTGCGAGCTTGAACCTCAGCGGAAGCTCCGGGTTTAGCGATTTGAATAAGTCGGTCACGAGTGTCGGCCGCTCCGCGGGTATAGGCGTAGAAAAGCCCGGAACGTTTCGTACTCCTACGACCTATAACTATGTCTTCACGCCTTATATCCTGGGGCAAACAAAGCCCGGCAGCGTAGTGGACAACGAGCCGTTACAGGCGGACGTGAAAACGTTTGGCCTGCTGCGAACTGCTTTCACGGCCGATCCGGCCCGCAACGATGCCGGCGGTTGGTGGAAAGGGGTCTACAGCGATAAGCCCGATGTAGCTCTGAATCACCCGTCACGTTGGAGCAAGCAACCGGCCGTGGCGGCAGTTCCGCTCCCCTCCAACTGCCTGGACTCCGGCAACGGTGTGGATTGCATCGTTCTGGAACCGAGCCGTCCCGACAAGTTGTGGGAAAGCAACTTTCATGTGATGCGCGGATTCTTCATCTCGAATGCGCTCAGCGGCGGGAAAGGACCGCAGCTTACGACGGCAAATGCAGGTGACAAACTGACGCTGGAAGCTCGCGTTTACAACTATAGTTTTGCATACATGCCCGTAAACAGCGAGGTACATGTCCGCTTCTATACCCAGCAAATTGACACGCTGAATGAGCATCGTCCGGTGGGCGACAGCGTTCTCATCAACGAGGTAAGACTCGCCCCGATTTCGCGTTTCAGCGATGATGATAACGCGCCTCTGAACTGGGTGCTGGCGAGCACCGATTTCGATACGACAGGATACGACGCCAAGTATCTGATCTTCTGGGTTGTGGTTTGGATTGAGGACGCGAACGGGAATCTTGTGCCCGAAACTGAGAGCCACGGTTTGACAAAGATTCCCGGGGATCTCAAATCTCTCGCCGGGGTCGAAGCAGAGACTTACAGCAATAACGTTGGTTTCTACAACTCGGCCTTTTATGTATTCCCGGAACAGTCTGTTACACGCGAAACGATTGGGGATGGCGAGCCGGCGACCATTCATCTTGCCGATACTCGGGAATCTGAAAAGCGCGTATTTCAAGGCCAGACGCTCGACATCACGGCCAAATTGAGGGCTAAGAATAATAGTGCATCGGGCGTGACCGCACTGTTCTATGACGGCGATCCGCACGCAGGGGGCACCGTCTTCGGACTGGAGCGCATTCCGTACCTCGCAGAGGATGGCACCTACCAGGTAGAAGCGCCATATCGCGCAGCCGCGTGTGGCAAGCACGAACTATTCATAGCTGTGCATCAGGGAACGCCCGACGAGGTGCTCTCTCGGATTGGAAAAATTAAAGTCGACTGCGCCTATCATTTGGTCGCATCATCCGGACTCGATTCTGATAAGTGAGCGCACCATTCCAACGGCGGCACCAGGGGTGAGCGTCGTAATGGTTGCCTTTGATCGCCGGGCTCTGTCAACGGTTCCTAGACAGCAAAGGGAGCCGCATCTGGCGGTCCGGCTAATTCCTTTTTGCGGCTCGGTAGACATACCGCAGCAGGCGATTCTCGCGTGTCAGGCGTGAGACGCAGTTTAAGAACCGCTGTAACCCTTCGTAGTTTGCCGCGCCTTCTATCTCGATCAATCGAGCCGTATGTGCTTTTCTCGCTGCCTGCCAGCGTTCGGCGATCGAGGCGGCGTTGGATGTTATGTCCATAACAGCCGCGACGTCGAACCCCGCTTCTTGAAGCAGTTTCTCGTTCTCTCCGGGTGCTGCGAACACGTAGAGCCCGATGGAGCTGCGTATTGCAAGTTCCTCGTTTGTGACGAGTCCTCCGATGACCAAAGCATCGCTGAACAGAAGCTGTCCGGTCGGCCGTAAGACCCGGCGCAACTCCTGCAACAGAAATAGGCGGTCAGGCACATGGCAGAGGACGTCATTGGAAAATGCCGCGTGGAAGCGATTACTCTCGAACGGCAACCGTTCGGAGACATCATGCTGCTGAAATGTCACCTGTACTTCCAAGCTGCTCTGACGAGCCAATTCGGTGGCCGTTGCCACTGAGTGTGCGTTGATTTCCACTCCGATGATGCGGCAGCCTGCCGTTTTGGCAAGGTGAATCGCATAAAGATCTGAGCCGAATCCAATTTCGAGCACTTCGGAGCTGGCCGAAATTTGAAGAAAACGCGGGATTGCATCCGATTCTTCCGTGGTTACCCAGCTAGTCTGCCCGAAGTCGCGGCCGTACGTCGCCAAGCGGATCTGCCGGTAGACCTCTAACTCGTGACCGCGATAGGCATGGTTGTAAAGATCGAATTTGTCAGACACGGCGTACTCGGAATTCTAGCGCTGGTGGCCCGCCCGATTTGACATTAGAGCCGACGACACTGCGGCGGACCAACCTTCGAGGCGCTTGCGAGGCCAACGACATGGCGCAACACGTCTCGGAAAGAAGTTGAATCTAGACCAAGGTTGCAAAAGAAACCTGATTGTATCCGAATCAGTTCTGAGAGGGAAACCGAAACCCGCCAGGGCTGGAACTGCTGAGCGAAGCCGCCGAGCGCGGGAATTACCCTGCTGCCAAGCCCAGCAGAGAAGGACATGAAAGGCAGGCGTGCACACACATGAGAATCGCAAAGTTCTCAAGATGGATTGTAGGATCCCGGAGGCCGACTGCAACGTCGTGGCTGCTCCCGCCTCGTTGCAAGCGCAAAGTTAATAAGGAGCAAACCGGCAGCATGGAATTTGCTAGCATCGACCGTTGTCCTCCGCAAAAAAGTCCAATCGTGGACTCATGCGGCATCTGCCCATCGGTACTCGTGATGCAAGCCGCCGAGAATCGGTTCGGCAATGACGAGTGATGGTGAACGGAACCGGGAAGAGCAGCTGCCAGTGGGCAACTTAGGTTGAGGACGGTCGGGAATACCTGGACCTAACGACCGGTGTGGGCGGCCAGTATTGTAATGGCTGACCCACTCACGGAGGATTCGATGCAAGTGACCAGAATTGAGTGGGATGACATAGTCCAGACATTCGCGACGTATTGTTCCGATCAGTCGTTCGCAATGTGCATTGACCGTCGGCCTACGAACAGGCGATCTCAATATGTGGATGCCCCAACTCTCCACCTCTTCATCCAGACTGGCCGCGAAGGTCTTATCCCGATCATGCAGGAGAAGCTTGCAATCGCTATCGCCGGGAAGCGCTTCTCGTAGTTGCTGCAGGGTCCATTCCGCAGTCGGATGTTCGGTGACATTGAAATGTACGAGACGCCTGGATCCGACCTCGAGGGCAACGAATACATAAAGGATACGGAAGCTGGCCGTCACCGACTCAAAGAAGTCGCAAGCTACAACACCGTGCGCATGATTCCGGACGAAGGTCGACCACCGTTGGTCCCTCGATGCGCGTGGGCGCGGCTGTTGCTGGATGTACTTGCCGACTGTGCGCGGTGAGAGCCGAACATGCAGTTTCAGCAAAAGTTCATCTGCAATTCGCTCTTCGCCCCAGGTCGGGTTTTCTGCCCCCATGCGGCGGATCAAGCGTCTGATCGCGGCTGAGATTTGTGGACGCCCAACCGCTCTCGACTTCCAACGCCAGAAGCGGCGGAAGGCAGTTCGATGCCAGCCGACCAGAGTGGCCGGCTTGACGATTACTAATGCGCTACGTCAGTCGAAGAACTGAGCTAGCTTAGCCAGGACGAAGCGACCGCGGCTGTGGTCCTAGTTGCCTTCTTCTCACGTTCTTGGAACAGGGCCAATTGCTTACGCAGGAAACAGATTTTCGGCGGCCAGCGCCGTGCGGCTCCGAGACAGAGTAGCACAGAAATTGAGAGAGTCAGCAAAGACGATCTGTACGGCAATTGTCAGCTTCGAGAGCCGCCTCGAATACGCTGAGCACTTCGAAATGGTCTCACAGCTACCTGATTGATTTCGCGGGCTCACCTGATTTTTGCGGCCCACAGGTAATAATTCAGCAGGCGAACAACCAGAGTCTCTATTTCTTCACCGGTGCGGGACCTCTTGGTCCGCGCTTTTCATGCCCGTCGTACTTCTGTGCGATCAGTTTCCGGTGCCAAGCCAGCAACGTATCGGGTGTGATCAGTGTGGCAACTTTCGCCAGAAGCTTGCGCCGCAGCCCTTTGGCTCTTGCAGCTAAGCGACGACGCTGGTCATCATTAAACCGCAATCGACGATCACCAAGTTGCTCGCGGAGAGCCCGATTCTCCTCACGCAGGTACTCGATTGCCTGCTTGTTGGTGCCGGTTCATCCGCTTTTGAGGCGTGACGAGTCGCTCTTAGATGGTTTCATCCTTCAATAGCTTTAAACGCATTTTCTTGACCCACTCCCGGCGACGACGCTTTTCTTGCCGATCAATAGTGTCGCTCCCCGAGATTTGAAACAACATGTCGGTGTTCCATGCATTGATGAATGCTTTGCGCTGGTAATCGTTGTACAAAGCACGCACCGCTCGTTGCGTGGCCTGCGCATACGGAGTGCGGGTTGCAGGATCATGCATCTCGTCGTGCTGCTCGTCGGGTTCGTCTTCGTGCGCGGTGCCTGCGTGCTGGCCATGCGCCGCCAGCTCGTGCACAAATGTTTGGGTAAGCTGGCCAACTCGCCTGTTCTTGTTGATGCTGCTTGGCAACTCCTCGTCGTATCGAACCCTGACCCTGTTCGGGTTCGTCGAAAAGAGAGTTTGAGCTTCTGCGTTCATGCTACTCAGGCTGCTGTGAGCCTGTTGCTTCATCGGCTGATAGCCAACAGGAATCAGGGGCTGGGTGGATTGAACACTGACTTGCCAGGCGAAATCGTCAGTGCCGTCCCACGTCAGGTGTTGGGCGAGGGGAGTTTGCGCCCGGTCGCGTAGGCTCTGTTCAAGCCGTTTCTTGGCCGATCGCCTTAATAACTTCTGTTTACGCTTTCCACTCTTCTTCGTTTGTACGATGCCGGGCTGGGAGTTCTGGGGCTGGGGGTTCTGGAAAACATTACGGCCTGCCGCTGTTCCCAAACCGGCGGCCTGGGGAATAACTGCTGGTCTCAAGTTTGCGTTCGCTGGGTGTGGGACGACCGTGAACGTTTTATTCTGTGCGGCTCCCTCGTGTCTGACTACCGGAGTGGAGAACCGCTGCGGGCTTGCTGCGGTATTCGGGTTCGGCCGGTAGACAGCCGGCGCGTTTGCCTGAGGTCTTGAACCGCTTGCAAGCATACCAGGGCTAGGTCCTTGTGCAAATGTCGATCCTCGGTACATCGGAGGGGGTGCAGGATGTTGCGACACCAAGCCGGCCATCGGCTTCGGCTGCGAAGCACCGTTACCCGGTACAGGGTAGCGGGGGCCGGCCGCCATGGGAGCTGACGGCGACAGATTCCGTTTTGCCTGGAGAACTTCTTCGGCCGGCGCGGGGCAATAAACGGCGGGGGGCCGAGGTAAGCCATTGTCCGATTTAGCCTGCGCGGTCGTCGGGCTCCCAGGGCGGCATGGAGGGGGCGCCTGGGGCGCCTTCGTCTGAATCGGACGATATACTGGAGGAGTCAGCCTACGGGAAGACGTGGACATCACTGTGACTTCTTTCTGCGGCCGAATATTACCAAGAGCATGACTGCTTTCGTAACTTGGAACGTAGCCTGCAATGAGATGACATCGGAACAGGTAGCAACGACGCTATTCCCTCAAAACATTCAAAGCGACTCAAAGTCGAAATCCTGATCTCCCTCACTCATGTTCCCCAAGACTTGAGTTCCCGAGTCGTAAGTATGGATAACTTGCCAGTTATCACTTTCTCCCGTAAACATCTCCTTGATCGTTTTCGTATTCCAGTCTGACCCTTCATCATCCGGATCCATGCTCCCGGTGATTTCAGCCAATGTTTTATTCCACCATTTACGGCCCTCCCAGTCTGGGATTCTGCCGTTCTTGCTCTGCTTCAGATCGTGCCACCACTCTATGAAGGCCTCGCCTATGTTGGGATCGCTCATCGGCCAGGGCGTCCGATCGCGCTGATGCTTTTTCCCAACCTTCCTTTCCACAGGCCGCCCTCCACGGACGCCTTTTTTCCCTTTTTTCCCTTTACCGCCTTTGCCAAGGCACTCAGAGTTCATGCACTGAACCACAGCGCTCGAAAGAAAGGGACTATTCACCAACTTTCCAGGAAGATGTGGCTCGGCCAACGCAAGATTGTTTCCGAATCGATTGCTTGTCAGCCTCGTATTGGCGGCAACGGAGGACGATCGCTGAAGAATGTTTGGAGACTTGGCCTGGCAGGGAATTGCCTGGGGAGGATAGGAAGGTGTACCGGGCCTCGAAATTGGAATCGGAACGAGTGTAGCGGCACTTGTGGGCCTGGCCTGGAGGTGAGCCAGTTGCGGCCGGTAGACCGGAGGCGCTTTGCCTGCGGCGCACCCTCCATGACCATGCGGTTTCGTTTGAGCGGCAGCAGATTGAGGGGAATAAACAGGAGGCATCGCGCGAACCGCCTGCGGCAATGCCATTTTGGCTTGCACAGCTCTCAACGCTGGATTCGGACGAAATCCTGACAGACTATTGGTACTTCTCTCTGCAGGAACATTCGGATGAGGAACTGGACGGCCCATCGTCTCCATCTTGGCCTGTGCGACCAGAAGAGCTTCATTCGGTTGAAATCTCAGCGGGAAGGGTGAGACTTTGCTATTCGCCGGTTTCGGCGCGGCTGGGTTCGGCTTGGACTGGGCGCTCGGCGGGAGGCCGGCCAACCGGAACAAGTTCATGATGCCCAACTCCTGACAAAGTTCATGATGTCCAACTCCTGACACTAGTGGATCGTCTCTGAGTAACGATTAGTATATGGGAGGCGTCATGGCAGTATGCCATTTAGTGCCGAGCGTCTGATTCTCACCGAAGAAGAACGCGGGGAACTCAAGCAGATGACGCAGTCGCGGACACTTCCAGCGGGTGATGTGATGAGAGCCCGCATGCTACTGCTGCTTGCGAACGGAGCGCCGTATCAGAAGATTCAGGATTCGCTGGGCACCACGGCGCCCACGATTGCGCGTTGGAAAGAACGCTTTTTGCAACATCGCGTCGCTGGTCTGATCGAGGAACGGCATCCGGGCCAGAAGCCTTCGGTGAGGACTCCGAAATTGCAGGCGAAAGTACTGGCCGCGATCAAGGAAGGACCGAAGGATAGCTCCACGCACTGGTCGTGTCGAAAACTGGCGAGCCGCTTTCATGTCAGCAAAGACACGATTCAACGGATTCTCGCGCAAGCCGATGTGCGGCCGCATCGACTGGAACGCTATATGGCCAGTGACGATCCGGATTTCGAGACCAAGGCTGCCGACGTGATCGGAATGTACGTGGCTCCGCCGCAGCACGCAGCCGTGTTTTGCGTGGATGAGAAGACCGCGATTCAGGCGCTGGACCGACTCGATCCGGTGCTTCCGTTGTCGCCCGGAGTAGCAAATCTCTGGAGTGTACTTGGTTAGCCGGTTATGTTGTGTTGCAAGATCAATTTTGTTCTCATTCTCTGCATGTTTCAAGCTGCTTTCCATCCTACTGCGGAAACAAATGGAGGCCATGCGAAGCGTGAAACACCCCAGATTCAGAGTTTTGCCGCCGACCCGAAATCACCGGGTTTCCGGTTATACCTCTCACTCGTCGAGGAGTCATCGATAAGACAAGCCGCGCAGCGTAGACAGATCCTACCTTATACAAGGAGAACGCCAGCGTGATTGGCTGGCATTCAATTGTTTCCGCCTTGCGAAATCAATCACATGCAGTCAGTAGTTTGCGAGATTACTGCGTTAAGGACCGGCGACGAACCTACCTTCTTGGGCGGTAAACTATTGAAAACATGGAGCGGGAGACGGGGATCGAACCCGCGACGTCCAGCTTGGGAAAACGTAGTTCAATTGAAAATAAAGAACTAACGCGGCCATTGCGGTGCATTCTGACCACCGAAAACGCCGAGAAAACACAAATTGCTTCCAAACGACGCTGAACGGAGTAATCGGAGTAAAAAATTTCGTTCGGCGTTTCGGCTTCTTTTTTCGATCTTAAATTCTCGCCTGGATCGCTCAACCCGGCTGTCATTCACAGCCTAAGGAGCGAACCCGAGGTGAGCAGTTCATCAGTTAATAAGGTTATTGGATTCGAGAAAGCAGGCGACTTTCTCAAACGCAGCCATCCGGAGCTGCTGATTTCGAAACAGAAACTTAGGCAAGCCGAAGCAATTCAGCTCGTGCGGTTGAAACGCGACAACGTGAACCAGAGTCTCGGCTTCGCTTCACGGCCGTTCGTCCTGTGCGGACTGCCGATCAAACGACCTGCGCAAAGGAGTCCTGCTACACGAGCGCCGGAACGGCCAGTTCCTTCTCCAGGTCACAGGCCATCCGACGTACGGAGTGCCGTGGGGACAGGACCGGCTGGTTCCCATTTTTCTGGCAACGCTGGCCATGCGACAGCAGAAACAGACCATCACCTTCCGGAGTGCAGCCGAAATGCTGGACGTATTCGGAATGCAGCAGGGCGGTTCTCAGTATCGCCGTCTGATCGCAGCTTTCCAGCGAGTATTTGGCGCGACGATATTCTTTGGCACGGACACCCAGCGCGAGAGAGCCGCAGTGATGCATCAAGCTCGATTCAATTTCATGCGCGAGGCGCGGATCTGGTATTCGCGCGATCCGAATCAGGAAGTGCTGCCGGGCGGCTTTGAAAACGAAATCATCTTAAGCGATGAATTCTTTCGGGAAATCACGACTCATTCCATTCCGACGGATCTCGAAGCGGCCAAAGCGCTCTCCTCTTCGCCCGCGGCCTTGGATCTGTTTATGTGGCTTTCTTACCGATGCTTCACTGCCAAAGGGCAAGAGCGCATACCGATCTTCGGCGATTTCGGTTTGGCCGGCCAGCTGGGGAGCACGGATTATGCACGGCCACGCAAGTTCCGAGAGCGATTGGAACGCTGGCTGGATTTGGTGCGAGTGCTGTGGCCGAGTTGTCCAGCCAAGATCACCGCGAATGGTGACTACATATTGATTCATCCGGCCGTGGCTCTCGCGGCGAAGGGAGCATGATGGCGTCCGCTCTATTCGCACCAGACCTCTTTTCACGTCGTCGTATTTCCCTCGCTGAGATCGACGCGGTAGTTTCCGCGCGGCTAGGGCCGACGCGCGAGTTGGGAAACTCGCAGCCCGTTTGCTTTAACCGACAAGTCGCCATGTATCTGGCCAAGCATGTGGGCCGCTGGACCGTTGCGATCATTGGTCGTTTCTACAATAGTCGTGATCACTCGACGGTTTGCCATTCGATTCAGCGGATCGAAGCCCTACGGGAAAGTGATCCCCAGGTCGATGCGCTCATTACGGATTTGAAACGCCAGCTCACCCGCGAGGATAATGCCGGAAGCACCAGTATTGTTGGCGACGAGCATGACCGTCCGACTGGTCGGAGTCAAGCAGATCTGGAAGATCTCGCCGAGCTGATCGCTGCACGGGTCTGTGCTTACATTGAAAAGCGAACACGAACGGTGCGGCAGGAAACAGAGGCAAACCAGACATCCACTAATCAGCGAAGCTTCGAATCCTGGTGATGGCACCATAAAGGGCAGAGTACTCCTAAGCCGCTCGAACGCAAAGTGAGTTTACGGGCAACCCGTATCTTCTGCTTGCCGTTTAACGCGCTGCGTCATACCATAGGAACTTGATTCGGTCTTTCGCCGACAAAGAGACGCAGCGATTGTTCGAAACAGGCCGGAGCCGAAAATTTTCTACTCTTTCGCGAATCGCTATCCGCAAGCTGACTCAGCTCGATCTGGTGAAGAAGCTTGAAGATTTGAGAGTTCCGCCTGGCAATCACCTGGAGGCCCTTGCGGCAGATCGGAAAGGGCAGTATAGCGTGAGAATCAATGATCAATTTCGCATCTGCTTCCGATGGGACGCGGATGGAGCGCACGACGTAGAAGTTGTGGATTACCACTAGTGAAAAAGAGTCCATCCCGATGAGTATTCAACGACCTGCAAATGGCTGGAAGATTCGGCGCCCGCCCGTTCATCCCGGCGAGATGCTCCGCGAGGAGTTCTTAATTCCTCTAGGACTCTCCGCAAACCGACTGGCAACGGAGCTTCGCGTGCCCGTTACCCGCATCAGCGAGATTGCGAATGGCCGACGAGCTATAACTGCCGATACCGCGCTGCGTCTGGAGCGCTATTTCGGAATGAGCGCAGATTTCTGGCTTGCTTTGCAAAAAGACTTCGACTTACAGACTGCACGGCAAGCAGAAGGGAAAAAGATTGCGCAAGATGTGCGACCGCGTCCAAACAAAGCGGCGTGAGAGCTGTGGTCCGCAAATTTAGGGACGCGGCCAGATTGATGAACAATCCGGCAGTGGCGGCCATTACAGCAGAGGGGACGTTACTCGTGCTTGAATCCGGCAACAATCGCATTTACGCGCTCGATATTTCCGGCATCCTTGCGGTTCTTCACCTCTTCAGGATTCGCCAATACGATGGTGAAGTGCCCTTCAAAGATGTTAAATACCGGAATCCAATACGATCCGGTACTCTCCATCACGACGTGCGTGACAGCCTCCCGTTCCAGCCACTCGCACATATCCTCTAAGTCGGGAACATCGGTATCAAAGCGGCGGTTTGGGGCCGATCCGAGCCCTAACGACATCAGCCGGTTTGCGGGTTAACAGGAATCGATATTGGCGTGTGGCACAACTACTTTGCCCAATCCTTTGCCCAGTTGAGCCGAAGAAACGTTGGCGCGGCTGCGGGCTGCAAGCTAATCGCGACTGATCCTATGTCGAAGGGAAACGCAGCCCAGGTCCAATTGGGGCGCGACTTGGACGCGGGATCCGAATGGGCACCGATGCTCAATCAGACGCCTTCAACTTCTGATTTGGCGGTTCAATGCCAACGAACGCTTCCAAGTTGAGCGAATTTTTATCAGACGCCAGCTTCGTTGTACACGCGGATCGCATAAACGCGCGCGGTGCGGGCGCCATTGGTCGCGGTCACGCTCAAACGCAGCCGATCGGAAGACACTGGCTCGATCCGGTGTACGCGGCGGCGAAAATAGTTGTCGGTTTCTGCAGCGATCATATTCCACCCGCCTTTCATATTGATCGCCACTTCGTAGTCCCTCACGCACTCCGGATAGCGAAATAGACGGCAGCATAATACGACGATTGGCATCGGTGTCGAATGTGACTTCGACCTGGTTGAAGCGTACCGGTTTCGGCCAGCGAAGCTCAACCCACGCGGGTAATCCGCGCTTCGGATCGGATTCAAATAAGTTTGTCCAGCGGTCCGGGCGCGAGCCGCCGGTAATCACATTGTGAGGGCCGTAGGGACGCTGCTCCGGGCTGAGGCGAATGACAAAGCAGAGGCCTCCCGAAAGAGGCCGCCAGTAGTCTGCGCCCGGCAGATCGGCGGCGGATGTCCCCGCGGGAATGCGCGAAGGCTGCCCCTCGGTGTCGGAGATCATCGACCACGACACGCCTGGTTGAGCCGGCAGGTGCACATAGTAAAGTGCGTTGGCCGGTACATCAGCATGAAAATCAAAGCGGACGAAGCCGTGGTGGCCGCCAGGTACCTTCGCTCGTGCGCGAGCGAGATCGCGGGTTGCTCGAAAATCCCACACATGCGCGGCCGGGCGCAAACCAAGATCGAGCCAGACGTCGTGGGGGAGCGAGGAGGACAGTAGCAACTCGATCGAATCGATACGGCCCGCAGAAACGGGGAAGAGCTGGGCCGACGGATAACGCAGCTCGCGCGGACGGCCGTCTTCGGCAAAACGCATGATGGCCTCGCTCGAGGCCGTCGTTTCCGCCTGGCGCGCGAGGTCGCTCGGATCTTCATTTTGAATCCCGGGAATGTGACAGTCCTGCCGGATGAGAAGCTGCTGTAGATCGGTGGCATGCTTCTGAGCGAGTTCCCGCGGGTCGCAATGAAAGCGGCGGCAAAGGGCGGCGGCGCCTCCGACGGCTTGGCCTACGACTGCCCCCGTGGGGAGGACGCGCGATGAGGCAAAGGCCACGTAGCTAGTGCTTATGGGCCGGCCGGCAGTAAGCAGATTCCGCACGTTGCGCGAATAGCAGGATCGCAAGGGAATCCCGTACGGCAGCGTCCCGTAACTCTGCCAGTTTGCATCCCGGCGCGGCGGCGGATAGGGTGCGGCCTGCCGCTCGTGAATGCCGCCGGGAACGTGAATATCGATGCCCCAGCACCCATAGGCGATATCGTCTGCGCGGGTAGGCGGATTCTGAACATCCTTCTGCTGGAGCACGTAGTCACCGATTACTCGACGAGATTCGCGCTTATAGGGCCAGAAGCCCACGAAGTCCAAGGCGTAATTGGTGGCACGTGCTCGATCGACGCACCTGTTCTTAATGTGGTCCCAGACGCCGAGCACTTGTCGGAGCGCTTCGTCCCGAATTTTTTCGTTGTCGCGGATCGGGTGCAGAGGAGCGCCGACCTCAATCCACCAGTACCCGCCATCAATGAAGCGATGGCCACGTTCGGTAAGATCGGCCTCGGCGTCGAATTCCGCGGCCCAGGAAGGGCGCCGAAACGGCACGGGCCGACCAGTATCGCGAGCACGGAAGAAGAGCGTATTGCCCATGAGGCCCTTGCCGGGCTCATTCGGCGCGAGTGGCTCTCCGTATTCGCGCTTTGTTTCCACGCCCCATCGGAAGTCCGCGCCGGCACGATAGGCGAGCACGCCATCACCGGTTGAATCGACGAATAGCGGCGCTTCCAGCACGAGCGACTTTTCAGTACCGAGTTGAACGGCATGAATCGCGAGAATGTGCGCCGCGTCGCGCATCTCCACCTCGCGCATGCTGGTGTTTAAGAACAATGTGAGATTGGGCTCGCGCGCGGCCCATTCGTAGAGCACTAGATCCCAATGGCAGTTCATGAGCCCTTCGATCTGCGGATCGTGATTGCGTATGCGTTCCTCGACGTGGATTTCATCGAGGATGCCCGATTCTTTGCACCAGGTGGATTGAGCAGCGGTATTTTCGGGAAACAGCCGCACTTCGCTAGACGAATTGCCACCCAGCATCGAACGCTCGTGCACCAGCGCTGTTTTTAGACCGTTGCGAGCGGCGCTGACAGCAGCACAGGTCCCCGAGATGCCACCTCCGACTACGATCAGCTCGAAACGTTGATGAACAATCTCAATAGTTCGTGGACGGATATAACCTGTGACTCGCCAATATTCCATCCGCGCGTAACCGGTATTGACTAGAAGGGGATGGATGGAAACGAATCAGAGACATGCCAGTCCTCTTTTATGTCGTTGTTTCGATTCGTTCGGCTTGCTCCTCAGCGGACATCACGCCGTGGCCATCGAGAATGCGGCGCTACGAATGCAACTAGCCGCGTTTCAGCGAAAACGGAAACGCCCGCTGTTGACGACCTTGGATCGGTTATTTTGGATCACGCTCCGCAGCCTGTGGTCCGACTGGCGACATCCGCTGATTTACGTCCAGGCAGACACCGTCGTCCGCTGGCATCGCGAACGGGTTCGGAGATTCTGGGCCCGGCTGTCCAAGTTGCAGCGCCGGGGTCGTGGTCGCCGCAGCACTGCCCCGGAACTTAGGCGGTTAATCGAACAAATGGCAGCCGCCAATCCGCTGTGGCGCGCACCCGGATTCATGGCGAACTCAAGATGCTCGGCATCGCCATCTCCGAGCGCACGGTGTCGCGCCTCCTGCGCAGACTGCGTCGGCCGCCTAACCAGACCTGGAGAACGCTTCCTGCACAACCATGTCGGCCAAATCGCTATCGACCGATTTCTTTACGGTGCCGACAATCACGATGAAGGTGCTGTTCGTATTCATCGTTCTGGAACACGATCGTCGCAAGCTGCTGCATTTCAATGTCACCGAGCATCCGACCGGGGCTTGGACCGCGCAACAGATCGTAGAGGCGTTCGCAGACCGAGAGGCTGCTCGTTATCTCATCCGCGATCGGGACAGCAAGTATAGTGCTGAGGTTCGACTGCGAATCAAATCGCTGGGTATGCAGGAGATTCTGACTGCACCGCGAAGTCCATGGCAGAATCCATACGCCGAGCGACTAATCGGCTCGATTCGACGGGAGTGTCTGAACCACTACATCATCCTGAACGCTCGCCATCTCAAGAAAACGTTGTCTTCTTATTTCCGCTACTACCACGAATCGAGAACCCATTTGAGCCTCGACAAGCAATGTCCGTTTCCTCGAGCGGTGTTGAAGGTCGGAAAGATTGTCGCAATTCCACAACTCGGCGGCCTCCACCATCGCTATGAACGTACTGCAGCATAGCAACTTTCGTCCGGATCGATTATTGGCGAACGACAGGGGTGAAGCCGGCCTCAACGGACGAAACTTGATGCCATATTCCATGAGCTTCTCCTGAAAAGCGTAGGCAAAGAATTCGCGGCCGCGATCGGTCTGTATTCGTTGGATCGGAAAGGGAAAATCCTCGATAACCTTTTCGAGGAACAGCAGCGAATTGGCTGCGCTTCTGCGTTTGTACAGTGCCAGCACACGAATCCGGGTGCAGTCATCGATCGCGGTGTATTGATAGAGGCCCGGCGCAATCTTGCAGGTGTCCATTTGCACCCGCTCGCCAGGGATTTCCTTTGCGTAGCGCTTTGCGCCCTTTCTCGTAAATGTCCTCACCAGGCGAGGCCGAGGTTCCAAGCTTTGAAAAACTTTCTCGATGTTGGACGAGAAAGCTCTAGGTCATAACTTCGCTTCAACTCGCTTTGGATCCGGGCGAGATCCGAGACCGCGCTTCCTGAGCTCCGCGATCCATGCGCGTTCCTGCTCGGACACCTTTGCTGGCCGGCGAACGATGCGGTCGCCGGCTCTTGCTCAATAGGCCATCAGGTCCGGCCGCACGATATCGCTCAACCCACTTCCGTAGCGTTGGTCGCGAGATGCCGCACTGCAGACAAACTTGCGTGCAGCTCTTTCCTTGTTCCACCAACTGTACCCATCGCAATCGCTTCCCGATCTCCGTACCCATTCGGTACAGGGTAACTGGAAACGATGTCTATTGACCACACATTTTATTGTCTAGGCTTCAGTCGTGAAGAAGTCCGCCGCTACCATCAGTTCCCAATGTTGCTTGAGGAACTGTTTCCAAGTTGTTCTTCGGTTTCGCTCGGGCGCTGGTTCGATGCCGTGCCGCCGCAGAATATTGGCGATCGTGCTGCGGGCACATTCATGTCCCAAATTGGCCAGTGCACCTTGAATCCTGCGGTAACCCCAGTCGTGATTCTCTTCTGCCATGCGAACCACAAGCGCTGCTAGGTCCTTCTTGGTAAAGGTCGCCCCGGTCTCCGTCTCGCACTGCCGTCATACTTCTGTGCAATGAGTTTGCGGTGCCACGCTAACAGCGTCGCTGGTGTGACTATCGTCGCGATTTCCATCAAAGGCTTGCGTCCCAAGCCCTTCGCACGAACGGCTAGACGGCGACGTTGATCATCAGTGAACCGCAAGCGACGGTCTCCAAGTTGCTCGTGCAATACTCGGTTCTCTTCACGGAGATATTCAATTACATTCTGTTGCCGCTGATTCATCCAGCCGGCCAGCGCGATCACAACAAAATGAAATGGGTTGATCCTTTTTCTCCACCGTCTGGTGATTGTCTTATCACAAGTTCAATCAAACGCTCGCACACTCCTGATTCGAGTTTTCGGACCATACGGGCTCGTCGGGCCGCGATCCGGCGGAAGCGAAAGCGGCAACGTTGGCTGAGCTGCGAGACTTTGCAACCCAGCTAAAGCCGTTTGGCGGCGTGACTTAAGGCTAAGATCGCGCTCGAGGAGGCATGCTACAGCCTCGCTCACGAATAACGGCCATTATGCTAATTGACCTCCGCTAGGTCAGCGAACCATTCCGGGTGCTGCTCGCGCACGACTTGCACGACTGGCAGCGCGGGGTCGATGCCGGCAACGTGCTCGAGTTCGTGGCTCAGGCTCAGAAAACAGTGGAGGCAAATCGCTCGCTCCAACGCAGTCGTGAATCCGATATCACGGCCGCACAATCGGCAAAGGCGTGTCATGACCAAAAAATCCCGGCTCGCAGCGGCAGCGAACGCACTGTGCGAACTGCCGTGAGCCCAAGTTTTACCAGCAGACAAGCTTATCGCAGATTCAGTGCGATATGTTCGCCACGAAAGAATACTCTCGTAAACCGTCGTTACCCGGCCAGATGGTGATCCGGCTCTGGATCACCAATATAGACGAAGGCTTTTAGTTCAACGACGTCCGGGGCGAGCGCTTCTCGCGTTCACCGGGATTTGCACGGGCAATGTTTAGAACGATCGAATGACACTGCGGCAGACGTAATCGTAGTAGACCTCGCCAGTTCCCGTCTCTCGGTCTTTCATCATGTCCGCGTCCCGCGGCGCCGAGAGCCACGCTCACGGCCGCGAAGAGCCTTTCGGACGTGCGGTATCTTCTCCGCAACCTGCAGGAGGCCCAAGTGGACTCCGAAGTGCTCTCGGATCTGCAAAGCATCAGTTTGGAATTGAAGCGACTGCTCGACAAGGATTCCCAGCAGAAGACAGAAACGTTCCGCGAGTTGCAGGCGCTTGCGGGAGTCATTGAAGGGGCTCGCAACCTAAAAAAGAAACCCGGTACGTAGAATTGGCGATCACATACGTAGAGAGCGCATCTAATACCACAACGGCGGGCACAACGTAAGGCAGCTACCGCGAAAGGTCGAGCTTCCGGCTATACCAGTCGAGCGCATTTTGCTGCCGAACTCGCCATTCGCCATCGCCCACGCGCACGAATATGTCGGCATCAGGTTCCCACCACCCCTGGCGGCAGCAATCGCGCAATCATTTGATAGGCGGCATCAAAGAGACTCTCCGCTTTCCCGGCGATAGTATGTTTACCGTCTTTGCCACGAATCTCGGCAGTGAAAGCTAACAGGGATTGAAAGTTTAATAGCATTGGCAGCTCCGCAAAAACGAAAGCCCCAACATCGGGGGAGTCGGGGCTCGCGTTACAAAGGTACAGACCCCCAGACCCCATGTAAAGAGGCCTGTGCCCATATACCATCACCGATACGGCCGCGGCATGAGATCGCGTTTATCTGCAGGCCGCAGCAAGCCGCGCGGCGCCGACGAAGTATCTTGACCTGGCGAACACCGAGACCGCAGAGCACACCGAGCAGCGGTAAAGAGGCGGCGATCACCAATGCGCTTAAGCGTAATGGAAGTGCGAGTCTTCGTCCAGTCAGAAAAAACACCAGTAGGCTGGTCAGATTGCTCCTTAAGGTGGATCGTCGCGTTAGTGGATCGTCGCGTTAATGGTCGCCGAATACCGTAATTTAATTCAACGATGTTCCGGACGAGCGCTTCTCGCGCTGACGTGGATTTGCACGCGAAATGTTCAGCACGGTTGAGTGACATTTGCCGGCACACGTAATCGTAATAGACCTCACCCCTGCCCGCGTCGCGCTCCTTCATTGCGTCCACATCCCGCGGCGCCGAACCGTCTCGCACCATACATGCCAGCGCTCGAGAGCTCGGCGGTTCGAAGCTTTTCACGCACACACTTTAGAACGCCGGCCGCCAGCTGCTCCAGTACGCCTACCACGCGGGGAGAGTAGCGGTCTCGCGCCCATTCCCGTGAGAATGTCTCGTAGAGGGAAGACATTCAGTTGCTTTCCCTGCCGGTTGGACTGCGAGGCCATACGCGTTGCCGAATTGGTCCGCAGTCCGCCGCAGCTAATAGTTCATGGTGCAAAACTTACTCGTTCTTGCCGATGAGTTTCGTCAGACGCCCCTGGTATGAGGCGCACCCCATTTCTGGCTCAGGTGCGCCTCTTCTTTTCGCCCGATCGAATGCTCTGAAAGTAAAAACACCGGGCGGCTCCATCATCGCGCTGCTAAAACGCCGCACGTCAAAGGATTCGCTGCGAGGCTAGGAGTATAGGGTATCGGACTGATTCAAGTACGAGGCTAAATGGAACTAGTACCGTGTTCTTGAAAACAGGCGGTTCCCATCGCTTGGTGTCCACCACGGATCGGACAGCTCAACCTAGCAATGCCCATGAGCAATTGCCGCTGATCCGTGTGCTATGCTGCCCAAATGCCTTCCCCCACTCGAAGGACGGCTGAACGCACAGCGATTACGGATTCGTTGACACTCCCGAACACATCGTCTCGAG
Source organism: Bryobacterales bacterium (assembly GCA_963722155.1). GTDB lineage: Bacteria > Acidobacteriota > Terriglobia > Bryobacterales > Bryobacteraceae > Bog-105. The sequence continues at coordinate 734,650 of CAVRLR010000001.1, read as the reverse complement.
AACCGCAGGGCCTCTCGTTTTGGATATGTATTGTACCGATCGATTAAAACTTTTTAAAATCCAGCCGATCAGCGGTGCCGAAAGAAATGGATGAGCGGCGATAAGTCCCAGCACAAGCAGAATGTGAATCGCTCCTCCTGCAACATGAAACGTTGCCTTGATTCCGACGCGATTCGAGCCCCCATGCACGGCTAAAGACGGGCCATGACTGACCGCGGCAATCGTGGCCCATAAGGTATGAAGGTTAAGACTACCAATCTTTGTTGGCGGCTGCCCTGTATATTGCGCCAAATACGTCCATTGGCCTAATCGGGGTAGTAGTACCTGACTGTGAGGAAAAAAAATTAGAAGCCACGCCCGTTGAAGCGTGGCCCTCTATGATGAGGTCGAATACTTCTCCAAGATTCGCTTTGGAAGTGCGCGTCGACACAAAATTCCTCACTCGGCGCGGCATGGGCCCGAGACTTCTCTAGGTAATAAAACTTCTACCCGTGCGTCTACATGGCGCTATGGACGAAGACAGCGACAAACAACGCCTATTAAGAGAATTGATTGCCAGAACTGTTGCTAGTGCAAATCGGGCGAAGAGCGAACGGGATCTCGCGATCGAGGAACGCAACGACCCTGCCCCCTACGATTTCGCTCTTAAAGAGGCACGGAGATGGGAACGCCATGCCGTGGGAGAGCTGGTCGGGCATACGAGAGTGTATGCGCGCGCGTCGTGAAGACGCGAATAAAGCTTCGCCGCAGCATTCTTGAAAGCGGCCGAAGCCGCGATCACTAGCGTCGCTAGGATCCTTCCCTTTCTCCCGTGGATCAATGCTCAGGAGGATGCAACATGAGTGACATATTGATCGGGACTCCAGGATCCGTTCAACGAGACATTGCAATCAAGATGGATAGAGTCGCCATCCCAACCAACGTTTCGCCGTCCCAACTGTTTGACAGCGCAACACGGGCTGATATCGCCGAGCTTGCGTATTTCCTTTGGCAAGAACACGGCTGCCCGAATGGATCAGCCGAAGCCGATTGGCTAGAAGCGGAACAGAAAGTACGAGAGCGAGTAAACACAGGAAGTCTCGCCTGATCGATGCTGCCTGAAAGGGCTTCACCATCCTGGCACAGTGAATTTCTTGGCTGATTTCGTTTCTCAGGATTTTGCAATGGTTCGCCACGATCGAAGCGATTTTTTGCGCCGAGTGTCGGGAACGTGTGCTGGTTCCGGCGAATCGAAAGCCGCAATAGCCTCCGATGCGCTTCGTCGCGAAGCAAGGGGACCTGGAAGTGACGGGCGAAGCGGAAGCCTGTTCGCCGCGGCCCATCAGGCTGGCAACAGCCTACCGCCGCACCTCGCGCTGGAGCGTGTTTGAACCGATCACGGTTGAGGAGAGACGGGCCGGCAAAGAGGCGCCAGGTGAACCAGGTAAAGATCCTCAGGCGCCTCTAGAGCCGAAGGGGGTTACCATCACGTATCGGCAAAAACGGGCTCGGTCATGAGCGCAACAGCCGTAATTTAGTTCAACGATGTTCCGGGGGAACGCTTCTCGCGCTCATTTGGATTTGCGCGGGCATTACTACTCGGCGGTAGATCCGACTTGCCAAGAAGATGGAAGCACGGCGATGATCTCCGCTTTTTGAGTACTGGCGCGAACAGATCGCCGAACGGGAACGCAGCGCATTATGGTGCTGCGGTTCTGTGAAGAACGCGGCAGACTGAAGCGACGTTCTATACATCTCAGGGCGATGGCTGCTTTGAAGGAACGGGAAGTCCGTGGCCGTATGGTCAAAATATTCAAGCCGCGCGGCAGTAATATTTGAGTAATCCGCCCAAACGCTCTCGACAACGTATGGATGCTAGATCACTTGCGCGGTGCTCGCCGGGAGCAGGGAAGAGTAGAAGATTAGCTTTCCCTTGATGGTTTCGTTCGGAGTGGTAATGTTCCAAGAACTGAGTAGTGGCGCGTCGGAGCGAAGCCTCGCCGAAGAGAATCAGCTTGGACAAACACTCGGTTTTGATGGACCGTACCCACCGCTCTGCAAAGGCGTTCAGATTGGGACTGCGAGCCGGCAGCAAGAGTGGCTCTACGCCGCCGGAACGGAGCGTGGCTCGGAAAGACGCGCAGAATTTCGTGTCGCGATCATGCAGTACAAAGCGAATCGGCCGAAAAACACCGTCTATTTCGTCCGTGGCATTGCGGGCCATCTGTACCATCCATTGCTCGGTGGGGTGTCGGGTAATGCCGGCCAAGGTCACCCGTCGCGTCTCTAGGTGGAGGAAGAACAGAACATAGTAAGTCTGCAATCCGTGCCAGGTCAGTACTTCCACTGTAAAGAAATCAATGCCTGCCAGCACAGCCATATGCGATCGAATGAACTCAGCCCAACTGGTGTGCTGGCTGCGCTTGGGAGCAGGCGCGACGCCAAAGCGTCGTAGGATGTTGCCCACCGTCTGATCCGAAATCCGGTGACCGAGATTGTTAAGTGCTCCCGCGATGCGGTCGTACCCCCACGCGGTGTTCTCGCGCGCCACACGTAAAACCAGTTTTGTCATCTCTCGCCCGACGGCAGGACGTCCCGGATAGCCGCGGTATTTCGAGCCGTCGAACTTTTGATCGATCAGCTTTCGATACCACGCCAGAATGGTGTCCGGCCTGGCTACCCCAGCCACTTGTTGGAGTGCTTTACGTCCGAGCCGTTTGCCAATTTCTGCCAGCGTAGATCGTTGCGGATTAGTCAGCCGGAACCGACTCGGCAGATGCGCCCGTAGGATTCTGTTTTCAGCGACCAAGTACTCGTTCTGCAGCAGGATTTGCTGATTCACCATTCCGGTAACAAAGGCCAACAGCCGTGCTACTTGGGTCTTCTTCATGGAAAGCGACCATCATAGCTTCCCTTCGTTTTCATCAAATTCGGATATTTTGATCCTACGGGCAAAATACTAGCCGCCCGCGGCGGCAAGAATACACGGAAACGCGCCGTGGTCGCCATCGTTAGGAAACCGGCTGTTCTGCTGCATCATTTATGGGTGACCCAGCAGCCCTATCAGCCCTTCCACGGGCAGGCAGCTGCTTAGGGCCGTGGTTAAGTAGATGAACTTTGATTGTGATTACACCGTATCCTCGACGACTGCGGTGCCGAATTGGCCTTCGAGGCCGACCGAAAAATAGCAGCGTCGATTCTCCAATGGACCATCACCTGCGCAGAGCTCATGAAAGCTCATTGATAGTGCGAATAGAAAGTGGGTGGAGATCAAGGTGCTCACAAGTAAAAGGAAACGAAACCCAAAGAAAGGGGTTGACCGTAGAGCCCTTCTCATAGATAGTCGGCTTCGTGGCTTCGTGGCTTCGTGGCTTCGTGGCTTCGTGGCTTCGTGGCTTCGTGGCTTCATGGCCCGTGGCCCGTGGCTTCGTGGCTTCGTGACTGTGATTCAGTGATTGGCAGGAAACTTCTGACAGTCCCATTCTCTTGGTCACCATCAACCTATCTGCTTCCGCACCAGCGACCAGTTCGTCGCTTTCCTCTCGGACTTAGTCAAGCGCGCCCGCTGGGCGAAGGAGATTCACATCGTGTTCGATAATCTCTCTGCACACAAGACCAAAGCCGTTCAACAGTTCCTGGCTGATCATCCGATAGTGCGATTCCACTTCACGCCAACCCTACTCATCGTGGCTCAACCAAGTGGAGTTGTGGTTTGCCAAGATCCAGAGGGATCTCCTCGCACGTGGCATCTTCACTTCCGTCGCCGACTTGGGCCGGAAGATTCGCAAGTATATTCACGAATACACCAAAATCGCAAAGCCCTTCCGCTGGTCTTACTCAGATCCCCGGCGCAGAATCTTTGCTAACCTAATCACTGGGACAGCTTACTAGTAACATCCTGATTAAACGCTTAGAAGCTGCCTGTTCCATTCTTTTGCTTTAGAACCTGGCATTTCTTTTGCTTTCGAGTCTGGCATTGTGAACTTGAAGTGGGAACCAGCGCCAAGCTGTGATTCAGCCCAAATCCGGCCTCCATACAAAGCCACAATGCGAGAACACAGCGCTAATCCAATCCCGGTACCCGGGTACTGATCCCTACGGTGAAGACGTTTGAAGATGCCGAAGATTCGCTCCGCGTAGACAGGATCAAAGCCAATCCCGTTATCGGCGACCGTAAAGATCCATTCGGCTCCCAACCGCACAGCCGATACTTCAATCAGAGGGCTGACGTCCGCCCTTCGGTATTTCAGAGCATTGCCAATCAAATTTTGGAATAGTTGCAGCAGATGAGCCGTTTCCATTTGCAAGGAAGGTAACGAACCAACCCTCACTTGTGCCGAAGATTCTGAAATGGCAGCGTTTAGATCCAAGAGGACCTGGCGAGTAACATCGTTAGTATCAATGAACTCAGTTACTCGATCCGGCTCGCTCACGACTTTGCTGAACGCTAAGAGATCGTCCACCATTCGGATCAGACGCTGGGCGCTTTCGATGCTTTCTTGTACCAACTCCGCGACTTCGCCCTGCAGCGGCTTATGCTGTACGTATTTGATGAGCCCCAGTGAATTCGCAACGTTGCGGAGCGGTTCCTTAAGATCATGCGCGGCCGCATAAGCAAACTGCCGAAGATCTTCATTTGCCCGGCGGAGCGCCTCTTCGTTTCTCTCGGAAGAAGAAAGGGCTTCCATCGCTTGCGCATGAAGCGCCGCGATTTCCGCGGCGTGCTTGCGCTCTTCCTCGGCACGCTGCCGCTCGCTCTGCAGCTGATTCAAATAGAGGTGATAGGAGCGATAAACGACGTAAACCACCGGCAGGATCAGGACCGCGGCCTGCCAGTCAAGAACGCGATTCGCAAGGCTAAAAGCGCTGACGATGGCCGCGCCGACCAGGTAATACGGAAAGCACCAGAGATAACAACTGCTCCACACCTGACGGAGAGACTTTCCTTCGGTCAGAGAAATCACGATCGCTATGGGGAAGGTATTCACAACGAAAAAGACCGACGCGGCGATCGCCAGTCGGAACGGACCCGAAAGAAATGGGACCGCGTGGTAGATGAAGTGAGTCGCGGTGATGGTTAGGCGAGAGTGGCTACGCTGAACACGACCTGGACCGCACGAGGCCGCAACCTGGAATGCCAAAGGCTCTGCGACTACACGCAGACAGCGCCGATCACCAGAGTCTCGGGCAGATTCAGCTCGACAATTCCGCCAAGCAGGAAGATAAAAAGGACAGACATCGTGCCGGTAATCCCCGGCAGCGTCACCTTCAGGCACGAGGCGGGTATCGCCAGTGCGAGGTAGCAAAGAAACCGCAAAAGATTGTGTGGATCCCAGCGGTACAAACCGTGACCGAGCGCCGCTGCTCCAAGGGAGATAACAAAACCGATATATACTCTCGCCTTCAGTGACATCTCACATGTCTTCTCCCTCGGTCCGGCCGCCGGACGTTTTGTCTCCCCTACTTGTCTCCGTAACAGCGACCGCCTGTGGGAACGGATTGCTTGTACCCCACACGACCGCGGTGCCCCAGACGACTGCCAAGGCGCTGCTGGTGTTCGTGCCCCAGACCACGGCTGTACCCCAGACGACAGCCTGGTCATTTACGAATGACGTTCGTACCCCACACGACGGCCGTGCCCCAGACGACGGCGTCTTGCCACACCGAACCCGGCGCGGCTACCACATAAGTGTTTCCCGAGATCGGAGTCATAAATGGCGGTGGGCGATACGGCCGAACCGGTCGCCACATCGGTATTGTTCAGCGCGGCCCAGACATCGAGATAACCGGCTCCGATAGTGAAGATGTCATACGTGCTGGTGTAGCTGATGCCCGTTACCGGATCCGTGGCAACGCTGGTAGACGGAAAGTTCTTGGTGGCCGTTTTCATGAGCCGCGCTTTCACCTGGTCGGGCGTCAGCGATGGCTGCTGCTGCAGAAGCAGTGCCGCCGCGCCGCTCACCATCGGCGCCGCCATACTGGTGCCGCTCAACCGGAAGTAGGAATAGGAAGCGTTGCTGTGTTATTGCCCTTCGTAATAGGAGTAACCGGCACGATTGCCGGGATAAAGCGACACGATCGCCGAGCCGGGCGCGAGCGCCGACACGATTCTGTTGCCGGGCGCAACCAGGTCGGGCTTCACGACCTGATCCAGAAGAGTCGGTCCTTTTGAACTGTAGCTGGCGATCAGATCATCCGTTCGCGTTGTTGTGCTCATATCTTTCATGGCGCCGACGGTGATGACACAGGGATCATTGCCCGGCGAGGTGATGGTTCGAGTATCCGCTGGTTCCCATGGAGTTGTCCCGGCCATTGTTTCCCGCGGCGACGACGACCACAAGCCCGGCCTGCCAGGCCTTTTCCATTTCCTGGCAAAGCGGATCGAGCGTGTAACTCTCGTGAACCGTGCGGCCCAGAGAAAGATTCACGACCCGGATCTCCATGTGTCTTTCAATGGATCGCCCGGTCGATCGCGCTGATGACCGCGGAGTCCGTGCCTTGTCCGTTAGCGTCCAGAGCGCGCAGGTTGATGAGATGGGCCTGAGGCGCAATCCCGCGGAAAGTGTAGATGTTGTTGGTCCCGTCGACATGGCGCCATTTCCGCCCACAATGCCGGCGACGTGAGTCCCGTGGCCATAGGCATCGTTGGTGCTCGAATCGCCGGGCACGAAACTCTCCGAATAAACGACGCGGTGCTTCAAATCGGGGTGATTGTAGATTCCGCTGTCGATGACGGCCACTCCGACTCCCGATCCGTTCCAGCCGTACTGCAGCGCAATATTGGCGTTCACGGTGGGTTCGGCGAATTCCAGGCTGCCGGTGACTTTCCGGTCCGGTGAGATATAAGCAATGTTCGGATTGGCGGCGAGAGCATTCAACTGACCGGCCCTTAGCGTGAACAGGGCGCCGTGAATGCTCTGGAACGAGCGCTTCAGGAGGCCGCCCGCCCGATTTGCCGCTGTCAGATCGGCTGCGGACGGCGGGTGCGTAAACTGGACAATCACGTCCACGGAAGCCGCCGGTGGAAGCGCCTGCAGGTCCGCGCTCAGCTTGTTCGCCGCCATAAGGGTTGAGACGGAGAAAGGACCAAGCATGAGAAGAAATGTCAATGATGCCGCCAGGTGCCGGCGGCGGCCAATGGAACAGGCCCGTTTAGTGTTTGTGTTTCGGTTCATTTCCGCCTCAATTCTCACCATTAATCAAGAGACTCACGGTCTCTGCGGCATCGCTGAACGTGGTGCCCCAAACCGCGTGCGTACCCCACACGGCGGTATTGCCTTGTGTGCCGCCAGTTCCCCAGACAGCCGTGGTACCCCATAAGGCGGTCGTTCCCCAGACGGCGGCCAGGCCATCTACAAAGAGACTGGTGCCCCAGACCGCGTGCGGCCCAGACAGCTGTTGTGCCCCAGACCGCATGTGTGCCCCAGACCGCCGTATTTCCATTCACGATAGTCGCAGTGTTGGTCAACGGATCGAAAACGGCGATGGGTGACGCCGCCGTGCTGCCGGCCGGCACGGAATCAGTGCTGTTTAGAGCGCCCCAGACATCCAGGTAACCGGCGCCAATCGTGAAAATGTCGTACTGGCTGGTGTACGTGCGCCGGTGACCGGATCGATTGCCGTGCTGTATAGCGGAAACGTCTTGGTGGCGCTCTTCATCAGGCGCGCTTTGACGGTATCGGGCGTCAGGGTCGAGTCCCGGCCCAACATCAGGGCGGCGGCCCCGCTGACCATAGGCGCCGCCATGCTGGTGCCGCTCAGCCTGTAGTAATCCGCCGAATGGCATTGTTGTATGGGATTTGGTAATAGGTGTAAGGGAGCTAGATTGGCGCCGGACTTCCCTACAACCAGGCTTTTGGAAGCCTCCAGCGAGATGATCCGGTTGCCGGGGGCCACAATGTCGGGTTTCACCACGTGGTCGATCAAGGTCGGCCCCTTGGAACTGTAGCTGGCGATAAGGTCGTCGAACCGGGTAGGAGTGCCCATGGTCTTCATGGCGCCGACCGTGATCACCAGAGGGTCGTTGCCGGGCGCGGTGATTGTGGCATATCCATTGGTGCCTTGGGTCTGTTGCGGCCCTGGTTGCCTGCCGCCACCACCACCACAATGCCGGCTTTCCAGGCTTTTTCCACCGCCTGACAGAGCGGATCGAGCGTATAGCTCTCGTAGACCGGCCGGCCAAGCGACAAGTTGATGACGCGGATGTTGTACTTGGTTTTCAGTTGAATGGCCGCGTTGATCGCAGCGATTACGGAGCTGTCTGTCCCGCGCGCCGTTGGCATCCAGCACGCGCAGGTTGATCAGGTTCGTGTCGGGCGCCATGCCGCGAAATGTTTTGATATAGGGAACGCCGGTCGAAGCTGCTCCATTGCCCGCCACAATACCGGCCACATGCGTGCCGTGGCCGTACTGGTCAATTGTGCTCGTGACTTTCGGAACAAAACTTTGGCTGTAAACAATGCGCGTGGCACGGCTGCCCTTGTTCAGCAAATCGTTTTCCGTAAGAATGCCACTGTCGATGACGGCGACGCCGACGCCGGCACCGGTCCAGCCGTACGAGAACGCGGTCTGAGCTCCGATAGTCGGATTGGCGTAATCAAGCGTTGGGCTGAGGTCACGATCCGGCGAAATGTAAGCGACGTTCGGATTGTTGGCGAGAGCGGCAACGGCTTTGGCCGGAATGGTGTAGAGCTTCGCCCGGATCAGATCCAGATCTCCCTCCTGCGGAACACCACCCAGTTGATTAACTCCGTGCATATCGTCGTCGCTTGGTGGTAGTACGAATTGAACAATCACATCGATCTTCGAATGTGGATCGGCGCTAGCAAGGTCCGGAGCGACGTTGGACGGATCACCAAAGCAGATCAAGGGCAGAAAGAGAAGGGTGGATCGACACACCAGCCCGAATAGAGTATTCATTTTGAAATTGAGAACCCCCGTGACGTCTTCGGCAGTTGCCACCCAAAACGGGGAAGCTGGGAAGCTATCGAACGAATCAAATGCCCTTCGACAGCTCAATAATCGGTCCGGAAGCTTGACAGATACCGGAAGCCTGACGGAGATACAAGTCTTTTTCGCGCCAATAATCGGCGAGAAAGATACCTTGTGGTAGTACAGTTTTATTACACGTGATAAAGAAAATCAAGAAAATTTCAGTAACAGTTCTGTGTGTACATCGAAAATAATCATCCGGGTTTGTCGGGACTGGCATCACAAGTGAGCTTCGGGATACACTCCGAAGGGCCCGGCACGATCAGGCTTCACGGGGCGTCATATAACTAACGCAATTTGGGCGAATTGCGACTTTTTTAAGGAGTGCATCTTGACCCAGATTTCGGGATTAAAACATGGAACGAGACGCTCGCCCGCCTGGATCGTCTGTCGTGGTATCGTAATCCTCCTGATCTCAGGATTGGCGGGAGCGACGCTTGCTCGGCTCGCGCCCGGGTTCGGCATCGATGAGCGGGCGCTGGACCCGCGGCTTTCGGCACACAGCCTCGAAGCTATTGAGCGCGAGCATGCGGCAGAACGGAATCCGCTGACATTCTACATTCGCTTCCTGGCTGGCATGCTTCGTGGGGATGCCGGCCGTTCTGTTGTTTTCGGCCAGCCGGTAGGACCGCTGATCGGCGAGCGCGCACCCCGGACGTTTCGCACCGTGATGGCGGGATTGGGCTACGGCTGGAGCGCCGCCGTTCTACTTGCCATTACGGCCGCTCTTAGCCGCCGAGCAGCCACGGTGTTGGCGGCGATGGCGGTCAGCGGCTCGCTTCTGAGCATACCGGCGGCGGTGCTGGCGGCGATTTGCCTGCTCTGGCGGCTTTCTCCGGCAATTGCCATCGCCGCCGTGGTCTTCCCCCGCATCTTCCCACATGCCTATGAACAGTTGCGGGCAAGCCTGACCGCGCCGCACGTCGTGACGGCGCGGGCAAGAGGACTTGCCGGCCACGCGTCTGTTCCTTTTTCATGTAGTTCCATCAGCCCTGATGCCGCTGATTGCACTTGCGGGCGTATCGGTAACGCTCGCCTTCGGCGCCTCGATTCCGGTTGAGGCCCTCGCCGATTCGCCGGGAATCGGACAACTGGCGTGGCGGGCCGCACTCGGCCGCGATCTCCCGGTTCTCGTCGGCGTCACGCTTCTGCTGACGACGATTACGGTGGCTGCGAATGTAATGGCCGATCTAGTTCTGGCGCGACTCGGACGGCATACCGCATGAAAGTCATCCGCGTTATCGCGCTTTGCATACTTGCACTGGTGACCGCCTTGTCTCCGGGGGCCGATTTCCTCGCCCCGCACGACTACTCGGAGCAATTTCGCGAACATGCGAACGAGTCGCCATCGCGAAGCTTCCCGCTGGGCACCGACGAGCTGGGCCGCGACCGATTATCACGCCTGCTGCAAGGCACCCGGATTTCGCTGCTTTGCGCAGCTACGCCGCGTCGATTGCGATCGGAGCGGCTGCGGCAATCGGCATCGTCGCCGGCTACTTCGGCGGCTGGTTAGATGAGATAGCCGGCATCGTGACCGACCTGTTTCTTTCGTTGCCGTGGCTTTTTGCCATGCTGAGTCTGCGGGCTCTGCTTCCGCTCGATATGTCTCCCTGGGTATCGATCGCCGCGACATTTCTTCTGCTTGCGGTCGTTGGATGGGCGCCGGGCGCCCGCGTGGTGCGGGCCGGTGCGGCGAGCTTGCGCAACTCGGGCTCGATCGTCCACGCACGCGCGTACGGATGCGGCGATGCACGCTTGCTGTGGTTCCATATGCTGCCGAATCTGAAACCGGTTCTTGCCGCGCAGTTCTGGATACTGGTCCCTGTCTTTCTCCTGACCGAGGCGAATCTGGGCGTACTTGGGCTTGGAATTGCCGAACCGGTGCCCTCCTTGGGCAACATGCTTGCCGAGCTGCAGAATTATCAAAGAATTCCAGAGGAACCCTGGATTCTTGCGCCGGCGCTGCTGCTCGTTCTGGTCGTTGCCAGTCTTCAATTCGTCGTGTCTCAGAGGAACATATGGGAATAATGCCTCGAAACGGTATTCTCGCTCTGGCCCTACTGACTTGCGCGGACGCGCAGCCAGCGGCAGAACTGCGCTTCAGCTGTGCACGCGGATCCGAAAACCTTCGATCCGCTGCTCGCAACGGAAGAGGTTTCAGAGACGATTCGTTATCTCACCGGAGGCGTGCTGATCCGGTTCAACCGCCAAACACGCAGCAGCTCGAGCCCGAACTGGCTACGTCCTGGAAAGTCTTCGATCAGGGCAGGCGCATCGATTTCGTGCTGCGGCATAATGTGAGTTTTTCGGACGGCGTACCTTTCGGCGCCGCCGACGTAGTTGCGACGATGCAGCGCATGATGACCCCGGGGCTTCAGTCGGGCATCGCCGATTCCTTTCCGCGGCGGGGAGAAATCAGGGCCCAGGCCAACGGCGTCAACGAGGTGTCGGTATTTTTCTCGACGCCGGTCGCAGGTCTGGAGATGACTGTTCGATCAGCTCGCGATTTCGCCCGCACGGCCTGGTACCGCCGGAAAGCGCAGTGCTCGGTCCGTTCATGCTCGAGGAGCACAAGGGCGGCCAGTACGTGCTGCTGAAACGAAACCCGCACTACTGGAAAACAGGCGCGGACGGAGCGAAGCTTCCGTATCTCGATTCGATCCGGCTCGACATTCAGTCGAATCGCGAAACGGAATTGCTGCGATACCGACGCGGGGAACTGCAGTTCGTGGACAAACTGGAGCCGGAAGCATTCGAACGGCTGAGCCGGGACGCGCGTGCGGGCGCTCTGAACGCGGGGCCCTCGCTCGATACCGAATTCTTCTGGTTTAATCAAAGCCCGGCGGCGCAGCTTCCGGCATACAAGAAAAGATGGTTCCAGTCGAAAGCGTTCCGGCGAGCGATATCGGCTGCCATCGAACCGCGACGACATTGTCCGGCCTCGTCTATCGCGGTTATGCCCATGCGGCGGCGAGCTCCGTTTCACAGGCCAACAAGTTCTGGTTCGATGCCAAACTGGAGTCCGCCTCGCTACGATCCGCAGCTCGCGCTTTGAAGCTGCTGCGGCAGGACGGTTTTCGACTGGACGGCTGGCATCCTGCGCGACCGCGACGGGAACCGGGTGGAGTTCTCGATGATCACCAACGCCGGATCGAAGACGCGGACTACAGATGGGAACGATTCTGCAGCAGGACCTCATGAAGATCGGCATCCGTTTGAATTTCGTGCCGGTCGAGTTCCAGTCGCTGATCGAGAGAATCACACGCACCCAGCATACGAGGCCTGCCTGCTCGGCTTTTCCAATGTCGAAATCGATCCCGAACAGCCAGATGAATATATGGATGAGTTCGGGGAGTTCTTCATCCCTGGAATCCCGGCCAGGCGAAGCCGGCGACGGCATGGGAAGCCGAAATCGACCGGCTCATGCAGGCGCAGCATACCGCCAGCGATCCGGCGGCGAGAAAGAAGGCGTTCGACGCCGTTCAGGAGATCCTGGCGGAACAGGCGCCGGCCGTATTTCTCGTGCATCCCGACGTGCTGGTTGCCGTCTCGCCTTCGTTGCGCAATGCCGCGCCTTCGCCACTGCCTCCGCATTTATACTGGAACATCGAATATCTTTCATTTGGACGGCCTTGCGCTTCGCACAGCCGAGAAAGACAATCCGGAAAAAATTGAACCGCGCGCGCCGTGCTCTCGGTCGAGATCTCGGTCGATTACCCGGGGCGGAAAGGCGTTTTGCGCGGGGCGTCGATCGAAGTTTTTCCCGGCGAAATGGTGGGGCTGGTGGGCCAGAGCGGGTCGGGCAAGAGCACTCTGGCACTGGCGATCCTGCGGCTGCTCGATCACACCGGAGCCCGCGTGCACGGCCGGACGATGCTGCTCGGCCAGGATCTGACGCGCTGCGGACGAACGCGAGTTGCGGGCGGTACGCGGGCGGCTCGTGAGCCTGGTGCCGCAGAGCCCGGCTGCGGCCTTGAATCCCGCGCTGCGGATCGGAACTCAATTGCGCGAGGCATGGCGGGCGCACTCTTCCGAGCCGTGGTCCAGCCAGGAAGAGCGCATTGCCGAGCTATTCGCAACCGTCGGCCTTTCGCCCGGAGAGGCTTTCCTGAAGCGTTTCCCGAGCCAGATCAGTGTAGGTCAGGCGCAGCGCGTGCTCATCATGATGGCGCTCTTGCACTCGCCGCCGCTCCTGATTGCGGATGAGCCCACCAGCGCGCTGGACCTGATCACACAGCGTGAGGTGCTCGATCTGCTGGCCCGAACCGGCCAGGAACGCCGCATGAGCATATTGTTCATCTCGCATGACCTTCCGGCCATTGCAGGACTCTGCCATCGCCTCGCCATCCTGCATGAGGGTGAGATTGTGGAATGCGGCCCGGTAAAGAGCGTGCTGGCGGCACCGCAGCATCCTTACACAAAGCGGCTGATCGCGGCGGTGCCGAAATGGACGCCCATAGAATACGAGTAACGGAACATTAGGCTGAGTTCCACGACATCAGCTTGCACCATTTGCGAGCATCCGACGGTGATACCAGCGCATCAACACAGTGCCAAGCGCCAGAAAGTCATCGACATCCGCTGGTTTCATCAGATAACAGTCAGCCTCCAGATTCGCCCGCTGAACAACGCGTTCACTAACATCTTCGGGTGAGGAACTGAGAATCACAACTGGAAGCTTTTCTAATGCTCCCGTACTTCGTATTGTTTGAAGGACCTCGGTTCCATCGCGCTTGGGTAGGTTGAGGTCGAGAACTACCAGATCCGGCCTCGTCGCGTGGGCAAAGGAGCTCTGCTGTGTCAAATACTGAATTGCTTGATCCCCGTCTTCGACCACAACCATTTCCGTGTGCCAGCCGGATTCCTTATGTAAGGCGTAACGCATCAGGCGGGCATCGGCTGGGTTGTCTTCGACGACTAAGATTTTGACTGGACGCTCCGAAGCTGCTTGTTCCATTTCTTTTACCATCGGCCTGAGCAGTGTGAGTTTTGAATCCGGAACCTGCACCAGCCTTTGACTCAACCCAAATGTGGCCTCCATACAAACCAACAATGCGGCGCAAGGCCGCCAACCCAATGCTCATGCCGGAATATTCGTGACGGTCTAAAGATACCAAAGGGTAAAAGGAACGTGAATCGGTGGCCAACGAGAATGGGGTTGCGAAACGAGTGAAATGGGAGTACAGCGCTGGACACGGAAGAAGCGATAGGCGCAAAGGAAGACGCACGTCAAGGTCAGCAACGTGGAACCTTAGTAGTGGGCGCGATGCCTGAATCCACTGCAAACGACCTCCAGAGGCAGCAGGGCGTGGCTGAAAGAGCAAAGTCAGGTCGCAATGACCAGTCTCGGGCGCACACGCGCACGAACATCTTGACTTCACTGAGAACAAGACTGAATTTGCGCGTGCCATAGTACAGTACCGCGGATCCGCGGGTGCTGCAGCCAAGGATGTCGATCAGGTTTTCGTGGAACGTGGTATTGAGAAGAGCAAGAACGCCATCTACAACGCGCTACACTTGCTTGTGCGCAGAAGAAACTGAAGAAAAAAGATGGTCACTATTTCTACATCGAAAGCGCGGTCGGCTGAAACAGCAGTCAACCGAGAGTGGCCTGATTCGGGGCGCGCGTAGCCAACATCTGGTCGCCCGTTTTTTATCGATCGCAGAGGGTGTGCTTCGAAAACGCGATTACCGCTATATAAGAACCAGGAGGCGGTTGTCATCTCTCTCACGCCCGACATGCTCTGTCAAGTCAGCAAGGGTGATTCGTGGAATCGATGGCCGGCAAAATGTCGGTATAACGGGCTTCTATGAGAACGTCTTAGAAGTCAAGGCCGACGTGGCGACCATCCGTTTGAACTTTGCTCTTGGCCCCGATTGCTCCCATCCGACGAGCGAAGCAGCGCCGAAGCTAAAGTTGATAGGGGATGCGCAAGGGGGGCCGGAGCCCTCTTGCGGAGCGAGCCGCTGTTTTTGAGGCGTGGGGCGAACCATCCCCGCCCCGGAAAGTGGATTCGTTCCTTGCTGCCGCAGGCTCTTGTTTAATCTCGCCGATTTGGCATTCCGACTTTTACTGATTTAGGAACAAGCATGTCTGTTGATCTGCTCTGAGTAGCCATCTGAAGTTTTAGTTATGTCACCCACTCTTGCCTCGCTTCTATCCGCTCTGAGTGGGCGCCAATTGGCCCGGTGCAAGTTGGCGTTCGATTTCAAGCCCGGGTCCATTCACAAAAGTGACGGACCCCGGGCTGTTGGGCTGCCATCTAAGCGGCCGTCCGAATCCGATTCAACCACTAGATAGCGGGCAAAGCGTGCGTGGGCACTGAATATTCATGCGGTGCTTTGAACGTTCAGATGAGTCTGCGCATTAACAAACCTGGCCCGAAGCGTGTCTCAGCCGTGCCGGTCAGTCGAAAACCGCAGGCAGCGTAGAAATGTTGAGCGTGAGGATTGCCAATTACGTGGAGAACAGCAGATCCCTGCAGGCGACCTACTTCGCAACAGTGCTCGACTAGCCTGCGGCCAATGCCACAACGCCGCATCGTTGGCTCGACAAATAAAGCGTCCAGTTCAGCACCACCGTCAGCTCTAGGCAACAAGGCAGCAAATCCGGCAATTACGCCGTTCCTTTCCGCAACGAACACCGATCCAGCCGCGATTTGTTCTGACGGTAGTTCAATGGCATCGGGATGGGCGAGCAACGCATCACGATCACCAGCATTGGTGAGAGATGCGCGCCTTTGCAGGTCTTCAAGCTCCCTTTGCTCGGAGACAACCACGCGGCGAATAATGAAATTCTCCATGCCCCACTAGCGCTCAGGAGTCTAACCTAGCTCGCATCCCGCTCCAGGTTCAGGACCGCCGGGCGACATTGAGCCGAGCGACTTGTTTTCGAGTGACCGCGGGATGGCTCGGACGCGTATCGGGCCTGGCAGACCGTGTGCGGTCATGCGGTCGAGGGGCAAGCGGACTGCAAAAACAGTCACCTTGGAAAGATGGCTCTACCCACATCTCGCCATCGTGATCAAGCACGGTCTGCCGCGAAGAGGCAAGTCCAAGGCCGATGCCATCCGTCGTTCCAGCAGTGGCGAAGGTTGGAAAAGCCGGTCCGTAATTTCACGAGCAATTCCTGGTCCGGAGTCGCGAACCCGAATCAGCACCGAGCGGCGACCAGAAACCGCCGATATGAAAATGCTTCCTCCGTTTGGCATGGCTCCCAGCGCATTCACAAGCAGGTTGACTAGCACGCGATGGATGCGATGACGATCCAGCAGGATTGACAGCGCCTCCGGAACGACTCGTACGATGTCCACGCATTGCAATTCAGCTATGGCCGCAATCTCGTCTACCGCGCTGGTGACCAGCTCACGAACGTCGGAAAGCTCCATTTGTTTCGCCGCACGCCTAGTCAGATCTAAGAACTCCTCCAGCAATTCGCGCATTCGGACCGAGGCACGATACATATTAACGGCGATGCGCTGGACTTGCACCTGTGAGGATCGAGCCGGCGAGCATCTCGGCACCGCTATGAATCGTGGCCAGTGGATTGCTTAGATCATGGACAATCGAAACGACGTCGGAGGCACGGGCGGTCGATTCAGAAGCGATGATCACGGGGAGCATTTTGTTCCTTCGCTGCCAGGCGGAGTCCAGCCCGTCTCGGCAAAACGCTCCCGTAGGAACACAATAAGCTCGTCCTCAGAACGGAAATGAAGCTGCTTTCCGGTGTCTACTTCCTCAACCGAACCTTCCATCTGATTAGGTATACCTTGTTTTGCCTTTCGTAGGTGAACTACAAATGCACCGCGCATAGTGGGTCCAGAATATGGCTTTTTGCGCGCTGGTTAGTTGATATTTTGTCGGATTCACGTGGATTCTACGTCAGTGGCGTTTTGAATAAGTCAGCTTTCGAGCCAAGCCTATGTAAGGACTAATGTTTTCGGAGGTACTTCCTCGAACCCGGCGGCGCCCAGGACAGGTAGACCAGTTCGTTGTCGCCGTAATCTTCGTTGGGCAGATTGCAAATTTCCAGGGTGCCGGCCGCGAAAGCGAAATGCGAGCGCCACATCTTAATTCTGCACCGACAAAAAACGGACCAAAACGTTTCCAAAACGTCACGCCTGCGTTTTGCCAATTCCCTACGCTGTTGCTGTGGATAGTTGTAAGTCCGGCTGGCGTGATCGTCCGACTCGGATTCAACGAGCTATTGACAACTCGAAAGTTCAATTGAAAAAGATTATACGGAGATTGACGATGATGACAGCAGTTAAAAAGTCGCTGATAAGTTCAACCGCAGCGAAGTTGATTTTGGGTATGTGTATGGTGACCTCACTATGGGCGTCATCCTTTTCGTTCACAACCGGTGTTCCCGACGGCCGGCTGGGGGCAGCGTCCCGGCGTGCCAGCCCTGGGAAACTTGAAACCGAGACGGCCGATGATTTCGTTTTGCCACAGACCACGGTCATAAATCGCGCCACAATTACCGGGTTGGTCCCCCTGGGGACGCCCGTGGAGAACATCAAGGAGGTTGAGGTGGAGGTGTACCATGTCTTTCCCCTTGACTCGGCCCCCGCCTCAGGTAAGGTGCCCTCGAGAGTCAACTCGCCCTCAGACGTCGAAATCGGCACCGCCACCCGCGCCGGAGGTTCTGGAACGCTTACATTCTCTACAAGTGTGCTGAATGCGACCTTCGCAGTGGACAACACCGTGGTGAACGATATCAAGCTTCCTAATGTTACTCCTGGCGGCGAAGGTTCAGCAACGGGCGAGGAGGTGGAGATCACTATCGTGTTCACTAGCCCCGTCATTTTGCCCGCAGGTCACTATTTCTTCCGCCCGGAAGTTCTGCTGGCCAGTGGCGAGTTTCTGTATTTGTCGGCGCCAAGACCGATTGTGCCGCCCGGAGATCCATTTGTCGGGGATCTGCAGGCCTGGATCCGCAACTCCAACCTGGCACCGGACTGGCTACGCATCGGTACCGACATTGTTGGCGGAGCCACACCGCCGACATTCAGTATGACGTTTTCCCTCGCCGGTGAGACGATTCCCCAAGCCGGGACGCCCGGACAGGACGACTGTCACGGCACGACCATCTCTGCACTAGCCGACCAGTTCGGCAACACTGATTCAGCGGCCTTCAGCCTTGGGTTCTCGAGCGTCAAGGCGCTTCAGTTTGGATTCGGTGCGTTTTGCAGGCCGTAGCTACGGCCGTTGCTAGACAAAGGCGGCCGATCTTCATGCAACAGTGCTCATCAGCGGTTGTCAAAAGTCCGCCCTAACAGGCTGCTCGTGTATTTCGTGAGCTCAAGAGCGATGTAAAGAATTTGTCGAGTTTCTTAGTTTCTTCGATTTTCGGCAGCGAGAATCGCAGTTCTAAGTAGAGAATTACCAATGCCGGCTTCCAAGAAAATGTGGGCCATGGGCTTTGGCAAACATGGACCGTGCTCTTGCACAATCTAAGTCAAACAGGATAAAGAATTGAATAACAATTTCAGTAAGAAGTTTCGCAGTGGCGGAACCGCTCACCGGATCATTCGGTGTGGGTTGCTTTCGGCCGTCACAGTGGCTGCCTCCGGCATCGCCTCCGCTCAAGATAGGGATCAAGACAAAAAGGACGAGATGACCTCCGCTGCTTTCGAGGACGGGCGCGATGCCACTGTAGCACTGAATCTCATGCGCTGTTTGATATCGATCGCGGCACGTTCCGAAAGCGGCGATCAGTCGTGGCGCCATGGCAGCACCCGCACCGGGGAAGGAATCAAAGATAAGGAAATCGGGATGCGCCTGGGCAAGCCTCTCGATCTGCGCATCGTAGGAAGAGATTGCAACCCGCATCTCGCGCAAGATTCTAACCAGTGATAATGCGGCGGAGGACGAAGCGGTGATAACAGCTGCGTCGTGCGTTGCTGTAACTGCACGTCGAATCTCTTCCAACCTGGTTTTGATCTTTTCGGGGCTACGACTATTGTGATCGGCGAAGAAGCGTTCGAGCGTTTTTGCCTTGGCCCTCTGCACGGCTTCCAAAGTGGGCCAGCGCTCGAGGAACTCTTCCGCGATCTGCGAGCCAATGTTGCAAAACCAATTCAACACCTGAGGGAAATACAGTTTCAGATGTGAATTGAGACGTTGTGAGAACCGGATTCGCTCGTTCACGAGCTTGCGCCTTTCTTCCACCAGAAAACGAAGGGTTCGCGTCTCCGTGGTGTCTGGATTGATACGACGCAACTTCTCCCGATGCCGAGTCAAAAGATCGAGCAATAAGCCGGCGTCTTTGGGATCGCCTTTAGCGCCCGATGGTCGGAAGCTCTTTCGGTAGTTGGCTAGCGTTGCGGGGTGGATCGGGAAAATGACCAGGTGTTTGTATTTTGTAAGCATGAACACCAAGGATCCGCGTACCTGCTCTAGTGCGACTGCGATCGGACGTTCTTGGTAACGCTGGGACAGCTCCATAGCCCAGACGTCTACGGCTTCGGGGGTATGCTCGATCTCGCCAACTTCGATTCGGCCCGATTGCACATCCTGCAGCGCAAGTACATGTTTCTGCTCGGCCCAATCGAGTCCTATAAAAGCGGCGAAATCACAGTCTGCAACAACGTCAACGCCCATTCCTCTTTCCTCCTGTTCGAAGAGTGCTTTGTTTCCCCGAAAGCCTTATAGCCGAGTCTGGGATGCAGTCCAGACAACATCTGAGTATTCGTTCAGGAAACAAACTGTACCCGCTGCTCGAACCTCTAACGAGAGACATCGGGTGTCGCCTTGATCAATTCGTAGCAGCGGGGATAACTGGCACCTCCGTCAACATAACGAAGATGAATGTGCTGCTTTTCCACAGCTGCCGCGGCGCGACTACTGTGAAAATCTAGTCAGCAGCTTCCAGCTTCTGAACAACTATAAGCCTTGATATCAGTGGAACTTCGCGCACTTATCCGCCGCATGAGCAGAGAAAATCCTGGCTGGGGCGCGCCACGTATTCATGGAGAGCTACTGAAGCTCGGTATCGACATCGGCGAAACTAGCGTGAGCAAGTACCTGGTACGCAGGCGAAAGCCACCCTCACAAACTTGGCGAACGTTCTTGGAGAATCATCTCCAGAGCCTCGTTTCCGTAAAGGCCCCAAAGAAGAAGGCCGCTCGCTAGGAGATCGACCCTCGCCCTGACCAAGAGTATGTCCGGAGAGCAATCGGCTTTCCGGTTCTCGCCTTCCCTCGTAAGTCACCGGCGAACCCTCTGAAGTACGAAGCGAGCGATTCGCAACAGAAGACAGAGACGCTGCGCGAGCTGCAAGCATTCGCAGAGTCGTTAATCCCGCTGAATGAGACGGGACTACCCTCAGGCAGAAGGAGGAACCTGCGGGGCCGCCCGCTGGTGGCAATTCCGTGGCCGTAGGTATTCTGACCGTCTTACAAACACCGCGTAATGAGCAAAACGACTTGTTCCCTTCGAAACACAAATTAGATCTCTTGCTCTCGCATTTTGTCGACCCGCTCTTGCCACGCCCTTTGCTCAGTCGCGGCCTCTTCGGCGGTAAATAGGGGATGACTGAACAACTCGTAGCCTTGATCGTGCAGATGCGAACCGACTTCGTAATCGCCTTCAGCCATCTTGACGTCGTGTCCGTCACGGTACAGGAAGAATGGCATACGTGTTGGGAATCTACCTACTGGGTGCTCGCAGCCGCCTGATCTTCTCCCGGCTGGGCGGTGAAAATGAGGCACAGCCGTAGGAAAGTCCGGTTCAAGACCATCCGCGTGGAAATTCGGCACGAGGTCCGTGGTGTAGTGCGCTCGATTGCAGGGCAAGTCGCGTTTGGCGATGGCACTGAATCTGCGACAAGCTTGTGTGTGGGTAACGCTGGGTTCACAGCAGTCGGGCACAAAGCGTTCACCGACGCTCCGAGCCGGGATTTTGGGTCATGACATGCCTTTGCCGATTGCGCGGCCGTGATATCGGATTCAAGATTGCGTTGGAGCGAGCGATTTGCCTCTACTGTTTTCTGAGCTTGAGCCACGAGCTCGAGCACGTTGCCCGGGTCGACCCCGCACTGCCAGTGGTGCTAGTCGTGCGCGAGCGGCACCCGGAATGGTTCGCTGACAGTATTAGCGACGGTCCCTAGGTGTTTCCAAAATGAAAACGGCACAACCCAGTGATTGAAAAATACGCGTTTGCCGAATTGGTCCGCAGTCCGACCGCAGTCCTTAGTGATGAGAGATCGGTATCCACTCCACAGGCGGCGACTCCAGAACACGGCCGGCGTCCAGCATTACGCATACTCGGAACCGCCGATATAGAGGGGCGCATACCACTCTCAACTCAAGAGTAAGATTCGGCTGAAATGGACGGTCAGAAGTGACGGGCCCATGCGCTGTGAGAAGTGCTATGCTCGCTGAAACGATCGCGTTGATGAGACCCTTTGCAATTGCAACCCAGAGGAACTCATCAACGAACGGAAGTGCGGCGGAAACCTCCGATCCGCCGCACTTCTGACATGCTGTGCGCGTGCTCAAATACCTACGCAATAGCTGCTGGAGAGGAAATAAAAAGGGCCACAAACAAAGAACGTGTGGCCCTTCGGTGGCAAAGCAGAATACCGTTTATGGAATTCGCTTGCTTTTGAAGTGCCACACCGACATGGATTCTCTCTAGCTGGAATACGGAGGTAGCGGCGAAAAGACAGGCGCGCCGTAAATAGGCAATTAGCGCGCCCACCAAGAGAGGTGCAATCAATGGAGACCCCACTGGCAAAGCTACCCTTCTTTGCCGGTGAGCGATACTGCACTGAATAGACGCCTAACGCTGCTGGGCCGCACTATCGAAGAATTCCTAGATCGGATGCATGGCGTACCAATCGTTCTAAACGCCCAAGTATTGGTACTCAGCTTGCCAAAAAGAAAACAGATGGCGACAAGGGTGACGTAGAAGGCTGCCGGATATTGGTGGACACAGGGAACGAGCGTCTGTCGAGCGGGCAGACACCGAAATGGGCTCCGTACCTCAGTATTTTGCGAAACTGTTAGCTGCCGATTTAGCCAGGTATTCGGTAGCCGCTTGTGCCACGCAGGCTGACAGCGAAAGCGACGGCGCAAAGACATGTCAGAACCGCTCTCATGACCTTCTTTTCGGCCCTTGTGCCGGGCCTCCTGGGTAAATGAGCTACGATGCGGCCCCAGGCTGATCCTGTCGGCTTCTCGCAGGGGCCGGTACGAGTGCCGAGCTGCGAGCGGAGAAGGCCGCGGCGAAGAACAGGGCCAAGTAAGCAGGCCGATTCAATCAACAGAACGGGTAAGTAAGAGTTGAGGGAACACGATCAAACAAAACCCGAACGGCGCGCGCCGCATCGAATGCTGGCTTAACGCCTTCCGTTAGCTGGTGAGTCGGCACAATACACAACCAAAACGAGAGGCCCCGTCATTCGCCAACCAGCGGGGCGGACTTTGCCTCCGATTGGCCGCCCTGCTCCTATCACGGGCTGGGGGGAGATTCACGATCGGCGCGGTTTTGCCGGCGAGGATCCTTATACACTTCTTTGGTGAGGCGCGCTAAATACCTATTTACGGCGCGTCTCTCTATTCGAACTGGAGCCCGGCCGCCAAAGAGGCGCCAGGTGAACCAGGTAAAGATCCTTAGGCGCCTCTAAGAGCCGAAGGGGTTAGTTACCATCGCGTATCGACAAAAACGGGCTCGGTCATGAGCGCAACAGTTCGTAATTTAGTTCAACGATGTTCCGGACGAGCGCTTCTCGCGCTGACCTGGATTTGCGCACGAAATGTTCAGCACGGTTGAGTGACATTCGCGGCACACGTAATCGTAATAGACCTCACCCCTGCCCGCGTCGCGCTCCTTCATCGCGTCCACATCCCACGGCGCCGAACAGTCTCGCACCAGACATTCCAGCCCTCGAGTAGGCGGTTCGAAGCTTCACGCACACGCGTTGCCGAATTGGTCCGCAGTCCGCCGCAGCTAATAAGTTCATGTGCAAAACTGACTCGTTCTTGCCGATGAGGTTCGTCAGACTCCCCTGGTGTGAGGCGCACCCCATTCCTGGCTCAGGTGCGCCTCTTTTTTTCGCTCGATCGAATTGTGATTCTCGTAAATGTGGAACTGGTTGAGATGATGAGGGTTGCACAGGTTCCAAAAGCTGCGTCGTTCGACAAGGGAATGGATCGCGATGATGACGGCCGTGGTCGGGTCCGCGATGAAGAGCCGCGCTGCTCTGCGGCTGGAAAACATTGCGCTGCGCCATCAGATCGGAGTTCTGCAACGCTCGGCAAAGAAACGCCCGCCATTGAACAACGCGGATCGACTGTTCTAGATAGGGCTTTCCCGCGTGTGGGCGGAGTGGCGCTCGACGTTGAAGATCGTGAAGCCCGACACCGTTATTGCCTGGCATCGGAAGGCCTTCCGGATGTTCTGGACTTGGAAAGTCCGACGAGGCAAGCTTGGGCGCCCGGCGGTCTCAGCAGACATTCGCGCCCTGATCCGGCGCATGAGCCGCGAGAATCGGGGCTGGGGCGCACCACGCATTCACGGTGAACTGCTTAAGCTCGGCATCGACATCGGCGAGACCAGTGTGAGCAAGTATCTGGTGGGCGACCGAAAGCCACCCTCACAAACCTGGCGAACGTTCCTGGCAAATCACATTCAGAGCCTGATTTCCGTAGACTTCTTCACTGTGCCGACCATTCGGTTCCAGGTCTTGTACGTGTTCCTGGTGCTGGCGCACGAGCGGCGTCGCATTGTTCACTTCGCGGTCACATCGCATCCGACCGCGGAGTGGACCGCTCACCAGCTCCGAGAGGCCTTCCCGTGGGGGAGTGCACCGCGCTATTTACTGCGTGATCGCGACCGCATCTTCGGCCATGAGTTCGTCGAGCAGGTGAAGGCGATGGGAATCGAGCAAGTGTTGTCGGCTCCGCGTTCGCCCTGGCAGCGAGCGCATATTGAGCGGGTGATTGGCAGCATTCGCGGGAGTGCTTGGATCAAATGATAGTGTTCAACGAAGGCAGCTTGAGGCGTCATCTGCGAGCTTATGCCGATTACTATCACCAGACACGAACTCATTTGGCACTGCAGAAGGATTCTCCGGAACCGCGCGCTGTGCAAACGCCCGATGCGGGTCCGATTCTCTCGATCCCACAGGTCGGTGGTCTACATCATCGTTACGAGCGTCGGGCTGCCTAAAGAGCGTCTGCCGAGAAAACGATCCGGTTGGCTTTGCTTGCCTGCTGTACTTGCAGTGCCACGCTCTGGCCGTCGCCCGGCAATGTCCTCGCAGACCTCGTCATGAAGGCAAAGGAACGAGCTTGCTTTGCGCATGCTGTTTTCTTCCCTATTGGCGAATCAGTTTGGAATTTCCGAGAACGACAGTATTCAAGACCGTAGCAGATTGCATGGTTTGGTTGCGCTCGGAGCCTTGGATGGATCGGCTTCGTAACGACGCGCGTTATAAGCAATTACTGAAGCACATTGGGCTGCCGCATGCACCTGGCACTCCGTGAAGCCGTTCATTGCGGAAATGCTTAGTAATCTCCTGCGGCGCCGAACGCCGCGTCGCTCTAAGCCGACACAGACACAATGTGATCCGCGCTAGTGCTCGAATTTCTGATCTCGGTCTTAATCGCACAGTCTGGCAGGAGACCACTTTTCACACGCGTTGGAAAAAATCGGTGATTTCGGTATTTTGGACTGAACCCCTTAGCTGGGACAGATCGCAATGAACACGCTTGCCATTCGATTATTTCTTCTTCCTCGAAATCCTGCCGAATTTTAGGATGAGTGAGGCTGGTGAAGCGGAGTCGGGCTCCGGTGGAGACCAACCCGGCTACTTCCGGATTGCTGTCGGATTACGAGCAATCTGGACAGAACACGTCATTACCGAAAGATGATCATCGCCGTTTCATCCACTTTGGCGTGTAGTCGGCTATACTTCCCGATGGAATCAAAATGAAGTCGTTTGATTAGCGAGCGGTTAAAAGTCTCTGCATCTCGCGAGTAATGCGCTCGTCGGTGACAATTTGGACAGAGTCCAATCACCTTCCAAGGATGATCAGGGCCGTCATCCGCCAAGAGAGAGGTATGATGCGGCTCAGGAAGGAAGAGCCGTCAACCCTGCTAAAGGGAGCGGCTTCCCGGCAGCCTTCACACTTCCCATTCGCTCGGCGCAAGACATAGAGTGGGATGGCCAGTGATCGCGCCCTATGAAGGATCTTTCGCTCCCTTGGTGTAACGAATTTGCGCGGCCAGCAAGGCGACACGTCTTAATTCATCAAGGTTTGTTGAAGCGAGGGCTTCATCGTCTAAATCGGGAACCCCTGTCTTCATACGCTTGATTACGAGGGCCCGGGCTTGATTGGAAACTTCCGGGGAAGGAGTGGTTATGCTGCGAGGATACTTCGCCCAGTCTAACTTTGGAATTTGGCGTTGGACAGCGGGCTAGCGAAATTGGAGGCTCAATCAGCTTGACCGATTCCAACGCTGCGCCGTATCGATTTGTCCAATCGGGCCTGGGTTTGGATCGCGATTTGATTCGTGCCGTCGCAAAGAAGCCGTAACCACCCACGTAAATAATAACTTCGTCGCCAACTGCCACGGATTTGGAAACTATCCAGGACCGGGCACTTCGGTTATCGCATGCGGCCCTTTCTAACCAATTCTCGTCTCCGTTTTCAATGCCGTCTTTTACAATGTGCAGTTTGTTCAAGTCCCATTTTCGCGCACAAGATAGGAGCCAGCGTTTTCGAGGACACCGGCCCGAATGACCAGGAGCTTTGGACCACTGATCTTATCAGCCGGGCTGGGCCAAATGTGTTCCGATTCGGCATTCTCTTTCAACTCCCCGGTCCAGTCTCTTTGTCAGCATCCGAGTTCGTGACGCGTTCGCATAGTTCCTTTACTACATCTCCTGCTCTGTAATCGGGTCCGTTAGAGGGTTTCGCCGGTGCAAAGACTCCAAGTTCCTCTTTCGGCGATACCCACTGTTGAATAGCGCGCTCGTCCATATCGGTTTGCTCGCTATAGATGAGTTCAGTTCCGTGCTCCAGATCGTCATGAATAACATTCAAATCACGCAATCCTCTGTACGTGCAAGTAACCCGGTTGCCGTCTGGATTTTCATACGAACTTTCGGCGGCGATTCCAAGCTCGACCGCTTTCCCGTACGCTTCTTCGGGCGAATCAGCGCGGACCAAGACAACATTTGTATGAACAACATTGCGGGGGTCACCCTCCACCAGGATGACCTGAACGATCTCCGCTAGGTACCATTTTGCATTTAACGGAACGTAGCCCATGAGTATCTATTCTCCTCTTCTCTACGTCTCTGTGGTGGCACGGGTTATCTCTCGGAATTTTTGGCGTGCTCGGAGATGATCCATCGGATTCCACCTTGGGGGTCGGGCACATCACCTCTGTAACGAGGAATGACGTGCACGTGGGCATGATCCACCGTCTGGCCCGCTTCTAGTCCGTCGTTCACGCCGATGTTGAATCCGTCCGGTTTCATTCCGATCAGCAGCCTTCGCCGAACTTCGGTGACGAGATCCCATACCGCTGCTTGTTGGTCGGCACGTCGCCCGTACATGCTCCCTACGTGCTGCCGTGGAATGACGAGCGTGTGACCATCCGTTACTGGATGTGCATCTGGGAATGCAATCGCATGCTCATTCTGGATCCACATGCGACTTGAGTCAAGAGAGCAGAATGGACAAGACATTCACGTTCTCTGTTGATCCGAGGAACCCTGAGTATCGCGCCGCCGCTACCGGCTCTTGGTATTCAAAGGCTTTGATCATCATAGCGGACAGAGAGCCGTGTAGACTCTACACGGCTCGGGGCGGCTCACAACAACCGGACTAGCGACTAAGGCGCGGGAAGCTTTTTGAGATCGAGGTGAGCCGTGAACGACGCAGCAGCCGTTTACGTGCGCGAATGTATTCGTCGTGCGCGTCATTCTCCCGGTGTTGTTGCGCAAGGAGATCCACGTGATCGGCTAGGTTGACCGCATGGCCGCTGCATGCGGACAGCATGTGGCACAGTTTGTCGGCCTCGGCCAGGTAAATCTCACGCGCCACAATATACTGGTTCCGAATATAAAAAAAGTCGTTTCTACCTTTTTTGCGATCCGCAGGTCCCTGCAACGTTTTCGGCCCTGTCTTGCGCGCTTCTCCTCTGGTTCTGAGACTCATAGGATTTGGAGCACGGTGGCCGCCGTCAGGTTTCCCTGTGGGTATTTCTGAACGAATATGCCCCACATGCTTAGCGCCGTTTTTATTAATACTTCCCATTGCAGACGGCGTCGGTTAACCTCCTTCTCTAAGAAGTCTTGACAGAGTTTCCGCGAATGCATCTTCGGCTGCCTCGGAGCACGTACTGCGCGACCCGGCTGTTGGGTCCGCGAGCCATCTGATTTGAGTAGACAAGCTTTGTAGATCTGACCAGAATGATTGTCTTTTGGATTTCTTCATTTGAAGAATCAACCGAAATGCTTCACAGTAGAAGTTCACGGCTTTAGAGCTTGCGAATTCGCTCTCATCGAGATCGCCTTGATCGCGAGCTGACTTTGCGACGGCAACAAACAGTCGCGCTAAATTCAAATCGCTGGCAATCAGATCTAGCGAAGGATCGCTCTCAGTCTTGTCGTTCTTTTTTCCCACGACGACCTCATGCCTTGACGTTTTGTTGCTAAATTTCCGGCCTTATATTTGGCTCCTGCCTTTATTCGGGAATGCTTCCCGAACTATGGACGCTTTCCACGACTGACCAAAAGAGCAATTTTTGAGCTGCGAAATACTTACCCGTGGGCTAGCAAATGTTCTGGTCCGGTCTAAGTGTTGCAAGACTTCGGTTCGAATATCGAGGTTAACTCTAGGCTCGTGGAAAACTGCTTGTCATCGACGCCCATCTAATCGAAAGCTGCTCTGCTTCCACACCTCTGTAGAGTGCATTACTCAGATGGCAATTTGGCCATTGACAAGGGATAAAGTAGTCAGCATGGCCACTCTTGTCACAAGTGAGAATGCGCACCTGAGACCCACAATCTGAAACACTGGACGATGCTGGCTACGCTCTACGCTACCGGCCTTCGCGCCAGCGAGCTGCGTCACCGCTTCTCGGCATCATTGACGAATTCGCCGATGACGAGCGGGACGAGGATGCCTTCGGTCTTTATCCAATGGTTGGCTGCGCCAAAGGAAGTATGCGGATGATGGAAGGCTTGCCGTGATGCCGAATCGCTCATAAGCTCTCTTTTAGAAGAAGAGCTTACGAGCATTCGGATGAAGCGTCAACTACCAACGCCGATTCAGGCCTTGGCGGCGATGGTTTGAATGGCCGACGCTTTGCCCTTCAGGGCGACGGACGTGTAGGTTTCGTGCGCGGGGCTCACTCTGTTGGTGAGAGTCTTGAAGCCTATCGTCTCGAACGGGGTTTCGCGCCCGGATTGAAGCGCAACTTCGGGCAACAGGAACGAGAACTGTGGAAGCGTCTCATCGGTGCTGGGCTTTTGGTGAAGCGCAAAGGTTATTACCTGTCCCACATTGGAGATTTTGGCGATATGAATGGCGTTTCCACGGGCGTCGCCCTCAAGCTTATCGACCTTGAAGTTAAGGAGCGGCTGCCCGCTAATATCGCTGAGCGAATAGTCAATCGTGACGTTATGTCCCGTCAGCGAAAAATGATTAGGTGTAGACGGCATGTGTGAATCCTCCGATTCAGGAGGAATAGTAACAGAGATTTAGCCCTTTTCCGCATAATTATTTTTGTTGAGCGTTTTAACCTTTTCCTTCGGTTTCTAAAGTACCGAACATATCCTAGTCATGCAGTTTCCAATCGGAAATGCAATTGCTTGGCTCTCTTGACAAAGCGTTGCCTCGCGCTCCGCAGTCCTAAATATTTGAGGCAATCGCGAAACGGCGAAACGCGGGATTACACCATTGAAGATAAGGAGAATCGACCATGCATCCATGGATCTGTGCTGCGTTGATCGCGGTGTCAGGGGCAGCCGGGGGATTTGTAAACGCTTTGCTGAGCGAAGAGGGCCTGGCGCGGCCAAGATACGTTAAAGGCGTCTGGTGCCCCGGAGCATTCTCGACCATTATCATTGGCGCATTTGCCGCCTTCGCATCATGGTCATTTTATGGTTCGGGAGCGGGAATCGATCTCGCGGATACTGCGGCATTACCTCATTTGCAGCTTTCGGCGCTTGCCGGTGCATTTCTCGTCGGTGTGGTCGGGGCAAAATGGATTGAAAGCGAGTCGGCGAAGCGCCTATTGCAAGCGAGTGTAAAGGTTGCGGCGCCGCATATCATGCCCAGAGGTGCGGCAGAAGAATTACCCTACGAATCGCCATCTAAAATCCTACGAGAAGTATCAGAGGCCTGTATTGCTTGCCCGCCATATTCCGGCTCTAGCAGGGCTCAGAATGTCTCGGCCTAGAGAGAAGCCGCTGGATTGTGCCGGACGCGATTAGCGCCTAAAGAGGCAATATGCGAAAACCTTCGCCACGCATGGCTCAGGTGAGGGGACGTTCGGATTTATCGCGCTCATTTCAAGTCTCGGCAAAGAGCGAGTTGACGCTTTGCACGGCTCTGACATTGTTGGCCTCGTGGCTGCTGGATTCTGCTTTGGGGCCGCTTTCACCATCCTGATCACTTCGTACTTGGAACGGAAAGAACAAAAGACGGCGAAGTGAACATATCTTGAGAACACAAGCTAATATCGTTTCTAGTGTGATTCTCTGATGTAGAAGTCATGAGCGCCTAGCTTTCAGCATGGCGTCAGTGATTTCATACGATGCTTTTCCGAGCAAAATCTCCTCGCGCAAATTCGGATTAGAACATAGCCCCTGCAGAGCCATCCCGGCGAACCAGTCGGCGCATGGACATGCCATTCAGGTCGCCGGTGCCTTGTGCATATGTGTGCGGGAATGCGGGCCGCCATCGCCGATAGGTTTGTTCTCGGTTGTCATGCGGCTATCCCGGCCTTTCTTGCGCAGCGATTATAGAGATTATGGTCAGGGCTCGTCTCGCACATATTCGGCCACTCAGAACTATCCACGCACCCCGCTCCTGTGCGCTGGCCTCAACGCGTTCACTCCTTTTACGTGATTTGATGAGCGATCAGCAGGAAATACTAAACCTTGCAGCTCAACTCATAGCGCTATGTGAACGGATCCAGTCGACTCAGAGTACGGCTATGCAGACGATGATCGATTCGTTTGAGAGAAAAGTGAGATGCCTGGGTGAACAAGTTTCAGGTCACATTCAAACCGCGCTTGCGAGCGCGAGGCGACCACTACTGACACAGCCTCATCAAAGTATCCCTACTGCTCCTTCCGTTTCTAGTACTTATCCGCTGACATACAGTGCAAGAACGACAGCATTGGTAGGGCGGGATCATGCGCTAGAGGCAGTTTGTCGCTTTATCAACGACGGCCGAGGCTCACTATGGACGGTCATCAGCGGAGAAGCAGGAACAGGGAAAAGCCGACTCGCAGCAGAATTAATAGCTATGCTACGGGACGAGGACGAGTTTGATGGAGATGCCGCTGTGCGCCCTGGACAATGGCGCGCTGGCTTTCTGCTGGATAGTCTGTGGCTCGGAACGGATGGGTTGAGATGGCAACCGGATAGTGACACCCTTATTGTCATTGACTACGCGAGACACTTGGTTGCTGATCGGCTTGAAAGCCTCTCTGTTTTCCTACACGCTTTAGATACCAAGTCGGCAGAGAACGAGTTACGTTGCAAAATAAGGGTTATCCTAATAGATCGCCTCTCGCCAAACAGTGAGAAAGGCATTTTCAGGCAGATGACCCGCGGATCTAGTGCCCGAGCTGTAATAGAACGCACTCAATGGAAGGCCAGCACAGCGAAGAACACACCATCGGTCGAGCCTAGTTCATGGTACGACTCACATTCGCAAGACTGTGATCCCTTGTTCCTCCAGCCTCTGGGCAGTACGTCCGCACTCGAAATTGCATGTGCCTACTCAAGACGGCCATTAACAGAACTCGAAAGTATTCGCGTCCGCTGCCAATCGACAGTCGGTTGGCTGATAAAGCTATCCGTTTAAATCCGCGCGGGAAGCCGCAAGAAAGTATTCAAATCGATATTGGTAACCCGAGGCCGTACTATCTGCATCTCGCAATAGACGGCCACTGCGACGAGAAGGTAACGGGTGACAACACTGAACACATCGCGCGCCGGTGCCTCCGTTCTGCGTTGCTGTCTGTTTGTAGCCGGCGAGGGAGCACTTACCCAAAATTCGCCGTCACCCTCGCTGGACTCATCGATAACGGTCGCCTCCAGCGCTAAACCGAGCGAAGTGGGCGGGGCAAATGTGGAACCAGTCGCGCCCATCGCTCCCGCAAGTCCGCAGCCTGGGACCGTGGATAAGAGGTGTTCGGGGTTATCCCGAACTACCGCGCCGACCAAACTCAGGCAGTCTACAAGCCGATAAGTACCCGTGAGAAGTTTCTCATCGCGCGCAGCGACAGTTTTGACTGGCCTAACTATTTTCTATTGGTCGGCTACGCGCTGCAGTCGCAGATCGCTTCCGGCGGCTTTGAGCACAATGGCGGATCGAAGGCTTCGGTGAGTTCTATGCTCGCGGCCTGACCAGGTTATCGGCAGCTATATTACCGAAGCCATCATGCCGAGCCTCCTACATGAGGATCCACGCTTCTTTCGCCTGGGAATTGGCTCTATGTGGCATCGAGCCTACTACGCAACCACACGTATTTTCGTTACTCGACTAGACAATGGCGGCGCGAGCGCAAACCTCGCCGAACTCGTGGGCAACATGGGTGTCATTGCCGTGACTACCTTGTACTATCCAGATAGTCGGTCGGCTTCCGAAGCCGCTGAGCGCTACGGTATCGCGCTCGGTAATGACGCCATTTCCAACCTCCTAACAGAATTCTGGCCAGACATCAACCGTCGCCTTCCGTCTCTTCACCACAAGGCCTGACCGCCGTCTGTGCCTTCTACTGCCGTCGAATCGTGGCTCCAAACGCGCCGTCTAACACGATGTTGGAAGAGTGGCTCGAAGATCCAGACACAATTGGACAATGGGTCGGTGACTTGTACGGCTAGCGCGTTTCTCAACCAAGTGATTTTCGGAAATGCAGGTGATACCTAAACCCTTCCCGAGTCGGGGAGATCTATTGCTCAGAACGCCGGGACCGGGGCGGCAATCGTCGCGCAATTTCGCCTCACGACATTGATAGTAGGCAGCCTAGGTGATTGACGTGGAAGACTGCTGGGGCGTCCACGCGTCGTCACCGATTCACTATGCGAAAAAGTCTTGGAGCGAAAAGAAAAGTGCGCTCGGCCGGCGGATTGCAGCGTATATATCAAGGGGACCAATGCGCGGCTGGAAACTCATTGCCCAAACAGTTGCTACTATTCTCCTCGGACACACGACCGCGGTTTCGGCGCCGCAGCCTCCCGCCGTGAGGGCTTTGGATGAAAGGGTTCTTCGGGAATACACTGGCGTGTACCGCTGGGAACGAAACGCCTTCGTGTACCTCCAGATGTGGGATGAGTTCAGCGGATTCGGCAAACCGGCTCAGCTCGTCGCATTTGATGAATCGGGTGAGGTTCGGACACTATATCCGACCGGGCGCGATCAGTTCTTCGCGGGTCCTGGCGCTGCCGTTTCGACTTCGATCGAATCCCAAATCGAGTTTCAGCGCGACGGCACCGGCAAGATCACGTCGCTGAGTTGGCGGCGCGGAAGTGCGCCTATGCGTGTCGGGCGGCGAGTCGAGATTGAAAAACCTGAAGATGTCCGCTTCTCGAGTCGCGACGTTCAGTTGACCGGCATGGTCATCAGCCCCAACACTCGTGGGAAACATCCAGCAACTATTCTCGTACACGGCTCCGGTGCCGAGAATCGGGAATACATGCTTCCTTGGGCGCGCTTCCTGATACGCCGCGGCATGGCGGTGCTCGCGTACGACAAGCGGGGTGTCGGTGGATCGACGGGGGACTGGAATACGGCTTCTTTCGACGATCTGGCCGGAGACGTGCTAGCCGCCGTTCAGTACCTGAAGACTCGCAGCGATATTGATCGCGACCAAATTGGACTCCTTGGGATAAGCCAGGCGGGATGGGTGATGCCGCTCGCGGCCGTCCGCTCAAGGGACATCGCCTTTCTGATCAGCATCTCCGGCGCGGGAGTATCACCTGCCGAGA
Organism: Bryobacterales bacterium; assembly: GCA_963722155.1. Lineage (GTDB taxonomy): Bacteria > Acidobacteriota > Terriglobia > Bryobacterales > Bryobacteraceae > Bog-105. The sequence continues at coordinate 701,489 of CAVRLR010000001.1, read as the reverse complement.
CGACCATCGATCAGGCGCGGAACGAAATGACGATGACCGGGATGCCGCGACAAAACGTCGAGGCGATTATCGCCCTCCTGAAGCTTCAGTACGAATTCGCAAGAACGGGTCGGGGGTGGGACGAATACGCGGCGGCTCGTGAGAAGCTCGTGGCACGGATGGGAAAAGCGCCCGATACGATTCCAGGAACACCGGATCACCCTTATTGGCAATTCATACGGCGGCTGTACTTCTACGATCCTGTTCCGACGCTTCGTCAGCTCCGGATACCGACGCTCGCGGTTTGGGGAGAGTTGGACAACAACGTCGTGGCCGAAAAGAACAAGGCCGCATGGGAGGCGGCGCTCGAAGCCGCCGGCAACAGGGACTACACCCTACGAATCCTTCCGAAGGCGAATCATGGTCAGTTCGAGGCAAAAGTCGGAAGCAACGCGGAAGCGCCGACGCTGCAGCGATTCGTGCCGACGTACTTTTCGAGTATCCAGGACTGGCTCGCAAAACGGATGCACGGTTTCCGTGCGTCCCGGTAAGCCGTGATCTCGCAGTCCGTTTCCGTGCGCGGAAGCGGGAGGTATACGCTTTCAATCATCCAAATCCGCGCTTAGTCGAGCCGGGAATGCAACTGGGCGAACCACGACCCGGGATGTAGGCAAGGCGCCGTCAAGCCGGACGACAGGCCCAGGCGGGTCACACCGGGAGGATCCTGCCTGAACGGCGTAGCGTTTACCGATCTAAGTTAGCCGAAGTGGACCGTTGAGCGAACAGTTAGGAAAGCCGCTATCCATTGGATACAGAACGTCCGCCCCAATATCCGCCGCCACGCACTCGCTTTCCCAGCAGCGTGTACTTCTCTACATTTCCTATGTCATGCATGCGAGTATTGACCGAGATCGTTGTGAATCCACGTTGAGCTAGTGCCCGGCCAATTCCGACGTAGCTCGGACTGTAGAAATTCGCTCCCCAACCGTGAACCCAAATGATCGCCAGAGGTTTAGACAACTGCTTCGGGGAAGTGAGCAGAACACCCCCGCTAACAACATCGTCTGCTGACCGTACAAAGACCAACTGCTCCGGGAATCTGCCCGGCTTCTGGCTCTCTGGATGAACCTGCATCCTCAAACCGGCAAGAAACGCTGCCACACCGACGAGGATCACGCCAAGGATGCCGAGCACGACCCGCTTTGACATGTCATGACTATACGAAAGGGGTACTGGGATTGTTCCGCCTGGCCGCTGGAAACCCGACTCCCTGCTCCCATGCCCCTCAGAAAGCTCGACAGCGTATTGCTTCCACTTGGACGAGAAGTCGGCATGTCGTCGATTGAAGTCGCACGGCACCAGATCCGACCAAAGTCACGGGGAACGGTAGCGCGTTTCCCAGCCACTTGACCGCCGCTGCCCAACTTACGATTTACGCGTCAACGGCCCGGAACAATGGCGAGCTGACCAGACAGGCGCGAGAAGGCAGCTTCGCGAAAGGAATCTTCAATAGGCCATTCGATTTTTCTCTTGGCACGGGAATCGAAGCGATCGTCTGATGGCCGGCAGGAATGATAGCCATGCGGTTCATTCGAAGGGGCACTGTATACGCCGTAGACTGCTGTGGTATACAGTGTAGACATGGCGGTAACTACTGCACATAAGATCGCCGGTATGGCGCGCAGGCTGCTCGATAAAGAGGGAGCGGAGAGCGTGACCATGCGGAGAGTGGCAACCGCCGTCGGCTTTACGCCGATGGCGCTCTATCGGCATTATCCGAATCGCAATGGGCTGCTGAATGCACTGGCGGATGCAGGGTTCCTCGAGCTGACGGCAAAGCTTGGGAGACTGCGGCTCACGGGCAGTGTCGACCGGCAGCTACTGAAGGTACTCGATGTCTTTCTCGACCATGCCTTCGACAACCCGCGCCTGTTCGAGTTAATGTTTCTTACGAAGCGGGAAGGCGCGCGGCAGTACCCGGATGACTTCACGACGAGGCGGTCGCCGACGGCGAATGTGTTGGCCGATGTGATTGCCCGCGCAATGGAGATGGGCTACCTCCGCAAGGACGATGTGTGGGAGATCGTCTTCGAGACGGGCGCGTTGATGCAGGGTCTCATCATGCTCTACCTGGGAGGACGCATGGCGATGTCGCCTTCCGAGTTCCGGGCCTTCTGTCATAGATCGTTTGGGAGATATTTGAATGGCATTCGCGCTTAATTACCGACGGATAGTGGGAACAGTGCTCGCAATCGTCGCGACTGCCGCGATGTTTTACTTCGGCAACGGTCTTGTGCCGTGGTGGCCGCTGATGTGGTTTGCGCCACTGCCGGTGCTGCTGCTTGCGTTGCGAAGTGAATGGTGGGCGGCGGCGGTCGCGGCAGTAGCCGTGATGCTGCTCGGCAGTCTGAACATGTGGAGTTACTTCACGAAGACGCTGGGAATGCCGGCCTCTGCGTGGGTGGGTATCTTCTTGACTGCGGGTCTCGTCTTTGCCGCGGGAGTGCTGCTGTTTCGCGCGCTGGTCTTGCGTGATGCGGTGTGGACCGGGCTTCTTGCCCTGCCGGCGCTCTGGGTAACGAGCGAGTATATGCGTAACGTGACGACTCCTCATGGGTCGGCGGGAAGTCTTGCGTACTCGCAGTTGAAGTTTCTTCCGTTTCTGCAGCTTGCTTCGATCACGGGACCGTGGGGGATGAGCTTTGTGTTGCTGCTGTTTCCTGCTGCGATTGCGATTGGGCTGCACCTAAGGCAGACCTCAGCGAAGCGCGCGCTGCAGGTTGTCGGCGCAGGTGTTGGAGTGGTCGTGGCTGTGCTGGTGTTTGGTGCGGTGCGGCTGGCGCTGCCGCAGACTCAGACGCAGATGCAGATGGTGAAGGTGGGGCTGATCGCCTCGGACGAGAAGGCGAACGACACGGTCACGGATTCAGGTGCCGATACCGAGCGGCTGTTTCGTGACTATGCGCGTGAAGCTGAAAGGCTGGCGACCGATGGGGCTCGGGTGATCGTGATGCCGGAGAAGCTTGGGGTAACCCTCCAAGGCAAGGCCGCGGGTACGGATGCGGTGCTGCAGTCGGTTGCGGCCCGGACGGGAGTGACGATCGTTGCGGGCGTGGTGCATGTGGACGCTCTGGTGAAGTACAACGAGGCCCGGATTTATGTTCCGGGCTTAGTCGTGCAGCGTTACGACAAGGAGCATATGCTGCCGCCGTTCGAGTCGAACCTGAAGCCGGGGACGGCACTGATGGTGCTGCCGCGACCGCAGCAGAAGTGGGGCGTGGGGATCTGCAAGGACATGGACTTCGCATCGCCCGCGCGTCTCTACGGCGAGGCCGGTGCAGGGCTGATGCTGGTTCCGGGGTGGGACTTCGTCGTGGACGGAAGCTGGCACGGACACATCGCGGTGATGCGCGGCGTGGAAGACGGCTTCAGCATCGCGCGTGCGGCGAAGAACGGCTTTCTGACGGTTAGCGACGACCGGGGCCGTATTGTGGGCGAGGTGAGCAGTAGCTCGGCTCCGTTTGCGACGCTGCTGGTGGACGTGCCGGCGGCGCACAGTTGGACGGTGTATCAGTTGCTTGGCGACTGGCTTGCGTGGGTTGCGATTGCGCTGTTGGTATTTGCGATGATGCACATGGTGCGGCTGCGCGGCCGCGCCCAGGGCTGAGATTCGGAGACCGAGCCGGGCTGATTTCAGCCTCCTGGCAGTGTTCCGGCGACCGTCGAAGCAAATCCATGTGGGCGAGAAGTCGGCTATGTTGAGATTGACCTCTTACGCGTTCGAGGAGATTACTTCTTTCGGATCAGTGATGTTAGCCAACCTTTTGTGCACGGAAAACAGGCAACCCGCAAACTGGATTGCTCATGCACATAGATCGTGTGTGACGGCGCAGGGTAGAGCGAAAAATTCCACTTTCGCGCCTGCAGTGCTGGGGATCGCTACGGGGTGGTGCGTGGCGATTCGGCGCAGCAAGAAGAATCGGCGGCGCAGGGCGTTCGTGCAAAGGCTAGAGAGCGTCTGCCGCGGCTAAAATGGCGAAAAGCCAGGGCCAAAAGTGGGCATGCGGTTATCGTCGGCGACGACGATCCGCCGAATGTAAACTACATTGGATGGCAAACGTTGATGGGACTTGTGCGATTTGTCGAGGCCCCGCACTCGAGACATTCCTCCCCGATATTGATGGCGCAGCTTACAAATGTGACATCAGCGGAAGATTCGAGCTAACAAAATGGGGATTGAGGCCGCAATAGAAGGTTGCGGCACGAGGCCGATTCGACTGGATGAGGAAACCTTCGGCGGGAAGATTTGCGAGCAAATACTGACCGAAATTCGGCGCGCGCAATTTTGTCGACGGCCACGCCATCGCCGATTTGCGAACAGCCCTCCGAATATTCCTGCCTACTCTCTTGCGTTTTGGAAGAATGGACTGTTACCAGACGATTCGGAGGTGTTTAACAAAGTGGATCACGATCTGAGCCGCGTACTGATGGCGATTTGTAATCTTCAGGGAATCTGGGATAGACAGATGAGGATCCCCGAGCCCTCGCGCACGCTGCTCGTCAAACAGGAGCTAGGGAAGTGGAAGCTCGATGCGCGAGGCTACCCGGTTCCCAGTAATGAACTAATCGAGGAGTGTGAACGGCTGCGGAATCGGGAACGGCAGCGCGAAAAAGCAACACAAAACTATGGCGGGCGTGAATAGCTAAATTCGAGTCGATGCGGAAGGTCCGGCAGAGTTGTTGCGTCGCAAATACACGGGTTTATTGCACGGTATCTTTGACCACGACCGCCATGACCGCATTCCGAGCAGATGAATGCTTCGATTGCGGGAACGATTTCGGGAAATCGCTGCTGCATTCCACATCGACAACGTTATCCTCCGATTGGCAGTCCCGCTCTCATCAGGGCACAGTCGTAATTAATTCAACGATGTTCCGGGCGAACGCTTCTCGCGCTCATTTGGATTTGCGCGCGAAATGTTCAGCACGGTTGGGTGACATTCGCGGCACACGTAATCGTAATAGACCTCACTCCTGCCCGCGTCGCGCTCATTCATCGCGTCCACATCCCGCGGTGCCGAACCGTCTCGCACCAGACATTCCAGCCCTCGAGAGTCGGCGGTTCGAAGCTTTTCACGCACACGCGTTGCCGAATTGGTCCGCAGTCCGCCGCAGCTAATAGTTCATGGTGCAAAACTGACTCGTTCTTGCCGATGAGGTTCGTCAGACTCCCCTGGTATGAGGCGCACCCCATTCCTGGCTCGGGTGCGCCTCTTTTTTCGCCCGATCGAATGCTCTGAAAGTAAAAACACCGGGCGACTCCGTCACCGCGCTGCTCAAACGCTGCACGTCAAAGGGTTCGCTGCGAGGCTAGGAGTATAGGATCCCGCGGGGTGGCTCAACCTACGCGCGATCGAAGAAGTTTCGCAAGTGGCGATGAGACGCTAGTCCTAGCCCTGATGGCTTTCAGGTGCTCGATAGCGCCGATTGCTTTCGGGATGAGGCGGTGTTCTTGATGGCTTCCGCCGGCTGCATGTGGTGGATTCGCGCGAGCGGCGAGTCCGCCTCGGCTGGTCGCGATCGTGTGCTCACATTGTCGCTGGAAGAATATATCAGAAAAGAAAAGGGCCATGGTCCCTGGCGTGGCTCTTCGAAGGCAAGCGGAATCACTTCGAACGATTCCGCTTTGGAAGTGCTGCTTCCATAGGATTCTCTCCCATTCGGGTGCTACGTAAATATACCTAGAAGCCAATTGGCTCGCCATGAGAAGCACGGCGGCGTCGGAGGAAGACCGCCATGCTCGTCGCCGATGAGCCGGACTTAGCTAGGTTGGGATTTCAAATTTACCGACTGGTCAACAGCGTAATTCGTGAGGATCGTATCATCCCCAATCGGCCATACGCTTGTGCTAATCGATTAAAACTTTTAAAGACAAGCCACACAGAACCGCTCCGGCCCATACCGCGCCGAGTGGAGAGAATTATCGTCCACGCGGCACTTCAAACCAAAGCGGAATCGTGTCAAAGGGATTCCGCACCTCAGCGTGAAAGGCCACCCAATCCCGGATGTGGCCTTTCTTTTTTTGGTCATCCGCCCAGTGGGCTGCCGGCCCGAGACCTTTCTCTAGGTAATAAAACTTCTACCCGTGCGTCTACATGGCGCTATGGACGAAGACAGCGACAAACAACGCCTATTAAGAGAGTTGATTGCCAGAACTGTTGCTAGTGCACATCGGGCGAAGAGCGAACGGGAGCTCGCGATCGAGGAACGCAAAGACCCTGCCCCCTACGATTTCGCTCTTAAAGAGGCACGGAGATGCCGTGGGAGAGCTGGTCCGGCATACGAGGGTGTACGCGCGCGCGTCTTGAAGACGCGAATAAAACTTCGCCGCAGCATTCTTGAAAGCGGCCGAAGCCGCGATCCCTAGCGCCGTATGCCCGCACTGCGGCGCCGTGAACACGTTTCCCGGCTTCGCCACGGTCGAATCGTTCATTTGTGCCGAGTGCGGCGAAAACGTTGTTCTCGAGGATCGCAAACCGCAATAGTCCAAAAGTATGCGCTTCGTGGCGAAGCAAGGCGACTTGGAAGTTTCGGGCGAAGCGGAAAGCCTATTCGCGGCGGCGCATCAGCTCGTAACGGCCTACAGCCACACGTGGCGATGGAGCGTGTTTGCACCGATCACCATCGAGACAGAAGACGGCCGCACGTGGAAGGTCGATCCTGCTGCGGTCGGACGCTGGGCCGCGAACCACGGATTGAAAAGCCGCGGCCGAGCGGGTAGTGCTCGATCAGAAGCCGAAGGCGGCTGCGCCGGAATGAGCCCGTCAGTACCGGGTTCAAAACTGCTAGGCGTACTCTAGCGGGACTGGGGGAACTTCTAGCATTCGGTCATTTGCCAGCGGAAGTCTTACGCATATATGGCATTTTTCCTGTATCGAGACGGATACAAAATCAGGAGGGCTAAAGGGGATTACGAAATCGCTTCTCATCTTCACGACGCAGGCTACGAGTTGTTTAGTCGGCCTCTATTCACGGATCAAGAAGCCGCAACAGAGGAGAGGGCTTGGCAAGAGCGCGTGGACAAAACGCGAAAGCAAGACTCGTCTGAGGCAGCGGCTCAATTTGAGCATCTGGGGCTGAACGGGTTGGGGCTTTGAAAACCACCTGCCGGGTGCGACCTGCATAGTCGAGCAGTGGGCGCCGCGCGTTGCAGCGCGCGGCGCGAATGGTTGGCTCATTACTTTAGGTTCGAACCTAAGGAATGGTTTTTGAGCAGGGAAGTCCCCCGGGCGGCGACCGGTTGGAGAGAATTCCAGTCGGCGCGGCACTCCAATGTAAGCGAATCCTACGAAGGGGATTCGGCCTCACCGGATAAAGGGCCACTCGTCGCGGACGTGGCCCTTTCTTTTTGCCTTCTGATATACCCATAGCTAATTTACGGAAGTCCCGGGACCCCTCTCTCGGGCTCCGCTAGATTCGCGCGGTGGATGCTCAAGACGATCGAATCGCATCCAGACAGACGTAGTCGTAGTAAGCTTTGCCGCTTCCCGAGTCCCGTTCTATCATCACGTCCACTTCGCGGCCGAACAGGTCGCACTTCGAAAACTGTATCGTCGGTTGTTTTGGGAAGATGCTCGCCAGGATTTGGCGCCCGCGATCGGCTGAAGAAATGAATGGCGGCGGCGTAGACGGATTCCGATTCAACGGTGATCGTGTGGCGCTTGCGGTCCGGTGTCTGAACTGTCACATCGCAGAAGCGTTCGCCCACAAGGGCGATCGTAACTTATTCGCTATGTGTTCGCTTTGATGGCACGGCTACGCTCAATTTGAATCCGATGAGACGTGCTTAACTAGCCAGGTGCGGCCCGTGCGCTGGCTATTCGCATCCAATTCGATCGCGACGTAAGAAAGACATTCGAGGCACGGCCCATACTTAACGGAATCCACTTTGCGGGTCGGCCCCAGGAAGCCATGCTTACATCCGGTATCGTCGGGCACGAGTGCTACCGCACTCTTCCGGATTATCGGAGAAGACATAAAATTCCTTTTCGGCCAGAGGCGGCGAACTACGAAAGAAAAGACCACCTGCGGGAGGGTGGCCTTTCCTTTCTATGTGAGGTCGAATCCTTCTTCAAGACTCGCTTCGAAGGTTGAGTGCCGCGCCGATACCAATTGTCTCCGTCCTCCGAAAGAAGCGCGTCGATGGAACGTCGCGCCGCGAGGAGCTATTTCGGCAGCAGCGAGCGCACACGAGCGCGCCTCGTGAAGCGTGAGATAAACACGCATCGGCCAATAGACCCGGCTCGATCAGAAGCCGAAGCCGCCGGTGGGAAACTTAGAGGATGCGAAGGAAACCTGCGGAAGCTACCGCACACCACGAGGGAGGACACGCCGTCGTTGCTTGGCGTCTAGCCATTCCCTTCCGTTATGCGACTATCGTGCCGGAGGAAGAATCTCTTGGCCACGTACTTTTCAACCGGTTGCCCAGATGGTGCGATGAAACCGAGGCGAGTTATCACGCTGACAGGGCTCGCTTGTTTGTCGAGAGATGAATTCAGGTCATCCTCGCCGGACAAATCTCTGAGCATGTCTTTCGGGGTCGCGCGCCCCGTCGCTATTCACATTCATCGGATGATCAGGATGCTATCGATTTCGCGTTCAAATTCGCTGGCGGCGATGGCGAGACCAACTCCGCTTGGTTGAATTGGTTGTTCCTCAGAGCCCGCGCCCAAGTCCAGGGTGATTGGAAGCCGATTAAGGCGGTAGCTAACGCGCTGCTCGAAAGGAAACGCCTGAGCGCGAAAGAGGTTTATGAAACTATCGATGCAAGTTTTGGGCTTCCACCGTTTCGGCCTGATTTCGCGACAGCGAAGAGTAATGCCGCTCGGGCATGAAAGCCATTTTCGGCCTGCACACGCGAGTGTGCTGCACACCAGCAGGAGTCTATGCAGTGCTGTACTGCGCACCAGCAAGCATGCCGCTGAATTCTTATTGCACTTCTCTAGTGAGGCGCGTCATTCGGGTGCCTCTCTTTTCGACTGGCCTAAATGTCTCTGGGAAGGCAGGCGGGCGGCTCCATCATCTCCACTTCCGAAACTTCCTCGATCGGGCGTAGAGGTTCGCTTTTTTGTTGGCCCACTCCATGAGCTTCGGTTGCGTCACGTTGTAGACGGGCCGCACTTCAAAAACGGTATCCTTGTCGATCTTTGGCAGTTCCCGGTCGCCTGGAAATGCCGCGCCGGCCCGGCCTACGAACTGGACAGCCGCATCGTACACTGAATCCGCCTGAACGGTGATGGTGTGGCGCTTGCCGTCTGCGGTTTGTACCGTCACATCGCAGAAGCGCTTGCCCACGGAAGGAATTCTATCGTATTCGGTTTTTATTCTCCGTTCTCGTAGCATATACACAATGCGCTTTATGTTATCAAGTATGTGCATGCCTGACTATGTTCTTGATGTCGGAACCGCGATTGACAACCGCATCACGGGCCACATTGCGATGCTCGGTGGTATAGACCTCGGCGATGGCAAATGGCTGTTAAAGAGTCCGCTGAGCATCGAGCAACTACAAGTAGCGCTGTTGGAGAACCGCCCCGACAAGTTGCAGATAACCGAGCTGGACGATCAACTGAACCTGAAAGCGTTAAAGGTGAAGTGGCTGGGTGCCGGACAGGCTACCGCGCCACCGCTGGAAGATTTCACGCGCGGGTTAACACCGAACGATGGAGGCTACGAGAGTAGCGACGGGCCACCAACCGTTACGGCTTACATCTACGCTGAAGCAATAGCAGAGGCTACGGGTTACTGACGCGCCGTAGCAGCTTCGAAAGCTACTCATCGCTGGTCGACGAATTTTCGATTAATGAAAGTGCTGCACAAGCATTAGATCACTATGGACGTGGTCCATCTGGGTATACAGCAAGATCTGTTCGTCGCTAGAAATCGTAAGCCCCAAGTTTACGGTGCGGGGGATGTCCGCTAACGATTTCACGTGGCCCGTAGCAAAGTTGAGAAAAGCCAGATGTTGTCCCACGCCGCCCCCTGGCAACGCGACGAAATAAATCCCCTGGCTGCCGAGAGCGTAGGCGGATCCTTCGCCAGCAACATCGGAGACCACCAATTGTTCCTCCGTGCCCGACAAGGAGATGCGCCAGATGCCATTTCGCTTCGATTTGGTGTAGAAAAGATACTCTTGGTCGGCAGATTCCGTGGGCGCCCAGCCGCCATGTGCTGTAACCTGCCTCGGGACGCCACCTCCGGCTGGTACCCGCCAGATCTGGTCTCCTCCGTTGCGGTCGGAGCCAAAATAGATCCATTTTCCATCGTGCGACCAACTCGGGGAATAGTCGTTACCGGAGCCCGTCGTGAGACGCTTGTAGCGGCCCCCTTGCACATCTTGAATCACGAGTGTGGCCTGACTCTGCTCGCGTAGGTGGAAGACAATTTTCGTACCATCCGGCGACCAGTGCGGAAACCCAGCAACGGTCGCATGGAAGTTAGTCAACTGGCGCGGATGAGAGCCGTCGCGGTCGGCGATCCAGATTTCGCTCCATCCAGAACGCGTGGATTGAAATGCGATCTGTTGGCCATCGGGAGAGAATTGGGCCGCTCCGGTTGTCCGGCTCGAAGTGATCCAGGGTTTATTGGTTCTGGTCCGGCTAGCCCAAAGTGGCGAGCCGCCCGTTTCAACCGCCCAGAGATTGGCATTTACCGTTTCGCGCGTGAATACCAGCGAATCGCCTTTGGGAGAGACAGCTAGCCAACTTGCGTCGTCGGCGGAGACTGGGACCGGTTTCGGACGGCCAGGAGCATGAACGCTCATGCGCCAGAGACTTGGGCTGCCGCGCGTCGAGTATTGCGTAAACAGCAGAGACTCGCCATCAGGCATCCAGACAGGGCTGCTTGCCATCTGGTGATAGGACGTGAGTGGTTTCGGTTCGCCCACCGGCTGGAGATTTTTTGAGAGATCGAGGGCGTAAAGATCACTCGCCGCTCCGGTATATCGGGCAAAAACCAGATGCTTCATATCCGACGACATCGTTGGACTGAAATCATCGTTCCAGGGCGCCGGGTGAGTTAACCGGCGCTTTTCTCCTGTTTCGACTGAAACCAAAGACAGGCCGACGGTGGCACCCACGCTTGCTTTGCTGCCATCCGATACGATGATCCATTTGCCATCCGGTGACCAGGATAGAAATCGCATTTCCGAAAACATTCGGGCAGGGGCAGTCAACTCGGCAATTCGCCGCTCGACACCATTCGAAGCGGATGGAATTACAAGGAGGTCTGCTTTGTCATCAAACAAGCGGAGAAAGGCAACGGTCCGGCCATCGGGCGACCAGGCGGGACTTAGGTCGGGTCTGGCATCCGTCGTCAGCCGTAAGGGCAGGCCGAGTCCGATTTGCTTCACGTAAATATCGAAGTTGTCCTGTTTGTCGCCATTCCAACTAAACGCCACGCGCTCGCCTTCGGGAGCGAACGACGGACAAAGGGCAGAGCCGACATAACTTGTCAGAGGTACGGCGGAATAGTTGAGGGGATTATCGTATTTACGCCGAAATGCCAGAACAATGGTACCCGTTATCGCCGTAAGCGTCAGGAGAAAGACTTGAGTCCGCCGGGAGAAAAAGAGCCGCGAGGGCTTCGCTTCCAGCACGACATCTGACACCGACTGCTCCCGAGGCGTCAAAGAGGTTTCGTATGCTCTCACCTCCGCGACAAATCGATATCCCTTACCGGGGATGGTGGCGATGAAACGATGATCGCGCGGCGTCTCTCCTAAAATCCTGCGGAGGGCGAAGATGTTCTGGGTTAGATTCGTTTCTTCGACGTTAACTTCGCCCCAGACACAGGTCAAAAGCTCTCTCTTGCTGACCACGCGCCCAGAATTCTCAACTAGGACCCGCAGAGTCTGGAGCGCCTTGGGCGTTATGTAGATAGGGTCTTCGCCGCGAAACAGGACGAGGATTTCCGTGTCCAGCCGGAATGGACCGAACTGATAACGCATGGCTGCCCCCCCTAACAAAGAAAATCTAACAAAATTTGAGATCGCGGACCGCACTTTTTGGTTTATGTCTGTGTCGGAGGTATTGGCCGCCCATTTAGACACTCTTCCTGGGGTTGTTTATACCCCTCGCTGCCGAAGTTGGTCCTTGTCCTGACCTGCCGTCGACACATCTGAAGAGGCGCAAAATGCCGCACAGGTGGTCTCTGGCTGAGAGGGAAGGAGACTCTACATGAGAAATGAGGCTAGGCGGTTGTCTCCGATTGACCGTACTGCGCGTGACGGCCCAAGAGGAACGGGTGATCGCTTGGCTCGACCAAGCGCCGCCCGGACGACCCATGTGTCGCGAGCAGATGGACCGGCTGGGAAAACAATGGCGAGATAACTCGCCGGGGCCTGATTCCGTGGACGCGATACAAGGCTCGATTCCTGTCAGCTAAAGCGCAACGGCTAAATCGCTGGGTGCGAAGAAGACGTTGTTCAAAAGGAGAACGGCAATGAAAACGCAATTGTTTCTCGGTGCCGTACTGATCCAGTTCCTGGCTGTTGGGCAAACATCAATCCAACAGCCGGACTGCACGGCACTCAATGAATTAGTCATCGCTAAAGCGATCGCGGACCGGCTGGACGAAGCCGAAGCGGCTATCTCTACGGCAGTGTCAAATGGCAAATATGTTTGCGGCGGGGTGGTTTTCGGCAATGTCGCGGTTCTCCTGTCCGTCCGTGGACGTACTCGCGATTCCGAAGCATTCGCGGCGCGCTCCGTCGATCTTCTTCGGAAACATGTCGATCTTGATGATCCGATATTGTTCCGCTCGCTTCATGCCCTCACAATCGCCCGGCTCGAGCGAGGCCAATTTGGAAAAGCAGAACAAGCCTTTGAGCAGATGTTACAACTCCGCGCAGAGCGCCCAGAGCAGCGCGGGCAGGTCCACATCACGGGTGGTGTGCTGCGGCAAAAACAAGGAAAGTTGAAAGAAGCCGAATCGGAGTATCTTCTGGCTTATGAAGAGTGTAAGCAATCGGGGAAGGCGGCTGATTCCGATGCGGCAGCGGTTCTTAATTACCTGGGTACCCTGTATATAACGGAGGAGCGGTTTAAGGAAGCCTCCCAGGTGCTGGATCGCGCCCTGGCTATCGTAGCGGTTGCCGAAGATGCTGTTCCCCTGGATCGAATTAAACTCTTGAACCTCAGGGCGGCGGCGCATGCAAGGCAGGGCGAATGGCCGGAGGCGCAAGAGAAATTGCGCCTGGCAATTGCGATTGCCGAGGGCGCGGACGTGTCGGAACCGGTCGTGCTCAGGTCAGTGTTGAACAATTACGCCATTGCGCTGCGCAAGAACCACCATCGGAGAGAAGCTCGCGCCATCGAGAGTCGTGCTTCAGCGCTCCCTCGCGATCCGTCCGTGAGCGCCGTCATTGATATCCGTGAACTATCCTCAAGCCTGAGAGCCCGCCAACATTGATGCAGGGTCGCCCGGAACAAGCGATTATTGACCTGCTCGTCAATATGCTTGTTCGAACGAGCTCGAGCGTCCTATAAGGGAGTTGCGGAGCGGCATCGCCAAAGACGAGGCTGTGGCCACCTTTTGGAACCACCCATAGGGAGGACTGATCGGAAGTCGATACCGTTCGTGGTTAATACGAAGCGATCGCACGCTGGCAAGTTGGTTAATTCTTTTGGACAAGTCCGGATAGACTTCTGGATAAGAGACACACGCCGCGTCCACTCCTGTGTCGTCAGCCAACCGAAAATTACCCGACCCTGAAATCGTATCGCTGCAACCGGAGAATGGTCGATTTCCCATTCAGTTGCTTAAGGAAGGCGTCTTCCTCGCCGCCTGCAGCGGCGGTTGGCTGATCGTCACTCGCACCGGAGCGCCGCTTCAGCTCAATCCCGACCGTTGCCGCCTGAACTCGGACTCGGTCACCGAGGAAATGTCCAAATGCACGGCGTGAGTGATGCGATAGGGCGCGCTCTCATAGGCATTGATCGTTTGAATGCGCTCGTTCAAGTCAGCGAACGCCCGTTCGACGCTTTCTCTTGTGAACCGTGCCGCCTTGCCGCCGCCAACCAGCTCACCTTGTTGCGTGGTACGCCATTTCCCATGCGCCAGCGGTTCGATGTAGCCAGCCAGTTGCAGGACGGGAAGAGTCTGCTTCACCTCTTCTGAACTAAGGCTCAGCGTTGCTGCGAATTCTTTCTCGGTCCAGGTAGGAGAGGAGCGTGTGTCTCGGAGGAAGCTCACCACTTCGGCTGCCGGAAGCCGGACTTGACTAGGTGGGGTTGATTTCCGAGATGCGGCCATCGGGGCCTTTGTCCAATCATGCCGACGCTAATTTTGGGCGGGGATAAGTCGCGTCGGCAGCCCACTACACAATTCACTACACAACCAGGGCGGAAATTGGCGGATTCGGGCGATCAGCACTCACGCTAAGTCTTTGATCTTGCGTTGGTACTACCGCCCGAAGCCGCCTATCTTTAGATTCAGGTTCTAGTGCGCGCTGGCATTCCGCAGGGGTCGCCGATTGTCACTACTTTTGTAACTACTTTGTAGGGTCAGGAGGGATCGATGAGATTGGCCGAATGGCGTATTTGCTGCAATTTTGCAGGTTTCGCTCCCCGACAAACCCGCTGAAAGGGACTCAAAATCCCGCGACCTTCACTGGTCATGTGGGTTCGACCCCCACCTCCAGCACCAACTTAAATCTTTCTAATTTAACGGCTTACGGGAACGTAGAGTAGACACCCTCATCGATGAGTCCTGTGCGCGTGTTGTTCTCCTTGAGCTTCTCGATCTTGGGCAACGGCACGCGGATCAGTTCATCGTCAATTCCAAGTTGCAGCGCGCGCCGAAGCGCCGCGAGTTCGCGATTCACCGTGGCGCGGGCTGCGCCGGCACTAATGCGGGTCTGCGCGTACTTCTTGATTGCAGCCTTCTTCATCGGTTTCGCGAAATTAACGTTCGCGAAGTACTTAGCCAGATGCTTCTTCGCCCGCTTCTCCACATGGTCGATGTTGATCGGATCGCGCCCTTTGAGCCGCATATCGGTCATGTGTAGCTCGATCAAATCGTCGATCGACACTTCCACTGAGGGAGCATCTTGCCCATCGAGCTCCCTCACCCAATCGCTGAGGAACTTTTGCGCGGCCTTTTCGGTAGCTGCGTAGACGGTTTTCGATTGTCGCTTAACGGCCCACTCGGGTTTGTATTCGAAGACCCACTTTCCACTGCGGATCTGGCGCAGGGTGCCCGTTCCGTACGTGCTTCTTCAGTGGATGCATCCAAGTTCCTAGAGAGCATCTGTAGCGCCCATTTGGGTTGATATTCGAGCGACCATTCCCTGCGCCGATCGAGGTCGCCTTACCAGCGCCATCCGTGCGCCTCTTCATTTGGCAACCCTTTTCTTCGCTTAGCGCGGGCCTCTCCCGCGTATCGTTCATGGCCAGCAGGATACTCGAACTGCTCGCGCCATGTCAGTACTGGTCCTTCCGTTTGCTATCTCGATGAGTTTATTCAGATCCGTGATATCGAACCGAATGCGACGGTCGAACCGGACGGGAGTGAGTTTTCCTTCAGCAATGAGCCGGTAAATTGTATCCTGGCTGCTGCCGAGATACTCCGCTGTTTGGTCCATATCGAGCACTCGGCGGCGTGCCTCTTGGCGGTGCTCAAGCCGGGTCCACGATGCTGTCGGCGATTGCGTTCAGGAAGAATCAATTCCCTTGCTTGATGGAGTAATTGGAACATGTCCGGCAACGGTGGAACTGGCCGAACGCTCTATTGGGAGCGCCGGGGGAACCACGCTAGACTCACGCGTCTGCACACGCAAGCTTCTGGGAACCGGAATGTGCGGTGATCAACATCCGCAAAGGTTAGAGCCGCTCTTTGTGATGCTTCAACAGAATTGGGAAACCGCCAGGGTTAGTGATCAACCTCGGACCTGGCCGTCTTGCCCGTCGGAGGAAGCCAGCGTGACTTTTCCCGTCTCCGGATCGACCAGAAGGCGTGCCCCCGTGTCACATGGGAGGGATGAACTACTTGCTTCTCCTGCTGAACTCTGGGCGGGGCCGGATGGATGCGGTGAATCTCGCGTTCCAAGCTCTTCGCTCATTCCTGGTCCAGCGCGTTCGGTATCCCGGCTGCGGCTTCTGCCGTTCTGTTGGAGAGCGTCGAACCGTGAGTGGGCGATTTCTCCGGCGTGCCATTGCCAAATTCCCTCCGTAAGAATTGCGCACAATGTGCGCCGAATGCACGTACGTCAGCGAACGTAGCCTCAATTCCCCGATATCTAGCAGCATTCGCCTTGTTCTTTCTAATCGGGACTGATTGCCGACGATCCACCCGGAATCTCGACTGGCTGAGACCCGAGTCACTAGCGTGTTTGTTACATCTCTCAGTTGTGTGCCAACGTTATTACAACCTTCCCCCGAGCGTGTCTTTGTTCTAGATACCGCATCGCCTGAGGAACCTCACTCAAGCTGAAACGCTTGTCGATGACCGGTGTTACCTTTGCGGTCTTCATTAAGTCGTGGATAACGATCAGATCCTCTTTGCTCGATCTCGCAATGAATACTACGAACTTCTGGCTCACGAAGGGTGACAACGCACGCGCCTTGATCACAGGAGTCAGAATACCGATCATCCACCGATGGGCCGGCCCCCCGACCATAATGTATATCCCCTTACGACTTAAGACGCGTCTGCACGCTGACAACGAATGGTTCACGTAGGTGTCGAAAATGAGTTCGTAACGTTGCCCGGTTTGAACTGCGTTATGTTCCCACCGACCGCTTCCACCCCGCCGGCTACATCGACGCCGGGTCGTGTCAACGTTGGTTTGCGCAGCCCGAAAAGTATGCGAAAGCTGTGCGGCTTGCCTTTCATTAAGCCCACGTCAAGTGGGTTGACAGAAGCCGCGCGGACTTTTATTAAAACTTCCTTGTCCTTGGGAACTGGCTTCTCGACGTCTTCGATTTGGACAACGTCCGGCGGTCCGTATCGGTGATAGACTGCGGCTTTCATACGCGTACATCCGCCGCGCTGGCCTGGAAACGCGGCGATGCTTCAACACTATGATCTTTCATTTTCAGCCACCCTCGGATAGCGCCAGTATGACGGGCCACTCGGATACTAGCCGCCGTAGAGTAGCGGTAATGAGCCACTACAAGGGCGTGTGAAGCGTCCGTTCGGGACACCAACTTTCGGTTGATCACAAAACTGTGTACTGCTGTTATACTCTGCCGGAGAAGGGTACAGGGCAATGAATACAGGTGCGGCAGCGCATGGGGCAAACTTGTTTCGAAAACCGCTTTTCTGGCTTCTTCTCTGCGCTGTGATTTCGTTTGCGCTGGTCGTGTACCCGGTGTATGTGATTCGTCCGTTCCGCTATCAGGGGCCGCGAGAATTGGCAGTCGCGCTCGTCGTCATGCGCATTCTACCGGCGCTGGAGATTGTGCTGGTCGCTACTGCGGCGGTTCTGGCGGTACTGGCCTGGAGGCAAACGGGCGGAATGTGGCGCAAGGTGGTGTCTTGCGTTTGCGCTCTACTGGCTTGCTTCTTCGCGTTTCTCTCGCGGGTGAATGTGTACGAACTGATGTTTCATCCGATCGATCGCCCTAGTTTTTCTCCAGCAGCAAGCACAAAGTTGGATGGCCGCGAACAAGTGATCTCCGTCCGCATGGGAAGTGAAGCAAGAGCTTACCCGATCCGCAATTTGTCGTATCACCACATCGTCAACGACACTCTGGGCGGACTTCCGATAGTTGCTACGTATTGAACGCTTTGTCACACCGGTCTGGTGTTTCAAAGAACAGTTGACGGCATAGCGTTACGGTTTCATCTCGCGGGCATCAATAACCAGAACTTTTTGATGCGCGATGAGCAGACCGGCACGTATTGGCAGCAGATAACTGGTCTCGCGGTGTCGGGACCGCTGGCGGGGCGGCGACTCACGCTGGCGTCGGCGGACGAGCTTTCGTTTGCACTCTGGAAGGCGGAGAGGCCAGGGGGCACGGTGCTGAACGATGTGCGTAAATACGCGCGCGACTATTCGCCGCAGGACTGGGATGTGAAGATGGCGAAAGCACCGACGGTGATCAGCTACGCGCAGGCCGGTCTCAAGCCGAGGGATCTGATGCTGGGCATACATGCGTTCGGGGCGAGCCGCGCAGTGCCATTTGAGGCGCTCTTAAAAGAGAAGCTGATTCAGGACCGCATTGGAGGCGAGCCTATTCTGATTGTGCTCGGAGGGGATAGCAAATCTGTGCGCGTGTTCCGGCGGCGCATGGCCGGCACAGCCGAGCCTCCGCAGTTTTATCGGATTGTGGGCAGCGGCGCTGGACAGGCGAAGGAGATCGCGTCAGGGGTGCTGCTAATGGATGCGCCAACAGGTAGTGATTGGAACTTTCAGGGCTGCGCGGTCGCCGGGAAATCGAAGGGCGTGTGTCTTGAGCAGATCGGAGTGATGAAGGATTACTGGTTCGACTGGCGTCACTACAATCCGGACACGACTGTGTACGGGGTCAAGCAGAGGATTCGATAGGAGTAGCGAAAGCGTGACGGTGATCGCGGCGGAGCGGATTCTTTGTCGATTCTATTCACGAACGCTCACGTACGTGGAAGATCGCGAAAAACGCGCCATCCTGATCGTGCCGTGGGGATCTATCGGGAGTCCTAGAATGGCCGGAACTTCATTGTCAGGGATGCCGACCGTACGGGAACAAATTCGGAAGAATGCCAACGCTTCTCAGCTTCCGATAACGCCGATCTATCGAGCCAATCGATATAGCCTGTGACGTAAGGAGAGGGTTCTTAAAGCTCGGCAACTATGATTTGTGATTTTAGATTTCCTAGGGCTATATCCCGATGCAAAAAGGAATATCAGCGGAAGCCTATTTCAAATTTTCAGAAAGCTAGCTGTCGCCGCCCTATTCCTTAGTTGCTGTGCTTGGTCGCAGGGTCTTATCGGGTCCCGCGTATCAGTAGGCGTGAAAGGTGGCATTCCGCTGACGGAGTCGCTCACCGATACGACTTGGCCCGCGTCCTTCCCCGGTGCCGCCAGCCGGACATTTAGCGAATCCAAGAACTTCATCATTGGTCCGATATTGGAAGTGCACCTTCCGCTCGGTCTGTCCATCGAAGGAGACGGTTTGTATCGTTCGGTGAACATTGCCGCACAGTTCGACCGTGATCTCGCCAGTTTTCTTCTCGGTAGGTTCATCGGGATCTCGTCGGTAGACTACGCCTTCTGGGAAGTGTCGGCCCTGGCCAAATATCACCTACCGCTTCCGTTCGTGAAGCCTTATATGGTGGCTGGGCCCAGCTTCCGAACTGTGGACGGTTAAATGATTACTCAACCAAGGGTATAACCGGCGCTCTGGGTGCCGAGTTAAAGGTCTTGAAGCTGCGCGCGGGACCGGAATTCCGCTATACGCACTGGGGCAACGATCCGGCGACGGCTACTGCTTTCGCGGGCAATAGCCTGCATACACATCGCAATCAAGTTGAATTCCTGGTCGGTATCTCGTTCTAGGCTTGGCTTGCACTATTGGCATTGTGCTCGATACACCGACGACTCTTGAAGTGATCTGGACACAATCAGGATAGCCGGCACTCCCTGATGCTGACGGTGATTTATGCCCAGGAGCGGACGAAAGCGAAAGACCGCGAGAAAATCGATTGGAAGCTGATCACAAATCTTTCTGTTCGGTGGCGTGGAGACGCACTAGAAAAGCTCGCCTGGTACGGGATGCGATGGAAGATCGAGACGTTCCGCAAAATCCTGAAGTCAGGATGTAAGGCGGAAGCCTCCAAGCTTTGCACCGCCGAGCGAATCGTCAATCTGATCGCCGTGTTTTACATCCTCAGTTGGCGCATCTTCTGGATGACGATGATGAACCGAGTAGCGCCAACGGCCTCGCCCACCATCGCATTGACGACCGTAGGGATGCACGTTCTGGATCTGCTCATCTACGACAAGACCGCCAGCCGGCGGCGTAAGGCTAATCTCGCCCTCTTACCTCACGAAGATTGCCCGGCTCGGCGGCTATCTCGCACGCGCGAAAGATCTTCCGCCCGGCAACGCCGTCATGTGGCGCGGAGTGTCCACGCTGATGCATCCCACTTTGGCGTGGGCCCGATTGAGCTTGTGCTTGCGGGAATATGAGCTACTCGGGCCTGACTTGGTCGAGGGCGGATCGGATCTTCATCACAATGTACCCGATGATGTAGTCGCGCGCGGTCTGCTCCTCGCTGATGCAATTTCTTGGATACGCATTATTTGCCAGAACATCTTCAGGCGTCAGCAAGCCGTTCGGCGAGTTGGCGACCCGATCGATGCTACACTCCCCTCAAATCCTGAGAAGACCGTTGCGCTGCGAAAACTGGTCGAGGCGAAAGACTGCACTGTTCGCGCAGTTCTTTTCAAGGATGGGCACAAATGCAGGCAGGATTGGCTGCCGAATGTGGATACAGCGACCAATTGCCCATGATCGCCGAATTCTCTGGTTGGCCACCGGGCCGGCTGGCTAATTAGCGAACGAACTGATCGACGAAGCTGTCTCCAAGGCCGACCTTGACATAGTGCTGGCGGCACATATCAATTTTAGTGAAAACATCTTCAAAGCCAGTATGGTTGTCCTGTTCGTCGACGTAATACATGCAGCCGGAGATATGGAAGAACGTGATCATCTCTTCCTCGCTTGCATCCACCGTGAGCGTGTGCGTTTCGCCCGGCGGTTCGAACACGTAGTCGCCGGCGCGTGCCACCCAATTGTGCTCAAGATAGCGCCACGAACCCTTAAGGACGTAGCCGTGGACGGGAGCGGGATGGCGATGGCGGCTCAAGATGCCCGCGCGCCGCACGCGTAGGAGATTGCACCACTGCCCATTCAAAGTGTTGAGCATGAGCGGCCGAAACCATACGCTGGGTGCTTGCGGAACCCAGACACGCTCGTCTTCCGGCACGGCCGTTGTCACGATCTGTTCGGGAGAAAGGGGATGAGTAGACTGCATGATTTCTGACTTAAGCGGCCGAATAGCCGCCGTCCACGGTGACGATCGCGCCAGTCATGAACGAAGCCGCCTCGGAGCATAAGAATAACACTGGTCCGGCGATATCGCCCGGAAGACCCCATCGTCTGAGCGGAGTGCGTGCCAGCAATTGATCCGACCGCACCGTGTCGTTTTGCAGCGCGCTCGTAAGAGGCGTAGCGATCCAGCCAGGCGCCACTGCGTTCACTCGAATGCCATCGGCGGCCCAAGCCACCGCTAGCGAGCGCGTCAATTGCGCGATTCCACCCTTGCTCGCGCTGTAGGCCGGCGCGCGCGGCCCACCAAAGAAGCTGAGCATCGAGGCAATGTTCACGATCGAGCCCTTGCTCTGGCTTAGCTTTGGGTGTGCCGCTGTGCATGCGCGCATCACACCCGTGAGATTCACGTCGAGCACTCGCGCGAACACATCTAGTTCGAACTCTTCCTCGCGGCGAATGATCCCCGCCGCGTTGACCAGAACATGGATCTCGGAAAGTTTTTCGAACAAGCTTATAATCGCTTGGCCGTCGGCGACGTCCACAATTTCCGTCTCCACATTCGCAAGAGAAGGATCGGTCGAAGGTAATCCGGCCGCAACTACTTTCGCTCCGGCCCTACTGAATGCATCGGCGATGGAGTGTCCAATGCCGCTGGTTCCTCCGGTGACTACGACGGACTTTGCCGTGAAGTCGAACATTGGTCTATGCGTGCGGTAGTGCCACGCGGCGCACGACCTTCACCGCCGTGTTCTTGAATATTTGCGAAATGACATCGTCGGGCACGAGTTGGTCCGTCTCGATAATGGATATGGCGATGAGCGGCTCACCATCCTTCCGTGCGGACGGCTCCTGGCGGCCCAGGGCGAAGTTGGCGATGTTGATACCGTTTTTGCCCAACACCGTCCCTAGAAAACCGATGACTCCGGGCACATCTTCATTTTTCGAATACATCAGATTACCGTCGAGCGTTGCTTCGCACGAAATGTTTTCCACCTGCAGCAGGCGTGGCTTGTCGAGCACTACAGCCCCCAATGCGGAAAAGGAGCCGGCGTCGGAATCGAGCTCCATGCGGATGGCGTCCATACGCGCCTGGCCGGCCTCGAGTTCTTCAATTACGCGATAGCCACGCTGTGTAGCAATCTGCATAGCATTTACCACGTTGGCGCGGTATTCGAGCGAGCGGCTGAGCACCCCCGCCAGACCGGCGTTACGCAGAATCTGGGTATTGTTTTCGGCGAGCCGCCCGTAATAGACGAACCGGATTGTGTGCGCGTTGCCACTGGCAATATGGCTGAGAAAGAGGCCCAGGCGCTCAGCCAGCGTTACATAGGGACGCAGTGCGCGGTATTCCTTCGCGGTCATAGCAGGCATGTTTACAGCGTTCAGCGCTACTCCGCTCTTCAGGTACTCCACCATCTGTTCGACGATCCGGATGCCAACAATTTCCTGCGCCTCTTCGGTTGAGCCAGCGATGTGCGGCGTCGCGATAATCGTGTCCAGCCGGAACAACTCGTTCTCGCCGGGCGGCTCTGTTTCGAAGACATCGAGACCCGCGCCGCCAACCTTGCCGCTCTCCACCGCTGCGCGCAGGTCGTTTTGATCTACTAACTCGCCGCGTGCGCAATTGACGATCCGCACACCGTCCTTCATTTGCGCGAATGCCCCGGCGTTCAGCATCCGATTTGTCTCGGGCGTCAGCGCAACGTGCAAAGTGATAAAGTCGCTTTGCTTGTATAGCTCGGCGAGCGAGACAAGCTCGACACCCGCCGCGCTCGCGCTTTGCGCGCTGACATACGGATCGTGCCCGATGATCCGCATTTCAAAAGGTTTTGCGCGCTTCACCACCTCGCGCCCAATGCTACCCAGGCCCACCACGCCGAGCGTTTTGCCGCGCAGTTCGTTGCCAAGAAATTTCTTCTTCTCCCACTTTCCGGACTTGGTCGAATTATTCGCCTGCGGCACGGCGCGCGCCATCGACAGCATGAGCGCCAGCGTGTGTTCGGCAACTGAGATAGCGTTGCCGCCCGGCGTGTTCATCACCAACACGCCCGCGTCGGTGGCCGCTGGTAGGTCCACATTATCCACACCTACGCCAGCACGTCCGATCACGCGCAGTTTGGGTGCCGCAGCAAGTACATCTTTGTCGACTTTTACCGCGCTGCGTACGACCAGCGCATCGCAATCGGCCAGATGTGGCCGGTAGGTCTTCGGATCGGCGATGACAACTTCCCAGCCCGTCTGCGCGTGCAATAACTCGACCGCGGCCGGCGCCAGCGGTTCGGCAACAAGAATTTTCATGGTGATCAGTTGCTCAGAGCCATTTCCGGCTTCGGCAACGCCAGTTCCGCGTAAACCGTCTGGGCAGCGGCCACACCGCTTCCAAACCGTATTTCACGGCCGTTTGCCGTCAGGATCAATTCGAGTTCTGCAATCACAGCGAACAAATCGTGGAAATCAAAATAGCCGAGGTGGGCCAGCCGAAAGATCTGTCCTTTCATCGAGCCTTGGCCATTCGTGATGATGGCGTTGAAGCGCTGACGAAACTCTTTTACGATGACGCCGGAATCCATTCCCGCGGGCGGCCGGACGGCGGTGACCGATGATCCTGGCGATTTGGAAAATAGCTCAAGCCCGAGTTCCTGAACTGCCGCGCGGGTGGCGCGCGCCAGCACCTGCGCATTTTCGATCACTTTGTCCATGCCAATGGACTTGATGTATTTCAACGCTTCGGCAAACGCCAGCAGCAACGCGGTATTCGGCGTCCAGGCCGATTCGCCGCTGGCGGCATTTTTCTTTTCCTTTTTCAAGTCGAAATAGAACCGGGGCGCCTTGGAAGAATCGGCGAGCGCCCATGCCTTTGGACTAATAGCGAGGAACGCCAATCCAGGCGGGATCATGAATGCCTTCTGCGAGCCGCCGATCACCACGTCCAGTCCCCAGCCTTCGATGTCGAGCGGCATGGTGCCGATGCCCGTAATCGCGTCCACCACGAAAATAGCGTTCGTTCTTTTAACCGCCAGGCCCATGGCTTTGACATCATGCTGCGCTCCTGTGGATGTTTCGGAAGCTTGCACGAAGACGCCCTTGAAATTCCTGTTTTGCACGAGCGCTTGCTCAACCGCCTCAGGCGACACCACCTCACCATAAGGAGCACTCAGCACAGTAGCCTTCATGCCCCAGGCTTTCATGATTTCCACCCAGCGCTCACCGAATTTTCCCGCTGAGCACACCAGCACTTCATCACCGGGCGAGAAAAAATTCTGAGTCGCGGCTTCAAGACCGCCCGATCCTGATGCCACCAACACGAGTACATCGTGCGACGTTGCGAGCACTTCCCGCAGATCGGACAAAACCTGTTTGTACAGATTGCGAAAGTCCTCCGTGCGGTGATGGATATCGGAACCCATCATGGCGTGTAGGGCGGCCGGCAACAGGGGAGTTGGGCCGGGTGTGAGAAGGCGTTGCTTTTTGATGTGCATGCGAATACAAACACTCCAGGCAAACGTAATTTTGCCTGGGAATCTTCAGAATAACAGAGCCGCGACCTACATTAATTCACGACATCAATTCACGATCGCGAAGCTCGTGTTTGTAGTCGAGCTTTGTCCGAACGGTGTCGTCGCGGTGACTGCGAGCGTATGCGTGCCGTTCGAGAACAGCGTTGTGTCTATCGTGGTGGACCAACCGACGTTCGGACAGCCGGATCGTCCGGGATAGACGGCGCATACATCCGGCCGCGCCCCGCCGTACGTCGCATTGGGTACTTGGGGAACTCCATCCACGGCGATCGATACGCTGGAGATCGGGCTGCTGTCGTCGATCGCCCAACCGTTCACGGCGATCGCCCCGGAATAGTACACCGACGGCGCCGGCGAATCGATTGTGATGCGCATTGGATTCACGCTGGAAAAATTCGCGACCGTGAACGCGGCAGACGCCGTATAGTGACTGCCATCGGAAGCAATCTCCGTGGCGCCGAGCGTATGCGCGCCGTCGGCGAGTTGCGTGGTGTCCAGTCGGAAAGTCCAGCCGATATTGGGACACGCAGGTCCGGGATACATCGCGCACACGTCGGCGCGATTTGCGCCATAGGTGGCACTCCCGTACGGCACACCATCAATCGTGATCGATACTGCGGTAACGGGCAGGCTACTGTGCACAGCCCAACCGCTGAATTGCACCATACCCAGGTACGCGTTGCCGGAAACGGGCTGATCAATCGCCAGCCGACCAGGACCCGTTAGCGTGTTGTTCACCTGGAAAGATTTGCTATTGGTGGCACGCTGGCCTGTGGTGCTAGTCGCGGTGATCGATAGCGTATGTACACCGCTGGTGAGCCCGCTGGTATCGAGCGAAGCAGTCCAGCCCACATTCGGACAATCAGGCGAGGCGGGGTGGGCCGCGCAGACATCACCTCGGGATGAGCCATAGATCGCCGTTCCGTATGGAATACCATCCACCAGAATTTGCACGCTGCTGATTGTCGCATTGTCGCTCAGCGCCCAGCCGGCTATGGCCGCAACGCCGCCCAATGCTGGACCACTTGCAGCCGGACTATCGATATCAATTCGGACCGGATTCGCGGCTGTTGCCAGGTTGGCGACCTGAAACGTTGCCGTTGCGGTGTAGCTTTGACCGCCTACCGGGTGTGCCGTGATGGCGAGGGTATGCGCGCCATCGGCTAGCTGCCTGGTATCGAGATTCAGCGTCCAGCCCACGTTGGGGCAGCCGGAGCGCCCAGGGAAAGCATCACAGACATCCTGGCGGTAAACGCCGTAGGAGCCGCTCGTGTAGGGCACACCATCCACCGCGAAACTCAGACTGCCGATTGCGGTGAGGTCGTCGATCGCCCATCCGTAAAACGTGGCGCTGCCGCTGTAGGGAGCGCTCGCCGAGCCGGGCGCGTCGAACGTGATTCGCACCGGAGTGTCCGGCGCGAAGCTGGAGATGACAAACGGATTTGCGACGGTAGCTTTTTGACCATTCGCCGCCGTTGCCGTGACGGAGAAAACATGCGTTCCGTTAGACAGGGTGCTGGTATCGAAAAGGAAAGTCCAGCCCACGTTGGGACATCCGCCGCCGTTCGGAAAAACTCCGCACACATCACCGCGGCTAGTTCCGTAAGCGGCGTTGCCGCGCGCGATGCCATCAATCGATACGCTTACGCTGCTGATCGGGGAAGGCGAGTCGTTGAGCGCCCAACCAGAAAATGTGGTCGCGCCGCGATAGTTATTGTTCGCGATGGGCGAATCGATATATGCTTTCGTCGGATTGGCGGATAGGTCGTTCGACACCGTAAAGGGCTGGCTTACGGTGAAGTGAACCCCATTCGCATTCGTGGCGGTAACCTGCAGTGCGTGGGTACCATTCGAAAGTCTGGTGGTGTCGAGAATGGCGCTCCATCCCACGTTAGGGCAGCCGCCGCGCCCCGGGAATACGGCGCACACATCCTGCCGCGAATCGCCGTAAGTAGCGGGCCCGTAAGAAGCGCCGTCAATCGTGAATGTGACGCCCGTAATCGACGTGTTGGCGTCGAGGGCCCATCCTCGCAGCGTGGCAGCGCCGCTTAGGGGCGCACCGGAAGGGCTGGGCGAGTCGATTGTAATGGTGAGCGTTGTCGTACTGGGCGGAGGCGGCGGAGGCGGCGGATTGAGCGTCGGAGTTCCAACCGGCAGTGTCACCGTATTGCTGATGAAGGCGTTTTGCGCCACATAGAGCTGTGTGGCCGCATTGGCGGTCAATCCCGTGGGCACGATGAGATTGAGTTGGTACATGCCGTACGCCCCCGGGCCAAAGCCTGCGCTGACCACTTGTGCGGTCTGTCCCCCCAACGTCGCGGTGGCGAAATTGGGCTGGTAAACGCTGTTGGGCTGCGGCCCGGTGTACGGTGCGCCCGCCACCGGGACAATAACGTTCCCATTCAAGTCCTGTATCAGGCCCATGCCCGCTGTATATACCGTGATCAGTTCGCCCGGACCGGCCGGATTTTCCGGCGTGATGGGCGAATTCGATTGCACTGCGCAGCACGTTGATGAGCTGTATGCTGTCATAGTTACCGCGGCAGTCGAGGGGCTCGCCGAGGCCGCGATTGGTATTCCGTTTCCAGCCGCACCAGGCTGTCTAGCTGTCAGCACGACGCGAGTAAAGGCGCCTCCGGGCGAAGCGGTAACATCCGGGTCCGGCGCGTTGTTGATCGCGCTTACCAGACCGTTGACTATGTTGGTCAGCGTATTGGTGCTCTGCACTGTGTAGGTGTAGTTGCGCCCGTTCACCGTGATTGTCGCTACGTCCGCCGCTTGGATTGAACCATCTACTGAAACCACTGCAGTCGGATTGCCAGATTGGTGGAAAGCCATCGAGGCAGGCCACGGCCGCGGTTGTCCGGCAAAGCCCGGGGCATTAAAGATCCCGGGATTGGCGGGTGCAATGTACACCGGCGAGGCGGTCGTAACGGTTACCCTGCCATCGTTGTGGACAGTGCGGACATACACGCTGGTGCTATTGCGTTCGTTGAAGAAGAATGGAATTTGGCCGACCACCTGCGACGCCGAAACTCGAAACACGGGTACCGGCACGCCGTCCATGTAGAGCTGTACGCCGCCCACTGTTCCCGGGATCTGGCCGGTGAGCGGCACTACCACCGTGTTATCGGACAAGCTCACGCCGGCAGGAGCATTCACTTCCATGAGCGCTCCGGGCGCTCCGGTCGCCGCGGTGCCCGCCGTAAGGTAGCTGCCCGATACTACCGGCGCTATGTTGAGTGGATTCGAAGAGGTAGCCGAGAGCAGGATGCTGTCAAAAGGCAGATTGATCCCCTTGGAACTCAAGTAAACCGTCCCGCTGCCCGTTCCCGCAAAAAGCGCTGTCACGTTCGGATCGCTGGCGTTGATCAGAGCGACCAAGCCCTTTGCTATCGAATCGAGCGTATCGCCACTCTTGACCGTATACGTGTAAGGCGTGCTGGCGATGCTGATCGTAACGGTGTCGCCGGCAGTGATCACTCCGCCAGCGGGTACCGTTAGCACGACAATGCCTTCCTGCCGAATAATCTCGCTCGCCCAATTCACTACGGAATTGCCGGGCAGCGGCTGGTCGCCCGGCGTAAATACCAAAACGCGACGGTTGTAGGGATCGGCCACATAAAGATTGGTTCCGTCGAAGGCGAGTGATGTTGGCGTGGGCGTGACGTCGACGGCTCCGGTATTGTCGATGGCGGTGCTTGCGATGCCAATCGCCTGGCTCGAAACGATGTTGGTGGTGAAATCCGGCTCGCCCATAACGATATCGGCGTTAGTGGCGTTTGCGGTCGGAATCGTGTTGTAAACCAGTACGCGGTCGTTACCGCCGTCGGCCACAAACAGGCGGTGCCCATCCGATAGTGCGAAGCGGGGAAAATTCAGATTCGCGCGGCAGGCCCCGTAAAGGCCTATTGCATTCGGATTGCAAACCGCAGCATTATTTGCCGTCGATTTCGTCATGTCGGGCTGTCCGATAACTACATCGGCGGGCTGGTCGTTCGTAGTCGGAATACTGTTCCAGATGAGTACCCGATTGAAGCCCAAATCGGCAACAAATAGATGTGTCCCGTCGGACGTTACCGAAACCGGATTCAGCAGCCGATTAGCGGCAGCAGGCGGGTCCGCCGGTCCGGGAGGCGGCGCCTCTGCATGCGAGAAATCGACCTGCCCTAGAACCAGATCGGGCGGTTGATTGTTGACTGTTGGAAGGCTGTTCCAGACCAGGATGCGGTGATTCTGTGTATCGGCTACATACAACCTTGTGCCCTGAATCCACACGCCCTGCGGTCCGCGCAAAATCGTGGCGCCGACCTGGCCGGCCGCGGGTTGTTCACGCGTAGTGAAATCGACTTGTCCCAGCACCAGGTTGGGCGCCTGGTTCATGCTGAGCGGCATAGACGTCCAGATCAAAATTCGATTGTTGTCTGTGTCCGCCACCGCCAGGATGGTTCCATTCGTTGCTACCGCTGTCGCGCCGTTAAATTGGGGTTTCGAGGGATCCGCGCTCAGGCCAGGATCGAACGCTGGCGTAACGTTGGTCGTGTCGGTTGGTAGAAAGCTTGGCTGGCCGAGGCTGATCTCCGCTGAAAACCCACACAAATAACAGCTCGTTTGGGCAGCCAGGTCGGGCACAGTAGTCAGATCGACATGGGCCTCAGGAATCTTGTGCGTGTCGAATACCAGCACTCGATGATCTTGCGGAAACGAGCCGATACGATTCGAGTCGGCCACATAGAGCCTGCCGCGTACGGGGTCGTACGCCAGTCCGCTGGCGCCGCCGAGGATCGTCTGGTTCGGGTTTGAGTCTCCAGTCGTGAAGACAGTCTGACCGAGAACGGCTCGTGCCGCCTGGCCGTTGATAAAATTTTGCGCTTGAAGCGTCGTCGTTAAAAGCGAGAAAAGGAATACGGTTGTGAACTTTCGCAACAAGAACCTCAAAAAGACCTAATATAACAGCGAGTTAGACGCGCCCCTCGTTTGCGCGGTTGCGGATATGCACGAATTTGGTCATCCCCCGTTCTAAAATGTTTCCCATGCCTCTTCTCGACACGATTCAGAAAGACATTGCTGCCGCCATGAAAGCCAGAGAAGAGGACCGGCTGGGCGCGCTGCGGATGATCAAGACCGCCCTTCAAAAGCAGCAGATCGATTCCATGAAGCCGCTCGATGAAAGCGCCGAGATGCAGGTGATGAATATGCTGCTGAAACAGCGGCGCGAATCCGCCGAACTCTTCCGCAAGGGAGACCGCGCAGAACTCGCGGCCAAGGAAGAGGGAGAAGCACGCATCATTGAGAGCTATCTGCCGTCTGCGCCAAGCGCTGACGAGTTGGAGCGCGCGGTTGCCGACGCGATCGCCGAATCGGGCGCTGCTTCCCAGAAGCAGATGGGCGCGGTGATGAAGGCTGCCCAAGCCAAACTAACAGGCAAACGAGTGGATGGAAAAGCCCTCAGCGAGTTGGTCAAAGCGAAGTTATCCTAGACATTAAACACTGCAATAGCTTCGGCCAGCGACCTCAGCGGATCACGCACGGGCGTGTACTCGTGGGCGATCACGCCTTCGAAATTCAGATCGCCGATGGCCTGCGCCACGAATCGATAATTCAGCTCCTGCGTTTGATCGATTTCGTGCCGCCCCGGATTTCCGCCAGTGTGAAAATGCGCCAGATACTGAATATTGTCGCGAATCGTACGCACGACATCGCCCTCCATAATCTGCATGTGATAAATGTCGTACAGCAACTTGACGCGCGGCGAATTTACACGCTTCATCACGCCCACTCCCCACGTCGTGTGATCGCACATGTAGTCTTTGTGGTTCACTTTGCTGTTTAGCAGCTCGAGGCAGATCGTCACACTTTTGTCTTCGGCATGTGCCTTCACTTTGTTAAGCAGTAACACGCAATTGTCCGCGCCTTCTTCATCGGGCATCCCGCGGCGGTTGCCCGAGAGCGTAATCACGTTCGGGCAACCGGCCGCGGCAGCGAGATCGATTCCCTCGTGCAAACTCTTTTCGAGCCGATCGTGGTTTTCCTTGCGATTGATGCCGTCGGGTATGGTGCCTCCGTAAGGTCCCGGTAGCATCGTCGGCGTCAGCCCGTGCTTCTTGAGTGTCGGCCAATCCTCCGGTTTGACCAGGTCGAATCCGTAAATGCCTCGCTTCGCCGCCTCGCGACACATATCGTCGAGCGTCATTTGGCTGCCTCGAAACACACCCGCCGTCACACTCTGCTTCAGTCTTCTTTCTTTGGGCGGTGTCACTGCCGTCGCCGCTGCGGCGCTAGCACCCAGGGCGGGTAAAAAAGTCCTCCGTGTCATTCGTATCTCCGTTGCAATGATTGTATGCAAGTCCCGGGCGAAGCGCTCCGCCGGCCCGTATCTTGCGTGTTATGCTTGTCGCACAGAGGCGAGTGACTGCGGAACAGTATCTGGCGAATCCCCGATCTATTGCATCGTTAATCGACCATACTCTTCTCAAGCCCGAGGCCGCTGAAAGCGACATCGTTCGGCTTTGCCGCGAGGCGCGGGAACACGGTTTCAAGACAGTCTGCATTAACCCGTTTTGGGTTGAGGTAGCGCATCGGGAATTGTCGAATTCCCACGTCCTCGTCTGTACCGTGATCGGCTTTCCTCTGGGGGCGAATCTGAGCGAGATCAAGGTAAGTGAGGCGCGTCTGGCCTTGGGGCAGGGCGCCGCGGAAATCGATATGGTGCAGAACGTGGGTGCTTTGCGATCTGGCGACGGCGCTTTCGTCGCGGCCGAGATCGCTTCGCTCGCCGTTTTGGCCCATTCGCGCGGCGCAATTTTGAAAGTGATCATCGAAACCAGCGTCCTATCGGACGAACAAAAAGCGCTCAGCTGCCGTCTCGCGCTCGAGGCCGGCGCGGACTTTGTCAAGACGTCCACTGGGTTTTCCGCCGCTGGGGCGACCGAGGACGACGTGCGTCTTATGCGTGCGGCGGTAGGCCCGTCGATGGGCGTGAAGGCTTCGGGCGGCGTCCGTACTTTCGATGCGGTGCGGCGGATGGTCGAAGCGGGCGCCACCCGCATTGGCACTAGCTCCGGCGTGCAAATTATCCGTGAAGCCGTGCAGCCTCAAATGGCTGGCGCGGGCGTGCCGACCACCCGGCCGGACTCCTACTGATGCCTGTTCCTCGCAGCGCCGAGGTTCGCTTTCGTGAGCGAGCAGAGCTTCTTGATTTCCTTCTCGAAGTCTCGACTGTTACCGCTGAAACGCTGGATCTCGACCGGCTACTTGCCAACGTCGCGGAAATCGTCAAGGACGTCATACCCTACGAACTCTTCGCGATTCTGCTCTACAACGAACGCACACGGAGCCTGCGTATGCGTTACTCGATCGGCCATCGCGACGAAGTTGCCAAAAATCTTTCTATTGGCCTGGGTGAGGGCCTGACCGGCGCGGCCGCTGGGACACGCCAACCGATTCTCGCCCCCGATGTGCGCCGCGATAACCGTTACCTGAACGCTCTCGACGCGGTGCGCGCCGAACTTGCAGTACCCATGCTGATTCGCGGCAAGCTGGTGGGCGTTATAGACCTGCAGTCTACTCGTACCAATGCCTTTTCCGAGCAGGACAAGTCTCTGCTGGTGCTCATCGCCACGCGCGTCGGCGTGGCGATCGATAATGCGCGCCTCTATCGACGTGTAGAGCGTCAGAATCGCATCCTGCGTGTCCTGGCGCATCTCTCGCAGGAATTCAGCTCCATTCTCGAAATCGACGAGTTACTCACTAAGATCGCCGTTTCGATCCATGCGCTCATCAATTTCGACGCTTTCAGTATTTATCTTGTGGATGCGGATCGCAAACTGCTGCGCTGCCGTTTCAGCCAGCGATACGACGAAAAAGCAACTGCGGACAATATCGAAATCGGCAAAGGCCTGACGGGCAACGCCGCCTTGTCGCGTCAGGTGATTCGGGTCGCCGATGTCACTCAGGATCCACGTTACATCGCTTCCCATTCCGATGTCCGCTCCGAAGTCGCCGTCCCTCTGGTGCTGCACGACCGGGTCATCGGTGTGATGGATCTCGAAAGTATTCGCATCGGATTCTTTACCGATGAACACATCCGCGCGCTCTCGCTGCTCGCTCCGCAGATTGCCAGCTCGGTGGAAAATGCGCGGCTCTACGAAGAGCTCGCGCAGCGCGAGCAGCGCATGGATCAGGACTTGCAAGCTGCCTACAAGCTGCAGTCGATTCTGGTCCCGCGAACGGTTTCTAATATCGTTGGCGTCGAGATCGGTATCAAGACCCGACCGGCGCGGCAGATCAGCGGCGATCTCTACGATTTCTTCGAGCACAGCGACGAATACGCGCTCATTGCATTCGGCGATGTGAGCGGCAAGGGCGCCGCCGCTGCGCTTTACGGTGCCCTGATTTCCGGTCTGTTGCGGATACTCGCTCCTGAACGCCTGCCTCCGGCCGAGCTCATGAAATCGCTCAATGAAGTGCTGCTCGAACGTCGCGTGGATGCCCAGTACGCGACACTTTCCCTCGTTTCCTGGAACGCGCGCAGCCGTGTCTTTTCGCTGGTCAGTGCCGGTAGTCTTCCTCCATTGCTCTGCCGCGAAGGTAAGATAACGGCGGCGCACGTCGAAGGTGTGCCGATTGGCCTCCTTGACGATCAGGAGTACGACCAGATCCAGATTGCCGCCCAGCCGAACGATCTCTTGCTGCTTTGCTCGGACGGTGTCGAGGACCAACTGGCTCCGGAAGTCAACGTCTTCAATGCTCCTCCGGTCGCAAGCGAGGCGGAGAGCTATGGCCGCCGTCGTCTGCAGAAGGTGGTCGAAGCCGAGTGCCGCTTTTCGCCGCAAGAGATTGCGGAAAAGATATTTGAAGATATCGACGCATTTCGGGGCCCCACGCCTCTTACCGACGATCAGACCATCGTGGCCCTCAGGGTGCTCTAACGCCGATGCACAGCCATCCTTTCCATTACCGCAATGGATCTTTGTTTTGCGAAGATGCTGATCTCGCCTTGCTCGCCGAAGCCCACGGCACGCCCGCTTACGTGTATTCGAAGAATGCAATCGCCAGCCGCTTCGAGGCCTATAGGAAATCCTTCGCCGGCCTGCCCAACCGTGTCTGTTTTGCGGTGAAAGCCAATTCAAATCTGGCCGTGCTGGCTACCCTTGCACGTCTCGGAGCAGGGTTCGACATCGTCTCGGCCGGCGAGCTGCATCGTGTTCTAGCGGCCGGCGGAGATCCCGCCACCGTCATCTTTTCCGGCGTCGGCAAGACCGCTGCCGAAATCCGTTTTGCTCTCGAAAAAGGTATTCGCGGCTTCAACTGCGAATCGGAGCCGGAAATCGAGACTATCTCCCAAATTGCGGTATCGCTCAACCGCACTGCCTCGATCGCTATCCGCGTCAACCCGGACGTCAATGCCATCACGCATCCGTACATTTCAACGGGTCTTCGCGAGCACAAGTTCGGTATCGACATCGCCGTTGCCGAAGAGGTATATCGACGCGCCGCCCAACTTCCGGGGATCGCACCCGATGGTGTCAGTTGCCACATCGGTTCACAACTTCTCGATATCGGCCCGTTGCTCGAGGCATCCGAAAAAGTCTTAGAGCTTGTGGCGCGTCTGCGCTCCGCCGGTTTGCCCATCCGCGATCTCGATCTCGGCGGCGGCCTCGGCGTGGCATATCGCCCCGATGAGCGCGGCGCCTGCGTCCAAAATCTGGCCGAGCGTTTGCGCCCCCAACTCGAAGGTCTCGGCCTCACCTTGCTACTTGAGCCGGGCCGCTCCATTGTCGCCGAGGCGGGCATTCTTCTCACTCGGGTTCTGCTTACCAAGCGCAATGGCGAAAAGCTTTTCGTCGTAGTGGACGGCGCCATGAACGATTTGATCCGGCCTGCTCTCTATCAGGCCCACCACGAATTGCAGCCCGTGCGAGAGGCCAGCGTGGATTCTTCGGTTATTACTGCCGACATAGTCGGTCCCGTCTGCGAAACAGGGGATTTCTTCGCGCGTGGCCGCGAGATTGCTCGCGTTAACCCCGGTGATCTTCTCGCCATCCGCACTGCGGGCGCATACGGCTTCGTTCTGTCCTCCAATTACAATTCGCGCCCCCGGGCGTGTGAATTGCTGGTGGATGGGGCCGAAGTTCTGGTTGCGAGAAGACGGGAGACGTTTGACGATCTGGTGCGCGGAGAGGTGCCGCTCCTCAGAGAAACGTCTTAAATTCGATCACATCTCCATCCTGGACGATGTAATCCTTGCCCTCCGTTCGCAGCTGGGCCATCTCACGCGCCCGGCCGAACGATCCCGCTGCCGTAAGGTCGTCGTAGGAAACACACTCTGCCGAGATAAAGCTCTTCTCGAAATCCGAGTGAATCACACCAGCCGCCTGCGGCGCTTTGTCCCCGGCATGGATGGTCCAAGCACGAGTCTCCTTTTCGCCCGTCGTCAGATAAGTGCGCAACCCAAGCAGATAATACGCCTCGCGGATCAGCGTGCTCGTCCCGGTCTCTTTTACACCTAGCCCCGCCAAGTATTCGTTCCGTTCTTCTTCAGAAAGTGTCACCAGTTCCGATTCAATCTCGGCTGACACGACTACCGCCCGCGTATCGTGATGCTCGCCTACATAGGCCCGCACCTGGCGCACGAAAGGATTCTCGTCCGCTTTAGCCAGATCTTCTTCCGCCACATTACATGCAAACAGAGTCGGCTTGCTGGTCAGCAGAAAAAATCCCTTCACCACCGCCCTCTCTTCCGGTGCAAGATCGAGCGTTACCACAGTTTTGCCGGCGTTCAAATGCCCCTCCAGGTTTTCGAGAAGTTCCACCTCCGCCAGCGCTTTCTTATCGCCGCTCTTTGCCGTCTTCTGTTGCTTCGCTTTGCGTTTCTCCACAGCTTCCAGGTCTGCCAGCACCAGTTCGGTGTTGACGATCTCGATGTCACGCACCGGGTCGACCGAATCCATTACGTGTTCTATATTCGCGTTCTCGAAGCAGCGCACCACCTGGATAATGGCGTCCACTTCGCGAATATGTCCGAGAAATTGGTTTCCCAAGCCCTCGCCTTTGCTCGCGCCTTTTACCAAACCGGCAATATCCACGAATTCGAACACCGCCGGCACAATCTTCTGCGATTTGCTCATCTTGGCCAGCCCTTCGAGTCTTTCGTCCGGCACAGTGACCACGCCAGTGTTCGGCTCGATTGTGCAAAACCGGTAATTCGCGGCCATAGCTTTACGGGTTTGTGTCACCGCGTTGAACAGGGTACTTTTGCCTACGTTAGGCAGCCCTACGATTCCAGCTCTTAACATTCCCTTCTATCTTCGCGTGACACGCAATGCCATGATGAAGAAGAGGTGTTTACTGAGGAGCTCGATCGCGTTCTTCCCGCAGAGATTCCACATCGCGAGCGGCTGATCGCCAAAGCCGCCGAACATCTTCAACTCATCGTTGCCGCCAATGAGCATATGAACCTTACGCGGCTCACCAGTCCCGAGGAAGCCGCCATCAAGCACATTTGTGACTCCGTTGTGCCCTGGCGTCATTTTGCCCGCGCCCGCCGTGTCCTCGATGCCGGTACCGGCGCCGGCTTTCCCGGCGTTCCGCTTTCTCTCGTGCTGCCGGATGTCCGATTCACCCTTGCCGAATCCACCCAGAAAAAAGCCCGCTTTGTGGATGGTGCCGTCGAATCGCTCGAACTTGGCAACGTGCGCGTAGTCGCTGCCCGTGCCGAGGCAACCGCACTCGTCGAAATGCCGGATATTATCACCGCTCGGGCCGTCGCGCCGCTTCATCGGATCCTGGAACTATTCGCCAGGCCTCTGAAGCAAGGCGCGCGGCTCATCCTTTACAAAGGCCCCGATATTGAAGTGGAACTCGCCGAGGCCAAAAGGCATCGAGTCGCGGCCGAGGTGCTATGCCGCTACGAGCTCCCCGGCGGATTTGGCACCCGAACGCTGGTGTCCGTCCGCGCTCAGCCCCGCTGAGAGCGTAACGCTTCGTAGGCGAGCACTAGCCAACCGGCGATGAATGCCAGCCCGCCTAGCGGCGTGATTGCGCCAAGTGCACGTATGCCCGAAACGGCCAGCACGTACAGGCTGCCCGAAAATAGGAGGATTCCCGCAAACAGCAGCCATGCCGTGCGCGCCTCTCCGGCCGTGCCAATCACGCCCACACGGCCGAGCAGCGCCACCAACAAAATGCCCAGCGCGTGAAAAAAGTGATATAAGACGGCCTTCTCGTATACGCCCATCGAATACGCATCCAGCCGTTCTTTCATACCGTGCGCGCCGAACGCGCCCAGCCCGACCGCGCACGCCAGCAACAACGCTCCAACCGCTGTCCAGTTCATACCCTTCCTTGTAGCAGGTACGAAAAGTAAGAGCTATTAGCTTGTCTCGCCGCCCAGCATAGTCTGCAATCGCGGACTCAACTGGCGCTCACTTCCAAACCGGCGTTGCAATTTGTCGAGGTAGAGATACACCACCGGAGTCGTATAGAGCGTGAGCAACTGGCTCAAGATCAGGCCACCCACCACCGTGATACCTAACGGCCGGCGCATTTCCGAACCGGTGCCGGTTCCAAGTGCCAGCGGCAGGCCACCGAGGAGCGCCGCCATGGTTGTCATCATGATCGGCCGGAAACGCAGCAGGCAAGCTTGGTAGATAGCATTCTTCGACGAGATCTCCTGTTTACGCTCCGTCTCCAAGGCAAGGTCGATCATCATGATGGCGTTCTTTTTGACAATGCCGATCAACAAGATAATTCCGATTAGCGCTATTACCGTCAGATCCACTCCGAAAATAATCAGCGCGAGCAGTGCGCCAACGCCAGCCGATGGCAACGTCGAAAGAATGGTTATTGGGTGAACGTAGCTCTCATAAAGAATGCCGAGCACGACATACACAGCCAGGATTGCGGCAAGGATTAGTAGCGGCTCGCTGTCGAGTGATGCTTGAAACACCTTTGCGGTGCCCTGGAAAGAGCCGTGCACACTGGCCGGCATCCCGATGTCCTGCTGCGCCCGTGTGACCGCTTCCGTTGCGTCGCTCAGGGCCACCCCGGGAGCCAAAGCGAACGATAGTGTAATCGCGGGGAACGGTCCTTGGTGGTTTACCGAAAGCGGGCTCAATACGGTGCGATAGTGTGTGAACGTCGAGATAGGCACCGCCGTTCCACTATCCGAGCGGACATAGATGGAATGCAAAGCGCTCGGATTCTGCTGAAATTCCGGCAGCACCTCCATCACGACGTGATACTGATTGATGCCCGTGTACATCGTAGACACCTGGCGCTGGCCGAAGGCGCTATAGAGCGTTGTATCCACGATCTGTGGATTGACGCCCATGCGTGAAGCCGTGCTGCGGTCGATGATCAATTCGCTTTGCAGGCCGTGGATCTGCTGGTCGCTGTTGGCGTCGAGCACCAGTGGAACGGTCTTCATTTTGGCGAGTAACTTGGGCGCCCACTCGTTCAGGTCTTTCAAATTATCGGCCTGCAGCGTGAATTGATACTGCGAATTGCTGCCGCGCCCGCCCACGCGAATGTCCTGCCCCGCCATCAGATATAAGGTCGCTCCGGGAATGCGCGCCAATCGGCCACGCAGGCGGTTGATCACCTGGTCCGCCGAAACCTTACGCTCTTTCAGAGGCTTGAGCTGCATCCACATCTGGGCGGAGTTGATTCTTCCTCCACCGGTGAAGCCGGTCACGTTTTCTATCGCTGGATCCGTTTCCACAACCTTGAGAAAAGCGTGCAGCTTATCGCGCATCGCGGAAAACGAAATGTCCTGGTCGGCCTGGATGTTGCCGCCGATCTGGCCCGTATCCTGTTGCGGGAAGAATCCCTTCGGCACGATGATGTACAAATACACGCTGACCGCAATCGTCATCAGCGTGATCACCAGTGTCAATTGCGGATGCTGCAGCACCACCGCCAAGCTGTTGGCGTAGCTCTTGTGAATAAATTCGAAGCCGCGCTCGCTAAGCCGGTATAGCCAATTGTGGCGCTTACCCTCCTGCGAGCGCAGAAGGCGCGAGCACATCATCGGTGTCGTCGTAATGGAAACCACCAGCGAAATGGCGATAGCGGCCGCCAGAACCACGGCGAATTCGCGAAACAAACGGCCCACGATGCCGCCCATGAACAAAATAGGAATGAACACGGCCACCAGCGATGTGCTCATCGACAGCACCGTGAAGCCAATCTCCTGCGCGCCCCGTAGTGCGGCCCGCATGGGGCTCCAGCCTTTTTCGATATAGCGGGTGATGTTTTCGATCACGACGATCGCGTCGTCCACCACAAACCCGGTTGAAACCGTTAGCGCCATCAGGGAAAGATTATCGAGCGTGTACCCGAGCAGGTACATCACGCCGAACGTGCCGAGCAACGACAGTGGCACGACAATTCCGGGAATCATCGTGGCCCATACATTGCGCAGAAAAACGAACACTACCAGGATGACCAGCATGATCGAAATCACCAAGGTCACTTCCACGTCGTGAACCGACGCGCGAATCGTCGTCGTGCGGTCTTGTTCCACCGCTACTTTGATAGCCGGCGGAACGGAAGCTTGTAACTGGGGAAGCACGGCGCGGATATGGTCGACCGTCTCGATAATGTTGGCCGATGGCTGCTTGGTGACCATCATCACCACCGATGGCTTGCCGTTCACTAGTCCGTCGTTCCTTATGTCTTCGACCGAATCAATCACATTGCCGACGTCCGCGAGGCGCACCGGCGCGTTGTTCCGGTAGGCGACCAGCAGCCGTGCGTAATCTTCGGCCTTGAATAATTGATCCGTGGCGTCGAGTTGCCAATGGAACTCAGCATTG
Source organism: Bryobacterales bacterium (assembly GCA_963722155.1). Taxonomy (GTDB): domain Bacteria; phylum Acidobacteriota; class Terriglobia; order Bryobacterales; family Bryobacteraceae; genus Bog-105. The sequence goes on along the minus strand of CAVRLR010000001.1, from coordinate 662,135 downwards.
TTGAGTGAGCCTTTGGCCTGATGCGCATTGGCGTTCTGCAGAGTCGTGGCCACATCGGTCAACGTCAGCCCCATGGCATTCAGCAAGGTGGGATTTATCTGCACGCGCACGGCCGGCCGCGAGCTGCCCCAGACACGAACTTGACCCACTCCCTCTATTTGCGACAGCTTCTGTGCCAGGACTGAATCGGCAACGTCGTACATCTGGGCACGCGTGTAAGTATCGGAAGTCAGCACCAGCGTCAGGATAGGCGCGTTAGCCGGATTCTGCTTGCGATAGCCTGGATTGCGGGGCAGATTGGCCGGCAGTTGCCCGCGCGCCGCGTTGATGGCCGCTTGCACGTCGCGCGCCGCAGCGTCGATGTTGCGGTCCAGGTCGAACTGCAGCGTCACGTCGCTGCTGCCGAGTTGGCTGGAGGAGGTCATCTCCGTCACGCCCGCGATGCGTCCAAACTGGCGCTCGAGCGGGGTGGCTACGGCCGAAGCCATGGTTTCCGGACTTGCTCCCGGAAGGTCGGCGCTGGCCTGAATCGTTGGCAGTTCCACCTCCGGCAGCGGCGCCACCGGCAGCAATTGAAACGCCAGCCCGCCCGAAAGCGCCAAAGCCGCGGTGAGCAGCGAAGTGGCGACTGGCCGTTTGATGAATGGGGCGGAAAGGTTCATGCGCTCCTACTCCACCGGCACTGGTTCCGCCGCGGACCGGCGCGAAGATGCTCTCTCGCGGCCGCGATGCGTCAGCCGGTTTGCGATCCGGTCAAAGAACAAATACACAACCGGCGTCGTATAGAGCGTCAGGACTTGGCTCAGGATCAGTCCACCCACGATCGTGATACCGAGCGGCCGCCGCAGCTCGCTTCCTACGCCACTGCCCAATGCCAACGGCAGGCCGCCAAATAGGGCCGCCATCGTGGTCATCATAATCGGACGAAAGCGCAGCAGGCAGGCCTGGTAGATGGCCTCCTCAGGCCCCTTCCCTTCATTTCGCTCCGCATCGAGCGCAAAATCGATCATCATGATCGCGTTCTTTTTCACGATGCCAATCAGAAGAATGATGCCGATGAGCGATACAACGTTGAAATCGTCGCGGCACAGAAAGATCGCCAGAATCGCGCCGACTCCGGCCGACGGCAGCGTGGACAGAATGGTGATCGGATGAATGTAGCTCTCATAGAGAACGCCCAACACGATGTAAACCACCACCAGGGCAGCCAGGATCAGATAAGCCTCATTTGCGAGCGAATTCTGAAATGCCGCCGCCGTGCCTTGAAATTCCGTATGGATGCTCGCCGGCAGTCCGATATCCTGCTCGGCCTGCCGAATGTCCTTCACCGCATGCCCTAGCGACTCGCCATGTGGCAGGTTGAAAGAAAGCGTCACTACTGGAAACTGGCCTTGATGATTAAGCGTCAGCGCCGTCGTCGTCTGCTCCACATGCGCAAATGAATTGAGCGGCACCTGGTTCCCGGCCGCCGATCGCACATAGATATGGGAAAGATCGTTCGGTTCATTGCGGAAGTTGCCTGCTACTTCGAGCACCACGTGGTACTGGTTCAACTGCGTAAACATCGTCGAGACCAGGCGCTGTCCGAACGCATCATACAGGGTATCGTCGATCTGCTGCATACCTAGTCCTAAACGGGAGGCCGTATCGCGATCAATTACCAGCGTGGTTTCGAGCCCGCCATTCTGCTGGTCGGTAGCGACGTCGCGCAGCGAAGGCAGTGTCTTGAGTTTGTCCACCACGCGCTGCGTCCAAGTGGCAAGTTCAGTCTGATTGGGACTTTCCAACGTGTATTGGAATTGCGTACGGCTCACGCGATCTTCGACCGTGAGATCCTGCACTGGCTGCAAATAGAGGGTGATGCCGTCCACTTGGTTCAATTTCGTTTGCAGCCGGCTTATGATCGCTGGCGCGCGGTCGCGTTGTTCGAGCGGCTTCAGGTTGATCTGGACCCGCCCGCTATTCAGGGTCGTATTGATGCCATCCACGCCGATAAACGATGACAGGCTCTCGACCGCAGGGTCCTTCAAAATGACATTCGCCAAAAGCTGCTGCCGTTTCGACATTTCAGAAAACGAAATCGTCTGCGGCGCTTCCGATACACCTAGAATTACTCCCGTATCCTGCACCGGGAAAAAGCCCTTTGGCACCACTATGTAGAGAATGATGGTACCGGCGAGCGTAGCGACAGTCACCGCGAGTGTCATGCGCTGCCGTTTTAACACCCAGCTAAGCGTAGTGCCGTACTTCTCAATTACCCAATTGAAGACATTCTCGGACTTGCGATAGAACCAGCCCTGCTCGTGTTCCGGCTTGTGCCGCAGAATTTTCGCGCACATCATCGGCGTCAAGGTGAGAGACACTATCGCGGACACCAGAATAGTCACCGCCAGAGTGATGGCGAACTCGCGGAAAAGCCGCCCTACGATGTCTCCCATGAACAGCAGCGGAATCAGCACCGCGATCAGCGAAACCGTCAACGACACAATCGTGAAGCCGATCTGCTCGGAGCCTTTGAGGGCCGCCTGTAGCGGATCTTCCCGCTGCTCGAGATAGCGGGAAATATTTTCGATCATCACGATGGCATCGTCTACTACGAAGCCCGTCGAAATCGTCAGCGCCATCAGCGTGAGATTGTTCAGACTGTAGCCGAGCAGATACATCACGCCAAAGGTTCCAACGAGCGAAAGGGGTACTGCCACGCTCGGAATAATGGTTGCCGCCAGGTTCCGCAGGAACAGAAAAATCACCATCACCACGAGCCCCACGGTGAGTATCAGGGAGAACTGGACGTCCTTTACTGAAGCGCGAATGGTAGTCGTGCGATCCGTTAGCACCGCCACATCGATAGCCGAGGGAAGCGAGGCATGAAGCTGCGGCAGCAACGCCTTAATGCGATCGACCACCGCGATGATATTAGCGCCCGGCTGGCGCTGAATGTTGATTATGACCGCCGGCACGGTGTTCATCCAAGCCGCCTGGCGCGTATTCTCCGCCCCATCCACGATCGTCGCCACATCCTGCAAACGTATGGGCGCGCCGTTCTTGTAAGCGACGATGATCGGTTTATAGCCCGCACTCGTCAGAATCTGATCGTTGGCGCCAATGGTGTACGCCTGTCGAAGACCGTCGAAGTTGCCTTTTGCCTGGTTAACGTTGGTCTGGTTCAGCGCCGTCCGCAGATCTTCCAGGCTCATGCCGTAGGAGGCGAGCGCGGTCGGATTCACGCGAATCCGCACAGCAGGCTTCTGTCCGCCGCTAATGCTCACCAAGCCGACTCCGGATAGTTGCGAGATCTTCTGCGACAACGTGGTATCCGCAAGATCCTCAACCTTCGTCAGCGGAATGGTCTTCGACGTAAGTGCGAGCGTCAGCACCGGAGCATCCGCGGGATTCACCTTGCTATAGATCGGGGGATTTGGCAGATCGGGGGGCAAATACGTTCCCGCCGCGTTGATCGATGCCTGTACTTGTTGCTCGGCGATGTCGATATTAAGATTCAGATCAAACTGCAGCGTGATGATCGAGCTTCCAAACGAGCTCGTCGAAGTCATCTGCTTTAGTCCCGGCACTTGTCCGAACGTGCGCTCCAAAGGAGCCGTCACCGAAGAAGCCATCACGTCTGGACTGGCTCCCGGATAGAATGTTGTGCACTGAATGGTGGGATAGTCGACTGTGGGCAGCGCTGAAACCGGAAGTTGCTTATAGGCGATTGTACCGGCGATCAGGATGCCCGCCATTAATAATGACGTGGCAACCGGCCGCAATATAAACGGCCGAGACGGGCTCATTCTTCGGATCTCCGCCGGCCCTTGCCCTGGCCTTTGCCGCCCGGTCTCGCCGGCGCGCCGGCACCGGCTGCCTGCCCGGGCTGGCGGATTGTAACCTGCATCCCCTCCGTTAATTTCTCCGCGCCGTCAATCACAACGCGATCGCCCGTTTGTAGCCCATCGTCGATCGAGACGTCATTCGCTTCGCTCAACCCGAGTTTCACCGGCCGCACCGAAACAGTGCTGTCCTCTGCGATCAGGTAGACAAACGTCCCTGTGGGGCCGCGTTGAATCGCCACCGCCGGAATGATAATTGCGCCGCGCTTGGTATCCAGCGCCAGCCTTACGTTCACGAACTGGTTCGGAAAAAGCGCTCCATCCGTGTTCGGAAAAATCGCCTTCAACCGCGACGTGCCAGTCGTCGTATCGATCTGGTTGTCCACTGTCAGCAGGGTGCCCTCCGCCAGTTTTTTGACTTGATCCCGGTCGTAGGCCTCCGTGTGGAGCGTCGTGCCCGCATGCAGCTTCTGGAGCACGGAAGGAAGCTGATCTTGCGGAATGCTGAAAAGCACCGCTATGGGCTGGAGTTGCGTAATGATCGCCAATCCCGTCGCGTCCGAGGCGTGTACCATATTTCCGGCGTCAACCAGCCGCAATCCGATTCGGCCGCTGATGGGCGCAGTCACTTTGCTGTAAGTCAGATTCAACTGCGCGCTGTTGATAGTCGCCTGCGCCGCGCTGATAGCCGCCTCATCCGCTTGAATGGATCCGCGCGCTTGGTCCGCCAGCGCCAGTTGCGTGTCCAGTTGCTGCTTGGCGATGATCTGCTCCCGAAACAGCTCCTGGTCGCGGGCGTAATTCGCTTGCGCGTCTTTCAGCGCCGCCTGGTCTTTCGCCAGCGTTCCGTGCGCCTGCGCCAGGCTGCTCTTGGCCTGTTCGAGTGCTACTTGGTAAGGGCGTGGATCGATTTCGGCGAGCAGGTCGCCCTTATTCACAAACTGCCCTTCGTGATACGTGACATTGATGAGCTGCCCGTCCACCCGTGTTTTCACGGCCACGGTGTTGAACGCCGTTACTGTTCCGAGCCCTTGCAGATACAGCGGCATATCGCCGCTATGCGCCGCCGCCGCTACCACCGGAATATTACGCGGCCGTAATGCGCCCCTCCGCGACGCCGCCGTCGCTTTCTTGGCAGTTTCAACCTGATATAGCTTGTAGCAGCCAAAACCGATCACCGCGAAAACGATGGCCCAAACCCACCAGCGATTCTTGGATGTGGATTTTTGATCCAGATCGAGTTCGGTGTAAGAAGAGCGCGGGCGTTCGTCAGGTGTTTTCGGCTCAGCCGAGTGCGGATCTAATGTGGCGGGTGGCTTCATCCCCAATGGCTCCTAACTTATCTCAACTAGCATGCGGTGAAGGTTCACTATCCGCTTGAACGAACAGACGACTTCGGTAATCTCGATGTTACGTGCCTGGGCCTCCACCATACCCGACTCGCTATCCTTTGAATGTAAAAGAATGTAAAGCATCTCTATGAAATTTGGCGTGAACACTTTCATCTGGTCGGCTCAGTACGACGCCACTGTCCGGGCCATGCTGCCCTCCATCAAAGAAAAAGGATTCGACGGTGTAGAAGTTCCTTTGTTCCGGCCTTCCGAATTCCCCGCCGCCCAGATCCGCATAGACACCGAAGCGTATAGCCTCGCTAGTACTGTCTGCTCCGTTCTTCTTCCGGGATTCAGTCTGATCGACGACGACGCTAACGTGCGTCGTCGAACGCAACAGCATCTCCGCGATACTATTCTAGCGGTATCTGAAGCCGGTGCGTCTATCGTGGCTGGCCCATTGTACTGCCCGGTGGGCTATCTTCCAGGACGGCGTAGAACCGCCGAAGAGTGGAGCCGGGCCGTCGAGGGCTATCAAAGTATCGGCGACGTCCTCGCCCAGAACAACGTGATCCTCGCGATCGAGCCGCTAAACCGTTTTGAGACATTTTTCCTAAATACCGCCTCCGATGCCGCCGCCCTCTGTGATCAGATTGCCCACCCCAACATCGGCATACTCTTCGATACCTTTCACGCCAATATCGAGGAAAAGGATATTGCCCAGGGCTACCGCACCGTCGGCAAGCATCTCAAGCACGTCCACACCTGCGAAAACGATCGCGGTATCCCAGGCAGCGGACATGTGGAATGGAACGACGTTTTTAAGGCGCTGACGGATTTGAACTACGACGGCTGGCTTACTATCGAGAGTTTCGGCTTCGCCATCGGCGAGCTATCGGCCGCCGCTGCTATCTGGCGCGATATCGAGCGCACCCCAGACTCCATTGCCTTTGAAGGCGTCCAGTTTCTGAAGAAAAACTACCGGAAGTAAGCCGGCTTAGTACCACTGCCGCGGCATTACACGCCTTCCGGTTCGGCCGCCACAACAGTTATTCGAATTTGTTTCTCAGGTAAGTATTGATGCCGGGCCGTAAGCGTTACCGTTCCGGCACCTTGCCTCGTTCGTATCCAAATGGCTCCCGCGCCCGCCACGAGTCCGAACGGATTTTCGCCAATGATCTCACCTGGACCTTCAAGCGTCAACTGCACCACCCCGCTAGAAAATTGCTGCGTATTGCCGTACTCGTCCGTCGCACGTAGCACCACTCGCGTCACATCGCTCCCGTCGCCGCGTAGCTGAGTATCGTCCGATTCCACCAGCAACTGAGCATCGATCCCTTTGCCCGAATAACTCTTGGATATTACTTTCTTCCCGCCGACGTATCCATCGATTCGCAGATCGCCCCATGGATTAAGCGGAAGATCGCTCAGGTTCACCAGGAACGGTGGATATTTCAGATGCCCAAACGTCGTCCGGTCGGGGTCGGCTTCCGTTTTGAGCGTGCCGTCGATATAGAGTTTGAGGTGATCGCAGTTCGAGCAGACCGGCACGATGCCCGGACCGCCCGCGCCCGAATGGTCGCCCGAAGACCAGCTAAACGCCGGTTCGAGAACGATCTCTTCCGAGCGCTCGCATTGCGATTTGTAGAATCCGGCGGCAGCCTTCGGCAAGCGAAAGATGTCGGAGACGCCGTGATAGCAGATCCGGTCGCCCGAGCCGAAATTGCCGTGCGTATTGTAGTCGAACGCGCACCAGCCGATTCCGCCCGCATAGCGATCGTCGGATGCCAGTTGATTGTGTATGCGCGCGTGCCGCAGAGTGTGCTCGGCCACGCGTTCTACCTGGTCCTCGCGTTTCGTCGAATACGTATGGCCAACAAATTCGGTGTTCAGGTAAAGCGGATGATTCGGCGGCTTGAGCGGAAAACCGAAATCGTTCATTGTAAACACATCTTCGAGCAGCTCTGAATTATAGAGATAACGAATACCGCCGGTCTGCCGTGACGGGTCCAGTTCGTGCGCGGCCCGATTCGTGCGCGTGTAGAAGTCGTGATTGTCCTGCGATTCGTTGATCCGGACGCCCCACAGGATGATCGACGGGTGATTCCGGTCTCGCCGAATCATCTCTCCGACATTGCGTACGGCTACGTCCTGCCAGGCATTCTCGCCGATGTGCTGCCACCCTGGAATCTCCTCGAGTACCAATAAGCCCAGCTCATCGCAGGCATCCAGAAAGTGGCGCGATTGCGGATAGTGCGAGGTGCGCACCAGGTTCAGCTTCAGGTCCTTCTTTAGAATCTCCGCATCGCGTCGTTGCGCACGGGCCGGCATGGCCCCACCTACGTAGGGAAATGTCTGATGCCGGTTCAAACCGCGTAGCTTCACGTGCTGGCCATTTAAATGAAAACCTTGCGGGGTGAAGCGTGCGTCGCGAAATCCAATCCGCGTCTGGTATTCATCTTGTCCAAGCCGCGCGATCACGGTATAGAGTTTCGGATGGGTCAGGCTCCACAACTCGATCTCGCCCAATCCGGTCAGTGTGACTCCGGTCGGTGCGACTCCGGTCGGTGCGCCACGCCCCGATTTCAGGATTCGATCTCCGTCGCGCAGTTCGACCGTCAACTCCGCCGCGCTGCCATTGACGTTGCATCGGACCAGTAGTTTCCGATCTGCGCTCAAGACATCGAGCGGCTGCGCGAACATGTTTTCGATAAACGTCTGTGGCACAACCCGCAAAGAAACTTCGCGATAAATTCCGCCGAAGGTCAGGTAGTCGATATTGCCGCCGAACGGAGGAATATCGCTGCGCTCACTCGAATCGAGCTCCAGGGCGAGCACGTTGTCGTCATCCCAGCGAATATGCGGCGTGAGCTCGAATGAGAATGGTGTATAGCCGCCTTTATATTCCTCGAATCTGTGCCCGTTGACGGTCACGGTCGAAGCCGTCATCGCGCCTTCGAAATCCACAAACACGCGTTGGCCCCGGGCCGAATCGGGAAGCCGGAAGTGCCGCCGGTAGATCGAGACGAATTCGTAGCGCTTGTCGTCGAAACTGTGCCAGGGCAGCACCACGTTGCTGTGCGGAAGCGTCACTTTCCCAAAGCGCGAGTCGTCGAACTCTGGCTCACTCGCCCCCGGCACGTTGCGGCCGCCATATAGCCAGTTCCGGTTCATCGGGAAAATCCGGCGGCCCGCGGCAGTTGTTTGTGCCTCGCCCGGCGTGACCGCAAGTCCCGCCAGCGCCACACCCAAAAAGTCGCGCCGTTTCATGCTCACCCGAGCGTCGCTTGGACCGTTGTCACCGAAAGCGGCGGCAACTCGATCGTGATCTCCGAACCGCGCGCTGCTGCCTGGACAGTCTTCGGAACAATGGCATCCGGCGATTCGAATGTATTGCAAAGGTTGAAATCCGCATGATATAGGCTGCGCGCCATGGCTGAAGCCACCGTCTTGCCGGCCACGGAACACTGCAGCTTTACGCCTTCCTCATGTTTCGGATTCACCAGCGTCAATACGAGCGAATTTCCTTCTATCGACGCCGAGACCGAAAGTCCCAGCGGATCGTCCTGCGCCGGTTCGGTCTTCACCGACGTCTTTCCGCGATGCGGTTTGGCCAATTCAAACGCGTAGTAGGAAGGTGTCCGCACGCACTTGTCGCCTGAAGTCAGCAGCATCGAGTCGAGCACATTCACCATCTGTGCGATGTTGCACATCACGAGCTTCGACGCCTGCCGGTGAAAGGCATTAAGTCCCAGCGCGGTTGCAACACCCGCCCGTATCGGAATCTGTTGCCACAACCGGCCCCGCTCGCGCTCTTCCTCCGGAACCATGCGGTCCCAGACGCCCCATTCATCCACCATCAATCCCACTTTGGCCTGGGGATCGAATGCATCCATCAATCCACGCTGGTGAAGAATGGCCGTTTCGAGCTGCCGGAACGAAGCGAACTGAGCATTCATGTCTTCGATCGTGAAACGCGTCGCCGGGGCTCGGCCGTTCGAGTAGAAATGCATCGTGTAACCGTCCGGCTGGCGGCGCCGGCCTTTCATGCCCGTGAAAAACTGTTCTGTCCAGTCCGCATTATCTTTACTCGGTCCGCAGGCGATGAAGAACGGCGGCACATCGCCGAAGCGCGGCAGGAAAGTAGTGAACTGACGGTAGTAGTCGGCATATTCGCTGGGCGTCATGTTGCCGCCACAGCCCCATAATTCATTGCCTACGCCCCAATACTTGATGCGGAATGGTTCGGGCGATCCATTACGGGCGCGCTCGTCAGAGAGTGTGCTCCCCGAAGGATAGTTACAATACTCCATCCAATCGCGCAACTCGCGTGGTGATCCGCTGCCCACATTCCCTGCGAAGTAAGGTTGCGCGTCGATCAGGCGGCACAGGTCCACAAATTCGTGTGTGCCGAAGCTGTTGTCTTCTGTGTAACCGCCCCAGTGAATGTTAACCCGCTTCGGACGTTTGCTGGGCTCGCCAATCCCGTCGCGCCAATGATAGTCGTCGGCAAAACACCCGCCCGGCCAGCGCAGCACCGGCACACCCAATTCCTTCAAATAATCAACAGCGAGCTTCCGGTGCCCGCGAATATTGGGAATCGGCGAATTCAGGCCAACCCACAGCCCGCCATAAATGCACGACCCTAAATGCTCCGCGAAATGCCCATGCAATTCCGGCCGGATCGTGCCCAGCGAATCGTTGGGTGAAATCTGGATTTTCTGTTCAGTCGCGCTGGCTGAAAACCCTTTACGCGCCGTGATGGCTGCAAACACAGCGGCGCTGCCGCCCGCGACAAAATCCCTGCGAGTGAGTGGTGACATAGCGTGTGGCGTCCGCTATCGTATCAAGCTCCCTGCAAGCGCTTCCATTCAGTTCGGGCAACATCTCGAAAGGACTTAATGCGTGCTGTGCGCCGCCGGCCCGGCCATCTTTTGTTTGATGAAGCCGACGATCAGAGTGAGTATGGCTCCGCTCACACCGCCTCCGATGAACTGCCCAGCCATGGCGCCAATGTCCATTCCGCCGCCCGCTGTGGCACCGGTAGCCGCCGCGCCCAGCGCCGGAACCAGCGCGCCCAGTAGTTGGCCCCCACCGATGCCGCCCAGCAGGCCCGCAATGGAATTGCCGATCGGTCCTAAGGAAAACTGCTTCAGTGCTGCCCCGGCGGAATTTCCGCCAACGACACCTGCAATGAGCTGAATAATCAAGGAGAGCATAACGAACCCCTTTCTCCGTAGGTTTAGAGATGTCCGCCCGATTACATCCGGCGGCTATTCCCTCTGCTCATGCACAGCCAGACTCTAACACCGAAGTTTAGGGCCTGCAAGCATTCTCGAAGACGGCCCATGATAATGATGAATGGTCCCCTTATGAGAGCCTCCGTCTCCGCCTCACTCTCGCTAGTTACCTTTCTCGTCGTTTCCGCCACACCACTCAACGCCCAACGGCGCGCTGCCCCCGCCGGTGATCCACTGCCCGATGGCCCGCAAAAGGCAACCGTACTCAAGCTATGCGGCACCTGTCATAGCGCGAGTATCGTTGCTGGTAGAGGATCGACGCGCGAGGAGTGGAGCGAGGTCATCACCAGCATGGTCGGCCGCGGGGCCAAAGGCACCGATGCGGAATTCGCACAAGTCACCGATTATCTTGCGAAGAATTTTCCGCCTAAACCCGCTGGCCCGACTGCTCCGGTGCGAAGAACCGGGGGCTTCAGCATGGGTGCCGATGACAAGCAGATCGTCGATCCCGCCGCGGCTAATCGCGGCAAAACCATCTACGTTACCGAATGCGTCACCTGTCATGGTCCGCTCGCGCGCGGACCGAGCGGTCCTTTGCCGGAAAATCAAAAGGGCTCTGATCTGGTACGTTCCACGGTCATATTGCATGACCGCTACGGAAGCACTCTGGGATCGTTTCTGCAAAAAGGGCATCCCATGCAGAGTGGCGCCGCTTCTTCCAGTCTGACCGGGGCGCAAGTTGCCGACCTTTCGCACTATCTCCACCAGCGTGTGAACGACACGCTCCGCGGCGGCGCGTATTCGAAGGTTCTCAATGTTCTCACTGGCGACCCCAAAGCCGGCGAAGCGTATTTCAACGGCGCCGGCAAATGTAATTCGTGCCATTCGCCCACCGGCGATCTCGCGGGTATTGCCCGTAAGTACGATCCGCCCACATTGCAGACAAAATTCCTGTTTCCAGAGACCGCCGCGTTCGGCCGCGGCCGCGGCGCCGGCACAAAGCCCGTGATTGTGACTGTTACTCCCCCAGATGGTTCGCCTGTAAAAGGAGCTCTGGAAAAGATCGACGACTTCAACGTCTCGCTACGCGATTCTGCCGGCGAGTATCACTCTTGGAACCGCACGCCCGATCTAAAAGTGGAAAAGGACGATCCCTACGCCGCCCACCACGCCTTGCTCGACCAATACACAGACAAAGACATGCACGACATCGTCGCCTATCTGGAGACCATGAAATGAAGCCGATTGTCACCGGCGCCCTGCTGACGCTTGCCTCCACTGTCTTGCTCGCGCAAGCTCTTTCACCCGATGAATTGCTTCATCCACCCTCCAATTCGTGGCCGACATATAACGGCGACTACTCCGGCCGCCGCTTCAGCCAACTCAAGAAGATCAACGATTCGAATATTAGTTCTCTGAGCCTCGCCTGGGTCTACCGCATCAATTCCGGCGGCGACTTCGGCGGTTCTATCCGCGCCACACCGCTGCTGGTAAACGGCGTCCTGTACTTTACGCTGCCCGATCACGCCTGGGCTGTGGACGCGCGTACCGGTCATGAACTCTGGCATTACGCCTGGCAATCGAAGGGCGGCATTCACCTCGGTAATCGTGGTGTCGGCATATATGAAAACTGGCTCTATTTCGAAACACCCGATTGCCACCTGGTCTCGCTGAATCTGAAGGACGGCAAGGAACGTTGGAATAAACAAATCTGCGACATGGATCGCATGTATTATGCCTCCGTCGCGCCCATCGTTGTTAAGAATCACGTGTTGGTCGGCGTCAGCGGCGACGATCTCGATATTCCCGGCTATCTCGAATCTCGCGATCCGGAAACAGGTGACTTGCAATGGCACTGGTCTGTCACTCCAAAACCCGGCGAGCCGGGATCCGAAACCTGGCCCAGCGCCGAAGCGATGGAGCACGGCGGCGGTATGACCTGGGTTCCCAGTACTTACGATCCCGAGCTGAATCTGGTCTTCCTCGGCACCGGTAATCCGCAGCCGGTCATCGCGGGGAAGGGCCGTCTTGGTGACAACCTATATACCGAATCGATCGTGGCGCTGAATCTCGATACCGGCAAGCTTGTGTGGCACTTTCAGCCTTCGCCGCACGACACACATGACTGGGATGCCGTACAAACGCCTGTCCTGATCGATGGAGAAATTGACGGCAAGCCGCGCAAGCTCATCGCGCAGGCCAGCCGTAACGGCTACTTCTTCGTCCTCGACCGCGCCACAGGAAAAAATATCGTCACGACGGAGTTCGTCAAAACCAATTGGGCCAAAGGTGTTGACGCCAAAGGCCAACCCATTCCGAATCCGGCCAAGCAGCCGCAGCCCGATGGCGCGTTAGTCTCGCCCAACCAGGGCGGCGCAGTGAACTGGCCGCCGCCGAGTTTCAGCCCCGCGACCGGGCTCTTCTATGTGAACGCCACCCGCGCCTTCAGCGTGTATTACATTTTCGATCAGACCGAAAAGCCCGAAGGCTGGGGCGGAAACGATCACGGCGGCTGGTCGGAATCCATGCTGCGCGCGATTGATTACAAAACCGGCAAGATCCGTTGGACTCACAATTGGGAAGGCGGCGGTATTCGCTCCGGTGTATTGAGCACTGCCGGCAATCTGTTATTTACCGGCGACACGGGCAGCAATCTGATTGCTCTTACAGCCGATACCGGAAAACCGCTCTGGCACGCAAATCTCGGCATGTCCGTCAGCAATGGTCCTATGACGTTTGAACTGGATGGCTCACAGTATGTTGTCGTCGGCGCCGGTGATAGTTTGTTTTCCTTCGTCATGTTGAAGAACTGATGATCATCTTTCGCGCTGGCTCTCTTCTGGCGTGCTGCTGTCTTCTCGCGCACGGCCAATCCAGTCACAGCACGTGGAGCGACTACGGCGGCGCGCCGGATTCCGCTCAATATTCCTCGCTCAAACAGATTGATCGCTCGAACGTAGGCAAACTGGAAGTAGCCTGGAAATTTCCGACGGGCGACGGAGGAAAATACTTCTTTAATCCGCTCGTCGCAGACGGCCTGATCTACGTCATGGCCCAAAATAAGTCCATCGTCGCGCTCGACGCCGCCACCGGGAAACAAGTCTGGATTCACGCGGTCGAACCCAGTATCAAGCTCGTGACCGATCGCGGCATCAACTATTGGCAGAGCAAAGATCACGTGGATCGTCGCCTGCTCTTCGCGAGTGACAATTTCTTGCAAGCGATCGATGCGCGCACCGGTGAATCGATTCTCTCGTTCGGCAGTCACGGCCGTGTCGATCTCAAACAAGGCCTCGACCGTGACCCCCAAAAGATCCATCTGGTGCAATCCACGACGCCCGGCCGTGTCTTCGAAGACTTGATCATTCTAGGCTCCGCCACTAACGAAGGGTACGCGTCCGCTCCCGGTGACGTTCGTGCTTACAATGTCCGCACCGGTGCGCTCGCCTGGACATTTCACACCGTTCCGCGTCCCGGCGAATTTGGCTATGATACCTGGCCTCCCGATGCCTGGAAAACTGTTGGCGGCGCGAATAGCTGGGGCGAGCTCTCGCTCGATGAGAAGCGCGGCATAGTCTACGTACCGACGGGCAGTCCGAAATACAACTTCTATGGAGCCAATCGCACCGGCGCGAATCTCTTTGGGGACTGTCTTCTTGCACTCGACGCCCGTACCGGTAGGCGCCTTTGGCATTTTCAAATGGTCCATCACGACATTTGGGATTACGACAACGCCACCGGCCCGAAACTCCTCACCATCCACCGCAATGGCCAAGTGATCGATGCCGTCGCGCAGCCCGGAAAGACCGGCTTCCTTTACGTGTTCAATCGAGTTACTGGTGAGCCGCTATGGCCGGTAGAAGAAAGATCCGTTCCGCGCTCCGACATGCCGGGTGAGCAAGCCTGGGCAACGCAGCCTTTCCCCACCGGTCCGCCACCTTTCGCCCGCCAGAAATTCACTGAAAAAGATCTCAGCCAATTCATCCGCAATCCCGAAGAACGCGCTCGTTATCGCGATCTTCTTCAGACCGCCCGCAATGAGGGCTTGTTCACTCCACCGGCGCTTCGCGGAACGGTGGAAATGCCCGGCAACAACGGTGGCGCCAACTGGGGCGGGGCAGCGGCCGACCCATCGAGTGCCCGCCTGTTTGTCGTCTCAAAAGATCTTCCCTGCATTCTTAAACTCGAGCCGGATGCCACCGGAACCCGTTACACCAGCAGCTTCGGTTTTCTCTTCACAAGTGACGGGCTATCACCCATCGCGCCGCCCTGGACGTCGCTCACCTCCTACGACCTCAATCAAGGAAAAATTCGCTGGACCATCCCGCTTGGCGACGCGCCCGATCTAAAAGATACGGGCACGGTCTATCCGAAGGTCGGCCCAATCGTCACCGCCGGTGGCTTGATCTTCACTGCGACGCGCGATCACAGAGTCCGCGCTCTCGACGAAGACACCGGAAAGATCCTTTGGGAAACCACTCTACCCGCCGCGCTCGAAGGCATCCCGGCGGTCTACGAAATAAACGGCCGCGAATACCTGGTCGTCTGCGCCGCCGCCATCGATTCAGTGGCCTTCAAAACGCCCGCCAAGATCGACGGTGCCTACGTCGCTTTTGCGCTGCCGAAACACTAGAGCGCGGCGCGGGGGCCTTTTAGCTTTCGGCACGTTGCTGCGTCATTTGACAGCAAAACGCATGATGTTGGCTATCTTCGTGATCTAGCCGATACGAAAGAACTAGGCGTTGCGTTGGCATCCAGATCACCCAGGATGAATTGAATTCCCGCAAGGAAGTACTGCGCCAGCGCAGGCGTCTTGAATAGAGTTGGGTTGTGCCCCAGTATGCAGAAGAAGACCCGGCCCTTCCCGTAATTCCGAATCCAGCTCACGGCATAGTCGGCATCCGGACGCGCCACGCTCGAACCCGGAACGAATACTTGCCCCTGGTTCATGTCCGTTTTCTGTACATCGATGCTAAGCAGGATATGCAGCTTGTCGCGTGAATAAGGCGGATTGGGGAAGCGGAAGAATTCGTCCGCGTAGAAAAATTCCTTCCCGTCGAACGCTGCAGTCAGAGGGCTGTTGGGATCGTCGATTTTGATCCAGGCTTCCTCCGTGTTTGCCCGGTGGACGCCGCGCCTGACGCCAATCATATCGCTGAAACCGGGCCAATCCATGGAGGCGTGGCTGGTCCCGTGATTTCCTGCCAAGCCGCCGCCTTCTCGGATGAAACGGGTCAGACCGTCTCGCACCTCCGGGTCGACGAAGATCATGCCTACCGTATTATTCAGGAAAATCGCATCGTATTCCTTGATCTTCGGGTACTTCAAATTATCAAGGTTGTTACTGAATTCGGCTTGATATGCGCCCGTCTCGATGCCCATCTGCCGCAGCGCGAAATTTTCCGCAGGGATCGAGCGATGCCCGCCATATGCGACGTTAATGTCCAGTACCAGAAGCTTGCGTTGCTTCTTCGGTTTTGCCGGCGCAATCTTCGGAAGTGCAATCTCTATCTGTTGCCTGTCTTCAGCCGTCAGTCGATCCGGTCCACGTATCTCGGTAGTACGCGAAATCTGATCCACACGCTCTGCCATTACTGGACCTAGAGCGTTTTCAAACCCATCAATCGCCTGTGGAAGGTCAATCGATGCATTCCCGACGACGCTGGCGCTCACGGTCATCAGCGACGGCTTCACCCCCTCTCGGTACATCTCGAACAGCAAATCCGGTATTGCCGCAACCCCGGTTCCAAAGGCGACAGGATGCCCTTCTTTCCCGAGCGCGCTTCGATCGCGCAAATTGATGACAAGCAAACGATCCTTCACCTGCTTCAGAGCGTCTTTCGGTTTGAGCCCCTCTTGTAGCCATAAACCAGTATCGGCGAAGATTCCCATGTATTTGCCGCGACCGTTTAACGCGGCCAACACAGCCTGCATACCGCCACCGATCGCTACATGGATCGAATATTCCGATGCCAGCTTGTCAACCAAAGCGAGATCTTTGGGAATCTGATCCGAAACAATCGTCTCTATGTTCAAGCCCTTTGCGAACTGGAATAATTTACGGTCGGCCTCTTCGTCGGCCTCGATCGTGGAAACACGATAAGCCACCGCCGTAAGATTGAACGAGGTCAGCTTATCCTTAATTGCGTTGATTTCGCCCGGGGCCAGCTTGTAGCTGGTTTCTTTTGGGATTTCCATATCCAGCTTCTGACTACTCGAAGCTTCGACATATGCCACTCCCAACGAATCCACTTCCCTCAAAGCGCCATCGAAATCGAGATGTGGAAAGCTGCCTGAGTCTATGCCAACCTTCCAGCCGAGAACTGAGGTGGCTGCGGTTCGCATCGTAGACCAGGGTTCCCAACGCTTGGATTCGCCTCCCCGCACAGGCCCGCCGTACGGTGGTCGCGCCGCCGATGGAGGGGTACTCGAAGTGCTGGAATTCTGCGCGAGGATGCTTATGATCCCGCCTGCCGTCGCGATAAATAAAAGAAGGCCGATCCGTTTCAAGTCAGAATGTAAATCGCGCGTTTAACTGAATCTTTCGCGGTAGGTTGGCTGTCGTAGTCACCTGTCCGAATGTGGCCGAATCGATGTTAGTGCCCGGCGCCGCGAAATACACGGAGTTCGTAACATTGAAGAAATCACCTGAGATGGCGATCTTGAATCGCTCCGTAATACTAATCTGTCGCCGTATGCTTATATCTTCATTAAGTAGAGAGGGTGCAAACAAACCGTAAGGAGCGCTGCGTGGAGTATTGCCGAATGTGTAAACCGCTGGATCGACGAATGCGCTCTTATTGATATAGGAAACCGCACCTGGCGCCAAAGCGTTCCCATCCCCGTAATCCCCGTTGATTCGTACTTGCCCGGTGAAATTGGGTGCATAGCTGACCATGCAGGTAGATACGATCCCTGGCGTGTTACAGCCGGAACCGGTAATCCCCAGCGGTGCGCCTGAAGTGAACGTGATGAGGCCGGAAAGCTGCCAGCCGCTTACCAGACTCTGGACAACCGCATTTCCGCTGGAGAATCGGCGTCCCTTGCCGAAGGGAAGCTCATAGACAAAAGTAGCATGAAAAATATGCCGATGGTCTAATGTGCCCAATGACTTGTCTAGGTGGCCATTGAACGGATTTCGATTGCCGCCGACTGCACCTAGATGGGAGCCGACTCCAATGACGTTATCGATCTCCCTGCTGAACGTATAGCCTGCCTGTGCGGTCAAGCCGCCAGAAAAACGACGTTCTAGTGTAAGTTGCAAAGAATGGTAAGTAGAATTGCCAAGATCACCAGAGTAGTAAGTCACGCCTGAATACTGGGGAAACGGTTTCAGCGCTTGCGCAATTGTTCCTTGAAAGTTACTAAATGGCAGGCTGATACCTGGCACGATTCTCGAGGCGGCGGTGAGATTTGCCGGTGTCGCCTGCAGGTTTAATAGTGATCCAAGGGCCAGGTACGTTGGGTATATCGAATTGGTCCACATCCCGAAATCGGCGTCGTTCGCCAGAAAATGACCGACGCTCGCCGAGTATGTCGCTCCCGCAGTCATATCGCCGGTAATCTCTCGCTGAAGTCCGAAGCTCCAATTCATGTAATAGGGTGGTCGCGCTGCCAGCTCCGGACTCGCGTAAGGTATGCTAATGGCCCCGGTCGGATTGGTGGTCGTGAATCCGGCGCCATAGCCTGGATCGATGAAAGGCGTGTGTTGATACGCTGGCAGACCGTTGTTCCAATAGAATGCGGGCTGGCCCGTCGCAGGGCTACTGAAGGTGGCATTGGCGTTGTAGCCCAATTGGCTCGGTCCCGCATTTGCGCCATTCCCGCCGATGCCTGCGGCGCCGTGTGTGAAGTTAAGCGTGAAACCGGTCCGAAGAACCGTCTTCGAGTCCAGCTTGTAAGCCAACCCGAGCCGCGGCTCAAAGTTTTTGTAATGCGCTCTATATGGGTAAGTGCAGTTGCAGCTCGCCGGTCCATTCCCCGCAAATTGGAGCGCGCCAAGGCGTCCCCCGGCTGCCGGATTTGGAATGTTCGGGTTGAGGAATGACATGCGATTTACCACTTCAAAACTCGGTCCAAAGAAGTCGTACCGCAGGCCAATATTCATGGTCAGGCGCGAATTCACGCTCCAGTCGTCCTGCACAAAGGCGGACCAATCGTGGTAGCGCGCCCCATACACAACCACCGAGTTCTGCGCCACAGCCGAAGAGTCCACTGCCCCAAGCAGGTAACTCGCGTAAGCATTGCCCGTTGTGGTTGCCAGAGTGCTGCTGTTCGGCAGGAATCCGGCCGTCTCATTGTTGCTGAAGCTGAAACTCGCGTTGCTGCCGGTGTCGGCCGGTGTCCGATTGTCTTGCAGTCGCTGAATTTGGAATCCGAAGGTGAGGGAATGTTTTCCACGCACCCAGCCAAGGTTGTCGGCAAACGTGAAGTTGTTCTCGGCTTCGTTAAAGGGACCAGTGGTCCCCCACGTATTTGGTGCATTAGGGCCGCCAAAATTGATAGCGGGAAAAGCCACGCTTGCATTCCCGGGTGGCATGCCCGTCAGCCCCGCCTTCCCGATGTAGTCGCCGGCGGCCGTAGCGCTGAAAAGTGGAATCCATATTCGTGAGAGGCCGTAGCTGGCGTTATTCACTATCGTTGGCGTAAACACATATGTATCGTGGATCTGTGCGATCGTCGGAAGCTCCTCCACAATGCCGGCGGAAGTGTTATAAGGCAGCGGTAATGCGGTTCCGGTCGGAGCCAGGTTTCCGGTGTAATCCGTCAAATATTGTGAATGCGCGAACAAACCCGAGATGCGATTCTTCTCGGATGGATTCCAATCGACTTTGTTAGTGGTGTTGTTGTTGTGCAGTTGTTTCGGCAAACTGGACAGATAATTGTTCGTGATGTTTCCGTTCGTCGTCCCAGGTAGGTACGATTGGAACGAAGTTGAGACTGAGGAGATCCGATTCGCTGGGATAAGATTTCCCGGAAATTGCGCCTTGGTGCAAACGGAGCCGCTGCAAGAAGCGCTCGCTGGATCGTAAATTGGCGTTGTCAATGCGCTAAAATTGCCCACCCGCTGCGCCGCTGTTGGAATGGTTATGAAGGTCGGCGGCGTGGCCGTGTTGTAGTAGTAGCCGCTGTAGTTTGAAAAGAAAAAAAGCTTATCCTTGATAATCCGCCCGCCAATGTTCGCGCCGAATTCGTTTTGATGATCTACCGGCACAATCGGTGAGAAGAATCCGCGCGTGTCCAGATTCGTATTCCGGAAATATTCATAGACTGCGCCATGGAATTGATTCGTTCCGGACTTCAGCACGTAGTTGTGCATTCCTTGACCCTGGTACATCGCCTTCTGTCCGGTTGTTTCCACCTGAAACTGTTCGATCGCCTCGACCGAAACGCCCAGCGACAGATTTCTCGTATCGCCTTGCTGGTTCGGATAAGTCATCGCCACGCCTTCCAGGTACAACTCTCCGGTCTCCTGCTGGCCCCCGTTAAAGGATGTGTAAGATGGACCCGCCGCCTGAGTAACAACGGCCGCAACTCCGGGAGCCAGCGCGATGAACTGGGTTGGATCGCGCGGTACTCCCCCCATCGCCAGCGGCAGAGCGTTGTAAGTCGTGTTTTGCATGCTGCTCCCGAGCGCCACATCATCCGTCCGCAGCATGGTCGCGCTGGCGCTGACGGTAACTTCCTCGGACGCCGCGCCGACTTTCAATTGAAAATCCAAGCCGACGGTCTGCAGTTCCTCAACTGTGATGTGTTGCTGATTGATAGTCTGAAATCCGGGTGCCACTATTTTGATGTTGTAGTCGCCCGGCGGTAGCGGGGAGAGCACGTAAAGACCGGCCGCCGTTGGTTGGCGAACTGTCGTCACGCCGGTAGCCACATTGGTTGCCGTAACCGTTGCCTGTGGAACCACGGCCCCGGAGGCATCGGTAAGCGTGCCTTGAATCGTACCGCTTCCAGCGATCTGCCCCAGTGCGACTCCTGCAGCAGCAACTAGCGCGCCCAAAAAAATCAACAGAGTGAAAGCAACGTTCTTCATGGTGCCCCTGTCTCGCTTCGTATCACATGGTGACACTAAGTGTAATCTCTGACAACGGTGTCAGTGATGGCGCAAGTGTATAACCGTCCATTCGTGCTGTCAATGGTCTATTAGCCGGAAACTTTGGAGCGAGCTGACCAACGCTCACCTGCGCTTGACACGGCGGTTCGCCAGGTTATACGATCAGCGTCACTATCCCAGCGAAATGTCTAATAACCATCCGCGTATCAATATATGATGTGACCAAGCCATGAGGACTGCCAGCCGAATCTTAATCGTGGTCATGCTGATAGCCGGGGCCCTATCAGCACAACCGGCCCAACCTCCAACGGGCGCTTCCCCGGCTCGCCCCATGCGTGCATCAGAAGGTGACGGCTCAACCATCTTCGGAAACTTCTGCAAGAGCTGTCATGGAAACCCTAAGGTGGACAGCGCTCCGTCCCCGGCCGTCCTGAAGCAGATGACTCCGGAAAGTATCTATTCGACCCTCACCACGGGTAATATGGCGACAATCGCCAAAGGGCTGACAGATCAGCAGAAACGCGACATCTCGGAATGGGTAGGCGGTCGGAAGTTGGGTGCTGCGGAGAGTGGCGACGCAAAGAAAATGACGAATGTCTGCGCCAGCAATCCTCCCATTCGCGATCTGACCTCCAAGCCGTCCTGGAATGGCTGGAGTGCTGATCTGTCTACTACCCGCTTTCAACCTGCCAAAGCGGCCGATCTATCGCCGGCCCAGGTCTCCAGGCTGCGGTTGAAATGGGCCTTCGGTATGCCGGCTGCCGCATCTGTTTACGGCCAACCGACGCTTGTGGATGGAAGAGTCTTTGTGAGTTCGGATGCCGGTTTCATTTACGCTCTGGATGCGGTGACCGGCTGCGTTCACTGGTCCTTCCAGGCGCAGACTGGCGTACGCAGCGCTATCACGGTCGGAAAAATGAGAGCAGGCGGCGGCGAGGAGCGCTACGCCGCATTTTTCGGCGACATTCACGGGAATATCTACGCCGTCGATACAACAAACGGCGAATTATTGTGGAAGCATGTCATCGACGCACATCCGCTTTCGCGCATAACCGGCGCCACGCGCATGTACAACGGTCGTCTGTATGTTCCGGTCGCTTCCCTCGAAGAGCCCGAATCCTCTAGTCCGAACCATCCCTGCTGCACGTTTCGCGGTATGGTCGCCGCACTGGATGCCAACACCGGTAAACAAGTCTGGAAGACCTACACGATTCCGGATCAACCCACCCCAAGAAAAACGCCCGATGGAAAGAGTTTTATCGGACCGTCGGGAGCCGGCGTCTGGAGTCCTGTCACGATCGATCCGAAACGTCATGCGATTTACTTCGTTACCGGCAACACCTTCTCGGACCCGGACGTGGGACGGTCGGACGCCATTATCGCGCTTGATCTCGATACGGGCAAGATCTTATGGATCCAGCAGGACGAAGCCAAAGATGTCTGGCATACCGGTTGCCCTCAAGGCCAGGGTCCCCCGGGTTTTCCGCCAAAGACTTTTCGTGCGGGCAGTGCCAGCGCTCCGGGCTCCAGACGTCCACCCATGCCGCCCACTTATTACTGCCCGGATCCCGAAGGGCCGGATTGGGACTTCTCCGCCGGCGCGATTCTATTGGATCTGCCGAATGGCCGAAGCCTACTGGTGGCGGGCCAGAAGTCGGGGCTGGTCTGGGCCCATGATCCCGATAAGAACGGAGCTTTAGTCTGGCGGTCGGATATATCTCGCGGCCAAATTGTGTTTGGCGGCGCAGCGGACGATGAGAAAGCGTACTTCGCCATGCGTGGTGGCGCCGGAACGACAGCGGGATTGGCCGCGGTTCAGTTGTCTGATGGCCTGGAGAAGTGGTTTACGCCCATTCCGCCGCAGGAGTCTATGAGCACTCACGCGGGCATCACCGCCGGTGTCACCGTCATACCGGGTGTTGTTTTCACCGCCGGACTGGACGGCATGCTTCGTGCGTTCGGCACAATGGATGGCCGGCCGCTGTGGCAGTACGATACGACGCAGGAAGTGGAAACAGTCAATGGAGTAAAGGCGCGCGGCGGTTCGATCGGCTCGGCCGGAACTACGATCGCGGGTGGTATGGTCTACGTCACTTCGGGGTACACCGGATTTCAGGGTGGCTCTCCAGGAAACCTTTTACTGGCGTTCGCCCCTTGAGGTTAAGGGCTCATTGAGTAAGTGAAGCCCCGACTGCGCGAAGCCAGATTGCGACCGCGACGGCGCCGGGGTCGGGATGGCCGATGGCCCTTTCGCCCAGATAGCTGGCGCGGCCCCGCCGCGGAGTCATCATGGCGGTGGACTTCGCCGCTTCCTCTGCAACAGTCACCGCTTCCTGGACTGCGGCAGCCGCGGATTTCCCGCGCGCGAGAGCGCTCTCGAGTACCTGAGAGAAGGGAAGCAGCGCGTCCAGCATTGTTCGGTCACCCTGCGATGCTCCGCCAAGCGTGCTGATCGCTTCGCAAGCAGCAAAACAGGCCTGCGTCCATCCGGCCGGGCTCGAATCCGCGGTTTGCATCACTTTAGCCGCGCGAAGGAACAACACTCCGTATAGTGGACCCGAAGTGCCGCCCATCACTTCTTGCAAGCTAAGGCCGACAGCCTGCAGCGTCTCGAAAACGCTGTCCAATGGGTAGCTTGCTAAGGCTCGCTCGACCGCTTTCGCCCCTCGCGAGAGACTCAAGCCCAGATCCCCATCGCCGACAACACGGTCCAGTTCCGTTAGTTCCTCTTCCGCACCTTTTAGTGCATCGCAAGCGGCTTGAATCGCTTGCTGCAAGGCGTTATTTGGATGCGTCTGCGTGACTTTGCGGCTAGAAGGTTGGCTGTCAGTGGAAATGATGACGCGATCACGCGGCTGACCGGGTGCAAGGGGCAAGGTATTGGGCCAGGCGGGAGCAGCCGTCCGGGCGTCGAGGTACCGCAGACGCTCGTCATCGACTCGGATGAGAGAAAGCGAAATGCCCGCGGCTTCGAGCGACGTTACGAATGTGCCCGGATACACCCGTTCAACCACTACGCCGAAACTACGCAGCAACCCCAGCGTCTTGCGAGCGAAGATCGCCAGTTCCATGTTCGTCGTGGCGCCTAGATTGTTGATGAGAACCGCCACACGGTCTCCTGGTGCAACTTGATAGTCCGATAGCAGTCGCTCCAGAACTTCTTTCGCAAGGTCGTCCGCCGGTTGGAGCAACGCGCGTTGAATGCCAGGTTCGCCGTGGATGCCGAGCCCAAGTTCCACCTCGTTATCGGCGAGCACGTAACTCTGCCTTCCAATCGCCGGAACGATGCCAGCGGATAAAGAAAGGCCCACGGTCGCTATGTCGCCCGCCGCTTCCCGCGCAAGCACAGCCACTTCGGAAAGCGTTTTGCCTGCGGCGGCAGCGGCCCCGGCAATTTTATGAACCAGGACTGTGCCCGCCAGGCCGCGCCGTTCACCGCGCTCCTGGGTGGCCCCGAGTGCGACATCGTCGGCTACCAGCACGGTTTCGACCGCTATGCCATCAGCCCGCGCGATTTCGGCGGCCAAGCCAAAGTTCAGACGGTCCCCCGTATAGTTCTTGACGATCAGCAGCACGCCGGGCTTTCCTCCTACGGCCTTGATGGCTGCCAGAACCGACGCCGTCGGCGGCGAGGTAAAGACTTCTCCCGCGACCGCCGCGCTCAGCATGCCCGCCCCGACATATCCGGCATGTGCCGGTTCATGACCGCTTCCCCCTCCGGAGATGATTGCCACCTGCGAGTTGCGAACTTGTTCGACATCCGCGCGGATCAGAACCGAATGTTCGGAAAGCACTGCCAGGTTGGGATACATCGCGACGAGGCCCTGGACCATATCGTCAACCACGGTTTCCGGTCGATTGATGAGCTTTTTCACGGGTATCTCTATTTATTGCAGAGACTGCGCGGCGGGTTCATTTGTGTTTCGCGATTTCGCCGCATTTGGCCGATGTAACGCGAAGGTAATCGGTGGGACGAAGGAGGATTTGCAGACCTCGTTGGCCGGCGGATACCGAGATCAGGTCATGGAATTCTATTGTCCAATCGGCAAACGTCGGAAAGTCTTTCTTCGCAGCGAGGACGGTGACCCCGCCGCGGATGTAGCCAGTCAAGCTCTGCAACTCTCTCACGGGGACGAGGGCAACAGAGCGATTGCCGGAAATAGGTGCGGCGGCCTTCAGATCGAGCTCAGTGTTGCCGGGAATTACACAGAAGAAAGGGTCTGTGCCGCGCGCGAGGAGAGTCTTGAAGACCTGCTCGGAAGGCAGACCGATTTTCGCAGCAACGGCTTCGGCCCCGAGATTATTCGGATCCACCTCATAAGCACGCAATTCATAAGGAACGCCCAGAGAATCCAGCAGTCGTACGGCATTCGTTTTGGTCATCGTTTTGACGCTGTCGCAGGGTAGGGGACGGCCTAGTGTCCGCTGCCGTTCTGTCGAGATTATAGGCTGGCATCGGGATTTCATTGGCTAGACTTCCGAAGTGGCGCCCACTACGAACGCTTCACGAAGCGGATTTCGCTATGCGACGCTCCAAAAAGATTCGGCGAATACGCAATGAAGGATGAGTACCAATTCACAAAAGGACTAATGAATACATCATTCAGCGGCCAAAATCCCCGTTCGTCGCGGTAGGGATGGCACCGCTGCAAGAGAGCCAAAATCCAATGAGTACAACACAAATGCCTGTTCTTGATATGAACAAGTTGAACGCTTTTGTTGGTCAATTCGTTACTGATCTCGGCGCCGCGGTTCACGCGGGAATGGTCATCATCGGAGAGAGATTAGGGCTTTACAAAGCCCTTGCCGGGGACCCGATGACCTCGGCACAGCTTGCCGCTAAGACGAAGACAGATGAGCGCTATTTACGCGAGTGGCTATCTTCACAGGCTGCGGGAGGCTATGTCACTTATGACGCGAAAAACGAGAAGTTCAGTCTGAGTGAAGAGCAAGCGTTCACTCTGGCGACAGAAGACAGTCCCGCATACTTGCCTGGAGCATTCGAATTAACTCTGGGCTCCCTGGCGGCGGTTCCACGGATCGCTGAATCTTTCCGCACAGGCGCCGGCATGGGTTGGGATGAACATGTGGACGCCGTCTTTCACGGATGCGAAAAGTTCTTCCGGCCAGGCTATGCCGCTAATCTCGTGAGCGCATGGATTCCCGCTTTGAGCGATGTCAAAGAGAAACTCGAAGCGGGGGCGCGAGTGGCCGACGTCGGCTGCGGGAAAGGGGCTTCCACTCTCTTGATGGCGAAAGCATTCCCAAACTCTCGATTTTTCGGATTCGATTATCACGCCAAATCAATTGAGGCGGCACGCGAGTCCACCAAGCGTAATGATGTCGCCGAGCGCGTCACTTTCGATGTGTCAGACGCAAAAGACTTTCCTGGCAAAGACTATGACTTTGTCGCCGTCTTCGATTGCTTGCATGACATGGGTGACCCGGTCGGAGCGGCTGCGCATGTCCGTCAGTCCTTGGCCAGGAACGGTACGTGGATGATCGTCGAGCCTTTTGCCAATGACCAATTGAAGGACAATCTCAACCCGGTGGGGCGGGTCTACTATTCTTTTTCAACGCTACTATGCACGCCTTGCTCGCGATCGCAGGAAGTTGGGCTATGCTTGGGTGCCCAAGCCGGCGAGGCACGTATCAGGGAGGTTGTGAGTGCTGCCGGGTTCAGTCGTTTCCGCCGGGCCACGGAAACGCCCTTCAACATAGTTTACGAAGCGCGGCCATGATTTGCCGGCCATAAGAGCACGAGCACCGGCCTCCGCAAGGAATGCGCGCTGGCGTTCGTGCATGTCCCATCGGTAGGAAACTACCGTTCTTGGGGTGCCTAGAAGTCTTCAAGGCGCAAATTCACGTCCGCCTTGGCCCAGCTAGCCTCGAATTCTCGCCGCACTAATTCTGCGTCTTGTTGCTTTCCTTGAGCTTTCAAACTCTCCATTAATCCGAACAGCATTCTTCCGTTTCTTGGCGATCGCCTAACACCTTCTCGAAATACCCTTTCTGCTGCGACTGGTTGACGGGCTTTCAGCAGCGATGCTCCCTGAGATTCGCGCACCGGGTAATACCAGGCCGGTGGTTCATCATAGACAAAATGGTCTTGTAGGTTCACGGCGCGCCCCCAGTGTTGCCCGGCCTCATCGGGCGTAGCCGCCAATCGAGCGGAGAGAATGGCTGATGCCATTTCGAGAACATTCCGTGATTTGTTCTGGCCCCAAGCGGCGTCCGCCGGTATTTTCTCTCGCAATTCATCAAAAGTTTTCTGCTCCCGTTCCGCTCCGTCGCGATCTCCTCGCGCCAGCAGGGCCATGGTTCTGGCATATCGCCAGGTCGCTTGGCTTGCCACCGTCGCACCGTGAGGTTCGGGCAGCTTCAGGATGTAATCCCACTCGCCAAAGCGCACATAAGCCAATACTGGAATGGCGAGGAATGCATCGGCCATCTCCGGCATCGTTTGCGCCATTGGCTGCACGCCTGCCGTTAGCGCATTGGCCGCCCGCAACGCGTCTCCTTTCCGGCCCTGCATGGCTCGCGCATATACGACGAAGTGCAAATTGTGAGCGTAGTAGGGCATATAGCTTCCACCCGTCACATTCGTCGCCGTGAAATAGTCCTGATCTACAGCCGCGGCGCGTTCATTTACGCTGGCGGCGGCTTCCCAATCACCGAAAATCAGCCAGATATGTGCAGGCATGTGAACTATGTGCCCGGCCTGGGGCACGACGCCCATCAGCCGCTGTGCGCTCGCTATGGCCCGCTCTGGCGAGAGCGAAGATTCAACCGCGTGAATGTAATAGTGGTTCGCGCCCGGATGTTGTGGCCATCGCCGTAGTACCCGTTCCAGCGTCCGCTCTGCCTCGGCCACGCCCGCTGCTGGTGTGCCGTCAGCCTCATACCAATGCCACCGTACCGGGATTAGACGACTCTCGGCATAGATTGTCCAGGCATCGAGGTCATCGGGATACTGCTCCGCCACCTTTCGCATTGCCTCTACGTACGCGTCGGGACGATAATTCGGGCACCACGTTGTAAGTGCGCGCAGATACCCCTGTTCCCGATCCGGGGCCTTCGTCAATTTCAATCCGGCATCGACCGCCGTGCAAGCCCCCTTCAAGTCAAAGCTCGGGTCGCCATCCATATTGACGTACGGTCCTTGTGCCATGGCAATGCCCCAATAAGCCATGGCCGCCTCTGGGTCTAGCTCCGCGGCTCGCCGAAACGATCGCAGCGCTTCGTATCGATTAAAGCTGTAAACCAGCGTCAAACCCTGATCGAAGAACTTCTGCGCATCCGCATTCTTTGTAGCGATGGGATGGTGCCAGGAGCCGAGGCCGCGATATAACACGACGGGCTTTTCGGCAGCCGAGGCGGTCACTGAAGTAACCGGCCTCAACCAGAGTACGAATAGACAAATGGCGAATTTCAAATTCCCCTCCGTGCTTACTTGCAAATATTATTTCAGGGATCGGGCGTATGACCACTCCGTACGGGGCGTGATGCCGAAAAGTTTCTGAAGAGTCTCAGTTCAGAAGGACGATCGCCGGACTGCCGTTAACCCATCGACGCTGGACTGTGGGTTGTCCCATCAAAATCTTCCGATGTCTTGAAGCGCTCAATGCGTCCGGTCAGCGCGGCCGCCTTGGTCTTGGCAGTCAAAGCTTCCACCTGCGCCTCATTCATAGGCTTGAATGTCTTCATCGCGTGGAATGCCTGTTCCAGGCGTTCCATAGAATCACAACCGTTCATGACCACAGACGTCGGAAGATTCAATGCGTAGTGCAAGCATTCCACCGCGTCGATCTGACTCAGCTGGAACATTAACCCGGAGGCAAGCGGCTTCATGCCCAGTACCGCCGTCTTCTCGGCTACTAGCCGGGGGACTACTTGATGAGCAAAGCTCCTGAAGTGATAGTCCAGTACGTTCAATGGCATCTGGCAGCTGTCAAAATGAAAATTGTTCTTCGCTGCCATATCAAGCATGTGCAAATGAATGCTCGGGTCCTTGTGACCTGTAAAGCCCACGTAACGAACTTTCCCCGCCTTCTTCGCCGCTATTACCGCTTCATGTGCTCCCCCTGGCGCGAAGTATTTATCGGCATCGGTCATGCGAATATTCTCGTGAAATTGGATCAAATCGATATGGTCGGTTTGTAATCTCCGCAGAGAATCGTCGATCTGTTGTGCCGCTGATGCACGCGTGCGGCCGTTGTACTTCGTCATCAGGAATGCGCGTTTGCGGTATCCATCGCGCAAAGCTTTGCCCATACGAACTTCGCTGCCGCCGTCGTGATAATCCCAGGAATTATCCAGAAAAGTAATGCCGCGGTCCAAAGCCGTCCTTATGATGCGAATACCCTCGTCTTCGCTCGGGACGCCGATATGGTAACCGCCCAGGCCGATCGCCGAAACGCGCTCCCCGGTTGAGCCGAGGTTGCGATAAATCACCCCGTTGTTGGTTTCTCCCTGCAAAACTGCCGCTGTCGACAAGGCTGCCAGGCTGGTAATGAATTCACGCCGCTGCAAGTCTGAGAGGTTCATGTTGATCTCCATTGGAGGCGGATTCCATTTCCCTCCCGAACGCCAGCTTTTTCCCAAGAGAGGGTCGATGTTGTCGAGTGCGCCGCCTGTGTCTTTATTTTGGAACACATTTCCAGGAAAGGTGATTACCCGACGCGATTTTTTGCGAACGCGGCTATGCGGCTGGCCGGATGTTCTGATTTACACGGAAGAAGTTCTCGGGATCGTATTTGGCCTTGATCGCCGCCAGCCGGTCGTAATTCCCGCGGTAGGTCGCACGAATACGCTCCTCGCCTTCTTCCATCATGAAATTCAGATAAGCCCCGCCGGCGCCGAACGGATGCAGCGCATCGTAATATTTCCGGGCCCAATTCGTGATCTTCTCGGAATTCGCCGGATCCGGATCTACACCCACGATCACCTCACTCCAGACGGCATTACGATAGCTGAACGCCGTTTCGGTCTCTCCTACTCGATTCACTTTCCCATTTACCGGATACAGGTGCATGGTCGACTGCCAGGTCGGCATAAGCGCGCCGTGTTCGAGGTGCTTCTCGATCGCCGCGTCGGTGAGTTCCCGGAAGAAATCAGCTTTCCAATACCACTGCAGACCGGTAGGATAAATGTCATCGAACATCCCCTGCAGCATCGGAAAGGGCATGGGCGCAAAAAATTCAAAGGCTGGCGGACGGTAGCTGCGAATTGGTTCCAAAATCGTATTCGCCTGCTCCATCGAACCCTGATAACACCACACGATCCCGCACATCTTGCGTAAGTGCAACTCCTCGGGGAAGGGTGGTCCGGGCGGAACGGTCATCATCGCAAAGAAACCATTCATTTCTTCAGGCGCCCGGGTGATGAACTCTCGGTACCACTTCATTACGTCCGCGGCGTCTTCTAAATTCCAGAGCATCGGGCCGGCGCAAACAGTATCGACCGGGTGCGCCTCAAATAGGAAGGAGGTCACGATGCCGAAGTTTCCTCCTCCGCCGCGCACTGCCCAGAAAAGGTCCGCATTCTCCTCGGCGCTCGCGACCACAAAGTTGCCGTCCGCCAGGACCATGTCGACTGCGAGCAGATTGTCGATCGTCAGTCCGTATTTCCGCGTCAGGTGTCCCATTCCCCCGCCCAATGTGAGCCCCGCAACCCCGGTGGTGGCGATGATGCCCGATGGGACGGCCAGGCCAAACGCGTGTGTCGCATGGTCCACATCGGACCACTTGCAACCGGCACCCACCAGCACAGTGCGTGAGGAAGGATCCACTCTCACGTAGCGAATTTGTGCGAGGTCGATTACCATGCCGTTGTCACAGACGCCCAGACCGGCCGCATTATGCCCGCCGCCGCGGATCGAAACTTGTAAGCCCTGGGCCTTGGCCATTCGCACCGCCGCCATCACGTCGGCTACATCACTGCACTGGACGATCAGCCTCGGCTTGCGATCGATCATCCCGTTGTAGACTTTCCTCGCCTCGTGATAGTTTGCATCTTCCGGCTCGATCACTGTACCCCGGAACTGGCCTTTGAATTCGGTAATTGCTTCTTGCAACGACATTCCCGTCCTCCTTGCTCCGGCGCTTGACTTGCTATCCGCGCCGGATATGTCCAATTTGCCGGGAGCTGCGTTCTAAGAGCGTTCTGTAGGGGTGGTTGCGGCCGTTCCGTCAGCAAGAAGGGACAATTTTTGTTCCAACGCCAGGGAACCCGACCGCCGCGCGGCCTCCACCCCTCGTTGAAAACTGGCGCGCGCGGCCTCGAATTTTCCTTCGGCTGTCAGCAGTTCGCCCTGTGCGCGATGCAACTCCGCGACCGCCCACTCTTCGCTGTTTTTGCTAGCAAATGCAAAACCGGTCGAAAGACTGGCCAATGCCTCTCCGGCCAGCCCGGCGCGCCCGAATGTCTCGGCAAGCAGCTTGAAATAATACGACAGACGGATTTCAGCGCCTAGGCGCCGCATTCCCTCCAGTCCCTCCCGAAGTTGTGCCAGGCCCGCCGCTACATCACCCTCCGCTGCTCTTGCCCACCCCGTAAGAATATTTGCCACCGCAAGGTAGTAGGAAAAGCCATGGCGGCCGCACAGCTCCACTGCTTCTTGGCCCCGCTGTAGCGCGGCCCTGCTTTCGCCCCGGAAGACGTCCAGCATCGCCGCGTAATCGAGTGCGATCGCTTGGCTGAACGGCTGGCGCATCAGCCTCGCCGCGGCTATTGCTTCCACGGCGTACGCCTCAGCCTGGTGGCCCTGGTTGCAATGCCAGGAAAGATGGGCAAGGTAGGAACGGCCAAAAACGCCGATATCCGGGCCGGCAAAGAGTGCCAGACTGGATTCCGCAGGGCCGCTGCTCATGCGGATAGCCGCAGTCATATGTTCGTGCGACATTTTCAGGTGGCCCAAATGAAATAGGCAACTTCCCAGTAGGAAATTTCCGGCGCGGATCAGTTCGGGAGTCTGCTCCTGCTCTGCCAATCTCAAATATTCAAGACTGAATTCGTGCGCCTTTTTGAGATCGCCACGCACGATATGAAAAGCCCAAAGCCCGCTTAGAATCGCAAAAATATTTTGATTGTCAAATCGTCTTGTGAGCTCCAACGCCCGTTCGTACGTCTCGCCTACTTCCGGTGCGGAGTAACCCTCCGTTGTCACCAGGGCCGGACCCAGCCTGACGAGCAAATCCAGTTCTTGTTTCAATCTTCGGTCAGAATCGGGCAATCCCCCGCACAGCG
This sequence comes from Bryobacterales bacterium, assembly GCA_963722155.1. Lineage (GTDB taxonomy): Bacteria > Acidobacteriota > Terriglobia > Bryobacterales > Bryobacteraceae > Bog-105. Next base: position 630,430 of record CAVRLR010000001.1, on the reverse strand, counting down.
CCAGCGCGCGTCTTAGCAGGTCCGCCACTTCGGTTTCTGCATAGCGTTGCCATGCATGGGTCGCCGCTCGCGAATAGTGCTCGATGGCCCCCTCCGGCATTCCCGCGCGTTCCAGATGCGAAGCAATTTGCCCGTTCCAGCTATCGATGTCGGTCCCGTAAACCTCAGCCAGCGCTCGCGCCACGCGCCGGTGCAGATAGCGCTGGCGCACCAGACTCAGCTCAGCGCACGCCACTTCACGCAAACGATCGTGCGTGAAATCGTACTCGGCTCTCCCGTGACTTTCGATGATACGCCGGCGCCACAATTCATCCAATGCCTGGGAAACGCTCGTTTCGTCCCAATCCGTCGCCTTCGCCAGCAGGTCGAACGAGAAGGGTCGGCCCACCACGCTCGCAACGCCGGCCAGTTCATAAGAAGCTGCCGTGAGTTGCGCTAGACGCGCTGCGATAACGGCGTGTACTCGCGTGCTCTGTAGCCCCGCCCGCACGCTCTCCAATACGAACAGCGGATTGCCCCGGGTGTTTCGGAAAATCTCTTCCAGGCTCCGGCCGTCGAGCGGTCGCGCGGACTCGCGGCGTGCCAGTTCAGCCGTCTCTTCCGCATCGAAAGGCTCGAGAGGAATTTCTAAAACCATACCGGATTGCCGCAGGCCCGCAAGAAAATGGCTGAACGGATGTTCGCGGTCAGTTTCTTCCGCTCGCACGGTCCCGAGCACGAGCACACCCGAAGCGGCCGAAGAGGTCAAGAAAACATTGAGCCATTCAAACGAATCCGGATCGCACCAATGCAGGTCATCCAGATAGAGTAGAAGCGGCTTACGGCTTCTTCCGAAAGCGGCGTTCAGAGATTCGTAGAAGCGAAGCCGCTGCCAGTTCTCAGCGAGGGGACTCGGTTGTCCTGATCCGGGCGGTTCGCGTCCCGAAATCTGCTCACGGATATCCGGCACCAGCCGCGCCAGTTCCGCTAGGGGCTGTGGCCCCAGGTTCGTCCAGCCGGCGCGAACCGGGTCGGAGCGCAACCACTCCGCCACAGGTGCATAGGCCACTTGCCCGTGCCCAATGTAACAACGGCTGCGCGCAGCTGCGTGTCCTTCCCGAACGCACCACTCATACAACTCGTCCGCGAGTCTCGTCTTGCCGATGCCCGGCTCGCCCGAGATTACAACCATTCGAGGACTGTCCTCCCCCGCCAGCGGCCGTGCTGCCATCAACTGATGCCATTCCCGCGCGCGGCCGACCAGCGACGGCATGTTTTGCGGCTGCGACGTTGACCTCGCCCCCGAAGGCACCGTCGATTTCGTTACGGGCTCACGCGAAGCTTTGCTCTCCGCTTTCAGAATTTGTTCGAAGAGCTGCCGTGTCGCCGGACCTGGCTCTACACCCATTTCACGCCGCAGTACGCGCATGCACTGGTGATAAGCGCGTAGCGCGCTGGCACGATCCTGGTTAGCTGCATGCAGCCGGATCAGCAATTGATGGTTCGCCTCACTCAGCGAATCAAACGACACAAGCCGGTCGGCCAGCGGAATGGCCGTCGCATAATCCTTCTGCTCTTCGTGCAGTATGGCGAGGCGGTGTAACGACTCTGAGAGGTACTTCCGGTATTCTTCGCGCAACGGAGCGATCCAGTCATCGTAAAGCGCGGGCAGCAGGTCGTCTTCATAGAGTTGTGTCGCGAGTGCAAGAGACTGAATCTCCCGCGCTCTATCCTTCCCGGCTCGTGCATCGGCAGCGTCCACGATCGCTGCACGAAAATCCAACGCATCGACTGTGCAAGAATCATCGCGTTTCCATTGGACCGCGAAATGATCGGTCACCAATGAGCTGCATTCGGCCGGTAATGCCCGTTTCAGATTGTGCAGAAGCTGCCGTAAATTCGTCCGCGCCTGTGATTCCTTCGATGCTGGCCATAGCAGGAACGCCAGTCGCTCCCTCGGATGCGGCGTGTCGCTATGCAGGATCAGGTATGCGATCAGCGAATGGAGCCGGTTCGTCTGGACGGCAGTTACCGGTCGTCCTGCGACGCTAATGCGCAGGTTGCCAAACAGGCTGATCCGCATGGAGGGATGATTATGAGTTTATGACTTCCGGTACGATAGCACGCGTTCAGGCTTCCGTCTGCGCCTTTCTTTTTTGAAATAATCGCTGGCATGAGAGCAGTACCTCGTTTGCTTATCGCCTTCGCCATCCTCCCCTTGTTCACACTCTCCGCGCAGCCTCCACAGGACCGCGGAGGGCCGGGAAGCGAGTTGATCCGTGAAGGAACGCAGCTCGACCAGGAGGGAAAGGGCGCAGAGGCGCGGGCCGTCTTCCAAAAGGCAATCGATAGCGCGCCAACACCTGCTGCCACAGCCAACGCGCAGCGCGCCATGGCGATGTCCTGGGCCTTCTCAGGCGACTGCAAAAAAACGGCCGAATACGAGGACATGGTCATCGATTATTGGAAGACGCAGGAGAAGGACGTGCCGGACAGAGCGTTCTATCAGCAAGGCGAGATGGCGGACGAAGCGGCTCGCGTGTGCATCGATAACGGAGACCTGAACGCAGCCGAGAAGCTGTACAAGAAGGGTCATGACCTTGGACTGCGGGAACCGGACATCCCACCCGCCCGCAAAGATCTTTGGGACTATCGTTGGGAACACGCGCAGGCACGCATCGCCGCACGGCGCGGCAATAAGCTCGAGGCGGAGAAGCACGTCGCAGCTGCCAAAAAAATCCTCACCGGCATGCAGCAGAAGGATCAGAAATTATATGAGCAGCAGGCCAGCTTCCTACCCTATCTGACCGGCTACGTTGCGCTTTACACCGGTGACTATCAGGCCGCACTCGAAGACCTGCAGAAGGCCAACCAGAATGATGCCTTCATCCAATGCCTGGTCGGCATGACCTTTGAGAAACTTGGGGACAAGACCCGAGCCACGGAAGCATACAATAAAGCGGCTTCGACCTCCGGCCACAACCCTCCCGCGGCCTTCGCGCGTCCTTTCACTGCGAAGAAACTCGGAAAAAGTTGAGCCAGGAGCTCATTCTGAGCCCATAAGTGATCCTACTCACTCGCAGTTGACGTCTCACATTCGCCATCCAACACAACGTTGGAACCGGTCGAACAGCGAAAATTGACAAACGTCCTGTTGATGTTTTAATCTGGACCAGTTTGGTCTTATATTCCGGAGAAGTCGCTCTACTGGCACGAAAACGCATTCTTAAGAACGGAAATAAAAGCGGTCTCCAGGTTTACCTTTTGGCGAAGTGACGTGGAGACCGCGATCCACAACCCTTCGGCTGGTGACCCATTCATCGTAGGGCCAGCCGCGTACTCATTGCAACAACACAATGGACATGGCTGAACTATCACGCAAAATTTATCTTCTCTTGCTTCTGGCGCTGATCTATCTTTTTCTGTTGTGTTCTGTGGTGCTTAGCCCAGGCTATGCCGCTTCCGCAGATCCGGCAGCCGATCCTCAGTTTGAAACGGGAAAGCGGGCGATTCTGGCCCGAACCGGCTGTTATCTGGTCGACTATAGCTTCGTTGAAACGGATGCGGTCAAACCGGGCTACACCGTGGACCATCGCGTCTACGACGTGAATCGAAACAAGTCGGTCAAAGAATGGATCTTTGCCGAGCACCTCTCGTCTACTCGCATCAAGCTGCAGCACGTCCTGTTTGCCACTGACTTGGCGGGCAAGCAAAAAGAAGACGGCCTCCTGAAGCACACCGGTGAAGATTGGGAATACAACGCGCCGTTCCTCTACGACTATGCCGGACACATGAAGTGGGCGGTGAAGGATCTCAAGTCGACTCCGCATCTGTGGACCAGGCGTGTTACGAACCTCGATGACGGGCTGCGCTATCAATGCGCGGCCGCATTCAATCTTTCCAATATTTATCCCGATTGGTCTTGCGACGGTTATGCTCCCATCCCGGGACGCGAAACGCGCGATATGGGCCGCAAAGATTACAACGGCTTGCAGCGTACGAGTCGTGTCATCTCGTACGGCGCCAATTGGCTCGAGCGCGAGCGTAACGTCAAAACAATTGAGAGCGGTGACACCAGAACGCCGCTCGCGAAAGAAGTTGGCAAAACCTGGTACGTCCGACTGCCCGATTCCGAGTGTTCCGAAGCGCAAGCATTCGTGAAGCCGCGTCTTCCTTTCTGGCTGCTGTTAAACGAAACATGGGACAAAGTCCTGACCGGCCAGCTTCCTTTCGAAGAGCCTCCGACGCCCGTTCATCCATCCCGCTACGAAAAAATCATGGAGCTTGCCGACCAATATCTGAACAAAGACCTGACGGACGCAGCCACGCATCAAGCAGCTCAGACCGACCTCCTGAAAATCATCGACGAGAACCGCCAAAACCGCGATTCCGGTGCCTCCGGAGAACGCCGATGAGAGCCGCTCTACTTCTCGCGTCGTTACGTGCTGTTGCTCCTCGGTATCTGATTTCGATGGCGCGTACAAGCCGGCCTCATCGCAGACGACGTTTCAGGCCGATCCAATTAGTATTCTATGCTTCCGTGCAGGAATGGCCCCTTCTCAATCGGAATCCAGGCGGCTAGGCGGAGTCAACGCCGCAATCTCGAAGTTCCGGCACGATCAAATCCGCATGAGGTTGTTCAACTCTGGCGTTGTCAAGCATCGCTCGAGGAAACCGAACTGACCCGTATCTTTCACCTCGGATACTGCGTTGAGCAGTCCGGTCATCGCTGCGCGATAGAGTGAGGTCGCAAGACTGATACGCTTCACACCCGCTGCGGCAAGTTCACCTACGGAAAATGACTTTCCTTGTATTCCCGCCATGAAATTGACAGGCTTCGACACCGCCTGACAGACTGTCCGCACTGCCTCGAGGTCAGGCAGGCCCGGGGCAAAAAGCACATCCGCCCCAGCTCTTTCGAAGGCCTGAAGCCGGGTGATCGTGTCGTCCAGGCTCGGCTCGGCATACAGGAAATTGTGCGCTCGCGCGGTCAGAATAAAGGGAAACCGCAGTCTGCGCGCGGCCTGCGCGGCTGCGGCAACTCGATCAACGGCGAGGCCAATCTCATAGAGAGGCCTGTCTGGATTGCCGGTCGCATCCTCGATCGTGCATCCCACGAGCCCCGCTTCGGCCGCAAGCTCAATCGTTTCCGCGACGGCCTCGGGCGCGTCGCCAAATCCTCTTTCCAAATCGGCGGAGACGGGCAAGTCTGTCGCGTCGACGATCAATCGTGCGTGCGCCAGTGCTTCATCGCGCGTGAGCCGGCCGTCTCTTCGGCCAACGGAGGAAGCGGAGGCGGCGCTCGATGTGGCCAATGCCGCAAAGCCAAGGCCGGCCAGGATGCGGGCGGAGCCGATATCCCATGGATTCGGAATTACAAAGGTGCCTGGGGCGTCGTGGAGCTCGCGAAAATGAACTGCCTTCTCGTTCTGGGTAACACTCACAGGGTTGAACCGGATTGGATCCTCACTATGCTACTCCCTCGAGCCGCTGGCGGCTGAGATTTAGTCGCGCCTCGAGGACCGTGGACGTAGACTTAGAAAGCGAGACAACGTGCGATTCCTATTCCTGATTTTGGCCCTCTTCTTCTTTGGCCTTTGGGCCGTTTCCCTGCTGGCGTTCCACATAGCCGGCGGACTGATTCACCTTCTGCTCGTGGTCGGCGTCATCGCGGTGATAATCCACTTCGTTCGCGCCAAGCCATCTGCCTGAGGCCCGCCTCGCAGCCCTCACCCCTGATCCTGACTGTTCCTATTCGCGTTCGAAGTAGGACGTCGCGCGTCGGTCTCGTCGATCGATTGGTATAGCGCAGAGGCCAAAAACCGGAATGAGGAGCATGAGCCACCGGAGAGCAGAGGAGTTCAGTTTGCTATTGGGGATGTCCACGGGAGAGAGGATTGGCTTCTCCGGGCTTGAGCGTAATCCGCGCAACTGCTTTGTCACGCTCTCGGACCTCACTTCAAAAAGGGTGGACGTCTCATCCAAAGGCAGCGGTAAGACAGCCGTGCTTTGCAACGGGTTGTTGCTAAGAATCGTGGCCTCAGATTGGACGTGGAACAAAAACAACAAAACGGGTAAAGCCAAAAGGATGGCGCGCATTAGTGAAGCTTCCCTTCGCAGAACGTCGACGCAACGGCCGCGCTTTGAACATGCAGACAAACACTGGGTGATCGGCTGACATCATATCGCTTCCGATTTCAGCCAATGATGACTTCACTGCTATGCCGGCAAAATTCAGCGTCTCTCGCCGCTAAATAGCGGGTCGGACTTCCGGCCGGCCCATAAGCTATATACCGCTAGTTCTGGCTCGCGTTGGGGTCCAAAAAGCTGGCGTGGTTCGTAACGAACGCATCCAATTTGCCGGAAAAATCGATTGCGTCGCACGAGCGCCGAATCGGCAAAACTGTCCAGGTTGCATTCGGCTTGAGAAAGACGGAGCGATCGTCTTGTTCGATGACGTATTCGACGGGAGCGGTCGTAATGCGGGCGGCCTCGGCATTCAACGCCTCATGTGAGTCCGGAAGCGGCATCACTGCTAGGAGAGAAGGTCCGTGCCAGCGGAAAAGCCGTCCATTGGCGGGCAAGCGCTCGGCAATAGTCACGCCGTAGCGAGATATTAGATGGTCGCCTGCGGAATAACCGTAGCGGCGATTGACCAGATCCAGACTCTTGAGTACTAACAGCAAAGCATAAATCGGTTGGCCTGAGCTCGTGCAGCCGCGGATGTAATTCTCTGCCGGTACGGCGCCCGAAAGTCCCGTAACCGGATCGTAAATAGCTCCGCCGGGATTGTGAATGCCGATTTGTTGCTGCAATCCTTGTGTACTCTTCTCCTGGCGGGTTGTTTCGCGTGCTAGCGCCTCCAGGCAGCCGGCCATTTGGTTCTTCAAGGCTCGAATGTCCTGCAGCCGGGATGCTTCCCCTAACTCCCGCTCGATAAACCGCAGATTCTGTGCGGCCGTTTCCGAATCGGCACAGATCTTGATGAAACCCTCAATCATTACACCCAGCGCCGATTGTTTCTCGGAATTCAGAATACGCAAATGTTCTTCCGCCCCGCGGTTGTAATCGTCCGTCAGCTTCGCCGCCTCATCTGCGAGAAGAAGAAGACTGGCGGGGTCTCCCGTCTCGCCGATCCGTTCACAGATGAGGTGCATGCTGCGTTGGTAGGCGGTTCGTTTCGTAGAGTCGTAATCGATCGCCCGGAGCGCTATAGCATCCAGAAACACCGCAATCGCCTTCAAAGTCAAGGCGCCCTCATCCGCGGTTGAATCGAGCAATTTTTTAAGTGAAATCACCGTAACTACTATCCATGTGTGTCAGGGAATTGAAGACACTCGTCCTGACACCGTTCACTCAGCTAATCGGTTGAAACCTGGAATTTCTGTAGAAAATTGAGCTCCGATGCTTCCGTCATTACCTTTCCGGCTAACACGTCAATACCTCAAAATGATGCGCTGAGTGAGGGCTCGGCTTTAAGGCCGACAGTTCAAATGTGATTGACACGTCTTCGCACGGGGCATAAAATCACTTCACCAAACGAACGGCGGTCAAGCCGCCGGTCATCTCTCATCCGCCCTGCTTGCGGAAGTACCAGTGTTAGTGTCCCGACAAAGGAAGGAGACTCCTTGAGATTTAGTTACCAACGCGGCGTTTTCCTGTTGGCCGGAGTCTTGATTTACGGAGCAGCAACATCCCTTGCGCAACACGAGACGACAATTTCGAGCACTCCAGGCCAAGCCATTCCTGGAACAAATGGGGTGAGCCCGTTCGCCGGCAGCGTGCCGGCAAAGCTAGTTCAGGGAATTCTGCCAATTTCGCTGCCGGACGCCATCAATCGCGGCTTGAAGACAAATCTCGGACTGCTGCTTTCGCATGCGGACATCCGCGCAGCCCAGGGAGAGCGTTGGGGGCAATTGAGCGCTCTCTTGCCGCACGTGACGGCGACGCCCTATGTGGGGACCTCCAAAATTAATCTCGCTGAGCTCGGCTTTACGAGTATTTCTGGAGCGAGCATCCCGCCGTCCGTGGGCCCTTTTTCCTACTTCGACGCACGTGCCGCTGTGACCCAAACCCTGTTCGATTGGAAGTCGATCAACGCAACCCGCGCGGCTAGTCAGAGTCTAAAGTCCGCCAACTATGCTTTCCAGGACGCCCGTGATCTCGTTGTACTGGCCGTGGGCTACACCTATTTGCAAGCCATCGCTGACGAAGCCCGCATTGAAACGGCCGAAGCGCAAGTCACAACTGCCCAGGCGCTTTACGATCAGGCAATGGACCGGATAACTGCCGGCACTTCTCCGGACATCGACGGGCTGCGCACCAAAGTCGAGCTTCAGACCCGGCAACACCAGTTAATCCAAGTGAAGAATGATTTCGCCATCCAGAAGCTGACCGTGGCGCGTGTGATCGGCCTGGCTCCCGGGCAGCAATTTGAATTCACGGACAAGTCGCCTTACCAGCCGCTGGAAGTTATCACCGTTGATGAAGCTCTGAGACGCGCATACGCTTCGCGTTCCGATTACCAGGCCGCCATGACCGACTTGCGCGCAGCGGAATTCTCCCGGAAGGCTGCGACGGCGGGCTATTTCCCATCGCTCTCCTTTAACGCAGATATTGGGGCAGCGGGATCGCATCCCTCCACAGCAACGCGAGTATCCGACGTGCGCGGAACGCTATCCATTCCGATCTTTCAGGGCAACAGCGTTCATGGCGATGTCTTGCAGGCTGATGCAAGACTCGAACAGAGCCGTGAACGCCTGGAGAACCTGCGCGCGCAGATGGATTCCGAAGTGCGTGCGGCGCTGCTGAACCTACAGTCTTCGGCGGATCAGGTGAATGTGGCGCGCAGCAATATTGATTTGGCAGAAAAGACACTGACTCAGTCGCGCGATCGCTTTAGCGCGGGTGTCACCGATACCGTCGAGGTAGTGCAATCGCAAGAGGCAGTCGCGAATGCGCATGAACAATACATCTCGAGTCTCTACAGTTATAACTACGCGAAAATTTCCCTGATTCGCGCTCTGGGTGTCGGCGAGCAGGGCATCGACGAATATTTCAAAGGAAAATAAGCATGGCGGAAGAGATCCCACCCCGTTCGGAGCCTGAGACAGGCAAAGAATCCGTTATCGATCCGTCGCCATCAACGCATGGGGACAATAGACCGGCAGCGCGGCGGAGCCGTAAACGCCGAAGAAGCATCTTGATTCTGGCCGTTCTCGCAGCGGCGCTTATCAGCGGAATATTTTTGTGGCGCTACTTCAGCACCTACGAATCAACCGACGACGCTCAGGTGGATGTTCACCTCTATCCGGTCAGCGCTCGTGTTTCCGGCTACGTGCTGCGTGTCAACATAGGCGACAACCAATGGGTGGAGAAGGGCACCGTGCTGGTAGAGATCGATCCGAGAGATTATGAGGTTGCAATCGCGCAAGCGCAAGCTGGTCTCGCCAATGCCGAAGCAACGGCCCAATCGCTGAATATCACGATTCCGATTACTTCAGTCAATACTACAAGCCAACTAACGTTCACTGCGTCCGGGGTCGAAGACGCTAACGCCGGCGTTCTCGCCGCCGAGAGGCAGCTGGCCGCAGCTCATGCCCAGATGGAATCCGCCCAAGCGAACGATGTGAAAGCGCAAGACGATCTCCACCGCTACAAGTTGCTGGTCGACAAACGGGAGGTGGCGCCCCAGGTCTACGATCAGGCATTGGCCTCGGCCAAATCGAGCACGGCGTTGGTAGCGGCGGCCGGCGCCAATGAGGCCGCCGCGGAACAATTCGTGAAACAGGCCCGGAGCCGGCTGGCACAAGCGGATGCGAACCACAAATATGCGCAGACCGCGCCGCAGCAAGTGTCATCAACGCGCGCTCGCGTGCGAGCTGCGATCGCGGATGTCGAGCAGAAGCGAGCGCTACTCGAACAGGCCCAACTCAATCTCCAATACACCAAGATCCTTGCACCCGTCAGCGGTCAAGTGAATAAGACAGTCGTTGTTGGGATGAACGTTCAAGAGGGGCAACAGCTTCTCACGGTGGTGCCGCTCGATGAAGTGTGGGTCACCGCCAATTTCAAGGAGACCCAGCTTAAACGCATGCAGGTTGGACAAAGAGCGGAGATCCATGTGGATTCGAGCGGCCGGACTCTCAAGGGCCATGTAGACAGCGTCGCGGGAGCAACCGGTCCGCTATTCAGTTTGTTTCCGCCAGAGAATGCGACCGGAAACTACGTGAAAATTGTGCAGAGGATTCCGGTGAAGATTGTCCTCGATCCGGGAGAGAACCGGGATCGCCTGCTTCGACCAGGAATGAACGTTGCACCGGATGTGTACCTCCAATGAGTTCGGCTGCACTCACTATCGAACCGGAAGTTTGGCGGCCCAAGTACAATCCTTGGCTGATTGCCGTTGTCGTGGCGATGGCAGCTTTTATGGAGGTCCTCGACACTAGCATCGCGAACGTGGCCCTGCCGTACATGGCGGGGAATCTGGGCGCCAGCAACGACCAAAGTACGTGGGTGTTGACTTCCTATTTGGTCTCGAATGCCATCATCTTGCCGATCAGCGGCTGGCTCGCAGGCGCCTTGGGACGGAAGCGCTTCTTTGTGGCCTGCTTGACGGTCTTTACTATAAGTTCTTTGCTGTGCGGCGTGGCGCCGAGTCTGGGGTTTCTTCTTCTCTTTCGGGTGTTGCAAGGCGGGGGCGGCGGCGGACTCCAGCCGATGGCTCAGGCCATTCTGGCAGACACCTTTCCACCGCAACAACGAGGCTTGGCATTTGCGCTGTATGGCATTACGGCCATCATGGCGCCCACGATTGGGCCGACGCTGGGCGGGTGGATCACCTTCAATTATTCGTGGCGGTGGATTTTTTTCATTAATCTTCCGGTCGGCATCGCCACATGGTTTCTGGTGCGGCGTTTTGTGGAAGATCCACCATATTTAAGACAGGTCAAGGCGGCTGGGGTCAAGTTGGACTACATTGGCATCGCTCTCCTGACACTCGGTATCGGGGCATTACAGGTGATGCTCGACAAGGGTCAGGAAGACGATTGGTTCGGGTCGTCCTTCATCACGACTCTAGCTGTCGTTGCGACCGTATGCCTGATCTCGCTGGTTGTCTGGGAGTGGTTTCAAAAGGCGCCGATCATCGACGTCCGGATGTTTAAGAGCTTTAACTTTGCGAGTGCGAGCCTGATGATGTTCACTCTGGGCATCTTACTGTTCAGCAGTCTCGTGCTTATGCCGCAGTTCCTCGAGACACTGGTGGGGTACACCTCCGAACTGGCCGGGCTTGCTCTATCGGCGGGAGGCCTTGTTTTGCTGTTTGAGATGCCCATCATGGGCCAACTCACAACGAAGATCCAGGCGCGGTACCTGATCGCCTTCGGCTGGTTAGCCTTGTCCATCGCCATGTTCTATTCCACGAAGCGAATTGACTTGCAGATCAGCTTCAGTGCCGTCACGTGGCTGCGCATCGCCCAGGTGATTGGTTTGGGATTCCTTTTCGTGCCGATTACGCTCGTGGCTTATATCGGAATTGCGCCAGAGAAGAACAACGCGGTTGCCGGGATAGTCAATTTTATGCGCAACATGGGAAGCAGCGTGGGGACGTCCTTAGTCACCACCTTAATTGCGCGGCGCTCGCAATTTCATCAGGCAAGGCTGGTGCACAACGTCAGCGTCTACAATCCCACGTTTCTGAATTCAGCTAACGGTCTGACTGAGCACCTGGCTAGGTCCGGTGTGGGAAGGCACGAGGCGCAGGCACACGCGTATGCCCGGATTTACCAGTCTCTGCAAGCGCACGCGGCAAGCCTGGCATACATTGACACCTTTATGGTTCTTGCGGTGGGGGCGGCGATCATGTTCTGGCTGGCGTTTCTTTTGAAGAAGAATGATCCTGGCGGAGGTGGAGTAAGGGTAATGGAGTAATAGTGACTATGCAACTAGATAAACTGATTCCACAGGAGGGGCGCGAGACCCTCAAGTCGTGTCGACGCAGATGATTAAAATCGTCACCATTGAACGCGAGTACGGAAGCGGCGGCGGCGAAATCGCTCAACTGCTTGCGAAGCACCTCGGCTGGAAGCTTTGGGATCACTTGCTCACGGAGGAGATCGCGAGGCTTGCTGAGTGTCCCAAGGCAGTCGTCGAGGTTCGCGAGGAACGAACCGATCCCCTGTACTACCGGCTCTTCAAATCCTTTTTGCGCGGGAGTTATGAAGGAAGCATCAATGCCCACAAGCTCAAGTTGGTGGATAGTGAAAGCATTTTGAAGTTTACAGAACGTGTCGTTCAGCACGCGGCGAAAACCGGAAACTCGGTCATCGTCGGAAGGGGGTCGCAGCACTTTCTCAAGAACCGCCAAGACACGTTGCGCCTATTTCTTTACGCTCCGAAGGAAGATAAAGTGCGCCGCTTGATAGCTCGCGGCAAGAGCGATAAGGAAGCCGAGCAACTCGCGGATACCGTCGATCGCGAACGCGCCGATTTCATCCAGAAGTATTTTCACGTCGAATGGCCCGATCGCTCCGTTTACCACACGATGATCAATACTGTGATCGGCGATGAAGCTGTCCTTCATACGATTCTGGATCTTGTAAAGACCCTTGATGCAAAGTCACGTGATACAAAAGTCACGGCCTGAGTGCTGGGGGAAGCGAGAGGCGTATGAAACAAATTGCGAAGGTCGTAGTGCTGGTCGCATCACTTAGCTCGGCTTTCTTGCTCGGGAAGAATTCAAGCAGCTTTGACAAATGGTGGACTCCAGAAAACGACGCTTTGGCGGCTGCTCCACAAAATCACAGACTTCTTTTTGAAAACGAGGAAGTCAGAGTGATCGAAGTGAGCGTTCGGCCCGGCGTTCGTGAACCGCTCCATGCCCACCGTTACCCGAGTGTGCTGTACTACGTCTCCGCCGCCCATATGAAGGAATACTCGCCAGGTGCCGTGCCGGTTGATCGTGCTCACAGGGCTGACGGCGAAGTCATCTTCCTGCCGATCGGACCGCCGCATCAAATGGAAAATCTGGACACCGGCAAACCTCTGAAGGCAATCCGTGTCGAGCTGAAGAATGCCCGCTAAAACTAAAGACGAGCCTTATGGAAAGCGTCAAGGGTTCTTCTCGATAACGTTCCTCCTTCTCCCTGTCTCACGCCGGTCGAAGTCCCGGATTCGTTGCGCGTGACGCTCACTGTTCTGATCGATTGCGATTTCGTCAAGTAAGCTCCCTAGTCGGGAACTGTCTACGAAACGGCGCCTAATTTGCGGCAGAGCCAGGATAATGTGAGAGTATTCAGATGCCCGCGGCACCCCCAGTACGAGTGCAAAAGCGCGCTTCCGCTCCGCCTGTCTTCCGTCCGGATACTGTCCAAGCGATGGCTGCCCGCCGCGTCGGTCCACCGCCGGTCTACCATCCAAACGCTCCCGTCGCTCAATTGCGGCCTGCGCCGGCTTGGCAGCTTCAGGCTGCCCGACCCGTTCCTCTTACGTCCGCCGAAACTGCGCGTCGCGCGATGGCAGGACACACCACCCCGGCCGGCACTGTACAGAGGACTGCAGCAAGATCGGTTGGGCCGCCCGCCGCTGCTAGGCCGGTTGCGGTGGTGCAACCTCGTTTAGTTTCTCCAAGGTTCGGACAGCCATTCCAAACCGAAACTCGAACGGTCGATCAGCTGCACGACATTTTTGTGCGCACCGTCCGTAACGACTTCGATGCGGCCCACCAAATTGACCAAGCCATCGACAACCACGAGACGCTCGAATACCAGTCCCGGCCCACGGCATCATTCTCCAGCCACGGGCGCCCTGCGACTGCTTCTGCCCCTGCGGAAGAACAGGCCACGTTAATCGCCGCCGCCCGCGCGCTGATCGCTGAGAAAAGCCTGAATATTTCGGCCGACGGCTCGCGCTCGGAAGCATTCGCGTCCGGTGTCGCCAGCTACGTACCTCTCGACACGGCACGGCGCGCCGCGATGGGTTACAGTCGACTGTTTCGCGACCGCTCGCGCGATTCTATCGATGACCTTTTCGATATGCTTCCGGATCTCAGTCTGATTGATATGCTGAACCCCGCCGCCCTCCGCAGAAAAGTAGAGAGGGCCATCGTTGATACGGAAGTGCGGGCCAAGACTGCGATGGAGAATGCGCGTCCGGTTCCGATAGCCGTCAATGCTGTCGCCACTACTCTGAAACACGGAACGAATGCGGCCGCCAAGGGTCTCAAAGCAGTGAAAAAAGCCTCGGCGGCGGCTGAAGCCTGCCAGCGCGAAAAGGAAGCGCTATTTGCAGAACTGGACGATCTGACTCGAGAGACCCGTGACTATGCTGAGCTTCTCGCGGCCCAAGCGGCTGGCGGTACCGCAGCTGGTATTGTCGCCTCTCGCGCCGCGAAAGCAGCGGTCCGGTGGAATATGCGTCGTACCGGCCCGGCTAGTGCCTCGGGCAGAGGCGCGGGAGGATTCGGCGCCCGGGTCCCTTCCGAAGCCAGCGGCTGGACACGGACGCCCCCCGGTCCTCGTTCCGGCTCGGCTCCGACGGCCGCCTCTTCCGGATCTGCCTGGCATGCGCCCGCATATCATGCCCACGGCACGAGCGGCGCTGGCAGCGGAAGGGCTGCGTGGTTGGACGACTGGACGGTCCGCTCACGATCCCAAATGATGGCGGAGTGGGCCCGCGCACGTGCCCGTACAACAGTGCACCAGTGGGCAACGCCGAAACCGTTTCCCAGGACAATGAGACAGGTTGCTGCTCGGACAGGGGGCATGGCCGCGAAAACCGCCGTCGTTGCCGGCGGTCTTCTGATCGGTGGTGCTTTTGCTGCTCGCCAGCAAATGGCGCCTCGTTTTGATTCGCTCAATGAGAAGCTCCGGCAGCTGCGAAAGCCGGACGAAGACTGATTCCTCAATTTCAGTCGGCGTTTTCCACCCGCAAGTTGAAGCCGTTCGCGTCTGCGCGGATAGAAGGGCGCCGGCAACCCGCAACCTATACTCAATATTCTCCTTCCAGCGCGCCCCACAGACTGATTAGATCGAGGACCTGGGACCTATTTGTGGTCGTAGCTGATGACGCGCGCCAATTTCCAGCTTCCACTGGCTTTCGTCCAGATTTCCGTAAACTTTGCAATTGCGTCAACGCGTTCGGTTCCATCTTTCTGCTTAGCATAGAACCGATGGGTGCCTGCTTCGATCGCACCAAACCCCGGGGTGGCATTTACAACCAACGAATCCCGGACAAGTTCTCTGCGTAGCACCAGACCCTCGCCGCACCGTTGTCGAAGCGAATCAAGTTGATCCTGATAGCCCGTCTTTCCTCCTTGATCATGGTAGAACTCCAAATCGGTGCTCAAGTAATTGGCATAAGCATCGATATTGCAAGCATCGAATGCGTCAAAAAGCTTGCGGTCGGAATCCTCAATTTCAGAGAGCAATCTTTCGTGCGGAAGCAGTCCTGGCGCAGGCATTACATCGATCACAGCCTGGATCTTTCCGGTTGCGGTGCCCACCAAATGGCTCGCCCTAAGCTTCAACTCGAAGTCCAGGCCGCCCATCGGTTCCATATGGAAGCGAATCTCATCGCCGATAAACTGAACATTGCTGATCGGCGCTTGCTGGTCTATGCTCGACCCTGCACTGCCTGCCATGGTTCTGCAGTCACCTCTCAGCACAATAACGGCGTTATCGCGCTTGCTCTTGCCATCGGCAGTTTTAACGCGAAACGAGCCGTACCATGCTCCGGAGAAGTCTGAACAAGATGCCTCTTTCACCTGCGCCATCAGGGGCATGACCGCGGTTGGCAGACAAAGGGCACCGCACACGAAAAACGTCTTCAGCATATCGAATCCTTAACGCGGAGACGTCTTCTTAAGTTCCGTATTCCTGGGAAAATCTGCTCTGGCCGTCGGTTCTACCGAAGGTGATTTTCCGGATTCCGTAGGATGACAGGCAAGCTGAAATTGAGATTGCTGGTCACCCGACCGTCACGACCATGTCAGTCGGTGCGGCATACCACGTAAAGTATTGACTTCCCTAAAGGGCGGCCAAAACCTCGTGATACAAATACTGCGCGCCCGCAACTCCGTCCCACGGCCCCTCTTCATACTCCAACGCGAACAGGCCAATGTAATTCGCATTCAGCATGATCCGAACATTCCTCTGCACATCTGGATCTTTCCACCGGTCCCAATATTTGGCATGCACGTTCGTGTGTGCATACGGCGCCAGGTCCGCCAGCGCGTGGAACAGTAAATATTCATGCTCCCAGTTACAGAAATCCGGCGACGCCTCGCAGAACGGATTATTCACTTCTTCGACAATGATCCGAATATTGACCGGATTCGCCGTCAGGCCCCAGTGGTTCTCTAAAGTTACCTTCACACCCACTTTGCCGCCGTAGTCCGCCATCTCCTTGAACGATTCGATGCAATTGGTCAGATATTGCGCGAGCTCGCTGTTTTTTGGATACGAACTCGGATCGGCAATCGGCGTCGGCGCGATACGAGGCCCGCCGCTGTTGACTCGCATCGATTTCGCGCCCAGCATGGCCGCCCCGTCCAGCCAGGTCTTTGCTACCCGAATGCCTTCCTTGCGTTTCTGTTCATCCAAATCGCAGATGTCTCGCGGCGCATTGTTCGAGATGTGATGGCACCTTGTGCCCGTCGTCACCTGCTTGTTGGCCATCTTTTCGAGCCATTTCTTCCCCGCTGCGCTCGATGGATCGAATTCGTGCATCGTTCGCTTATTTCCGTTGACGTCGACTGTCACGGCAACAAACTGATTGTCGTCCTCGACGTCGCCGAACAGTCCGGAAAACAGGTCCATATGATGAACGCCCGGAAATTTCTCCTTCGTGAAGTCGGGGAAGTCTAACATCGTGATCTCCCCGTACTTCTTCTTCATCTTGTGCACTTCTTCGGAACTGGCGAGCAAGGCACGGCGGCCCTTGAAGATATACCGGATCGGCCACGTGTTGGACGCGATCCGGTCCAGCTTCTCCTTCTCCGTTAATGGGCGTTTGGCGCCGGCATGTTGAATTCCCTCCGGCTGCTGCGCGGAAGCGAGGGCTGCCCCGCCTGCCATACCAGCCCCGCCCTTGAGAAAACCACGACGATCCTGTTTCAGCTCGGTCATATCGGTTCTTCTATCTTGCAATACTTCGCAAACTGTTTTGATAGACCTACAATGTGCAACGCCGCCACTTCCTCGAAGCCCTTGGCCTGACTCCTGCAGCCGCTTTCGCGCAGCAAGGACAGCCTCATGCCGACCCGATAGAGAAGATGACCGCCGGGCCTGCTCCCGCCATCGGCGTCGCTCATGTTGGATTTCACCCCAACGCGCGCAAACGTATCGTCGTCCGCCAGCCGGCTGCGCGTAGTTTCCTCTTGCGCGACATCGGTAGCGGCCCGGCGTTTCAACAGGAGTTTCCGTTGCGGCCGGCGGCCTCCGATCTGGGCTCCGCTGCCGCCGGTGATTTCACTGCTCTCTCTCGCGAGGGTCAGTATCAGATTCGTGTCGCGGATGAACTCTCCCCACCATTCTTCATTCGCTCAGACGCCTGGCGTCGACTCCTGCCCACTGTCGCCGGCTACCATCGCGCGCAGCGTTGCGGGGCTGCTATCCCGAATGTGCATCCTGTCTGCCACCTCGACGACGCTCGCCGCCGCGATAACGGTGAGCACATCGACACCACCGGCGGTTGGCACGACGCCGGCGACCTGCGCAAATGGATGGACGCCACTATGATGAATGCTTTCGGCCTCCTCGCCCTCCACCGTCATCTCGGTGCCGGCTGGGACCTCGCCCGCTCAGGCCTTGCTCCTCTCGAAGAAGAACTCCGCTGGGGCAACCGCTATTTCCTCAAAATGCAAAATTCCGATGGCCGCGTGTGGGCCGATGTCGCCGGCGGTATCAACGGTGATAACAGCGACAATCATTGGACCGACAACAAAATCGGCACGCCCGACGACCGCTACCTCAATCCATCGAGCGGCGGCCTCACGCAGGCGATGTTCGTCGCCATGCAGGCCATGTACGCGCGTGCCTTTCGCGAATCCGATTCCGCTTACAGCGCCACCTGCTTGCGCGCAGCAACCAAATGCTGGGACGCGAATTCGCAACAGGGAGGTGTTGCTGAACTCTCCTGGTGGCTCCTTGCCGCCGTGGAGCTCCAACAAACCGCCGCCCGGCAAATCGCCGCAACTCTCGTTCATCTCCAACAGCCCGGCGGTTTCTGGCCGATGTCTCCCGCCAATCTCGAGCCATACAAGCATGCCGTTCATGGCGCGTTGCCTGCTTTTGCTGTTCTCGAAGCGGCACGCGCCTTTCACAATACGCCGCCCGCGGACACTTGCCGAACCACCGTCCGCCGCTACATCGAAGACTATGTAATGCCGCTCTCGGATCGTTCCGCCTACGGCATTGTGCCCTTTGGCCTCTTTACTGGTTCTCCGACGGCCGAGCGCTACCGCCCTTTCAGAGGCGATCTCACTTATCGTTTCTTCATGCCCGTGCGTAAACAGTTTTGGTGGCTCGGCCTGAATGCCCACCTGGGTTCGCACGCGCTTCTGCTCGCCAGAGCCTCACGCGACTTCAATCAACCCTCCTGGCGCGATCTCGCTGTCCGCCAGTTTGAATGGATCTTCGGCAATAACCCGTTTGGTGCATCCCTCGCGAGCGGCATTGGCGAACGTAACCCTTATCCCCATTCCCGCTACGTCGGCGTCATTCCGGGCGGCATCATGAACGGCATCTGCGGCAATACTGACGACGAACCGATCCTCGATACTACATTCAGTGGAAATTGGCGTACCAACGAGTATTGGAGCCCGCACTTAGGCTACTTCGAATGGGCTCAGGCAATTCTCGAATCCTCCTGAACCCATGAAAAAGATCACTGCGTTCCTACTGTCTCTCTCGCTTTGCGCCGCCGGCGCCAATCGCCGCATCACTCTGGAAAGTTATCGCGACAAAGTCTATGGCGCCTGGCTTGGACAAATCGCTGGCGCTTCTTACGGCTTCAACTTCGAAGGCAAAGCCCGCAACGTCGTCCAACTCGATCATTACCTAAACAAATACGAAGCGGCTCTCGTCGATGACGATTACTACTACGAAATGGTCGCCCTCTACGGTTTCGAGCGCTTTGGCCCCGCCATGACCATCGAGCAGCTAGGCGATATGTGGAAGGAATATCGTGCCGGCACCTGGGGTTCCAGCGAACAAGCCCGCCTTGCTCTCGAGCATGGCATCAAACCGCCCGACACCGGCAGCCCACGCTACAACCGCTTGTTCCACACCATCGGCCCCGAGTTTTCATCCGATATCTATGGCATGATCTCACCCGGCATGGTCAACCTCGCCGGCGCGATCGCCCGCAAATATTCTCACATTAACGGATACGCCGAAGGCTCAGATGGCGCGGTCTTCGTGGCGGCCTGTATTAGCGAAGCATTCTTTGAAACCAACCCGGCAAAAATCGTCCGCCAGGCCGCGCATTTAATCGACCCTCGCTCGAACTATCGAAAAGCTATCGATCTGGTTATCGCCGGCTACGAACAGGGAAAGCCCTGGTCGGAAGTCGCGGCCGAAAGCGAAGCCCGCTGGCGTCCCGATTATCCTCAGATGAATAACTCGGTTGCCAACGGTGCGCTCGTCGCTTTGGGCATTCTCTATGGGGATGGCGAGTTTCTGAAAAGCATCAACGTCGTCACTCACGCCGGCGACAATACCGACGCTGACTGCAACGCCGCCAACGTGGCTTCCGTCATCGGTGCGATGCATGGCTTCGGAGGCATTCCAAAGCAATTCATCGAGCCATTTCATAACCGCATCTACGGCGACCACATGGGTCCGTTGAAACTCGGACGCACCATCGACGAACACATCGACGATCTCGCCCGCCGCGTCGCCGATACCGGACAAAAAAACCTGTTGGCCGGCGGCGCGAGCCTGGTCAGTGGCGCGCTCGTCATTCCACGGCAGGCCGTTCAACCCCAGCCTCTCGAATACTTCGACATCAACGACTACGGCAAACTCTGGAATCCGGATTGGCGGCTCGAAAACGCTTCACGCGCCGCCACCTATTTAGATGGCGATGTGCTTGTCACCTTCCCGCGCGACACCCGTCCGGCTATGCTCACCCGCTCTGTCACTATTCCCGCCGGCAACCCCCATCTGAGTCTTAGCGTCGGTAATCTGCCGGACCATCCCTGGCGTCTCCAGGTCTTTGCTGATGACGACAACCTCGCCACTCAAGTCATCGACGTTGCAAGTAAAGACGCTTGGAAAGAGGTCTCCCTCGACCTCTCTGCCTACGCTGACCGGACCGTTACCCTGCGCCTTTACCAATGGCTGGTGGAAAACCGCATTCCAGGTGCCGCTTACTGGCGTTCTATTCGCATCGAATAGATTTTCCAATCCAAAACCGCGGGATTTTCGTACTAGATGCATACAATAGTTCAATCCGTATGCGTCTTTGGCTCATTGCGGCTCTCCTGCTTCCTCTTCAAGCCCGGAATACAGAGCTGCGGGGTATCGTGACTGATCCGCAAAACCAAATTGTTGCTGGTGCAAAGCTCCATCTCGACGGAATCTCCACTACCTCCGACTCCGATGGCCAATTTCACTTCACAAACATCGCCCCCGGAACCTACAAGCTGCTGGCGGAAGCGCCGGGCTTCATCCCGCTGACGCGCGATATCGCCGTTCTCTCGAATCAACTGAATCAAATCGATTTACGATTCCTGCAGCTTTCTTCCCAAAAGCAAAGCATTGTAATCACTGCGAAGACCCTGGAGCCAACCATAGATCTCCGCAACTCCGAAGTCTTCGACCGAACTCTGTTCACACGCGACGATCAGATATTCCAACAGCTCAACGCCGGCATCAACGCCGGCCAGCACGAAGGCGGCGGCAAATCGCTCGAATTCCGTCGCTTTGGTTTCAATCTCGATCATGGCGGCGTCAACGGCGGTCTCAAAGTCATGCTCGACAACGTCCAGCAAAACCAGGGCACCCAAGGTCACGGCCAGGGCTACCTCGGCGCTCTGAAATCCCTCAGTCCGGAGTTGATCGAAGACGTGACCATCGTCAACGGTCCTTTCAGTCCCGAGTACGGCGATTTCAGCGGGCTGGGCGTGGTCCACATTCGCCAGCGGGAATCCCTGCCGGATCAAATCACCGCCCGCCTCGAAGGCGGCAACTTCGATACCGGTCGCGGTTTCTTCGCTTGGAGCCCTTCACCACAAAGTGTCGACGCTTATCTTGCCTACGAAGGCTCTAACACCGATGGCCCATTTGTAAGCACGCTACGCTACCGCCGCGACAATATTAACGGCAATTACACCAAAACCCTGGACGACACGCAAAAGCTCGGCTTCCGCTTTATCTTCGGTCGCAACGATTTCTATTCATCAGGCCAAATCCCGCTCGATCTTGTCGATTCGGGGGCTCTGGGTCGTTTTGGCTATGTGGATCCTAACGACGGCGGCCGCGTCAATCTCGGCACACTTTCCGCTTACTACAGCAAAGCGCGCCCTAATGGTGACACTTTTAAACTCGACGGTTGCCTGGGCCGCTCGCTCTTCGATCTCTATTCGAATTTCACGTATTATTTGAACGATCCCGTCCATGGTGACGCCTTCCAGCAGCACGATTCTCGTCTGCAACAGGGTGCCAACGCGCAATACGTCCATCCGCATAGATTTCTTCGCGCGCAAGCCACCTTTAGCTCCGGAGCTAATTTTCACGACAACCAAATCAACGTCGGCTTATATCCGCGCGAAGGGCGCGATCCTACAGGCGTCACCACTCGCGCCCACGCCCACGTCACCAACGAAGCCGGCTATGCCCAGGAAACCGTGAGCCTCTTCGACAATCGCTTGATCGCGAGCGCCGGCATCCGCTACGACGAATTCCGCTACAGAGTCGATGACAAAGTCAACCCAGACGAAAGTGGCCTCCAATATGCCGGCCGCTGGCAGGGGAAGGGAAGCCTCGCCTTCACACCCACCCGCAAAATTCCTTTTACCCTCCACGCCCACTACGGCCGCGGAATCAACAGCGTCGACGCACGCGGCGTCGTCGAAATGCCCGATCAGCCGCGCCTCGCGACAACGGATTTCTATCAACTCGGCGCATCCGCGAATTGGCGCCGCTTCTCTTTTTCCGCCGATACGTTCCTGATCGATCATTCGAACGAACTGGTCTACATCGCCGACGATGGCAGCTTCGAATTCAAAGGACCCAGCCGTGCATACGGCTACGAAGCTAAATCTTCCATCAATCTCACTAGCCATCTCTCGCTAAACGGTGGTCTCACCAAAATCGGCAACGCCTTCTTCCGCGGTGGCGACCATCGTGTCTATGTCGATAGCGCTCCCCACTTCGTCGCTAATGCCGGCCTCACCTTCGCTGGTTACTACGGCTGGAGCGGCTCGTTCCGGATGCGCGCCATTAATCACTACCGCCTTGATGGCGATGATCCATCTATCGTCGCTTCCGGTCTTACCGTCTTCGACGCCGGCGTTTCGAAACAGCTCAACCACACCGTCGAGCTGAATCTCAGCCTCGACAATCTCTTAAATCGCGATTACTACGAGACCCAAAACTACTTCGAGTCGCGGGTCACGCCCGATGCTCCTGTAATCGCCCGCATCCACGCCACGCCTGCCTATCCCGTGACGGTAATCGCCGGCATCACACTCCACTTCGGCGCAAAATAAACACACAATCCTGACTCTGCTATTGATAAGAAGACCGCAGGGAGAGATTTGCGTGCGATGGTCGTGGAAGATCGGAAGAATTGCTGGAATCGATCTTTACGTTCACGCAACCTTCTTCTTGCTGATCCTCTGGGTCGTCTCTCTGCATGCGTTCCAGGGGCGTGGTCTCGAAGGCGTCGTCAGTGGTGTCGCCTTCATCCTCGCTCTCTTCGCCTGCGTTATCCTGCATGAATTCGGCCACGCTCTCACCGCACGTCGCTTCGGAATCCCGACCAAAGACATCACACTTCTGCCCATTGGCGGCGTCTCTCGCTTCGAGCGCATGCCCGATAAACCATGGCAGGAATTCTGGGTCGCCATCGCTGGCCCGCTTACAAGCCTGGCCACCGCCGCTGCCATCTATCTCGCGCTCTTTCTGAGCGACGGCTTTCAACCCGTCACCGGCCTGAGCATCACCGGTGGCCCGTTCCTCGAACGCCTCCTGGTTGCAAACGTCATGCTCGCTGTTTTCAACTTGATTCCTGCCTTTCCCATGGATGGGGGCCGCGTCCTGCGCGCCTTACTTGCTACCCGCTTCGATTACGTCCGCGCCACGCAAATCGCCGCTTCTGTCGGCCAGGCCCTCGCGCTCGTCTTCGGGTTATTCGGTCTGTTTCGCGATCCCTTTCTCTTATTCATCGCGTTCTTCGTCTGGATCGGCGCCGCCGCCGAGGCGCACTCCGTCCAAATCAAAGAAGGGTTCTCGGGAATCCCCATTCGTGCTGCCATGCAGACTAGCTTCACCACTCTGACCACCGAGCAAACCCTCGGCGATGCCGCGAAAGTGATCCTCGCCGGATCGCAGCACGATTTCCCCGTCATCTGGGGCGATCGCGTTATGGGTATTCTGACCAAAAGCAATCTGATCGCCGGCCTCGCCGAATTGGGGCCCGATCAACCCGTCACCAAGGTAATTGAACGCGAATTCCAAACCGCCGAGCCCAATGAAATGCTCGAAACCGTGTTAGTTCGACTCGCCACAACTCCCGCGCGCGTCCTGCCCGTGCTCGATGATGGTCGCCTGGTCGGCCTGGTCACGGCCGAAAATCTAGGCGAATATATGATGATTCAAAATGCTCTGCACCGCCGCGAATTCACCGTAGCGGCCGCGAAATCACACACGCATTGATTCCGCCGATTCCCATCGAAAGTTTTCCGGCGAGTCCCGTCGGCGTATCGCATCCGGTCTCGAACACAAATCGCTCGTGCACCTGCCGTATGCTCTCGTTGAGTTCATTCTGCTTTAGCGGGGTAGGAAAAAGCCGGCCCTGCTCGTAACCCAGATACTGCGCCGTCAGTTCCCATCCGCCGCCGGCGCTCATGCCGTGCCCGAATGTACCCTTGCGTGCCGCTATCACCACCGGACTCGGAAAAATGGAACGGAACGTCGCAATCTCTGAAAAATCTCCCGGTGTAGCGGTCGCATGCAAATCCCAGCTCGCCAGATTTTCCGGCTTCGCCCCTGCGTCCTCGAGCGCACCCCAAATCGCCGCTTTTGGCCCCTCAATCGAAGGCGTAATAATGTGCTCGGCGTCCGAGCTCACTCCCACCCCCAGTGGCTCCATGCCTAGAGGCTTGAACCCCTTCGCCGTCATGTAATCGAAATCGCCCACGATCCACGTCACCGCGCCACCCGCCACATGCGTGCCTTGCAAACGTGTCAGCGGAACGGACACATTGCCTGCCGCCGATAACACTCTCGCCGTATAGAACGCACCCACTAACAGCGGATGCGGCGGTGGGTCCGTCGCGCCCACCACTACTGCCTTCGCATCGCCCGTCTGAATCGCGCGCATCGCGAGCCGCAGCGCCACCCCGAAAGTCGAGCAAGCCGCCACCGGCGCGAACGTGAGCCCCTTGATTCTCCCCAATATCGAAATCTGAGCTGCCGGTGTATTGTGAATGTTCCAGATGACATCCGCCGAAACGACCCACGGCGGCTCTGGCGCGTTCCACTTTTCCTGCAGCTTCGTGCGGCGCTTTTCCTTCTCCCGAATCGCGTGCAGCTTTCCCGCTTCGATCTTTCCTTCGATCCCTAGGTTCTCAATCTCCGCTAGCTCGGCCAGATACTCAGCCAGTTCCGGCGACTGCGCCATCCACTCTTCGTCTTTCCTGTCCCCCTCAGCTCCCGCCTTCCGGCGTGCCGAATTATTTTCCGGCTTCGCCCAAAACGCATTCCAGCGCCGCTGCGCTTCCACTAGCCGGATACTCGCCTTGTATGTCGTATCCAGGCTCCCTACGCCCGTTCCCACATACACGTGCGCCTGCTGTGCCAAATCCTGGAGCTCACGCTCCATTCCCGGATTTTGCCCCAGCGCTTGAATGAACGAGCCCATCGCATACTGCGCTGGCCAGTCCATCTTTTCTTTCAGCTTCTGAAAATGCCGCGGCGCAAATCGTTCCTCGATCCAGTTCTGATAGTCGGAAAACTGGAACTCCGGCACACCTACCAAAAAATTATTGGGCCCAAATCCCTCAAACGCGGACAACCAACTCTCGGCCGATTCCAGGTTCTTCTTGAATGCTGCAATGTCCGGCGATTTGGGTGCCACAATGCCCCATCCGAACACACCAACTCTACGGTTCACGCCACAATTGTTGCACTACAAGCTAGCCGGCACGTACACCTTATCCGGCGCTGCTATCGACGCATCCTTATCTGGAATCGAAATCCTCACCGCCTGCAGCCCCGCCTTCTTCTCCGGCCGCGCGCTGAACGTCAAAATGTACTGCCGCTGGAGTCTCCCGGTGATCTCATCGAGAAACGGCTGAAACGAAACCGGCGAGCCGAATCCGATCATGTACGATTCCCCTCCGGTCTCATCCGCAAGTTGCGAAAGAAAATTCTGCCCCCACGTGCTGCGCCACAAGCTATGGCCCGCATGCCCCACGCTCGGGCTGTAAATCGTATAAACCACCACGCCCGCTTGCTGCGCCGCCCGAATGCCCGCGTTCACATACGGATTATCGGAATTGTAGCCGCCGTCCAACCCCTCCACGCCGCTGCTTACCATCACCACGATCCTTCGCGCAGGTCCATCCTTCGGCCACTTTTGGACCGCCTCCTTGAGCGAGTCATACGGGCTCACGTCCGCCCCTCCCGGTCCCGTCGCTATCCGAATTCCCTTCGCCGCCGCCGTATGATCACTAGTGAATTGCGCCGTCACCGACGCCATGCCGTTCCGCATGTAGGCCACCGCCACGTCCGCGTTCGGCGGCATCTGCTTCACCCACTTCTGCAGCGTCGGAATCTCCGTATCGAAACTCCCCCGCGCCGAATCGTCGATCAGCAGCATAAGCTGGAAACGGTCGCCCGCTCTGAGCTGCTTCAGCCCGGTCATCGGCCGCCGGTCTTTGCCTTGCTCCACCCGGATATCCTGCGCTTCAATCGCTGGAATCGTCTTGCCGCGTCGCGCCTCCAGCGTGACTACCGTGCTCACAGAGACGCCAGGGGCCTGCGCCCAGACCGCAAACGTCATCAGAAAACCAACAACATAGCGTGCCATACCTCAAGTATTTCAAAGCCATGCAATACACCTTCACCGCGATCCCGGAAAACGCCGTCCCGCGCGTCCAAAACCCCCTCTTCCAACACCTTCTGGATACCTACGCCAGCGAATCAAATAAAGTGGTCTCCACCTGGCGCGAATTTTCCGACTCCGACCTCGATTTCCGCCCCCACCCCCGGTCTTCGACTGTTCGCGAAATTCTGACCCACCAGCTTCTCTCCGAGCGCCGCTTTTTCGGCCAGTTCCTCGGCACGCCCGAACCGCCTCCCGCCGAAGTGCTGCCCTCTGCGCTTGACCTCGCCAATGTCCAGTCGCGCTTCATTGAACTCGCCCGCAAGCGTCTCGATTTCTTCGCCCTGCAATCCGAATCCTGGTGGCTCGAAGTCGTGCCGTTCTTCGACATCCGCCGCGAGCGCATTTGGATTTTCTGGCGACGCGTTCTCCACACCGCCCATCACCGCACCCAGCTCACCGTCTATCTGCGCCTTCTGAACAAAACGGTGCCTTCCACCTACGGTCCTACCGCCGATGTCACTTGGTCCGCCGCCGACCCGACCAATTCCGTCGAAGCCGCCGGCCGAAAATAAAAAGGGCAGGCCGGCGATCTTCGCCAGCCTGCCCCACCCTCCGACTCCCCGCTACACGATCACTGTGAACGTGTAGTGGAACTGGTTGTAGTAAATCGGATAGCTGCAATTCACGATGTTCCGTTTCCAGACCGTCAACCGGATCAAATAGCAGCAAGTTTCCGGAAAGACCTTGGATGCATCATTAATGTGCAGCCGCATCGTGCCGCCGTTCCACACAGGCCGCACCGCGCCCTGCGTAATAGCGTTTGCGTAAGTCGGGCCTTGCGGCCCTCCCGAAATCGGCGTAAGTGTCAACGTACCCACTTCCGCCGGATTCAGCAGATTTGCCACCGCGCCGAGCCCGTGCTCCACTACCAGTTCGTAGTGGTCCAGGTGGCCGTTCGCATCGGTCGCAAAGAAGTCGATCTCGAGCGGTGTCCCTTTCTGCAATTGCTGGAATCCGCAAGCACCTACTTCGACTCCGCCGATCCGCACATGCGAGATCCCGCAATCTGGCTCCGACGTCGGTAAGTGGACCGTCCCCGCTACCGGCGTGAAGGGCGTCCGGTTATCGATCCGAAGCACCAGCAGATTGTTATCCGCGCTGCCGCCGCATCCATCGATCACCTTTCTCGTGCTCTCGTCCGGACCGGGATCCACTCCGCCTCCGCCCAGCGCCCTGTAACCCGCGATCCGAAAATCGTACGTGTCATCGGGAATCGTATTCGCCGTCTGGATATAAGCGAGCGTATTGACGTTCTGGTACCACGCTCGTCCCGTCAACGGTGACCCCCAGTTCGGCGGCGGATGGTGCGCCTCATAATGCTGCCGGCTCTCGTACACATGCTTCGTGCCGAAAGTTTTTACCGGGAAGGGAACCGGCGGCGGATATTGGAAGCCGATCGGCTGCGTTGAATCGAAATACGCCCGGCTGAAATCGAGCAGCGCGGTCGAAGGCAGCGGTGCCCACGCCGCCGTGCCGTGCGGCGAGTATTCGATCTCGTAATAATCGGCCTGCGAGGCTGTGCCGAACTGTCCGACGAATGTAACCGTTTCGGCAAACGGATGGTCCGCCGTTCCCGGGTTCGCATAGCCGGCCGTCGCGCCCGTCCGTCCGATATTGGGTACCGTGATTCCCGGATCGCCGCACACACCCGAGAGCAGCACGCAATCGCCCGGAGGCGGAGGCGGTTGTGTCGGTACGCAGCAGGCGTCCTGGTTCGCCATCAGCGTCACGTTCAGATTGGTCGGAATGTCCCAGCGGGTCTGGAAAACGTTTTCTGACACGATGACCTTCGCGCCGTTGCCGCAATCCTGCGTAGCCCGGAAAATAATATCGGGCGTGCAATCAAACCAAGGCGTCCACGGATACCACGGCCAGATACGCAGCCGTTCCAGCTCCGGAACCTTCGGCACAACTGTGAGCAGCTTGTCGCGGAGCGAAGGAATCACGCTTGGGTCGATCTTGCCGGCGAGCGGCAGCGTTCTGATCGGTGCCAACGGGCCTACCGTCACTGGAGTCCGCAACACGGGCGTCGGGCTGATCGGTCCGACGGGCGGAACCGGAGTAGGAGCGGGCTGCGCTAGCCCGGCGAAATCGAGCGTCGGCACCGGACTCGGTTTCGGAAACTTCAGCGCCGGATTCAATTTCAAAATTGGGTTGATCTTATCGAGCAACAGTGGTTCCAGCCGCCATTCGCGAAGCTGCCACCACCACCATGGCAGCCAGCCGCAGCAAAAACGGAACTTGATCGTGAAATGTCCGGCCGCGTCGGTTACCGCCGTGTTTCCCACCTGTGAGCTCGAAAGCCACCACCAGAAGTAGTCCACATCATAAGCGCGCACCTCCGCGCCGGGCACCGGGCTCCCGTCTGCGCAAACCAGATTGCCCGAAATCACAAACTCGCGGCACCACGTCAGCCACGTGGTCCACCATTTCGGTGTCAACACAAGCGCGGGCAGCGATAGTTCCGTCTGGTTGGCCCATTGCGTGGGCGAAACGCTCGTCGTCAATGTCTGCAAATGGAAAACATCTTCGTCCGACGCGTTCTCCGGACCCACAGCGATCGACGCGGCCTGCTTCGGGTCCACATCGAGCGTGACCTTCGCCGCGCCCCCCTCCACAGCAACGACTTGCGACTGAATTTTGCCGCCCTGTTGGACGGCGACTTTGACGCGCTGCTGTTTCTGCTCAGCGGCAGGAACTTGCGACGCGTCCAGGGAAAGATTGAGCTTACTCATGGAATTCTCCTCAAATTTGAAATGGATACGAAAGAAGCGACATCGGAAGCCTCGACGCGCACTCGCGCACCGCGTCCCCGGAAGGTATAAAGTTTGCCTGTAAGTGGACCGGTGATCTGCAGTTCGCCAGCCCCGGTATATTCAAATTCGTTCGCGCGTGGAACAAAGGGAGCGCCCGCCGCCTCAGCCGCGGCGCCGACGCTGCCTCCGGCTCCGCGCAGTGCCGCTCGTTGACTGCCGCAACACGCCATTTAGGTTGGTCCTTTCTGTTTCTCGGTAGCGCGTTCGAGTAGAATGGCGCCGCCCGACAAGGCGAGCCACAGGAGTGCGCGGTCCTGCCACGTGGCGCCGAGGAGCCAGGCGAACGGCATGGCGACCCACAGGCTCAGACAATAGAAACAATCGAGCATCTGTCCGAAAACGCCGTTGCCAAACATCCGCCGTATGCGAACAAACACATCGAAAGGCCCGTCCTCACCCCAAAACAGGTGCGTAACACGCCAAACGCCTAGGACCCCGGCCACCAGGTAGGTAAAGGAAATGCCCGCAACCATGAGTACCCGAACTTGCGATGAATACTGCCGCGCGGGGGGGAAGCGTTACATCTCTCTGGCGTTCCAGAATGCGAACGCGGTCCGAAATCATGCCGTCACGTCCGTAATAACCGTCGCGAGACACGAGAGCGGGCGTCCAAACGCTAAATCACCTTCCAATCAAGTCTGGAGAGAAAAATGCTACACTCTGCAGAACACCAGCTTGTTTAGGCGTATTTTTGCATTACTGGCTAGCTTGGCAGTTAGTTTTCTGTCCTGCAAGCACCCGAATTCGAAGATTTCCCTGGACCAACCACCGAGATCCCATTACGAACGAAGGATGAAGGACGATAGGGTAATCGTTTTCGTCCACGGAATTTTCGGAAATGCAATCAACACGTGGACCTGCCAGAGGGCAAATGTCTATTGGCCAAAACTAATTCTGAGTGACAGAGCCTTTGCCGATTCAGATGTTTACGTACTTGCGTACGATTCACCGTACATGGGTAATCGAATGAATATCGACGAAATCGTTAACAATGTGAATAACCGGCTACGAAGCGGCGCGGTATTCAGTCATCATGAAGTGATTTTCGTTTGCCATAGCCTAGGAGGTTTAATCGTTCAACGTTTACTGCTAACAAACCGAGGGTATGCCAAACAAGTTCCCATGATCTTCTTTTATTCAACCCCAGAAGAGGGTTCTGAGCTCGCGAAACTTGGATCTGTGTTTGTGGCCGACCCTCTCGTTAAAGAAATGTTCTCGGGCGACGGCAATGACTACTTGCAAAACCTGGAAAATGAGTGGGTCGCAGCCCACTTCAACATAAAGCGATTTTGTGCATACGAAAAGAAGCCAACTGGCGGACAGATAATCGTTACACGCCTAAGCGCAACCCGAAACTGCAGTGCCGGTACGCCGGTACCTATCAATGAAGACCACTCTGGAATAGTAAAACCGTGCTCTACGCAGGACGACTCGTACGTAGCTTTAAGAAATGCAATATATGAGACTCCAATGGCATTCCGCCGCGTCGAAGCAAAGCAGATATCTCACATCCAACCCTTCGCGGGGATAATTCAGGACGAGGAGGGACGGGTGCTGAAAGATGTTAAAATTACTGTCCCTAATTTTGGAATCCTAACTTATACCGATAGCTTCGGAAGATTCTCATTCGAACTGCCTGCTGTCGCTGGTACAAATTTCCGATTGATTCTCGAAAAATCAGGTTATGAAGTGAGAACGGCCGATCCCACAGCCGGCAACATTTCGTTCAGTTGCTCTTTGCGACGCGTTCTGAACTGAGGGCATGAGATCGATCAGGGTTGGTGTTTTCTTTTTTACTATGTGGGCATTTCTGCCTGGCGTGGGGTTGCCTCAGCCGAAGCTGACAGCTCGTGTTCAAGGAACAAGAACCCTACGCGGCATGGTCGTCAAGCTCCATGAGGGCTTTTCCGAACCAGTTGCAAATGCAAATATCACTCTCGATCAAACAGGCGATATCGTCACTTCCAATTCTAACGGTGGATTCTTAATGCCGTTGCTTGGATTTGTCGGCGGAGAGGAAGTTAAGTTGACCATCGATGTGCCTGGTTACGCAGTTTACGAACCTGTAGACGGACGGACGCGGATTCCACGCGATTTAGACAAAGACATCACAACACTCGAGCTCCTCCCTAAAGGCTCTCCTAAATTCTTCTCACATGAGCATTTGCTAAGCCTGTTAGGCCGCGCAGCCTCGGATTCTGTAGAGCAGGTATACAAACAGCAGACATCCACTTCGCCAGATCTTACGCGTTATCTGAATGATTGGGCATCGAGGTACGGATTTGGATTAGAAAGAGTTAGATCCGAAGTAGAGCGCTGGATAACTGAAGTAGAGAACAAGGGCGGTGGCGATTATGAGCTCGGAGTCGCGGAGTTTGCGAAGAAGAATTTCGTAAGGGCCGGTAATTTGCTCGAAGTATCCGGCCGACGAAAAGAAGAGCAACTTCGGGAACTGCGTCGCCGGGAAATTCGACTCTCAAGAGAGGCGATCAGAGACTACGGCCTTGGCGGAGACGCGTATTACAACAGCTATTCATTTCCGAAAGCCCTCGACTTGTACGAGAAGGCGCTATCTTTGGTTGCTCCGAAGGAAGATCCGAATCTGTGGGCCACAATTACAGTTCGTTTAGCTGTGACACACGAGCAACTTGGTGTTAGAGCGCAAGGCGAGGAAGCGCTCAAGAATCTTCAAGAGGCGGAACGCGGTATGAAGGATGTACTCGCGGTTCATGCTCGGGAGACGTTCCCAATCCAATGGGCGGCAGACTTGGTTGCTCGCGCAGATATACTACGGGAGTTAGCAGAGCGTAGTGAGGGCCCTCAAGCAGTCTCTTATCTGGAAGAGGCTCGGATTTCTTGCCAAAGTGCTCTTGAGGTATATACAGAGGGGTACGCCCCCTTAGGGTGGGCCGGCGCTCAGAACAACTTGGGAAATGTGCTTCTCGATCGAGCCGAAAGGAATTCCGGTAAGCAAACGACCGTGGATCTTGCAGCGGCTATTGTTTCCTTTCAAAACGCTCTGAAGATTCTCAGGCAGGACAAACAACCCGAAGACTGGGCTACAACCCAAAACAATTTGGGTTTAGCGCTTTTTCACCTTGCAGAGAGAACCAGCGATTTATCTAAGGAAGTGGCCCATTGGAACGAGTCCATCGACGCCTTTGATGCC
Organism: Bryobacterales bacterium; assembly: GCA_963722155.1. Taxonomy (GTDB): domain Bacteria; phylum Acidobacteriota; class Terriglobia; order Bryobacterales; family Bryobacteraceae; genus Bog-105. The sequence continues at coordinate 598,129 of CAVRLR010000001.1, read as the reverse complement.
GCGTTGCAAATCCGTACGCGTGAAAAAGTTCCCGCCGAGTGGGCGATGAGTCAGGCCAACCTTGCTGGCGCACTCCAACATCTAGGTAATAGATTTGACGATGATCATGCGATTAAGTATTTGAAGCATTCTCGTGCTCTCTATGCGGAGACGCTTGAAATCATCGACCCAGAAGGATCACCGCAGGTATGGGCGTTAGTACAAGAGAGCATAGATAGCGTGCTTATCGACCTAGCTGATCGGAGCAGTGGTTTGCAGGCGATTGATTATCTAAAGCAATCCTTGCTGGCACTCAACTCTGTTCTTCGAATTCAAAACTCCGCGACATTACCCCGAACCTGGGGAAAAATCCAAAGCGACCTAGGCGTCGCTTTATTAGGTCTAGCTCAACGAACTGAGGGATCTGAGGCGCTGGATTACTTCAATAAGTGTATGATCGCATTCAATTGGGCCCTCCAGGTCCGCACATTGAAATATTTTCCGCAAGATTGGGCTGAAACTAACAATTACCGTTGTATTGCCTTAACGATGCTAGGAGAGCGAAGCCAAGGTAAGTTATCGATCGACTATTTGCAGCAAGCCGCTGACGGGTTCCGACGTGTTCTAGAAATCTGGACCCGCGATGAGCAACCACAGCAATGGGCAGAGGCTCAAGGTAATCTCGACCGTGTCTTGCGGAGCTTAGCGAAACATTAGCCCTCGTTGGCAAACGATATGCCATCGCAATGCCAAAACGAGCCAGCTGATGTCAGCGCTCCATCTCCCGAATTACCCCATCCATCTTGTTCATGACGAAAATCCTGCCACCTGGCCCAAGATTGAACCGCATATCCGTCCGCCGCGCCGGAGCCCTACCCTGCGATCGATTCTTTTCTTGAATCAACTGAAGCAGCGTCTTCGTCGTCCCGTTGTCGTCAAACAACACTCGCCGAATTGCATCCTGCCCACCCTTCGGCAAGTGATCGGCATCTACGTAAAAAATCTCGCCGCTGGGATTGTCGCCAAATAACAGTTTGTTCCTAAGCTGCGGAATTGCCTTACTCCGATACGCAAACACCCCGGTCACCGCCACACTGCGCTGAAACAGCGGATCCGTGTGATCGAACTCCACGATCGGATACGTAACTGCCGGGTCGTGCGGTGTCCCCATGCCGACTTGCCCTTTGCCATATGTAAAGCTGCCTTCCCAGATATTCCATCCGAGATTCGCACCGGGCGTCACTAGCGTAATCTTCTCGACGACCTCCTGGCCGATATCGGCCAGAAACATGTTGCCGTTCTTCGGATCCCAGGAGAAGCGCTGCGGATTCCTGCAGCCGTACGCGTAAATCTCGCCGCGCGCTCCGGGCTTCGGATTCTTAACAAACGGATTCGTCGCAGGAATGCCGTATTGCCCGTTGGCGCTGTTCGACCCCAGCGGATCAATGCGAAGAATTTTGCCGAACGCCACCGAAAGGTTCTGCGCATGTTTGTACGGGTCGCCGCCGTTTCCGCCGTCGGCCACTCCCACGTACAGCAAGCCGTAGTCGGCGCTGCCCGGTTTCGCGAGTGGATTGAATGCAAGCTGCCCGCCGTTATGAATCTGAAACGGCTTCGCGGTCCGGAAAATTTCGCGTGGCGGTCCGCCATCGTAAGTCGCGGCTTCCGGATCCTTCGCTGTCCATTCGAGGAGGACCGTATCATGTGTGTGCCCGGGTCCATTCGGCAGAAAATCGGCCTTCTTTGCCATGTTGGCCGAATCCGTGTACGTATAGAACTTGCCGTGGCCGCGCGTGCCGCGTTGGTTAAACTGCGGATGAAATGCAAAGCTCTGGAAGCCGCGGTCATGGCTCGAGAACTGAACGTTCACTCCCCACTTCTCCGCGTTGATGTCGAGATACGGTGTAACCGTTTTGCCGTCGTAGCTGATCGAGTAAATGGTTCCCTGCATCGTATGAACGAACAGCCGGTGCGTTCCCGGTTCATCTGCCAGCAGCATGAGCCGCGGCGCCTCGTCCCCGGCAAAGGGAATGGAGGCAAATTCCCGTAGCTTCACCACGATCGCTCCCTCCATCGTCGGAATCGGGGTAGGGAACGGATCTTTAGTGGTCTGACTGTATGCTGTGGACGCGATCAGCGCCGCAGCCGCCACGAAGTACGGTATACGCATGAGTCAGGCTCATTGTATTCCGTGACGCTATATGGAATTTCGACCCGGGTGCGCTGGCAGATACGCCCGGCCGCTAGAGAGACCCGCTGCGGGTAAGCCGATTTCGGCGAAACACGCATCCTATCGCCGCGATGAGAACCGTGCCAACCAGGATGGAAGTTGGCAGTTCGGGGATGACAGTGCAATCCGTGACAACGCGGACCGCGTCGTAGGCAAGTATCTTGTCAGGTGTGGTCACCCGAACCGTCTCCATGTCTGGGCAGATAGGAGTCGTGAAATGCGCGTGGAAGTGACGCCACTGATAACCTTCCGTTATCGGCGGCGCACCGGGATCAAGGGAATCATCGGTTTCCGCCGGGAACGGTTGCCATGCTCCGCTCAGAGCATCGCTCACGGTGGGCGTTGGCAGTCTCGTGGCCGCGTCGCTCGTCAGATAAATAATGTCGATAATTAACTGTTTGGACAGGTCTTCCTCGATGTTTGGGACCGTTATCAGGAAGTCTCCGATAGTAAAGCCGAGTAGGCCCTGTCTACCCTCCGCCATACCGGCCCAGCCAAAACTTCCTATCGGGTCCAACATGGCCGTCCCGGCCGGATTCTCAGAGGTGTCTGGCGGGATTGGCGCAGGCCGGGGTTTTCCGCCGCCTGGATCTGGAATGGGGGGCGGGGGAGGATTTGTAAATAGCCACGTTTGATCTGTGTGAGTCCCGATGTCCGACCCAGCGCATGGTTGTCCAGGTATCTGTAAAATAACCACCAAGGTTACACCGATATATGCTGATCGTAACTTCATTTCTCTACTCCATAACTATGGGTCCTCCTTCGCCTTCGTCTTCGTGGAACAGTACGGTGGTTGCCGCCGCTTCATGACGCCCTTCTTGAAATAGCCCGTCCGATCCATCGGAGCCCGGCGACACTCGAAATGACAAGCAATAATGTGGATGGCTCCGGGATACCTGTAACCGAAGGTTCGGCGACGAGTTCGATGTTCACATTATTCGGATTCACCAATTGAAATCCGGTGTAAGAAATATCATTTGGGAAAGTTATTGTGCCGCCCGCAGGAATGGTTTTCAGAACGGTAAATTCCGGAATTGTGAGAACCGAAACGTCGTTGCTGAATTCCAGCGCACCGTCCGGCACAACCTTAAGATGAAAATCGCTCCAATTGATCCCGGTTCCATTCAAAGCCGAAAACGTCACTTCCAAAGAGGCTGTTGGCGGCCCAAAAGGAAATCGTTGAGCCTCCAGACCCTCAAATGTTGCACTTATCTCGATAGGATTAGCCGGAGCCGAGTTCGCGCATAAGACAACTACGAGGGGAAGACAAATCCCGAGTTTCATGACGCTCTCCCCGATGCTCCGTCTGATTGAGGGCCTTGTCAAGCCGGCGGATGACATTCAATGGGGCTTTCAGCAATTTTCCGAAATCCCCGCAATTTGCTGCCGCGTGTGTATAGATTGCCGATAACACACAAGCAGGACGGCGTGCCGCCATCCATCGCTGAATTGATATATCCTCATTACAATTCTGGATTCCTCACGGGGAGGAGACCGATGCACTACCTAAAAGCGCTCGCCACTGCAATCTGGGCGATCTCGATTCCTGTGTCTAGTTCTGCACAAAGCGCATCCACGCTTGTTGCAGCAGACCCAAGCAAAGCCTACTACGCTCTCAAGAGAAACTTTCAGGAGTTTTACAGCCAAGGCATCTTGAGTTCCAACATTGGCAAGTCGAGTGACCGGCAGCAATACGACCTCATCACCTGCAGTGCTGGCGGTGATTTTGTAGGGGACTGGGTAGCATCTCAGAGCCTGTTCCTTCCCCTCGCCGACCTGGCGACGAAGATCGTTATCTGGCGAAATGACCTGCCGAGACTTGGCTTCGCGGAAAACGTCTGGCGCCCGCTGCTGATTCAATTCGAGGAAGCACAGGTCGCAAAAATACTGCACGGAGGACAACCTGACGACCAAGACTTTCTTGATCAGTTGGCCCGGACATTGAATCAATATCGGCTACAGGGAAATCCGCAACTGCCGATCGTAGTTTTGAAGGGTGGATGCGGTGCTGGGGAAATTGAGATCAAGGTTCAACTGAATCCGCCGGATGGCGAAGTGCTTTTCATGCCAAAGCTTCTCTATCGTTTTTGCAGGACACTGAACATCGATCCGGATAATCCCCAAGCTTGCGATCACTGGCGGAGAGCCGCTGATGGAACCCTCTACCATGTCGCCGGCGACTATCGCTTTTGGGCGCGCTGGCCCGACGGAGCCACTCTGAGGGGCGACGTCGATTTTTCAAAGTATCGCGAAGGAGAACAGATCTCCTTCACAAAACCCAGGTGACACTTGGATTCGCTAAGTGATTTCAAAGCTCTGCTGCACGACTTCCGGGGGATATCTCTGTGGGCGGTGGGCGGTGGCTTGGCTGTCCCTTTCGCCGCGTCGCTCGCTGAGTTGGCGCCACCGTGGCCACCGGGAATCGTAGGTGTCACTGCCGTTGTCGAGTTGCTCACGCTAGTCTTCGTATATCAATTTCTTCGGTTTGTTGGAAGAAGGCGCATAAATCGCGCGCTACTCTCCAGTGCCGCCCTTCTGATCGCTTTAGGCGCTAGCTATTTCGTGCTCTTTTCGTTGCTCACCTACACAACACAGCCAAAAAAGGTGCTGCTGGTTAAAGGTTTCGTCTGTACCCCGGAGGCTGCCGCGGTCTACAAGAATAAGTGTCCGCTGCTCGGGTTCGACGAAGTAAAGGAAGCCGAATACGAACCCGAACGCTTGTGGACTGAAGGGTCCCTTGCAGCGAGTCGCCTTACGCTCAGCGCCGCGTGGCTTGGCAGCTTCCTGGCGCTCTCGGCGGTGCTCGGCACGTTCTTGGTGTACCAGCGCCGGATAGGTAACCGGCATTCGGGGCCTGCGGCCAAACGCGAAATAAGCAAGTCGAAAGTTGTCGGTTCGGGGTCCTGACCTAAGTCCTACTCTAGGCCTTCCACAATCCGAAAATCTCGATCCGCTCCCGCGCCCAAAACCCGCAACGCCGCCTTGTACGCGTCAGTCTCATACGCGGCCACGGCTTTTTCAAAACTCTCGAACTCCGTGATGACCGTCCGCTGCTGCAGCCCTGATTCGCGCGCCTCAATCCCGTCGGAAGTCCGCACCAACGCCTTGCCACCGGCTGCCTGAATCGCCGGACCAGCAATTCGACCGTACTCCTTCAACGCAGCCGGATCCGAAACCGACCGGTACGCCACTACCCAATAACCCTTCTTCATTGCGTCTCCTTTTCCCTACTTCGCCATCTTAGGATCCAGTGCTTCGGCAAACGCTATATGATTGCCGTCCGGATCCGTAATCATTACGGTCTTCACCTTCTCTCCCGAAGTCTGCTGGCTCGTATCGATGCCGAGCAAACGCAACTTCTCAATTTCCTTGCTGAGATCGCTGACCGCCAGAGTAAATGATCCGGCTCCCGCGCGCTCGGGCAACTGATAAACCTGCAGCCAGCCGCCATCCCTGAATTTCCATTCGGCGACTTCCGGCATCGGTGTCGAATCTGCCTCGTGGCCCAGCACCTTCGCGTACCACGGTACAGCGGTTTTCAGTTCCTTAACTGCAACGCTAGCCAGCACGTTGTTGATTGCCATGTGAATCTCCTTTGAGCCCGGCTCAGGCTTTGCCGTCGTACGCAGCTTCGAGCGTCTTGATATCCAGCTTCACCATCTTCAGAATCGCCGCCCCCACGCGTGCTGCTCTTGACCGGTCCGGGTCCGTCATCATCTTGCCGAGTACCTTCGGCACAATTTGCCATGACAAGCCGTATTTCTCTTTGAGCCAGCCGCACTGCTCTGCCTTCCCGCTCTTCAGCAAGCGCAAATGAGGGGATGCAGTTCGGCGCTTTTAGATTTCGAGCAAATCTCGCCCACGAGGATGGCGCCTTTGAACGCGCCGCGCGCCGCCTCGGCAATTCGTCCTACGTCTTTCACCGGCACACGATCGCTGAAAACCTCTTCAGCGAAACCCTAATACGACAGGCCGATCAGAAATTGTGCCTGATTCCTATGCGAAGCGTAGAAAAGAGGAGTTCCCGTTGCATCGTGGCCCCAATGGACAAACCGCACCTCCGGAGCGATGTGCAACTTCCACGCAGTCGATTGAACACCCAGCCCGGCGGTAAGGCCTGTGTTCGATAGATACGATCCGAGTGGCGAGGAAGCCGACCGAAATGTAGGACCAGCCTCCAAATACGGACGCACGAAGGACCCCCGAAATCTATACACCGCTTGCGTGGGAAATTGCCAGGAATTAAATGTCCCGTTCGAGGGTGGCAATAGCAGCCCAGCCAAGCCGGGAGCCGCCCCATTGGTGGCCAGGCTCAGGGGAGCATACAACGCATCGCTCTCGAGCGAAAAACCATCTGAAATGTGTACCTCAATCATTGGACCCACTAGATAGCTGTGCGATGCGCTGTAGTCTTCAACGATGGTCGTGCTACCTAAGCATGCGGTGATGCTGAAGGTTCCGCATCGCACGAGAGGATCAATCACGGTCACCTTTCCGAATCGATCATTGATAAATGCCGTTGTGAATGGCAGTCCGCCTTTCACGCCCACGGACACATACTTTCTCCAGCCGCCGAAAATTTGCGGTGTCCTGGAGACACCAGGCTCCGGTGCCAGTCCTGCTAACAACTCGATTTGGCTTTGCCGACTGACAGCATGATAGAGAGTCTTGTACGCCCCATCGGCGCCCCAGTGTGTATATTGCAGCTCGGGAGTGATTCGGAAGTGCCCGACAATGGACTCCGCGCCGATGCTGACCGTGACGCCCTTCCCCGACATGTGCTGCGCGGGCAATCCACCGATTGCACGAAAACTCGGCCCTGCCGCAAGATATGGCCTTACTATCGGCAGTGGCAAGCGATATTTTGCCAAGAGCGGAAACTCCCATGTATCGATTCTCGTTGAGACAGTTGGGCCGCCCGGTAAAGGTGTCGTCTGCTCTATCTTGAAGTTCAGGGGCCGATAAAGTGCATCCGCTTCAGCGGAAAATCTTAATGGTAGCTGCACCTCGATGGTTGGACCAACCACGAAAGATCTCGAACCGCTAGAGGTTCGAGTCGATTCCGAGAACGGCGGTGGGGAAAATGGCACTCGGATCGTAAACGTCCGATCCGCAAAAGGCTCACTGAGTGGGATTCCCGCTTTCACACCCACCGAGATCCAGTCTTGGGCTGCGACACAGAACGCACATAAGCAGACCGCAAGTACAACTCGAACCGCGAGACAGAGAGCCATCTGCTAACAAGTGCAAGATGGATAACATAACGCTCAAGCTTCGTCACCACGGCGTATTTGTTCAGCTCGCGCCATACACCGGCACTGCCGCGCCATGAATCAATTTGGCATCGTCGTCGCTGCACAAAAAGAGGATCACCCGCGCGATGTCCTCCGGTTTCGGCCACTTCGCAAAATCCCCCTTGGGCATCGCCTTGCGATTCGCTTCCGTGTCGATAATGCTGGGCAGCACCGAATTCACTCGCACTCCGGTGCCTTTCAGATCCTCCGCGAGCGAATCCATAAGTGCCAGCGCGGCTGCCTTCGAGCTGGCATACGCGGCAGCGCCGGCCTCATGATCCACTGCGGCCTTGGAGGCCACATTCACAATCGCTCCGCGTCCCTCTTGGAGCATCGAGGGAATCACCCCGCGTGACAACAGAAGCCCGGGCCGAAAATTCATAGCCAGCATTTGGTCGAACACTTTGATATCCGACTCCCATAACTTCGTGCCGCCTGCGTAACCGCCCACGGTGTTCACCAGCGCGTCGACCTTGCCGTACTTCGCCATAACCGCTTTTACGAATCCCTGCGTCGCCGCTTCGTCGGTAACATCAACGCGCTGCCCTTCGAGCGATGAGCCATTTGCTCCCGCGGCGCTCTGCAATGCGGCAAACTCGTCCGCATTGCGATACGTCACAACCAACTGGGCACCTTCCTCCAGGAACGCCAGGCTTACGGCACGTCCTAAGCCGCCGGTACCTCCGGCAACGATCACAACTCTTCCAGTGAATCTCACACCCATCATTATTCCGCGAGTAGTCTTTTGATATATGGTTTTGTGAACCTATGACGCTCGCTTCAGCAGGTCTTCTGGCCAGTCTCTCGTTGTTTGCGTTCGCCGTAACCGGTATCGAGAACGCAACCCTGAAAGAAACCCGCAATCTCGAGGGCACGCTCCACCACGTGCAGGGTCTCGACCTCGACCGGGATCACCTTTGGGTCACCTCAGTTGCGGCTAACGATCAAAAAGGCTACCTCGATCAATTCAACCGCACTACCGCGAAATTCGAGCGCCGGATCGACGTGACCGACGGACCACGCTTCCATCCCGGCGGCTTCTCTATTCAGGGCGATTCCATCTGGGTCCCGGTCGCCGAGTACAAGCCGCACAGCAGCGCTGTCCTCGAACAAATTGATAAACACACGCTGGCCATTAAACGAAAAATCCCCATCGCCGATCACATCGGCTGCCTCGCCGTAACCGACGACAATCTCATCGCCGGCAATTGGGACACACGCCAACTCTATGTGCTCGATTTCTCAGGCAAGCAGATCCGCATCGTTGACAACCCTGGAGCGAATCACTATCAGGACATGAAATTCGTATCCGGCATGCTCGTCGCCTCGGGTGTCTTCAATCGTACCGGCGGCGCTATCGACTGGTTCGCCTGGCCCTCTTTGAAACTGATACGCCGACTTCGCTCGGGCTTAACCGATCGCGGCGTCCCTTATTCCCAGGAGGCGATGGCCCTGCAAGGCAACGATCTCTATCTCGTGCCCGAAGACGGCCCCAGCCGTCTGTTTCACTTTGTCCTCATTGATCAGTAGAAGGACTAGAATCTCTCCAAGACCCTGCGTGAAATTAGGAGCTCCTCGCGTTCGCGGTTGTCCGCCGGTGACCCGGCCACCAGCAGTTCCTGTGCGGCAATCGCCTCTTTGATGGCTGCGCGAGCCTTGTCAAGATTGCGATTCCGCTGGTAAGCATAGGCAAGGTGTCGGGCTGCACGCGCACGGCCTGAACGAAGCGTTCGGTCATGCGGATTGCGTGCAAGCTCTTCGTCAAAGAGTTGCAGGCTTTCTCTAACTACCTGAACGGATTGTGGCGGATCGATCTTCCCCAACGGCCAGGACAACTTGTAGTACGCGCTGGCGAGGCTGAGACGCGCGGAAGCATTGTTCGGGTCCGCAGCCGCAAGCTTGCGGGCTATTTCGACGTAGCGGCCCAGCGCAGCGGTTGCCTCGTGGGGCTTGTTTAGGCATTTTCCGGTTTCGTTGTCATAAATTTCGCCTTCATAATTTGACGCTGCCATCCTTTGTCGAAGATAGTTTGGATTCTCTGGTTCGTCGGCAAGAAGAGCATCTATGAGAGGAGCACGCCGATGGAGGGCCTCGAGAGCTTCCTCATATCGCTTGTTGTCAGCGAGCGCCCAGGCTAGCAGCGTGTTTGCGCGATAGGCTCGAAGTCGGGCCGTGTTGCTGGGCTTCAGCCGAAGATACTCGTCATGTCGCCCGGCAGCTTCCTGGAAGAAGGCAAGCTCATCGTGATAGTTGCCTTCGAGTTCACTGAGATCGCCGCGACTCCCGGCGACTCGTCCCGCCAGTACCAGCAGTTCTGCATTCGCAGGATTTTCCGTTCGGAGTTGATCGAGTAGCGAGGTGGCTGCCTCCAGGTTTCTCCGCGATTCCGGAAGGTGGCCGTTCACCATCGCCATGTAAGCGAAGTCGCTATGTAACAAAGCTAGATTAATCCGATATGCCGGGTCCAGAGCGGCGGCTCGGCTCTCGAATCCGATCGCGTTTCGAAAACTCTCTAGCGCATCGTCCGCACGGCCTAGGTTCGGCTGGCCGGGAGCGCCCTGAGCTTGCCCCACCTTCTCATATACCTGGCCAATTTCATTGAGTAGCTTCGCATTGTTGTCGGTGCTTCTGGACAGACTGTGTAGATAGTCTAGCGCTGTAGTCACCATCTTTTCACGAATCTTCGTTGAACCCGGAAGCTTGGCGACATCGTCATGCAGTTCGATAAAACGGCTCGCTAATTGCCGGACTTGCAGGAACCGTTCCTGTGCGATCGATCGCTCACGATTTGCCACGAATACTCCCGCGCAAAGGCTTGCGATCGCAACAGAGACTGCCCCGACCGGCAGCCATCGCCGGCGAAGAAACTTTCGGGCTTGATACCACGTGTCCCTTCTTCGCGCACGAATCGGGCGTGACTCGAGATAGTTCTCTAGGTCCTCGGAAAATTGTTCGACTGTCGCATATCTCTCCTGTGGCTCCCGGCGTAACGCTTTTAAAAGGACGATCTCGAGATCGCCCTTGAGACCCGGCGCAAGTTCGGAAGGCGGCGTAATCTTTCCCGAGGAGATCACCGCGACAATATCCGTCCCCGAGTCTTCTTCAAAACGGTGCGGAGGAGAGCCTGTTAGTAGCTTGTACAGCACGGCGCCCAGTGAATACACGTCGGTAGCTGTGCTTGCGGCGCCCCCAAGCGCTTGCTCCGGACTGGCATAGTTCGGTGTCAGCACGGGCATGTTTGTCGCGCCGGGGTCGCTGATCAAATCAAGTATCTTGGCGATCCCGAAGTCCAGTAGTTTCGGTTCACCCTCCGCCGTAACAAGAATGTTCGCGGGCTTCAAATCCCGATGCACCACCAGGTTTCGATGCAGATAGCTGACGGCCGCACATACTTTGAGGAATAGACTAACGGTGAGCCGTATGCCGAGCCCGGCAGTAAAGACGTCGATAGTCGTTCCGTCGATGTATTCCATCACTAGATACGGCTGGCCATCCTCCCGATGACCCGCGTCCAATAACTTCGCGATGTTGGGGTGTGAAAGATTCGCCAGAATTTGGCGCTCCGCAAGAAACCGCTCGCGCGATCGGCTGCTGTCCGCGCCTGGTCGTAAGAGCTTTATGGCTACTCGTTGAGCAACTTCGCCGTCCACCCGCTCAGCAAAATAGACAGAGCCCATGCCGCCTGATCCCAACAGCCGCTCCAGCCGGTAGGGTCCGCAAAGCATGGCTTGTGGGTCCAGCCGCGCCAGCACCCTTTGCGCGAGATGGGCAATGTCTCTGTCGAGTGTGACGTTCGAGCTGGACTCGAACTCTAGTAGGGCAACTACTTCGCTTCTCGTTTCCAGATCGACATTGTGTAGGTCAAAATACTTGTTGCGGTCGTCAACCGGCAAGTCCGCCACTTCGTGAAAGATTTCTTGAACGTGATCCTTCATGCCCCAGTCCGTCTTCAAAGATCCCTTGGGGATTTCTGAAATGGAGAACCTCCATTGTCCGCTTGTTCAATGAGGACTCACACGAGGTTTACGATTTTCTTTAAGTAGGCCCTTAGCCGAGGCAGCACTGGCTTCTCACCGAAGTATTCGCGAAGGGCGACGGCCCGATTGGATTCCTCCCGGAAACAAGATTAAGCGGGATAGGCGCATTGAGCTTCTGATCGATGCCCACGCCTGCTTTGCTGACTACGGGAAGGGTCAGTCAATGATCCGTAACTGTATACTCCCGTCGTGTTCCCAAGCCGCCAGCACGCCGCCGCGAGAGAGACCCGTCAAAGCAGGGAAATTGCCCCCGGAGCACAGCGATCGCGGTTCCTGCCCTGGCTCTTGGATCTCAATGCCGGATGTGCCGGTCCAGGCCACATAGGGCCCTTTTTCGGAAATCGCAACCGCCACATCCTTCCCCTCGCCAAGCGCCCTTTCTGCTTGGCCGGGTTGGTTTACATAAACCGTGTGATCTCTCCGCCATGCTGTGACTGTCGTGTTTCCCCGATGAGCGACGCCGCCGCCATCCATCGGACACGCCGTGATTTGCCACGATCCGTTCCCGAGTTTCTCCGGTTTTGAGATCTGCCCCGCCAGATTCCAATGAGACAAATACATGTCCCGCTGGTCCTGCCGAACGTTGCGAAACATCACATCGGCGCGATGCGCTCCGGAAAACACGATGGATGGATCGCAGCATTGGCAGATCGTGCCGTCGATAGACTCGTAGATCAATGCATTCGGCGACCACGTCGTGCCGCCGTCTTTCGAATACGACCCGTAGAGTTTTGTCCCGGGCGATCTGAGGTCTAGCCAGACGGCAGCCAATTCGCCGCCCTGTCCCGCGGCTATCGAATGCAGTCCTTCGCGCGCCGATCCGGGCACATCGTTTATCGTTACCGGCTTCGACCACGTGTCTCCACCATCTTTTGATCTCCAGGCGACAAGGTCTCCATTTGCGGGCAACCCATGCGCGTGCGCTCCTGTCGCTAACCTCTCTCCGTACACGGCGCTCACCACAATGACCTTGCCGGCAATAGTCACTCTAGGCCCTCGATGCCGGCCCAACGCTAGCGCGGGAACCCGAGCTATTTCGGTTGCTGGCTGAAACGTACGTCCATCGTCATGCGAACCGGAGAACCAAATGGAATTGCCGCTGCCGAATACCACCGCCGTCAATCCGGCCCCTGAAGCTAACTGTGGCTGCCGGTTCGCTTCCGGCGCTTGTACGGGTGATATCAGAGTGATGAGCGCTGCTGCAAGAAACAAATGCATGGGTTGATTCTCCTTTTAAAACGCCAGACGAAGTGCGAACTGAAATGCCCGTGAATCGCCCACCGCCGTGATCTGTTTGTACGTTCCCGATGGATTAGTTGGAAACGCTCCCGTGCCGAAAACTCCGTTCAGTGTCACCCCATTTACGTGATTCGTTAGGTTGAAGCCCTCGGCCATGGCGACCAAACGAAATCGCTCCGTCAACTGAAAGCTGCGGCTGAGCCGTCCGGATAAATTCAGGAAATCGAAGCCGCTGCCAGCATTCCGGTTTATGTAGACCCCATCCATAGTCGGGCGCGCTGTTGTGCCCTGAATCGTAGTCGCCCCGGTAGTGATATTGAACGGTAGCGCGGAGTAGTACTGCAGCATGGCAGTTAGTTGAAACCCGTGGCTGATGTGTTGCCAGGCAGTGTTCGCGTGGCTCGTGGAGGAGTGAATCGTTCCGTCGAATACAAGGCGATTCCGCTGATCGTTATCCGAGCGCCCATAGTCCTGCCAGATGTTGAAATTGTTGATCGGTGAGCTGAAGAAAAACTGGCCTACGTTGTCGAGCGCTTTCGAGAATGTATACGAAACGCGATAATTGCCCCAGTGGGTGGGGTGTTGCACAAAAGAAATATGCAGACCGTCGTAGTGCGAGTCGGCCAATGACGAATATTGACTGTTGTTCCCGTAGTCGGGGTTCGGACGGCATCCGTTGTTGCTGCCGGATGCTACGCATGAGGGAACGTTCTGATTTAACGAAACCAACAGATGAAGCCCGCGCACGTGTTCATAGCCGGCTTCGAGGGTAGCCTTTCCCCCGAGTTGTTGCTCAATGTCGAAGTTGCCTTGCTCGGCATAGCCATTCTGGATGTTATGCTGCATCGTCGAAAAGTTGAACAGCACGCCGGGCGGCGGAGTCAGATTGCTCAGAATGTTCGGGAATATCGGGGCGCCGGCTTGCGTCGGTGAAAGGCTGATGCTGATTTGGCTCAGATTTGTCGGGTCGGTCGTATTGTTTGCCGAAAGAAGGGCATTCGCCAGCGCGCGTAGCGGGACGCGGTCGTAGAAGATTCCGTAGCCGCCGCGAACCACGGTCTTCCGGGAAGCGAAAGGTGACCACGCGAAGCCCGCTCGCGGTGACAAGTTATTGGTATCGGTATCGATGCTCTTTAAGAACTGCACATCGTAACGTAACCCCGCGTTAAGAGTAAGTCGTGAGTTGACCTGCCACTGGTCCTGTACATAAAAGCCGATATTCGGGTTGGTCTGCGCGATCATGCTGTTCGCAAATGTCTGCGTGAATCCTGGGTTGTTGTAAAACCCCCTCAAGAAATTCGTCAGCGATGAGAAGGAATAACTTCCCCGATTCGCGCGCGGATAGGTAATCGTATCGTCGTTGTATAAAAAATCGGTTCCGAAACGAAGAGAGTGAGCACCGGCTTGGTATGAAACGTTATCCGTCAGCTCGCCCAGTCGATTTAAGCGTTCGGTCGGGGAACCTGACGAGGTGCCGAATGTAGCAACCCCGGAAATGCTTACGGCTGGTCCAATTGGATCGGAAGGCGGGGCTTTCAGATTGCTATTCCAAAATTGTCCACGCGTCTCATTCACCAGATGCGGAGACAATGTCACGACGTTACTCGCCGCGATGACCTGATCGGTATCGTCCAGGTTGGCCGAGGCCGTAGGCGCGTTGAGCGCTCCTGCTCCACGTGAGTTTACGCTGCTCACGTCGTAGAGGCTATAACGTGCGCTGAATTGATCTTTCTGGCCGAACTGGTGATCGACCTTTGCAAAGAAATTAGTCATGTGCACCGGGTTTGGATATAAGCCGGTCGAAATAAGAGAGCCGGGATAACCAGATGCCGTGAGCCGCGCATTGATTAGCGAAACGTTCGTGGGGGAAATCGTGACCAGGCCGGATTGGTTCAGGTCACGCCTCTCTAAATTAGCGAAATAGAACGTGCGATTCCTGATGAGCGGGCCGCCCAGGCTCGCACCATACTGGGCTTGCGTCAAAGGCAGTGCGGTATGCGAGAGCGCGTTGTCGGCATTGAATCGGCTGTTGCGGAGATAGCCGTAAAGGTCGCCGCGAACTGCGTTCGTACCACTCTTGGTAACGACGTTGACGTAGCCGCCTAAAGCGCGACCGAACTCCGCTTGCGCCCCCGAAGTGACTACTTGAAACTCGTTTACTACATCCAGCCCGTAGAACGCTCCGGTTATGCCCGCTGCGTCATCGTTGTCGGAAAGTCCGTCCACCACGAAGCTATTGGAGAAATTTCGTTGACTGTTAATCGAGATCCCTTGTCCTGGAACTGCTGCCGTCTCGGCGAAAAGCTGATTGGATGCGGTGTTGGTGGGAGAAGCACCTGGTACCAGCAGTGCGATATCCAGCAAGTTCCGTCCATTCAATGGAAGTTCGCTGATCTCTGCTTCGGGAACGGTGCCTGCAATTTGGGACCTCGCGTTTTCGAGAGACTCGGATTGGTCTGACACAGTGATGCGCGTGGAGTTCGCCGCGAGCTCGAGCGAAATAGGCAGATCGAATGCCGAGCCGACGGTGAGTGTCACCGGCTCCGTTACGTCTGCGAATCCCACATGGCCGGCCGTTATCTCGTAGCGTCCCACTTTCAAATAAGGGAAGCGGAATCGGCCCTCACGATTCGTCTCGACAACGCTGACAATGTCGGTGTCCATCTGACGGGCGGCGACCCGCGCATCTTGAATGGCCGCGCCGGACGGATCGGTCACTCTGCCGCCAACGCTGGCGTTGTTCACTGTCTGCTGGGCGGACAACACGCCGACGATTGCAGTGCATAGAAAGGCGGCGTACAGCTCTTGCCTGCCTTTGCAATAAAACATTCATCCTCCCGGAATGACATCCACATCTCCGCCTCAACTCGAGCCGGAGAAACCTTCAAAGCAGCCAGATCGGACCTGGTTGGAGTTCCGGAGTTCATTGAACCTCCTTGGAACAAGCTGACAGGGCGTCTGGTTAGGGTTAAGAGAGGACGGAAAAGGGAGGACCGCGTTTTTGCCGCGCGCGATCGTAGGAAACACGATAGCTCGCTTCCGTTTGCGCCAAACCGGCCGGATGCGCGAACCAACTAGCAAAAACCGCTACGCTCGTCAGAGGCGTTTCGAACTGCGCGTGGGACGCAACAGTCGAATGCGGACAATAGGGACACTTTGCTGCCATGGCGGTCACACCGGGCCCGGAATTGGCGCGTCCGCCGCTTTGCAGCATGCAATGATGCTTACCGTCTTTACGGCAGCAAAGGGGCACAGTTAAGTTGGAAGAAGTGAATGCAGGCAGAATCAGCAAAAAGCTAAATAAAAGAGCGAGGACCGTGGCGATGCCGCGCTGCATTGTCTTTTGAGTGTAGCGCAACGCCGGCTTCAAAAGATCCGTATTGCTCATAACGCTTTCTTCAAACCAACCCGTGCTCACGTAGAATGGCATCCACTGCCGTATTGCCGGTCGGCAAGTCGCTCTCGGGCAAAGTAGCGCCTGCGGCCAGCAGCAGCCGCGCGACTTCCGGGTAATTCCCATCTCCCTCGCCGCAGTTTTCTAATCCGTGTGTGAACCATCCGCCCGGCGGCGCGTGAAAGACATTGTCTTCAATTGTGAGCGAGGCTTCGGCATCGAGAAGTATCTTCACCAGGTCCGCATATCCCTTCCAGCAGGCCCAATGTAAAGCCGTCCCGCCGTGGTCTCCGCGCGTGTCCACCGGAACGCCTGCCGCCAGTAGCCCGCGTACCGCCGCGGTCGAATGGCTGGCCGCAAACTCCGGCAGCAAACGCTCGTATTCCGCGGGTATGGGCGTTTCGGGAGCGCCAGCCACTACATCTGGAAGATCCGCCGGATCGGCGGCCGCGCAGCGGCCGATGAAGCGATCGAGTGTCGAAATATCGGTGTTCGCGCCATGTTGTTTCAAGAGCGCCGCGGCCTCCGTCTGGCCGCTTCGTACCGCTAGTGCATACGCTGTCCGCCCATCCTTCCGTTGCGCGTCCACGTCGGCGCCCGCATTCAACAGTTCAGTGACGATCGCCGCACTGCGCCCTCGCCAAACCGCCCAATGCAGCGCTGCCTCACCACGATGATTCAGCTCATTCGGATCGGCGCCGGCCTGAAGTAACAATCGCAGGCCGTCGATGTCCTCGCGATCGAGGATATGCTTCAACGCATTCGTGTTACGCGGCGACGCGCCGTATTCGAGTAATAGCCGCAGGCATTCCAGGTCCGCGTGTTCGGTCGAATGATAAAGCGATTCGCAATCATCCGGCCGCGCCCCGCCCGCCAGCAGCAGTCGGCCAAGCACCGGATTGTTGTTTACGCCGGTGGCTGCGTAAAGGCAGGAAAGCGGGTTGTTCGGCCATCTCTCATCTATATAGGATGCGTTCGGATCGGCGCCGCGACTGAGTAGCAGACGCGCCGCCTCAACCAGATTGTCGGCCCGGCCCGACTTCGGATTTGCAAACCGCGAGAAGCAAACGTAGACGAGCGGCTCCCATCCCCGTGGTCCGCCTTTGGTGGCAGCGAAATTCTCGCCTTCGGCCACCGCTTGCTCCACCCGCCGCACGTCGCCCGCGACCAGAGCACTGTGGATATCGGCACCGGCGAGTTCCGGATGCCGCGCGAGTATCTCCTGAGCGGCCCGCAAATCCTCCAGCGCGCGATTCACAAATTCCTCCGCTAGTTTCCGGTGATCGTCGTTAAGAAGGTCTATTTCGCTGGGCGAGATCTCGCACCTCCGGGTTGCGCCACGTCCGTTCCATCATAATGCGGCGTAGCGTCTTCTGCTGTAAGACGCCAATTCCCATCAGCCCCGTCAGCCCGCCGCTGCCACGGGGCGAAAGTGTTTTCCTGTGCCCTTTCCAGCTCTCTTACTAATCACCTGCGAAAACGCAACACGGAATTTGCAAAGTTTTCCTGCGATGGCGCCACGACACTCACTTCGTGCTTCTCATTCGTAATCATTTAGTGGCGTCGGCATGCACTAGAACGGCAGCCGTGCTTGAGCTCATCGAATCATAATATGCATTGAATCGCTTGGGCTCCAACGCGGCGCGGTACGGCTTCAAATTATTTGCCCACCGATAGCCGATAGGCTGATACCAAAGTTCTGCCTCAATCTGAAAAGGTCCGGGAGCGCTCCCTGTCTCAATCGAATACCGCACACGGTCTCCAGCGTCCGTGAAGTTCGGATCGTCCACGGCTCCCCCGTAAACGGCGATATCTTTGTCGGCACTTCGTTTGTCGAAGCCGCGTGGCAGCAGGCGATTGTCCTTCAGATACCCGATGGCGGATAACAGACCGGTCGTCACACCACCGGCCGGGTCCTTGAGAATGGATTCGTAAATTTGCACTTGATCGCTGCCACTGATCTCGCTGTAATGTGGTTCGAAGCGAGCGGGATCCGTATCATTGTCATTCCCCCGGATAGATCCGTCCGGATTCAAGCCGCCCGATTCGAACAGAATTCGTTGGCTACGGTCGCGCACGACCACGTGCAGCCATACGCGCCGAGACGGATAAGCAGTGGGCAATTTATGACCACTCAAATTCTGTACGAAGACATCTGCCGCAAGTCGCCCCGCGCTGAAATCGACATTCTCGATGCCGATACGCGCTGACTTCGCTTGCAGAAACGCAATGGTTCCCTCCGCAGCCGATTGGAGCTCCTGTGGAAGTGCTTCAACGCTCAGATCGTCCCGATACCGGTTCAGCATTCTCTGTAGGAAGAAGTTGCCTGCAACGAACACATGTTGGCGCAAACCTTCGCGAGGAATCCCCAAGACTCTGCTAATCGGCGTAGACTCATTCACCACCGGCATATGACAGTCTTGGCAACTCTTGTTATCCCGATATTCGCTGTGGAACCATTCGAGGTAGGGCATCTGCTCAGGCAATTCGCCGATGACGTTTCCGTCCTGTCCCAAAGCTTTCGTGTAAAGTTGGTGGCACGTGGCGCATAGCTGAGAGTTGCGGATATGCGGTGAATCTTCCGTTGGCCGGAAACCGCCGGTCGAGGTCCGCATGATCGTCTGATTTCCTTTCTCGATTTCAAATGGACCGTACTCCGGATGCAGATCCCCTGACTCGGGTGGCTTGATGACGAAGCCTCCGTTGAAACTCTCACGCGTTCCAAGCCGTTCTTTGGCGATCTGGTGGCATACCGAACACGACACGCCATCTTGCGCTTTGCGGCCTTCCTTTTTGTCGGCGTCGAATGGGAGGTGGGCAAACACCGTGCCCCTACTGCCCCGGAGCCTTGCCTCAAAGCGTGTGATCGGCATATGGCAAACGGAACACTCATCTTCGATCAATGCTTGCGATTGGGAATGATCGATCGATTCCCGCCGCACGCTCGCTTGCCAGTAGGGATCTCGCGATGAATTGGCCATCATGCTAGCCCGCCACGCGAAGCCGATCGAGACATCCTGCCCCGACGCCGTGCTCAATCCGTTGTGACATGCGATACATCGATCCGAAGTCTGAAACGCCGGCTGCAAGGTTTTTCCGTGGTCTTTGCTTTCGCCTGTTCTGGAAGAGCAAAAAAGGAGCAACGTCGCCGGGCAGACCAATCGAACCCAGCGCAATGTTCGCCAGACGATCGTGGAACAGTCCATGTTCTCGCTCATTACCAGCCTTCCGTCAACTTGCCGTCTGCCCAGTCCCACAGGATGTAAAACAGCACCTGCGTCTGTCTTTCGCCTGTATTCGTTACGGGAATTCGCACTCCTACATTCGCCCGTATATGTTGCCGCTTGCTGAGCGTTACTTGAAGCTGCGGTAACACGTCCCAGTCGGTTTTCGCTCCAGTGGCCAGGTCGCGGTTCGCTAGAAACTCGACCATCGGCGACCACAGGCGGCCGAGACCTCCGTTCTGTCCGTGGCTCTGCCCTACGACGGTATTCCAAAAAACGGATCGGGGCTCGTTCTCCGTGTGCGTCGGCAGTTCGGCGCCCCCTTGCAACTGAAGAAAAAAGTTCGCAGGCAGCAGTTGACCGTATGCAGCGAACGTTCCAAACGTTGTCACGCCTGTTCCGAGTCCTCGGGCCCTGTTGCCGGTCGGAAAAGTAACTTCACCATCTACGCTGAGAATGGACCCGGTCCGCAGGCTGGAAAATAATTCCCGCTTTATTCCTATACTCGAATCTCCCAAGCCGCCAAACCAACTGTGGTTCTCGTTCTGGAATGTGAACGGTACGCTTACCTCGATCTCGTTCTTGATTCCGAAGCGCTGCTCGTATACTGCCTCGGTGGTAATGCCGGGCGCGCCTTGTGCGTTTAAAGTTGTCGTAATGACAGCTTCATTCTCGGGATAGGCCTTATCGGTGATCAGCGCGCGAGGTAGATTCAGTTCGCCGCGCGGCCAGGACGAATTACTGCAGAAACCGCGCAGGTATTCCACCACCTTGTTGATCTGATCGTCCGTGAGCGCATCGCCAAAGGAGGGCATGATTTGCGAGAAGCCCCGAAATCGGCCCCCGTGGACGATGATCGCCTTCCAGTTCGTATTCAACTCGGGCGTCGTCTGGTCGCACTTTGTAAAGTCGGGGAATGTGTCCGGCTTCTCAAATCCGACCGTCGACTCGGGCATTCCCTTTCCCTTCGAGCCATGGCAGGCCGTGCACGCCGCATCATAAATTTGCTTTCCGGTGTCTAAGGGCAGCCCGGGATATTTTCCGGCCTGCGAAAATGAACTGCCGCCCGACCCCAACAACAGCAACGTAAGCGTCGCGATGAAAAGAGCAGGAGAGCGGTATCTCGTCACCGAGTTTCTTTAGGGCCTCGGCTCCCTATACGACTCTCGGCGGCTCCCAATGCTCGAGTCATTCCTGTCATGCCTGCTATTCCTCAGCCTATCTGGCGGAAACTAAACAGAGGATAAATTCTTTCCGGTCTTTCGAGATCAGAGTCGAGTATGCGGTTCACCAATTCTACCGGCGCTTGTTTCGCTGCCGTTCATGTGATCATCGTGAACGGATAATCCCATGCGGCTGCTTCTGATCGAGGACGAAGAAGACGCAGCCCGGATGATCGCAAAAGGACTGCGGCAGGAATCACATGCCGTGGATATCGCGGAGGATGGGGAATCCGGGCTGCACAAAGCACTGTCGCATCCGTACGATCTAATCATCTTGGATATTCGATTACCTATGAAAGACGGCTTCACCGTCTGTCGCGAACTGCGGCAAGCCGGTCTTCAGATACCTGTCTTGATGCTGACCGCGAGCGGAGCCTACGAAGATCGCGTAAGCGGGCTCGATCTCGGAGCCGATGACTATTTGGTCAAACCTTTCGATGTGAACGAGCTCTTCGCCCGGGTCCGGGCGCTGCTTCGCAGAAAGCCCCTGCTTCAGGAGCAGGTCATTCGCGTGGATACGCTCGAAATGAATACTCGATCGAGAACTGTCCGAAGGGCCGGGAAATTCATTCGCCTCACCGCCAAGGAATACGCCCTCCTGGAATGTCTTGCTCGCGATGCTGATACGCTGCTCGGTCGCGAAAGAATCTCGGAACAAGTTTGGAATGAATCTTACGATCCATTCTCAAACCTCATTGAAGAATACATTAAAAGGCTGCGAAAGAAAATCGATTTCGAAGGGCAAAAGCCGCTAATTCACGCACGGCGCGGGGAAGGTTACATCCTTACCGGAAACGAATTTGCGTAAACATCGTCTCGGTCCGTTTCCTTTTCAAGCATTGGAATCGCGATTTCGAACGTAGTGCGCCCAGGACGCGATTCAACCAGCGTGAGCGTGCCGTCATGGCTTTCAACGATTGATTTCGCAATCGCCAATCCGAGGCCGGCTCCCGCTGCAACCTCTTTGCTCGGGCGCCTTTCCCGAAAGAATCGTTCGAAGACCCGCGCCTGGGCTGCTTCCGAAATACCGGTCCCCGTATCGGTTACTGAACAAACCCAGCTTTTCTCACGTCTTAAAACAGCAACCTCTATATTTCCTCCCGGAGGCGTAAACTTCACGGAGTTATCGAGTAGGATCATCACGGCCTGTTTGAGCAGATCCGCATCGCCCAGGCACGCGGCCTCCGGTAGCTCGCTAAGGGTCAATATTTGTTCCTTTTGGCGGGAAAGCGTTTTTGCGGCCCGGATTGCGTCGGAAACCGCATCGTCTAAGTAGAACTCTTTGCGTTCGAGCTTTAACGATGTGCCGTCGGCCTGAGAGAGAAAGAACATGTCTTCGACCGCCCTTCGAAGCTGGAGCATCTGGTGCTCGATCATATGCAGCGCGTCTTTGCAATCGCGCAGATTCGCGGTTGCGTCGCGACTGGTTACTTGAGCAGCGGTAAGTGCGATGGTGACCGGTGTTCTGATTTGGTGCGATGCGTCCGCCATAAATCGGCGCTGCAGCGTGAATGCCTGCTCGAGACGGTCCAGCAGAGAATTGAACCGCCGCCCCAGGGTGCCTATCTCATCGTCTATATTGCTTAGCTTGACTCGCGCGCTGAGATCGGAATAAGTGACCCCATCGACCGTTTGCGCCAGTTGCTTTAGCGGATGCAAAGATTTTTTGGCCAGCAAATATCCGGCCATCCCCGCTAGGGTGAGCCCGATCGGAACGAGCACGAATAGGCCAACACGGATGCGCGCTAGCGGTGCCAGGGAGGAAGCAATCGGTTTTGCCGCGTAGACTCGATATGCCGTATTGAATTTCGGCGCCAGGAGGTTGCGCGTCGCGATGCGAGAACCATGAAAAGTTACTCCATTGGCTAACTTCTCTGGCGGAGTGTTGCGCAAATCGAAACTGTGTGGCGTCCCCGATTTGTAGGCTGCGTTTCGAGGGCCTTCGCGGATTAGAATCTGTGTATCCGCAAGAGCCGAGCTTCCGCTTTGCTCCAATACCAATTGCAAATCCCTCTCGCCTCCGAGTTTGGTTGCATGTTCGCCCAGCTCGTGTGCAGCGGACATGGCAGTTGCGCTTGTCGCGACCTGTAAAGCAGCATCGAGCCTTAAATACGCGTCGTTCCTGGCAAGAATATAGGCTGCTATGGCAAGCGCAAGCACGATCGCTCCGAAAAGGGCGGTGAAGGAAATCGTCAGTCGGGCCCGTACAGACATTTAGGCGCGTCTTTCATTACACGTGGGATGCATGTCGGTCATCCATGCCAAAAACAAATTCATAATAAATCACGGAACAAAAGACGCTCCGCCGTACCTAACCATCTTGATCTTATACTTGCGTCGCGCCTAACATGAGGTCTCGATGCCAAAGGCGCGCATTCGGCTTGGCCAAACAGCGATAGAAGAAAAAGTAGGTAGAAGAAGAGTGAATGTCCATCCGTAATCGAAAGGTCTGCATCGTAGGCGGCGGCCCGGCCGGTCTGGCCGCAGCGATAGCGTTGAGTCGCGAAGCCTGCGATGTGACCGTCGTGGACTGCGCGGCTCCGCCCATAGACAAGGCATGTGGCGAGGGTCTGATGCCCGATAGCATTGAGGCATTGGCGGAACTGGGCATCGAAATTCCCGCCGATGTGGGGTTCACGTTTCGCGGTATCCGTTTTTCCGATGCATACTCTTCGGTTTTCGCAGATTTCCCTGGCGGCGTCGCAAAGGGCGTCCGGCGTACGGTGCTCCACCAGCTCCTGATCCGGCATGCGGTCAGGCAGGGGGTATCGATCCTTTGGAACGTAAAGCACGTGCGCTTGGCCGACGGCGGAGTATCCGTAGATCGCCAGCTGATCGAGGCTCAACTTGTCATCGCTGCGGACGGACAGAATTCCCAAATCCGGCGGCAAGCAGCGCTCCACCCCGTTGTGCGCGAGAAGCGCCGCTACGGATTTCGTCGGCACTATCGGATTGCGCCCTGGTCATCCTATATGGAATTGCATTGGGGAAACAATTCGCAGGTGTACGTCACACCAATTGCCCCGGATGAGATTTGCGTTGTAACACTCTCGGGTGATCCGAAATTGCGTTGGGACCAGGCATTGCGCGGGTTTCCGGATCTGAATGAACGGCTCAGGAATATCGCGCCGATCTCATTCGAGATAGGTGCGCTCTCCGTCTCTCGTCGCTTGCGACGTGTACAACGTGACAACGTGGCCTTGATCGGCGATGCTTCGGGTTCCGTCGATGCAATCACTGGTGAAGGTATGCGCCTGGGCTTCGCGCAGGCGCTCGCTCTCGCCGTGGCGATCAAATCGGGTGATATTCGGACCTACGAACGGTTCCATAGGACATTGATGAAACGCCCGCAAAGGATGGCATCGCTGCTGCTAACGTTGGAGCGCAGCGACAAGTTCCAAAGGCGTTTCCTGGCTGGCTTAACCCGGCATCCGGATATTTTCAAATCCTTGGTTGCCATTCACGTGGGCGCTTCATCGTTTCGCGATCTCTGTTCCTGGCGCCTCCTCGATTTTGGTCGAACACTTCTCCTTTAGAAGCATTCGCCTGACGCGGCTTACGAATGCCAATTTCTGGAAATCGGCCGGCCAGTCACAAATTTTCTATATCCTTCTATCCCGCCTGTCTTCATGAGTTTGCACGGAATGCAGCCCTGCATTGCGCACACTTGGCGGGAAACTCACGCGCGAAGGAGCTTTTCACCTATGTCGACCCAGGCGCAAATCGCGGCAAATCAGGCCAATGCACAGCTCTCCACCGGTCCCCGGACGGAAGAGGGCAAGGCCGCTTCCTCTCGTAACAACTTAAGCCACGGCCTCACCTATCGCGGCGGCATGTTTGTACTGCTTCCCTGGGAGAACGCCAGCGAATACGACCAACTGATGGTCGACCTCAAGAGCGAGCACCGCCCCACGAGCCGCACCGAAATGATTCTGGTCGAGCGCATGGCCCAGCACCACTGGCTGCGCAATCGCGCCGGGTTGCTCCAGGCAAACTGCTTCGCCGACGACGGCTCCATTGACGAAAAACGCCTCGCCCTCTATCTGCGCTACCAAACCACGCACGAGAGAGCTTTCCACAAATGTCTGAATGACCTGCTAAAGCTAAGAGCCGAAAAGCGCAAAGCGGAAATTGGCTTCGAATCGCAAAAGCGCAAACAGCAAGAGCACACCCGCAAACAAGAGCGGCACGAAATGAAAAAGGACCATCACAAATGGGCCGTCGCGCTGTCTGAAGCCAGGCTCTACCACCAGCAAACCCTCACTGCACGCCAGGAACGGCTAGCTGACACCGCTCACCTCCTGGCTACTGTCTCCTGACTCCTCCCCTCCACCTAGTCACGCTTTTGTTATCCTCAAAAGTTACGGAATCTTGAGGTTTTTCGATGTCTGGACATAGTAAATGGGCGACAATCAAGCACAAGAAGGCCGCGCTTGACGCCAAACGTGGCAAAACGTTCACTCGCCTGATCAAGGAAATCATGATTGCCGCACGCACCGGCGGCGATCCCGAATCCAACGCGCGCCTGCGCACCGCCATCACCGCCGCCAAAGCCGTCAGCATGCCTGCCGACAACATTAAGCGCGCCATCATGCGCGGCACTGGTGAGCTCGAAGGCGGCCAAATCGACGAAATACAGTACGAAGGTTACGGTCCGGGAGGCGCCGCCGTGCTAGTCGGCGTTGCGACCGATAACAAAAATCGCACCGTCAGCGAAATCCGGCATCTCTTTTCAAAAAACGGTGGCAACCTGGGCGAGTTGGGCAGCGTCGCCTGGATGTTCGAGCGCAAAAGCCAGATGTTCATCGAAGGTGAAGCCGCCACCGAAGACCAGTTGATGACCATCGTCCTGGATGCTGGCGCCGACGATTTGCGTGACCATGGAGGCACCTGGGAAATTCTCTCCGATCCTGAAGCTCACGAACCGGTCTTACAGGCGCTCGAAAAGGCTGGCATCAAAACCGAGTCGGCCGAAATTGCCATGGTTCCCAAAAACACCGTCAAGCTCGAAGGAAAAAACGCCCAGGCCATGCTTCGGCTCTACGACGCCCTCGAAGAGCACGACGACGTCCAAAACGTCTATGGCAACTACGAAGTGGATGAGGCCGAAGTCGAAGCTCTCGCATGAGTCTCCCCAAGGAACCGCGACCGTAAGGGAGCGGAGCTATGCGAATCGTAGGCATCGACTGCGGTACCGAGCGCACCGGCTTCGGCGTCATCGATTCCGATGGCCGGTCTCACACCTTCGTAACCGCCGGCGTCATTCGTACGCAGCCGTCCTTGCGTCTGGAATTCCGTTTGAAGCAAATAGCCTCCGAGCTGCGCGCCGTGTTTGAGCAGTTCGCTCCGGAATTCGTCGCCGTGGAGGAAGTTTTTCATGCCGTCAATGCCAAATCCGCGCTCAAGCTCGCGCATGTACGCGGTGTCGCTCTGCTCCAGGCCGCCGAGGCCGGTCTTACAGTCGGCGAATACTCGCCGCTCGAAGTCAAGATGAGCGTCGTCGGCTACGGCCGCGCCGAAAAGCACCAGGTACAGATGATGGTGCAATCGCTTCTGCACATCGAGAGTGAGTTCGCTTCTTTCGATGTGTCCGATGCTTTAGCCGTCGCCATCTGTCACGGCACGCGTTCGTCTCTCCCGATGCTCATCAAGGCTGACCGATGAAGTTCCTCGTCGGTCCGCTTCTGTTTTCGGCTTCGCTACTCCTCACCGCTGCTACTCCCAAACTCTCCTTCATCAAGAGTTTCCCCGGTAGCGTGCCTGCCTATTGCTCGGTCGAAGTCGACAAGAGCGGCGGCCTTCTTTATAAGGAATCGCCCACCGACGAGCAGCCCGTTAAAGCGCAGCTCCAACCGCCTGACGCCGCCTCTCTCTTCGCCCTGGCCGAAAAGCTTCAATTCTTCAAATCGCCCATCGAGTCTGGCCTCAAAGTCGCCAATACCGGTAAGAAGACCTTCCGCTACGAAAACGAATCCGGCGCTGCCACCGAAACGGTCTTCAACTACTCCACCGACCTGAATGCGCAGCAGTTGCTCGATCGCTTCGAACAAATCGCCGCTACCGAGCGGGCTTTCATTAACCTTGACCGCACCGTCCACTTCGATAAGCTCGGTGTCAACGATGCGCTCGCCGAAGTCGAGGCGCTCTGGCTCCGCAAGCAGTTGGTCGCCCCCGCGCAGTTTGTTCCGCTGTTGAATCGCATCGTATCGCGCGAATCCTTCATGCATCTGGTGCGCGATCGCGCCGCCCGTCTCAAGGAAGAATTTCTGGCGCCTGTCCCTGCCGACGTCGCCGCGTCCCCCAAAAAATGAAAATGGCCTTTGAACGCGTAGTTTGGATGGTCCTTGACAGTGTCGGCATCGGAGCCATGCCCGACGCTGGCGCTTACGGCGACCAGGGTAGCGATACCCTCGGCAACGTTGCCAAAAAGCGCAAGCTCGAGCTCCCCAATCTATGCCGTCTCGGGCTCGCGAATATCAAGTGCCTCGCGGGTCTCCCGCGCGCCGAGCAGCCCGCTGGCGCATATGGCAAATGCCGTCTCGCTTCTCCCGGAAAAGACACGACGACTGGCCATTGGGAAATGGCCGGCATCATTCTTGACAAACCTTTCCCGCTATATCCGCACGGCTTCCCGCCCGACGTGATCGCCGCCTTCGAGGAAAAGATCGGACGTAAGACCCTCGGCAACAAGCCCGCCTCCGGTACCGAGATCATTAAAGAGCTCGGCGAGGAGCACATGCGTACCGGCTCGCCGATCGTCTATACCTCTGCTGATAGCGTTTTTCAAATCGCCGCTCACGAACAGATCATTCCAGTCCCGGAACTCTACCGCATCTGCGAAATCGCTCGTGAAATTCTCACCGGTCCGAACCAGGTAGGCCGCGTCATCGCACGTCCCTTCGAAGGCCAGCCCGGCTCCTTCACGCGCACTGCCAACCGCCACGATTACGCCGTTCCGCCCCCCGCCGGCATGCTTCTCGATCGCCTCGCCGCCAAGAACGTACCCGTCTATTCCATCGGAAAGATCTCCGACATTTTCCTTGGCCGCGGCATTACACATTCTGTTAAGACCAAAAACAATGCCGACGGCATGCAGCAAACTATCGACGCGATGAAAGCGCAGCCGGACGGTGTGATCTTCGTGAACCTCGTCGATTTCGACCAGCAGTTCGGCCACCGCAACGACGTCGAAGGCTACGCACGCGCCCTCGAAGCCGTCGATCGCTGGCTGCCTACTCTCGAACTCCAACAGAACGACATGCTCATCTTCACCGCCGATCATGGATGCGATCCAACCACGCCATCCACCGATCACTCACGCGAATATACTCCACTGCTCGTCTATGGCCCGCACGTCCACACCGCCTGCAACCTCGGTGTACGCTCGAGCCTTGCCGATATCGGCCAGACCGTCGCGCATAACTTCGGCGTCGAATTGGCTGTCGGAACGAGTTTTCTGGAGGAAATACAGGTATGAGAAGCCCGATCATGGCGGGCAATTGGAAAATGTACAAGACGGCGCGTGAAACCGCCGAATTTGTCGATCGATTCAGACCACTCGTATCGAAAATTGATCACTGCGAAATCGTCATTTTCCCCGCTACCATCAACGTTCCTTCCGCCGTCGCTGCCGCTGCTGAATCTAACGTGGCGATAGGCGGGCAAAACATTTATTGGGGTAAAGAAGGCGCCTTTACCGGCGAAATCTCAGCTGAAATGTTGCGCGCCGCCGGTGCTGCCTGGGTTTTGGTCGGCCACAGCGAACGCCGCAACACCCTCTGCCACGAAACCGACGCGGACGTGTTGAAGAAATCCCAAGCGGCTCTTGCCGCCGGACTCCGTCCCATCATCTGTGTGGGCGAACGCCTCGAAGAACACAAAGGCGGCAAAACCAGCGAAGTATTGGTGCGCCAGTTTGCCGCCGGCGTTGCCGGCCTCACCGAAGAACAATTCGCGCAAATCGTCATTGCTTATGAGCCCGTTTGGGCTATTGGCACTGGCCAAACCGCCACTCCGGAAATTGCGTCGTCTGCCCACCAGTTAATTCGTTCCGAAGCCGAAAAGCGCTTTGGTGCCGAAGCAGCGAACGGGCTGCGCATCCTTTACGGCGGCAGCGTCAAACCCGACAATGTGGAAGGTCTGATGCGCCAGCCCGAAATCGACGGCGCGCTGGTCGGCGGCGCCAGCTTAGATCCGGAGTCATTCTTCAAAATAGTGAAAGCCGCGTAGCCGCCTCATTCTGACTCCCGGCTTCCGTCTCCTGTTTTCTGATCCCTGATTCCGAACGGATTCTCATGCACGCGTTCCCGAATCCCTGAATCGAGCGTCGTCGCGAGCGAAATGCTCGCATCGCCGAATTTGTTCCGGATATGATCGACTGACCGAAAAACTTCACGAAGGCGCGCCGTGTTTGGCTCCTCAAGCAGGTTCATCTGCCCCTCGGAATGTTCGAGCGATCCCGCGTGCACGCCGAGCAGCCGGATCGGCTTCTTGCCATCCCAGGCCTGCCGGAAAAGTTTTACGACCGCCCCAGCGATCTCGCGATCCAGCTGCGTCGCATGATCGAGCGACTCCGCCCGCGTGATCGTCGCGAAATCTTCATCGCGCAATTTGAGTTGAATCGTGCGCGCGTAGAGTTGATGCTCGCGCAGCCGTTTCGCCACCATTTCCGATAACTTCAGCAGCGCCGTTTCGAGACGGTCGCCGTCGGCCGTGTCTTCGTTGAAGGTGTTCTCGTGGCTAATTGACTTCGGATCTTCGTTCGCTCCGATCTCAGAATCAAACCATCCACCCGCATCCTGTCCTTGTGCCTTGCCCGCCAGCGCCAAGCCCCACCGGCCAAACCGCTCCGCTAGAAAGTGCTCGTCAAGCCCCGCCAGATCTTCTACTTTTCGAATTCCGATTTGATGCAACTGCGCTTCGGTTTTCTTTCCGACTCCCGGTATCGTCCGGATCTGGAGCGGAGCCAGGAACCGCGCCTCCCGCCCCGGAAGAATGTAGAGCACGCCGTTCGGCTTCGCTTGATCCGACGCGACTTTCGCCACTAGCCGCGATCCCGCCAGCCCCAGCGAGCACCGCAGACTGGTCGCCGCGCCAATTGCCTCGTGCAGCGCGTGCGCGGCTTTGAGCGGCGGACCGTGCAGCCGTCCCGTTCCTGTCAGGTCGAGATACGCTTCATCGATTGAAGCCATCTCCACTTGCGGCGAAAAGCGTGTCAAAACTTTGAAGACTCTCTTCGAATACTCGCGGTACCGCGACGGCTGCCCCTCAACGAAGATCGCTTGTGGGCACAACCGCGACGCCGTGCGGAGCGGCATTGCCGAGTGCACCCCGAACTTGCGCGCCGCATATGAAGCCGCCGCAACGACGCCGCGCTGGTCTCGCTTCCCGCCGACCACAACCGGTTTGCCTTTGAGCGCTGGATTGAATAGTTCTTCGACCGATACGAAGAACGCGTCCATATCCACATGACAAATTAGGCGCTGCATCCGATTACGCGAGGCCACCCCGCCAGATCTGAGATTACTTCGAAATCCCCCCACCCGTCGGCGAGCAGCCCGCGCACGCCTTCGAGCGATTGATAGCCCAGTTCCATCAGCAGCCTCCCGCCCGGCTTCAACACCAACCGTGCTCCGGCAACCAGCCGCCGGTAAATCTCGAGCCCCGTATCGCCAGCAAAAAGCGCGACGTGCGGCTCCCAGTCACGGACCTCCGTTTGCATGTTCGCCGCATCCACGCCCGGAACGTAAGGAGGATTAGAAATGAGCAGATCGATACTTTCGGGTGCGACCGCCTCGACCAGATCACCCGCAAAGAACGTCACGCGGGCCTGATGCCGTGCGCGGTTGCGTTCCGCCACCGCCAGCGCGGCCGTGGATATATCGCACGCCCAAACCGGGCAATTCAGTTCGGCCGCCAGCGTAACCGCTATCGCGCCCGACCCGGTGCCCACATCGAGCGTGCGCGCTCCCGGGTGCTGCCGCAGCCACGCAATCCCAGCCTCCGCCAAATGCTCAGTCTCGGGGCGGGGAATCAGGACATCCGAATTGACATAGAAGTCGCGGCCGTAGAACTCCTGTCGCCCTGTGATGTACTGCGTCGGCTTGCCTTTCAGCCGCTCATTGAGGTAGCGCCCGTAGTGAATCCACGCTAACTCCGTCAGCTCGTCAGTGGCGTGCGCAAACAAATAGGCACGGTCGCAGCGCATGGCGTGCCCGAGCAGCACTTCCGCAGTGAGCCGGGGAACCCCGATCTTCGCCTTTTCAAGAATTGCGGCGCCTTGCTCGAGTGCGGTCTTGAGAGTCACCGCTTGCGCTTAGGCCGCTTCGCCCTCGCCGCGCAGCCGCTCCGCCTGGTAATAACTCGTCAGTGCATCGATTACCGGCTGCAGCCGGCCTTCCATTGTCAAATCGAGCTGGTGCAGCGTCAACCCGATACGATGATCGGTGATGCGGTTTTGCGGGAAATTGTACGTGCGGATCTTCTCGCTGCGATCACCAGTCCCGACCATGCTTTTGCGCTCTGCGCCGATCTGCGCGAGTTGCCGTTCCAACTCGACCTGATACAGCCGCGAACGCAGTACCTGCATCGCCTTCGATCGGTTCTTGATCTGCGACTTTTCATCCTGGCACGAAACTACGGTATTCGTCGGCAGGTGCGTGATGCGTACCGCCGAATACGTCGTGTTCACTGACTGCCCGCCCGGACCCGAAGAACAGAACGTATCGATGCGAATGTCCTTCGGATCGATCTGTATGTCTACCTCGTCCGCCTCGGGCATCACCACGACGGTAATCGTCGAAGTATGGACACGCCCCTGCGTTTCGGTTGCCGGAACGCGCTGTACGCGATGCACACCGCTTTCGTACTTCATGCGACTATATACGCGCTTGCCGCTGATGAGCGCGATAACTTCGCTCAAGCCGCCGACGGACGATTCGCTCAAGGATGTGACTTCCACTTTCCAGCCGTGCTCTTCCGCGTAGCGCGTGTACATGCGAAAAACTTCGGCCGCAAACAACGACGCTTCGTCGCCGCCGGCGCCTTTACGAATCTCGAGAACTACGTTTTTCTCGTCGTTCGGATCCTTTGGCAGCAGCAAAACCTTCAATTCCTGCTCGATCTCGGCTAGCTGCGGCTCGAGCCGCGCTACTTCGAGTTCCGCCATCTGCCGCAAATCGGGATCGGTTTCGGCCAGCATCGCCCGCGCATCGCGCAACTCCTGATCCACTCGCTTCCACTCGCGATACTGGCTTGCCAACTCCGCCAGTTCGCTTTGCGCCTTGGCCACCTTGCGGTATTGGTCGGAATCGTTGATGACGGCCGGGTCCGCCATTTTGGCGGTCAGTTCGTCGTAGCGCGCTTCCGCTTCGTCCAGTCGACTCTGATATTGCATGCTCTGATATGTATGGATGTCCGCTTAGGCGATGACCAACTCGCCGCCCTGCGCAGCTTCGAGCGCCATGGCTCGTTCGAGCGCATGGATTGCGACTTCTGTCTGTTCGTCGGCAGGGGCTTGCGTCGTTACTCTCTGGAGCCAGAGCCCCGGCTGCGTCAGCAGCGCCATGAGCCCTTTGCGTTTCCTGGCGGCGAAGCGGATGACTTCGTAGCTCACTCCCGCGATCACCGGGAACAATGCTATGCGGCCCACCAGCTTCGCCCAGAAATTGTCAAACGGCAGGAACGCATAACAAATCATCGCAATGATCAGCACCACCACCAGAAAACTGGTTCCGCAGCGCGGATGCCACGTCACAAAGCGCTGTGCGTTCGCGACATTGACCGGCTGTCCAGATTCGAAATTGAAAACTACCTTGTGCTCTGCGCCGTGATATTCGAAAACGCGGCGCATATCTTTCAATCTCGAAAGCAGATACATAAAGCCAAGAAAGATCGCGATGCGTAGCGTCCCATCGGTCATGTTGACGGCGAAACGGCTGCTGACAACGTGATAATGCTTTCCCAACTCCGTGGCAAGAAAAAGAGGAAGCAGCTTATATAGCCCGATCATGAATACCAGCGAAAAGGCGATCTGCAGAATCATCGCGGCCGGCCCAAGTTCCTTCTTCTGCTTTTCCTTTTCACCCTTAACCTCATCCATCGCGCAATCGGCCGAAAACTTTAGCGCTCGCATGCCCAGCCACATCGCCGACCCGAGCGTGCCTAAGCCGCGGATAACTGGTAGTTTGAAAATCGGATAGCGGTCTGAAAGCCGCCCGAGCGGACTCTCTTGTGTGGCTATTTCGCCGTTGGCTCTGCGCACCGCCACGCAATAACTGTGAGGCGATCGCATCATCACGCCTTCCATCACCGCCTGGCCGCCTACAAGCGTTGTTTCTTCGCCGTTTTCAAGCACCGGAAGGAGCTGTATGTGCGTGAAAAGACGCACAAAGGCTTTAAATTTCAAGAGAGGACTCCCGCCTTGATTATAACTTGGTAAGCTTGTCCGCGTGCAGCGGCTCCGCGATGCGTTACGGGACGATCGCTCCCATGTGCCGCTCGATGTCGCCGCTCTAGAACTGGCGAGCATCGAGTTTCCCGGCCTCGATCTCGAAGCTTCCGCCTTTCGCCTGGATAACCTGGCGGAACAGATTGGCGAGCGGCTAACCGAGGAGGCGAGTGGCCTCGACTTCATCCGCGCCGCGAACGAGTTGCTTTTCGATGTCCTGCAGTTCCGCGGGAATGAAGAAGACTATTACGACCCTCGCAATAGTTGCCTGAATTCCGTTCTGATGCGCCGCCTGGGCATTCCGATTACGCTTTCGGTAGTCTATATGGAAATCGCCCGCCGTCTCTCGCGGCGCGTCTACGGCGTGGGTCTGCCGGGACATTTCATCGTGGCCTACGAAGACGCAAGCTCGCGCTATTGGATCGACCCGTTTCACGCCGGCCGAATCCTTTCCTTTGCCGATTTGTGCGCGTTGGCAAGAGAAACCGCCGGCGTCGATGTGCGCTCGAATCCCGCCGTTCTGGCACCAGTTTCCACCCGTCAGATACTCGTCCGGATGTTAAGTAATCTGAAAGTGATTTACCTGAAGGGGGAAGCCCTGGACAAAGCCCGCCAGGTACTCGATCTGCTCATTGAGGCGATGCCTGAATACGCCGAGGAATATCGCCATCGCGGCGTGGTTCATTTGCGCCAACTCAACCATCGCGCCGCCAAATCCGACCTCGAGACTTATCTGCGGCTGGAGCCAAGCACACCGGAACGCGAACAAATCGAGAAGCAGTTGCTGCTGATCGAACGCTGGAAAGCCGGCCTGAACTAGAGCCGTCTGACCCGCGCCGCGATGATCTCGAGATCGTGCACGAACTTGCCATATTCTTCCTCGAATGTGTCGGGCATCCGCAGAATCGCCGAAGGATGTACGGTCGCGACAAGCTCTTTTGCCCAGCGGCTCGGAAAGAACTGCGCGCGGCTGGCAGTAATGCGAAAATCACGGCCCATTAGCGACTGCGCCGCCGTCGCCCCAAGGCAGACAATCAGATCCGGCTTCACGGCATCCAGTTCCGCCTCCAGCCACGGACGGCACGCCGAGATTTCCATCCCGTTTGGTTTGGCGTGGATGCGCCGTTTGCCGCGCTCGGTGAACTTGAAATGCTTTACAGCGTTCGTAACATAGATCTTTTCGCGATCCAGCCCGGATTCGTGCATCGCTTTGTCTAGTAGCCGTCCGGCGGGTCCTACGAAGGGATGGCCTTTGCGGTCCTCTTCATCGCCGGGTACTTCGCCGACCATAACGACGCTGGCATCCGGTGGCCCCTCGCCGAAAACGACCTGCGTCGCGTGCCGATACAAGTCGCAGCCGCGGCATTCGGGCGCGGCGGTACGAAGCAGGGGCACTCTATGTTCGGGCGGAACCCAAGCTGCCGCCGAAGATTTCTGGCTTCTCGTCATCTCGATTAACCAGTTGACGCGAGCCGGTTTGAAAATGGAGTACTAGTAATTGCGCGAACTGTTTAAGCGCGGACGCTCTCGACCGGCGAAGTGCCGTGATCGGAGACTTCGAAATCGCCTTCATCTTCGGGGCTGGGCAGCGGCGGCAAGTCTCCATTTGCGTCAAATTTAACGCTGTACGGGGCGGAAATTGTCTTGGCGTTCGCACTGAGCGAAGGCACAAGATTTTCACTGACTTCGACGCGGATGAGTTCCAGAGTATTGTGGATCCGGCAGTAAGTGACCTCTGATAAGTCGGTCTTGCCGACCGTTGCCGCAATAGCCGATAGAGCGGCCTGATCGCTCGAATAGTGAATGGGCGTTCGAATGCAGGCCGGTGTGGAAGCGGTCAGCGAATTGATGTAGGTCGGCTTCCAATCGATCTCGTTCAACAGTTTGTCGTGTATGACGTCGGCCATGCCGAGACCCACCCCGCTGTGGTAGCTGAGCTCGGTCAGGGTACGCGCATATAGCCTGCGGACCTTCGGGGTGTCCGGCCAGGGATTGTACTCGCCGTTCACGCCGCGATTGATCACTTTGGTGTCCATGCCCGCGCCGCTGATGTTCTTGCCGATTTCGTCCACGATAAGGACGTCGATTTCGGGGGCGGGAAGTTTTGCCATCCAGGACTTGACCTGCCGTAGCAGTTGCTCTTCGTGGGCCACCATCGCCTCAAGTCCCTTACCGGAACTGACGGCAACGAGGCCGGCGGTTTCATGGTGCGCTCCCTCCAGAATCGCTAATCCCCCCAATACCTTGCCGCTGGAGAAAATGCTCGCTCCCACGGTACGGAGCATTTGTTCCAGACCGGCACGATAGCCGAAAGTGTGATAGCGCTGGGCGCCAGCGAACTTGCCGAGGCCAATGGCCATCATTTTGAAAAGACCGCTTTCGAGTGCGCCGGCGAAATCGGTGTGCCATTTGACGCGCGCCACCAGGAAAACGGCGTCTGCCTCAGCCGCATTCTTATCCATGAACGTCTCAAGGCCCTCGGTAGTCGTGCCGATCGGTACCACGTCGAGCGAGCTGAGGAGCGGAGCGCCCATGGTGGCTTCGTGGATGCCGTAATGCGCGAGTACGTCCGACTGGCCTTCCGCCGTGGCTGCACCGTGACTGCCCATGGCTGGAAAGAGAAACGGCTGGGCGCCCTGTTCTTTCCAGAAATCCACCACGTCCTTAACAATGGTCGCGATATTCGAGATCCCGCGGCTGCCGACTCCAATGGCGATGCGAGCGCCTTTGGGCACACGCGCTACGAAATCGGACTGCGCCAGTTCCTGGCGAATATGCTCGCGGATTTT
Organism: Bryobacterales bacterium; assembly: GCA_963722155.1. Classification (GTDB taxonomy): domain Bacteria; phylum Acidobacteriota; class Terriglobia; order Bryobacterales; family Bryobacteraceae; genus Bog-105. The sequence continues at coordinate 562,272 of CAVRLR010000001.1, read as the reverse complement.
GGGGATCGCGCGGTTGGGAAAGGACTGTTCGGCAAGAACGAACTTAGGAAAGTTCATTCTTACAGCATACGGCTATTCGGGATTAGAATCTTCGTTCCAGCTCTGCTCGAGCATGAGCGCATACTCGCCCGAGGCGTACAAGTCGAAGGTGAACTCATCCTGCTGTGGCCGATCGAATACCCAATCTTTCAAGCGCTGCTCGTACCATTGGTCTAGATAGCGGTGATAGCGCCGAAGGAAATCGGGAGCCAAATCTTCCGGATTGGGGATGTTGTGGAAGATTGCGTGCAAGCCGATGGAACGCCGGAATAACGCGCAGAAATCAAGTACACCCCAGCCTTCGAGCTTGAGCCGCACGTGCGGCGGCACGTGCTGCACCAGTAAGACGCAGAACGTTTCCGGCCGGATGCGCCGTTCTTCCGAGAGATTAGCGGCGAGCACGGTTTCGGCGCATTGCTCCGCCCAACGCGTGACGTCTTTGCCGATGTAATACAGCATCCGGATCTCGGCATACCGACCACGGAGAAGCTGTTGATCGAGATCGTAGGCGGGCGTCTCATCACGCGGCAAAAATCCCTGCAGCGCGAGGCTCGCTCGGGAACTATCCATCAGCACCGAGGCATCATCGGCAGTTGAAAATGGATGCAGAATCAGCGGCGGCAGCCGAAAAGTCTTTACGCCTGAATCGAGCATCGGATTATCCGCAGCAGCTAACAAGTCCATCGCACCCAATTTTCGTATCGGCACGAAAACAGCAAGTTACTAGGTGAGAACGTTCCTTATTTCTGCGGAATGACGGGGCTATGCAAATCCCGCTGGATCATGGCGTCCAACCGGTCCCATGGCATCGCGCCCGTCTGTATCCGGCCGTTAATAAAAAGTGTTGGCGTCAACTCAACCTGCAGCCCGCGAGCGACTTTCATGCTTTCGTCCACTGCGGCCGCGGTGGCGTGCGTGTCGATACAGGAGGCGACGCGAGCGTCGTCCAGGTGCTGCGTCTTCGCAAGTTCCAGCGTTTTTCCGCGTAAGTTACCGGCGTTCACTTCACTTTGGTGTTCGAAGATCCAATCATGAAAGGCCCAGAACGCCGCCGGTTTCTGCTCTCCCAGGCAGCGGGCGGCTTCGGCGGCGCTGTGCGCCCATGGGTGGATGGGCGTGAGGGGGAAGTCTTTGAAGATTACCCGTACGTCATTCGGATACTTCTGAGCTACGTTCTGCCGAATGGTCGTCGCGAACTGCTTGCAATACGGGCACTCGAAATCGCTGAAAACGACGATCGTGACTTTGGCCTTTGCCGGACCCATGGAATAGCCGTCAGTCGGAAGCTTTTCCAGCGTCTCTTCGAACGGCGACTTGTTCAAATCCCAGACGACGCCGTTGATCAGATGCTCGCCGTCGGGCGTCACATAATAAGCTCGATCGAGCTTTTCGGTGCCCAGACTCAGATGGGCGATGATGCGCTGAATGCCAGGGATGGAACTAGCCGTGGGATCGTCCAGGACGATGGTTGTATTTGGTGGAAAGATGTAGCGCAGGTAGGCTTCGATTTTGTTTTTATCGACTTTCGGCGGGCCGTTCGGATCGGCTAAAGCGGTTATAGCAACTGCGAGCAGACAAATTGTGCGCATCATCAGGCTCACTATACTGAGGGTTGTCTCCGTTCCGCCGATCTCTTCCAATCGTAACCCTGGTGTTTACGATTGCGGGACTTTACCTCTACAAACTTGACGGAGTGGGGGTGCTCGGGCCGGACGAGCCTCGCTATGTGGCGATTGGACGAACCATGGCTCAAACAGGCGATTGGATCACTCCTCGCTTATGGGGATCTCCCTGGTTCGAAAAGCCACCACTGCTTTATTGGATGACCGCTGTGGGAACGGCGGCGGGGCTGAACCCCGAGCTGTCCGGACGGCTGCCGGTGGTGCTGTTCAGTCTGGCGTTCCTGGGCACGATGTTTGCGTTGTTACGGCGTGAGTTCGGTATACAGGCAGCGTCGGCTTCGGTCGCGCTTCTCGCCACGTGTACTGCGTGGATCGCCTATAGCGACTTCGCGCTCACCGATCTGCCGCTTGCGGTTTGTTTTTCGCTGGCCGTATTTTTGTCCTTGCCGCTGGTGGGCCTGCGGTCTGAAGGTGGCCGTGTTTCTCTCCGTTTGGCAGCTATCGGCGCGTGTCTCGGCTTAGCGATGCTTGCCAAGGGACTGGTTCCGCTGGCGCTCGCGTTGCCGAGCGTCTGGTTTCTACGGCGCTATTGGAAACAGTTCTGGCTGCCGGTGCTTTTCTGCGTGGTAGTGGCCGCGCCCTGGTACCTTGTCATGTACGTGCGCCACGGGGCGCCATTCCTCCAAGAGCTTTTTGTAAAGCAACACTTCGCTCGCCTATACTCGGCGTCTATCCAGCACCTCCAGCCGTGGTATTACTACCTGCCGGTGTTGGTGGGCGGTTTGTTCCCGTGGACGCCGCTTCTTTTCCTTCTGTGCCGACGGCGTGCATGGGATGCGCGCCGCCGTTTTCTGCTTGTTACTGTGCTGTTCGGCCTGGTCCTGTTCAGCGTTTCCGCCAATAAGCTACCGGGCTATCTGTTGCCGCTTTTTCCTTCCTTGTTCATGCTGGTTGGAGCCGAATTTGAGCGTAGGGAGATTGGTGAGCTCCGGCGCGGCTGGCTGCTGGCCTGTGCACTGCTTATCGCTTTGATCCCGCTCATTGCCCACGCGTTGCCAGGCATGCTCGGCTCCTGGCGCATCACGGCATTTCAATGGCCTTCGCTCAACACAACCGCCGTGTTTTATGTTGTCCTTCCACTTGCCTCGGTAATACTCGCGCGAAGATCGTGGGTTGCGTCTCTTCTTGTCTTGTGTGCGGCTGGCGAGGGTATCTATTTGAAGGCGGTTGCGTATCCGGGCTTAGATGAAAATGTTTCGGCGCGCACTCTTTGGCAAGATCTCCAAAAAGAGAAAACCCCTACCTGCGATGCCGGGGTGGAACGTACCTGGCTGTATGGGATCAACTTCTATCGCGGAGCCGAGATGCCCGAATGCAGCGCAAGCTTCAAACTTGCGCTGCGCTCCGAGGGCCGAAAGAAACCAGTACTGAAGGTTTTGAAATAGTTACTTCTTCCTCCAGCGGCGTGCCGCAAAGGCGCCCACGAGTCCTAAGCCGAATAGCCCGAGCGAAGCCGGCTCCGGCGCTGCCGGGCCGGTATAGATCAGAAATTCCTGTTCGTGGTTATACCAATTGATGCCGGACACGATCTCGTAACCGGCGAGGTCTAACGTGTCATAGTTTGCCTTGGCCAAGTTGACGTAGTGTTGCGCGGCCGAATTGGCGGTATACCCTCCGGTAATAGCCCACGCGGCGTGCTGTATATCGATTCTATCTGCGCCCGGCTCCGTGATGAGGCTATAGAGATAGGCTTCCTCCTGGTACTTCACATCGAAGCTTGAATGATATGTATGGGAGATGTCGCCGCCTACCTCGCTGAGATACGCCGTCCAACTCGTTCCGGTGCTGGTGTGGTCCGAAAAATCGATACAGAGGGCCGCAACAGTCTGCCCGTTGATCAATAGATCGTAGGGGCCGACATAATAGTGCCCATCGCTAAGTGGCGGATGGCCAGCATCGACCAATTTTACGGTTGTGGTGATTGGACTGGCGCAAAGCAGGCCAGCAGCCAATAGAAAACAGAAAGCGAGTTTCTTCAAAATATGTTCTCCAAAAGATGAAATCATCGTTTTGAGAACCGCGCGGTTACCCAATAGAGCAACGAACCAGTCGGGTCAGTTAACGGTCCGTCACTCGCAATTGACCCAAGCTTACGCGTGAACGCCCTGCGCGGCATATTGCGCCAAGCGGTTTAAGGGGTTCAAAACGATCGGTACTGGAGAACGTTTTGGGGAACACATTTGCTACCTTAGTGCCGAAACGAATAGTAAGGAGATAGATCCGGAAAATGAGTCAACTAAGGAAGCTGGGAAATAGCGACTTGATGATCACCCCGCTCGGCATCGGGGCCTGGGCCATGGGCGGTGCCGATTGGCAGTTTGCCTGGGGTAGTCAAGACGATGCGGATTCGATTGCCGCCATTCGTGCCGGCTTAGATGCAGGATTGAACTGGATCGACACGGCCGCGGTATACGGTTTGGGGCACTCCGAAGAGGTGGTGGGAAAAGCCATCCAGGGCCTCGCGAAGAAGCCGCTCATTTTTACCAAATGCGAGCGGAATTGGGGCGAGGATCGAAAGATTTATCCTTCGTTGAAGGCAGATTCCATTCGCAAAGAATGTGAAAACAGCCTGCGCCGCCTGAAACTGGATGTCATCGACCTGTATCAGATCCACTGGCCGGAACCCGACGCCGATATCGAAGAAGGATGGACTGAGATGGCCCGCCTGCAACAGGAAGGCAAGGTGCGCTGGATTGGAGTATCGAACTTCAATGTGGAGCAGATGAAGCGTGCCGCGCCCATTGCGCCTATTACTTCGCTGCAGCCGCCCTATTCTCTGCTGGTGCGCAAGATCGAGCCGGAGATTCTGCCCTACGTAAAACAGAATGGCATCGGAGTACTGGCCTATTCGCCCATGCGCGCCGGCTTGCTAACCGGCAAAATGACCAAAGAGCGTGCGGCCAGTCTGCCGCAAAATGACTGGCGCAGCAGGGATAAGGATTTTCAGGAACCGAACTTGAGCCGCAATCTGGAATTGGTTTCATTGCTGCGCAAGATTGGAGAACGGCACAAGCAGGCTCCGGGCGAGGTGGCGCTGGCGTGGGTGCTTTCCAATCCGGCTGTGACGGCGGCGATTGTCGGGTTGCGTAAGCCGGAGCAGGTACACGGAACCACCGGGGCTTTGGAATTTCGGTTGGGTGAGAAGGAGGTCGCCGAAATCGACTCGTTTTTTAAGGACGCCGCTTCAGCTTAATCTTGCTGAGGTGGAATAAACGGCATCTATGATGTCGGTTTGCTGCGCCAAAAAAGCGTGAACCGCACAAGGCTCCGCGAATTCGAATGCTAATGTTTCTGCTAGTGGGAGATATTCGGGCAAGGCATCGCGAAAACGTTTCCACTGCCATTGAAAATGGGGACGTTTGAAAAAATGGGGCAGCCTCGTTTCGCCAGAGGCGCCTTTAGCCTATTACTTCTTATTCTCGCTTTTCAAGCCGCTGGACAGGAAAATTCAGCAGGACAAGCGCCAAATCAGCCGTCGCCATCAACAAGCGCGAACGTTCCAACTCAAGCTCCTGCAAAAGGCGGGCTATTCGGAGGCACTGCTGAACTCGGAAGTGCCATTAAGACGCAAGGCGCGGAGATCGGCGTGGCAAACAGCGCGGCTCAGAACGCAAAGCAGAAAAACGAATTCGCGATTGCGCCGCTCCCGTTGTTGAATCCTTCTATCGGCAATGGAATGGGAGGCGTGGTTCTGTACTTGGCGCCACTCGATTCAAATCCCACGACTCCTGCTTCTGTTTTTGCTGTCACTGGATTCGGGACGGGTACCGGCAGTTGGCTGGTTGGACTCGGAACCAAGCTGTATCTGAAGAATGATCGATATCGAATCGTTGCCGGGTACGGTGCGGCGACTCTTAACTACAGCTACTACGGGATTGGATCAGATGCCGGCGCGCAAGGAGTAGCTATCCCGTTCTCACAGCGCTCACAAGCGTTTCTGATTGAGCCAACTGTACGAGTTTTTAATAGGTGGTATGTCGGACCCCGGTATCACCATATCAGCAATCACGTAACCCTCAATCAAGACAAGTTAGAGGATCAGTTCGGGGGTAGCTTGCCCCCGGATTTCCTGGACAACCTGGCGGTTCCGCTGCCGAGCGGCCTGGATTTGACCACCGCCGCCCTCGGGCTGAGAGTGAAACGCGACACAGCCGACGACCCGTTCTATCCCCGCTCCGGGTCAATACTTGATATCAAGATAGATTTTTTTGACCCGGCCTTCGGAGCTCAGCTCAGTTACCAAGACTTCGAGATAGCGTACAACAAATACATTGGCCTGGGACGCAAAAATGTGCTGGCGACTCATGTATCAGCTTGTGCGGCAACTGGCGAAGCGCCGTTTTTCGATATTTGTCTCCTTGGCTATTCTAAGGATCTGCGCGGGTATCCCATAGGTCAATATCGCGACTACAGGATGTTAGCCGGCCAAGCGGAATTCCGTAGAGAGCTCTTTTGGCGCCTGGGCGCCGTGGCATTTTTTGGCGCGGGAGAAGTGGGAAAAACGTTTGGGGACTTCAACGCATCCGATTTGGTTCCCGGCGGCGGGATCGGCCTTCGCTATCAAGTGACGAAAAAGAACCACCTTAATTTACGGGCTGATTACGCTTGGGGAGAAAATAGCCGAGCTTTCTACATGAGCGTCGGAGAAGCGTTTTAAGGCTGTCCTCCGCAATAAGTGTATGAGGACCCTCATGCGGCGTTTCCCCGCGATACTTGTGAAGCAAGCGTTATTGCGGAGACGTCGGCTTGAAATCGACAACAACGCTGCCGAACAGGCGCTCTGTGTGGTCGCACTCGGGCACAAGAACTATTTGTTTGGTGGTTCTGATTCAGGCGGCGAGCGCGCCGCGGCAATCTACAGTCTCATTGGCTCGGCTCAGTTAAATAGCCTGGATCCCGAAGCCTATCTGCGCGAGGTGCTCACATGAATCGCATCCTCGCCCTTGCGGTTTGCGTCTCACTTGCCGCCCGGCAAATGGGACGAATGGACAAAGACAACGGGCGCTACCAACTGCAAACGGCGCTGGTACTGTAGTGGAATATCTTAAGGGACGACCCCGGTCGAGGAGAACAGAACTTTGAGAATCATAGGGCGTAGGGCTAGTGTGTGCGTCGTGATCGTGATGGCTGTGAGTCTGGCCCATCCCATGCTGCTCCAGTCACAGAATTATGTGCACGATTCGGAACCTGCGTTGTTCTCCTATGACGAACTTGTCCAGCTCAGCTTGCCCCACAAGTTGAGCCCCGAACTGGCAAAGAAGCTCCAAGTGATCACAACCACACCCTTCATCAGTAATGAGGCCTATTTTAAGGGTGCAAGGCCGAGGCCGCTGGAAGTAGCCGGGCTGGGGCCTTCCGTGCGGGTGGCGTTCTGGAACCTTGAGAGGGGACTGGAAATCGATAACATCCTGTTGTTCATTACGGACAAAGACGCATTCATGGCGAAGGTGAACGCGGAGCGTAAGAAGGCCAAAGAGAACGGCAAGAGCGTCCGAGACGTGGACCTTGAAAAGATCCCGCAGGAAATCGACTCTCTTCGAGCTGCGGACGTCTGGATCCTCAATGAGGTGGATTGGGGAGTGAAGCGCACGGGTTACCGCGAGATCATCCGCGAGTTAGGAAAGGCCCTGAACATGAACTGGGCGTATGGCGTGGAGTTCCTGGAAATTGATTCCAAGCAACTCGGGACAGACCAGTTCAATGACGGCGAAGACAAAGCCTTCCAGGAACAACTCGTCGAAGAGTTCAGCATCGATAAGGACCGGCTTAGAGCACTTCACGGGAATGCGGTGCTGTCACGGTATCCCATACGTAGCGCGCGTATAGTTCCTTTCACAGTTGGATATGACTGGTTGAAAGAGATCAAGCTCCGCCCGCTCGAAAAAGCCAAACGGCAAGCTTCGAAATTAGTCGGAGAGGACATGATGCGTGAAGTGCGGCGCGGCCAGCGGATGACCTTGTACGTCGATCTGGACATGCCCGAAGCACCAGGGCAACGTGTCACAATTGCCGCAACGCATCTTGAGAACCGGACCAGACCAAAGACCCGTCGCAAACAATTGCAGCAATTGCTGAAGGAAGTACATGAGGTACCGAATCCGGTGATTATAGCCGGGGATATGAACACTACCGGGTCGGATTCGACGCCGACAAGCGTGGAGAACATGCTGTATAAGCGCTACGGAGACCTGGATTTCTGGGCTACAAAAGGTATTCAATTGACCGGGGTAGGCCTGATATACACGGGCGCCAAAACTGTTCGAAACCTCGCTGGCTTTGAATACCGTGTAGATCCTACGTCCGCTAATATCCCCGGTGCCTCACCCAATTTGGAGCGCGGCTTTTTCAAAACTCTAGAGAAATTTCGATTTGCCGACGGAAAGGCGATCGATTTTCGAGGCGTTGAGACGCATTCCACGAACGGAACCGCGGGGACGTTGGCAAATTCGAATCAGAGACAGAGCATGGGATTCACGCCCACGTATGTAACGGAGTTAATTTGGGGCAATGTTGGAGTCGCCAGATTCAAGCTCGATTGGATTTTCGTTAAGGACAATATAAATACACCCCGCGATATAGCGGGATCATACATGTTTGCACCACACTTTCCGCGAGCCCTGGCTGACCTGAACAATTGTCTGCCGGAGCCGATTTCCGATCATAGCCCGATCACGGTAGATCTGCCGTTCCGTGAACCCGCAGGACTGACTGCCAAGGCCGAAACAAGCAAATAGGGGAACGATTGATCTGCCCCGATCTTCGGTCCAATCAGCTTATTGAAGTTGCCACGCTCTTCAGCGGTCGGTCTTTGCCTATTCGACGCTATTGCGCCGTCCGTGCTCGCACGAAGAAATAGACGGGCACTCCGATCGCCACAATCAGCAATCCGGGCCAGGTGGTGGCGGGCCGGTAGAGAAACAAGCACGCGAGAATCGCCGCGGCGCCGGCAATATAGACAATGGGCACGACCGGATAACCCCAGGCGCGATACGGCCGCGGGGTGTCCGGCTGTTTGATCCGCAAGCGAAAAACTCCGGCGATGGTTAAAGCATAGAACAGCAGGGCGGCCGAAATGATGTAGTCAAGAAGATTGCTGTATAGACTTCCGTAGGCGTTTGTTTCCGGATTGTAAGTGCGGGGAAGCACCAGTGCCGCAGACCACAGCCCTTGAATCAGTAGCGACCAACCCGGTACGCGGCGCGCGTTCAACTCACCAGCCTTCTTTGGGAAAAGGCCATCGTGAGCCATTGAGTAACAAACACGCGGTCCGGCCAGGATCAGACCATTGATGCAGCCGAATGTGGAGACCATGATGGCGATAGCCATCAGCGCCGCGCCCCAGCCGGGGAAGAGCACCTGCAGCATGGCCGTTGCCACGCGATCGGCGCGTGCGTGCTGGATGGCTTCCAACGGCAGTACCAGCAGATACGCAACGTTGGCCAGCAGGTAGAGGCCCAGCACGCACATCGTGCCGAGAGCGAGCGCGCGCGGCACGTTTCGCTGCGGATCGCGAACTTCGCCCGAAGCGAATGTGATGTCGTGCCACGAATCGGCGGCAAAGAGCGATCCGGACTGCGAGACGCAAATGGCTACAAATAGACCTGCCGACGTAAGAGCACTGAGCGAAGCGGTGATCGGTGTCACATCGTGCGAGGTCCAGAGGCTGGTGAAGTTGGCGGCGATGGCGGCGTGCTGGGAAAAAATCAGCCCGCACAGAACGAGCGCGGCGAGCGCGGCCACTTTCGCCGTGGTGAACACATTCTGTACGATCTTGCCGTAGCGAACTCCCCGGCTGTTCGTCCAGGTCAACAAGGCGATGACTAAAATCGCTGTAAGTTGTCCGGTTGAAAGCGAGATGGCGTAGCCGCTTGAAAGGTGAATCGGCGCGATCAGATAGCGGTCCTCTGCGATTGCGGGCCACAGGACGCCGGTGAAGCGGGCGAAAGCCACAGCGACGGCCGCGATGGTGCCCGTTTGGATGACGGTAAAGAGAGTCCATCCGAAAAGGAAGCCGACAATCGGGGAGAACGCCTCACGCAGATACACATACATTCCGCCCGCGCGTGGCAGCATGGAGGCAAGCTCACCGTAAGAGAGGGCCGCGGCCACTGTCAGCACGGCGGCGATTCCCCAAGCCACCAGCAGCCATCCGGCGCTGCCTATATTGCGCGCCATATCGGCCGGGACGATAAAAATGCCCGAGCCGATCATCACGCCCATGGTGACCATCACGGAATCGAAGAGCCCCAATTCGCGAACGAATCCTGTCTCGCGATCGATCGCGGCGCTGTGATTGGTTTCAATGCTCACGCAGGAATACCCCAGCAGAATGGATCCCGCTTGTCGAGTATCAATTCCGATCGCGCGGTCACGAAGGCGGAGCCGCGAATGAACGGAATGATCTGTCCGTCCACTATCTCGATGCGTCCCTCAAAGCGGCTTCCGGTGATGCTCTCTTGTTTCCAGATATCGCCGGGTTTCAGCAGGCCATCGGCGAACAAGCACGCCATTTTCGCGCTGGTGCCCGTACCGCAGGGTGAACGATCGTAGCTCTTGCCCGGGCAAAGCACAAAGTTACGGCTGTCCGCACGGCCATCGGAGGCGCCAGCGAAAATCTCGATGTGATCGATTTCGCTGTCCTGTGCACCCGTGATTCCCTGGCGGGCGAGCGCCTGCCGGATGCTCCAGGTGAGATGAGTCAGTTCCTCTATGTTGCCGAGCGACAGTTCAGCCGGGCTCTTACCTTTTGCAAGGAAGAACCAATTGCCGCCCCAGGCCACATCGCCGCTGATCGGTCCGTAGCCGTCTACATCGACTGTGACGTCCTTCGCGTACCGGTAACTCGGCACGTTGCGCACCGTAGCTTCACCGTTCCCATGCCATTCCGCGCTGACAATGCCTACGGGAGTAGCGATACGCAACGGGCCGGGCTGGATGCGTCCAAGGTGCGCCAGCGTCGCCACGAGGCCGATGGTGCCGTGCCCGCACATGCCGAGATAGCCGACGTTGTTGAAGAAAATGACGCCGGCCTGGCAGGAGGAATCAGGAGGATCGCAGAGCAACGCGCCGACAATGGCGTCGGAGCCACGCGGCTCGTTGACGACCGCGGAGCGGAAACTATCGAAGTGTTTGCGGAAACGCGCCAGCCGATCCACCATGCTGCCGACGCCTAAGTCCGGGCCGCCGCTCAACACAAGCCGTGTCGGCTCGCCCCCCGTATGAGAATCCACCACCGCAACCCGCATGTCTTAACTGCTCATCATGGCACGGCAGTCCAGTTCGGAAAGGTTGTTGAGAAGAATATCGGGCGAGTAGCGCGCCAGCTCCGCCGCCGGCATAACGCCGCTGGCGACGGCAATAGCCTGAAATCCGTTGGCTTGCGCGGCCCGGATATCGTTGGCATGATCACCGATGAGTGAAACGCGGCAGCCGGCCGAAGCAAGCTTTTGATCGCATGCCCGGGAGACGGCGACGCGCGCCAGCTCCGCACGGGTCGCCCCGTCTTCGGAGAAACTCCCGAACGAGAAAAAATCACGCAGCCCGGCGAGCTCCATCTTGCGCCATCCAATCTCGCTTAAATTGCCGGTTACCAGGCCCAGCACTGCACCGTATTCGCGCAGTTGGCTGAGTGCTTCGCGTGCACCCCGGCACACGAACCCGCTTAAGTCCGCGGCGCAATTTGTGCAATACGCCCGCTGGCACTCATTCGCAATCTCCGCAATCACCGCCGCCAGATCGACCTCATCGGCGCCGGCGGCCCGCAATAGCGCGGTGATCAGGTCCCGATCGAGTTGGCCGGAGGTGTCTATTCCCTCGAAGCTCGCGGATAAGCCGGTCACACGCCGTACACCGTCGATCAATGCGTTTTTGTGGTGAGGTCCGGCGCCGCGCAGCAGGGTGCCGTCGATATCGAAAAGAACCAAACTCACTTCGGTGACAGCCTTGGCAGCAGAGCACTCAGCAGCTTCAGAAAGGTTCCCGATATGCGGCGGCCAGTTTCGAGAACTTCTTCATGGCTCAATCTCTCTCCAGAGAGGCCGGCCGCAAGATTTGTCACACACGAGATGCCGAGTACCTCCATTCCCATATGGTTCGCGGCAATTGTTTCAGAAACCGTGGACATACCGGCCAAGTCCGCGCCGATCGTCCGGAGGTACCGAATCTCGGCGGGCGTTTCAAAGCTCGGGCCCGTGAGCCCCGCGTATACGCCTTCGTGGAGCGTAATGCCAAGCTCCGCCGCGGTATCACTGGCGATGCGCCGGAGTTCTGGCGAATACGCTTGCGTCATATCGGGAAACCTTGGCCCCAGCAGGTCATCGTTCGCGCCAACCAGTGGATTGGCGCCTTGGAGGTTGATGTGATCCGTAATAAGAACAAGAGAGCCGCGTGTATATGCCGGATTGATGCCGCCGGCGGCGTTAGTGAGCGCCAGGCGCTCGACACCTAATTCATGAAGCAGCCGCACACCGCTTGCCACCTGCTGCGGTGTGTAGCCTTCATACAAATGAAAGCGTCCCGACATCACCGCGAGATCGACGGTTCCCGAGCCGTTCGCCCCGAGCGTACCCAATACAAGTTCGCCGGCGTGTCCCACGGCGGTAGAAGCCGGAAGACCCGGCAGGTCCCGATACGGTATGCGCATGGCATGCACGAGCGAATCAGCGAATGGGCCCAAACCGCTCCCGAGCACCACGCCGACACGCGGGCGAATAGAGGTTCGTTCTAAGACCAATTGTGCGGCGTTAAGCATCAAGTGATCTTATTTTCGCAGCGGCATTTCAAAATTGTCTAAGCCGGCCCGCTCTTGGGTCCTCCGCCAGGGGCAAATTGCAACTTTGGTTCTTTGCCCGCCTCATCCCACAGAGCGGCGACGACACGATCGTCAATGCTCAGAGCGTGCTCGGCATCAACCGGATAGCGCATCAGAATCTCGACACCGGCATCTGTGAAATTCGCACGCGTTACAGGGCGGGGAACGCCCGTCTGCATGTTTGTGTTGCGTTCAAAGGTGGCGTGCTGCCGCTCGATAGCGGAGCGATATTCGTCGTATACTTGTTCCACGGCAGCGGCGAGTCGCTCGCGGATCTTTCCATGATCGGCGGGGTCGGTCACGGTGGCTGAAGCGGAATGCCAGACGTAGTCCATGCCGGGGGCTTGTTTCATCACGGCGGACGGCTGAAAGATGATCGAATTTGCAAAGGAGGCCACGCGCCCCGTTGGGTGCATGTCAGCGCCCGTTCCAACTAGCTCCATGAGAAACAGGCGCACTAGTCCTACCTCCATCACTTGCCCGGTAACGCCGGACACCGTAACTCGATCGCCGGCCCGCAGTCCATAGCGACCCACAAGGAAGAAATAGGCGACCACCGACAAAATGACATTCTGCAGGGCCAGCGCAAGACCCGCGGTGATGAAACCCAGTACCGTCACCACGGAGCTGAGACTCGAGAGGAAGCCAAGCGCCAGAATCAATGCCATGGCCAGGCCGATGATGATACGCTTGACGACCATGAACTGGCGCCGCCGCCGCGCATCGTGTACATAACGAAAAATGGCGCGCTGCCAGAGAGCCGACGCTAGCAGCAGGAACAACACCGCAGCAAGCAGACTTCCCAACCGCACGAAGAGAAAGCGTAGTGTGTAGTGATATTGCCGATCGAGAGCGTTGCGCCACTCTTCAATCCCTGCCCGTACCGGCCGCAAAACGATCGCTTGCTGCCCGAGCGGCGTCAAAACGCTAGAAAGTTGCTTGAATTGTGCTGCCAGGGTGTCGATTTGTTTGCGCCTTGCGTTCCAATCATCGGGAGTGATCGCGTCGGCGGCGTTAGCAAGAGAATCGCTTTGGGCCACTGCATTGCGTAGGGCCGTTCGCAATGGTCCACGCAGTTGCCCAATCTCGGCAAGCAGGCGGTCTGTCTCCTTCCCTAGGGAATCGAGTTCCGAGCGATCGCTGGCGAGCGTAGTGGCTTTCGAGATGAGCGTGATGATACCGGCGTTCTCGGGATGGAACGCTTGTGGCGCCGCATCATCATTTTTTGAAGGGGGCCTTGATGTGTCGTCCGGCGCGTCGACGATTGAGTTCAGACTTTCGAGATCGTTAATCTGATCGACTAGAGCACGGCCGCCGCCAGGCCCCTGCGGCGCGCTCGCAAACGAAACCATATTCTTGATGGACGCTTGCACATCCTTGGCGAGCGCCAGATTGGCGGCCATGGCCTTACGCTTCGCTACCAAGGCCGGCCGCTCCGACGCTTTGGCCTGTGCGATCTGACTGTCGAGATTGTCGAGTTGGGATTGGATGCGGTCGGCGCGCGCCTGCGCATTGGCAGTGGCCTGCGGAAGGGTCTGGGCGGGGCTGGCCGGGCCGGTTTTGGACAACAGATTGGCTTGCGCCCGCGCATAATCGAACGCCAGTTTCAGGACCTGTTTCGCGGTTCCGTGGACGTTATTCTGCAGCAGGAGATTTTCCGGAGCGGTCGACGACTGATCGACTTCAGCTACTCGCCGATACCAGGTGATGGTCTGATTCAGGTGTCCGATGACATCTTTGCTCGTGATGCCGGCATTATCCTGGGCATGAATCGCACCAGTCGTAAAGAAGACGAGAATGCCAAGACAGCGCCGCACGAACCGATCTTATAGCAGTATGCCCGCGATACAGGCCGACATGAAGTTCGCGAGCGTGCCGACGAACATGGCTTTCAGTCCGAGCCGCGCGAGGTCCGATTTGCGCGATGGCGCGAGCGCGCCAATGCCCCCGATCTGAATCGCAATAGAACTGAGGTTGGCGAAACCGCAGAGCGCAAATGTCGCGATTACGAAAGACCGGGGCTCAAGCATCGCCTTCACCTTGCCAAGATCGACGAAGGCCACAAATTCATTCAGCACCATGCGCGTGCCGAGCAGATTGCCGACGGTCGCGCAATCGTTCCAGCTGACTCCTAGTGACCAGGCAACCGGTGCAAACACGTAGGCGAGGATTTGCTGCAACGAGGCCGGCACCCAGGCCGCGTGTGCATGCGCCCATCCCAGACCGCCATTGAGCATGGCGATCAAGGCGAGAAAGGCAATCAGCATACCCGCTATATTGAGCGCCAGGTGAAGCCCGTCGCCCGCCCCGCGCGCTGCCGCGTCGATGACGTTCACGCCGGGTTTTTCGATCTCCACTCGTACCGTGCCTCGCGTAACCGGATCGCCTGTCTCGGGAACGAATACCTTGCTGAGCATGATGGTTGCGGGCGCGGTCATGATGACAGCGGTAAGCAGGTGCGCGATGGAGACGTTGGCGATGGCTACATAAGCGCCCATCACCGCCCCGGAGACGTGCGCCATGCCACTGGTCATTACGGTGAACAATTCCGATTCGGTAAGGCTCTCGAGAAACGGGCGGATCGTCACGGGAGCTTCCGTCTGGCCCATCACGATGCTCGCCGCCACGCAGGTGGATTCGGCGCCGCTGGTTCCCATGAAACGCTGCATGAACACTGCCATGGCCTTCACGAACACCTGCATGATGCCCAGGTAATAGAGAATCGCAAAAACCGAGCAGATGAATATGACGATCGGCAAAATCTGGAAGGCGAAGATTACGCCGAACTGATCGTTCTTCAGGCCGAGCTTGTCGCCGAATACGAAACTCGCTCCGGCGGAGGAGTAATTCAATATGGCGTTGACGAACTGGCTGAGGGAATAAAAGGCTTTCCCAAGCGGGGTTTTGAGCACCAGGAACGCAAACGCGAACTGCAGCGTCATGCCCCAGATCACAACGCGTTTTTGAATGGCTGAGCGCTTCGTAGAGAAAAGAAACGCGGCGAGGACGATGGCAATCAGGCCGACGACGCCGGTGTATTTTGCCATCGGCCTCCAGCGCTTAGCTGACGACTTCGAGAATCAGTTCGCGCTCTTCGACGGGATGTTGAGAGATCTTGAAAGCGTCCTCGACCAGTTCGGCCGCTTCCGCCAAATGCTCTTCGTTGGTGTGATAAATGCGGCACAAGATGCTGCCTGCTTCGATCTTCTGTCCGACTTTGACTTCGAGGATCACGCCGACGGCCGGGTCGATCGAATCTTCCTTCGTATTGCGCCCGGCGCCGATCATGGACGACGCCTGGCCGATAAACTCGGCATCGATGGCGCTCACATAGCCGCCGCGGCTCGTTGTGATCTCCTGCGCTCCGGTCGCATTCGGCAGCAGGTCGAAGCGATCGAGAACCTGCGGATTGCCGCCTTGGGCCGCGATGACGTCTTTGAACTTGCGATAACCCGAGCCATCGAGTAGTTTGGCTTGCGCAACTTCCCTGGCTTCTTCCATGGTCTTGACTATCTTCCCCAGGAAAATCATGCGTGCCGCGAGTTCGAGTGAAAGCCGCGTGAGGTCGGCGGGACCCGCATTCTGCAGGGTCTGCGAAACTTCCATCACTTCGAGCGCGTTGCCGACGGCGTAGCCGAGCGGCTGGTTCATGTCGGTAATCAGAGCTTGCACGCGTTTGTCGAGGCGCCGTCCGATGCCCACCATCATCTGGGCCAGGCGTCGTGCTTCCACCTGCTTCTTCATGAATGCGCCCGAGCCCACCTTTACGTCCAGCACCAAGGCGTCGAGGCTCACGGCGACCTTCTTCGACATGATCGAAGTGGCGATAAGCGCGATCGATTCCACGGTGGCCGTGGCATCGCGTAGCGCATAGAGTTTGCCGTCCGCCGGGGTGATCTCCGGTGTTTGCCCGATGTAGGCCAATTGATGCTCGGCCAGCAAGGAACGAAACTGATCGATGGTAAGGTCCGTGCGAAATCCCGGAATTGATTCCAGCTTGTCGAGCGTGCCGCCGGTATGGCCCAGCGCGCGCCCCGAAATCATGGGCACCACCACGCCCGCCGATGCGGCAATGGGAGACGAAATGAGGCTGGTCTTGTCGCCGACTCCGCCGGTTGAGTGTTTATCGACCTTAGTCCCCGGTATGGAGGAAAGGTCGACTACGGAGCCGGAGTTCACCATGGACTCCGTCATGACGCTGACTTCGCGGTCCGACATGCCGGAGAAATAGGTAGCCATCAGGAAAGCAGATAGCTGATAATCCGGAATGTCGCCGCGCGTGTAGCCGTCTACAAGATATTGAATTTCTTCCGGGGCAAGCTCTTCCCCATCGCGCTTGCGGTGAATCAGGTCAACGGTACGCATTTACGAATAATAAGGGTACCATTGCCAATAATTTGAACAGCCTACGGCAGTTCACCAGCCAGTAGGCGCGGCAAGTCCGAGACGCCGACCCGGATGCCCAGATAAAACGATCCAAATTGAGCGTATACAGCACTTACCTCGTCAAACCTCATCTCGTAAATCAATTTCTTGAACGCCAGCGGCTCATCCGCAAAGAGATCTACGCCCCATTCCCAATCGTCGAAGCCGATGGAGCCGGTGATGATTTGCCGGACTGAATCGGCGTAGCGGCGGCCGATCATGCCGTGCTCATGCATCATGCGTTGGCGCTCGGCCATAGGTACCTGGTACCAGTTTTGAGTTTCGCCGCGGCGGCGATCCATGGGATAGAAACAGAGATAGCGGGCCGCCGGAATTTGCGGATAGAGGCGAGAAGACATAGCGGCGGACTGGCGCGCTGCCACTTCGGCCACACCAGCCTGCCATTCCGCCGAGTGCGGCGTGATGCCCTTAGCGGCAAGTTCGGCGTACGTCTTGGCCGACGATTCATAGAGGCCCAGTTCGACTACGGAAAGATAGGAATGCACCGGTTCCAGAAAGTCAGCCAGTTCGGTTTGGGCGATGGCGAGTTCGGCGCGATGCACACCTTCGAGCGACTCGCGAAAATGAAGCAGCAGCAAATCGCCTTTGTGGCCAATGTGTGAATATACGGCCGAGCCGTCCCCCATTGCTCCGAATACCGTCATTGCCTCCTTGAGAATGCGATCGCGATGGAACGATTCCTGCTGCCGCCAGGCGGTGCGGCGGAAGCGGAACATTTGATGGAGGGCGTAAGAGCCTTCGAGCGTGAGCGGAACCGGGGGTAACTCAGCCATGCTGCATCTCCCATTCCTCAGCCGGCAAGGTGGGCATGTCGTGCACATAGCGCCCTTGAAAAATCTCCGAAAAAAGCGCCAGAGTTTCCGAATGAATCCGTCCGTTGTCGGCGAGCAGGTAGCGGCCATGTAGATCGAGCGGCTCGCCTTTCATGCCCGAGACTTTGCCGCCCGCTTCTTCGACGAGCAGGGTGCCCGCGGCCATGTCCCAGGGATTCAGTCCAAATTCCCAAAAGCCTTCGAGCCGTCCGCACGCGGTGTACGCGAGATCGATAGCAGCCGAGCCGCCGCGCCGGATGCCGTGGGTCACCATAGCGAGCTGATAGTAGAAATGAATGTTTACGTTCAAGTGGCGTTTCAGGCTGGGGAAGCCGGTGGCAAGGAGGGAGTCCTCGAGTTTCGGAGCTTTGCTCACATGCATGGGCGCGCCGTTGAGCCGCGCTCCGGCGCCTCGCTCGGCGGCGAACAGTTCGCGATTCAGCGGATCGTAAACGACGCCCGCGATTACTTCATTTTCGCGTGCAAGCGCGAGAGTGACGTTCCACAGCGGAAAGCCATGCGCGAAGTTAGTGGTGCCGTCGAGAGGATCGACATACCAGCGTAGGGGCGCTTTCAACTCGGCGCGCCCGCCTTCTTCGGCTATGATCCCGTGTTCGGGAAAACGCTCGCGCAAGCGCTTGACCACCAGCTGCTCGCTTGCGCGGTCGGCCGCGGTAACCAGATCGAAAGTACCCTTTAGCTCAAATCCCACTCCGCGATGCGCCATCAACAATTGTCCGGCCTCGCGCGCGATTTCGATCGCGGCATCTAAAAAATCAGGCATATGGTTTTACTTCAGCACATGGGATCGTCCCCACACCGTTAATTCCCGCCTCTCCGTGCTTCTATTTGGAAACAGGAAACTCGCCGCATATCCAACGCCGAAGAGGAGCAAGTGGCCGATGACCCCGATCATGTACTCGTGCAGGGGAAAGTTGAACCGGCCCAGATCCCAGATTTTGCCGCCGCCGAGCGTGAGTGTTGCCCAGGCGGTAAACACCAGACTGGCAACTATGCCGATATTTGCCGCCCTGCCGCTGGCCTGGGGGACGAGGAAAGCGAGCAGGAACAACCCGACCAGACCACCCGCGACAATCGCCGACACGGTGTACCACAACGACAACGCGCTTCCATGACTGCGTGCGAGCACGGTCGCCACGACGATACACAACGCGCCGGCAAAGGCGACGACAATCTTTGCCACGCGCAGGCACTGACGATCTGACGATGAGGGCTTGAACAGCTTGTAATAATCTTCGACGAAAATTGCCGCCAGACTGTTGAAGTCGGAAGACAGATTGGCCATCGCCGCGCCGAACAATGCCGCCAGGAACAAGCCCGCGACCCCGGCCGGAATTTGGGTAGTGATGAAAAACGGAAACGCCTGGTCCGCCTTCTGCACATAGTTTGGAAGCGTCCCGCCGCCGCCTTTATAGAAGACCCAGCACAGCGTTCCAATCAGCATGAACAAGCTCCACACCGGGATACACAGCAGAGTGCCCATCGCGATCCCACGCCACGCCTCGCGATCCGACTTCGCCACCAGATAGCGCTGCGCCACCGTCTGATCCGCGGTGTAGCGTTGCAGATAGTAGAAGAATCCATAGATCGCAAGCACGATTATGGTGGGCTTCCTAAAGTCGGGCGCGAGGCTGCCGAGGCTGATCTTGTGGCTGTTCCAGGCGGCTTCGAGCGTAGCGATCGGGCCGGCCGTCGGCAGAAACAAAAGATATCCCAGGCAGATCGCGATGCCCGCCCAGATCACGAACCCTTGAATCGCGTCGGCCCAAATCACCGCTTCGATTCCGCCCACCAGGGTGTATACGATGGTGACGATTCCTACCAATACGATGACGCGCTCCGTGCTCCATCCCGTCATGCTAGTCACCGTAAGGGCGAGCAGGTAAAAGACGAAACCCATTTTCGAAAAGTGCCCGCACGCATAGGCGATCGAGGAATATACACGCACCGGATAGCCGAATCTCTTTCCGAAGTATTCGTAGACACTCACACCTATAACCCGCCGGTAGAACGGAATGATAATTCGTCCGACCAATACGATGACCACCGTGACCATCAGCCCGGGCACAAGATTGCTCCAATCCCCTCCATACGCCGAGCCCGGATAGGCGATGAATGTCACGCTGCTGATCAGTGTGGCGAGCAGAGACAGTCCGGTTGCCCAGCCGGGAATACTGCGTTTGGCGGTGAAATAGCGCTCCGTCGAAGTCTGCCGCCGCGAAAAGCGCAGGCCAATTGCGAGGATCGTCGCCATGTAGACCACGATGACGGCGAGGTCTATCCAGCGAATCGAACTCATTTCGAAACGGTGTGGAAAGTTTTCTCCTGCCCGTACATGGTCAACAGCGGATGGCGCACCACGGCTCGGTATTCATAGTCGCGATTTCTGGCCAGGTTTGCAAGCTCATAAGAAAAATCGCCGGTAGCCGTGCGTGCTGCGAGCGGCAGATCGGTCCAAGGCTCAATCTTCTCCGATAAGTCCGTGCCATCTTTCTTTACACGATATTGAAATCCCGCTTGGACCCCCGGCGCGCCCCCGAGATTTGCCAGCGAACCACGCAATGTCTCCGTTTGCTTGGTCGCATCCCAGGTGGCATTCGAGGTAATTACCTCCGGCGGAATCAGCGCCTGGTCCGCATTTACGATTTTGAGAACCAAGGGGTCCGGCCAGCCTCTATCCGTGTAGAGCCGCTGTGCGCGGTAGGCGGTGATGTGCAGGCCTTGCTCGTCTTGCTTCCATACGGTCTTTGGCTTCACCGTGGGCCGGTATTCGACGATTTGATCCGATTGACCGAGCACAGAAATTTGCGTGCGGGGATTGCTTTTGAGCGAACGCAGTGTCACTGTCTTTGCATCGCCCAGGCGCCAGGGCTGCATCTTAGTCAGAAAGGCGTACACGGTGTTCGTCTTTGGATTGCGTGTAAACCAGATATCGCCTTCGTTCGTGATCACCCAGGGACGTACATCTTTAATCGCTTCGCCATTCACGAAATTCCAAAGTGCGATTTCGCGCAGCCTCGCGTCCTGCTCCTCCGGCACGGTTCCATCCGGTTTCGGCCCGATGTTAAGCAGTAGGTTGCCGCCTTTGGCGCGTGTTTCGATCAAAGTGTCGATCAGCTCCGTTCCCGACTTATACTTCTCGTTGGTTGCTTTCCAGGGCCATTCAGTTCCCATCGTTAGATTGCCCTCCCAAGCGCCTTTCAATGCCACACCGGGCGTATATTGTTCGGGCGTCTCCATGACGCCGCGGGTGATTACGAGCTTCGGTTGAAGCTGCCAGGCATAGTCGGTCAACTGCTCGGCCGGTCCATCGAAAAAGAAATAGTCGATTGGGCCGTAGTTGGTCAGCAGCTCCTTCAGTTGCTTCTTGGTGTACTCCATGAATTCCGGGAGGTCCTGTGGATATACGCCTTTCACATGGCGGTCGATGGTGATGTTGTGTTCGTGCAGCCAATGAAAATCGTCAGGAGAGAAGTAAATTCCGATGGCGATACCACGCTTCCGGAATGCATCCACGACCCCGCGCAGCACGTCTTTGCCGTACGGCGTATGCATGACATCAAAAGAAGTGGTCGCGGTGTCCCACATACAGAACCCGGCGTGGTGCTTGGCCGTGAACATCACGTATCGAAAGCCCGCGAGCTGGGCTAGCTCCGCCCAGCGTTCCGGCTCGAAACGGTACGGATCGAAATAGCCGGGCAGGAGCTGGAAGAAGCGGTCCTGGAAATCGGGCGAGGCGCCCACCAGTGAGTGCGAGATCACGCCGCCGAGCACACCGTCCACGCCCCAATGAATGAACATGCCGAGGCCGCGGTCGCGAAACGTCTCGACCGCCTGGGGATCGTTTGTTTTGTGAACATCTGTCCGCGCCGCCGTATCGATGTATTGTTGTGCTTGAGCGGTGGACAGCAAAGCCAGGAGCAAGGGTAGATGAGAAACCTTCATGCGTTTAACGCATGGTACATCGTCCTGATTGTGCCTCCGCTATTTATCGACGTCGCTTCGCAATCCGGCGTCTCGTTCGTGAATCAGCCAAGCGCTACTTCGCACAAGTATCTTCCGGAAAGTATGGTGGGCGGAGTGGCGGTTTTCGATTACGATGGCGACGGCCGGCTCGATATCTTCTTTGTAAATGGCGCTGCGCTGCGCGACCCAATGCCGAAGGACATCGCGCCGGATAAATCCAATCCGCGCTTTTGGAACAGGCTCTATCGCAACAACGGAAATGGCACATTCAGCGACGTCACGGAGAAGGCTGGGATACGCGGAGAGGGGTATGGAATGGGCGTCGCGGTCGCCGACTACGACAACGACGGCCGGCCCGACCTGTACGTCACCAACGTGGGCCCCAACATTCTGTATCACAACAATGGAGATGGCACGTTTCGCGATGTGACGAGGGAAGCTAGAGTTGCGGGTGGCGGCTGGTCGGCGGGCGCGGCCTTCGTCGATTACGATCGCGACGGCCGCCTGGACCTGGTAGTCGCCAGGTATCTTACGTGGGACTTCTCAAAAGATGTTTGGTGTGGCGCGCACCGTCCCGGATTTCGAGCTTACTGCGAGCCCGACATTTTTCCGCCGATCACCCATTTGCTGTTCCATAACGAAGGCAATGGGCGTTTTCGCGACGTCTCCCGCGAGGCCGGCTTCATGAAAGCGCCCGGCAAAGGATTGGGAGTCGCCACTAACGATTACGATCGTGACGGGTGGCCCGATATTCTCATCGCCAACGATTCGTTGGCGCAGCAGCTCTTTCACAACCTGAAAAATGGAACGTTTGAGGAGTTGGGTTTATCGAGTGGCTTGGCTTATGACGACGATGGGCAAGCGTTCTCGGGAATGGGTGCGGATTTCGCTGACTATGACAATGACGGCTGGCCCGACGTTTTCGTCGACTCACTAGGGAACCAACGCTACGCGCTGTTTCGCAATTTCAAAGGCGCATTTCAATATGTTTCGGATCCAGCCGGAATCTCGCGAGCCACCCGTGCTCATTCGGGCTGGGGTGCGGCGTTCGTTGACTACGACAATGACGGTTGGAAGGATTTGTTCGTCGGACAGGGGCACGTGATGGACAATATCCAGCTTACACAGCCCAACCTGCGTTATCTCGAGCCGGCGCTGCTTCTTAGAAACGAACACGGCCGGTTCACCGAGATCGCCGCCTTTGATCAGAAAAAGACCGTGCGGGGCGCGGCGTTTGGAGACTTGGATAACGACGGTTGTATCGATATTGTCCTGAACAACCTGGGTGCGCATGCAAGCGTCCTCCACAATCAATGCGGCAAGACAAACCATTGGCTTACCGTGAATACCATCGGAACGGTGAGCAATCGCGATGGCATCGGGGCTAGGATCAAGCTCGTTACGGCGGCGGGCGAGCAGTTCGCCATGGTCAGCACGGCAGCCAGTTATCTCTCGGCCAGCGATAAGCGCGTTCACTTCGGGCTAGGTCGCGAGAGCACAGTGCGTGAATTGGAGATTAGCTGGCCAAGCGGCGCGGTAGATCGGCTGACAAACCTGACTGTGGACAAAATCGTTACGGTGCGGGAGCGATCTTCTGGAGCGCGGTAAGAATTTCGGCGCGTGCCGCGCAACTCCCGCAAACCTGGATTGCTTTGTCGAGCTGCGACTTCGCCTGCGCGAACGATCCTTCGGCCGCCAGCATCAATCCCAGATTGAGATATGCCCTTGCGTGTTTCGGATTGTCCTCGATGGCAGAGCGAAACAGTGCCTTCGCGTCGCTGGTCCGTCCGGCTTGCCCGTAGAGGACACCCAGGTTGCTTTCCGCTTCCGCGTAGCGCGGATTGATCGCGAGCGCGGTTTCAAAAGCTCGTTCCGCTTCCATCTTTTTTCCAGAACCCAGCAAGATAACGCCCAACTGATTCCACGCCGGTGCGAATTTTCCATCCGCTGCAATAGCGCTGCGGACCGCCGCTTCAGCCTTCTCACGATCGCCGCGTTGCGCCGCCACGAGCGACAGATTGTAGTAGGCTGTGGCGTTCTTAGGATCGGATTGAAGCACTGCCCGGTACTCTCGTTCGGCGCCTGTTAAATCACCGTGATCGAAGAGATCATTCGCTTTGGCCAGATTGGTGCCCGCGATCACTGCATCCAGATTCTCTTTCTTACGCCGCTCGATCTCGCGCAATTGCTCATCCGCCTTGGCTGGCTCGTTCAATTTGCGCAGCACTTGGGCAAGCTGAAATCGTGCGTTGACCGCTTCCGGTTTCAGCCGCACCGCCGACTCCAGATGCTCTTGCGCTGCCTGCAGCTGGTTCAATCGCGCCAGCACCGAGCCGTACTCGTATTCGGCATCGAACAAATTCGGATTAAGCCGGACAGCCGCTGCAAGATCGCGGGCAGCATGCTCATAGTCGCCCGTGCCGCGTTCGCCCGCTCCGCGGAGATAGTGGGTATCAAACGCATCGGGATGGGCTTTTGCAAATGGCTCGAGTGCAGCTAACGCCTCCTGATGCCGGGAACCGGTGAGCAGGGCTTTCACCAGGGCCAGCCGGGCCTGTTCGTCATTCGGATCCAAGCGAATCGTCTGCGCATAGGCCTCTGCAGCTTCGGCAAAAAGTTTCCGTTGCGCATACAGATTGCCCAACTCGAACTGGGCGCTGGCCGAATCGGGATGGGACGTTGCCGCGTCAGTGAGTATCTTTTGTGCCTTATCCAAATCGCCTTTGCCCGCGTAGGCGGCAGCTAACGCAATCGCAATTTCGAGTTTTGCGGGCTCGAGCGCGGCGGCGTGTTCGAGAGTTGTAGCCGCGGCGGTATACCGCTGTTCCTTCAGCAGCGCCAGGCCCCGCTCATAGTCGCCGGTCTGCGCTTCCGCGGCGACTAACGCGAAACCAAAGAACAGGCGTAAGAGCAGAAGGCTCATTGCGTGGAATCCACTCTGCGTAACAACCTGCGCATGAAGGAGTCTTCCGGAAACGCGGCAAGATAGTCTTGCATGGCGCCTTTGGCGGCGGTGTACTGTTTGAGATCGATATAGGTGAGAATCAGCGTCTTTTGCAGCGTTTTGTCGAGCGGGTTTAGAGTAACTGCTCGCTCGAGAATGGGGGTCGCCTCTGCTTCTTTGCCCGCAAGTTTGAGCGCTTGTGCGAGGTCGATTATCGACTCGGGCGCCGTGGTGCCGGTCAGCAGGCGTATCGCTTCTTCGTAGCGTTGTTCTCGCAACGCCTTTCTCCCTAGCGCGGCGAGCACGATCGGTTCTTGCGGGAGCCTGGTTTCGGCTTGCTGCAGAAGTTTCGAGTATTGAGGTTCCAGTTGCGGCTGTTGCGCCGCCAGCTCACCGTAGGCAGTGAGTTTGGTGACGAGGGGCAATCGCGATTCTGTCTGTCCGGGAGGACCATTTATATAAACGATGCCGGGCAGGTCGGCGAAGCGTGGTGATATATCGCTCTCGGGCAGCGGTTCGTCAGGCCGGGCGATAATGCGGTGATTCGTCAATGCAGAGTGAGCTATTTGCGCCGTCGCGCGTTTCGGCATATGGCAGCCGGCGCAATCGTTGGCCCGAGTAGCCGTCCGTTGCGTGAGAGGTAGCTTGCAGCTCTGATTGCTATGACACGTCAGGCAGCGAGCCCGATAAAAGGCCGCTTTCTGGGCGGGTTCAATTGCGGCGTGGACATTGTGACAAGTGAGACAGCTCAACTTGCCGTCGCTTTCGCGAAAACACTTGCTCGCCTTCATGGCGGCGTTGTGTTCGAGCAGGTCCGCTTCTCCGGTTTGCGGAAGCTTGAATATCGCGAGCGTGTCACGTAACGGCGTCCCCGGACGAAAGTCGGAATATGTCTTTCCAGGTTGAAGGACCCGTGCGTTGCCCGCCTGATGACAATTCATGCAAATCTCTTCCGCTAGGCGCGGCTGCAGTTTGCCGGGGTTGACGATGGAGTTCTTGTGTCCTGTTACGTGCTGTCCACCGGGGCCATGACAATTCTCGCAGCCTACCGCCAATTCGTAAAACGCCGGCTTGCCGTAGAATCCGTTTCTTCCCGGAGTCGCATTCGCGCGGCCGCTATGGCATGCAATGCAGGCCTCATGGACCGGACGGTTGAAGCCGACGTCTTCTGATTCAAAGCCGGGTGACAGATCCCATTTCTTTGGCCTGGCGTAAAAACTGAGCGGAGCTTCGACCAGCGATTCATCGCGCCGGACTAAGAACGTCCAGCCGTTCTCGCCTGTCCCTATCACGAAGTCCAGTTTCTGTATATTTTCAAAAGTCCGCGCTTGACCTTCAAGGGCATATTCGGACTGATACCAGTCTCCGTTCTTGCGAAAAACCCCGAAATACCGGTCGAGCCCCGCATTGTGCACGGTGACCGGCTGATCCAAAGTCAGCGCCGACGGCGACGACATCGACTGCCCCATGGCGCTCTTCGTAAAGCTCCTGTAGATTTCGGCATGGCAGGCCGCGCAGGCGCGAGATCCCACGTAGGTCTGCGCAAACACGCACTGCAGGGTCAGGAAAAACGCGAAGATGCGCCACGATACGTCCGTTTCGATATCATAATCCGGGACTATTCATGCATCGCATTCTCCTGCCAATCGTCTGCCTGCTCGCCTCCATTTCTTCGTTGGGCCTTGCTGAAACAAATCAAGATCGAATGACGTGGTTCCGCGACGCCCGCTTCGGCATGTTCATTCACTGGGGCCTCTATGCAATCCCGGCCGGTGAATGGAAAGGGAAACAGATCCCCGGCATCGGCGAATGGATTATGAACCGCGCGAAAATTCCAGTCGCGGAATACGAGCAGCTTGCCAAACAATTCAACCCTGTCGATTTCGACGCCGAGCGCTGGGTGCGCAGCGCGCAGGCCGCCGGCCAGAAATACATGGTGATCACTGCCAAGCATCATGATGGCTTTGCGATGTTCCATTCGAAGGTGTCGAAGTACAACGTCTACGACGCGACGCCGTTTCATCGCGATCCGATTGCCGAGTTGGCCGCAGCCTGCAAACGCCACCACATGCCGCTTGGCTTCTACTACTCGCAGACTCAGGATTGGCATGAGCCCGATGGCAACGGTAACACATGGGACTTCGATCCTTCCAAAGCCAATTTCGATAAGTATCTGCATGAGAAAGCCATCCCGCAAGTGCGCGAGCTATTGACCAACTATGGCCCCGTTGCGCTTATCTGGTTTGATACACCGCGGATCATTACGGATGCGCAAAGCAAAGAGTTGGCCGATGTCGTTCATACGCTGCAGCCGAAGTGCCTTGTGGACGGCCGCATCGGCAATGACAAGGGCGACTACCGGAGCACGGGCGACAACGAAATTCCCGTCAAAGTTCTTGACTACGACTGGGAGACGCCTGTCACCACCAACGACACCTGGGGATTCAAGACGAACGATAATAACTGGAAATCGGCGCAGACCTTGATCCGCCAATTAGTCGACGTCGCAAGCAAGAACGGAAACTATCTGCTGAACGTGGGCCCGACGGCCAAAGGCGATATTCCCGCGCCGGCTGTCGAACGTCTCCAGCAGGTTGGGGCATGGCTCGAAGTGCGCGGCGCGGCCGTGTATGGAGTGAAACCGAGTCCCTATCCTTACGAATTCAATTGGGGATCGGTCACGGCTAAGAACGATCGCCTGTATCTGGATGTCGTCGAATGGCCGGCGAACGGTTCGTTTGAGCTATATGGCCTTTCGAACCGCGTGCGCAAAGCGTCGGTTCTGGGTGAAAAGAGCTCGAATCTCAAGTTCACGCAAAACCAGACGGACAGCCACGACAGCCTTCGTCTGGACTTTCCTGCGAGCGCGCCGAATTCGGACGTATCGGTCGTCGAACTGGATCTCGATGGAACGCCCAAGGTGAATACCGGCCTGGTCCAGCAGCCGGATGGAACTATTACCCTCAATTGCGCGCTTGGGAAATTACCCGCTGCGACCAAGCTGAAAGTAAGCAACCGAGGCATCGTTTCGGGATGGCTCGATACGTCTGAGACTATCGAATGGGATTTTGAGAGCTACCGGCCCGGCAATTACGAGGTGCTTGCGCGTACCGCGCCCGAGCGGAGCGCGGGCGGATGGGACACTTCGCAATGGGAGCAGGGCAATGAACTACAGGTGACCGTCGGTGAGAAGAAAGTGGAGCATGCGCTCTCGAACGATGGCACAATCTCCGATCCGCGCAATCCGCTAACGCCCGACATCAAGAGCAAGCTCGGAGTTGTAACGCTCGAGGCAGGTGCGCATCACTTGAAAGTAGAAGCATCAAAAATCAGCAGCGAACGCAAGCTGGGGCTGCGGCTGCGTGAAATCGAGCTGGTTCCGGCAGGCCAGTAAAAGCTGTCTTGTTAAGATACGCATCGGGCCTTGAGACGTTTCAAACCCCGTAAATACCATGCATTCGTCGCCTGCTCTTCACAATGCCATGTGGCCCGGACTGGTCGGCAAAGGACCGGATTCCGAGCCGCCTATCGACCTGGAGACCATGCTGAACCTCACCACCGCCGCCGAAGTGGACGGCGTGCGGTTCGATGGTGTCGATCTTTTCCTCTCCTTGCCGCACACCGATATTGATTCGTCCGACAACGATCTCGCACGGCTCGCCGACAACATCTCCGGCAAAGGTCTGCGCGCGGGCTCTCTTGTCGCTCCCGTTTGGGGCGCGACGGGCGGCGGCTCAGCGATGGGCGATGAAGCCGAGCGCGGCCGTTTTCTTGCCCAGATCAAGAAAGCCTGTCGCATCGGGCGCAAGCTGCGCGATCTGGGTGTGCGTAGCTACGGCATCATCCGGATCGACTCCGCCGCAAGCCCGGCCGAATGGGCGAAAGATCCGGCTGCGGGCACAAAGCGCATTGCGCAGACTTTTCGTGAGGCCTGTTCCATTGCGGAAGACTTCGGCGAGCGCCTCGCCATGGAAGGTGAAATCTGCTGGGCGGGTATGCACAGTTGGCGTCACAACGTCGAGTTGCTCGAAATGGTTGCGCGCCCGCAGACTCTTGGGTTTCAGGCCGACATGGCCCACACCATGCTCTTCACCATGGGCTACAACGCTCCGGAAGACCGCTTGCTGCCTGAAAATTTCGACTGGTCGAAGCGCGACGAATTCGCTGCCGCCTATCGCCGCATGGCCGGCGCGCTGCGTCCCTGGACCATCGATTTTCACGTAGCGCAGAATGATGGGACTGTGCACGGCACCGGCTCGCACGACAAGACCGGCCGGCATTGTCAGCCACTCGATCCGAACGGCAAACTCGATATCGTCCGCGACGCCGGCGCCTGGATGTGCGACGACGCGGGCAAAGTAAACCAAGCGTTCCAGCATATTTGTTGGGATGGCTGCATGTTTCCCAATTCGGTCATGCTCGAACCGAAAATCTGGAACGATGTTTTGCGAATCATGATTGCCGTTCGTAACGCGCATGGTTGGAATTAAATGGCTAAAGCACTCAACATCGGAGTCATCGGCTGCGGGTTCATGGGTCGCACGCACTCGAACGCGTTCTTGCACGCGCCAAAGTTTTTCGACCTCCCATTTCAGCCGGTTTTGAAGAGGATCTGCGCACGGAATGCCGATCGTGCCAAGGCCTTCGCCGAGAATTGGGGCTATGAAGGATTCGAGACCGACTGGCGCAAACTAGTCGCCTCGTCTGAAATTGACCTGATCGATATCGCAAGTCCCAACGACACCCATCGTGAAATTGCCGTCGCCGCCGCGCAAGCCGGAAAGATGGTGATGTGCGAGAAGCCGCTTGGCCGCAACCCTGCTGAATCGGAAGCCATGGTGAAAGCGGTGGAAGCCGCCGGCGTTCGGAACATGGTCTGGTACAACTACCGCCGCGTGCCGGCGGTTACACTGGCCAAGCAGTTGATCGACGCCGGGCGTCTCGGAAAAATATTTCACTACCGTACCCTGTTCCTCCAGGATTGGACCATCTCAGCCGATCTTCCGCAGGGCGGGGAAGGGCTGTGGCGCCTTGATGCCGATGTGGCGGGGAGCGGCGTCACCGGCGACCTTCTCGCGCATAATATCGATACCGCGCTTTGGCTGAACGGACCGATTGAAGAAGTTACGGCTATGACGGAAACCTTCATCAAGTCCCGCAAGCACAATCTCACCGGCAAGGAACAGCCTGTTCGCATCGATGACGCCAGCGCGTTCCTGGCGCGTTTTCGCAACGGCTCGCTGGCAACCTTCGAAGCCACCCGGTATGCGCGCGGCCACAAGGCTCTCTATACGTTTGAGATCAACGGTGAGCAGGCATCTATCGTCTGGGACCTGCATGACCTTCATCGCCTCGAATATTTCGACCATCGCGATGAAAGCCGTTTACGCGGTTGGCGCAGCATACACATAACCGATGGTGACCATCCTTATATGAAACAGTGGTGGGTCCCGGGTCTGCAAATCGGTTACGAGCATACATTTATTCATCAGGCCGCGGATTTCATCACCGCTTTGGGTGAGGGTAAGGACGCGGCCCCCACGTTCCGGGACGCGCTGGCGACCGACTACGTGATCGAAGCGGTGCTGAAGTCTGCCGCAAATCGAAATTGGGCAAAAGTCCGGGAGGAAGCATGAAAAGAATACTGACGTCAGGCATTTGGTTGTTGGGGCTTAGCCTCTGTGCGCAGCAGCGCGATCTCTCGAAGATCGTCCCCCCGCTGGAAGAATCAGGGTTCCAATCGATGTTCGATGGGAAGACGCTCACGGGTTGGGATTGCGATACTGATTTCTGGCGTGTGGAAGATGGTGCGATAGTGGGCGAATCGAAACTGGATCACCAGCCGCCCCAGAACATTTTCTGCATCTGGAAAGGCGGCCAGCCCGGCGACTTCGATCTCAAAGCGCAATACAAGATCACCGGCGTGAACGACGGCAATAGCGGCTTCCAATACCGCAGCATCGAGCGGCCTGACGTTGCCAAATGGGTAATGCAAGGCTACCAGGCCGATATCGATTTGAAGCAGGTTTTCACCGGGCAGATATATGAAGAGCGCGCTCGCGGCTTCCTCGCCTTGCGCGGCCAGGTTTCCTATATCTCGACGGGCAAAAAACCCGGTGGCATCGGTTCGCTCGGCGACGGTGCGGAGCTGAAGAGCCTCATCAAAATTGATGATTGGAACGACATCGAGATCATTGCCCGCGGCAACACGCTCATTCAACTGATCAATGGCCACGTGATGAGCACGCTCATCGATGACGACACCGCCGGCCGCAAGATGCAGGGCGAAATCGGCATCCAACTGCATCGCCTTCCCAAGGCCGCGATGAAAATGGAAGTACGAAACCTGCGAATCAAAACCTTCTGAACCTCCGGCGCTTTGCAGTCGCTCGCAGTCTGTTCCAGCCAACGACTTTGAAGCGGGCTCTCTATCGGCTAGGCTTTGTGCAAGCCGACCCTATTCGTGCGCCGGCGCGCGCTCAGGACCTGATGCTGCGACACCGAGTGACTGGCTATCGTGACGGCGATCTCGAACGCCGCTACCCAAATCTCGGTATCGAGGAGGACTTTTTCATCAACTATGGCTTCGTAACCAAGCCTTTGCAGGCGCTGATGCATCCGCGCTCGAACAGTCGCGTCCCTGCCGAAGGGCGGCGACCTTGGCCCGCGGCGCGCCGGAAAAAAGCCGAGCTCCTGCTCGAGTTCATCCGTGAGCGCGGCGCGGTGCATCCCCGCGAAGTCGATAATCATTTTTCGCACGGTAGAGTGACGAACTACTGGGGCGGCTCATCGAGCGCTACAACTCATTTGCTTGACGCTATGCTGTACCGCGGCTTGTTGCGCGTGGTGCGGCGCGACGCGGGAATTCGTATCTATTCCGTACACCAGCACGGGCTCCCGCCAACCGATGCAGCCGAGCGCCGCGCGCGGATGGACCTGCTGGTCGACGTCGCGATTGGCATCTACGCGCCGCTGCCCGCGTTTAGTTTGTCATTTCTTGTGCGCCGGTTGCGCTTTGGCGTGCCCCAATGGCATGCGGATTGGAAGGCCGCCATCGAGCGCGCCAGGCAGCGGCTCTCACACGCGCGCGTCGATGGTGTCGACTGGTATTGGCCGGCCGATGAAAATCCAGCGGACTCTGCGCAGCAAGATACGGTGCACCTGCTCACGCCCTTCGATCCGGTGGTCTGGGACCGTTACAGATTCGAGCTGTTATGGGGATGGGTGTATCGATTCGAAGCGTACACGCCGGCCGCCAAACGTAAGCTCGGATATTACGCGCTGCCACTGCTCTGGCGCGACCGCGTGATCGGCTGGGGCAACCTCGCGGTGAAGAACCGCGCACTACAATCTGAATTTGGCTTTATCGAATCGAAGCCGCCGCCTGATCGCACATTCAAGCGCGAGCTCGCCGCCGAACTGGATCGCATCGGAGCCTTTTTACGTCTCTGATTTATTGGGCGACCGATGTGTCGCTCAGACCGAAACAATACAGAATGCTGTCGTAAGTTGCAATATAGACGCGTCCATTTGCTACTGAGAGCCCGGAGAAATGGTTAAACGATTTGATCTGATCGCCACTCGAATAGAGCTCTTTTCCGGTCAGTGCGTCGAGAGCATAAAGCGTAGCGTGCGTCGAATGTGCAATTCGCAGCGGGCTGAGATCGGCCAGGCCTTTGTCGGCGTAGGCCTGATCCGTATTTTCTCCACTGCCATAGGCATACACCACGCCGTTGGCTACCACCGGCGGCTCGGCGCGATTCATGTCGCGCGACATCCAGACTGGATCTAAAGAATATTTCCCGCCCTTTTCTTCGACCTTGAACGCCAATATCGCGCCGTTCTCTACCTTGCCATAAGAGATCGGAACTTTGAATTTGGAATGCGGAGGCCCCCAGAAGGGTGTCAGCACCCAGCGGTTCTGTTGCGCATCAACCCACGTTGCCATGGAACCCCAAATGCCGGTACCCGCGAAGTTCACCTCTTCATTGCATAGGAGTGGAGTGCGGTAGAGCGGCGTCTGGTGATCCTCGCCGCCCGTGTCCTTGGTATCCAAAAGGTACACGCGGCATTCCTTGCTCGCCGTGATCATTAACTCATGGCCATTGAACGGAAAAATCGCGGGCGTCACTTGAAAATCTAGATCGCGTTTCTGCAGCCAGGCCCAGTTCAACGGCATGTAGTAGTCCTCGAGATGTAACTCGCCATCGATGACCTTGGCGCCCACCAAACCATTGCCGTAAGTTTGTGCGGCCTTATCGTAGTGGCCGTCGCCCGTAGGTGCCCAGGCCACGCCGTTTGAATCGATGGCAGCACCGGTCCGTCCCCAAAGGCCGCCGCTCTTGGGGTTATAGGTCATCACTTTATGCGTGGGATCGTCCACGTTCACGGCCCAGATTTGATTGGGGTTTCCATTGCAGCTTTGCGACGTGGTCGTAAACAGAGTGTGGTTCCACATGTTTAAGGCGTACGACTTGCCATTAGGAAATCCAAAAGGGTAGGGTGCCTCGACATCCTCTCCGTCGGCTACATTCAACGTGTGCAACTCGCCGTTGCCGGCCAAGGCGTAGACACGCCGCGCTCCCGAAGCATCCGCTGGACCGATGATCGGAGTTGCTGTCAGGCCGCCAGGGCAAAGCGGATCGCCCGGACGCAGCCCGCGTCCTACAGTGATTGGTGGGTATTGAAAGTGTTTTTTCCAAAGCAGTGCGCCGGTATCCACATCTATGGCGTACAGATTGTCCGAAGCTCCGGCTTCGATCGCGATCTGTTTGGCGCCCTTGCTGGTCGGAACCTTGTTCACAACGAGCGGCGCAAATAGCGAATGCATATCGCGTGGCACATTATCGAGCTGAATCTTCCACAGAATCTTCAGGTCCTTCACGTTGTCCTTGTTCAGGACATGCTCGTCTTGCTGCCAGGCCTGCCGCTTTTGATTGCCGCCGTCTGTCAACCAATCGGCGCCCCAGAGGAAGCCGCAGCACGCGAGGCCGATCCAGATCGAGCGCATTTTGTTCATGATCGTTTGTCCTTATTTCCCGGTTAATTGCAACTGGTCGGCGAAGAAGCCAAAGCAATACACGGCATTATCGTGCGTGGTGAAGTAAATTCGGCGGTTCGCGATCGCCAGTCCGGCGTTGTGCGAAAACGACTTCACTAGGGATTGGCTCGAGTACAGTTCTTTGCCGGTGGCGCCGTCCAGTGCATATAAGACCGCGTGAGAGCTCCTTTTGTTGTCGCCGGCAGCCAGCGCGAACACTATCCCATTGGCTATTACCGCTGGCGAAGGCGCCGCTATATCGTGCGAAATCCACATGGGGACCAGCGTTGGATGTCTATCCTGTTCTTCGACGGTGAACGCGACGATACTCCCATTGGGAGCCTTCCCGTTCTGTTTCGGAAATTTGGCCGAGGAAGAGGCGGCTCCACCGAGCGAGGCGTAAACCCAGCGCGTCCGTGTAGCAGTATCTTCCCAGGAAGCAAAGCCTCCACGAAACCCGTTCCCAACAGGACCGATCTTTGATAATGCCTGATGATGATCTGTGCCGCCCAATGATGCGGCATCAAGCAGATAAAGACTTCCATCACCGTCGGCCGCCAGTACCAGCTCTTTCCCCTTCCAATCGAAGACCACAGGGGTTGCGTCGCCGCCCGATGACTTTTGCTTGGATGTCGGCGTGAAGTAGTCTTTCGCTGCAAGAGTTTTGGAGCTTAGCGCGATCACGGTGTCGTTATACTCACCCGCCAGATCTCCATGGCCCGAAGCAATCTGCGCGTAGACGGTTCCGTCTTTCCCGATTGCCATGCCCAGTGTTCCGGTAGTTCCGGCGCCATTGGTGGCAAACGATGCCATCTTCGATGTCTCGGACGAGAGATCCGCCGCGTACACCGCATTCGCCGCGCCACCGCAATTATCTGAGGTCGCGGCGTATACGGTATCGTCGCTGATGTTTAGACTGCTCACATTGGTTCCGGCGGGTACAAACGGAATTGCAGGAACACGATCCTCGCCGGTCGCGGTATTCAAAACGTGTAAGTTGCCGTCGCTTCCTACAGCCAAAAACGCACCGGGTCGTCCGAAACCGGTAGCAAGCAATCCCGGGTTAGGGGGAGGTTCTAGCCGTCGCGCCGCGGCCGGATTCGGCACGGGCGCTCCGGGCGGTGGCACCGGCACGCGCCGGAATCCACCGCCGCGGCCTGAGGCAGTACTGCTGCCTGGCATGGCCAAAGCGGCCGTCAATCCACCCGAGCACGAACCTTGCTTGCCTTCGCTGGGCGCTTGCGCCTTCGAAGACAATTGCACTTTCCAAATCAACCGGTTCAAATCGGCATCGACGGAGTAAACAGTATCGGAACTGCCCCCAAATACAAGCATCTCCTTGAAGCCCCGATAGGTGATCAGCAAGCCATTCACCAGCGGCGCAGTCAATGCGTTCAGACCTTTGGCCTGGTTGTCAGCCTGGTAGGTGTAAAGAAGCTCGAGGCCGCCGACATTTTCCGTTGTGAAGCCCTTCTCGTACTTCGCCCATCCGTCGCGCTGCGGATTTCCGCCCTGGCTGGGCCAATCGGCCCCCAAAACCGCCAGACACGCTGCCACTGCGGTTGCTGCAATTAACAGGAGCTTTCGCATGTTCCCCTTTTCCGGATCAAAACAAAACCAGCGACTTCCTGGCAGACACTTTCTTAAAATCGAGACCGGGAACCTGGCTTAGATCGTCAATCGACTTGAACGCCCCGTTCTTCTCCCTGTATGCGACGATTGCCTTCGATTCGGACCGCGTAATTTCCAGCACGGACTCGATCTCGACCGCCGTTGCCTTGTTGATGTTCACAGGCTGGGCCGCTGCGGGGCCGAAATGGCTGGCCAGATAATCCAGGATGGCTTCAAACTCGTTATCGTTGGCCTCAGCACCCATATTGGCCATTTTGGAAATAGTCACCTGCCATTGATCTCGCGTCTGATGCTCCGACGCGACCAATTCCGGTGAATGGCAACGGCTGCAGGTGCGGATTGTCTCCTCTTTTCCCGCGCCGGGGGGCAGTTCCGCCCATGCGGAAGCCGCGAAAACGAGAGTCATGCTCAACGGCAGAACGATTCTGGAACCTATCATTTTAATTGTCCTTCCGGTGCTTTCGCCGCGAGCGCCTCGGCGACCGCCTTTTCAACTAACGGAGTTATGACCGCGTAGCCGGCGGCATTTGGCAGAAATCCATCGTTAGTGAATTCTTTCTTCATCTGGCGGGTGCGTGCTTCCACTAAAGGGGTGTAGTAATTGACATACACGGCGCCCGTCTGGCGCGCGAAATCCTGAAGTCCATGATTGATCGCCGCAATTCTGCCGACGGACCTGCGTCCGGTCTGGTTAGTCACGCAATCGCACACTGGCGAAAGCGAAGCGATCACTACGCGAATGTCATGTGCTTTTGCAAGATCCATCATCGAGGCAAGATTTTCGGTGATCGTGCCCTCGGTTCCCGGTCCCGCAACTCCGCCAATATCGTTCAATCCGCCTTCGATCACGACAACTTTCGGGTTGAGGGCAATCACGTCCTGGCGGAAGCGGACGAGCATCTGCGGGGTTGTTTGCCCGGCTATTCCTCGATTGATGTAGCTGCGATTGTGGAAAGTGGCGTTTGCCATCACATCGTCGCCCAGCAAAACGACGCGTTGCTCGTTCGGTGAGGGGGGACGAATCTCTGCATCATCGCTGCCAAAAACATTCAAGCCGGCCCAGTCGGTGGGAGGCGGGCAGCCTTTATCTGTTTTGACTTGAGCTGAGGCCAGGCAGCACAGGGCCATCAAGCAGCTCAACCATTTCATACAGGACAGTGTATCCGCATCGCTCTGAAACGTTAAAATGGCCGGTTATAGAAATAGAAAGATTCTATCGATTGGCAACCGCGAAACCATCGATTGGTTCCTGATTGACGATCATTGAGGACTATCCGGAATATGAATCCGTGACGCTGAAGCAGCGTGGGATTGGTCAGATGGATCGGGTTAGTTCAACAGGTCAAGGAAACGCGGCTTGATACCTGGGCGCAGGAGCACGGCGATCTGTGCAGTGTGTAGCCATCTCGTCGGTTAGCGTGGCGAGGTTAGTTCAGAGTGCTCCGTTCCACAACCCGCCAGTAGTCGAGCAACATTCTGAGCGAGAATTCGCCGTAAACAGGACCGTCAGCGATGTCCATCAAACCAATCTCGATACCGGATGAAGTTTGCGGCTCGTTGTTCCGGCCCGGATTAGGACGAACGTATGGACCGATTGTTGCGCTCCGTGATCCCTGTCCCATGCACCGCAAAATCGTGAAGCGCGAGCGGAAGTGGAAAGTCCCAAGCCAAGAGGCGGGCAGTCTCCTGGTCGGAGTTCACGTGTACGCCGTATTCGCACTGGCCTCAGCGAAGAACTTCACCACCTCGCGTGCGAACAAGTCAGGCACCGTGTTTAGCGCCCATTGCTGTTCGCACGTACTCGTTTTGGAGGTCGGTCACCGCGATTCCTCTTGCTGAAACGGATGGCAATCCCTACACTGATCCGGATTCCGGCTGGACCCCGTTGACCGTTAGTCCACCTCATCCCGAATATCCATCGGCTCACTCCACGGCAAGCGGCGCTGCAGTTAAACGTTCTCGCCGTCTTTTTCGGCGAAATTGCCTCATTTGCCGTCGACTCCTATGGCTGCCGGCGTGACGCGTTCTTTTTACTGATTTCTCGTTGGCCGCGGCTGAGATCGAGAACGCGCGAATCTTTGGCGGTATCCATTTCCGGAGTTGGTGCGACGATGGCCAATCTCTAGGAGTCGCTGTCGCGGAGTACGCGCTCGATCACTCGATGCGCCGAAGACATTCAGAACGCTAGTGGGGACGAGCACTGCCGTTCGCAGCGGCGGCGCGCGCTTTCAATACTGGCGCATTAGAGGGCCGCCGCCATTCCACTGATGAAGTATGCCTGTATCGAGAATGCTGCACAGCAGCGCAGGAACTAATGTCGTCGCCTCTGTAATCCGCCCAGGCTGAGCAGTATTTTGGCGGCCCCTCCTACCGCCAATCTCGCCCCAACCAGAAATCCTAGAATCAGCATCCAATCGTGCCGGGAGTCAATCCATATCAAAGCGCAACCACAAACCAGAAATAATGTGCCCACTAACAATTGCCGTTTAGGCGCGTTTTCACGTTTGCCTCGCTCCAGATGATCGGCATTGAAAATTTGATCTGCGAATTTTCTGTTGTCGTCGTAAACCGTGCAGCCCAATTTGGGGTTGTCTTTGACCTTCCATTGGCAGTAACGCTGAGCATCGGCAAGATGGTCAAAGACGTAGCCCATTTCGTTGTAGCGGGTCAACATTTCGCCATCAGGTGTACATCGAACCAGGCTTTTCGCAAGGAAATGATATACGACATATTTCCCGGGCCCGATCGGGCGTCCGCGGCCAGGTAGTTCTTGCCCGTGCGAAGGAATGTCAAGCAGCATCGGCTCTATCCAGCGTGCCCTCCCTTCGGTTGTCGATGCGTAGCAAGTTGAGCAGGGGACTGGTGAGCATAGTTGTGACAAGGGCCATCACAACCAGCATGGTGAACAGAGTTGGAGTAAAAACTCCGGCATTGTAGGCGATGTTAAGCACGATAAGCTCGACTAGTCCGCGCGTATTAAGCAGTGCGCCGAGGGCCAAAGCGTCTTTCCAGGATTGACCGCTCCAACGGGCGGCGAGAGCCGCGCCCCCCATTTTGCCGGCAACTGCCGCCGCCAGTACGATCGCAGCCCAGAGCCAAGTGCTGCCTCCGGATAGCAGATCCAAACGAGTACGCATTCCCGTCAATGCGAAAAAGAGCGGGAGGAGCAGGACGGAAGTCAACATGTCCAGTCTTAGTCGGATGGCCGCCTGCCAGCGCGGGACGCGTGGGAAGCAAATGCCGGCAAGGAAAGCGCCGAACAGCGGGTGTACGCCAATGGCGTCAGTGGCTGCGGCAGAGAGCAACATGCCCGCGACGACTACCGACAGCAATTCGAGGGATAGAGCGGCCGTTTTCTGGCGTTTCACCAGCCACTTGGCCAGCGGCCGCACGACAGCCAGCATCAGAAACAGATAGGTTCCCAGGCCAGCCATACGTAGGGAGAGACTGGCTGGTCCGTCGCTTTTGCCGATGAGTGCTAAGGCAAAGGCTAGCAATATCCAGGCCGCCACATCGTCTACGGCCGCGCACAAAATCGCCGTCGTGCCGAGTGGCGACGTCTGTAGTTTGCGTTCCTCAAGTATGCGCGCGAGAACTGGAAATGCCGTGATGCTCATCGCGATGCCGAGAAAGAGCACGAACGGCACACTACCGATGCTTTGCGGTGCGAATCTGACGCGCAGCGAATGGGCGAGAAGTGCACCCATCCCGAATGGAAGAAGGATACTCATGCCGCTAGCCACCAAGGCCGTAGTGCGCTGTTTGTAAAGTTGCTCGTAGTCCAAATCCATTCCCACGAGGAAAAGAAACAAGATGAGCCCGATTGTGCTGAGTGAGTCAAAAGTGGCCGCGGAGGTCGGATTGAAAAGGTGAGCAGAGAGATCCGGCGACAGGCGCCCCAGCACCGACGGTCCTATGAGAATGCCGCCAATAATTTCTCCAATCACGCGAGCTTGACCAAGCCGAAGCGCCAGCCAACCGCAGGAGACCGTCACCAGTAGAATGATCGCCATTTGGACCAGCAGAAGCGTCATATCGATTGATAAGAGATTACCGCGCCTTCACTGCTCCAATGTAGAATGTGACCGGCTGTTTTGACGGTCGGAATGTCCGTCGTCTTGGTTTTCAGTAGCGTTAGCCGGGAGAATAATTGCATTGTCGAACACAATCGTCAACTACGACGGAAGTATTACCACGTCTCCGCAGCAAATCATGTTTCCCGAGACGGTGGAGGAAATTCAGGCCATTATGCGGGATTTGGCGCGCTATCCGAGCCCGGTTCGGCCGATGGGAAGTTATCACTCTTTGACGCCGTGCGTATCTTCAAACGGCACCATCGTCGGTATGTCCCGCATGACAAAAATCATCGCCATCGACGCTGCCGCTAATACCTTCACCGCCCAAGCCGGGTTAGAGATAATCGACGCGTCCAAGGCCTTACGTGCTCAAAACATGCAGTTCATGCTCAATATCGAGATTGGCAACATGACGCTCGGTTCAGCCGCTTGCTGCCACACAAAAGACGCGCTGGATGGTATCGAATTTGGACAGGTCAGCTCGTACGTGACCGGTATGAAGTGGGTTGCGCCAAACGGAGACTTGGGCGAGGCGTCTGAGACTAACAATCCTGAATTGCTTCGCATGATGCGCTCCAGCTATGGACTCTGCGGAATCGTCTATGAAATCTCATTTCGCATTAAGCCCGTAGAGACGCTTCACTTCACCTATCTGCCGCGTCCCGTTGAGGAATTAACAGAGGAGGAAGTAGACGGTCTCCTGGACAAGTCGGAAGGCATCGTCTGCTGGACCGTCGGCAGAACGTGCGTCTTCCAGCAGCGGCAGCGCGTCCCGGAACCTGGGATATTGATTTCGCTCCAGGCTGCTGCTAGACGCCGGTTGTGGAATTTCACCGGCGCACACATAGGTCACTTCATCGATGCTTTCATCGCTGATCCCAAGCTGCGTGACGAAGCGCAGCAAAACTCATTTGATGTGGCTAAGTTCTTATACGGAACCCTGCATTTGGTGGGCGGCATCACTCTTCTCGCGCCCGACAAGACAATTGACTACCGCAACACCGCCCGCTCAGACCGGTACGCCTTCACGTTCTGGGCGTTTCCAAGAAACCAATGGCTCAGCACGTTGCGAGCCTACCTCGACTTTGCGGATGCGCACTTCAAAGAGACCGGCTTTCGTTGCAATATGCCACTTGGCGCCTACCGCGTGCATCAGGACGCCAACGGAATCTTGTCCTACACGCACGATCAGGATATGTTTTCCATCGACCCAATCCACGCTGTAACTAATCAACCCACATGGCAGAAATTCCTAGAGGCATTCAATGACTTTGCATATCGGCGAAACGGCACGCCGCTTTTGAATCAGAGTCCCTTTATCCAGAAGAAACATGTGGAAGCAGCCTACGGCCAGCGCTGGATCGATTTTTCGAGGTGGGTCAGATCCACTGACCCGCAAGGTAGGATGTTGAATCCATTTTTTGCCGACTTGCTGGCGCAGTAAGCTCAAGCCTGCGGTGATCTTCCGCCATGGTTCCAGGCAACACCTATTCGGCGTGCTATCGCCTGCCGCCACGAAATACTTTCATCGCGGCAGCCCCGGTCGAAGATTCACGCACCTTTAAGGTCGCCGGCAACCGCGCGGCAATTCTGGGCCCACGCGTGGGCCCAGCCTGAATCCGCTCGATCAAAATCTCCGCCGCGCGATAACCGATTTCGTAGGCGGGCTGAACCACGGCTGTAATGGCCGGCCGGAAAATATCTTCCGTCAGTTCGTCGAAAGTGACAAATGCGATATCTTCCGGAGTGCTCAGTCCGCAGGCGGCCATCCCTCGCAGGGCGCCCAAACCGGTCACGCCGTTGGTGCAAAAAAGCGCGCTAGGACGGGTGGACGAGTGCGTCAGGTGCTCACGGCATACGGCACTTACGTCTTCCTGGTTCAGTTTCGCTTCCCAAACCAGCGAATCGCTCGCAGCCACGCCGGCGCGCTCGAATGCTTGCCTGTAACCACGCAACCGCTCGCGCTCATTACGGAGCGTCAGCGGTCCGGTTAGAATTGCGATCTTGCGGTGGCCTAGCGAGAGAAGGTGTGAAACGCCCATATCCGCTGCGGCGCTGTCCTCCACGCACACTGAATCCACTTCGATGCCTTCCGGCAGCCTGTCCAGGCAAACTACCGGAATACCGGATTCGATCAGCTTCGGAATCTGCGCCTGCGAGCCATGCGCCGAGGCGATCACCAGCAAGATGCCTTCCACGCGCTGCGAGCGAAGCAGTGAGAGGACTTCCTTCTGGCGCGTCGTGCTGTCGTCTGAATTCACCGCGATAACCGAATAGCCGTGCGCATGCGCCGCTGTCTCCGCGCTTCGAATAACCTGCGGAAAAAACGGGATTGTCATATCCGGTACAACCATGCCGAGCGTCCGCGTCTTGCGCGTTTTCAAGCTGCGCGCGATATGGTTCGGATGGTAGTCGAGTGTGCGGATAGCCGCCAGAACCTTGCGCCGTAGCGAATCGCTCACTGGAACCGATCCGCCGATGACGTGCGATACTGTCCCGATCGAGACACCGGCCAGTTCCGCTACTTCTTTGATGGTCGACATTCAGAAATTGAACCGGTCGATATTGTCCTTACGGAAAATGGCCGGCGCACCCAAAATGATCTGATCTCCCTCTACCTTCACGACGCCTAATCGTCCTGCCGTCAACGTGCTCCCGCCAGCGCGCAGCGTCCCTTGCACGAGCGCCGCCGGGGCCCACACCGCCAAATATCCCAGGTCTTTAGTGTTCCATAGAACCACCGCTTCAATCGACCCGCCGTGCACGTAAGGCTTACAAAGATTCGGGAGCGAAAGGCCAATTACCTGCACGTCCTGCCGGCCCGATTGCTTCACCGCCTCCCCGGCCCCAGGCACCGCCGGAGCCGAGATCCCCACGATGGTCTTGATATTCGGATAAACCTTCAGCAGCGTTTGCGTCTCTTCGAACGCCTTGTCGCGGTCGTCGTCGCTCGGCCGAACGGTTACGAGTTTTAGTCCCGGATATTTTTCCTTCACGCGCTGGCGCATGAACGAGATCCAGATGTTCTGGTTCGCCGCGCTGAGTGCGCCCGTTATAATCGCGAATTCTCCATTGTCATGCATGACGCGTGCTGCTTCATCAATGAGCGTATTCCCGATCGCTTCCGGAGTCGCCTGGTTGATGAAATAGTCGCGTGCGTTTGCTTCGGCGTCCGCATCCCAGGTTGTTACTTTGATCCCCTGAGCCCGCGCTTTGCGAAGCACCGTCGAGATGCCTGCCGCGTTTTCCACGCTCACCGAAATCGCGTCCACGTGGCGAGTGATCCAGCCTTCGATCACCTCGTTCTGCTTGGCTGCGTCGAGGCCGGTGGGGCCGTCCCAAATCAGGTCGACGTGGAGCTGTTTCGCCGCTTCTTCCGCGCCGGCACGGCAACTGATAAAGTAGGGATCGCCTTTCGCCTTGGGCATCACACCGATGGTGATCGTTCCGGCACTTCCTGCATGCCGCGCCTCTAAGCTAAGGGCCAGTACGATTGCCGCGACCGACGCTACAGCTGCCATCGCCCAGCGTGAGCGTCTCCCGGCGCGCTGGAGCGCGATAGTGGCCGCCAACAGAACGCCGGTCAGAATTCCAGCCAGTTCTGCCGGCCATCCGGAGAGGCGCAAACCATTTTGCAGCACAACAATCGCTATAAGCCCCAGCAGCGTACCACCTATAGTTCCGCTGCCTCCAAAGATGGATGTGCCTCCCAGCACGACGGCGGTGATCGCGATCAGTTCGTATCCTGTTCCGGCGTCCGATTTTGCCTGCCCCAGATGCGCGACGTACACAATCGCCGCCACTCCGGACGCCAGTCCAGAGAGGAGATACACCAACCCGATGCGCCGTTTGACTGGGATGGCCGCGTAGCGGGCGCCTTCGAGACCGTGGCCGATGGCATACAAGGCTCGTCCCGCCACGCTGCGATGGAGTAATAGCCAAAAGCCGACTACCGCGATAACGAGCAAAATCGTCTGCGCCGGAACTACGCCGCCGAGATAGCCCTGGCCGAGAAACAGAAATCCAGGAGGAAAGCCGGAGTAATTTTTCGCGCCCATCGTGATCCCCTCGGCGAGGCCGCGAAACAGCGAATAGGTGCCGAGGGTAACGATCAAGGGCGAAACGTTGAGCCGCGCGATCAGCGCCCCATTCAAAGCACCTCCGAGCAGACTGATCGCGAGCGTGAGCAGCACGGCCGCGGCGGTAGGAACGCCGGCATCGTGCCAAAGCCAACCAAAACTAACGGCGCACAGACCCATCATCGATCCCACTGAAAGATCAATTCCGCCTGTAACGATGACCGGCGTGAGCGCGAGCGAAAGAAGGCCGATTTCCACTCCCAGCCGGATACATTCGAAGAAATTTCCAAGTGAGAAGAAGTTCTGCCCCGTGACGCTGAACAGTGCGATCTCGCAGGCGATCAACAACCCCAGGATGATTTCTTGTCTAGCTTTGTTCATCGCGTGGCAAGCGCTCTTACGCGGTGTGCGCTTATTGCGTCGAA
This sequence comes from Bryobacterales bacterium, assembly GCA_963722155.1. Taxonomy (GTDB): domain Bacteria; phylum Acidobacteriota; class Terriglobia; order Bryobacterales; family Bryobacteraceae; genus Bog-105. The sequence continues at coordinate 518,300 of CAVRLR010000001.1, read as the reverse complement.
CAGTACGGTCGCTAAAATAATCGCGCCCTGAATTGCCTTCTCCCAATACGGATTGATCCCAAGAAAAGTCAACGCCGGTCCAATGCTCCCGAGTAGGGCGACCCCGATCAGCGTCCCAGGTAAGCTGCCGCGGCCTCCCGTGATAGGCGTTCCTCCCACCACTACCGCCGCGATCGCCTTCAATTCGAGATTGTTTCCGCTATTGGCCGGAACATCGGAGAAGCGAACCGCGTTCAGCAGCGCGGCGAGTCCGGTCAGAGCGCCCGTCAAAACGAATACCCAGAACACGACCTTCGTGACGGCAATACCTGCCAGTCGCGCGGCCTCGCTGTCGGAACCGGTTGCGTACACTGCGCGTAGCGCCGCCACATTGCGCGAGGCCCACCACAACGCTGCAAACAATATCAGCGCCGATCCGACAATCGCGATCTCGCCTTTGAGTTGACCCAATCCGAACCACTGGAAGCTGCTGGGTAATCCTTCTACCCAGGCGCCGCCGGTCATCCAGCGCAGCGCCTCCCGCCACGCCACCATGGTTGCCAGGGTTGCCACAATGGAGGGCGCTTTCACATAGGAGACCAATCCGCCGTTTAGTGCCCCCAGAATGGCGCCTGCACCTATGACGAGCAGGGCCAACGGCAAAATGGGTATCCCGGCTTTCGCCGCTAATCCGCAGACGATGCTCACGACGGCAAACAGCGACCCGACTGAGATATCGATTTCCGCGACCACGATGACCAGGGTCATGCCCATCGCTACCAGCAGCACGGAAACATTCGATAGCGCCAGGTCGCGCAAATTATCGGCGGCAAAGAAGCGCGGCGCTGCCAGCGCCAGAAAAATATAGAGAGCGGCGAGCGCGATCAAGCCCGGCCACTCGCGGTCCGGACGAAGCTTCATTGCGCCGCCACCTGGTGCCCAAGAGCCAGTTCCAAAATGTCATACGGTGTCGCGTTCGCGCGATCCAGAATGCCCGCGATCCGGCCCTTCGACATCACTGCCACGCGATCGCTCATCCCCAGAATTTCTTCGGTCTCGGAAGAAATCATAAGAATGGCGAGCCCGTTCGCCGCCAGTTGGCGAATCAGCCGATAAATCTCCATCTTTGCCCCAACGTCGATGCCCTGCGTCGGTTCGTCCAAAATGAGAATTTTCGGTTGAGTCATCAGCCACCGTGCCAGGGCCACCTTTTGTTGATTGCCGCCCGACAAATTTCCAGCAAGCGTATCGGTGGACGGTGTCTTCACGCCAAGCCGCGAGATATAGCCGGCCGCCGCTTTCTGCTCCTCGGCAAATTGCAGAAAGCCGCCTTTCGAGATACTGCCGAGACTCGCCAGTGTCGTATTCGCTGCCACGGGCATGCGGAGAATCACGCCATGCCGGCGTCGATCTTCCGGCACATAGGCGATTCCCAAGCGCACGGCGTCGGCCGCTGAACGGATCTCGACTGCTTTCCCGTTGACCAACACTTCGCCCGCGTCCAACTGAGCCAGGCCGAACACCGCCTCCGCAAATTGCGTGCGCCCGGAGCCCGCCAATCCTGCCATGCCGACGATCTCGCCGCGCCGCACTGTCAGAGTGACGTCCTCTACCCTCAATGAGCGGCATTTCAGACCGCGTACTTCCAGCGCGATGTCTCCGAATCCGTTTTCGCCCGGGGGAAAAACCGTCTCCAGTTCTCTGCCGACCATGAGCCGGATCAAATCCTCCTTGGTTGTCCCCGCCATGGCGCGAGTTTCGATGCTCTGGCCATCGCGTAATACTGTCACGCAGTCTGCAATGCGTCCCAACTCTTCGAAGCGATGCGAGATATAAACGATCGCCACACCTTTTGCACGCAGTTCCAGAATGATGCGAAACAGATTTTCCGTGTCCCGGTCGCCCAACGATGCCGTCGGTTCATCCAGAATGAGCACCGAAGCATTGGTATCGAGTGCTTTGGCAATTTCGACGAGTTGCTGCTCTGGCATACTCAACTCTCCGGCCAGCGCCTCGGGGCGAACCCGTGCGCCAATTCGGTCGAGCAATTCGCGCGCATGCGCCCGCCGCGCGTGCCAATTTACTTTGCTCCACAATCTGCCGGTTTCTTTACCCAGCGCGATGTTTTCCACCACCGTCAGATCGGGAAACAAAGCGGGTTGCTGATAGATCGCCGCGATACCGAGCGACCGCGCCTTAGCCGGTGAATTGTGTTCCAGCAACTGTCCACGCAGGCGGATTTCACCACCATCGGGCGCTAGCGCACCCGTGAATATCTTGATCAGCGTCGATTTGCCTGCGCCATTTTCGCCTACCAGCGCATGCACCTCGCCCGCCGCCAATTCCAGCGACACGCCGCGCAGCGCACGCACTCCCCCGAACGATTTTTCGATGCCTTTCGCCTGGAGCGCTGGCGTGTTTTTCACCACGGCTAAGTTAACATGGTGCCGGAATGGCCGCCTAAATGAATCCCATAACGAACGGTCTGAAAATACGTTGGTTTTACGCGTTTTTCTTCATTTCCGGCTTTTGTAGCCTGGTCTACGAGGTGGTCTGGCTGCGGCTCGCCATGGCGAAATTCGGCATCACTACGCCCATGGTGTCGATTGTGCTTTCGGTGTTCATGGCCGGTCTAGGCATTGGTTCCTGGGCGGGCGGAATCTTCATCCGCCGCTTCGATCGTTCGGCCGCCGTCCTGCCTCTCCGCCTGTACGCCGTGGTGGAGCTGTTGATCGGACTCTCCGGCATCCTCGCTCCGCTCACTATCGAGGCGGGTGCCCGCGTTTTGACCGGCGCGGGAAAGGATCTGGTATGGAACTCCTCTACCTACTATCTGGCCTCAGGCTCGTGGATCCTGCTCGCGCTGTTGCCCTGGTGCACTTGCATGGGCGCCACGTTTCCCTTTGCCATGGCCGCCATCCGCAGACTGTCCGCCGGCCAATCCGAACACTCCTTCAGTTATCTGTATTTGGCAAATGTGCTCGGAGCGGTGCTCGGCACTCTCGTTCCGGCATTCTTTTGGATTGAGCTGTTCGGCTTCCGGGGCACGCTTCACATCGCCATCGCGCTGAACGCCGTCTTGGCCTTTACCGTCTTTCTGATCAGTCTCTCGTCACCATCCGCGCCGGTCGCCGCGAGCGAACAAATCCCGGCTCCCATCGCCGCCCAAGACGCCCGCGACCCTAGCACTCTATGGCTCCTTTTCACCACCGGCCTAGCGAGCATGGCGATGGAGGTGATTTGGATCCGCCAGTTCACCGTCTACCTGGGCAATGTCGTGTATGCATTCGCCGTCATTTTGGCGATCTATTTGTCAGCCACTTTTCTAGGATCCGCTGCTTACCGCAAGTGGAGGCGCTCGCAGGGCGCCACTGTGTTCAGCGCTGTTTGGATCCCGCTCGGACTCGCCGCGCTACTGCCGCTACTGTTTGCCGATCCGCGGCTGCCTATTCCGCAAACACTGAGCACCTCTCTCGGTCTCGCGCTTGGCGGAGTTCGAGCGGTGCTCGGAATTGGATTTTTCAGCGGCTCGATCGGTTTTCTGACGCCCATGCTGGTAGACCGCCGGTCGGGCGGAGATCCCGGCCGCGCCGGCGCCGCCTACGCCGTGAATGTCGTTGGGTGCATCCTCGGTCCTCTGCTAGCCGGATTCTGCATACTGCCTTGGGCGGGAGAACGCTGGGGATTGTGCTTGCTCGCCGTTCCGCTCTTTGCCATTGGCCTTGCCAGCGCGGTTCGCATTCGAGACGGGCGGCCTGCCCGCTTTGCCTTTGGAGCAACTATTTTCGTGGCGATCCTGCTCGCCTTTCTGACAAGAGATTTCGGCTCCCAGTTCGCGCACCGCGTTGAAATGCGCGATCACACCGCCACCGTGATTGCTACCGGAGAAGGAATGGAGCGACGTCTGCTGGTAAATGGCGTCGGCATGACCAAGCTCACACCCATCACCAAAATGATGGTTCACCTGCCGCTGAGCTTCCGGCAAAAACCTGCCAGAAACGGGCTGGTGATTTGCTTCGGTATGGGTACCAGTTTCCGCTCCATGCTCTCCTGGGGAATCGACACGACTGTCGTCGAGCTGGTACCGAGCGTTCCAAAACTCTTCGGCTATTTTCACGAGGATGGCCCCGGCCTACTCCACTCGCCCCTGGGTCACGTGGTAATCGACGACGGCCGCCGCTTCCTCGACCGTTCTTCCGAACAGTTCGACGTGATCGCCGCCGATCCTCCGCCGCCCATCGGCGCGCCAACCTCCAGCCTTCTCTATTCCGAGGAATTCTATGCCATCATCAAGCGCCATCTGCGGCGCGATGGCATCACCCAAGTGTGGTGCCCGGGCGGCGACAGGGCTACCATGGCTGCGATCGTAAAGGCGCTGCGCAGCTCTTTCCCGTATCTGACCGCTTATGAATCGATCGAAGGCTGGGGCGTTCATTTCCTTGCCAGCATGCAGCCCATCCCAACCCCCACTGCCGCCGAGCTGGCACGCAGTATGCCGGCCAGCGCGGCGCGCGATCTCATCGAATGGGATTCCGATTCAACTCCCGAGGATATGTTCGATGATGTTCTCTCGGATGGCCAGCAGAATCTCGCCGACATGGTCGCAGGCGATCCGTCGGTGCCCGCACTTATGGACAATCGGCCGGTGAATGAATATTTTCTCCTCCGCCATGCCGAAGTTGCCCTGGGACGCCAGACTGCCGAGCATCCGGCTCCCGCGACGCCAGCCGGGCGGCGCCTCCCACGGCGCGATCCCAACCAGAGCTACGATCGCAAATAAACCATGCGCCAGGTCAACCTGAATCCGCTTCGGGCTGCGTCAAACGAGACGGCGCGCGACATCAATCGCCGAATCGTCCTGAATCTGATCCGCATCGGCCAGCCGATCTCGCGCGCCGACCTGGCACGCCGTTCCGGTCTACAGCGCAGCACCGTCTCATTGATCATCGAAGAACTGATCGCCGACAAATGGGTGATCGAGGGGCCCATGGGGCGCCTGCCGCGCGGCCGACGGCCTACCTTCCTTCATCTGAACGATCAACGCGCCGTGATTTGTGTCGATGTCCGGCCTTCTCGCATCACGCTCGGCGTGGCCGACGTAAACGGAACGTTCACTTCGCAGGACATTCTTCCCACTCCCGCCGACCCGGCGGTTGCCGTGAAGGAATTGGCGCGGCGGATTCGCGCCATCGTGAAGACGCAACCGGAAAAATGTTTCGAAGGCGTGGGCGTCAGCCTGCCAGGCCGTGTGGATTTGTCGAGTCATAATCTGGTGTTTGCACCGAACTTAGGTTGGCGGCTCACGGATTTGAAAACGCCGCTGGAACGCGCCACCGGGCTTGATGTCGAACTTGAAAACGCCGCCAACGCTTGTGCGCTCGCGGAAATGTGGTTCAACCCCACACAACTTCGCGATCTGGTCGCCATCACCGTCTCCGAGGGCATCGGAACGGGCATCGTGGCGCAGGGCCACCTCGTCAGCGGAAGACGCGGTATGGCAGGAGAATTCGGTCATGTACCGCTCGATCCCGACGGGCCACTATGCAGTTGCGGAAGCAAAGGCTGCTGGGAAATGCTCGCCTCCAATAGCGCCGCGCTGCGCTACTATTTCGAGTCGCGCACTCAGAACGGCAGGCTTACGTTTCAGGATCTATTGCGGCTCGCTGAACAAGGCGATGTCTTGGCCGGCCGCGCGCTGAATCGCATGGCCGAGCAGCTGGGCCGCGGAGCGCGCATGATCGTCGGCGGACTCGCTCCGGAGGCCATCATATTCATAGGCGAATTCACCGCCGCGTGGGATCGTTTTCGCCCCATCATCGATGCGCAGATTCAGGCCCAAACTCTCTCCGCCGCGCCCACTTTGCTGCTGGCGGGACGCGATGGCGCCACAGCGCGCGTCCGAGGCACTATGGTCTTGGTCCTGCAAAAGCATTTTGGTGCTCCGGCGTCCGGTATAGCGCAGGCCGCGAGTCTCTAGCCGGTGTCAAATCCCCCACTTCGTCTGGATCCAACCAAGTGATACGGCCGTAGTCACCACGCCGGCAATGGTGACTACTGCCGGCGAAGCCACTGAAATCCAACGGAAAAAGGCCGAGTTCCCCGCTTTCACTGGAAGAAGATCCTTCGCATACAACACTAATGCCCCAATCGCCATAAGGACCACCGCGAGCCCCAGGCTGAAGGAGGCCAGCAGGACCAGGCCAAAGCCTATGCGACCCAAGGCGATCGCTCCTAATAAAAGCACCAGCGCCGACTCGCAGGGGACCAGCCCGCCGCTTGCGCCCAACACGGCGAGCCCGGCCCAGGACATCTTCTCCGGCACGTGGGAATGCGAATGCCCATGGTGGTGATGATCGTGCCCGTGATGATGGTGATGATGACCGTGCGCATGCGCTCGTGCATGGCGGAGCCGCTTGTAGAACATCCAGCCGCCCATCGCCACGATCGATAAACCGGAGATTGCTCCCAACCAGACAGTGATCTTTTCGGGAACCACATAGCGAAACAAAAACAGCACGGCAATCCCCAGAGCAAATACGGCGATAGTATGTGTAAACGTCACCATGGCGCCTAGAAATGCTGCATGTTTCAACGTGCCGCGCGATCCGACCAGATATGCGCCGACAATCGTTTTTCCATGACCAGGCGTTAGCGCGTGCGCCGCTCCGAGCGCGAACGCGCTCAAGATCGCGATTAGTGTCATCCATGGCGAGATCTTTTCCTGCTGTAGCAGCTTCGATAGGAAATCGCCGCGCACGACGGCACCAGGCTGTCGAAACGCCGGCCTCGCCGCCACCGGCGCCGGCGCTGGAGGAGTCACCGGCGCAGCCGTGACGGCTTCAACGGCTGGGTCGGCGGTTTTCAATTTAAGATCGGTTCGCAAATCCTGCGGCGGCGCAACCGTTGGATCGCTCGGATATTGCGTGAGCCCGTGCGTAATGTCCGGGCCAGCACCCACGACAATTTCTTTCCATCCTGCGCGCCCGACGTAATTCCCGTCCTCATAGTGCAGCCGGCTGCCGCGCGCGACAACATGTGCTTTCGTCGTGATCCGAACGATCGGCAAATTGCCCGCTCCATTCGCAACTGCCAATTGCGAAGAGTCAAATAGGGCGGTCGTTCGCTTGCCGTTCACGACAAACGTCAACTGCCGAAGCCACTCGCGAGATTGTTCGTTCGCTCGCTTCTCTAGAATCGCGCGCGGTGCGTCGTGTTCGAGCTTCCATTCGCGCAGCAATTCGAACGTGGGAATCTCCGCCAAATCCAGCGCATATTCGACGTCCACACCCCGCGTGGTGGTCTGCAATCTGGTGTAGTGACTGACGCTGAAATTGCCCATTGGATGAGCCCATGCAACGCCCCACGTTCCGATCACTATAATTACGACAAGTATCTTATTCATGTATTGCTTGCGCGATTTCTCTCGCGTGATGGTAGAACTCAGGTTCCGGCGTCCCAAGCCGGGTCGCCTTCGCCGAGGCTGTCTGCGCTTCGACTAAGCGACCGTTCTTGAAAAGTACCCAACCGAGTGCGTCCCAAGTGTAGACATCGCCGCGGAACGGAAGCTCTGTCTCCATCAGATGTAAGGCCAAGGAAAGATCGCGCGAATGATTCGCCAATACCAATGCCAGGTTACGATTTGTTTTCTCGTTCGTCGCCTGGCCTAGCCTTTCAATCGTCTCGATCAGCTCGCGCTGCGTCTGCGCTTTCGATGTTCTGCCCGCCGCATGGTACAGATCTTCGAGCGCGCCCGCATATTCGACCATGGGCACGATCGCTTGCGCTCTCTCAAAATGTTGAATCGCAGCGTCGGTTTGTCCCTGGGCGGCTTCCACTCTTCCCAACCCGGCATAAGCGCGATGCAGGGCGGGGAACAGGCGCAACGCTTCGCGATATGCGGCAGCCGCCTCGCGCAGCTTGCCGGTCTTGAAGTACATATCGCCCAACTCGCTAGCGCACCACGCCGTATTCGCCGGAACCGGATCCCCTGCCGCCACTGCGTCCGTCATGAGCGCAATCGCCTGCGGAGCATCTCCGGTAACGAAACGAAAATAGGCCAACCGGTTGTAGCTCGCCAGGTTCGGCCGCAACGCGAGCATCCGCATATAGGCGTTGCCGGCGCGTTCGTATTCGCCGAGCTCCATGAGTGCGTCGCCCAGGGTCCCCCAGTTGCCCTGATCCGAAGGCGCATACTTGGCCATATCTTCGGCACGCGCAGCAACTGCTTTGAAATCGTGGCGCTCGAGATCGATTTCATTCTGAAACCGCATCGCGGCAAAATTCCCAGCGTCCTTCCCAAGAATTTGGTCGACCAGTTTTGAGGCTCGGTCAAGATAGGTGGAGTCCGCGGTCTCGCGCAACTTCTGCAGATAAGCGGGAATCAGCCCGAGCTCAAGCTCGAGATCGCCGGGCGAAGCGGCGAGCAGCGCTTCGTACGTCTTGATGCGTTCGTCCGTTGTCGCACGGGCCAGCCGGCGGCTGATTTGCCGGCGGGATTCACTCGCGGGCTGGGAGGCCGGCCGCAACCGGGCTTTCTCCTTCTCAATCCAAGCCAATTCGTCCCGATCATTTGGAGAAGTGCGCGTCGCAGCCTCGTCCAGAAATTCGATTGCCCCTTCGGTATCTCCGAAGCGCTCTCGAACCGCCGCGGCTTTCAAAAATCCCAGCCTGCTGCCCGGCCGGAGGTCGAGTATCCACTGTGCGTCGTGTTCGGCGTCGGCATCGTTGCCAAGTGCAAGGTTGGCGTCCACGAGCAAGCCCCAGCCGGCGATGTCGTCGGGTACCGTGTGATTCAATTCCGTTGCGGCGCGCAGCGCCTCCTGAAATTGATGCCGACCCAACAGCACGACTACTTGCAGTTTGCGTGCCTCGTAGTTACCCGGCGAGAGCTCGAGCGATTTCTTTAGCGCGGCGTCAGCCTGGGTGAAGAGCGCCACGTTGCCCGTATTGCGTGCTTTTCGGCAGAGTCCGTCGGCCAGTTCGTTATAGGCCTGCACCGTCTTCGGCTCTCCCGCCGACAGCAAGAGCGCCGACAACAACAAGCAGGGAACCGCGCGCGTAAGCAAGCGCCTTGTCAGTTGATCGGGCACGGCGTCCCCGCATTCATCGTGCAGCCGGATTCACCGGGGTCAGTATGCCGCCGGTCCCGTCCGCTCTGTGCGAACCCAACATAAGGAAACGTTTCCTGATATGGCAGGTCGTTGGTGTTTACGCCGTCGCCAATACGATTGTTCGGCGAGACATTAAAGGCAGGATTCAGCACGCCTGCCACGGCGCGCGCCGCGATGTCCGTGACATCATCGGAGACTCGCCTGCCGTTCGGAAAGCCCGCACCATCTCCGGCGAGCAATCCTAGTCTTCTGCGGTTTCCCGTCGGGGTCGGTGGGACTCCAGTATTTAGCCGCAGCAGATCCGCCACCGGACCCGCCGGTGTCCCCGCCGCCGCGATCGGAGGCGCATAGGTGACCAGGGGCAACAGATCAGTTCGTGGCGCCGGCGGCACGTTGATTCCGTACACCGCATTCAAAACCCGCGCGAGCAAGGGATCCAGATCGAAGTTCGCAAACTGCGCGTCGTCCTTGGGCTGGGTCATGCTCCAGTAGTCTTTGTAACCGGTTCCGATGATCAGTTCATTGATCAGCGGATTGCCCATTCGCTGGATCTGCGCGAACGAGCCGGATGATGCTGCGGGAAGGGGTGAGCGCCGCACCAGCGTCCGTGGACGTGCGGTCGTGCCCCACGCGCCGATGGTTGCCGCAGGATCTGTCGCGGCAACCACCGTCCCCGTCCGCGTGAGCATCGCAATCGGTACTTCGATCGCGATGGTATTCACGTTGTAGCCGGATACGAAGTCCGGCGCGATATTGGTGTGGTCGTCGGCATCCTGCGCGGGCGATAGCACGCCGCCCCCGGCGCCCGTGCGGAAGTTCAGCGAATCGAAAGCCGCGCCGAGGTCAATATAAAAAGGATCGTCGACGGTACCGGCAAACACTCGAATACCGTTCCCCAGGCTGTAGATGCCTTGCGCGGCCAGCGCTGGATAGTTCGGCATAGTGCGGGGACCAACGTTACTCGGTACGGCAAACAAAGGATCGCCCGTCTGGTTTGTCAACGGCGTGGCGACGCCGTTGTTGACCATCGTCACGGTGAACTTCTGCCGCAAGTTCAAGCCTGCAGAGCCCGCCCCGTCCAACGACGTGATGGCAGGCGGGACAATCGGCGTTCCGGGCGGTACCGGTGCGGGGGAATTTGCCGGCGCGTTGATTCCGGCGCCGGCGCCTACAAAGCCGGTAAAGACGTTCGGGGCTCGCACCTCGGTTTGAAACTGGAAGAGAAAATAGACATCCTCGACCGCATCATTGTTGTTATCGATGCGTATGGCGTACTGGATGGTGTCGTCGAACGGGAAATAATTCGGACCGTTGCCCGGCTCGAGCAGCGGGTCGACGTTCAACAAAAACGTAACTTTCGTGGGATCGTCGTAACTGACAAACGCGAAGAAATCCGTGATGTCGGCTTTGTGATCCAATGCCGTAATCGGCGCCTCCCGGTGGCTTGCGCCAAATCCCTTCGGGGGAGCAGCCAGGGCTGCCGCCAGCACGATGCAAAGAACGCTCTTATTCATGTGTTTTTCTCCTCAACAACATCCCAACTGCCAGTCCCAAACCTGTAAGCGCGAATACAAACGGCTCCGGCACCGCTGAAACCGACGCTCGTGCCGTGAACTGATCCGTGAAGCTGCCGCCCGCTGCCGATCCCGCTAACCCGCCGTCCAATGTGAAATCGTCTGTGACGCTCAACAGACTTACACCCGAAAAGGACGCAAGGTCCGTTTGTTGAATGCCATCGAGAGTTACAAGTGTGCCTGGCACGCCCGCGCAACCCGTTACGCCATTCGGCCCGAACACGGCTCCTGCGCAGTAGTTCTGGACGTCCGTCACAGCGCCGTCCCCACTTTCTGAGGAGCCAGACAAAGCGATTGAACTTCCGATATACGAGTTGCCCGAAATCTGATAAGTAAATATCGATTCGATGAGCGAACCGGCTCCGGCCGTCTGACTGGTCGTAGCCGTAAATCCGAAGCTCGTGGCTCCGCCAAAGGGCGCAATCGCCAAGTTCGTAGTTCCGACGACTGTTGCGCCAACGATTCCGTCGACCGTTTGAAACCCAAATAGCGTGTCACTTCCGATCGTGCATCCGCCTGGGCCCAGGGCGATGTAACTTGCCAGACTGCCGTTGACGCATGGCGCCGCGGAACCAAGCGCCGCGGCGGCCATGACGACCGACACTATAGTCAGAAACCCCTTCATTCATCCTCCTGTGTATCCATGTACGAAGTTCAGCGTCTGCCGGATTGGAAGCGCGTTTAAAAAATTGCCCGATCCGTGTGGGCCGTGTTACTCGTAAGTAAGCAAGTACCCACATCTTCTATGCACATTCCCGACGGCTACCTCAGCCCGTCCACTTGCGCCAGTCTCTATGCCGCGGCGGCGCCCTTCTGGTATGTCGCACTGCGGCGGGTCAAGGCGATCCTTAGAACCCGCGCCGTCCCGTTGCTGTCGGTATTTGCGGCGTTTTCATTCCTGATCATGATGTTCAATCTGCCGCTGCCCGGAGGCACGACCGGCCACGCGGTCGGCATGGCTATCGCTACCATCGTGCTGGGCCCGGCTATGTCGATCCTCGCCGTTTCCATCGCGCTTCTGGTGCAAGCTCTTTTTTTTGGAGATGGAGGGATCACCGCATTTGGAGCGAACTGCTTCAATATGGCGATCGTCGGCTCGCTTACTGCATTCTGCGTCTATCGACTGCTGGCGTGGAACGCAGCCACTACGTCCGTCCGCCGCATTCTGGCAGCGGGCTTCGCCGGTTACGTCGCGATCAATCTTGCCGCTTTATGCGCGGCGATCGAATTCGGGATCCAACCCGTGTTCTTCCATGACGCTTCCGGCGCTCCGCTGTATGCGCCGTATCCGTTGAGCATCTCAATTCCGGCGATGATGCTCGGCCACCTCACTTTCGCGGGTCTCGCCGAGTTCATCGTTTCGGCTGGCGTGGTCGGTTATCTACAGCGTGCTTCCCCCGAGATCCTTGAACCAGCCGCTTCGCATGCCAAGCCCACGCAAAGCCTCTGGCCAGCTCTCGCACTCCTGGTCGCGTTGACGCCGCTCGGCATCCTTGCCGTCGGTACAGCCTGGGGCGAATGGAAGGTCGAGGACTTTCCGCGCCAGGTTCCCGCCGGTCTTGCTCAGTGGTCTTCACTATGGAAGGCGCCTCTCGCCGATTACGCGCCCGGCTTCATTCACAACTCTTCGCTTGCCTACCTCTTTTCAGCCGCGATCGGCGTTGGAGTGATCGCCCTATCCTTTTTTTGGTTGAAGCGCCTATTCACGCACGCGGGTCCGCGCCGCAGCTTTGTTGAACAAACTATCCATCGCGTGCTCGGAGCCATCCAGGACGCCTTTTTCGCCGAGGACATGGCGCGCCAGGAAGGATTGCTGCAGCGCCTTGATCCGCGCGTGAAACTGGCGGGTCTAGGAGCGCTGCTTGTCACCGCGATTGCGACTCGCAGGCTCTGGCTTCTGGGCGCGCTGATCCTGCTCGCCATCCTGCTAGCGCTTGCCTCGCACATTCCAGTACGTGTTCTGGCCACTCGCGTCTGGCTGCCCGTTCTCGCCTTCACCGGCGCCATCGCTTTGCCCGCCCTTCTGCTCACACCTCACGGCGCGAAGAGCGCCGCTTTTCTGGTTCTGCGAGCTGAGACCGCTACCTCGCTCGCCTTTCTTCTGCTGCTCTCGACACTGTGGAATCGTCTTCTCTACGCCCTTCATTTTTTTCGGATTCCCGCGCTGGTAGTCGGTGTCCTGGCGATGACTTACCGCTATATCTTTCTCTTCCTTGAAAACGCTCGCACTATGCTCGAGGCTCGTCAAACACGCCTAGTGGGCCCACTCGAATCGTCTCAGCAGCGCCGCCTCGCCGCTTCGAGCGTGGGAGTCCTTCTTAATAAGACTCTCCAACTCGGCGGAGAAGTTCATACCGCGATGGTGGCCCGCGGCTTCCGCGGCGACCTACGCCTGCTTGACGATCCGCCTCTGTCGAGTTCCGACTGGATTCAACTATTCACACTTTTCATTCTCGTGTCGTTGACTCTTTGGCTGGGGCGCTAGCGCGCTATGACTTACCCTTTCCATCTGTCCGGCGCTTCTTACTTCTATAACGGTCTCGAGGCGCTCCACGATATCTCGCTGGAAATTCGAGCCGGCGAGCGCGTGGCGCTGCTGGGAGCCAACGGCTCGGGTAAATCCACACTGCTTCGCTTGCTCGCTGGATTGAGCTTTCCGCGCCAGGGCAGTGTCTCTTTCTTTGGAGAGCCGCTCACCGAGCAACGTCTTCGGGAAGAAGAATTCTTTTTCGGCTTCCGCCGCCGGGTTGGTGTGGTCTTTCAGAATCCCGACGTGCAGCTATTCAATCCGAGCGTTTTCGACGAAGTGGCATTCGGGCCGCTGCAACTCCGCTGGCCAGCCGACCGGATTCGCGCACGAGTCGCCGAGACCCTCGATCATCTTGATATCGCAGCCCTCAAAGATCGTCCTCCACATCGGCTTTCGGGCGGCGAAAAGAAGCGTGTGGCGATCGCTTCCGTACTCGTGCTCGACCCCGAGATACTGATTCTTGATGAGCCGCTGGCGGCCCTCGATCCACTCAGCCAGAACAAGATTTCCGAACTACTCGCATCCTGGTCCGATGGCTCGAAGACGGTGATCATGGCGACACATGACCTCGATGCGCTGGAGGAAATTGCAGATTGCTGCGTCGTGCTTGAAAACGGCCAACTCGCGGGTATCGGTAAGCCGCTAGAGATTCTTCATGACGTCGCGCTGCTGGAGCGCGCGCGTCTAATCCGTCCTCACCGGCATGCACACCGCGCTCCGATATCGGCGTCGCACCCGCATGTGCACGTCAAAGATCTCGAACAGAAGTAACCTCTGAGGCCGATTGCCAATCGGTCACCGATTCAGCAGACCCTACAAAAAGGAACATCGTCATTTTACGAAACGAAATGGCTCGGCGGCACTGTCCCGCCAGGCGGAGACCGGGAGGAGTTGGTGGACGATGTAATCGGATTTACGTCTACAGTCTGGGCGCCCGGTGAAGTCGGAATAGTCGGACGGTATGCCGTCGGGGAAATAGAAGGAGCGGCAGACCTGCTCGGGCGGGTGGATGGCGCGTGCGAGTTCATGTAAGAGGGCGCCGTTTTCCGGTGACATTTGAGTGATGGTCTCTCCGTCCTTGATCTGGACGGTAATCTCTTGCACGACGGTGGGGCGATCGAAGCGGTTGCAGGCCTTCTTCCATTGCTCGCGCTCGAGTTGGTCGAGAGCGACCGTGGCACGGGCGATGGCAAGTTTCGATTGGGCTTCGTATTTCCTGGCGCGCTGCAGCGCGGAGAGACTCTGGAGGATACGTTTCAAGGAGCGCTCGGCGGCAGTTTTGTAGCGGTCGAGAAGAGCGAGTTTGTGAAAGGCTTCGGGCGGCCAGAGAGCGGGATCGGGTTGCGCCGCGTAGAGCGCGGATTCCACGGAATTGAAAGCGCGTTGCCTGCGCCAGAGAAACCAGCGGCCGAGGGCGGCGTCTTCGACCAAGTTGCGCGCGTCCGGGGTTTCGGGGGAATACTCGTCCAAGAGGTTGTGGAGCAGCGCGTCGAAATCTTCCTGGCGCTCGCCGGCAACAATCAGCTTTCAGAGGTGCCGCCGTGCACTGTAGCGTTGCGGCTCGATATTTCCTTGCCGGCAGCCGTGACAGGTCCGGTTTGCGGATGGAGCTTGGCCATACGTGCGCGAGTTTGGTGCATCGGGGGTGTGTGCGAGCCGGATTTGGGCCTGTAAATGATTGAGCCGCAGAGAAGAAAAATTTCGAAGAATACGAACCGAAACGCGTGGCTCTTGTAGCGGCGGAGAGGGTTCTCTGGTTCACTCACGACCTCTCATGCCCGAATTCTGAGAGGCAGACACCGATTAGCGACAACTTCCAGTGACGGTGTTGCTCCATAGTGTCCCGGTTACGTCCGACGAATTCGGTCTGCCGTCATTGGCAGAAAAGTGGACGTTACCTGGCCGCACACATAGTCCGGGCAAGCCTAGCGAAAAGTTACCGGCACTATTTGCGGTCGTACTAAACCACCGCTGCGTCAGCGCATCATCTACGACACGCAAATGTACGGTCCTACCACCGAGAAAATGGGAGCCGGAGACCGTGAAATTATTCGTAGACGGCTGTGAGAGGGAAATGGCCGGACTATTATTCACCGGCGGAGCTGGTGGCCTTGTCGAGGGCGTTGGTGTTGCGCAAGCCCAAGCCGAAGGCAATTGAGAGCGGCAGCCGTTATTGCCAACACGAGCCCAAATCCGATAGCAGTGCTGCTTGTTGGTCGCCAATCCGCCAACGGTGTAACTTGCGGGTTTATTACGACCGGCATTGAACGGCCCGAAGTTGCCGATGCTAGGATCGGTCCGCCCCTCGATGTCGAAATAAATGTTCCCCTCGCTGGCCGTGTTGTTCCAATCGAGCCGGATTGCGTTGGGAGCAACCGCTGTCGCACGCTCCTGATTGGGTGTCCCGGGTTCATTGCACGCAAATAACATGGTCGCCACCGACCAAATCGCGACTCTTTTAGATCGTCTTACAAAAACCAACATAGTTAATGGTGTAATCATTTGTTTCCTCATTACAGCTGTGATGTTTCGAACGTTTATGCACGCTTACTTCAGCGTCCATGTCTCCAGTCCTATTCCTTTGCGAAAAATTGTTCAGGCCATTCATAGTGCTTGTCCCCAGGCAGCCCATAGGATGGGCGATGGCACGAGAAAGTCCTCGTTCTCCAAGCACTCTATTTCTTCTTTGAGCTCTTGTTCCGACAAGAGGCCAGTTGCGAGGATTGCGTCTTTCAATTGGTCGTAACTGGCTCGAATCAGAGTGCTTCCGGCTGAGCCGCCTTCGAACGCGAACATTTCACCCTGCGCGCGAACGGTCAACAAGCCACGCATCCTCAAGTGTCCATGCAGCAGACGCCCGAACCTCAGTTCGACGCCGTGCTCGACCATCACGCGCCGCAGTGCGGCAGCCGCTCTCAGCTTTACTTCAAATGGGTTCAGTGCCGGATCGGGTAGAAGCGACAATGCATCGAATTCTTCCAGGAGAATCCAGCCGCCCGGCTTGAGCGCGCGCACCATCCGGTCCAATGCGAGTTCGCGATGTGGGAGGTGCATCAGCACTAGTCGGGCGTGAACCAAGTCAAAAGCACGCTCGGGTAGAGCGTCGGTCTCAATGTTGTGCTCGACGATATCTAAGTTCGCAGAGTTCAAATTCGCAAGAAAGCGCGTGTCGATGTCGGACGCCACAACTCGTCCTCCCAAGCCGACCCGCCCACCCAGCCATTTGGCAATGGATCCATGACCCGCGCCAACCTCCAGGCAGTGCCACCCCGAATCGACACCTAGCGCGTGGAGACGCCGCGTCGTACCCGGATCGAATATGGACGAAAGCGCCTCGAATCGCGTTTTTGCCTCCGCGCCTGCATTGTCGAAGACGTAAGTTGCCTGTGACCAAAGCATATGTATCGCTCCTCCTTATTTGGGCAATCCTGTCTGCCCAGGCTCCGGCAACCAGCAACTCGCTAGTAGCCCGATCAAACAGATGAATACTGCTACAGTTCCGGCGGCGTAGGCCAGCCGGGTGGAAGCACCGCTAGCCGGCAAGAAGCGGGAAAATTGGGTAGTAAGAATGACCGAGGACGCGCCGATCATCCTTCCGCCGACGTTAATCGCGAAGCTTTCACCGGTTGCTCGGAGACGCGTGGGGAACATTCGCGGCAAATAGTTGCCCCAAAAGCTAAACTGCCCGACGGTGAAACAAGTGCCGACGCAAACTCCTAAAGCGAGTAGTCGCAGGTCATGACGCTCATTTGCAAAAAACGTCAGCAAAAAAGTCACCAGCGCTGAAAGAACAAACAGCCGCAGCAAGGTCCGTTGTCGCAGCACCAGAACCACAAGAACCGCAAACAGTAGCCGTCCAGCGACATCGCCCAGATCCGTGAAGATGTGCACGGAGCTGACTAACTGTTCCTGCTGTTGCAGTGTGAGGCGGTGTACCGGAGTCAACCCGGACACTATTTGAGGAACCTGTTGGATTACGCCGAAAGCTAGTCCGAAACTACAGGCGGTCAACAAGGTGCTTACCCACGTCGTGCGTCTTAAAGCAGGATGGAAAAGTTCGCCAAATCCAGGGCGTCCGGGATGCTGTTGCAATACTAATCGTCTCCAGACTCCAGATTCGGAGAGAAAGGGGCGCGCAATGAGCAGCGGAATTGCCGGCACAGTCCCAAACAGCAATGTGTATCGCCATCCTTCATGTGTCTGCGCTATGGCCGGCAAGTCAGGGGCATAGGTAACCGCGAGAAAGTACGACGCAGTGACTAGGCAGCCCCCCACCGCCGAAAATGCTTGTGTGTAAGCGAGGATTGACTCTCGTTGTTTTGGGCTTTCAAGCAGTTCTGCTAGCCAGGCCACAGCCGCAACAAACTCCACCGAAACACCCACCATCGTGGTGCAGCGGAGCGCGAGAAGTGCCGGCAGAGATGTGCTGTATGCAGCGCCGGCCGCCGAGAAGCAGTACAGCAGGATGCTCCAAACCAGGACTCGTCTTCGGCCCAGCCGATCAGTCAGGTACCCGCCGAGAAGGCCCAAAACGCCTGCCGCAATGGCAGGAATGTAAAACAGCAACCCTACCCATCGATTGAATTCCTCGCTTCCCACTTGGAATGGTCCGAGCTCGGCGACTGCGGGTCGAACCACGAGCGACATCACTACAATTTCGTAGGTGTCGAATGCGAAAGCGAGACCAGCCATACCGCAGAGCAACCATTCCGTTCCAGTCAGACGTCTTGGTGCCGCCGGTGCGAGCGTTTCACTTGAGAAGTTTATGGACGATGCCATGGCGGCCGCCTCCCGGGACAACGGACAGCTATCTTTGCTCTGCGCTCCTGCGCTCTACCCACTGATATTCTGGAAGCCGCGCTGGAGTCCGCTTGTGATATCCCACGCGTCCATAATCACCTTCGGAGGCAGATAAAGTCCTTCAGGCCGGATGACTTTGTTCTGAAAGTTGTGAACATACCGAAGTCGGATAACTGCTATCAATTCGGAGAGTATCGGCTAGATATCACGGAGCGAACGATATTACGCGCGACCGAGCCTGTTTCCCTCTCGCCGAAATCTTTCGATGTGCTGTCAATTCTGGTGCAAAACGGCGGAAGACTGCTCGCAAAAGATTATCTACTTGCGGCTGTTTGGCCGGGAGTGACGGTCGAGGAAAACAGCTTAGCCAAAGCGGTCGCTGAAATTCGCAAGGCATTAGGCGAAGGCCCCAGAGAGAACCGTTACGTCGTGACTGTCGCCCGTCGTGGCTACCGGTTCATTCCAACGGTTACTGGCTGGTCCACGGTCAGACAAGAAAACGCGCCGGTTGTTCAAATCGGCAGTCCACTCGAAAGACCGGACAGAGAAGTTACCAGACTTGCTGTCCTACCCTTTACTTGGCTGACGACGGAGGGCAGCGACGGCCCTCTTTCGGTGGGTATCGCTGATGCGCTTATCACCCGCCTTAGCAGCCTGCCACAACTGATCGTTCGGCCTACGACGTCCATCGTCAGGTATCAGAGTGATGAACGTGGCGCGGCGGAGATCGGGGTGGAACTTGGCACCGATTACGTCATTAGCGGTAGCCTTCAGCAGGTTAGTGATAAAGTGCGCGTTACCGTGCAGATGGTCGATCTGCAAGACTCACGCTTGACCTGGGCAGATCACTTCGAAGAAACTGCTGTGCATATTTTTGCGGTCGAGGACTCCATCTCCGAGAAGATTGCGGCAGCGTTGGCTCTGAAGTTTACGCAAGATCGGCAGAGTTCTCTCAGGCATCAGAGTACCCGGAATAACCAGGCTTGGCAGTATTACCTGAGAGGCCGGTACTTTCTGAGCAAACGGACCTTCTCTTCGGCGCAAAGTGCCATCGATTGTTTCCGTCGGGCTCTGGCTGCCGATTCGGGCTACACGTACTCCTGGGTCGGATTGGCCGATGCGTACATCTTGATTGGCTTGCATGGTGCACTCACTGGTTGGCTACCACCGAGAGACACTTATCCTCAGGCGAAACATGCTGCCTTGGAGGCGCTGCGCATAGACGACGCTTCTGCGGAAGCGCATGCTTCGCTGGGCTTCATCAGGTTCTTCTATGATTGGGACCCGCAAGCGGCACAGCAGGAGTTTAGTCGCTCCTTCAGCCTCCATGCGCACTACGTGAATGCACACCACTGGTACGCAATGGTATGTGCATTCCTGGGACAGGAGCGCGATGCCGTTTTAGCGATCGATCGGGCGCTCCAAATTGAGCCGCTCTCTTCGCTGCTGAATGCGAACAAGGGTTACGTCTACTATTTCGCGCGGAAATACGACGACGCAATAGCGCAGTTGCAACTGACACTTGAGATAGATTCTTCATTTGCACCGACACACCACAGGTTGGGTTTGAGCTATGGCGCCCTCGGGCGTGAACGCGATGCCGTTCGGCATTTCGAGGAAGCCCTGCTGTTATCGGATGACAGCCCGCAGGTGTTGGGAGCTCTGGGGCACCTCTATGGACGAGCTGGCGACAAGGCAACGGCGCAAAAGATGCTCGAACGTCTAGTTGAGAAATCACACATGGGTTACGTTTCGGCTGCCACTTTCGCGGAGGTCTATATCGGACTGGGCCAGTACACTGAAGCATTCAAGTTGCTGGAACAAGCGTTGAATGAGCGCACTTCGGCGCTAGTTCGGATTGGGGTGGACCCGCGTTTTGACTGCGTTAGGTCCGATGCTAGGTTCCAGGCGCTGATTCGGAGGGTTCATATCTCGAAATAAGGCCAAGGCTCGTCTCGGCTATTTGGACGGATCCCAGCCCTTGATATAAGCGGAAGGATAGAAACAGACGACTGCCGGTCGTTTTTCAGGGCGTCCTGTAAGCGAGAAGTTAAATTCTTGTCCACCTAACGATGCGCGGACCTAAAAATCCGGTCCCGTATCGGCCACTTTGAGCGCCGCCAAAACGGGCCAGCCCAACAGGGCGGAAAGGGTAAGACTGAGAAACAGTTTCTTCATGCGATTGCCTCCTTGCATTCAACTAGCTGGAAGGCCAAGATCATACCCCTATGGATGAATGGTATTTTGTTGCGCCACTCTCTTATTTATGGGTCGGCCAGTTACGGTTCATAATAGCCGCTTCGCGAGCCGATCTTCAACCTCCCGTCATGGGTGGAAACTGAAACCGGATGGTAGCGCGGCGGCTCTTCAGGCACTGCTTTCGGATAGGAATTCGGCAGATATTGTGTATGCAACTTGCGGATAATATCGGCGAAACGCCGCATCGAGTTGGTCAATACTTTTGAGACAAAAATAGGTCCCCTGTGGCTGCCGCGAGGGTTTCGAGCGCATGCTTGCAGCCGTGTTGCACTCCGCTCAACCGACTCGTGTTGTATTCTATTCGACACCTGCCTCTCTGCCGCCACGCCAAGTTCGCCGTGCGATCCAAGGTTGGTCCCGGACGAATCGAGCCTATGAAGACTTCTGTCATTCGACATCGCGTGGCTGACTTTTTGAAACGTCATGGCCCATTCGATGCGTTGCTGGAGCAAGATCTGCTCGATCTCGCCGGCAGCGGACGAGTCAGGTTTCACGAGTGCGGGGAATATATATTCCGCCAAGGTGATGCCAAGGGGCAGTTCGTCTGGATCATTCAGCAAGGCCGAGTGGAATTGCTCGAGGAGCGTATCTCAGGCGAACGATTGAGAGATGTACTCGGAGAGGGCGACCTCCTGGGCCTAGAACGATTTGCCGGTGATGGATCTTGCGTGTATTCGGCCCGTACAGCAACAGACGTGATCTTGTATGGAGTCGCTGCCTCCGTATTTGAATCCCTGGTTCCGCGCTATCCGGCCGTGCAGCGTTTTCTCTCGGCGCATTCCTCCCTTGCCGGCGCTCTCACTTTCGGCAAGAGCTCCTGGCTGGATGCCGAAGCGCCATCTGTGGACTTCCTACGCGCGGGCCACGTCGTAGTCCCGCGTGATACGTCAACGGCCGAAGCTGCCGCGCAACTGAGCGGTGCGAGAAATGGAGTGGCGACGCTGGTGGATGACAGCGGCCGTCCGGTAGGCATAATCACAGCACTCGAACTTTGCACGGCAAATGCCGGACCCACGCAGGCTGCCGCACGGCCCTGTCGACCGACGGTTATCGCGCCAGTGACTACTCGCGCGGCGGTACGGGAAATGCTTCGGGCGCGCAGCGAAGATCTTACGATCACCGTGGACGGCACACCGGAGAGCGGTTTGGAAGCAATCCTTACCGCATCCGAACTCGCGCTCTTCAGCGGCTACAATCCGTCGCGTCTGGTAAACATGATTGGCCAAGCCGCCTCGGTTGGGGAAATAATTCCGTTGCTCGAGCGTACAAAGCGGGTCGTACTGGACGGCCTGGCCCAGCCACCGGACGTAGATGATTGCTGCCGCATCGGAAGCGAGGTGGCTGCCGCCATGGCCCGCGCCTGTATCCGGCTGGCGCATACCAATCTATTGGAGGCCGGTATGACGCAGCCGGAAGTCCCTTCCTGCTGGGTGATGGTCGGCATGCCAGCGCGTGGCGATAGGGTGTTGCCCGGACTTCCCGCGGTCGCCGTAGTGTACGACAATTCCGACGAATCTTTTCGGCCTGAAGACAGCTTATATTTCGCCAGGCTGGCTGGTGAAACGATGCTGCGATTCCACGCTTGCGGATTTACTGGCCTGCACCTGTTGTGGCCGGAGGGTTCGCAACCGAGTATGTCTCTTTCAGAATGGAGGCGATTCTATTGCGAAACGATCCGCAACCCGGTTGGCCACGACCTGTACGTCAGGCGTGAGTTCTTTGATCTACAATCGCTCGCAGGCGATCCTTCGATTTTCCAAAGGCTCAAAGAAAATATATTGCTCGAATTGCGCGATCACGAAACGGCTGTTCCGTTACTGGCCAACGATACGCTGGTCCAATTACCCCCGTTGACGTTCTTCCGGGGACTCGTATTGGAATTAGATGGGGCGCAGCAGGACAGTTTCGACATCGCCAGCACCGCCATCACACCGATCGCCGACGCGGCGCGCGTTTTCGCGATCGCGAAGCGCCGCCTGGCCCCCGCCAACACATTAGAGCGGCTGGCGGCAGCGGAGCTCGATTTTCCGGAGGGTGCGACGATTTTCCCCGAAGCCGCGGGCGCCTTCCGAACAGCGCTTTACTATCAAACGCTGGCGGGGGCTCTCGAAGCGGGCTCTCGAATTGACCCCGGCAAGCTGGGGAAATTCGATCAGCTTCTGCTTAAAACTGCGTTCTCCTCGATTCAGCGCCTCCTCGAATTCACTACTTCCACTTTCATTCCTACGGCATGAACGAGACATACCTTGAGGCTTTTGAGAACACCTGGGACGATGAGACGGCGATTGCGCAGGTCCGTTTCGTGGTGGTCGATACTGAGACCACGGGCCTCGACCCGCGGCGCGACCGAGTGATCACCATCGGAGCTATTGCGGTGCGCGGTGGCGAGATCTTACTGGATGACTCGTTCGAGGTAATGCTCAAGGTGGCCTACAATCTCTCTTCCGTGACCGTGCATGGCATTACGCGTGACGAGGCGTCGAGCGGCATGGACGAACCGGAGGCGCTGGCGCTCTTTCTGGCTTATTTAGGCGATGGCGTTATCGTAGGCCACCATATAGGCCACGACATTGAGGTTCTGAATTGTGCCTGCGAACGGCAATTCAATTTGACGCTCAGAAACCAATCGCTCGACACGATGGATCTGGCGCTGCGTTTACAAGACGCGGGCGCGTTCTCGAATCGGAGGATGGCCGCGGGATTTTCTCTGGACGCATTGTGCGACATGTTTGGCGTGGTACCGCACGATCGCCACACCGCGGGTGGAGACGCCTTCCTGACGGCGACAGTCTTCCTGCATCTCCTACCCGCCGCAAGATCCGCCGGATTTAATACACTTGCTTCGGTTTGCACACCGTACGAACCTCGCTGAGGACAAAGAGTAAATATCCTTGTTGCCCGCCGCAAAAGCGCCGGACAGGACTTTTTGCGATATGCTACCTCTCGCTGGCATAAGTGATGGCCGACCCGCAGAAAGTTGTTCCGAATCCCTCGTCCCTAGAAGAGTTGAATGCGCTGCTTCCCAATCCCGGCAGCGACGGCTATATTTTCTTTGAGAACGTCAACACTTGCACGATTGAGCGGACTCTGGTGTTTCGCAAGCTCAATTGCTGGTGGATGATCGAAATGTCCTATCTCGTCTATGCAACGTCCGCAAGTTTCGTCACCCAGGAACTTGCCAAGGTCGGACTTGGCGTGGCCGTGTTCGGATTCGATCGCTCGCAACCTCCGCACGTCCTGGTCGCTCACAATGACGAGATCATTGTAGTAGCGTTCCGCGGCACCAGGATAAACGATCTGCCCGACATACTGGCGGACGTAGCGTTCTTCCCCGAGCTGACAAGCAACGGTTTTGTTCATCAAGGCTTCCAGAACGCGCTGATTTCCGGCGGCGTTTGGGAGGACGTAAAGCGCCATTTGTCCGGAATTTCCGGGAATCAAACGATTTTCTTCACGGGGCATAGTCTGGGCGCCGCTCTGGCGACAATCGCTTTCCGCGCCTATCGTGATCCAGTGGGGCGGCCGCGGACACTGTACACGTTTGGGAGCCCGCGCGTCGGCGACGCACTAATTTTCTGTTCGACGTATCCTCCGAATGACTACCGGATTGTGAACGAGGACGATGTTGTGACACACGTTCCGACGCCGCCCCTGTACGGCCATGTCGGCTCGGCATTCGGCCCGAACGGATCTCCTTTGAAGGTGGATTTGTGGGAACAGCTCGAACGCCGTTTTTCGGGTATCGGCGAGGCCCTTGGTATTTCCGGGCAGGCAGAACGGAGACAGCGCCTTTCGCAGTATTTCACAAATCAGAGTTTGAAGCCGGTCGGCGACCACGCGCCACGATGCTACGCAACCAAGATCTGGAATGCGATTTGAATTGGTTTTGCCCGGACGGTAGTAGTGTACCTGAGGAGTCGGAAGGGACGGACTCATGTCTAAAGTCTGGTTGGTGACCGGCAGTGCAAGCGGATTGGGCCGTAATATCGCCGAAGCTGTGCTCACATCGGGTGATCGATTGGTCGCGACGGCTCGGGATACGCGCCGCCTCGAAGATCTGGTGCAGAAATATGGTAATCAAGTTCTGATTGCTCCGCTCGACGTGGCGGATGAGGCTTCGGCCCATGCCGCTGTACATGCGGCTGTAGAGGCATTCGAGCGTCTCGATGTTGTCGTGAATAATGCGGGGTACGGTGATGTTGCGCCATTCGAGCAGTTGAACTCGGATAGATTCAAGGCCGTGATCGATACCAATTTCTATGGTGTTGTTAACGTGACCCGCGCAGCGCTACCGATAATGCGAAAGCAGAAGAGTGGCTGCATCCTCCAGATATCATCGGTCGGCGGCCGGTTGGCCCTTCCGGGCAGCACTGCCTACCATGCCGCCAAGTGGGCCGTTGGCGGATTCACCGAGTCCCTGGCTCAGGAAGTAGCCCCGTTCGGGGTTAAGGTGTGCGCGCTTGAACCTGGCGGGATGCGGACGAACTGGGGCACTCGTGCACACAAAAACACACCTGACCTGCTCCCGGATTATGAACCGTCCGTGGGTGCGGTAGTCAGCGCGTTGCACTCTCTATGGGGCAAGGAGAATAGCGATCCGGTCAAGGTCGCTCAGGTCATTCTTCGTTTAGCAGCGAGCGATCGTCTCCCTCCGC
Organism: Bryobacterales bacterium; assembly: GCA_963722155.1. Taxonomy (GTDB): domain Bacteria; phylum Acidobacteriota; class Terriglobia; order Bryobacterales; family Bryobacteraceae; genus Bog-105. Next base: position 493,393 of record CAVRLR010000001.1, on the reverse strand, counting down.
ATCTTCTCCTCGGTAGCGACGCTGTTAAGTACGCCGGCGAAGCAGAGGCAGCTCGTGCCGCCGATGCAGACCGTTGGCGAGAACTCAGTCTCTCGACAGATTTCGATGCACCGAGGGCATTGCCCGTTTTGCAATTCTAGCGGATACTGGGAAACCGTTGCGGACGACACAAAGATGACACTACGGAACCACGGTGTCCCTTCCCGTTTCTCGACGCTGGCTGCACCTTTCATGCGAATGGCCATGCGCCGTGCGAATCAGAAGGATCTTGCTGCGCTGAAACAACTGCTAGAAGCAACTCCTGCCTAATTTGAAGCCCGGATCGCCTATGATGGCGTCGCCAGTTATGGTTCGTAATAGCCGCTTCGCGAGCTGATCTTCAGGTTCGTGTCATGGGTGGAAACCGAAACCGGATGATAGCGCCGCGGCTCTTCCCGAACTGCTTTCGGATAGAAACCCAACAGATATTGCGTGCGCAGCTCGCGGATAATATCGGCGAATGCGGCATCGAGCTGCTCGAAACTTTCCGGATAAAAAATACGGCCGCCGGTGGCCGCCGCAAGAGTTTCGAGCGCATGCTCGCCGCCCGTGTTGCGGCCTGCTTCGCCGGGAATCGGCACGACGACGATTGGATACAGCACTGCATCAGCCCGCTGCGCTGCCGCCAGCGCATCATCGTAACGCTTGTAGCTAGTGGTATCGCCGCCATCGGTCACCGCGACGATCACGTGACGTCCCTCGCGTTCCGTCAGCGTGTCGGCGGCGAGGTAAATCGTATCGTAGAGGGACGTGCCGCCATCGCCGCGCAGGAAGCGCAGGGCGCTTTGCGCCCGCTTGGCGTTGTGCGTATAGTCCAGTTCCAGATTGGTGTGCCAATTAAAGGTGAACAGCGCGAGCGCATCGTCCGGATTGCCCGCTCCCAGCAACGCCGGAATGAAGCGCTTGACCGAGCCTACTTCGTAGTGCAGGTCTCTTTGGGTACTTCCGCTGTTGTCGATCAGAATAGCGACAGAAAGAGGGAGCGAGGTGTTGCGCTCGAACACGGCAATTTCCTGCGGCACTCCGCTGTCGGCAATCCGAAAATCCTGCTTATCCAGGTGCGGGAGAATTGCTCCCGTCGCGTCGCGCACCGAAACCAGCAGGCGGACGAGATTCACTTTTACCGAAAAAGTCGGTGCGTCCGCCGAGGGGCGGCCCGGGTTGGCCGGCTTGAATTGTCCCCACGAAAGCGCGACGCCGCCAGCGAGCAGCAGCGCACTACGGCGCCAGCAGGCGTTCATCCCACTCCCCATCCACCCAGACCGCGCCATCGGCGAAATACTCTTTCTTCCATATCGGCACTTCGCGCTTCAGCCGGTTGATGCCCTCGAAGGCAGCGTCGAACGCTGGCTTACGGTGCGGAGCCGTTGCGACCACCGCGACACTCGCTTCTCCGATTTCGAGCCGTCCCAAACGGTGCAGCATGCCAATTCGCCCTATCGAGAACTGCGCCGCAATCTCACGCCCGATCTGTTCCATCCGAGCGCGCGCCATCTCTTCGTAGCATTCGTATTCCAGATACTTGGTGGTCCGTCCCTGGCTGTTGTTGCGCACCACACCTTCAAAAACCACCACGGCGCCGTCTTCCGGGCGCTGCAAACTTTCGGCGAGCCGCCGCGCATCGATTCGCTCGCGCGTGATCTCAAATACGTGTCCTTCGCTCGATCCACCGCTCACCGGCGGCAAAAAAGCAACCTCATCGTCATCGGCGAGCACGGTATTCGCCTGGGCGAACTCGCGATTCCTGGCAAATAAAGTCGACGAACGCCTCGCCCGCAGGGTTTCGTAACGCGCCGAATAGATGGTAAAAACGTCCTCGAGGGTAGTGCCGGCGGGAATTTCGAGCTCGTCTTCCGTGCGTCCGGCGATCTCTTTCAGAGCCCCAAAGAACAACACCCGCACACGCATGTCCAAATCCTAACAAGCGGGTACCATAGAGATACCCTCATGCTGCATGTTGTACTCCCGGTCGGCCCGCTGCACTGCAATTGTTCGATCTTCGGCGACGAGAAAGCGCATGAAGCGATTGTTGTCGATCCCGGAGACGATATTTCCCAAATCACAGCTATTCTCGATCGCCATCAGCTCAAAACGAAGGCCATCGTCATTACTCACGGCCACATCGATCACGTGGCCGGGGCGTCTCAGCTGCGCGCGTTGACGGGCGCGCCGGTCTATATGAACGAACGCGATCGCGCGCAGCTCGACATGCTTCACCTCCAGGCCAGCTGGCTCGGCGTTCCGACCCCGCCCAAGGTGGAAATCGATGTCCTGGCCACGGACGGCGCGGTCCTCCAGCTTGGTGGCATAGATTTCGAGGTGCTGCTCACTCCAGGCCACACGCAAGGTAGTCTCTGCCTCTGGATTCCGCAGGAAAAGAAACTGATCGCCGGCGACACTCTGTTTCGTGATTCCATCGGCCGCACCGATCTCCCCGGCGGCGATGCAGCGCGTATTCTCTCCTCGATCAAAACGTACCTGCTGCAGCTTCCCGACGACGCCGTCGTCTTTCCCGGCCATGGCGAAACCACGACCATAGGCCGCGAAAAACAACATAACCCGTTCCTCCAACGGATTTAAGCAGTTTCCCTTTTTCTCTCGAGCAGGCTCGCGATCAGCTCCTTGGCGTCTGTCAAACTTTTCGAAATCATTTGAATATCCATCGCCGGTTTACCGGGCTGGCGTACACTCTGGCAATAGACACCGTGCTGGCCCACCAGCACCAGGGCGTCGGTGATGCAATCCGGCGTTACTGCGAGCCGTCCCCGTTCACGGCCCATCCGGAACTCGTGCCGCTCCAGTTCCTCTTTGCGATCCTCGTAGACGCTCATCTCCTATCCTAAAACTGAAGTCATGCGAATACCTCCTTGGCCGCGCGCCGGTGAACGGGAAGCCGAACTCCTTCGCATGGTCCTCGAGAGTCCGCAGTGGGGCGGCTTTCATCCGTTTGTAGCCGAGTTCGAGCAGAGCTTCGCCGCCTACCAGCACGCCCGCTTCGGTATTTCCGCTATGAACGGCAGCGTCACACTGGAACTGGCGCTTGAAGTCCTCGGGATTGGGCCAGGCGATGAAGTGATCATCCCGGCGATCTCGTTCATTACGACAGCCACCGCTGTTTCGCGTGTTGGCGCAACGCCGGTTTTCGTCGACATCGAAGCCGATGCTTACAACATCGATCCGGGTCGCGTGCGCGAAGCGATCACGCCGCAAACCAGAGCCGTGATTCCGGTTCATTTCGGCGGCGCGATGTGCGATATACCAGAGTTGCTCGCACTTTGCCGGGAGCGTGATCTGGTGCTGCTCGAGGATGCCGCTCATGCGCACGGCTCGGAGTACGAGGGCAAACGAGCGGGAAGTTTCGGTCTCGCCGCTTCCTTCAGTTTTCAGAACGGCAAAGTTCTCACGGCAGGCGAGGGCGGCATGCTCGTTACTTCCGATGCCCACTTCGCAGAGCGCGCCCGATCCATCGCCAATTGCGGCCGCATGCCGGGTCGGAGCTATTCGGAGCATCATGAATTGGGAACGAATTTTCGCCTCTCCGGGATGCACGCCGCCGTCCTTTTGGCGCAGTTCGAGAGGTTACCGGGGGAAATTCAGCATCGGGAAGACAACCTCCGTATTTTTAAAGAGTTAACGGCAGACACTAAAGAAATAGTTTGGCAGCGCCAGCGGGCCGGCCAGACGCAAAATTCGAACTATCTTATAACCGGCCGTATCGCCAAGAGTGTGCGCGATGAGTTCTGCTCCAGACTGCTCGCGGCCGGCATTCCTGTCACGCCTTTTTATCCGCACACCCTCTATCAGAATCCCCTGTATGCTCGCGAAAAGTGCCGTGTGATGCCGTGCCCGGTCGCGGAAGAAAGAATCCATGATTCCTTCTGGCTCGGCCATCGCGCTTTTCTTTCCCCGCCAGAGACAATTCGCGACATCTCCGGCGTGGTTCACGCGGCGGTTAGCGCTTTGCGGGTTTCGGTTCTTTCGTAAGGGGCGCGACGCGCTGTCCGGTGACCTTGAACTGCGTATCGTTTTCGTGCAGGAAACCGAGTTTCTGCAGCTCCAGTTCTTGCGCACTTGGATCGGTTTTCAACCGCTCGATGAACTTTTTCTTCTCTTCGACGTCGCGCGCCAAGTTCGCATTCTCTTCCTCGAGCATACGAATTTGCTTGCGCTTCTCCGCGAGCGCGCTCAGGCCTTGCGGCCCGCGCAGCATGATCGTTGCATAGGCGGCCAAGCCTGCCAATGTGGCCAGCGCAGCGATCGGTCGAAGAAAGGATCGAAACATCTCTTACATCCCTTTATAAACTTGTTTACGCGAAAGGTCCAGCGGAAACGAATATTTATGCTTGAAACGATCGTTGTTTTATGCTCCTGCAGCGATATTGAGGCTGCGCGGCGCATTGCGAGGGCGTTAGTGGAAGACCGTCTGGCAGCCTGCGCGAGCACAGTGCCCGCGGTCGAAAGCGTGTATCGCTGGCACGAAAACATCGAGACTGCGACTGAGACTCTCCTGCTCATCAAGACTACCGCGGAGTCTTTCCCGAAGCTGCGCGAAAGGATTCTGGAACTGCACAGCTACGATACGCCGGAGATTATTGCCCTGCCGATTGTTGCCGGCCTCGAGAAATATCTTCATTGGCTGGGCGAACAAGTTTCGTCGAAGGATCGATGACGAAGGCCTCCGGCGCATCCGCCGTGGTGTCGTACACCACGAAAGTCGGGGCGACGTTCTCCCATTTTCCACGTGAAAATTTCGCGCCCATGATCGGTCCCGGATTGATCCGGAGACAGCCGGCTTCGCGTGAAATTTCGAATTCGTGATTGTGTCCAAAGCAAACCACGTCATAGTCTCCGGATTTCGACATAGGTTTAGCTAAGTAATCGAAGTGATTCATCGCAAAGCGCTTCTCGTCGAAGACGGCCTGAAACAACTCGCCATGTACTTGCACATTGGGAAACTTTGAGGCTTTTGAAGTAATGCGGTAGAGGTCGGCGTCGTTGTTCCCAAAAACTATGTGAACCTCTTGAGGAAACTTCGCGAGCTCGTCGATTACGAACGGCGAGCATAGGTCTCCGCAGCAGAGCAGCGCGTCCGCACCCTGAACGCAAGAAATCGCCGCCGCCAGGTTCCAAAGGTTATCGTGGATGTCGGAAAGAATCGCGATATGCATAGCTTACTCGTAGAAGTTGCGGTCCCAGGCGTGCCTCTTCAGAATCGCGAGCGTCTTTTCATCCAGCGTTCCCGCAACCGACCCCCGGCAACTGCTCTCGACTGTCGCAATGCGGCGCATGCCGGGTATCACCGAGGTGACCGCGCGATGGGAGAGGCAGAAACGCAGTGCGATTTCGGGCAGCGTTCCCGGGACGCCGGCTAAGTCGCGCTCGAGCGCCGCAACACGTTCCACCACCTGCCGCTTACGATCGCCACGAAAGTATCCTTCGCGGAACTCACCCGGCTCAAAATGGCTGTTTTCGCTAATGGTCCCGGTGAGGCCCCCTTCATCGAGCGGCACCCGTGCCAGAACGCCGACGCGCATCTTTTGGCAAAGCGGAAAAAGATTCTTCTCGGGCGTCTGATCGAAGATGTTGTAAATCACCTGGACCGCATTGAACAGGCCGGTCTTCACCGCCTCGAGCGCCGAATCCGGATCGTGCTCGGAAATGGAAACTCCGAAATAGCGCACTTTCCCACTAGCGCGCAGATCCTCAATCGCGCGCCGCCACTCTTCCAGGGGTGTCCAGGCGTCCGTCCAGACGTGAAACTGCTGGAGATAAATCTGCTCGATGGCGAGGTTGCGGAGACTTTCTTCGGTTGAGCGAACGATATAGTCGCGCGGAAATACCTGCGAAATGTCGGTGGCAGGGGAGGCCGGCCAAATGCGATTCCGCGGTGGGATCTTGGTCGCCACATAGACGTTCCGAAATCCGTTCCCCACCGCTGCGCCCACGAGCCGTTCGCTGTGGCCATCTCCATAAGCGAGTGCCGTATCGATAAAATTGACGCCCAACTCGAACGATCTCTTCAAGGTGCGCAGCGACTCGATATCCTGCCCGCCGAGCCACTGTTTTCCTCCAATGCCCCAGGCTCCGTAACCGATTTCGCTAATTTCGGCTTCGGTAGCGCCTAACTTTCGATAATGCATTGCTTCACTATAAACAGAAAGGCCGCCGTTATCGGTCGATAACGACGGCCCAGGATATTTTTGCTGGCTGTTTCTAAGGACGATTCACGTTCTCAGCTTGCAAACCTTTCGGTCCGCGTTTCACCTCGAACTCAACCTCCGCACCTTCTTCGAGAGTCCGGTAGCCATTCATCTGGATCGCAGAAAAATGGACGAACACATCGTCACCGTTCGAGCGCTGGATAAATCCATAGCCCTTAGCGGCGTTAAACCATTTCACAACACCTTTTTCTCTCACTACTAATCTCCTGTAACTTGATGCGGAATGAAAGATGCTCATTCAGCCATAAACACAGTCCAGGAGGAAGCCCCTCCCGTCCCAGTTCAGAGGCTCTCAGAAACACAACCAGGCAGCATCGAAAAATTCTTGCCTGCAGTGTAACAGATGGTTGAAATGCCAAGCAAGCAAAATTACCTGCTTCACTAGGCTAGAAGGTCCCGTGAAAAAGTCCTAGAAGTACTTGATTCTATTCCGGAACCACGTAGGTGGCTAGGCCGCTCCGGCGTTGCCGTTTTCATTTTCGACCAGTTTGGCGTTGGCCGCGCTGAGGAGGGTAACGGGAGACGAAATGGTAAGCAAACGCCGAGAAAGCTTGAGCAAACCGCGACGCTCGAGTTGATTCAGGGTGGTGGATGTCGTCTCGCGTGTGGCGCCGATCAGATCCGCCAATTCGAGCTGCGTGATAGGAAGTGGATAGCCTTCGCCAGTCTCCAGGGGTTTGACTAACTTTGATAGCTCCGCGAGATAGTGCAAGATGCGGTACTCGACATCGTGCAGACAAAGCATCTCGACCTTCTCGGCCAATTCCAATTTGTGCTCGAGCAGGTGACTGATGACCGCCAAAGCCAGTTCGGAATTCGAAGCAATCAACCGCTTCAACGGTTCGCGCGGTATCCGATACAGAGTAGCCGGACTTAGTACCTCGGCTTCCGTGTGATAGGTGCGCCCGTCTTCGCTCAAGACTTCTTCCCCTACCAGGTGTCCCGGACCGCAGATGGAGACGATAATTCGGCCTCCCGCCGCGCTGGTCCGCGTGAGCTTAACCAAGCCATCTTCGATGAAATAAGCGGTATCGGCCGCTTGCCCCTGTGAAAACAGGGGAGCCGCCCGCCGCAAAGAGGCTACCCGGCTGACTTCGGGTGTTGACAGCAATACACTACGCGCCGACGATACAAGGGCATTCACGACACATTCCCCGTTTCATAAGATTATAGACAGTTAGAGACCCAACGGGTAGGAAAAGTTCTAGGGGATTAAGATATTTACTGACGAATTTTAGACGCAAATGCTTCGCCGGACCTAAATAAGTCGGCTAAGTTACTTGTAGCGACCCCCCGCCTGACTTTATTAAGCGTCTCCTGGAATTCATCAAGAGCCTTCAGCACGTCTGTTTGGTTCGTGGATAGGATGCTAGTCCATAGATCCGGTGCGCTCATTGCCAGCCGGGTCATATCTAATAAGCCCGGGCCCACCACTTTCCCCAGGTTTCGGTCAGGGTGTCCGTTCAGGGTAGCGGCCAAGGCGGTGGACACAAGTTGCGGAAGATGCGAGGTAAGAGCCACTGCCGAGTCGTGCTCCTGGGGGGACATTTCGATGATGCGAGCTCCGAACTTCTCAAGCCAGCCACGGAATTCCTGAATGGCAGCGGAAGGCGCGGTCCGTGGATCCGGTGTCAGCACATAAGGACGATCGCGGAACAACGCCGCCTCGGCTGCCTCCACGCCGCGCCGCTCTTTACCCGCTAGCGGATGTCCGCCTAAAAAAAAATGAAGCCCGGCGGCACGGCCGACTATCTGATTCTTCGTGCTGCCGGCGTCCGTAATCAGGCACTCCGGCCGTGCCACCCCAGCCAGTGAGTCGAGAGTCTCGAGAATGCGATCGACTGGCTGTGCGAGGTAGAGAAGATCGGCCCTCGCCGCCGCTTCGCGAAGCGTGGCACCCGCCGAGATAGCGCCGCGAGTGATTCCGGCAGCTACTGCCGGCGCCGAGCTCACTCCTAGAATCTCGCCCTTAAAACCGGCCGCCCGCAGCGCCAGCCCGAACGACCCGCCAATCAATCCAACGCCGACAATTCCAACTGTCTTCATGCGTGACGCAGCCGCCCTTGGCCGATGCGCCGGGATTCCACCCGGTGCCTCACGCCGCCCGCCCAATTGCCGCCGCAATGGCCCGCACCTGACGCATCATCTCGGAGAACTGCTCGGCACGTAGCGTCTGCGCTCCATCGCTCGCTGCATGATCCGGATCCGGATGCACCTCAACCAGCAATCCATCTGCACCCGCGGCTACGGCGGCGTATGCCATCGGCAAAACATAATCGCGTCTGCCGGTCCCGTGCGATGGGTCCGCCACGACGGGAAGATGTGTCAGCCGTTTCAACACCGGAATCGCCGAGATGTCCATCGTATTCCGTGTACTCGTTTCAAATGTCCGGATGCCGCGCTCGCAAAGAATCACTTCGTAATTACCGCCCGACATCACGTATTCGGCCGACAGCAACAACTCCTCGATGGTCGCGGCAATCCCGCGCTTTACCAGCACCGGCTTGCGCACTTTGCCCAGTTCCCGCAGCAGATTGAAGTTTTGCATGTTCCGCGCGCCCACCTGCAGGATGTGGGAATACTCGACCAGCAGCGGAATCTGAACTGTATCCATCACCTCGCTGATCACGAGCAGCCCGTGCCGGTCGGCCGCCGCGCGAATCATCTTGAGCCCGGCTTCGCCGAGTCCCTGGAAACTATAGGGCGAACTGCGCGGCTTGAACGCGCCACCACGAATGATCTGTGCCCCTGCCCGCGCCACGATGGCCGCCGAAGTCTCTATCTGTTCTTCCGTTTCGATGCTGCACGGCCCGGCCATCGACACCACTCTCGACCCGCCTATCTCTACGTTTCCGATTTTGACGATCGTGCCGCCTGGCTTAAAACTCCGGCTCGCCAGTTTGTAGGGCGAAACAATCCGATGGCATTCTTTAACCCCTTCGAGAACCTCTAGTTCTGCCGGATCGAAATCGTCCAACGGCCCCACGCCCCCGAGTACCGTGTGCCGCACCCCTGTCGAGCGGTGAACCGTGAACCCCATTTCCACCAACCGCGAGATCACGGCTTCGGTTTGCGCGATCGTCGCACCCTCCTGCATCACTACGAGCACTTGGAATCCTTTGCGACAATCTTCAGCTTCTGCACAGTCCTCATTTCGTCGATGATGCGTTCGAAAATGCGCTTGACGGCGTCGTTAGGCAGCGGCCCTTCGTTGTGGTCGATCACGTTGGCGAAAACCTGGTCCTCGCGTTTGGGTTCGTATATGCCCATATGCAGCGCCTGCTTGACGTTGCCGATCTCCTCCACAATCCGTGTCCGCTGATTCAAGAGCTCGAGCAGACGCAAGTCGAGCGCGTCGATCTCGACGCGGCAGCGTGCCAGATCTTCCGGCCTGAAATTACTCATGATGTGCGAAGAGGCGCGGTCAAGCCGCGGGTGAACGTTTCGAGTTCGCCAGCCAAGTCACTCGAATTGCCATGCGTTTCGATGAATTGGACAATAGCGCTTCCTACCACGACCGCATCCGCGAGTCGAGATACCTCCGCCACCTGGTCAGGATTGCCGATACCGAAGCCGACCGCCAGTGGAAGATCTGTCAGTGGCCGGATACGCCCTACTAGCGGCGCGACCGCTGAAGAGAGTGAAGCTTGTTGGCCGGTGACACCGGTACGCGATACGAGATAGATGAAGCCAGAGGAATGCTCGGCCACCAGACGAAGCCGCCGTTCGCTGCTAGTGGGCGCTGCGAGAAATACCGTATCGAGCGCATGCTCGCGGAGTCGCTTTACGGGCTCGGCGGCTTCTTCGACCGAAAGGTCCGTCAAGAGAACGCCGTCAATTCCGGCGTCAGCGGCCTCGCGCGCCAGGTTGCCAAATCCGTGCCGCATCAGCGGATTCAAATAGCTGAATAGAAGAAGCGGAATTTCCGAGTGCCGGCGGATCTCCTTCACAGTTTTGAGCAGAGCGGACAGGGTCGCGCCCGCTTCGAGGGCCCGATACGACGCGCGTTGAATCACAGGACCATCGGCGATCGGATCGGAGAAGGGAACACCCAGCTCGATCAAATCCGCCCCGCCGCGTTCGAGCGCGAGAACCAGCGACGCCGTATGCGCGGGTGTGGGATCGCCGGCGGTCAGATAAGCGATGAAAACTTTGCGGCTTTCCGCCCGCCTTGCGGCAAACATATTACCGATACGGGTGGCGGTTTGGACCGGTGCCATCAAACATCCAACTCAGGCATGTTCTCGCGATAGATATCGATGTCTTTATCGCCGCGGCCCGATAGGTTAACTACGAACACCTTGTCCCGAGCCCCGGGCGCGCGTCGTATCGCCTCGGCCACCGCATGCGAGGATTCAAGCGCAGGAATAATTCCTTCCAGCCTGGCCAGCGTTCTCGCCGCCGCCAGCGCGTCCGCATCGCTCACGGACGTATATTCCGACCGCTGTTGATCGTGTAGCCACGCATGTTCCGGCCCAATAGACGGATAATCCAAGCCCGCGGAAACCGAATGGGTCATCCCGACTTGCCCTTCTTCGTCCTGCAAAAGATAACTGAACGTCCCGTGCAAAACGCCCGGAGCACCGCCGCTGAATCGCGCCGCATGCTCGCCCAATTTTTTCCCTTTGCCGCCCGCTTCCACGCCAATCAGCTTCACGTTACTATCGGCTACGAACGGATAAAACATGCCGATCGCGTTACTGCCGCCTCCCACGCAGGCGAAGATAGAATCCGGCAAGCGGCCGATCTGCTCCAACGCTTGTGCGCGAGTTTCCTCGCCGATCACTCTATGAAAATCCCGAACCATCATCGGATACGGATGAGCGCCTAATGCCGATCCAAGCAGATAATGCGTGGTAGCGACGTTCGTCACCCAGTCGCGCATTGCTTCGCTGATGGCATCCTTCAACGTGCGGCTGCCATTCGTCACAGGCGTTACCGTGGCGCCGAGCAAACGCATGCGGAAAACGTTCAATCGCTGCCGGCGCATGTCTTCTTCACCCATGTAAACCATGCACTCGAGACCGAACAAAGCGCACACCGTGGCGGTAGCCACGCCATGCTGCCCAGCGCCCGTTTCGGCGATGATCCGGCGCTTACCCATGCGTCGAGCCAGCAATATCTGCCCCAAACAGTTGTTAATCTTGTGCGCCCCGGTATGGAGCAGGTCCTCACGCTTCAACCAGATTTGCGCCCCGTCGAGCGTCTTCGTCAGATGGGAAGCGAAATAGAGCGCAGTGGGACGGCCGGCGTAGTGATGGAGCAGATCTCGCAATTCGCTTTCGAAAGCTGGATCGAGCCGGGCGCCCCGGTAGGCTTCCTCCAACTCTTCGAGTGGCGACATCAACACTTCCGGCACGTAGCGTCCGCCATACGGTCCGAAGTGGCCCAGCAAATCGGGCAAACTAGCTATGGTCATGTAGATGCTTTCTGCGGCTGGCGAAATGCCGTCAACGCCGCCTGTACGAAGTGCGCTACGCGCACGGGATCCTTTTTGCCGGGCTCCGATTCCAGACCCGAAGATGCGTCCACGCCCCATGGCCGTGCGACACGGATTGCCTCGCCCACATTCGCCGCGTGCAGTCCCCCGGCCACAATTTTACGGAGCGGAAACGCGGCCGCCAGCATCCAGTCGAACGTCGTGCCGGAGCCACCGAACTGCGGCGTCGTCGAATCGAGCAGATGCGCTTCCATGTCGGGATCCAGAAAAGCCGGCGGAGCACTGGCTTGAATGGCGCGCCATACCCGGAACGAAGCGGCCAAATGCAGCGGTAAAAACTCGCCATGAACCTGCAACACATCGAGCGGCACTTCCGATGAGGCTTCAATCAGTTCCTCTTCGCTCGCGTTCACAAAGACACCGACCGAAAGCACGCCAGCAGGAACGCACTCGGCGATTTTACGTGCGCGCGCCACGTCGATATAACGTGGGCTCTTCGGATAGAAATTGAAACCGAGCGCATTCGCGCCGGCATGCACCGCCACCTGCGCATCCTCTTCATTGGTGATGCCACAAACCTTGATGACGAACGGAATGTCGGGTTCAGGCATGGCCGGAATGGAGTAGCGCGCCCAGCGCCGCCACGGGATCGGACGCTTTCATCAGCGATTCGCCAATCAGAAATGCATGAAAACCCGCAGCCGACAATTGCTCAATGTGCTCGCGGGTAAAAATGCCACTCTCGCTTACGCGTGTTACATGCGCGGGCATCAGATAGCTCAACCGAAGCGACGTATCGAGCGACACGTCGAACGTGTCCAGGTTGCGATTGTTGACGCCGATGATTTCGGCCCCGGAAGCGACTGCCTTTGCCAACTCGTCCGGATTATGCACTTCAACCAGCGCCGCGAGTCCCAACGATCGCGCCAACTCGCGCAGGTCCCGCAATTCGGATTCTTCGAGCACAGCGGCAATCAGCAGAATGGCATCGGCGTTATACGCTGCCGACTCCCAAACCTGCACGCGGTCGACGATAAAATCCTTGCGCAGCACCGGCAGCGCCACCGCCGCCCGCGCGGCCTCCAGGTCGTGGAGCGAGCCCTGAAAATAGGGCTTGTCCGTCAGTACGGAAAGGCACGCCGCGCCCCCCGCTTCGTAGTTGTGAGCCAGAAAGGCGGGATGAAAATCGGCCTGCAATACGCCCCGGCTGGGCGAAGCTTTCTTGATCTCGGCGATGATCGCCACACGCGGCGCGCGTAGGGCCTCGGCAAATGGCCGCGGACGCGACTTGCGCTCGTGCGCAGCGCGCTCGAGTTCGGCCACACGAACCCCCAGGGCGGCGGCTTCCAGCCGTTTGTGTGAAACGATCTCGGCAAGGATGCCGGATTGAGCGCGAAGCATCATCGCGGAGAGTGGAAACCCTCATCGTAACAGGCGGGGTTTGCCACTTATCATGCGCTTATGACGACAGAAGCCGTAACCCGCTCTCCCATTGGCGTCGTGCTGGCTTTCTCTGCCATCTACGTGCTCTGGGGCTCCACGTTTTTCGCCATTCGAGTGGCTGTAGAAACGGTTCCGCCGCTGCTCGCTGCCGGCATCCGCTTCACTCTCGCCGGTCTTGTTCTATATGGTTGGTCGCGCGCCCGCGGTGTGCGCCCTCCCACCATCCGCGAGTGGCGCAATCTGGTAATTCTCGGCGGCCTTCTGTTCCTGATTCCTTACAGCGGCCTCTTCTGGGCCGAGAAAACGGTGCCGTCGGGCATCGCCTCGCTCCTGGTCGCCACCATTCCGGTTTCCACTGCGCTGCTGCAAATCTTCGTCTTCCGCAAAGAGCGGTTTCGCTGGTCGCTCCTGGTTTCACTCTGTCTGGGCTTCGCCGGGGTCGCCGTGTTGGCTCTCGATTCCCGGCCGGGTGGGGCGAATTTTGTTGCCTGCGTGGTCCTGCTGCTCTGCTCCACTTCCTGGGCGCTCGGAACCGTAATCGCGAAAGCAGCCGTTTTGCCGGAATCGAAGGTGACGAGTGCTGGCACGCAGATGGCCGTGGGCGGAGTGCTGCTGTTCCTTTTTTCAGCGCTCGCCGGCGAATGGCATCCGGTTCCGCATATTTCCCCGCGCGCCGCCGCCGCAATTGCCTATCTGGTTGTTGCGGGTTCGATCGTTGCTTTCACCGCCTATCTATGGCTGCTGGGCCGAATGCCCGCCTCTACGGTGACCAGCTATGCCTACGTCAACCCCTTGGTAGCGCTTCTTCTTGGCCATTTCATGGGAAAGGAAGAACTGGCCGCACGCACTCTCAGCGGCGCCGCTTTGGTGTTGGCCAGCGTGCTGCTGATTACCACCAAGTGGGGCAGATCTTAGCTCGCCTTAAGGATTGCTCGGTGTCTGCGGATCGCCCGCTGGCGGAGCAGTCGCCGCCAAGATGAAATTTCGCCCGTAGACTGTACCGTTACCCAGCACCATGTTGTAGCCGGATTCGGTCGTCGAATAGTAGCCGTTAAATCCCGGAATCCCCTGACGGAAGGACTTGTACCCGCCGTTGCCCGCCTGCGCCGCCGCCAGCGCATAGATCTGGTGATTGACATTACCCAACCGGCCACCGAAATTTTGTACTTCCAGCGCCAGTAATCCGGCAAATTCCGGTGCCGATGCACTGGTGCCGACTACCGCATACAATGCCCCCTTCCAGGCGACCGCCACAGCACTGCGGTCCTGTCCACACGGCATTACGGCCCCCGCCGGACAGCCTCCCATGTGCAGCGAAACGTCCGGCACCGCTCGGGTATTCACGCCGGTTGTCACGAGTTCCTGATAATCCGGCTTTGCGAAAAAAACGCTCGGGCCTCCGCCTGACCCCCAATAACCGCCGGAAATCAGATTGCCCACGCCAAAGGGATCGTTCGGCTCTTCAGGATCGCCGAATGCATTTTCTGAAACATAGTTTGCCTCCAGGGTTGGTGGATTAGAGGTCGTTACCAGGTTGGTGCCGCCCACCGCCGTGACGTTCGGGCTCGAGGCCGGAAATTCGGCTCCCGGCAAGTAGGAACCAACTACCACTGGAGGGTCCTGTGGCGGCGTTGTGAAATACGCAACCGGCGGCAGTCCGAGCCCGCCGCTGTCGCCCGAACTTGCGACGAAGGTGATGCCTTGCGCGTTTCCCTGCTTAAAAATCTCGTCCTGGATGCGCATCAGATAGGTAGCGTCGGTGCCGGCATTGTACGCGGCCGTGTACGCTCCTTCGACCGCGCCAAAAGAGGAATTTACAATGTCGACCTGGTTGTCTTCCACGAGGCTGAGATAACCACCGATCACCGACGAGTTCCGGAAGTCCGGGATGCTGTAGATCACGATCGTGGCTCCGGGAGCCATGCCCGCGCTCTGTTCCACGTCGAGCGCCGCCTCGAGCGCATTACCGTCGTTCGGGTCAAACGGCGCACCGCCAAAAACGGGCCTGCGCCGGATGGTCGGAGCCTTCAATCTTTCATGTGCGAAATAGCCCGCAATGTCACTGTCCAAAACGTCCGAGGGAATTACAATGCCGATCGTCGTGCCACTGCCATCCAGAGCTTGGACGGAGGGAAAATCGTATGCTTGCTTGAGATCTGAAAACCAGTACGGCCCGTTGGTGCCATAGCGGTTTGCTGGAATCGCCGCGATTCGCGGGACGTGGCTTCGCATTTGCACGGCCGGAGAAAACGCTACAACGTGCGCTCCAGCTTCGACGAATTCCCGCGGGAGAATAAGTGGGTGACGCGCCGCGAGCATTGTATGGCCGCGTCGTGTCTTCGCATTCCACAAAACAACCCCAAACGCCGATTGCACGTTATCTATTGGGCCGCGCACGCGGATTCCGTGCGAATGCGTCTCCGTCACAGTGAGCCCGGAAGCACGCAAGCGTGCCGCGATCCGTGCGACGGCTTGCGGGTTCGGCCCAAAGCGCGCGCGAAATTGTGCGGGTGTAAGCCAGAGATGATAGTTAAGCGATCCCTTTGTGTTTTGCGCCTTGAGGAGTGCATCCAATTGGTCCGTATTTCGTAGCGGGAGGAACACATCGAACTCCACACTCTGTTGCGGGGAGGCTTGGGCGGTAAAAGTGAGCGGCTGTGCCGACGCCAGGAAAGCGCCAAGCAATATTGCTAAAGCTAGTCGCATAGTGGCATCAGAGTACCACAGCGTACTATAAGTACCGTAGCGCTAGATCGGGTCGCTTCCGGCGATTTCGAACGCTTAGGAAATCCTGCCGACCTGGCCTGCGAATGACCCAAGCGACAATCTAGCCCGCTTGTAGCATTTGAATTTTCCCGATCGATCTTCGAGCGAAAAGTTCCGCCAGCACCAAGAACGATTTATAAAGGGCTCTTAACGAATTTCGATCCAGACTCGGCAGAGTCTTCTTCTCGCTCTAGCATCGGTCCCATAAATAGAATCTATCGGTAAAAGCTTGGTTCGAAAACCAGTTGTCATGGACAATCAAAAATTGGACATTTCCAACGAGGACCAATGAGCACCGATTTGCAAGACTTTCTAAGACTACCCTACAGCGAGCTGGAAACGTTGAACCTCAAGTCTAAGGAGCAGCGGCTGAAGCGGGCGCCCCTGGGGCAGGTTCGCGAGGAACGGCTTAAATACCTCACGGATGAAAAGCGCATTAAGGCCGTAACGGTCCTGTTTAGCGACCTCGAAGGCCGGTTGCACATGCTCGATTACGACAAGAAGTTTCTCATCAAGAGCTGGGACAACCTGACCTTCGACGGCTCCTCCATTCGCGGCTTTACCGCGCAGCGCGAAAGTGATTTACGCTTGGGCATCGATTGGCATGCATTCTATTGGGCGCCTGCCGATATCTTCGGATCCGGCAAGGTCATGGTCTTTGGAGATGTGATTGACAAAGACGGCGGCGCCTACAATGCCGATATGCGCGCCGTTTTGAAGGCGTACTCCACTTCTGTTTTTGAAAAGAACAACCTGACGTTGAATGCCGCCAACGAGATCGAAGGGTTTCTCTTCCAAGGCGCGGACGCCGAACGGCGGTATCACGAAATCGGCAAGTTCGACTACGTCAATACCGGCGGCTACTATCACTCGCTACCCGGCGATCCGCTGCGCACGTTCATTGATACGGCTGCAGAAGTGCAGCGTGCCATGGGATTCCAAAACGAAAAGGACCATCCGGAAGTGGCTCCGTCACAGTTTGAAATCAACTATGGATATGCCGAAGTAGTTGCTGCCGCCGATCACATTCAGATCTATAAATTGATCTGCCGCCAGGTCGCCACCAAATTCGGCATGACTGCCAGCTTCCTGCCGAAGCCGGTCGTCGGCGTGAACGGCAGCGGCATGCATACCAATGTGTCGATCAGTAAGGGCGGAAAGAATCAGTTCTGGGACCCGAAAGGCGAAGAGAATCTCAGTAAGCAGGCCTGGACCTTCATCGATCGAATTCTCACCCACGGCAATGATTTGTGCCTGGTGATGAACTCGAGCGTGAATTCCTATCGGCGGCTTGATCCGCATTTCGAAGCCCCGAACCAGCTCAAAGCGTCCGCGGTCGATCGCGGCTCCATGGTGCGTGTTCCGATCGGTAACGAGCGCAGCGCTCGCGTCGAAGTTCGCTCGGTGGCTCCCGACGCCAATCCGTACATGCTGTTGTATTCGATTTTCAAGACCGGCATCGATGGCGACATCGCTAATATGAAGAACCTGCGCGGCGCCGCGCGCTACCTGCCGGACAATATCTATGACGCCATGGACAACTTCAAGAAGGCCGAGTGGACTACGAAGCTGTTCGGCGAAGATGTAAAGGGCCGTTATCTCGATCTGAAGAAGGCTTCGGCCGATCGCTGCGCTCGATTGCTCGGCACGTCTGTGAAACCGGCAGAAGTGCAGTACCACCACGAGATCTATAACCAATTCCTCTGGAGCCATTTCTAGTACTTACTCATGCCGGAGCGCCACCTGTGCATCGAGCAGAGGCGGCGCGCCGGCGGGAGTCAACGCCGCTACCGTCATCACACTAAAAAATCGCCTTATTTGTGTCGATTCCGAGCGCAAGGGTTGAGACGACCAGGCCGGTGACGTGGACTTGGCCCCGCAAAATTCCTAGAGTGTGAGGTAGATCTCCAAAGAGATCAACCTATCGCCTCGTGGTAGCGATACACTTTTGAAATAGGGAAGTGATGCCAGTGAATTGGCCGCTAGCGACGGCGGCGGTTTTTCTCTCGATACGCGCGGCACCCGCCGCGGACGTTTCGTTTCAAAAGGATATCTCCCCGATTTTTGAACAGGCTTGCGCCAAGTGCCATCTGGGCGACATGGCCATGGGAAAGCTACGGCTCGATTCGGAAGCCGACATTCTGAAAGGTGGGGTGTCGGGCCCTGCCGTCGTTGCCGGCAAGAGTGGCGACAGCCTGCTGGTCAAGAGAATTTTAGGGCTCAACGATGCGCCGCGCATGCCAATGGGCGGCTCTCCCCTTTCAGACGCGCAGGTAAAACTGATTCGCGCCTGGGTGGATCAAGGCAAATTTGATACTTCGCAGGCGAGCGCTGCCGTTTCTGCGGCCGCCACTCCGGCGAAGGAATCGACGGAGTTCGCGACCAAAGTGCGCCCGATTCTGGCCGCCCGTTGTTATTCCTGCCACGGGCCGAACCTCCAGCAAAACGGTCTGCGTCTCGATTCCCTCCAAGGAGTTCTCAAAGGCAGTGATTCAGGCAAAGTTGTTGTTCTCGGACACAGCCAGAACAGCCGCCTGATTTCGCGCCTGCTGGCCCAGGAACGGCCCATGATGCCGTACGGTGGACCGCAGCTTCCGCAAGATGAAATCGCCATCATCAAGAAGTGGATTGATGACGGCGCGCCGGGGCCGGATTCCAACGCTCCGCTCGCAGCCGTCAAGGCGCCCAGGCATTGGTCTTATGTAAAGCCGGTTCGCCCCGCGCTGCCCGAAGTAAAGGATGCGGCGTGGTGCCGCAACCCGATTGACCATTTCATCCTGGCCCGGCTCGAGCGCGAAGGATTGAAACCTGCCCTGCAGGCGCCCAAGGGTACGCTACTGCGGCGGGTGTATCTGGACTTAACGGGTCTGCCGCCGTCCCCGCAGGAAATAGCCGCCTTCGTAGCGGACCAGAGTCCGGATGCCTATGAAAAGGTGGTGGATCGTCTATTGGCGTCGCCTCGCTACGGAGAAAGATGGGCGCGGCCGTGGCTCGACCTTGCCCGATACGCCGACAGCAACGGCTACGAAAAGGATCGCCGCCGCACAGCCTGGGAGTATCGCGATTGGGTGATACGTGCGCTGAACCAGGACATGCCGTTCCGCGAGTTTACGATCGAACAGATTGCGGGGGACATGCTGCCCAATCCAACCAAAGAACAACTCGTCGCCACCGGCTTCAACCGGAACTCCATGCTGAATCAGGAAGGCGGCATCGATATCGACGAATATTATTGGTACAGCCTGGTCGATCGCGTGAATACTACCGCCTCGGTCTGGCTGGGCTCGACTCTGGCTTGCGCCGAATGCCACAACCATAAATTCGATCCGTTCCCGCAGAAAGACTACTATCGTTTCCTGGCGTTTTTCGATCACTCTAAGCACGATCCGTCGCCCGACCCGGGCGACCGTTGGATGGACGAACCCGAACTGGAATTGCCGACCCCGGAACAAGCCGAACGAAGCAAGGAGATTCGGGCGCAGATGACGAAGCTGCAGAGTGCGCTCGATACACAAACACCTGAGTTGGATCGGACGCAAAAGTCCTGGGAAGCGGCGGTCGGAAAGAGCGAATCGCAATGGTCGGCGCTCGAACCGGTTCACTACGAATCCGCCGGTGGTGCAACGCTCAAACTGCTTCCGGATAATTCGATTCTCGCGACCGAAAAAAATCCGCAGGCCGATACCTACACCATTACCGCGCGCACCAAACTGCAATCGATCGCGGCAATCCGTTTGGAAGCCTTACCGGATGAGAGCCTGCCGCATGGCGGGCCGGGCCGTGACTCGGAAGGCAATTTCTTTCTGAGCGACTTCGATATCCAAATTGCCGGCAAGCCGGTTGTCTGGAAGAGCGCCAAGGCAGATGAATCGCAAAAAGGTTATTCGGTCGAGAACCTGACCAAGAAGAAGCCGGGCGTTTTGTCGGGCTGGGCCGTGGATACTGACGACAAAAAGCCCCTGCCGCGACAAGCCGTATTCATTCCGCGCGACAAGCTGACCATTCCCCCTGGCAGTGTTCTGACCGTCACGATGAAGCACATGATGCGGCATTCTTCCCGCAATATGGGGCACTTCCGCTTGTCGGTAACTGCCTCAAGAGATCCGGAATTGATCGTGGAGGTTCCGGCGCGGTTACGGCCCGTACTCGCCATTGCGCCGGAGGCACGCACGCCTGAGCAGAAGACCGATCTGGCAGCCGCTTATCGTGAAGTCGCGCCGTCGCTGGATACAGCGCGTAAGCAGATGGCGGATCTAAAAATCGACCTAAAGAAATTGGGAATTGCCACGGCGATGATCATGTCCGAAGATACCGGATCCGGGCGGCCCTCGACCAACATTCGCGAACGAGGAACTTTCACGAGCAAAGGCGATTTGGTGTATGCCGATGTTCCCTCGGCTTTAGGTTCGCTGCCCAAGGGAGCTACGCCCAACCGGCTCGGATTAGCCGAGTGGCTCGTGAGCGATGACAACCCCCTCACGGCCCGTGTGGCGGTGAACCATTTCTGGGAGACGCTGTTTGGCCATGGCCTGGTTGAAACGAGCGAAGATTTCGGCACTCAAGGCGATCCGCCGACCCACCCTGAACTGCTGGATTGGCTGGCCACTGAGTTCATGCAAAACGGCTGGAGCATGAAAAAGATCCAGCGTCTGATAGTGACCTCGGCTGCGTACCGCGAGGATTCGCACGTCACGCCGGAATTGATCGCGCGCGATCCTTACAACAAGCTCTACGCGCATGGGCCGCGCTTCCGCGTGGAAGCAGAGATGGTGCACGACATGGCGCTTGCCGAGAGCGGGCTACTCAGCAACAAGATGTATGGTCCGAGTGCTTTCCCGTATCAACCAGAAGGTATTTGGGACATACCGTATAACAACGATAAATGGATCGAAAGCCAAGGTGAGGATCGGCTCCGCAGCTCCGTATATACCTTTATGCGGCGCAGCGCTCCGTACCCGAGTCTCTCGACTTACGACGCTCCGAGCCGTGAATTTTGCACGGTTCGACGTGTGCGGACGAACACCCCGCTGCAGGCCCTCACCAGCTTAAATGATCCTTATTTCTTTGAGGCGGCGCAAGCGATGGCCAAGCGCATGACGGCAGAAGGCGGCGCCCGTACCGAGGACCGGATCCGCTACGGTTTTCTTCTGACGGTCTCGAGGCAGCCGTCAGAGACCGAACTCGAAAACGTGCTCAAGTTCTATAAGGAGCAAGCCGCCAAACCAAACGCGTCAGATTTGAAGGCGCTAACCCTGGTCGCCAACGTTCTGATGAACACTGACGAGGCCATTACTAAGGAGTGAAGCAATGAGGTATCTGCCAGAACGGATGTCGAGCGAATTGCTGCGAGCCGCGACACGGCGGCACTTTTTTAAACAATCCGGTTTCGGCATCGGTGCGGCTGCGCTGACGCGGCTGATGGACGCTACTGAGGTCAATCCCATGACTGCCCGGCCGCCAATGTTTCCGGCCAAGGCCAAAAGCGTGATTTACCTCTTCATGGCGGGAGCGCCCTCACAAGTGGATCTCCTCGATCCAAAGCCTCTGTTGCAGAAGTACGACGGGCAGAATGTTCCTGAAGAATTAACGAAAGGCGAGCGGTTTGCTTTTATCAAGGGAACACCCCGGCTCCTGGGCTCGCCTTTTGAGTTTAAGCACTGCGGCAGCTCCGGGGCTGAAATTTCAGAGTTGCTGCCGCACCTGAAAAACGTCGCCGACGATGTGAGCATTATCCGCTCCATGCACACGACGCAGTTCAACCATGCGCCCGCGCAGATCTTCATGAATACCGGGTTCCAGATCATTGGCCGCCCGAGCATGGGTTCATGGATGACCTACGGCCTGGGAAGCGAGTGTAAGGATCTACCCGGATTCGTGGTGCTGATTTCGGGTGAGAATCAGCCGGACGGCGGCAAGGCGTGTTGGGGAGCAGGATTTCTGCCCTCGGTGTATCAAGGCGTGGAGTTCCGCTCACAGGGCGATCCGGTTTTGTTTCTAACTAATCCGGAAGGCGTATCGGACAAGACGCGCCGCGAATCACTCGACCTGCTCAAAACTCTGAATGAGCAGCATCTGGCCAGTAATGGAGATCCCGAGATTCAAACGCGCATCGCCTCTTACGAAATGGCGTACCGTATGCAATCGAGTGTTCCTGAGTTAGTGGATATTTCGAAGGAACCCAAATCGGTCCACGAGCTGTACGGCACGGAGCCCGGCAAGAAATCGTTCGCCAATAATTGTCTGCTCGCCCGCAGATTGGTCGAGCGTGGTGTGCGCTTCGTGCAACTCTATCACCGCGGCTGGGACAACCACGGCACATCGAGCCATGACGATATCGTGAATCGTCTTCCATCGCTTTGCCAGGAGACCGATCAGGCGGCGGCAGCTCTGGTGCAGGACTTAAAACAACATGGGCTGCTCGATAGCACAATCGTCGTGTGGGGCGGTGAATTCGGACGCACTCCAATGAATGAAGCGCGTAACAAATCGAAATTCCTTGGCCGCGATCATCATCCTCGCGCCTTCTCCATGTGGGTTGCCGGCGGCGGCTTCAAACCCGGAATGACTTTCGGCAAAACCGACGACCTCGGCTATAACATCGCCGAAGATCCGGTGGATGTGCATGACTTACATGCCACGATTCTGCACCAGATGGGTATCGACCATACCAAGCTCATTTACAAATTTCAGGGACGCGATTTCCGCTTGACCGACGTGGCCGGCAACGTGATCACGAAACTGATTTGAGCAAGGTTGCTTTAATAACCGGCGCCGGCAGCGGTATCGGACGAGCAGCGGCCTTGGCGCTCCAAGGAACGGGCTATTCGGTCGTACTGGCCGGACGGCGGAAAGCTGAACTCGAGATTACCGCTGGCAAGGCGGCAAACACGGGTGGCCGCATGTTGGTTGTGCCCACCGATGTAACGGTGCCCGAATCGGTGGCTACGCTATTTGCGCAGACCGAGCGCGCTTTCGGGCGCCTGGATGTTCTCTTTAACAATGCGGGCATGGGCGCGCCGGCGGTGCCCCTTGAAGACCTGACCTTTGAGCAATGGAGCACCGTGGTGAACGTGAATCTAACCGGCGTGTTCCTGTGCGCGCAGGCGGCGATCAAGCTCATGAAGGCGCAAAAGCCGCGTGGAGGCCGGATTATTAATAACGGATCCATTTCCGCCCATGCACCCCGGCCCAACTCCGCTCCTTACACTGCCACCAAGCACGCCATTACCGGCTTGACGAAGAGTCTTTCGCTCGACGGTCGCAAGAATGGCATCGCGTGCAGCCAGATCGATATCGGCAATGCCGCCACCGAGATGACTGAAAGAATGACGGCTGGCGTTCCGCAAGCGAATGGTTCGACTCTGGTCGAACCGCGCATGGACGTACAGCACGTCGCCGACGCCATCGTGTACATGGCCAATCTGCCGCTCGAAGCCAACGTCCAATTCATCACCGTGATGGCTACCGATATGCCGTTTGTCGGACG
Source organism: Bryobacterales bacterium (assembly GCA_963722155.1). Lineage (GTDB taxonomy): Bacteria > Acidobacteriota > Terriglobia > Bryobacterales > Bryobacteraceae > Bog-105. The sequence goes on along the minus strand of CAVRLR010000001.1, from coordinate 469,998 downwards.
TGGCTGAACGGGTGTATAATCGCATCCGATCGGGTGAACGCAGAAAGGATCAGCTCACATGCCTTTAAAAAAGAAGGTAGCGGCAGAGTTTCTGGGCACTTTTTGGCTCGTTTTCGGGGGTTGCGGAAGCGCTGTGATTGCGGCGGCTTTCCCGGGCCTGGGCATCGGTTTCGTAGGCGTAGCGTTGGCTTTCGGGCTCACGGTTCTTACCATGGCTTATGCGATCGGGCACATTTCGGGATGTCATCTGAATCCCGCCGTGTCGGTCGGCCTGGTGGTAGCTAAACGATTTCCTGCTTCTGAATTATTGCCTTACATCGTCGCGCAAGTCGCGGGCGCGATACTCGCATCGACCGTTCTCTTCGTGATAGCCAGCGGTAGAGCCGGTTTCGACCTCACGGGTGGATTTGCATCGAATGGCTATGACGCCCACTCGCCGGGCGGTTATTCACTGCTTGCGTGCCTGGTCGCCGAAGCTGTTCTGACATTCATGTTTCTGGTGATCATTCTGGGCGCGACCGATCGGCGCGCGCCGCAAGGCTTCGCACCCATTGCGATCGGACTCGGGTTGACGTTGATCCATCTCATCAGCATTCCTATTACGAACACGTCCGTGAACCCTGCCCGTAGCACCGGCCCAGCAATTTTCGTGGGAGGCTGGGCGTTACAGCAGCTCTGGCTGTTCTGGGTGGCACCGATTATCGGCGCCGCCATTGCGGGACTCGCTTATTCTGCGTTGGCTGCCGAGCCGGCTGCTCCTCAGGTGAAGGCAGCCGCCGCGGTGGCGAAGACCGCATAAAGCACAAATTCCCTCATTTGAAGAGATACAAACCGGGGCGCAGTGCCATTGGCGCTCGAAGTAAGCCGTGTTTTTGTGTTCGCGGTTGAAGGCGGTCTGGATTTTGGGAGAATGGGACGTATGCAGCTATCTGTGAACGGTGTGCGCAGAAGCGTGGAAACGGATCCGGAGCGCCCGCTGCTATGGGTATTGCGCAATGAGCTGGATTTGACTGGCGCGAAGTACGGCTGCGGTGAGGGGCAATGCGGTGCTTGTACGGTCCTTGTCGGCGGAGTGGCGCGGCGCTCATGCCAGACGCCCGTAGGTAGTGTCGCCGGGCAGGAGATCACCACCATTGAAGGACTGGCGGACGGCGAGCATCTCCACCCGGTACAGCAGGCGTTTATCGATTGCGACGCTATGCAATGCGGCTATTGCACGCCGGGCATGATCGTCGAGAGCGTGGCGCTGCTGCGAGCAAACGCGACGCCTTCGGAAGCCGAAATCAAGCGTAAGCTGGAGGGCAACGTCTGCCGCTGCGGAACCTATAGCCGCATTGTGGCTGCAGTCCAAAAGGCCGCCGGGGTCATGACGGCGGAAGCGAGAGGATCGCGCCGTGCTTGAGCTGAACAGACGCTCGTTTCTGCAATCTTTCGGCGGCGGACTGCTTATCCTTTGGGACGCCAGCGCGCAGGAGTCGGGTCGCCGCGGTGGAGGCGAGCGATTGCCCGAAAACGTCGGCGCATGGCTGCATATTGCGCGCGACGGTTCTATCACTGGTTTCACCGGAAAGGTGGAGGTCGGGCAGAATATTCGCACTTCGTTGACGCAGGCCGTGGCAGATGAAATGCGGTGCGCTCCGCAAATGGTGCGTCTGGTGATGGGGGATACCTCGCTCACACCATGGGACGCGGGAACTTTCGGTAGCCGGACTACTCCGACCATGGCGCCGATCATGCGCAAGATGGCCGCAACGGCGCGTGAAGCACTGATCGAGGAAGCGGCGAAAGTCTGGAACGTGGACCGCGCCAGCCTGACGGCGGCTAACGGCTGTGTGCTCAAGGGCGGATCGAAGAAGATAGGCTTCGGAGAGTTAGCTGCGAAGCTCGATTGGGTGAGTATGGTGGGCCGCGAAGGCCTGACGACGCCGGCTACCGCCTGGCAAACTGCCGGGACAAGCTTGCCGAAAGTCAATGCGCGGGAGTTAGTGAGTGGGCGGCACAAATATACTTCGGATCAGAAGCTGCCAGGGATGCTGTTCGGGCGCGTCCTCCGGTCGCCGAGTTTTGGGGCAAGACTCGTATCGGCGGATACGACGCGTGCTTCCAAAATGGCCGGCGTAAAGGTGATCCGCGACGGTGACTTCGTAGGAATTGCTACGACTGACGAGCATATCGCGGACAAAGCACTGGCGAGTATCGACGCGAAATGGGAGGAGCAACCCAATCCAGTTGGCGCAAGTGAATTGTTCTCCTATCTCGCGAAGGATGCATCGGGCACGCCTGACACGACGTATACGGTCTCGTACATCGCGCACGTGCCGCTCGAGCCACGCGCGGCATTAGCCGAATGGAAAGATGGCAAGCTCACTGTGTGGACGGGCACCCAACGCCCGTTTGGAGTGCGCTCGGAAGCAGCAAGCGAGTTCGGACTACCCGAACAGCACGTGCGGGTGATCATGCCGGACACCGGATCCGCATACGGAGGCAAGCACAGCGGAGAATGCGCGATCGAGGCGGCGAAACTCGCTAAAGGCGCCGGCAAGCCGGTGAAACTGATCTGGACGCGCGAGGAGGAGTTTACGTGGGCTTACTTTCGCCCGGCCGGAGTCATCCGCATCAGCAGTTCCGTCGGGGAAGACGGCATCTTGCGCAGTTGGGAATTTCATAACTATCTTTCCGGTCCTTCGGGTCTCAAGACGCCGTATGAAGTGCCAGCCAAGAACGAACAATTTCATCGAGTGGAGTCTCCGCTGCGCGAGGGTTCCTATAGAGGTCTCGCCTCTACCGCCAATAACTTCGCTCGCGAATCGTACATGGATGAGCTGGCCGCGAAAGCCAGCATGGATCCCCTGGCGTTCCGGCTAAAGAACTTGAAAAACGAGCGGCTGATCGCGGTATTGCAGGCAGCCGCCGATCGTTTCGAGTGGAAGAAGTGCAAGGCGTCGGAGACACGTGGTTTCGGTCTCGCATGCGGCACCGAAAAGGGTGGTTACGTAGGTTGCTGTGCCGAAATCTCGCTGCACGGGAGGCAGGATATTCGTATCGAGCGAGTGGTGACGGCGTGGGAGTGCGGGGCAATCGTCAATCCCGAGCATCTCAAGAATCAGGTGGAAGGTGCAGTCGTGATGGGACTCGGCGGTGCTTTGTTCGAGGCTATCGATTTCGGCCAGGGACGCATTCGCAATCCGCTGCTCTCGAAATACCGTGTGCCGCGTTTCAGCGACGTGCCAAAGATCGATGTCGTGCTCCTCGATCGCAAAGATTTACCTTCGGTAGGCGCGGGAGAAACGCCGATTATTGGCATTGCTCCGGCGATTGCGAACGCCATTTACAGCGCTACGCGCACCAGAGTCCGTTCTCTTCCGATGCTGCCGTCGCTCTCAGTCTGACTCCTGCTACGGTGTAAAAGGATCCATAAGGGGGAAGAGTGAGGAAAGTTCTTGCAGGCAGTGGTTGGTTGTTATTGTGTGCCGCGTGCGGGCCGCCTAAACCGGTCACGCCGGCACTGACCCCGCAGCTGGCCGGCGAATTACTGCACTACGATAATAACGCCAAAAACTGGTTGATTCACGTAAAAAAACAGAATCCCGGTTGCGAGTACCAAGTCACTCTACCGGCCCAGAACAATCACCCGACCCAAATCGATTTAACTCACATCGTTTGGTGCCAGGGTGTGGCGAGCCCCACCGAATTCGACGCCAGCGTGTCGTTCGAATACGACCAGCAGGCGCAGCACTGGGTGCTTAAGCGGTTTTCGAGCTAGCTGGCCGGCGGCGTGTGGAGATGTGCGCGGCGGGCTTGCCAGTCGTTGCTCTTCAGTAGATCCGGGCCCAATTCGATCAAGCGCGGCAGAAGATTGAAAACAGCGGGTGATGTCCAGGGCGTCCCCTGACGCGTTTTGAAACCTCGTCCATTGAGTTCTTCGGCGATGTAGGAGACGCCCTTTTCGACTACGATCAGCTCCAGAATAGTCATCAGCACACCGACTTCCTGGGAATTGTGGCGCAGGTGCGAGGCGTCCGGCGCAATCTCCATCCCGTAGGGCGCGGCTTGGTCCGGCCGGACCGACGCTTCCGACGGGGCTTCGACCTCTTTTTCCCATTCGATGGCCTTCAATTTCCAACCGGCTGAGAGTCTCTCCTGAAAATAATCGAGGGAAACGGGGTGTTGCACAGAATCGCGAAGGTGGCGCAGCATTCGAAACCTCCATGCTCGGCGCCTGCATTTTTTGTGCCATCGGAAACAATTGACAAGGTGGCACAACCGGCTCGCCCGTCCTGCCGGATGCGGGACTCCGCTTCCCGCGAATGGGATACAGTAGGCACAATCGGACGGATCATAGGAGCGCATATGAAGTGGCTGTTGGTTTGGATCTCGATGTTTGCCTTTACTCTTCTTGCGGCGGACGTGAACGGTACCTGGAAAGGCAAAGCCGAAACGCCGAATGGAACGACCGAGCGCACGTTTGTTTTCAAAGTGGACGGCAATAAGCTTACTGGCGAGACCTCGAGTGACATGCTGGGCAAGTCCGAAATTAAGGACGGCAAGATAGACGGCGACAATCTGACCTTTACAATTGACGCCAATTACCAGGGCAACGCGTTGGAACTGCACTATAAGGGGAAAGTCGCCGGGGACGAAATCAGGTTCACCGTTGAAATTCCCGGTAGCGGCCAAACGGTCGAATACACAGCGAAGAAGGTTTCCTAAGACTTAATCCTGATACCTAAAAGCTGATACTCTAGTATTCAGATGGACAATGTAATATCGGCGGCAGAGCAAGCCAAAATAGATGCGCGCTACCTCCGCGGCACGCTCGCCTCCGAGCTGGAAAACACTGAATCGCTATTCTCGAAGCCCGCCACCAGCGTCCTGAAGTTCCACGGCATTTATCAGCAGGACGATCGCGATCTGCGCAGGGCAGGGACGAAGCAATACACCGCTATGGTGCGCGTGGGCGTGCCCGGGGGCGTCCTGACGGCGGAGCAGTATCTTGCACTCGACCGCCTTGCCGATATCGGCGACGGCAGTTTGCGGATCACCACCCGCCAGGACATCCAGTATCACTACGTACCCAAACCCAGGCTGCGCGAGCTGATTCGGGGCCTGAACGAGAATTTTCTCAGCACGCTGGCTGCGTGCGGAGACGTCGTGCGAAACGTCGTATCGTGCCCCGCGCCCATCCAGAACGAGCGGCGCTCGGAATTGTTTCCGGTGGTTCAATACCTGTCGCGCAATTTGAAGCCGAAAACCAATGCCTACTATGACATCTGGGTGAATGGCGAGCACGCAGTGACGGCCGAAGATGACGAGCCGCTCTACGGTGCCACCTATCTCCCGCGCAAATTCAAGATCAACTTCACATTTCCGGGCGATAACACCACGGATGTTTACGCCAACGATATTGGGATCGTTCCGCACTATGAGGATGGCCAGCTAACCGGTTTCACGATCCTGGCGGGTGGTGGCATGGGGCAAAGCGCCGGTGTAAAGGCCTCTCATCCGCGGCTTTCCGATCCGATTTGCTTTATTGGTCCCAGTCAAGAAGAGTTGCTCGAAGTAGCCAAGGCGATTGTGACCATTCATCGCGATTTCGGCAACCGGACGAACCGCAAACTGGCGCGCCTGAAATACGTGCTGGACGCCTGGGGCGTCGAGAAATTCAAGAAGGAACTCGAGGCACGGGTGGGCCGAGAACTGGCGCCGCCCAAGGATCTCACCTGGACGCGCGCCGACGACTACCTGGGATGGCATCGCCAGGGTGACGGGAATTGGTTCGCCGGCGTCCGGATCATCAGCGGCCGGGTCAAGGATTTCGATGGCGCGCACCGGGTTCGGACCGGTTTGAGGGTCATTGTCGAGAAATACCGCTTTGAAGTGCGGCTGACTCCCCAGCAGAACGTCTATCTGGTGGGTATTCGTGGACAGGATCGAGCCACTATTGCGGCGCTGCTACGGGAACACGGCATCGCCGAACCGGAAGCCCTGCCGCCTGTTCTCCGCCACGCTATTTCCTGCCCGGCGCTACCTACCTGTGGGCAAGCCATCACAGAATCCGAACGCATTATGCCGGAAGTGGTCGCCGAGATCCAGGATGAACTAAACGCCGTGGGCTTAACGGAGGACGTCGTGCATCTGCGCACAAGCGGCTGCCCCAACGGCTGCTCACGCCCGTACACCGCTGAAATCGGTATTGTTGGCGCAAGCGTAGACATGTACAGCGTGTATCTAGGGGCCAGTAGCCTCGGCACGCGAATGGGAACCCTGTTCGCCCAGAACGTCAAACGCCGCGATATTGCACCGCGGCTCCGTCCGGCGCTCGCGCTGTACAAGGACACGCGCCAAGCTGGGGAGAACTTTGGCGACTTCTGTCACCGGGTTGGGATAGACGCGTTGCGCGAGATCTCAGCCGCCGTGGCAGCCTGACTCAGTCGGCGTAGACGTATTCATTTTGCCGGAAAATAACGGCTTCAGGTCTGCGACTAAGGTTCACCACCGGGCTGATCCGATTCATCACGGCCATCACGTTTCCGGGGTATGCTTCGTTTGGGTTGTAGAGCCGCAGCTTAGCGAGAGAACTGCGCGAGCGGTATAGTGGGCTTCGTCCTAACTTATAAGCCACATGGTTCAAGCCGGCGCGGATCGTCGGGAAATACTGGTCCCCGTTCCTCCAGCCGAAGATGTTGTTGTTCCTATAGGCCTTGCCGCCGCTCGATTCGATCACGGCGATGCTGGGAAGCAGCCGCCAGTCGAGCTGGTTGTCATCGGCGGCGCGAACGAAGTCTTCGGACATGACAGCTACCGGGCAATGGAGCTTCGAAAGGAACCGCCGCAGTCGTACGGTTCGCGGATCGGGTCCTAGTGGCCGGGCCGTGTTTACCAAAGCGATGTGCTGCGGTGCTTCCGGCGTTGCTTTGGCTTTGCCCGTCCAAACGATGGGCAGAGCCGAGGCAACACCGGCTACCATCAACAGCTGCTTGGCCAACGAAGCTGACCGGGAAGGCCTGCCAACATAACCAAATAGCATAGAACTATTCTACCAGGTTATGGGATTTGGAATTCCCGGACGGAGTCCGACTCGCCGCTACGGCTTTTGCGCGACGTCAGCCGGCAGAACCGCGAGCGATGTCCGGGGAAAAGCGAATTTGCGGCCGAACTCGTCGATAAGATTGACTTGGGCTTCGTACTTTCCCGGCCGGATGCTGGCAACAGAAGCCTGTACCCAGACAGGAAGTGTGCCGCCGCGGGTTTGCGATAGCTGGTTAGCGCGTATGGCGGGCGTTTCGAAAGCCTTCTTTCCACCCTGGTAGAGCGCCAGACTGGCAGCAACATTCGCCCGGCGGAAACGCTCTGGCAGGAAGTCGGGAATCGTCGGATCGTAGACCTCGACGTAGACGAGCATACTTTGCCCGGGTCGAAAAACCCTCGTTACGTTCGGCAGCAGCTTCTTCCCATCCTCGATGAGCGGGTTGGCGACGGCGAGCTTCTTGTTCGTCTTCACCCCCGCGACTTGGGCGGTGACCGGTTCGCGCTGGTTGCTCAAAACGACAGAACTGATGCGTAACGTTTTTTGATTATCCAGGTCTGGAATGACAAACGGAGCCTCGAAGGTTCCTACTTTGCCTTCGCCATTTTCACGAGCCACGAAGCGGAGCCGGTAGTTGCCGGGGGTGAGGGTAACCGCAGTGTCATATTGAATGCTCTTGCGGATCACCTGGCCGGCGACGTCTTCGGCGAGTCGCAGCGGGATCGTGTCGCGGACGGTCGCTGCCGAGCGGTTCCGGGCATCAAAGACTTCGGCGATGAAATCGAGTTCGGTAGCCTGTTTAGCCCCCTTGCTATGGAAGGCCAGAGAAGAGCCAGGAACTTTCACGGAAATCGGCGCCAGGTATTTGTTCTTCTCGATCCGGAAGTAGTCGACTTCGACGGCCAACGGCAGGTCGGTAACAGGATTGTCCGACATCAGGGCTTGCTGGAGCTGTGCATCTTTGTCCACATCGCGCATGTGGGCGAAGGTGGTGGGGCCGAAATAGCCTTGGCGATAGTCGAGCTTGGCTTTCAGTGAGGCCAACCGGGGTGCAAGTTTGACCTGGATGCGCCGGTAGCGACCGTCCTGGGCGGAATTGGAACTCACATAGGACAGAACGTAATAGCTCGAAAGATCCTTCTGTACCTGCCGGATGCCTTCGGTCAGGTCGTTGGAATCGAGCAACGCTTTCCCGCCGGTATCGATGGCCAGGCTGGCCAGCGTTTCCTGCTGATTGTTAAAATTCTCCTTCAGTGAGCGCTGGCCGGAGCCATTGTAAAGCTTCGTGCCGACTGCGCCCGCCTGGGTGGCGTCTCCGCCGGGGACCAGAGCCGAAAGCCCGCGCGCGTCGATCGGGTAAAAGGCGACATTGGCGCGAATGGCGGTATTCACGGTGGCGCGCAATTGCGATTGGTTATCGACGCCGTTCTTCTGGATGCCGCTCGAAATGTAGACCAAGGCCTTCTTTTCGGGATATTGGCCGAGAGTGCGGGCGGCGTCTGCAAGCGCCGCGAGTTTCAGGTCGGAGTTGAAGATATTGAACTCGGTTTCATCTGCCGTGAACTGGCCGCTCTGGTCTTCATCATCGGGCCCGGTGTCGGCGATAGATGCATTTTCGCTCGAATCGCCGATGTGGAACTTGTTGATCGTGGCTATCAGCAGGTCGCGGTCGGAGGTGAAGTCCTGCACGGTGCGCAACGTACTGCCGAAGACCATGAGCGAGACCGAATCGCTGGCCGTCATTTGAGCAGTCAGAAACTGCATCGCAGCATTTTTTGCCCGGATCTGTTCGGCCGGCTGCATGGACGAAAAATCGAACAGCAGCACCATCAATCGACGGTCCTGGTACTTCGAGATCATGCTGCTGTGGAGAGAGGCTTTTTCAGTCGCTGGGCTGTAGCCCTTCGGGGCAGCCGGGGAAAGGGAAGCGGAATCGTCAAGGGGCGGTAAGGCGGTATCGGTCAGACGCTGGAAATCCACCGCCTGGAGTTTCTGGAGCTTTCCGTCTTCGTAAACCTCGAAATCGTCTTTGGTAAGGGTTTCGATGGGCTTGTTGTTATGGTCGAGAACCGTCACATTCACGACCACGACATTGGTGGTAGTCGAAAAAGTAGCGCGCGGCTGAGGCAGAGCCACCGACACCGCCAACAGTAGCGCCACTATTCTCAAAACCGTAACCTCACGACTGCCTGCATCGTGCGCATGCCAGCCGCGGCGCTGGGCAAACCGTAGTTGACCGCGTTCACTACCGTGTAATAGTTCGTATAGTTCACGTGATTCAACAGGTTGTTAGCCTCGACGCGAAATTCAATGCTCCGCCGCTCAGCCAGGTGAAACGAACGTGCAAACGCGGCGTTTAGAGCGAATGTGCCGGGACCGGGAATCGTATTCCGTCCGGCATTGCCATAAGAGCCAACCGGGGCGGTAGTGAATGCATTCAAATTGAACAGTCCGCTGCCCGTATCGATCGGCAGTCCAGTGGCTTCAGCGCGCCCGCTGCCCGTGCCGCCGGTCTGCGCAAGCTGCTGGGTATTTCCCAAGACCCGCGCGGTAAGCGGATTCCCCGTTTGGGCGGTAATCGATCCGCTCAACTGCCAATCCTTCAGCAGCCGGCTCATTTTGCTGTCGGGCGCCATGTGCGAACCCGGACCGGCCACCGGGGAGGTCCACACGAAGCTTGCTTGAAACTCATGACGCACATCGAAGCTCGAAAGGCCGCGTTCGGCCGCTATATCCAGCCAATTCTGCGCCACCGTATTGCCCGCGCCGCCGAAAGTGGAGGAATCGTCAATCGATTTGGCGAATTGATAAAACGCGTTGAACGAGATTCCGCGGTTGAAACGCCGCATTAGACGTGCGTGGAACGCGTGAAAAATTGAGTTGCCAATCGATTGGTCGAACGTGAACCCGGTGGCGTTGCCGAGCTGAGCGAGCTGGGTCAGGGAAAGCGCGCTCCCGGGTGGGGCCTGGTTGGGCAGCGTACGCACATCGAGTCGCGTGCCCTTGGTTCCCGTGTAGCCGATCTCAGTGAAGTAGCCTTTCCCCCAATCGCTCTGCAAAGATGCATTCCAGGTGCCTGCATAGGGAGTCCGGTAGTTGCGGTCGACCGCAAATGTGTTTGTCACCTGCTGCGGGCTGGTTGCCAAGAGACCGTCGGCGAGAGTGAGCACATTACCGGTGCTGGTATTGACATTGTTCGATACAGCGAACGGCGGCTGCTTGGCCAGAAGATTTCCAAACTGAATGTATGCCTGGCCGTTGTAGTAAATGCCGTAGCCGGCGCGGAACACGTTCGACCGCTTGAACCAGGGAAGCTTATACGCGATCGCGAGGCGTGGTGAGAAATTGTTGTGATCCGGTTCGATGACGCTGCCGGTGATCACCGACACGCTTGTGTAGCCCGGAGCGATCTCCAGATTAGCCAGCCGCCCATATTTCTCGCTCACAGGAGAAAAGTATTCGTAGCGAACTCCCAAAATCAATGTGAGATTCGAACGCATCTTCCATTCGTCCTGCGCATACATGTTCCATTGGTTCTGGAAAAAATAGTTGTTCGATTGGCTGTATTGAATCGAGCTCGATTGCGGTAGCCCCAGCAGGAAATCGCCGAGATCGTAGCCGGTGCCTTTGACCACTTGTCCGTCGTTGGCCGCGCTCGTCGCTACGCCTGTAAAGTTAAAGGTTCCTCGTCCGTTCGGGTCGGTGCGCGAACTGGTATCGGGCCGTGTATACCCGGCGCCGAAGCTGAAACTGTGGACACCTTTCAGCCAACTGACGCTGTCGGTAAAGCTCTGCGATTGATTGCGGTTGAGTGTCGGGGCGCCATCGCTGAGCGACGCGAAGTTGGTGAAGTTGAGAGTGGGCGGGCCGTTGTCGAGCGGGTTCGACGAGGTACCGGCAATGCCTAGCTCGGCGGAAACATCTGGCAGCAGCGAGAAATATGGCGTGGTCCTGTTCTCGTTCCGGCTGAACCGCACCTGCGCGTTGTTTATGAGCGTGGTCGAAAAATTGTGCAGATAGCCCAGTTGAGCGCTCACGCCATAGCCGCTTGTCGTGTCCGCGTAGCCGAAGGGCTGAGCGGTGGCGCCGTCCCGCCGCTGGTATTGGAAGTTGGTTGATAAACGGTCCTTGCTCGAGACGCTGCGCTGCACACGCAGGCCGACATTGTCGGAATCGGATGGTTGCGCGGTCTCAGATTGAAAATTGTTTGCGCTGGCCGTCAAACTCGGCTGCGGATAGTAGTTGAGGAGGGCGAGTGCGATCGGATTTAATCTGCTTTGCGGAATCACATTTCCGGCAAACGGCTGGCGCGTCGCCGGATCGAACAATATGATCGGAACGTTTGTCGCGGACGTGCCGAGCGATTGCGTAGCCTGCGACAAGTCGCCGTTGCGCATGGCCAAAGTAGGTACCGTTTCCGTAAAGAGTCTCGGATTCCGCCCCCGTGTACCGAAGTAGCTGAGAAAAAACTGCGTCTTCGAGTCGTTCACGATCTTAGGAATCACCAGCGGGCCGCCAAGGAAAAAACTGAATCGGCTCTGCGCGTAAGCCGGCTGCGGCACGTCGAGCCCGTTCAGGGAAAATGGCTCGGCATTTAGCGCCGAGTTTTGCAATGTGAACGACGCCATGCCGCGAATCTGCTGATTGCGCCTGCGCCGATTCCCGAAAACCGCACCCGCGACCTGGCCGCGTCTGCCGTTCCGTGCACCCGGGTTGCCCGGTCTTCCGCCACCGGGGCCCCCAAATCCGCCACCGCCTCCTCTGCCTCCCCCGAATCCGCCTCCGCCAAAGCCTCCCCCGCCGAAGCCAGGCGACCCGCCTGCCTGAGATCCAAAACCTGGCGCGCCGCTGTTTGCCTGGTTGCCGAAACCGCCAAACCCAGGGCCGAAGGCGCGCACATCGGGTCCGGAATCCGCTTGGGCCCCCTGCGCCATCCCCGGGCTCAAGCTGCCTGAAACAAGGAAAGACTCGTTGGAGTTTTCGCCAGACGTTGTGGGCGCGGGCGTATTCTGCGCGTTCAAACTGTTTTGCAGTTCCTGCTCATAGGCCTGATCGCCGGCCGTGGTGGTGGTCGTTCGTCCGTTGCCAGCCGGCTGTCCCGCGGCGCCGCCGCCCGTTCGCGATGCTGCTTGCCGCAAACGCTCGAGCATCGGCGATTCCTTGAGTTGTAAATCGAAGTTGACCGGACCGTTCGCGGCGCGATAGTCCACGTCTTTTTTAAACGGCTGAAAGCCGAACATGTCGACGGACACGCTCCAGGTGCCCGGGGCCAGCGGCGGAAATGTGTAATGACCGTCGGCGTCGGTGACCGTGGAAAAGGATTGACCGTTTTGCGCGAGAATTACAGTCGCTCCAGGAAGGGCCTGTCCGCCCGATTTGACAAATCCGCTTTGCGCAAATAGGCTCAGGGGGACAACGGTCCAAAAGATAAGTAAGCCAATGCGCAAACGGAAAACACCTGTCGTAACGATGCCTGCCAGTGAATCCAGGTTACCTGTATAGGGGAAACAGTCCAAAAGCGGTAAATTCCGGTTTGGGAATTGGAATTTGATAGGGTTGAAAACGCATGGCTTTAGATCTGGAGAGTTTGCGCACTGCGATACAGGCCCACCTTCTCCAAAGCGGCATTCCGGTGTTCTACGGGCACCACCGCATGCTGGATACGATGGCTCAGGTGTCGTGGGATACGGTGGGCCATCCGGACTATCAGGAATTTCTCGAGACTGCGCGCGCTGCCGGCGCCACGATGGTCGTCTTCAACTACGACGCGTTTTCCTTGAATCGCATCGACGAAGCTCTCGAAGAGCTGGAAGAGTGCGATTTTCCACGGGAAGAGAAACGCAGCTATGAGGTCCGTTTACGCCAGCTCGAAGCGTATGAAGGGTTCACCAGTTCGCTGCAGCTCTCCTTCGCGTTGGACAATCGGGTATATCTGTTTGAGCTGCACACCGAGTGGTTCGACGCTTTGAACGATATCCTCGGCGAATTGGAGACCGCGCTCGAAGAACGCGAAGACGAAGAAGAAGAGCAGGGGCCGCTGGGGAGATATTTTTCCAATAACTGAGCAATGGAAGAAACCCCCGGCGCGTTGGCTCGAGCCCGCGGTTTCGAGCGAGATCGCCCGTGCATTGGCACGAAGCCTGGGATGTGAGCCGCTGGTGGCCGCTGTTCTGGCAAATCGCGGTTATGGCGATCCGGACCACGCGCGCGCCTTTCTCTCTCCGCAACTTACTGCGCTCGGCGATCCGCTGCGTATGCGCGATATGGATCGGGCCGTGGCGCGCCTTGCGTCGGCCATCCAAAATCGCGAGCCAATCTTGCTGTATGGCGATTACGACGTAGACGGCACAGCCTCGATCGTTGTCCTAAAAAAAGCGATCGAAATTCTAGGCGGCCAGGCCGATTTTCACATCCCGCATCGTTTGCGCGACGGCTACGGCATGCGCAGCGAAGTCGTCGAAGAAGCCGCGCGGCGCGGCGTGCGATTGATTGTCAGTGTCGATACGGGAATTCGTGCGAATGAAGTCGTGCGCCATGCTCGCGATCTCGGCGTTGATGTCATCGTCACCGACCACCATCTGCCCGAAGCGGAGTTGCCGCCCGCGCTAGCCGTGCTCAATCCGAACCGGCCCGGCTGTGAGTACCCGGACAAGCAACTCTGCGGTGCCGGCGTCGCACTCAAATTAGTGCAGGCGCTGCTGGCGCGTTCTCCCCTGGCAGCCGCACGTCAGGAGGCGCTGCTCGATTCCTTTTTGAAACCTGTAGCCATCGCGACGGTAGCCGATATCGTTCCGCTCACCGGCGAGAACCGTGTAATCGTCCGCCGCGGTCTCGGCGGTTTGAATGCCGTGCGCAGCCCAGGCTTGCGCGCACTGCTCGCGGTCGCCGGATTCACCGAAGGAGAACGACCGTCGGCGCATGAGGTGGCGTTTCGCCTGGCGCCACGCATCAATGCTGCCGGCCGCATGGCCACCGCGCGCGATGTAATCGAGCTATTCCTGACGGCGGACGAGACCCGCGCGCAGGTGCTCGCCTCGCAGCTCGATACGTTGAATCGCGAGCGCCAGCAGACGGAAGCCAAAATCGTTGAAGCGATCCTGAATCGCTGCGAAGAGGATGCTCTCCTGCTGCACGATAGAGCGGCGCTCGTGTTCGCGGGCGCCGAATGGCATTTGGGTGTGCTCGGAATTGTAGCCAGCCGGCTGGTCGAGCGTTTTTCACGCCCGGTCTTCGTTCTGAGCCAAGCCGCCGAAGACGGATTGTTTTCCGGATCGGGCCGCAGTATTCCCGCGTTTCATTTACTCGAAGCGCTCGAGAGCATGCGCGAGCTGTTTACGAAATTCGGCGGACATCGCCAGGCGGCTGGTTTAACGCTACGCGCGCCGGACATCGAAACATTTCGCCAGCGGTTCCATACGCATGCTGCCGGCGTGTTGACGGCCGACGATATGCGGCCTTTGTACCGAATCGACGCGGAAGCTTCTTTTGCCGCTCTTTCCGACAAATGCATCTCTGAGCTGCAATCGCTCGGGCCCTTCGGATTCGGCAACCCGGCGCCGATCTTTCATTGCGTGGCGGCAGACGTGGCCGGCCCCCCGAAAGCTTTGAAAGAAGGAAAGCACTTCAACGTCCCCTTGCGGCACAACGGCCGGTTGCTATTTGCGAAAGCCTGGAATTTTGAAGATCGTGCCGCGCTGCTTCAGCCTGGAACAAAACTCGACATCCTGTTTCAAGTTGAGGACGATCCGTTCTCTCGCAAACGGGGCTATGGCTCGTGGTGCGTAACGCTGAAGGACGCTCGGCCCGCTGCCGGTATATAGTTACCGGCATGTAGTAATAGGCCGCGCGGCGATCCTGGCTGCCGCGGAGTCGCTCGCTTACTCCGAGGATTTGAACAACGGGCAGCTCAATCCCTTCCGCTGAGCATCACTTCTGCCGTGCCCGAAGGGCAAGCGTCTGCGCCAGATACTCGTGCGCCGCCTGGTCATTCGGATACGCCGCAACCACCGCGCGCAGATTTTCGATGGCTTGATCCAGCCTCCCTGCTTTGATCAGCGCGCGCGCCAGGTTGTAACGGGCATTCACGAAATCGCCTTTCAACCGGACCGCGATCTGAAATTGCGCGAGCGCCTCGGGAGATCGGCCCAGTGTCTGAAGCGCCGAACCGTAGAGATTGTGCGCAATCGGGTCTTCCGGCTTAGTGCGAACCGCAACCGCGAGCGCGGATGCAGCTCCGGCCGCGTCGAGACGAGAGAGCGCTAGCGCGCCGAGCTGCAAATTCGACGAAAAATCATCCGGATATTTTTCGACACGATAGCGCATCCACGCCTCTGCTAATTCGCGCCGGTGGTCGCCTGCCGCGCGCGGCAACAACTGCAGCCAGAGATGACCCATCTCGTCCGTAGCCTCATTGCCCGCGCGCACTGGCTTCGGAGGTCGATTCGGATTCCTCGGATTGGCGGCGGAGTTGTCATAGTGATACCGCATCGAGATGACGGAGCCCTTGGGCAGAAACACCGGTTTCCGATAGCGATAGATCGCCTGCCAGTTCAGGTTCCAGTCCGGGATGCGGATCAGCCATTTGCGTGATCCGTCCGGTAGCGTCGCGTACGCTTCCAGCAGCTTGCCCAGATAGTGTGCATGTGGATAGACCGCGAGCACATCCGCCGCGAGCGGCGGCCGGAAATCATCCGACACGACGAAGTCGCTGCGGCCGGTGGGAATATCCAGCGCGCCGTCGTGTTCGAGCTGGATCAGCAAGGGAAAGTGAACCGGCCGCTTGTCAGTGAAATAGAGACCGACCGAAGGCTGTACTTTTTCTTCTTTGCCTGAAGGCTGTATGTGCGCATTCAGCACCAGATTGTTGCCCGGGTTCAGAGCCCAGGAAAAACCGTCGGGCTCCGAGTAGGGAACGGAACCGGGCTTCCAAAAGAGAAAGTGCCCGTCAAGATCAAACACACTCCGCTGGAGCGCCAGTTCCATTCCCGGAAAGCCGTCCTTGCGTTGGGTCAGGACGCCCGTCCGATCGATCACAAGATTGGCATGGTGCAGCAGGCGCGAATTTTCGACACGTATCTCGATGGCCCGTACGTAGCGCCGAGAGTCGATCTTCGGAGAGAGCACAAAATTCCAAAAACAGTCGGGCCCGGACGCGGGCACGAGGAATGGACGAGGCGCCGTGACCACGAGATCCGGCTTGCCTAGTTGCCATCCTTCGGCGAACGCCGGCGGCGGCGGAAGCTCCCCACGCGGACCCTCAGTCGCATCGTGCGCGACCCAGTCTTGAATCGTCTGTATCTCGTGCGTGGTGAGGCGCCGCTCGTCTTCGAAATCGCCGTAGCCCGGCTCCGGAAGCCAAGGCGGCATGAAGCGGCTATGCGTCACGATGCCAATTTGCCGCGCGTGCTTCTTTACCTCTTGATATGTGACTAATGGAAACGGCCCGACGCCGCCGGCATGATGGCACGGGGAGCACGATTGGAATACAATCGGCGCAATATCGTGCGTAAACGTCGGCGCGACGACCGCAAGCGCCAGGCTAAAGGGGATTGCGGGTAAGAGCGCCATCGACGGTGCGCCAAATTCCGAGCGGGTTACTATTCTTTAGCTCGGCGGGCAGCACGGCTTCCGGCGCATTCTGATAGCAGATGGGGCGCGCGAAGCGGTAGATCGCCGCGGTGCCTACCGATGTGAACCGCTCGTCTGTCGTAGCCGGATAGGGGCCGCCGTGATGCATGGCGTGGCTTACTTCTACTCCCGTGGGGAAGCCGTTGCACAACAATCGCCCCGCCTTCTGCGCGAGAGTCTCGAGCAACGCGCCGTGTTGCGCGATCTCTTCCGGCGTGCCGTGAACTGTGGCGGTAAGCGTACCATCGAGACCACGGCTGCAATCTAAAAGTTCCTGCGGAGAGCTGCAGCGGACGACTACCGTGGCGGGTCCGAAGATCTCTTCATGCAGCGTGTGGTCGGCGAGCCAGGTGGCGGCGTCGGTCGTCAGGAGGCCTGGTCGGCCTTCCGTGCGTTGTGGATCGGCAGTGCGAGTGGCGCACTTTGTCTGCGTGTTCTTCACCGCCGCCGCTCGTTTGAAGCCTTCTTCGTAGTTCTTCGCGATGGAAGGATTGAGCATGGTGCCGGGCGCGGCTTGCTCGAACCAATCCGCGAGCTTTCCCGTGAATGTTTGGAATGCCGGGCTGTCAATGGCAAACACCAGACCGGGGTTGGTACAGAACTGACCCACGCCCAAAGTCACGGATCGGAAAAGACCTTCCGCAACGGCGGGGCCGCGTTCCTCGAGCGCGTGCGGCAGCACGAAGAGAGGATTCACGCTCCCCATTTCCGAAAAGACGGGAATTGGATTGGAACGACGCGCCGCGGCGTCGAAGAGCGCTCGACCGGCGCGCGTAGAGCCTGTGAATGCGACAGCCTTGGTCTTGGGGTGTCCTACCAACGCGAGGCTGACTTCCGGGGAAGAGCCATGGAGTAGCGAAAACGTGCCTTCGGGCATCGATTGCGCGCGAACCGCTTTGACGATCGCACCGGCAACCAATTCGGACGTTCCTGGATGCGCCGGATGCACTTTCACAATCACCGGATTTCCGGCGGCAAGCGCGGATGCCGTGTCGCCGCCGGCCACTGAAAAAGCCAGCGGAAAATTACTCGCGCCGAAAACCACTACCGGTCCGATCGGCCGCAACATGCGTCGCAGATCCGGCCGCGGAAGCGGCTTGCGATCGGGCAGCGGTGTATCGAGGCGCGCGTCCACCCACGACCCTTCTTTCACAACTTCGGCGAACAGTTTGAGTTGATTCGTCGTACGCGCCCGCTCGCCTTTGAGTCGATCGAGATCCAATCCCGATTCGGCTGAAGCTCTTTCAATCAACCCGTCACCGAGCGCCAGAATCTCTTCGGCGATCGCATTAAGCAACGCGGCAATACGCACCGATCCTGCTACCCTAAGCTCGCCCGCCGCCGTTTCAGCCAGATCGAGTGCCCGGTCCACCTCGCTGAGATCCGCTTCATGGAAAGCGGGCTCGAGAACCGCGGCCGTTCGCGGATCGAAGCCGCGATAGGTTTTTACTCCGCGCGCCGAACGCGCGAACCCTACGATATTCTGTCCTAGAATCTCTGTTTCCGCCACCTTCTAAGCTTAACTGTCCACATAGGTGAGAATGTCAATATGCATTTGCCAATGGTTGAGAATATCCTGGCTCAGGGCGATTCGCTCCGAGCCGTCGTAGCTCACCAATATCGAGCCGAACGGCAGGCGCTGGAACATGCGGCGCAACTACTGCGGTCGAGCAAACAGATCGTGCTCAGCGGCATGGGCGCTTCCTTCAACGCCTGCATCCCGTTAGCCAAGCTTTTGGCTGAGCAGGGCATCCTCGCGCCGGTCATTGAGACGGCCGAGCTGTTGTATTTTCAGAGCCAGACGCTCTCGCCGGACACTACGCTCGTACTCGTCTCACGTTCGGGTGAAAGCGTGGAGGCGACCAAAGTTGTCAATGTCGCGAGGGACCGCGGCGCAAACGTCATTGGCGTAGTGAACACTCCCGGCAGCACAATCGCCTCGCAATCCACGCAGGCAATTTACGTCAACAGCCCGCCCGATGATATGGCTTCGATCCAAACCTACTGCGGATCGATGGCCGTTCTTTTGTTGCTTGGCGCGGCGGTCGCTTACGGACTCGATAGCGGCATTCGGAACGACTTGGAAAAAACTGCGGATGCGCTGTCGCACTGGGCTCCCCGATGGTTGCGGTTCAGCGGAAGCTGGCCCGGTTTCTTTGCCGGCAACGCACCGATGTATGTACTGGGGCGCGGAGCTTCGCTCGCATCTGCGCTGACTGGCGCCCTGTTGCTACAGGAAGTCGTGAAGCTTCCAGCAATTGGGATGTCAATCGCCCAATTCCGGCATGGTCCGGTCGAGGTGGTCGACGAACAATTCCATGCCATCGTCTTCGGTACTCAGCCCAGGACAGCGGACCTCGACCGCACCCTGGCAGAACGCCTCCAAGGGATGGGAGCGCATGTGCGCTCGATCGGGCCGGAGTGGCCGGCGAGTAGAGTCGTTTCTCTGTGTGCGTGGCCCGAAGATATTCCGGAGCGGTGTGTGCCGCTGGTCGATGCCGTTCCCATGCAAATCGCCGCGTACGAGACTGCCCGTTGGCACGGTCTGCCTATCGGCGAGCTGAAGTTCGCCACCCCCGTGACTCTGTCGGAACACGACTTCGCGACACCGCAAGCCGCTCAGGCATGATCGACTGGTTCCCGCTTTGGTTGAGCATGCGCGTCGCCGCTCTGGCCACGTTTTTTGTTTTGACCATCGGGACCTTGTTGGCTTATCTCCTTTCCCATAAAACGTTTCGGGGGAAAAACCTCGTGGATTCGTTGATCACCCTCCCATTGGTTTTACCCCCCACCGTGCTGGGCTATTACCTGCTGGTTATAGTGGGCAGGCATTCGCCTCTCGGACACCTCTATGAAGGCGTGTTCGGACAGCCTTTAGTTTTCACGTGGCAGGCTGCGGTCGTCGCCGCGTTTCTGCATTCCGCGCCCATCTATATTAAAGCGGGCAGAGCGGTTTTAGAAACTGTCGATACACGCTATGAATGGGCGGCGCACAGTTTGGGCGCCTCCGAGTGGCGCACGTTCTGGCGGATCACCTTGCCGCTCGCCTGGCGCGGCCTCAGTTCGCTCGCTTCCCTGAGCTTTGCCCGCTCCCTGGGGGACTTCGGCGTAACCATTATGGTCGCCGGCAATATTCCCGGCCAGACACAAACTTTGTCAGTCGCGATCTTCGACGCAGTGGAATCGGGCAACGGCCGGCTCGCCCGTATTCTCGTCATTGTGATTTCTGTGGCCGCGCTAGCGCTGCTCTGGGCGGCGGGATACCTGTCGCGTCCGGCGCGCACACAGGGCGCCGGATGAGAATCGACGCGCGGTTGATCAAACGCTTGCCGGCGTCCGGCGGTTCGGAGGCCTTCGATCTCAATGTGCATCTGAAGTCGGACGCCGATGTCACCGTGCTACTGGGGCCGAGCGGCGCCGGCAAAACACTTACCTTGAATTGCCTGGGCGGATTCGCGACGCCGGATGAAGGACGCATCCTAATAAACGATGAGTTGTATTTCGACGCACCCACCAAGTTGCGGCTTCCTCCACAGCAGCGGCGCTGCGGCTACATCTTTCAGGACCACGCTCTGTTTCCGCACATGACGGTGCGTGAAAATTTGCGCTTTGCGGCGAACGCGGCGCGCACAAACTCGGGACTTAACCGTCACCGCCGGATCGCGGAACTGCTTGAAGTCTTCGAACTGACCGATTTAGCGGGCCGCAAGCCGGCGCAGCTTTCGGGGGGCCAGAAGCAGCGTGCCGCGCTCGCTCGCATGCTAGTGAACGAGCCAAAACTGCTGCTTTTGGACGAACCAACCCGCGGCCTTGACGGACGTCTGCGTCAGGCATTCTACGACCTGCTCGGTAAACTACGTGGACGCAGTACGGCTCCCATGGTGCTGGTAACTCACGATCTCGAAGAGTGCATGGAATTGGCGGGGCATGTTTGCTTGATGGAGGCCGGACGCTTCACTCAATGCGGCCCGCGCGAGCGAGTCTTTGCGCGGCCCGCGACGGTGGAGGTTGCTCGCTCGCTCGGCATCTACAACATTTTGCCGGCGTCGATCGATGCGCTCGATCCGGGCCGCGACCGCAGCCGCTTGGGAGTCCTCGGCCGCCCGTGGGAAGTGTCCTACCTGCCAGGGCGGTTGATTGGCGACCAGGGATATGTGTGCATGCGGCAGTCGGAAACGAGAGTCGTCGTGGCGCAGGATGCGCCGCCCACAGGCAACCAGCTCCTTTTGAAAGTCGAGAGCGCGACCCCATCTCTGCGCGGTATCCGAATACAGTTTGAGCAGTCCATGGTGGCCGAGATCAGCGAAGCCGATTACGCCGCTTGCCGCGGTAACGAGAGGCTTAACGTGGAAGTTCCGCCCGCTGCTGTATACTTCGTTGGAAAATGAAGCGGTACTACATCACAGACCGCAAGGCCGTGGGTGGATTTCGGCCGCTACTCGATGTCATTCGAGATCAAATGCACCTGGGCGTAGACTTTATTCAGATTCGCGAAAAGGATCTGAGTGCGCGAGAGCTGTTCGAATTCACGCTCGCCGTTCTGGAAGTAAGGGCGAATGAAAAGTTTGCCCATGCGCGGCCGAAGATTCTGGTGAATTCACGCGGCGACGTAGCGCACATCACCGGCGCCGACGGCGTTCATCTTCCTGCCGGGGCCCCGCGGGAGACCCTCCCCGGTTTGTTTGTGGCTCGCTCCTGCCATAGTCTCGAGGAAGTGAGGGAGTCAACCGCCGATCTCGTCACCTTCGGCCCGGTCTACGATTCGCCGGGAAAAGGGCCGGCAATCGGCATCTCCCTATTGGCTGAAGCTTGCCGGTTGCGAAAGAATGTGTACGCCTTGGGCGGAGTGAACTGGGAGAATGCGGCCGAATGTATGCACGCGGGCGCCGAGGGAATCGCCGGTATCCGGCTGTTTCAAGAGCCCGACCTCTAGGTGTGAACGGACGGAAGTGGACAATGGAGGGAGTGCGTACATTTTTATGGATGACTCCGTGTCTCGTTTTTCAGGCGTGGGCAGCTGATCCACCCCAGCCGGGACAGCTTGCCAATACCATGCAGGCCGCGCCGCTTTCGGTCGGCGGAAAATTCCACGCGGACGTGATACGGAGCCTGGGCCTGCAGGGCTTCGTGGGCGCGGCGCTTGGAGCCGGTTTTGGGCAAGCCACCAATACGCCTGGACCATGGGGTCAGGGCGCGGACGCATTCGGAAAACGATTCGCATCCGCTCTGGGCGGAACCATGTCCCGCCAGACGTTCGCATTTGTGCTCGAGTCGGCAACTCACGAAGATCCACGCTATTTTCCTTCTACGGAGCATTCCAAAAAGGCGCGATTTTGGAACGCGATGAAACAGACCTTTATTGCCAAGAGGGATTCGGGCCGTTCCTCGTTGGCCTATGCCAGCATTATCAGCGCATTTGGAGCCGGACAGCTCGTGAACACCTGGCAGCCCGACAGCAACAATAGCGTAGGCGACGGGATCGAACGCGGATTTATCGTGCTTGGCTTGGATGCGGCGTCGAACCTGATGCAGGAATTCGTTCCAAAGTTGCGGCCGCGCGAATTTCAACAGAAGCCATAAGCGTGGTCTTATTCGTGCCGTAAAGCCGTTACCGGATTTACGCGCGCGGCGCGGGCCGCGGGGACGTAGCCGGCAACCAGCGCCACCGCGCCTAAAATCCCCACCGCAATGGCGATGGTAGCCGGATCGAGCGCGGTCAGTCCGTAAAGACGGCTGGCGACCAGACGAGTAGTCGCGAACACGGCCGCGACGCCCGCCAGCATTCCGCCGCAAATTAAAAAGCCGGTCTCTTTGAAAACCATTCCGATCACCCTGCTGTGCCCGGCTCCGAGCGCCATGCGGATGCCGATCTCATTCGTGCGGCGCGCGACGTTGTACGAAAGCACGCCATAGAGTCCGGTCGCTGCGAGCAGTAGAGCAATGACACCAAAAATGCCGCACAAACGAGCCACCATGCGCGGTTGCGTGTTTCGCTCGTCGATCAAATCTTCGATCGTACGGGCGCTCAGAATCGGCAGGTTGGCATTCACCCGCAAAATAGCCGCCCGAATTGCGCTTAGTTGTATGTTGGGATCGGCGATCGTACGGATCTCGAAATTAATGGAAGACGGTATGCCGCCGTCGCCCTGCGCCGCTGGCACGTAAAAGCGTTCTCGCACCCTTTCACGCAGGCGGTGGTCCCTGACGTCTTTGGTGACCCCGACGACTTCCATGGTTAAGTGCGTGTCGCCGTATGTATCGGTGATGTGCTTTCCAATTGGATTGCGGCCGGTGAAGAAGCGTTTGGCGAATGCTTCGTTGATCACGCACACGCGCGGTGAATTAGTCGCGTCGCGCAACTCGATTTCACGCCCCAGAAGCAGTGGTATTCCCAGGCCGGAAAAATAGCCGGGACCGATCTGATCGAAAGCGGCGTGGGCATCGTCTTTATTTTTGTGAACGAATCCCTCAACATCCACCGGATCGCCGGATTCGGTGCCGCTGAATAAGCCATTCTCCGAATAAGTGACGGCGCGCACGCCGGGCAACGCGCGCAGGCGCTCAGTAAGGTCGTTGTACAGTGGGGGCCGCTGGGCTTCCTGATAACCGGCCGTTAAGGCGTCGACACGAACCAGGAGCAGCTTTTCTTTCGAATACCCGAGCGCTATTGACTGCAGATTCCAGAGCGTGCGCAGGAAGAGTCCTGCGCCAACCACCAGCAGCAGCGAAAGAGCGATCTGGGCCGCCACCAGGCCTTTGGCGAATGTCATGCGTTTGCCTCCGCCGGTGGTGTTGCGGCCCGTTTCTTTCAGGCTTTCATTGATATCGACTCGTGTTCCCTGTAGCGCAGGCGCCAGTCCGAATAGGAGTCCAGTCAAAAGCGTTATGCCAAGCGTAAACAGAAGAACACGCCAATCGAAGGTTGTCCGAAGCTGTAACTCGTTGGAGCCATCGGAGAGCAGCAGCACCAGCACGCGTGCCGCGCCGGCCGCAGCTATCAATCCGGCAACGGCGCCTAGTGTCGCGAGCAGCAAACTCTCGGTCAGGAATTGGCGTATCAGGCGGCCCTTCCCCGCACCGATCGAAAGGCGAATCCCCACTTCCCGGTATCGTGCCGTTGCCCGCGCCAGCAGCAGGTTCGCGACATTGGCGCAGGCGATCAGCAGCACCAGCCCGGCCGTGATCAGCAGGACCATCAACTGCTGCGAAAATTCGTTGCGCCCGCCGAAGGCGCCGGTGCGTGCCTCGCGCAACCGGACGCGCTGATCGAACAGGGTCTTGCGTGTGCGTTCGGAGAGCGTCTTCGGATAGCCGTCTTCGATGATCGCTTTAAAAAGCACGCTCACTTCGGCCTGTGCTCTTGCGAGCGATGTCCCGGGCTTCAGCCGGCCGAACACATGCAGCCACATTACTTTGTCGATTGACTTCGTCAGGTCCTCATGAATCCAATCGCGGCCCGGTTTGACCAGCGGCTCCATCATCAGGGGCGCCCAGATATCGGGAGCTTCGCCCACCGTCTCGCCGTGAAAGCCTTGCGGCGCTACGCCTATGACGGTGAGTGACGCGCCGTAGAGCCGGACGTGCGTCCCGAGCACACTCGTGTTTCCGGCGAAGCGCCGCTGCCAATAGTCGTAGCTGATTACCGCATACGGATCGCTTGCGGCACCATTGGCGTCTGCTTTGGCAAAGAATCGGCCAATAACCGGTTCAACTCCGAGGACCGAGAAATACCCTTCGCTGACCAGACGTCCGTGCGCCTCTTCTTGCGAGCTGCCCGCAATACGCACGTTCCAGCGATTGAAAGCGGACTCTGAAGCGCACAGGTCCAGCGTGGTGGAACGATCGCGCAGCTTCTCAAATTCGGCGTATGTTAGCAGACCACGTTCACCGTTTGCCGAGCCAATTGAGACGCCGGAGCTTTCCGGATCGGTCAACATGACCAACTGCTGCGGATTGCGCACCGGAAGGGATCGCAGCAGGGCCGCATTCATCACGCTGAAGATCGCCGTATTGGCTCCAATCCCAAGCGCGAGCGAGAGGATGGCGACAGTTGAAAAAACAGGATTGTGAACGAATTGCCGGAGCGCATAACGCAAATCATTGGCGACGGTTTCGAGGCGAGTAGCAATATCCATTTCGCGCGTCCTCTCTTTCTGTAGCGTGATGTTGCCGAGCCGCAAGATCGCTTCCGTGCGTGCCGCCGCCTCGGGCATACCAGACTTTTCCAGATCGAGGGCGCGCAACTCCCGGTGGTAACGGAGTTCTTCTTCCAGATCGCTGTCGAGGCTTCCGTTGCGCAGAGTGTTCCAGATTCGTGCGATCCAGGCCATATAGTTTCAGACGAATTGCAGCACGCGCGCAATGGCTTGCGTCAATTCGCCCCAGCGTTTTTCTTCCTCCGCCAGTTGCTTCAACCCGGCGGGCGTGATGGAGTAAAAGCGCGCTCGCCGGTTATTTTCCGAAGCGCCCCATTTCGCTCGAATCCAGCCTTCCTGCGCCATTCGATGCAGCGCCGGATAGAGCGATCCTTCTTCGATGCGCAGTGCCTCACGGGCAATCGTCTCGATGTGCAGCGTAATTCCGTAGCCATGCATCGTGCCGCGGCTGGCGAGCGACTTGAGGATCAACAGATCGAGCGTGCCCTGCAGGCGATCGTTGGAATGCTTGGCCACCCCTCTTCTTATAGCTGGCTATGGGAGAGATGTCAAGAAGCGCTAGACTCGAAATCTAGTGATGGAATATCTGGACGTCGACGGAAAAGCTGGCGAAGCGATCGCGCTGCCTCTTACCAACGGACCCGCCACCGGCTACTCCTGGCGCCTGGACCTACCTGCGGGCGTAGAGAGAATCGAAGACTCTCCGGGGCGCGAACTCGACCCCGCTGTGCGCCTGGGCGGCTCGGAGGGCAGGTATCTGCAAGTGACCGCTCCGAAGGGCGAACACGTCATCGTGGCCCGCCTCGCGCGGCCCTGGGAACCGGATAACCCGGTACGCATCGTTACCATTCGTTTGCACGTTGCCCGGCGAGCACCGACAGACGCCTAGTCATCGCGCTCTTGATGCATCGAAGACCACCTGGTCGTACCAGAAGAGCTTCTCGAAAAAAGCCCGAGCGCGCGACAACTGTTCGTGGCCGCCGGTACGCTCGACAATCTCGGCGATGCTGACGCGTCCGTCGATCGCGTCGAACATCCGCTTCTCCTGGGCGTTGATGACGAGAACTAGATCCGGAGATGTATGGTACCTGCTTAGCAGCACACCAGCTGCGCCTGCCGGTAGCCGCTCTTGGACACACAGAGTCCCCGGGAGTCGAACAGGCACGTAGTGAGGCCAATATAAATCATCGAACCCCACTCTTGCAGACGCGTCTCTCGCCCCTCTTAGAGAGACGATGGCGCTGTGACTCGCGAAGGAGCCTCGCCATAGCTCCATTGCGGCATATTGTTCGCATTTGGCGAGCGCGCGCAACTGAGGTACATGCGGCGTGGCGGCGATGGCGCCGCACTCAGGCAAGTACGGCGCCTGCCTGTACCAACGTTCGAACGTCAAGCCGTTGTCCTCGATCAAGTTAAACAATTGTGGCACCGAGTACGATCGGTCGCGAGGATTAAGCAACGCGTCCGCGAGGGCGTCCGCATTACCGGCATCCCGCGATCGGCGGAGCAGCGCTGTCAACGGGTGTTGCTGAGGCAGCGCCTTCAAGACGGCCATTAGATCGTTTATCTCTCGATCTGAGGTCCCGATGACGAGCCTCCGGCAGTAATCCTGGAGCATGTACACACCGGTCCTGCCATAGGGTGCATACACCATCAAATAGATCAAGCCTTCGGATTTCAGCGCCGAACGAAGGGCTCGCAAGCCGGCATCAGGGTCCGCCAGATGATGCAGCACGCCCGTGCATACGATCAGATCGAAGCTTCGCTCCAACTCCGCGATGCGCTCTATCGTCGAAGGTAGTATCTCGAGATTTGTGAGGCTGTACTTGAGCTTCAGTTGCTCGGTGTGCTCGAGACTGGTCGGGCTGACGTCAATGCCCACGACCCGAGCGTCGGGCCGGCAGATCGCATATTTGGCCGCTTGCCAGGTTCCGCATCCCGCAATGAGAATATCTAGGTCCGCACGGTATGACCGCTGAGGCCACAGCAGATGGTATTCCGCCCGTTGGCGATTCTCGTCGCGCCACTCATCACGGGCGTGGTCCAGATTCTCGACTGGAGGAGGATAAGGATGATGGGTGTAGAACTCACGTACCGGATCGTCAAGCATCTCTAGGCCTCGCTCTACACACAATAGCTTCACGGTGCAGGTGATATGGCCCTCTTGCAAAAGGAGGCGTCATCTCGCCAAAGACCGCCTCCCGTGTCCTCGATGCCGCTATTTAGCACCAGCGCCGCCGCTGGCGGCCATAGCCTTTTGTTGCTGTTCAGCCTTCTCAAGCGCCTGGTCGATGCTGAAGCTGGCTGGCCGCTGTCGCGGCGGGAACTCCTTGAACGTCGCGAGGAATTCCCCAACGATGGCTTGTGCTGGCACAAGCAGAAATGCGCGATCGCCCTCAACGACCAGCCGAACTTTACGGATGAATCTCTGTGTGGGCTCATGACTTCGCCTCCTAGGTTGATCTGCTGCATCGTTCGTCGCCGAAAGCAATCGCTCGAGCCTTTGATTGCATCAGAATGGTCACCGGATCTTTTTTTAAGGAAAGTGCTGGTGAAGATGGGTGACGGGATAAGCAGGAGTCGATAGAGGTGTCTAGGACTGGCGTGATTCCACCGCGTACTGTCGGCTATACTCCCTCGTCTGACGTTCGATAAGACTAATTGTCGTAATTCAGCGCGGCCGCGATTCCAGCTTTTGCCCGAGAACGCCACTTCAGGAGGACTGAGTAGACATTTCTAAAGATTGCGGTTTGGCGAGGACTCGCCAGCCAATTTTCCAGATCTGTCGTGATCCTAGAGCATGCGGAAATTGGTAGGTTCGACTTTGGAATGCTTCTTACCGGCCTGGAACTCTCCTCCGGCAGTCGGAGTCCAATCTATAACCTCAACACTGCATGATAATAGTTCAGAACACTGACGTTTTCCGAGGTGTGCCGCACGATATCCGTTTAGCCGTCCGGATGTCGGTTAAGAACTTGAGTTCGACCGCGCTTGCCGTCAGCATCTTGGCCATTGCCATCGGCGCAAACACAGCAATTTTCAGCGTACTGAATGCTGCGCTCCTCAAACTGCTGCCAGTCCGTAATCCAAGCGAACTGGTGATGCTCACAGATCCGAATGCATCCATGGTTTTGGGCGGCATGCTTTCCGGAGAGCGGAGCCTACTTGGATACGAGGAATTCACCCGTTTACGGGATCGCTCGAAAACCTTGTCTGGCCTATGTGCATCCCAACTAGCTCTCCAACGCTGGCCCGTTCGGATTAGAGGGGGTTCGCAGGAACAAGTCCGCGGACGTATGGTCAGCGAAAACTATTTTGGGGTGTTCGGGGTGAAACCCGCCATCGGACGTCTGTTCATGCAGGGCGATGCGGCGGCGGCGGGGCAAGACCCCTATGCGGTGATCAGCTATGACTACTGGCGGCGGAGGTTCGGCCGCAATCCCTCGGTACTCGGGGCAACGATCCGCATTCATAGCGCTGCGCTCGTCATCATCGGTGTCGCCGCCCCCGGTTTCCGCGGCGAAACCGTGGGTCAAGATCCCGATCTATGGCTTCCATTACTCATGCAGCCGCTCGTAATGCCAGATGGGGACGCACTGCACGATTTCATGGACCGCTCATGAGACAAGCTGATGTGGCTCCACGCTTTTGGGCGACGGAAACGCGGGGTGACAATGGCTCAGGTCCAGGCGGAAATGAATGTCCTATTCCGGCAAATTCTCGCAGCCGACTACTCCACTTCGATGACGCCGTTGGCTCGAAAGGCTGCGCTCAACCAGAACGTTCGCGTCCGAGCCGTGCGATCAGGAGCATTTCACGGTCGTGAGGAGTTCTCGCAGCAGTGGACCATCCTGTCGGCCCTGTCCTGCGTGGTTCTGCTGATCGCATGCGCCAATATCGCAAACCTACTGCTGGCTCGCGCGGCAGCTCGTACTCGTGAAGTGGCGATTCGCCTTTCAATGGGTGCCAGGAAAGCACGGATAGTCCGCCAGTTTCTGATAGAGAGCTTCCTTTTAGCTGCGCTAGGCGGCATCGCCGGCATATTCGTAACGGCGATCGCCTGTCGTGTTCTTACACTCCTGCTGGCACATGGCAGTGGTGGATTCGAACTCGTGCCAGAGATCGACCTCCGCGTACTCACATTTAGTGCCGGCACCGTTCTCGTTGTCGGTATTATCTTTGGACTCGCTCCCGCCTTTCGAGCCACAAATCGTGCGATACATGAAAGCCTGAAAGAGAGTGGTCGCGCGGCAAGCGGGTCCCGGCAACGCGCCAGATTTGCAAAGGCGCTCGTAATCACTCAAGTCGCGCTTTCGTTTCTGCTCGTTTTAGGCGCAGGTCTCTTTTTGCAAACGCTCCGGAATTTGCAGATTGTTTCGCTAGGCTATCCACGAGAAAAGTTGTTGCTTGTGGAAGTGGACAGTTCCGGCGTTAGACAGCAGCCGGTCAATCTTGACCATGAGCTGACGGCTCGAATCTGTGAGATTCCAGGTGTTCGCGGGGTGACCTACTCCGACCGCCCTTTGCTCAACGGATTTGATGGTTCCTTCGCAATCGGGGTCGAAGGATTCACGCCGACGAGTGAAGAAGACCGGGGATCGACCGGAGGATTTGTCGGTCCGGGATATTTCTCTACCATCGGGATTCCGATACTTGTGGGCCGTGAAATCGGGCCGCGCGACGGGGCGGCCTCACGGCGAGTCTGCATGATCAACGAGGCGTTCGCAAAGCATTTTTTTGCCGGACGTAATCCAATCGGCAAACATGTGACGATTAATTCCGTCCGCACAGAGATAGTCGGCATCGCAAAGGATGCTCGCGGAAATTCACTTCGGGGTGCGATTGAGCCGAAATTCTATGCCGCGGCGGACCAAAACCTTGGCGCGTTCTCATTCGAGATTCGTACGATTGGCGATCCCAATCCCCTTGTCAATGTGGTCCGCAGAAGTTTTTTAGGCGTTGATGAAAGTCTTTCGATTTCCGATGTGCAAACGCTAGATCAGAAAATCGACGCGCAGAATGCGCAGCCGAGACTTATCGCAGATCTATCTACGACATTCGGAGTGATCGCCCTCTTTCTGGCAGCCATCGGTATCTACGCAGTACTTTCTTACAACATCACTCGGCGAAGAAACGAGTTCGGCATCCGTATGGCACTGGGCGCCGAAAGGAGCCGAATTACCGGGATGATTCTTCAAGAGACCGGATTGATGATCGTGGCTGGCTTGATTGCGGGAGTGATTACTGCGGCCGCCGTCGCTCGTTTGCTTGCCGTACAACTATATGGCGTCCATCTAGTCGGCCCCCGCTGGTCTCTCGCTCGATATGAGCATGTCGACAGCGCAACGCAATTGTATGGAATCGGTGCGATGGACCTGCTGACGATTGCGGGAACGATTTGTATTCTCCTCGCGATTGCCTTTGTCGCAGCCTACATCCCCGCTGCTCGCGCTGCACAAGTGGACCCGGCCTCCGCGCTGCACCATGAATAATTCTTGAGATTCGCGATAGCACGCAAGCGCTCGCTCACACGGTCCGTCAATTGGGGGGTTGTCTCTAGATCGTCCGCTGCTCGGACCCTGAGAATGGCGAATAGCGATACCAGCAACTGAGATTGAGTTAAGCGGTGAAGAACACCAGCGCCGTGAACGTTCAAGCTGCGGGGAACGGCCGCTTCTTCTTAGTGAAGCGCCAGACCGAGGCCGGCGGGAGGTTTAGCCAGACGCGACCAAGACGCTCGGCTTCGAGGCCGAGCCGGCGACTGGGGATCGGGCAGCCGGCGAAATAGGTGTATTGAATGAGCTGCCCTTCGTGTGCGAGTGCGTTGATCATGGCGCGTACGTTCCTGATTCGATCCACGCGGGGAAGATTGCGAAGTGGCAAGCTCGAGACAACAGTATTAACGCGTCCGACGGATTCATTGGAAAGGATTCGGCACAAGTGAACGGCCTCGCCGCAGCGGACCCGCACACCGGGAAATTCGTGCCGGAGAAATGCCGCGAGGGAAGGGTCGCGCTCGATGATGATCAGACGGTCCGGATGAACGTTCCGTGCGAGAAGCGCGCGGGTGACTGCTCCGGTTCCGGCGCCAATCTCCAGCACCGACGAGTTGG
This sequence comes from Bryobacterales bacterium, assembly GCA_963722155.1. GTDB lineage: Bacteria > Acidobacteriota > Terriglobia > Bryobacterales > Bryobacteraceae > Bog-105. The sequence goes on along the minus strand of CAVRLR010000001.1, from coordinate 439,075 downwards.
CCGGATCCACCAGCGACGCCATGAGGTGCGAGAGTTTCGGCGAGCTGGGCGCAAGCGCTCCCATCGCTCTCGGATTCAGCAGCAGGGAGCGAACGAAGAGCAGCGGCGTGCGGGATGTAAAGCTCATAGTCTCTACCTGGAGAATACCCGAGTGGCTAAAGCGTACGACCCAGCGCCGATACCATCTGCAGAGTCAAGTGACGAGAACACTGCGTATGGTTTCCAACTCGATATAGACAAGACGCCTAGTGCGGCGTTGTGCTTGTGATTTGCACCTTTGCACCGGAGGCCATCAAAGTTTTGAGTCTCCGCCACCCTCCTTTCCGTAATCAAGGGTTGGGGAGAAGACGATCCGGCGTGATAGCGGCAGTCCCATCGAGTGCTATATCCGCAGAACAGGAAGGCGCGTTGCCTACCAGAGCTGGAAATCCGTGGATTCCATTGCAGATGAAAAATGGAGGTCTCCCCACGGGAATCGCATTGCCGAAATTGGCCCGATTTCCGTCACTGCGGGCATTAAATACTTGGCGGAGTTTCTGGAAGCAATCTTCACGCCCGGCATGATAACGCCCGACCATATACATCCTGCTCCCGGGGCGTTTTTCACAATTGCTGGGGCAACGTGCCTGGAAACGTCGGATGGCCGGGTACAGACAGCTCGCGCCGGCGATCCACCGATCGTCATCCCGGAAGGCTTGGCGATGCGTCTTACCGCAGTGGGCACGGAGGAGCGCTGAAGGGTGGCGCTCTTCCTCCATGATTCATCGAAGCGGGATGCGACGGTGGTCCATAACTGGACCGCTAAGGGCCTGTGCGGGAACAAGTAAAGAACAAATAAATCTGAAGCACAGCCAACTCCTTTTTGCCGGATTCAAAACGTGCTAGTTCTCCGCTACGCAATCGGTTCTAGAGTTGCTTCCGGCAGTCCTGACGCTTCTCCAATTCGTCCATTAAATACGAATCGCCCTGCGATTGCTGCACCGATTAGGGCGACCGCCGCCATGACGAATGCGGCCGAATACCCGTGCCGGTTGGCGATGCGTCCAGCCAGCAAGGAACCTGCACCCACGAACAAATCATAGAAGGCGCTGAGGACTCCAACCACAGAACCGTGATTCTGCGCAGGCGTTCGACGCAATATCGTCGAAGCCACCGAAGACCAAGGAAATGAAAACCCGAACCCCAACAAGCCAGCGGCCGCAATCGCGAATGGTGGTCTTGGACCGGCAGCAAGCACTAGGAGCGCTGTTCCCATCGCTGCCAAGCCCGAGTAAAAGGTGATCGCCGGCCGGATACGATCCGGAAGTCCGCCCAGAAAGAAGCGGGATAGCAGGACGACGAGTGCATACGTTGAAAATGCTGCTGGACCCGATCCACCATGCTGTGCCAGGAAAAGAATGAGAAATCCGGCGATTACCGGGTAGTGTACGTTTACGAATCCAATTGCCAAGCCCGATGTAAGCAAGGAGGAAGATAGGATGCGGTGCTCGTCTCTGTGGTGGTGCGGTTTGAAATCTTCTCGCACCAAGAGCGCGAGACCGAACGCTGCTAGGGCAGCAACCAACTGAAAACCGGCCGCGTGCGTGAATGTGCCCAACCAATTTCCAATCACCGGTCCCGCCGAAATGCCACCCCAAATACCACTGCTAACATAGCCAAGCGCCTGCGCGCTGCGTTGCACACCGGCGATCTCTATGGCCCAGGCGGCCGCTCCGGTGTAAAGGCACGCTTCGCCGAAGCCCTGAAGCATGCGTCCGCTAAAGGCGCTTGCCAATCCGATTGGCAGCATGTAGGCGCCACCCGCGAACGCGCAGCTTAACAACCCCGTTAAGAAGGTGACTCGTCTTCCCCGCCGATCTGCAAGCGGACCGGAGAAGAATCGACTTCCGAGAGCCACAAATGAAAATATGCCAATTACGGAGCCGACCATCTGATCAGATCCTCGCAAGTCGTGTTTGACGTGGGGGCCGAGTGCGGGCAAAACCGTACCCATGCCAAGAAAACCTAAAAAAGTTGAGCAAATGAGCAACCAGAAGCGCGCATCGAATCGACCCTCCGCAGACTTCATTCGTGCTTCAAGTGTAACCAGCAGTATCAGAAGCATTCCAGCTGCTGAAAACGCCGTTTGGTCCAGCTACTGTCCGAACTGCAAACCATGCAGGAACTAGATGCGTACTGACACGAGAGAAGATCTATTGTCTGGCGGTTGAGCCATTAGCCTGTAGGCTCAAATCGTAACGTCGTTGCCCATCCGCTCCTGATCGGAATCCGCCTGACGGGCTTGCTCACCATTGCGGTCACCCTCGCCAGCTTGGCGAAGCCGGCTTGGTTTGTCTGGGCATCCTACCCCCTTCCTGTGACGGCGCGTTGGGTAGGGGTAGCAGGTCTCGCCGGCAGTGTTGTCTGTTGGTCTGGATGTTTCATACCCTGGGGCGAAACCTGACCGACACCGTGGTGACACGTCGCGATGCCTTTTTCGTGAACTACGGTCAGTATCGCTGGGTGAGGAATCCGATGTACGCGGGGATTCTTTTGCTGGGAATAAGCTTGGGGCTGGCGCTGACAACCTGGCTACTGCCCGTGGCCACCAACGTCGTGTTCGTGCTATTGGCCCTGCGAACCCGTACGGAGGATCGGGTGGTTTTCGGCAATATAATTAAGGTGGTAATCGGCAACGGCTACACAAAGATTCGAGAGGTGTCCTAGGAAAACTGAGCCTTCGCCGCCTCTTGCAATTCCGCCTCGCTCACCTCGCGTATCTTTGCGCCGATCGACCAGGTATGACCGAACGGATCGGTAATCTGCCCGTAACGGTCTCCCCAGAACTGATCGGCGAGCGGCATGGCGACCTTCGCACCGGCGGCAACCGCCTGTTCGAACACGGGATCGGCCTTCGCAACCTGCAGGTGCAGCACCACTGGAGAACCGCCGAGAGCTTCCGGCGTTGATCCCTTTCCGCCGCGATATTCCGGAAAATCGTCGCACAGCAACAGCGTCGCGCCGTTGATCTTAAGCGCGGCATGCATCAAGCGTTTGCCGTCCGGAGCAAGATGTCTCCCAAGCTCCTCGGCATTGAATGCCTTCTTATAGAAATCGATGGCGGCAGCGGCATTGCTGACGAAAATATGGGGCGATAAGGATGAAATCGGACGATCGTTGACGTCTGGCATGGATCTACGATAAGCCAGTTCGAAATCGAGGGCAAGAGGGAAGCCGCGCTATGGGTAGAGAAAGCGGGCAGCGCTAATTTCGGGGACCGGATCCCCTGAATAAGCGATAAGCTCTTTCAGGAGCTTGCGCAACTCCAGGGTCTTTTCCTGATACCCGATCCGGCCGGCCAAACTCACAAGCTGTGAGGGATCCACGGCGTTATTGAACAGGACGTACTCGCTATAACTCTTGGCGAAGGGCGCTTCGGAACCGCCCGTCGGATTCGCAATGCTGTAGGTCCAGTCAGCGGTTCGAATCGCACGCCCGATGCCGGTCCCATTTGTTTGGCTGAACTGGATTAATTCCTGGTTCTTCCATGCCACTTCTCCATCTGAAGAATTGAGGAGTGAAACCATACTCCTGCCCTTCATGGATGCAGGTGGTTGCAGGCCGCAAAGATCGAGCAGGGTCGGAGTTACATTGATGTTGCCGACAATCGAGCCCACGCGGCGGTTTGCGCGTACGCCTGGTCCGACTATAAGCATGGGTATGCGGATCGAGCTATCGTGTGGAGTTCGCTTGTAGTTGTTCTCACGTGTCTTAAAGTGGCATCCGTGGTCGCTGGTGAACAGGAAGATCGTGTCATCGAGCAACTTTTGCTTTTCGAGCGTCTCGATAACGCGGCCTACAGATTGATCGATGCGTTCAATAGCCGCATAGTAGTCCGGTAGCTGTTGCTGCCAGACACCAGGCAGGCTGCTCAGGTCGCTGGGCACGAATGGATTCTGATATTTCTCCGCCATTCCTTTCGGACCCACAACAGTATCTACGTCGTTCTGAAAGTGAGGCTCTAATTGCGAGATATAGAGAAGGAAGGGTTTCTCCTGTGGTTGCTCCAGAAACCGCACGGCTCGATCGGTCAGGAAGTCAACGCGGTACTGGTCTTTGAACGGTATTTCTTTACCGTCGCGATCCCAAATCGTTCCGTAGTATGGATGGGTTGTGCGCTCAAGCACGTTCGCACCGTCCCATACATCGAGAAATCCTCCACGAAGATCTGGCTCTATCCAGCCAAAGCCGGTACCGGCCTTCACATCTGCCTTTGCGAGATGCCACTTGCCAATGAGGTTTGCAGTGTAGCCTTGCTCTCGAAGCAGCGTAGCGAGTGTGGGCAAATCACGGCGCATATCGACCTCGAGCCTCCAGACTCCAGTCTCGGTTGCATAGCGGCCAGTGAGCATGCAAGAGCGGGATGGGGAACATAGGGGCTGATTTGTCACGGCGTGGGTAAAGATCGCTCCACGCTTTGCGATCTTGTCAAGGTTGGGCGTCTTCACGCAAAAATTCGCGCCTGCCGCTCCAATGAAATCGGCCCGAAACTCATCGGCCACGTAGAGTACGATGTTTGGCTTTTTGTGTGATGAGCGAGAAGCGGAAACGCTATCCTTTACCTCGTCCGCCAAAACGGATGCGACGGAGCCGGCTAGCATTGCGCCCCCGACCGACTGTTTCAGAAAGTTGCGACGACCACCTGATTTCATGTTCTAATTCTTCGACGGCGTTACATCAGTCACGGGAAGATCCCAGTGAGCTAGCAGGATCTCGAAACGTCGCTGCTCCTCGCGCTTGTAAGTTTCCTGATCGGGCCAGAGTTGCTTGATCATGTTTTCTTCTTCGGGGTTCGCCGTGGTCCCGAGTGTCGAGTTCTTAAATCGAATTGTCACGCGATAGTCCCAGCGCGACTCCTCGGTCATGTGGTTAGCGGGAGTTTCGATTTTCACGGACAGGACACGGCCGCTCTCGATGTTCTTCTTGAGGAGGGGATAGTGGTTCTTCAGAAAGAGCTGCTGGAACTCCTGCTGATGTCCCCATTGCACTTTGTAGTAGTACTCTACCGTGTACGGTTGGTCGGCCCCCGCGTGGGGTGGGGAACCCTGGGCGAACAGATACTGAGCGGAAGCGGAAAGAAGCAACGCGAGCAGTAAGTTTTTCATCGTACCCTCCAAGTTATCTCTACGAGTGGTAGCTCATGGCCTCAGCGGCAGCTTCACTGATTTTCCGGTTTCAGCCGACTGCCGGGCCGCATCCAGAATTTCGCTGACAGTGATGTTGGTCTTGAGCGACGACAGGCCATCTTCTTCAGTGATGCCGCCGTGAATGACCGCCGCGAGATAATGCAGCGGATCGTCGAACGGTGCTGCGGGTCGGGCGGCATCCAGCACCTTGCCTTCGTGGTCGCCCGCGCGGCGGACATCGACCTTATCCGAACCAATGGTTCGCAAGTGCCCGGTGCGGCCGTAGACATCCATATCTTTCACGTTGAACGGCCAATTCCAAGAGCCCTGCAGGATCGCGACTGCATTTTTATAGGTCAGCAGCACATCCGCTTCGTCATCGACTTTGGGATATACGTCTGGCTGAATTTGCCTAGTGATCGCAGTGACGGCGATCGGTTGTTCTCCCTTCATGAGCCAGGTCATCAGATCGGCTCCGTAGCACCCGAAATCGTAAAGGGCCCCGGCGCCGTTGAGCTTCGGATCTGTGAGCCAGGCGAAGAATTCCGGCGGCACGTGAATCGCTTTGGGCCCGTTGTGACCGTCCCGGACAACGGCTTTCAGTATTGGTCCTAATGCCCCCTGAGCCAGCAGGTCATATGCAGCCTTGTTGCTTCCATACCAGGACGTCTCGTAGTCAACCAACACGTGAATCTTTCCGCGCTGTGCCGCTTTCTGCATTGCGAGTGCGTCTTTGTAACTCACCGCCAAAGGTTTTTCCATCATGGCGTGTATGTGGAACTTCGCGCAGTCTTCCACTGCCTTGGTGTGGCCTGCAGTGGGCGTAAAAATCAGCGCCGCGTCCGGATGTGCGCCCGAAGCCAGTTCCTCGACGTTCTGATAGTGCATGCTCGCCGGCCAGTGAAAGCGAGCGGCGTACTTATCGAACAGCGCCTGGTCGGTCTCCACGATGCCGACGACCTGTATATCAGGCCGGTGTGACGCGCCGCCCGCGGGCGTGAGCGCGCCTCCATTGAGGAATCCCGCGACATGGCCATGTTGCAAGCCGATGATGCCCACACGCAGCGGCGCCGCAGAGGAATCCGTCGCCAGGCAGACGCCCGTAGCCAATAGGGTTAACGCGAAGATCGAAGCTCGTATCACAGCTTCCTATTATGGAGAAGCGGCAATTAAACTTTGTACAGTTTGGCAACTCCGCCGCTGAAACATCCATCTGTACGGGCGGAGGTAGTTATGAAACGCGTTTTTCGCATCGCGGTTCTCAGCATCTTCGGCTTGGCACTTGCGCCTTTTGCAATGCCCGTCCAAGCCGCCGATCATGGCTACTATGGGGAACAAGATTCCCGTCACGCACAATATGTCCGCAGCGATCGTGGTTATAACGATCGCTACTACAACAATCATTACTACGACAATCCCAACTATGATCGCGGCTTATACCGGGAGCGTGAAAATCACGCCGGCCGGTCAGCCGCAATCGTCGGAGGCAGTGCCGCTGCCAGTGCGTTAATCGGTGCGGCAGCGGGTCACGGCCAGGGCGCGGCCATTGGCGCGGTTGTGGGAGGTATCGCCGGCTTCATCGCCGATCAAAGTGTGCGCCAGCACGATCACCGGTAGTACACTCGAAGCTCCGCCGGAGGGGGCAGTTCTGCCAGCACCAGAAGACCGAGTTCAACAGGCCCGCAGCCAGCGCAAGTCGACCAGCCGAAGCAAGCTCGCTGAACCGGCCGTGCACAAGCGGGCCTTTGATCCCATCGATCTTCTATTGGGTGCAACCACCGGACGCCTTCCCAAGCTTCTGCCGCTGAAGTATAGCCGCATGGCGGTGTCCCCCTTCGCATTCTTCCGTGGCGCGGTGTCGATCATGGCGGCTGACCTGGCCAACGAGCCAAACACCGGCATTCTTGTTCAGCTTTGCGGTGATGCGCATGTGCAGAACCTGGGCTGCTACGAAGCGCCCGATGGCCGCCTGGTGTTCGATATTAATGATTTCGACGAGACGATTCAAGGACCATGGGAATGGGACCTGAAGCGAATGGCGGCAAGTATCGTTCTCGCCGGACGCGAATCCGATCATAGCCGCTCACGCTGTGCTGACGCCGTCCAAGTATTCGCGGCGAGCTATGGCGATACGATTCGAACTCTTGCTGAACAACCGATTCTGGTTTATGCGCGGCATCAAATTCATCGCGCTAAAAAGGCCCAGGCCGTTTCAGCCGCCTTGCGGCAGGCCGAGCGGGCGAATCCGTGCGATCTTCTGGCCAAGTACACAAACGGCGCGGGCCGGTTCAAGAAAATCGAGCACGCTCTATGGAGAGTACAGGGCCGCGAGCGGCGCGATGTCTTGAACAGCCTCGCCCTCTATCGTGAATCGCTCGCTCCGGAGCGGCTCCATCTGTTCGACTTCTTCAGTCCTTTGGATGTGGCGTTCAAGGTGGTCGGCACCGGTAGCATTGGGCTACGTGACTATGTCGTCCTGATGGAGGGTAACGGACCAAACGACCCGCTCTTCTTGCAAATCAAACAGGAAGAAGCATCGGCGTATGCCCCTTATTTGAAGGCCGGCCGCTACCCAAATCACGGCCGCCGCGTAACTGAGGGCCAGCGCAAGATACAGCCCGTTTCGGATCTGCTGCTGGGATGGACGCGCATCGAAGGCCACGACTACGCTGTCCGGCAGTTGAACGATCACAAGGGCAGTGTGGACCTGGCCGAGCTGCGCGGAGACGGACTGAATAATCTGGCGCTTGTCGCAGGGGAACTTCTTGGTCGCGGTCACGCTCGATCGGGAGACCCGCTCGCGATCCGCGCCTACATCGGCCGCAGTAGCAAGACCGCTAAGGGCATCGTCGGCTACGCCCTCGAATATGCGAGTGTCGTTGAAGCCGATTATGAGGCCTTCAGCAAGGCCGTACGCGAAGAAAAGGTGAAAGTCGTCCGCTAAGCCAATTCGTTTCGCAAAATGCGGCGTTTCTTCGCCCGCGAGCGCACTACCGATTCCCACAAGCGGACAACCTTGCCTGCAGCGCAGTGTTTATTGCATCATGAGAATCAATCACTTAGTGGTGCTCGCTGAGCTGGCCGCTGAAGTGCATCTCTTAGGATCGGTATCACGACATGGCAATGGACGTCCCTCGCGGCAAAGAAGTCGCACGTAAGCGCCTGATCAAGCGCATTGTCTATATTACGGTTGCGGCTCTTGCGATTGGCGGCGCCACTATTGCGCTCGCGCGTCTTAAACCGGCGGCGCCTTCGGTGGACATGAGCGGACAATGGCCGGGTTCTGTAAAACGCGGACCGATTGAAATTCAGGTGCGCGGTCTTGGCCGTCTCACTCCCCAGGAAATTCATTTCATCGCGGCCGCCCAGGATTCCCGCGTTTCGGCGATTGTTCATCGCGCTGGCGTGACCCTCAAGTCGAACGACGTTATCTTGACGCTAGCCGACCCCGATCTCGAAACGGAAGCCGAGAAGGCGGAATGGACGCTCAAGCAGGAGCAGGCCAATCTCGCCAATCTGAAAGTCAAGCTGGAAAGCGACAAACTCGACCAGCAGGCCACGCTCGCCGAGTTGGAATCCACAGCCACCTCAGCCAAGCTCACAGCAGACCGCGACTTGGAACTTACCCGCTTGAATCTTCAAAGCGACCTCACGTCACGTCTCTCGGTTGCTCAGGCCAATCAACTGCAGAGCCGGGTTGCACTGCAAAAGCAGCGCTTAGGTATCGCCGACGATTCCATCAAGGCGCAGATCGAAGCTCAAAGAGTGGTTGTCGAGAGCGCCCGTGCTGCGTACGAACTCAAGCACAAACAAGTAGATCAGTTGACGATTCGAGCGGGCATTGACGGGGTGTTACAGGAAGTGGACGTCGAAGTGGGCCAGCGCGTCCCGGTTGGCACTATCCTGGCCAAAATGGCCGATCCCAATAAGTTAAAGGCCGTTCTGCAGATTGCGGAAACACAGATGAAGGATGTGCGTCCGGGGCTGGACGCCACGGTCGATACCCGCAACGGCGTTATTCCAGGCCGGGTGATCCGTATCGATCCTGCCGCCACCAATGGAACGGTGGGTGTCGACGTGTCCTTGCTTGGGCCATTGCCGCAAGGCGCGCGACCCGAGCTGAGCGTGGACGGCGTCGTGCAGATCGAGCGTTTGTCGGACGTCGTTTATATGGATCGGCCGGTTTCCGGTGAACCGGGTACCACGATTGGATTATTCAAGATCGATGCGGACGGCAAAGGCGCCGGCCGCGTAAATGTGAAACTGGGCCGCGCTTCCGTGAATACGATTGAGGTGCTCGACGGTCTGAAGGTAGGCGACCGTGTGATTCTGTCCGACATGTCCCAGTACGATTCCTATCAGCGCCTTAGACTGAACTAACCAAACCGGGTGTGCGTACGTATTGAATTAGTATCTCTCGATACAAAGAAAGCCAGGAGGACTGAAAGAGCATGAACCCATCCGATCCCTTGATTCATCTGGAAGGCGTGACGAAAGTCTTTGTCACTGATGAGGTGGAGACGCACGCGCTGGCCGGGATTCACATCGATATTCCGCGCGGCGAGTATGTATCTATTTCCGGGCCTTCCGGCTGCGGAAAATCGACGCTGCTGGCCATCCTGGGTCTGCTCGATTCGCCCAGCTCAGGTACGTACATCCTGAACGGCAAAGCGGTGCAGAGCCTGAAGCTATCGGAGCGCGCACGCATTCGGAACCGCGAGATCGGGTTCATCTTCCAGGCCTTCAACCTGATCGGAGACCTGAACGTCTACGAGAATGTCGAACTGCCGCTGACCTATCGCGGGATGGGATCGGCCGATCGCAAGAAGAAAGTGCACGAGGCGCTCGAACGCGTGGGCATGTCGCACCGCATCAAGCACTATCCGTCGCAGCTTTCGGGCGGTCAACAGCAGCGTGTGGCCGTGGCGCGCGCCCTTGCGGGCGACCCTTCGATCCTGCTCGCGGATGAGCCGACCGGAAACCTGGATTCACAAAATGGCGAACAGGTCATGGACCTGCTCCGCGAACTGCACCGCGGCGGCGCCACCATCTGCATGGTGACTCACGATCCGCGCTATGCCCGCTATGCCGACCGCTCGATTCATCTATTCGACGGCCGCGTGGTGGAGGAAAACATGGAGGTTCCTGTTTGATTCAAAAGCACATCGATTTGATCGCGATCGGTGCGCTGCTGTTCGGCATGGCGGTATTCAGCCACACACGCCGTGTATGGCTGGTTCCCCCTGTCGCTCCGCTGCGCATTCAGGTCCCGCCGCCAGCCTCGGCCGGTCCCGTGGTCGTGGTGCCGCATATTCCGCGCATCATTGTGAACCTGTAGCGATATTTTGAGCCGCTCGCAATTTGACTGCCTTACGCTGGAATAAGGCTTCCACGCATGATCTCTCTACGCAATATTGAAAAGTATTTCGAACACGGCCCCGCCAAGACATATGTACTCCGGCGAATCAACGTCGATATCAAAGAAGGCGAGTTCATCTCCATCATGGGTCCGTCCGGGGCGGGGAAGTCTACTCTGCTGCATCTGCTGGGCATGCACGATTCGGCCTGGACGGGCGAATATCATTTCTTCGACCACGCCATCCATCGGCTGAACAAGAAAGACCGGTCGGAAGTCTACAAGCGCTATATTGGGTTCGTTTTTCAGAGCTATCACTTGCTCGATTCGCTTACGGTCTACGAGAACCTGGATATTCCGCTTTCGTATCGCAATATCAAGAAATCGGAACGCCAGAGTATCGTCTGCGACGCGCTCGATCGCTTCAAGATGGTCGCCAAGAAGGACCTGTATCCTAACCAGCTTTCCGGCGGCCAGCAGCAGTTGGTGGCCATCGCGCGTGCAATGATTGCCAATCCGAAACTGATCCTCGCCGATGAGCCCACCGGCAATCTGCATTCGAGCCAGGGCAAGGAGATCATGGAGCTTTTCAAAAAGCTCAACGACGAAGGCACGACCATCGTTCAAGTCACGCACAACGAAAAAAACGCCGAATACGGCCACCGCATCATATACATTGAGGACGGTTGGATCACCCGCAACTGACCTGACATGAAAACTCCGGCATCACAGATGCGCATCCTGATTGCCGACGATCAGCCCGATGTGCTGGAAGCGTTGCGTCTGCTGCTGAAGCGAGAAGGATTCAAGATCGAATCCGTCGAATCGCCGCAGCAGGCTTTGCAAGCTATTGAGAATCGCGATTACGACGCGGCCATCATCGATCTGAACTACACCCGCGACACGACCTCGGGCCAGGAAGGGCTTGAGCTTCTCGCGAAGATTCAGGCCCTCGACCCCATGCTGCCCGTGATCGTGATGACGGCATGGGGCAGCGTCGACCTGGCTGTCGAGGCCATGCGGCGCGGTGCGCGCGATTTTATCCAGAAGCCGTGGGAAAACGAGCGCCTCGCGAGTATCGTGCGCACCCAGTTAGAGCTGAGCGAGGCCGTACGACGTGGCCAGCGCCTCGAAGCGGAAAATCAGCTTTTGCGCGGCGACAACATGCCTCCCATGATCGCGCAAGCGCCGAATATGCAGCCGGTGCTCGAGCTGATCTCGCGCGTGGGGCCATCGGATGCCAACGTGCTGATTACCGGCGAACCGGGCGCCGGTAAGGAAGTTGTGGCGCGTATGCTTCACGCGATCTCCGGGCGCGCCAATAAGCCCATGGTTACGGTGAATGCAGGCGGCCTGGCCGAAGGCGTCTTCGAGAGCGAGCTGTTCGGGCACGTGAAGGGCGCGTTTACCGACGCCAAGATGGACCGTGTAGGACGCTTCGAGTTAGCCGACACGGGCACACTGTTCCTCGATGAAATCGCCAACGTGCCGCCGAATCTGCAGGCCAAGCTTCTGCGAGTGCTCGAGGTCGGCGAGATGGAGCGCGTAGGCTCGTCCAAGACCAAGCGTGTGGATGTGCGCGTAATCTCGGCGACCAACGCAAATCTGGCGGAAGAGGTGCAAAGCGGACGGTTCCGACAGGATCTGCTGTTTCGTCTGAATACCATCGAGATTCACCTTCCGCCGTTGCGCGAGCGGCGTGAAGATATCGGTCCGCTGGCGATGTATTTTCTCGGCCAGCACGCCCGGCGCTACCGCAAAAACATCAGCGGCTTCGACCCGAACGCGATGCAGGCGATGCACGATCACCCATGGCAGGGAAATGTGCGAGAGCTGAATCACGTGGTGGAGCGTGCCGTCCTGATGACTCAGGCTAACTGCATCAAAGCGGGCGATCTGGCTCTACGTACCGGTGTCGCGGGTTCTCCGCGTCTCGAAGATATGAGCCTCGAGGATGTGGAGGGATTTCTCATCAAGAAAGCGTTGGCCCGTTACGGCGGCAATGTCAGCCATGCCGCGAACGCACTCGGCCTGAGCCGCAGCGCGCTGTACCGGCGTCTGCAGCGCTTTGGTATGTAGCCCTCTAAACCGGTGCCCTTCAGGTTCAGACTAAGCCACGACAAGCGTGTGCTGCTGCTCGCGCTGGCCGGCGGGTTGCCCGCCATCATTGCTTGTGTCATCATACTGGCCGTTGAAGGTGTCCCGGCGCGAGTCCAATGGACGGTCAATATTGTGATTGTGTTGTGCTGGCTCGGTTTCTGCTTTGCCGCACACGGGCACATCGCCGGGCCGCTTCGTACCCTTGCGAATCTGCTGGAGGCGCTGCGCGAAGGCGACTATTCAATACGCGCGCGCGTCGACGATCCGAAGGAGCCGCTCGGCGAAGTGATGCAGCAGGTGAACGCCATGGCGGCTACGTTGCGTGACCAGCGCCTGGGCGCTCTCGAAGCGACCGCGCTGTTGCGAAAGGTGATGGAAGAGATCGAGGTAGCGGCGTTCGCCTTCGACCCACAGCAGTCGTTGCGGCTGGTGAACCGTGCCGGTGAGAAGCTATTAGCGCAGCCTGCCGAGCGCCTGCTGGCGCGCGATGCCACTTCGCTCGGACTGGCCGAATTCCTGATTGGTGAGTCCGAACAGACCATTCAACGCTCGTTCCCGGGCGGCGTGGGTCGCTGGGCCATTCGGCGAAGCCAGTTCCGGGAGGGCGGCGTGCCGCACCAGTTGCTGGTATTGACAGATTTGACGCGCGCGCTGCGCGAGGAAGAGTTGCAGGCCTGGCAGCGGCTCGTGCGAGTGCTAGGACACGAATTGAACAACTCGCTCACGCCAATTAAATCGATCGCGCAGAGTTTGGAGAATCTGGCAAAGACCGAAGAGTTGCCGGACGACTGGCGCGACGATATGTCGCGCGGCCTGAACGTGATCGCGTCGCGGTCCGAGTCATTGAGCCGTTTCATGAGCTCCTACGCACGGCTTGCGAAATTGCCGCCACCCAAGCTCGGACCCGTGGAAGTCAATTCGATCTTGCGGCGTGCCACGGGTATCGAGACACGTATGGCCGTGTTCTTTGAAGAGTCAGCGCCATTGACCATTCAAGCGGACGCCGATCAATTAGAGCAGGTTTTGATCAACCTGATCCGGAATGCCGTCGATGCTGCGCAAATTACCGGCGGCCGTGTCTTCGTTCACCACACTCATACACCGGCGAACGTGTCCATTACGGTGCGCGACGAAGGGCCCGGACTATCGAATACAGCTAACCTGTTTGTACCCTTCTTCACGACCAAGCGCGGCGGGTCGGGCATTGGGTTGGTGTTGAGCCGGCAAATTGCTGAAGTGCACAATGGATCGTTGAGCTTACGCAACGCCCTCGACGGACCCGGCTGCGAGGCTGTTCTCGTCCTGCCCGTGCAGTGAAGCGTCGGCATGATAGGAGCTGCGCACCAGCGGCCCGGCTTCCACGTGCGCATAGCCCAGTTCAACGGCGAAACGTTTAAAGTCGTCAAACTCTTCCTGCGGGACGTATCGGTAGATCGGCAGATGTTTTGGGGAAGGCCGCAGATATTGGCCGAGAGTTAGGATGTCGACGTCGTGATCGCGCAAGTCGCGTATCACCTGCAGCACCTCTTCCTGCGTTTCGCCGAGTCCGAGCATGAGCCCCGACTTGGTGGGCGTTCGTGGCCGGGTTCGTTTGGCGTACCGCAGCATGTCGAGTGAACGCTCGTAGCGCGCGCCGAGGCGCACCTGACGGTAAAGCCGCGGAACGGTTTCCGTGTTGTGGTTTAGCACGTCCGGCGCGGCGTGCATCACGATGTCCATGGCGGGATGGGAGCCTTGAAAATCCGGTACCAGCACTTCGACTTTGCAGCCAGGGATACGTTCGCGAATGGCTTCTATCGTGAGCGCAAAGAGTTGCGCGCCCCCGTCCTTGCGATCGTCGCGATTCACGCTGGTGACGACTGCGTAGCGCAGACCGAGAGCGGCGCAGGCTTCGGCCACCCGGCGCGGCTCATCGAAATCGACGGCGAGCGGCGGCCCTTTTTGCACCGCGCAAAACCCGCATCGTCGGGTGCAGACATTGCCGAGAATCATGAAGGTGGCTGTACGGCGGTTCCAGCATTCGCCCACATTCGGACAAGCGGCGCTCTCGCAGACCGTATGCAGACCGAGGCGGGTAACGAGTTCTTTCAACTCGCGATAGTTCCCGCCAACGGGCGCCGGCGCACGGAGCCATTTGGGCCGCGGCGGCTGAGAAGAAATCGTGACCAGCACTTACTTTTCAGTGTACTGGTAGCGCCTACATGTCGCGCCGGTTTTCGAGCGAGCGTGACATGGTCACTTCATCGGCGAATTCCAGGTCGCTGCCCACTGGGATGCCCATGGCGATGCGTGTGACGCGCGGTCCCAGAGGTTTGAGCAAGCGTGAGAGATAGACTGCCGTCGCTTCGCCTTCGACGGTGGGATTCGTTGCAAGGATGACTTCTTCGATCTGATTCTGGTGCAGTCGATCTACCAGTCCCTTGATGCGTAACTGCTCAGGCCCAATGCCGCGTAGCGGTGAGATTGCCCCATGCAGGACGTGATACAGGCCGCGGAAAGCTCGGGTTGTTTCGATAGGCGGGATGTT
The DNA here is from genome assembly GCA_963722155.1 of Bryobacterales bacterium. GTDB lineage: Bacteria > Acidobacteriota > Terriglobia > Bryobacterales > Bryobacteraceae > Bog-105. Next base: position 423,927 of record CAVRLR010000001.1, on the reverse strand, counting down.
GTGCGGTTCCTCGACCACACAGATTTGCGCCTGCTCGCGATGCGGGTCTCGGCAAAACAGGCACAATTCGCCGTCGCTGATGTTGTTGCAGTTTTCGCAGACGCCGAGTTTGTCCTTTATGTCGAGGATGGCCTGCGCCAGATTTTCCGCATCTTCGCGCGGCGTGCGAAGCAGATGAAAGGCAATACGCTGCGCGGATTTCTGGCCGATTCCCGGCAGCCGCTTGCATTCCTGAATGAGCCGGGCCAGCGGCTCCGCGAACTCCGCCATCTAGAACAAGCCAGGTGGCAAACCCAAGCCGCCGAGCATGCCGCCCATTTTGCCCTGCGCCTCTTCGTCCACCTTCTTCGCTGCTTCGTTGAAGGCGGCCATCGCCATGTCCTGCAGCATCTCAACGTCGCCTGCAACTTCGGGATCTATCTTTACCGAGAGCACGTTCTTGTGGCCGTCCATTTTGACGTTGACCATGCCGCCGCCGGCCGAAGCCTCGACGCGGATGGCCGCGATCTGCTCCTGCAGTTTCTGCTGCATCTGCTGAGCTTGCTTCATCATGGCTTGCATGTTGCCGCCGCCAGGCATTTTCATGGACAAATGAATACCTCTCTACTCACTTAAATTTCGCACGGTGCGGACTTGTGCTTCGGGGAATAGTTCCTGGAAACGCTTCACGCCGGGATGCGAAAGAGCGCGCTGGCGCAATTCGGATTCTTCGGGGGCTGGCGCCTTTTCGATCGGCGCCGCGGCCACAGCGGCCGTTGCTTCAAAACGGATTCGTACGGGCTTGCCGAGAATCTGCGCTGCCAGACGTTCGATGGACTTGTCCTTGAGGGCGAAGGAGAGCGACTTCGGACCCTTTAACACAACCTCAGCGCCTTGAATGGCCACTTCGGCTTGTTCGATCGCGTCGGCGCTGATATCGAGCTTCTCTTTCGCGAGGGCTTGATAGAGATCCTGTTTCAGATTTCCGGTTGCCGGAGGACTGCTTGCCGCGGACGCTCTTGGCGGCGCTGATACGGGCGTTTTGGGCGCCGACGGCGGCGTGGCCACGCTCGCCTGTGGGAGACCGGAGAGGGCGTCCTCGATCGACCGGAGGCGACCGGCTTGCACGAGCTTCACAAGACCTAGTTCCAGGTGTAGCCGCGGCTGCAGGGAAGTCTGCAGAGATTTATAAAGCTCGAGAGTGAGATGCAGGTAGCGGGTCAGATCCTCCTCGCTGAAGGCGGCGGCGGTTTCGAGCAAGGCTTTCTGCTCGGGATCGGAAGCGGCGATCAGGCGGGTGGATTGACCGGAAATTTTCGCTACCAACAGGTTCCGCCAGTAGCGTGACAACTCGCGCGCGAAATGCTGCAAGCTTTGGCCATTGCGTTCGAGATCTTCGACGATTGATAACATGCGAGCGCTATCGCGCTGCTGGATCGCATTTGCGACCGCCAACAGCACCTCGCTGTCAAATAAACCCAATAGACCGCGGACGTCCTCCACTCGTAGGGTTTTCCCGCAACAGGCAATTGCCTGATCCATGGCGGAGAGCGAATCGCGCACACTGCCTTCGCCGGCCTGTGCCAGAACGGAAAGAACCTCGTCGCTCGCTTCAATACCCTCTCCGGTGGCGATGAATTTCATGCGGTTCATGATTTCCAGAAAATCGACCGAACGAAAAGTAAAGTGCTGGCAACGCGAGGCGATGGTATTGGGAATTTCGTTGGCTTCGGTGGTGCAGAGGATAAAGACCACCCACTCGGGCGGCTCCTCCAGTGTTTTTAATAAGGCGTTGAAAGCTTCCTTGGTGATCTGGTGCGCTTCATCGACAATAAAGACCTTGTAGCGGTCGCGGGCCGGACGATAGCGCACGTTTTCACGGATCTCGCGTATTTCATTGATGCCGCGGTTCGAAGCGGCATCAATTTCGATGACGTCAACCGAGTTTCCCGCGCTGATTTCGACACACGCGGAGCAGACTCCGCAGGGCGTGGCGGTCGGGCCCTGAATGCAATTCAAGCAGCGGGCTAGAATGCGAGCGACGGTGGTCTTGCCGGTACCACGCTGGCCGGAAAAGATGTAGCCGTGCGCGATGCGGCCGCTCTGAATGGCGTTCGCGAGGGTTTTTTGTACGTGTTCCTGGCCGATCAGCTCATCGAACCCTTGTGGACGGTACTTCCTGGCGATGACCTGATACATGGATGGTATGGAAGGAGGAGCATTCATGCCAGACCCCGGGTGATCCGCGGCACACGAGCTAAATCGCTACCGTTGCTTCCTTCCGGACCTAGCGGGGTTTACGACCGCACATTGCACGAAGCCCGGGGCCTGACAACTTCCAATGGTAACATTCAGCGCTATTTTTGCGAGTCGAGCACGGCTTGCAATTTCTCGCCGAAAGGAGTGGCCGCCGGGGCGGTCTTTCGCTGGGCTGGAACTGGCACGGAGGCTGGTTGCGCCGATGCGGCTGGCGGGTGCAGGTAAGCCTCTTTCTTCAAAAGCACGCGCTCTAGTGGCGCAATCCAATTTGTGAATTCGCCCTCGATCTGGCGATCCCGTTTCAGTGCGCCGCGCAGCGCATCCATCTTGGAATCGAGATTGTCGAGATGATGCAGAAGGAGAGCTTCGGCGAACATGGGCGTCTTTGGCGATCCAAATTCGAGTTCGCCGTGATGGCTTAACACCATGTGCTCTACCAGCGTACGCAGACGGGGCGGAAAATCGGGCAGCGATTCGAAAGTTTTGTTAAGCAGACGCAGACCGAGGACAATGTGACCGAGTAATTGACCGTCGGAGCTGTAGCCGAAACTGCGGGCGTAGGAAAGTTCCTCGAGTTTGCCGATATCGTGCAGAATGGCCCCGGTGATGAGCAAGTCCACATCGACTTGCCTGTAGTGGGCGCCGACCAGCCGGCTCAACGCGCACATGGAAAGAACGTGCTCAATCAGACCACCGCGGCAGGCATGATGGATGCTCTTGGCGGCGGGAGCCATTTTATAAAGGCGGACGCGTTCGGGGTCGCCGAAGACGGCGTCGAGCAAAGAGCGCAGGTTTGCGTCGGAAAAGCCAGCGATAATCCCGCGAAGCTCACGAAACATCTCTTCGGGATCGCGCTCGGAGCACGGAAAGTAGTCGGCGAAATCGACTTCGTGCTCTTCCAAACGCCGTAAGCGATGGACGGTGAATTGTACGCGGTTCTGATAGATCTGCACCAGGCCCTTTACCTTGATGAAGTCGTCGCGTTGAAAGCCATCGAGCACTTCAGCGACGTTGTCCCACATCTTGGCTTCTATCTCGCCAGTACGATCCGCCAGATGCAGAGTGAGATAGGGTTCGCCGGTTTTTTTCTGGCGGATCTCTTTCGTGAGCACCAGAAGCTGCACCGTGGCGACCTCGTTCGGGACCAGATCCCCGACGTAGGGAGACTTCATGAGGGTTAGCGGGAGCTGCTCTTGCCCGTCACCGTGGTGGAGGTGCCAGGAATAGGAACCACCCAAAGTAGCCGTTTGTGGCGGGTCTTTTCCTCCACCTCCGCTTTGGTTACGGTTTCCGGCTTCAAAACAGCCGGATCCTGCCACTTGGTGTCCTGACCCGTCGCGGCACCAGTATCCACAAATCCCGGCTTGATCTGCAGGAAGGCTTGTTGGCGAAGGCGTGTCAGATATTCGCGGATCCTTGGCTGCATCTTGGGACCGTACAAAGCGTTTTCGATATCGCTCTTCACGTCGGCAAGCGGAGCTAACCCAGCCTTGGTATGATCTTCCACTTTGAAAATTTCATAACCGGTCTGGATCTTGATGGGCTGCGTGACGGCGCCCCGTGGCAGGTTCCACACAGCGTCTTCGATTGCTTTATTCAGATCACCTTTCTTGTAGCCGCCGAGCGCTCCGCCGTCCTTCGCGGTGCTGGCGTCGGAATTATCGCGAGCGAGATCGGCAAAGCGCTGGCCCTTCGAAGCATCGGCTGAGAGCTGCTTGGCCTTTTTCTCGGCGGCGGCCATGCCGGTAGCGTCTTTTCCGTCGGTCGAAATCAGGATTTCACTCAGGTAGACCTTTTCTTCGCGTATGAAATCCGACTTGTGGGCGTCATAAAAATCCTGAACCTCCTTTGGGGAGATCGATATGTGGCGGCCTACCTCCTGGCCGATCACCTCGCGTGTGACGGTCTGCTTCTTGTATTCCGCGAGAAAATCCTCGTACGTCATCCCGGATTGCTGGCGGACATAATCATGAAATTTTTCGGTGTCGGTGATATGAGACTGCCGCTGTAGCTTGGCGACGTATTGGCTCACTTCGGAATCGACGTTAATGTTCAGGTCCTTCCCCTTCTGCACCAGCAGGAGTTGGTCAATCCGGTCGCGCAGAATGTCCTTTTCGCGTTCATCCAAGGCTTCTTGAAGTTGCGATCCGTTCGCGCCTTGCGTCTTCAGTTCGTCTGCCATTTGTTTCGCAGTACGGGCAATCTCGTTCTGGCTGACGATATCGCCATTCACTTTGGCGACAATTTGGTCGACCACGGCGGGGGCGTCCGCGGCGCTTAGGTTCACAGCAGTAAGGGCAAACAAGGCAACGCAGTAATACTTCATGACTTCCTCTTCATTATGGCAACAATTTGATTTATCTTAAATCAAATCTTATCGTTAGCAAGTGGATGCAACCGGCTCGGACGTCGTGAGTTCGAGCAGGACATTCTTTAATTCCTCTATGAGGCCAGCCGCATTTGCGATAGACGCGCGCAATGGGACTTTGAGTACGCCCGCGGGTGTGAACTGTACGCCGTCCAGTGTGCGGACAAACGTCATGAGTTTGACTGGATCCACTTTGGATTGCTGATGGAACTTGATGTTGGCGACGCCGGCGCGCCGATCGATGGATTCGACGCCGGTGCGCTGGGCAAGGCTCTTGAGAGCCGAAAAGCGTAGAAGGGTTGACACTTCTTCGGGGACAGGTCCATAACGATCGCTTAGTTCTTCGGCAATGTGGGCAGCGTGCTCCTCGTCGCTCACATCGGCGATCCGCTTATAGGAACGCAGGCGCTGGGCGTCGTCCGAAATGTAGTCGACCGGGATTCGAAGCTCCAGTCCAAGATTGAGGCTGGCGTGAATTTCGACCGGTACTTCCTCTCCCTTCAATTCTTTGACAGTTTCTTCGAGCAGACGGACGTAGGTGTCGTAGCCTACGGCTTCAATGTGACCGTGCTGCTCGCCGCCGAGCAGATTACCCGCCCCGCGCAGCTCCAGATCGAGCGCAGCGATTTTGAAGCCAGCGCCCAGGTCACTGAATTCTTTCAGGGCCGCCAGACGCTTTCGCGCAATTTCGCTTAATTGCGTATCCGCAGGGATCAGTAGATAGGCATAAGCGCGACGGTTCGAGCGGCCGACTCGGCCGCGCAGTTGGTAAAGCTCGCTCAAGCCGTAGCGCTCGGCGTTTTCGATGATCATCGTATTGGCGAGGGGAATGTCGAGGCCATTTTCGACGATGGTGGTGGACACGAACACGTCGTATTCATGGCGCATGAATCCCAGGAGAACCCTTTCCAGTTCGGTCTCCCCCATTTGTCCGTGGCCGACGCCGATGCGGCACTGGGGAAGCATTTCCCGGATGAAAGCGGCTCGCATGAAGATGGTGTCCACCCGATTGTGGACGAAGTAGACTTGGCCCTGGCGCGCCAGCTCCTGTTCAATCGCTGTCTTAATGAGGTTGGAGTCGAAGTGAGCTACGACCGTATTGATTGACAGACGATCTTTCGGCGGCGTCTCGATCACCGACATATCACGTAAGCCCAGCAGCGACATATGCAGAGTACGGGGGATGGGAGTGGCGCTCATCGTGAGCACATCCACGTTGTGCCGGAGTTGCTTGAGCCGCTCTTTGTGGCGAACTCCGAAACGCTGTTCTTCGTCGACAATGAGCAGGCCAAGGTCGTGGAAGATCACGTCTTTCGAAAGCAGGCGATGCGTCCCGATAAGTATGTCGACCTTGCCGGCGGCCAGATCTTCGAGTGTTGCCTTCACCTCTTTCGGGGTGCGAAAACGGCTGACCAACTCGACGCGAATCGGAAAAGAGGCGAAGCGGCGGCGGAATGTCTCGTAATGTTGAAACGAGAGAACGGTGGTGGGAGCGAGGATTGCCACTTGTTTGCCATCGCCGAGCGCTTTGAAGGCGGAACGCATGGCCACCTCGGTCTTGCCGAAACCAACATCACCGCAGAGCAGGCGATCCATCGGCTGCTCTTCCTCCATATCCGCCTTGATGCGGGCGACGGCGTTCAGCTGATCCTTGGTGGGAGCATATTCGAAAGCGTCTTCGAATTCGCGCTGCCAATTGCTATCCGGCGAAAAAGAAAAACCCTTGCTCATGCGGCGCTGGGCGTAGAGCTTCAACAACTCATCCGCCATGTCGCGCATTTTGGCCTTTACGCGCGATTTGGTCTTTTCCCAAGTGACGCCGCCGAGGCGATCGAGCGAAGGCGCGCCTTCACCGGCCCCGCGATACTTCTGGACAAGATCGAGGCGGGCGAGCGGGACATAGAGCTTTGATTCGGCGGCGTACTCGATCAGCATGAAATCGCCTGTCTGATCGCCCTGCGTCAACTCGCGGATGCCGAGAAATCGTCCCACGCCGTGGGTAGTGTGGACCACGAAATCGCCTGGCTTCAGGTCCGCGACATCGGCGGCGAACGCGGCCAATTGGGATTTAGAAGGCTGACGCGCGATTAAGTCCGAAGTTTCGAAGAGATCTTCCGATCCGATGAAGGCGATTTGCGAATCGAGCAGCACAGCGCCACGGCGGATATGGCCTTTGATCAGGAAGGTGCTTGCCAGGGCGCCTGCATGATAGGCGCGCTCGGTGAGCGCGGACCGGGCGCCCGTGCTGGATTCGAGACCTAGTTGGTAGGGAAGGGCGTACTCCTGGAGCACATCGGCGAGGCGCTCGATTTCGCCAGTCGAAGGCGCGAAGAACGCGATGCGGTTGGCGGCTTGAATCAGATTACGGGCTTCTGCGAGGGCGACGGGAATATTCCCCTGAAAGGTCAGCGAGGGCCTCGTAGGAATATCGAAATGTGCAGCACCTGTGAGCGGCAATTTTTCGAAACTGATCGTCGTGCGGTCTTTCAGATTGTCATTCCATTGAGTCCAGGCAAGAAAGTTCTCGGCGGGTGAGAGTAGTGCGGGTCGCTCGGGATTTTCGAGGCGCTGCCAAAGCCGGTCGGCAGCGGAGGCGATGTCGAGCGGTTCATCCATTACGACAATCGAATCGGCGCTGAGAGAAAGAAGATTGTGCGATCGGGGGCGCACCAGCGGAACTAAAAATTCCCAACCCGGAAACGTCTCGCCGGGATTGGATAATTCGAGATCCAGGTTGTCGGCAGCTTCGGCGAGTTGGCGAAGGAGAGAGCGTGAACGCGGATATTCGGCAAGAGGGAGCAGTGTAACGCTTGCAACCTTGAGCACCGAGCGCTGCGATGCAACATCGAACTGGCGAATGGATTCGACTTCATCCCCAAAGAATTCGACGCGCGCGGGACGTGAGTTCTCGGCCGGAAAGACGTCCAAGATGCCACCGCGAACAGAGTATTCACCGACCATTTCGACCGGCTCGCGACGCTCGTAACCGATGCTTTCGAGGTGTTGAACCAAATCTTCGAGCGGAAGTTCGTCGCCGGTGCGCATTGTGAGGGCGAGTTGGCCGTAGAACTCGGCGGATTCAGTACGCAGCAGGGCGGACGCCACCGGTGCAATGGTGATGGGAACTCGCTGCGTGGAAAGCCGCCACAAGGCGATGGCGCGCTTTTCCTCGATTTCGTTGTGAGGGGACAGCCGCTGGTGCGGCAGCACATCCAGAGCGGGGACAAGCTGAGGAGCCGGCAGATCGCGCCCTTCGAACAGTAGACCGAAAAAGACCTCAATGGATTCGAGCAGCGTTTCGGCCTGCTTGTTGCCGTCGACCAGAACGAAGACCGGTTTCTCGGTGGCCTGGTACAGCAGGACGATGTAGAGCGCTTTGGCGGTGTTGACGAGGCCGGAAACGGAAAATGGGCCACGCTCAGAGCGGATTAGGGATTGAAGCAGACTTTGAAAGGCGGGCTGCCTGGCGGCGGACTGCAGAAACTCTCGGGTGGCGGGGTGGGTCACGCCGTATGCTGCCGCGAGAGAATCTTCTCCGCGATATCAGTCGTTGAATATCCGGGTTCAAGAGGCAGCGCATATACCTGGCCCCCGGCCGCTTCGACTTCCTCGCGCCCGGCGATGAAATGTGCCCAATCCGCGCCTTTCACGAGCACGTCAGGTAAAACCTCGGCAATGAGCTCGCGCGGCGTGTCTTCATCAAATAGTGTGACGGCGTCTACCGCTTCCAGAAGTAGAGCCAATGTGGCTCTGGAGCGCTCATCAAAAAAGGGTCTAGTGGGGCCCTTGAGCCGCTGGACGCTCGAGTCAGTATTCAGCGCGAGGATGAGAACGTCACCGAGAGACCGTGCGCGCTCCAGCAAACGAATGTGCCCGGGATGCAGGATGTCGTAACAGCCATTGGTAAATACAACCTTCTTCGATTCCGACTTCCAGGCCCGGCGCTGCGCGAGAAGCTCGGAGCGAGTGTAGAACTTGCTCATTCCCGGTTCCATTTTACGATTTGTTCCGGTCTCGCTTAGATCCGGGCGGCCTAAGGACCGCGGATGGGCTTGCGTTTTAGTACTGAGAAACCAAAAAGTGTATTTATGTGTAACTTTTTGGCCGATACTTGCAGGTGTCGTCAGGAGAAATCGCTCATGAAGAAATGGCGCCAACGTGTCGCGCTATTGGCTGTCGCCGGAACTCTTGTGTCGCAGTCCCCGGCAGCTGCGGAAACTCTGCCAAACCTGTTCCCGTTTTTGAACTCCACGGGCTTTCTTGAGACATATAATACGGCCGGCGGGCCGATCAGTCTGTCCGGGCCGTTCTTTCAACCGTTAGGCACAAACGGACGAAGTTGCGGGACCTGCCACAGGCCGGGGCAGGGCTGGAGCCTGTCGAGTGATGAGGTGAGACTGCGCTTCGAACTGACGCTCGGCAAAGACCCGCTTTTCAGAACGGTGGATGGATCAAACTGCAACGACCACGTAGACACCAGCACTCTCTCCGGGAGACGTAGGGCATACAGCCTGTTGCTTGATCGAGGGCTCATTCGCATCGAACTCGCAGTACCGAATAGTGCCGAGTTTACGGTGACAAACGTGGAGAATCCGTATGGATGCGACAGCGCCTCCACGCTCTCTCTTTACAGGCGGCCTATTCCGAGCACAAACTTGCGGTTTCAGAGCGCCATCATGTGGGACGCGCGCGAGTCAAGCCCACAAACAGGGACGCAAAAAATCACGTACGCGACGAATCCTTCGGACCTGCTGGCTGATCTCGCACACCAAGCGCTCGACGCTACCAGCGGCCATGCCCAGGGCTCGATTCCATTGACGGCTGCGCAACAAAAGGAAATTGTCGATTTTGAGATGTCGTTGACCACTGCACAGGCCTATGACTACCAGGCGGGCGCCTTAAACAACGGAGGGGTGGATGGCGGGCCGGTCTTTCTGGGCCAACATGCCATGCCTGATTTCTTCGTGGGGATCAACGATCCGCTAGGTGGAAATCCGAAAAATATTCCTTTCACTGCAACAATTTTCGAGTTGTTCGATAGCTGGACGCATGTTGCTGGAGTTCCCTTTGATTTCTTCGGACACGCTCGGGCGCGCCGCGAAAGCATCGCCAGAGGCGAGGCCATTTTCAATTCGAAGGCGATCGATATCACTCGAGTGGCCGGGCTGAACGATGACTTGAATCTGGCATCGATACCGGGCACTTGCGGAACGTGCCACGATTCACCGGCTATTGGTAATCATTCCTTACCCGTACCTTTGAACATCGGCGTAGGAGACACTGACAGCCCATTAGACGTCAGTTATCTACCGGTGTTTACTCTTCAGAACAAGACAACTTCTGAAACGATTCGAACAACCGATCCGGGACGTGCTCTAATTACCGGGGCTTGGAAGGACATCGGGAGGCTCAAAGGTCCCGTGCTGCGCGGGCTCTCAAGCCGGGCCCCCTACTTTCATAACGGATCAGCGCGAAATCTCGGAGACGTGGTGGACTTCTACAATACTCGCTTCCATATTGGATTTTCTTCGCAGGAGAAACAAGATTTGATAGCGTTTCTGAGTGCTCTCTAAGCCTCGTGCCGAAGCGCCGTAACCGGATCCAGTCCGGCGGCACGTCTGGCGGGTAACCAGGCGGCGAGTAGGGCAACGACGGAAAGCACGAGAACTACTCCGGCGAGCGCAGCGAAATCGAACGAAGTCGCTGCGAACACCTGGAATCGCACGACGCGCTCGAGCGCTATGCTTCCGCAAAGGCCGATAGCCAGTCCAACGGCCGCAACTTTGGCTACCATGCGAAGCACTATTACAAGGACGTCGCCGCGTCTGGCGCCGAGTGCCATGCGCACGCCGATCTCGTGCATGCGCTGCGCGACACCGTAGGAAATCACGCTGTAAATTCCGATCGCGGCGAGTGCCAGGCCAAGCGCCGCGAAGCAACTGAAGAGCGCCATGTTGAAACGCGGCTGCACCGTTTGAAACCCGAGTATCTGTTCCAGGGTTATGGGCCGTGCCAACGGCTGGTCCTTGTCGAGATCTCTTACCTTCTGCCGTACGGCGTTCAGAACGCTCAGAGGGTCACCAAACGTTCGCACCGCCAGCACGCGCGTTGGGGGCGCAAGTAGAGTGTAAGGAACGTATACCGCCGGCAGAGTCGCCTCGCGCAAACCCGCGTTGGCGGTATCGCCGAGAATACCGACAACGGTGACGTCAGGTGTGCTTCCAGCCGGGATCAAAAGCTGCGACCCTCCGGGCTTGCTCAGTAGATCGAGTCGAATGCGTCTGCCCAAGGGATTTTCTCTGCGCGACCATAATTTGGCGGCGGTTTGATTGATAAGCGCTACATGGGTGCCATCTGCTACTTCCTCGGCGGTGAGTGTCCTTCCCCGTTTGAGCGGAATTCCAAGAGTTCGGGGATAATCGTTGCTGATAAAGCCGACTACGATGCGGCCATCTTCCTTCTTGAGCTGTCCATCGATCGAATAAGCCGATCGCGGGCCGCCGAACGGCATACCACCGTTTCCGAGAGCCGCGGCTTCGACGCCGGGTAGAACGCTAACGCTTTCGAGCAAGCTACGGGCGAACCGATTTCGACGCTCGAGCGTGGCATAGCGTTTGGGCGGCAGGGGGACGTTCACCATCAGGGTTTTCTGCGGCTGAAAGCCGGGATCGATCCGCGTCAACTGCCCGAAGCTGCGGATTGCAAGGCTCGCGCCGGCAAGCAGGATGACGGAAAGCGCCACTTCCGCGGCCACCAGCCAGCCACGCACTTTCTGTCCACCGGCGCTCCCTACCGAGCCTCTTCCGCCATCCTTTAAAGTTCCGGCCAGATCGGGACGGGAACAGCGGAGCGCGGGCGTCAAGCCGAAAAGGATTCCCGTCAGGATCGACACGCCAAGCGAAAACAAAAGGACGTAAATATTCATCGTGATGCGGGCTTCGTTGGGTTTGTAGAAATCCGGCATCAGCGCGGCAATCGCGCGCGTGGCCGCGATTGCGAACAGGACGCCCAGGGCTCCGCCCAATACCGACAGCAGAACACTTTCCGTAAGTAATTGGCGCACGAGCCGCGGGCGGCTGGCCCCGACCGACAATCGCACTGCGATTTCGCGCGCGCGGGCTGTGGTGCGAGCCAGTTGTAGATTGGCTACGTTGACACAAGCAATGAGCAAGAGAAATCCGACCGCGACCAGCAATAGATGCAAGCTCGATTTCATGGCGCCGCTGGCGACCGTGATGTCCATGTAGTTCAGTAGGGAAGTTCGAAAACCGCCTTTGGGAAAGTCCTGCGGTTTTTCCGCGGCCAGGCGCAAGTTCAGGCCCTGCAATTGCTGCTCAACCACCTCTTTACTTATGCCAGGCTGTAGCCGCACAATGACGTTCAGCGGCGTTTCGTCGGTCAAGTCCATGCTCATCGGCATCCAGAACGAGTCGTCGGTGAACCAGCCGAAGCGCGGCGGCATCACGCCGACTACGGTGCGCGGCACATCGTTCAATATCAACTTTTTGCCAATGGCGTCGGCGTCGCCATTGAATATGCGCTGCCAGAACTCATAATTCAGGACGACTACCGGCTCCGGCGTGCCGTCCGGCCGAACATCGAACGGCTGAATTGTACGGCCAACCAGGGGTTTCACTCCGAGGAATTCAAATGCATTGCCTGTAACGAGGACGCCGTAGAAACTTTCCGGGCTGCCATCGCCGGTGAGCAGGGTTGGTTCGTACGTCGTCGCCATCGCTGTCGCGACGCCCGGCAGCTTTTGAATTGCGGGAAATTCGCGGCGAGGATACTGGCGCCAGCCGTTCGATGGTTCTTTAGGACTAACGATGGCCGGAGCCCAAATTTCGTTCGGCTTCTGGTAGGGATAGGGTGCAATGAGAACGCCATACACGACGCTGAACAAGGCGGTGCTCGCGCCGATACCGAGCATGAGCGACAGCAAGGCTACAACCGTAAAGCTCGGATTATGCGCCAGACCGCGCAGGCCGTAGACGCCATCCTGCCACAGCCGCTCGAGCCAGAGCCATCCCCAGATTTCGCGCGACTCTTCCTTAGCCAGCGAGACATTGCCGAATTTTTTCAATGCTGCCGAGCGTGCCTCAGCGGCCGACATCCCGGCCGCAATGTTTTGCTCGATCTCGAACTCTATGTGCTTTTGGATTTCATCATCCAAACGATTGCTTCGCCGTTTCCACCAGGTCATAGCCAGATTCCTTTCAGTTGGTTTCGTCGGCCGGCGGCGCGAGTATGTAGCCGATGGCGGTCGAGAACTGCTGCCATTTCGACGTTTCGAGGAAAAGCTGCCGTCGGCCTCTCGGCGTGAGCCGGTAGAATCTGGCTCTGCGGTTGTTGTCGGACTGTCCGTCTTCGGCGACGATGAGCCCTTGCCTCAGCAGCCGCTGCAATGCCGGATAGAGAGAGCCGTGCCCGACCTGCAGAATTTCTTTCGACCGCTGTTCAATGGACTGCGCGATGGCGTGGCCATGGGCTCGGCCGGACGCCAGAGTCTGTAGAACGAGCAGGTCGAGGGTGCCTTGAAGAAGATCCAAATGGCCGTCCTCCTTCTAGTCGATTGTCGACCTATAGGATAACAGAAAACGCGCCAATTTAGAATTCATGTAGAGAAGGATGGAATACCGGCGCATATTAGTTCGCGCAACAAACTGGGTGGGCGACGCAGTCTTGTCCATACCGGCGTTGCAGGCGCTGCGGAAACGCTATCCGGATGCCCGAATTTCGATATTGGCGCGACCATGGGTGGCGGGTCTGTACGGACGGGAACCGTTTTGCGACGAACTGATTCCTTACGATGCGCCGCGCGGCTGGACAGGAATTGGCGAGAAGCGCAGGACTGCCAATGGGCTGCGTGGACGGCGATTCGACGCGGCTATCCTATTGCAGAATGCGTTCGAGGCGGCGGCGCTTGTGCGCTGGGCCGGTGTCCCGGTGCGAATCGGCTATGCGCGGGACGGGAGAGGATGGCTGTTGACTCATCCCATTCCGGCGCCGTTGAACGGTGAGACGCCGCGACACCAACGGTTTTACTATCTCGAATTGTTGAAGCGCGCGCGGCTGATTGACGATTATCCGCTCCATGGAGCGATTCGATTGCACGGCGCGGCCGCGGCTGCCGCGGTGGGGCGCGAACGCTTGCAACGAATTTTTGGTTTGCGGCGTATTGTTGGTGTCAGCCCCGGCGCGGCCTACGGTGGCGCGAAGCGCTGGTTGCCGGAGCGCTTTGCGGAGGCTGCGATCCAGGTGGCGAGGGACCGCGGCGCCTCCGTTGCAGTATTCGGGTCCCTAGAGGAAACCGACATTTGCGAGATGGTACGCGCGCGAATCGAGTCTGCCAGCGTGCAGTGTGTGAGCCTGGCCGGCTCGACCGCGCTGGGCGAATTTATTGAGATGGCGGCGGCCTGCGACGTGTTTCTGACGAACGACTCGGGGCCGATGCACATTGTGTCTGCTTTAGGGGTGCCTACGGTGGTCGTCTTTGGGGCGACGGATGAAGAAGCCACCGGTCCTACCGGTGAGCGCAGCCGTGTTATACGCGAGCCGGTTGAGTGCAGCCCATGCTTGTTGCGCGAGTGCCCGATCGATCATCGCTGTATGACGCGAGTGACTGCGGAGCGCGTGGCGCAGGCCGCGCTTAACTTGGTAGGAATAGAGAGAGCCAACAGATAAGTGGATACGCGGGAAAAGATTGTGCCATTGGAAGAGCTGTGCCGTCGGATGGCCTCGGGCGAATGGCGAGCGGTAGCAGGACTATTCGACCCATTGACGGCAGAGGCAGCGCAACGTCTGACGGAAATGGGCAATGGCGACAGTGAACTGGCGGCGATCGTGTTGGATGAACCCGGCACACTACTGACAGCGGAGGCGCGAGCGGCGCTCATTGCCGGCTTGCGGCGAGTTCGGCTCGTTTCGATCGCGCGCCGCGAAGAATGGCGCCAGGCACTCGGGCAAACCAAAGCATTTGAGGATCCGGCCCGTTCGGAGGAATTTGTCAAGTTCGTTTTCGAGCGACAGGGCCTATCTAATCGGCAGAGCCAGGGATGAATTCGATTCTGGCCGTACGCCTTGGGGCGATGGGCGATATTTTGCACGCGCTGCCAGCCGTGGCAAGTCTCAAAAAGAGCTTTCCGGAGAAACGCATTTTTTGGGTGGTGGCGCGCAAATGGATGGAACTGCTGGAGGGAAACCCAAATATTGATGAACTGGTTCCATTCGACCGCGAAGGCCCCGCAGCGTTTGCGAAAACGTGGCGGCGCTTGCGGGCCATTCGGCCAGAGATCGCGATCGATTTCCAGGGGTTGATTCAATCCGCGCTGGCAGGCCGATCGGCCAGACCTGAAGTCTACTTCGGGCTGTCGAGTTCGCTGGCGCGAGAACCGTTGGCCGCTCTGTTCTACACCAGGAAGATTGAAGCCAGAGGCCCGCATCGCGTCGAGAGGAACCTCCAGTTGGCTGAGGCGGCGGGTGCGAGGCTGCTGACCGAAGACTCCTGGCTTCCGCCCGGACGATCCGAAGGAACGTTGCCCGCAGGACCTTTCATATTGACGAGTCCGCTTGCTGGTTGGGTTGGCAAACAGTGGCCGCTAGCGCGCTACGAAGAATTAGGAAAGCGGCTTCGCGCGCAAGGATTGGAACTCGTGACGAACGTGCCGGCTGGGTGTGAACTCGAGCTCGGAGACTTTGCGCATTTGCGCGTGCATACATCTTCCATAAGCGGCTTGATCGACGCGACTCGGCGAGCGATAGGGATTGTAGGAGTAGACAGCGGGCCGCTGCATCTGGCGTCGGCATTGGGCAAGCCGGGAGTGGCATTGTTTGGTCCTACCGATCCAGTTCAGAACGGCCCGTTCAAGAGCCGCATAGCGGTACTGCGTGCACCGGACGCGCAAACGACCTACAAGCGTCATGCAGAAGTGGCTGAGAGCATGGCGAAGATTCCGGCAGAGCGTGTGGCGGAGGAACTTCTTCGATCGATCGTGGTGAGCCCTTCGTGAGCGAACCGCATTATCTGTTCCCCAAGCGATATTCCGATTTCGTGCAGCGCTTCCGGGTGGCGAGCGGTTTTTTATTACTCGTGGTGTTCGCATGGCTGCCGACACCAACGCGCGCGTCACTTATCGAGGGTTTGTCCATCGCGGTTGCAGGATTGTGGTTACGCGGATGGGCGGCGGGGCATTTAGCCAAGAACGAGCAGCTTGCGATATCGGGACCATATGCATATATGCGTAATCCGCTATATGCCGGAACGCTGATTGCCGCGCTAGGTATGGTGATCGCGGCACGTTCTGTCTGGTTGGGCGTGCTGTTCGCCGTCGTCTTCTTAGTCGTCTATCTGCCCGCGATTGAACTCGAAGAACAGCACTTGCGGGCCATTTTCCCTGAGTATGCGATGTATGCGGAGCGGGTAGGGCGTTTTCTTCCCGTTGCGAAATGGCAAGGGCAGCCGGCGCGATTTTCATGGAAGCGATACTGGCGAAACGAGGAGTACAAAGCGGCGGCTGGTTTTCTGATAGCAGCCTCATGGCTTGTGATACGCTTTCGCTCATGAGAGTAGGCTGTTTTACTGCGTTACTGTCGCAATTTCCTCTAGAGAAAGTTCTGGAGAAGTTGAAGAAGCTCAATATCTCGACAGTTGAGCTTGGCACGGGTAACTATCCTGGCGATCCCCACTGTAAATTGTCGATGGCGCGAAATCAGAAAGAGCTGAAAGAGTTCAAAAAGAAGCTGGACGACCAAGGATTTTCGATTAGTGCCTTGAGCTGCCATGGCAACCCACTCCATCCCAACAAGTCGGTCGCCAAGAATTATGTGGAGACCAGCAAACGAACCATCGAACTGGCTGGGAAGCTAGGCGTGCCGGTAGTCATCGATTTTTCAGGCTGCCCCGGCGATTCAGAGAATGCGAAGTATCCGAATTGGGTGACTTGTCCTTGGCCTCCCGAGTATCTCGAGATGCTCGACTGGCAGTGGGAAAAAAAGGTTGCTCCTTTTTGGGAGAAGCACGGGAAATTTGCCAAGGATCACGGAGTCAAGGTCGCGATTGAGATGCATCCCGGCTTCGTCGTTTACAGTCCGGAGACGATGCTGAAGCTGCGCTCGATTGCAGGTTCAAGCGTGGGATGCAATTACGACCCGAGCCACATGTTCTGGCAGGGAATCGATCCGATTAAGGCTGTACGCGTTTTGGGCGACGCGATTTTTCACGTGCATGCGAAAGACACACAGATCTACGATTACAATCTGCCCAAGACAGGCGTCCTCGACACCAAGAAATACACCGACGAGCGCAACCGCGGCTGGATCTTCCGCACTTGCGGATACGGCCATCCATACGGCTGGTGGAAAGAATTCATTTCGACACTCCGGATGTATGGCTACGATTACGTGCTTTCTATCGAGCATGAGGATTCGCTGATGTCGGCGGACGAGGGGCTTACCAAAGCGGCCGAATTTCTTAACCAGATCATGATTCGTGAACAACCCGCCGCCGCCTGGTGGGTGTAGGCTAATTCCTCTCTCGCTAAAATAGTCGAGACGGGAGAGTCATGGCAGGCAAACGAATCGGCATTTTGACCGGTGGCGGAGACGTCCCAGGTCTAAACGCCGTGATCAAGAACGTGGTATATCGGGCCACGTCGGATGACCACGAAGTAACTGGAATTCGCTTGGGATGGAAGGGCCTCACGGATCTGAATTTTGACGATCCGGAGAGCGTGAAACGCTATGTGTTGCCGCTCACGCGCGAGAATACGCGGCGGATCGATCGGACGGGCGGAACTTTTCTGCATACGAGCCGCACGAACCCGTCGAAGATGAAAAAGCTTCCGGCTTTTGTGAATCCGGCGGATTTTCCATCAGGGCAGACGACGAAGAACGGTGAAACGACGACCACCTACGACATGACCAAGCGGGTTTTGTCGAACTTGGAGAAACTGCAACTCGATTCCCTGGTCGCGATCGGCGGAGACGATACGCTCAGCTACGCCGCTGTGCTCGACAAACAGAATTTCAATGTGATCGGCATTCCGAAAACAATGGACAACGATGTCCGGAACACGGAATACTGTATCGGGTTTTCAACGGCGATCTCGCGCGCGATGGATGCGATCCAGCGCCAGCGGACAACGGTTGGCTCGCACGAGCGTATTGGAATTTTCCGGGTCTTTGGACGGGACGCCGGATACACGGCGCTCTATACGGCCTACGCTACGTCGATACGTTGCGGCATTCCCGAGTACGAGTTCGATCTGGACCGCATGATCGATCTGATCATGACGGACAAAAAGAATAATCCCAGCAACTACGCGCTGCTGATTTTGTCAGAAGGCGCGAAGTGGAAGGGTTACCAGGTGAAAGAGTATGGCGAGCCCGATGCGTTTGGACATCGTAAGAAGTTCAGCGTAGCGGAAGCATTTAGCGATCAGATTATTCAGCGTAAAGGCGCCGAGACCGTGGTGAGCGATTTGACGTACGACTTGCGGAGCGGCGCTCCGGATTTCCTGGACACCATGGTTGCAACCACGTTCGGCACCATGGCGTACGACGCGATCACGTCGGGCAGGCACGGCTTCATGGCGGCTATTAACGAAGGCAAATTTGCCATGGTGAAGATTCCGGATCCGGCGTTGGGCCCGCGCAAGGTAGATATCGGCAACATGTTCAATACGGAACGATATCGGCCTAGTTATACGAACAAGGAAACGTTGCCTGTGTTTTTGACGCATGCCTGAGCGCATGAATCGTCAGGCGACGCCGGTGGAATTGCCCCTATCGGAAGTGGTCGAAGCGCAGGGTCACCTCATCGACTCTCACATCATGGAGCGGATCTTCGACGCAGTGGTCGAATTTGGAGGCCGCTTCGAAGTCGAGCAGTTCTCCATCGGTCGCACCAACAGTGAACCATCAAGATTGCGGCTGAAGATTGAGGCGCCGTCGCAGAAGCAGTTGGAGCAGATGATGACGCTACTGCTCGGTCTGGGCTGCGCGGCGGTGGATTCGGGCGATGCGGAGCTGAAGGCAGCGCAGTGCGATCGCTGCGCGCCGGATGATTTCTACTCCACAACGAACCAGCGCACACTGGTGCGGCACAACGGGCAATGGCTCGAGGTGGCGAACCAGCGAATGGACGCGATGATTGTGGTCGACGCCGATGGCGCTCGCTGCCGGCGCTTGCGTGATGTGAAGGCCGGGGACTCGATCGTGGTTGGGATGAAGGGTATCCGCGTCGTGCCGGAGGCGAAAGAGCGCGACCGTTTTGCCTTCGCGTTCATGAGCAATGATATTTCCTCCGAGCGCCAGGTCGAGACGGCCGTGGAGCAAACGGCTGCGATCGTGCGACAGGTCCGGCGCGATGGCAAGAAGATTGTCGCAGTGGCTGGGCCGGTGGTGGTGCACACAGGCGGGGGAGAAGCGCTTTCCCGCTTGATACGCGATGGCTGGATCGATGTAGTGCTGGCAGGAAACGCACTCGCGGTGCACGATATCGAAGCTGCTTTACTTGGTACTTCGTTGGGTGTTCGTGCGTCCGACGGACGGTTAGAGCAGCACGGCCATCGTAATCACATGCGGGCTATCAATGCTATCAATCGTGCCGGCGGCATTAAAGAGGCCGTTGAGAAAGGCATCCTTCGCAAAGGCGTGATGTATGAATGTGTGCGCGCGGGCATACCGTTCGTGTTGGCTGGGAGCCTCCGCGACGACGGGCCGCTACCCGGTGTGATCACAGACATGAATGAGGCACAGGATGCGTACGCGGCCCAGTTACATGATGCGGGCGTGGTGCTGTGTCTGAGTTCGATGCTGCACTCGATTGCGGTCGGGAACATGCTGCCGGCCTGGGTCAAGATTGTCTGCGTGGATATTAATCCAGCGGTTCCGACGAAGGTGAGCGACCGGGGGACCGGGCAGGCCGTGGGCGTGGTGACGGATGTCGGATTGTTTCTCGGCTTGCTTTCCAGCAAGCTGCAAGCTGAATGAAAAAGGCAAAGCAATATACGGACGAGCATGCGGAGGCGGGCGTCCGTGCGCAGCTTCCGGAAATAGAGACCTGGCCGAACCAATATCCCGGCTATGAAATCGAAATTGTGATGCCAGAGTTCACTTCAGTTTGTCCGAAAACCGGTTTGCCAGATCACGGCACGTTGCGCCTGGTCTACACGCCGCTCAAACGCTGTCTGGAACTGAAGTCCCTAAAGATGTATATGCTGGCGTACCGTAATCTAGGTATCTTCCAAGAAAATGCTGTGAATCGCTTTTTGGCGGACGTGGTGAAAGCCGCCGACCCGGTGGAGGCGATGGTGGAAGGCGATTTTGCGGCGCGCGGCGGCATCGCGACGCGCGTGGCCGCCACTTACAAACGCAAGAAGAAGTAGTCTAATAGTTGGACTTTAGGATGATGCGCCGATCGGCCGCCTTGCTGGCGGCACTCGTTACATCTATATCCGCGGCATCCGCGGCGGAATTTCAAAGCGGGCAAGCGGCTCGCGCGGTGATTGGGCAACCCTCGTTTTCCGCGCGCGACGCGGGTCTTGTTGCGCATGCGCTTGCTGTGTCTAAAGGACGCCTCTATGCAGCGGACGCGAGCAATAAGACCTTGGGCTTCGACCTCGCGAAAATTCCTGACCCAAAGGGCGACCTGGATGACGGGCAGGGATCGGCCTGCAGCGTTTGCGGATTTACTCCGGTGAGCATTGCGAATCAAGCCGTGATGCGCGGCGTGGCTGTCGCTGCCACCTATGGCAAAACGGTTGTGCTGGCTGACCCACCGAAGCATCGTGTGCTGATCTGGCGCGATTCCAGTTCGCCGAAGCCGGACGTGGTGTTGGGCCGACCCGGCAGCGCCGCTTCCATTTCCGCGAATACTTTGGTCGACCCCACATCAGTGGCATTCGATGGGAAGCGTCTGTTTGTCGGCGATGCGGCTCTGCATCGCGTGTTGGTGTGGAACAACCTGCCGGTCGCTGACGATCAGCCGGCCGATGCTGTACTGGGGCAACTTGATTTCAGCGCTGCCGTAGCGAACGAGGTGCCGGGTGCCAATACTCTGCATAGTCCTGGTGCGCTGGCTTCGGACGGGACCAACCTGTATGTTGCTGACGCCGCCGACCGGCGGATTCTGGTTTTCACGCCCGGCGACACGCCGCTCACCAGCGACGCTGTAGTAAATTCAGCCAGTCTGCTGCCCACTCCGTTAGCCGCGGGAGGCTTGGCCACGATCCGAATGACAGGCCAGAACGATTCTTCGCGCGTGAATGTTGTGCTAAACGGTGAATCTGTGCCAGTACTGTCGGTCAGCCCGGAGGAGATCCAGATTCAAACGCCCGACGACTTCGGAAATGCGACAGCCGGTAGCCTATATATACGGTCGCAGCATGCCAGTGGCGATGTAAGCATTTCGAACGCCGTGGCGGTGAAACTCGCCGGCGCATTCCCGGGTTTGTACGCGTTCGGTGGAAGCGAGCCTCGTCCCGGTTTGTTGCTGCATGCCGATGCGGCTGCATCGAACGGTGTGCCGGTGACGCCGGAAACCCCGGCGCGTGCTGGGGAAGTGATCACGGCTTGGGGTACGGGACTCGGTGCGGTGGATGAAGACGGAAACGTCCTGAATGCTGTGAGCGCCTGGGTGAACGGATTACGAGCAGAGGTTGTTTCCGCCAAACTGCCCGAAGAAGCGCGCGGCGTCTATGAGATTCGAGTGATCGTACCGCCCGTGTCCGGCGACAACAAGATCGCGCAACTCTTTTTGACACAAGCCGGAAATGCCAGCAACACGATCCTATTTCCCGTGGAACAGGGGAATCCGTAAGCATCGATGCATGTGCTCCGATGGAACGCCGTGCTGCGGCAGTGGGTCGTTTTTTCAACGGATCGGCAGAACCGCCCGCAGATGCCGGCGAATTGGTGCCCATTCGATCCAGGATCAGGGAAAGTCCCGGACACATACGACGTGCATTTGTATCCTAATGACTTTCCAGGATTCTCGCCGGGGGCCGATCCCTTTGTCCCTGAGACGATGCCCGGGTTGCTTGGGGAAAATGGACCGCGTGGCGCGTGCGATGTAGTGCTGTATTCACCGGAGCACACGCTGCCTCCATCGCGATTAACACTCGAGAATTGGGGCAAGATAGTCGACGTTTGGACAAAGCGCACGGCCGAGCATGCGGCGAATCCGGAGATTGCGATGGTATGCGTTTTCGAAAATTGTGGAGAGGCTGTGGGTGTCACCATGCCGCATCCACACGGGCAAATTTACGCGATTCCATTTATTGCTCCGATAGTGGAGAAAGAAATCGAATCGGCACGACTGCACGGGGAAATAAACCGCGGTGAGTGTCTTTTTTGTCGCCTGCTCGAAGAAGAGATCGCGCAGAAATCCCGCGTCGTTTCGGGCGACGAGCATTTTGTGGCGTTTGTGCCGTTCGCAGCCCGATTCCCAGCCGAAGTAGCGCTGTATGCGCGGCGCCATTTGCGTACGCTACTCGACCTGACAACCGAAGAGAGGCAAAGTTTGGCGCGGAACATCAGTATGATTCGCCGCAAATACGACGACTTATATGGTTTTATGCTCCCGCTCATGATGGCCGTAAAGCAGGGACCGCTACAGGATTCCGCAGCGCCCTACCATTTTCATGTGCAATTTTTGCCGCTGCAGCGCAGCGCGACGAAATTGAAGTACTTGGCCACGATAGAAACCGGGTATGGGAGTTTCCTGGCCGATACCGCTCCGGAAGAAATGGCGGAAAAGCTACGAATGTGCAAGCCCGAGACGACCGCTTAGGTGATTTGATAGGGTTTGTAGCGCTCGCCCAGGAGGATTTGGCGCGCACGTTCGACGTCAACCGGGAGGACGTAGAAAAAAGCACCCGTCAGTTCACGCCGGAACAGAAGACCGCCAACGTAGGAATCCGGCTCGACGAAATAATCAACGTCGGCGGCGGTGAGCAGGGCTTCAATCTTGATGGCTTCGCGAAGCTTCTTGGCCACGTAGATAAGATCCAGCTCGATGTCAGCAAAAAATTCGGCTTCCTGGCGCATGTCAGCTCTTAGGTAGAGTGAGGCTGACCGATTCGCCCCCAGGTTGGCCACCGCCCACGGTAACCACCGCGCCTGGGAGTCCCGCGCCCTTCAGCACGAAGCGCACGCTCTTGCTCTGGTTGGCGGGGACGTGCGTTCGGACGAATCCTTTCAGTTCGGGCCTGGCGTTGCTCACGGTGACATACAGTTGCGCCACTTCGTCGCCGGCGCGCCGCGAATCGTTTTTGACGCGAGCCGTGATTTCAAGTTGTCCGTCGGGCAGCGGATTCGATCGGATATCGGAGTAGCGGAAAACGGAATAGCTCAGACCGTATCCGAAAGCGTAGAGCGGCCGCCCGGTGAAATAGCGGTAGGTGCGGCCTTTCATCGCATAGTCATCGAATGCCGGCAATTGATCGACAGACTCGTAGAACGTGACAGGCAAGCGGCCAGCGGGATTGCTATCGCCGGCAAGGGTTTGTGCGATGGCGGCGCCGCCTTCCTGTCCTCCATACCACGCTTCGAGGATTGCCGCGGCGCGTTGTTTGGCAACATTCACTGCCAGCGCGCTGCCATTCAGAAGAACGACAACCACGGGCTTACTGGTTTCCAGAACGGCTTCCAGAAGTTTTTCCTGCGGTTCGGGGAGGCCGATCACGGTGCGGTCGCCATGCTCGAATCCCGGTATCTGAATCGGAGATTCTTCGCCTTCCAGCCGTGAGTTAAGACCCACACAAACGATCGCCATGTCTGAATTCTTAACGGTGTCCACGGCTTCCGCCAGCAACGCTTCGGCAGGAGGTGTCCAGACCAGCTCGACGCCTCCTCCGCCATCGTGCTGCAAGTATTCCGCACGGATGTGATATGTCGTCCCGGCCTCAAAATGTACCTTGGCGCTCGCTATCCGATGACCGCCGGCGGCGTTATGTGTTTGATCGACGAGTTTCTTGTTGTCTAAGAACAAGCGCCAAGTGTTCGTACCAGGACAACTGTCGCACTCCTGACGTGCCAGGCCAAGCTGGTACTCGCCGGCGACTTTCGGTTGGAGGGCCGCTTCCCAGCGCAAGGCGAAATTGGGATTGGGAAGAACTTTGGCGACTGCCGGATCCTGCATGGCCCAAATGAAGTAGCCGCGGGGCTCTGTGCGGGATAAGGCCGGCCTTCCTGTGAAATCGGTGTTTTGAAAATAGTCGGCATGCACGCTCGTTGGGATGAGCGTTAAAGAGGATCCGGCATAGACGCTGCCCAGAGCCCACTGGACATTTGCCTTGGCGCCGAATTTGTTCTTGATGCCCGCTAGCGGCGTGATGAGGTGCCGCGGTGTTCCATAGTAGTTGCCGAGCAGGACATCCGGATCATCGGATGCCGGTCCGACCACGGCGATCTTTTTCGGCACGCGGACCAGCGGCAACAATTGGTTATCGTTTTTCAGAAGTACGATAGATTTTTCGGCGGCTTCGCGGGCGAGTTGTTGGTGCGCGGGAGAGGCGACTTGATCCATGCCCAGCCGTGAGAACGGAACACGGCCCGGCGGATCGAACATGCCGAGCCGGAAACGCGCTACGAAGAGGCGTCGTACCGCCCGATCGATTTCCTCTTCACGGATGTAGCCTTTTTGGACAGCCTCGACCAGGGTGTTGTATTCGCGGCCGCAGGCAAGATCGGTACCGGCGCGCACGGCCTTGGCTGCTGCTTCCGCCATAGAACCTGCATAATGATGGCCCCGGTAGATGTCACCGATAGCGCCACAATCACTCACTACGTAGCCTGGAAACTTCCATTTGTCTCGCAGCGTATCGGCTAATAGGAAATCGCTCGCGCAAGCCGGAGCTCCGTCGAGGCGATTGTAGGCACACATGACGGAATACGCTCCCCCTTCGGCAAGCGTGGCCTGGAAGGCGTTCAGGTAGGTATCGTCTAAGTCCTGCTGGCTGACACGCGCGTCGAAGTGGTGCCGCGAAACCTCTGGCCCGCTATGCACCGCGAAATGTTTAGAGGTTGCAATGGTCTTGAAGTAATGGGGATCGTTCCCCTGCATACCGTGGATGAATGCGAGCGCCATCTGAGCGGTGAGATACGGGTCCTCTCCATAGGTCTCCTGGCCACGGCCCCAACGCGGATCGCGAAAGATATTGATATTGGGGGACCAAAAAGTGAGCCCGTAGTAGCGGCGGTGATTATCGTGATGAATAGCGTCGTTATATTTGGCACGGGCTTCGGTCGAGATAACGTCGGCGATCCGGTGTTCAAGATCGGTGTCCCAGGTCGCGGCGAGCCCGATCGCTTGGGGAAATACGGTGGCGAGGCCGGCTCGCGCCACCCCGTGCAGCGCCTCGTTCCACCAGTCGTACGCAGGAATTTGGAGGCGGGAAATAGCCGGCGCCGTATTCTGCATCTGGCTCACTTTTTCCTCGAGAGTCATGCGCGACACCAGGGCCGCGGCTCGTTCCTCGGGGGTTTCCGAGGAAGACCCAGTTTGCGTCCAGCCGATCGCGGTGAGTGCCAGGGGCAGGAACCACGCGCTACGCTTTTTCATTACATCTATGTTAGTTAAAGCGTCGACTTTCCGCCTTCGCTGATGTAGTTGCGGTTCCAGGATGGAATTTCTCACCGTGACATCTCCCTTGACGACGGCCTGACAGCCAAGGCGGGAACGAAGCGTGAGACCGGCGGCCATATCGAGACGGTCCAGTTCATCGTCTTCGGCTTCGGAGAGATTCGCCCGGCCGTCTTGCACCAGAACGTGGCATGTGGTGCAAGCGCAGCTGCCGCCGCAAGCGTGTTCCAGATGGATGCCGAAATTCATTGCGACGTCGAGTAGCGATTCGCGTTTACCGTGATCGTCATAGGGTAATTTGCCCAATTCAAACGCCACCGTCTTGTTTTCGGGCAGGAAAGTTACTTTCGGCACTCCTCATTTTAGACTGGCAAATGAAAATCGCTTCCAGCGCTCGGGCATACTGGAAAGCAGTGTTCGACGAGATCGCAGCGAAGATAGCCGTCCGGATTCAAGAGCGACTGACTGGCAAATTTCAATCTAAAGTAAAAGTTTCAATCGAGCAGCCTAAACAGAATTCATTTGGTGAGCTAGCGATTCCAGTAGCCTTCCAGCTGGCGCGCGAATTGAAGCGTCCGCCGCGGCAGATTGCTGAAGAATTAGCCGGTGAAATCGAGCACATGCCTGAGGTAGCTTCGCTCGAGATCGCCGGCAACGGCTACATTAACGTCCGGCTGGCGCGCGGCGCGTATGCGGAATCCATCCTGCGAACGGCTGGGGTGGAGACGGCGGGCACGGCACAGGCGGAAAAAATCGTCGTTGAACATACCAATATCAACCCGAACAAGGCGGCGCACATCGGGCACTTACGCAACGCGGTTTTGGGTGACACGTTCGTGCGGATGCTGCGCAAGCGCGGGGGCCGGGTGGAAGTGCAGAACTATATTGACAACACCGGCGTTCAGGTCGCCGATGTCGTCGCCGGCTTCCATCATCTGGAAAAGTATGGCATCGCAGAAGTGCGGGCGCTGGTCGCGGACCAGAGCACGCGGTTCGATTACCAGTGCTGGGATCTGTACGCGCGGATGTCGGCCTACTACCAGGAAAACCCGACCGCAGTCGAATGGCGTGCGGAGACATTGCACGCGATAGAGGCAGGGAAGGGCGAACTGGCTGAACTGGGGCACTTGATAGCGGATGCAATCGTTAAGGCCCACTTGAAGACGATGTCGCGCCTTGATATTCGCTACGATCTGCTCCCGCGCGAGAGCGAAATTCTACATCTGCAGTTTTGGGCCGCGGCGTTCGAACTTCTCAAGCAGCGTGGAGCGATTTACTTCGAGGAGCAAGGGAAGAACAAAGGCTGTTGGGTGATGCCGTCGAGCGCATTCCGCGATTCGGGGGCGGCGGGCGAGGACGGGGCTGAAGACAGCAAAGTAATCGTCCGCTCAAACGGCACCGTGACGTATGTCGGAAAGGACATCGCTTATCAACTGTGGAAGTTCGGCTTGCTCGGAAAGGACTTTTACTATCGGATCTGGTCGCGCGATGACGATGGTCATCTCGTTTGGGTGACGAGTGATGAACCGGGTAGCGAGCCGCCGCCGGCTTTCGGCCGCGCTGCGCGGGTGTTCAATGTAATCGACTCACGGCAGTCATACTTGCAGGATGTCGTGGTTGCCGGGTTGCGAGCGCTCGATTTTCCGGAACAGGCACAAGCCTCGGTGCATTTTTCGTATGAAATGGTTGCGCTGACGCCGCGCACTTGCGTGGAGCTGGGCATTGCAATCCCGGAAGAAGACAAAACGCGCAGCTATGTCGAGGTCTCCGGACGCAAGGGCCTGGGTGTCAAAGCTGATGATCTGATCGATAAACTAATCGTGACAGCGCTTGCCGAAGTGGAGCATCGCCACCCGGAGGCGCCACCCGAGGAAAGGCGCAGAGTTGCCGAACAGATAGCCGTCGGCGCTTTACGCTATTTCATGCTGAAGTTTACGCGCAATTCCGTCATTGCATTCGATCTGCACGAGGCGCTCAGTTTTGAGGGCGAGACCGGGCCGTACGTGCAGTACACGGCAGTTCGCGCCCGAAACATTTTGCGGAAATTTGAAGAACGCGGCGGTACGCTACCTGCGTTTCTCGAGGTCTTGAGCGCCGACACGCTCGAGCGTGGATTCCAATCCGAGGACCTGTGGCAATTGCTGCTGACCAGTTCCAAAGCGGCCAGCGCGGTGGAGCGGGCGATCGGAGCTGGCGAGCCTGCGCACGTCGCCAAGTACGCTTTCCAGCTTGCGCAAAGTTTTAACAATTTTTATCATGAACACTCGGTCATTGCGGAAGAAGACGCGGAACGCCGCGCCCTACTTCTCTGGCTGACCGGATACGTGCACGACCAATTGCTCTCGGTCCTGGGCGTACTAGGCATTGAGCAGCCACCCTACATGTGAGGAATAGACTAGAGACAGATGGCGACTAAGAATACGTTCGGCGCGGCAGCTGAGCTGCGCGTGAACGATGCAACCTATCAGATATTCCGGCTGGACGCGCTTGAGAAAATGGCGGCCGGAGTGAAGTTGTCCCGACTCCCCTATTCCATCAAAATCCTTCTTGAAAATTTGCTCCGATTTGAAGATGGTCGTACAGTCAGTCCTGCTGACATTGAATATGTAGCCCAGTGGGATCCGAAGACCGCGGCCCAGGAGATTCAATTCCGGCCGGCGCGGATCTTGCTGCAGGATTTCACTGGTGTCCCCTGCGTGGTCGATTTGGCCGCCATGCGCGATGCCCTCAAGAGAGTCGGCGCGAAGCCCGAGCTCGCGAATCCACTGATACCGGCGGATTTGGTGATCGACCATTCGGTGCAAGTCGACGTTTTCGGCTCTCGCAATGCATTTCACGAAAACGCGCTACTCGAATTCA
Organism: Bryobacterales bacterium; assembly: GCA_963722155.1. GTDB lineage: Bacteria > Acidobacteriota > Terriglobia > Bryobacterales > Bryobacteraceae > Bog-105. Next base: position 395,878 of record CAVRLR010000001.1, on the reverse strand, counting down.
GCCGCAATCAGGAGCGCTATGCGTTTCTGCGTTGGGGTCAGAAGGCCTTCAGTAATTTCCGCGTGGTGCCCCCCGACACGGGTATCGTGCATCAGGTCAACCTCGAATATCTCGCGAGCGTCGTTTTCAGCGACAAGCACAACGATATTCTGCGCGCCTATCCCGATACCTTAATGGGAACCGATTCACACACGACAATGATCAATGGCCTGGGCGTGGTGGGCTGGGGCGTGGGGGGTATCGAAGCTGAAGCTTGTATGTTGGGCCAGCCGATCTCCATGCTGCTGCCCCAAGTCGTCGGTTTCAAGCTGAGTGGTAAGTTGCCGGAAGGGGCGACTGCGACCGATTTAGTACTTACGGTTACCCAGATGCTGCGCAAGAAAGGCGTGGTGGGTAAGTTCGTGGAATTTTTTGGGCCGGGAGTAAGTGCGCTGTCGCTGGCCGATCGCGCCACTATAAGTAACATGGCTCCCGAATACGGAGCGACCATCGGCTTCTTTCCTGTGGACGCGGTGACGCTGGACTATCTCCGCCTGACGAACCGCACTCCGGAATTGGTGAACCTTGTGGAGGCCTACACCAAGGAACAGGGGCTGTTCTTGACGGTGGATTCCGACGAGCCAGTGTATTCAGACGCACTCTCCCTCGATTTGACGAAGGTGGTGCCGTCGCTCGCAGGACCAAAACGCCCGCAAGACCGCATCGATTTGCCGGATGTGAAGCAAAACTTCCATGCAGCGCTTGGCGGAGCGGCAAGGAAAGCGAGTCTTCGAGTGAATGGCCACAAAGAGGAACTTCACGATGGCGCGGTAGTTATCGCTGCGATTACGAGTTGTACCAATACGTCGAACCCGTCAGTCATGGTGGCGGCCGGTCTCGTTGCGAAGAAAGCCGTAGAGAAGGGTCTTTCGGCAAAGTCCTGGGTGAAGACTTCACTGGCTCCCGGATCGAAAGTGGTTTTGGACTATCTGAGCGACGCGGGGCTCATGCCCTATCTGGAAAAGCTTAACTTTCACCTGGTAGGGTACGGATGCACTACTTGTATAGGCAATAGCGGTCCGTTGCCGGAAAACGTCGCCGAAGCGGTGACACACGGCAAATTGAACGTGGCTGCGGTGTTGAGCGGGAACCGTAATTTCGAGGGCCGCGTGAACGCCTTGGTGCGCTCCAACTACCTGGCCTCTCCTCCGCTGGTCGTTGCGTACTCAATCGCGGGGACTGTCGACACGGATTTGACGAAGGATCCACTTGGCAAGGATCGCGATGGCAACAACGTCTATCTTGCCGATATCTGGCCTACGGCCGAGGAAGTGGAGGCGGTTGTCAAGGCGTCGGCGCGAACGGAGTTTTTCCGCAAGCAGTATTCCGAAGTATTTGCGGGTGACGAGAGTTGGAACTCCCTGAAAGTGCCGGGCGGCGATCTGTTTGAATGGACCAACGATTCCACCTACATCAAACAGCCACCGTATTTTGATAAATTAGTCGATCCTCTGACGTTCGTACAGGACTTTACTGGGGTGCGCGCATTGGCGGTATTAGGAGATTCGGTCACCACGGATCATATTTCGCCGGCTGGATCGATTCCGGTGGATAGTCCCGCTGGCAAATATCTAGTTAGTCTCGGCGTGAAACCGGCGGATTTCAATAGCTATGGAGCGCGGCGTGGCAACCATGAGGTGATGGTTCGTGGAACGTTTGCGAACATCCGGCTAAGGAACCAATTGGTTCCGGGAGTAGAGGGCGGTTGGACCCGGCACATGCCGGACGGCGAGAAGATGTTCATTTACGAAGCCGCGGAAAAGTATAGGGGCGAGGGCGTGCCGTTGTTGATTCTTGCCGGCAAAGAGTACGGATCGGGATCTTCCCGCGACTGGGCCGCCAAGGGAACCCTCCTGTTGGGAATTCGTGCGGTGATTGCGGAGAGCTTCGAACGGATCCATCGTTCGAACCTGGTACAAATGGGCGTCTTGCCGCTCCAATTTCTGGAAGGGCAAAATCGCGAATCACTCGGGTTGACGGGAGAAGAGCGGTTTCGTCTTACAGGCGTTCGGCAGGCCCTCGCGTCGGCCGAAAGCCATGTTAGAGTGGCTGCCACGCAACCGGACGGTAAGGAGATTGAATTCGCAGTAAAAGCCCGCATCGACACACCCCAGGAAGCCGAATACTACCGCAGTGGCGGCATTCTGCCTTACGTCTTCCGGCAAATCCTGGCATCGGCTGCCCCGGCTTCTTAAGCAGACCATCCATAAGCGATTTGATACAGAAACGGACGCCTTTGCTGGTTTCGGCAGGCATCATCTTACGCGACAAGCGGATACTCGTCGGCCAACGGCGCAAGGGTGGCCGCCACTCACTCAAATGGGAGTTCCCGGGCGGCAAGGTCGAGCAAGGTGAAAGCCCGCGGCAGGCGCTCATTCGTGAACTGGCGGAAGAATTACGGATCGAGGCAAAGGTAGGCGCCGAACTGGCTCGCTATGAACACGAGTACCCGACGGGAAGCCGCGTCCATTTGCTGTTTTTCCTTGTAAACGAATTTTGTGGTGAGCCTGATGCGCAAGTCTTTGAACAGATTTGCTGGGTTGATTTCGCGAATCTGCCTTCTCTGGATTTCCTTGCCGGTGATCTCGATTTCGTAAAACGTCTGGCCAGGGGAGATTTCGCTCGCCAGTTCGGACTTTGAAGACGCTAATCGAGATCGAATGGTCGGTTGGGAGGCTTTCCGCTCTTGTCTTCTTTGGCTTGTTTCAGCAACTCTTCGAATTTCTTTTCGCGCACCTTTTCTGCGCCCAGGTGCGATGTGAAACTTTTTTCGAAGATGTCGTTGCGGCGAGCGGCCTCGCCTTTGAGGCTCTGAACGGCGGCCTGTAGATCCTCTATCGGCGCTTTCTTTTCCGGTTCGCGATGGTGAATAACGGCCTGAGTTTCCGGATCGACCCGCAGAGTCGCGCCACAGCACGGGCACAAGACATCAAAGAGCGCCATATCGGAATCGTAGCGCATCGAAGTGTTGCTATCCTCTGACTACCGCGAATGGATTGGCTGTTTGAGTGGCTGTCTCAATACGGTTATGTCGGCCTGTTCGCGGGGCTGCTTTTGGGCATTCTGGGATTGCCGATTCCTGATGAGACATTGCTGGTTTTCTGCGGATACCTCATTTATCATGGGCGGCTGGATTTCACCACAGCTTTTTTGACAGGTTTCGCAGGCAGCCTGTGCGGAATTACGCTCAGTTTCTACCTTGGACGAAGCCTTGGGCGCAAAATAGTCTACCGCTATGGAAAATACATCCGGCTGACGCCCGCACACCTCGACCGTGTGGACCGCTGGTTCGATCGCATCGGCGCATGGTCGCTCAGCATCGGCTACTTTATTCCCGGAATCCGGCACTTCACGGCGCTGGTGGCCGGGATGGGTCACATGCGCTACCTTACATTCGCGATTTTTGCTTATTCCGGCGCGGCTGTTTGGGTGGCGCTTTTCCTGACGCTTGGGTACATATTCGGGGACCGCTGGGAAAACACGTCCGCGCTGGTGCACCGTTATACCTTGATCGCGACGGGCGTGGGTATCGCAATTGTGGCCGTTATCTGGCTTTACCGTCGCGCCCGGGGGCGTCGTGTATGATAGTAAGGTTGCATTCCAGCACGGTTGTCCGAGCGCGCTCGCGCTGCTTCCCTGGAACCGTACACCAACAATAGGGTTTAAGGCTGAATTTATGTACGCTGTGATTGAAACGGGCGGTAAGCAGTATCGCGTGATGCCTGGGCAGACGATTGATGTCGACACACTTGCCGGAGACGTCGGATCCGCGGTGGAGTTCGATCGGGTACTTGCCGTTTCAAACGACACCAACGAACTGCTCTTGGGCGATGCGGTCAAATCGGCGCGGGTACGGGGAAAAATCTCGGCTCACGGCCGCGGCGACAAGGTCATCGTCTTCAAGTTCAAGCGAAAGAAGCAATATAAGCGCACCATCGGTCACCGCCAGAACTATACGCGCGTGTCGGTCGAGGAGATTCTGGCGTAGCGGCGCATGGCCGCATAGAGGATTTTCATGGCACATAAGAAGGGTTTAGGCAGTTCCAAGAATGGCCGCGATTCTAATTCGCAGCGTCTGGGGATCAAGGTCTTCTCGGGGGAATTCGTGACCGGAGGATCCATCATCGTGCGTCAGCGTGGAACTCGGTACAAGCCGGGAAGGAACGTCGGCCTCGGCAAAGACGACACGTTGTTTGCCACCGTCGCCGGGACGGTGGAGTTTCGCGATCGCGGCAGGCTAGGCAAGTTCGTCACCATCGTCGCGGCGCAAAATTAGTTACCGTATGAGGCGCCGGCGGCGTCTCTGTTTCTGTGTTTATTGACGAAGTCGTAGTCTCCGTAAAGGCCGGCGACGGCGGAAATGGCTGTATGGCTTTCCGGCGCGAGAAGTTCGTGCCGCGCGGTGGCCCAAGCGGCGGGGATGGCGGTCATGGCGGCGACGTCACCTTGGTCGCAAGCGAACACTACAACACACTCCTGCATTTCCGCTTCAATCCGGAGCACAGCGCGCAGCGCGGCCGTCATGGCGAAGGTAGTAACCGAACGGGACGCGATGGTGTAGGCGTCGAATTACCGGTGCCCGTGGGAACCGAAGTGCACGATGCCGAAAGCGGCGAATTACTCTTCGATTTCACCGCCCCCGGACAGCGTTGGATTGCGGCACATGGCGGACGAGGGGGCAAAGGGAATGCCCGTTTTGCAACCGCCACCCATCAGGCACCTACTGAGCACGAAGAAGGAAAACCCGGCGAATTCGCAAAGCTCCGGTTCACTTTGAAGCTGCTTGCCGATGTGGGCCTGGTGGGTTTCCCGAATGCGGGCAAATCCACCCTCATCGCGCGCCTTTCTTCTGCGAAACCGAAAATTGCGGATTATCCCTTCACGACTCTGGTGCCGAACCTCGGTGTAGTCCAGGCGGGAGACGATCGTACATTCGTGATGGCCGACGTGCCGGGGCTGATTGAAGGCGCGCACGATGGGCACGGGCTCGGAATGCAGTTCTTGCGGCACATTGAGCGTACTCGCGTGCTCGTGCATCTGGTGGATGTGTCCGATTTCAGCGGGCGCGATCCGGCGCAAGACTTCGACGTGATCCTCAACGAGTTGGCGCAATTCGGCGAACATCTTATAGATAAACCAATGATTGTTGCGGCGAGCAAGGTCGACGCCTGCCAGGAGCCGGAGCGCATTCACGCCGTCGAAGTGAAGGCGGCGGAGCGTGGATATTCTTTTCTGCGAATATCCAGCGCGACCGGCGAAGGGATAGAAGCGCTGCGCTATGCAATCGCCGAGCGGCTGTTTGCACCTGTGACGCCGGCTCCTGACGCTACAATTGCTGTCGGAAGCTAGACTCTGCCGGTGCAGGGCCCGGTCTTCAAAACCGGAGTGCGGCACCTTTGCGTGTCACGGGTGGGTTCGACTCCCATTAGCTTCCGCCACATATCTTCTAATCAATACAGGTATAAGCTGCTGGGCCGCGCTCCAGGTTGCATGCAGGTTGTATCATTGAGCCAGATGGCTCTCAAACTGTACCGGCGACATCGGCAGTCTTGCCTTCGCCGGTACCCAAGGAACAGCGTGTTTACGCTCCGCAGATAAAGGCAGATCGTGCCGAGGTTGATTGCACGATAAACGTCGAGGGTTCGTTGCCAGGGGGTGACTACCTCACCAATAAAGCAACCGGAGCAAACGACTGGAAGCTCGCCCAGGACATCGCGAACAAGTGGATGCTGTGGGACTCGACCATTCCACCTGCTACGGTTACGCCTGACGATCCGACTATCGATTACGTGATTGAAAGTTTCATGGCTTCGATAGGACCGGATGGTAACAACGTGGAGCCGTCCACGATCCGCAAATTTTCCATTCTGCTCGACCAAAGGATAAAGCCGTTCATCCAACATCGCGGCTTTACGCGCATCGGCCAGCTTGACAGCTTGGACACGATCACCAAACTGACGGAGAGCTTCCGCAATTTGAACCCGCACCACAACAAGAAGGGTCTGGCAGATGTGAAGGTGCCGCTGGCGACATCCACGCGTAGAGCGGAAATCGAACGGCTGCGTTACTTTCTCCGGTACTGCGTTGATCGCGGCTGGATGAAGGCGAATCATGCGGAGAAGATCAAGGCATCGACCTCGACTCAGAAGAAATTCGGCTTCGCGCCTGATGAGGAGAAGCGAATCTGGGCCGCGCTGTCCGAAGTGGACGATGGTCGCGGACGTACTGGACAGTACAACTCAGTGGAGCTAGCCGCGTTCTCTCGCGTTATGCGATTTACCGGCCTGCGAATTTCCGATGTAACTATGCTGCACGAGAAACAAATCGTCAAGCGTCACAGTGGCGATGGCTGGGCGATTGAAGCATTCCAGATCAAGACAAATGAGTGGGTACGTGTTCCTGTGCCATCCAGTCTCGTCGCGCAACTGCGAGCGTTGCAGATAAAGGGCCGCTGCGACGGTAAGAGCTACTGGTTTTGGTCTTGCAACGGTGAACTCAAGACTGCTATCACGAATTGGCGTGATCGCGTAACCCGACTCCTAAAGCTGGCGCAGAAGCCGGGAAAATTTGAGCATTCATCGTCGCCGCACACGTTCCGCCACACATTTGCCATTAGCCATCTGAATGCTGGCGTCGATATTAAGGTCGTAAGCCGTTGGCTCGGGCACCGCAGCATCACCACCACTGAGAAGCACTACAGCCACGCTATTCGGGAAACCCACGTCACAGCAGAGCGGCTTTATGATGAGAGTCTCAGGCGACAAGGGATCGCGTAATCACGCGTTCGTACACACTGACGGGCACGCGATAGGTTGAACCGATGCGCAGAACGCCCGGCTCTCGGCGAAACGTTCGTCGGACAAGCTCATGCGAAAGAGATCTGAAGCCTTTTTGCGATCTGACCAAAGGTAAGCACTGAGCCGTTACAGGCATCAGATAAGGACTGCGTCGCCAGTCAAAACGTTGATGGCCTCAGCATGTGTTGGCGTGGCAGCCTTCTGTAATTTTTCTCTAATTACGGCTCGCATCGCCCTCCCTGGTTTACTGAGAGCGCGCGTACCGGTTAACGTCGCCGCAATCAGTCTCCGCCCCCAACACCACCGGCTTGACTCGAGCTGCCTGAAAACGCCCGTCCGAGCGTCGGACTAATTCGAAAGTCACTTCGGAGCCTTGCGGTACTGGCTGCGGATCCTCGCCTAGTTTATGGACAAAACTTGATAAATGTGCGAACACCTGCTCACAGTCTTTGCCGAGTCCGACCAATGGCTTGATGAAGCCGAATCCTCTTTTGTGATTCCAAAATTCAATCGTGCCGGTCATTGCTTTATCTCCCATGGATTGATTCTTTAAGGGCTTAGGCTAGAGGGCCTGGGAACTTGCAGACCCTCTATACCGCGAACAGAACAGCCGTGAAAGAATAAGCGGCCATTCTGCTCTGATCAGCGGAGAAGCTACCGGCAACCCCGCTGATCAATATCGAACTAGGCCGGGCTAGAACTAAATGAACCCGTGACAAAGCTGTTCGGGCGTTTGACCACGAGACAACCGCGTTTGATAGCGAGAACCGCTACAAGCCCGCGAATAAAGTAGTCAGAATGTTCGGTCGAGAGTTCAATCTGGATCTCACTTCGATCCCGAATCTCCGCCGCACCAGCGTTGCCAGAGCCAAGCAGGAACGTTCCTTCAGTAATACTGGAGGTCGGAACGACGTTGAGTCCAAATAAGTATGGGGCCACGTTTGATTGAGGATCGCCCAGCAGGAACTTACCAAAGCCGTCTTTCTGAAGCCTCATAGACCACCAATCAGCGTGGTTAACAACCACAAATGTTGGCGCTAGCTCGTTAGAGCTAGTAACTTGCTGGATTGCCTTGCCGACGATATCGATCCGGCTCCATCCGGTACTGGCGCTGAGCAGCGACGTGTCAAAGTCAGCAGCCTGGGTCAGGAGCCCATTGTAATGCTCACCGGTGCCATCACCAGACAGAATTTCAAGTTCCTCTGCGAGTCCCACGCGATAGGCGAGAGAGGTATTGATGAAACCAGACAATTCGCTGAGGTCGTCAAGAATCTGGCGAGTCGAAGGCACAAAGGTTGATAGCGTGCGCACTTTCTCGCTCACCGTAGTGAATGTTGCCGAATTTTCGAGAATCGCCGATGCCTCAACTTGAGGACTGGCATTAACCATCGGTGTGGATACTTTTACGTAGTCAACCACGCCGAGATTGGTTTCTCTCGCGCTGAGAACGTTGCGAAGCGTCAATGCTTGGCGCGCTTCAGCAATGATGCCAGAAGAACGATCAATAGCCATTACGCCAGAGGTCATGGACCCAGCGGCGGTAGCCGTGATTGCCGTCTTGCTCGCGATGGCGGATGCAGGCAGCGACAAGATCGCGCGGCCCTTCTTATCGTATAGCAGACGCGAAATTTCTTGGTTTTCTCGGAGCTTAGTTTCGAGACTGAAAGGCGCGCTGCCGGTGTGTTTCTCGGCAAGTTGCACATCGAGGCCGTCTAAACGACGCTCCATTGCGGCTTGTTTTTGGTCTTGACGACTGATGAAACTTTTCAGGTCGCCGTGCAGAGTTGAGATGTCAGACATGACAAAAATCCTTAACGTGAAATGCGCCGACTTGGAGTGGTTTGCCCGGCTCCGCTCGTTTGCCCCGGCTTCGCTTAATCGAGTGCGCGGGCTACCGCGCGGCTCGTCAGTCGAAGTGAATCAAATTGTCAATTATTTGTTTAGCCGGGATCTGTTCCATAGCCGCTATGGAAGGCATCGGGAGGTAAGCGTGTAAGATTCTTCGAAAATATTTGGCCGTGGTCTCGCTGTAGCGTGTACGTGAAGAGCGTGGGAGAATCTGGATACAATATTGAATCCTAAAATCTCATTTCGCGGCTGCGCGTATGGACCTAGGCTCCGGTGAAGGAAGCTTTTGGGGCCAGAGAATCAATATCCCCTACCTAACCGAGCACAGACGTGCATTACGAACGTGGGCATAGGATCCGACATTTGTTTGCTCTGAGATAATTGCCAACGAAATGGCTGCCAAGAAGCTAACGGGCGTCCAGCTTACGGAGACGCTCGCACAAATGTTGGTGAGTGGTTCGCTGTATAAGAATCTTGTCTACGACGGAACGGATGTAAACTACACGGCGTCAGGTTCGCAGACTCACGCACGCTATGGGCAATTGCCCACTGTCATAAGAATGTACTGCGCTAGCGATGACTGCCAACAAGAAACTCTGTGGGCAACCGACAAACCCGAAAAATACTTCGCGCACCAGTTTCACGAGGCACGATACACTTGCCGAAACTGTCGAGGGCGGGTCGCCGTTTACTGGCTTCTGTGGACTGAAGATAAGATCAATTTTCGTTCCAAGTTTTGCAAAGTTGGACAGTACCCGGCTCTTTCGATCGAACCACCAGCAGAACTTTCCAAAGCACTAGGAGAGGAAGACGCAGCGCTTTACAAGAAAGCTCTAATTAACGGGAACTACGCATTTGGCATCGGCGCTCTCGCGTATCTTCGCCGGGTAATCGAAAACAAACTGAATCTTATGCTAGACCTGATAGCAGAGGCCGCAAAATTGGCTGCTTTCGAAACGGAAGAGCTGGCGAGAATTTCTGAAATAAAAGAAAGCCATCATGTGGACACCAAAATCGAGTATGCATCGAAGATTTTGCCGCCGCATCTACGTCCCGGTGGCCACAATCCGCTTAACAAGCTATACGCCGTCGCGAGCGCAGGAATACATGGAAAATCGGATGAGCAGTGCCTGGAGGACTTCCAGAGTGCCCGATTCGAATTCGAGTATCTCTTTAAGAATTTGACTGTGAACAACGCAGACGCGAATGAGTATTTGAAGCGTCTCAGCAAGCCGATACCCTGAAGAGGCCGAGCATTACTAAAAACATTCTTCAGAGGGTCGCCCGCTTTCGCATCTTCGCTGATCAAGCATTACGAGCTCGCCGCTTCGCCACCCTAAAGGGTGTGGCGAGCTGGCGAACATACGTAATATGCCTTTTTTCAATTACTTCTGTTCGCCGCTCGACCAGCGAACCTTTGAACTCAGCGGCGAACTGAATCATTCCGAATCAGTTCCCGCCTGCTGTTCGTGCCAGTACAACTGAACGGATCGCTTCGCGCCGGGCCGGGCGGTTATTAAACCCTTCTTCTTGCCACGTTCGATGGGTAGTGTCGCAAATACGCACCAGCAATGCGAGTAAGCGTGGGCCTGTGAAAATCATGCAGGTAGGCCGAACGCACGATTCACAAAATCGATCTGGCCGGCAACATCGCCCTTCTTTAACCACCGGATCTGTCCCTTGCGAATCATGTGCATGGCCTCGTAGCCTAGGATTGTGTTTGCTGCGCCTTCTACCGAACGGAACCCTTGGCTAGCAACGATTCGCTTCTTGATGAAGCGATGATCTTGCTCGATGACATTGTTCATGTACAAAGACGGCCGGCAACGGCAAGAGGGACTGAGTTCGCCTGCTTGCCTCAGTTCCGCGACCACCGAAGGATAAGCCGGGTGACCATCCACATTGATGACGCGTGGCCGACGGTGTCCGACACGCGATAAAGCGAGCTGCAGGAAGTGCTTGGCTGCCATTCGATCTCGGTAGGGCGACAGCATGAAATCGATGGTGTTGCCTTCCGAATCAAGCGCTCTATATAAATAGGTCCAGTTGCCGGAAACGCGCACGTATGTTTCGTCGACTCGCCAGGACCGATTCGGATACCGGATATGGCGCCGGATCCGTTCGTTCAGGATCGGAGCATACCGCAAGACCCAGCGGGCGATCGTGGAATGATCAACGTTCAAACCACGTTCGCCCATCACCTCTTCCAGATCACGATAGCTGAGCGAATACCGCAGATACCACCGCACACACAGCACGATGACCTCGTCCTGGAAGTGTCGTCCTCGGAATACTTGTGGCCGCCTCTTTCGCACTCGGCCTACCTTACCAATGCCTGCCTAGCTCTTTGCGACACTACCATCGATCCGAGAAAGGCACAGCATTGTTCATCTCGCCGTTCACGCGCTTGCCGATTCAAAGAATCCTGACCACGCGGCACTTTTCCTGCTCGATGACAAAAGGAGTGGGACAGATGGCATGCTGGACTCGGCAGAAGTACTTACGCTTCCTGTGCGCGCCAATATTGTCGTGCTGTCTGCATGCGAAACTGCGGTCGGCAGGCTAGAGGGACAGGAAGGCATCGCCACTGTGTCCCGAGCCTTTTTGCTGGCTGGTGCGCGAACCGTAGTCAGCACGCTGTGGACGATCGATGATACGTTCTCCCGCTTTCTGATGGCCCAGTTCTACACCGGAATCGCAGGTGGCCAGACGGCAAGTGTTGCGCTTCGAAACGCAAAGTTAGAGCTGTTGAAAACATTCGGGCCCCAAGCAGTTCCCTATCGGTGGGCGGCCTACACGCTTGAAGGTGCGGATAACTATGTGGTTCCCCTCGGATCCTAAACAATCATGATTGCCGACAGACAAAAAACCCTCAACACAATCAAGACCCTTATCGCTACGAAACACGTGAACGTCGAACCAGATTCCTATGCAGAATGGCTTTCGAAGTTCGATCGTATAGCGCCCGAGCTGCTTGCCGCATCGCCGGTTGATTTTCAGGCAGCGATCCACTCATCTTTGGCAAGTCTTCAGACTAGCCATACGGCTTTCTTAAAGCCGGACGCGGAAACCATTCCACTGCGCCATGCTCTTTGCGCAACGACAAGGAGGCACGCGACTGCGGATGGTGAGCGATGGGTCTTTCAGGATGTGATTGAAGACGGACCAGCCGAGCTGGCAGGAATTAGACCGGGCGACGTGCTCATCTCAAAAGACGGCGCAGACATTTCTTGCTCTGACCGCCCCCTATTCGGTTTTGGCGGTGAATACTCTCTGACGATTGGCAACCTAGGCGACCCGGAGACGAGAACTGTCACGGTGACCGTACCCAACAAGCCAGCAAAGGATCGCCCCCCGATGATCGAGCCCAAAGCACTGTCTTTCAGAATTGAAAACGGGCAAGTGCCACTGATCAAAGTCAGCACATTTCCTGGGGCGGTTGGACTGCCGTTCGCAAAGGAACTGGACAGTATCATCGGTCGGCTTACTGGCGAGGACCGCGACCGCCTGATTATCGATTTACGGGGTAATATTGGCGGCGGCCTGGCATCCCTGCGCTTAATGAGCTATCTCTGCGCAGACCGCCGACCGATCGGCTACAGTCTGACCAAATGTCATATTCAGAAGCGCACAAAACCGGAAAACCTGCCTAGAATCGGCCAACTGCCCGAATCAAAGCTTAGGCAACTCGCAATGTTCGTGCGGTTCAGATTCATCCATAGAGATCGGTCAGTCATGCTGGAGACCGAAGGTCTCGGGCCGCGTCCGTTCCACGGTCGCATAGTAATGCTGATCAACGAACACACGCATTCAGCAGCCGAAATGGTGGCAGCATTTGCACAGGAGAACCATCTCGCAACGCTCGTTGGAACGACCACTGCAGGTGAAGTGATGGGTGGTGCGAACTTTACCGTCGGCGAGGGATATCGCCTCCGCATTCCCGTCACCACCTGGCAGACCTGGAACGGCATGCACATTGAGGGAATTGGAATACAGCCAGATATTCCCGTCGGCTTTTTCCCGGATGCCGCTGAACAAGGTAGAGATCCGGAATTGGAAACGGCGATCCAGGTCGCAACACATTTCAGCTAAAAGAGTCAGAACAAAAGAACAAGACGCTACAGTATTTATCGGGACTAATCCGCCGAAACGCTGACGTGCTGCTCCACGAATCTCTGGAAGAAAAGGATTTGACCTACATCGGCAAGACTCCGACGTCGTAGTTCGGAGACATCTACCGCACAATCACATCTTTTTCGCGCCAAGTTTCATCAGGCCTTCGGAATCGGAATTTGTAAGCCCCGATCGGCACATTGCGCAGGTCGCCTTCGACTGGAATTGACGTTAGACCATTTTTGATAAAGGCTTGGCCCTGAGCATGCCAAATCCTGTCACCGGTCGAACCAACGATTTCCAGATCATAACTGCCGGCGGGACTGCCGAGCGGCAAATATACGGTGAGGTTGAGCTGGTTGCGGGGTAGGTGTTGTACACCTGAATTGATACGTGCAGTTGAATCACCTTGAACCCCGCGAAGCTCAGATCCATCTTCGAAATTTAAAACGACCGCCTCACCGTGATTTGAGGCGATCCTCGCTTGACCTTCGTTGGTTCTACTTCGCCGCCAAACGTAGAAACTTGCCCCAAGCGCGATAAGCACGACAATGACCAAACCGGCCCGTATTGCTCTTCGGGAATCGTTCTTTCGCTCTTCTTTAAAGAGCGCCTCTCGAATTTCGGAAAACTGACAATAGCAAGGCGAGCAGTGTTCGATGTGCGTCCAAACGGGATCGTCAAAAGCGATCTTCCGAAGTCTCAGTGCCTCAAAGATCGAAGAATTTGGGCAGCCGATCCGCTCCGGGTTCGGGTAAGCGGTTCGCCTTAGCTTGTCAATCGGATCATTTGCCACCGTCGCAACATTATCGCTCGCCACCAGCAAGCGTTCGCAGCCGATTCTTTGCCAAATGATATCGGCATCGTACTGAAACTTCCAGCATCCCTACTTCCGCGGAGATTTCTTCGTATCGGAATCCGCGACTGCGCATGGTGACGATCTTCTCGTCGCGATCGTCAAGGTTATCCAGGAGCTGCCGGATCTCGATTCCCGCCAGGATTGCCGACGAGCAAACACCCTTATCCTCCAGCGACTCGGCTTCTTGTTCAGATAAGGAAGCGGTCTGCGAAGGCTCAAGAAGGTCCCGCTGACTTTGCCAAGCGATTCGCCGTAGAACAGTAAACGCGTATTCGTCTGGCTTTGCGGCGCCACCATCTGCGATGACTCTCGCGACGCGGGCGGCTCCCAAAACAAGATGGTCGATATTTGCGTCAGGAATCGTTATCGCCCGTTCGAACGCGCGCACGACTGTTGCCTGAACCGGTTCGGCAACCTGACGGCCCATGCGGTCAACTAATTTTGACTTGAGCGGTTCGAATGGCACTCTATTTTTCCGATAACCGCAGCCTTAAATTTTTATCCTACATCAAGGAGACGAAAAATAATATTTGTACGGCTTCAACATTTTGGCTAAATTCACCCCGCTTATTAGTGAGAGCACAAATTCTCAGAAGGAAGCGGAAACACAATGCAGCAAGCGAAAATCAACGGTAGCTCCGCCGCAGAACGCACTCGGAACGGAGAGAAGAGCGTCCGGCTGGCTCTGACCTTCCAATACGCGAGTCTGTGGCTAGCGGCGGCCTCACGGACGTAAATCACCTGGAATTCGAGGAGAACCTTGAAGAACTCATATCTCGAAACCTGGCAAGAATCGGGGAACCGCCCCGAATCCGAAACAGTCTCCAATCTCCCGGCCTCCTCGCTGGAACCCCACTACTCGGTGCAGGTACTCGCAGAGCTTTGGAGGTTGGATGAATCGACCATCCGCCGTATCTTCGAAGTCGCTCCCGGCGTCCTGCGCCTCGGCAACGATAAACGGCGAAGCGGAAAGCGCGAATACTTCACGTTGAGAATTCCAGCCTCAGTTGCTGAACGCGAATACCAACGAAGAATCGTTGCGTCGGGCAACAGGGATCGAGGTTAGCTTGCCCGATCTCTATCTGGTTCGGCTCCACTTCCCGCAACTGCCCCCATCGCAAAAAGGGACGGCAATTCCTCAACTGCAAGTGCAGTTTGGGAGTCGATGGGACATTGAAAGGGAAACGCTATCGTACGTCGCTCTATACCCGAAGTCTCGACAAAGCGTACCGAAAGCTTGCCGCCATGGAACGGCCAGACTATCGGGAACCAAAATCGATCCAAGATGCCATTGAGGCATTCAAATCTTCGAAGGAAGACGTTGGCCACGGCACTAAACGGAATCACCGTAGAGCGCTCGATAACTTTCTTCGAATCGCCAAAGCTACGAGTATCACCAGACTTGATGATGTAGAAATCGAGACCGTCGATCTGTTTCGCACGAAACGGCCGATTTCGGCAATGACGTGGATCAAGGAGCTGGCCATTCTACGGAACTTCTTTGGCTTTTGCGTCAGCCGGAAGTGGATGTCCTCCAATCCGGCGAAGGAAGTAAAACCTCCAACCGTGAAGACAAAACCGAAGGAGCCCTACACACAGGAAGAAGTCGTGCGAATTCTCTCCGCCTGTGACCAACTGGGTAGAGGACCGTATGAGCGCAGTAGATCTCGGGCCATGGTGCTTTTGCTCCGTTACACCGGACTCCGGATTAGCGATGTGGCAACGCTCGCCCGCGACCGCGTGCGAAACAGCCGCATTTACCTCCACACAATGAAGAACGGGAAGCCGATCTTTTTGCCCATACCTCCGGTACTTCGTGACGTCCTAGATGCATTGCCCGAACCGAAAGGGACAAAGGGACAATCGAAGTATCTCTTTTGGAGTGGAAATGGCACCACCCGAGCTTTCATTCGTGGTGTCACGCGAACTTTGGCGCGCGTCTTTCAGCTATCCGAAGTGGAAGCCGCTCATGCGCACCGCTTCCGTCACACTTTAGCAACCGCGCTGCTGGAAAAGGGCTGGACGACGGAGGACGTTGCAAACGTCCTCGGCAGCACTCCAGAGATCATCCGGAAACACTACGCGCAATGGACTGTTCAGCGTCAGGAACGGATTTTGAGCCTGGCGCAGGATGTGTGGGATGTCAGATTTTTGTCAAACTCGAAAAAATTGGCTGTAACTGCTGATTCTGAAGAGGATATTTTGGTGGACGGCATGGGGTTCGAACCCACGACCCCCACGTTGCGAACGTGGTGCTCTCCCAGCTGAGCTAGCCGCCCACTGCGGGCGCGCCGCAGCAGCGCCACAACCCACTCAATATAACATTTTCCGCATGCTAGGATGGCTGTTCGCACGTTCCTGCCATGGTTCTTTCTGACGTCGATATTCGCCGCTACCTCGAGCAGGGTAAGATTCGCGTTTCTCCGCCGCTTCCTCCCGAGCAGTTTGGCAGCTGCTCCGTCGATTTTCGGCTCGGCGCCGAGTTTAGTGTCTTCGAGCACAGCCGCCACGCTTATATCGACGTCCGCGAGAAAGGGGCCATCCAGGACCTCATGCGCACCATCCAGGTCAAACCGGGCGAGCCGTTTATCCTCCAGCCGCGCGAGTTCGCCCTCGCGATTACCGAAGAAACGCTCGAACTGGATGACGATGTGCTCGGGCGTCTAGAAGGTCGCTCCAGCCTCGGCCGCATCGGCATCATCGTGCATGGCACAGCTGGCCTCTTCGATCCAGGTTGGCGTGGGAAAGCGACGCTCGAGCTGAGCAATCTAGGCATCATGCCGGTCGCGCTCTATCCCGGGATGCGTATCTGCTCGTTCACCTTCGAACAGCTCTCCTCGCCGGTATCTGTGCCGTATTACAAAAAGGCTGGCAACAAGTACGCCGGTCAAACGCAGCCGCTCGCAAGCCGCCTCACCAGCGAAGTCTCTAAGCCCTGATCTAAAAGACCTGATTTTAGCGGCCCGAAGAGCCAAACCCGCCTGCGCCGCGTACCGATTCCGATAAATCGCCTTCTTCCCACTCGACTGCTTCGTATTTCGCCACCACCATCTGCGCAACCCGGTCGCCCGCCTTCACTTCATAAGGGGCCGTGCCCAGGTTCAGCAAAATCACCCGCAGTTCCCCTCGATAGCCCGGATCGATCGTCGCCGGTGCATTCGGAAGGGTGATGGCATGCTTCAAAGCCAGACCGCTGCGTCGGCCGGATCTGCACCTCATAGCCGGTAGGAATCTCCAGCGCCAGGCCGGTTGCCACCGCTTGCGCCACGCCCGGAACAAGTACAGTATTCTCCAGACAGCGGATATCGAGGCCTGCATCTTCGGCCGGTCCGTGCGCATATTCCGGAAGGCTGGCGTTGCTGTGAAGCTTCTTGATTCTGATTCGCATGCGAATCCGCTATCATAGCGGCTTCGATGTCCGCACCCATGCCTCTCGCGCACTCCCTTTCCAAGCGTGTATTGACTGTTGCGCCAATGCCACCGGAAAAGCTCGCCTACGCCTTGGCGCGCTATAGCCGATCGCCTGATTCTATCCGCGATTCGCTCGATTGGGTCCGTACGCACGATTCTGCGAAATTTCTCGAAAGCTTCTATTTCCAGTACGGCCACGCCTCTATCGCCGATCTCGGCCACGTCACCATCTGTTTCGAAGGTGTATCCGAACTCGCTGCCACCGAAATAGAAGACGAGCAGCTCTGGGACGGTCAGGCGCGAAGCTCGCGCTATCAGGATTTCTCGAAGGCCGAAGCCATCGTCCCGCCTGAATTCACCATCAGCGAAGCGGCGCTTTATGCGAAGTCCGCGGAAACGCTATTAGACGCGTATCGCGAAGTGCAGCGCCGTATGCAGGCTTTCCTCGAGGCGAGTCTGCCTCGTCCCGACGATATGAAGCCCGATGCTTACCGGCGCAACCTCGCCGCACGCGCGTTCGACGTGGCCCGCTACCTACTGCCCTTCGGCATCCCCACCGGTGTCGGACAAGTCACCAGCATCCGCACTCTCGAAAAACAGGTGCGCCGTTTGATGGCGTCGGAATTTCAAGAACTGCGTGAGATCGCGAGCGAACTTACCCAAGCCTGCGCTCTTCCGCCCGAGTGCGGCTGGCAGCCGGAAATCGTCGAAGCCATTGCGCCCACGCTGGCTCGCCATGCCGGGCCGGACGAGCACGCTAGTCATCTGCGCGCCAACCTTACGGAATGGGCCGCCGATCATCTGCCGGCCGCGGGGAATGAGCCCGCCAAGCCGGTCGATCTAATACAACCGAACGACTCACTGGCCGACATCTGTGCCACGCTACTTTTCCCCGTTACCGATCGCTCCTATCGCGAGTTATACGAATACGCCTGCTCCTGGACGTCTGTGCGGCGCAAGGATCTGTTGGATCTGGCAACGGGCGGCCACAAGCGGCGTGGTGAGCTGCCGCGGCAGTTTCGCAGTGCGCCTTATGTTTTCGATTTCGTCATGGACATCGGCGCCTATCGCGATATGCATCGCCATCGCCGCTGCCAGCAACTGCGCCAACAGTATACGCACAAGTTTGGTTATGAAACTCCCGCCGCCGTCGCGCAGTGCGGCGCTGAGCAGATTTTTGCTGATGCGCTACGCCTGGCTAGCGCCGCCATCGACAAACTGCCGCAACCGGGAGCGCAATACCTGTTGCCGCTGGCGGCCCGTTCCCGATTTCTCTTCAAGATGGATTTCGCCGAGCTGGACTACATCTCGCGCCTTCGCAGCGGCGTGAAAGGTCACTTCTCCTATCGCAAGATCGCGTGGGAAATGAAGCAGGCGCTCGAAAAGCTCGATCCGATTTTGGGCGCGCTCGTCGAAGCCACTCCGCCGTGGGTCGAAGACCCGTTAAAGCGGTAATTACGCCAGGTTCAGTGTCTTCATGACGGTGCCGCGCTCGGCCTGAATCTTTTCCTGCAGCATCATGATCCCGTAGATCAGTTGCTCGGGTCGCGGCGGGCAACCCGGAACGAAGACATCCACCGGAATTACTTGGTTCACCGGAATCAAAGCGTAGTTGCTGAATACGCCGGTCGATGTCGCGCAAGCGCCCATCGAAATCACCCATTTGGGCTCCGGCATCTGGCGGTAAAGCTGGCGAATCACTGGCGCCATCTTGTTCGACACACGGCCGGCGATAATCATCAGATCCGACTGCCGCGGCGATCCGCGGAATACTTCCGCGCCAAAACGTGCCGCATCGTAACGCGACGCCATCATCGACATCATCTCGATCGCGCAGCACGCCAGGCCAAACGTCATCGGCCAGAGCGAATTTTTCCGCGCCCAGTTCAGCGCGCTGTCGAGTGTCGTGGTGATAATGCTGTCGCCGAATTGTGCAGCGTCTTCATCGGCGCGCGCGAACAACTCCGGCGGCTGGCTTATTTCGAATCGATCCAGGTCGGCCACATGTCAATTATCCCACGCGATGTGCTTGCAAACGCTGAATGGCCTCCTTCGTGCGCGCGCCCAAGCTGCTCGAATCCATCAGCCGGTGGTTCTGCGCTAGGCGCTTATACAGTGCTAACGCTTCGTGTTCGTGCCCGGCTAGCTCATCGATGTTTGCCAGTATGAATGTATGCTTCAGCTCCTCCCATTCGGGATCGCTGCTGTCAGTGCCGCCATCCAACCAGATATAAGTCGCCCAACTGTCATCCGGCGGCACGGCCGAGAGCAGATTTGCAAGCTCCGTGCGATTCGCCAGCGCAACGCTGTAGTTCCCTAAAATGCGGCGTTTCTCGTCTTCGTCAATGGCCTCGCCGTTCTTGCGCATTTCGTTGCACAGCTTTACTAATTCCCGTAGCGCGGCCGGCTCCGATCCGCTCGACATCAACCCGCCCAGTTCAAATCCGCGGATCCAGGCGCGTTCTTTGCCGGTTTCAATAGCCGTCTGAAAATGGCTCATGGCTTCATTCACCGAATGCGGCTTGCTCTGAAGCAGCCAGTTGCCGAGCATCGCGTTTGCGTATACGTCTCGCTCGTTCAGTCGCAATGCTTGCCGAAAATATGGTTCGACGGTTCCCGGCAGATCCGCCTCCGCAATGCGGAACCGCATAAAATGGGCCCATCCTAGGTGCGCCGCGAGAGTCGCTGCTGGCGCGCCGCTCAATCCGGTCGATTCTGCTTCGAGCAGCGCTATGAGCGGCGACAGTTGGGCGTTTGCTTCGCTGGCGAGGTCCTTTCCCTCGGCGCCCGATATGCCATAGTTCCTGATCCATTGCTCCGCGGCATTCAATCGTGCCTCGCGCAGCGCCTTATTCCGCGGGTGTTTATCGATTAAATCGGAAAGCGCCTTGATGCCCGTAGAGTAATCGCCGTGTTCCACTTGTGCTTGTGCGCGTTCCATGTCTGCTGTCGGACTATCGAAAGCGTGACACGCCACGAGCGTCAGTGCCGGCAGAGCCACCCATGTGAACGAATTCCTCACGGTTTACGAATTATGCCACCACCTAGAATCGAAGTACATGGATGTCTCGCAAGTTACGTTCCAACGGTCGACTGGCTACGACGACGCGCTTTCGCGTGCTGCATCGGAATGCGGCATTGACCGCGAATATTGGGACATCTTCCATCACCGGCACGAGGTGCCCGCCGATTCCATCAAGCGAATCTTGACGGCCCTTGGCTGGGATATTTCAAGCGCGGAGAAAATTGATGAGCAGCGCTTACAGCGTTTTCTGGAAAGTACCAGCTCGTTTTCCCCAAAAACACTGGTATTAAGCGAATGCGAAAGAAATGTGCCGATTACGGCCCCGAATGGCCCGATTCGCTTTCAGATTTCGCTCGAAAGCGGAGAAAGTCTCGCCGGCGTCACCGACTCGTCGCAATTGCCGCTGCCTAAAGAAGTCCCGCTTGGCTACCACCAGCTGAAATTGACCGGCAGCGACGGATCGACGAGTGAAACGCATCTGATCGTCTGTCCAGACAAAGCCTATCTTCCTGGCAAATTAGCGCAAGGCGGCAAAACCGCTGGCTTCAACGTTGCGCTTTACGGATTACGCTCCCATCGCAATTGGGGCTGCGGCGATTTCACCGATCTGCGAGCGCTGGTTGAATGGGCGCACGGAGAACTGGGATTCAATTTTGTTGGTCTGAATCCGCTCCACGCGCTGCATAACCGTGTACCCTATAACACTAGTCCCTACCTGCCGCTTTCCGTTTATTACAAAAATCTGGTCTACCTCGATATCGAGCGCATTCCCGAATTTGAGTCATCGCGCTGCGCGCAAGCTTTACTTCAATCGCCGCGCATTCAGCAAAGAATAGAACTCGCCCGGAATGCCGAGTTCGTCGAATATGAAGAAGTCTCTTCGCTCAAGCGCCGCTTTCTGAAGCTGCTGTATCGGGAGTTTACCCGACGCAAAGATTCTGACCGCGCCCGTGCTTTTGCGGAGTATTGCAGGTGCGAAGGCGATTTACTCGAAAAGTTCGCGGTATATTGCGCGCTCGATGAACTCCTGCACAAACAAGACCGCAACCGCTGGACCTGGCGTGACTGGCCCGATCAATATCAATCCGCCGATTCGGACGCCGTGCGGGAATTCGGGCAGAAGTATCGGCGCACTGTCGAATTCTTCAAATACATCCAGTTTGTGATCGACGAACAGCTTTGCGCGGTTCAGCGGCACGCCAAAGACTGCGGGATGGAAATCGGCTTGTATCACGACCTGGCAGTCGCTACCGACAGTTGCGGCGCGGATCTGTGGGCCCATAGAAGGTTCTTCGTGAATGGTTGCCGGGTAGGCGCTCCGCCGGACGATTTTTCACCGAATGGACAGGATTGGAGCTTTCCTCCGCCCGATACGCGTGCTCATCGCGACAGTGGGTACCGCCTGTACCGCGCCAGCATCCGAAAAATCGTCTCTTATGGCGGCGCTCTTCGCATCGATCACGTGATGCGGCTCTTCCGCCTTTTTTGGATTCCGAACGGACTCGAAGCCCGCGATGGCGCGTATGTGCGCGACAATGCGATCGACCTTTTGCGAATACTAGCGCTCGAAAGCGTGCGCAGCGAGAACATCATTATCGGCGAGGACCTTGGAACGGTTACCGATGAGATTCGCGATGCGCTCTCGCACTTTGGAATTTTAAGTTACCGCCTGTTCTATTTCGAAAAACATTCCCGCGAAGGTGCTTTCCGGGCCAGCGCCGAATATCCGCGTCAAGCGTTAGTATCGAGCGCTACACACGATCTGCCCACACTCGCAGGATTCTGGCAAGGACGTGATATCGAAGCGCGCCGCGCCGCCGGCTTGGCGGACGAACAAGGCCATCGCAACCAAATACAGGACCGCCGCCGCGAAAAGCAAGGCATGCTCGACGCCCTGCATGCGGAACACCTCCTGCCCGACTCTTTCGAACGCAATGCTGAGAATGTCCCCGATCTGAATGGCGACTTACACAATGCCATCGTCGGTTTTCTGGCGCGCATGCCGTCCATGATCCTGCTGCTCAATCAGGAAGATTTCACCAAGGAAACGGAACAACAAAATCTGCCCGGCAGCACTGCCGAATATCCGAACTGGCGGCGCAAGATGAAAGTGGCCATCGAAGACTTGCGGTCGGAGGGCGCCCAGCCCTTCGTCATAATGTTCCGCGACCAGCTCCGGCGGGGTGGCCGCGCAGCTTCAACGTGACCTGATTCGCTACCATCCAGTCATGATGAAAGCTTTGTTGCTTTCCGAATATGGAAGGCTGGAGATGGTCGACGTTCCGATGCCGCGCCCGGGGCCAGAAGATGTGCTCATTCGCGTAGAAGCTTGCGGCATTTGCGGCAGCGACGTGCATGGTTACGACGGCGGATCGGGTCGTCGGATTCCACCGATTGTGATGGGGCATGAAGCCGCTGGAACTATTGCCGCGCGCGGCGCACAGTCGGCGGGCCCCGCAGAGGGAGATCGTGTTACTTTCGATTCCACAATCTATTGCGGTGTCTGCGACTATTGCCGCAAAGGCGAAATGAATCTCTGCGAGCGTCGCGAAGTGCTGGGAGTTTCGACGCCGGAATATCGCCGCGCCGGCGCGTTTGCCGAATATGTTGTGGTCCCCACTCGCGTGGTTCATCCTTTGCCAGCCAACGTGCCGTTTGCCGAAGCCGCCATGATCGAGCCACTCGCTGTGGCCGTGCATGCCGTTTCGCTCGCGGAAATTCCACCCGGAGCCACAGCGGTCGTTGTGGGTGCAGGCATGATTGGGCTGCTGGTTCTGCAAGCGTTGCGCGAAGCTCGTTGTGCCCAAATCATCGTCACCGACATCGACGATACTCGGCTCGCGCTCGCCGCCAAACTCGGGGCGACTTCAACCGTGAACGCGAAGACTGGCGACGCGGTCGCGGAAATCCTAAAGCGGACCTCCGGCGCCGGCGTCGATGTGGCGCTTGAAGCAGTCGGCAGCACTCCTACCATCAAGAGCGCCATCGAAAGCGTGCGTAAGGGCGGCACAGTTGTGTTGATCGGCAACGTCGCGCCATCGGTTGAAATTCCGCTGCAGATGGTGGTCAGCCGTCAGATTCGATTGCAGGGCTCTGCCGCTTCGGCCGGTGAATACCCGAAGTGTATTGAAATGCTGTCGCGCGGTGCAGTGGATGTGAAACCGCTCATTACCATCGTCGCTCCACTTGCCGAAGGACCAAGCTGGTTCGATCGGCTGCATGCACGGGAACCTAACTTAATGAAGGTCGTGCTCGCTCCAGGTCTCCCGCAATGAGTAACGAACTGTTCGATCTTACCGGCCGTGTTGCTGTCGTCACGGGAACCAGCCGCGGCCTTGGCCAATATTTTGGCCGTGCACTTGCCAAAGCCGGGGCCGATTTGGTGATCACCAGCCGTCATCGCGATGACCTGCTGCCGTTTCAAGCGGAAATAGAAAAGCTCGGCCGCCGTGCGGTTCCTCTCGAACTGGATGTTCGCAGCGCTGAAAGTATCGAACGTATGGCGGCTCTCGCGGAAGAGGCCTACGGCAAGATCGATATTCTTGTGAACAATGCCGGCATGAATATCCGCAAACCGGCTCTCGATATTACTTGGGACGATTGGAACGCGATCCTCGACACCAACCTGCGGGGCAGCTTTTTTGTAGCCCAGGCGATAGCGCGCCGTATGGTGCCGCGCGGGTACGGACGCATCATCAACATTGGTTCGGTGACCAGTGTTGCCGGTTACGCGGGCCTTGCCCCTTATACCGCGAGCCGTGGCGGAATTCGCCAGTTGACCATGAGCCTAGCCGACGATTGGGGTAAGTTCGGCATTACTGTGAACTGCCTTGCTCCCGGCTGGTTCCGCACGGAGCAGAACAAAGTGATGTATGAAGACAAAGAATGGGTCGAGTATTTGAGCGATCGCATTCCGATGAAGCGCCCCGGCCAACCCGACGACCTCGATTCCACGGTTGTATTCCTTGCCGCCGAATCGAGCCGTTATATTACCGGCCAAATCCTGCTCGTGGACGGCGGAATCTCGACCGGCGCTGTGCGCGCGCTGCCCAAGCAATCAGCCTTGCAGTAGCAGGCCAATATAAACGTCGACCAACGTATCGGACGGTGTCGTGCCGCTGGAATAGATCTCGAAATCCGTCCGATACGCCCGCTCCAACTTTCTGCCAGCTTCGAGCGACCAGATCTGTTTCCAAATGCCGACGATCATCTCTGCCGGCGGTCCGCCGGTCGCTGTGAACATCCCATACTCACCCGTCACGATTTGGCACGATGCCATTTCCTCCGGTACCTTTTCGATGGAGTTCACTCGTACGCCGAGGAGGTAGCTGTACTCGCCGTCTTTGTCACTTTCATAGTTGCTATACACGGCGATGACATGGTTGTCTACGCGATGCGGAATGTTCGCCAGAAAATCGTCGTTCATGAGTCTTCCCCACAGAGCGCCGATCGCGCCATGTCCACCCATTTCCCGTGCATTGGTTGTACGTGCCTCAATTCCTAAGACAAGGAAGGGCTCAACGTGCATCTTGACAGGATCTCCGGCTTCAATCATGTAGTTGTCGAGCTAGTTTCGCTCGCCCTGCCGCTGCCTCGACGCCGAGACGCGCCGCGGTCGGAAGTTTGGAAAGCACGGTGGTGAGTAGCCGGTACCGCCAGCCGGGAATGACAAATAATTTGCGGCGCCGCAACCCATCGAGCGATGCGTCGACAACCGCCTCCGCGCTCATCCAAAATTTCGGTCCGGCGAGCCGGCTGCGGCTCACCGCCATTGTGTCGTGGAACTCAGAATACGTGAAGCCCGGGCAGAGTGCTTGCACGGTTACGTTCGATCTTGCGTTCTTCAGTTCGAGATAAAGCCCTTCCGTAAAGACCGTCATCCAACTCTTGGTTGCACCATAGCTTACTGATCCGGGGCTCCTTAGGAACGCGGATACAGAAGCCACATTGATGATTCCTCCAAAATCGCGCGCGATCATATTCCGCAGTACGGCATGTGTCAAACGCACTGTCGCCATCACGTGCAGTCTGTGCATACGCTCCTGGGAGGCCAAATCAGCTTCCCAGAATAAGCCCTTGGTGCCAAAACCCGCATTGTTGACTAAAAGGGCGAGGCGCGATTCGCCGCGAATCCGCGACGCCACGCTCTCGAGATCGCTCTCCTCGGCCAGGTCAGCCGGTAAAATTTCAATGTCTGTGGGGTGCGCCGCTGTAAGCTCCCCAGCCAGTTCTTCGAGCCGCTCCTTACGGCGAGCGATTAATAGCAGATCGTGTTCCGCCGCCAGCTTTCGTGCGAATACTGCACCAATACCACTCGATGCGCCGGTAATTGCAACAATCGGTCTGTCCGCCACATTCTTTAGTCTAGGCGGGGGCGGAGCCGGCGAGAGTCGGAATACAATCCCGACGACAAATTGCACTTATTACTCACATATTGTCCGGCTAAATGTCTGATCGACCAGAAATTCCGGCGGAAATGTCGAAAAAAATTACAACGCCGGGCTGAAACGCTGGTGCGCCAGCCTTCACCAAGCGGCATCAAGCCTCATGTCCGCTGTTACGCAGGATTTCTCGAGTAATTCGGCCAGCCCGTCGTTGTACCATCGTGTCTATCGCGTCAGAGGAACCTTGGAGCGCCAGTCATTCGACGAAAGCTACGTAAATCGGCTGATCGACGGGGACGCCGAGACGGAACGGCATTTCAGCCGCTATTTTGGTGAACTGCTTTCCATTAAATTGCGCTGTCGTTTGCGCTCCTCCCATCTGGTCGACGATGCTCGCCAGGAAACGTTCCTCCGCGTACTGAACGTACTGCGCAACAAGGGCGGTCTTGAGCACCCGGAACGCCTGGGTGCGTTCGTGAATGCGGTCTGCGATAACGTGCTGTCGGAATTCTTTCGCGCGGGAAGCCGCTACCAGCAACCCCCGGAAAATGCGCCCGAACCGGAAGATGAATCGGCCAGCGCCGATTCGGAATGCATCACGGCGGAGCGCAAGAGGCTCATTCGGCACGTGTTAGATAAGCTCTCCGAGACCGATCGAGCCGTTCTGCGAAAGGTATTTCTCGAGGACCGTGACAAAGATGAGATCTGCCATGAGTTAGGTATCGACCGCGACTATTTGCGCGTTCGCGTACACCGCGCTCTGGCCCGGTTTCGAAGCGCCCTCGAAAAAGATACAGGCATTAAATCCATGGCGACGGCAGTAAGCTGAGTGAAACGTCCGGTGGGGCTCTCTCACTAATGGACAGACGCTATGAACCACCAATTGGCAGAACAGACCCAAGCGGTCGATAAATACCTGCTAAATGAAATGAGCGAGACGGAGAGACTGGAATTCGAAGCCCATTACTTTGAATGCCAAACGTGTGCCGACCAACTCAGGCAGGATGTGATCGCGATTGACAATCTCAAACAAGTGCTGCTCGACGAGCAGAGGGAGACTGCGGAGCAGTGTGTGTCCACGGCCACCCAAGCTCGCAAGAACTGGCTAAGCTGGCTCAGGCCCGCAACGCTCGTTCCCTCAATCGCCGCGCTGGCTCTTGCGCTGGTCGTCGGCTACCAGAATTTCGTCTACATACCCGGCCTTACGAGGCCGCAGGCTCTTGAAACGGTGCCTATTCCTTCGGCTGCTCGCGACAGCGGGCCGGTCGTCGCGATTGACCGCCGCTCACCCATGTTCAACCTCAGCTTCGATGTGGATTCTCCGCAGGCCTATCCCTCCTATGTCTGCGATTTTCAGACTGAAGGCAAAGGCTCGGTCGTTCAGGTGAATTCCGGTCCGCGGAAAGTCGCGGCATTTACCCTAGAAGTACTCCTGCCCACCAGTCAATTTCCTCCGGGCCATTATGTGATGATCTTAAGACCCGCTTCGCAGCCCGAAACGGTACTGAGCCGTTTTTCGTTCGCGATTCAGGACAAGGAGCCTCATGGATAATCCGCTCGTAGAGAAGCGATTCATTTTTAATGGCGCCGCCGTGGCGCTGGCCGCCCACATCCGGCGGCCCAACGATCTGTTCATCCGTGCTGTTGCGCCCACAGCTCTGCCAGTAACCGGTGGTCTGGCGGAAGTACAGGCGAGCGGCCAAAATTTCCACGAAATTATTTCCTTTGAGTCGGCATCCAGCCGCACGCTAGGCGACTTCGCCGATATCCACAGCGCGGCCGGATTTACAAACGGCAATCACGGACAAAACGGACTTTCCACTCATACGTTCGTCGAATCTTCCGTGGACGGCCTCAAGATTGATGTGCCGCTCGACACGGGCAAGGGGCGCCGCGTTTTCGCCGTCAAGCAGTTGCATGTTCGTCTTGAGAGCGCTTCCGATCGCCGGAATCCCATTGCCTTCCGTTCACTTGAGACGACTTTCACTGAGGTCTCGGTGGACGGTGTGCCGCTCAAAGTGAATACAGTTGCAGACGTCTTTTCGCAGCACGAAACCAAAGCCAAGCTGGTCCAGCGCTATGAAAAGGACGGCGATTTTCGCAAGCGTTATGGGAACTTGTTTTTCCCAACTGGCGGGCCAACGGGCCGCAATGAGATTCCCAATTCGAAGGGAATGATTTACGGGACCGTGGTCACAGGCCTCGAGTGGCAAGGCAAAAAGCCAGATAAAACCGACTTTATCGGCACGAACCGGATGAAGATCGAAGGGCTTGGAACACTGTATTTCGGCGAGATTTTCATCGAAGAGAACTACAGGCGGGTAACCCTGATACGCTTTCAACTTGGTTCCAGCTATGGCGGAGACATGTCGGCGTGCGAAGCGCAGGGCAACGGCAGTACGTGGCCGCCACAGTTTTCAGATCTTTAGTTGTCTCCTTCTGCTCACAAGCTGCGCGCGCCCGCCCGAAACACTTTTCGAATCGACGCGCGCGGCATCGGTGAAAGGCCAGTTCTCCAGCGCGCGCGGATTTGCATCCGCCGGCTATAAGGCTTTCGAACATCAACCCCGCTCCGAATGGCATTGGAAATTCAAATTGCTTCTTGCGGAGATGCTTCTGTACAACGGGGAAACGCAACGGGCTGGGCCACTACTCGCCACTCCTCCTCCGCCAAACTTTCCGCATTTACTGCCTGCATACGAAAAGCTTCAAGGCTACGTGATGTTTCGGCATCAGGATTACGCCGGTGGCGAGCGACTGCTACGGCGCGCGGCCAGCGAAGCGCATTCCCTTGCCGATTTCGAGGTGGAAGCGGATACGGAATTACTGCTTGGCGCATTCCTGAAAGATCGGGTAAAGGCTGAGGCGGCATCCCGCGCCGCTCTCGAGATCGCAACCGCCAACCACCTCGCCTATCAGAGAAGCGCTGCGCTTCTGAATCTGGGAATGACGTTTGTCGTTCGCGCTCACTATGGCGATGCCATCCCGTATTTCCAGGATTCGAGCCGTATCGCAACCAAGATCGGAGCTGCCGTCCTGAATTCTTACGCCATAGGCAATATCGCGACCTGCTTTTACAATCTCGGCGATCTTCCACGGGCCCTCAAAGCGCGGTTACAAGCCGTCAGCTTACAAAAGGATGCGGGGCTAGCTACATCTTTGAAAGACAGCTACCTTGAACTCGGCAATATTCATTTGGTGCAAGGGGAGAACGCCAAAGCGCTCGGCTATTTCCACCAGGCGCTTGCTCTAGTCAACCGACGCGATTCTCCTGCCCAGTTTTCTATTGCCGCCGCCTCTATTGCCCAGGCGCTCGAAGAGGCCGGCTCTCTTGACGAAGCCGAGCGCTACAACCAGCAGGCTTTCGATGCCTGCAGTAAAGACGACAAGGAACAGATTGCCTATGCCTACCTCAACCGAGCCCTGATCGCCGACCGCCGGGGACATTATCAGGAAGCGAGACTAGCCTATTTGGAAGCTCTGGGCGCTGGCAAAAATGTTCCCGATGTCGAATGGCAGGCTTATGGCGGACTGGCGGCGATCTATGCCGGCGAGGGCGACTTCAACGGTGCGGCAAACAGCTATGAGCGCGCGCTGCAGTTGATTGAGGCCAATCGTTCGAACCAGGTCCGCAGTGAATACAAAATTACATTTCTCGCGCACCTGATCCGGTTCTATCAGGCTTATGTCGAACTCCTTGTTAAGCGGAATGAGCCATGGCGCGCACTCGAGGTCGCCGACTCAAGCCGCGCCCGTGTGCTGACCGAGAACCTTACAGGCCGGACCAGCCTAAGCGAGATTGCACGCGATCTCAAAGAGGCTCACGCTACGGTCCTCTTTTATTGGCTCGCGCCGGAGCGTTCCTATCTATGGATTCTTTCTCCCAATTCGTTCAACCTGGTTCCCCTTCCAGGCAAAACGCGATTAGATAGCGAGGTCGAGTCCTACCGTTCGCTGATCGAGCTGGAGAAACGTGATCCGGCCGCCGACGCTAACGCTGTGGGGCGGAGGCTCTACGACATGTTAGTCAGTCCTGCGGCGCCTTATATTGCCAAGGGCAGCCAGATCGTGTTCATTCCCGACGGATCTCTGCACAGTTTGAACCTCGAAACGCTCCTGCTCCCAGGCCCCGTTCCTCATTATTGGATCGAAGATGTAACTTTGTCGGTGGCTCCGTCGCTAGGCAGCCTGCAGATAGGGCGTGCTTCGAGTGCTCGCAGCCGTTCACTCCTGCTCATGGGCGATCCCATAATGACCGGCACCGGGTTCGAACCGCTTCCGAATGCTGCGAGCGAAATCCAACAAGTACGCCGCTATTTCCCGTCCGCGCACACTGCAGTGTTCACACAAGCTGCCGCTGTGCCCCAAGCATATCGTTCTGCACAACCCCGGCGTTTTTCCACGATCCATTTCGTTACCCATGCCGACGCCAACGAGCAAAGTCCGCTCGACTCGGCCATCATTCTCTCGCCAAGCGGGAATAGATACAGGCTCTATGCGCGCGACGTGGCGGAGATCCCTCTGGACGCCGATCTTGTCACGATCTCCGCCTGTCGCGGCGCTGGCACCCGCACGCTTTCGGGTGAAGGACTCGTCGGATTCGCGTGGGCGTTCTTCGAGGCTGGCGCCCGCAATGTTGTGACCAGTCTATGGGACGTCAACGATCGTTCGACGGCCGTCTTTATGGGCTACTTCTACGCCGCCGTCGACTCTGGCGAATCGTATCCGGCCGCCCTCCGCAGCGCCAAGTTGAAACTGCTCAAGACGCAATACCGCAAGCCCTACTACTGGGCTCCGTTTCAGCTTTACAGCCGGACACTGTAGTCAGGGGTCAGGAGTTAGGAGCCAGGAGCTATTCTCCCGACGACCAGGCTACGCGAAATTCCGGATACAGCGTCAATCCGCCGCAGGCGAAGAGCGTTTGTCCGGTGATATAGGATGCGTCGTCCGAGGCGAGAAATGCGAATACCCCGGCAATCTCCTCCGCAGTACCGGCGCGGCCCATGGGAATGTGGCCTTCCACTTCGGCTTTGGCCTTGGGATCGTTGATCCAAGCCATATTGATCGGCGTGACGATCGCGCCCGGTCCGACTGAGTTCACGCGAATATTTCTGTCCGCGTATTCGAGCGCCAATGTCCTGGTCATGTTCTCCAGACCACCCTTGCTCATCGAATAGGGAGCGTATTTGGGTTTGGGAATGATTTCGTGGACGCTCGAATTGTTCACGATTACGCCCTTCGCCTTGCGCGAAAGAAAATGACGGATTGCTTCGCGTGCGCAGAGAAACGAACCACGCAGGTTTACCCCAAGCACCCGGTCAAAGTCCGCCATGTCCAGTTCGTCGCTTGCGGCGGGCTTCTGAATTCCCGAATTGTTGATCAGGATGTCCAAAGCCCCGAACTGTTTAAGAACCGTCGCGAACATATCTTTGACCTGTTGTTCATCGGCGACGTTCGCTTTTACTGTCAAGGACTTACCTTGCTTATTTTCTTGGGTTACTTTAGCTCGCACCGCTTCGGCGCGATCCGCCCCGCTGTTGTAATTGATGGCAACATTGGCGCCCTCCTGAGCGAATCGAATGGCAATTGCCTCGCCGATTCCGGAGGACGCGCCGGTGATCAGCACATTCTTTCCTAAAAGTCTCGTCATTTGCCCTTCCAGCATATCCTTGTGCGTCTAAGCGATCGCTTTCAACAACTCCGCCATATCGATCGCGGCCGCGTCGGCAGTGCCGGGCTTGAGATGTGGGCCGATGGCTACGGCCTCCCCCTGACCTTCGAACCAAACCAGAAATCGAGACTCCTCCGCTCCCGGAAGCCGTTGCTGATTCAGCCAGGTATAGTAGGCCCCCATGTCCCCATCGATCAGCGAACCTTCGGGGTCGGTTGCAACTGTTCGCCCAGCTCCTGTGAGCAACTCGTTCATTGGCCGCTCTTTTTGGCGCGGCGCGTAGCGCGTAAACAATGTCAACGGCCGCGCACGCCGTAGCGCCTCGCGCGCCGCCCATTGCACAAAAGTCGTGCTGTAGATCTGGGTTCCCGAACCCTCTGTCAGCAGGCTGAGCTGAAACCGATCGAGTGTCCCATCGCGTCCGGAGCCGGTCATCCCCAGCGATTCAGGTTCGATCCGCGCCAGCACGGTCCGCAAAACCTCCGGGTTGAACGTCGAGGATTCATACGCGGCACGCATCTTTTCCGTGAGCGCCCTTCGTATTGGTGTCATCTCGTCGTAGGAAACGCTTGTCATCCCGGGCACCGCCATACTGGCTCCGCCCTGGATGGACCAGTGGCCGTACGCCTGCGGATAATTTGCTGCCCTCAGTTTTACTGTTTCCAGCAGTGTCTCCAGGCCATTGGCAGGATTCACATTGGTGAAGTAGACTCCGTTACGCCGCAGTTTGCGAAATAGCGAATACCGGTTGTCCGTCACGCCGCGACCCACCGTTACGATTCCGAGCCGCGGCACCGGAAGCTTCGGCCACGTGAGCGTGGCGTAGAACTTGTGGACATATTGCTCGGAAGCTTCACGAAATTCATCCGTCTGATGAGTAGCCCAGAGATGCGCCGAAAGCAGCTCCAAAAACTGTGCCGGCGAATTTAACCAATCGAAAGCCTCAAGTTGAGAGGTGAGGCCAAGCCTGGCGAAGCGTGCCATCTCAGCCTGGCGGCGCTCGTCCGACAAGTCAGCGAGATAGGAAAGCTGCTTATCCAGTTCCCATTGTTCGGCTGGGAATTTCCAGTCGTAAAGAACGATCTCCTTCAGTAGAAAGGGAACAAAGCTCAACGGCAATCGCTGCAGCAGGGTGACGTTCGCGACGGCTACCTGCCGTGCTTTCAGCGGGTAGCTACGAAACTGTTCGGCGCTGAGCTGCGACGGGAGCATAGCGTCTACAGCACCTCCGGCAGCGGCTTTCCTTGAGCCAGGCTTGGCGAAAAGCCCAGGAGCGATCCGAGCGTGGGCACCAAATCAGTCGATTCAATCGGCCGGTCCACGATCGTGTTTTCACGCACGCCTGCGCCCAGCGCCATCATCCAGGTTGTGCGCGACGTAGGATCGCCTGTCCGATGATGCTGGAAGCCGTTGCCGCCCGCGCTTGTATCCGAGTCGCGGCCGAAGTCCGGCAATATGAACATGGTTGTCTTGCCCGCATACTCGGGTTCGGATTGGATCGTCCGCCAGAGTTCCGCGCACAAGCGGTCGGAGCGTCGAATTCCGTCTAGGTAGAGCGAAAACGCGCCCGAGTGCGCCACGTCGATATCGTGTAGTGTGATCCACAAGAGACTGGGAGCAAGCCGATGCATGAGCTGGCGTGCAATGTACACCGAAAGCTCATCCGGACTCGCCAGGCTCTTGGCATGTGCCACAAAATCGGCAACTGACAGCTGAAAAATATCGCTGAGTGTCTTCAGTTCGACATCGTTGCCGCCCACGACCGGGCTGAACGACGACGATTCGTAATTGTCGCGCAGCAGGTGATTGAAATCCGCTTCACCGCCGCCCGCGAGCGCAGCCGCCAGCAGCCGCTTCGGAAGGATCACTCCCGCGCCGAAACCCGGACCGTATCCGCGATATCCGCTTTCACCAATCCGGTTGAACCCATTGCTCGGCGCGATCACCCAGGCGTCCGTCGACGGACGCTTCAGATCCTTACGGAAGTACTCGAAAACGGTTGGATGATCCGGCGACACCTTTGCGAAATTGTTGAACGTCTCGTAGACTCCCGTCGCCAGGCTTGCCGTTGCCACGTAATGGCCTAGGATGCCGCGATTGATCACCTGGGTGAAAAACGTCGAGCGCGGCGCAAGCTCGGTGAGCATGTGCGGAATGTTGTCCTGTCCGTCGGGCGCGAACGTTTCGTCGTCGCGGGCGCCGCCGCCGAACGTAACGACTATCGCTTTCCGGGCGCGTGGCAGCGCCAGAGCGCTCAGCGGATAGGGGCAGAGCAGAGTTCCCACGGCCACGGCGCCGGTGGCTTCACGCAGAAACTCCCGGCGGCTCCGCGAAATGGCGTGCGCCACCTCACGTGCCGTACTCGGCTCTCCCCGAAAGCGACGAGGCATCGTGGTCATTCCTTATGACGCTCACTTGCCGGCCGCCGTTCAAGCAGCCGTCAATTCACGTTCAATTTGCTCTAGAGTCTTTCCCCTGGTCTCGGGCACCCGCCAGAACACGAAGCCGAACCCTATGAGACATATTCCAGCATAAAGCCAAAATGTCCCGTCAGACCCAAGGGTTTTGCCTATGGAGGGAAACGAGTAGGTCAGCGCGAAGGAGGCGATCCATAACGCGGACACCGAGATCGAAATCGCACGGCCCCGTACTCTGTTCGGAAAGATTTCCGAGATCAACACCCACGTCACGGGCGCGAGCGACATTGCATAGCCGGAGATGGCGAGTAGCGTCAAGATCAATACGGGCAGGCCGTGTAGCCCCTCACGATACGCCAGGCCAATCAGAAAGTGAGCTATTCCGATTCCGGCACAGCCGATCAGCATTAACGGACGCCGGCCCAGCCGATCGACGAATTGCAGGGCCACCAGCGTGAACACCAGATTGATCGCTCCGGTGATCACAATATTGAACAGAACGTCGCTCACTCCATAACCCGCCGCGCGATAAATTTCCTCCGCGTAGTTGAAAATGACATTGATACCGCTCCATTGCTGCAGCACAGCGAGAGCGATGCCGACGCCAAGCGCGCGCACGACACCCGGACGCAATAAATCCGCCCATTGTGTACCGCCATCATCCGAGAGTGTGGTCCGAATCTCGGCCACGGCGTCGTCGGCATATTTCGTGCCACCGATTCTTGCCAGGGTTGCCCTGGCCCCGGCTAATTTGGCTTTCTTTACCAACCAGCGCGGACTTTCGGGAATAAACAGAGCCGCCAGAAAAAAGACAATCGAAGGTGCGACTACCGCAGCGAACATCCAGCGCCAGCCATATTGCCCGTTCCACGATGCGCGGATCATCTCTGCTGTGGCGTTCATTGGGACCTTTTCGGCGATCAGCCAGTTGACAATCTGGGCCGCCAGAATACCCACGACGATCGTGAGCTGGTTCAGCGCCACCAGCCTTCCCCTCCAGGGCGCCGGGCTGACCTCCGCAATGTAGGTGGGCGAAACATTCGACGCGATTCCGATCGCTACGCCGCCGGTAATGCGCCAGCCGATGAAGGCGCCAAAACTTCCGGCTAAAGCGGTAAGCGCGGAGGACACCGCAAACAGCACGGCCGATAGCAGCAGTAATTTCTTGCGGCCGAAACGATCGCTCGCCCATCCGGCTATCAGTGAGCCGCCAAGGCAGCCGAGCAATGCGCAGCTATTGGCCCAGCCGATCGAGCGTGCCGTCGTCAGCCGAAAATATGTCTCGTAAAACGGCTTGGCACCGCCTATCACCACCCAGTCGTAGCCAAACAGCAATCCGCCGAGTGCCGCCGCCAGAGAGATGGTCCAGGCGTAACGGGCATTGAACGTATTCATCCGTCAGACTCGCGCTTCGACCGAAGCCGGCTGCGCCATCAACAGTTCCTCGCGCAGCTCCATCGCCATCGCGTGATTCGGATCGAGTTTCAAAACTCTATTGAGCAACGAACGCGCGCGCTTTCTGTCGCCGAGGCCAAACCGACTCTGCGCTTCCAGGAAAACCGCCGTAATGTCTTTGCGAGCATCCAGATCTTCGTGGAACAACAACATAGTTGGCAGTGAGGTGGCGAAATAGTCGATCCGAGCCGGTTTTCGCGATAGGTCACGCGCGTGAGCCAGCAGCTTCCTCAGTAATTCCGTGCACGCATCTTCTTCGCCCAGTTGCCGCATTGCCAGTGCACTGTAATACGTCATGTCCGAAATCTCTTCGGCGGCCGCAGCTTCGTGCCACCAAGCGCGCGCTCTCGCTTCTTCACGGTTCGCCTGCCACGCCATCCCCAGCCAATAGTAAATGTTGCTTTGATCTGCCAGCGGATGTTTCGCTTCCCCGACTTGTGCTGGATTCTCCAGCGCGGCCTCGAACTGCCTTGTAGCTTCCAAGGCGTCGCCTTTTGCGACCGCGCGGCGCCCCAGGTTCAAGTGTGCGCGTACGTACTGCGCAATTGTTAATCCCTCGCCCCCTTCCCAGGGCTGAAATTGCCGCGACTGCAATAACTCCAGAGCTTTCCCGGGTTGCCCCGTTTGGTTATAGAGTGCCGCCATCTCGACGCTCAAATCGTCCCGTTGGCCAACAAGTGGGGAATGTTGTTCCAAGCGCTCGAGCCTCTCTTTGGGGAGTGCTCCGGTCCGCTTGGCGAGTTGATCTTGTTCGTAGAGAAGACGCGCGTCCGCCGGATCTGCCGCGCGGGCGTTCTGAAATGCCTCCTGCGCCCTGGCCGCGTCCCTGAGGATATTGAAATAGCCGATTCCTAAATTGCGCCACATCACGGAAAACGCGGGATCGAGCACAGCGGACTGCTCCCAAAGCGCAATGGCCTCGCGATGCCGACGCCGGTCGTACAGCAGATTGCCAAGGTAGTAGCGCGCGCGGGCGTCGGGCGGATTCGCCTCGATTGCAAACTGCAGCACCAGCATCTCCTCGAGCCGGCTCGGAAAACAGTAGTCGGGCGAAGCCTCGGCTGCCGCGGCGAGTGACTTCTGCGGGCTGCGCCCGAGCTTTGCTTCGCAAAAGGCGCGCAAGTACATCAACATCGGCGCCTCGGCCATTTCAAGCAGCCGCGTGGCATCTTCGTAAAATCCGGCGCGCGCATAATCGAAGGCCACATCCAGCCGCGTCTGATCGTCGGCCGTGAATGCGTTGTTTGCCAGATGGCCAGCCCATGGATCGAGCGGATCGAGCTTCAATATTGCGGTCAAATTTTCGTCTGCTTCTGCACGTCGCCCCAGTTCCCGCAGGAGCCGAACCGCGAGATTGCGGGCATTCAGATCGTCCGCATTCGTACGCAAGCATCGTTCAACGTGTTCGAGCGCGTGCTCCCAATGACCACGCTCGGCGTCAAGTTCCGCCAAAGCGTGGAAACTCGCCGCGCGCCAGGCGTAGTTCCAGGTCGCTTTGTAGAATGCGGCATAGGCCTCTGCCCGCCGGTCCAAATAGCGAAGCGTAAGTCCGAGATTGTAGTAAGCCTCGCAATCGTAGGGATTGTCATTCCGACGGGTCAGAGAGGCGATCGCCCGCCGCAAATGCCGTTCTGCACGCGAAAACTCGCCTCGACGAAGATGCCACAGGCCTAAAGCATTGTTTGAACGCACATCCTCCGGATCGCGATCGAGCGCTTCCTTCCAGTAGGGCTCGGGCGAGCGCGTAGCGTGCCGGTATTGTTCGAGATGCAGCCCGGTGAAATATAGTTCGTCGTTCGTCGCGATTGTTTCGGGAGGCGGTGGTTCCGTTGCTGGCTTGGGTGGATCTCCGTCTGCCGTCGACCGCGGCTGATAGGCGATCAATTCGCGGCCTTCGGCAGTCTTTACGAACAACCGGAGCACACCTTCTCCAGATGAAACGACATTTTCGACGAGCACATTCCCGGGGGCTAAATCTCGCGTCCACGTGG
Source organism: Bryobacterales bacterium (assembly GCA_963722155.1). Classification (GTDB taxonomy): domain Bacteria; phylum Acidobacteriota; class Terriglobia; order Bryobacterales; family Bryobacteraceae; genus Bog-105. The sequence goes on along the minus strand of CAVRLR010000001.1, from coordinate 358,868 downwards.
CGGCCGATTTACCGTCTCTTTCGAGGGTCACCGTAGCTGCCGGAAATCGCTGCGTGACGCACACGCCTACTCGAATCGTCCCGTCCTCGCTGCCGCAGGCTGATTGCCGCGTCTCGATTCGCCTGCTGCGCCGGTCCAATTTCCTGGATTGGATACCAATACTGTTCAAAGGTTCGCGTCTCCCACGGCGTGAGAAAGGAAAAGTCCGGCTGATTGTCGGTATAGACGCCTGCCATCAGTTCGATATACGGCCCATCATGGTCCGTCAGGTTTCGTTCCCAGGTATGTCCGAATTCTGCATTGCCCCATGTCCATTGCTTCTTGCCGGGCGCAATGTGGTGATTCGCCACGTGCACCACTCCCGCGCGCTTTCGATGATCGTAGCCGCCGAGAAAATCTTCCGCTGAGCCGATCGCCATGTAGCTGGTTGGCACGGGAATGTTCACATACCGGCTCAGGTCGTTTGCCGGATAGCCACGGCTTCCGTAATCGACGCCGTAGTAGCGGCCCTCACAAAGCGGGTATGTGCTCATCGCGCGCCTGGCGTGATCGGCCACGAATTCCACGTCGGGCGGAAAAAACGACTGATACTCGTCGTTCACGTGCACGCCGGCGTTCGCCCACCAGAGAAATGTCTGCGTGAAACGGCGTGCGGTTGTAAAGCCTAACCTTGACTTCCAAATAAGCGCGGCCCGGATGCAGACAGACGCCATGCATGCCGCGCAGACGGTTCATCGGATCGTGATCACTCAACCAAATTGTTCGGGAGCCATCGGCATGTTCCTCGATCTTGTAATCCACCGGCAGAAACGTCGCCGGCCGGTGGTGCTGCGGCCAGTTAAACTCCACGCCTCCCGAGATCCACGGCCCGGCAAGCCCCACCAGCGCCGGCTTGATGACGTGCTGACGATAGAAAAAGTCGTACCCGTTGGTCTTATCAAGACCCGCGTGGATGCGTCCGCCGATTTCAGGCAGAACCATCACTTGCAGGAACTCGTTCTCAATGTGCACGGCCTGCCACTGCCGCTCGCGCGGTTGCGTCGCGATGCGATCCGTGAAGGGCACGGGATACACCTTCCCGCTGCTGCCCTGGTAGACCCGCGTCTCCAGGAACATCGGATTCTTGTCGGGCGCATGTGGCTCGTAGGTCGGCAGCGTGACCGGCGCCGCCCAAGCCTTTACGATTTTCATACTCGTGTATAGGCGGAAAATCCCGTGGGACGCAGCACATCGAATTGAATCTTCTCTGGCCGTGCGCCGGCGAATTTCAATGCGAGCGAGGCTTCGCTGCCCGGTTTGAGTTCGGGGAGGGATGCTTCCTGTTGTTCTATCGGAATTTGCCCGTAACCAAAATACGTCCCGCGCAAACGGTAGCCGCGCAGCGTATAGGCAGGCACATGCGGCCGGGTCTGCACTGTAACGCGGAACGCAGTGGGCGCTCCTTCGATCCGCAACTCCGCGATCGGGCTTGATTCTTCACGCAGCAGCTCATACGAAGGCTTATGGTTACCCCAGACGTCTACCACCCCGTGCACTCTTTGGCGCAACACGCCCGTGCCGCGATCTCCGATGTGCGTCCGGTAGTCGTTGTAACAGAAGAAAATGAGCCCGGCGATATAGTCCAGCTCGCGAAACACTGCATCATGGCTACGCAGAATCTCGCGCCGCCGCTCGTCCCCCTCCGGCCGTTCTGCTGTGCAGGTGCAATAGCCGTATTCAGATACAGCGATCGCGCCCAGTGCAAGACTATCTTGCAGAAAGCGTCCACGGGAAGGCATGAAACGTGTACGTTACCGCGATTGCGCTCCACTGTCAATCTCGAGCCGAGCGGTCGGCGAAGGCGAACAGACGGCGCATTTTACGAAACGAAATCGGAACTGGTATTGACATAGCCGGGTTCCGATCGGCAGACCCGGTTTAGGAGGACAAGGGCGATACACGATCGCAAGCTAGCTTATGAGGCGTGCCGACGCGGGCAACTATCCCGCATAAGTAGTTGAGGCTTAGGGGTGAAAGAATTTTTGGATTTGCGTAGATCGGCGGCGATCGAATGTCGATTCCCGGGAAGGCTGCTATCACGTATCACGTAGCCTATTGCCGCTGACTTTCTAAACTCGCCCTTAACTGACCGCTTTCTTCCATCGAAAGGTGCAAATCGAAGCGATCGCTTGTATCCAAGTCCCTGAAAACGCAAGAAATATCAGTAGGAACGCTAAAGTTCGGGACCGACCGGGCCGTTATGAGTCTTGAGCCGTTCGAGGTCGAACGACATCGTCCGATCGGATTACATTCATGAGGCATGTTTGTTCGTTCATGGCTCGGCCATCCATTCGCCGTTTGATGCTGTTCACAATCACGGTCGTGTGGCTTGCCGGAGTGGGCTTTGGCATGCGCCACCTACTTGAGTACTCTTATACACCTGGCATACAGCTCCAATCGGGGCGAACATGGCCGACTACAACAGCGCTTAGCCGTTCCCGGGGAAAAGCGACACTCGTATTGGCTGTACATCCGCATTGTCCATGTACTAGAGCCACGCTCAATGAACTGGCTGTCATAGTGGCCCGGTGTTCCGGCAAGATCCGGGCCGAAGTCCTTCTTTATAGGCCATCTGGCTTCAATCCACGTTGGTCGGATACGGATCTACGTCAGACTGCGATGCAAATTCCAGGAGTCATCGTCATGGACGATCCGGATGGGGTTGAGGCACAGCGCTTTGGCGCGGCAACTTCCGGGGAAACGCTTCTCTATGACCAGACTGGACGCCTGCTATTCAAAGGTGGAATCACTGCCTCAAGAGGCCATTCCGGTGATAACGTTGGCCGGGATACAGTGATTGGCGTCGTTACATCGGGAGTGGCGGGTTTCTCTTCTACTCCAGTGTTCGGGTGTTCGCTCCGGAGCACCGCTGCCGCGCGCGCGGAGCGCAATGGGCAAGTCGTGCCGCTGGATGACACAAAGACTCGCACTATGGGGCAGCCTCAGCAGGTCCGGCTCACACGAGTCCCTGAAGGAGAGCTGTAAATGCCGAGCTGTGAATCGGATCCAGCCGGCGAAAAGTTAGCAGTTCGCACGCAACAACTGTTTAGCAGCCATTGGTTTTCTATCTGCCGGCAGACCGATCGTATGTTTGCGGTCCTAATGCTGGTGCAATGGATCGCGGGCATCGTTGTCGCGTTCTGGGTGTCGCCTCGTACCTGGTCGGGATCCGAAAGCCGCGTTCATTTTCATGTCTGGATCGCAATTGTTCTCGGCGCTGCCATCAACGTTTTCCCTATCCTCCTGGGCTTCTTCCAGGCAGGCGCCCGCTCTACGCGATATGTCATCGCCACCGGCCAGATGCTCATGTCCGCACTGCTGATCCATCTTAGCGGCGGAAGAATTGAAACGCATTTCCACGTCTTTGGATCGCTGGCTTTCCTCGCGTTTTATCGCGATTGGACCGTCATGATTCCGGCCACACTTGTAGTCGCGGCGGATCATTTCATTCGCGGAGTCTACTTTCCGCAGTCGGTATTCGGTATCCTGACCGCGAGCCATTGGAGATGGGTTGAGCATGCCGCGTGGGTTTTGTTTGAAAATTTCTTTCTGATCATCTCCTGTGTGCGGAGTATGCGGGAAATGAAGGGAATTGCGGTCCGGCAGGCCGAGTTGGAGCTTTCGAAAGAAGAGTTGCGGGGACACCGCGAACAATTGGAACAGCGCGTTGAGGAGCGGACTACCGAGCTGAGTGCGGCGAAGGAAAAGGCGGAAGTAGCAAATCGAGTCAAAAGCGAGTTCCTGGCGAACATGAGCCACGAGATCCGCACACCGATGAACGGTGTTATCGGAATGACCGAATTGGCTCTTGGAACGGATCTCACGGCAGAGCAAAAAGAATACCTCGAAACCGTGAGGATTTCCGCGGATTCTCTGTTGGCTGTCATCAATGACATCCTAGATTTTTCGAAAATCGAAGCTCAAAAATTGCAAGTTTCAGCGATCGAGTTTGACCTTCATGCTTGCGTGGAAGAAGCCTTACGATCTTTAGCGCTCCGGGCCCACGAGAAAGGTTTGGAATTAGCCGGACAAATAGCGGGGGACGTTCCGCGCTTCGTCTTGGGCGATGCCGGCCGTCTGCGGCAGGTCCTGGTCAATTTAGTAGGTAACGCGATTAAGTTCACTGAGCAGGGCGAAGTCGTTTTATCGGTCGGGAAGTCGCGGACGAACTTGGGAGAAAACCGCGTGGCTTTTGCCGTGCGGGATACGGGAATCGGCATTCCCGCCAATAGGCGGGAAACCATCTTTGATGCGTTCACACAAGTAGATGGGTCTTCGGTCCGGCGCTTTGGCGGCACCGGTCTCGGCCTGACCATTTCCAGTCAGCTCGTCAAATTGATGAACGGTGACATTTGGGTCGAGAGTGACCTTGGCAAGGGCAGTACATTCCACGTTTCCCTGCCGCTACCTGCTTGTGAGCAGAGCATTGCCGGGTTGCGGCCGGAAGCCGGAAACAACTTGTTACAGGGGTTATTTGTGCTGGTTGTCGATGACAACGCGACGAATCGCCGCATCCTCGATGAGACGTTGCGCCCGTGGGGCTGCCAGGTACGTTTGGCGGATAGCGCCGTCTCAGCGCTCGAGTTTCTCGCCGAAGCACAAGCCACTGGTAATTCGTTCTCGCTCATTCTTACCGATGCGCAGATGCCTGGCATCGACGGCTTTATGCTCATCGAAGAAATTCGGTCCAGCCCTTCACTTTCGCAAACCGCGATCATGATGCTTACCTCGGTGGATCATTACTCAGACGTTGAGCGGTGCCGGCAACTCGGGATATCCGCTTATTTGACGAAACCGATTCGCCAGGCCGAGCTGCAAAAAGCCATGCTACGCGTCCTCGAGAAAGGGTATGTCAAACAGCTTGCGCAAACTTCGAATGCCACGACAAATGTCGCTAAGGGCTCAGCGGGTTTCCATATCCTCGTAGTGGACGATAATTCGATCAATCGTAGCCTCGCTGTGAAGATACTGGCGAATGCGGGTTACATCACAACATCGACTGGGAACGGGAAGGAAGCGCTCGTTCTGCTGGAGCAAAGACAATTTGACCTCGTCCTGATGGACGTCCAGATGCCCTACATGGATGGTTTTGAAGCGACCGCGGCCATACGAAAGGCCGAAGCGTTTACGAACCGCCATCTCCCCGTAATTGCCATGACCGCACATGCAATGAACGGGGATCGAGAGCGCTGCTTGTTAGCTGGAATGGACGCTTATCTTTCTAAGCCGGTCCGTGCGGAAGAACTCAGATCGGTCATCGAATCGATACTCGTTCCAAGATAGCGTTATGGCGCTTCTGCGCCTGATTTGACGGCAGCACCCGCCCTCACTCTGCCGGCGAGCTGACCGCTCCCTCCAAATCACCCGGCAATGTCTCGAGAAACACGTCCAAATTACTGCGCAAGATGATATGCGGCGGCAATCGGTGCCGCAGCGGCGGGCAGCGTCCCTCAGCGAGAAACTGATATAAGGCTTGAAACGCCAGCCGTCCCTGCGCGCGCGGGCGCTGGTAGACAGTACCGATTACCTTGCCGCTCCGGATAAGCGGGACCAGCGCCGGAAACAAATCAGTCGTGATCACCGCCACCTCCGCCAGCTGGCCGCTGTGCTCTAGGGCCCGCACTACCGGTACCGAGTTTGCGGTTCCCACATACACGGCCGCGAGCTTCGCGTGTCGCTGGATCGCCTCGCGCGTCAGGCGGTACGCCTCTTCGGCATCGTCATGCGCTTCGAGAACCGCTGCGACCTTAAGCGGACTGGCGAGTGTTTCAAGGCATTCGCGAAAGCCGCGAACCTTATCGGCATGATCCACCGTATTCAAATCGCCCGTCACGATCAGCACTGGCCCGGGTTTTTTCACAAAACGCGTGAGCAGTTCCGCTACCAGCGCTCCGCCGCTGGCCGCATCGCTCGAAATCGTGCAGAGGCGCTCGGTTCCCGGCGCGTCGGTAGCGACGCACACCACCGGAACGTGCCGTCGCGCCGCCTTGCGGATCCAAGGCTTCAAGTCAGCCGGATGCCCGGGCGCGAGGATAATGCCCTGTGTCTCTCCAGCCAGCGCTTGTTCAAATAATTCGACGTCCTTTTCGCCCAAGTGGGGATAGCTCCGAAACTGAATCCGAATGGACGATTCGAACGGCGCCGCGGCCTCTTCGATTCCTTCGCGCAACGCATCGAAAAACGATGCGATCTCCCGCGGCAGATGCACGGAAATTTGCAGTTTCCGGTTGAGCTTCAAGTGGCGCGCCGCGAAATTCGGCCGGTATCCCAGTGTCTGCGCCATCTTGAGCACGCGTGCCCTGGTCATGGCGTTGATGCCGGGCCGTGCATGCAGCGCGCGATCGACGGTGCCGATTGAAACGCCCAGCGCGATAGCAATATCCTTAATGCCGGCGGGACGTTCCGGCGCACGCCGTTCGGCGAGGTCGCTCATATGGGGCTGGTCTCATTCTAGGGCTAATACGAGGTCGAAGGACAGTGTACGATAACGGTCATTTGTATTCCGGTGCTCAAGTATTCGGGGATATCAGGCAGAAAGTTCCGTGTACGTTGACAGTCTCCTCGCCGCTGTGATATTTTCTCCCGGAAAGGCTTGGTGTGCCATGTTGCTCGCGCGCGTACTTCCGCTGTCGGCTTGTTTTATTTGCGCCGTCACTGTTTATGCCCAGGTCGACACCGGAACGATTCTCGGCACGGTTCACGACAATACTGGAGCAGTGATTGCCGGCGCCAAAGTGACGGTCCGGAATGAAGGAACTTCTTTATCGCAGACCAACACGACATCGTCAGCGGGCGAATACGTTTTCACACCGCTGAAGATCGGGACTTACACGATAGAGGTGGAAAGCCCCGGCTTCAAAAAAGAGCGCCGCACCGGCCTGGTGGTCAACATTCAGCAACAGGCGGTTGCCGATTTTAGTCTTTCCGTCGGCGATGTTACGAGTGAGATCGAGGTGACGGCGGCGGTTCCGCTGCTACAAACGGAGAGCGGCTCAGTGGGCCAAGTCATCGAAGGCAAGACCATCAACGATCTGCCGTTGAATGGTCGTAACTACACGTTCCTGGCGCGACTGGTTCCAGGTGCAACCGTCGGCCAGCCGGAGGGCCGCGGTCTGAATGCGAATGGGTGGTTCACAGCCAACGGTACGCGTCCGGCCCAGAACAATTACATGCTCGACGGTATCGACAACAATACGAACAACGTCGATTTCCTGAGTGGCGCGGCCTATGTGCTCAAGCCGCCGATCGACGCGATCGGCGAATTCAAGCTGCAGACCAATTCTTTCAGCGCCGAATTCGGGCGCGCCGGCGGCGCGGTGCTCAACGCCAGCATTAAATCGGGAAGTAATAGTTTCCACGGCAGTGTGTGGGAGTTTTTGCGCAACGACAAACTGGACGCCACCGATTTCTTCCTGAATGCCGCCGGTCAGCCCAAAGGATCTTTCAAGCAGAACCAGTTCGGCGCAACCACCGGCGGTCGGATCATCAAAGACAAGACGTTCTTTTTCGCCGACTACGAAGGCACGCGCATCCGGCAAGGCATTCCGATAACCGGATATACGGTGCCTACGGCGGCTGAGCGCGCCAGTGGCTACACGAATTTTTCTGACTTGATCGCCCTTCAGACCGGAAACCGGACAGATGCGCAAGGACGCAGTTATCCATTGGGAACCGTCTTTGACCCGGCCACTACTCGGGCGATCGGAAGTAATAGTTACATTCGCGATCCTTTTCCGGGCAACATCATTTCCGCGAGCCGTTTGGATCCGAACGCGGTGAAGCTGTTGAATCTCCTTCCGGCACCGACGCAGGCCGGGCTATTCAACAACTACAGCGTGAATCGGAATTCCACCACCGATGTGAATGCCTTCGATGTGCGCATCGATCAGTACTTCTCGTCCAAGGATCAAGTTTTCGGGCGCTATAGCTGGTCGCGTAGTCCGAGCTTTTTGCCCGGGCCCTTCACCGGACCTGCCGACGGAGGCGGTTTCAACGCCGGAGATCAAAACGTTGATACGCAGGGAGCGGCGCTGAGTTATACGCACTCATTTACGGCGACGCTGGTAAACGAAGCGCGCATCGGTTTCAATCGCGAGCACACCTCGCGCGTGCAGCCGTTTGGGAACGACACCTCCAATATTCCGGCGCAATACGGTATCCCGGGTGTCCTGCAAACACCCGGCAACGGCGGGTTACCCTACTTAGGCATTGGCGGATTGACCCAATCTGGCAGCCAGCTTGGGTCCGCCCAATGGTTGATCAGCGACCGGTACAGCAACACGATTCAATTCACTGAAAACCTCACCAAGGTCTACAGATCGCACACGTTCAAAGGTGGTTTCGAAGTCCAATCCATTTACTTCCCGTGGACCGCTCCGCCATATGCCCGCGGGGCGTTCGACTTTAATGGCCAGTACACATCCATTCCAAACATAAATGACACTAGTACCGGGCGAACGCAATTTCTGCTTGCTCCCACCCCTTCTTCCATCGGCGGCGTGAACAACGTCGGCGGGGCGGATTCGGTGAATGTCTCTAACTTCGGCAGCCTGGCTTCGGAGAAGTACTACTATGGCGCTTACTTCCAGGACGACTGGAAGATTTCCTCCAAACTTACGCTGAATCTCGGCCTGCGCTGGGATTGGTTCAGCGCTACGGGCGATCGGTACGACGCGCAAGCCAACTTCGTCCCTGGCACGCCGTTCGCCGGTGCGCAATACATCATCCCTGCGACACGGAAAGAGGACCCGTTTCTTTCGACGAGTTTCACGAGCCTGCTCGCCAAAGACGGCATTGATCTTGTTTATTCCAATGCCTACGGCTCTGGGCTCAGCATGATCCAGAAAAACAATTTCGCGCCACGCTTCGGCTTTGCTTATCAGGTTACGCCAAAATTGGTGGTGCGCGGCGGCTACGGTATTTATTACGGCGCGTTTGAAAATCGCGGCGGCTCGCCGAGCCTCGGCTACAACTATCCCTTCCAGTACCGATTTACCTTCCCGACGCCGGACTCGGTTTCACCAGTCACTTTTCCGAACGGCACCATCGCCACTCTGGAAAATGGACTATCGAGCGTACCGTTGACGACCACTGCCGTGAATGCCAAGGGTTTGGCCCTGCAGGGTATTCAATTCCACTACAAGACTCCTTATGTGCAGAGCTACAATATGACTCTGCAATACCAGCTCAGCCGCGCCGATTCGTTTGAGGCCGCATACGTTGCATCGCTGAGCCGGCATCTGGAGACTTTCGTCGGATCGAACCAGATACCTGTTCTGCTGCCGCCAGGATTCAATCCGCAAACCTATGTTCCGTTTCCGGATTTCGCACGCGGCCAATCTGATGCCAGTACGATCGGAACAGCGAACTATCATTCGTTACAGGTCAAATATGAGCGGCGGATGGCGACGGGCTTAAATGCGCTGTTCGCTTACACGTTTGCGAAGGTGCGAACCGATGCCGGCGATCTGTTGAGCGGTGGCGGCGTATCCGGCTTCCGCGCACCCGGAATCCCCGGCTGGGGAATTCAAAAAGACATGGGGCTCGCCCCCTTTGACATTCGCCACGCTATCTCGCTGAGCGCCACCTACGATCTGCCATTTGGCAAGGGCCGCCACTACATGAGTAGCTCGCCGCGCGTGGTGGAACTGCTGCTGGGTAATTGGAGCGCGAACGGCATCCTGACGCTGGATACGGGCCAGCCGCAGACTATCGGCTGCACCAAAACGACCGGCGCGGGTACCGGGTGCTATGCGCTGTATACGGGAGCAGATCCTTACGGCGGTTCGCACGACGTGAATCACTATTACAATGCGGCTGCCTTTGCGGATCCGCCGGTGGTGACGATGGTGGGGCAAACCGACTTCTCTCCTCTCGGCGGCGGCAACACGCAGGTTTCCGGGCCACCTTTCCGGCGTCTTGATTTCTCGCTCTTCAAGTCGTTTCCTATTACTGAAAACAAACGCTTCGAGTTTCGCGCCGAGTCCTTCAATTTGACGAATCATCCGGCATTTGCTCAGCCGAGCAGCACGAATTTTGTGAATACGACCACATTCGGCCGGATTACGGCTACACGCGATGCGCCGAACGACGCGCGCGAACTGCAATTCGCGCTAAAATTCTATTTCTGATTTGGGATGCGCTGGTTGCTCGGTCTCGTTCTGTGTCTGGCACCTTTGGTGGCGCAGGACATCGATGAGACTGCACGCCAACTCGAGCGTGCGGCGCGAACTGATCCATCGGAGAGCAATCTGTTCGATCTTGGTAGTTACCTGCTGCAGCATAACGGCTTCGCCCCGGGCTTGACGGTTTTCGAATACGGCGTCGGACGGTATCCGAAATCCGCGCGGCTGCGCGTGGGCCTGGGCGTAGCACTGTATTCGCTGCGACGCTACGATGAGGCGGTCGAGAGCTTATGCCAGGCGGTGGACCTGGATCCGCGCGACACGAAGGCGCTCGATTTTCTGGGCAAGATGCAGGATATTTCGCCGCAGTATAAGAATGAGGTGGGCCGCCGGCTCGCGCATTTTGTCGAGCTGTATCCCAAAAACGCAGCCGCGAATTATTACTATGCCCTGAGCCTTGGCGAACGTGGCCAATCCTACCTTGAAACGGCGGTTCAACTCGATCCGAGCTTCACCGATGCCCATTACCATCTCGGCCTGCTTCAAGAGGAGGCTGGTGCAACCGCGAAGGCCATCCTCCAATACAAGGTCGTTATCGAGCAACGGCCCGATTTCTCCCAAGCCCACTACCACCTCGCTCGCCTTTATCAGAAATCCGGCAAACCGGACCTGGCTCAGAAGGAGTTCGCCTTACTCAAGGCTCTAAAGGCGCAGTAGACGCCCCTGCGTTGAATCCGAAATCGAAACATGATCAAATAAAGTGATCGGCCCGCCGATCGGCCGCATATTCTTGCGGCACCTCACTGGAACTAGGAGCCTATTCGTTGCAGCAAGCAGTTCTCGCCCTGGAGGACGGTACAGTCTTCGAGGGAGTCAGTTTTGGTGCGCCTGTCCAACGCACCGGTGAGGTGGTCTTTAATACCGCCATCACCGGCTATCAGGAAATTTTCACCGATCCTTCCTATTGCGGCCAGATCGTGGTCCTCACCAATCCGCAAATCGGCAACTACGGCGCCAATCCTTCCGATAGCGAATCGACCAAGCCATTCATCGAAGGCCTGGTAGTCCGCGAGATCTCTCCCGTTCCCAGCAACTGGCGCTCCGAACAACGCGCTGAACATTTTCTGGCGGCATACGGCATTCCGGTAATTGCGGAAATTGATACCCGTAAGCTCGTCCGTCTTCTGCGCGAACGCGGCGCAATGCGCGGCATTATTGCTGTCGGCGAGCACGATCCCGCCACGCTTCTCGCGAAGGTGCGTAATTCGCCTTCCATGACCGGGCAGAATCTGGTTTCGCGCGTTTCCACGACCGAGAACTATGAATGGACGCACGGCATCGACGCCGTCTCCGCATCCGATAAAGTGCCGGCTCCTTTAGAACCGGCCTTTCATGTCGTTGCCTACGACTATGGCATTAAACGGAACATCCTGCGCCATCTGGTACAGATCGGTTCGCGCGTGACGGTCGTGCCATCCGATGTGAGCGCGAAAGACGTGCTTGCACTGAGACCGGACGGCGTTTTTCTCTCGAACGGGCCCGGCGATCCCGAGCCGCTCGCGCAGCAAGCCGACGACGTCCGCCAGCTTATTGGCAAAGTTCCCGTCTTCGGGATCTGTCTCGGTCACCAAATCCTCGGTCTCGCTCTCGGGGGCAAGACGTACAAGCTGAAGTTCGGCCATCACGGCGCCAATCACCCGGTGTTGAACCACCGCACCGGCAAGGTTGAAATTACTTCGCAGAATCATGGCTTCTGCGTCGATCCCGGTTCGTTGCGCGATTCCGAGGTCGAAATCACACATCTCAATTTGAACGATCAAACGGTCGAGGGATTGCGCCACCGCAGCGAGCCCGTCTTCTGCGTCCAGTATCATCCCGAAGCCGCTCCGGGACCGCACGACTCGCACTATCTGTTTCAGGATTTCGCTGTCGCGATGAAGGAACATAAGTCCTAGAAGATGCCCAAGCGAACCGATCTGAAACGCATCCTCATTGTCGGCTCGGGTCCGATCGTCATCGGCCAGGCCTGCGAGTTCGATTATGCCGGGGCGCAGGCGTGCAAAGCCTTGCGCCAGGAGGGCTACGAAGTCGCGCTCATTAATTCCAATCCAGCGACCATCATGACTGATCCGGAGCTTGCCGATCGCACCTACGTGGAACCCTTAAGCCTTGCTTATGCGACGGAAGTCATCCGCAAAGAGCGGCCAGACGCGCTGCTCTCCACCGTCGGCGGTCAGACAGGGCTCAATCTCGCCGTTGAGTTAGCGGAATCGGGCGTTCTCGAACAATACGGCGTCGAGCTAATCGGCGCGAAGATCGACTCGATCAAGAAAGCCGAAGATCGGCTTCTTTTTAAGGACGCGATGCGCAAGATCGGTCTCGACATGACGCAGTCCCAACTAGTCAACAACGTCGAAGACGGGCTCGCCTTTGCGGCACGCATGGGGTACCCTGTCATTCTCCGTCCAAGTTTTACTCTGGGCGGGACCGGCGGCGGCATTGCCTATAACCACGAAGAACTCGTCGAGATTCTCGAACGCGGAATTGACCTTTCGCCGGTTCACGAAGTCCTGGTCGAAGAAAGTGTGCTCGGCTGGAAGGAATTCGAGCTGGAGGTCATGCGTGACCTCTCCGGCAACGGCATCATCGTCTGTTCGATCGAGAACTTCGATCCCATGGGCGTCCATACGGGCGATTCCATCACGGTGGCGCCGGCGCAGACTCTGACCGATCGTGAATACCAGATGATGCGCACTGCTGCGCTGCGCTGTTTGAACGAGATCGGTGTCGATACCGGCGGCTCGAACGTGCAGTTTGCCATCAATCCCGAAAACGGCCGCATGGTGGTTGTCGAGATGAATCCGCGTGTCTCGCGAAGTTCTGCTCTTGCGTCGAAAGCGACAGGGTTCCCGATCGCCAAAATTGCCGCCAAGCTCGCCGTCGGGTACCGGCTCGATGAAATCAAGAACGACATTACGCGCGCCACGCCTGCTTGTTTCGAACCAACCATCGATTACGTCGTTGTAAAAATTCCGCGCTGGCAATTCGAAAAATTTCCGGGTGCCGAACCCGTCCTGAATACCCAGATGAAGTCTGTGGGCGAGGTCATGGCGATTGGCCGCACGTTCAAGCAAGCTTTGGGCAAAGGTCTGCGCAGTCTCGAAACCGGCAAGGCCTCAAATGCCACTTCTCTCAATCCTGCTTTGATTGCCAAGCGGCTGATCACGCCGAATCCGGACCGTCTCGACTATATCCGCTTCGCGTTTGCGCATGGCCACACCGTCGATCAGGTTTGCGAGATGACCAGCATCGACCGCTGGTTTCTGCAACAGGTCTCTGAAGTTGTGGCGCTTGAGCAGTCGCTGAAAGGGCGCACTCTCGAATCCTTCACGGCACGCGAGTTCCGCAAGCTCAAACGGGATGGATTGGGCGACCGTCAGATTGGCGAAGCTATCGGTTCCCAGCCTCTCGATGTGCGCGCAGCGCGTCAGAAACTGGGGATCAACGCAGTCTTCAATCGTGTCGATACATGCGCCGCGGAGTTTGAGAGCTTTACGCCCTATCTCTATTCGAGCTACGAATCCGAGGATGAAGCGGCGCCCAGCACGCGCAAGAAAGTCATGATCCTAGGTAGCGGACCCAATCGGATAGGGCAGGGAATCGAGTTCGATTACTGCTGCTGTCATGCGTCCTTCGCTCTCCAGGATTTCGGCTACGAGTCGATCATGGTGAACTGCAATCCGGAGACTGTCTCGACAGACTACGACACCAGCGACCGGCTTTACTTCGAGCCGCTTACTCAGGAAGAAGTTCTGAACATTTATCAGACGGAGAAACCGGACGGACTGATTGTGCAATTTGGCGGCCAAACGCCGCTGAATCTGGCGATGCCGCTCAAGCAGCTAGGTCTTCCCATCATCGGCACCGATCCGAGCAACATCGATCTAGCCGAGGATCGCAAGCTGTTCGGAAAACTGCTTGACGATCTCGAAATTCCTTCTCCTCCGCACGGCTCTGCCACCAGCGTGGAAGAAGCCTGTCAGGTCGCGCGTGGTCTTGGGTTCCCGGTGCTTGTGCGCCCCAGTTACGTCCTGGGCGGTCGCGCCATGGTGATTGCCTACGCTGAAGAAACTGTGCGCCGCTATATGCAGGAGGCTGTCGGCTTTTCTGTTAAGCGGCCGGTTCTCATCGATCGTTTTCTTGAAGATGCAACCGAAGTAGACGTCGATGCGCTTTCCGATGGAGATAATGTGCTGATTGCCGGCATCATGGAGCACATTGAAGAAGCCGGCGTCCACTCCGGCGACAGTTCCTGCGTTCTTCCGGCAACGACCCTTTCCGAGCAGACTCTCGAAACCATCCGCCAATACACCACCAAGCTCGCGCGAGCGCTCAACGTGGTTGGCTTGATGAACGTGCAGTACGCGATCAAAAAAGGAAAAGCCTACGTGCTCGAGGTCAACCCTCGCGCCTCGCGCACCGTGCCGTTCGTTGGCAAGGCAACCGGTGTGCCTTTGCCTAAGATTGCCGTGGGCCTGATGCTGGGTAAGAAGCTCGACGAGTTCCAGCAGCTGACGGGGGGAATCGTGAACGGAGTGCTGCCGGTCCCGAATTTCTTCGTGAAGAGCCCGGTGTTTCCGTTCAACAAGTTTCCCGGAGTCGATCCTGCGCTAGGTCCAGAAATGCGTTCGACTGGTGAAGTTATGGGGGTCGGCGAGAGCTTTGGCGAGGCATTCGCGAAAGCGCAGCTTGCCGCCGGCAGTCCAATTCCCAATGGAGGGGCACTGTTTATCAGCGTCAATGATCGCGACAAGCCGGCAGCCGTCCAGGTCGCCGCCAAATTCCGCGAATTTGGTTTTGAGTTGTTCGCCACACGCGGCACCGCTGCCGCGCTCAAGGCCGCCGGCCTTCCGGCAAAGACGGTGTTCAAAGTCAACGAGGGGCGACCCAATGCCGTAGATTTATTGAAGGCCGGCAATCTGAGCCTGGTGATTTACACGACCACCGGCAGCCACTCGTTTCCAGACGAGCAAACTATCCGCCGCAACGCTGTTACGTATCGCACTCCGTGTATCACTACCATGAGTGGAGCGCGCGCCGCCGCCGAAGCGATCGTTTCGCGCCGTCGAGATCCCATCCGCGTCTGGAATCTGCAGGAACTGCACGAACGCGAGGTCGTGCAAGCCTCCGCCACGTTCTAGCCCTTTTTCACAATCCGCTTTTGTGGTGAAACGTTTCTGCTCTTGTCACCACAATCCTACGCGCATATACTGAGCGATGCTTGGCCAGGAGGAATTCTCTTTTGCCGCTGGATCCGATCACTTTACAAAAAGCAATTCACGACGCAGGACATAACTGGCTGGTACGTACACCGCCGGCGACCGAGCGGCATGGACTAGGGCTGCTGCCGTCCGATCCGCAGAAAATACAAGCCGCGATTGCGACGGCGCGCGTAATGCTCGAGGCGCGAGTCCGTTTGCTTCCGCTGGCCTCCATTCAAGAGGGGCCCGGACTTCATCCGGCCCAGGCGGCCACCACAATTTCGCTCGCCGCCGCTGCGGCCAGCATTCCGGGCGAGATGGATTGGCGGACACGCGGCATCATCGGACCGGTCCTCGACCAGAAATGGTGCGGTTCCTGCGTGTCGTTTGCGACCACGGGCCTCGCCGGCGCCATGGCATGGCTTGAACTAGGTTTGCGCGACGTCACGCTGTCGGCGGCAGACCAGCATTTCTGCTCGTCGCACGGCGCCAACTGTGGTGGCTGGAATGCCGCAGATGCCCTGGGGCAAATCAAATCGCGCGGTGTCGTGACCGAAGAAGCCTTCCCGTATATGACGGCCTTCGATAACCCGCCGAAGGGAGACCCCAACGACAGTCCCGATCACCTGTGGCTGGCCTATTGCCGTGCGCAAGTGAATCGTAAGGAGCGCCGTTACCGCATCCAGGACTACAGCGCATGGCCTTCCAGCATGGCCGGCATCTCTTTCGACGCGCGCAAATACTACCTCGCTAACTTTGGTCCCATGGTCATGGGCTTCACCGTCTACGAAGATTTCGATAGCTATGGCGGCGGCGTGTTCAAACACACGACCGGTAAATCGCGAGGCGGCCATTGCGTGCTCGTAGTCGGTTATTCAGACAGTAATCAAGCCTGGATCTGCCGTAACTCTTGGGGGATCGGCTTCGGCGGTGCGGCGCATGCCGATGGTACGGGCGCCGGATTTTTCATGATCGCCTATGGCGACAGCAACATCGACGATACGTTCTACGGGTGCCACGGAATCATCGTTCCACCCGCCGGCCGCCTTGCGCAGCGCGTCGGTGACGTGGATGGCGACGGCCACACCGAAGTAATCATCACGAGCCCCTGGGGCATCGGCATTCTGAAACAAGCTGGCGCCACGATGACTGCTCCGATGATGGCCCCGAATGGCACGCGTTTCGGCGGCTGGCTGCTCAATACCAGCGACAACACTTTCGGGCCGATCGCCGACTACGATGGCGACGGCCGCGCCGAGATTCTGGTCACAAGCCCGTGGGGGATCGGCATACTCAAAGAATCCGGTGCGACCTTGACTGCGCCGATGATGGCGCCGAACGGTACGCGTTTCGGAAGCTGGACGCTCGATACGGCGAGCAATCAATTCGGTCCGTCCGGCGATTTCGATGGCGACGGCCATGCCGAAATTCTGGTCACGAGCCCCTCGGGCATCGCGATTCTCAAGCTGAATGGCGCTACCATGACCACGCTCATGGCTGCCAACAACGGCACACGGTTTGGTGGCTGGCTGCTCAACACCGCTGACAATACGTTCGCTACGGCTGCCGATTTTGATGGCGATCGCCACGACGAACTATTCATAGCTAGCCCTTGGGGTATCGGCATCCTGAAACTCACTGGCGGTGTATTGAACGCGCCGATGATGGCCCCGAATGGCACGCGTTTCGGCGGCTGGCTGCTCAACACCGCCGACAATAACTTCGGCGAGGCTGGCGACTACGACGGCGATGGCTACGCGGAGATTCTGGTGAATAGCCCGTGGGGCCTCGGCATCCTAAAGATGACGGGCGCCACGATGTCTGCACCGATGATGCAGCCGAATGGCACACGTTTCGGGGGGTGGCTGCTTAACACTGCAGACAACCAGTTTGGGCCAGCCGCCGACTACGATGGCGATGGCCGTGTCGAATTGCTCATCACCAGTCCGTGGGGGCTCGGCATTCTCAAGCAGGCGGGCGCCACGATGTCCGCGCCGATGATGGCTCCCAACGGCACGCGCTTTGGCGGCTGGCTGCTGAATACGGCAGACAACCAACTTGGCATCGCGGGCAAATATGAGGGAGGCCGGCAGGCGGAAATTCTGGTGTCGAGCCCATGGGGCATCGGTATTTTAAAGCTCAGCGGGTCCACTCTGACCGCGCCGATGATGCAGCCGAACGGCACGCGTTTCGGCGGTTGGCTGCTCAATACCGCTGACAACGAGTTCTAAGGGCGCGTTTTCGGCAGACCGGGCGATGAAGCCTCGAAGCCTTCGTCGAACGCGGCAGTCGAGCCGCACACGATCACGCGGAGGCCTTTGGTCGCCCGGAACGGCACCAGGTTGCTCATGCCGTAGCGCAGGACGTCAACGGTTGCACCGTCCTCGTTAGCAACGTACGTGTAGCAGGGCGGTTTTTCCGTACGGCTCCATTTCCCTTTTTCAAAGTTGAGGTGGCTGAACTTCTGCTCGACGAATCCTAGCGTGTTTGCGAACATCGTCAGCGAAAGAAGCAGTGCTGCGATAGCCGCCCAAGTCTTTATCTTCACAACGTATTCAGCATATCCCGCGGTGTCGGTTAGACTCCAGGGTATGCGTAAACGCAGGCTGCCGAGAATCTGCTGGGCGTTCTTCATTCCCGTCCTTGCTCTGGCCGAGCTTCGACAACATCCTGTGGCGAACGATTTGAAGGGCGGCTACCAGGTCGTCTGCGCGGACGTGAATCACGACGGCAAGATTGACCTGATCGCAGTCGCAAGCGGACAGACCGAGCTTGTCTGGTACGAGAATCCCTCCTGGCAGCGCCATGTAATCGCGAGCAATCTGAGCCACATGATCAACGCGGCGTATCTGAACGACCAGATTGTGCTCGCTTCCGGATTTGCAAACGAAGCCAAACACAGTATTGGCATCGTTTCACTTCTCACTCCAAACGGCGATCCTGCGCAGCTCTGGAACGTACGAGAAATAGACCGGCTTACGACCTCGCACCGGCTACGCTACGCCGACATAGACGGCAGCGGCAAAAAAGTATTAATCGATGCGCCCTTGACGGGAGCAACCGCTGAAGCTCCTGAATACCACGGCCATGTGCCACTGGTCTTCTATCGTCCCGGTGAATGGAAACGCCAGACGATCGACGAGACGAACGAAGGCGTTCAGCATGGTCTATTCATCACGGACTGGGATGCAGACGGACGCGATGACATTCTTACGGGCAGTTTTTCGGGAATCGACCTCTATCGACTGCGAAACGCCAAATGGCAGCGCACGGAGATTGCGAAGGGGAGCCCCGCACCTTGTCCCAAGTGTGGGACGAGTGATGTGACGGTCGGCAAGCTGGGAAGCGAACGATTTCTCGCCACCATAGAGCCTTGGCATGGCAACGAAGTTGCAATTTACCGTCATGCCCGCGGAGCCTGGGCACGGACGGTGATCGACGATTCACTCGCTCAAGGACACACGATCCTTGCTGTGGATTTAAACCATGATCGGCGTGACGAGATCGTAGTCGGATTTCGAGGAAACGGTGGAAGTGTGCTCATCTATCACGCAGGCGCGCACGATGCCTGGTCGAAGACGGTTTTAGACGACGCAATTCTCGCCAATGCCTGTGCCGTCGCCGACCTGAACGGCGACGGCCGTCCGGACCTGGCATGCATCGGCGGTTCGCTTCTGAAGTGGTATGAAAATCAGCGCTAGTATCCCTTCTTCTTGTCGACCACGTTAATCATTGGCTTGCCGGCGACAAAGCGGCGGATGTTTTCCTGAATCGTTCCCACCATTCGCTCCGCATCGCGGTCGGAGCGGCCGGCAATGTGCGGCGTGATGATCGCGTTCTCGAATTTCCACAGCGGGTGGTCTTTGGGAAGGGGCTCCGGATCGGTCACATCGACACCCGCACCAGCCAGACGCTTTTCGTCGAGCGCTTTCACGAGCCCGCCCATATCGTAGATTTTGCCGCGGCTGACCGCAATGAAATACGACTTCTTCTTCATGAGCGCAAATTGGCTCGCACCCATCATTTTGCGGCTCTGCGGCGTATCCGGCACGGAAGTGAAGACCACGTCCGCTTGCGGAAGCACGCTATCGAGCTGATCCGGCTTCACGAATTTTTCGACGAATGGAAGGAACGGCTTGTCTTCCCGATCTACGCCGATCACGGTCATGCCGAATGCATTGGCTCGCAGCGCAATCTGCGTTCCGATGCCGCCCACGCCGATTACAACAGCCGTCTTGCCCCGTAATTCAATGCCATGGAACGAGCGTGGATTCCAAATTTGTTGTTGGTCGTTCTTATAAAGGACGTACAGATTGCGTGAAAGCATCAACAGCATCGCCAGCGCGTGATCGGCAATTTCCGGCCCCTGGACGATCTTGTTGTTTGTAAGAATGATATTGCTGTCGCGTAAATCGCTCGTCCCGTCGGCCGGAAACAACACCCGCTCCACGCCCGCGGACATCACGGCCACCCACTTGAGATTTTTGCCAGCGCGCACTTCAGCCGATGTGATCTCACCGATGTATGCATCGGCGTCGCCGATCTCCTCCATCATTCTTTCCCGTTCAACGGGCACGATTTTGACATCGGGCGATGCGCTTTGCAATTGTTCCACCAGCGTCGGGTTGGCGTTCACAGCCACAATCTTTTTCTGCTGACCCTGAAGAACCAGAGTCGAAATAAGCGCGGTCAGGATGAGGCGTCGCATCTGCATAGCGACCTAGGATATCGAATTTCAGCCGGTTATTCCACTTTTGCTCCGCCGAGCGAAGCGGTAGCAAGCGTCCCACCCAAGCCCATCGTTTCGACTGCGGAAGAAGGCACGATCACCATCGAGCCCCGCTCCTTGATCGCTTCATAGAGCATGTTCATAGCACGCAGATGCAGCGCGACGGGATTATTCTGATACGTCAATGCCGCCTGCGAGAATTTTTCAGAGATTTCAGTCTCGGCCTGGCCCAGGATGTTGCGGGCCTGGCGCTCCCGTTCGGCCTGCGCCTGCCGGGACATGGCGTCTTCGAGTGCTTGCGGTATACGCACATCGCGGATTTCCACTGACTGCACGGTAATACCCCATGGATTTGTCTTCTCATCCAGAATGCGCTGCAACTCGCGGCCCAAAGATTCGCGTTCCGTGATCATTTGCGCCAGTTCGTGCCGTCCGATCGATTCGCGCAGACCGGTCTGCGCGCTCATATTGATCGCCTGTACGAAGTCTTCTACTTCCAGAATCGACTTTTCGGCGTTCCACACCACCCAGAAAACGATGGCATCGACGTTCACCGGCACCGTGTCGCGTGTCAGCGTCGATTCGGCCGTGACGTTAGCCACTCGAATTCTCTGATCCACATAACGGCTCAGCCTGTCGACCACCGGAATAACGTGAAACAGACCGGGCCCGCGTAGTCCGAGGTAACGGCCCAGCCGCAGCACGGCGACCTTTTCCCATTGGTCTGCGACCTTGACGGAAAACAACAAATAGATACCAATCGCCAATCCCACCACGAGCGGCGCTTGCCTGCCGGTTATCGTCGTGAATCCGAAACCTGCTGCGACCGCGGCCGCAAAGAGGGCCATCGCAACACCACTCACGCGATTCGTATCGAGAAGCCTATACATGACCGTTCATCTCCTTTTCTGCAATTGTGCGAGGCGTTCCAGCAGTTCTTCCACGCTGAACCCCTCCGAACCGGCGCGCGCCACAAATTCGCCGGCGAGTTGATTCAGCCGGCGCTGGCGCAGAGGACCATCGCGAGGCGCTTTCTGCTGGCTGATAAATGTCCCTGTCCCTTGTTGCGTGTCCAGAACGCCCCGGATTTCAAGTTCCCGGTATGCTCGGATGACCGTATTGGGATTTATAGAAAGATCGACAGCCAGTTGGCGTACCGTGGGTAACTGATCGCCGGCTGCCAGCGCGCCCGTCGCGATCCCGCCGGTCACCTGGTCGATAATCTGCCGGTACACGGGCACACCGCTATCGAGGTCCAGCCGGCACTGGAACGGATTTCGTTTGCTGGCTTCGCCGCTCACTAGATATATAGTGTACTAGATAGATAGAGCAGTCAACCTTATTTTTAATACGTAAAAAGGCAGCCCAGAAATGATGGAACATCCGGCCAAGCTTCCCCGTAATCTCTCAAGGAACTCGAAGGAGTAAGCTCATGAAATGTCCCGTATTCGCTCTGGCCGCCATGATCGTAACTACAGGCGTCCTTTGGGCGGACGAACAAGGATCGTTTGAACGGACGCTCACGGTCACCGGTCCGGTCGATCTCGATGTCGTGACTGACTCGGGCGGTATAACCGTGATGCCCGGTCCGGCAGGTTCCGTTCGTGTTCATGCGGTCCTCAAAGCGCAGCACGGTTGGCTGGATTTTAACGACGCCGAGGCTCACATTCGCGAACTGGAGCGCAGTCCCCCGGTTGAGCAGACAGGTAACCGCGTGCGCATCGGATATGTGCAGGGCCGCGATTTGCTGCGAGGAGTCTCGATGCGTCTGGAGATTTATACTCCCGTTGAGACGCAGCTTCGTGCCCGGGCCGATTCCGGCGGCATTCACGTCCGGGGCATTCGTGGTCCAGCAGACTGTCACACAGACTCTGGCGGTATCGAGGCTCGTGATGTCGGCCGCGAAGTGCGCGCTACCGCCGATTCCGGCGGCATCCATCTCGGCCAGATCGGCGGCGCAGTCACGGCGCGTGTCGATTCAGGCGGAATCGATGCTATTGACGTTGCGGGCGGCATTGATGCGGAGGCCGACTCCGGGAGCATTCGTCTGGCGCAGACAAAGCCCGCGCCCATTCATGCTAAGGCCGATTCCGGCGGTATCACCGTCCGGCTTGCGCCGGGTGCTGGCTACGATGTCAGCGCGGCCTCCGAGAGTGGCAGTATCTCGGTTCCCGAAATGACGGTGCGCAGCGAACTCTCGCGTCATCACGTCGATGGCAAAGTTCGCGGCGGCGGCCCGCCGGTGAACGTGCGCGTGGATTCGGGCAGTATCCGGATTGAGTAGCCGGGGCTATTCGGCCGGGCGATTCTCGGGCGGTATTCTTCTGAAGCGATAAAGCCGCGATCATGCATGGGTCATCGCCTGCTTATAGGGTCTTGTGCTATGTTGCGAAGAGATCCCGACCCGGCTGGCGCGGTAGCCAAGTGGTAAGGCAGAGGTCTGCAAAACCTTTATTCGGCGGTTCGATCCCGCCCCGCGCCTCCAACAAAATCAGTAGTTCCCCTCCCGAATCAACTATTTGAAGGCTTATAAGGCAGGAAGCTAATACTCCACAAATCACCCCAAAACGCCAAAGATGGTGACCCGAAAGTGACCCAGAAAAGTAGTTACCACTTGGCCAAGTGGTAAGATTATCAAGTGGTAAATGGCCGTGGAGGATTCGATTTTGAGAAACTCCGTCGAATTGTCAAAGCGCTGGAAAAGCGCGTTGCAGCACTCGAAGAGAGTGCTCGGATTGCACTTGGCACACTGAGCAAGCCGGCCATCGTAGACTCCACGCCTCTGAATCGTGAACAACTAGTCGAAAGGCTCACACGGTGGCGATCAGAGAATGGAATCGAAGGTCCAAACAGGTACCTGAAGAATCGCAGTACGGCACAGCTTCGCAAGATGCTTGCCCAGATCAATGAAGGGTCTGTTTATCGTCTGGGACGCAGATGGAAGAAGCTAGGCGAGGTCGGCAACCGAGAATTGGCTGCCCGGTCCGCGGATAACTTTCAGTAAGTAAGAATCTAACAGTACCCGTCGGAGTATTGCATGCGCTCACGCCTGTTCCTCAAAATCAAGAGTGATGGCGACAACCCTAGCTGCAGTATCCAAAGCAAACCCGGACGTTGATTACAAAAACGTCTACCTGGACTATGAGTTAAATAGCGTGCCCGCCATCGCAGACGACCCCGTTCATTTTTCCCAGGAAGTAAACGGGAGGATCCTTGCGTGGTGCGATACAGGTGCTGGAGTGCCGATAGGCAAAGTAGAGGCGATGATCCTCCGTCTGGAAGTGTTGCGAACTTAGAATGCTAGGCGCCCGGAAGCTTCATGGCCACTCATCAGTCAGCGGTGTCGATTCCGAAGAGTGCAGAAATGAATGCGACCTGCCCGAGGATGTCGCTCTTCTGCAACCACCGAATCTGCCCTTTACGAATCATGTTCATAGTTTCAATACCCTGAATTGTCCGCAGAGGCAAACGACCGAAAGCCTTGGCTTGCTCTGACGCGACGTTTAATTGCTCGATGATCCTGCTCCACCACATTATTGAGGTAGCGAATCGGTCGACAACGGCAGCGCCGGCCGAACTCTCGCTTTCGCTTGAGTTCCTTGATGACTCTTGGATAGGCCGGATTCCGGTCCACGTTGATCACTCGTGGATGAGGATGATTAGGCGATCGCAATGCTTTCTGAAAGAAGCGTTTGGCCGCATCGGCATCACGCGTTGCAGATAGCAGGAAGTCAATGGTGTCGCCAGCGGAATCCGCTGCCCTATATAAATAGGTCCACTTGCCGGGCGACCCGGAGATACGTTTCATCAACGCGCCAGGAGGCGTTCGTCATCCGCAGTTCGCGCTGCCACGCCGATTGAGTTCCGGCGCATAACGCTGAATCCAACGCCAGATCGTTACGTGATCCACATCGAGGTTCCGCTCTGCCATGATCTCTTCGAGGTTCCTCAAACTTAATGCATAACGAAGATAACGACGAACACACAAGAGAATGATCTCTGCTTCGAAATGTCGCCCCTTGAACAGCGCCGGCCGCTCCCGTCTCATGAACCGCCAAGCCTATCAGAGCTGCGGCCCGCATTTGCAACACATCCAGGAGAACCGGGTGCGCCCCGCCGTCTCTTCTCGTTGAGTTGCCCGTAGAAGGGGCTAGCACTCCCGGACTGCAAAATACAGTTCTCGGAAAGCGGGCGTTGCAAATTTACTGGATGCCTCCCGGACGTGCGCTAATCAGAAGTTGGCCGTCCCTACCTTGACAACTGCCTACGTTGCATTTTGAACAGAGTCTTTGTTGCTATCGACGTCTGGTTTTCACCGCGACGCGTTTTCTAGTCGATTTACGTTCCAAAAGCAGGATCCGACCACTCGCCGATCGACTGCTCATCCCGGCAAAGTTTCTGCAGAGTCTCAACAAATTGCAAGATCTGGAATTACCGGGAACTGGGGCGACGAAACGGTCGCGTGAGTTCGCGGACGGCTGCCGTAAAAAACGGCTTGCCGAAGATTCCGACCGCCAGGATTCCGCCGAATAGCGCCATTGCCTCATAGCTTTCTCGACCCTGACGCTGCCAATATACGTCGCTCAAATTCAGCCACAATGCAAATTCGTCGAGGATGAGCGCCGCCGCCACTCCATAAAGCAAGGAAGTGATCCCGCCTGGCAGCCGCGCTGAAAAATCAGACCCTGTTCCAATCTGGAGCAGCCATAGGTACCCAATGAGAAGTAACAGCAGAATGCCCCAAACCAGGTGGTGAATGTGGCGGCCGTTCATCATGACGTTATGAAAGGGGCCAAAGTCATTGTGAATAGCGATCGTGATGCCGCGGACGACGGCCACCCGCTGTGAAGAAACCGAAGGAGGCCAGAAACAAGCGTTCGCGACGAGTTCTCCGAACTGACGTCGATAGATATTGTGCAGCTTTGTCCGCGCAACGAGCAGCCAGAAGATCGTGAGGATCCCGGCGATAAGCAGGGGACTATCCAAAAACTCCGATGCAGCCACGGCATAGCACCGTCATTGTACGGTCGTCAGCGCGGAGGCGTCGAAGCAAAGCGACGGCTAGAACTTGGAATGCAGACCCCATCTGGTCCAGATATCTGTGTTTGGCTCTTCTAGGCGGGGATGCTGAATCTCTTGCTTTTTCATTTCTGCGCAATTGAATGCACTAGCCGTTCCGCCCGAGTTCATACTCGGTAATCTGATCAGTGCTCGCGAAGTGGCGTTCCATCCAACTGAGACTGCGTGGTTAAGAATTGACTCTGTCGAGTCGCTCTCCTACGAGTCTGTTTTTTCTTGACCGGATTCGCGGACCCAGGCCGATTTCCAGATCCTAATCTTCGTTCCGTGTTGAGCGCTCCCGTCTGCTCCGGTAGTTCAGGAGCCGTTCGGTCCTGGATACCTGCCTGGTGGAAAACTGCCGGATCGCGCCATTCAGATACGGCCGAAACTCCCGCAGCCAATACCGGACGTAGCCCACCTTGTGAATCTCCGCCAAACTCTCCCGGTAATGATCCAGCAGACCGGACGCCAGCACCTCGCCAGCGCGCCGGCCGCTGACTTGGGCCACCCGAGAAAGCCGGTGCGCATTCTCCGGCAGCTCACGCACGGCGGCCAGAGCCATCACTGACGAGAGCTGCAGGACGGACTGTCTCTGTGCGGCAGCTTCCTTCTGGAGTTCGCGCCATTGGCTGTACAGTCGATCGACTGGCAGCGAAGCCCTGGGGAGCCGCGACGCCTCGCGGCGGAGTTCGGCCCATTCGGCGCGCAGAGAGCCGACGTCTAAGGGCGGTGTGTTCACCGTCTCTGTCAACCGCCCGGCGGTGCCCTCCAATCCACCAAGCAGTTGGTCAACTGTATGAAATTTGTGCCCAGGCGGCAACAGTCCTTCCTTCTGTAGCGCTTCGGCCATCTCGGCGATCAACTCGCGACCTGCCCCGGCTACATCGGCCAGAGCGGCCAGTACCCAGACCGGCGAAGCGTGGAACGATGCGATACCCGCCAGTTCCACCACGTTTCCGGCGGCGCGACGAATCAGAAAATCGGAAGGAAGGCTCTCGGTACCGGCATCCTGCGTTTCTTTGATTTGCCCGACCTGCTCAATCAGAAATCGGAGCGTGGATCCGACCAGTGATCGGTAGAGGCTGGAGCGCCGCACGCGAGCGGGCAGAAGCACTTTACTCACCTCGTGAGCCGCTCCGCCACCTATGCCGATCAGCGAGCGCAGGAACCGTTCCGGGATAGAACAGAGATACCCCTTGAGCTGCTCGCGATCCATGGCGATTTGATCTTAGCTGACTGTTCATCGGGAACACTGCATACGTTACTCCGTTCGCTTGGAGAGGTGTGGAAGATTGAGGATGTCTCATGCCGGCACCGCCATAACTCGCGTTGACAGCCGGGCGGCCTCATAGCGTGCGGACTTTCCGAGTCATTCGGTGAACGTGAGACCGGAATGCTGCGGTCCTTCGACGCGGGGCGCGGCATTCCAGAGTCGAGCTGCGCCGAACGGCGTAGAAAGTCTCACCAACAGATGAATCTGGGAATTGGGCATTCCATCGGCTTGATAGTCTATTCAGCACGTGAATCGGCGACATTTTCTCTCCTCGTTGGCGGCAGGAGCTGCCTTTGCACAAGCGCGGCGGTCGAATTTTCTGGTGATTATCATCGATGACCAGGGCATCGGCGATGTTGGCTGTTTCGGTGCATCGGACGCACGCACCCCAAACCTCGATCGTTTGGCTGCATCCGGTGTACGGTTCTCGCAATGGTACGCGAACGCGCCCATCTGTTCGGCTTCGCGGGCGGCCATCCTGACCGGCAAATACCCGGATCGCACCGGCGTAAAGGTGCATTGCCATCGCAGCCCACCTGGGATGTTCCCGGTTTGCGTGCCGGCGAGACAACTCTTCCGGCTTCACTGCGCGCGCTCGGTTACAGGACTGGGGCGTTCGGCAAATGGCACCTGGGCAGCGTCGCGCACTACGACGCAAGGCTTCGATGAGTTCTTCGGCTGGTATTCCGGATGGCTCGATGCCTATTCGCATCGGTATTATCAGCTCGGCTCGCCGCCCGGCAAAATATTCCACGATCTCTGGCGGAATGAAACCGAAGTATTTGAAGAGCCTACTTACATGACCGAGTTACTCGGACGTGAGGCACGGGCCTTTCTTATACGTCAACGCCGGGAGCAACCGTTTTTCCTTTATCTCGCTTTTGGCACGCCGCACTATACTTTGGAGGCGCCCCAAAAATACCTTGACCGCTTTCCGGCATCCATGGGGCGCGACCGCAAAACCCATCTGGCGATGGTAGCCGCCGTAGACGATGTTGTTGGCAATCTGTTGGACGACCTCGCTCGTCTTGGAATCGCCCGCGAGACCGTTGTGTTCTACCAGAGCGACAACGGCGCCACCCGGGAAGTACGCGCTTCGAGTTACGGCAAGCCGGCCACAGGCGGCAGCAACGGGAAGTTTCGCGGGTACAAACGGGGACTCTTCGATGGCGGAATGCACGTTTTCGGCTATTCTGCGAGCGCCCGGCTTTGTGCCAGCAGGTGTGGTCGAAAACCGTCCCATGTTGTCGATGGATCTCCTGCCTACATTTCTCGCTATGGCCGATGGACGCGCTCAGCCGCCGCGCGATATCGATGGACAGAGTATCCTTCCTGTGCTACGCGGCGAGCAGCGGCCTCACGAGCGTATGTTCTGGAGCTTCAACGAGAGCCGGGCCGTACGGCAAGGAGATTGGAAACTGATCCTGACCCGCCGCAGTTCCCCGGTGAACCGGTAAGCACAGGGGTTTGGTTAAGCAACCTCGAAGTCGACCCGTCGAAGCGCAAGAATCTGGCGAACGCCGAGCCGGGGCGTATCCGAGACCTCATTGAGCGGATCCGGGCGTGGGAGCGCTACGTCGAAATTTCCCCCGCCCGTTGATCGAGTGAACGTATGCATTGAGGTGTAGAAAGTCGCGGCAGGTTAGATGTTCGGCAGTTCGTGCGGGCTGATCACGGCGCCCGGCACGGCAACTAATCGAAGCATATGCCTGTTGCCGAAGCCGCTAACGACGCATTCGCTCAATTTTCTCTGTGCTTGTGTTGCTCGAGGCAAAGCAGTACAGCGATTAAGGCTGACGATCTCCTCCTTTGGGTCGTTCTTGACGCAACAGCGGCAGATTACAACGAAACGCCGACAGGAGGTTTAAATGACCATGGCTTAGCGTGGTATTTCACACGAGGCATGGCTTCGTTCGAAGAGATCCTGATTATCGCCGCGATTCTTCTTTTGCTAGGAGTAGTGGCGAGCAAGACTTCCAGTAAGCTCGGTATCCCCGCGCTCCTATTATTCCTGCTAATCGGGATGCTGGCCGGATCAGAGGGGCTGGGTCATATCCCGTTCGATAACGCCTGGCTCGCCCAATCGGTCGGCGTTGTTGCGCTGTCCTTCATCCTTTTTGCAGGCGGCCTCGATACCGATTGGCGAATGGTCTCCGGCGTGTTATGGCGGGGAGTGAGTCTGGCTTCATTAGGCGTTTTCATCACCGCCGTGCTCGTCGGCGGATTCGCCAGACATCTATTCGGTATTTCCTGGATGCAGGGTTTGTTGCTCGGTTCGATTGTTTCGTCCACCGATGCTGCAGCGGTGTTTTCTGTTCTTCGTTCGCGAGGCATTTTCTTAAGAAGCAGGATCCAGCCGCTATTGGAGTTGGAATCCGGAATTAACGATCCCATGGCCGTGTTCCTAACGATCGGATTCATTCATCTATTGCAGTCTCCGGGTGAAGGAGCTATTTTCTTGGTTCCTCTATTTTTCAAACAGATGCTGATCGGCGCAGGCATCGGTTGGGGAATCGGCAGGACCGCAGTACCTCTTATCAACTGGTTGCAGCTCGACGCCGAAGGTCTCTATTCGGCGCTCACGGTGGCAATCGTGCTGCTCACTTATGGCGCCACTACCGCCATCGGGGGAAGTGGATTCCTGGCGGTTTATCTGGCCGGGCTCGTGATGGGCAATAGAGATTTCGTCCACCGCCGCAGCCTCACTAGGTTCCATGACGGCGTGGCGTGGCTCATGCAGATCGTTGTCTTTCTTGTGTTGGGATTACTTGTTTTTCCGTCGCGCCTGCTGCCGTTGATGGGAGTTGCAGTGCTCATGGCATTGTTTCTGGTTGTGGTGGCCCGTCCGATCAGTGTGTTCGTCAGTCTGGCCTTTGCCAGGCTAGGCGTTCGCCACAAGCTGTTCATCTCCTGGGTGGGTTTGAGAGGGGCAGTTCCCATCGTTCTCGCGACATTTCCCCTGCTTGCCGGTGTGCCAAACGCAGATCTTTACTTTCATGTGGTGTTCTTCACTGTGGTGATTTCCGTTCTCCTGCAGGGCACAACAATTGGATGGGTCGCCAAACGTTTGAAGCTCCAACTTCCTTCTCCTGCGACCGATCGACGATTCCCCTTGGACGTGCTGCCCGCGGGAAACGATCGCAGCGAAATTGCCGAAATACCCGTAACAGAAACATCGCCGGCAGCAGGAAAACGATTAGTGAGTCTACATCTTCCGCGTGAGGCTCACGTCATGTTAGTTACGAGGGGAAGAGAACACCTTGTTCCTCGAGGCAGCACGAGACTGGCGACTGGCGATGTTCTGTCAGTCCTAGCCGATCCACAGGCTCTGACGAAGGTTCG
Organism: Bryobacterales bacterium; assembly: GCA_963722155.1. Taxonomy (GTDB): domain Bacteria; phylum Acidobacteriota; class Terriglobia; order Bryobacterales; family Bryobacteraceae; genus Bog-105. The sequence continues at coordinate 329,039 of CAVRLR010000001.1, read as the reverse complement.
GTCGGCGATTGCATCAACGGACCCGCCCGACCTGCAATCTTAGCCCTCCACTGCGATTGATTTCAAACTCTATCTGAAAGACACGGCGTGTGCACCGTTACGCTTGAGTATCTGCGCGGTCCGAAGCATGGCGAATACATATGGCGCTGGATCTGCCGGACCAGACCGAACGCGAGACTCAGTATAATCCTGGATGGCTCGGATTAAGTCACGGCAGCTTCGACCGGTCCTCGCTATGGCAACGCGACAAGCCAGTCATTCACGGGATGCTGCTCATGGGCGATCGCGTTGTTTATCGCGCTAGATTCTGGTGACCTTGGGGGAGGACACGTGAGAACTATGAAACGATTTGCGGTTGCAGGCCTTCTGCTGTGTTTGACCACGGTATTCGACATTCTCTCTGCCAGTGATAGTCCGCTTCCAGAGTTCCGCAATCTGCTTAATAGTAACGACCTCACTGGCTGGGTAAACGTCAATACGGCCGAAGATACCTGGCGAATCAAGAACGGCATGCTGATCTGCACGGGTCATCCCATCGGTGTGATGCGCAGTGCGAAGCAGTACGAGAATTTCGTTCTCCACATAGAGTGGATGCACATTGAGCCCGGAGGGAACTCCGGGGTATTTGCGTGGAGCAACGCTCGTCCGGATGCCAGCAGTCGATTACCGGACGGCGTCGAAATCCAGATGCTCGAGCTGGAGTGGCCAAATCTGCACAAACAGAACGGAGAGACTCCGCCCATTGCGTATGTACATGGCGAGTTATTCGGCGTCGGCGGAGTGAAGACGGTGCCGGATAATCCGAGAGCAGAGAGAAGTAAATCCATCGAAAACCGCTGCAAAGGGCGAGGACAATGGAACACATATGACGTTGTCGCGATCGACGGAGTTATCAAGCTCTCCGTCAACGGCAAATTCGTTAACGGGATCAGCCGATCGACGCAGCGAAAGGGTTACCTTTGCCTCGAGTCCGAAGGAGCGGAGATTCACTTTCGCAACATCAAGATCATGGAACTGCCACCTGGGATTTCCTGATCAGGTGGATTCACATTTGCTCCCGCCATCGCAACAGATCAGTAGCGGGAAATGCCGTAGGAACCTCGAACGCGCGAGCCAACCATCGTGGTGAACTGTCCCGCGTCTTCTCGCACGGGGCGTTGCGGATAAGGACGACGACAAGGTTGCCTTTACAAAACCTTTCATAGCCTTTTACATCGCCCACGCGTCTGCTGCCAGAGCTGAAGCGTCAAAGGGGTAGAGGAAATAACACTCAAGGCCACTCAGTAAGCAGGAAGACCGACGTCCCTGTAAGCTTGTCGGCAATGGCAACAAGACTGCTACTGCTTTTGGTGAGGCTTCCGGCCGAGCCGACCGGCTTGCGGATGACGGGAATAGTCGGCGCTCAGAGTGCCTTTTTGGAAAGTGAGCAAAAGACCGACAAGAGGGGGGTGAGGAGAAGAGATGGCGATGAACATATGTAGATTCTGCGGATGTACCGAATCACAGGCGAGGGCAGACGCGATGGCTCTAGGTCTCAATGACGAATTTGAAAAAGGCCTCTATAGCTGTTGTCAGCTCGTTGCCTGGGCTGACGAGCAATGGTTTGCCTGGACAGAAGCCGCATCGGAGGACGGCAAGGCGTTGGATCAGGCGACAAAGCCTATCGAGATCCATGAAGCGGAACCGGTACTAGTGCGTGTGCGTAATAAACGCCAGCAAGGAAACAAATCCCTTCCCTGGATCGCGTAATCGCGAGGCGACTCGAATGCTCCGGAGAATTCTTGAGTTCGACGCGCGTTCGTAGCCCATTTATATCGAGTAACCGGCTCAAACATCACAGCATGAGACTCTGGTTTCGATGCGTTTGCCTACTTTCTCGGAAGCAGCCACTCGACAGTTTCGGCGACTCGCAAACTCACGCTGTAAGGCAAATCCTGTGAGCGGTATTGACGGTCGTGATAAACCCACAACGGCGCGGCTGCGGGCTGCGTCAGTACATTGGTCCTCGACTCGATCGCTACCTTTTTTCCGTCCATCTCCCAATTGAGCACTCTGCCGTCCGCGTGCGGGATCGGTTGGAAGTTGTAAATCGCGGGCATATTCTTGGGATCGTAAATCGCTACGATATAGGCGCCGTGATCCGGAATATCGACGCGCACCACGCCTCCGGTCATCGACGAACGCGGCGCCATTATTGTCGTTCCGTTCACATTGACCACGACGTTTGTAAGACAAATAGTTAGGCGCGGGATCGGGCGAAAGACGTCGTAAATTTTTTCGCCCGTTGCCGGCTTATATTAAGATATCGAGAGTCACGGCCTCCCCGATTTTCACGGGAGGAAACTCGCGAACGGCAGCCACAGTGGGAAGATGAACGCCGGAAAACGTTGGCGGCCGCGCCGTCCTTGCCCGCCGCATTATGTCCGCTTCCATCGCCGTTTCCGTGTGGGAGCTCTATCGGCAGCTGCTGGGAACAATGCGCGAAGTATTTGATCATCTTAGTCTTACCGCTTAAGATCCACAACCTCTTGTTGTCGATGGCCGAATGGGAAGCGCCTTATTGACTCCTAAAGCCCGGCCAGTTCTTTGGCTTCCGAAAACGAAGCGTAACAAACTTGAAATTCCTTCGCCTAACGCACGCTGCAGTATCCGGCGCTGACGCGAGGCGAAGGTTGCAAAATGCACATGCCCGAGGTGTGTCTCCTGTGAGCGCAAGGAGCGCGATCAAATCGGCCGGTTCGGTCCTGAAGCACGGATGGTTCCGGACCCGATGGTATTGAAACAGAAGGTCCGCCAGGCCCGAAGGCAGTGTTCTGGTTCGAATGAAGCATGACGAGAACGTTCAGAGTAGCGTTCAGCAACGCAAACAAGCCTCAGATTTCTACAATCCACCGCAACGCCGCCGTCTGAAATGTCACTACTAAGTGAAATCACAACCGCCTTAAGACCCGCGGCTGCGAGTGCAAGGAGATGCACCCGATGGGATTCACTTTGGTTGTCGGCAGAGACGACGATCTGTGTTGCAAGTTGATAAGAAATCGCTTTGAAGCCACGGGCCGCGAGATTGTATACCTGCCCGAAGACGAACTCTTCCCCGGACTCCATTTCGTCTGGGAATTACAAAATGGAAAATCCCGCGGCTCGGTGGGATTCGCGAAGCAACCAGTCAGATTCGATCAAATTGACAGCGTGTTTGCACGCTTCTCCGGTATCACGACATCGGCCGAGGAACATCGAACCAAAGACGGACAATACTTGAACTCCGAATGGCACGCGCTGGCGCGTGGATATATGCACAGCCTGCCATGCCCGGTCATCAACCGGCTACGCTCCGAACTTTGGTACAAGTCGCGCCTGTGTGTACCGGATTTGGTTTCGCTGCTTCCCAATCTGCAATTCCACTTGCCGAAAGCGATGGTCACCACGAGATATGAAGACGCGCGCGCGTTTTTTGCCCTCTGTGGCGGCCGCGTGCGTTATTCACCTCTCTCGCTGCCGTCGAACTACGTAATCGAAGAGGAAGCCGAACTCGAGAAACTGGCGCCTCTCTCGAAAATCATGCCCCTCAATCTGACTGAAATTGTTCGTGGCGATTCCGTGCGGGCCTTCGTCGTGGGTCGCGGAGTTGTTTTCGATGGTGAGCCGAACGAAACAGCCGCAAGCGCCTGCCTGGAGGCAGCGGCATTTCTCGACCTTTCGTTCTGCGAATTCGAGCTGATAAGAAGCACCGACGGCGAATGGTATTGCTTCGCGCTCAATTGCGCTCCTTACCTATTTCAATGTGGCGATGAAGCACGCGCCGCGGTTATCGACCGATTATTCGATGCGCTTTGCGCGCGGAATGGGAGAAAAGCCGCATGATTCTCGTTGCTGGAATTATGGCCGACGGAATGATCGAGCTGATGTGTGCCCGGCTCGAATACATGGGATACGACTACTTTTTTCTGGATGAGCTCCGCTTTCCCGGCGATTTCAATGCTAGCTGGAGTATTTCGAACGGCGGCATTACCGGATATCTGGATGGACCCAAAGGCAAAGTCGATCTTAAGGACATTACAGGCATTTACGCGCGCTACGTTCAATACCGCGGGGCGGAGAAGCGTGAAGGCTTCGGTGAGCGTGAGGAAGAGATCATCACGTCCGAGTACCAGGCGTCGCTCATGTACCTGTTTGACGCGATGCCGTGCACTGTCGTCAATCGTGTAAAGGCATCCACTTCGAACGATTCCAAGTTGTACCAGGAAGCCCTCGTTTCTTCGTTTGGATTTCTTACTCCGCGGACGCTGGTGACCACTAGCTCGGAAGAGGCGGTTTCTTTTTATAAAGCCTGCAACAAGAAAATCATTTACAAATCCGTAAGTTCGGTTCGCTCGATCGTGCGGCGGCTGGAAGCCGCCGACCTGCCGCGTCTCGAATCAGTCAAAAATTGCCCAACGCAATTTCAGGAGTGGGTGGAAGGCGTCGATATTCGCGTTCACACGGTTGGCAAACAGACCTTCGCAACAGAGCTCGTATCCGAAGCAAGCGACTACCGGTACGCCAGCCGGTCGGGCGCTTCGTTGACGGCGGAAGCCATCGAGATTCCACCTCGAATAGCCGCGGCCTGCGTTGGTCTGGCAAAGAGCGTGGGGCTGGAGGTGGCCGGAATCGATCTGCGCCGCACTCCCGATGGACGCTTCTACTGCTTCGAAATGAACCCTTCACCTGGATTTCTTTTTTATGAACGCGCAACCGGACAACCGATCAGCGAGGCAGTTGCTAACCTGCTTCGCGCCGCATAACAACAAGTTCCCCTAAAACGGGATATCACACGGAGGAAAAACAATGGCAGACAAACCACTGGTCGGGCAGGCAGATAGACCCGATCTAACTGTAAACACCGAAGGCGCGGGCGACCGTCCGCGCGATCTGGAAACCGTTCTCGGATCGAGTGCGGCATCCGCGCAGCAACTCAAGCAAACCCCTGCTACAGCCATCGACAAACAGATCGTCAAGGAGGGCATAAAAGACACCATCAAGGACCACAAAGATCCGAAGGAACACAAGGATCAGAAGGACCACAAAGAGCCGAAAGACCAGAAGGACCAGAAAGAGCAGAAGGACCAAAAGGATCATAAGGACCCCAAGGAACACAAGGACCAGAAGGACCAAAAAGATCCCAAGGAGCACAAGGATCAGAAGGACCAGAAAGAGCACAAGGATCCCAAGGAACACAAGGACCAGAAGGACATAAAGGACCACAAGGAGACACTGAAGGACATCAAAGATGGTCCGAAGGAAGTCAAAGAGGCGATCAAAGAGGTCAAAGAGACGATCCCCGAGGTCGCCACCAAGGCCACCCCGGAAGTCGGGCCTGGACCAGTGGAAACCCTGCCTCCGGACGAGATCAGCCAACTTGTCACGAGGGTCAGTGGCCTCGAGCAGGCTGTAGACGATCTGAAAAAGAAAAAATGACTAAATCGCCCGGTGCGAAAGCATCGGGCGATTGTCTCAGCCAGGGTATTGCCGCCATTCACTGAAAAACTCTGCCCGATGATGAAGCCCGCCGCATCGCTTGCAAGGAACGCCACAATTTGGGCTATATCCTCGGTGTGGCCCATCGTTTTAATCGGAACACTCGCGGCGTAATTGCAGAGCTCTTGCTGCGTTGCATCCGCGTGCCGCTCGGGGGGAATCCAACCGGGCGCAACAAGATTGACAGTAATTCCCGTAGGCGCAAGCTCATGCTTCCAGGAACGGGTAAGCCGCAACAGCGAACCCGTGCCGGATCCGTGAGGAAATCACCAAATGTCACGGCACCCGTGATTTTGTAGAGCGCATCGGGATCGCTATCCGTGTCTCTGATGCCCTCACGGAGATCAGATAAAGCTTTGTCCACGCGGTCGCGAGTAACGCGCGGCGGCTTTGAGCCGGAGACCGATTCCCCCTGTGGCGTAGTCCGCCATTTTCCCGTCACTCCGACAGAGGCAACATAAAGCCTTCGAATTGCATGACGACGAGCGCCTGCCCTTGCTTCATCCATGCCGATGTTCAGCGTTTTCGCTAAATCGCGGTCCGTCCACGGCGCCACTGCCCGAGTCTGGTTCAAAAAACTGAGAAGCTCAACAGCAGCCAAATTTCGCCCCGAACTGGCGGAACGATGATCCGGTTTCTGCCGGCGATCAGTGCTTGGGGCCATTGATTTCATTGCCACCCCTCAACTCCTTAAGAAGTCTCAGAAGGGTTGCTAGGCTACTGCGCTGACGAGATGACCACCACTTACGGACTGCGAGAAGTCCGATACTTGAAGAACTTTCCCGGGTGAATCGCTTACACCGAAGTCGAGGCCGATGAAACCAAGCTTTCGAAAGCTGGCGTTGAGAAGAGACGGTTACCCGATTAATGGAGAAAGGTAGAGTGATCGGATTTCACTTTGACGTACAGTCGCGATTCGGTGACGTGTAAGCCAGATACGGAATGTGGGTAGGCATCTCGTCTGTCAACTTCGGGATTGCCCACAACGACCGCATTCTTTGTGTGTTTTGATTGTCCTGGTGTGCATCAGCGCGGGGGCTGCAGATGCGTCTTCGGGATGAATTTCGAAATGTTTGATTACTGCAGTCGCGCTCACTGAAACGATTGCGTCGAAGTGCCGCGCGGAATCACGGGTATTATAGCGGTGACGATATGGATATGACCAAGCGCGAACTTCTGGTAACCACCGCTGCGCTTGCGCTCGGGAGCAAGGCTGACGCCGAAGGCCGTGTCGAGCAGAACATCGGTGTGCAGGAACATGAGGCGGGATGCCGGGAAACGCGCTGCTGGTCTATGAGTCGCGGGTGAACAGCGTTCAGGCCTCCGGGAATCGGTGAACGCCGCGATGGGTCCAGCGTTCTTCTAACCTCGCATCAATCGACGCGAGGCGTTGCTTCCAATATGGGTCATTGGCGAAGCTGTCGGCATCAACCGTAAGGGAATAAACGCGGCAGCCGTAAGCAAAGTCTTGTACTCGCGCTCGGTTCTTTCTCGCCCTCCGAGCACCACGAGCATGTTTATATCGAACAGTTTCGCCTCGGCGGAGCTGGGCGCATCCGTTATGACATGTTCGATTACGAGCAGTCTACCCGTCCGCGGTATGGCTCGGCGGCAGGCCCGAAGGATATCGATTGCCGCATCGTCATCCCAATCATGGAGAACGCTCTTCAGCGTGTACAGATCCGACCCGTCGGGAACAGAATCGAAGAAATCACCGGCTATGAAAGTTGCGCGGCCCGGCGAGCCCGGACGCCTCGAAACGCCGCTCGCACTCGTGCGCCGCCCGAGGCACATCGAAGGCGGTGCCGCGGGCTTCAACTGTCCCGCATCGGTAAGAGTGAAACGCTCGTCGGGAAGCTGAGCCATAATACCCAGAGTCGCTAGAGCGCGAAGGACGCGATAAAGCGCGTCAGCATCCGCCCCTGTCTCTTCAGCGAGCGTTTGGGAGCTTTTCGGCCCCCGCGCAAGTCGATCGGCGATATCTAGCTTTGCCGCGACATAGAGCAGCTGTGTATTGCGGAACCCCATGACGAACTGGCGCAGCTCGGAAATGCTTCGTGTCATCGCGCTCGGGTCTACCATATCGCATCGCGCAACGGCATTAATTCTCTGGAACAAACCCAATTCGGCGGTAGATTCACTTTGGAAGAATACGGACTAGGCGGAAACTGACCGATTCTCCATTGGTGCGGTCCAGTTCCCGGGCCACACGTCCATTACCGAGGAGTAATGGACGATTGCTGACAATCCGCTCGAGCGACGTCACATCCACGGAATGCGCGTTTTCCGTCAACTTAAAATCGCGGGTGATCGATCCACCCTTGGCGACAAGAACGAAGCCGCTGGCACCGCGCGGTCTGCGGTTGTTTGCACGACACTCGCAAATCCATGAACCGCCCGACATATAGCGCGCGCTCCGTTGAGATATCGTGTCGAGAACTGTTGCGACTCACCCGAGGTGAACCCATATGCGCACCGGCACTTTGCCGATCGCAGTTGTTGCCGCACTCGCTTTCGCTCAGTCTCAGGCGCCCGTCCCGCTCGAACCGGAGAAGACCTTCAACCGCAACCTCGCCGCCGGCCCCGCCGGTACATTCACGTTTGATCTGAAGCCCGATCAGATCGTTAAGCTGACTCTCGAGTACCGCGGCAAGGATGTGACCCTCTCGGTCTACAGCCCGGACGGCCGCCTCAGTCGTGCCTTCTCGTCTGAACGCCTGTAAGGAGAGGCGCTGCAGTTTCTCGCCACGCAGCCGGGCGAGTGGGTCCTTAAAGCTGCCGCCCGCGATGGAAACACTCCGGCCGCTTACACCATTTCAAACCTGAAGATCACGACGCCTCATGGGCCGGGTCTTTCCGCAGTGGACCAAAGTCCGCGTATCCAGAAGGTCACGAATCAAGCCGAAGCGGACGCCTTCTGGAAGGAGATTGGCCTGAACGGAAGCCCGCTGATCGAACCGATCAAGGACGATCCCGGCAATCGCCTCACGACCTTCCTGTGGCGCGGCAACTCGGAAACTAAACGGGTGCTCCTGCTCTCTCAGGTCTGCCCACCCGAACCCGAAGATTGCTTCCTGCGGCACGTCGAAGGCACCGACCTCTGGTATAAGACATTGCGGATCGACCACCGCCTCCGCACCCTCTACACTCTCGCCCCGAACGCCCCCGAGGTCACCCGGGAAACGAAGCTCGACGGCGATCTAGAGAGCCAGGTCACCGCTCGACGTCAGCGCGATCCGCTGAACCCGAAGTCGATATTCGAGTCCCCAAAAGACCCCGATGTTCCCGCCATCGCGGCTACTCAAAAACGAGATGCCCGATGCGCCGCCGCAGCCCTGGGCGGATAAGCGGCAGGTTGTGCCTGGCGGCGAGATCGTAAAACAGGATCTCCCCAGTGCGCTTCTGAAGGACACCCGCAAGATTTCCGTCTGCACGCCGTCGGGTTATTCGAAAAATGCTCCGCCCTATGATCTGCTGGTGATTTTCGACGGGGACACCTTCATCGAGACCGTACCCACTCCTACGACGCTCGACAACCTCATTTCGGAAAAAAGCATCGCTCCCAGCGTCGCTCTCATTGTCGGCAATGCCAAAGGAATGCGCGGCACCGAATTGCCCTGTAACCCCACGTTCGCAGAAATTTCTGAATTCCGAGCTGATTCCCTGGGTGCGCCGGAGCTACAATGTGACGCTCGATCCGCGGAGAGTCACCATCGGAGGCTGCAGCTACGGAGGACTCGCCGCGACCTGTGCCGCTTATCGACATCCCGAAACCTTCGGCAACGTGCTTTCGCAATCCGGCTCCTATTGGTGGACTCCGCCGCCCGACCCAACGAAACCAGACACTTTCGCTCCGGACGCTGATCCGAGCTATGTGGCCCAGCTTTTCATCAACAGCCCGAAGCTGCCGATACGCTTCTACCTCGATGCGGGATCGCCGGAATCGGACCGAGCGGCAAGGGCGGATCGATTCTGGTTCCGAATCGCCATTTCGGGATGTACTCCGCGCCAAAGGCCATGAGGTGTTTTACCAGGAATTTCAGGGCGCGCACGATTACTCCAGCTGGCGCGGAACAATCGCCGACGGGCTGATCCTGCTCGGAGGCAAGCTAGTCGAACCAGCAAAGCCATGAAATTACCTCGCACAAATAAACATCTAGGGTCTGGGGGCGATGCGACGGGGTGATCATCTATTGGTTTGTTTACCTCCGATCTCAAATCCTGATCAATGCTCCCGGATTCGGAAGGCCGACGAATTTCGTTCCGCCAATTCTCCTGACACGGCTCTCGCGCACCAGGCCCGCGTCCCGGCCAAACTCCGGGATGCGGCGTCCGAGAGGCCTACTTACATAAGTCCGGTTCTCGACAGTTGAGGCGATTCGCCCGCGATCAAAGGCGTACTGTTTACCGATCCGCCCCGTGGTTTTCCGACGGAATTCAAATGGGTCTTGCGACGTCGCCCGACCTCGCCGTTGGAGCGAGGAACGCGTCACCACGGTCACACCGCAAACGCGAAAGGTCCCGGTTTTTAAAGTGCGTCTTTTTTTCTTTCCGCTCTGGAAACGGAAGCGGCGAAGCGGCGGCGAATGGCCGTTGAGTGGGCCGTCCGAATGTCATCGTGATTTTGTTGGCGGCTCCAGAGAGACTCTATCTGCCTTCGAGCTCAGGCGAGAGATCATTCTTCTTGCAAGCCTGTCTGCCTTTCGGCCTCTCTTCGTTGGGCTTGGCTTCAGGGTAATTCCCGCGCTCGGCAGCTTCGCTCGCCGGTTCAAGCCCTAGCGGGTTTCGGTTTCCCCTGCAGATTGCCGGCTGCGCCTTTTGAACGGCACAAACAATCTGCCCCGGACGCTCCGAAAAACCGTTTAGCTTGCTTGGAGAGCGGCCCCTTCGCACCGGGTCGTCCCAACGAATTGGGCACGAAAGGAAGACAAAAACATGCTTTGCAAGAATCGCATCACTCTGATTGGTTTTCTCGGCCAAAATGCCGAGACCCGTTCCACACCGAACGGCACCGTATACACGCGCTTCTCAATCGCGACGAGCGTGAGCTGGAAAGAGAAAGGCAGTGATGACTACAAAACGCGCACCGAATGGCATCGCGTGATTGGCTGGAACAAGCTGGGCGCTTGGGCTGGCGCTTTGCAGAAAGGGGCTTACGTCGAGGTCGAAGGCGAACTCCGCTAGCGTGAATTTACTCCTACGGAATCTGATCACAGCATACGTTTGGCGGCGATCTACGCCACCTCGATTTTGGGGCTCGACCGCTCCGACAAACAACCCACTTCCGAAGCTGTCAATACAGAGTTAGGCGACGAACCCGCCGATTGACGACTCCGCCGGGCATTCGATCCGGAGTCGATGCCCGGCTTCTCAACTCCATAAGAGACGCTACCTGCTATTGAACCTCGTGCCCGTCATCGAGGGCCTTTTCATCGTTTACCTGCTGATGCTCTACGATACCTTCGCCAACTATCTTTACTGGGTGTCGGCCACCTCAAATTGAACCGCCTCACGACCGTTTTAAGGTGGTCCGAAAATAAATATGCTTTCGCGAACGGTTTTTTCCTCGAGCAAGGTCTCTTTATTTAATAGGGGACCAAATTTCGTGCGCGACCGAGACAGAGAGAGATCCGGAATCAAACCTCAGCACCAGAACTTCTTCATCAAGGACGTAACGCGTCGCAATGATCTCTATGCTCTCAGCTTGTTCTTTAAATACGCAAAAAAGGCGGGATGGACTGCGAATAATCCACTGATCGGCGACGACAAAGTGAAGCGGCCCAGCGGCGAAGACGCCGTTCGCATCAATGTCCTTTCTCTTGACGACGAATGCAAATACGTTGCCCCGATGCGAGTTGGCAACGGCAAGTCGCACAACCTATACGACCTCGCAAAGCTAATGCTGCTGCAGGGGTGCCGACCCGAAGAAGTCATGGCACTCAAGAAATCAGCCTACGACGCGACACGTGGCGAGCTCAGGATTGAAGGTGCAAAATCGAAGGCGGCCAAGCGAACGCCATATCTGTGCGGTGAGTCAATTGAGATTTTGAATCCTCGGATGAAACCCGGGGGCGGCCTCTGGCTTTTCCCAAGCGATCGCGTTCCCGGTGGTCAGATCCGGCAGCTGCAGACGACTCACGATAGTGTTTGCCAGGATGCTGGCGTGAGCTGTGTGATCTACGATCTGCGGCACACGTTTGCTACGCGCTTCGTCGAAGCCGGCGGCGATCTCGTGACGCTGAAAGATATTCTCGGTCAATCGAGTCTACGCAGCGTGATCAAGTACGTTCACCCGACCGCGCAGCACCAACGCGAAGGGATGAAACGCTACGAAGCGTCGAGGCCAGTGGCCGGACTTAGGAAGTGAAGTGATGGCAATGGCTCAAAAACGACGCCTAGGCCGGACAAAAAACCGGACATGGCCCGTAAGTTCTTTGCTTGCAACCTACACAGAGGTCTGCAAAACCTTTATTCGGCGGTTCGATCCCGCCCCGCGCCTCCAACAGCGAATTGTCCCCACAGGCTCTGTAAGCCCGACGGTTTCGTGACAGCACTGGCCATCGGAACGTAATCATGTATAATCCGGCCATAATCTCTGGATCATGGCGACGCCGAACATGAACTGTCCTCGAACTTCAGGCCGATGGACGCGGGCCATCGCGATCGGCGGAGCGGGCAGCGATAGCGGTACTCCTCGCGCTTTGGCACTTCCACGCTCGGTTCCGTCTGTTCCAACCCGTCCCCTGCGCATCGGTTTTGAGAACAATCCGCCGTCCAGATTCGCACCGCGAGCGGCTTTTCCGGTCTCAGCGTGGAAATCGTGAGCGACGCTGCCAAGCGGGCCGGAATCGAACTCGAGTGGGTCGAAACGGGAACGAGTTCCGATGAGGCTTTTCGCAAGGGGCTGGTAGACCTTTGGCCGATGATGGTCGATCTGCCCCACCGTCGGAAGTTCGTGCATTTTGCCTCCGCCGTATTTGCACAGCAACCACGTGCTGCTACTTCTCGAGGGGACGCCCGTCCCCGGCCGCGACTTTCGGGGCCCGATCGCAGTCTTCAGGTTGCCGCTGCACGTTCGGCAATTGCGCGGCCAATTTCCCGAAGCGCAGATTGTGGAGATCCCGGAGTTCCATGACGTTCTGAAAGCAGTCTGCGCGGGGAAAGTCGCCGCGGCCTTTTTCGAGGCGCGGGCGGCGCAGGGTGAGCTTCGAGAACGGCATCCTGACTGCGCCTCGGCGCAGCTTCGCCTCCAGACGATTCCTGAACTGAGGTTTCATGCTGGCGTGGCTTCCACCTTCGAAGCGGCCGCGGCAGCTGACCGGATCCAGCGCGAAATCGGCAACATGTTTCGGGATGGCACGCTGGCGGTCTTGATCGCAAAATACTCATATTTCGGGCTCGATGATACCTGGGCGTCCTATCAGCAGATCGAGGAAGAAAAGCGCCTTCAATGGATGACCTGGGCCGGCTCCGGTCTGGTCTTCGCGTTGGGCGTAACGTTGTGGCTCGCCGGGTCTCTGCGCGCAGCGCAAACGCGTCGAAGCCGCGTTGCGGCAAAGCGAGGCGCGTTTTCGGAGCCTTGCCGACACGGCCCCGGTGATGATCGTTGCATCCCGTTCGGACGGGCACGCCACCTTTTTCAACAAGACATGGCTCGACTTCACCGGACGCACGATGGAACAGGAACTCGGCGATGGCTGGATCGAGAGTGTGCACCCCGACGATCGGGACCATACTCGCGCGCAAGGTATGAACAGTCATTTGCGGCGCGCGAGAATTGCAGCATTGAATATCGGCTGCGAAGGTCTGACGGCGAATACCGGAATGTGATCTGCAACGGCGTTCCCCGTTTTGAGTCGGACGGCGTCTTTGGCGGCTATATCGCCAGTTGTGTGGACTTGACCGACATCAGGAACGCGCAGGAAGAAGCTCACGAGCGCCAGAATCTGGAGAGCCTGGGTGTGCTGGCAAGCGGAATCGCGCATGACTTTAACAACCTGCTCGGAGGAACGCTCGCTCTCTTCCGAACTCGCGCAAGCGAAGCTCGCCGAAGGAGCGGCGCCTGTCGATGAGCTGCGGAAGATCTGCGATGTAGCCATGCGCGGTTCGGAAATCGTCCGCCAATTGATGATCTATGCCGGCAACGAAAGCGGCGCGTCTCGAACCGGTGGACGTCTCTTCGCTGGTGACCGAAATGCTCGAACTGCTGAAGGTCGCGGTTTCCAAGCACGCGGTGCTGAAGACGAGTCTGGCGAAAGGTCTTCCCCGGGTCCGCGCAAACCCCGCGCAGATCCGGCAGGTCGTGATGAACCTGGTGACCAACGCTTCCGAGGCGATCGGCGATCGCGAAGGAGTGATTGGAGTGATGACCGACCGTCTCGCCGTGGGCTCGGGCTCGAATCAGCTTGAGGCGGCAAAGAACCTTGCCGGAAGGTGACTACGTGTGGCTGGAGGTCTCCGACACCGGATGCGGGATGACGCCGGAGACGCAACGCAAGGCCTTCGATCCGTTCTTCACCACGAAGTTCGCCGGCCGCGGCATGGGGCTCGCGATAGTCCAGCGCATCGTTCGCGGACTTGGAGGCGGTATCGATATCGTGAGTTCGCCCGGCAACGGCTCCAGTATCCAGGTCGTACTGCCGTGTGTCGCTGAGACGGTTCGGACGAACGACAGCGCGCGCCGCCCTCGCTCCGGAGGAACGCGAATCGCAGACCGCTCGGGGACATCAGCATCCTGGTAGTTGAAGATGAGCCGGCGCTGCTGCTCGCCGTCTCGACGCTGCTTCAGCGCAGAGGCTTTTCGGTGACTCAGGCGAGCGACGGTTCCTCCGCGTTGGAGCTGATTCGCACGTCGCCACGGATCGCTATTGACGCAATGCTCCTGGATGTCACGTTGCCGGGCGCGTCCTGCCGCGAAGTACTCGAAGAAGCCGAGCGGCTTCGGCCCGATCTCGTGACGATTCTCACCAGTGCCTATAGTCACGAAAGCATTCGGGGCCTCTTTTGCCGGTCTCAGGGCGGAACACTTCATTCGAAAGCCGTTTGGTATCGATGACTTGGTGAGCCTTTTACATACACTGGTCGCGCGTTCCTCGCGGTTCGGGCCGAATTGCCCGAAATCGGCACAGTGGACACCCCAAGCGCATACCAACAATACGGCGCCGCTTAACGCGTTTGTGATTTCGGCTGTTTTCCTTGAGAAGCACTTCTGCGATCGAATTGGTGGCAACGTTATCCGTTTGGCTCTCACGTAACGTTCGTAACGTCGAGGCCGCTTGTTTTTGACTGCCGCGACAACGATTTATTCGCGAGGGAAACCTGTAGCGAAAGGAGCGCGCAGTACAGACGGAAATTACCTTCACGAATCGGGATCATCGAAGGCAAAAGGCGCGCCGAGCGACTATCGTTTGAGACCTAGTTTACGCGATTTTCGTTGCAGTCTCTTGGCACGCCCCAATGGCAGACCACAGCTCCAGCAAATGCTCGCGATTTCTGCGAGCGCTCTCCTTGGGCGTTCCCATACCCGGAAGGATATCCTGCTCTATCAGCAAATATCCGTCATAGTTGTGATTCTGTAGCCAACGCAACACTGCCGAAAAATCGACGTTACCCTTTCCAATCTCGCTGAATATTCCGTGTCCTAGCGCTTGAAAATAGTCCCAACGATCCGTTCGAGCGCGAGCCGCTACAGATGCGCTGCAATCTTTCGCATGCACGTACCAAATGCGATCTTGGAAGCGGTCCAGTCCCTCCACGACGTTACAGTTACCGGATCCGTAAGCGTAATGGCCTGTATCGAACACTAAGCCAATCAGCTTCGGATCGGTCAGACTAAGAAACGTAGCAATCTCGTTCGGAGTTTCTACATAGCCGCCGCAGTGATGATGAAACACAGTTTTCAGACCTGTCTGATGCCAGATCTCCATAGCCAGCTTGTTCGCGTTTGCACTAAATACAGCCCACTCTGCATCACTCAACCCCGCTTCGAGAGTGATTCTCCCAGCATCCTTGATTCTTTCCGGCACTGTGCCATTGTTATCGGCGAGAACAAGATAAGGTTTCGGGTCCGTGGCCACCGCCGCGAGCAGCCGAGCCACCCGCAGCGTCGCGGCCAGACCGTCTTCGTAAGCCGCTGGATTCTTCAGCTCTACCGGAACAAAGCCGCCGAGCATGACCAGCTTTCGGCGGGCCAGTTCAGCCTGCAAAACGGCGGCGTCGGTCGGCATATAGCCCCAGTCACCAAGCTCCGTACCGGTGTAACCGGTCTCGGCCAACTCATCCAGCATCTGTCCGAAAGGAACTTGTTTTTCGGCATGGTCCGTTTGTTCGAATTCCAGTGTTCCCCATGAACAAGGGGCATTTCCCAAACGTAATCTCGACATGTTTTGGCAGTTAGTGTGCTCGCATTCGCCGCAAATTATTCTGCGCCCCTTGGTGAGACGCATCAATCTTCAATGCTTCCCGGAATTGTTCAATGGCAAGTTCATCTTCTCCCGATCGCGCATACAACATGCCAAGCAAATTCCGGGCATCGGCATTCTTTGGCTCTAGGTGAACGACTTCTACATAATAGGCGACGGCCTGATCGATATTTCCGCCCGACGCAGCAGCTTCGCCCAGCGCCTGCAAGACTTGAGAGAGAAAACTCCTGGCCGCGTCATCGGCCGGGTTCTCGGCCAACACCGTCCGGAACTCACGAGCCGCATCGGGAAATCTGCCCTGCATGCCGAGAGCGTTCGCAAGATTGAACCGGGCGTCCGTGTAATCCGGCCGTAAGCGCAGCGCTTGGTTAAATAACATCACCGCTTCATCCAGTTGCTTTACTGATTCAAGAGCGGCGCCTAGCGTGTTTAGCGCCACAATCTGCGTGGGCGCAACGCGGACAGCCGCGCGCAGGTACTGAATCGCATGCGTCATGTCCTTTCGCGCGAACATCAGCGCTCCGAGATTGAAAGACGCGACAAAATCATCCGGATACTCTCCGAGCCGATGCCGCATCAGCGCCTCTTGCAATGGCACTCGAGGATCGCCTTCGCCATGCGGCAACACTTGCAGCCATAAGTGCCCCATTTCGTCTGTCGCCTGGTTTCCCCCTTTTACACGCTTCGGTGGCACATTCGGGTTGCGCGGATTGCGGCTGGAATTGTCGTAGTGATACCGCATCGAAACGATCGAACCGGCCGGCAGAAAGACAGGTTTCTCGTAGCGAAATACGCTCTGCCAGTTCAGATCCCAATCCGGAATCCGAATCAGCCACCGGCGCTTTCCATCCGGTAATGTGGCATAGCCTTCGAGCAACTTTCCCAGATAATGCGCATGCGGATAGACGGCCAAAACATCTACGTCCATCGGTAACCGGAAGCTATCGTTGACTTCGAAGTCAGCGTCTCCCGCCGGAATATCCAGCTCTCCGTCGTGCTCGAGCTGAATGAGCATCGGATGTATCGTTTGCACCTGATCGGTAAAATACAAGCCAATCGCCGGAAGTTCTTCTTCCGGCTTGCCCGACGGATGCAGATGGATGTTCAGCACGAGATCGTCTCCTGGATCGAGTCTCCAAGCCATTCCACTCGGTTCTTCATAAGGGCGGCTGCCTGGCTTCCAGAAGAGGAAATGGCTGTCAGGATCGAACGTGTCGGATGACACCGAAAGGTCCATTCCCGGAAATCCTTCACCCGGCCGCGTCTCTTGTAACCGCATCGTTCTTGCTCGATCGACCAAGACATTCGCGTGATGGACCAGCCGCGGATTCTGCGGTCTAATCTCTATGGCCCTTACGTAGCGCGCGGTGCGCACGTTGGGACTCAGGACAAAGTTCCAGAAGATATCCGGCCCCGCGGCCGGCATCATAAACGGCTTGCTCGGTTTGATAATCAGGTCCGGTAGGCCGAACTGCCAGCCGGAGGAAAACTGCGGAGCGATGCTGGCCGTTGTGGCCGGGCCGGCGGGCGCACCCCGCGCCACCCATTCCTGAATCAGCTGAATTTGCGCGGGTGTTAAACGCCTCTCCTCTGCAAACTCACCGTATCCACTCTGTGGAAGCCAAGGAGGCATGTACCGCCGAGCCGTCACCGCTGCGATTTGTACGGCATGCCGCTTCACGTCGTCATAGTTCACAAGGGAAAACGGCCCTGCGCCTCCAACATGGTGGCAAGGCGCGCAGTTCTTATAAATGATAGGCGCTATTTCGCTGAACGAGTGGGTCGGCGCTGCACGGAGTGGGAGCGACAAAGCAACTAGGAGCCAACGTATTCCCTGTTCACTGCAGCGAGAACGCATAAAGGATATCGCCGGCTGCGACGACCAGGTATTGCCGATCACCCAGCATATATGTAATCGGCGTATTGCTGAGGGTAGAGGTAAGCCCGCTATGCCACAGAATTTTGCCGGTGCCGGGATTATACGCGATGATATGACCCGATGGTCCGCCGGCGAACATGACATCTCCTGCGGTATTGAGAATCCCGCCTTGAGCTTCGGGCCGCGGACCTGTTGTATCGGCGCCCGGGTACGTATGCGACCACCGGATCTGGCCGGTTTGATAATCGATCGCCTCTAATTTGGCGCCTAAACCGCCAAGCGAGTGTTCGCTTGCTCCGCCGGATGCCGAAACCTTCTCGCCGGGTTGAATGGTTCGATATACCTCTTCGAAACCCTCGACGGCGTTCACGTAGAAGAGCCCCGTACGCGGATTAAAGGAAGGCGGCGCCCAATTCGACGCTCCTCCGTTATTCGGAGACACAAGCGCACCGCCGATCTGCGCTTCCTTCAATGGATTTGGAATCGGTGAGCCATCGCGGCGGAAGCCGAGGAACCCATTCGCCGATTCAATGAACGGCTTCGAAATAATGTTCTTGCCGTTGGTGCGGTCCAACAAAAAGAAATTACCGTTTCGGCTTGCCTGCGCCAGCAGTTTTCGAGGCTGCCCATCGACGGGCGCATCAAAGAGCACCGGCACTTGCGTGGCATCCCAATCATGGGTATCGTGAGGCGAGCACTGAAAGTACCACGCCATCTTTCCGGTATCCGGATTCAATGCCACGATTGACTCTGTCCAGAGATTGTCGCCCGCCCGACTGTCTCCGATAAGCACCGGTTGCGGATTGCCCGTCGGTACATACAGCAGATTTAACTCCGGATCGTATGTCGGCGTCTGCCACGGCATCCCGCCGCCTCGCTCCATCGAAAATGCGTCCGGCCAGGTTTCAGCGCCCTTTTGTCCGGGACGCGGTGTCGCATACCATTTCCACTGGATATCGCCTGTCTCCAAATCCCGTGACTCCAGCCAAGCAGGCACGTCCAGTGCATCACCGCCCATGCCAACGATCAAGTGGTTGCCAACAACCAGAGGAGCCGGTGTCGAAAAATAATCGGCTTTGACGTCGGCGATCTGCTTATGCCAGCGTTCTTTGCCAGTCGCCGCCTCAAGCGAAATAATATAGTCATCTGGAGTCTCAAAGTAGAGCCAGTTGCCATACATGGCCATTCCCCGATTTCCAATATGGTTACCGCCTTTCGTCTTCCAGAAGTAATGCCAGATTTCCTTTCCCGAAAGGGCATCGATTGCGTAGGCGTTGTCAGGATTCGCTATGTAAATAACGCCGTCAACCATGAGCGGAGTAGCTTTGATATCGCCGCGCCCGTTCGCGATGATTGTCGGTCGAGCGGGTATTTCTCCCAGGGGTGTCGTTGGACCTTCCCCACCCACGATGGCGCCCGCGCTAGAGGTGCTCAGCCGAACTAGCCAAGCCAGCGACAAATTCTTTACGTTGGATTGATTGATTTGAGTCAGGGGACTGAAATGTCTGCCTGAATAGTCCCCATGATAAGTCGGCCAAGAATCCGGCGCCGGGTTTAGAATTTTTGCGACCGGCAGACCGCCGGCGCTCAGGATCATCGCCGCCATAAAAACGAAAGGGAGTTTCGCCTTCATTTTAAAGTGACCAGATACGCGGTCAGATTGTGTATGTCAGTATCGGTGTATTTCATCAGTAAGTCCTGATGACCTTGCAAAGGATCAATCACTTCAACTTTGGGAATTTCGCCATCTCTTTCAAATGTTCGTCGTTCCCCGTCCTCGTCGCGAAGCGTGACAACAAACTCGCTGACATAGATCAGGGTTCCGGAAACCGTCTGCCCGGAAGCGAGAAAGACTTTCACGCTTCTTGGATATGGGTCGGATACCTCACGGCCACGCGATCTCGTAGCACTGCGGGGGCTGACAATCTTGTCTTGCAGCAGGACCGGATCGTACTTCGATCCGATGCCTTTCAAATTGCCCGAGACGGAGTGGCAATTCGAGCATTTGCCAGCGCCGTTGAAGTAGGTCTCCCCGGCCTTGGCGTCGCCGACAACGATGTTTGGCATAGTAGCAATCCGGCGCCGTGCGGCCTGTACCTGAGAATGAAGAAACGTGGCTATATCCGTGATCTGCTGCTCGGTGAGGTTTGGGAACGCGGGCATTCCGCGATCGGGGCTGCCGCTCTGTAAAAATTGGCCGAGTTGCTGGCCGTTCTCATCGCTCAGAATCAACAACGATCGGCCGAGATCGGGTGCGGCCCCGGTTCCGCGCGCATCCGTACCATGGCAGAATCCGCAATTCGGCCGAAATAGCTCGCGGCCTCGGTTTACAACCGCTTCGTCGTATTGGACTCTGCCAAAACCCGCTCCTGCTTGAGCCGAAAGTCCGGCTGTCACCGCGAGAAATCCGAATGTGCTGGTCAGAATTTGTCTCAATCCGAAATTCGTCATTGAATGGTCTTTGCGCTTGCCATGGCTTTGCCCTGCAATAGCTCGACTGACTCCCGGTCTTTGCTTGCTTTGGCTCTTGCGCCCTCGGCAAATAGTTTCTTACTGCCTTCGAGATCGCCTTGCTGCCGCAATATCTGGGCCAGCGTATTGTATGGCCCTGGATCGTTAGGGTTTTGCCGGATTGATTCCTCCAAGACCGGCACAGCCGCAACGAGATCACCTTTCTGTTTCAGTGCAGTACCCAACACAAGATATGCCGCCTTGAACTCAGAACTTAAACTAATTGCTCTCTTCAGATGCACGATGGTTTGATCGAAGTCGCCTTGCTGCCAGAACAAAATTCCAAGCGTATAGTGAGCTGCGGCAAATTCAGGATCCAGTTCGAGAGCGCGGTTCAATTCCGCACGAGCTTTGTCGAGATCATCTTCCTGCTTGAGCGCGAGCCCCAAGTCGTAATGAGCGATAGGAAGCTCCGGATTACGAGAAATGATGTCGTTAAATTGTCTAATAGCCGCAGAGTAAGCTCGAGTTTGTAAGTACGCAAACCCAACGTTGACGGCCGCGCTCAGATTCGCAGGATCACGTTTCAATACTTTTTGAAAGCACGCCAGCCCTTCTTCACCCTGACGATTTTCGACCAATGCGATGCCGAGATTATTCAAAACGCTCAGATCGTTTGGCGCGAGCGCAAGAGCTCGTCGAAATGCCTGGACGGCTCCTTCAAAATCATTAGTGCTCTGTCTGGCCAGCCCGAGTTCATTCCAAACATCCCATCGGTCCGGCAGAGCGTTCGCCGCAGCCTGCAGGCGAACGACGGCGTCACGATCGCGCCCAACCTCTAGATACGCGCTTCCTAATCTGTAGGAATATTCGCCATTTGACGGCATGAGATTCGCGGCCGTTTCGAGGGGGGAAAGGCTTTGGGCGAAATCGTGAGAAGCCCACAGCGCCACACCCAGATGAAAATACGCGGGAGCGAACGAGGGCGCCAGGCGAGTGGCGCTTCGGAAGTGTTGCAACGCATCGTCTGGCTTGCCCTTGGCGGCAAGAAGAAATCCGATTTCATCTTCAAGGCGCGCGGAGCCGGGATC
The DNA here is from genome assembly GCA_963722155.1 of Bryobacterales bacterium. GTDB lineage: Bacteria > Acidobacteriota > Terriglobia > Bryobacterales > Bryobacteraceae > Bog-105. The sequence continues at coordinate 307,683 of CAVRLR010000001.1, read as the reverse complement.
AAGTTGGAGCGCCTTTTGAAAGGCCTCAATAGCGCCGTCAATATTGCCGGCAGCCTTGAGAGCGGATCCTCGCTCTGTCCAGTTTGACGAAGATCCACCGGCTTGCCCGTACAGACAGAACACCAAACAGAGAAGCAATGAAAGAGTATGTGTCGCCCTGCTCAATCCTGTATTCGCACGTTTCTATCGCTTGCCACTCAAAATGAGAGCCTGAGGCCCAATTGCCAGATTTCGGGCACATAGGTGCCCGCGGCCGCAAATATCTTACCCGCTGTGTTGGGTGCGTCCACAGTAACATTGGGCTGCCCAAGGTTCACATGATTTAAGAAATTGTACGATTCCGCCCGAAACTGCATTCGCAGACGTTCTCGAATGGCGAACTCTTTAAAGACCGAGAAATCCGTTTCCCAAAAGTGGGGGCCATAGAGAACATTGCGGCCGACGTTGCCAATGGTTCCCTTCTGCGGCCGCTGCCAGGGTCCACAATTTTGGCCGTTCGCTGTCAATACGGAGGAACAGACGGCGTACCATCCGCTCTGGCCCGGATTGGCCACTTGCCAGCTTCCGGCCACGCTCGCTCGACACTCGCCCGCGGCATCCTCATCGCTGCCGCAATTCGTATAACCGGGAGTAAATGGCAAACCTGTCATCCAGCTATTTACAAGATTGACCTGCCATCCTCCGATCACATAATCCAAAGGTCGTGAGATGTGGCTCAGAAATTTCTGGTTGCGCCCGATAGGAATTTGGTACAAACCCGAGACGACTATGGCCTGATTGCGATTCTGGGAGCTTGGAGCATCTCCTATGAAGCGATTGTAAATATATTGATTAGAATCGAAATCTATTGCCTTGGACCACGTATAGTGTCCGAGGAACTGAAGTCCTCCCGAAAATCTCTTTTCCACCTTTGCCTGCAAGGCTTCATAGTGGCTGCTGGAATCGTTTCCGGAATAGCGAGTACTCTGCGTCCAGCCGAATTGATTGAAGAGCGGCTTTCTTTGATTCGTGGAAAGCCCCTGATTATAGCCGTCCAAAGTTACATCGTTGCTGTTGTAACCATAGTTGTATCCAGGCTGCACATGAGTGCCTTTATTTCCGATATAAGCCACCTCGATTGAAGAAGTGGGTGTGATTTGTTGTTGGATGGTAAAGTTCCAGGAGTCAACCGTAGGAATCCGAACATTCTGCGCCGTAATGTCCGCACCGTAACCATTGGGCTCCAGCGGATTGCCTGTCGGTCCTTTGGGCTGGGATGCCAGGAGGCTAGCCGGATTGGGTGCGGCCGGTGGCCCCTGGGCAAGCGTGAACACCGTCTGATACGCAACTGCAGGGTTTACTTGCTGAGAAGCAAGGACGGGCAGATTCTGTGTGACGTTATGCCCGAAAACTGCCCCAAATATCCCCAGATCAAATCCTCGGCCATAGCCAACGCGAATCACAGTTTTGTTGGTCGCCTTATAGGCGATACCCAAACGCGGGGCAAAGGTCAGGTTCTTGTTGTGAGTATTCATGTTCAGGCTAACGCCCTGGGAACCTGCGACCAGCACTTCACCTGTGGCTTGATTTACACGCCCGCCGTTGCCCGCCGCGTTCACATACTGTGGGGCGTAATTCTCCCATCGCAAGCCATAGTTAACCGTCAGCCGCGAGCTAACCTGCCATGTGTCCTGACCAAAGAAGAAGAAGCGATTCTGCAACTCTGCCGCGTCGAATATAGTGCTGACGTAGCGCGAGAAACTCGAAACATCCCCCAATAAGAAGGAGGCAATTGCATTACCGCCTCCCGCTGGTCCGGACGTCGTAGTATTCGAAAAGGTAAGCTGACCCGCGCGATGGGCGTCGCTCGGCACGCGCAGGTTATAGGCATGCCGGATGTCGGCGCCGAACTTGATCGTATGATTGCCGCTCATTTTGGTCCAGTCGTTGACATACTGAAACTGGTGCTGATTTTCGAGGAGTGGACAATTACAATTGTTCACTCCGAGACCAAACCCGAAACCGAAGCCGTTCGGCAGCCCGGAAATTTGAGGCATTCCACCGGTTTGCGCAGCGCCGGTGTTAAGGCCGGGAATGCCGGCTGTTTGAGCGGGAGTTGTATCTCCTCCGAGCGGATTGACGTTCACATAGTAACGGAACCATCCGAAGCGAAAATCGGTCAGAAGGGTTGGGCTCAAGGTGTAATCTGCCCCCATGGCAATACTGTGATTTAGGGAATAGGACGTTCCAGCAAATAGGCTTGAATCAAAACCGCTTCCGCCAGCCGTTCCATATAGGGCGGGTGACGTCATGTTAAAGCGTTGCATGCTATATCGGCCGAAGATACGCAACTTGTCAGTCGCGAAATAATCAACGCGTGTGTCAAATGAATTCTCTACTAAAGCAACGCTGCCCGAACCGACATAATTGGGCTGATTCGGGCCAGCTGTCAAGTTAGGCAATGGAATCAGACTCAGCAACGCGGCTCCCTGAGGAGATAGCTGGTTGGTTGGAATCCGATTGCCCGGGTACTGTGACCGTGTTGCGGGAGTCGCACCGCTGTTTGGGTCGAAAACACTCAATCCGAGATCGCCCAGGTTACCTGCGCGATTAGCTGCCGAAGGTACCCATTGGGTCACGCTGCCGCCCGTGCGGCGATTCGTTCCCTGGTAATCCCCAAAATAAAACAGCTTATTCTTTTTGATAGCTCCGCCGACGGATCCGCCATACTGGTTCCAAATAGTGACGGGAATAGCGCGGCCGTTCACCGGGACCGACTGGGTAAAGGGATTTCGTGCCTCCAGGTGATCATTTCGAAGATACTCGAACAGGCTGCCGTGCAGTTCGTTCGTGCCTGATTTTGTTTGCGAGCTGACCACCATCGCGCCCGCCATTCCAAATTCAGCATCAAAAGCGTTCGTGGTGATCTTTGCCTCGGTTACGGCATCCAAAGGTGGATTGATCACTTGATATGCCAATACGGCGTCGTGGTTGTCGGTTCCATCAAGGAGCTGCGCAATGGCAGAGTACATTTGGCCATTTACAGAGACCCGGTACGACCCCATCGGATTTTCTGACTCGGTTGATATCGCGTTACCTGCCGTTTGCGTAACTCCCGGTGTAATGAGCTCAAAATTTGAGAATCGGCGACCGATACTTGGCAGATCCTGGACCTGCTTTTGGCTAAACGTAATCGCTACATCGCTCCGTTCCGTCTTTAAGACCTCGCCTTGTGCCGTAACCTCCACCGTTTGGTTCGTGTTGCCTAATTCAAGCGAGACATTGACCGTGGTTTCGGTATCTACGGACACGCTCACATTACTCCGGACATACGTGCGAAAACCGGGGCGCTCTACCTTGATTTGATAGTGGCCGACAATCAGAAAGCCCTGGCGGAAATTGCCGGATTCGTTTGTCGTCGTATCGGTAGATACGTTGCGATCCATGTCTAGAATCGTTACTGTTGCGCCGACCACGCGGGCTCCGCTGGGATCCGTTACAGAGCCGACAATGGTTCCATAGACGGCTTGTGCGCTCGCGGTTCCAGCGAATCCCACCACAGCCAACAGGGCCGTGAGAAAAATACGACTCGGTCTAGTCATAACGCTGACCTTCCTTCCCCTGAACGCGTTGCACACGCGTGCATACGGCTGAGCAGAATTTACCTCAACCTAAAGGCTGAGTCAAGATAAAAGCCTTCCAGACAATCAAAACGTCGATTCGATTTAGCGGTGCCAGACACTGTCACGCTTTTATTTCGAAGGGATTTCCTTCACTTCGATATTTCGGTACCAGACTTCGGCGCCCTCCGCTTCCAGGCAGATTTTGCCGCTAGTGAGCGGGGTCCATTTTTCGGGATCGTTTTCATCCTGCCGCATTATGCGATTGCCGGTAAAGACAACGCGGCCATTTACTAAATGGATCACTCGATCGCCATCTAGGACCGCTTCTACCGTGTTCCATCCCTCACGATTTTCGAAATCGCCGCTCTTGAGAATTCGCCGAATTTCCGGACTTGTCTGGCCGGCAGCGGAACCCGTTCTACGCTGGCCGGGAGCTCTTCCCTTGGAAAAAGTGCTCTTGACTGTGAAGGGACCGCCGCCTCCGCCGCCCCAGATGGGGACCCCAGGAGCGATGACAGGACTCGTGACGGAAACGCCGCCATTGATCCACAAGTCGCCCGTGTCTTGTTCCTGAATCTGCAATTCGAGATTGTTCCCCCAAACAAAGTCCGGGCCGATAAAGTAATACAGCAAACCGGCATCGCGCCGCGCCTCGGAACGGCCGCCGAACCGTTTGGTCCCGAATTTATATTCCAGGCGCACCCGAACATGACCATACTCCTGATTCGTGGCGAGATAGCCGGTCATATCAGGCGGGGTACCCGCGACGTCGAGTACGTGAATCGCGCCATCTTCAATTTTGAAGACCTTATTTGGATCGTTATTTTTCCCGACGGAAGGAAGAAACGTGTACCAGCCGTCGAAATTTTTGCCGTTGAATAGCGGCCGCCAGTCGTCCGGTCCGGCTGAGTTTTGTGCCTGAAGGCACCCGATTGCGCCTCCCAGGAAAATCAGCCCGACGGCTACGGTTCTAAACGGCGACAGTTTCATTACAATCCTTTTGCGGGTTTATGAACACGTGTTCAGTGTGCCGTTCAGCAGTGTATCTCTGCCACAGCGGGCGTGTCAAACAATTTCATGGTCTGATTCCCGTACCCTCGACCACCGTGACGATTCGATTGGCAGAGACATTGTCAATTGTCTGAACCAGGCCGCTAGGCCAACGCAGTTCGAGGTTTGCTTTGCTCGAGGACCCCAGACCAAAATGGACGCGCAAGTCATTCTGAGAGATAAAACTTCCGCCGCTCCGGACTTCGTCCATCTGACGATGGCCATTCTCGGTCTGGCAATAGATTCTTGTACCGATGCCGGAGCGGTTTGATTTCACGCCGATGGCTTTGATCTTCAGCCAATTCGTTCGCCCCGTACGATCGCACCGTAATAACTGCGGGACACTATTAACGCAGTTGACTAATACGTCGATGTCGCCATCGTTGTCGAAATCTCCGAAAGCACAGCCGCGTCCCGCCGCCCTTTCGAGAATGCCCGGCCCGCCATCGAGAGAGACATCTGCAAAACGGCCGTTCCCCAGATTCCTGTAGAGCACTTTCCTTTGCGAATAGCCAAATTCGGAGTCGCTGTCGCGCACCTCCGGATAGACATGTCCGTTGTTGACCAATATGTCTGGCCATCCGTCATTGTCAAAATCGAGAAAACCCACTCCCCACCCAAGAAAACGCGTATTTCGGCCCAGCCCGGACTGCAAGGTCTGATCGTCGAACAGCATCTTGCCCAGATTGCGGTATAGGCTGCTGGTGTCGCCTGCAAAATTGGTCTTTACCATATCCAGATTGCCGTCGCAGTCGTAATCGGCTGCCGATACTCCCATGCCGGACTGTGGCTTGCCATCCGGACTGTAGGCAACTCCGGCCTCAATGGCGATCTCCGTGAAACTGCCATCATGATTGTTCTTGTAGAGAGCGGACGAAGTGGAATCGTCTGCCACATAGATATCGGGCCAGCCGTCGTTGTCGAAGTCGCCCACCAGCACGCCAAGCCCATAAGTTCCGTCCGTTTTCAGGATTCCCGCTTTTTCGGAGACGTCGGTGAATGTGCCGTCGCCGTTGTTGTGAAACAGAATATTGCGGGCGCCTTCGAGACCCGGTGGCCCGCAGGCCACCATAAGACCCCTGTATAGGCAGGGACCCGATTCCGGCAGCGGGGCAGTTTTCGGATCGAATTCGATGTAGTTTGAGACAAACAGATCCAGCCGGCCATCACGATCGTAGTCCACGAAAGCGCACCCTGTGTTCCAGCGCGGCTTTCCGTTGCTGCGGCGCGTTGTGACACCTGCTTTTTCCGCTACGTTCGAAAAAGTTCCGTTGCCGTTGTTATGGAAAAGCGCGCAGTCGCCCCAATACGTGACAAACAGATCGTCATAACCGTCGTTATCGTAGTCACCGATGCATACGCCTTGGCCCCATCCGGTGCGGCACAGCCCGGCTTTTAGGGTTATGTCGGTAAACGTGCCGTCACGATTGTTCTTGTAGAGCCGATTGGTCGGCTCGGCACCTTTCGGATAGTGTGCATCCAGGCGCGTGCCGTTCACCAGGAAGATGTCGAGCCAGCCGTCGTTGTCGTAGTCGAAGAACGCCGCGCCGCAACCGGTTGTTTCGAGCAAGTACTTATTTTTAGATTCGCCGCCGTAAATAGTCTTGGCGCGAAGACCGGCTTCGCGAGCTACGTTGACGAATTGAACACTCAAGGGGAGGCCGTGGACCAATTGATCGAACGTGAAAACGCTCAGCGTCCGGCATACCGATTGCAGAATGCTCCGGCGCGTTACCATCGTCGGCTATGCAGGGTGCACGGTCTTTTCAAGGGACACGCGCAACAGCTCCTTCGCGAACCGATTCATGTTTGAATGGACAGCTTCTTCGCCATGTAGTTAAAGCTAGGGGCGAGGCCTCCGCCCTCGGCGTTGACCTCGCCGGAAAAGTTCGTGTCCCGTAGGAAGTCCACGAGCTTCGGAAGATCAATTTTACCCTCACCCAGCGGAACAAACCGGCCCGTGACCTGTTCGCCATTCCGTTCATAGGTGGCACTCGGGTCCCAATCGCGCAGATGGACGGCCACAATGCGGGCGCGGTATTTGTGGCAGACCTCTAATGGATCCAATCCGCCAGCGGCAATGTGCCCGACGTCGGCCACCAGATCAAAGTACTTCGGGTCCGTTCCTTCCATTACGGCGCCAAGCAGTCCCGCGGCTACTTCAGGCGTTTCGGCATGGAAACCGATGCGCAATTTTGTCTGAGTTCGTAGGGACTTGGCAACGTCATTCAGGTTGGCGGTGAAATTCCTGATCTCTTCCGGCGTCATGGCGGCTGGCAGCTTCGCGGGCGGCACGCCGGCTTTGGGAGGAGGAGTCAACAACTGAGTAATGTAGCCGGTGCCGAGCGGCTCGAGCACGCGCGCAATTCTCAGATGCAAGTCGATCAACTGTTTCACTGCCGAGCGGTCGCTCATCGGCGAATACTGGGCGTATCCCACGAGATTCAGCTGGCGCTTCTCAAGCTGCTGTTTAAACTCCGCCGAGCGCCCCTCGTACAGGTCGGCGAGTCTCACTCCTGCGCCGCTGCTTTCGATGTTGCGGAAACCGGCAGCTTTGGCGTTCTCCGTATTCTTCCAAAACCCTTCTTCATCTCTGCCGCCTAGGCACGTTCCGGCTTTGAACGCTTGTGGACCGGTATGGGCGCTGAGTAGAGTGGGAAAGGCGGATGCTACAAGGAGAAACTCGCGGCGATTGTTCATGGAGGAAGCACTTACGCAAACGTGTGCAACTCGGAGCATACGCCACGTAGTTCAAAGCTGTCAAGGCGAGACGCCCTGCACTGTTCTACTTTGTTTTAAGATCTTGACTTCCGCTGCACACGTGCTCACAATCGTACTGATTTAGAACGCGCCGGAAATTCGAATTAAAGGAGCTTCCAATGGACCTGACGCGAAGAACAGTCATTAAAGGCGCTGTTGCTACGTTCGCCTCTTCGGCGGCCGGCCATTCCGCCGCTCTACAGGAGACAAGCAATTCCGCGGAAGGCCAGCAATTCTTCGCCAGGCTTCTGAAGAGCAGTGATCAGACCGTCACGAGAATGCTCGAACCAACAGCCGGTGCTCCCCAAACCCGTCCCGGGCGCGGAGTGGGGCGAGGCGCCACGGTAATGGCTCTGGCGGCTGCCTATTGTGCTCCCGAATCTTCGCATTTCCAATCGGCAGCTCTGATTCCGCTGCTCGACAATGCCACGAGGATATTCGTGGACGCACAAAATAAGGACGGAACGTTGGACGCGGGCAATCTTGCATCGCCGCCGGATACCGCATTCGTTGTGGAAGGACTGGCCGCGGCGCTAGCCGTGCTGCGCCACGCAAACGATCCGCGGCTTGCGAAGGCAGAGCAAAACCTGACGAAGTTTCTGTTGGCTGCCGGCGAAGCTTTGGTTACCGGAGGCGTTCATACTCCAAACCATCGTTGGGTGATCTGTTCCGGGCTGGCGCGGATCAACTCACTGTTTCCGGCCGCTAAATATGTGAACCGGATAGATGACTGGCTGGGCGAAGGTATTTACATCGATTCCGATGGCCAGTTCGAAGAACGAAGCACCGGAATTTATTCGCGTGTCACGGTCAACGCGTTTGTGACCATGGCGCGCTTACTCGACCGGCCTGCGCTTCTCGATTCTGTGCGCAGAAACCTCGACATGAACCTGTACTATTTGCATCCTGATGGTGAGGTGGAGACCGTTGGATCGCGGCGGCAGGATCAGGCCATGGCGATTTCGATATCGAATTACTATTTGCAGTATCGATATCTGGCTATTCACGACAACAATCCTACGTATGCTGCTGTTGTCAGGTCGATTGAAGCTAAGCCAGGGGAGGGATTGGTGGAAGGTAGTAACCCGGTGATTTATTTCCTGGAAGAACCACTGCTGAAGAGATCTCTTCCCGAAGGCGGCGCGATTCCCGAGAATTACTCTCGGATCTTTTCAAATAGCCGTCTGGCTCGTATTCGCAGAGGCAAGATTAGCGCGACAGTTTACGGCGGGTCAGATTGGCCGTTGGGAGTAGCATCAGGGCTTGCAAGTAATCCAACCTTCTTTACTTTTCGAAGCGGCGCTGCCGTTCTGCAGTCTGTCCGCATGGGCGGAGAGTTTTTCGGCGAAGGCGCTTTTAGAAGTGACACGCTGGAAGCAAGCAACAATGGGTACGTTTTGCATCAGAGGCTCGAGGTTCCGTACTATCAGCCGTTGCCCAAGCACTTCCGGAATGTGGGCGGCGATTATGCGCTGACACCAGCTAAGGATTTCCGCTTCTGGAGCAAACTCGATTTCTCACATCGGCCCATGAGCAACATTCAGACGCTCGACCAGCGTGTGACTGTCATCGAGGACTCGGGCAAATTTGAGCTGCATTTTGATATCTCTGGGCACGCTCACGTTCCGTTCTTAGTCGAGTTGGCCTTCCGGACGGAAGGCCAACTGACCGGCTCTCTTCAGGAGATAGCCACGAGGGACGGTGACAAAGTTCTTCTTCTAAAAGAAGGCAATTTACGGTATCGCGTCGGAAACGACATCATAGAAGCCGGCCCGGGACAAGCTGAACATCAAATGCTGAATCTGTCCGGACCTTCTTACGCAGCTCATGGAGCCAGTCTGCGAGCGGCCGGCAAGCGTGTCTACATAACGGGATTTACTCCATTCGAGAACACGATCACGATTCGAGGAGCGCTGGCTTAGCTAATCTCTTTTGCGCGGCGGAGCCGTTGAATCCCGGAGAATCAAATCCGTTTGGAACGTGTAGCTTTTCTCCGTAGTTGAGCCCGCCAGTAGATTGAACACAATCTCGGTCGCGACGCGCCCCATCTCGTGTTTTGGCTGGCGAACGGTTGTCAGAGGCGGAATGGCGTAAGATGCAATGGTTAGATCGTCGAATCCAATGACGGAAAGGTCGTCGGGGACGACGATTTTGTGGCGATAGGCGGCGTTGAGAACACCCACCGCAGTCAAATCGTTATAGCAGACAAGCGCAGTAGGCGCTTCGGCCGGCGGCAGCAACAACAGGTGCTCCAAGGCTTGAAATCCACCTTCTACGCGCGCATCACCTAAGAGCACTAACTCAGGACGAAAGGGAACACTAGCATCCTCCAGCGCCTGGCGATAACCTGCCTGGCGGCCTGCGTTGGACTGTGCACCGTACTTATTGCCGATGAAGCCTATTTTGCGATGGCCCAGTTGAATCAAGAATCGTGTGGCGGAGCGGCACGCAGCAACGTTATCGACGGTTACGGAATAAGTGAATTCGCCAGGATGATAGCTATTAATCAAAACGATCGGAATTTTCATTTCGGCCAATACCGATAGATAGACCGAGCCGACTCGCGACGCAATAATAAGGATGCCGTCCACGCGGCGTTCTTCGAAAGACTGAACTAACTTCATTTCGCGCTCGGGATCCGTTTTCGAACTCGCCAAGGTCACCGAATATCCGCAGGCATTCGCGGCTTCCTCGATGCCCGCCACGACGTCCGCCATAAAAGGGTCTGCCACAGTTGTGACAACGACGCCAATAGAGAAAGTACGCCCGGTTGCCAGACTTCGGCCGACGGCGCTCACTCTGAAATTCGCCTCGCGCGCAATACGCTGGATCTTTTCAGCCGTTTCCGCTCTGACGAGAGAACTATTTCTCAAAGCTCTCGAGACGGTCGAGTGCGAGACGTTCGCGGCGCGTGCTATGTCCTTAATTGACACGATCGAAAGGCGGTCTGTCACGAGTATCCAGCATAACGCGAGCAGGCAACTCCGCTTGCTAGGACTAACTGGCGGCAGGTTCTGAAACGAAGGGGACGCGCGGATCGGTTTCTTTCCAAGTATTAGTTACCCAAGAATAGTTTGGATCGAGCGATGCAGCAAGCGACCTCGCGCTGCCGGACAAGGCATTCAGATAGTAAATGTTATACCCATGGGCGGCAACTACCGGATGGTAGCCGTCGGGAATCAATACTAATTCGCCATCTCGAACGGTAAGCGTCGCATCGCGTTCGCCATCGTAAGAGTAAACGCGTTGTATGGCATATCCTTCCGGGCGCTCAATTCGGTAGTAATATATTTCTTCCAAATCAACTTCGGAGGGCGGCGCATGCACGTCATGTTTATGAGGAGGAAAGCTTGACCAGTTTCCTGCCGGAGTGTACACCTCGACGATAATGAGACGGTCCGCCGGATCATCGGGACCGAGGATGTTACAGATCTGCCGGGTGGCATTTCCGCCTCCTCGGGTATCGACTTTTACTTGAGCTGGCGTAATGAGACGCGCCGGAAATTTCTTTTCGGCCGGGCAGGAACAGATTGCGATAGCCGCATCCGTCTCGGCGGTTAGAACATATTCGGTGTCAATTGGGAGATAAAGCGTGTGGGCCAAACCGGCGAAGACATTTTCCCGTCTACCGAACCGGCTCCAACTGCCGGCTGAGGATGTGACGGAGCACTTCCCGCCGAAAACGACGATCGCGATTTCGGTGTTTCTGGTGTTAGAGCGGATCGATTCTCCTTGAGGAATTTTGATAGAGCGGAACCCAAGGTGATCCCATCCCACCGCTTCCGGAGTAAAAGAAATAGTTTCTCCGAAGCTATCATCCGTGATACGTGGCCGGACCAATAGTTTTTCTGATGCCACCATCTATTACTCTCCTTTCGATTCGCCCCGATCCGGCTCTTCCATGTCGGCATTTCCTTTTCTCGAAGCCCCGACGGCAATCACGTAATTACAAGTAGCGCCCGGGTCGCCACGCTCAATAGAGTATGCAAGCTCCGACACCTAGGTGGAAATATTCCAGACAAAGGCGGCAAACAGACGTGAAATGAACACGTGTGCTTTCCCGATCCTAGCCCCGACCGCACTCTAAGTCAAGGCAGCATCGCGCATGAAAAGATGAACGCCCGCAATTTGGCGCTGGCGGCCCCACTCATTGCCGAAGCCTCTAGGCAGCCGTATTTTCCGAGTAGGCGTTGACAGGTGAGGCAGAGCGGTATATCGTTCTATTTGCACACGTGTGCCCCAGCTTCACAGCCGGGCTGCGGCAAATAAATATGGGGACTGGACCGCCTGATTCCAAAATAGATAAGAGGACGATCGAATGAAGACCAAACGCATGACGATGGGACAGGCCGTCGCGGCTTTTCTCAGGGAGCAATATGTGGAAAGGGACGGCCGGGAGTGCCCGTTTTTCGCTGGAGTGTGGGGTATCTTCGGTCACGGCAACGTGGCGGGCCTGGGACAAGCGCTTCACCAGACTCCGCAGCTTCCCTACTATCTCTGCCGGAACGAGCAGGCGATGGTACACACTGCCGTCGCCTTCGCCAAGATGAAAAACCGGCTCAGTACGTTTGCATGTACAAGCTCGATAGGTCCGGGCGCAACGAATATGCTCACCGGGGCGGCCTTAGCAACGATTAATCGGCTGCCGGTTCTTCTTCTGCCCGGCGACATTTTCGCGCGGCGAAATGTCGCGCCTGTCTTACAGCAACTGGAGTCCGAAAATACGCAAGATATCTCGGTCAACGATGCGTTTAAACCGGTTTCGCGTTACTGGGACCGTATCAATCGTCCCGATCAGCTCCCGTTTGCGTTGGCGGCGGCTATGCAAGTGCTCACTTCGCCGGCACAGACCGGTGCCGTTACGCTCGCGCTTCCGCAGGACGTTCAGACGGAAGCCTGGGATTATCCAGAAGCTCTGTTCGAGAAACGGGTGTGGCATATTGCACGGCCGCTCGCCGACCGCACGCTGCTGAAGAAAGCAATTGAATGGATCCGGGCGGCGCGGAGACCGTTGATCGTCGCCGGCGGCGGAGTTCATTACGCGGATGCCTGGCGCGCGCTGGCGGACTTAACCGAGAAAACCGGAATTGCGGTTGGCGAGACACAGGCAGGCAAGGGGTCGCTGCCCTACAACCATCCGCAGCAGCTCGGAGCCATCGGTGTGACCGGCACCATTGGAGCCAACGTGATGGCGCGCGATGCCGATCTGATTATCGGGATCGGGACTCGCTATAGCGATTTCACGACGGCATCGAAGACCGCTTTTCAAAATCCGGATGCCCGATTCATCAACATCAACGTCGCGGAAATGGATGCCTTCAAGCACAATGCTCTGCCGCTGGTATCGGACGCTCGAGTAACGCTCGAAGAATTCTCGCAGGCTCTCGATGGCTATCACGTGCCCGCCGAGTATACGGAAAAGGTCAGGGGCTTTCAACAGCAATGGGAATCGGAGGTCGATCGCATTTACAGTTGCTCCAGCGAATCGGAGCTGAATCAGGGCAATGTGATTGGCCTTGTGAATTCTCTTTCCGAGCCTCGAGACGTAGTGGTCTGTGCCGCAGGCAGCATGCCCGGAGATCTGCACAAACTCTGGCGCACTCGAGATTGCAAGGGCTATCACATGGAGTACGGCTACTCATGCATGGGATACGAGATTGCCGGCGGTCTTGGCGTAAAGATGGCAGATCCGAGTCGTGAGGTGTATGTGATGGTGGGCGACGGGTCCTATCAGATGATGTCATCGGAAATCGCGACCTCTCTGCAAGAGGGCTACAAGATCAACATCGTTCTGATTGACAATCACGGTTTCGGCAGCATTGGCGGACTCTCAAAGGCGGTCGGTGCCCAGGGTTTCGGAACCGAGTATCGGTTTCGCAACCCCAATTCTCATCAGCTTGACGGTCAATTCATCCCCATCGATTTCGCGGCCAATGCCGCGAGTTACGGCGCGCACGTGATCAAGGCAGCCAACCGGGCCGAGTTTGAGAAAGCCATGAACGAATCGCGTCAACAGACGCGCACAACAGTCATTGTTCTGGACATCGATAAGGAAGCGCGCGTCCCGGGTTATGAATCCTGGTGGGATGTGCCCGTCGCGGAAGTTTCCGAAGTCGATACCGCAAAAGCTGCGCGCGAAGAATACGCCCGTGCCGTGAAACGCGAGCGCTTCTTCTTCTGATCGTTACCAACGTTCTTGTTTGCCGGGTAAGTTCGCAGTGCAGCAAGTCCATGCGTGTCTCTCGATATAGGAGGAATGGTTCTCATGGCGATGGCAATGCTGGTTGCCGTTCTTGCGGTTTTTACTTTTGGGATGGTCACTGTCTTTCCCGGAAGTATCAAGCTCCGATTAGTGGAGCGCGTGGGAATGGACGACAGCCAGATCGGAAAGAGCATCACAGTCTGGCAGGTGATGACGCTGATCTTCACAATCGTGGTTGGTCCGGTACTCGATCGATTGGGTCATAGACCGATATTGATAGCCGGCTTTGTCCTGGTGGGACTCGCGATGTGCCTGTTCGCGACGGCCAAACGTGCGAGCGGCGTCTTTTTTGCCTCGGCTTTATTAGGTGTGGGCGGGAGCTGCGTGAATTCGGGCGGTAATACTCTATTGCCTGCGCTCAATACCTCGAATCCGGCGGCGGCCAGCAACCTTGGGAATGTGTTCTTCGGGCTTGGCGCGTTTGTTGTTCCTTTTCTGATTTCTTTTCTATTTGCGAGGTTTCCATTCACTATCTCGGTTGGACTATTTGGCTTGATCTCCTTTGCGGCGGCCATACCGGCGTTATTGGCTCACTATCCCGCTATCTCGGAGAGTTATGACTGGACATCCGCTCTTTCGCTCGTGCACAATCCTACGGCGCTTATTGCGGGACTCATTCTGTTTTGTTACATAGGGCTCGAGGTCTCAACAGCCAGTTGGAGCACAACTTATCTAAAAAATGCTGGCTTCGCGGAAAATCGAACGTCGCTCATCTTTTCTCTTTTTTGGGTGGCCATGATCGTCGGCCGGCTGATCGCTTCGCAAATCGTAACCACTTCCATCGGCAAAGCAACCATTGGCGGCGCCGCATTTGCGGCGGCGGTAGGGCTCTTCATCCTTACAATTACAAAGAACCGATTGCTGGCCGGCGCCATCATTGTCGTCACCGGCCTTTGTTATGCTCCGATTTTTCCAACCACGGTGGGCGTGACGTTTTCCAGATTCAGTCCTTCTCTTTATGGCAGCGTTTATGCCACTATGGTTGCGATCGGCTTACTAGGCTCGTCCATCATTCCAGCCTGGATTGGCTACTACTCGAAAACACGTTCCATCCAGGCCGGGTACCGCTTAATGGTTGCGCTTGCCGCACTATTGGTGGTGTTTGCCATATTCCTCTGAGCGCGTTGACAAGAAGAAAGTGCCTGCGTTATAGTAACTACGGTTTTCCGCCGACTGTGAAAGTTGCCAGCAGGAGCAAGGCTACAAGAGAAACGCCAGCAACGGAAACAGTTTCCCAGGCCCTCGATTTACTGGAAGCTTTTCTTTCCCATGGCTCGGCTCTCGATTTAGCAGAGTTGGCAGCGATTCTCAAGGTCGATGGAGAAACGGTCCAACGCCTGCTGGCGACGCTCGAAGCTCGCGATTACGTTCAGCGATTAGGAGACGCTCGCAACTATAGCTTAGGCGTGAGATTGTTCGAGCTCGGTTCGCATTTTCGCAACCAGCTCGACATCCGGCGAGCGGCTCTTCCTGAATTGACATCGATGGTGGAGGAGACCGGCCAAGCGGGCTTTCTCTGCGTTCGCGACGGCGATCATGCGTTATGTCTGGAACGAATCGAAGGCCGGCATTTCTTTAATATTTTTGTGCTGGGAATTGGAGAGCGCCAGCCGCTTCACTGTGGAGGAGCGCCGCGCGCGCTGCTCGCCGGAATGTCCGATTCGGAAATTGCGGCATATGCAATGCGTACCAAGCTTCCTCGATATACGTCGCAGACAATTACGACGCTAGAGGGACTCCTCGAAGACGTTGTGTTGACCAGAAAACAAGGCTATGTCATCAGCGAGCAAGATGTATCGCTCGATATTGCTGCCATCGGAGTTCCCATTTATGATCCGTTGAACCGGATGATTGCGTCCGTGAGCCTGAGCGGCATTGCATCGACGTATACGCCGCGACGAATTGTCGAGTTGGCAGAGACGATTAAGGCTGCGGTTCGCCGGATATCGCGTCATTTGCGCCTGTAGTACAGTTATTCCACACGTGTGCATATTGAGGAAACATAGTATTCTGCGAAGTATTGCCTTTTGTGCCGCCGGCGCGGCCGTTAGCTTTGCGCAGGTCGCTCCGCTGCCGCCTGCGACTTCAGGGCCTCCGCCAAAGGAAATGGTTCCGCTAGCGAGCAAGCATCCGGTTTTGGTGCTTTGGCCGAACGGTGCTCCGGGTTCAGAAAGCAAGGCGAAGGAGGAAGAAAAGTATCGCATTTCAGGCTCACCTCAAGCCGCTAACGATGATGTGCTCATCATCTCTTCCGTGCATCGTCCATCGATCACGCTATTTCTGCCACCGAAAAAAATAGCAACCGGGGCTGCCATTGTGGTCGCACCCGGAGGAGCTTTTCGAGAGCTCTGGATAACGGATGAAGGCTATCGGGTCGGTGAGTGGCTCAGTGCGCGCGGCATTGCTGCCCTCGTCTTGAAATACCGCCTTCCGCGGGAACGGGGTTCGACGTACACCATGGAAGGCGATTCGTTAGCCGATATCCAGCGAGCGATCCGCACGGTAAAGAGCCGTGCCGCGGAGTGGGACATTGACCCGGAGCGTGTAGGTGTGATGGGATTTTCCGCGGGTGGAATGCTAGCCGGTCTCGCGGGAACGCGGTTTGATGAACCAGTGAGGCATGCGGTTGACGGCATCGATCACGTGAGCGCGAAGCCAGCCTTTCAGGCGCTCATTTATGGAACGCCCTTTCTCGGTCCTCTCAGCGTTCAGACGAAAATTCCCAAAGACACGCCGCCTACGTTCCTGCTTTGTGGAGCCGACGATCCGGTGTCGGCAAAATATCCAGAGGTCTTCCGGATGTTAAAAGATGCAGGCGTTTCCGTCGAACTTCACATCTACGCTGGTATGGGGCACGGATTCGCAATCCAGGGAAGTACGCCATCTGCGGTGGCTTCCTGGCCAAATCGATTGCGGGATTGGTTGTTCGACAATGGCTTCCTTACCAGGGCGCCCGATCAGAAGTAGAGATTTTCCATCAGGCTCGCGATAGGAGAACATTTGACTTACCCTAAGCTTCGCGTCGGGCTCATTGGAGCCGGACGAATCGGCAGAATACACGCGGAGACGATTGCATTGCGTGTGCCGTCCGCCATCGCGGCCGGCATTTCCGATTTCAATCTTTCCGTCGCGCAGGAAGTGGCGGGCAAGTACGGCATACCGCGCGTAACAACTCACAGTGAAGAACTACTAAGCGATACGAGCATCGACGCCATCGTAATCTCCTCCCCTACCGAGACGCATGCCGACCTGATTATTGCGGCCGCTCGTGCGGGAAAGCACATTTTTTGTGAGAAGCCGATCGATCTGGATCTGAGCAGAATCGATTCAGCTTTAGCTGCGGTGGAAAAGGCCGGTGTGAAATTGCAGGTCGGCTTTAACCGCCGATTTGATGCGAACTTCAGGAGAATCCGCGAGGCGGTCGCTGGTGGAGAGATCGGGACGCCGCACTTATTGCATATCGTAAGCAGAGATGCCGAACCGCCCAGCATTGCGTATGTCAAATCGTCCGGCGGGATTTTCTTTGACATGACGATTCACGATTTTGATATGGCCCGTTTTTTAATCGGCGATGAGGTTGAAGAGATTTACGCCACCGGCGCCGTGCGAATAGATCCGGAAATCGGTGCAGCGGGCGATCTGGACACAGCCGTGACTTTGCTGCGTTTCCGCGGTGGTGCGATCGGCACGATTGATAATTCCCGAAAGGCGGTTTACGGATATGACCAGCGCGCCGAGGTGTTTGGAAGCGCGGGAGCCATCGCGACGGGCAATGCGTATCGGAATCAAGCTGTCATCAGCACGGCGCGAGAAATCAAACGCGATCTGCCGCTCAATTTCTTCATAGATCGGTATGCAACGAGCTACGTAGACGAGGTGCGGGCTTTCGTGGATGCCGTTCTAAACGACAGACTTGTTGCAGTGAGCGGCCTCGACGGGCGTATTCCAGTGGCTATGGCTGCTGCGGCGTATGTGTCATACAAAGAAAACCGGCCTGTGAAGTTATGAAGAGAACTATTCGACCCTATGAGGAGAACAACTCTGAATTCGACATCAATGTTCCAACATTTTTCTCGAAGACTCCAGCGCAGGCATCGTTCGAAAGCCATTGTCAGCGAAGCTGACGCCGAAGCCGGGCGCAAGCTTCCAACCTCTACCATGAAATGTCCAGCTACCACCGGCAAAGCCTATGTTGTTTTCGTCGCAGCCGAATCAATGGCCGTCGGCGCTAAGATCGCGCCAGAGAGGGCTTGGACCAGAGAAGCGGAACGGAATGAACTCGACCGACAAATTCGGCTTCGGGTAGCTTAATCTCTTGGCTATTGGGTGGTACGACGTCAGGTACTGAGCGCGCTGGCGTCCCGGACGGTACCCGGTCTGTGACAAGGCGATGGGAACAACGTATGTAGCTGGCCATCAACGTCATGCCGCCGGCCGCCCTCATGTTCCGTTTTCGACAACAATCCTGCCGAACATGCCGCTGTTTTATCCGTTCAATCAGTGACCCTTGGAACCGCCACTGTCGCTCCAAAACGCCTCACGTAGCAGAAACCGATGTGCGAGGTTGAGGTATCGATTGGCTGAGGAAGGCGGGTTGCGGGCCGATAACGCTGGCGTAGTTGGAGCACACAGATGCGAACGCCTCTTCAATACTTTGCGTGGAACTTTCCAGCCGAGCGCGTTCGCGTCACAACTGGCCTCTTTGGCTGCGCCTAGTGGATTGTGGTACGCAGCAAGACCTCAATTGTTTCGACTCATGCTTTGCTTGACACCAGTCCGAGGTCCGCTCCCAAACATTCCCAATCATGTCGTGAAGTCTATTAACCATTCGCGGGAGACATCTCGATAGAAGATGTGCTTTCCTATTTATCGCTGCACAGATTCTGCCGTGAGAATTTCTCCTTGGCATGTATTCGCCATGCGAAGTCCGAGGTGATCCTAGCATTCACCGTAAGCGTTTTGTGCAGACGTGCTCCGAAAGTCGAGTGGGACCGAAGGTCTACGGTTTCTTCGATAGTGCTCTCGTAAACCTCGAGTCGCTCCCAACGAACGGTAGTTGGAGCAATAGCGCGTTCGAACCGACGCATTTTTTTTGATGCTCTTAGGACTAACCACATTTAAGTCGCCGGCGTGCGGAGAATCAGAGAAAGTACGAGGCGGCTCTTCCGCTTGGCTCGGCTACCGATGTAGCCGAGCTGTGTGCGCAGTTATTCAAAGAATGAGATCAACGCTGAAACGTTCGCACGAAAGAACGCGAGCCCGATTACTCCGGCGAGATTGGGATTGGGCTTGAAGAGCGTTCGACTTCACGCCAACATCCGCCCTAGCTCTTGTGTCTGTCGTCGCCGTTCGCAGCAATGCCATATACACACAAAGTTTCTTTGGACGGGATTCGGAACAGACGTCTGTAAAGCACGGATAGTTCCAGGAGAGCAACCGAACCCCGCTACGGGACCTAGTCTTCCGTGATCAACAGTGGCAGGATTGCGGAGACATGCCGCAGCCGATGAAGCGGGAATTAGAAGTCCGAGATCGGCCCGCGACCCTCTAGACTCGACATGCGAAGAGGACCCCTCCGCCCGGCAGTTAGAGTTATCGGATTCTGCTACCCTAGGATGCGCTTGACGATGCTCGTCTGACCACGTGAGCCGGTTTGTTACATTGGCCATCGTAACCGTCACGGTGGTTGCTCGCTAAACTCTGGGCGCCGCGGCGGGAGGAAAAAACAATGGTTACATTTCCGAATCGAGTCTTGTTTGTCGGTTTTGGAGCGGTAGCGCGTTGCACGCTGCCCATTCTGATCAAGCACGTCAGCATCGATCCCAAGCGCATCACCATCATCGACTTTGAGCCGAACGACGACGCTCTGAAGCCCTGGATCGAGCAGGGCGTAACGTTCGTCAAGGATCGCGTGACACCGGAGAACATGGGGAGCCTGCTGGGACAGCACGTCTCGGCGGGAGACCTGCTGATCGACCTGGCGTGGAACATCGATTGTTGCGAAATCGTGCAGTGGTGCCACGACCGCGGCGTCCTCTATGTGAACACATCGGTAGAGCTCTGGGATCCCTACGCCGGAGCCGAGAACAAGCACCCAACCGAGCGAACCCTCTACTGGCGCCACATGAATCTGCGGCGGATGATCTCCAAGTGGAGCGAAGCCCGGGCCGACGGCCGTGATCGAACACGGAGCAAACCCCGGCCTGATCAGCCATTTCACCAAGCACGCGCTCCTGGACATCGCGCAGCGAGCGCTCGCGGACAAGAAATTCAGCGGGGCGCAGGCGGAGGAGATCGCTCACCACGCCAAGGCGCAGAACTTTAACCACCTGGCCCAGCAACTCGGCGTCAAGGTCATTCATTGCAGCGAGCGCGACACGCAGATCACGGATCAGCCCAAACAGGTGAACGAGTTCGTCAATACCTGGAGCGTTGAGGGCTTTCGCGAAGAGGGGACGACCACGGCCGAGATGGGCTGGGGCACCCATGAAAAAGAGCTGCCCGCCTACGCCTTCGAGCATCCGGACGGCCCCAAGAGCCAGATCTGCCTGGCGCGGATGGGCATCAACACCTTCGTAGCGACGCTGGGTGCCGCCGAATCACGACATCGTCGGCATGATCGTGCGCCACGGTGAGGCGTTCACCATCACCGAGAAGCTCACCGTTTGGGAAGACGGCAAGGCGGTCTACCGCCCCACGGTCCACTACGCGTATTGTCCGTGCGACTCCGCCATCGCCTCGCTCCACGAACTGCGTGGCTACGACTACCGGTTGCAACCGCGCATCCGCATCATGACCGACGAAATCACCAGCGGAGACGATATTCTGGGCGCGCTGGTGATGGGGCACCCTTACCAATCGTGGTGGTGCGGAACCGATCTCGAAATCGAAGAGTCGCGCCGCCTGGTGCCGCACCAGAACGCCACCACGATGCAGGTGGCCATCTCCGTTGTCGCCGCCTGCATGTGGATGGTCGAGAACCCGCGCCGGGGGCTGTGCGTGCCGGACGACTTGCCTCATGAATATGTGCTGGGCATCAGCAAGCCCTACCTGGGCAAGTTCATTTCCGTGGCCTCGGATTGGAACCCGCTGAAGCACTACGCCAACTCCTTCAGCGGATACAACAAGCCGCAGGTCGACGCTGTCCGACCCGTGGCAGTTCAAGAATTTTCTGATCACGGAAGGCGACGGCATTTGACTCGACCGGGCTGCGAGTCGAACGACGCATCTGCGCGGCAATGGCAACCATAAGAAGGACTGCTTCAACTGGCCAAGAAACACGGCACGCCGCTCGTCGTCGTGGACCATAAGGTGCTTCGGGAAAACTACGAGCAATTCCGAAAGTACCTGCCGCGCGTGCAGGTCTACTATGCGGTCAAGGCTAACAACGACCCCGCGATCGTGCAGACGTTCTACGATGCCGGAGCCAGTTTCGACGTCGCCAGCGTGGCCGAGTTCCTGGACGTTCACGAAAAGATCAAGCATCTTCCGGCGAAACAGCGGCAGGATTTCATCTGGGATCGCATCATTTACGCGAACCCGATCAAAGCGATTGAAACGCTCGAGCGGTTGGATCCGTACAAGCCGCTGGTCACCTACGATAACCACGAAGAGGTGATCAAGATCGCCCGCTATGCGCCGCACTCGGGCCTGGTGCTGCGGTTGCGCGTCCCCAACACCGGATCGATGGTGGAGCTGTCAAGCAAGTTCGGCGCCTTGCCCGGCGAGGCCGTGGACCTGATCGCCTTCGCTCACAATAACAAGCTCGAGGTGGAGGGGCTGAGCTTTCACGTCGGCAGCCAGTGCACGAACCCGGAGAACTACAGCCAGGCGCTGCACCTGGCCGCGGGCATTTTCGCGGAGGCCAAGGCGCGTGGCTTCGATCTCAAGCTCCTCGATATCGGCGGTGGTTTTCCTGCCCACTACGACGACACGGTCCCTCCCTTCAGGAAACTCGCCAAAATGATCAACGCCGAGTTGGACCGGCTTTTCCCCGAACCGATCGAAATCCTTGCTGAGCCGGGGCGTTTCCTGGTCGCCTCCGCCGCCACCGCCGTCTCCCAGATCATCGGCAAGGCCGTCCGCGGCGGCAAGCTTTGTTACTATCTCAACGACGGCGTCTATCACACCTATAGCGGCGTGATCTTTGATCACGCCCAGTACCCCGTGAAGAAGTTTCAAGAAAGGTCCCACTCAGATCTGCTCCGTCTTCGGCCCCACGTGCGATGCCCTCGATACCATCAGCCTGACCGAGCAACTCCCGGACCTGGAGATCGGCGAACTGGTCTACTCCGAAAACATGGGTGCCTATTCCGCCGCCAGCAGCACGTCCTTCAACGGCTTCCCGCCGGCCAAGGTCGTGCATGTGAACCAGTGATATTTGGAAAGCGAAAGCCCGGACTTTCGTCTATCCGGAAACCCTCAGCTTCTTCACCAAAATTTTTGAGTTCCGTCCGCTTTGGTCGTATTTCTCGCGGCGGCCGAGCGGAAGGTCATCGGGTGTGCCTTCGGCAAAGCCACCCTTCGACTGGAAGTAAGTGAACGCCTGCGTCGATAGCGTGATCAATTCAGTCAGGCCGATTTCACGAGCTTTGTTTTCGACGAATTGAATCAGCTTTCGGCCGATGCCCTGGTTTTCGTGCGACGGATCGACATAGAGACTGGCGAGTTCGCCCTTTTGTTCCGCGCGGATAAACGTGCAGCGCCACGCACGCGACCGGGTTCTTGTCGATTTCGAAGATGTAGTAATCCGCCAGGTTCTTCTCAATGTCGGCGCGCGTCCGCCGGACCAGTTCTTCGGCTTCCACCGCCTTCTTGGTCAACATCTGGATAGCTCGGATATCTTTCTTCTTGGCCGGCCGGATCTGTTCGTATTCGTTGGCGTAAATCAGCGTGCCGATGCCTTCGTTGGAGAACACTTCGGCGAGCAGCCCTTCGTCCTCGCGGCCGTTGATGATGTGGACGCGCTGCACGCCCGCGGCGCAGGCGGCAGCCGCGTAGCTAGGCCTTGGAAAACATTTCCGAGCCAAATCCGCTGCTTCGCAGACTGTACGAGCTTCTGCAAGTCCCCCACCAGCATCTGGCGAATGAGTTGACCGTTGTACCGCAAGCCCGTCCTGCGCGGTGATGAAAATCAGCTTCGTCGCCTTCAACGCTTCGGCCACCGCAAGTGCGACGCCGTCGGAGTTGACGCGGTACGTCTTACCGTCGCCATCGAAGCCGAGTGGTGGAATGACCGGAACAATGCCCTGGTTCAGCAATGTTTGCAGAAATTCGGTGTCGACACGTTCGACCTTTCCGGTTAACAGGTGGTCGACGCCCTGGATGATCCCCAGCGGATGCGCAATGATGGCATTCGTGCAGGCGGCGCGGAGGTCGTTGGCGGAAAGACCTTCAAGGATCTCGTGCGTGAGACGGTTCGCGGCGTCCATGGCCAGTTGCAGTGTGGGGGCATCGGTCACGCCGGTGCCATCGAGATTGGACGCCTGAACTCCCTGCTTCTCGGCGAGAGCTTTAATTTGCACCGCCGCGCCGTGCACCAGCACCACGCGAATATTCAGCGAACGCAGCACCGCGACGTCCAGAAGGATGTTGGCGAAGTTCTCGTCCGTGACGATGACTCCATCCACTGCAAGAATGAATGTCTTTTCGCGGAATTGCGGGACGTATTGAAGAATCCCGCGCAGGTCCGTTAGCTTCACGTTAACACCTGGTCAGTCTGTCTTGGGCCTGGCGCCAGCTTCAAATTCGAGGACAGTTCCACTTTACATCGGAGCGGCGTAACTCATTGCCTGGACGAGATTCTGATGCCGTGCGCTGAAGGCGTTGCACGAGGCTTTGTCGAGTGTCCCGCGCCGAGGGATGGCCCAAACCGCGCAAAGCATTCGCTACGACCGTTAGGATTCTGGAGGCGTGGACTTGTGAAAAACGCGATCCGGGCTCACTCCTGGTGCCGGGCCCAAAAGCTGGTCCCACGAGATCAGTTGAATATTCTTCAGCTTCCTGTCGCCACGTACCATATAGACGCCGCGTCTCGTAACCATCAGCTTTCCGTGCCGCTCTAGGCTTTTCGAGACACCATCTCCGCTGCGCGGCCGGACGCCCATGCGGCTATTCTAGCCAATTCACCCCCTAGACGTCGCCTCCCTGGCACCTTATCCCTCTGAAAAATCCCTCAGATTTATCGATATAGCTCTCTGGGAGGTACTGGTTATGCGAGATCGCATTGAAGACGTCACAGCGGTGACAAGAAATTCAATCCCACAGGAACTGCACCTGGAGCCGCACGCTCCGAGGGGCGTCTTGGGGATTACGGATAAAGCGGAACTTTCACTCACTGCCCAGGCAAGGCTGCTCAAGGAGCGAGGCGCCAATGTCGAAGAAATCGCATCGCAGCTCGGTCTGACGATTGCGATCGTCGAAGGAACCTTGGGTGTACCACATGACACACCTCCCGGGGAGCTCTTGACCAAATAGGCCGTTCGACTGGCCTGGTCAAGTAAAAAGCAGTAGCCCTTGATGGCCGATACCTACTACGACTTAGCCAGCGCGTTGATATCTTTTATTTCCAGTATCTGTTTCGGGTAGCCCTTCAGCACGCTGTGAATCATGGCCAGTCCCACGTCACGCATTGTGCTTACCTGGTTTGGAAATAATATTCGGAGCACCGAATATAACGATCCAAGGCCCTTGTAATACCATTTGACGTTTTGCTGCCCGGGTGTTGGTCTCATGAAGCCGGGACGGAAGTTGTATACCCTCCTGAATGCGCATCTCATGAGGGCATTCTCGGTTTTTCCCTTCACCCGGGCCCACATCAGACGTCCTTTCTCCGAGCTATCGGTATGACTGCCCGATACATAGTTGAAAATCATCCCCGGATTAAGGCCCGCCAGTTTGTGCGCAAAATGGATGGTTATGTCGTAAGTAATGTGATGGTACTCCGCTTCGCTCATACCGCTCGAACTTACCCCTGCACAAAAAAAGCAAGCATCGAAGCCGGTCAATTGGCTGAGGAATGGATCCAGATTGAGAAAATCGGGAACAAGACACTCTTTCAGCATGGGGTGTTCCGCACGATACGGTTTGCGGTTCACCATGAGTACCTGAGCAATGGCCGGGTGCCCCAGACATTCAAACAGCACCCCTTCGCCGACCATGCCGGTTGCGCCCGTAATTATGATTTTGAGTGGTGTAGCCCCATTGCTCATAGGCGACCTGCGGCTCTACGTCCCCGTGTATGGATCATTTCCCAGATTCTTGCCAAATGATGGTCGTCATGCTCCGCAACAAAGTACAAATGATCCACAACCCACATGGGCTGTTTCAGACGCGGATGCAGCAGGGAGCGGGCAAAGGAAGCTGCATCCAGCATTTCCAAGCGATCCACCAAACTGAGTCGCGCCACGCGAAATTCGGCCAGAATTTCTGTTAGCCGCCGGTCGTTGTGATTGGCCTCATGAGTCTTGCGATTGCTGAGGTCCGCGACACTGAGTGTGTCTCCATCCCCGAGAAAATCGTGGATACGCTCCATCCATAGAGGTTCGAGATCTAGCAGATGGCCGGCGTGCTCCTGGGCCGACCATTTGTCTCCAGGTTTGGCGACCAACAAGTCGCGAGATACATCGTGTAAGATCTCTTCGAGCCGTGCCGGTGTGCCCCGGAGGCGTACGCAGAGGTTCGGATACTGCTCCACGGGAAACGTAAACTCGAATTTTCGTTCAAACCAAACCGGAACACGGCTCATGGATTCAGGATTAAGGCATCGGAAGGGTGATGGTCGTCAAACGCCCGGTGCTTTCGCCGCGCAGCCACACGAATAGTGGAGCGCGTACATTCGGCGGATCCGGCAAGTTGAGCGCGAGTGATTGTTGCTGCCCCTGGCCTGGAATCGGAACCGGGAGGCCAGGCACGTCTATGCCTGTGTTCGCATCCCATCCCACTTTCGCGATCATCTCCAAATTACTACCCGTTATCTGATATCCGGCCAATGGTTTGTCCACAGGCCCAAACGAATCGACACGTGGCAACCGAATAATGCGCGCCAATCGGAAAGGCTGAGAGGTTCCGCTGGCGTTGTCAAGGGTCGCTTCCAGTGTGCAACCAGAAGGAAATGTGCTGGTGTCATAGGAAAGGAACAATTGATCCTGCGATAACAATTGCAGGCTCCCGACCGCGTTCTGCTCACCCAGGTGCAGGGCGGGATGGGCTCCCACTCCTTCCGAGCAAGCCATTCGAAGGACGCTCTTCGGGTCGATGTTCTTGACGTCAAGCATCGCGGCGAATGTGTACCCGGCAGGAAATTCTTCCGGCAGAAGGGCGATCGCCATGCCGGTCGGTAAAGAGAGTTTCGAACTTGCGATGACCGGCAGCGGGCCGGTGATTTCGAGCGCGCCGGGAAGCGTGATCGGCGCGTTCCGGTCCGCGAGTACGGCTGCAATAGAACCTGTGGTGCCGGGGCGTACATCTCCTTTTAACTGGAGCGTAATGTTACGCTCGCCTCCTCCTCCCGACGAAGCCCCTAGATCGATCCTGGCATCGGACGCCACGAGCGTCTTCAACAAATCCAGCCGTTCGCCCTTCAGTACATAGTGCTGTGTCGGCACGCCCTGATTGAGCAGAATTGGAAGGTTGACGATCTTGGGCGGGTCTGGAAGAATATTCAGGTTTATCGGATAGCTAGCGGCGTCTGCCTGCGCGATCAGTAGTTGATAGGGACCTGGGTCTAGCCTGGTGGTGTCGATCTGCACATCCATAGTGGCTTGTGGGCCCTTACGAAGACCTTTCGGCAGAAGAAACGGAACTGGCTCGGATGTTGCGAACTCATCGCCTACCCGCTTCAATTCCACTTTCGTCGCAAATTGAAAGTCGCTCCCGGTCACTGTGATCGGAATCTTTCCATTGCGTGCGAGCAGCCGGTCATGCGAAGCGGATTCGAGCCTGGCATCTTTGAAGTCGCTCAGCGGGCGTACATGGATCTCGCCCTTGGCCTCAAAACTCTGCCAATCCCAAAAACCCGAGAGGCGGTAGTCGGCGGGCCGCACGTCTGCTTTTTGCAGATCGAGCTCGATTGCCCGCTGATTGCCGAGCTTGATTACCTTCACGGGAATCTTGCGGCCGTCGGCACTCACAAGAGTCCAGGCACGGGCGCGTTGCAGATACTTCCACTCCGTATCGGGAACTTCGACCGGAATCGCCGTGTTCTGGGTGCTCGGGATGTAATTCGCGTCTCCCACATGTATCTCGGGAGCGGGAGTGTTGGGAATTCGCGTAGCCCATACGTAGGCTGCTCGCGTGTGTGGAGGAAGAGTGCCGCGTTGTCCGCACAGGTCGAGCCCATTGCCGGACCGCGGCTGTGCGAATGACGATCGGAATTGCGTGCCCGGGAAAGCGATGTAGCGCATTTCGAGCAGCATGGACGTGCCCCCGGCCGCCAGTCCAATAGGGCTTCCAAAGAACAGTGTGGCAGCCGCTGTGGCCACGCTGGCTGTTTGCCCCACGCGCTCTGCTGTAGACGTTCCCAGTGGATTGTATGTCGCCAATTGCGGATTCAAAGCGGCGAACAGGGTTTGCGCCTGCACGGCCGGCGGCGCATTTTTATCGAGCTGCACAGCCAGACCATATTGCGAAGCGAATCCACCGAGCGCCGCATTCATGCTTGCCGAGGAGCTTCCCGCATCCGAAAGCGCAGCCAACAGGGCTTCGGTCTGTGAAGTTTTTTCAGCATAATCGGCCAACTGCGCGATCAACTGATCGTCTCGCGAAAGAAAGCCGCGCACCTTGTTTTTACTCAGCCCGTCCGGTCCGTAAACCAGCACCGCGAGCGACATGCTTTCCGAGACCTTCCATTGCGTGGGCTTCTCGGCGGACTTCGGATCGGTGACCACCAGTTCCTTTTGGGGGTCGCGCCGGGTAGGCACTAGCACTAGCGACACCTCGCCGGGCCGTTTTTGCGTCCCGCGCCTGATCGGCGAGTAAAGGATCGTGTCACCTTCGCTGAGTCGGTTGATCGATTGAAACGGCAACGGGTCCGGATTGCCAGGAGAGCGTACACTCAGATCGATTGCGCCCAGCGGCGCCCCCGCCGGACAGGTGAGCAGAGGATGTGTGTCGCTTGTCTCCTCGCGCGCTTGGAGCAATAACAAGCTCAGCAGCGCAAGGGCTGCAACCCGCAAAGCCATTCTGCTGCCAGAATACCGTGATGGCGGATAATACTTGGGAGAGTAAGAGGGAAATTTGCCAACAACCGAAACACAGACGCTAGAGGAACTTTGCATCAATACAATTCGGTTTCTCTCGGCCGACGCCGTACAGAATGCGAATTCGGGCCATCCCGGCATGCCGATGGGCGCAGCCGCCATGGCCTATACGCTTTGGACGAAATTCCTAAAGTTCAACCCGAAGGATCCGGGCTGGTTCGACCGCGACCGTTTCGTGCTTTCCGCAGGCCACGGTTCGATGCTCTTATACAGCCTGCTCCACCTGACGGGATACGATCTGCCGCTTGACGAACTCAAGCGCTTTCGGCAGTTCGGCAGCAAGACGCCAGGGCATCCGGAACGCGGTCATACTCCGGGTGTCGAAGTGGCCACCGGCCCGCTCGGCCAAGGATTCGGAAATGCGGTTGGTCTGGCGATGGCCGAGGCCTGGTTCGCCGCGCGCTTCAATCGCCCCGGTCATACTCTCATTGACCATCACACCTATGGTATCTGCGGCGATGGCGACCTGATGGAAGGCATTAGCCAGGAAGCCGCTTCGCTCGCCGGACATCTGCGGCTCGGCAAGCTGATTTTCCTCTACGACCACAATCACATCTCGCTCGCCGGCGCTACCAGCCTATGCTTCACCGAAGACGTAGGCAAACGCTTCGATGCCTACGGCTGGCACACTCGCCACATTCACGAAGGCAATGACACCGAAGAGATCGCCAAGGCGATTGAAGAGGCGCAGGCTGAAACCTCGCGGCCATCGCTCATTCTGGTCCGCACCCACATCGGCTATGGCAGCCCGAAGAAGCAGGATTCGTTCGAGGCACACGGCAATCCGCTCGGTGAAGAAGAACTGCAGGCGTCCAAGAAGGCTCTTGGCTGGCCGACCATGGACAAGTTCTATCTGCCGGAAGATGCTGTGGCCTACTTCCGCAAATCGGTGGACAAAGGCGCGAGCGCGCAAAGTGAATGGCAGAAAAAGTTCGACGCATATAAGAAAGACTTCGCAAAGGAAGGCGCCGAACTGGAACAAATGATAGCGGGCAAGCTGCCGGATAATTGGGCGGCAGACCTGCCGAAATGGAAGCCCGAAGATAAGCCCATCGCGACGCGCGCCGCCGGCGGCCAGGTGTTGAATGCCCTGGCCAAACGAATTTCTAATATCGTGGGTGGCTCGGCGGATTTGAATCCATCCACCAGCACGGCGCTGAAGGGCGAAGGCGATTTCCAGCCGTCCGAGTTTGGTGGGCCGTCCGCACAGGGAGCCGTGGGAGGCGTGTGGGGTTACGCCGGCCGCAACATGGCATTCGGCGTCCGCGAGCACGCCATGGGAGCGGCGGTGAACGGCATGGCGGCGCACGGCGGCCTGCTTCCCTTTAGCGCGACCTTCCTGGTGTTCTCCGATTACATGAAGCCTTCCATTCGGCTCGGGGCCCTGAGCAAGCTGAAGGTTTTTTACGTGTTCACGCACGATAGCGTCGGTGTGGGAGAAGACGGGCCCACTCACGAGCCGATCGAGCAGCTGGCTGGCCTGCGCGCAATTCCCGGGTTGAACGTGATGCGCCCGGCGGATGCCACAGAAGCTGCCGAATGCTGGGCCGTTGCGGTCGCACACGATGGCCCGACGCTGTTTGCTTTGACGCGCCAGAACGTTCCGCACTTGAGCCGGGCCAACGTCAAGAATGGAGATGTTTCGAAAGGCGCTTACATCCTTTCGGAAGCCGCAGGCGGCGCGCCCGATGTGATACTGATCGGCACCGGCTCCGAAGTCTCACTTTGCGTGAAAGCACAGGAAAAACTGCAGGGGTACGGCGTAAAAGCGCGCGTGGTGAGCATGCCGAGCTGGTACTTGTTCGAAAAACAGGACGATGCATATCGAGAGAGCGTGCTACCGAAGAAACTGAAGAAGCGCGTCACGGTTGAGGCAGGCGCCAGCTTTGGCTGGGAACGTTGGGCCGGCGACGAGGGCACGATCATCGCGGTCGACCACTACGGTGCTTCCGCTCCCGGAGATCAGATCATGAAGAACTTCGGCTTCACCGCCGAACACGTGACGGCCGCCGCCCTGCGTCTCGTGGGAAAAAGCGCGGAAGCCGAGAAAGAATATGATGGCGAGGCAACCAATGTTGCTCCGACTTCGCCGCAGGAAGGGCACTCTTAGGAGAGGCTATTGCCGTGTCCTATCGTCTAAAAAGAAAAGAGGCTGTCTCGGATGGCATCAAGCGGTTGGCAGCCGAAGAGATGGAGGGGGCTTCCTCGCAGCTCGCCTCCGGCAGGAACAAGGATGAATCTGTTCACGAAGCCCGTAAGAGCGTAAAAAAGACGCGCGGCCTGCTGAGTCTGGTAGAAGGCGAGTTCGGTGCGCAGTATCGCGAAGAAGATAAACGGCTGCGAGACATCGGGCGCGTCCTGTCGAGCATTCGGGACGCCGCGGTGACGGTCGAGGTGTTTGACGCGCTCCTTGAGAAGCACAAAGCCACTCTGAAGAAAGAACATCTGGCGGGAATTCGCCTCGGGCTCGAGGAAACCAGGCACGAACTGGAGCGTTCGCCCGTAGTTCAGGGGGGAATTGAACGCGCCATCGCCGGCTTGAATGCCGTTCGCGGACGCATCGAGAAGTGGCCGCTCAGAGCGGGCGGCTTTCGCGCGCTGGAAGAAGGACTTTCAGACAGTTATCGTCGTGGCCGCAAACGCCTCCGTATCGCGAACAAGACCGGTGACGCGCGCGACTTTCACGAATTCCGCAAATCCGCCAAGGAACACTGGTATCACATGCGTCTGCTCGAGGGCTTGTGGCCGGAGCAGATCGGCGCCCGCGCCGCGTCTCTAAAAGATCTCGAAACCTGGCTCGGCGAACATCATAATCTCGAAGTGTTGCGCGAAAAGCTTCCGAAAGATTCGCAGGAAGATGTTCAGCTTTTGCTTGGGTTGGCTGCTCAGGAGCAGAAGGATCTCGCGCAAGACTCCATTTCCCTGGCGCACCGCCTCTACGAGCAGAAGGCCAAGCAATTTGCTCGCGATCTTTCGAAACTCTGGGACGTCTGGCACGAAGAAGCCAAACTGCCGCCCCGTAAGCAACCGGCTACGACGGTAGTAAAGAAGGCCCAGACCGCCTGAGTAAGTAATCTCTAAGGATTTGCGGGGAGTTCGGTACCTTCTCCCTTATACGGCCATTCCTTGTAGGTAAGTGTCTCCCGTTCTCGCTGCGCGGGTGCCACTCTGTTTACCTTCAAACTTTCAAGCAAATGGACACCCGTCTTTCCGGCAACCGCGATATCCAGATCGCCATCGCCATCCAGGTCTTCGGTAATGAACTGCGTTCCACCTGCCGGCGTCCCATTCACTGAAATCGGCACGCGCGTAAAGTTCCCACTGTGGTCGATCCTGTAGTAATAAATCACCAGCGGATCGTAAGAGCCCGGATCCCTGCCGTTGTGTCCGCGATACCGTTTCCCGGCCAGCAGTTCCATCTGGCCGTCGCCGTCGATGTCCACGAGTTTGAGCACGTGGACTTGTGAAAACGATTCGTCGATCGTGTGCTTCTTCCATTCGCCGTTCGCGCCTTGCTCCAGCCAATAGAGGCCATAACTATGGCCGCGACCGTAGATCACGTCCGTCTTGCCATCACGGTTCACGTCGTAACCGATAATGGGAAACCCGGATTCTCCTAGCTTCCACTCTCCGCGCCACTCCCATTTGTCCTGATTGGCGTCGATATTTTTGAACCAGCCGAAGGGCGTCAACAAATCACTTTTACCGTCGCCATCAATATCTGCGATACCGATACCGTGGCCGTCCTGCTCGGGCCCTCCGGCTCTATGGACTTTCGGCTCTGAGCCGGAAAAGTCAACCCAAATCACACCGGAATGTCCGTAATGGCCGAGCGCCAGTTCGGGCTTGCCGTCGCCATTCAGGTCCGCCATCCAACCGCCTTCCGTTTTCACGGTATGCGCGATCAGATGCCGCTGCCACAGTACGCCCGTTTTCTTGGGATTCTCATACCACCAGAGGCCGTCGCTCTGCCAGCCCACAGTCACCAGGTCGGGTGCTCCGTCGTGATTGACATCCACAGCCCACTCGCCGCAATCCGAGACGAATTCGCCGGTAATTTCGACAGTACGATATTGCTGCCGCTTCCACTCGCCGCCCCCGGGGCCGGGGTTTTCGTACCAATAGGCGCCGCTCACGAGGTCTGGCCGTCCGTCGCCGTTTATATCGATCGTGGTGATTCCTTCCGCATGATCGAAGCCGATACGATGCTCGAAAAACTGGAGTTCCGGCGCACCGGCGGGCCCATTTCCACGCTCCCGGTTCAATTGGGCGTACGCCACAATCGACGTAACCGCCATCAGGATCAGCAGCATTCCACGCGACATAAGATTCAGAGGTAGTGTATAACGCGTCTACTAAACTAAGGAGTGGACTCGCTATTCATACGGCGAAAAATCGCCTGCATGATCCTCGCGGCTGTCGCTGTTGAACCGGCTTGCCTGGTGCGCAAGCGCATCGTCAAGCCGCCTGGCGCCAAAGAAAATAGGCCGGTTTTAAAAGCCACAAAAGAGGAATTGATCGAGCGGATCCGGAATATTTCAGACCCGATCGAATCCTTCAACCTGAAAGTCGATATGGCGCCGTCAGTGGGGAATTTATACGGCGGCCAAGTAACCGATTACACCAGCATCATCGGCTACATCCTCTACCGCAAACCCGACCAAATACGCGTGATCGGTCTCGAACCTGCCATACACGGCACGGCATTCGACATGGTCTCGATGGGCAACGACTTTCGCGTTTCGATTCCCCTGAAGAGTCAGTTCATCGAAGGACGCAATGACGCTCCACCTTCGAGTTCTCAGAATAAATTGGAAAATTTGCGGCCTGCCGCATTCTTGACCGCGCTGCTGATCCGACCACCCGATCCAAACACCGATCTGACCGTACTCGAAGACGATACCAATGAGACCACGGCAGCATACATTGTGATCACTCTCCAGCGTTCGGGCGACAAGCTCAAAGCGGTCCGCAATGTGTACTTCGATCGCTATACGCTGGATATCTCACGCCAGAGAACTTTCGATTCCGAAGGCAACATCACCAGCGATACCTCATATGCGAATTGGAAAGACTATAGCGGAAAGAGATTTCCAGGTCTCATCGACATCCAGCGGCCGAAGGATGGTTACGAAGTGATCCTGACCGTGATGGACCTGAAGTTGAATACGCCCGATATAACTGCCGAAAAGTTCGTTCTGAATCCGGCGCCCGGTGTCCAAGTCCGGACATTGAAATAGGTGACACGTCGCGGCTTGCTTTC
Source organism: Bryobacterales bacterium (assembly GCA_963722155.1). Classification (GTDB taxonomy): domain Bacteria; phylum Acidobacteriota; class Terriglobia; order Bryobacterales; family Bryobacteraceae; genus Bog-105. Next base: position 274,488 of record CAVRLR010000001.1, on the reverse strand, counting down.
AGGGGCGGCCGCTCCCTCCGCCTATTCGCTCGATACTATCGGCCCGATTTACGCGCTCCGTCGAAGATGCAGCCGCCCTGTTGCAAGTCATTGCGGATACGATCCAAAAGATTCGATCGCCGCGGATGCGCCGGTGCCCAATTGCATGGCGGCGCTTGGCCGATCGGTTCGCGGCATACGCGTGGGCGTGCCGCGCGACCATTTCTTTGAGCGCCTCGATCCGGACGTGGCTCGGCTCGTCAAAGAAGCCATCGGCCTCCTACAACCTAAAGTAAGAGAGGTTCGCGATGTAACATTGCCGCGCTTCCAGTTTGTCAAAGACGGTAGCTACAGCGTCGAGCTTTATCATTATCAAAAGCCATTTTTCGACAAATCGCCGGAGTTATATCATCCCTGGTCCCGGCGGCAGCTCGAAGGCCTTAAGAGCGTCAGTACGATTGGTTACGTCGAGACATTGAAGCGGCTGCGGGAACGCCGGCGCGACATCCGCCGTCTGTTTGAGGATGTCGACGTGCTGCTCCTCACCATGCGTGTGCCCGCTCGCTGCCTCGCTTCGGGAGGTCATCCATGAACTTCTGAAACCCCGCCCAGTAATGTCAGCGCATTCAATCGCTTTGGGACGCCTGCCGTAAGTCTCCCTTGCGGCTTTTCGCCGGAAGGCTTGCCCGTAGGTTTACAGGTTGTAGGACGGCCCTTCGATGAAGCCGGCGTTCTTTCTGTGGCGTATATCTATCAACAGCTCAAATCCTGGAATCAGAGGCTTGACGAGAAACAAAAATTGACATATCCTTGAAACCGCTTGCAAGGGGCCTCGCTGCCCGTGCATTCCGACCAAGGGGGTTGTATGTCGAAATGGTTTGGGACCGCGTTTCTTACGCTAATGGTCTTCCTTTTCTTCTGTCCTGAGAGCGCCCGTGCGCAAAGACAGGGAACAATTTCAGGCCTGGTAACGGATAAGTCGGGCTCTCCCGTGCCGAACGCGCAGATCAAGCTGACCAATGAGGGGACCGGCTTGAGCAGAAATTTCGCGAGCAATCAGTCGGGCAACTATGACGCGCCGGCCATCGTAATCGGCAGGTACACGCTGGAAATCATAGCACCTGGGTTTGCCGACTACAAACAAACCGGCATAAACGTGAACGTAGACGACAAACTGCGAATCGACGCGCAGCTTGAGCTCCGCAGCGTACAAGAAACAGTGGTAGTCCAGGCTGATACTGTGCACATACAAGCCCAGGACGCCACGGTCGGGCAGGTCGTGAACAGCACACAAGTGGAGGCTCTATCCGTCAACGGCCGTAACTTTACATCCCTTGCGGCATTGGTGCCGGGAGCATCCTCCACGCAGCCGGCGCTCAATACACCGGTAGGCGTCACCTCAAATACCGGAATTTCTTTCAACGGCATGCGGCAGAGCAACAACGTCTGGCGCATGGACGGACAAGAAGATTACGACCGTGGTTGCGGTGGCTGCGTAGTCGTCCTGCCGTCAGTAGAAGCAATCAACGAGTTCAAAGTGGAAACATCGAACACGTCCGTAGACACCGGCTTTGGCAATGCGGGACAGATAAACGTGACGACTAAGTCCGGTTCCAAGAGTTTTCATGGAACGGGTTGGGAATATGTCCGAAACGAAGACCTCGATGCAAAAAACTTCTTTACAAATCTAAACGGCCAGCCCAAGCCCCCGCTCCGATTCAATGTATTTGGATATAACCTCAGCGGTCCGGTGTTTATTCCGAAGCTCTATCCGAAAAGCAAGTCGCGGACATTTTTCTTCTTCAATGAAGAGTGGCGCAAATTGCGCCAGGCGAGCATATTTAATACGCCCGCTCCTACGGCTGCTGAGCGCACTGGGGACTTCAGTGCGTTCCCTACAATCTACGATCCGCTCACCCATCAGCCGTTTGCCGGCAATAAGATTCCAGCGGGGCGGATCGATCCGAATGCGGCTATCCTGGCGGCGCCGAATTACATCTTCCCGCTGCCTACCAATGGAAACAACTTTGCGCAGTCCTTCAGTGTGCCAACAAATCTTCGCGAGGAAATCGTGCGTGTCGATCACAGCTTCACTGACCGGGAACAGATATTTTTCCGTTTTATAGACGAGACCAATAACCAAAACTTCACCAACAATCTGTGGTCGTCTTCGAGCTATCCGACCACGACAACGTTACTGGTAAACAAGCCGAGAATGTACTATGGAGGACTCACTTCGGCGATTTCTCCTAGCGCCGTCAATGAGGCGTCAATAGGCTACACAAAGCAGCCGCTCGATTTGAGCCTCAATGGAAATTATCAACGTCCCGCCGGGCTCAACATCCCCGAACTATTCCCTGAAAATCGGGCCAACCGTCTCCCGAATATAGCCCTGGTTGGACCCACACTGAATACACAGTTCGATCTCGCTTCTTGGCCCTGGACAAATGCACTCGAAACCTGGGTGTTTGAAGACAAATTCACTAAGACGCGCGGCAATCACACTTTTACGTTTGGCGGCGTGTACATGAATTTCGAGAAGCAGCAGGATCTTTTTGGGCAGACGCAGGGAGCGTTCCGGTTCGATGGCAGTGCCACGGCCGGTGCCGGTTCCAAAGGAAATGAATTCGCCGATTTCTTACTCGGCAATGCGTTTCAGTACAGCGAATTGCAGACGCAATACTCACCGAACTACATCAGCAGGAGCATCGGCATTTACGCGAACGATAGTTGGAAGGTGTCTCCCCGGTTAACCGTGACGCTCGGATTGCGGTGGGATGGATTCCCACATGCCTATGAAGAAAAGGATCGCGTTTCGTCGTTTTACGTGAAGCTCTACGATCCTTCCCAAGCGCCGCAAATCGACGCGAGCGGCCACATTGTTCCGAACAGCGGTAATTTGACGAACGGATTGGGATTGGCGGGCAAGAATGGAATCCCACGTGGCTTGGTAGACAACCATTGGAATCTATTCGAGCCCCGCATCGGAATCGCCTGGAGGCCTAAGGGTGAGGACACGGTTTTCCGGATGGGGTATGGCATCTACTATGAACGGGTGCAGGGCAACGATATCTATAACGTTGCACCGAATCCGCCTTTCAGCAGCACCGCCACTATCTTTAATACGACTCTGAGTAATCCAGCGGGAACATCGGGCGCTACGCTGCTACCGGCAGCGCTGACAGTGTACGATCCTGCCTATCCAACCGCGCAGGTGCAGCAATACAACTTCGGCATGCAGCAGCGCCTGGGCCGCGGGGTTGTTGCTACGGCCTCGTATGTGGGAACCAAAGGCACTCACCTCTCCGATACCCGCAACATCAATCAACCATCTCCAGTGCAGGCTGCCCAGGTTCTGGCCGGCACAAACGTAAATCGCGTTCGTCCCTATCCGGGCTATGCGCAGATTAACCAGTATTACAATGGCGGCAACTCAAACTACAATTCCCTGCAGGCAAGCATCCGGACCGATCAATTTCACGGGCTGACGCTGCAAGGTTCTTATACCTACTCAAAAGCTATTGACGATGTAAGCGGTGACGTCCCGGGCAACGCCCATCAGGATGCTTATCACGCTTTTTTGGAGCGCGGTAACTCCAATTACGACCGGACACAGATTTTGATCCTGAGCTACGTTTACGACATCCCCGCTCCTTCACAGAACAGTCTTGTGAAAGCTCTGCTCGGGAATTGGCAGCTGTCCGGAATTACAAGTTTCGAGACGGGAACCCCGATCAACATCACCATGAACGGCGACAATGCTGGTATCGGCGTCAGCGGAAATCCGTACCGTCCGGATCTTGTAGGAGACTGGGCAGGAAACGGCACGTGGCAAAATTTCTTCAACAAGAATGCGTTTGTGCAACCAGCCAGAGGAAATTTTGGTAACGCAGGACGTAATGTGGTGCGCAGCGCTGGGATAAACAACACCGATGCCAGCCTCTTTCGAAATTTCCCGGGTATTCTCAAAGTGGAATCGAGTGGACTGCAGTTCCGTGCCGAGTTCTACAACATCTTTAATCACACTCAATTCAACGCCTACGGGACCGCCCTCGGCGTCGGGAATTTCGGCCAGGCGACGGGTGCGCGTGACGCTCGGACGATTCAGTTGGGCCTACGGCTGTATTTCTAGATTCGTAGCGGTCGTTCTTCTGCTTTGCCTTTCGGCAAATGGCGAAACTGCGGCTTCGCTCAATGCGGAGGGAAGCCGCGCACTAACGGTGGGCGATGTCGCGGCGGCGCTAGCCAAGTTTCGTGCCGCGGAGCATCTTGATCCGGCTAATCCCGAAATTCAATTGAATCTGGGATTAGCTCTGATCCGGGCAGGAAAGTTGGCGGACGCGATAAAGCCGCTCGAGAACGCTGCGCACTCTCCTGCTCTGGCGGGCGAAGCTCACGTGTTATTGGGCGTGGACTATTTTGAATCGCGCCAGTACGACAAAACAATAGCCGCGCTGAAGGATCTCCAAAACAACGCACATCAGGACCGCGTGCTCTACATGCTGGAAGAGAGCTACCGGCTTACCGGCAAAAAAGCCGAAGCCAGGGAAGCCTTCCGCCAGATCAACAGCCGGTTCCCGGATTCCGCGTGGACGCATTTTCTGCTCGGCTCGGCCTACGAAAGCCAGCAGCAGCCTGAGAAAGCGATTTCTGAATATCGCGAAGCTGTCGCGAAAGATCCTTCGATTCCCAACGCTCGCTTTGCCATCGGTTATCTTTACTGGCGTCAGCAGAATTCCGAAGCGGCGCGCCCATGGCTCGAAGGCGAAGTAAAGAACGGCTGTCATAGCCTTGCGAATTTTTATTTGGGTGAAATCGCGCGTGCTGACAAGGATCCGAGCAAAGCCGAGTCCCTTTACCAGCGCGCGATCAACTGCGATCCATCGAATGCCGATGCGCATTTGCGGCTCGGCGTCGTCCTGACAGATCAAAAGCGCTATCGCGAAGCGCTGCCAGAATTAAAGAGGGCCGTGGAACTCTCTCCCGACCAACCCACGCCTCACTACCATCTGGGAACGCTGTACAAGCAGATGGGCCACAAAGCAGACGCTGAAGGGGAATATCGCAGAGTGCGCGAAATTCACGCCGCCACCGACAACGGCGTCGACGTAACCGGAGCGGCGAAGCCTTGAGGTACGCGTTAGGATTCGTTGCCCTCCAGCTTTCGGCAGCATACGTTGGATCGCAGGCCTGCAAGCAGTGCCACGCGCCGGAATTCAATAGTCAAAGCCGCTCCCATCATGCCCGGGCGCTGCTGCCCATCGGCGATAGTCCTCTGCGCTCCATTGCCATCGACGTCGAGGGCTTACCTCAAAAACCGGTGCTTGAGTGGGCCTTCGGCGCCGGAGCACAAGGCATCACTCCGGTGGGCCGGCTGGGCGGACAATATTTCGAAAACCAGTTGTCCTATTACTCGCGCCTCGACGGCCTTGCCGCGACGTTCGGCCACCCGGCGCACCCCTCGAACCCTATCCCCAAGTTGGGTGTGTTGCAGGATAACCGGACCATTACCCATTGCTTTAGTTGCCACGCGACAAACGTGCTGCGCGGACCGAATCTCGAAGCCATGCAACCAGGCGTGCAGTGCGAGCGCTGCCACGGACCCGGTAGCGCGCATATCGCCGCGCCCGCGCGCGGGCAGTTATTAAATCCCGGCCGTCTGGCGCCGGTCGCGCAGGCACAGGTCTGCGGGGAATGCCATCGGGTGGCAGGCCCCGACACGGGTGACGAACCTGAGCTCGAAAATCCTGTTAACGTGCGATTCGCGCCGATTGGCCTCATGGCGAGCCGCTGTTTTCGCGAGAGCAAGAAGCTTGCCTGTACCACCTGCCACGATCCGCACGAAAATGCGCGGCCACGCACGGATGCCTCGTATAACCGCGCGTGCAGAAGTTGTCACGCCGCCGGTAAAGCTCGCGCACACGTTTCGAAGGCCGGAGATTGCCTAAGCTGCCATATGAAGCAAGCATCGCTCGGCCCTTACTTGAGGTTTACCGATCATCGTATCCGTGTTCACTCACTCGGCTCGTAAGGCTACCATCGGATCGACGGAGGCCGCGCGCAAGGCCGGCGGCAGCGCCGCGCTCAAAGCGGCCACAACGAGCAGCAGTATCGTTATGGCCAGCGTAAGTGGATCGAACGCAGCAACGCCATACAGCATATTCTGAATCAAGCGAACGGCGAAAAATAGCGCTGCTCCGCCTAGTAACACGCCGACAACTAACAGCCCGAGCGCCTCGCGCAGCACCATGCGTAACACACTAGTCCGCGGCGCGCCCAACGCCATCCGCACGCCAATTTCTCCGGTCCGCTGCTCGACGCTCGCAGCTAGCAGGCCATACAGCCCAAGAGCGCTGAGAAACAATGCCAAGCCCGCAAACAAATTGCTCGTCGCCGTGATCAGACGCTGGCTTCCGAGCGCCGCATCCATCTGGTCGCGTAAGGTCGCGAAGATCACGAGCGGTACGGAAGGAGCGGTCTCACTCAACGCCTTCCGGTAACCGGCAATCGCCTCACTGCGCGTGCCCGAATTCATCAGAAAGACCAGATTGCCGGCTTCGTCCGCCTGACGACCCGTGATTGGGAAGTAGATCGTGCGGGGAGGAGGCAGACGCACGTTCGAAAATTTGGCGTCTTCAGCAATGCCGATCACGCGACAGCTCACTGGTTCGGGAAACGCTTTGGGATCCATGCTTCGGACGTAGCGGTCCATTGCTTCTTCGTGCGGGAAGAAGAAGTTCGCTGCAGCGCGATTCAAGATGCAGACGTTCATGTTGCGTTCGTTCCTCTGAAACTCGCGCCCTTCCAGAATGTGCGTTTGCATCGTACGAAAGTATCCGGGACCTACCGCGTTATATGGCATGTGCGAATCCTCAGGTGGATTAGGGCCGTCTGATACCGCCTGAAAATGGCTGGCCACATCCACGCCGGTCATCGGTGTCTGCCAGGTGACTGCCGCCGCGCGCATGCCGGGCATCTGCTCGAGCCGATCTACCATGCGTTGATACAAATCGAGCTTGGCGTCGCCTTTTTGCGGCAGAAGATTGAAGCGCGCGGTTTGAATTGTGACGTGATTTACGTCGAACCCGGTGCGGTCGTTGTGCAGGCGACTCAGGCTTTGCGAAAGCAGCGTAGCGAGCGCCACCAGGATCAGCGACAGTGCTACTTGCAAAGGCACAAAGGCGCGTCCGGCAATCTGCTTACGGCTGCCGCCCGCCGTGCGCGACGTCAGCAGAACGGCGGGATCGGAACGACCGGCTCTCCAAGCAGGCCATGCACCAAATAAAAGCGTAGTTGCCAAGGCGAACGCGCCCGTAACCCAGAAAATCGTGTGATCAGGACGCACGGAAATGGGGGCTCCCATCATGGGATCCCGGAAGAAGCCGAGCAGCATCGGACTGCCGTACCAGGTCGCCACCGCGCCCAGCGCGCCGCCCGCGAGCGCAATCACGAAACTTTCCGTTAGATACTGCCGGATCAGCCGCCAGCGCGCCGCGCCAATGGCAGTTCGCACGGCGAACTCGCGCTGGCGCGCATACACTTTCGAGAGCATGAGTCCGCCCACGTTGACGCAACAGAGCAGCAGCACCACCGCCACGAGTCCCTGCAGTAGAAACAGCGGCTCGGAATAGACCTGGCCGAAATAGGTCGGCAACCCGTTACGCGCGGACTTTACATTTAGGCTGGCCTTTTGCCAGAACGGAAATTGTTGGTATTGAACCGGAACAAATTGGTGAAATAGCGCTCTCTGATGAAAATCCACTTCGCCCGCCGCTTGACGGATAGTTGTTCCGTTCTTCAAACGGCAAATTGCCGAGCACATGAACATCCAGGCCGGCGAATCGATATCCAGGTGCTGCGTCAGAAGCGATTTTGCGAATTGCAGCGGTAAATACACCTTAACGTCTGCTCCCAGCCGGACGCCCTGAAAAGCGGGTGGCGTGACGCCCACCACTGTCGCCGGTATGTTCGAAATAGTAATGTGCTTTCCGGCAATGTCTGGGTCCGCTCCAAAATGTTCGCTCCAGAAACCGAAGCTCAATACCACCGGCCAACCCTGCGGCGGTCCGCCACGCACATCGTCGCGAGGAGAGATCAGCCGGCCCAAATAGGGATTCACGCCCAACAGCGAAAATCCGTTTCCGCTCACTAACTCGGCCGAATAGGCGCGCAGAGATCCCTCAGTGTCCAGCATCGTAACCTCACCAGGCCTCCATAAGGAAATACCGCTGAAGGAATTCTGCTCGCGCTCGAATTGCTCGATCATCCGATACGGAATGAACGAGTTCCTTTCATTGGTCGTTGACGCTCCGCTCATCACCCGAATCTGCGCGAGCCGCCCCGGATCGTTCACCGGCAGGTCGCGCAGCAGCAGCCCGTAAAGCAGTGCAAAAATCGCGGTGTTCGCGCCGATCCCCAGCGCCAGCGTCAGAATTGCCGTGATGCAAAATATCGGGCTTTGGCGTATCGCCCGGATTCCGAAAACAAAGTCCTTATACCACCCTTCCAGCACCACGATGACCTCCTGATCGCGCACTCTCTCAATAATCTCGGGCGTGCGGCCCAGTCGCAGATGCGCGCGCCGCCTGGCCTCGTCGTTTGGCATTCCGCGAGCCGCATTCTCTTCCGCCTGCAAGTCCACATGGACCCGCAACTCATCTTCTAGATCCGCATCGCGGCGAAAGCGCCTGAATTTCATGGGGTCTCTCCGGGAATTACATCCAGAAGCCGAATGGCGCTCGCCGTATGTTTCCAATGGATGACGACGAATGGCGCGCTCTGTCCATCGAAATAAAGATCCTGCCGCAAAAAGCACCAGGGCTCGGGCCCTGGCGCTACCGGTCCGGTGCCCTCGTATCCGAACGCCTGAATATCGCTGACCACGCCATCCACTACGCTGAGGGTTCGCTCAAAAGGCCGACGGTCGCCGAGACGCGCGTCCCGGTCGATTGTGCGGACACATTCGCGTAGCCGGGCGTGCGGCCGGATGTGATAGCGCACGATGGCCAGCGAACCGTGGAAATTCGTCAGACAGTCCCGTCCGGCTTCTCCCTTGGCCGAAAGGCAAAACGCGCGATTCGTATGGCGCTCGTCGAACCAGAAGCCGCTGCTTGCATACCGGTCATAGAACTCGACGCTCATCCTCACATCGCAACCCGCGACGCTGAAATGATATATCGTCTCCGTTTGCTTGGGCTTCTGAGCGCTCGAAAGAGCCGCACCGCATAGAAAGGATCTTCTATCCATCTGCCTGCCGCTACATGCACTCAAGCCACCAAACCCGTTGTATTGATATCAGCCGAATTCACCTGATCCGCAATTCCGTTTGCGGGATTCTCGTTGTCCATTCCCGCACAAATAGTAGTTTGTCTACCTGTTAGGATCCTACCATCTAATTTGCTAGTCTGGTGGCGATGCCGAAGCTCGATCTATTGCAGGGAACCCTCGACATGATGGTGATGCGCACGCTCAAGGCCGGCCCCGCGAACGGCTATGAAATCGCGAAAGCCATCGAACGGATGTCGGACGATGTGCTCCAGGTAGACCACGGTTCGTTGTATCCAGCCCTACATCGCCTGGAAAAAGGCGGAATCCTGGTTGGCAAATGGGAAATTTCCGCGACTAACCGCCGTGCGCGATTCTACCGTCTGACAGCGGCGGGGCGGAAGCGGTTAGCTCAAGAACAATCCAATTGGGAACAAATGGCGGCGGCCATCACTCGGGTCATGCGGCCTGCTTGAGGCCAAAAGGCGAAGAAACAGCGTTTTTTACGAAACGAAACCCATTTTGATTCTTTTCCTCCCCTCGCACGAGAATGCGCCCGATTTCCAAGCCGGGTTGCACGATTCCTTGTAATCGGCTGAAACCAAGGCGAAATTTTATTTGCGCGACGCGGCCACGCGCCCCTGCCCATCTACAGGCCGCTTGGCCGCTTTCGGGGTTTTCTTACGAGCTTTCGCCTCGGCCGCTTGGGACCGGCGCGCTGGCGCCAAATCCCTGCCCGCTAATCGCTTTTGGGCTAGCTCTTTCGTGATCTCCAGAAACTCCTTCGGTGAATAAGGTCGCATGATAAGAAGTTCCTTGGATGCCGTGAGGAACGGGACAACGAAATCATTCTTAGACTTCCCCGGGATAGCTTTCAGCCAGAAGGCCTCGGTGAGAAGTCCTGGTATTGCGAGCACCTGCAACTCGCGGCCCTCGGCTTCCGGCAGTTTCCTCAGATCCTGGGACGCGTGAAGGGTACGGGTTACTCCGGGGCCGCGTGATACACCTGTCAACGTTGGTTGTCCGTCGGGGCCCACCACCAGAACGTCCGCGACGAGCGCGCTTCCGGACCGTGCTCCCGTCAAGAATCGCCATCCGAGAGGACGAGCATTCTTGAGTTCCACGCGCTTGCACAGATCCTCGAGTCCTAGGACGAAGACCTGAGCTGCATGCTGGTGGCCTGGATGTGTATCGATCAGCGAAGGGTCGCCGGCTTTTAGAAACTTCTCTATGCCGCTGGTGTACGCCAACGACACGGCGTGAGGGGGCTTCGGTTCTGTGAATGACATTGGTGAATCTCCGTTTTCTGTTATTTCTTAGTCAGGAAAGTATCTGTCCATTTCCCGCCGCCTCGGTAATAGGTGGGGAAGAGATCGAAGTCCTGGGTGGAGTTCCCGTACCACGGGTCGCCTACTTCGATGGTTTTGGCGCCGGTGTCCCAGATGCGGTATCCGTAGAGTGTTATGAAGTGAGCCCCACCTTCGGTCCAACCGATGCGCACGCACACCGGCATCTCGGCGTCGATCTCCGATTTGAGCTGTTGAAATTCGATGGGGCCCGACTGAGCCTCGCGTTGCCGGTTTACTGCATTCAGCGCCTCGTCTAGCGCCGCCCCCTCATTGTGAGCGTCTTTGTTGTAACAACAGTCTTTGACGTTAAGAACTTTGCATGCGATTGCGCATTGACTGGCCGCCTTGTGTGGATCGAAATAGCGATCGACGCTCGCCGAAACGGCGGCCCAACACCAGTTGCCCTCTTCCTGATGCTCCATGTCGAAGCGTCCATTTCCTGTTGATGGGCCGGTTCCAACGTTAGGATTCCCAACCCCGCCGATTTTATCCGGAAACGAACTGTGAAGCTCATGAGAAGCCGCCACAACGTTCGCGCCTGCCGGCGCCACAACCTCTGGTGGGTCGCCCGGATCGGTGGTCTGCGTAATGGTCACGGTGCCGTCCGAAAGCTTAACCTTGAATTCGACTGTCATCTGTTTATCTCCTAATTCCACGTGAAGTCAACAACTCCTGAAAGCGAGAATCCCTGTGTAAGTCCGCCAAATCCGGCCAGCGATTGAGATCCGCCACTATTTCAGTCGATGAACCATCGAGGATGGCAAGGGACTCCTGACGGTTGCCCAGCATCTCGTAAGTCAAGACTGCCATGCCTCGAGTGGCGGCGTCATTTGGAGATAACAGCAGGGCCTGGGCGATTTCCGATTCCGCCCGGTCGCGCTCTGCAAGACTGGCGCATAGATACGCCAGGAAAGAACGTGCAGAGCCTTCCCGCGGATTTTTCGCCATCTCACTCTCCGCGAGTTGCAAACCGCGGCGGTTTGCCCGTGCTGCTTTTTCGAGCTGATTGGTTCGCCTGTAGCACGTTCCCAGATGCAGCCACGGCAAACACCAGTTTGAACTCAGCCTAGTGGCGCGCAAGAAAAAGTCGATTGCTTCCGGCTCCCGAGTCTCGTACATCAAGACGAGCCCCATGGTTGTCAGCGAAGTCGGAGACTCATGCAGCCGAATGGCTATTCGTAGCTCGGTCTCCGCGTCACTATAGCGGCCAACATTAATATAAGCATTCGCCAAAGAGAAGTGCATATTGGGCTCGCCAGGCGCGATTTCGACGGCTCTGCGCCACTGCCGGATGGCATCATCGTAGTTACCGCGTCGAAAAAAGAAAGCCCCCAGATTCTGGTATGCTCTGAAATACTTCGGGTCTACTTCAATCGCTCTCCGGAATGCCGTGAGAGCCTCACTCAGTTCGTTGTTAAGTTCGCAAACCCTCCCAAGGTTCTGGTACCCATCGCTATTCAGTGGGTCGATTTGAATTGCCCGCTGATAGTGCGCAATAGCCGTTTCGTATCTACCGGCGTTTTCCTCGAGTCTTCCTGAAATGCGATGGACCGCGGCTAAGTCCGGATTTCGGATTTCGGCTTCTCTTGCCGACTTTGTTACGCGATCCAGCCATACCTTATCTTTTTCGTTTGGAGCGCGGTATTTCAGCCATTGCGCTTCGGCCAAGCCCGCGTAGGCAAGCGGGGAGTCCGGGTCGGCCGCAGTCGCCTTGAGCATAGAATCGAGAGCCGCATCAGCGGTCATATCGCTGCGGAGAAAAGCAAGCCCATTCTGGTAATCTTGACGAGCTGCCGCGTTTACTGCCGGTTTTTTCACTACGGGCGGCAACTGCAACGTTTCGGCCACCACCCCGGCTAACGCCATGCGTGCGAAGCGTATTTTTTCCGGGGCGTAGCCGGCATTCCATTCCTTTGCGTTTGCGCCAGAGCGCTTATCGGTCAGATATGCATGCAGGTCGATCTTTCCATGATTACGCTTCAATGTCCCGTGCAGGACATGAGTTGCCATGAACGCCATGGGCGCCAGAGTGAACCTGGTGCGTTCGTTGCTCTCTAATTGAGCAATCGATTCTTTTGCAGCTTGCTCTAGTCTGGCGGACAGACCTGTATCGTCCGACTCGAACGGCAGTACGGCGAGCCGCACCGTTTCCTGAGGAACAATCGGACGCCGTTGATGTACGACCACGGCCAGGATTGCCGCAGCCGCCGCTATTCCCAGACCCCAGCGCAGAGTGCGCGATGGCCCCAACGCGCGCCCCACTTCTTCGGCGCTCGAAAACCTGCGCGCCGGGTCCGGATCGAGGCACTGCGCGAGTACGCGATTCCACTTTCGATTGCTTGTTGCAGGCTTCTTCGTCCGATATTTTCCGAGAGCGAGAGTGGATGGGTCCTCGCTTTCCTCGCAAGGTTTCTCTCCCGACACCAGCTCGCAAAGAATCACTCCCAACGCGTAGATGTCGGATGCTATGGAGGGCTTTGCACCTTGCCACAGTTCAGGAGCCATATAATCCGGCGTCCCGGCGAGCATTTCGTCCGGTGTCTCCGGCCTACGGGCCAGGCCAAAGTCGGTGATAACGGCGCGCACAGATCCATCCGGCCAGGCAGCCAGAATCACGTTGTTGCTCTTAAGGTCGCCGTGAATCACTCGGTTGCGATGAGCTTCCGCTAACCCCGCGCAGAGTTGCTGGGCGATCGTGTGCGCCTTCGCCTTGGACGGAGCGACCTGGCGCAGCCGCTCGGCCAGCGTTTCTCCTTCTAGGAACTCCATGACGATGAAGTCCATGTCGCCGTGCGGCGTAGAAGAGGTGTGGATCTCGAAGATCTTACACACGTTGGGATGGCTGACCTCTCTCGCATTACGCACTTCGGGCGGTAGTTGCTTGCTGAAACCTGGTTTCGCGCACTTAATGGCGACCTTGCGTTCCAACTTCTCGTCGATGGCTTCCCAGACGATCCCCATGCCTCCTTGCGCCACTTCGCGCACAATGCGGAAGCGGCTGATTACCAGTTGGCCTGGCTCGAACACAGGCTCGGGCGCTTGTACGGAAAACACCGGATCGAGAAGGAAACCATCCATCCGCTTTTCCCACTGCACGTATTCCCACGCCTGGCTAAACAACTCCGAGTCACCGGCGCATTCCGCGCGCAGATAGAGCTGGCGCTGATCCTCGGGCAGGGTCAGTGCCCGCTCAACCAGAGTCATGAGCAGTTCGTCAGCTTGTGATGGGTCCTGCATCGACGGTCTTGGCCCGCTCGAACAGCCATTGCCGCGCATCGCGCCACATCCGCTGCACCGTGCGCAGTTTCATCCCCAGGACATCCACGACCTCTTCATCGGTGAGCCCGAGAAAGTATTTGAGCTCAACCAGATTCGCCCATGCCGGTTTCACCTGGTCCAGTTCATTCAACAGCCTATCGATGGTGAGAGCCAAATCGAGGCGGACACTGCCGGCCGGGAGGAGCGCCTCGATACCGTTGAGCCCTACGAACTCGCCGCGCGGGCGCCCGCGCGCGTGATCGATTAGATGTCTGCGCATGGCTCTACCAGCGATGGCGAAAAAATGCTGCCGATTTTGCCAGTCGCGATCTTTGGCGGCTACCAGCCGAATGTAAATCTGGTCGACCAGTTCGGTCGCCTGCAGGGAATGGCCCTTGCGCTCGCCTTTCATGAGGTAATGTGCCAACCGGCGCAAGTCAGGATTCAGACGGCTGAAGAGTTCATTTTCGGCCTCTGCTGCGCCCTCCCGCCATTGATGCAAGAGTTGGGTGATTTCTCCAACCTGCTCCGGCATAGTTACCTCTAGTCGTCTATCGGATGGAGTCGAAGTATAGCATAACTACCGCTCTTGGCGGACTTTTTTGAGAATCCCGCTGCTCTGAGTGAGGCTACACAAGCCCAGAAGGAAAAATCATGAAACGCTTATTGTATGCAGCCGGTTTGTTCACGGCGCTCGGATGTTTTGTACAGGCGCAGACCGCGATCGCCCGCGCCGACGTGCCCTTCGTTTTTCGAATGGGGTCGTCTATGATGCCGCCCGGAACTTATGTTGTTCAACAGTTGGGCGCGGTGTTGATAATTCGGGAGGAGGGCGGCACGAACAAATCCGCCATCCAACTCACGCTGCCCACATCACGGGCCGCTGCGCCGTCACAACCGAAGCTGGAATTCCACCGTTACGGGTCCGACTATTTTCTGGCCGTGGTCTGGAACCCGAATTCACATGAGGGTCGTGCACTGCCGAAGAGCAAGGCGGAGCAGGAACTGAGCAGGCATATCGAATTGTTGCAGACAGCCAGCATTTCTCTACGCTAAGCCGGAAACGCTACGGGGCAGACGGGAAAGCCCGTCTGCCCTCAAACCTGTTGTTTCCTGCGCCAGTCAAACAGTGCGACACCGGCTGCTACCGAGACGTTCAGAGAGGAGACCTCGCCGGCGATTGGAATCCGGATGAGCATGTCGCAGTGTTTTTGCACGCCTTGATGCAGTCCTTTGCCTTCGCCTCCCAGCACCAGGACGGTGGGGACGGCATAATCGATTTCGTTGTACAGCGCCGTGCCGCGCTCATCCAGGCCATAAATCCAGAAGCCATGCTCTTTCAGCCGTTCGAGGGCCTGACTGATGTTGGTCACACGTGCCACCGGGAGATGGGCAAGGGCGCCCGCGGCGGCGCGATCCACGGTTTCCGTCAGCGGTGCGCTGCGGCGTTCGGAGACCACCACGCCATTCGCGCCGGCGGCGAGGGCGGTGCGAACAATCGCTCCCAGATTGTGCGGATCTTCGATACCATCCAAAACCACCAGCAGCCTGGCGTTTTCCACGTCGCTCAATTCGACGTAGCGGTGTGCAGCGCCGAATGCAATTACACCCTGGTGCGGTACTCCTTTGCTGGTACGGTCGAGGGCTTCGCGCGTTTCAAAACGGATCGGTACAGACTGCGCCCGACATAGCTCGATAATTTCCTGCAGCCGCGGGCCGCCGGCGCCTTTCACCAGGAGAACTTTGTCGAGCGGCCGGCCGGCGCGCAGTGCTTCACGAACGGGATGAATTCCTAACGTCACAACGAAAATGCGACCACATAGTCCCCGAGCGGCTGATCGCCCGCCGGTTGGTGGCCTCCTGCGCAGATTAGCAGGTATTGTTTGCCATCCGGACCACGATAGGTCATCGGTGTAGCGCGTGCGCTGGTCGGCAGCTCGCCGCGCCATAATTGCTTTCCCGTTTCCGCGTCGAAAGCGTAGATTGAGGGATCGAGCGTGCCGGCGATGAAAATCAAGCCACCGGCGCTCGAGATGGGGCCGCCCAGCGACACCGAACCCCATTTTTCAGGCAGCTTGCTGTAGAGCTTTCCAAGCGGAACTTCCCATTTTTTTTCAGCGGTCGAGGTGGAGATGGCGATCAGCGTTCCCCAGGGCGGCGCGGTACAGGGTATGCGTTTCGGACTAAGCAATATGCGGCGCATCATTCCATAGGGCGTGCCGTTCTGGTGGGCGAATTCCCAGTCGCCGTTCAGCCGGCGCCCTTCCGCTTCGCGATCGTTGAATTCCGGGCGCGGGATGAGCCGTACTTCCGCTGCTAAATGATTGCTCGAGAGAATCACCAGTTCGTGTGCCGCATCGTAAGCGAAGCCGCCCCAATTCATTCCGCCGACGTTCCCTGGCAGAAAGAGTGATCCTTGAATCGACGGGGGCGTGAAGATGGTGCCCGTGCGCAATTTGCTCATTTCCGCGCGACACCAGTCGCGGTCTGCCTCGTCCATACCCCAGGCCTCGTCCGCGTTGATTTTTTGTGGAGTGATCGGGTCAGGCTTTATGGGAAACGGCTGGGTTGGGGAGGCCACTTCTCCCGGCACGTCGCTCTTCGGTACCGGACGCTCTTCCACGCCGAAAACTGGTTTGCCTGTCTCGCGATTGAGGATGAAAACATTGCCTGTTTTCGAACCAATAGCGATGGCGGGTATTTTGATGCCATCGTGCTTCATTTCGAAGAGCATCGGCGGCGTGGCTACATCGTAGTCCCAAAGATCGTGATGCACGGTTTGGAAATGCCATACACATTCGCCGGTGTCGGCCCGCAGAGCCACGACCGAGTTCGCGTAGAGGCCGTCGCCCAGGCGCGCACCGCCGTAGTAGTCGGGACTGGCGCTGCCGGTCGGCACGAAAACCAGGTTGCGTGCCGGATCTACCGCGATCACGGACCAGGCGTTGGCCGCGCCCGTCTTCGCATAGTCGGGCATGGGATCCCATTTCCATTTCAGTTTTCCGGTAACGGTGTCGAAAGCACGCACTTCGCCGCTCGGCTGAGCGGCGCTGACATTGTCGGCGATGGCGGAGCCTACGACCAACGTGTTCCCAATGACGGCAGGTGGCGATGTTTCTTCGTAATCAGACAGCCGGTTCGACTGGACCGGAATACGCAATCCGTCTCTCAAATTAATAGTTCCGTTGTCACCAAAATCGGAACAGGGCTTGCCGGTTGCGGCGTCGAGCGCGATCAGCCGCGCGTCAATCGTCGCCATGTAGATTCGGCGGCTGCCATTCTTCGGCTTCCATGTGGACACGCCACGATGCGAGTAGTCGCCAAACCCCAGATCTTTATCGATGTGTGAATCGAAGGCCCATTTCTGTTTACCCGTTAGCGGATCCAGGGCGATGACGCGTCCAAGCGGTGTGCCGACATACAAAATCCCGTCGACGTACACCGGCGTTGTCTCGAAAGCGGGTGGCTTAGAATGTTTCGGCTGATAGATGTCGCCAGTGCGAAATGTCCAGGCGATTTTCAGGTTCGAAACATTTCCGCGATTGATCTCCTTGAGGGGCGAGTACCGCTGGCCGCCTGGATCGCGGCCGTACGCGGGCCAGTCATTTTTGTCCGTACCCGGCATCACGGCGGCACAGAGGAGAAGCATGATAACCGCTTTCATGAGGCTATTGTGAAGCGCCGCGAAAGGGAAGAGAAGGGAATTGGGACAAGCGGGGCTTGCGGTGTGACGAAAGGCCTCAGGGATTCACCCGCGTTCAAGTTGGAGCGGGGAGCCGATACGATAGCGGCGGCTCCACGCGAGCTCGGTGCCATCCCTAAGGCGCACTTTTTGATCGCCGTGCAAAGCCGGGCGCAGCTCCACAATGCGCGATGCATTGACGATTTTGGAGCGATGGATACGGCGGAACACGGATGGGTCCAGCTTACATGCGAGTGAGTCCAAACTGCTGCGCATGATATAGGTGTGCGGTCCGGCGTGAATGCAAGCGTAGTTGCGCGCCGCTTCGATCCAATCGATGTCCGCGACTTCGAGGATCACCGTGCGGCCCCCGTCCTGTATGAGCAGCCGGCGGGAATAGCCGGCCATCAGCTTCTCCAGTCGTTCGGTAGTCGCTTTCGCGCCATCCGACGCGATCATACGCCGCAAGCGCTCGATACTGGCCGCGAAACGGCTTGGTTCTACTGGCTTCAATAAGTAATCGACGGCATGGACTTCAAAGGCCTTAATGGCGAAGTCGTCGTAAGCGGTGACAAAGCTGACGTGCAAAGTGGAACTTTCTTCGATTGAGGCGAGCACGTCGAAACCGGTCGCGTCCGGCAGTTGAATATCCAGAAACATAACATCAGGCCGCTCGCGATTCAGGAGTTCGACGGCCTCAGCCGCGGAAGTGGCCTCGCCGACGATAGAAAAGTCCGCTTCGTGAGAGAGCAGATACCGCAGCTTGCGCCGGGCCGGTGGTTCATCGTCGACGAGAACAACGCGGATCATCGCAACGGCACGCGCAATTCGACGATCGTCCCGCCACCATCCGCGTTCTCGATGCGCACGCTCTGCCGCTGACCATAGAGCCGCTCGAGCCGTTCCGCAGTGTTGCGCAAGCCAATGCCGCGCGTCAGGCGATCGGGAGGCGGCAGACGAGCTGGGAGACCAGGACCGTGATCGCGCACGGTGAGCCGCAGTCCACCGTCTGCGATACGCCCGACAACGGAAATATCGAATCGCATCGCAACCAGGTTCATGCCGTGCCGAATGGCATTCTCCACCAGCGGTTGCAAAATAAGCTGGGGAACGAGGACTGCGCGGGCTTTTTCTTCGATATCAACCGAGAATGTGAGCCGGCTTTCAAGGCGCGCTTCCATGATATGGGTATACAGCTCGAGTAGCTCGATTTCACGGGCGAGCGTGACTTCCTGTCTTGCATCCTGTTTCAGCAATTGCCGGAGCAACTCGCTCAAGCGCCCGATCATTTCATCCGCCACCCGCGGGTTTTCGTAGATCGCAGCGGAGATGGCGTTCAGCGCGTTGAATAAAAAGTGCGGCTCGAGCTGCAGTCGTAGGTTCCGCAATTGCGCCTCGGCGAGGCTGGTTTCCAGGCGCGCCTGGCGCAGCTCCCGGTCGCGTGCGAAGCGGATCTCATGAAAGAGATAGATCAATCCAATACCCAGCCAGTAAAAGATGAACAGGTGGGAGAACTCCATGGGATAGCGCCAAGGCAGAAAGCCGTAACGATTGTCAAGGCCGAAGGCTGGAAATAAGAGCGTACGTAGGATTGCGATCAGCGTTGTGTGCAGCAGAGAGATCGAACAAACAGCAACCAGGTGTGCAAGAACATTCCGTCGCCATCTTGGCGAAGGGAGCGGGAAGCGGATGGCAGTCAGATAGATGAGCGGAAATACAAGAATGCCCGCCAGGCAACCAACGCCCTCTTCTACCAAGGTAAGCAGGGGCGGGCGGTGCTCGCCGTTGGCGACGTAGTCCAGCTGCCGGTAGAAAAAGAGACAGGTCGTCAAGGCAAAGAACAAGCCCAGCACGGCGCGCCAGTTGATTTGGCGCAAGGTGAGATAAGTGCGCGGAGCACTCCCGTGCGGAACAGGTTCCACGATGCGACTATCTTAACGGAAGTCCGTGCGTGGTGAGTGTTCCCTGGACTTCTTTGGGTGTGAGGCGCGAAGCATCGTATTCGACGAAAAGTTCGTCACCGGAGGAAGCCACGCGCACGGCAAGGATTCCGAACACCGCGTGCACACGTGCAATCTGCCGCAGGTCCGCGTCCTCGAGCGGACGCGACAGTTTGAACGAGAGCTGTACTTTCGTCATCGGGAATCAGAATAGCATTGGAATTTGTATGGGCCGTAGCGGGCGACGGGCGAGCGGCATCAGGTAGCCCAATGAACAGTGTCAATCTTGAATCGTTGCAGACATGCGCAGAAAGGAATAGTCGTTTCGATACCCTCGGAGGCGATACCGAAACGACTATGCGAGCAGGTTCGATAGCGTTGATGATTATTGGTCGCCGAGCACGGTAATGCTTTCGGCAGCTATTCCGCCGCCGGCTCCCCAAACGCTTCGCGCTCCCCAAACACTGCGCGCACCCCAAACACTCCGCACGCCGGAAACGGAATCGGCACCCCAGACTGACCGATCAGCGGAATCATCTGTTTGCCCCCAGGGAGCTTGAGCTCCCCAAACAACCTGGTTCCCGCTGAGAATAGAGGAACTCCATACCGCTTCCGCACCCCAAACGGAGCGAGCACCCCAAACGGAGCGGTCTGCCCAGACAGAAGAGGGATCGTAACTCAGGGATACACTGCCGCTCGAAGGGTCGTAATTCGCGACCGGCGATAGCGCCGATCCTGCCGTTGGTACTTGGTTGAGAGATGCCAAGGCCGCTTTCAAATCCAAATATCCGGAACCGACGGTAAAGAGGTCGTAGTAACTAACGTAATTCTCGCCATTGACCGGGTCCACCACGTTACTGGAGTAGGGAAAGGCTTTGTAGGCGGATTGCATTAGCAGAACCTTAACCTGGTCTGGTGTCAAACCGGGCTTCGCTTGCAGCAAGTCGGCCACGGCAGCGCTCACCACTGGAGTCGCCATGCTGGTGCCACTCAGGGTGAAGAAATTCTTTGATGAGCCATGTTGCCCAGCTTGATAGTAGGCGTTTAAGACAGCATTGTCTGGATATTCTTTCGCCAGCGTGGCATCGGGCGCGAGCACTGAGACGACCTGATTACCAGGCGCCACGATATCGGGCTTCACAATGTGATCTATCTGGCTCGGCCCCTTCGAGCTATAGCTCGCAACCATATCGTCGCTGCGTTCCGGGGTCCCCATGCTTCGCATGGCACCGACAGTGATCACGTACGGATCGTTACCCGGCGCCATGATGGTGCCGTAACCCTCATTTCCATACAAATTGTCGCGTCCATCATTGCCGGCCGCAACCACAACTACAATGCCCGCCTTCCAAGCCGCCTCTACTGCCTGGCACAGCGGGTCGAGGGTGTAGCTTTCGTAGACGGGCCGACCCAGCGACAGGTTGATTACACGAATGTTGTATTTATCTTTGAGCGCTATCGCCTGCTCGATCGCGGCTATGACATCACTGTCTGTGCCATTGCCGTTTTCGTCGAGCACGCGCAGATTTACCAACTTCGCGGCCGGCGCGATTCCGACGAACTTTCTCGTGCAGTGCGAGCAGCTGGAGTTTTTACCGGTTGCCGCAATAATTCCGGCCACATGAGTGCCGTGGCCGTATTTGTCTTTCCCATCGCCTTTGCGTTCCACGAAGTCCTGACTGTAGAGGACCCGGGGGCCCGGGCCAAGTGAACCATTGGAATCCAGGTCACCACCATTTGCAATTCCGCTATCAATGACCGCAACCGTTATGCCAGACCCGTTCCACCCGGCCTTCCACGCGGCACTGGCGTTGACGGCGGCCACGCTGTTGTCAAGCGAACCTTTCAGAGGACGATCGGGAGATACATATAGTACGTCTGGATCGTTGGCCAGGGATTTTAACGCCGATGCCGGAACGGAATAAGCGCCAGCCTTGATAGACTTCAGCGTGGAGCGAAGCTGTCCTCCATGTTTCCTCACTTTCTGGTGCTTTCCATCATCTGGCGTGTCCTTCCATTGGACGATGACCTTCACGTCGGAGTTCGGGTCGAGTGACGCAAGATCACGCGACAACTTCTTGGAGTCTCCGGCCCACGCGGTGGAGCATGCCAGCAGGACCAATCCCCAAACCGTACTACTTCTTGACATCGAAAATATCTCCTTTGGCGAACCGGGATTACGTAGGCTAAATTCGCTGAGCATTCTGAGTAACTGAAAGGCATATCGACGATGACACGTCGCCAAATACCGCCCACGCCCTCTATACCGTGCGGGTTAGAGATCTCGGCAGAGTTCCCAACGCCGCCTAAGAGCTGCATTCCCGAGCCACGTTTCCACGTCATTGACAGGCATGCCGAGGCAGCGGATCAGCCGTATTCGACGAATAGTCTGTCGACGAAGGACGCCACGTCTACGGCAAGGAGTCCGAATACGACATGCGCGCATGCAATGTGCGGTACGTCCGCGTCCTCGAGTGGCGCGACAGTTTGAACGAGAGCTGTACTTTCGTAACCGGGAATTAGAATAGCATTGGAATTTGTATGGCTCGGAGCCGAAGGCCGCGCGGCACTGTTTTGTACCCCTCTGGCTATTGTTCTCGCTTTAAAATCTCGCAACAAGGGCGAGGCGAATCGCCCGAGGCGAACCGGGCGACAGATTAGTGTTGCTATCCGTGTTGAGGATGTACTTTCGATCAAACAGATTCTCAACATTTGCCTGTAGGCGCAGCCGCTCGGTAAAGGAATAGAATATGGCAGCATCGGCCCGGAAGTAGCTAGGTATGATGACCGTGTCATCGATCGCTGCAAACATGTTCGACCGGTTCAACAAGCCTAGGCCAGCGCTTAGCCTTGGCAGAATCCGGTAGTTATTCCAGAGCGAAAACATATGATGCGGGGACTGGCCTACTTGTGCACCCGCAACTGCTGCTGCTGTAGCGCTGGTTACAAATGCGTCCTGGTAAGCATACCCGCCAGCAACTGTCCAAGACCGCGTTACGCTCCCCGTCACGCCAAGCTCATAGCCGTTGGTCCGTTGGCTTCCTGTTTGGACGATGACTGTCGGATTGTTCGGGTCAATCGAACGTGTATTGGTTCGATCCAAGCGATAGACGGCGGTCGTCAGTGATAGCGAGCGAAGTGGATTCCACTTAATTCCCGCTTCATAGTTTGTGAACTTCTCCGGCTTGACCTGTTGGGTGATATTCGTCAGGGACGAAAACTGGTCGCCGGAGCTGGGAAGATAGCTTACCGAATAGCTCAGGTAAAACGACATCACGGGTATGGGCTTGAATATCAGGCCCGCGCGCGGAGATGCCAGATTGTCAATGCGTCGGAGATTCATACCGCTTCGATTGTCGTGGTATTGGAGATCGAAGTGGTCATATCGGACTCCTGCCAAAACCTGGAAGAAGCGAGAGAGATCCATCTGATCCTGAAAATAAGCTGCGCCGATGTTTGTCCTCAGATGATTGTTGGCGTCCGTAGCCGATTGGCGGAAGGTTGTCGGTACCGTCGTTGATGGATCAGAAAACGGTACTTGAATGCTGGTTGTCTGGTTATTGAAATAGCCCGTATTCCGGAAATTATCGGTGAGTTGCCGTCCGAGGTCTATACCGCCTACAAGATTGTGACTGATAGAGCCCGTCTTCACAGAGGAAATGAGGTCGGTCTGGTTCAAGATATTGGTTCGATCGGCGGCATTGTTGTAGGCGGTAAGAGTAACCAGCGTTTGCGTGGAGTTCACCGCACCGGGAACATCGTTCTGATAGCCACGGTCGTAATTGGCAAAAAGGCTTCGGTTCCGTATCAGCACGTTTCCGATATGATGCTCAAACAGAATCGATCCGTCGTTTACCAACGCGCGAGCATAGCTATCTTTGGCATTGCCATAGTAAGTTCCAACAGGCACATCGACCGGACGTCCTTGAAACGAAGTGATTCCTCGATCTGCCGTGCGATCGTCTCTAAAATTCTCGAAGCTAACTACAAATCTTGTTCGCTGGCTTGGAGTGTAAGTAATAGTTGGATTAATTCCATAACGCTCTAGGCCGACGCCATTCCGGAAGCTGTCGGAATTCTCATAGGCACCATTAAAACGAAAGGCCAATTTTTCGCCCAACGGCTGGTCAAAATCACCTGAGATGCGTTTATTGTAGAAGGATCCGCCTTCGAGGACGACTTCGTGGAGGGGAGTAAAGCCCGCTTCCTTAGTCACCCGATTCAGTACGCCGCCTCCGCCGCCGCGTCCAAATGCTAGTGCGTTCGGGCCTTTGAGGATTTCGGTCCGGTCTACGTTGTAAAGATCCCGATAATACTGCACGTCATCGCGCATTCCATTCAAAAAAAAGCTAGAGGAGCTATCGTTGCCGCGAATAATGATCTCATCGCGATTGTTTTCCCCTTGGTGGGCACTGACTCCCGGAACGTAACGGACAACATCGCCGATGCTCAGCATGATTTGGTCGCGCACCTGTTGCTGCGTCACAACATTCACGGTTTGCGGCACGTCAATTAGCGGGGTAAGAGTGCGAGTAGCCGAACTTGTTTCGGTTGCCAGATATCCTGATTCGTCGCTTACCTGAATTGTGTTCTGCAACGGTGCGACAGGAAGAACAATATCGTTAAGGTTGCTTGCGCTCTCACCAACCTGAATCGTACGGGTGACATCCTGGAATGCGGTCTTCGTGATCTTGATGGCGTAAGGACCGGGATCCAACTTGAGTGCGAATCCTCCGTTCTGATCGGATACCACCGAATGCGGAACTCGATTGGCGCCAGTGGCTACGATCAGCGCGCCTGCCAACGGTAGGTGAGAGGCATCCAGGATTCTGCCGGTAACATTTGATGAGGATGTCTGCGCCCATAAGCAATCCGCTGCTGCCGCCAGGACGGTTGCACAGAGTAGATGTAGCCAGAGCCTCGAGCGAGCGCCCTGCCTTGGGAAGAAAATGCTTGATCGAATTGTGCGCAGTTCCTCATTGCGCACACCTGTCCGGGGCGTTGTCGGCATAAAATTTGCGTACGGCCAACAAATCTTAGGCGATCGACCTTACAATGAGGGAATCGTAGGCCTTCGGGTCGCCGATCAACAGATCTCCATGGAGCTTCGACCAAAAGATTGCCACGGAGATCTGCCTCAAAAGATTAGCCGCTTATCTGCTTTCCTTATTTCGTTTAGATATTTGTCAGCCGTATAGGGGTCTCTTCCGCATATACGACCGTATCGGTCCTAGATTAATAGATCGTTCCCGAAGAGTCAATCAAAATTGCTCTAAGGCCATAAAATCGGCCGCCTCACGGGTCTGCTTGCTGATTTGGATTCTTGAGCTTCCAGAGAATCTGACGCAACATTCCGAGCCATGTCTCCACGTCATTGGCGGGCATACCGAGGCGCCGGATCAGCCGTCGCAATTTCAGATCGCTTGATCGCGAGACGCGTTCGTTGACGTAACCGGACCGCGCGAGCACGTCGCCGAGTAATTCGGTGAGGCGTTCGAAATCCTCTGCCGTGGCGCCGGGCACGGGCGGAAAGCGGCGTTCTGTTTCGTGTTCTTCTCGGCGCAGCTCGTACAAGCAGATCGCCACCGCCTGTCCGAGATTCATGGAGCGCGTGCTCGTCGCGCGTGGGAATGCGCAGCAGCCAGTGGCAATGGCTCATGTCGTCATTCGAAAGGCCGAATTTTTCAGAGCCGAATAGCAACGCCGCCGTCCCTGTCCTAAGGTGCTCGCGAAGCAGACTGCCGCCAGCTTCGACGCGATGCAAGGGGAGATGCAGATCGCGTCGGCCGCCGGCTGTGGTGCCTGCCACCAACGTGCAATCGGCCACTGCGTCCGCTACGCGCTCGAAAACCTGCAGCTTGTTCGAGAATGTAGCCGGCCCGCACTGCCGAACGTGCGTCTTTGAATGCGACGTCGTAAGGATTCACCAACCGCAACCTCGTGCAGCCGAAGTTGCTCATGGCGCGTGCCGCCGCGCCGATATTTAGGGGGTTGCGCGGCGAGACGAGCACGACCCGCAGACCGTCGAGCACTACTGCTCCAGGTAGGTGTAGCCGTGCAACCCTTCCTCGTAAAACTTCAGCAGACGTCCAGCTTCCTCATACCCCACACGCTGCTCGCGCACGGCGAGCTCCACGTCTTTGCGGAATTCATCGAGCAGCGCGCCGGAATTGTACTGCACGTAGGCCAAGACTTCCCGCACCGTATCGCCTTGCACCACGGTTTCGAGCACTACGTCGCCGTGATCGCTGAGACTCACGTGAACCGCATTGGTATCGCCGAACAGATTGTGCAAGTCGCCCAAGATTTCCTGGTAAGCACCCAAACAGAAACGCGCCGAGTATGTACGACCCGTTGTTAAAAGGATGCAGCGCCAGTGTCTTCTTGACGTCGCGCCGGTCGATGAACTGATCGACCTTGCCGTCCGAATCGCAGGAGATGTCGCCCAGAACCGCCGAGCGCGTGGGCCGTTCCTCCAGTCGGTGAATCGGCATAATCGGAAAAAGCTGCTTCACGGCCCAACTGTCGGGCATGCTCTGAAACAGAGAGAAATTGCAGAAGTATGTATCCGAGAGCAGGGCATCAAGGCCCTCCAGTTCTTCCGGGAAGTAATCGAGTTCTTTCGCGACGCGCAGAATCTTGCGGCAGATGGCCCAATAGAAGTTTTCGGCCAGGCTGCGCTGTTCCAGCGAGAGATATCCGAGGCTGAACAAATTCAGCGCCGAATCGAGCGCCTGCTGCGCATCGTGGTATCTCTCCAGCAGATTCTTCTTTGTAATCGAGCGGTGCGTCTCGAAAAGGTCCACCAACGCCTGCTCGGAATCTTCGGGGATGCTCGACGGCAAATCTTCCTCGCCGAATCCACTTACACCCAGAACATTAAAAACCAGCAGGCTGTGGTACGCCGCTATGGCCCGGCCACTCTCGGTGATGATGGTGGGATGCGGAACTTCGGCTTCGTCGCAGATGTTCTGGATGTGATAGACGACGTCGCGCGCGTATTCTTCCAGCGTGTAATTTACGCTCGATTCGAAATCGGTCTGCGATCCGTCGTAATCGATGCCCAGTCCGCCACCGACATCCATATACGTAAGACCAGTGCCGGCACGTTTGAGATCCACGTATACGCGCGCCGCCTCGATGACCGCTGCTTTGATCTGGCGGATATTGGTAATCTGACTTCCGAGATGAAAGTGCAGCAGCTTTAAGCTGTCTTCCATGCCGCGCTGCTTCAGAAAGTCGACCGCCTTAAGTGCTTCGCTCACGGTGAGGCCGAATTTGGAGCGATAACCGCCGGAGGACTTCCAGCGTCCGGAGCCGCGGCTCGCGAGTTTCACGCGCAACCCGATGGTGGGTTTCACGCCAACTTTTTCGGCGTGCTTGGCAATTAGCTCCAACTCCGTAAATTTCTCAACTACGGGAGTAATCTGCCGGCCGATCTTCTGCGCCAGCATTACCATCTCGATGTATTCGTCGTCTTTGAAGCCGTTGCAGATGATCGGTGTAAGGTTGTCGGCGATGGCCAGCACAGCGAGCAGCTCGGGCTTGGAGCCGGCTTCCAAACCGAACCGGTACGCACGGCCGAAATGGAAGACTTCTTCCACGACCTGGCGCTGCTGGTTCACTTTAATGGGATATACGCAGCAATAGCCGCCCTGATAGCCGTGTTCGCGCATCGACGTGTCGAACGCCTGATGCATTTCTTCCAGCCGATGCCGGATGATGTCGGCGAAGCGGATCAGAATGGGGAGCGAAATGCCGCGCCATTGGAGCGTGTCGACCAACTGCTTCAAGTCGATGCTGCGATTTGGCTCTTTGGTGGGATGAACGAATAGGTTGCCGTTTTCCCCGACCGAAAAATATCCTTTGCCCCAGGCCGCCACATCGTAGAGCTCTGCGGCGTCGGTAGTAGTCCAACGATCGGCGGGCTCACGTACTTGCGGTGCCACGACGGTAGTTCTGGTGCTCAGCTCAATTCTCCTCGATCACTCTAACGTTACTACGGGATAAGGCAATTGCCTAGAACTTGGCCAACTTCTTTAAGGTTCGTTTTCGCAGCCGCAGCTTAAAGCTATTTCACGATTGGGTCGATAGAAAGTCAGAGCGCGTACTTTCCGATGGCCGCCGAGTCTTTACACCCTATTGAAGCGATGCCGGCCATCGATCGGGTCCACTTGCTGGCCCCGAAAGCGCGTGTCCCCGAGTCGGCTCTGGGACGTGGCGACATTCTATTAGTAGACCCGTCCGCGCATCGAAAACGAAGCATCCGGCAGTGTCTCGAAGGCTTCGAAAACCGTGTGGTCGAAGTAGAGACGACGTCGGAAGCGGTAGTTGCGATTCTGACCGGTCATGTGGACCTGGTCCTTATCAACCTACAAGCGCCAGAGGTAGGCGCCCCCGATTTCTGCAAGGCCATACGGAAAGCTCCGGCGACGCAGTTCCTGCCGGTTTTCGTCGTTGCTTCGTCAGATGATCCTGAGACGGAAGTAAGAGCGATCGAGGCGGGCGCGAGCGACTTTCTGACGACTCCTTTCCGCGCGCCGTCATTCCGAGCACGCGTGCAGGCCAGCCTCCGGCACAAGGCCATGATCGATTCGCTCGATGATTCGGAGACCATTCTGTTCTCACTGGCCAAATCGGTGGAGGACCGTGATCCCGATCTGGGCCAGCACTGCCAGCGTCTCGCGCTTATGGGCGCGGCCCTGGGAGAGGCGTTGCAGCTTCCGGCCGAGGATATTTTGGCTCTGCAGCGCGGCGGTTATTTGCACGATATCGGCAAGATCTCTATACCGGACAGAATTCTGTTTAAGGCCGGACCGCTTACCAAAGAGGAGTGGGACATCATGAAATCCCACCCAGAACGCGGCGAGCGGATCTGCGCTAATCTACGCTCACTCGGTTCCGTGCTTCCTATCATCCGGAGCCATCACGAGCGTTGGGACGGTTCCGGCTACCCGGACGGCCTGGCGGGCAAAGACATTCCCTTGTCGGCGCAGGTGATGCAAATGGCGGATATCTACGATGCTTTGACGACCGCCCGGCCTTACAAGCGTGCCTTCACGTCGGATGAAGCAGTCAGCATCATGTGGGACGAAACCACCAAGGGGTGGCGCGATCGGGAATTGATGAAGGTATTCACCGATCTGCTGCCGACGTTTAAGACATTCGATCCGCACGATCTGTCACGCGTTTCCCTGCAAGCGCTCGCGTCGTCGATCGAGTCTTTCCGATGCAAACCGCTGGTCTCACTCGCGAGCTGACTATAATCGCTGTGCGGGAGCGGCTTTCTGACACAGCTACAGGTGCTCAATGAGCAAATTGTCGAATGTTTCCTCTGTCCCCGCCTCGTGGCGCACCGCGAGGAGATCGGCCGAATCCAACGGCGGGCCTATCGCGGCGAGTCCTATTGGAGCCGGCCGGTACCCGGTTTCGGGGATCCGCACGCGCGGCTCCTCATCGTGGGTCTTGCCCCTGGAGCGCACGGCGCCAATCGAACCGGTCGTATGTTCACGGGGGATCGCTCCGGTGAATTTCTCTATCGGGCGCTCTGGGAAGCCGGTTTTGCCAATCAACCCACGAGCCTGACGCGGGACGACGGCCTGCGGCTGACCGACGCTTACATCACAGCGCCGGTGCGCTGCGTGCCGCCCGATAACAAGCCTTCGCTCCAAGAGATCCTTACTTGCCGTCCGTATCTGGTGCGCGAGTTGGCGCTTCTGAAACGCGTGGAAGTGGTGGTGGTCCTGGGCAGTATCGGGCTGGCGGCCTATCTGAGCGTTCTCAAGGATAACGGCTTGCTGAAATCTCGCGCGGCATTTCGGTTTGGCCATGGCGTGATGCACCATACTCACGAGGGCGGACCGCTTGTACTGGTTTCTTATCATCCGAGCCAACAGAACACTTCTACCGGACGTCTAACGGCAGCGATGCTTCGTGATATTTTCCTCGAGGCGCGGCGGCTGCTCTCTCTTGAGACGAGGTGAATCATGTTCGAGACGATCCTGCAAGATCTGCGATACGGCGCCCGGCAACTGAGACAGAATCCTGGGTTTACCGCGGTGGCGGTGCTGTCGCTCGCATTGGGCATCGGAGCGAACACAGCGATTTTCCAGCTCGTGAATGCGATCCGTCTGACCCTGCTGCCGGTCGAAAATCCAAAAGAGCTGGTGTCCATCTATTTTGATAAGGACGCTGGGCGTGCCGGTTGGTGGTCGAGCCGTAGCGCGAATTTCACCTATGCGCAATGGGAGCAGGTCCGGGATCGACAGCAAGCGTTTACAGGTGTGCTGGCTTGGAGTGCGGGCCGTTTCAATCTGGCCGATGGAGGTGAGCCGCGCTTTGCCGAAGGCCTCTACGTGAGCGGCGATTTCTTTCGTCTTCTTGGAGTAAGGGCGGCGCTCGGACGTACGTTCACCGCCCAGGATGACAGCCCGGCTTGCCCTGCCGGAGCGGTGATCAGCCATTCCTTTTGGCAGCGTGAGCTAGGGGGTGATGCGGGAGTTCTGGGCCATTCGGTGAGCCTTGATGGGCATCTGGTTCCGGTGATTGGCGTCACACCGCCGTCGTTCTTTGGCGTGGAGGTGGGGAACCGGTACGACGTGGCGATTCCGTTGTGCGCCGACCGGATGATGGCGGAAGACAAGATTGGACGTATTCCGATTGCTCACGCCTGGTGGCTCTCTCTCATGGGCCGACTCAAATCCGGTTGGACGGCGGAGCGGGCCACGGCGCACCTACACACGCTCTCGCCCCGTATCATGCAAGCGACTCTGCCGCCCACTTACAAACCGGATCTAGCGAAGCGGTATCTCACGAACCAGTTGGGTGCGACGGACGCGGGTACGGGCATTTCGCGTTTGCGGAGCCAGTATGAGCGGCCGTTGTGGCTGCTGATGGCCACAACCGGGCTGGTATTGCTGATTGCCTGTGCGAATCTGGCCAATTTGCTTCTGGCACGTGCGAGCGCGCGTGAGATAGAAATCGCGGTACGGCTGGCAATCGGCGCTTCCCGTTCGCGGCTGATCCGGCAACTCTTGGCTGAAAGTCTGTTGTTGGCCATGGCGGGTGCCCTACTTGGCGCTGGCCTGGCGGTCGCCCTGAGCCGGGCGCTGGTGGCGTTCATCAGCACCGCCAACAGGCCGGTGTTTGTTGGGCTGAGTCCGGATTGGAGGGTGCTGGGCTTCACCGGTGCGCTTGCTGTACTGACATGTCTGCTTTTCGGGCTGCTGCCGGCGCTACGCGCCACGTATATCTCGCCCGTTGCGGCTATGCGCGCCGGCGGACGCAGTGTGACCGCGGGCCGAGAGCGCTTCAGCCTGCGCAGGGCGTTAGTGGCCACACAGGTGGCGCTCTCGCTGGTTCTGCTGGTGGGCGCGTTATTGTTCGTCCGGAGCTTGCACAATCTGCTCACGACCGATCCCGGATTCCGAAGCGAAGGGGTCATGACGGTCCAGATTGATTTCGGCAAGGCGCAATATCCGATGACGCAACGGCTGGCGGTGTACCGGGACATCTCGGATCGGCTGGCGGCAATTCCGGGTGTGATTTCATCAGCGCAAGTTGGATTCACGCCAGTGGGCGGCAGCGGCTGGGACAACATGGTCGGCCCGGATGGAACTACGGCTGCGGCAAGTGGCAAGCAGGGCTGGTTCAATCGCGCAGGCCCGGGCTATTTCCACACAATGGGAACGCGCCTGGTGGCGGGCCGCGAATTCAACGAGCGCGATACGCTCTCCTCGCCCAAGGTCGCTATCGTCAACGAGATGTTCGCCCGCAAATTCTTTGGAGGCGCCAACCCGGTGGGGCGCACGTTTCACCTCGAAGCAGAAGCCGGGAAGCCGGAGCCGCTCTTCCAGATCGTCGGCTTGGTGAAGAACACCAAGTATTACGAGCTGCGCGAGGATTTCAAGCCGCTTGGTTTCTTCCCGATTGCGCAGGATGAAAAGCCGGGAGCGGGTGCGACGTTTGTATTGCGAATTGCCAGTTCGGCAGGGGCAGTGACGAAGGCGGCCAAAGCCGCTGTAGTTGGAATTAATCCATTGATGGGAATTCAGTTCCATTCGTTCTCTGCGCAATTGGAGGAATCGGTACTGCGCGAGCGGCTGATGGCGGCGTTGTCGGGAGGGTTCGGGCTGCTGGCGGGACTGCTCGCCATGCTCGGGCTATACGGCGTGATTGCTTACATGGTGGCGCGCCGGCGCAACGAAATCGGCGTGCGTATCGCGCTCGGTGCGGATCGAGCGCGTGTGATTCGCCTGGTGCTTGGAGAAGCGATTCTGCTCGTGAGCGTGGGACTCACCGTGGGAATGGCGATTGCCTTGTGGGCTGGCCGCGCCGCGGCCGCATTATTGTTCGGGTTGGCGCCACGCGATCCGGTCTCGCTTTTTGTGGCAATGGCGCTTTTGACGGTGATCGCGCTGATTGCCAGTTATGGACCGGCGCGTCGCGCTGCGCGGATAGAGCCGATGGCGGCGCTTCGCGAAGAGTAACGCTAAACAGGCTGTGCGGAGTACGGAGCGCCGCCTTCGAGCAGCCTTCGCGATTGCTCATTCAACAGTACCCAGAGACCGTATACGCCGAGTGCGGTACCGATCGGGAATGACAGCAGATGCAGCGCGGAAATGACGATCATCAGGACCCGCGACCACGATTTGCCTTTGATCAGCCCCCAGCCGCCGATGATTGCCGGCGCCGATAGCAGTAGGAGAAATCCGGCGATGCAAAGCCCAATCACCATGGCTATGGGTGCCGCAAGCGCCCCGTGCTCAGGATCGACCCCCGTGGCGTCGTGAATGCCGGCCACAATGAATCCTGCGGCGCCGCCGAAAATCAGCAATACTACGATACCCACCAGAGCGGTCAGACCGCCCATAATAATGTTGAGGATTCCCAGTATCTTAATGTGGTCCCGCACATTCACAGCATACGCAAAAATAGTAGGCTCCGTTCCCCGGGCGGCGGAACGGGGTTGCAAAGATGAAGCTTTTTTCAGTCTTTTGGTGGGCTGAACCCTTTTGGAATGTAAACGAAACCGGCTAAACTAAGTCTTAACTTACAAGAAGGAAAATCGGTTGCCACAGTCCAGCTTCGCCTCCCGCGTCACGACTGCGCTATTCGACCAGACATTCTCGGGCATCTATCAGCTCTCTCCGTTTGATTGGGCACTGTTGATTCCTTACTTTACGATCCTGATCGTGCTTTCGGTGTATGGATTGCATCGCTACGAGACCATGCGGCGGTACCGCAAGTTTCGCAAGAATTTGCCGCGCACCGCCCCGCTCCAATTCGAGCAACTACCGAGAGTCACTATTCAGCTTCCGCTCTACAATGAGCGCTTCGTGGTGGAGCGTCTGCTCGAAGAAGTAAGCAAAATCGAGTATCCGCGCGAACTGCTGCAGATTCAAGTGCTCGACGATTCTACCGATGAGACCCATCCGTATACGCAGCGGCTGTGCAATGAATACCGGGCGACGGGTCTAGAGATCGAATACAGGCACCGCACCAATCGCCACGGCTATAAAGCAGGCGCACTGCAGGAAGGCCTTGAGACGGCAACCGGCGAATTCATCGCGATCTTCGACGCGGATTTCACACCGCCCGCCGATTTCCTCAACCGCACGATCCACTTCTTCACGGACCCCGGTGTGGGCGTGGTCCAAACGCGCTGGAGCTATCTCAACAAAGAATCCAGTATTCTTACGCAAGTCGAGGCGATGCTGCTCGACGGCCATTTCGTTCTGGAGCATGGCGCGCGCTGCGGCTCGGGATTGTTTTTTAATTTCAACGGCACCGCGGGTGTCTTGCGCCGCCGGATGATCGATGATGCGGGCGGCTGGCAGCACGAAACGCTGACCGAGGATTCGGACTTGAGCTATCGCGCGCAGCTGAAAGGCTGGCGTTTTGTGTATCTGCCAAGTCTGGACTGCCCGTCCGAACTGCCGACGGAAACATATGCGTTTCAGGTTCAGCAGGCGCGCTGGGCAAAGGGTCTTACGCAGGTAGCGATGAAACTGCTGCCGCGGATTTTGAAGGCCGATCTGCCCTTCCGGATTAAAGCCGAAGCATTCCTGCACCTGACGCCGAATATCTCTTATCCGCTCATGATTGCGGTTTCCATGCTCATGCTGCCGGTGATGATCGTGCGCTTCTATATGGGCGTCGTTCACATGGTGCTGCTTGATTTCCCGCTCATCGTCGCCTCCTTCTGGTCGATCTCGGCCTTTTATCTCTACGCGCAGCGGGAGCTGTATCCGAAATCGTGGTGGAAATCGATTGCTTTCTTGCCGATGTTGATGGCGGCGGGCGTGGCGCTTACGATCAGCAACACTAAGGGCGTGATCGAAGCGCTATGCGGGATCCAAACCAGCTTCGCGCGGACCGCCAAATATGCATTGGGGGCCGATAAGCGCAAGGCGCAGCCGGCGGTCTACAGGAGCCGTAGTGGTTGGCTGCCTTATATGGAACTGGCGATCGGAACGTACTTCGTATACATGGTAGAGTTTGCGATCGAGACGCTAAACTTTTTCGCGATTCCGTTTCTGCTTTTGTTTGTATGCGGCTATTATTGGGCGGGCTTCAGCACGCTGTATGAGGAGTATCGCGGCCGGCTGCGTTGGCAGCGCGCCCGCAAATTGGCCGAAGCCGGCTCTTAACGCGCGAAGCGATCAGGAGCGCTTACGGACGCGGGCGTAAAATCCGAATCCCACGAGCGCGAGAAAACCAAGTGCCCAGAGCGAGAACCCGGTATTGCCGAGAGATACCAGGGAAGCCGCGGGCGAGAAGATCCGGATCAAGACATACGCCAACCCGGCTGCCGAACCAATTGTCAGCCAGGCAAAAAACAGCACCAGAAGCGGCGCGCGCTGCCAGAGTACGCGCAGAATAACCGGTGCTTCTTCAGAGAGCGTTTTCCAGAGCGGGGGAGCCGGCGATAGTGAGCCTTCGACATCGCTGTCGATCAAGGCTTGCTGCGCTGGCGAGAGCGGCGGGGGCTGCGGAACGAAAGCTTCCCAGTAAGCCGATTGCAGAATCGTCTGCGCGAGTTCGGCGCTGCGCACATAGTTCGGATAGCCGCCCGCCTCAAAAAGCTGCCGCGCCAGCCGCACCAGGACATCGGGGCGTGTTTCCCACTGCGGCAGCCTGGGCCAGCCGGCCTCGTCGAGCGAATGCTCAATGCGCGCCAAATCAGATTCGGCGCGAATCTTTGAAACCTGGGTGACACGATTCAGCAACTGGTCGAGACTAGTACGAATGGGTGCGAACTCAGGCCGGTCCCGCAGTTCGTCGACGCGGGAAGGATCACGCGTGATCGCGGACGCCAAATATCCTATGGCCTGCTCGAAGCGGCCTTCTTCCACCGCAAGGACGGCTTCGCGGACAGCTGGATCCGCCGGCGCCTCGGGTGCTGCTGGCTCGGAGAAACGCAGAATGGTTGATAGTTTGGCCAGATCGGCCGGAGCGAGTTCGCGCAACTCGGCCATGTCGGCCAGCGCTAGCTGCGTCAGGCCCGTATATACCGCTTGAGCGCCAGAACTAAGCGGGAGTGTGGAAATCTGCGCCGGAGTTTGCTGGCTGCTGGCTGCCCCTATCTGCATCTATTCATATCGAGCACTTTTCGAGGGGATTAGTTGCTCTTTACCGCTTGTGGGGAGCGGCCGGCGTTTTTCTCAGGTCAGGACCAGCCGGCTACTAAGTAGAGGCGCGAGAGGTTCACTTCGGTCGAAAAGGCGAAAGCGCCGGCTTCAGGTGCGGCTACCAGGGCGGTCAGGCGACCGCCGGAACCGCCGATTGTTTTCCAGATTTCGCGCCGGCCCGAGTGCAAGTTCACCTTCAGAATGCGGTCCGGTTTGTCGCCGAGCGTCGTTGCGTAAAGATTCTCATTATCCGCGCTCCAGGCGACCGGTATCGCGCGCTCACCCGCCAGAATTGGCTCGATCTTCCCGCTGCGCAGATCGAAAACCTGGATCTGGCTTCCTGACACACCAGCCAGCCGGGAGCCGTCGGGCGAAACTTCCACGTAGTCCATATAAGGCACATTGGCGACGGCTATGGGCGTCGCTCCGTCCAGGAGTTGCTTGCAGATAGTGAGCGGCTCGAGCGGATAGGCCCCGCCGACCAGCAGTGTGTTTCCATCCGGAAGAAATTTAGCCCACTGGTATTCGAAGCCGCCGCCCACAATTTTTCGCGACGCTCCGTTGGCAAGAGAAGTGAGGGTGAGCGAGGTGCGATCTTCGGGGTCGATGGTCAAGGCGGACCTGGCATCCGGCGACAAAGCCAATCCGCGGCCCGAGGCGAAGCGCACAGAACGCCGGGATTCGCGGTCGAGGGTATAGGCAGCGTAGTGCGCGCCCGCCGCGCTGCTCGCTTCGGTGAAAAGAATGATGCGGCCATCGGGCGCGATGTCGTCGACGTGCGATGAATCCAGATTGGAAACATCCTGTGCTGTCGTATCACCCGCGAGCCGAGCGGTCATTCGCACGCGCGTGTCGTCGAGGGCGACAAGCGCTCGCCCGTCGCGAGAGACATCGAACAGGTGAAGCGAGAACGGGCCGTTCGACACTCTGCGCAGACTGCCCGTGCGCGATACGGCGTAGATCGCGCGTGTAAAACCTTGTTGACTTGCGCTGAACCAGATCTCTTTTCCGGAGCGCGACCACGCCAGTCCGGCGGCGCTGCTCCAAGGGGGCGTGAGGGTCCTTACACGACCTTGCTTATCGACTATGAGCAAGGAGCCTCTATCGTCGTCGCGAACGGGATGTTCGAAGAATGCCGCACAATCGCCCGAAGGCGAGATGCGCAGACTGTCGATCCAACCGCGTGAGGCGTATACCGGGTGGCCGATCGGGAATTCCACAAGCGCCTCGGCCCAGCGTCGCCGTACCAGCGCCAGGGTTGAGCCGTCGGGCAACCAATCAGCGTCGCGCGCCCCATCGGAGACGGTATCGGTCGAGAGTTTGTTCTGCGAGATCCGCCACAGCCGCGCGGGCATCTGTGAGATCAGCGCGAACTCTCCGCGGGGAGAGACCGCAGCAAGAATGCCGCGTGCGACATCGACGTTACGCGAATCGTCGCCGTTAAGACCAACTACACTGGTGCGCGGCGGCTCGCCTTCACCGCTCAGCGTATAGACTGCGTTATTCGTGCCCGGGATAAAGCGCGCGGATCTCACCACGCCGGTGCGAAAATTCAGTTGACGGAAGCCGGGCTGCGCACGCGGTGCGCTGGCGTTCAGATGAATCCACGCGAACGTGGCGAGAATCGCGAGCGCCGATGCAACCAACGAGAGCGGCGGGTATAGCCTGGTGGGCGGCGGTGGCACGGGTGCTACGGGCGCGGGAGCGGGGATGCTGATTACGGGACAGATAAAGCGATAGCCGAGTCGCGGCACGGTCTCGATATAGCGCGGAGATTCGGCCGAATCGCCCAATGCAACGCGTAATCGATTGGTTGCGGTGTTAAGTCCGCTTTCAAAATCCACGAATGTGCCCGTTGGCCAGAGCCTGCGGAACAACTCCTCGCGGGGGACGAGTTGGCCCGGTTTTCGCGCAAGCGTCTCCAGGATCTGCAAAGGTTTGATTTGCAGACGGACATGTATGCCGTGTTTGAAGAGCTGACCCGTTTCGGTATTGAGCTCGAACGGGCCGAACCGAAAACCTACATCCCCCATGCCGGGCACCCGCCAATTGCGATGCAATCGAACTGCCAGCAAGAAGGAAGAAAGGGCCCTCGAAAATAGCGCCGAAGTGTCTGTTCCCGGAACTCCGGTGTAGCGAAATGCGACTCGACGCCTAACCCTGCTTCTCGTTTCGAAGCGCATTCTCGACTTCGATGCGCGTGGCGCGCACTTCTGTTTGCTCGGCTTCGGCGTACCTTTCGAGCCTGCGCAGAACTTCCGCGCTGCGCTTCAGACAGTCGAACAGATCAAGCGACTCAGCGGCGGTGGACGTTTCAAAGCCGTGAATAGCACGCGCATACGCTGCCTGCGCTTCGCGATACTGGCCCGTGCTCCAATACACGATGCCCAGATTACGCCAGGTGGCGGCTGTCTGGCGGTTTTGTGCTCCAAGGGAGCGCTCTTGAATTGCCGCCGCGCGCCGGTAGAGGTCGATGGCTTGGTCGTACTTCTTGCCGTGGAATGCCTCTGCCGCAAGATTCCCGAGGTCGGACGCCACTTGAGGATGCTCCGGGCCTAGTCGCGCTTCGTCGATGCCCAGCGCTGTGTTCCATAGGGATAGCGCCCGCCCGTGATGTCCTTGCCGGGCTTCGATCGTGGCGAGATTTGACAAGGCGGCGGCGTACCGCGGGCTGTTCTGGCCGGACATCCGCAGTGACAGGGCGGCCGATTTCTCATAGTATTCCTTTGCCGCTCGCAAGTCCTTCTCCGCGAGAGCGATCATGCCGAGGTTGTTCCACAGGCCCGCCCACACCGGCTCATCCGGAGGAAGTTCGCGCGACGCACGCCGGAGAGCT
Organism: Bryobacterales bacterium; assembly: GCA_963722155.1. Taxonomy (GTDB): domain Bacteria; phylum Acidobacteriota; class Terriglobia; order Bryobacterales; family Bryobacteraceae; genus Bog-105. The sequence continues at coordinate 236,548 of CAVRLR010000001.1, read as the reverse complement.
TCCTGCGCATGTTCGCGGGCCAAGTCGAGGCGCCCGGAGCGCCTTTCGACCACAGATAAGTTATTTAACATTTCTACGAGCAATTTTGCGGATTGATCCGGATTGCCGCTGGCGAGATCAATGGCCTTTTGAAACAACACCCGCGCCTCGGCGAGTGCATCGGTCCGCCCCAGCGCAGACGCCAGACGATTCAACGTATAAGCCCGATCGTGAATCGGAACGGACGGAAGCGCGTCCTCGACCTCGACGGCCCGGCGCTGCTTGCGGACGGCATCGGCAAAATCACCCAGCTCGAAACTGAGCTCTCCGGCATTAGTCAGCAACTTCGCGAACTCCAGGCTAGCCTCTTTCTCGGAGGCACGGAATGCCGCAAAGGCTGATTCATAGATTGGCTTGGCTTCGCCATAGCGGCCTTGTTGCTGCAAATTGACCGCCAGGTTGGTCAGAACCGAGCCGGCTGTCTGTGTCTCCAGAAGCCGGTGTTGTGCGAGCAATGCCTGCGATTCACGGAACCAGGCTTCCGCGCGGGGATAGTCGCGCCGGGCGACGGCGATGGTCCCTAAATTATTCAGCACCACGGCGGTCTCGATCTTGCTTGGATTTCCCAGGCGCTGGTCCAACTCGAGCGCGTGATGAAAGGCCTGCTCCGCTTCGTCAATAGCCGATCGCGTCTGGCGCAGACGCCCGAGTTCGTTCCACAGAACAACCGCCTGGGGGCCGCACGTGTCTTTCAACGAGGAAATTGTTGCGGCTAGCAGTGTTTCGGCGGGGGGTTGGGAAGCCGCGCACAGAAAAGCTGCGCAGGAAGCAAAGGTGACTGCCAGAAATCCGGAACGTGAATAGGGAGGCACGACGCGGAAATCCTTTCGTATCGAACGTAATCGCTCGAGACGAAAATAGGCAATGGACGGCAGCTAACTTATTGCTCACGAGGCGTGTTTAGATGCAGTCTTTCGGTTCAGATACGGACGAATCCATCTCGCCATCAAATACTTACAGGTTTAGGCATAGACTTTGGACACGCCTTAAGAAACAAATACCTCAACAATTGTGCGAACGAAATCGCGAGATATCCGTCTTAATCGGATAGCCGGTTGGGCAGAGTATGCATGAATCCCCCGTCGATTCCGACAGCTCGTCGCTGCCTGGTGTCAGTCGGCCTAGCGTGAATGCCTTCTCGACGAGATTTGGCGCCTTTGAAGTTTCGCTGGATACCGGGGAGCTGCGCAAGCACGGGGTCCGGGTACGATTGCAGAGACGGCCATTTCACATTCTTCAGGCGCTGCTGGAAAAGCCGGGTCAAGTGGTCAGCCGCGAAGAGCTGCGCTCCCGGCTCTGGTCTTCCGATACGTTCGTGGATTTCGAGAGCGGGCTGAATACCGCCATCAACCGGTTGCGAACCGCGCTCGGCGATTCGGCTGAAAGTCCTATCTATATTGAAACGCTGGCCCGAATCGGATATCGTTTTATCGCGCCTGTGGCGGCGCCAGTATGTCCGCCGGCAGCCGAACCCGCCGCTGGTTCCAGCAGAAGTGCGAGCGAACGCAAAATCAATTCGCGGAAAAGAGCCATGTCGTGGGCTGCGGGCATCTCGTTTGCTGCGGTTGCGTTGACGGCGATCTTCTTTCTGCATCGTGTGCCACGTGAACCCGCCTCCTTCCGGCAGCTTACGTTTTCGAACGGCCTGGTTCGTAACGCGCGCTTCGCGCATGATGGAAAGCACGTCGTGTATAGTGCGGCCTTAAACGGAAAATCGAGCCGTGTGTTTGAAACTTCAACCGACGGCGTAGGGACGAAAGATCTCGGCTTCGAAGCGGCGCAGCTGGCAAGCTTGTCATCGAATGACCGGTTGGCGCTCTTTCGAACCTCCAGCGAACCCGTGCTCGAAGCGGCACCGCTTTCAGGGGGCACTCCCAACCTGGTTTCGGATCACGCGACCGATGCCGATTGGAGTCCGGATGGAGTTTTGAGCATGGTCGTTGCGAATGAAGGAATCTATTCTGTGCAGTATCCGCCTGGGAAAACGCTGTACGCGTCCAGCGAGTGGATCGACGATCTTCGCGTCTCCCCGCGCGGGGACCGCGTAGCCTTTGTGAAACATCCGGTCCCGATGGATGACGGAGGGGATGTCGTGATCGCCGGAACGGACGGACGTTCGCGGGTACTCAGCGGGGGCTGGGAATCAATCGAAGGCTTGGCCTGGCATCCCACAGAACGCGAAGTCTGGTTTACGGCCGCGCGCTCCGGAATCGATAGAAGTTTGATGGCGGTCGACATGAACGGGCGACTGCGGCAAGTAGCTCAGATTCCCGGCGGCATGCTGCTACGCGACATTAGTCCGGCAGGTAACGTGCTCATCTCCCGCGCGACCTCGCGAATGAGTATGTTCTGGGGCAGTGTCGACAGCAGTTCACCGCGCGACATTTCTTGGCTCGACTGGTCCAGAGCGGTCGCTATTTCTTCAGACGGCAAACGGGTGCTTTTCGACGAGACCGGGCAGGGAGGCGGCAGTCGCTACAGCGTCTATCTCTATGATGCGGACAAGAAGGCGTCCGATCGTCTCGGCGACGGCCGCGCCATTGATCTTTCTAGTGATGGCGCTTGGGCGATCACGCAAAGCGCCAGCGAACCGCAAAAGCTCTTTCTGGTTTCCATCAAGGATCGCAATGCGTCCCAGGTACGAAATCCCGGTCTTCAATACCGCTGGGCAAGATTCTTCCCGGGCCAGTGCCAGGATATTCTGTTTGCTGGAGGATTCCCGAATCAGAAGGAGCAGCTCTACCGCCAGCACCTTCCTGGCGGAACGCCCGTGCCAGTTTCGGGTGGCGTTCGTGTGCGCGGCGCGGTACTTGACGATACGGGGGAGTTGGTCGTGGGTTTGGCGCGGGAGGCTAAATTAGCGGTCGTCAATCTGCGCGACGGTAGCTCCCGTTTCCTGAACAACCCGGCGCATGCCGTACCCGTGGCCTTCGCCGGAAGCGATCAGATTCTTACCAGAAGGGAAGATGGCGATTCCGTCGTGCTGGAATTGCTGAATCTTCGAAATGGCCAAGCGCACTTCTACTGCAAGTTGGCCGCCAGTGATAGTTTTGGTAGTGCGAAGACATTCCCTATTTTTGTTGCCAAGGATCTTAAAACTTTTACCTACTCGCGTCTTGAGACGCTATCCACGCTCTTCCTTGTCTTTGGCTGGAGTTAATTGCATAACTGATTGACTCGATGTTGTATGAGCATCGTTCTAACCCGGTTTTCTACGGCGTTAGTCAAAAGTTAGATGCGCTAATCCGGAAGAGAGTGTATTGTCACTACAAAGAAGTACCACAACCAACGACCGCTCCCGTGGCCGCGGCTCTGTCGCTTACTTGCCACCGAGCCGCGACCTTAAAATGCGGAAGTTTGATATGAGGAATTTTCGGAGGATAGGGGCGCTAGCTGTTGTGCTGGCCACCTCGACAAGCCTTGCTATAGGTCAATCCACTAGCGGCAATATGGCGGGGGTGATCTATGATCCCTCGGGCGCAACGATTCCGGACGCGTCGATTGCGGCCCGGAATGAAGCTACCGGCGTCGAGAGCGCGACACGTTCTACATCTTCCGGGCAATATAGGCTCGAAAATTTACCGGTCGGGTCATACCAGCTTTCCGTCTCGGCCACTGGCTTCAGTCGAGTGGAATGGACCGGCATACTGGTGCCTTTGAATCAGACTGTCACCACGAATGTATCGCTCCAGGTGGAGAAGGCATCGACTAGCGTCGAGGTGACCGCCGCAGCAGCCGTGATCGACACTACCACGGCCCAGATACAAAACACGTTTGAAGACCGCGAGTTGCAGGATTTGCCGATGGCTTCGGGAGGCTCAGGGATTATCAACCTGTCGTTGCTCAACGCCGGTGTAGGAACGAGTAGCGGGCTGGGTTTCGGGACGGGTCCATCGGTGGGCGGTCAGCGTCCCTCGAACAACAGCTTTACGGTCGAAGGTATTGATAATAACGACAAAGGCACGACCGGACCGCTCGTTACCGTGCCGAACGATGCAGTGGCCGAGTTCACAAGTTTGCAAAACCAGTTTTCACCTGAGTTCGGGCACTCCTCGGGCGGACAGTTCAATCAGATTCTGAAAAGTGGAACGAACGAGTTTCATGGGCTCCTGTACGAATACTTTAAGAATCGTAATCTAGATGCGGCGGACAATCAGAGTGCCGTTGCCGGCAGCGAACTGCATCCACGGTTCGATCGCAATCGTTTTGGGGCAACGTTCGGCGGACCGCTGAAGAAAAACAAAATGTTCTTCTTCCTGAATTGGGAATACTTCCCGATAGGGCAATCGTCGTCTACTTATTACTATGCACCGACACAAACAGGCTATGACGCATTGGCATCGCTCTCCGGTATTAGTCAAACAAACCTGTCGGTTCTAAAAAAATATATGGGCGTCGCGACCGTCGTGTCGCCGCCGTCGACTCTGCCATCAGGGCGACCCGTTTCGGTGGGTTCGATCACGGTGCCGGTAGGCAAGATTCCCAGCAGTCTGCCGAATTGGCAAAATAATCAAAGCGGCGTCGCATCGTTCGACTACAGCATCTCGGACAAAGATTTTCTGCGTGCGCGCTATATATTCAATCGCATCGGTCAGGTGGACCACCAGGGTTTCCCGGCGCAGTTCTTCGATATCCGCGAGACAAATCTGTATTTGGCGACGATCTCGGAATACCACACTTTCACGCCATCGCTGACCAACGAGCTGCGATTGGGATTCAATCGCTTCAACGATTCCATACCGGTTCCGAACGAGCAGTTTCCGGGCCTCGATCAGTTCCCGAACATCAGCATCTACGAACTGGGACTCTCCTTCGGGCCGGACCCGAGCGCCCCGCAGTTCTCCGTGCAGAACACCTATGAAATTACCGACAACGTAAGTTGGACGCGCGGGAAACATTCGCTGAAATTTGGGTTTGACGGCTGGAAGTCTATCTCACCGTCGAGCTTCACACAGCGCTCCCGTGGAGATTATCAATGGTTGTATCTGAACGACTATCTGCACGACGTTAGTCCGGATGTCGCTGCCGAGCGAGGCCTGGGAAACGTGGTCTACTACGGTGATCAGATCCTTCTCTCGTTTTACGGAAACGACACCTGGAAAATCCGACCCAATCTGACGCTGAACCTGGGCTTGCGCTATGAATACCAGACGGTTCCCTATTCCGAAAGGCTGCAGACTGCAAACGCGTTGGCGAGCGTGCCCGGGCTGATTTCATTCACCGAGCCGAAACCCCAGAAAACGAATTTCATGCCGCGCGTCGGTATCGCATACTCGCCCGGTACCAGCGGCAAGACATCGATACGCGCCGGATTCGGAATCAACTACGATGTCCTCTATGACAACCTCGGGACGCTGAGTCTGCCGCCGCAGTTCAGCACAACTGTCGACGCGGCTGGTCTCGGACTTCCCAACTTTCTCGCTCGCGGCGGCATTCTTCCCAACACCGCGGTGGGCCCGCTCAGCGTTAGTGACGCGAGGTTCCTGACACAGGGCTACATTCCCGATCAGAAGCGGCCCCAATCGATTCAGTGGAACTTCGGTATCCAGCATGTTTTCGCGCACGATTACACTGCGGAAGTTCGCTACCTGGGAACGCGCGGACTGTTTCTTCCGATGCAAGTGCAACTCAACCGGCAGCCAGTGGTGAACGCTGCGAATGCTTTGCCGGTTTACCTCACCGCTCCAAGCCAAGCCACGCTCGACTCGCTAACGAACACCTTGGCACCGCTGCAAACGGCCTATACCCGAGGGGGCGCTCTCGTTTCCGCTTACGGGGCCGCCGGCTTCAACAATCCGCTATCGCCGATTACTGCGTTTCTGCCTGTAGGGAATTCGACCTATCACGGTTTGGCAACGCAGTTGACCCGCCGCTTCTCGCACGGCCTGCAGTTCATCGGTGCCTATACCTGGAGCCACAACATCGACGATTCGACGGCCGCCGTTTCGAGCACAGTCTTTGCGCCGCGCCGTCCGCAGGATTCGCAAAGTCTGCGAAGCGAGCGTGCCAGTTCGATGTTGGATCACCGCAACAGACTTTCGGGTGCCTTGATATATGAAATACCTTTTTTTAAGAACGGCAATTGGTTGTTGAAAAATGTATTGGGCAACTGGGAAGTTGCGCCGGTCTACATTTATCAGACCGGCTCATTGGTCACACCGCAGAGTGAAATAGATTCGAATTTGAACGGAGACAGTGCTTCGGACCGGGTGTTTTTCAATCCCGCCGGTGATCCCGCAATCGGTTCGCCAACCAGGGCGCTTCGCAATAACGCGGGACAGACCGTGGCCTATTTGGCGACGAATCCGGCGGCTGGATATGTCTCGGCGCCGCTGGGCACCTTGCCGAATGCCGGCCGCAACCTTCTCCATTTGAACCCGATCAACGACGTCGATGTGACGCTCGCCAAGCGCTTCACGTTCGGTGAGCGGTATCGCATGGAATTTGCGGTGCGCGCGTTCAATGTGCTGAATCACCCCCAATACACAGGAGGCTATCTGAATGACGTGCTCTTCCTGGCATTCCCGCCGAACAGCGCCGGCGGAGCATTAGCTCGCGCGAGCTTCGATCCTGCATCGACTTCGTTCCAGAAATGGGACCAGGTTTTTTCGAGCAACTCGCGGACACTTACGCTTTCGCTAAAGCTATCTTTTTGAGGACGCGAAGGAGGGTAGCGCCACGATCTCGTCGGGCGGCACCGGCTCGACCGGCAAGCCGGCTTTTCGCCAGGCGCGCAAACCACCCTTAAGCACCGTGCACTTCAGACCTTGCTGTCGCAACAGATTCGCCACCGCCAGACTGGTCGCCTCCCGCACGCACGTGCAGTAGAGGATGAGTGGCGTTGTTTTAGATAGCCCGGTAGGTCCATCCAACGAATTCGGCTCCAGCCGTTGCGAGCCCCGAATACGCGCTGCACCCGGCTCGTAGTAACCGTGGCTTCGTACATCGTAGACCGCCGCGCCGCCGGCTTCGAGTATTCGCGAGGCTTCGGCTGGGCCGATGCGGGGAATGGTGCGGAGCACGCGGCTCTTGATCCACAGGCGAACCTGGTATGCGATGTAAATAATGACCGCGATGGCGATTAGTACACCGATCACACGACTAAACGTGTCGAGGCCTTTGACGACCGGGCCAAGAATATCGCTGAGAAGAAAGCCCGCTGTCCAATAAACGCCCACGTACACAGAAGCGCCCGCCAGGTCGAGCAAGACAAACTGGCGGTACGGCATCTCCATGCTACCCGCTAGCGGCGGAGCCAGGCTGTTGATGCCCGGCACAAATTTGGCGAACAGCAGAAGGTAGCGCCCTCTCCGGTAGAAAGAACCGGCCGCGCGTAAGATACAGGATTCCGGATTGAGTGAGAGACGGCAAAGGATGCGTAACAGCCACCACCCGGTGTAGCGGCCGGCAAAATACAGCAGGTTGTCCGCGCACAACGTGGCCGCCAGGGCGGCTGCGAGCGTCACTTCGGGGCGCAGCGAGCCCCGCGCACTGCTCGCTCCGGCAATCAGAAGGGCGAGCGAAGCGGGCAGCGGCAGTCCCATGGCCTCGAGGAACACCACGCCGGCAAGCAGCGGAACGCCGTAGCGCGAAATCTCCGTGAGCAACGAATCCATTACCCGCGATGATAGCCAGATCCGAGTTTAAATTGATCTTAATCCGCCGGAAGTAACCAGGCTTTGCAGCGAACCATCCAACACATGGGGAGGATGCAATGCGCAAAAAACTTGGCGTTATTGCCCTGATGCTCTCTGGAATTGCCGGAGCGGCTTTCGGGCAAGACGGTTACTACAACCACCGCTACTACGACCGCGATCACGGCAACCACTATTACCGGCAAAATGATCGCGACTGGAATCGTCACCAGCGGCGCGAATGGAAAGAACACCAGCGCGAGGAGCGCCGCGAGCGGGAATGGCGACGGCAGAGTTGGGAATGGCGCCAAAACGAACGCCAGGAGCGTCGATTCGACCACCCTTCGTTCCATTTCGATTACCGGCGTTGAGAGACCGTTCCCGCCCGATTCAGGCTCGCTGATGTTGTTGATACAAGCAAGCGACGCCCACGTACGCGGTTCTGTCGGCGAGAGCTAGAACTACGACCGTCAGGGAGCGTGGTAACACGAAGATTCAAGATAACGTCCTAACGATGGGGAGTAGTTTATGACAGCACGAAGGCCCGTGACGTGGGCCGCGTTCGCTATTTGTTTCTATGGACAGCTTAAAGCCGAATCGGCGGATGTTCGCGGTCTGATCGGACAGGGCAACGCCGCCCTGGCGCAAAACCGACTTCGCGAAGCCGCCGCCGCCTTTCAAAAGGCCGTCGATCTGGATCCCTCATCCGCTAAAGCGCATGAACAACTGGGTGTGGCATTATCCAGAGAGATTCTGTCGGGAAACATCAGACCTTCGGCCGACTCCGATGTGGTTGAGCGCGCGGAAAGTCATCTAAGACGCGCTATCGAACTCACACCCTACGCTTCGGCGCCGCTGCTAGCGTTATCGGAACTCGAGGGCGCTGCGGCGGAGCGGTCGGCCGACGCCGATCAACGAGCCGAGCATTATAAGAGCGCGCAGGATCTGTTGAATCAGGTGCTGGCTCTCGAACCCGCCAAGGCCGGTATGTATTCCAACTTGCCAGCCTTCAGCGCGATGAGTTTGGCCCGGCCATCCAGCAGGCAAAGGCACGCTTCAGTACCAAGCCTGGTCCGCTTCCGGATATCGATCTCCGTCATTCGCTCCAACAGCAGTATGGCAGCCTGATTGACGACGCCATTCAAAACGCTCAGAAGGCGGCGGAGATGGTTGCCCATTCACCAAAGCCCTTGCTGCTGATGTCGCGGCTATTGCGCGAGCGCGCGTTGCTTCGAGATACGCCCGAGCAATATGCCGCCGACATGCACTCAGCCGACGACTGGCAGCGGCAGTTTCTGACCGCGGGAGGACATCTGGACGGCGCGGATACTAAGTGATGCCTCCGCAACCCAGCGAGGGCAGCGCGCCGCCATTGCGGCGATAATCACCAGGCGTCGCTCCCATGATCCGTTTGAAGGCTTTGTTGAACGCGCCATCCGAATCGTAGCCGATCGAGTGCGCCACGTCGATCAGTGTTTTGTCGCCTTCGCGTAGCAGCATGGCCGCCTGATAAATCCGCCAGCGTGTCAGATACTCGAGCGGCGTCTCGCCTACCAGCTCTTTAAAGCGCAGCGCGAACGCTGAGCGGGACATGCCTGCCGACGCAGCTAACGCGGCAACTGTCCAGTGTTGACCGATGCTCTTGTGCATTGACTCGAGCGCCGTGCCCACCTGTTTATCCGCGAGCGCGCGAAGCCAACCCGTTTCCCCACAGTTGCCCGAGGCAATGTGGACGCGTATGGCTTGAATCAACAGAATATCGGCGAGCCGTCGCAACAATAGAGGCGAGCCGAAGTCCGGATGCGCGGCTTCGGAAGCCAGCAGCTGTAGTGTCTGCTGCAGTGGCGTGGCTTGCGCCTGATCCGCCTTCAGATGAATGAGCTGCGGAAGCAGATCGGTCAGGGGCTTACTATTGGTCCGGTCGAATGTGAATTTACCGCCGACCATCGTAGTCGCGACGCCTCCTCCTCCAAAATGAACCGCGGCTCCGGATGCAGCCTGAATAACCGTTTCGATATCGTGAGCACGGCTCCGGGGATGATCGCGGAGCGTATGCGTCCGGCTTTGTGCAAAGAAACAAAAGCAGTCACCGCCGGTGAGCGCGAGCGGCTTCGCATCTCCTTCCACCGTCAGCCAACAATTGCCGCGAACCACCATCCCGAAACACGCCTGTGCACGGCGCTCGATGCGAAGCCCCCAGGGAGCGGTCAATTCCAGGCGCCGGTAAACCACGCTTTCAATGCGCATGGCGGTAAAGATATCGGTGACCGGGTCCACGTTGGCTCCTTAAATTGGACGGACAGACAACAATTCTGGACGATTGATGGGCGCGCGTCCAGGTTGCTGGACATCGATACTAGCATGGGAACATCGATTCACAAACTGCTGGGGGTGGCGGTTTCGATTCTATGCTTCTCGCTGGATGCGTCTGCGGCGGAGTTAGCCCCGGATACGCTTCAAGCGTGGAACGAATACATCCGAACGGAGAATTCAAAAATTGCCGGCCGTTCTTCGGCGAGCGCGTTTCTGTGGATAGACGAATCGCCGGATCGCCAACGTCGGGTTCGTGACGGCGAGATTCTGATCTCTCCTGCCGGGAAGGACGTACCCAAGAGTATTCCCCATGGCTTGATTCACCACTGGATCGGGGCGGCCTTCCTGCCGGACACACGACTTGAGGATGTCTTTAATGTGGTTCGAGATTACGGCCACTACAAGAACTACTATGCGCCGAACGTGCTGGATTCGCGACCCCTTCACCAGGTCGATTGCGGCAAGCGATTCTCGCTCGTTATTTTGAACAAAGCGCTATTCGCCAAAACAGCGCTGGATGCCGAATTTGAAGAGTCCTATAAACAGCTCGGCGAGAAACGATGGTACAGCATTACGTCCAGCACTCGCGTACAACAAGTGGATAATTATGCGGAGCCCGAGGAACACCGCTGGGCAGCGGATACGGGTAGCGGCTATGTCTGGCGTTTGTACAGTCTTTCTCGCTTCGAGCAGCGGGACGGCGGGGTCTACATCGAATTGGAAGCGATCGCACTAAGCCGTAATGTGCCGGCGTCACTGCACTGGCTGGTGAATCCGATTGTCCGCCGCGTATCGAAGAACTCGCTTGAGGTCTCGCTTCAAAAGACGGAAGAGGCAATACATTCGGCCCAGTCCACGCGGTCACCCATAATAACCTCGAACGATACAGCCCTGCGCGCGGCGAAGTAAGCGTTACTTTGTCAAGACCTGCTCAAAAAATGCCAGGGCGCGCGGATCGTGCGTCTGCCCGAGCCAGAAAAAAGCCTGCTTTTGCACTTCCCGATTCTTCTGGGTTCGTGCGATCTCGATCAACTTAGGTACCGCTTCATCTTTAGGCAGTTGCGAGAGGGCGAACACGGCGCGCTTCTTGACGCCGGTGTCCGGGTCGTTCTCAATGGCGTTCTGGATCACGGAGGAAGCCCTTTGTCCGGCTTTCTGCGCCAGCCAGAACAACGCTTGGCCGCGAACGTGAGCAGATGGATCGCTCTTGGCCAGACGAATCAGCGCATCCAGCCCTTGTGGCGCTTCGTGCTGCGAGATCGCAAATAGAGCGCCGTCGAGGTGGCGATCCGAGTCGGAAGAGGCGATCAGCTTCTCGAGATAGCTGACGCTCGCTGCGCCGGGCACACCCGTCAACCAGACAAAGGGAAGGCCGGCTGCGTCCAGCGGGCAATCGAGCGAGAATAAGCGGATTTTTTGGACGCTATCTTTTTCGATTCGGAACAGCACCGCCAAGGTGTCGCTTCCTTCGAGCGGAATGGCAGAATTCGATACCTGGCCGGTTACGGAAGGTCCAGAACCGTTCTCTAGCCGGCACCCGTAACCGTTCGATTCGCCCCAGCAACAACCCTGGTGATCGCGTCGTGCTGTCTTGATAGCGTAGCCGAACCAGGTCGGAACGGATCCGCGCATTTGCACCGCAAGATCGCCCGAAAACACCCGGATCTCGAATTTTGCATTTGTCAAATTCGGCTGCGGAGCTTGACAAAACGCGACACTGGCGAAAAGAACGACCAGCAACGGCCTCACTTCAAGATCTCCATCATGTAGTCGGTCACTTCTTTGGAATGCACCAACGACATTTTCTTTACGATCTCGCTCTTCATAGCCGGATCCTTTTCCGCGCGAGCCAGATCCACCATCGCCTTGCCGTTATTCTGCAGAAAGAGCGATTGGAGCACGGCTTCCCGCACCTCGCGATTCGGATTAGATTGATAGATCGAAACCAGCACGTCGCTGCGGCCATTGCCGCCCATGAGTCCCAGTGATTTGATCGCCGCCACTTGTAGGCGAGGGTCTTTCTCGCTGCGGGCAATTTCCGCCAGCCTGGACGAATTTCCGCCCAGGAACATGGATTTGAGAATTTCTTCCCTACTGTCGATGGAGCTGCTCGATTGATACAGCTGCCACAGTTCCTCCTGGCCGCCCGTGAGCGCCAGTTGGCGAATCGCTTCCCGGCGCAGATCGGGATTCTTCTCTCCCTTTGCTGCATTGAGCAGAAAATCGCGTGATCCCGATTGCATGAAACTGCGCAAAATGGCTCGCTTCAAGTTGTCGTCCGATGACGCGTTGTAGATGGCGCCGAGCTCCTTACGGGCTTCCGGGCTTCCCATCATGCCGATATAGCGGATCGCCTTGAGCTGTAAATCCGGATTCGACGAATCGCGCGCGACCGTATTCAATACCTTGTTCGCTTCGGCCGAGCGGCTTTGCGTAAGAACGAACAGCGCCTTCTCTTTGACCTTTGGCGAGTTGTTGCTGGTGAGTAGCTTTCGAAGAATGGGTACGGCCTGATCCGGATCGGACTGCATCAGGCTGTTCAGCGCCAGGATCTTCAGCTCTTCATCGGGCTCACGAGCCGGACTCACATGCTCACCGGATTGGCCACGGATCTCCACCTCCAGGGCGCGCGCATCGCGGTTCCAACGGCTTGTTGCGTAGTCTCGCCGCAGGGCGGCAATTGAGTTCAACGCCTCATCACGCCGGCCGGCCCGGTTCAACGCGTACGCCTTCCAATAGAGAGCGCCGTCGCCGCCAGGTCCTTTATGTCCGGCGGACGCATCGAACGCCGCAATTGCCTGGTCCCACTGCCGCGCGTCCAGCGCGGCGAGGCCCTTTTGATAATCGGCGTCTTCCTGTGCTATGAGCGGCGTCACAAGCATCATGAAAACAAGAAAATTGCGAATCATAACTTCCGTCCCTCCTGGAGCGTGTTCGCGCTCATCACCCGAACCTTAAACAAAAGATCATTACTTTGAATGCGCGCCTTCAGAGCGTCCAGATCCTCCGCGCTTTCACTCGCTGGACCGTTGGCGACTGCTACCAGCACCCGCTCCAGATCGTCGAGCAGTGCCGCCCGAGACTCGTCGCCCGCGCTCCGAGCGGTTTCGCGCAGCAGCCGATTTTCGGTTACGAGACTGCGAGCCAGCGCCCGCTCCGCCTTCAGTTCGCTTTCGCCGGGAACCGCGTGCGCCAGTTCCACGAGAAGTATCTGCGATCGCTCCAAGTGATCGCTCATTGCCATCAACAGCACGCGTTCCCGTGCCTCCGGCGATATCGCCGGTGTTTGGCGATTGCGCTGCGCGAGCATTCCAGCGAAAAAAGCAATCGCAATGAGACTGGCAAGCGCCGGAGTCAGCGTCCACCAGTTAAGCCAGTTCCGCCGCCGGTGTTTCACCGGCAATTGCGAAAGCAGGCGAACCCAGACGTCACTGCCATAAGCATCGCTTCGTTCGGGCACTGGCAAATCGGGGAAATTGTCGAGCGCGATCTTGATCCGTTCATGCCGCAGCTTGCATTCCGCGCACTCATCCAGATGACGCACGGATTCCGCGTTCGCCTCGCCGTAATACGCCAGTGTGAGTTGTTCTTCGTCCAGATGCGTCATTGCGCCACTTCCGCCACCGGCTCGAGCGCGCGCCGCAGTTTCTGCACGGCGCGAAATACGCTATGCTTCGCCGCATTCGTCTCGACACCCAGCACGCCGGCGATTTCCGAGATGCCGCGGCCTTCGTAGTGCCGCAGCACAAATGCTGTGCGCTCCAGATCCGTAAGTTGTTCGAGCGCCTGTTTCAGGAGGCTCGTAATTTGCCCGCTGCGTGCCAGCCGTTCCGGTGAGGGGTCGGGAGCGGCCACGCGATCCAGCCAATCAGGCTTTTCAGGGTTAGTGGATGCGGTCGAATGCTCCTTGCGATTCTTGCGCGCGCGAATCAAATCGAGTGAGCAGTTTGCTGCGATCCGGTACAGCCATGTACCAAATGCGGAGCGGCCGTCGAATCGGTGCAATTGCTTGTACGCTTTCAGAAAGGTCTCCTGCACCAGATCCTCCGCGTCCTGTTCGTTCTGAGTCATACGAAAAGCCAAACGAAACACCGAACGACTGTGACGTTCCACTAAGGCGCCAAAGGCGCGCTGGTCTCCCTTGCGAGCCTGTTCGGCGGCCGCTGAGTCGGTCCATTCCATCGGCTGTTCCTTAGACTGTACTGGAACTCCCACGGTTAGGGAACTCGTGCGGAAGTGTACGCTTCTGTGCGGCTTACGAGTCAAATCTAGCGGGAGGAGCTGTTATGTCCAAGAAAAAACTAGCAGTTGGTACACTTCTGCTCGCGGCGGGAATGCTCGCGAACTGCGGCGGTGGGCACGTAGCGGTGGGTTACCGTGCCTACGATCCCTATCGTGCGGATTACCATACCTGGAACGATGGGGAACGTGTCTACTACAACCAATGGGCAGTCGAGACGCACCGTCCGCATCGCGATTACCGCAAGCTGAACCATAACGACCAGCGCGCCTACTGGGAGTGGAGGCACAACCACCACTAAAATTCCGACAGCTCAGAACGAATACGACAACCCGAACAGCGGTGTGACTCTCTGGCGCAGACCGCCGTCATTCAACGCCACTAACAGATTGCCGCTCACGATCAGCCCGTCGAAAAGGTTGTACTTAATGCCGAAGGCAGAATTGCTTTGGTTATAGGTCTCCTTATCGATCGTGCTGATCGTGGGAAACGTGCCCACCTGGCCGGTAGATACGAGAGGTCCGAGGGAGGTGTAGGTCGATTCCGTGATGCGTGGCGCGTTGATGAGTTCCTGTCCGAGGTAGTCGATAGCCGCCGTGAGCCTGCGCGTCAATCCGATATCCGTTCCTACCGAGAAGAAAGCGAAGTTCGGCAGCTTGTCCTTCGTGCCGTCCCAAATGTTGCCGCCCAGATAGGAAGAGCCGTTCCATTGATAGCCCAAGTTCACGTGCGGCGTCAGCCAGCCCGTGCGCACTGAAATCGCCGCGAATGGCTTCACTCCCCAAGCGCCCGAGCCAAGGAAGTTACTCTCATCTCCGCTGGGAAGCCGCAGATCGGAGGCCAGGGCTAGTTTTATCCGTTCCGATCGATACACAGTGCCCTTCAATCGGAACGTCACGTCTCCGATGCCGGCAGCACTGTTCTTACTCGGATTCCAATAAATATCGCCTGTTCTGGCGGGATTCAGGAAATCCGACGAAGTCTGGCCATTCGCAAACCCGCGCTGGATGCTGCCCTGCTTATTATTCGGGTCGAAATAATAACCCCAGTTCGGGCCGAATGGTCCTAGTCCACCGCTGCTCGCGCAGCATTCGACGTTGACGCCGTTCGGCCCTGGAGTAAATATCGGCTCGGTGTTTACTATGCGATTGATCGTTGCAGTCGACGTCACGTTGTAGCCGACCTGTACAAAGGGAATGTCGACTGACAAATCGATCCTGTTCGTCAATCCGTATGTACCGAACACCGTAAATTGATTGATCTTGAGATCGATCGAATTCTGCGTCGAAATAAATTGTTCGCGCCAGTCTCCTGTAGGAGTGGTGATCTGGTGGTCGAATACGGCCTGAAAATTATGCAGGTCCACGCCGTCGAGTTTGTTGAAGCGGAAGCGTTGAAAAGTGCCGCCAAAAAAGAATTTATGCCGGCCGATGGTTTCGGCGCGCTCGGTCAGCACCGGTCCAAGGCTCTGCGCGGATCGGGAATACACACCTGTTGCCGGATCGTAGGTATAAGTAAAACCGGAGGCCGGGCTCGCCAGCGGCAGTAGCGTCAACTGCGTCGCAATGGCGGCATTGAGCGCCATAAAGTTCGATTGAAAGCTCGAGTCGAAGTGCGCTGTCCGGCCGTCGGGAATCGGCAAAACCAAACCGTACGGGCCGTACAGATTCGGAATCGCGCAAGCAAGACCGGCCTTTCCCGCGCACGCACTCGGCGCCGGAAGAGCGCCCGCTAGACCGGGCACGCTGGAAATCGGAACAGACTGCGAAAGCAGCTCACCGGCACTGAAAAAAATGAAAATCGAGGTGGAAATACAGAATTTTTTCATGTCGTAAAGGTATGAGCGGGCGGATCGCAGGGAGGGGAAAAGTGTATGCTACCATGGCGCGTAGCCCTATTAGAATCAAGGTGGTACCACTGGAACTTCTAGTACAGCCTAGGCCCCGTATTAGCGCGAGTATGTTAGGTGGCACAAGTGAGCAGCGATTTAACTGAACATGCTCGGTCCGCGCAGGTCGATCAATTACTGACCGAAGCCAAAAGAGCGCTCGAGATGCGACGCTCAGGCTTGGCGCTCAACGCGTTTCGACGCGCTACTGACTTGAGCCTTGGCTCGGAAGAATTGAGACGCCGCGTATTTGACAAGCTGCTGTATGGCGCGGTCATTGTAACGGGTACCGATTGGCGCGTCGCGGAATCAATGTTGAGCTTGGCCGAGGGGCTTAATGTCAACTGGCGGGCGCCGGCCGAAATCTGGGAGCCGATCGAGCGCGAGTTGTGCGAGGAATACATCCGGAACGTGCTCGCAGATGTAAACCGTTCGGAGCCGATCGAGAATTTGGCGCGTTTTCGGGGACGCCTGGTGTATGCGCTCCATCGTTACCCTGGCGACCCGCGACTCGCGAAACGCTTGCAATCGATCGAGCGGGCGCTTGAGGCGCCCCCAAGAACCCCTCCATCTGCGTCAAGCCTCGAGCCGGTAGGAATGGAGTGCGCAGAAGTCCCAGTTCCATTACCGGAAGTTGTAACAGGCGCCACTTGGACTCGCACGAGAGGTTTCGGAGTTGCGGCGGCAGTGTTGTTGGTGAGTGCAACGGCATTCTTCGCAGGGCGCCACAAACCGACGGCCAGTGATCCAGACGCGGCCGCAAAGACTTACGTTGCTCCTCCTAAGCCCGAACCGGAGGACCGCAGTCCGCGGCTCGTCCGTACTATCGTCGACGTGCCAGTGCCGCACAAAAACCAGGGGATCGTAGCCAATCCAAAAACTCTCCCGCCGCTTGGCCCGCCACCAACGCTCGACTTGACCGCGGATGGGAATCTCGTACCGGTTCAATGGAACAATCGGGAGATTGTCCAGGGCATCGAACAAGCGGAGAAGGCGCTGCGCGAGCGGACGGAATTGAAAAAGAAAACAGTGCTCGCCGCATCAGCACGCGCTGACGCTGCCCGCAAGGAAGCGGAACAGGCTTTGGCTGTGGCCGCTCTCCACGCTCGTGAGCGAGCCAAGGCTTCGAACGCCGTCACGACCATGCTCGAGCGCTACGTGAACGCCTGGAATACCAAAGATGTGGAAGGCATCACTACGCTGCATCGCAACCTCGACCGCCGAACCGTAAAGGCGCAACTCGGGCCCGTGACTGCCATACGCATGACCATTACTCCCACGTCGGCCGTCGAGATCGATGGCGAACGCGCCACTATCGTCTGCCGCCGCCAGGTGGAAGAAACATTTTCTGACGGAACGGAAAAGCAGAGTCCCGCATTGCTGGTTACGTTCGCTCTTTCCAAACGTGACGGCGAATGGAGCATCGTCGGCACGCAGTAGTCTCAATCCGCATTTGACATAATTTCCAGCGAAGCTGCGTATGAAAGTATCCGTCTCGCGAAGAAATGCCGTGAAGGCCCTGGGCGCGTCGGCGCTCGTTACAGCGTTGCCGCGCGGAGCGTCCGCCGCGTTCAACGATTGGCCTCGAGTCGAAGGTCCGAACACACCCAAACTCTGCCTGGGACTCGGTCCCCTGGATGAGGTATCTTTGCGCGAAGTAAAGCAACTTGGCGTCAATTATGTGCTGCGTGGCGGCCCACATGGCCTTCCCTGGCAGGAGAGCGATCTTCAAAAGATGATGGATACCGCCAAGGCGGCGGACGTCAAGCTGGGCAATCTGATGATCGCCGGTTTTCCTAACACCATCTACGGACGCCCTGGACGGGATGAAGAGATTGAGAAAGTACAGCAGTCGATCCGCGCGGCGGGCAAAGTCGGGCTTCCGGTCGTCGAATATAACTTCTACGCGCATCGCGCCATGGAGGGCTACTACTACGAGCCCGGACGCGCCGGGACGGGCTACACGGCCTTCGATTATGAGCGCATGAAGAACCTGGAACCCCTACCCAAGGAAGGCGCGCACACATTAGATGAAATGTGGAACAACGTGTCCTATTTTTTGAAAGCGGTGGTCCCGGTGGCCAAAGAATCGAACGTGCGCCTAGCCTTGCATCCTAACGATCCACCAGCGCCCATCAGCCGCGGCTCGGGCCAGATCATGGGAACCGTGGCGGGATGGAAAAAGCTGGTCGATATCGTTCCGAGCCCGTTCAACGGCATCACCTTCGATTGCGGAGTCACTCGCGAAATGGGTGAGAATCCGGTCGAGGTCTGCCGCTACTTCATGAAGAAGGACTGCATCAATCACGTTCACTATCGCAACGTGCGCGTGCGCAAGCCCTACGAACAATATTCCGAAGTGTTCATTGACGAAGGCCAGGTGGACATGTTCGGTGTTATGCGCGAGCTGGTCAAACTGAAATATCCCAGGCTGATGTATCCCGAACATCCGCGAGCGCTGGATGTCGATAAAAACGATTCGCAGGTTACTTCGTCCGCCTTCAAGTCTACTTATCCGGGCGGCGGCTCGTACGCCGGCTACGCATTTAATGTCGGATACGCGCGAGCAATGATGCAAGCCGCGCTCGAATCCTAGAAAGTTTTCAGAAATTCGATTAGCGCCCGCTTGTCCTGGTCGCTGAGCGCCGCTTCCTGCTGCGATCCGGATTGTCCCGGCTCCACATAACCAGTGCCGAAATAATGACCGCGGTTAACGATTAAGTCCGGGCACTTGCTCAACCCCAGCATTGGATCCACCAGATTCCTCAGCACCTGGCGTGCTTGATCGTCGGTGGCGTTTGAGGGCAGTTTCAGCAGATCGAGCTTCATACGGAGCAATAGATCCACCAATTTCCCGGCCTGCTCCAGGTGCATTGCCGGGTTGCTGCCTTCCGCCAGCGGATTGAGATTGGTCAGAAGACCGACCGGCGTACCGGCAGGAATCGGTCCAATCTGTACACCGTCGTCGCCAAATACCCACGGCAACAGGCGCTGCGTTGGTGCGCGCAGCCGCTGCAGGGCGTCCGGGAGAAAGCCGCTTGCCAGATGTAGGAAACTGCGCGTGGTTGTGCGATCGATCCGGCCGGGTATCTTCGAGCCAAGCACATCATCGCGGTCGCGCTTTTCCGGCCACAGCATCTTCTCGATCGAATCGTTGAAAGATCGCATGCGCGCGTCGACCGAGGGACTCTCTTCGAACCGGCCGACCGTGTTGTTCAACAGGAAAGGCGCGGTCGACCAGACGCTGACCAATGATGGCGGACGAGTGTAGCCTCGCCCTCCGGCGGGCATTTTGTACTTATGAGCTTCTCCAGTGACTGGGTGATACCAGGTGATTTCGCCGACCGACGGCAGGTCCTTGTAGGACTGCGAGGAGAAGTCGTTCCAGATATTGCCGCCGATTGCATTGGTCGCAAGCGGGCTGCACGCATTCGTGTGCAGGAGCGTTACCGGAACGCGAAACTCGGCCGAAAGATAGTTGTCAACCAGAAAGTCGTCAGCCAGCACAATCTTTCGCATTTGCGCTTTGAACTCGGGTGTCTTGCTCCAGTCCCAATACTTGTTCCAACAAGTCAGATAGTCTTTGCCGTTGCAGCCGTTCGGGTCGAGTCCGGGCGCCGCGGGAGGCAGCTTACTCGAATGGCAGCGCGCGCATGTTTCCGCGAAGACAACTTTGCCGCGTCTCAGCAGTGCCTTGTCCTTCGTCAGATATTGTTCGCCACCCGGAGCGTCCTCCAAATGATGCGCGCCGGTGGTCTTCAGAAAAAATGCCGCCGTAGCCGGTGTTTGCGTCTCGGTCGCCTTGAAATAAGCTGAGTTGGCACGCGAAACCGAAATTTCGATTGGCGTGATCGGCTTACCTCCCACTAGCGCGTTGAAGTGCAGCAGCCACTCTTCGCTGAATGTTCCGATGTTGAGATACACACGATTCAATGCACCCAACGCTCCCACAGAATCTGAGCCGTCCTTCAGGACGCGCGGCGTCCAGACGGTATCGGGCTTCCTAAAATATTCCGTCAACGGTCCGGATGGCATGTAGTCATTGAACTGTTTATTGTTCAGACCGCCGCCTGCGAGCGTCTCCTTCCCCCAGCGCTTGGCCTCATTCAAACGGGGTCCCAGGAGATAAATCGCGTTCATCGTTCGCGGGTTATTGATGTTATCGCTGGAAACAAGCGACGTATCGAGCGATCCTGGCCGCGAAGTATGAAATAGTTGGTAGACAAAATTGTGGTCGTGTGCAGAAGGGCTCGAATCGGGTGTGGCTGAGCCAATCTGCCAATAGAAAATGCGATCGATCCAGAAATACTGCGCGCCGACATTCGAGCTCAGGTTTTCCCACTTCGGATGGTCCGCGTCGGCCGGCGGCTTCACCGGGTTGGGGCCCACGTGGCAGAAACCGCAGCTCATACCGACCCGATATGGCCGCACGAGATCCTTACTGTTGTAGTAAGCCGGATCGTTGTAGTAACGCACAGGGTCCCACTTGCTCGCCGCCCTCTCATCGAAGTCTGGATTGGGAAACAGCCTTAGTCCTACGATTCCCGTTGCGTAGCCGTAGAAAGAGCCGGCCGGGATGTTTTTTCCACGCGCGCCGATTTTGACTCCGGGATATTTCGCTTCATTTTCGAAAGGATCGGCCGGGCAATCCGAGGAGCGCTTGTCGAGCCACAGGCCGTAACGTTTGGGATCGGGTCCCGTGGCTTTGTCGAAGCAAGGCTCGTTCACAAGTCCTAGGTATTCCCAGCGATTGTCACGGCTGTATTTCAACGCGGGGTTAGAAGAAAGCGTCTTCAGAAAATCAAGTGCGCCAAAGCTCCGGTAGCTGAGCGTGTCCCATAAGTGGTCATTGCCGCCGGTCCAGACAATCCAGGTGTTCCGGCCCTTGATTTCATCGGTCGTGAGAGCGGGAGCGCCGTCCATGTCATGGAAGTAGTCTTCGTCGGCGGCGGGGAATGTAGAGGAATCGCGACCCACCAGCAGCGCTTCGTCTTTTACATGTCCTGGCTTAGGCTCTTTCAGCTTAATCCAGATAATGGTCGCAACTGCGACGAGCGCGACGGCGACTATGATTCTGACTAGCCATTTCATGAACGACCCCATCGTCTAACTGATCCCTTCACCGAAAACGTTTCATGCCCCGGCTTTGACAAAGTAACGTAAAGCACGCAAGCCCGGCAAAAAGAAATAAGCTCCGCCTCGCACTCTAATGAATTGCGGGAGCCCGGAAATTTTGGAGCCAATACCGCCTTCGCGAGGAATGCAAAAGGCATCGGTTGCTCCGCCGTCAGCGAGCGGCTCGCGATTGCCCAGCAGCGGATCGGTCTCGCCGGTCATACCGTTGAACTTCGAGTTCATGAGCCAGGCATTTTGCACGAACTCAAATTGGCGCGAGATGTTGCCATTCAGGCAGATGAAATGCACACCGCGCTCCGGGTCTCCGGGCGGCGCCGGATGCAAGGCGTCTTCGCGCGTGAGGCCAGGACCGTATTCCCGGCCTCTCCTCACAATACGGTGAAAACGAACGGACGCCATCAGGTCGTCGCGGAACTTTCTGGGTTTCAGCGCCAGCTGATGGATCAACTTGTCAAGCGTGCCCTGGATTTCGGTCGAAAAATCTGCGGTTCGCGGGTTCGCGCGCCGTACATGCGCGCCAAAGGGACAACGCAGCCCATTGGCGTCGCCGTCATAAGTAAATTCATTCTTACCCGTAGACGCAACGAGCGGATCGCCGTCGAGCGTGCGGCCAATCATGCTTTCGGCCAGCTTGTCCCGCTCACTCGCGACGGCCCCTGCAGTCCGATCGACAAACTGCCAGAAACCTCGTACATCTTGCTCTAGATGCCGCATAACCAGATAAGTGCCGTTGCGGCCCACGTCGCGTTTGTTGGTATCGTCCTCGGCCGTCGGTAAGTCGCCAGAGTCCACCAAAGGGCGGTCCGTATATTCCCCATACTCGTTCTTGAAACCGAGCAGGCATTCCCCGAGCGCAATCCGGTTCGTATAGGTCAACTGATCGGCCACGAATGGCTGCCGCAATTCCCAATCCAACTCCGGTTCGCTGATTCCGTCCGTAAAGCCAAACGGTTCCTTGCCGTGAAGATCGGTGGTTTCAAGCGTATCGATGACACGAAAAGCGGCTTCCCAGTTTCGGTTGCACAATTTGCCCATCCATGGGCCAAGTCCGCCTGGTGCCGCGAAAAACATGACGACCAGATGCGGCGTTTGCGCCGGATTTCCGCCCCAACGCCAGTTGGCGGGCGAGTTCGCGCCCACGTCGCCGAGCCGGCGCGAACGGCTTTCCTCCGCGGTCATTCCGGAAAGAAATTCACTCGAGAAGCCGGCCATCACGCGTGCGGACACACCTAACGCGTGAAGCCCGGCCGCTGTGAACGCTGCTTGCAGCGCCGTCGTCGGAGGCGGCTGTTGCGCGCTTGCGGAGGATATCGGCGCGCTGCCGAGCCAAATCCGGGCGGTCGCAGTGTCTTTGATCTCGAGAAGCACGTAACAGGCTTCGGTCATGTGCTTGTAGCCGAAGCGAACGATCCCCTGGATGTCGGAAAAATCGACGCCGTTCATAAAAGCGCCAGCCACTCTCTTGTTTCCTCGTCCGACAGCGATGCTTCCAGGCCTTGGCGGATGCGTGTGTTTCTCTCCAAATCGGATGCCGTAAGTCCCGGATGCGCGCTGTACCAGACTTCCGTCGCCAGTTCGTGCCGTCGAATGAAGTACTTGAATTTCTGCTCGTTCTTCGCTCCGCCTAACACAAGCCAATTGCTTCTGGGATAGCCGACTCCATTGCTGAAGACGACATTCAATCCAAATGCTACTTTGTTGATGAAATCATCCATGTAACTGTCGAGACTTCCGTCATAGTTACTTGCGAAAAACAGCCGTTGTTTTTGATCGAGAAATACCCAGCGCGCGAAATGAATTGTGCTCACGCGTGCCAAATGTCCGCGATAGTAAATGTGTCGAGCCGTGTAGTCGAGCAGCCACAAAACGAATGCAATGGTCGAACGGCGAAATAGACCCGGCTTCAATGTGCCCATGGCACTGAACTGGTTGGCGACGTAGTAGTCTTCGATCGAGGAAAGCTTGGCGGCATGAGAGCTTTCGGGCGGCGGGCAGATCTCTGGATCGCGTCGTTCTTTGCTTCGCAACAGAACAATAAAAAAAGGCAAATACAAGAGCAAGAACGGGGACAGCAGCAACAGCACCAACGGGACGCCTAACAGGTTTGCGAGGTTGCCGAGCTTCCAGCTGATTGGAGTCGCTGGTTCGGAACTAAGATGCAACCGACCGGCGGAAATCTCCTTATCGACGTGGCTGCGGAGCGTGCGATGAACCTCGCTAGGAGGCTTACCTATTAGCTCGGTACGCTTTTGGCCGAGATAGGCTGCGAGAGCCGCTTCTTCGCCAAGTTGTCGCACAGTGCGGCCACGCCAGTTGATATAGTTTGCCGCCGGTTCCACCCGGTATTTCTGCATCCAGGCAGCCAGGTCGTCTCCAGGCTGGGGTTGGCAGCACGAAAAAATCGTTCGGAGGCCCTTGGCACAGTCGCGCACGAGTCGTGCGAGAAAATCATCGGCGCTGCCGTCCACATCCGCGAGCACCGCCAGATACAACGGATACGAGCGGCGCGCTACCCCGTAGATCTCGATATCGTTCACTGTCGGGTCATCTAGGATGACAAGGCGGGAGAAATGAATTACATCAAAGCGGCCGAACGGCAGCAATGCGTTGTTCGCATCTGCCCGACCCGGGGCGACATTCATCGACGAGAGAAGATCGCGCAGTTCCTGCACGCGCCCGGGCTCTATGGGCGCCAGGATCATAAAACTCGACTGAGGAGTCATGGAGGCTTTGGAGCCCCATCAAAACTGGAGGCAAAAATCGATCAGTCGCTTCTTATCCCAGTACACTTTGCCAAGATAGAGTTTCGCTTCCAGTTGCCGGATCTCATCCCGTATCCAGTGCGCCACCAGTGATGTTTTCGAGTAGTCGAGCACGATGCATTCTTTGCCGTCGAGCCAGCTCTTATCCTTGTATACTTCTGCCACTATGGCGTTGAGACCGAGCGGCGTGATGCGATTGGTAAGCACTCCGCGCTTGCCGTCGAACGTCTTGCCGTGCCACGCGAAGATGTTGACAAACTCGGCGATCTCACGGCTGAATACGGTTCCCGGTGCGATGATCGCGGTTCCTTTCGCTTCGCCGTCCGGAATGGGGCCGCTGTCGCTCTTCTTGAACAGATCGTCCAACTGTTCCTGGCTCATCGTCAGGAGTTGATTCGCGTCCACGATAAATCCCTTTCCCGTGCCTTTTATCCGATTGGTTCCCGGAATGATATCACTTTTTGCTTTGTTCGAGGATAATTTGAGCGGCCTTTTCGCCCATCATGTACACCGAACTGGCAATAAAAAAGCCCGGAATGCGCGGAAAGACCGACGCATCCACTACTCGCAGCCCTTCCACGCCGCGCACGCGAAAATCACTTGCAAGTACTTCGCCAATCGGACACGTGCAAGACGCGTGATGTCCCCATGTGTTGGAACGGACGAATTCCTGCAATTCCGCATCACCGGTCAAATGCTCGCCGGGCAACTCCTCTTCGGCGATGAGGCCTTGTCTTTTAAGAAGCCGGGTCAGCTTGCGCACAAAACGAATCCCGTCCACCACGGCGTCAAGATCTTTGTCGCCACCCTCGGCGAAGAAGCGAAAATCGATCTCAGGTGTGTCGCGCGGATCGGCCGAGCGCAGGGTCACTTCTCCGGCATGGTTCCGTGTGTGCGCTTTCAGAACGACCCAGGTCAGGTAATTCAAATTCGTCGCGAATTCGTGTGAATAACCCGGATAATATCCGCTGAACTTAGTTAAAAGACACATGCAGAATTGGTCCGGAACCCCTCCCGAGTCCGGGGAATGTCGAAATAGAGTCAGTATCGAGCCATTGGTGGTGTAAACGCCCTCCCGCCGGGTTTTCCATTGCCGGAACTGTGCATCGCCGGCTGAAAACGTTGCGCCGGCAAACGCCTCCCAAGCTTTGAAGTTCATCCTGTTCACGACGCCGATTTCATAACGGTCTTGCAAGTTCTTTCCTACTCCAGGCAAGTCCGCACGCAGCGCGATACCGTGCTTGCGCAGAGTTTCGGGAGGGCCAATACCCGATAGCATGAGCAATTGAGGACTATTGAACGCACCGCCGGAAAGAATCACTTCACACGAAGCGTGGACGGTCCGTGGTATCCCGGGCTCGTCACTCGGCCTGCCATGCGCGCGGTAGAGTTTTGCGCCCTCGAGGTATTCGACGCCCATGGCGCGATTGTTTTGATCGAACAAAACCTTGCATGCGAGAGCATTCAGCACAATACGCAGGCGGTCCGGATAGCGCTTCGCCACATCGAGCAGCCGCTCGCGGGTGCCGATGCGCGCATGATTGCGCGTGGTCAAAGGTGTATAGCGAATGCCTACCGCGTTCTCACGGGCCGTCCGGCAATCGTTCGGATCGAAACCGCTTTCGAGCGCCCAACGAATTCGCCGAAGCCGATGCCCGTCATCAGCAAATGCTTCCAGCGCCGAATCAAATATTGTTTCGAGCAGCGACTTATTACGCAGCGCGGCCATAGGCAGCGCTTTCTCCGTATCGAGCCAGCCGCTCCAACCATGACGCGTTGGATTGATCCCCAGTTTGGCCAGAAACCGAAAGAATGGGCGATGGCGGCAGTTCTCAAGGCGTTCAAACAGGCGCCGCATGGCCTGCGGGCGCCAGCTCGCATCGCCGGTGTTTTCCGCGATGTAGTCCCAATCGGAATCCTGCGGATAGACGAAGATCATGGCGTTGTGCGCGGTGCATCCGCCCAAAGTTCCTGCACGCGGATAGAGGATGCCGTCACGCGCGGCCACAAATTTGGGATCGCGGCGCTGCACCTCTTCGTCCGCATAGTGGCGAACGAAGAAGTCCCATTTCATGGCATCGTTTTCGGAAGCGAATGGATGGAAGGCCGGCGTCTGGTAATCGAAGGGCAATCGATTCACATCCGGCTGGATCGGATCGCCGCCGGAGAGTTCGTACGGGTCGCCTCCCGCTTCGAGAACCACGACATTCTTGCCCGCTTCGGCGAGCCGGGCTGCCACCGTTCCACCACCCGCGCCAGAGCCGACGACTACGTATTCACACTCAATGTCCGCTTGCTGCAAGGTCACAGATAGAATAACGGAAAGCAAAACGCGTGCGTTTCCGTCTATTCCCCATCCCCGTCATGGCCGTCACAGATAACCTAAGATCGGCTCGCGGGATAGGCTGCTAGCTCTGACCCGTCGTACTTAATTCTGTTTGGCGATGATCAGATCCTTGATCTTGTTGTAGGTGGCTGAAGGGACGATCTTCTTGCTCAGCAGTTCGTTCTTGCCGTGATACGGCCGTCCCTTGATGATCTTGTCGGAATAGGCGGTCCCAACGCCCGGTAGCGCCTGCAATTGCTCCGCGGTCGCGGAATTAATGTCCACCAGATCCGCGCTGGCAGCCGCGGCGGAAGACTTGCTAGCGGTCTTCTTCGCAGCCTGCCCGGCGAAGGTAACGCCTTGCGGCAGCGTGACCGTCAGCGCCATCGCCAATACCAATAACAACCTTCGTATGGATTTCATTAGAATGTCCTCGCGAAACTTACTTGCACAGCGCCTGGATCAGTCCGGCGCCCATTTCCATCAGGTTGCTTCCCGATGCCGGCACCTGCCCATTCGGGGTGAGGTGGTCGATAATCGCCGGCAGCCATTGCGCAATATGCGAACTAGCGTCCTGCGTGGAAACGCCTAGCTTGGACGCGATGTCCTGCACCTGCTGGTCCCCAAGCGCACCTTGCACCTGTTGCGGAGAAACGGCTTGGTTCGCGCCGGTTCCCACCCAGGAACTCACAACTCCGCCCAAGCCCTGCTTCTGGAACGCTTCCAGCAAGCCGCTCACGCCGCCGGGATGGTTGTTCACAGCAGTTAGCAATGTGCTGAGCAAGTTCGGATTGCAACCTGGTTGCTGACCGCCGAGTAATTGTCCTGCTAGATCGGATAAGCTCATGTGTGATTCCTTGATTGTGTCCTAAGTCTTCTTTGAGCCAATTTCTTCCTTGGCTTCGTGATAGCCGGCTTTCTTGGCATCATCCTCAGACATAAATTTGCCTTGTTTCGTCTTTCCGTACCAGCGGCCGCTTTTGTGATAAACGCCGCTGTCGGTGTTGACCCACACTTTACCGGATGATTTCGCGGCCGCGATGTCGCTCGCGGATGCATTGGCGACAGCCGCCGGGGTCTTGCTGGCTGTCTTAGGGGCCGTGGGTGCCTGTGCCGTTCCTGCGGGAGTGGGAGTGGCAGGATTGGCCGAGTCCGTCGTTGTCGCCTTCTTGGATTTGTGTTTCGTTTTGGCGGCGGTGGCAGTGTCGGGAGCTTGGGCTGCGTGAGCGGTTACTGGCTCCGCGGTAAGTGCGAAAGCCGCCAGGGCGATTCCTGCGAGAACCCGTGGGTACTCCATATGTAACCCTCCTCCGTTTCAGGGTTTCCGAGACCTGAATAATTCTAGCTGAAAGTTGCCGGAAATTACCTGAAATCTTCTTCATCTGATTGGCCAGGTACCGGGCCCATCCTGGGCCTTGCGAGCGGCGAATATCGAGCGAACCGCCCATGAACCCCGTGCGATCGCGTTGTATTCTGATGTAACTCCCCATGCGCTCTTCCTCGCTGCTACTCGCCCTATGTGCGGCAGGGATGTGCTTCGGCCAAAATATTGACGCCGGGCAGCAACAGTTCGCCAACACCTGTTCCATTTGCCACGGCGGCGATGGCATGGGTGGCGAGTTCGGTCCAGCGATTGCCGAACGGCTCCGGCGCTTCGACGATCAGCAGCTGACGACAATCATCCACCAGGGCATTTCGGGCCGTGGTATGCCCGCTTTCCCAAATGTCACCGGTCCCTCGCTGGCGAATTTAATCGCATTCCTGCGCACGCTGAGTGCGCGTCCCGACCGCCCAGTCGTGAAACGCACCCTCGAAACGACGACAGGCACAAGGCTCGAGGGAACGGTTCTTAGCCAGAGCGCCGAAGATCTGGCGTTACAGACCGCGGATGATCGTATCCATCTCCTGCGTCCAGCCGGCGCCCGATTCCGTGAAGTCACTTCGCAGTCCGATTGGCCCACTTATAACGGCGATCTCAATGGCAACCGTTACACCAGGCTTACGCAGATCGATAAATCCAACGTGTCACACCTCGTTCCGAAGTGGACCTTCCCCTTTCCTGGCGCTGCCTTTCTGGAGATGACGCCGCTGGTGGTCGAAGGCATTATGTACGTAACAAGCGGCAATGAGTGCTATGCGCTCGATGCCGGCAACGGCCGGGTGCTGTGGCACTTCAAACGGCCGCGCACCAAAGGGGTCACGGGCGGAGGGGCAGCCGGCATCAATCGTGGCGTCGCCTGGGCCGGCGACCGGCTCTTTATCGTGACCGACAATGCACATCTTCTCGCATTGAATCGCCACACGGGCCAAGTCGAATGGGATACCGAGATGGCGGACTGGCATCAGAATTACAACGCGACGTCGGCCCCGCTGGTAGCCGGCGATCTGGTGGTCTCCGGCACTGCCGGCGGCGAAGAAGGCGCGCGTGGATTTCTGGCCGCGTTTTCCATCGCGACCGGAAAAGAAGCGTGGAGGTTCTGGACCGTGCCCGCCGCCGGCGAGTCCACTGCCGAAACCTGGAAAGGAAACGCTCGCGAACATGGTGGCGCGGTTGCCTGGTTTACCGGCTCCTATGACGAAAAACTCGGCATACTCTATTGGCAGACCGGCAACCCGGATCCAGAGTACAACGGCGCGGAGCGGAAAGGCGACAATCTCTATTCCGATAGCGTTCTTGCGCTAGACGTTAAGACGGGCAAGCTGAAGTGGTACTACCAATTCACGCCACATGACCTTCACGATTGGGATGCCAGCGAACCCGTCGTTCTTGTGGATACAATCTGGCACGGTCGTGAAAGAAATTTGCTGCTGCAGGCGAACCGGAACGGATTCTTTTATGTGATGGACAGGATCACCGGCGAGCTGCTGCTGACGAAACAGTTCGTCCAGAAAATGAACTGGGCCAAAGAAATCGGACCCGATGGCCGCCCGGTTCTGCTGACTCTACCCAAAGTGCCCGGGGGCACGCATGTATGCCCGGCGCAGGATGGGGCCACAAATTGGTATTCAACGTCATTTCTGCCCTCGACCGGCCTCTACTATTTGCAGACACTCGAGAAATGCAATATTTACTCGCTGGGGCCTGCCGAGTGGCAAGCTGGGCAAAACTATCTGGGCGGATCGCAACGTCCGGTGCCGGGCGAAGTGCCGCAGAAAATCTTGCGAGCCCTCGACATCCAATCGGGAAAAGTCGTCTGGGAGCTGCCCCAGATTGGTGAGGGAGACACCTGGGGTGGAACTCTCGCCACAGCTAGCGGACTTCTATTTTTCGGCGAGGACAGCGGCATGTTCATGGCCGTCGATGCGGCAAACGGAAAACCCCTCTGGCGTTTTCAAGCCAACCAAATGTGGAAGGCGTCGCCCATGGCGTACGAATTCGATGGTAAGCAGCGCGTGGCCGTCGCTTCCGGCCAAACGGTGACGGTGTTCGGCCTTTCGGAGTAAAGGTTCGCGAAAGCCTTTCGCTAGCGTCCGAAGGTAGCCGAACGTCGGCTCGCTCCGGGCGGCGGAGGCGGAGGAGGCTCTTCAACCACGACTTTCTTGGGTCGCGCATCCAGCCGCGTCGCGATGAGTTTTTGATACAGTTTGACGAACTTCGGAGTACCCGGCTCAGCGCCGACTACATCTTTCTCGCTGATCTCTTGAGCCGCGGGCAGATATTTCTGCAGATAGTTCTTGATGCGGTCGATCACCAATCTCTGATTGGAGCGCATCAGTAAAAACAACAGCAACTCGCCGGGAACTTTCGTGAGAATCGCATACAGTGCCGAAGGCTTTTGCAGCTTCGCCGTGGACAGCTCTTTCTCCACCTTGCCGGCTTTGGCCTCGAGCCGGTTTGCGGCATCTACTTCTGCGCGGGGAATGCCGGCGGTCGCGATCAGCTGGGTGCGCTCCTTCGGGCTCAGCTTTTCGAGCAGCAAAAACAGAAACAGCGCATACGAGTTGCCGATAATCTCCGAGCCGCCCGAAAATGCCTGGTGGGCCTTTTGCAGCTTCTGAAAAGCCGGCAGGTTCAGCTTGGCTCCAGTGAGCGCGGGCGAAAAGAGCTGAATCAGCTGCGCATCTTCAAGTGCTTTGAGAATGTCTCCCGCAAGCGGTTCAAGCGCGATCTGCCGCAGCTCCTGCTCTAAGCCGGCAGCCGTAATTTTCGATTCGAGCTTGGCTTCGCGCACATTGTCATACTGGCTCTGCGTCCGTTCATCGATCGCAAACCCAAGTCGCACGCGAAAACGAATCATGCGCAAAATGCGCGATGGATCGTCGTAGAACGCGTAGTTATTGATCGCGCGGAGTTCCTTCCGGCTCAGGTCGCCCAGGCCGTTCGCCGGATCGAGCAGCAATCCCCGTGAAGCCTTTCCGAGCGATAGGGCGATGGCATTCACTGTGAAATCGCGCCCGCGCAAATCGTCGTGTATGGTGGCCGGCTGAACCTGCGGCTTGCCGCCGGGTTTCGGAAATTTCTCCAGCCGCGCCATGGAAATGCTGGCGGTCACCTTGCCCGGAAACACCAATTCCACCGACTTGCGCAATTCATCGACCGACAAAATTTCGGCGTGCGTCTTCTGCGCAATCGTCCTGGCAAACTTCACGGAACCTCCCTCGACCGTGAAATCGAGATCGCGAATCGCAAACCCGCCCATCATGTCGCGCATCGCTCCGCCCGTCAGAAACAGGTTGAGATTCGCGCTCTCCGCCCCGTCCCGCACCGCCGCTACCGCCTTACTCTGCTCGGCGGTCAGATGGCTGTCCAGCATGAACATGTAGTCGCTCATAGCTCTTGTCTCCTATCGCGGCAAGCCGCGCTTGGCGGCAAAAGTCCGTGAGGCACGGGGGTGGTGGCGGTCTACGGTCTGCCGTAGACGAGATCGCATCACATGGGTGTAGATCTGCGTTGTGCCGATGTCGGAATGACCCAGCATGCTCTGCACGCTGCGCAGATCCGCTCCGCCTTCTAGCAGATGTGTCGCGAAGCTGTGCCGTAGCACATGCGGGCTCAGCGATCGAAATATACCTGCGGACTTCCCGTGCCCGCGCAGCAACTTCCAGAATCCCTGCCGCGTCATGGCACCGCCGCGCGCCGTCACAAAAAGATAGGGACTTACGCGGCCTTTCAAAAGCTTCCCGCGTTGCTCGGCGCGGTAGCGTGCTACCGACGCCAGCGCCTGCTTGCCCACCGGCACAATCCGCTGTTTGTTGCCTTTTCCGATGACACGCAGCGTGCCCTCTAATTCGTCCAAATCGGCCACGCGCAATTGGATCAACTCGCTGACCCGCACTCCCGTGGCGTACAGAAGATCGAGCATGGCACGGTCGCGCAACCCGGTGCCCGAACCCTCTTCCGGTGAGAGCAGAAGTTGGTCGACGCTTGCCATGTCCAGGTATTTGGGTAGGCCGGAGCCGATCTGGGGCGCTACGAGCAGTTCAGTCGGATCGGCGGGAATGTCGCCTTCTTCGAGCAAGAAACCGAAAAACGACCGTATGGCCGCCACGTGGCGTGCAATGGTCCGGTTCGACAGACGCTTTTCTCGCAAGTAATCTAAATAGCCGCGAAGAGTATTCAAGGTCACGGATGGAAGCGGTTTCCCGGCGAGCCACCCGTCAAACCGGGCGAGGTCCCGCCGGTAGGCTTCTAAGCTGTTGACAGCCAAGCCTTTCTCGGTTCTGCAATAGTGCAGAAAAACACGGATTCTTTCGGCCGGCTTTACGGTCCCCGCCATTGTGCCAATGATACAATATTCCAGAAATTGTTTGAAACAAAGTCGTAGCCTTGCCCTCCAGCACCGCTAAGCGAGTGGTTCTATACCGTTTTGACCGCCAGCCATTAGAAGCTGTCGTTCATCCCGGCGCCTACTTGTTGCCGGACCACATCGAGCTGATCACGGTCGATGGAAAGCTGCAGACAGCCGGTTACGATTCGGTAAAAGCCCTGTGTTTCGCCTCCGAACCGGGCCATGCCGACCTGTTTAGGGAAAGCAACCTATTTGAACGGCGCCCCAAGGTGCCGGGACTGTGGACTCGATTCCTGTTTCGCGACGGAGACCGGCTGGATGGTATTTTGTCACCCAGCCTGCTGGAATGGCCGAAAGAGGGTTACGTAATCACGCCGCCCAAGTCGGGTGCGTCGCGCCAGCGCGTGTTCATTCCCCGCGCTGCGATTATCGGTACCGAACTACGAGGGGTCGTTGGAAGCTCAACGCCCGTGCGCTCCAAGGGTAGAAAAGAGGAACCGGCGAAGCCCCAGGATCAGCTCAGGATGTTTGAGCAGTAGTGCCCGCCGCCGCTCCCTTGCCCGCCTTCGCACTCAACCAGTGCGACCACAGACGACGCCAATCCGATGAAGTCCCGCCGTGCGGAAGCCACAAACAGACGATCTCGTCCACCATCAGGCGTCGCGAACAGGCGCTTGCTCGCCAGGCGCGTGCCGCCTTTCTTTGAATGGATTCGAGTGCGCTCTCATTCACCGGACCGCCGATCGTCAGATGAGGACGATACTCGAATCTCTCGATATGGCTCAGTCCGCCCGTGTTGAGCGCGGCGTGCATCGCGTGCAGTTTCGCCTCCCCGTCAACGACATCCAGATACAGATAGTTCGTGTCGGGAAAGCTCCGAACGTTTGACAGTTCCACTTCAAAACGCGTAAAGCGATCGAGCACGCGCCTGGCTTCCAGCGATGCAGCTTCCACCGGCAACTGCAAGGGCCGCGGCGGAAGAATCGTGATATGTGCTTGGGGGTTTTCCTCTCCGGGCAGGAGTCGGCGGAGCGAATGCAGAAACGCCCCCAGCGGATCAGGAATATAGTTCACCAGGGCTAAGGAGCCCCGTGGATCGGGAGCTTCCACGAGCTATGCCAGTTGCAACCCGGAAGCTACTCCGGCGGATTCGATAGTCTCAACCGAAGAAGCGGCGTCTTCGGGCTTAGGTTCCGGCAAATACCATTTAGCCGGCTCGAAACCGATGTATTTTGCGATCTGCAGGGATCCCGGCGAATCGTTTGTAATGAGCTCGAGCAAATCGCCCGGTCGAAGAGGCCGCTCTTCCGAGCCCAGGACTCTCCAAGCAGCATAAGCGGTCGTGGCTTCTATTGTTCCGTCTGCCTCATAGTCTTTGGGTTTGACTACTGCGAGTCCACCCGTATGTGCCGCCCAGCGGAAACTCTCTCTGGGCGTATCCTTGATGCGATGTATCCGGTACTGCGCCATTAACGTCTCAGTCTAACAAGCCTTCAGCCGCTTCAATAACGAGCAAGCTGTCGTCTGTCACAATGTGGACGGGAGATGAAGAGAAATTGGTGGATTCTCATTCTACCCCTGCTGCTCTTAGTATGGTGGGGGTTGGATCGCCGGGACGCGACTGTCACGATCCACTTTTCAACTGTGCGGCACGCCGCTATCGAAAGCACTGTCTCCACAAACGGTAAGATCGAGCCCGAAGAGTGGGCTGCGGCGCGTGCAGAAACCAGCGGAGTCGTAAAGAAAGTTGCCGTCGAACGCGGCCAGCAAGTGAAGGCCGGCCAGACGCTGGTAACTCTCGACACGAGCGCTGCCGAATCGGCACTAGCGACAGCCCTTGCCGCCCAACAGCAGGCAGAAGCCGAGAAGGCCGCTTTAGCCGCCGGAGGCAAGGCATCTACTCTGGCCGATCTGAATAACTCGATCGCCAGTGCACAGTCGGCCATCCAGGTTGCTCAGCGCAATTACGAGTCTATGGAGCGGCTCGGCGCCAAACAGGCTGCCACAAAACTGCAGGTGCAGAGTGCGAGGGATGAATTGGACAAAGCCAGGCGCCATCTGGTGTCGCTCGAAGACCAGAAGAAGACGCTCGTTACCGCGAATGATCGGACGGTGGCCGAAGCCAAGCTGCGGGACGCGGCAGCCGCGCTTTCGCTCGCGCGGCATCAACTGGCTCTTGCTACAGTTCTTGCCCCCACCTCCGGTACGCTCTACCAATTCGATCTCAAACTGGGCGCTTATCTCCAGCCCGGAACGGTGGTCGGGCTGGTAGGTGACCTGGATCGCGTCAAGGTGACTGTCTACGTGGACGAACCGGACCTCGGCCGCGTGGCCAAAAATCTACCCGTGGACATCACCTGGGATGCGCAGCCTTCTAAACACTGGTGGGGCCACGTCACAAAGCTGCCGAGCGAGGTAATTGCTCTAGGTACTCGCACAGTCGGTGAAGTGTCGACCGTGGTGGATAATCCCAATCACGAGCTGCTGCCCGGCGTCAGCGTAAACGTGCTCATCGTTTCCAAAGTGGTAAACGATGCGCTCACCATCCCTAAGGCGGCACTGCGCACTATTCGCGGTGCTAACGGTGTCTATCGATTGAATGGCGACATGCTTTCTTGGAAGCCGATAACAACCGGCGTGAGCGATATTAATAATGTCCAGGTAGTTTCGGGTCTCGCCGAGGGCGACAAAGTCGCGGACCGGGTAATCGATCCGAGCGATGCCGAAATTCGCGATGGCTTGCGTATCAAAGCTGTCTTTAATTGATCCTTTGTGCGTCCACGATATATCGCTTGGGCGCGTCGCCTGTGTAATGGAAGGGATAGCAGGTGATTATCGTCAGTCTCGGCTGGCCATCGCTAGCGAGGACTGAGACATCGTCTGGATTCACGATGCGCGTATCCTCCACGCGATAGGCGTAAGTCTTGGCGTCCGCCGACTCCAGAAGCACGACATCGCCCGCCTGCACGTTTCGCAAAGCGCGAAAAGCGATATCCCGATGCCCGGCAATCACCGTATTGCCATCGCTGCCGATCGGCGCGGTTCCGTGAACGAGCCCCGCTCCCAGGCTCAGGCTCTTTTCATCGTCGCCGTTCACGACCACGACCGACAGGCCAAGCCGTTTGATGTTTAGCCGCCCCGCCACCTGGCTGTTCTCTCCGCGCTGGAACCATTCCGGATGAAACTGGAAGGCGGAATAACTGGCGACCTGCCAACTCGCCAGCGCGAGCAGAATTAGACCGCCCCATACGAAAAGCTTCTCGCATCCCCCGCTTGGAAGAAGCGATTCATTCAGATTAAGCATGGGCTCGGCGAAGGCGAAGCGCGCATCCGGCGAGCAACAGACCCGCTCCCCACGCAGCGAGCGAAAACGTGTTGCTTGCGGTTTTGGGCAAATGCTGGTGGCGGACGCTTGCCACCATTTTGGTGCTGGGCCGCATGGCTGGCGCGTGTTCGTATCTCACCACTTTCAATCCGCTGCCGCGGCGGTCCGGTGTGATTCGTTCCGGAGACAGCAGCCAAAGCGTCACGACTTTCATATCGTCCGACGACAAGGCGTCCGGCAGCTTGTCGAAAGCCGGATCGACGGCTAGAACCGGCTGGCCCGTCTCGACCGTAATTTTCGAGGCATCCAGCTTCGGATAAACGAACTCCAATCCTTGCGTGCAATTCGGGCATACCCAGCCGCGCAGGATTTGCAGTTTCTCATCCGCTGGGTTGAAAAGAATAATTCCTTTGCTACTGTCGGAAACCAGTTTGCGGCTGTTCACCGCGAGCACTAGAAAGTGCTCGTTGCTATTTAAGCTCGAAATGCGCACAACTGTGCGGTTTCCCAACCGATTTTCGATGTTCAGCGAATAGGAACCGGGCTGCAGTGTGGCCTGAGGTATGTGCATCGCCTCCGTGATCACGATGTTTTGTGTGTCGCGACCCGCACCGTGCAACAACGATGCGCCGAAAACCAATGCAGCGCAAAAATTCCATCTCATGGACACAACCGTACAATGGATTCCGCGTGGCTGGCAATGCAGCCCGGATAGGGGAATAAATGGAACTACCAACGCCCGAACTACACCTTCCAGGCTAAGGCGAACTCAGGAAATTTTTACAAAAGTCTCGTTATTCGCCGCCAGAACGGCCTCAGCGTCGGCGTCGGTAAAGTCTTGCGTTTTGGCCGAGTGATTCATGGAACAGAACTTAGGTCCGCACATCGAGCAGAACGCCGCGTCCTTAAAACCTTCTTCGGGCAAGGTCTCGTCATGCATGGCCTCGGCGGTCTCCGGATCGAGCGAGAGGGCAAACTGTTGGCGCCAGTCGAATTGGAACCGGGCGCGCGAGAGCTGATCATCGCGGTCGCGCGCGCCTTTGCGATGGCGCGCCACGTCGGCCGCGTGCGCGGCGATCTTGTAAGCAATGATGCCTTGCTTCACGTCCTCCCGGTTGGGTAAGCCCAAATGCTCCTTGGGGGTTACATAGCAAAGCATCGACGCGCCATGCCAGCCGATCAATGCCGCGCCTATGGCCGAGGTGATGTGATCGTAGCCCGGCGCGATGTCCGTCACTAGCGGGCCCAACGTGTAGAAGGGCGCTTCATAGCAGAGTTCGCGCTCTTTCTCTACCTGTAGCCCAATTTGGTCTAGCGGGATATGTCCGGGGCCTTCGATCATCACCTGCACGTCCCGCGCCCAGGCAAGCTTCGTCAATTCGCCGAGCGTTTTCAATTCTGCGAACTGGGCGGCGTCGCTCGCGTCAGCCAGACATCCTGGCCGCAATCCATCGCCGAGCGAAAAGCTCACATCGTGCTTCTGAAAGATTTTGCAGATGGCGTCGAAGTGTTCGTACAAGAAGTTCTGTTTGTGGTTCTTTACCATCCACTCGGCGAGAATCGCCCCTCCGCGGCTGACGATTCCAGTAATACGCTTGCTGGTGAGCGGCACGTATTGCACCAGAACGCCCGCATGGATGGTCATGTAGTCCACGCCTTGCTCGGCCTGTTCCTCGATGACCTCCAGCATCACCCCAATGTTGAGATCTTCCACCCGACGCACACGGCTCAAGGCTTCGTAAATCGGCACTGTGCCGATCGGCACCGGAGAGGCATCGATAATTGCCTGGCGGATCCGGGGGATATCGCCGCCGGTTGATAGATCCATCACTGTATCAGCCCCGTATTTTACGGCGTACTGCAATTTCGCCAGTTCCTCATCGATGTTCGAGGTGGTGGACGAATTCCCGATATTGGCGTTGATTTTGCATTTCGAAGCTACGCCGATACACATCGGTTCCAGACTGTGGTGGTGAATGTTCGCCGGAATGATCATGCGTCCGCGCGCCACTTCATCACGGATCAGCTCTGGGGCCAGGTCCTCGCGTTGGGCGACGTATTGCATCTGGCTCGTAATATTGCCCTGGCGCGCGTAGTGGATCTGGGTGCAATTCATGTTTCGATTATAGGTCGCACGCTATCCCGAGGCGCTTTAAATCTGATACAGTTCTTGGATCCATATGCCCGATCTGTCAGTGACCAACTGGTTTGGAGACCTGGTCTCCCACCCCCAAGTGATTGTCGAAGCGAATACGGTCGACGACATTGTCGCGGTGTTGAAAAATCCATCTAAATACCCATCGCCGGTTCGAGCCGTAGGTTCGAATCACTCGACGGCACCATGCGGTGTGGCCGAGGGCGGAACGCTGATCAAAATGAAGATGAACCGCATTCTGAACATCGGTGCGGACACTCTTACCGTCGAAGCCGGCGCAATCCATCTCGAGCTCTCCAAAGAGCTCGAAAAGCACAATCTCCAGTTTTACGTCAACACTGAAATCGGGCGGCTCTCGGCTGGCAGCGCCGCGTGCGCCGGCACCAAGGATGCTTCCATGCCCGGCGAGTATGGACAGGTCGGCTCTTATATCGTCGGCGTCAAAATGGTGCTGCCGAACGGCAATCTTCTTGAAGTTACCGAAGAGAAAGATCCCGACCTGATGCAGAAAGTGCGCTCAAGTTATGGCACCTTTGGGATCATTTATGAGGTCACGTATCGCATTCGCCAGTTGTTGTCAATGGACGTGCATCATAAAACGTTCAGCCTCGCCGAATTCGCGAAGACTCTGCCGGAGTTAATTGCGCTCGATTATTCGATCATGTATTACGTCTTTCCGTTCGT
This sequence comes from Bryobacterales bacterium, assembly GCA_963722155.1. Lineage (GTDB taxonomy): Bacteria > Acidobacteriota > Terriglobia > Bryobacterales > Bryobacteraceae > Bog-105. The sequence goes on along the minus strand of CAVRLR010000001.1, from coordinate 198,317 downwards.
CGACAAAATCACCATCGAATTCCGCAAATATAATCCGGGTGCCACGGGTGAGCCGAATCGCAGCGCCTGGGCTTTGCGCAACCATCTTTGGGGCACCACTGGGCCAAAACTCGGGCACGACATCGAGCAGAATATTTCGATTCCAGCCGTACGTTATGGCGTGATCGACGGCTTCGGTGCGGTATGGCGTTTTCAACTGGAAGAACTGGTCAAAAGTCCCAACACGATTCCGGGCGACCAGATTATCGAATATCCGCCGGTGTCCGACGACAGCCGTTACACGTTCAGCCTGTTCGCGTTTGCAGAAAAAGATTTCCCACGCATCATGGGCGAGTTCTTCCAGTTCTCGAAGGATTACTACAAGCAGAAGGGCTATCGCACCAACCTTCTCTACGTCGGCTATCGCATTCTGAAAGACCAGAAAGCGCTGCTCTCGTATTCGTGGGATGAAAACGTAATGACCATCGACCCAGTGTCGACGGGAAATAGAGGTTGGCAGGACTATCTCGTCGCCTATAACCAGTTCTGTAGCGAGCGCAACGGCAAACCACTGCTCAACCAGACCCCCAAGCTCACGCCCGAAATTTTGAAGAAAGCTTTCGGCGATCGGCTCAAAACGTTCGCGGATACTCGCAAACAATACGATCCGAACGGCCGCTTGTTGAACGAATATTTCAAGACTCTGTTGGCGTAGCTTCCTCGGAGTTGGCCGCTACTCTATCTACTAGCGATGACAAGAGTAGCGGTTTTGGACGATTGGCAGGGTGTAGCGCGAACCAGTACGGATTGGTCGCCCCTGCTCGCTCGTGCCGAGGTGGTCTTCTTTTCGAAGGCCTTCCACGATGAAGACGACGCGGTCGAAAAGCTTGCGGACTTCCAAATCATCCTTTCTATGCGCGAGCGCACGCCCCTTCCGGCTTCCCTGATCGACCGCTTACCCAGGCTGCGAATGCTTGGTATTACCGGCGCGAGCAATCGCTCGCTGGACGTTGCCGCCTGCACCGCGCGTCGCGTGGTGGTATCGAATACCACCGGCAACAGCAATCGGGAAGCGGCCACGGCCGAACTTGCCCTCGGCCTGCTACTCGCCGCGGCGCGCGCCATCCCCGCCGCCGACGCGAACATACGTGCCGGGCACTTTCAGGAAGGCTTACCCATCGGCGTCAGTCTGGCCGGCAAGACGATGGGCATTGTGGGCTTGGGACGGCTTGGATCGTTCATGGCGCGCTACTCGAAGGCGCTTGCCATGAATGTGCTGGCCTGGAGTCCAAATCTTACGGCGGAAAAAACCCAGGCGGCGGGAGCCGCCCTCGTCTCGAAAGAAGAACTATTCTCGAGTTCAGATGCCATCAGCATCCACTTGGTGCTTTCACCCCGTTCGCGCGGCCTGATCGGCGCCGCCGATCTGGCACGAATGAAGCCGGGAGCGATCCTGGTCAACACATCTCGCGGGCCGATTGTGGATGAGACTGCCTTGCTCGAAGCAGTGAGTGCGCGCCGCATCGTCGCCGCTCTCGACGTCTTCGATCGCGAGCCGCTCCCGGCGGATCACCCGTTGAGAAGCGCGCCGAATACTGTTATGACGCCGCATCTGGGCTACGGAGTCCAGGAAACGTGGAAAGAGTTTTACCAGCAGAGTCTGGAAAACGCGCTCTCTTTTTTGGACGGGATGCCCGTTCGCGTCGTGAATCCCGAAGTCATCGGGCGGGGTTGAATCCTATTCATTGCGCCGGGACAGTTGCCGGTGCGCCCGCATTCTTCACAAAGAACACCAGGATCGTGGCAGGCTTCGTGCTGCTGCCATTCTTCGAGACCGTGTGAACATCCGTCGGCGACTCATAGAATGTCTGCCCGGGTCCGAGCGTAACTTCCTTTCCACCCTTCACCTGCATCACGACCGTTCCTTCGAGCACGTAGACGAAGGTATTCGCGTTATGCCGGTGCGATGCCGAGGATGCGCCAGGCGCATACTCGACTGTCAGCACCACGCCTTCCTTGCCGGCAATCCCCGCCAGGTCCCGTCTCATGAGGGTCGTCACTTTGGCATCTTGCGCCATGAGCGTGCCGCCAAATAAACAGAGAGCAAGGAAGACTTCTTTCATTGCGTTGCTCCTTCGGCCTTGCGTGCCGCCGGCTGATACTCTCCCGGCACGGCGCGGAATGCAATCGAGAGGCGATTCCATCCGTTGATCGTGACCACGGCCATCGTCAAATTCACCAGTTCCTCTTCAGAGAACGGCTGCATAGCCTTTTCGTAGACCGCATCCGGCACGTGGCCATCGGCAACCAGTGTGACTGCCTCCGTCCAGGCCAGCGCGGCCCTCTCGCGATCGGTAAAGAATGGAGTTTCACTCCACGCGTTAAGCGCGTACAAGCGTTGTTCCGTCTCTCCCGCCGCCCGAGCGTCTTTGGAATGCATATCGAGGCAAAAAGCACACCCGTTGATCTGCGATGCGCGCATCTTTACCAGTTCGATCAGCGAAGGCTCAAGTTTTGAAGATTTTCTGACAAACATCTCCAACCCGAGCATGGCGTGATAAGCTCCCGGGGAGGCTTTTGGGGCTTGTAAACGTGGTTGCATGGTTTAAATTCCTTTCACCCTCAGCATAAGGCGTAAGTGGACCAGCAGAAAGGTCCATAATCAAAATATGGAGTGGTCCACTTTAGCCGCCGCCAGGGATGCCAAAAGCCGAAATATTTCAAGATATCCCACTGCCCACATTGTCAGACACCCAGGAACTCTGGCGCTGGCTGTACACGGAGCTTCGTGCCGCGATTCTCGATGGCCGTCTGAAACGCGGAGCACGCCTTCCCTCCACCAGGAGCCTGGCGCAACAATATGGCCTCTCTCGTGGCACGGTCACCACGGCGTTCGAACAGTTGCAAGCGGAAGGCTACACGCGCACTGAGATCGGATCCGGCACCTATGTAGCGTCCGGCTTGCCGGATCCCACATTCGTCGCGCGGTCAGCCAACGGTTCGGCTCCCAATCTGCCTCCTTCCAAAGCGACTTTGTCGAAACGCGCCCAGGAAGCGTTGAAAGATATCAAGACACTTCCGGCGACTCACTCCGTGGGGAAGGCTTTTCGCAGTTACGAGCCTGCCATCGATCTCTTCCCGGTAGATCTTTGGGCGCGAATCTCCGCTCGCGTTCTGCGGCGAGCGCCCCGATCCCTCTATGGTCAGGGGAGCACAACGGGCTATCAGCCGCTGCGCCGGGCAATTGCCGAATATATCGGTGGATCTCGCGGCGTCCGCTGCTCGCCCGATCAAGTCATAGTCACGTCCGGAGCGCAGCAGGCTTTGGATCTTATTGGACGCCTCTTGCTCGACCCCGGCGATCGAGTCTGGATGGAAGATCCCGGCTATCCTGGCGCTTGTTGGACGCTCCGCGCTACCGGAGCGCACATCGTTCCCGTTCCGGTGGATCAGGACGGCTTAGTTGTAGAGGCAGCTCGCAAACGCTCCCCGCAGGCGAAGCTCGTGTACGTAACACCAGCTAACCAGTTCCCGCTCGGTGTGACCATGTCCGCCGACCGCCGCATGGAACTGCTGGAATGGGCCGTAAGCGCTCGCGCCTGGGTCGTCGAAGACGAGTACGACGCCGAATACCGCTACTACGGCCGCCCGGTAGCCGCGTTGCAAAGCCTGGACCGTTCCGGCTCGGTGATATATGTCGGTACATTCACGAAAATGTTGTTTAACGCGTTGCGGATGGGTTTTCTAGTGGTCCCCGAGCGCGTTGCCGGAGCGTTTGAAGCCGCGAGAAGCCTCGTAGACCGGCACCCCCCGACCCTCGATCAGGCCATTCTGGCCGAGTTCATCACCGAAGGCCACTTCGGCCATCACGTACGAAGAATGCGGCAGACCTATTCGGAACGAATGACGGTATTGCGGGAGGCGGTGCGGAAACATCTGGGCGGCCTTCTCGACCTGACGCCGACCGCGGCGGGAATGCGTACGGTAGGGTGGCTTCCGGCCCGGGTCTCGGACAAAGCAGCTGCACGCCGCGCTCAAATGCTAGGCCTGGAACTCACGGCTCTCTCGACGTTCACTATGCAACACTTCCACAAACCGGCCTTAATCCTGGGATTCGCGGGGTGCAATCCAGGCGAGCTCCGGCGGGGTGCATCGGTCTTGGCCGCAGTCCTCGGAAACGATGAGCGATCATAGAATAGTAGAGACCGCATGAACAAGCCATTTCACCTGATGACTCCGGCGGAGCGCACGGCCGCCCGGATTGCTCAAAATCGCGCCATTTCGGAGAAGATTGGGGAAACCAAGAACCCGAAGCCCCCGGCCCGTTCCGCCGGCGATTACATTCGAGCCACCCCCGAGGAGCGCGGGAAGCTCGGAAGCATGATCCGTAAAGTACAATCCTGATTTGACAAAAACCGGCCTTCCCGGTTATCATTTTGGGGCACACAAATTCCTTCCTGTCACTTGAATTCATCCGGTACGCCAACCTTCCACGGTAAGCAGTTTCTCGATTCCCTCAAATGATTTGTTAGGTTTTGTAGCAGAAGTTTTGTAGTAAGAAAGAGAGAAGTTATGAAAGAGACTGGAACCGTCAAATGGTTCAATGCTTCGAAAGGATTCGGATTCATCGCACGCGAGAATGGTGAAGATGTATTCGTCCATTTCTCGGCCATCGAGGCGAGCGGTTATCGAAGCCTTGAGGAAGGGGCGCGCGTTTCCTTCGTCGTCAAGACGGGACCCAAGGGCCTGCAAGCAGAACAAGTAACCCTTGCCTAAAATATAGAACTTATCTGGATTGCCGCGGATGCTACCAGCAGCCCGCGGCAATCTGTTTCATTGGCCGAATAATTTCCCCAAAATAAATTCCACATTTGTCGATTTTGCGGCTTCCTCGTTCGACGCATACACAGAAGGAGAGGAAAATCATCAATGAAATTCCTGAGCATCTATAAGACTGTCGAAACAGGCGCGTTTGCTACCCAACAGGAAATGGAGACCATGGGCAAGCTGATTGAGGAAGGTATGAAAGCCGGTTACCTGCTTGCGGTCGAAGGCTGCATGCCCAGCGCCACCGGAGCGCGCGTGCGTCTCTCGAATGGCGACATTACCGTGACCGATGGTCCTTTTACCGAATCCAAAGAAATCGTCGGCGGGCTCGCCATTCTGCAGGCTCACTCGAAAGAAGAAGCGATCGCGCACGTGAAGGACTTTATCAAGGTCGCGGGCGACGGCGAATGCGAACTGCGCCAGCTATTCGAGGGACCCAAGCCCTGATGCGATCAAAGCGTCTTCATGTATTCAATTAGCGCGCGTTTCTCTTCGTCAGAAAGCTTGGAGCCGAATTCATGACCGCGGTCTTCCACGAAATCGGGCGCCAGGTTGCGCTCGAGCAGAAGCTCATTGAAATTCTTGCGGCCGAGAAGCTCGCGCAGAAACTTTGTGAACCAGTTTTGTTGGGCGATGGAAGGCAGATCCGCGGTGTTGGTCGAGGCGAGCAGCTTGATCGGGGTGCCGGCAGGAATGTCCGACATCCGCACCTGGCCGTTAACGATAATGCTGCTCTTCCCGGTGGTTCTCAAAATGCTGCGAGTGCCAAGGCGATGCTCCGGCCATAGCAGCTTATCCATAGCATCGTCGAAGGCCCGCATACGCCCAGCGACCGACGGATCGCCAGTAAAGACACCTAGCGAATTATTGTTGAAGTACGGCGCCGTCGCCCAGATATTGTCGAGCGTCGCCGTCCGATAATAGCCGGGACCTCCCTCGGGCAGCCGAAATGTGATCGGGTGGCTCGGCTTCACCGGATTATAGAGGCCACGAATCTCTTCAACCTGCGGCAGGTGCTTGTAATCGACCGACGAAAAATCTTCCCAAATATGGCCTTGCTGCGCATTGGAACCGGCCGAACGCGCAAAATTCGTACCGATTAGTGTCACTGGATAACGTTTGTCGTCGGAAAGGAAATTATCATCCAGAAAATGCGGGTCGGCGACCGCCTGGCGAAACCATTCCGCTCGCTTCGCCGCATCGGATGCCATTTCGGCCGGTGGCTGCTTGCTCGAATGGCAAGTGGCGCAGTTGTCGGCAAAGACGCGCTTGCCCAGGTTCAAAACCGCCGGATCGTTTTTCAAATACGCTGCGCCTCCCTCGGCATCCTGCAAATGCATCGGTTTGATGGTGTCGAGAAACGCTTCTGCATCCGTCATGCGCGCCTCCGTGTCGCGCCAATTCTCGCAATTCTTGCGTGCGTCTTCTATACGAAACGGGCTCTGTGCGCGCTTTTCTCCAAGCACCGGGTCCAGGTGCGCGAACCATATGTCCGAACACATGCCGATATTCACGTACACCCGTAGCGCGGCGAACGCGGTGCCGATCGAGTCCTCGCCCGCTTTCAAAATATGATGGACCGGCCGCACGACTACCCGTCCCGTGGCCGTGTCGACAATGTTCTCGTTCACCAGCGGACGATTCTTCAGCTCCACGATGGTATTAATCGCGTTCGGGTTGTAGATGTGGTCGGTGGCGATTCGCGAGGTGTCGGACGTGCCGGGCGGCTGTTGCTCGCCAGCCTGCCAGAAGAAGTCATTCGGTTGCAAACGAAAGCTGAACAGCTTTCCTTCCTTCCAGTATTGGTTGCTAATTGTGGATGCTAGGTGGCGCCAATGCGGATTCTCCGGATCGGCCGGAGGATGCAATGGGCTGAACCCCACGTGACAGATTGCGCAAGCCATCCCCACTATGTACGGTGGCTCTACCTGGTCGGGATGTGCGCGATATTTATTTACGTCCCATAGCTCGGGCTTGAAGTCCGGGTTGCGAAATTTGCGTAGCCCCATGATGCCCGTGGATTCACCCGGAATGCCTTGAATCACGAGGGATTTACAGACATCGAGATTCAACCCGTATTCGTCAGGATGTTCGGCGGCGTGGCAATCCGGATCGTTGATCGTCCCCAGCGTCTTAAATCGTGTCGCGCGCGGCGTACTCTCCGCATAGAGCAGCAAATCGACCGTCCCGCCGGTTACTTTCGTAATCTTGTGCCACATTTGCTCCCCGCCGCCGGTCCAGAAATACCAGGTGTCGCGGCCCCGCGATTCCTGCGGGGTGAGATCGCGGCCGTAGTATTCGTACGAATCGATATCTTGGGCGCGAGCCGCTGGGACAAGCAGCGCGGCCAGAACGAGCCAGAGCATAGGCTTCTGCATAGTGAAGGACGAGTAGCTATCGTATCGTGTATTTCCACCCATTTCTGTTTCCGATCGGATACTATATTCCAAGCATTTGGGATGACCCGTCACGCGGGTCAGAAGGAGTACTGTATGGTTCGGGTCAGACTGTACACGCGCCTCGTCGTTATTCTTCTTGTTCTGGGCCTCCAGGCATTCGCTCAGATAGGCACCGCAACAATCACCGGCACCGTAACCGATCCCACTGGTGCGGCCGTCGCCGGCGTAAAAGTTGTCATCGTCGAAACCAGCATGAACTTTGAGTCGCGCTCGGTAACAAACGGGGACGGCCTCTATCGCGTGCAGTCGCTTCAGCCCGGAACCTACGATGTAACCTTCGAGTCGTCTGGCTTCCGGCGACTCGTGCAGCATGGCATTCTGCTGAAGGTCGGCGATACCCTGCCCGTAAATGCCACGCTTCAACTCGGCCAGCTTACCGAGCAGGTGCAGGTCACAGGCCAGGGGGAGTTGCTTGAGACCGAGACATCCTCGACCAGCACCGTCACCGAGGGGGAAACGTTATACAAGATGCCCCTCTACCAGCGCTACGTTCTGAATACATTGAACCTGAATCCCGGCGTCACCATGAACGGCTACGCTTACGGCGGCTCGCTCGGAGGCTTCAACGTAGCGGGACAACGATCGACCGGCACAACAGTCTTCGAAGATGGCGTCTTCGGCAACGATCCGATTTTGAGCACCGGAACGGACATCAAGCCCGTAGAAAACTCAGTCGAAGAAGTTCAGGTCGTCACCGGTACTCTGCCGGCCGAATATGGCCACACCACGGGAGGCGTCGTAACGGTCGCGAAGAAGAGCGGCACGAACGAGTTTCATGGCACGGCTTCCGACTTGGGTCGCACGCGCAACATGACGCACCGCCAGTTCTTCAATGCATTCAGGACCTCGGACCCGCAGCCGGGAGCACCCGACGGCGTGCCGGCCTGGTTCATGCAGCTCGATGCCAGTCTGAGTGGTCCCATCTCGATTCCCAAGGTCTACAGCGGGAAGAATAGGACATTTTTCTTCCTCGGCTATCAGAAACTGATCGAAAAAAAATCAGCGGCCTTTACTAGCCAGACGCCCACGCCGGACCTACTGAATGGCGATTTTACTTTCGGTGGCGCGGGCCAGCCGCTTTATGATCCGGCCACCACGCGGAAACTTTCCGACGGCACCTGGACGCGGGATCCGCTTCCCGGTCGTGTCGTCCCGGTAAGCAGGATGGATCCGGTTTATACGAAACTGCTTTCCTTCCATCCCTGGATCGGTCCCAATTCGCCCGGTTCACTCACCACCACCGGTCCGGTAAGCAACTATACATGGGCCTCGAAATCGCGCACTTTCTTCACCGACTATTCGGGGCGTGTAGATCACCAGTTCAATTCCAATCTGAAGGCCTACGGCAGCTATACCTACAACTATCAAAGCGGACTACAGCGGCCGACAAGCATTGCCGTCCCCGACTTTGACGGCGCGAACGGCTTTAACGCGCCGTTCACTCAGCAGAACGCATCCGCTGGCATCACGAAATTGTTCGGCCCCACCGCTCTTAATGACATGCGTGTTGGCTTTTATCGGATCCGCAACGACACTTTCGTCCCCTCCTACAACAAAGACTGGGCCGCACAACTCGGCATACCGAACGATAGCCCGCTGCTGTTTCCGTCGTTCAGCGGTACCATGGCGACCGGTAACTCTACCGCACCGGCCTTGAATACGGCTTACGGTCTCACAGTGGACGGGCCTTCCCGCCAGATCCGCCAGACCATCACGTTTCGCGATGATTTCAGCAAGATCGTCTCCACGCATGCTTTCAAAATGGGGTACGAGTATCTCCATTTCCAGGCCAATTACTTTCAGCTCGGGAAACCCAGTGGTGTGTTCCAGTTCGATGACATGACCGCGGGTTTGCGCCCTGACGGAACGGCAGTCCCTAATACCGGCAACCTGTTTGCCGGTGTGGAACTGGGTTATGTGCGACAGGCGAATTTTACCAGCTACACCACCACTTGGTTGCCGCGCGATACAGTTCACAGCCTCTACTTTCAGGATGATTGGAAGTTTTCGCGCGCGTTGACGCTGAACCTCGGTCTCCGGTGGTCCACTGAGAGTCCATTTCATACCGCTCACGGCTTGATCAGCAATTTTAGTCCTACCACCGTCGATCCCGTGTCTGGAAGAATGGGAGCCATCATTCATCCCTCGGGCGGATTGAATGCGCGCGACCTCAAGAATTTTCAACCTCGGTTCGGTGTCGCTTGGCACCCTAAAGACAAATTTGTCTTTCGTGGAGGTTTTGGTATCAACACGGTAGATATTCGATTTCCAAACACGCTGCAGCAATTCGACGAATATCAATCTCAAGTGGCGCAGCAGCAAGCTCCCGGCGATCCCAGGCCGATTTACCGCATCAGTCAGGGCCCTGGGCAAATCACCTTCCCCATCCGCGCTAATGGCAGCTCGCCATTTATCGGCACGAACTACAGCTCTCGCAATATCAACTGGATGGACGGAAACCTGCACCCCGGATATGTGATGAATTGGAACGTAGGCGTACAGTATCAGCTGGGGACTAACAATTTACTGAAGTTTACCTATCAGGGATCGGCTGGAGTCGATCTAGTCGAAAGCTGGAATATCAATTTGTTCCCCACCAGCTTCGGAGCGAACAATCCAACTCTGCGTGCCGCCGCTTTTGCAGCGCCCCAAAATTACCTGCCGTACACGCAATTCGGCGCCATCAACTACATGTCGAATACTGGCCATTCCACGTATCACTCAGGCACGGTCCAGTTCCTGAAGCGATATTCGCAAGGACTGGTCCTCAATTCGTTCTATACCTACTCGAAGGCCATCAACGATTGCGATAACGATTATGGTCAGTGCACCTACTCTTCTGGCGCGGGCGCAGGCACGGCGGTTGCGCCGGTCGAAAATCGCAACTTGAACAAGGCCCGGGCAACTTACGACCGTACTCACGTATTTGTCACCAGTGCGACCTATGAGTTGCCAGTCGGTAGAGGCCGGCATTTCCTGAATCACAGCAATAAGTTTGTCGACTTCCTGATCGGTGGGTACGATCTGGCCTGGATTCAGAGCTTCGAATCCGGCAATCCATTCAGCTTTACCTTCACCAACAGCCCGAACAACTATTTTCCGCAGACCGTTGGCAATCGCGTGCCGGACTTGACGTGCAATCACATTTCGATGTCCCAATTTGGGCTGGGTGACGCCATCGGCGGTAACCGCTTCAACCAGTCTCTCGAGAACCCCGTCTTACCTGCGAGTTGTTTCGCTGTCCCGGCGCCGTTCACGCCCGGCAACGCCGGCCGCAATATCGTAACCGGCCCTGGAGTTATGTATTCGCAGGTTTCGGCCAAAAAGAATTTCCCGATCACCGAACGTATCATCCTGCAGTTCCGCTTCGACTTTCAGAATCCCTTTCACAACTACGGCTTCAACAATCCGAGCAGCCAGTTCGATCCCAAAAATCCGCAATTGTTCGGCAAGATAACCGGCGACCAGACCACGGCCTCGTTCAATGGCCAGCCGTTGATGAACCTGATGCTTCGGCTAAGCTTCTGATCGATCAATTACAGGATTGGGGCGGTTGGGGAGCGATACTGCTAGTCATGGTTTCATCTCGGTGAAGAACGGGTCTCTGGGATTCGCACTCCCGATTCGTACCGCCACACCGTCCAGCGTGCGAGCCGTGAACCGCTCCATCATGCTGGAGTTGATCCGCTGCCGGCAGCCTCTCTCTCGCGCCGATCTGGCCCGTTTCACCGGAATATTCCGGAGCAGCGTTTCCGATATTGTCGACGAGTTGATCGAAGACAAATTGGTCGCCGAGGAACGCGCCGTGCCCTCACAACGCGGGCGTGTTCCGATGAGTCTGCGGTTGAACGACGCAGGCTATCCGGTTCTGGGATTGGTCGTTAGGCCGGCATATTGCCAGATCGCCCGTGCCGGATTGAACGGTCGCATCGACAAACGTGTGACATTCCGGACGCCGGCGTCTCCGAAAAGATTGGTACAGGCCCTCGCGCGCGCGATCCGGCTTTGGCAGGACGAAACCGCGCCGGAATTTCGTCGTATCGGTATCGCCATCCCGGGGCACGTGGACGCTCATGCCGGGCGTATCCTATGGGCTCCAACGCACACCGAGCTTACCGATTTTCCGATTGCCCGTGAGATTTTTTTACAGACCGGTATTGAGACACTGGCCGACAACGATTGCAACCTTGGTGCGCTGTCCGAGCTATGGCTCGCCAAAGAGCGGAACAAAGAACCCAGCACCAATTTCATTCTTTTGAACGTGAGCGACTTCGGCGCCGGCGCGGGTGCGGTGCTCAACGGCGAAATGTATTTGGGACATGACGCTAACTTCGCGGCGGAGGTCGGTCACATGGTCGTCGAGCCCGACGGAGTTCCATGCCGCTGCGGCCGCCGCGGTTGCTGGGAGCGCTATGTCAGCAACGAGGCCACCTGGCGGCGCGTTCATCCGCGCAGCCCCTTTACTGTGGAAAGATTTGATGAAATGCTTCTGTCTGCCCGGAACGGAGACAAGCAGGCGCGTGCTGCTTTTCGTGAGACCGCGCGTTATCTTTCGCTAGGTATTTCGAATATTGGATTTCTATTCAATCCGGCCGAAGTCATCCTCGCCGGCCGCATCACCGCGATTTGGGATCTGTTGCGCGCGGATGTCGAGACGCTATATGGCGCGGTCCAATTGCGCTGTTCGATTCGCCCGGCGCGCCTGTCGGCCGATGATTCTCTGTTGCATGGCGCGGTGTGTCTCGCCCTTCGGGATGCTTTCGCAAAGCCGAAGTTCGGGGAGATGCCGGCGGCCGATCGCCGGAAGACTGAGACGGCCTAGCCGGCTTGTCCGGCGGCGTTATCTGGGTCCGCGGCATCACGAACAGCGCCCCAGCCAGTCCATTGTTAAGGCGAATCGCTTCGTCCCGGCCCTCGATGCGAACCAGTAGCGCTGCCTGCGGGTTCGTCGCTTCAATCGTAAGGCTGACTGCCGGCACCAGGCCCAGTCTTTCCAGTTCGCGCAGCGCCGCCGGGTCCCGGTCCCGCACGCTGCTGATCACTGCCAGCTCTCCCAGCGGCCAGTCCAATAGTGCCGCCTCATCGCGAAACGTGCCTTCGCCGTCTTTTTGTGGAATTACGTGACCGTGCGGATCGAGCGCCGGATCGCCCAGAATAGCCGCCACGCGATCCTCGAATCGTTCCGAAATAAAATGCTCCAGACGGTCGGCCTCTTCATGCACTTCGTCCCACGAATACTTCAGGACATCGTGCAAGAAAAGTTCCAGCAGGCGATGGTGCCGCACGAGTTCCCAACCCCGCCGCTTGCCCGCCGCCGAGAGCCGAACTCCGTGATGCTTCTCGTAGACGACCAGCGGTGGCTGTTGTGCCGCGAGCTTTTGCAGCATCCCTGTGACTGATGCCGGCCGCACTGCCAGCCGTTCCGCCAGCGCATTGCTTGAAACCCGCTCCCCACGCGATCCACCCAGTTCGAGAATCGCTTTCAGGTAATCGTCGACAGCTTTCGAAACGAACGGAGCAGCGAGCTTAGCTGGCACTAGTCCAGTGTAGGTGATCGGCGAGGGTGAAACGTATCTGATCTAATGACTGTCGGAGGAACAGAATGCGGCAATCAAGTCGATTATTTTGGGCGGCTCTGGCGATAGTGCTCGCCGGCTGCGCAGGCGCGCAGGAGAGCCGGCCCAGTCCGTCGGGAACGGCGGATGTCACCCTCAAAGGCCAGACGATCTCCATCCAGTACAGCCGTCCCTCCATGCGCGGCAGAAAGATCATGGGCGGGTTGGTGCCTTACGGCGAGGTATGGCGCACCGGCGCCAATGAGGCAACTCAAATTTCCACGCCGCTGAATCTCACCATAGGCGGCGCGAACGTTCCGGCTGGCCTCTACACCTTGTACTCGCTGGTGGGCGAGCACAACTGGAAATTGATCATCAACAAACAAACCGGCCAATCGGGTACCGAGTACCACGCAAATCAAGATCTGGTTCGCGTTGACATGCAAATGGGAAAAACTTCGGCGCCCGTGGAGCAATTCACCATCTCCTGGAAGAAAACCGGCGACGCTGCTGCGGACTTGGTCTTCGAGTGGGAGACGACCAGACTAACCGTACCGGTTAAGGCCAAGTAAACATCGCAAGACAGGTTACTCAGACAGATGATATAGTGCGGGAGATAGGCTATTCGGCGGAAGCACCGAGCGCCCCCGCAGCAGGCTGATCCGCTCCTGTTCCCATGACGCTTTCCGAAACGTTCCGTGCAGATTTGGAGTGGCCCAGTCTTGAAGGCGCAATTCTAGACGGTGGATATGAGCTCAAGCGTACGCTCGAACGCACGGCGGATGACGCTGTCTTCCGGGTGCGCGTTTTAGGTGGTGCCGGCCTCGAACTCATCGCGAAATTTCATCGCGCTGGACCCTCCCAATCCGCGGGGCAGTTGGCGCTCTGGGAATTGCTTCGCGAACTACCTCATCGCAATCTAAGCGCGCCGCTCGCTGCCGGACGCAAATCCGTTGATGGCCGGGAGACTGTCTACGTCCTGCTTGCCATTCCGGATGACAGGCTATCCACGGTGGTGGGTGATCGTGCTCTTACCGAAGAAGAAGCTCGCGAGGTCCTCCGAAGCGCTGCCCGGGCGTTGGCCCATCTGCACGCCAACGGACTGGCTCACGGCTGCGTTTCACCCGAGACCATCCTCGCGCGCGGTGAGACCATCCAGCTCGCCGGCGAGTGTGTTCGCAAAGTGAACGACGCGCCTCCGCTCGAAATTACCAAACCGCGCTATCTGGCTCCGGAATGCGACACCTTTCAGGCCACTGAAGCGGCGGATGTGTGGTGTCTCGGGGCTACGCTATTCGAAACTCTGGCGCAAAAGCCGTATCGGGCTGATCCGAAGGAAGCTAAGGCTGTCATTGCCGGATTGCCGTTGGCTTTGCTTTTGCGCCGATGTCTCGTAAGAGACGCGGACAAACGTGCCACGGTCGCCGAAGTGCTGGCGATTTTGGAAAAAGGTCCGTCGGCGGCACTGGAGATCGCTGACGAAGACGAGCAGGAGCCCGAGCAAGAAGCTGAGAAGGAACCCGAGAAAGCGGAACAGGAAGGCCCGTGCCCCGTCCCTTCGGACATCGCAATAGAAGAGATCGCGGTAGAGGCTGCCGCCGCAGAGGCACAGCCGGAGAACGAAGGAGACGGCGGCGTGCCCCTCGAATTGGGCGACGTGGAAACCGGCACGCGTCGTGACGATCTGCTCGACGTTCCCATCATCAAGGCGCCCCTTCCCCCAAAACAGACCACGCTGGACATGGTCGACGACAAACCACTCGCCGAGGCTGTCGTTCCACCTGAAGAACCATCGGCTTCGCATCCCATCGCCGATCCCGTGCCAATCGAAGCGCGGCATCGGCCTATGAAAGTCAGGCGGCAACCGGTCGAAGCGCGCTTCAAGTTTCTCGAACGATCGGAGCAAGACACGGATGTGCCCACCGCGACCACGTTTGCGCCGCCGTCCGCTAGGGAACGCCGCGGCGTACGCCTTAACGCCGGCCCCGGTACCTGGCGCGGATACGTGGCCGGAGCGGCCGCTCTGCTAATGGTTGCGGCAGTCGTATGGCAAGTGATTATTCCCCGCGTGCAAACCCAGGCAGAAAACGCCGTTCCAACTCGCGGCGCTTCTGCGTCAGCACGTGGGAACGGGAGTGCATGGCCGACACGCACACTGCCGGCCGGTGACGGAACGCTGCCGGATGCCCGGCGGCAGCCCGCGCCGCAGGAAAGCCGCGCTGACGAAAGCGGCGCCACGGCCACCTTCCCAGCGCCGCAGGAAGGCCCCTCCGAAGAGAGCGGCGCTACGGCCACCTTCCCTACGCCCGCCTGGCGGGTTGTCCTTTATTCCTATGAGCACCAAAGCGATGCCGACAGGCGTGTCGAGTTAGTCAATCGTAATCACCCGGGCTTAAGGGCTCACCTGTTCGTGGCCGGCAACGGCGGCCCGTATCTGGTTGTGACGGGCGACGCAACCAGCCAGGATCACGCCCTGGCGCTGCGCAAAAAAGCTCTGCAATTAGGTATCCCCCATGCCCACCTGCAGGAATTTACTCAATAAATGAAAATGCCGGAGAGAAAAACTGCGGCTAGAAGTTTTCTCTCCGGGCCCTCCGACGAAGTGCTTCTGCTTAGAATTACGAAGACGGCGGCCCGGTGGATTTGAATCGGCGAAATCTTTGGTGTGTTTGGACATCCACAAAATGATGGGTGGCCAAAGCGAGACCCAACTCGTCGAGAAGCTCGCGAAGTGCGACCCGGACGCCATCGCGGTCGCCTACGATCTGTATGGCCGGATCGCTTTTTCACTGTTCGTGCGCATTACCCGCGACCAGAGCGCGGCGGAAGATCTTGTGCAGGAGTTATTCCTTCGGCTCTGGAACCGCCGGCGCGAATTTGACGCGAGCCGCGGAGCAGTCGGACCCTGGCTGCTTTCGATTGCTCGTAACATGGCAATCGACTATGTACGGTCGGCCCAAACCAGATTTCAATCGAAGCTAAAACCCATCGATCAAACCAATACCCATCGTTTCTCGTATAAACCAAAAGAGCCTGAACATGTAATGGATGCTGCCAAGGCAATCCAGGACGCCTTGGCGGAGCTCAAGCCGAACCAAAGGAAGGTACTCGAACTGGCCTACTTCGAGGGCTATTCGCAATCCGAGATTGCGACCCGGCTCGAGGAGCCTTTGGGAACGGTGAAGAGTTGGATGCGGTCGGCTTTGGAGCGCGTGCGTATTTCCGTGAAAGGGGGGGCGAAACCGTGACGCACCCCGAAATGAACGAACTCTACGAATTGTACGTGTTGGGCGCGCTCGAGCCGGAACTGGCGAGTGAGATTGAGTCACATCTCGTCGATCAATGTGAATATTGCGGAGAGCGCTTGCAGGAGGCGGCAATCGTAACAGCGGCAATGAGTGGCATGGCCGAGCAACTCGAGCCCCCCAAACATCTGCGTGAACGTGTCCTCGCTTCCGTGCGTCCGCGCACACAGGCCAAATCATGGCTGTACGCCGTGGGCGGCCTGGCGGCGGCGTGCGTGCTTCTACTTGCCTATGCGCTTTGGTCGATAAATACGTCGCGATCGTTACGTGAGCAAATCGCCGCGCTCACTCAGGAACGGAATCAGCTTCGCTCGGCCGTAGAGGTTTTGAGCCGTCCCGATACCCGCATGGTCCAGTTCGGCAATCAAAACGCGGCACGCGGCAGAGTCTTCGTCAGTCAGAACGGCGGAGTCGTCTTCGCGGGCTCGCAATTGCCGCAGATTGCCGGGGACCGGACGTTCCAATTGTGGCTGATCCCCACCAGCGGCGCGCCGCGCTCCGCTGGAATATTCCGTGCGAATGCCGACGGTGGTTTCGTGAACGTAGTGCCCGGCCCGCTAGACCTCACCGGCATCCACGCAGTGGCTGTCAGCGTAGAGCCCAGCCAGGGATCGCCGGCTCCCACCACGACGCCTATCTTGGTCGTCTCAATCGGTTAGGTTAAGCGCCGGCGGGCAAAGGATTGTGCTGCGTGGGATTAGCCCCGCTTTCGTTCAGGGGCACGAGCATCTGCTCTTTTCGATAAATGAGAGTGGAGGTGTTGTAGCTGGCGAGCTCGAAGCCATGCCCGTGCGTAATCGCGTCCGTGGGGCAGGCTTCTACACAGTAGCCGCAAAAGATGCAGCGGTTGTAGTCAATGTTATAGACCTTCGCGTACCGCTCTCCGCCGCTGAACCGCGCCTCTGATGTATTCTCCGCAGCTTCGATGTAAATGCAATCGGCCGGGCACGCCGCCGCGCACAGAAAGCAAGCCACGCACTTTTCGAGGCCGTTCTCGTCGCGCTGAAGAACGTGCGCGCCGCGATACCGCTCTTCGAGCCTCGCCGGACCGTCCGGATACTCCTCGGTGATGGTAGGCTGCAGCATCTCCTTGAAGGTGATGCCCATCCCTTTGGCGACCGCAGCCGCGGACCCAATTACATCCGTTAGTTTCGCCATTGCTCAATTTCAGGTTAGCGCAGCTAGCCGGGCGGCCCGGGCAATGCTTGCTCAGTAGATCTCCGAATCGCCGTAATTACTTAGGAACTACTTGGTACGTTGTTGCCCGTATTGTCTAAGCTGTCGCGTGCCGTCCGCAGGCCGATGAGTCTCGAAAGCGCTATATGACAGTCTCTGGAATATCATCCATTCCGGCTGCCGGGCTTTCGGTCGCCGCTCCGCAAGCGCCCGTGGAGACGCCCGTGCAGGCTGCTCTGATCAAGCTTCTAACAGGCAGCGTTGCCAGCTCTTTGGGCGCCGCCAGCCTCAGCCTTTCGCGACTTGGTTCGGCCGCCACCAGTATCATCACTAACGCTATAAATTACGAAGGCCATGTGGCGCTCTCGGTTAGTGGA
Organism: Bryobacterales bacterium; assembly: GCA_963722155.1. Lineage (GTDB taxonomy): Bacteria > Acidobacteriota > Terriglobia > Bryobacterales > Bryobacteraceae > Bog-105. The sequence goes on along the minus strand of CAVRLR010000001.1, from coordinate 180,639 downwards.
TTGCCGTTCGGCGTGAACTATACGTTAAGCCCGGCAACGATTCCAGGCACCGGCTCGAGCACTCTTGTGATTTCGGCCGCATCCACAGCGAAGCCCGGCACCTATACCGTTATCGTGAAGACCGCCGCCGGAGGCGCCGTAGCCATGAGCGCGCTCACCTTGACCATCAGCTAGCAAACAGAGCCGCGCCGGGGCGCCCTGTGGGCTGATGCCCTTTCTCCGCTAAAATACAGTCGTGCGCGCCGTCTTCCTGTTGCTCGCCGCTGCCCTTACTCTCTATAGCGAGACATTTAAGCTGTACCTCAAAGACGGCACCTATCAGGTGACTCGCGAATACCAGGTCGAGAGCGATCGCATTCGCTACTACAGCACCGAACGCGGCGAATGGGAGGATATTCCGAAAGACCTGATCGACCTCGAGAAAACCGAGCGCGAGCGAAAAGCCAAAAACGATGTAGTCGTGAAGGAAGCCCGCGAACAGGACGAGGAGGATCGCGCTCTGCGCGCGCAGCAAAAGGAAATCGCCGCCATTCCCATGAGTCCCGGCGCCTATTACAAACAAGAGCAAAAAGTGGCGGCGCTGCCGTCGGCCGACTACCAGATTATTACCGACAAAAAGCGCAAAGCTCTGCAAGTGCTGTCACCGGTCCCGCTGGTCCCCGGCAAAGCCAGCGTCGTAATCAAAGGCGAGCACTCCGCGTTTCAAGTACGCGAAGAACGGCCCGATTTCTACGTGCGCCTCGCCAAGGAAGAACGTTTCGGAATCGTCAGCCTTACCTCCAAAAAGAATTTCCGCGTGGTCGAGAACATTTCCATCGCCCCGGTCGTAAACGTCGCCTATGAAGACCGAAAACTAATGGAGACCTTCGAGCAGGACTTAGGCAACGGACTGTTCAAAGTCTGGCCCGAAAAGCCCCTACCTCCTGGCGAATACGCGCTTGTCGAGTTTTCCGACAGTCAAGACAAAGAGGACATCGAGCTCTTTATCTGGGATTTTGCGCGTCCACCTGGCGCTTGAGTTATACTCGGTTATCTCGCTTGTAGCCTAGTCGCTTAATCGGCCCAGTAAGCCTTGCAGATCCACAAAACTTGTGGGGAAAGAGGTCTTTGATGTCGCGACTTACCGCGGGCATATCAACTTTTATAATGATGTTCGGAATATTGGCTTTGGGCCAATCGTTCCGTGGAGGCGTTTCCGGTTCGGTTACCGATCAGAGCGGTGCCATTATGGGCGGCGCCACCGTCCGGCTTCTCGGAACAGACACCGGTTTGACGCGCACCGCGCAGAGCACCGGCGCCGGTGAATTCGCATTTCAAGATCTTCCGCTTGGCCGCTATTCGCTTAGTGTGAGCCAAGCCGGCTTCCAAACGCAGGATGTCAAAGACATCCAGGTGGAGGCCGGAAAAATCTTCAATTTGAAAGTCACCCTGGCGGTCGCCAGCTCCGCGACCCAGGTTGAGGTATCTGCCAATTCCATCGCCATCGAAACATCTTCGTCGGCTTTAACCAGCGTCATTCCCACCAAGGCGATCACCGACATTCCGCTCAACGGCCGAGATTTTACGCAGTTGCTGAAGCTGAATCCGGGAGTCAACGCCGCCGGTTCTGTAAACGGAACTCGTACGAACTCCGTCAACTGGCAGATCGATGGAGCGGACAACAACGACCAATGGCACAATTCTGCGGCCGTTAATCAAGGAGGCGTCTCCGGCATCGCCGGGACGCTGCTGCCCATTGACTCGATCGATGAGTTCTCGATTCAGACAAACGGCAACGCTGAGCAAGGTCGGAACGGCGGAGGGACTTTGAATGTGGTGATCAAGTCGGGAACCAACTCATTGCATGGCTCGCTTTACTACTTCAACCGCAATGAATTCCTGGCTGCGCAGAATTGGTTCGTGGCGAATAAGCAAAAACTTAGAAACAATCAGGAAGGTGGTTCCCTAGGCGGGCCGATTTGGAAGAACCACACGTTCTTTTTCGTCACCTACGAGCAGCAAAACTACACCGCCGGTCAAACTGCGCGTGGCACAGTGCCGTCCGACGCATGGGTCGCCAATTCGACCGCTATCCTCGGCAGCAAAGGCATTCCCGTTAGTCCGGTTGCATTAACGCTGCTCAATACTCTATGGCCCTCAAGCGTTCATAGCCTGCCGGGCACACAGAACAATTTTGTCAGTGCCGCCAATAACCTCTCCGATAGCTATAACGGGATCGTGAAGCTCGATCACATCTTCGACGAGCGAAACAATATTGCGGTACGCTATTTCGGCGGTACGGGCTCGCAGACCGAAGCAGTCGGCTCTTCAATTCCCTACTATTACCAGGTCGCGCCCAGCCGCATGGACAATTTTTCCGCAGTCTATAACCACGTCTTCTCGCCGCAATTTATCGGGCAAACGGTCGCTGGAGTGAACTATTTTAAGCAGGTCTTCAACGACGCCAACACCGGTTTCAATATGCCGGCGCTTGGCTTCAATACTGGTGTCACGAATCCAAGTCTCTACGGCGCTCCGAGCATGACCATTACAGGATTCGATGCCCTCGGCGTCACTCCGCACCTGGGACGCATTGATACGACGGGTCACTTGAACGAAACTTTGACCTATACGATAGGGACTCACCAGCTCCGCTTTGGCGGCGAATACCGGCGTGCGCGGCTCGATGTGTTCTATGACCGTAATAAGCGCGGAACGTTTTCCTTTGACGGAACCCAGACGGGAGACGCCTTAGCCGATTTTCTCGCAATGCGCGTCGCTCCGAATAAAGCGAGTATTGCATTCGGCGATCTACAGCGGAATTACTACCTCAACGGCACTTCCGAATTCTTCCAGGACACCTGGAAAGTGCGGCCCAATCTAACCCTCAACTATGGCGTGAACTGGCTCTATCAGGGGCCGATTGTCGACCCCACGAATCGCATCTCAACGTTCATTCCCGAGAGTGGAGGAATTACTTACGTGGGCCAAATTCCCAGCCTCTGGCCGAGAGATCTGAATGATTTCGCGCCGCGCTTCGGTTTCGCCTATACGCCCGGAAAGAGTAACAAGCTAGTTGTTCGCGGAGGATACGGGATCTTTTACCAGGTTCCGAACGTGAATTACTTTGGCGATAACTCGCCGGGAAATAATGGGGCGACCGGCATTCTCGCCAATCCCGGTGGATCTTCGCCGGTCTACACCCTGTCGAACCAGACTCCGCTTCAGATTCAGCCGAACGTCTCGATTTTTGGAAACGTAGCCGTTCCCACCGGTCCGTTTGGCGCGTTCTCGGTCAGCCGTCATTTCAAAGATGGCTACGTCCAAAACACCAATATGAATATTCAGTATCAGATCAGCCAGGCAACCGTGTTCGAGCTCGGTTACACTGGCACGTTCAGCCGCAATTTGCCCGTAACTGTCGACATAAATCAAACTCCAATCGGTGGTGCCGCGCGGCCGTATGCTGCCTCTTTTCCGACTTTGGCGACGATCAATGAAATTCAATCGGTGGGCAGCGGCTACTACAACGGCATGGTGGCCTCCCTGCGCACGGCCAACTATCACGGCCTTCTTGCGAAACTTAACTACACGTACGGCCATGCGCGCGACGACCTCTCCGCCACGCGCGGCGCAATTCCACAGAATAGCTATAACATCCGCGGCGACTACGGCAACGCCGATTTCGATATCCGGCACTCTTTCGTAGGCTTCGTCAGTTACAGTCTGCCCACCCCATCGCATGCCAAACTCTTGCTTGGCGGCTGGCAATTGAACTCCTTGCTTTCGTTCTATACTGGCACGCCGTTCACGGTATATTCGGGCACAAATACCAGCGGGACGAAGGAGAATAAGGACCGTGCGGAAGTTATCGGCGATCCCTACCAAAATGTGCCGGCGAGTAAACAACCCAATTACGTCTATTGGTTCAACCCGGCTGCCTTCGCTCTCCCGGCCACTGGAACCTACTCGAACCAGGCTCGCAATCAGTTCCATGGCCCTCCGACGCGCGAGATCGATTTCTCGGTGTTCAAAAACACTAAGATCGGCGAGCGCATAACCACGCAGTTCCGAGTCGAAATTTTCAATCTCGCGAACTCGCTCAATCTCTCGAATCCCGGCGGCACAATCGGTGGCGGCCTGGGCCAAATGACCTCTACGAAAGACGTCGGCAACGGTGCGCCCGGCATTGGAATAGGCGCCTCCCGCAACGTCCAGCTTGCCCTAAAGATCGTGTTCTAAAAGTAAACCGCCGGCAGGCAGAGGTGTTGCCGCGTCATTCGTATCGCAACGCCTCAGCCGGCGAAATGCTCGACGCACTGCGTGAAGGGTGCAGCGTTGCAACAAAACTCGTCACCAGCGCGACCGCGGCCACCCATAATGCATCTGTCCAGTGGCTTCGAAATGGCACATAACTGATCGAATAAATCTGCTCATCGAGCTTCAGCCAGCGGTAATGATCGAACAGCGCGCTGACGCTGTAGCCAGCTACCAGACCAAGCAGGCAGCCCGTTGCGCCAATTAGCAGGCCCTGCAAAATGAAGATGTGCTGTACCTGCTGGCGCCGCGCGCCTAGCGACATCAGGATCGCTACGTCGCGATTCTTTTCCATCACCAACATCACCAGCACCACCAGGATGTTGAGCGCGGCCACCAATTCGATCAGACCCACGGTAATGATGCTCACCAGCTTTTCGAGTTTCAGCGCGTTCAGCAACGAACGATTCTGATCCATCCACGTGGAAGCAGTGAGTTTCGGTCCCGCCACGGATTCGGCAGCCCGCGCCACATCCGGCGCTGCGAAAACATCGTCCAGGCGCAGCTCGATGGTATTGACTACATCGCTCAAATCGAGTACGCGCTGCACCGATGGTAGCGACGAGAAGGCCCAGGAGGAATCCAAATCATACAGCCCGGATTCGAAAATGCCTACCACCTGGAAGTGGTAGAGGCTCGGAATGACGCCAAGTGGCGAAAGTTGGCCCTGGTAGCTGATCAGCGTCACCGGGCTGCCAACCGTGACACCGATCTGCTCGGCCAGCCGCGAGCCCACTACGATGGACGACTTGGCGTTTGCCGTATCGAAACTCGCTAGGGAGCCGGCCGTGAGCCGTTTCAACATTTCCGGGGCCGGAGCGTCACCGCCGAGCGGCACGCCCTTCAGAACCGCATTGCCGCCGTGCATTGGCCCTTTAAGGGCCACTTGCCCATATAGACCCGGCGTCGCGGCAACAACATGCCGAATACTCTGGAGCCTCGGCAGCAGCCTCGCCCAGTTCTCGATACCGAATTGGGGATTGCGTTCGAGCACATTTACGTGCGCGGTCGCGCTGAGCAGGCTCGACTCGAGTGTATATTTGAAGCCGTTGTTTACCGCGAGAACGATAATCAGCGCCGCCACACCCGCGGCCACCCCCAGTACCGAAATCACGCTAATAACGGAAATAGCTGTCTGCTTGCGCTTGGCGCGCAGATAGCGGAGTGCGACCATCCATTCGAAACGCGACATGAGAATCAAAAACTATAAAAGCCGGCGCGCTGCAGACCGCGCTGTGCTTCGGGGTTCTGCATAAAAGTGTTCCACACGAAGCCCGTACGTAAATTCTCCGCCATGAGCATCGTAATCCCGGTATCGATCGCGATCACGTCCGTATCAAACCAGTTTGTGAGCGGGTTGAACGCATTCACAAATCCATAGCGGCTCCAGGCGTGATTGCCGTAGCGTTCCTTCATATGTTTCAGAACGCGCAGCGTGGCCTGTGGCAGGAAGGGCAGGGAACCGCCCGGTGCGCTCGGAACAACCGTTCCGTCAATCGGCCCTGTGTGCGGTGGCCCGCCCCACACCACATACCCATTCGCGGAATCGGAAGCCGTGATGCCCCACAAATCGTCGCTGTAATCCGGAAAATCCTTGTGCAATTCGAGGCAGAAGCGGCGATGCACCTCCGTGGCCGTAATGGAATTCCTGAAGTAATCCACGTAGCGATCGCGCTTGCCGCGGAAATCGAACCAGGCCGCCGAGTATTGATGGACGAATAGCGGCGCATACGAGCCGATATAGCGCATGCCGTCGTATTCGAACGTCATCCGCTTCCAGGCATTCCACACGCCCGGCGGCAGGGGATGCGACGCCGAGCCGAGCCCCAGCAGATACATCATCATCAGCTCACTGTAAAGGTCCCAGCGGTAAGGCAGAAATCCTCCCTCGGGTGACCAGCCGTGCGGCAGCAGGTTCGTGTCTTCGGAAAGCCAGGTCCATTCCACGCGGTTGAAAATGTCATTGGCCAGCCGCGTAATTTCAGATGAGTGGAAATGACGGCGGCAGGTAAGAATTCCGCAAAGCAGCAGCGCCGTATCGATCGAAGAGATTTCCGAATCCCAGATCCGGTCGCCGGTCTTGATGTTGGCCCAGTGATAGAAAAAGCCGCGGTGGTTCTTCATATTGTTGAAGAGAAAGCGCAGAGTCACGCTCGCTCGCTCGCGGGCGTCGTTCAGTGAGACATAGCCGCGCTGCTGGCCGATGCAAAGAGCGGTCAGCCCGAAACCGGTCGCGGCGATACTGGCCACAGTGCTTTTATCTTCAATCCGCACGTTGCACCGGTCTTTGACCAGCCCCGTCTGCGGGTCGGCCTGCTCCCAGAAAAACTGAAAATTGGCTTTTTCGAGATCTTCCAGGAACTGGTCGTCCCCAGGCGAAAGCACGGTAGCGGAAAATTCAACCGCGTACATGCCCGGCGTGGGCTGCGCGCGCAGTAATAGTGCAGGAGAAATCAAGCCCCAAAGCAAGCGGCGGCGAGTCACAATCGCGGGAGAGAGACAATCGAAGCGGTGGCAGCCCACATGAACATTAGACGACGGCGCCTCGTCGGGATCCTAATTGCCGCCGTGGTGCTTGGAGCAGCCGCTGCTCTGACGATTGTGCTGGTGCAGCGTTCGCGGCCCCGGCAACCACTTCATCTTACCGGCGTTGTGCTGCGCGACGATCCCGATCCGAGCAAACAAGTCCCCGTTCCCGGCGCTACCATCGAAGCCGTCAGCGGCCCTTCAACAGCAGTAGCTAAAAGCGACACCGCAGGCTTCTTCAAAATTGATTTCGAGCCGAGTTGGGAGCGCGATCGCAGAATCGCGCTCACCTTCAGCCACGACGGCTACCAATCGTTCGAATCGGGCGGTTGGCGCAACGGTCAGATCTGCGTTGCCCGCATGATGCCAATCGAGCGCGTAATACCAGTCGTTTCCAAGCAGCCACGCATCGCGATCACCAACGTGCGCGTCCGCTATTCGATCAAAGCCACCACCACTACCAATGTCGGCGGCATTGCCAACCCTTTTGAAGCCCGGAATATTGGGTCGGTGCCCTGTGATGGCGCACCCACCTGTTCCCCAGACGGCAAATGGCGCGCCACTCTCAATTCACAAGTCTTCGATGCCGGCGTCGGCAACGAGTTCCAGAACGCGCGTTTGTCCTGCATCGCCGGACCCTGTCCGTTCTCGAGAGTCACCAGCGAGAACCTGGAGCAGCCAGGCCAGATTATCCGCGTCTCGGTTCTGAATTGGTCCGACACCGTTACATACTTTCTCGAAGCCGAACGCGCTCGCACCGCCGTGGCCAATATTGTGCGTTATTTGTACCCGTTTATCACCGGCCAAGCCATGAATTTTACTCTGCCAGCCGGCTCGGAGGGCCCGAGCATCGAAGCCGACCTCGGCGCCTCCGAGATCGTCTTCCCGCTGGGACCTACGCTCCGGTTGTCCTGGGCCACCTGCAGCGCCACGCCCGCTGCTGATCGCACCACCCAGTTCCGCTGCGACCTGAAGGACGGCTTTGAGTTCCGCTAGGATCATCGATCGATGCATTCCACTACAATGAGCCAATGCCAGTCCGCGGGCGCTCACGCCGTGCCGTGTATTTCGCCTACTTTGCGCTGGCCCTCCTGTTCGCAATCGCAGTAACAAATCGGGTTCGCGATGCGGTGGACCGCTTCGACGAGTTGTTCCACGGTAGTGAGCGTGCCCGCGCTCCGATCGAGATGCTCGACGCTGATATGACCCCGTCCTATCTGCAGCCGGAGGCGCGCGCGGCAGGCATAACCGAAAAGGACGTAATCTCCAGCATCGGAACTCGTTCCATTCAGGGCACCACAAGCTTCTACTCGCTCGTTCGCAAGGCCCGGCCGGGCGACCGGCTGCTGTTTGGCATTGTCTCCTCCGGTTCCTCGCGGCGCGAGGTTTCGATCGAACTGCAGCCGCTCTCTCCAGGCGGGGCCAAAATTTCGGACTGGTTCTCTTTCGTCATCCTGGAACTCGCCATTCCGTTTTTCTGTCTCGCGCTAGGCTTCTGGGTAGCGGCCGTGCGCATCCGCGACAAACGCGCTTGGCTGCTGTTGCTGCTGATGCTGAGTTTTCCCGAATTCGCCTACAACCAGTCCCGGACCTTGTATGGAAGAGACGATCTGGCGGAAGCCATCTTCGCCGCCTATCATCAACTGTTTACCAACATCGCGCCCACCGCGCTCCTGCTGTTCGGCATTTACTTTCCGGAGCGCCTCGATCTGGACCGCCGTGCTCCCTGGGCAAAATGGCTCCTTGTCGGCCCGGCCGTGTTTCGAGCCGTGAGCGGCGCCGCGGTTACAACGTTGCAGCGCCACCACTCCGCCCGCGCGCTCGATCTGTTGCGAGTGCTTGCGCCCATCTTCAAGTTCTCGTTTCCACTGTTGGCTCTAATCGAGCTCATCCTGTTCTTCGCCATCCTGGCATACAGAACATTCACAGCCGCGACTCGCGACGCCCGCCGCCGGCTGCTCCTCCTCGACGTCGCAGCGGCCGTCAGCCTCGCGCCGGTTATCGTGTGGCTGACCCTTAGGGAAGCCTTCGGAGTTGCAGTGCCTGAATGGATTCAATCTCTCGCCCTCACGCTGCTGCTCGTGTTTCCACTCGCAATGGCGTACGTTATCGTCGTGCATCGTGCCTTGGACGTACGCTTTGTGATAAGGCAAGGCCTGCAATATGTCCTTGCGACCGGTGGCATCCGCATTTTCCAGGTGGCCATCAGTATTGCGATTGTCTTGATGGCCGCCACCATGAGCGCCGGCGACAACTCGCACCTAGGCCGCCGTGTTCTGCTCATCGCCGCCGGTTTCGGGCTACTCGCCTTCACTCGTATCTTCGCCGAGCGTGGTCGGCGCTGGTTGGACCGTCGTTTCTTCCGCGAAGCCTACAATACCGAGCAAATCCTCGGCGATCTCGCCAACCGGGTCCGGACCATGGTAGAAACACGTCCCCTGCTCGAGATGGTTGCGCGTAGCATCTCTGAAACTTTGCATGTTCCCCAAGTCTCCGTCCTGCTGAATGGCCGCGGCGGCTTCGAGTTGGCCTATCCCGATTCGACCGGCGTGGCAATCCCTGAAGACAGCCTGGCTGTGCGCCATTTACAGAAAGATCAGCATCTTCTGGTTGGTTTAGATGATTCCGACTCCTGGGTTCAGGACGCAGGCCGCGCCGAGCGTGAGTCTCTCGAAAAGCTGCAATCCGAATTGCTTCTGCCGCTCTCGCTCAATCGAAAACTCATAGGCATCATGAGCCTTGGTCCGAAGCAATCCGAGGAGCCATTTACCACCTCCGATATTCGTTTGCTCGATTCAGTCACCACGCAGACCGGCCTCGCGCTCGAGAACAGCCGGCTTACTGCGGAAATCGCAACCGAGGTCGCACAACGCGAGCGCATGAATCGTGAGCTCGAAATCGCACGTGAAGTACAGGAACGCCTCTTTCCCCAGAACGTTCCTGCCATCGATGGTATCGAGCTCGCCGGATTCTGCCGTCCCGCTCTGGGCATTGGCGGCGACTATTACGACTATTTCGCTTTGCCAAACGGAGACCTCGGCGTCGCCGTAGGAGATGTCTCCGGCAAAGGCATTCCGGCGGCCTTGCTGATGGCAAGCCTGCGTGCCTCCCTGCGCGCGCAAACTATGCGCGGCGAGAACGATCTGGCAGCGCTCATGGAAAACGTCAACACTCTCGGATACGAGAGTTCCACCGTAAGCAAGTACGCCACATTCTTTTATGGCCAGTATTCGCCTCAATCCCGGGTGCTGCGATATGTGAACGCTGGCCACGAGCCCCCCATTGTGTTTCGCAACGGCGAGCTGATTCCTTTGGAGGCCGGTGGCCCGGTTGTCGGCCTGCTGCGCGGCGCCCGCTACGAGCAGGGCGCAATTAAGCTCGTCCCGCAAGACATCCTGGTCGCCTTTACCGACGGAATCAGTGAGGCCATGAATCCAGCCGACGAAGAATGGGGCGTCGAGAATCTGGTCGAGTGCGTGCGCGGCTCGAATGAGATCGGCTCCCGCGGCCTCATCGATCGGATTATGGCTTCGGCGGATGCTTTTGCCGCCGGCGCCGAGCAGCACGACGACATGACCATCGTAGTCGCCCGCCTCGTGTAACCGCTGATATGATCGCAGGCTGACAACCTAGTGGCACTTAGTTTGTAAGGCGGCACTCCTGTCTCGCAGCCGACGTCCTCGTCGGCCTCTTTGGGCCAAACATTCAATGCACCCAACCGTCTCTAACTTCGAATCAGCCGCCGACGCGATCGTAACCGGTGACATAACGACTCTTCGCGAGCTTCTGCGCGACCACCCGGATCTGGTCCGCCAACGTTCTACGCGCGACCATCATTCCACCTTGCTGCACTATGTCTCCGCCAACGGCGTCGAAGACTTCCGCCAGAAAACACCTGGCAACATTATCGAAATCACGCACTTGCTCCTCGATGCTGGCGCCCATGTGGACGCGGAGTCCGACGCGTACGGAGGCGGATGTACCACGCTAGGCCTGGTTGCCACCAGCGTTCATCCCGAGCGAGCCGGCGTGCAAATCGCTCTACTCGAGGCTTTACTCGGTCGCGGAGCGCGCCTCGACCATCCCTCTCCGGCCGGCAACCGCCATTCCCTCGTCCACGCTTGTCTCGCCAACGGGCAACCCAAAGCAGCGGAATTCTTCGCGGGCCTCGGCGTGCCACTGGACCTGCCGGCCGCCGCTGGTATCGGTCGCCTCACCGTCGTCCGGGGCTATTTCGATGAGAACGGTGTCCTGCAACCGCCCGGCAGCCCTCAACAGTTGGAATTGGCCCTCAAGTATGCCTCTTGGTATGGCCGGAAAGAACTTGTCGAGTTCCTGCAGAAAATCAGGGATTCCAGCCTTCTTCTCTAGCGGGAATGGCGTTGCTATAGTTCCCGCAGTTTCTCTAACAGCCCGATCTCTCCCTCAGGCCGCAGCAGCGGGAACAGAATCACATCACGAATAGATTTCGAATCGGTGAACAACATTGTCAGCCGATCAATCCCGATGCCTTCGCCGCCCGCCGGTGGCATGCCATAGCAAAGTGCTCGGATATAATCCTCGTCCATCATGTGCGCTTCCGCATCCCCGCCTTCCTTCAGCTGGAGCTGCTGTTCGAATCGCCGCCGCTGTTCCTGCGGGTCGTTCAATTCCGAAAATGCGTTCGCGATCTCCATGCCTCCGGCATAAATCTCGAAGCGTTCCACAAACTCAGGTTCCTCGGGCTTGTTCTTCGAAAGAGGCGACACCTCAACCGGGAAGTCGTAAACAATGGTCGGCTCGAACAAGTGCGTCTCGGCATGTTGCTCGAACAGGTCCACTAGCGCCGCGCCCGGAGTAGTCTCCTTCGAATGGCCGACCAGCCAATCGGGATCTTTGATATTGTCGAGCGACGGTTTTTCCGGCTGCGGCCAGAATTCTATCAGTGCCTCGCGCATCGAGAATTCCCGCACTCGTGCGAAGTCGAGTGAGCGGCCCTGATAGACCACCGTGGAAGAACCCGTCGCATCAATCGCGCACTCCCGCAGCAATTCTTTTGAAAGTTCCATCATGCCGCGATAATCCGTATAAGCCTGATAGAACTCGAGCATCGTGAACTCAGGGTTGTGCTTCTTAGAAATCCCTTCGTTGCGAAAGTTGCGGTTGATTTCGTAAACGCGATCGAGTCCCCCTACCAGCAACCGCTTGAGATACAGTTCGGGAGCGATGCGCAGATAAAGATCGATATCAAGCGTATTGTGGTGTGTGACAAACGGTCGTGCCGCCGCGCCGCCGTAAAGCGGCTGCAACATCGGCGTCTCCACTTCGAGGAAGCAGCGTTTGTCGAGTTGCCGTCGCAGCGAACCCACCACCTTCGCCCGGCCGCGAAACACCTTCCCCACTTCCGGATTCGCAATCAGATCGAGGTAGCGCTGCCGGTAGCGCGTCTCTACGTCTTCGAGGCCATGCCATTTCTCGGGAAGCGGCAGGAGGTTCTTAGAAAGGAAAACCAGATCCTCGACGTGTATGCTCAGCTCACCCGTCTTGGTACGGAACAAATAGCCTGTGACACCGGCGATATCACCTATGTCAAGCAGTTCATAAAGCTCGTAGACGGTTTCGTTTACGATATCTTTTTTGACGTAAATCTGTAGCTTTGCGCCACCTCCGCTGAGGTGTAAGAAACCGGCTTTGCCCATCCGCCGGATCGTCTGAATCCGCCCGGCGACGCGTACCGGCACCCGCTCTGCCAGTTCCTCGCCAGTCTTGCCGCCATATGCCGCCAGAATCTCGGGGATGGTATGTGTTTCCTCGAACTGATGGCCATACGGCGAGTAGCCCAGGCTGCGAATTTGCCCCAATCGCTCGTGGCGATGGCGCAGTTCATCTTCTAGTGCCATGTTCTGGTCAGACGCTCAGCGGCGTACGATGACTTCTCTCAGATTGTCCCGCGTGAGGAAGAATTTTATCGACGCCGCGTGCTCGAACAGTTTTTCCAGATCGCGATTGTTAAAATGGTGCGCCGCCTGAATTGCACCGCGGGGTGCCTGCACGATCGTTTTGGCGTCCTGGATGCGGTGGCTGTAGAGCGGAAGCTGTCCAATCTTGTTATTCGCGTTGAAGAATGCCAGGATTAGCCCTCCGGGGCGCACCACTCGTAAAAGCCGCGCCACCGTCTCCTCGAGCACCGGAGAGACCAGAAATTGCAGCGCATCCCAAACCATTGCCCCATCAAAACTCGCATCCGGAAAAGTAAGCGCGAGTTCCAAAAAACGCTGTGCCTTTTCGGGCGTCTCCTGGCCTTCGCGAAAATTCTCCCCGAAGACCAGCTGCATCGTCCCAATGAGATCGTCAGAGGAAATACGGTGTCCCGCGCCCGTCACAAACGTGATGTTGGCTTGGCTGGCGCCCGACATGTCCAGAATGGATAGATCTTCAGACCCGTGCAGCATCGAGTGGAATTGCTCCAGACCGCTGCTGTGACGGGTGATCGTCGCCGGGGCCTCTTTCGAGGCCTTGCCGGTTGCCCCTTTTCCTGCGCCGAATATCACTGCGCCTTAGCGAACCGGCGCGCCTGCGGAGCTTGCCACCGGAGTGGGCTTGTCGTTGGATAAAGGTTGCTGAGTCGAACTAGAAGCGGAAGCCCCTGCCGGCGTCTGCGGGCGCGCCGCGTTGGGCTTGGAAATATCGATACTGCCTTTGAAATACGCGCCATCTTCGATGACGATGCGGCTGGTCTTGATATCACCGACCAGCTTCGCTTCCTTTTTGATATCGATCTTGTCGGTTGCATCGACATTACCCTGGATCGATCCCTGGATAATAATCTCGCGTGCCTTTAATCCCGCTTGCACCCGCGCATTGGGGCCGATCGTCAGGCGATGCTCGTGGCACTCAACGGTACCTTCCACTTCGCCATCGATGGTCAGATCTTCTCGCGCGAAAATTTGACCCTTTACGGTGACGTTCTTACCTAATGCCGCCGAGCCGACGCTGCCGCGCGGTGTCAGGGGTTCTGATTCAAAACTTCTGTTGGGCGATGACATGCTGATAGTTTCTCTCCTCTGTGGTTCCACCGCTGGGGTCGATGGCACGAACGCTGGCTTCTCAGGCTGCGCTGGTGCGTCTTCCTTTTTCTTACTCCACATGCAAAGGGGCTCTCCTAGAGAATGCTCCATCCATAGTACTACTGCTTGTCATCGACTTCTCAGGTACTAGACTTCGGGCTGTGGGTTTGCACCCTTTAGACTGTTTGGGATAATTAAGAGGACGTGTCCAAAGCGCGAGATTTAGAAGCACGGCTGGAGCGTGCCGAGCAGGAGCTTCGTCTTTTTCAGCGAGTTAGCCGCTTAATGACTCGCGACATGGATCTCGACGAAGTCTTGCAGGAGATCGTCAGCCTCGTACGCGCCTTCCTCAATTGCGATTCCTGTCTTATCTATCTCAAAGAAGATGAAGAACTTGTCCTCTTTGCATCGAGCGATGGCGACCGCAAAAACCTCGGCCGCGTGCGGCTGCGGCTGAACGAAGGCTTGACCGGTTGGGTGGCCCGCGAACGCCGTTTACTCGCGATTTCCCGCGAAGCCTACGCCGATTCGCGCTTCAAGTATTTCAAGGACCTTCCGCAGGATGCCTTCGAAGCGTTTCTCTCGGTCCCAATCATCTCGCAAAACCGCGTCGTGGGCGTTATCAACGTCCAGAACCGCGAGCCCCGCATTCACTCGGGTGGAGACATGGAAATGCTGAGTACACTCGGCGAGCAGGTGGGATGTCTCTTAGTACTGTCCCGTCAGAAGAGTCACGCCATCACCGGCGTCGCCTGACTAGATCGGCACACTTTGCTAGTCTGCTAGCGGCGTCGCGGTCCCAACAGGTGACCGCGGCCGGAAGCTGACAAAATTACAACGGCACCGCGCGCAGCGATGCCGCCTTGCGCCCATCGTCAGCAGCAATTTCTTCCAGTAGCTTATGTGCTGCATCTTATACGACCAGGTCGTAAGGTCGAGGCCTAGGCAGCGGGGACACTTAGCGTATCTCCATGCCGACCAAAGCCAGATATTCGCCCAAAATCGCTGATTGCAACCCAGACAGCGAAACGGGTAATGGCCGAGCGCTAGCTTGCTCAACTCAGCCATGTTTTGCCGCCGCGAGAGCCGGATATTCGAGTTGCCGCAATCTGGGCACGCCAGCGGAGGATTCGGCATGCCGCTAGACACCCAAGGACTCCTTGGCTCGCGCATGCGCTGCGACATAAGCCTCAAGGTAGTCCCTAAAGGCTCGTTGCAGCACTCCCAGCGTTTCACGGTCTTGTTGGAGCGACCGCTCATCGATGGCGACCACCGGCAGCAGATCCCGCGTGCTCGAAGTCATAAAAACCTGCCGGCTCGATTCCAGTTCGTCTGGCGACAATTCACGTTCCCCCATGGAAAAGCCGGGCACACGGATTTCTTCGAGCAACACCGCGCGCGTCACTCCCGGAAGACAACCAGACGAAGCAAGGGGCGGTGTCCATACATGGTCTCCTTCAATCGCGAACAGATTCGCCGATGTGCATTCGCTCACTTGGTCTCGCTCGTTGAGCAGAATGACTTCATCGAATCCTCGCTCGTGGGCCTCCTCATACAAAGTCAGATTCTGTGCCCACGAAATTGTCTTGGCTCCCGCGAAAGGGCAAGCCGAAAACCGCGCGCCGCGAATATAGCTCAGGCGGGCGCCTTCTCCCCACTCCGCTAAGTCCTTCGTAAACGCCACCAGGTCGCAATCGCGCGAAAGCCCCGGGCTCTGAAAAAATCCTCCTTTGTTGCGCACCACCGCCACGCGTAGCGTAGCTTCGGAAGCCTGATTGGCGTCTACCAGCGCGAGCAACGATTTTTTCAGCGAGTCGGACGAAATTTCAAACGGCACGCGCAGCCGGATTGCATCGTAGCGCATGCGTGCATAGTGGCGCTCAAACTCAAACAACACACCGCCCGCCACGCGCAGCGTGCTGAACACTCCCCAACCGCTCAGGAATCCGATCTGACCCGGCGAAAGCAACGTCTCGGTCGTATCCCGGATATCGTCGTTATGAAGCAGATACCGGTGCATTTACCTAGTAGTTTACCCGCAGCAGCGCGTGTAGCGCCTTGCCGCGGGCGCTGACCGCCAACTTCTCCGCGCCCGTAAGTTCGGCAAACGAACGCGCCAGCGGTGGATAGAGAAATAGTGGGTCGTAGCCGAATCCGTTCTCACCACGCGGCTCGCACAAAATCTGGCCCTCGACAATACCCGCGCTCGTGCGAAGCAGGTTTCCGCACTTTGCCAGCGCCAGCACTGTGACGAATCGCGCCGCGCGGTGCGCGCTCCCGGCCAAACGTTCTAACAGCAGAGCGTTGTTCTCTGCGTAGGTGGCTCGTGTGCCCGCAAAGCGTGCCGAGAGCACGCCGGGGGCCCCTCCAAGCGCATCCACTTCTAATCCCGAATCGTCCGCAAACACCGGCTCGCGCGCGAACTGCGAATAATAGACCGCCTTCAGAACGGCGTTCTCTTCAAAGGTTTTGCCGTTTTCCTCGGGAACGGCAAGTTGTTCCAGCCCGGGCAGCGGCAGGATTCCCACTTGTTCCCCGGCCGCCAGCCCGAATTCCGCCAGTTTGCCCGGATTGCTCGAGCAGGCGTACCAAACTTCCCTCATGCCGAACGTGTAGCGAGAGCGTTTTCCTGAATTGTACGGAGCTGTCCAATTCCCGAACGTGCGAGCGTCAGCAACTCCGCCATCTGTGCATCGTCGAAGGCCGCATGCTCGGCCGTGGCTTGCACTTCAACGAATTTATTTGAGCCGGTCATGACAATATTCATATCCACGCCGGCCCGTGAATCCTCTTCGTAACTCAGATCGAGCATCGCCGCGCCCCCGATCAGACCCACGCTGGTAGCCGCAATCGAATCGACCAGCGGCGAGCGTGCTACTACCTTAAATTTCACCAGGGTGTTCAGGGCGATCGCGAGAGCTACATAGGCACCGGTTATAGCCGCGGTGCGTGTCCCGCCGTCCGCCTGGAGCACGTCGCAATCGACGATCACACTGCGCTCCCCAAGTGTCGCGAGATCCACAGCGGCACGCAAAGCGCGCCCGATCAGCCGCTGAATCTCGTGTGTCCGCCCGCCTGGCCGCCCTTTCGTGATTTCACGTGGTGTGCGTGTGATCGTAGCCCGTGGCAGCATCGAATATTCCGCCGTGACCCAGCCTTTCCCGCTGCCGCGCAAAAACGAGGGAACTGCATCCTCGATTGTCGCCGCGCAAAGTACGCGTGTATTGCCGCACTCGATCAGGACCGAGCCCTCGGCGGTCACCAGGTAGTCTGTAGTAATCTTTGTAGGCCGAAGCTGATCGTGCTGTCTGCCGTCGGTTCTCATCGGCTACCCCGCCGACCGTACTGAAAAAAACAAAATCAACCCAATCACGAGCAGCGCAAGCGCAACTAATACGAGGCAGGGAATTGCCGCCTGTCGCGGCATCGCCGATGTTTTGGCCGCCGTAGCCTTCTTTTTGATTTTAGAGGACGCCAAACTATTTCTTGAACAAACTATCAAATGCGGCGCGCGCGTCGGTCGCGTTGCGTGGTGCCGGCTGCGAACCGTTCTCGGCAAATCGCACTACCGGTGCGGAGGGCAGGGCATCGCGCGCTACCGTTACCCGTGGCGAAAAGAGCTCGCAGGAGTTTGGCTGGTCCTTCAGGGGAATGCGTTCCGGAATCGGCTTTAGACACTGGAAGCGCGTCGAAGAATCGAAATTCACGCACTGCTTGCAGCAATGCAGCCCCGCCCCGCACTTCGGGCAATTCCCCCGAAAATCGATGTTCGGCAGAAGCGTCGTCGCGCACTGAAAACAACGCGAGGCGACTACGTTCTGCACAAGCCGCGGGAGTTTCGGTCCCGTTACATCGATAGGGGGCTTCGGCCCTTGTTGCTTCGGCCGGTCTGGCCGGTATGACCCGGCGGAGCCACGGTCTGAGTCTTGATAACCGTGCTGCCGGTACTTACGATCGCCGTCCATATTAAGGTTGATCGGCTCCTTGGAAATTCTGCCAGGGCGCAAAAAACACTTGCTTCACTTGGTGTACTGTCGCGAACTGGATGTACGTCCGGTGCAATTCCAAAGCTATTAAAAGAAATTTCGAGTAGCGCTGGAGTCTTAATTTACTAAGAGGACGGAATGATGAATCGGAAGGATAGCCTAGCTTGCTTCCGCCTGCACCTAGAACCTATGTACCACGAACCGAATGAGAGGTCAATCGGAAACCCATTTCAGAACCGTGTTGCACGGCCGCGTCAAGGGGTTCTCGAAATGGTTGGGGCTGACGCGAACCGAGTACCCGACCCGGCCGGTTTGCTGCGCCATAAACTCATTGGAAAAAACTACTGCCGTACCCCGTGCCTCACCTGGGACTAAGGGTAGCGTGAAAGTATTCTCCAGCCGCCCATTTACTCCGATCGCCCCTACTACCGCCTCCACGCGCACATCCGACGGAGCCAGCCCCGCCAATTCCACCAGCGCCCGAACCGGCACTGCCGCCCCGCTGATCACCTGATCCGCCGTCCCGTCGCCCACCTCTAGAAACCGAATTGAGTTCCAGGCTTCCGTGACGCGGCTATCCCAAACTGTCTTTTGACGTGCCGCCTCAAAGTTATTGGCCGATACGCCAAGCCAGGAATTATGCGCCGGCTGATACAACTCCGACATATATTCGGCGAGCATGCGGCCGCAACCAAAACGCGGAGTCAGGTTCGCGATACAAGTCTTCATGCGCCGCACCCATTCGGTCGGAATATCGTCGTCCGAATCCTGGTTCTGATAAAACAGCGGCACAATCTCGTATTCGAGCATCGAGTAAATGGAACTTGCGTGTAGGTCGTCCTGGTCTTCCGTGTAAGCTGTGCGATCGCCGATCGCCCAGCCCGCCGACAGCTCATAGGCTTCGTCGTACCACCCATCCAGAACGCTGAGGCTGAGCACGCCGTTCATCGACGCTTTCATGCCGCTCGTGCCGCAAGCCTCCTCGCCGCGGCGCGGAGTATTCAACCACAAGTCCACGCCTTGCACCATCTCGCGCGCTACTTGTATGCCGTAATCTTCGACAAACACCAGCCGCTTGGAAATCTCCGGATCCCGCGAGAGCGCCACGATGTCGTGTATCAGCGTCTTGCCGGGTTGATCCTTGGGATGCGCTTTACCCGCGATCACCACTTGCACGGGCATTTTGGGATTGTTAAGAATCCGCTTCAAACGGTCTACGTCACGAAATAACAGCATCGCGCGTTTGTAAGTCGCGAAGCGGCGCGCAAAGCCGATCGTGAATACGTCGGGATCGAGCACTTCCTGTAAATGCCGCTGTTCGCCGGCCGAAGCTTGGCGCCGCGCCGCCGCCACCGCCGCGCGTTCCCGCACGAACGCCACAATGCGCCGCTTGTGTTTGCGGTGCATCTCCCATATCTCCTGCGCCGGGATCTCATGTACCAGTTGCCACATCTGCCCGTCTTCCAGACGTTCGCGCCAGTCCGGCTGCAGGTACTGATCGTAAAGCCCGGCGAGATCACCATTGATCCAGCTCGGCGCATGCACACCATTGGTCACAGAAGTGATCGGCACTTCTTCGACCGGCAGCTTGGGCCACAAGTCCTGGAACATTTCCTGTGACACCGCCCGATGCAGCACGCTCACCGCATTCCGCAGCGACGACGTGTTGAGCGCCAGCACCGCCATCGAGAACCGCTCAGCGATGTCTTCGAGATTCTTCCTTCCCAGCGCCAGAAATTTCTCGAACGGAAAATTCGCCTCCCGGCAGTATGCCTGAAAATAGTCGTAGACCAGGCTCGAATCGAACAGATCGATCCCCGCCGGAACCGAAGTGTGCGTCGTGAATACGTTGCTCGCGCGCGTCGCCTCCAGCGCCTGTTCGAACGAAAGGCCATTTTCCGCCATCAGCAGCCGGATGCGCTCGATCGCGAGAAAAGCCGAGTGCCCTTCATTCATGTGGTGCACCGTCGGCCGGACACCCAGCTTCTTTAACGCACGCAAGCCGCCGATGCCGAGCACGATTTCCTGGCGGATGCGCTTGTGAATGTCACCGCCATAGAGTTGATCCGTAATCTCACGATGCTCGCTGGATCGGTTTTGCGGAATATTCGTATCGAGCAAATAGAGCGTTACGCGCCCCACCGCAATCTGCCAGACTTTAATGAACAGCTCACCCGTGGGCAGGTTCACCCGAACTAGAATTTCCGCCCCGTGTTCATCCACGCAAGGCCGGATCGGAAGAGTGTAGAAATCGTTCAGCGGAGTCCGTTCCTGTTGCCAGCCATCCGGATTCAGGTACTGCTGCAGGTATCCGCGCTGGTACAACAGTCCAACCCCGGTCAGTGCAAAATCACCATCACTTGCCGCCTTCAGGTGGTCGCCTGACAGAATTCCCAACCCGCCTGAGTAGATTTGCATGCAGTCGAGCAGCCCGTACTCCATCGAAAAATAGGCGATCCGAGGGGTCGAAGCGCTCGGAAGGCTGGAATGGAGATAACTGTCATGCCGCTCACAGGCACGTTTGTAGAGCGTAAGAAAACGCGGATCGGTTGCCGCACGATTCAACTTTTCCTGTGTGATGCGCCCAAGCAGCTGAATCGGATTGTGGTTGCATTCTTTCCACAGCATCGGGTCGAGCCGCCGGAAAAGAGCGCGCAAATTGTGGTCCCAACTCCAAACCAGGTTGTAGCCAATCTCGAGCAGACGTCCGAGTTGGGAAGGTAGAGCCGGGCGAACCAGGAACTCTTTCAGCGGTTGAATCTGATACGGCATTGAAATATTAGGCAACGGTACAGAAGTAGTGGTTGCATATAGCTGAAAATCTGAACCTCAAGGATATCATCGGTATAATTACTAGATAGTTTTCTATCTATCGCTCCCAGACACCAATTCTGCCGTCCCAATCTCCCGCTGCAAGTAGCCTTCCATCGTGACTGAAGGCCACCGCCTGAATTGTGTCCGTGGGAAGTTCCAGTTTTGCTGCCAATTCACCTCCCCGCGTGTTCCAGACACTCACAAAGCTCTCCCGTCCGCAGGTCGCCAACAGGCGGCTGTCCGGACTGAAGTGCAGAAAATCTACAACCGGCCCCTCCGTGCGTAAAGTGAATTGGATGCGGAACTGACGCATATCCCACAACACGAGTGCGCCTGAATCATAGGCGGCCGCCAGAAGGAGTCCGTCCGGGCTAAACGTGAATTCACGGGCGTCCAAAGACTCTTGCGCCCACGTCTGCTCCGCCGACCAGGTGACCGGATTCATTAGCCTTAGTCCGTTCCTGCCGGCCGTTACGATCAGGCGGCCTTTCGGCTCGAAGGCCCAGGAACTTACTCGGACACCGCCCGCATCGATAACCTCCGAGAGCTCGGCGTCCGCCCCGAGTAGCCAAGCCTTGAACGCATCATCTTGCCCAAACGAAGCGATGAAACGACCATCCCGGCTGAAGGCCACTCTCCGGACGCCGGCACGGTGACCTACTTGAGCGCTTTTTTCGACCAGAATGCCCTCATCCAGCTTTTCCAGTGTCCAGGTCCGTATCACGCCTTCCCGGTCCCCGGAAACGAGCAGCCGGTCATCCGGGCTGAAAGCGAGCGCATAAACTGCAAATCGATGCTCCCGCGCCAGCGCCACTTGCCGAAATCTGTTGCCTCGAATGCCGGCTCGCTTCGGCAAAGGAATGTTGGATGGCGGAAATGAGATCTTTCCGCCCTGCGTCTCCTCCGCGGAACGGAAGCCTTCGAGATACTGTTCCAGGTGCCGCCGGATCTTTTCCCGGAAATCCAGTGGGCCATCGTAATTGGCGTACAGCCCTCCGCTCGCGGCAACGCGCTTCTTAAAGGAGAGTACCTTCCCAAGCTCCTCGGGATCGGTGTCCTGTGGAGAAACCGCAGCGCTGCTAAAGTACAACATCAGTTGAGGCCGCTTAGTCTCCGCCCAAAGTCGATAGCATTTCTCGAATTCCTCGGTGCTTCCGGAATCACCGCGCTTCGTCGGAGTGCCGAATCTCTTCCACAAAATGCCAATAAACAGATCGATGGAGGAAAAATCGATCTGTGCGTTTACCACCGCTTGCGCATCGTCGGCAAATCCAGGATGGACGTCGTCTTCCCAGCGCACCAGAAAGATTTGAACGCCGCGCGCGAGTGCTACAGTGTGATTGATTTGATCGGTTACTGACTTCAGCGCATCCCGCTCCGCTCCAACATCTGTCGGACTCGCAACGAAAACTCTGATCAAGATGACAGGCTGAGGCATTGCCTGTACGCTCCTCCGAAGTCAGAGTGGCATTATAACAGCGCGCTGGCTAACTCACCGGTGCGTCCGTTGCGGCCGCCAAAGCGGTTCTTTCGATTGCATCATAGAACTGCTCGGGTTCGAACGGTTTCACGATTACGCCATCCATTCCAGCCGCTAGACATTCTTGTTGCGCCTCGCCCATTACGTGCGCGGTGAGCGCCAGTATAGGCACTCGAACACTCATGTCCCGATCTTCTCGCCGAATCTGCCGTGTAGCTTCCCATCCGTCCATTTCCGGCATCTGCAGGTCCATCAGAATCAAATCGAACATTTCCGCTTTCGAGCGCTCTACCGCGAGCCGCCCGTTGCCCACGATCTCCACGCGATGGCCGCGTCTTGTCAATAGCGCCGTGGCCACTTTCTGATTTACCGGATTGTCTTCGGCGAGCAGGATACGCAGCGATCCGCTTCCGGCGTCCTGGTCGTGCTGCTTCCGCTTTTCGGCGGTCGGTGTCGCGAGTCGCGTTTTCACGCAGAAACGAAAGATGCTCCCGCGTCCTTGCTCGCTATCTACGCTAATTTCGCCGCCCATCAGTTCCACTAGCCGTGCGGAAATCGTCAATCCAAGACCGGTACCGCCGTACGTCCGCGACGTCGATCCATCGGCTTGCCGGAAGGCCTCGAAAATAGTCGTCCGCGCTTCCTTGGGAATGCCGATCCCCGTATCACTCACGGCAAAACGCAAATTAATGAATTCACCATCGAAAATTCCCACGCTGGCTGCGACGCGAACTTCTCCGTGATGCGTAAATTTGATCGCGTTCCCCACCAGGTTCAGCAACACCTGCCGGATCCGCCCCGCGTCACACTCCAGCCACTCCGGAACGTCGTCCGCGATTTCCCACCCGAGACCGATCCCCTTTTCTCGGGCGCCCGCCGCGAAAATCGAACAAGCGTCCCGCATCGTGTCCGCAACCCGGAAACGCCCGGGCACAATCTCCAGGCGGCCCGCTTCCACCTTGGAGAAATCAAGGATGTCGTTCAATATCGATAGCAACGACTTCGCGCACGAGTGCACCGTCTCGATCGATTGCCTTTGCTCGTCCGGTAGCTCCTCGCCGAGCACGCATTCCACCATGCCCAGAATCCCGTGCATCGGCGTCCGGATCTCGTGGCTCATATTCGCCAAAAACTCGTCCTTCAAGTGATTAGCCTGCCGTGCCTCTTCGAGTAGCCGCTCGATTTCCAGGTTCTGCCGTTCAATGCGCGCCTGCTCGAGCCGCAGTTGCCGCGTCCGCTCCTCTACCGCCCGTTCGAGTTGCCCCTGCTCCTGCCGCAGCAGCCGCGTGCGCCGCAGCACCAACAGCCGGATCGTCAGCGGCACCGCCAGCAACACTGCAATTCGGAACCACCACGATGCCCACCACGGCGGCAGAATCTCGAATGGCACCCGAGTCGGCACCGGGCTCCATATGCCTGCCGCGTTCTTCGCCATGGCCTCCAGCACGAACTTGCCGTAAGGCAGATTGGCAAATCGCATTTCGCGCTGCCTGGTCTCGAGCCAATCCTTATCGAGGCCCGCCACCCGATAACGGCAGACCACATCGTTCTCGGCCAAGAACGTCAACACCGAGAGTCGCGTGGTTAGCGTGTAGTTTTGATAAGGCTCTACAATAGTCCCGTTCGGATCGAACGTTTTCTTCCCGAGCCGGAAGCGGCTGAATTCCACCCGCGGGCCTTCCCGTATCGGCTCCGGCTCGGGCGCACGGAAATGCGCTAACCCGCGGCTGGTTCCGATCCACACGCTGCCGTCCGCGTCTTCATAAAACGCGTCGCTGTCGCAGTCGTCCCAGATCATTCCATCCTGCTGGCCATAGTGCCGCCATTTTCCGTCCCGCAGTACGTCTACTCCGTGGTCGGTCCCGAACCAAACCCAGCCGCGCCGGTCGACGCGTACGAAGATCGCCTGATCGGAGCGCAGTCCGGACCTATGGTTATAAGCCCGAAAGGACAGCCGATCTCCTTCGACGTTGATTCTCGCCAGGCCCGAGCGGTCGCGATATCCCATCCAAAGGCTTCCGTCCGGCCCTTCCGCCAGGAACCCCGCCGAATTCGTCGTCAGCCCATCGGCCGTGGTGAACCGTTTCCATACGCCATTTTCGCGCCGTGCCAGCCCGCGCGTCCCACCCACCCAAAGCCGTCCATGCCGGTCTTCGAGCGTCGCCGCAATCATCTCCCCGGCATCGCCCCCGGGCAGCGTTTGCCTTGTGAACGTTGCGTATCCATTCCGGGCTTCCGCAAAAAACAGACCCCCGCGGCTCGCCACCCACAGCGTGCCCGACCGGTCGAACATGACGTTCCAGATTCGATCGTTGGCTGGCCCCGTCGGCAACCAAAACCGGTGTGTGCGGCCGCTGATCGGATCGATTCGCGAAACTCCGCCCGGTGAACTGCCAACCCAAATCGCGCCATCCGGGCCCAGCGTCATGGCTCTCGTTTTGTTACCGGCAATTCCGTCCTTTTCGGTCCACGCTCTCCAGGTTCCACCGTGAAACTGATTCACACCGTGGTCGGTCGCGACCCACAAATCCCCCCGCCGATCGCGCGTGATTCCCCAGATATGCTCCCCGCTCAACCCCTCAGTGCGCGTCCAGCCTTCCCATTGATTCCGCCCCAGCCATCTCGCTACCCCAGCTCCCCACAGCCCGATCCAGAGCGACCCTTCCTGGTCTTCATACACCGAGTTCGTCGAACCCGATTCCAATCCCTGCGCCGGTCCGATTTCCCGCCAGCGTCCGTTCGCGAGTTCCCACACTCCCTCGTCCGTTGGTACGAATAGTTCTCCGCGTCGGCCTAAACTCAACGCCGCAAAATCGCCGATATTCGGAATCGGCTGCGCAATCCCTTCAAAGTGGTCTCCGCTGCGCGGTTTCTTCAATAGGTGTCGCGAACTGCGGATCCATACTGTGTCGTCGCGATCGGTCACGAGCGCGTCCCAGCGGTCCTCTGGGACGCCTTCCGCTGGTCCGAACATGGTCACGAGTCCATTTGCCAGGCGACATACTCCCGTGCCGCACCCGTACCACGCCGTGCCTTCCTTCGTCACGTGCAGGCCATGCGCCGGTCCGTTAGGCTGGTCGCGCAACCGCGCGAACTCCCCCTCGCGCAGAACCATCAGCCCGGAATTGGTAGTCAAATACAGGTGGCCGGCGCCATCGGCGCCCAGCCCGAAATGGCCGGAGTGTTCGACGCCGTTCCGGAAACGAAATGCTTCGAAACGGCTGCCTTTCCGTCGTGCAACGCCCGCCTGGGTTGCCACCCAGAGAACGCCGTCGGGTGTCTCCGCTAGCGATTCGATCGAGGCGCTCGGCAGCCCTTCGCCCTCGCCAAAGCGGGTGAAATTGGCGCCATCATACTGGAACAGGCCATTCTGCGTCCCTACCCACAGGTAGCCCGCACGATCCTGAAAGAGACACTCCGTCGCAAGATTGCTGAGTCCCTGCTCCTGGCCGTAGTATTTGAAGCTGTAACGCTGACCGAATGCCGGCGGAATCAGGCACGCAAGCGCAAGCAGCCCGAGTCCTCGAATGCTAGCCAACACCCATAAGCCATATCGGGAGATAAGCTAGACGACAGTAGCGCAATCTGCCCGCTGGCGCGGCCTCTTACACCCATATACTTACCCCTACTCCGCCGCTGGAAGTGTGAAAAAGAATGTCGCGCCCTCGCCAGGCCGGCCCTCCGCCCGCATCGACCCGCCATATCTTTCAATAAGACGCTGGCAGATCGCCAGTCCCAATCCCGTGCCTGGATATTCGTTCTTGTGAAGTCGCTTGAACAACCCGAAAATTCTTTCCGAATACTGCTGCTCGAAGCCAATCCCGTTATCTCTCACCGCAACCGTCCACTGCTGGCCAATCCGCTCGGCATGAATCCGGATCTCGGGTGCAACCCCCTCCTTCCGGTACTTGATCGAGTTTGAGATCAGATTTTGGAATACATGGCCAAGTTGCCCGGTTTCCGCGCGGACTTTAGGCAACGAGCCGCCATAAATCGTCGCGCCCGTCTCCTCGATTAGCGTCTTCAGAATTTCGATCGCTTGCGAAAGGGATTCGTCGAGATCCGCGATTCCTATGGCCGCCGCTTCCATATGAACCACTCTCGAAAACGACAGCAAATCCTGAATCAACTGTTCCATCCGCCGCACACCCTGATCGATGAAACCCGCATATTTCTCTGCATCGGCGTCCGCCGCGCTGAGTTTCCGCAGCAGCAGTTGCGAATAGATGTTCACCATTCGCAGCGGTTCCTGCAGATCGTGGCTCGAAACATACGCGAATTGTTCCAGTTCCCGGTTCGCTCGCTCCAGGCCCACTCGCGCACGCACATGTGTCGTCACATCCACCGCCACCACCACGATCCCGGATACCGTGCCGTCGGCTTCCTTGATCGGCTGATAGACGAACGTGAACCAGCAATCTTCGAGCACTCCGTCATCGTCCCGGTCTAACGGCACGCAGTATTCATTGCCGATGAACGGCTCGCCCGAAACGAAAACGTTGTCGAGAATCTCGAGCACCGTTTCATTTAGATCCGGCATCGCCTGCCATAGCGGACGCCCGATGAGCTTTCTGCCCGGGAGGAATTTTTGATATTCCTCATTCGCTAGCTCGATGATCAGTTCCCGTCCCCGGAACACTGCGACCGCAACCGGCGCCTGCGCGAACACCTGTTGCAACCGCTCCCCGCTTTCGCGAATTGCTTCCTCGGCGTTCCGTCGGGCGCGCGCCAGCTTCAAATGCGCACCTACCCGCGCAAGTAATTCGCGCGCCGCAAACGGCTTCACGATGTAATCGTCCGCCCCTGCGTCCATTCCCTCGCTGCGCGATTCCTCGCCGGCCCGCGCTGAAAGCAGGATGACGGGCGTCGTTTTTGTGCTCGCATCCTCCCTTAGCGCCTTGATCAGGCCGAATCCATCCAGACCCGGCATCATGACATCCGACAGGATCAGGTCAGGTTGCTGGGTGAGCGCAAGGCGCAGCGCCGCATCCCCGTTCATCGCGCTCAACACTCGATAGCGTGGCTCGATCAGCCGGCCCAAATAATCCCGCATGTCCGCGTTATCGTCGGCGATAAGCACTGTTTCCGCTCTCTCGTCTCCGTGCCGGCGTTCCGTGCGTTCGCCGTATGCATCTTCCGTCGGCGGCAGCCAGCGTAAAGCTTCCTCCACAAAGGCCTCTGCACGAGTTCCGTCACTGCCGCGCCCGCTGGCCGCCGTTTCTATCTGGCTCGCGTCAAGATGCGCTTTTCCTAACGGAATGCCGACTGCGAACGTCGTGCCCGTGCCCTCTGCGCTCTCTGCCCGTATCGAGCCGCCGTGCAGCCGCACTAGTTCCTGAACGAGCGCAAGCCCTATACCCGAGCCTTCGAACGTGCGCCCGCGTGCGCCCTCCACCCGATGAAACCGTTTGAACAGGTGCGGCATTTCGTCTTCAGGTATTCCCGTGCCCGTATCGCTCACCCGCAGTTCCGCGTGTCCGTTCGTCCGCGCGAGTCTCACCGTGATCCCGCCTTCGAACGTGAACTTGAACGCGTTGCTCAGCAGGTTCAACACGATCTTCTCCCACATCTCGTGATCTACGAAAACGGGCTCGTTCAATGCCGGACATTCCACCGAGAGCCTCAGCCCCGCGCGGTCTGTCGCCGAGCGAAAACTCGAAACAAGCTCCGCCGTGAACTGGGCAAGATCTGTAGCCACATAGCGCGCCGACGTGCGTCCCGCTTCGATTCGCGAGAAGTCTAGCAGCGAGTTCACCAGCCGGTATAGTCGAAGGCTGTTACGATGTGCCACTGTCAGCAAGTTTCGGTCCGCCGCCGAAATGCCGCCCTCGCGGTTCGCGAGCACGTCCTCCAGAGGCCCCAGCATGAGCGTCAGCGGCGTTCGGAATTCGTGGCTGACGTTTGAAAAGAACTGCGTTTTGGCGTGATCGATCTCGGCCAGTGCTTCTGCCCGTCTCCGTTCGTGCTCATACGCGCGAGCATTCGCCACCGCCGCCGCCAGCTGCCCCGCGATCAAATCTATAAATCCCGCGTAACTGGCGTCGTAGCCGCGATAAGGATTCGTCCCGACCACCAAAAAGCCCGCCGGCCGCTCGTGTCCTTGCGCTTTGATTGGCACAACCGCTGCCTGCCGCGGCGGTTTGTTCCAGGCCCCAGTGGGCAATTCACTCGCATATTCGCGCGCAGCCAGATCATCGATCACCCAAGGTGCCGACGTTTCGAGTACATCGCGCGCTGGCCACGCTTCTTCGCTGGCCGATCCCAGGTGCAACGGCGCCGCCGGATGCCCTTTGGCTATCCCCGTCGTGCACGCTAGATTGGCGCACCCGCTCGAATCGTATAGATAGGTCAGTGTGAACGGAAGATCTTTCGTGTTGCCGCCGAGACAAGTCGAAACCGCCGCCAGCACTTCCCCTTCGGTGCTGCACGCTGCCAAAGCAGACCCTAGCTGCCGCAGCGTGGACATTCGCCGCTCATTGATGATGCGCTCCGTTTCCTCCGTAACCACGCACAACAGTCCGGCGGTCTTGCCGTCATCATCGGTCAGCGGGCTGTAGGAGAAAGTATGATACGTTTCCTCCGGAAAGCCGCTGCGCTGCAGAAAAAGCAGCAGGCCTTCATCATAGGTAGCGCGCCCGGTCGAAAGCACAGTCTCAATGCGTGGCCCGATGTCGCTCCAGATTTCCGCCCAGACTTCGCTGGCCGGGCTTCCTAGCGCCCACGGATGTTTGATCCCCAGCGTCGGCCGGTAGGCATCGTTATAGAGCATGGTAAGGCGATCGCCCCACCCCATCCACATTGCATAACGCGAGGTAAGAAGAATATTGACTACTGTGCGGAGGCTCTGCGGCCACCTGTCCACCGCGTCTAGCGGCGTGCTCGACCAGTCGCGCCGGCGTACCAATCCGGCGAGTTCGCCATCACCGGCCAGTTGTGAGGAATCTACCGCTGCCATCTGAGAAATGTCAAATTCTAGAATAATCGCCTGCCAGGGCGTAATCTTGTGTGGCGGGCCTTCGCCGCAGCGCAAACAAGGGGATCAGTCAGATGAGAGAAGCCAATACTGGAGACATTCCTCTATTAGTTGACCTGATGGCCGAGTTCTATGCCGAGGCTGGCTATGAGCTCAATCGCCCCGTCGCCGCTGCCGCGTTTGCCGCCGTCATCGGCGATCGTCGTTTAGGATATGTCTGGATCATCCAGTCGCAAGGCCAGGACATCGGTCACGTGGTGTTCACGCTTCGATACGCAATGGAATATGGCGGCATCATCGCTTGTCTCGACGACCTATATGTAAAGCAGCTATGGCGCAACCAGGGCCTCGCTACAGCCGCGCTGAAGGAAACGCAGCAATTTTGCCAGCGCGCCGGTATCCGCGCTCTAACTGTGGAAGTGGGCCACGCCAATGGCCCGGCGCAGACCGCCTACCGCAAGGCGGGCTTCACCGAAGCGCCGGACCGTCAACTGCTCGTGCTGCCATTGGCTGCTCCGGCACACCTTTAATAATGCTGCGCGAATCTTCCTCGCAACGGGCTTCGTGTTTGCAGATTTTAGGATTGTACGATTGAACGGTACATTGGCAGTCTACGGAACCACGCCGGTGAAACTACCACAACTCCGGAGGGAGCAACAAGATGAAGTACATGATCAGTTGGAACGAACGGCCGCAAGGTTCGCCTATGGAGTATTAGAATGCCCAAAAGCGAATTCTGGAAGTGTTCAGCCCGTGGAAGGCGCCGGCCAATTTCAAGATCGAATCGTTCGTCATCCGCGTCGGCGATTGGGGTGGGTATATGTTGATGGATTGCGACGATCCGCTGGAAGTTCACAAATTCGGTTCGATGCTGCCGGCTTTTGAATTCCAGGCGCGCCCCGTTGTTCCTGTCGCCGACGCAATTCGAGTCGAACTAGAAGCGATGGCCTGGCGCGATAGCCTCAAAGACAAGTGACCCTGTTCGGGCGACGCCGCGTCCGCGGTACGCGCGTTAACCGTCAAAGTGCCGTGTTGACCCGTCCCACGGAGACAGATTTCGTCGCCAAGCTGCTTGCCGCGTCAAAAGCAGCCTGCACCTCATTCCCAAAAACGGATTCGGGCACCTGCACTCCTTATCTAACTGCGCGCCGGGCTTGTACTATATAACACTTCCAAGGCAAATCCTCTGTAACAAAACGTTCCGTTTCAACGACCAACATAATGGCCGATTATCACGGCCTGATCGATACCGGCAGGTTTCCCATGGAAGCTGACGTGCCAACGCATCGAATGTCCCTCACGGCTTATTCACCAAGTGATTGAATGGAGCAGAAAGGCGATGTGGACCATACAATACGAAACGAACCAGATGGTCAGCCGGCACGCAGGTACGCTGCCGGTGCTATTAACCTCCCCTCATGGCGCTCCCGTCACGGCGAAGCCCCCCGGCGTTTCACAGCGCACCGGCTCAAGCCCAGGGTGCCCGCCGGACAAGTTAGTTGGCGACAGCTTTACCAGGCAGATCGCAACCGCAGTCGCTCAGTTGCTCCTCGAGACTGTTGGCGAGGCGCCCTACGTAGTGATTGCTGAGTATCATCGGAAGTTCATCGATGCGAACCGGTCCGAACAATGTGCGTTCAATGTTTCCGAGGCCGCGGCGGCTCGCCCTTTTTATGCCGAGTACCATCAGACCATTCGAACATTCATGGACGAGATCCAGGCTGAGAATGGCCCCCGGGGATTCCTGTTCGACATCCACGGAACCAAGACCATCGAAGAAGATCCGGCGGATGTATACATCGGCACGGATAACGGCAAATCCGTTCAGCGTCTCTTTACGGCCGATCCACTCGCGGTATTTGGCAGGCGCAGCCTACGGGGTCTCCTACAAGCCGCCGGCTACGTCGTTTCACCGCCCCGACAGGGCATTCCCGAGACGCCGCAGGTGGACGGTGGATTTACGACGCAGACCTACGGTAGCTTCCGCGCCAACGGGCTGGACGCGATGCAGCTTGAGATTGCTCAGCCGATCCGCGAGAGTGTGCCCCGCCGGCAAACTTTCATCGAACATCTTGGACGAGCTATCGCGAGCCTTAGTGCACGGCTGCTTTAAATCACCCGCGTTCCCGGCGTCGTTGCGTGAAAGATCTCATCGAACAGGGCGTC
Organism: Bryobacterales bacterium; assembly: GCA_963722155.1. Taxonomy (GTDB): domain Bacteria; phylum Acidobacteriota; class Terriglobia; order Bryobacterales; family Bryobacteraceae; genus Bog-105. Next base: position 149,352 of record CAVRLR010000001.1, on the reverse strand, counting down.
ATCGATCTTCTTGGAGCCGGCATGTTCGATCTAAGGAAACGCAAACCATTCTCCCAAGACCGGAAGGGTGACCCATTCTAAACAAACGTAGTGCAACACCAGTCATCGCACGAATGTTTGCTTGATCAGCGCAGGGTCATCGTTCGTGCCTGACCGATAAGGACCAGCAATCAAGATCATCAGCGGCTTGGCCACATGAGCACCAGGATATATGCTGCCGGCTGGTGCTCGGCATTCCTAAATTCTGTCGCGCAAGGAGAAGCACGAGTCGTGGCAAGCGTCTCCCAGGGCAGCACAGACGTGGGCTTCTCGTATCCGGTTTCTGAAAAGCGTGCCCATGCCGCGAGCTTACGTGTAAAGGCAGGGTGCCTACCAAACAGTTCACATGTCCGTAACGTCAGCGTTGCGGAGATTGAACCGTAGCGCGTTTCCCGACCAATTGACGGAATGATTGGCAGACTAGCGGCGATACGGACGAAGTCCCAGCGAGGTCTTAGATAGAATGGCCAGAATTTGCCTGTACAATAGTCGCACCGTGGCTCCAAATTATGAGCATCCCGAATAACTACACCCATGTAGGTGAGCACCATCACGACGCCGCCCATTTGACGCGCCGTACGCTGTTTTCGACCCTGATCCCAGGCGCTATTCTCACTTCCGATGCATTCCCGCAGAATACTGTTGGCATGGCCGAGAGATTCCGCAAAATGTCGGCCGAGTATGAGCGAAAGGGCCTCGCCGACCCATTCAAAGGGATCACCGCAAACGGAACCGTCGAGTCCGGCTTCTTCGGCATTCATTCCACCGGTGTTTCAACAGCGTCAGTCCGCACCGCTGCCGAGCGCTTCCTGGCGAGCCTCAGCCAGCAGCAGCGCAACCGGACCATGTTTGCGATCGACGATTCGGAATGGCGCAAGTGGATGAATCAGCACTTTTATGTGCGCCAGGGCGTCAGTTTCCAAGAGATGACGGGCTCTCAGCGTGATGCCGCCTTTGGTGTCCTGGAGGCTGCCCTGAGCGCGCGCGGCCTGAAACTGACCCGCGACATAATGCGGCTCAACGAGACGCTCGCCGAACTGACCAATGACCACGAGTTTCTCGGCGAATGGCGTTACTTCATCACCGTGATGGGCAAGCCTTCCGCTACCGAGCCGTGGGGGTTCCAACTCGACGGGCACCACGCTATTGTCAACTATTTTGTGTTGGGGGATCAGGTGGTGATGACTCCCTTCTTCGTCGGTTCGGAGCCGGTCTCCGCCACTGCCGGCAAGTACAAGGGCATCTCGATTCTTCAGGACGAGCAGAATCGGGGTCTCGACATGTTGCTCGCACTAGATAAAGATAGGCGCGCGAAGGCCATCCTCAATCCCAACAAGACAGAGAATTACAACCTAACGGAGGCATTCAAGGACAATGTAGTGATCGACTACGCCGGCGCTCGTGTTGCGGAGTTTTCTCTGCCGGAGCGCAGACAGCTTTTGGATCTCGTTGAGCTGTACGTCGGCAACATGGATGACGGTCACGCGCGCGTCAAGATGGATGAGGTTAAGCGGCAGATCGACCGCACTTGTTTCGCCTGGATCGGAGGCTCGGATTCCACGAGCGTGTACTACTATCGCATCCACAGCCCTGTGATCCTGATCGAATTCGATCACCAGCGACCTGCGAACCTCGCGCGCTTCGCCAAGGACCCCAACCTGCCGGCGCGGCAGCACATTCACTGCGTAGTACGGACTCCAAATGGCAACGACTACGGAAAGGACTTGCTCCGCCAGCACTATCAGTCGCACGCACACGCCTAGCAGTCCTAGATCGCTTTAAAGGCTTCAGCGGCTGGAGTGGCGAACCGCGTAGGACTATACGCTCGACGGCAAAGCGGCGACTTATATTCTGGCTCCGGATTCCCGGTATCTAAAGGAACGGTAGAGCGTTTCTCGTCAACTTGCCGGCTTGAGGAAACCCAAAGCCTCGCCGACGCCCGGCGGCTAGTGTTTGTGGCGCGCATCCTCATCGCGCCTTGCTCCCAAACGATGAAGCCCTTGCCGGAAGCCCTGTCTCTACGCTTTCGCGAGCACAAGATGGGTCGCGTATTCCGAAGTCTTGCGTTCGGTTATGGAAAACCCCAACGCATGAAGGTCCAGACCATCGAATAGAAGTTCTCCTTGACCGAGAAGAACGGGTACCGACGCGATGTGGAGAGAGTCGATTAGGCCAGCTCTTAGATACTGTCGCACTGTAGCGATGCCGCCTCCGATCTTGACGTCTTTGCTGCCGGCAGCCTCCTTCGCAAGGACCAGCGCCTCCTCGAATCCGCCCGTCACAAAGTGGAAGGTGGTTCCCCCTTCCATCACCAGAGGTTCACGCTCGTAATGCGTGAGAACGAAGGTGGGTGCGTGGTACGGCGGATTGTCACCCCACCAGCCCTTCCATGAGTCGTCTTGCCATGGGCCGCGCACCGGACCGAACATGTTGCGGCCGAGGATGAAGGCGCCGAAGTCCTCCATCGCCTGGTGAGCGAACACATCGTCCACATCACCTGTGGTTCCCCCCTCCCGCGCGTGCATGGAGCAAAAGCTCTTCGTGTGGAAGTACCACTGAAACATCTCCGTTCCCCGCTTACCCAGCGGATCGCTCAGGCTCTGTTCAATTCCAGCGCCGAAGCCGTCCAATGAAACACCAAATCCCGCGACTCGCACCTTTGACATCCGAACTCTCCCTCAATTTGGTTGTGCTGACTGGTTTTAGCTTTGGCCCCGAATCCGCGACAGCGTCAGCCAACCTCAACGGGCCCAAAAGTCTGCTCGCCGCCCACAAATCCCGGCGATGATTTTTCATAACTCTGCTCTCGGCCGGTACTTCAGCGTGCAGTGACCTTGCGCCGTCGCTGCTCGCTTGCCTTGATCATTTCAGTCAAGTCGGTAGTTGGACGTATCTCGAAAAGCGACCCGTACTTCAAAGCCGGATGCTGCGACATGAGCTGAACAGCATGATTCATGTCGCGTGCCTCAAGCACGAGAATGCCGCCGAGTTGTTCCTTGGTTTCGGCATAGGGACCGTCGGTAGTCGCGACTTTGCCGTTCTTCCAATACAAGGTCAACGCGGTTTCATGAGGCTGAAGAGCTTCTCCGGCAGAAAAGTGCCCGTTCGCGCGCAAATGGTCGTCGTACTCAAAGCATTCGTCGAACATTGCGTTTCGCTCGTCCTCGGTCATGCCCGCGTGCTTTTCCGGCTCGTAGTATCCCAAGCAGATGTATTTCATGTGTCTCTCCTTATGTTGGTTAACCAGGGGCGGAGCCCGCGCACTGGATTGTTCACCCTATAGTCGCCAGGCGGAGCGGAAATCGACAGGGGCCCAGTTTTTTATTTCAATTCCTCCAGCCGTCCCGAAAGGAAACGACGCTCCGGCTCCTGCCGAGCCAAGGCAAGCGCCTTCTCATACGAAGCCCGGGCCTCCGAAAGCCGCCCTAGCCTGCGACACAGATCGGCACGGGCGGAGTACGCGAGGGAATATTCGGTGAGTTCCCCGCGCACCAGAAGGTCATCGATGAGACAAAGCCCCTGCTCCGGCCCTTTGTACATGGCGATGGCAACGGCACGGTTGAGCTCCACGACCGGAGATGGCTGAATCCGAATCAGTCGGTCGTACAGTAGCGTGATCTGGCGCCAGTCCGTGGACGCCGCCGAGGAAGTCTCGGCGTGAACGGCCGCGATGGCCGCCTGCAGGGTGTAAGCACCGAAACTGCGCGATCGAAGAGCGCTCTCGGTGAGCGCGATGCCTTCGGCGATCTGATCTCGATTCCAAAGCGAGCGATCCTGCCGGTCCAGCAGGATCAGCTCTCCTTCTGGGGAGCTTCGAGCGGCGCGGTGCGATTCCTGCAACAGCATGAGCCCCAACAGGCCCATGACCTCGGGTTCCGGGAGAAGGTCGAGGAGCAGTCTACCCAGACGGATCGCCTCGCGGCTCAATCCAGCTCCTGTTGCTTCCGCTGAATAACCCGCATTGAAGACCAGGTACACAACCTGAAGTACGGCCCCCAACCTCGCCGATAACTCCTGCGACGCGGGCACTTGGTAAGGAATCGACTTATCGCGGATGGCAGCTTTCGCGCGAACGATGCGTTGAGCAAGCGTCGCCGACGTAACGAGAAATGCCCGGGCAATCTCCTCTGTCGTCAAACCGCAGACTTCACGCAGTGTGAGCGCAACCTGCCCCTCCGATGGCAGTGCAGGATGGCAGCAGGTAAAGATGAGACGAAGGCGATCGTCCTCCATCTCCTCTTCCTGAGGCGCCTCATTGACGCGCGCTTCGAGTTGGAGTGCCAGCTCACTCTGTGCGGCGTCGAAGCGTCCCCGCCGGCGCATCGCGTCGATAGCCTTGAATCGCCCAGCCGATATGAGCCAGGGGCGCGGTTTGTCCGGAAGGCCGGTCTGCGGCCACGTCTCCAGGGCGGCAGCGAAAGCCTCGTGCATGGCCTCTTCGGCGAGATCAAGATCGCCGAGCAGGCGCACCAGCGTACCCAGAATTCTGCCCGATTCTGACCGGTAAAGAGTCTCTATGGTCCTACTCAGATCTTCGGGCGCATTCGGCGACATGCATGTCAAACTAGCAAACGGACAGGCTCGACCCAACTGCAATTGGCTGTTTCTCAACCCATCTTCTAGCGATAGGCTAATCGCTGATTATGGGCAGCTTTGAACTAGCAAGCCAAAACAGATCTTAGTTAAAGGTCGCAGGGTCCTGCCATCCACTTTGACGAATTGTCGCCGAGTCGGAGAACTGGGTTTGCAGAAATTGCTCCCAAGATGTCCGCTTCTGGCCGCCCAACTTCCGAGCGGCCGCTGCCTCTAACACCGGTGTGTTCCACGTCGCGATGCCTTCTTTCAAATCATCGCCCATCGGGCCCATAGCGCGCGCCGTCGCATAGGACATCCAACAGCCACCATGGACAAGGACACAACCGGATAAGGCCCACCATTTTTCGGCAGGCGCGCTCCCCATACTGATTAGGGTCCTGCCCATAGGTGAGACGATAGTCCGGCTTGCGCGCGGTGAGCTTCATGAGCTCGGCCGCCGTCATTAGATGCTTTTGCGAGTTCGACGTCGGCCGGCCTGGCTGTGTTTTGTCCACGCATGCCAGGCAGAGCGCTCGGCTATGCGCCATCGTAAATGCTACAGCATCCGTCTTCTCCGGAGAAGCGCAACTCCCGCGAGTCCCGCTCCGAAAAGCGCGACGGAGACCGGCTCCGGCGTCGCCGTCACACAGGAGACGGTGATCTGCCCGCTGCCCAACGAAGTCACCAGCCCATGCGTCCGCCGGCGCAGAATCGCATCTTTATGCGCATTGTTTGAGCGGCGTGCCGGGCGGCATGGGCCTTCTTGCGATCAACACCGATCGGAACTCTTCCAGGATTCTCAGCGTTTCAGCTCCTTCGCAGCGATACACTCACGGCGCCCAACCTGGAAGATACGGGTGTGGATATGAATGGAAAGGAACTGAAGCTGGGACCTGGAGATGCTCTGCCAAAGCTCAATGGTGTACGGGTAGCTTAGGGGCAGATCACGCTGGTTCCTGCCAGCATCACATTTCTTGCGATTCCCGGCGCGCGCAACGCCAGTTGCCATTAAGTACCGGGAATAAGTCGCCGCGACGACCGCAAGGCCAGGTTTGGCGATTCAAAATGTGAACTTCAGTGCAAATTGAAATTGACGAGAGTCCTGCGCGCTCGAAATGCTGCCGAAGTTTGCAGTGAACGCCGTTCGATTCGGGATGTTGAAGTTCGGGTGATTGAGAAGGTTGTACACTTCTGCGCGAAGCTGTAACTTATACGCCTCACGCAAAGGCACTTCTTTCTGAAGTGACAAATCAAACTCAAACAATGGAGGTCCGATCACTGTGTTTCGGCCGCCGTTCCCGAATGTGTAAACCGCCGGCAAAGAAAAGACGGACGTATCGAACCATCGCGGAGGTGTCTTGGGGCCATCGTTCGGATTCCCGGAGTTGTTCGGCCGCTGCGCGGGCCCGGCGCCAATATTGGCCTGATCGCTGGAGATGTTGACCGTAAATGGCGCGCCCGATTGAGCCATGAAATTTCCGCCTGCCTGCCACTGCCCGAAAACCGCGCGCATCCAGCCATTTGACACTCTGGGTAGTGGCATCAGGTAAATGCCACTTATTACTACACGATGACGGTGATCGAAGCTGGAGCTTGCTTTTTCTGCCGCCAGATTGTAGATGTCCTGAGGAAGGTTCGTCTCGTTCAGCGTCGCGCCGGGATCGGAAGCGTCGTCGATTGAGTGAGACCACGTCCAGTTCGCATCGAACGTCAGCCCTTGGGCGAAGTGACGCCTTGCGGCCAGCATGAATGCGTGATAGGTCGCCCAGCCATTCCAGCGAATATCGCTGACTTGGCTCAATTGCGGGATTGGCCTACGTGCCGCAATCGCCCCCGGACCAGGAAGAGGAACGTTTAGAACTGTCCCGCTATCCGCATGCACGGTACGCGAGCCGATATATGCCGCCGAAAGCGTAGTATTTGAGCTCAGCTCGTGCTCCAGATTAAAGTTCCATACTTCGTTGTATTCAATTTTGAAATTGTGATCGAGATTGTTTCCTCCCGCGGTCCCGATAGCATTCGTCGCCAAGGCGTTTTCGGTTGTGAATGAGGGCGACAGTGTTGCCGTCGAGCTGACGGTCTTGGTCGCGAAAAACGGCAGGTTCTGCGCTAGGTTCGTGACGATGCTATAAGCAGCCTGATTCGGGTAAATACCGGCTCCGGCGCGAATTACGGTCTTCGCCTCGGGCCGACTCCAGGCGACCCCTGCACGGGGCGCAAGGCGCAGCGGTCTCGTCACCAGAAGGCTGTTGTTCCAACCGGCGGCCGAAGAGGTGACGTAGGAAATCGGAATGAAAGGAACTAAAGCACTCCCTATTGGTGAAATCTTCCCTGAGTGGTCGCTCGCAATGACGAACCGGCCCTCTGGGAAAGAAGTGTCGATTGCCGCGATCTCATTGTTTGCGTCAGTCATGTTCTGGTTGTATTCGTAGCGAATGCCAAAGTCGACCTTCAGGTTCGGAGTGATCTGCCAGTTGTCCTGGATATAGAAGTGAAACCAATTCGTACTCGCGTCCATCGCCGCGCGCCCCAGACCGGCCTGCGCGGTAGTTGGATATCCCAATAGGAAGTCGCTGAATGCATCTCCATTCGCCAATCCCGGCGCCGACGAAGTCCAGCGGGGAGTAAACGAGAAAATTCCTCGGGCTCCGTTCGGATTTACTGGCTGGAGATTGTAGTGCATCGCATATCCCCCGAACTTGATTGTGTGGATACCGCGATGCCAGATCACGTTATCGTAGAACTCGAAATCGTGGTTGTTTCGAAACGTGAACAACGCTGGGTCGCCCATCGTCGTAAACTCGCCACCGACGGACATTTGAGGATATCCGCGATCGAGCGGATTCATCGTGACGCCCAGCAGCCCGGTCTCGGCGGCGAAGTTATTTCCTGCATTGGGGCTGGTCTGTCCGCCCGCGACCGTCAGGAACCCAAACCGCGATTCATTTAGGAGATTCGTGCTGAAGACATGGCTCCAACCAGCCACTCCGTTAATCGCATGAGTGTTTAAGTTTCGGCCGAAACCCGGCAGTAAGCTCTCCTGCAGTACGCTCGAACCGAACGGATCGACTTCGCGCGCATCGAAAATCGAGGCTCGAAAGTAGGAAGTATCCCTTTCTGAGAACTGATGGTCGACTCGCGCGCTGTATTCGTTCACATTGATTTGTTGGGTGCCGCTGGAGCGTAGATTCTGCGCAATTCCAGGCAGGTTGGGAAAGGGTATTTCGGCGAGCATTGCCGTGGCTACCGGATCCAGGCGATCTGCCGGAATCTGATTCCGAGGAAATCGCTGCCGCTGGCCGCCGACAATGTGCCCAGGATCGTAAATGGCGGGTAGTCCCGCAAGGTCGCCCATCCGCATCGCTGCGGTGGGCACCGAAAATGTTTGAGTCAGCGATTTGCGAATCCGCTGCCCCTCATAACTCAAGAAGAAAAAAGTCCTGTTTTTGCGGACCGGGCCACCGGCGCTTCCCCCGAACTGATTTTGGTGCAACGGAGGAGTCGGCAGAGCCGCCGAGTCAAAGAAGTTTTTGGCGTCAAAGACATTGTTACGGAGGTACTCGAAAAGAGTTCCACGGAGACTGTTGGAACCCGACCTGCTCACGACGTTGATTACCGCTCCGGATTTACCGCCGAACTCAACGGCGTACGATGTCTTCTCGATATTGACTTCCTGAATGGCGTCGACGGATGGGGCAATCACCATGTTGTTGAAGTGTTCATCTGTTATGACGGCGCCGTCCATCAAATACAGATTGTGTCCGCTGCGCTGCCCCAGGACATTGACCAGGTTCCCCGCCTGCTGCATCGCGTCCCCGCGGGTCCCTCCAGGCGGGCGGACAACACCGGAGCTCAGCATCGCCAGATCGAGAAACTGTCGTCCCTTGAGAGGCAGCTCGCTCACTTGAAGCCGCTCCATCACATCTCTTACTTCTGCGGATCCCAGTTGGACGCTTTCAGGATCCGCAATTACCGTGACGAGGCCTCTTGAATCGCCCACCTGTAGGGTGAAGTTCTGCCTCAGCCGATCGGTCACGTGCACTTCCAAGCGCGGCAGGGCAGATTGCTTAAAGTTCGTGGCGCGCACGGTTAGCGAGTACACACCGACTGGCAGTCTGGCCAACAGATACTCTCCCGAACTGTTGGAGGCCGCTGCGAACCTCTGTCCGGTTCCCAGTTGCTCGGCCACAATCGTTGCGCCAGGTAGCAGGCTGTTCGTTGCGTCCTGGATGCTGCCCGAAATCTCTCCCGTATTCATTTGTCCGAAAGCGGCTAGTCCGGTTAGGACAAACGCGACGCCAGGAGCCGTCCACATTCAGGAATCTCTACGAGAAATAAGCGTACCGCGATTGCCTGCTAATTGGCAGGGATCTCAGACCGGTCTGCTGCGAATTTTGCAATTCGACTCGAGCCTGCGTTGAGCAAGCCCAGCTAATCGAACTTACGGAGCCATATATCGCGCACAGATATCTTGCACGGCTGGCTTTCGATCTCGAAGCCGATTAGTCCTGGTTGGTTGTTGACTGAGTCTTTATTGTCATCGACGAAGACCGCCATGAGCTGGCCGTTCATAATGTGCATCATCACGCCGCCTCGCGCGATGATCTCATAATCGTTCCATTCGTTGACCTTCACGTAGCCGCCTAGCGCCTGCTTGTCGCCGATAGTGGCAACCAGGCGATTGGTCTGTCCAGGTAGCGCCTGCGTAACCTGGCCGCGATACGCGAGGATGCCCTGCATCGTGTTTTCCGAATACCACTGGCCCGTGTACGCCGCAGACTGCGCACGCACCGGGAACCAGAAGTCTGCTTGCGGGCCGGTCATCATGAACTTCAAATCATAGGGCGGCTGGCCGGCGGGTTGCGCTCGTGTCCATGGCACGCCGGTGACGCTTCGGTACTGAATTCCACCCCCGCCGCCTTTTTCAATCTTCATCTGTAGCTTCAGATCGAAGTCGCGTGTTTTGTCGCCGCGATAGACGATGTAATTGTTGCCCTTCGGCTTGCCATCTAACGTTTCGCCTACCATGACGCCGTCTTCGATGCGCCAAATGCTGGGGTCGGGGTCCCATCCGGTGAAACTCTTACCGTCGAAGATCTGCTTGTAGCCCGTGTGCTCGTCAATGTCATAGGGGGCTGGGTCATGGAACTTCGGCATGCCGATGAGCTTCTCGCCGTTGGCGCCTGTCTGGGGCGGCCGGGCAGGAGGAGACTCCAGCGCCGGCGGTACCGACTGAGCCATAAGCGCACCGGGCAGCACCAGGAGAAAGACACCCAGAGCGGTTGCGGGCAAAACGAAGTGACGGCAGGTGCGATGCGACGCGGACATGGAGTTTCGTGCCTTCCAGTTGAGAGGGTTCAAGAACAATAGGAGTTTAGCGTGATTAGGTTACCTGGAAGATCGCCGTCCGCCACGCCAGCTGACCCTGCGGGATTTGCGGATCCCGGCCTGCCCAAATCTGGAGTACCATTTAGGCGGGACGCGGCATGTGGCCTGCTTGACCGGCATCTCACCTGCCGGGCCGCGATTCCGGGCCGTGGCTCGTTCCCACCCACACCATAAGGAGGTGTGCCATGGATCGGCTTGAAGTTCGTGTCTCGGTTACCAAGCTCCTGTTCAGCTTGATCGTCGTAATCGTCCCGCTCAGCATTGTTGGCTTGATCTTGACCGGGCGAAGCGAAAAATCCCTGGATAATGCCATCGGAACGCATCTCAAAACTATGGCGAAGCTCTACAGCGACGAGGTTTCGCAATTCATGCTCGATCGTGTCAATGAGGTCATGGCCCTGGCGACGGATCCCGCTATCGTGCAGGCCGTCTCCAACCCTGCCGCTCATGCGGCCGCAAATCAGGACGCCCGGACGAGCGCTTCGGAAACCGCGCCCGCCACGCGTGGAATGCTGGGGAACAACGCATCCCAGGTGTTGCGGCAGCGGCGCGATCTGGATCCCCGGCTCCTCCGCGTTATCGCGACCGACGCCAACGGCACAGTAGTCGCGGCGACTCACAAACTGGCAGTGTCCTCTTACGCCCAAAACGAGCTTTGGCAGGCGGCGTTTAACAAAGGGCAGGGCGTCATCAAAATAGGTGACATCCTGTACGACGAATTGACCAAGTCGTACTACGTAACGATCGGCGTGCCGGTTTCCGACCCTGCTTCGAGCGCCTCCATCGGCGTGCTCAGTGCCGCTGTAAATATTTCCGGATTGTTATCGCGCTTCCAGCAAAGCCAGATCGCCAATGGCGCGCGGGCGATCCTCGTGAATGACAATGGCGTTATCGTCAGCGGGCCGAATGCGGACGCATTTGCACACGTCCCATCGCCGGAGTTCGCCACGCTTCACGATTCTCTTGGTTCACCGGAAGGCAGCCAGAACGGCTGGATAACGGCGGACCTTTCCGCAGGCCGCCATCTCGTTGGCTATGCGAATACAGGTCTGAAAAGAAATTATGAAAACCTGGGCTGGCTGGTAATCGTAGCTCAGGACGAACGTCAGGCACTGGCACCCACTCGTCAGCTCGCTCAATTTGCCACGCTGATGGTCGTTCTTGGATTCTTAATGGTGTTGCTCCTCTGCGTCTACTACTATCTGCACCATACGCAGAGATTCGCCCACCTCAGTGAAGAACCGTTTTCGAAGGAGCAGCAAAGCCGCGCCGCCATCGTATGAGCGCGTGCTAGCAGAGGGTACCTATGGAAGTATTGGATAGAGTTTCCGCAATTCTGAAGCAGAAGGGCACAAACGTCTGGTCTGTGGGCCCGGACGCAACTGTGTATGAGGCCCTGGAGAAAATGTCCGACCAGGGAATCGGTGCTTTGCTCGTGATGAAGGGCAGCGCGCTCGTCGGCCTGTTATCCGAGCGCGATTATGCACGCAAGATTATTCTCAAAGGTCGATCCTCAAAGGAGACCAGAGTGGAGGAGATTATGATCTCGCCTCCACTTACCGTATCCCCGGGCTGCTCAGTAGACGAGGCGATGCGAATCATGACCGAACGCCGCGTTCGTCATCTACCCGTTGTCGACGATTCCGGCGCCGTATTCGGAATTGTGTCGATCGGAGACTTGGTGAAATGGATCATCACCTCTCACGAAAAAACAATCGAGCAGTTGGAGAGCTACATCTCCGGACAATCCTAAACCGGCATCGTCAGCCGCCGCTGTTAGTTTATGGACCTAGCGATGGGGAAATGGCGCTTGGTCTATATTCGATTCGTCATAACAGTTCGCTAAAGGCACAGCCTCTAGCCGGCCAAACAGGATTATCGGATAATGTTTAGGGAGGTCTCGTGGCGTTCAACAACCGGGAACGAATAATGGCGATGCACGATCCGCGCCTGCAGCCAGCTTATGCTTTGGCCGAAGCTGCTCACTACCTCCGCATGCCGCCGGCAACTCTTCGAAGCTGGATATACGGTCGGCCGTATCCCGTATCCGGCCTCACCAAGCGCTCCCATGTGCTCATTCACCTGGACGATCCCAAGCGCAAATATCTCTCTTTCATCAATCTGGTCGAAGCCCATGTTCTCGCGGCGATGCGGCGCCGCCACGGTGTAAAGCTCCCCAAAGTGAGGTCGGCCCTCGACTACGTTCGGAAGCAGTTCAAGATGGACCGGCCTTTGATTGATCAAACCTTCCAGACCGACGGCCTGGATCTCTTCGTCGAACGCTACGGCGACATGATCAACGTCTCACGGGAAGGGCAGCGGGCGATGAAAGAGCTGATCGCGGCCTATCTTCAGCGTATCGACCGCGATACTGGCGGCTTTCCGATCAAACTCTACCCGTTCACACGCGACACGGATGCCGATTCACTTCCCAAAGAGGACCCTCGCGTGGTCGTCATGAATCCTTCCGTGTCATTCGGTAGGCCGGTTATCGCCGGCACCGGAATTCCGGCTGCGGCCATCTACGAGCGATACCGAGCCGGTGATTCCGTCGCCGGCCTTGCAGACGATTTCCGCCTGGATATCAGTGCCATCGAAGAAGCCATCCGCTGCGAAGCCGCCTGAAACTGTCTTCTTTGTCGATAGGTCGCTCGAGGTTGAGCCTCTGCGGTCAGTCCTCCTGGCGAAAGGATTAAGGGTTGAGATTCACGATGATCACTTCAAACGCGACGAAGCGGACCAAGTCTGGCTCGCCGCAGTAAGCGCACGCTCCTGGGTCGTGCTGACAAAGGACCAGCGGCTCCGCTATAGACCCCTGGAAATTTCCGCGCTGCGTGCCAGCGGCGCACGTGTATTCGTACTGATCGCGGGGAATCTCCGGGGAAACGAAATCGCTTCTACATTCGAAGCCGCGTTGCCGCGTATCCACCGTCTCCTCGAGACGCATCCCGGTCCCTTTGTGGCTCGCATCAGTAAGAACGCTCTAATCACTATTTCGTAAGCATCTCACCGAAGTGTGGGGCGGACTCCTGGCTCGCGCCGCACGTCCCCGTCCGGCCTGCTCTCTTGCGGGTCACGAGATGTCGCGCAATTCCGATCGCTACCACCGCGTCGATTTCCTCCCTTTCTCGCGACCGTTGGTGGACAGACGGGATCTGCGGAGACGAATCTGAACAGGTGTCGCAAACAGTGAGGCGCCGGAGTGGACGCGACGACGTTGCGCACGGGGTGATTCACCTGGCGGCCAGGGTGCGGGTGTAACTGCGCTTTAAGCCTGCAGCTTTAGGCAAGAGCTTGTCGCCCGCTTGCGGTGATGCCGGGTGTAGGCGAGGCCGATTAGCCCACAAATGCCGGCCATTACCAAGGTTGATGGCTCGGGGACCGACACGAGCGTGAAGACGAAATTGTCGGCCACGGCGGCGGCGACAGAACCCGTCGCGACCGAGAGTTCAAGCGTGTTGATCAGACCGGGCTGCCCTGTTGTCCGGGTCGCAAAGGCCGAAGCGGTGGTGTCGAGGAATGTGAACTGCTGGACGCCATCCAGCAGGCCGCGGAACTGCCAGATATCGCTTGGCAGCCCTGGCGTGAAGGAGGCGAAGTCGTAGCGGTCGAACGTGAAATCGCCGCCGTCGGCCCGGGGTGATGTTGAAGGTGCCACTGGCGATGGGCGAGCCCAACAGGCTGCTCGGCGGATTGCCAGCGAATGTCCGCACAATAAAATTATCGCCCGCGATGTACTTCATCCCATCCTCGAAGCCGGTCTGGTTGGGCCCGAGATTGAGGCTCTGGAAAGGTTATCGTTGCTGCCCCGAGGGGACTCGGGGCAGCAACAATCCCAGACAGCAAAAGGGCGGACGCAACGATCCCTCTGAGGTATGCATTGCCATAGCCTTCCTTCCTACTTGGAGCGGAACCTTCGGCAGACTCTGCTATGCCTCATTGTCCCGCAACTTCGGTCTTATAACGGGCCGTGAAGTCGCTAGCGATTTGCCATAAGCACGACGGGAGTTGCGCCGACCACGGAGTCGGCACCAAAGCTTCGATTTCGGTTGCCTAGCGACTCATAATGACACTTGTTCTTAACCGAGCAAGGAAAATGAAGTCATCGCGAGACTCCACTAGTGTTATGTTGAGCGAAGCCTCTTACATTACAGTTTCCACAGGCCAATGAATGATTTCTTTGAGCGGCCTATTCTCAATTCTCCCTATGACTACCCGTCACGGCATTGGGAGCTTGATCGTCAGGGCCAGCCAACCCAACGCATAGTCGAAAGCCGCCGCCGCGCCGAATTCATCACACCCATTCCCAAGCCCAAAAAGCGAAAGGCCAGCCAAACGTCAATCGTATTCGACGAAGGCAAAGGGCTCTCTACGGAAGAACAGCAGTACGATCCGACCTCCGCCGTCATCAACGAACTTCGCCATCATGTCGACCAATGGCGAAGCTGGCCGAATCCGAACGATTGGCAGGTAACGCCCGAAACCGCTCATCTTCTGCAGCATTGGCGCAGCCACAAATTCAACGACATTCGCCCGTTCTTTTGCCAGTTGGAGGCCGTCGAAACCGCTATCTGGCTGACCGAAGTCGCCCCATCCGGCAGTAAAGCCGGCAAGGGTTTCCTCAATCATCTGGCCAATGCCAATAATGACGCCAACCCCGAGCTCATGCGTCTTGCGCTGAAACTCGCCACCGGAGCCGGCAAGACCACCGTCATGGCCATGCTCATTGCCTGGCAGACCGTCAATGCCGTTCGCCGCTCCGGCAGCGCGAAATTCACCCGCGGCTTTCTGATCGTCACGCCCGGCCTCACCATCCGCGACCGCCTTCGTGTTCTGCTGCCCAACGATCCCGACAGCTACTACGCCGGCCGCGAGCTCGTTCCGCAGGACATGCTCGCCGGATCTCGAACGCGCCAAAATCGTCATCACCAACTATCACGCCTTCAAACTTCGCGAGCGAATGGAGCTTTCGAAAGGCAGCGCGGTCGCTGCTCCAGGGCCGCGGCGAAGCCTTGCAGACCCTCGAAACCGAAGGACAAATGATCCAGCGCGTCATGCCCGGGTCTGATGGGGCTGAAGAACATCCTGGTGCTCAACGACGAGGCTCATCACTGCTACCGCGCAGAAACCCGATGCGGACACGGACGACGATAGCGACCTGAAAGGGGAGGAGAGGCAGGAGGCCAAAAAGAGACAATGAAGAAGCCCGCCTCTGGATCTCCGGCCTCGAAACCGTCAATCGCAAGCTCGGCATTACGCGCGTCATCGACCTCTCGGCGACGCCGTTCTTCCTGCGCGGTTCGGGCTATCGCCGAGGGCACTCTATTCCCCTGGACCATGAGCGACTTCTCGCTCATGGACGCCATCGAATGCGGCATCGTCAAGCTGCCGCGCGTGCCCGTGGCCGACAACATCCCCGGCGGCGAGGTGCCGATGTTCCGCAACCTCTGGGAACACATCCGCCACGACATGCCCAAGAAAGGGCCGCGGCAAAGCGGACGATCTCGATCCGCTCAAACTCCCCGTCGCTCTGCAAACCGCCCTCGAAGCGCTCTACGGGCACTACGAAAAGACCTACCGGCTTTGGACCAAAGCCGGCATCCACGTTCCGCCCTGCTTCATCGTGGTCTGCAACAACACCTCCGCGTCCAAGCTGGTCTACGACTACATCTCCGGCTTCTATCGCGCCAACGAGGACGGATCGTCCACCTTTGAGAACGGTCGCCTGCCACTGTTCCGCAATTTCGATGACGAGCATGGCAACCCGCTCGCCCGCCCCAACACGCTATTGATCGACAGCGAGCAAATCGAATCCGGCGAGGCGCTCGACGACAACTTCCGCGCCATGGCGGCCGACGGAGATCGATCGCTTCCGCCGCGAAATCGTCGAGCGCACCGGCGACCGCCAGCAGGCCGAAAACATCACCGATCAGGAACTGCTCCGCGAAGTGATGAACACCGTCGGCAAGCAAGGCCGGCTCGGCGAGTCCATTCGCTGCGTCGTCTCGGTTTCCATGCTCACCGAAGGCTGGGACGCCAACACCGTCACGCACGTCCTCGGCGTGCGCGCGTTCGGCACGCAGCTTCTCTGCGAGCAGGTGATTGGCCGCGCGCTCCGCCGCCAGTCCTACGATCTGAACGAAGAAAATCTATTCAACGTCGAATACGCCGACGTCCTGGGCATTCCGTTCGATTTCACCGCCAAACCGGTCGTCGCTCCGCCGCAGCCGCCGCGCGAAACCATCCAGGTGAAGGCCGTTCGTCCCGACCGCGACGCGCTCGAAATCCGCTTCCCGCGTGTCTCCGGCTACCGGGTCGAACTGCCGGAGGAACGGCTGACTGCGGAGTTCAATGACGATTCCGTCCTGGAGTTGACGCCCGACTTGGTCGGCCCGTCCATCACGCGAAACGAAGGCATCATCGGTGAAGGTGTCGAGCTCACGCTCGAACACCTGGGCGATCTGCGGCAGTCCACGCTGCTCTTCCACCTCGTCCGAGCGGCTCATCTATACCAAGTGGCGCGACGCCGGCGAAGAACCCAAGCTCCATCTGTTCGGACAGCTCAAGCGCATCACGAAGCAATGGCTCGATACTTGCCTCGTCTGCAAAGGCGGCACCTATCCGGCCCAGCTCATGTATCAGGAGCTCGCCGACATGGCCTGCGAGCGCATCACCGCCGCCATCACCCGCTCCGAAATGGGCCGCCGCCCGATCAAAGCGATTCTCGATCCCTACAATCCCACCGGCTCCACGATGCACGTGAAGTTCAACACCTCGAAAACCGATCGCTGGCAGACCGACGCGCGCCGCTGCCACATCAACTGGGTCATCCTCGATAGCGATTGGGAAGCCGAATTCTGCCGTGTCGCCGAATCTCATCCGCAGGTGAGGGCCTACGTAAAGAATCACAACCTCGGTCTCGAAGTTCCCTACCGCTACGGCTCGGATACGCAAGGTACCTCCCCGATTTCATCGTGCTGGTGGATGACGGCCGCGGCGAAGACGATCTGCTTCACCTGATCGTCGAGATCAAAGGTTACCGCCGCGAAGACGCCAAGGAGAAGAAGACTATCGCGGAAACCTACTGGGTGCCGGGCGTGAACACCGCGCGGCATACGGCCGCTGGGCCTTCGCCGAATTTACCGAGGTGTACCAGATCGAGGCCGACTTCGAAGCCAAAGTAGAAGCCGAGTTCAACAAAATGATCGAGTCGGTCGCTGCGCAGCCGGTTGCGTGAGGAATCCGCATGGCGACCAAAACCAAAAAGCACGGAAGCAAAGAAGACGGTAGTGACCCTAACGCACGAGGAGGCTTCGCGCAAGAACATTCCCACCGCCGAATTTCAATCCGTCATGCGCAAGGAAGAGCAAAGCCCGCTGCGTGTGGCGTACGAACGCCGCAACCGCGACCTAGATCCGCAACTGGTCTGGCGCGGCAAGGACGAGCAGGATTGGTCCGATCTGGTGGTCCACGCGCCGCCGCTCTACATTCAGGAGAAGGTACACCCCAAGGTGCTGATCGACGACTTGCTGCGCCGCAGCCAGGCGACTGCGAAAGCCGCCGAGGAGCAGATCAATCTCTTCGCCGATTTCAACGGCCTGCCGCGAGGACGCCAAGACTGAGTTCTATCAGCACGACGCCAACTGGAGCAATCGCATGATTCTCGGCGACAGCTTGCAAGTGATGGCATCGCTGGCCGAGCGCGAAGGTCTGCGCGGCCAGGTTCAGTGCATTTATATTGATCCGCCTTACGGCATCAAGTTCAATTCAAATTTTCAGTGGTCCACGACCAGCAGAGACGTGAAAGACGGCAATGTCGATCACATCACTCGCGAGCCAGAGCAAGTTAAGGCGTTTCGAGATACCTGGCGCGACGGGATTCAACTCATATCTCACGTATCTGCGCGATCGGCTGACTGTCGCACGAGATCTACTGGCGGACTCCGGTTCGATCTTCGTGCAAATCGGTGATGAAAATGTGCACCGTGTGCGGGCATTGATGGACGAGGTATTCGGGGACGAAAACTGTGTCTCAGTGATAACGCTGAAAAAAACTGCGGGCCAGGATGAACGGCTACTTAACAACGTCGCGGATTACATCATTTGGTTCGCTCGATCTAAACCTTCCATCAAGTTTCGAAGTCTCTTCGGCATTCGTTATTCGAATCTCCAGGACCTTGGACAATACAGTCGAATTCAGATGATTGACGGAACTCGACGCAGCGTCTCGCCGGACGATTTCGATAGCCACGGTGACCTGCAAGCCGGCGGTAGACCGTTCCAGCAGATCATCGCCACATCGAGTGGTCACGGTGGCAACACATCTTATCCAATTGAGTTTCGAAGGCCAATCCTTTCGTCCAACCGCAAATCGGCATTGGAGCACTCACCCATCGGGCTTCAGCAGATTAATCGCGGCAGATAGGATAGCCTCTTCGCAAAGCGGGACTGAGATATGTTCGGTTCTTCGACGATTTTGTCGCACAGACCACGAACAACATCTGGTCGGAATGTCGGAACGGCTACTGATGAAAAAGTATGTTGTCGAGACCGGGCCGATAGTTATTCGAGCGCTGCATCCTCATGGCCACCGATCCTGGCGATCTAGTCCTCGATCCCACCTGCGGTTCCGGCACCACCGCCTACGTAGCCGAACAATGGGGCCGCCGCTGGATCACCATCGACACATCCCGCGTAGCTCTCGCGCTCGCCCGCGCCCGCATCATGGGCGCACGCTATCCGTACTACCTGCTCGCTGACAGCCGTGACGGCCAATGAAAGAAGCCGAAGTCACTCGCAAACCGCCCGTCCGAAGCTCCAACGCACGGCAACATCCGCCAGGGCTTCGTCTACGAGCGCGTCCCGCACGTCACCCTGAAATCCATCGCCAACAACGCCGAAATCGACGTCATCTGGGAGAAATTCCAACAAACGCTCGAACCGTTGCGTCGAACAGCTCAACGCCGCGCTCAAGCAAAACTGGGAAGAATGGGAGATCCCGCGCGAGGCCGAAGACAAATGGCCGCAGCACGCAAAAGACCTGCACGCCGAATGGTGGAAGCAGCGCATCGCTCGCCAGAAGGAAATCGACGCCTCCATCGCCGCCAAGGCCGAGTTCGAATACCTCTACGACAAACCCTACGAAGACAACAAGAAGGTTCGCGTCGCCGGTCCGTTCACGGTCGAAAGCCTCTCCCCGCATCGCGTGCTCGCCGTCGACGAAAACGACGAACTGATCGACGGCGCAGGCAAAATCCGGCGAAGCGAAGCAGATTTCGTCCAGATGATCCTGGAGAACCTCAAGACCGCGGCGTGCAGCAGGCGCACAAGGAAGACAAAATCTCGTTCTCCTCCGTCACACCCTGGCCCGGCGATCTCGTCTGCGCCGAAGGCCGGTACCTGGAAGGCGACAAACCGAGAAAAGCGCGCCGCCATCTTCATTGGCCCGGAGTTCGGCACCGTCTCCCGCCCCGATCTCGTCGCCGCCGCCCGCGAAGCCGGCGACGCCGGTTTCGACGTGCTGATCGCCTGCGCCTTCAACTACGACGCCCACTCGTCCGAGTTCAACAAGCTCGGCCGCATTCCCGTGCTCAAGGCGCGCATGAACGCCGACCTGCACATGGCCGACGATCTGAAGAACACCGGCAAAGGCAACCTGTTCGTCATCTTCGGCGAGCCGGACATCGACATCCTCAAGCCCGGACGGACAACCGGATTCAGGTGAAGGTCAACGGCGTCGACGTCTTCCATCCCAACACCGGCGAAGTCCGCAGCGACGGTGCCGAAGGCATCGCCTGCTGGTTCATCGACACCGACTACAACGAAGAAAGCTTCTTCGTCCGCCACGCCTATTTCCTGGGCGCGAACGATCCGTACAAGTCGCTCAAGACCACGCTCAAGGCCGAGATCAACGAAGAAGCCTGGGCCACGCTCCACAGCGACACCTCACGGCCGTTCGACAAACCGAAGTCCGGCCGCATCGCGCGTGAAGGTGATCAATCACCTGGGCGATGAAGTGATGAAAGTCTTCCGAGTCGCTGTAAATGGAATTCCGCATCGCCGACACGTTCACCGACAGCCTCGCCAGGCTGACGCGGCGATGAGCAGAAGGCCGTCAAGACCGCGGCCTTCGATCTCCAGCTGAACCCGGCCCATCCAGGCCTGCAATTCCACAAGCTCGATAAAGCGAAAGATCGCAACTTCTGGTCGGTCCGCGTCAGCAGCGACGTTCGCCTGATCGTGCACAGAACCGAGGACAGCCTGCTGCTTGTGCTACGTCGATCACCACGACGACGCCTACCACTGGGCCGAACGCCGCAAGCTGGAAACCCACCCGAAGACCGGCGCGGCGCAGTTGGTGGAAATTCGCGAAACGGTGCAGGAAATCATCGTGCCGAAGTACGTGGAGGTCGCCGCAGCCGGCTGCCGCACAAGCCGCCTCTGTTCGCCCACGTATCGGACGACGAGCTGCTCGGCTACGGCGTTCCGGCTCGAATGGCTGGACGATGTCCGCAGCGCCAATGAAGACACGCTGCTGGATCTGGCCGATCACCTGCCGGCTGAGGCGCCGAGGCGCTGCTCGAACTTGGCCACCGGCGTCGCCGCCAATGGCGGCAGAGCCTGCGCGCCATCGGCGCAGATCCCTTCGATCATCCCGATGCGCAGCGCCGCTTCCGCGTGATGGCGAATGTCGAAGAACTTGCGCGCGCCCTCGATTATCCCTGGGAGAAGTGGACCGTCTTTCTGCATCCGGCGCAGCGCCAATTGGTCGAGCGCGACTACAGCGGCCCGGCGCGCGTCTCCGGTTCGGCGGGCACCGGCAAAACCATCGTCGCGCTGCATCGCGCCGTCTTTCTGGCCCGCACAAATCCGAGCGCGCAGGGTCCTGCTCACCACGTTTTCCGAAACGTCTGGCGAATGCGCTGCAGGGCGAAGCTCCGCGACCTGATCGGCAACGAACCGCGTCTCGGCGAGCGCGTGGAAGTGCATTCCATGAACGCCATTGGCTCGCGGCTCTACAACTCGCAATTTCGGCCATCCCCAAATTGCATCCGCGAAGATGATCCGTGAGCTTGTAACGGAGGCTGCCGAAGCCGTTGAGGGCCACAAATTCTCCCTGCATTTCCTGACTCTCCGAATGGGAGCAGGTCGTGGATGCCTGGCAGTTGGAAGCTGGGAGGCCTACCGCGACGTGGCCCGCCTCGGGCGCAAGACGCGCCTGCCGGAAAACCAAAGCGCTTGTACTCTGGTCGATCTTCGAGCACGTGCGGTCCGGGCTGAGCGCCCGAAGTTTGATCACGTACCCGGCTCTGTTCAGCCGCCTGGCATCCAACCTCGCCGCCAGCCTAGGCCTGCCTTTTGACTTCGCTGTTGTAGACGAGGCCCAGGATGTCAGCGTCGCGCAGCTCCGCTTCCTGGCGGCCCTCGGAGCGAAGCGTCCCAACGGTCTGTTCTTTGCTGGAGATCTCGGGCAGCGGATCTTCCAGCAGCCCTTCTCCTGGAAAGCGCTCGGCGTCGATGTTCGGGGCCGCTCCTCTACCTTGAAAATCAACTACCGCACCTCCCACCAGATCCGAATGCAGGCCGATCGTCTGCTAGGCCCTGAAGTGTCGGATGTGGACGGCAACACCGAAGAGCGCAAAGGCACGATTTCCGTTTTCAACGGATCGCCGCCGGCCATCCAAATCCTCGATACACAGGAAGACGAATCCAAAGCCGTAGGCCATGGCTTCGAGCAAAACGAAAGAAGGCCTTGCGCCCCATGAGATCGGCATTTTCGTCCGTTCCAGCGCTGAGCTGGACCGGGCGCGTGCGGCCGCCGCAAACGCGGGGATCTCTTACAAAATCCTCGACGAAAACGTGGAGACCACCCCCGCACATGTCTCAGTCGCGACGATGCATCTTGCCAAAGGTCTGGAATTTCGCGCCGTGGCCGTGATGGCCTGTGACGACGAGGTAATCCCATCACAGGAGCGCATCGAATCCGTCGCCGACGATTCGGACCTCGAAGAGGTCTACAACACCGAACGGCATCTGCTGTACGTCGCCTGCACTCGCGCCCGCGATCACTTATTGGTCACAGGCGTCAGTCCGGCCTCCGAATTTCTCGACGATCTGCAAGGGTGATAACAACATATGCGCGCGCTCATAATACGACGTCACTGGATAGACAAAATTCTCGAAGGTACCAAGACCTGGGAAATTCGCGGTTCACGAACCACTATCCGCGAAACGATCGCGTTGATCCCGAGCCGTTCCGGAACCGTCATCGGCGTATGCGATTTGGTGGACTGTATTGGTCCCCTCTCAGCCGATACACTCCGCGGTAATGCCAGAAGGGCCGGCATGCCGCCAGCCGAGGCGACGTCTGGATACGCAAACACCTACGCCTGGGTTGTTTCCAATCCGCGACTGCTCAAAAAACCCGTTCGATACCGCCATCCGAGTGGCGCCGTCGTCTGGGTAGTTCTGAGTAAGGCGGTGGAACGCGCCGTCAGATCGAATCTGGGCTAGTTCGCGGTTCAGACCGGCCGGACAAGTCGCCGTCCGAAGAAAAATGCCGTCAATAAGACCGGCACCAACAGACCGTAGCTGGGCTCGGGAACCGCGGCTGCGGCGACCGGCGCGATCGTGTACGTCGATCTAAACACCGCGGGGTCGCGGTCTTGGAAGCCTCCGCCAGATGTACAGGGAAAGGCCGCGCATTGCGCAAATGCAAACCGCATCAGACTGACGTCCCTCGTATTGATGGGAGTGACGGTGCCGCTCAGGTTGGTGAACGTCAGCGGAGAGAAATCCACCGCGAAACCGCTCGGGGTGCCGCCCTGGATCGTAATCGTCGCCATGAGTGATGTGGGCGAATAGTTCGCTGGATCGCTGAACGATAGCAGGGCGGGCGCCGTATCCCCGGCCATCGGCGAATCGCTCAGAGTGAATGTACCGGACAGGATCGAGCCCGCATGCATAGGCGAAAGATCCAAGCTGATCGATTCGATAATGGCTCCCTGCATCAATCCGGAGCCGGCGATCAGTAGTGCGTACGGCAGAAATATTTTCATTTCATCCACACCTTTCTGAAGAGTCCGCTCAGTCTATCACAGCGTGCCAACTGGGATCACAACCTTCAATAAAGCTTCATCTCGCGCGCCATCATTAGCTTACGAACATCCGCCCGGCCCTGCTGAACGTGCCGGATGCAAACTCTCGCACGAAGGGGATTCTCGAAATGTCGACTCAAGCTCAAATCGCAGCGAACCAGGCCAATGCACAGTTCTCCACCGGTCCGAAGACGGAAGAGGGCAAGGCCGCTTCCTCTCGCAACAACTTAAGCCACGGCCTCACCTACCGCGGCGGCATGTTCGTTTTGTTGCCGTGGGAGAACGCGAAGGAATACGATCAACTGGTCGTCGAACTCAAAAGCGAGCATCGACCAACGAGCCGCACCGAAATGATTCTGGTCGAGCGCATGGCCCAGCACCACTGGCTGCGCGATCGCGCCGGGCTGCTGCAGTCAAACTGCTTCGCCGACGACGGATTCGTACACGAAAAACGTCTCGCCCTCTATCTGCGCTACCAGACCAGCCACGAGCGCGCCTTCCACAAGTGCCTGAATGACCTGCTAAAGCTAAGAGCGGAAAAGCGAAAGAATGAGATTGGGTTCGAATCGCAAAAGCGTAAACAGGAGGAGCACACCCGCAAACAGGAGCAGCACCAGATGAAAAAAGACCACCACAAATGGGCCGTCGCACTGTCTGAAGCCAAGCTCTACCACCAGCAAACCCTTGCTGCGCGCCAGGAGCGGCTAGCCGACACCGCTCAACTCATGACTACTGTCTCCTGAGTCCTATTTTCCTGACTTCCGCCTCCCGTCTGCCAAAATAACGACAACACGTGCCCTACCTCAGCTTCCACGACGTAAGCTACGCAGTCCAAAACCGTCCGATCCTCAAGAACATCAGCTTCGAGGTCGACCGTGGTGAGACCCTCGTGTTACTTGGGCGGAGTGGCTCCGGCAAAACAACCGCTCTCCGTCTGATCAACCGCCTGCTCACCCCGAGCGGCGGCGCCATTTTTGTAGATGGCCAGGACATCGCTCGCCTCGACCCTATCGCTCTGCGCCGTCGCACTGGATACGTCATTCAGGAGTTTGGCCTGCTACCGCACTGGACGGTAGAAGAAAACGTGGCCATGGTCCCGCGGCTCCTGGGCTGGCCGGAAGAAAAGCAGAAGGAGCGTGCCCGGGACCTGTTGGAGCAAGTGGGTCTGGGAGAAATGGCCGGGAGGTCGACCCGTCAGCTGTCGGGCGGGCAGCGGCAAAGAGTCGGGGTCGCCCGTGCGCTGGCCGCCGAGCCGGGCCTGCTGTTGTTTGACGAACCGTTTGGCGCGCTCGATCCGGTAACTCGGCACGAAATGCAGCAGCAGTTCCTACGCCTGCAGGAGCGCTATCATGTCGCCGCCGTATTTGTGACTCACGATCTCCTCGAAGCGCTCAAAATTGGCACGCGCATTGCGGTCCTGGATGGGGGCGAAATGGAATGTCTGGTCCCGCGTGACGAATTTCTCCAGGTAGACAAACCGGTCACGCGATCTTTTATCGAAACGATTCGAGTCTGACCATTGGACCCTACCGTTCTCAAAAGCCTGCTATCGGACGTCGTCGAACTCACCGGCGAGCACATCGTCCTCGCCGGCGTCTCCTGGCTCATCGCTGCTGCCGTCGGAGTGGGCTTGGGAATCTTAGGCACCCGGCGGCGCGGGCTGCGTGAAGTCTCGGTTGTCGTCGCCAACATTTTGCAGACGATTCCGAGCGTCGCGTTGTTCGGTTTTCTGCTCCCGATACCTCTAATAGGAGGAATCGGCCGCCATACGGCCATCCTGTGTTTGGTGCTCTATTCTTTGCTGCCGATTTTGCGAAACACGATAGTCGGAATCCAGTCCGTTGACCTGCCGCTGCGCGAGGCCGCCGTCGCCATGGGCATGACGGATAGTCAGTTGCTTCGGCTGGTTGAATTGCCTTTGGCCGCCCCTACGATCCTCGCAGGTTTGCGCATCGCGCTCGTGACCAATATTGGAACGGCGGTGATCGCCGCTATCATCGGCGGTGGCGGATTGGGTGTGCTGATTTTTCGCGGCGTGGCTTCTGTCGACACCGTACAAATTCTGGCCGGTGCGATCCCCGCCGCCGCCATGGCGCTGGTTGCCGATGCGGGAATGACAGCGCTAGAAAAGAGAATACGGGTCTGATGAAAGTACTGGCATGTGCGCTGACAATCGCGAGCCTGTGGTCCTGCGGGCGTGACAACGCCATCGTCGTAGGATCGAAGAATTTTACCGAGCAATTGGTCCTCGGTGAAATCGCCGCCCAGCAGATCGAGCGCAAGCTGCACGTCAAAGTCTCGCGAAAGCTCAACCTCGGCGGTACCCTGCTCACGCATGGAGCCATCGTCCACGACGACATAGATATCTATCCGGAATACACTGGGACCGCCGCCACCGTCGTTCTCAAGCAAACCGCGGAAGGCGATCCGGCACAGGTGTATATGGCTGTGAAGGACGCTTACCTGGCGCGCTTTGGTCTTATCTGGCTTCCGCCGCTCGGCTTCAACGATACCTTCGCCATGGTGGTGCGCCGCCAGGATGCCCGCGCCTTGCCGAATCCGGAACTGTCCGCCGCCACCGGCCGCAAGTGGCGCCTTGGCGTCGGCTACGAATTTCTTACCCGGCCCGACGGCCTCACGAGGCTCGATAAATCCTATCCGCTCCAGTGGCAGGGAACTCCCCGAAGCATGGATCTCGGCTTGCTCTACCAGGCGTTGGAGCAGCGAAAAGTGGATATGGCCGCAGGCAATTCCACCGACGCACAGCTCGCCGGCAGTAAATTTGCCGTGCTGCGCGACGATAGGAAGGTGTTTCCTCCATATAATGCCTGCTTCGTGGTGCGCCGCAATCTGGTGAAACAACGCCCCGAAGTAGAGTGGGCCCTCAGCATGCTTTCGCATCGCATCAGCGATGAGACCATGCGCGAACTGAACCGCCGCGTCGAACAGGACCGTCAGCCTATCGAGAAAGTAGCGCGAGAATTCCTCGCCGGCCAGCCCTGACCAAGCATGATCAACAAACTGGTTATCGAAAATCTGAAGCATCGCTGGGTGCGCACTCTGCTGAGCGCGCTCGTCGTAGGCGTGCAGGTGATGTCCATTCTCACGTTGATCGGATTAAGCCGCGGCCTGCTCGAAGACTCCGCCACTCGCACTAAAGGTACTGGCGCCGATATAGTCCTGCGCCCCGATACCGGGCAGGGCACTATCTCGTTCTCCTCCGGGCAAGTGAAGGAAAGCTTCGTGCCCTTCGTGGCTAAGCAGCCGCACGTCCGCCAGGCCGTCGGCATTCTGACTCAGTCGGTCGAACTGATCACTTCGATGAACGGTGTGAATTTCGACGAGTTCCAGAAGATCAGCGGAGGTCTGCGCTTCCTTTCCGGAGGACCGCCACAAGGCCCGGACGACCTGATCGTCGACGAGGCCTATGCGCGGCAAAATCGCCTCCACGTCGGCCAAACGGTAAAGCTGTTGAACCACAATTGGCACTTGGTTGGGATTGTCCAGGGCGGAATGCTCGCGCGCTTCATCGTCCCCTTGACCACCCTGCAGGACCTCACCAGTAACACGCAGCGCATCTCGCAGATCCTCGTGAAACTCGATGACCCGTCGCTCGCCGACCGCGAAGTGGCCGAATTCAATCGTCAGCTCAAAGGAAACCTGCGCGCGATTTCGATGGCCGATCTCGTGTCCTTGTTCAACATCAACAACATTCCGCAATTGAAAGCGTTTATTGCCGTCATTACGGTCCTGGCCGTCGTGGTCGGATTCCTGGTCGTGTTTCTCTCGATGTATACGGCCGTGGTGGAACGTACCCGCGAGATCGGCATCCTCAAAGCGCTGGGCG
Organism: Bryobacterales bacterium; assembly: GCA_963722155.1. Lineage (GTDB taxonomy): Bacteria > Acidobacteriota > Terriglobia > Bryobacterales > Bryobacteraceae > Bog-105. Next base: position 122,406 of record CAVRLR010000001.1, on the reverse strand, counting down.
CGAAGCCGTTCACCATCATCGACATTCTGGTGCGCGAAGCCGTGGTGCTCGCGTTGGTAGGTTGTGTGCTCGGCATTATTCTGACCGTGGTTGCAAAAGCCGTGATCCTCGCCGTCGCCCCGGCCTCGCTCCCGGTCACCGACGCGCCCGATTGGTGGCCCATCGCCGCCGCCATAGCGCTCGGCGGCGCGCTCTTAGGCGCTATCTACCCAGGTCTCAAAGCCGCACGACAAGATGCGATCGAGGCGCTTTCCTATGAATAGCTGTTTAGTAGGTCGGACCTCCTGGTCCGTGCCGGGCGTCCTCGCCCGGCTCGATATTTTCCTATGAATGACATCGCCATGATCCAGGTGCGCGGCCTCCGCAAAATCTATCGTACGGGCGATGTGGACGTACACGCGCTTCGTGGTGTCGATCTCGACGTTGGCCGTGGCGAATTCCTCGCCGTCATGGGCCCATCCGGATCGGGCAAGTCGACGCTATTCCACATCCTCGGCGGTCTCGCGCCGCCGACCGATGGTCACGTCGTCGTCGATGGCCTGGATTTGCGCGCCCTGACCGAATCCGAACGCACCGAAATGCGACAGCGCAAAATCGGCTTCGTGTTCCAAAAATACAATCTGCTGCCGACCCTGACCGCACGCGACAATATCGCGCTGGCGCAAGCCTTGGGGAAGCGCAGTTCCTATCCCGAGGGCTTTAATGAAGTGCTCGAGTTGCTCGGCATCAAGCACCGCTTGCAGCACAAGCCCCGCGCTCTATCCGGCGGCGAGCAGCAGCGCGTTGCCGTCGCGCGAGCGTTGGTGAATCAGCCCGCAATCCTGTTGGCCGACGAGCCGACCGGCAATCTCGACACCGAAAACTCCGACTTGGTTTTAAACCTGTTGCGCGATCTCAACAAACGAACGCACCAAACAATCTTGATGATTACCCACAATCCCGAAGCGGCCGCCTTCGCTGACCGCACGGTAACTATGCGAGATGGGAGGGTTCACTAACTTCTGCCTTCTGACTCCTGTCTCCTGATCCAGCCGTCGATCCGCTTTTCAAGTACATCTAACGGCAGCGCGCCGGCATTCAACACTTCATCGTGGAATGCTTTGATATCGAACTTAGCACCCAGTTGAGTCTTGGCGCGTTCGCGTAGCTCGATAATTTTGAGCTGCCCGATCTTGTATGCCAGCGCCTGGCCCGGCATGGCAATATAGCGATCTACCTCGGCTTGAATCGAAGGCTCGTCTTCGGTTGAATGTTCGTGGAAAAAATCGACCATCTGCTGCCGGTTCCAGTGTTTGGCGTGCACACCGGTATCGACCACCAGGCGGATCGCGCGTAGCATTTCTCCGGAGAGTCGGCCGTAGTCGCTCACCGGATCTTGATACAGACCGACTTCTTTACCCAGGCGCTCGGCGTAAAGGCCCCAGCCCTCAACGTAGGCTGTGTAGATCGCGTGTTGGCGGAAAGCGGGCAGGGAAGGCAGCTCCTGGGCAATCGAAAGTTGGAAGTGGTGGCCCGGCACTCCTTCGTGATACGCCGTAGATTCGACTTCGGTCAGGGAACGATGTGCGAAATCGCCTGTATTAACCACCACCCGGCCGCGCCGCTTTCCATCCGGTGATCCGACCCAGTATTCGGCGTCGGCGGCTTCTTTCTCGCGGAAGCCTTCTACCGGAACGATCGTGAGCCGCCCTTTCGGCATCAGGCCGAAGAGTTGGTTTACTTTGCTGTACATCTCGTCGGTGTATTTCCGGTAGGCGCCGAGTATCTGCTCGCGCGATGTCGCGTGATTGCGTGGGTCGTTTCGAATCGCCGCCTGAAAGGCTTTTAAATCGCTATAGCCTTCCCGCTTGGCGAGCTGTATCATCTCGGCTTCGATCGAACGGACCTGTTGCCAGCCGAGCGTATGAATTTGGTCGGGAGTCAGTGAAGTCGTGGTGCTCTGTTCGACTAGGTAGCGGTAGAGTGCATCGCCGTTGGGTAGCGACCAGATGCCTTCCTGCAGTCGGCCCTTCGGCGCATAGTTGTCTTTTACGAATTGGGAGAACTTACGATACGCCGGCTGGACTTCATCGCGTACCGAGGTCTCGACCTCGGCCCGCAAGCGCTTCTGATCGGCGGCGGAAACCGACTCAGGAAACTTCTTCGTAGGTTCGAGAAACGGGCCGCCGTTTTGAGCGATGGCATCGGCCTGCGTGACGACTTTTTTGAGAAGGAACTTCGGCGGCATCAAGCCGTCGTGTTCGCCCGCTTCGCCGAGCGCGATGATCTGGTCGAACATCCGCGGGAATTGGTGTAAGCGCGCGAGGTAGTTTTCGTAGTCTTTGACCGTTGCGAATGGAAAGATGCTGACGAGTTGTGCGTACTGCAGATGAAGCCCGTTGAACTGATCGATCGGCATCTCGTACAGCTTCAGATCGATGCTCTCGATCGAGTGCTGCAGATTGCGGATTATCAAGCCTTTGCTGAGCTGATCCTGTTCCGGCAGGCCGGACACATCGAGCGCTTCGAAGCGCTTGAGGAAATCTTTCATCTGGCGATAGTTCGCCTGAATCGCGCTGATCGAGTAATCGGTCAGTTTGTCATTGTAGCGATTGTCGCCATAGATCGTCGCCGATTCGGGCTGCGACCGAAGCTCGAATTCCCATTCTTCTTTGAGGAGGTCGTCGAGTTGTTTTTTCGGAGAGGGGGCCGGGATTGCCACAACCGTCGCCAGGAAAATCCAGAGCAGTTTCATTCAGCTTGCAATAGCGTGTTTCGAGCGGCAGGCGTCGGAACAGTAGTAAAACGTCTGTCCGCTCGCCCGCCGTTGAAAAGCCGTGGATTCCGCGACGTACGTGCCGCATACCGGGTCCTTATGCAATTCGCCCGTAGGCTTCGATTCCGGTTGCTGCTGCTGCGGAGGAGCCTGTCGGGCCGCAGCCGCAGCGTTGCCGAACCCCTTCGCTATGCTGCCGATCACGGCTCGGGCCACCATCGCCACGAGAATCGTGATTACCAGTTCAAGGATTGTGCGGAACACAATCCTATTTTAGGGCCTACTTCTTTTTCTTGGCCGGCGTGGTCGCGTCCGGGTTGTGAATCTTCGTTTCGACCTTCTCACCCATGGCTTGTAGCATCGCCTCGGCTTCCTGCGCGTGCGGGCCGGTCGGCTGCAGTTCCATGTACTTCTTTAACGCGGTACTCGTCTCAGGCGGATAGGTTTGCGCGCCGGTTTTCGGATCTATCTTGCCTTGCATCATCTGCAAACTGCCGTATTGATACCAGGCTTCCGCGTAATTCGGATCGGCGTCGGTGGCTTTCTTGAAGAATTCGGATGCCTTGTCGGGTGACCCAGTGTTCACCATGTTTGCGCCCATGTTGTAGAACGCTTTCGCCGCCATTGTCGGATCCAGTTGGGCTGCCTTGTTCAGGGCTTCGGTGGCTTCTGGAATCTTCTTCTGCTTGCCGTACAGATTGCCCATCTGGTTGTAAACGCCCGCGTCGTTGGGCTTTATTTCCAGGCCTTTCTTGTACGCCTCGATGGCTGCATCGTAGGACTTGTTGCGCTCGTCGCCGGTTTGCGCGTCGCCCAATCCGCTGTATGCCTCGCCCAGGCTGTCCCAGATGGCGACCTGCGAAGGATCGATTTCTTTGGCCTTGTTGAAAGCGTCTACCGCAGCCTGGTATTTAGCTAGCTTCTGGGTCTTATCCTGCTCTGCTTGCGCCGCGGTCAGTGATTCTTTGGCGACATTGTAAGCGTCGTTCAGCGCCTTGTTCTTTTTGATGGCCTCGGCATTCTTCTTGAGTTGAGCCTCATACTGCTCCTTTTGCTCCTTGCTCATGCCACGCGTCTGCTCGTTCGAGAGTTCGCCTGTCGCGTTAGCCTGCTGGGTGGCCTTTTGCTGGGCTGCGACTTTGCGCAAGTCGAAATCGACGATCGTGCTGTCGCCATACTTCGACCTCACGCCCTTCATTCCGTCCATCACCTTGCCGTCTACGGCGCAGGTAATATCGTACGTGCCAAAAGGTAGGCCGGTGTAGAGCCAGTGGCCCTTCTTGTCCGATTTGACTTTGTAGTGACCTTTGATGTCGGTGCGTTCGAGCACAATTTCAGCACCTTTCAAGGGAGCGCCGTTCTGGTCCTTCACGTCACCTTCAACGGTCGTCGTCTGTGCCCAGGTGGCGCCAGCCAAGAGAAACACCAATCCGCCTAACGATAAAGTCCGCCGCAACCGGGCTTGCATAGTGTCTTTTACCTTCCTCAAAGTAAATTTCAGCCTAAGCATACTATACCTCCCTCCAGGCCGGGTAGAGTTGTAGTAGAATCATAGACATAACGCTAATTCAGACGACGTTCGCAACGCCGCCCTATCTTGTTGCATCTGAAAGTCGTATAGGCGGGGTCATGGGATCGATACGGAGTTGGAATAAAAGTGCAATAGGGGTCCTGCTCTTTCTGAGCGCGATGGCCTATGCCAGAGATCTGTCGCAGGCCGAAAACCTGTACAAGCTGACGGATTTCGAGGGGTCGCTGCGTCTGCTGGACAAGCAAAGCTCCGACGCTCCGGAGATCTTTCTAATAGGCCGCAATTACTTCATGCGCGGCGACTTTAAAAAGGCGACCGAATACATTCTGAAGGCCGCTACGCTCGCGCCCACAAATTCCGAGTACATGGACTGGCTCGGCCGCGCCTACGGCAGGCGAGCTGAGATGGCGAACATCCTTTCGGCTCCCGGCTTTGCTTCGAAGGCTCGACAGGCTTTTGAAAAGTCGGTCGAACTCAATCCAACGAATCACGATGCGTTGAGCGATCTGTTCGATTACTATCTGGAGGCGCCGGGATTCCTGGGCGGCGGTTACGACAAGGCTGCCCTTGTGGCCGACAAGCTTGCGGCGATCGATCCGGCCGAAGGCTATTTTGAGCGCGCGAAACTGGCGCAAAAGAAAAAGGAATATAAAAGCGCCGAAGAACACATGCGGGAAGCGATTGCGGTTGCCCCACACGAGGTCGGTCACCTGATAGAGTTGGCGCGCTTGCTGGCGAATCAGGGCAAGCAACGCGAAAGCGATGACGTTTTTCTCGAAGCACAAACCATCAATCCAAAAGCCCCCGGCGTGTGGTTTGCGCGCGCAGATGTTCTAATCAAGCAGAAGCGCAACCTCAACGAGGCGAAGCTGTTGCTCGAGAAATACCTGCACGCTTCAATCACCGTAGACGACCCTCCGAAAGAGGAAGCGCTCCGTTTGCTAAAGCAAGCGGGCGGAGTTTAGTAACTGAATCTAGCCGAGGCGGTAAATTTCAGCTTAGAGGCGCTGCACGCCAACCGGCTGCGGACATTTCTCACCGGTCTGGGCTTGATCATCGGAAACGCCTCCGTCATCCTCGTTGTCACGATTTCGCTCGCCGGCCGGAACCTCATTCTCGATCAGATCCGTGGCATCGGCTCGAATCTGATTTGGGCCAACTATGAAGCCGGCGGCGAGAATAGCGCCAAGGTACAGGCCGATTTCGTCAACTTCGCCGACGTCCAAGCGATGCGCGACACATTGGGCGGACAGATTGTTGCGGCTACCGCGGTGGTCCCGAATCACAGCCAGCTGGTCGTGAACGGCAAGATTCGCGACGTGGGAGTAAACGGCGTCGATGCTCACTACGCCGAAGTCCGCAACCTGGTTATTATTAATGGCCGAAAGTTCGACGACAGCGATATCAGCCTGCGCGAGCACGTTGCGCTGCTGACCGACAAGCTGGCAATCCGGGTGTTCGGCAGCCAGACGGCCGCAATTGGCGAAACAATCAAGATCAACCAGCTTCAGTTCACGGTGATCGGAACGTTTCGCGAGAAGACCAGCAGTTTCGGGCAGGGCGAAATCAGCGATGAGACCATATTGATCCCGCTCTCGGTGATGAAGTACTTTATCCCGTTTGAACGGGTCGAGCCGGTTTACATACAGGTGAGGAACGCGAGCGACGTGCCCGAGGTGACTGAAAAGGTCACCCAGATCCTCGAGCAGCGGCACCGTCCCGGCGCCAAATTTACCATTCAGAACATGACGGCGATCCTTGAAACAGCTAACAAGATCGCCGACGTGCTCACCATCGTGTTAATCATTGTTTCCACCATCGCGCTGGCCATCTCGGGCATCGGCATCATGAACATCATGCTGGTGACGGTCACGGAGCGCACCCGGGAAATAGGTTTGCGGATGGCGGTCGGTGCTTCGCGCCGCGAGGTGATGCTGCAGTTTTTGGTCGAGAGCGTGCTGATTAGTCTGGTGGGTGGGGCGATCGGCATTGTGATCGGCCTGGCTCTGCCGCTCAGTGTCCGTCTGTTGACCGACCAAGTGCGCGTGCCGATTTCGCCGCTCTCGGTAGTGGTGGCGTTCGGGGTCTCGTTCGTGGTTGGGGTCGGATTCGGTCTATTGCCGGCGCGGCGTGCTTCGCAACTCAATCCAACCGAAGCGCTGCGCTACGAGTGATTACCAAGCCGACGGGGGGTCGCTGGCAGGGAAACTGTCTTCAACGGTAATGTCGTGGGCCTTGTCTACCTCCGATTTCCTATTCACGCCGTTGGTCTTCGACCAGATCGCAAGACCGGCCAGAGGTATCCCGATCCCGAGTAGAAAGCAGGCAAATCGTACTATTTTATTGGGGTTGCAGTCGCGCGTCTCAGTCATGCCCTCACCTCCTTGATGGATGCGGAATGTCATTTTCCGTTACAGCTTTGCGCGTGTTCTGTAAAGTCGCCGCAAGCGACTCACGGGGAACATTTTGCAGGACCGGTCTCATTATCCAACCCAAGCCAGCGGGAACCGCGCGGGAAAGAGAGAGTGTGCGCAACTCGGCGATGACACCGTTGTCGGAGGATTCCAGGCTCCAATAATAATATCCCCGCCAGAAGACGCCGAGCCCTTCTCCGAGGGGCAGTACCTTTTCCTGTGGTGTGCCCGCATCGCGTACTTCGCGAACATTTTTGGCGTAGGCGCGACACGTCCAGCGGCCCGGCGCTACTTGCTCGTAATGGGCTTCCTGCGTCACGTCGAAGACCACATCGACAAGCTGTTCTTTCTTTTCCAAGCGCCAGTAGCCGGTGAGATCGTTGCCCGAATGGCGAATTAGACGGGAACGGAGGATTTCCGGATACCATTTCGAATGGTCGTCAAAGTCCTGCATGACGGCCAGCACCCGGTCCATCGAGACGTTGGCGAAGAAGATGGTTCCTGTCCAATCATGAATCAGGCCGCCGGGTACCTCGATCGGGTTTTTGCGTGACTCCGCCGGGCGGATCAGTACTTCGCCCTGGAGAAGGCTTTGCTTTTGGGCAGCCGAGACAGACGGGGCCCGCCGGGCTATCGCCTGCTCCACCCCTTTGGCGTAATTCTCAAAAGCGACTACGGCACGCTGCTCGATCTTGGTATCCAACTGAGAGGGAAGCAGCAGACAGAGGAGCAGTGAGAGCATCTGCCCCCAGCCTAGCGAATGAAACGGTTTGCTTGGTGCTGTGATCTTATTTAGTAATGGCCTCTACGGTTTGGAAAGGTTTTGTTACTTTCGGACTGATTTCGATACCTGTCCGGCTGGCGCGCGCGGCGCGTCCGGAGCGGGTGAAATTGCGGCGTTTGACTCGACGAGAACTGGAACCGGCTCATGAGACTTCCATCAAGGATACGGTGAAAGGCTATGAGTACGGCAAGGGCCAGTTCGTCAAGATTGAAAAGGACGAACTGAAGGCGATCGAACCGAAGACGACGACCGAGATGGCTATTCAGGAGTGCGTAGCACTGGACGAAATTGATCCGGTGTATTTCGAGACCTCGTACTATGTCACCCCGGAAGAGGCCGGAGGGAAAGCCTATGGCCTGTTGTACCGGTCGCTGCAGGCGATGAAGCTGGTGGCACTGGCACAGTTTGCGATGCACAGCCGGGAGCACGTGGTGGTGCTCAGACCGGGTAAAAAAGGCTTGCTCGCGCACACGATGTATTATCCAGCCGAGGTCCGAACCGATCAGGAGTTTAAGGCGAATACGCACGCTGTGAGCGACAAGGAGCTGGAACTTGCCAAGACCCTGGTTCGCTCGCTCGAGGCGCCCTTCAAGCCGGAAAAGTATCACGACACCTATCGCGAGAAACTGGAAGGAATTCTGGAGGATAAGGCAAAAGGCAAGCATGTCAAAGCCGCAGCCGGCGAGCCGCGGCCTAAGCCCGGGAAAGTTGTCGATATTGCCGACGCCTTGCGCAAGAGCCTTGCCAATCTCAAGAAGCCGGCCCAGCATCAGCCTGCCCGCAAAACGCGAAAAGCAGCCGGTCATTGATGAAACGCGAAATTTGGCCGCTGGCATTCGCGTGCCTCCTCACGCCGTTTTGCGCTGAGTCCGCGCCGCCTCAAACGAAGCACATTCTGTTCGTCATGACCGATGGTTTGCGCTGGCAGGAAGTGTTTCGGGGAGCCGATCCATTGCTCTTCGATAAGGAGAAGATCTCGGTTACACGCGAGGCCCTCATGCCGTTTCTATGGGGTGTAGTTGCAAAGCAAGGCCAGATCTTCGGAAACCGGAATGCCGGGTCAGACGCATTCGTAACGAACCATTTCTTCTTTTCCTACCCGGGGTACAGCGAAACACTTTGCGGTTTTGCCGATCCCAGGGTTTCCAGCAACGATAAAGTTCCAAATCCCAATGTGACGGTCCTCGAATGGCTTCACAAGAAGACGGGTTACCGGGGGCAAATAGCGGCTTTTGGAGCCTGGGACGTCTTTCCTTTCATCTTCAATGTGGAGCGGGCGGGTTTTCCTGTAAATGCCGGATACGATCCCTTCACTTCGATTCCCAGCACGCCACCTCTCGACCTGCTCAATCGTCTGAAGGCGGAAATTCCGCGCGTCTGGCCAGATGAACCGTTCGATTTCATGCCGTTTCATACGGCCCTCGAATACTTGCACGCCCGCAATCCGAAAATTCTGTACCTCTCGCTCGGAGAAACTGACGAATGGGCACATGCCGGCAATTATTCAGAATATTTAAAGTCGGTCCATAGGGTAGACGACTACCTGAGAGAGCTATGGGAGACTGTTCAAGCTATGCCCGAATATCAAGGCACGACCACCTTGATCTTTTCCCCGGATCACGGCCGAGGCGAGGGACCGGAGTGGAAAAATCACGGCGAGAAGATTCCGGATTCTAAGTATATATGGATGGCCTTTGTGGGTCCGGATACACCCGCTCTAGGCGAACGTACGCATATCCCGGCGGTAACACAAAACCAGATCGCGGCGACTTTAGCGGCGCTGCTCGGTGAAAATTATTCCGCCGATATGCCAAATGCCGGGAAACCTATTTCCGCGGTGCTCCCAAAGTAAAGCTATTTCATTTCTTTTAAACATTTGACGTCTATTGTTGGGCAAGGAGGAAACGATTCCCTTTGCTTAAGGCTTTTTTATCCGGATCCGCTCTCTGCGCGTTCGCTTCGGTTCTTGGCGCCACGGTTCTAATCAATGGCAGCCCGAACCTGAGCGGCGGCTCCAGCGGCATGCCTACTGGTTTATCGCCCACGTTCGGAACGCTGATCAACTTCGATAGTCTGGCGCCGAATTCTCCGCTCAGCCCGGGAGCTTATCTGAGTTCCGGTGTCAGCTCTATTTCCGCGGTCAATTCGACGACGGCGTTGTCGGCGATGCCACTCAGTGGGCAGACGCAGCCGAACTATATTGGTCTAGCCGATTTTTCGGACATCGACATTCTTATCTCTTTTGTCCAATCGACCGACGAGGTGGGAATCGGTTTGCTGGCCGGTTCCTCGAATAGTTTCACGCTCACCGCTCGAAATGCGGCTAACTCAGTATTAGGAAGCTATGTTGTGAATGTTCCGAGCGACGGCGTGGGTGCGTTCAACGGATACTTCGCAATACAGGATACCGGACTAACGATCAAGTCGCTCGAGATTTCCGGCAACGGCGGCCTTGACGATCTGCAGTTCGACGCGGCGACGGCCGGAGTGCCCGAACCCGCCGATCTCGCCCTGTTTGGCGGAGGGTTGATTCTGTTGACTGGATTCGTGAAGTCCCGGAGGAAACGGTAATGCGAAAGGTCCTATCATTTTTGTCGTGTGCGTTTCTGGTAAGCAGCACCATACCGCAGGCCGCCCGCGCCCAAACGGCTCCGGCGACGCCGATCCAACACGTGGTGGTGATTTTTGGAGAGAACGAGTCGTTTGACCATTATTTCGGCACATACCCGCGCGCGCTGAATCCTCCCGGCGAGCCACGGTTCACGGCCCTACCGGGCACGCCGGCCGTAAACGGCTTGTCGGGTGCCCTTTTGACAAGTAATCCGAATTTGAACCCGGCGAACGGGGCGGGCGCGTCGAATCCGTTCCGGTTAGGCCATGCGCAGGCGCTCACCGCCGATCAGAGTCATGGATACACCGCGGAGCAATCTTCGTTCGACAATTTTCTGATGGACCTGTTTCCGTTGAAGACGGGTTCGGCAGGCGCGCCACCGAGTGGATACCCGCCAGTCGTGGCGACAAAAGGTCTGGTTATGGGCTACTACGACGGCAACACCGTGACGGCCATGTGGAATTACGCACAGCACTTTGCGTTGAACGATAATTCATTCGGGACTGTTTTTGGACCTTCGACTCCCGGGGCTCTCAACCTCATCTCCGGACAGAACAATGGCATTATCGCGACGAATGGTCTGTCGAGTAGCGGTGTGATCAGCGATCTGCACGGCGACCAAACGATGATCGGAGATACCGACCCGCTAAATGATGTGTGTTCTTCGCCCACGACTATGCAGACCCGCATGCGCGGCAGGAACGTAGGCGACCTGTTAAACGACGCAAACGTAACGTGGGGCTGGTTCAATGGTGGATTCAACCTGCAAACAGTGAATGCGAACGGGACCACAGGCTGTAACAGAAGCTCCAGGTCTCCGTTCGTGGGTGTCACGGCGAAGGACTATGTTCCTCACCATCAACCGTTCCAGTATTACGCTTCAACGGCGAACCTGCTGCATACGCCTCCGGCTTCGGTGAACGAAATTGGCCAAAATGGTCCGGCGAATCACCAGTACGACACGGATGACTGGTTCCGAGCGGTCGACGCCGGTAAACTCCCGGCGGTATCGTTTCTGAAGGCGCCCTCCTACCAGGACGCGCATCCGGGAAATTCCAATCCACTGGACGAGCAGCAGTTCATCGTGAGAGTGGTCAACTATCTTCAACAGCACAACGCCTGGGCCGACACGGCGGTTGTCATCGCCTATGACGATTCGGACGGCTGGTACGACCACGCCGTGCCGCCAATGGTAAACGGATCTGCAACGCCTTCCGATACCCTCAATGGAACGAATCTTTGTGGAACGGGCGTGCCGGTTTTGACAGGACCAAATTCCGGCACTGCTGCCGTACACGGGCGATGCGGCTACGGAGTAAGGCAGCCGCTGCTGATAATCTCACCGTGGGCCAAACGTAACTATGTCGATCACACGTTAACAGACCAGTCTTCGATCCTTCGTTTCATCGAAGACAACTGGCTGGCGGGAGAGCGAATTGGTCAAGGCTCGTTCGACGTCCTGGCAGGTACGATCAACGGAATGTTCGATTTCACGCAGACGCCGAGTTCGACACCGTACGCACTCTCCGAAACTACCGGGCAGCCACAATAGGTGAGTTTTTTTCTCACCCGGCGCGACTTCCTGCAAGCGGCACTATTAGCCACGCACAATCACCGGCCGGCGACGCCCGCAAAGGCGCCGCCGCTGGTGAGTGTGGCCAGACTTGCCAAGTTCGTCGACAGTTTGCCAAAGCCTCCTATCGCGGCGGCTGTTGGTTTGCGGGTCGATCCCGATCGCCCCAAGAAAAAACTTCCCTTTTACCGGATCCCGATGCGGCCAGTGCTGGCCAAAGTGCATCGTGATCTGCCCGCGACGCCATTCTGGTCGTATGGCGGCAGTGTGCCTGGCCCTACGATTGAGGCACGGCGCGGAGAAGCGGTGTTGGTGGAATGGCCCAATCAACTGCCCACGAAGCATATGTTCGCGATCGACCACAACCTGATGGGCGCCGAAGCCGACAAACCTGCGGTACGGACCGTGGTTCATTTACACGGAGCGAAAGTGCCGCCGCAGAGCGATGGCTATCCGGAATCCTGGTATACCGCCGGGCGCGCCGTGACGTACCGCTATCCGAACCAGCAGGATGCGACGGTGCTTTGGTATCACGATCACGCTATGGGCATCAACCGGCTCAATATGATGGCCGGGCTGTTTGGCTTGTATGTAATACGCGACGAGGAAGAAGCGGCGCTCGACCTGCCGCGCGGCAAATACGAAATTCCGCTGGTGCTTTTCGACCGCATGCTAAAGCCGGATGGGCAGCTCTACTATCCGGTGTCCGAGGTAGATGGAGCGCCGTGGATTCCGGAGTTCTTCGGCGATGCCGTTCTAGTGAACGGAAAGATATTGCCCTACCTCGAAGTGGAGGCGCGGCCGTACCGGTTTCGACTGGCTAATGTTTCGAACGGGCGTTTTTACAATCTGTCGTTAACAAGCGGTGACAATTTTCATCAAATTGCAACCGACCAGGGTTTGCTGCCGGCGCCCGTGGCATTGAGCACGGTGTTTCTGGCGCCTGCCGAACGTACTGACGTGATTGTTGATTTCTCACGAGCGCAAGGGCAACAGATCGTTCTGCGGAATGGGGCGGTAGATATTCTCCAGTTCCGCGTGGCGCAGGAAGCCGGGCCTGCCGTTCGCAAACTTCCTACGGTGCTAAGCCCCATGGAGAGGATTGCGGAGAGCGAGGCGGTGAGAACACGCTACCTGACGCTCGGAGAAAATGTTGACGTGTTCGATGCGCCGATGATCCATCTGCTGAATGGCACGCGCTGGCACGATCCGGTGACGGAACAGCCTAAGCTGGGTACGACGGAGATCTGGGCACTGATTAATCTCACTGATGACTCTCATCCGATTCATATACATCTGACGCGATTTCAGATTATCGATCGAAGAAGCTTTGACGATGTGGAGTACCTACTGCATCGGCATTTGCGATATACGGATGAAGCGGTGCCACCGGCTGCGGGGGAAATGGGATGGAAGGATACGGTGCAGGCGCATCCCAAGATGGTGACGCGGATTATCGTCCGTTTCGAGGGATACAGCGGACGCTATGTGTGGCATTGCCATATTCTCGAGCATGAAGACAACGAGATGATGCGGCCTTTTGATGTTTTGCCGGGATGATGAGCGCCAACAAAAAGTGGGGAAATTGTTTCATCGGATCGTAACCGAGCGGACATCAAAATTTACATACCTAGATAGCATGCTTGAGGCGTGCGGCAGAGCAGACTACATGTGGAGTGGTCGGGGACTTCGGCGCGGAAGTTTTCGACAGGCGTATCGCTGCATAGCCATACGCTGCATTCTCGGGAGCCGCTGGGCTTTCTCTACCGGCGTAAGCAGATTCGCGGCAAGGACGGAACCCTGCTGGATCCGGCCCGAGCCTGGTGGACGCCGCCCGCGGGTCCGCGTGAGGCCTGGCTCATTGAGCGAAATCATATCGAGCGGCAGTTTGGGTTGCGAGCGCTGGTCTCGCTCACGGATCACGACAATATTGAAGCGCCTCTAAAACTACGTGTGCTTAATGAATGCCGCCATGTGCCGGTTTCGGTCGAGTGGACGGTTCCGTACCCTGAAACATTTTTCCATCTCGGCGTGCACAACATCGCGGCACAGGACGCGCGGGCGATTTTCGCCAATATGCAAGGGCACTCCGGCGCCGGAATGCTACAGGCGCTTGCCAGCGATCCAGCCACATTGATCGTATTCAACCATCCGGCCTGGGATGAACACGGCATAGGTCAGGCAAAGCACATAGAACTCGCTACACGGTTTCTGCGCACCCATCGTGCGTTCATTCACGCCGTGGAGTTGAACGGGCTTCGTCCGTGGAAGGAAAACCGGCTGGCGTGGCGAATGGCGCAGGAAATGGATAAGCCGATCGTAGCGGGCGGGGACCGGCATGCTTTAGAGCCGAACGCGCTTATAGATTTGACGAACGCCGGCTCCTTTTCCGAATATGCGGAACAAGTGCGGAACGGCTGGTCGGATGTGCTGGTCACCAACCAATACCGTGAGCCCCTTCCGCTGCGCATTTTACAGAGCGTGCAAGAGACCTTGCAGGATTATGAAACGCATGCCTGCGGATGGCGGCACTGGCGCGACCGCGTGTTTTATGAATGTGACAACGGCGTAGTCAGGCCGCTGATGACGCTCGTTCCGGAGCCTATCCCGCCGACACTGCAAGTCGTTATCGGAGCCGTATCAGCGATTCGCGGTCAGGCATTCTTAAAGCCACTGCGCACTTTGAGATCGGTATTACCACAACATGAGCTTGTACTTTAAATGGCCACCTCCAGTTCGACACAGTTCACGGACTTATTCAGTTCCACGCCGCGGCCCATACGCGAATTTCTACATTCCGCCCTGCAGTTACGGGACCTCGACGTGTTGTACACACGTGCGCGCGGGAGCTCGCACACGTCACTATCGCGCGCAGTGCTGGACCTTTTAAACATCCGCATCGAGCTTCCATCCCACCATCGAGAGCGATTTCCACGCACGGGTTCAGTAGTCGTGGTGGCGAATCATCCTTTTGGGCTTCTTGATGGGCTCGTGTTGGCCGCAGTGTTAGATGAACTGCGCCCGGACGTGAAAATTCTGGCGAATTCTTTTCTTTGGGGTATTGAAGAACTGCGCAACCGATGCCTTCCGGTGGACGTGTTCGGCGGCCCGGACGGCGCGAGTATGAATTTACGCGCTGCACGCCAGGCGTTCGGGCTTTTGGCGAAGGGTCATGGCATAGCGATCTTTCCGGCAGGCGAAGTAGCCCATTGGCGGGGCGAGCAACGGGCGGTTACGGATCCACCCTGGAACGACGCCGCGGCGCGATTCGCACTCAGGGCCGAGGCACGCGTTGTGCCCATCTACTTTGCAGGCGCCAACAGCCTGGCATTCCAGATTGCCGGACTGCTTCACCCTCGATTGCGAACCGTACGGCTTGCCGGCGAGCTACTGAATAAACGCGGATCTCAGG
Organism: Bryobacterales bacterium; assembly: GCA_963722155.1. Classification (GTDB taxonomy): domain Bacteria; phylum Acidobacteriota; class Terriglobia; order Bryobacterales; family Bryobacteraceae; genus Bog-105. The sequence continues at coordinate 107,326 of CAVRLR010000001.1, read as the reverse complement.
TCGAGGTTCGGATCGGCGCGGCAATCGGTGCGAGCGAGCTAGAAAGACAACAGACTGTGAAGCGAGCCACGCAGTATCTTCGGGCGTGCACTTACGTGTTGAGTCATCATCAGGCCAGTCATCACATGACGCGCCGCACGCAAACACGGGATCGGTCGTCACGTCAGACGGTTGTGCCGTTTCAGGCGGTCGGGGTGGGCGCTGAGATCGAACGTCTTAAACGAGAAGGCTGTGTGGTGGAAAACGAGTCGCATGCAGTTTTCCGCGCGCGCGGGAGTGCCATTCCGGCTCTAATGCGCGAAATAGGCCGGGCCCGAGAGGTCGCTTTTCGCGCGACGGGGGAGGGCACTGGAAAGGATCTCGATCTGGATTCTTTTGATGCAAGCTATACACAGCTCATCCTCTGGCACAAAGAGAGCGGACGCGTTGCGGGTTCGTATCGCCTAGCGTGGACGCAGGACGTTCTGCCGGCGAGCGGCATCCAGGGATTGTACACATCCACCCTTTTTCGGTTCGCGCCGGAGTTCTTTCGCGCACTGGGGCCGGCGGTCGAGCTAGGCCGCTCGTTCATCAGTCCCGAATTTCAGAAAGACTACGCGCCGCTGCTGTTACTATGGCAAGCGATCGGGCGTTCGGTTGCAGCCCGGCCCGATGCGCCTGTTTTGTTTGGACCGGTCAGCATCAGCGCGGACTATTCCGATGCCGCGCGCCAGCTCATTGTAGAGTTTCTACGTGAGCGCCGATTCCGCGCGGACCTGGCACATTGGGTTGCGCCGCGCAGACCGTTCCGCTCCCGCTTGACTCGAGCAGCAGAGCTTCGAGCGGTGGCGGCCTGCCTGGGCGAAGTAGAGGATCTTTCAGCGCGTATCAACGATATTGATGAACACTCCGGTGTACCGGTGTTACTGCGTCATTATCTGCGGCTGGGCGGCAGGGTAGCAGCGTTTCATATAGATCGCAATTTTTCTGACACGCTGGACGGCCTATTGATTGTGGACCTGCGCGAGGCTCCGCCGAAGCTGCTGGCCAAGTATGTGGGTTCCCACAACTTCACGCCAGCCGCGAAAGCCTGCGGTCCGGTAGAGAACTAGTGGGCGTCCCAGTCATTTTGTTAAGTGCAGGTCGATTGGCGCCGGTGGCGTAGGCACTTTGCCCAATGCCACTGAGTTTTCCCGAATGCGGACGGCAAAGTAGGGTGGCTCTCCTGAGCCGCGCCGGACGTCCCCGTCCGGCTTGCTCTGTTTGCAACACCGAGGAGGCCGACGAGGACGTCGGCCGCGGACCAGGAGGTCCGCCCCACAAAACTGAGTGGCATTGGGCACTTTGCCTGCCGTGTCGCGATTCATCGCGACACTTGTTCGCATGCTTTCAATTTCGCTGGGACAGTTCACTAGGAGTCTCGGACGGAAAGACGGATCACAATTTGGCGGTAAGCCTGTCGCCTTAAGATTCCGGTTTGATGGGTCGCGCGCGTAAATATTTTCAGATCAATTATTGGCGATGTGATGGGGCGCGGTCAGCGCCCTTGGTTGCCGGTCGGAACAGCCGCCTGAGGGGGCTCCTGGGCACTCTTTGGATTGAGCTGAATCGGGGCCAAGAACAATAGGCACATGACGTAAGCACCAAAAATCAGCGGTACACCGAAATCGAGCGCATGCCGTATCCACACGTCAAAGTCACGGACAATTCGAAGAAACCAAAAGCCTTGAATCTTTCTAATTCGCTCAATGCGGTCCGATGTTTCCTGATCCAGATCAGTCGATACCGATGCCACGAACATCACACCTTTAGTTGGGAAACCCAAGCGCTCGTCGAGATATTGGGTTTTCTTCCGCGAAAATTCGAGTACGTCGGCCCAAGCATACACACAAAAGCTGAGCCAGAAGAAAGCAAGAGCAATTCCTACGGTGGATAGCAGGACGGGAATCTGGTCCGGTGCAAAATCAATTCCGAACGCAGATATTTTTGTCGGATATAGTCGAAACTTGTGAATGAGATAGCCGGCACTCGCCAGAGCCAATACATAGGTGCGTTTTGTCCGCGTAATGTCGCTCAGAGAATCGGCTGTAAGGCGCGGCTCGCGCGCCATGAAGAACTCTCCAAAAAGCCTGAGCACCCTTTGACGAAAGGCGGCGCGCCTCCTTCTCAGCCGTTCATATTGTTCGGACCGCATTGGATGAGATTAGCGCAAATTGTCGCATGCGGCTCTGCTCGTAAGAGGGTTTTGCGCCGGGCTGTCGAGATCTGAGTTTCCGTTCACGGAAGCCGAGTGGATATAAGATAGAGCGGTGCGCGTGCCGTTTACCGCGTCACCAGATATCGATAGGGAGCGGATATGTGTGATCAGGATCATTTCGAGAAGGATCGATCAGAGTACGAGAGTCTCGGTTTGGTAACACGAAAACAATTCGGCATGATGTTGGGAGCAGGCATGGCTATGATGCTGCCGCAAGTGGCAAACGCGGCTGCGGTGACCGAAGCGGATGTGAACGTGACGACGCCGGACGGCACCGCGGACTGCTATTTCGTGCATCCAACGAGCGGCACCGCCGCAGGCGTTCTGGTGTGGCCCGACATCTTCGGGTTGCGGCCGGCATTCCGGCAGATGGGCAAGCGGCTCGCCGAATCGGGCTATTCGGTGCTCGTGGTGAATCCGTTTTACCGTGTCAAGAAAGCCCCGACTGCGGAAGCCGGGGCCGCCGCCCCAATCGAGAGCGTGAGGCCGCTGGCGCAAGGCCTCAGCGAGACGACGCATATGACGGACGCAAAATCGTTCGTCGCGTGGCTGGACGGGCAATCGTCTGTTTCCAAAACTCGGAAAATCGGCACCCAGGGTTATTGCATGGGCGGTCCGATCGCGTTTCGTACCGCGGCCGCGGTGCCCGATCGCGTTGGAGCAGTCGCGTCATTCCATGGCGGCGGGCTCGTCACAGATATGCCGAACAGTCCGCATCTCGAAGCAGCAAAGAGTAAGGCGCAGTTCCTCATCGCGATTGCGGCAAACGATGACGCGCGATCTCCCAAGGATAAGGATGTTCTAAAGGAAACCTTCGCCAAGGCGGCCTTGCCCGCGGAGATCGAGGTATACGCGGGCGCTGCGCATGGCTGGTGTCCTCCAGATTCGCATGTCTACAACGAGCCACAAGCCGAGAAGGCATGGAGCCGCATGCTGGTGCTGTACGGAAAAGCCTTGGCCTGAAATCGATCCTTGGTTTTATAGCGCCATGTCCCGGCCGCGCAGTATAGAATGGCTTCGCTATTAAAGAACTCATGATTATGTGGACACGCAGAGGGTTTCTCGGATCGCTATCGGCCACGGCGGCAATGGCATCGCTCGGCGCTCAGGAAAGACGTGTCGGCCAGCCAAAAATCAAAATTACCGAGCTGCGATGCGCCGTCATCGGCAGCAGCCCGGTGGTTCGAATTGTTACCGATCAGGGTATCTCCGGCTACGGTCAAGCCGAGTCCTATAAGCCGTACCTCAAGCCAATGGTCCTCTTCTACAAGGACTACCTTCTGGGTGAAGATCCAACCGATGTGGAGCGAGTGATGCTCAAGATCCGCAGGCTTGGCGCCTTCAAGCCGTGGGGCGCGGCAGTCAGCGCGATCGAGATCGCTCTCTGGGACATCGCAGGTCAGGTCGCAGGAGTGCCCGTCTACAAGCTGCTGGGCGGTAAAATCCGCGACCGCGTCCGCATCTACAACGGAGGCTTTCGGCCGCCGATGACAGGGCAGATGCCGCAGGACTACGCCGAGAACGTGCAGAAGATGAAGGAAGCCAAGGAAGGCTTTACGCTCATCAAGATGGCGGTCGGCTTCCACAACCCCGCGATGATGGGCGCGATCCCCGACATGTGGTACGACGAGCCGCGCAAAGGAGCGTCGCACCCGAACCGCGGTCTGATGACCGAACGCGGTCTGAAGCACGTCATCTCCTGCGTCGAAGCGATGAAGAAGGTGCTGGGCGACGAGATCGGCCTCGCGCTGGACTGCGGCCCCGGCTGGATGATGAAAGACGCCGTTACGTTCGCACGGGCATGCGAGCCGATGCACATCACATGGATCGAAGACATCCTCACAGGTGACTACACTCCCTACCCGAATGCCGAACTCTTCCGGGATCTCAAACAGGCGACGTCAGCCCCGATCCACACCGGAGAACAGATCTATCTACGACAGAATTTCAAGGATCTGATCGAGAAGCAGGCAGTAGACGTAGTCGGCCCCGACCCTGAAGACGTTGGAGGCATTGCCGAACTCAAATGGATCGCCGAATATGCTGACATTCACGGCATCCTGGTCGCCCCGCACGGCATCTTCGACGGCCTTATCGGCCTCGCCGCTCACGTTCACATGGCGGCCGCACTGCCCCAAAATTACATCGCATTCGAGTACCCATTCGGCCAACCCGAGTGGTGGTACGACATCGTCGAAGGACTACCCAATCCGATCGTCAAAAAAGGCTTCATCGACGTCTGGGACCGCCCTGGTCTTGGTGTGACCTTCAAGGTGGCAGCAGCGAAACCGCATCTCACCGAAGAAGATCGCCAGTTCTTCGATTGAGAAGGAAGCGATTACGCATTCACCTTGAACATTTGCTTTCCGTTGGTCCATGTGATCTGACGGAAAATCTCCGGCGAGGTGATGCGCTTGAGCAATCCAAGCGTCGCGCGAGCCACGCACTGTCCCGCTAGGCGGCTGGCCTCCGGATTTCGGCCCTGTGAAATGCCCGCGCCTTTCCCGTCCGCGCAACTACAGTCGCTGCCGAAGATCAATTTTGTGCGATGGCGCACGATGAACTCACGAGAGAAGTCCTGGTCTCGTGAAAGAGCATTGTTCCCGGAGTTGGCAGACATATCCGCATACATATTCGGATAGTCCGAAAGAAACCGGTCGGTGAGTCCACCCGGTTTGACAGGTCCAGACGGATAGCCGCGGTCGGTGGGAACGTCTGCGCTGATATGAGCCCAGAACAGGTCCCCATGTCCGATGAAATTCGTTTTTGGGTATGCCCGGAGTATTGTGTCGAACTTTGGATATCCAGTGTTGTATGGAAGCTCGCCGGGGAAGTGCGGGAAGGTCTGGATGTGCATCATGACGGGAACGCGCAGCTCTGCGCAGATGTCATAGAGGCGGCGCATTTCGGGCGAATCGAGGGCAAGATGATGTTTCAGCTCGCCGACGCTGACCGCCCCTTCCTGGATGGCTTTCCGTATGACTTCGTCAGCACCAGGTTGCGCTGGATCCGTGGCGACTGAGCGCACAAACGCTCCTGGCCGTTTCGTCATCTCGTCCTTTGCCTTGTCTTCATCTTTCGCTTGAGTTAGAAGAACGGCGTTTGTCACACCACAGCCTCGGATGTGTGTGAAACACGCGTCGGGATCCTTTCGAAGGTGAAGATGGGTGTCCAAGACCGGACCGCCCCAATTCGGTTCCGATTGCGAAAAGGCTTCGCGAACGGATAGGGCAGCGATGGATGCCTTCAGAAATGCTCTTCGTTGCATTGATTTCCCTGGGCAGATGGCCTTGGCACTCGGGGTTTCCAACAACTGAATTTCTGGTTGGACCTCGCGAACCTATCCCATCAAGCTTGTCAAATCACGGAGCATATCATTGTCGAGGAGCGAGGTGGCGCTTACGGACAATGCTTGGCCGTGTAGCCGGGCGTATCCTGCTTTCAAACCGATCTAAAAGTTGAGGCGCAGCGCAAGCTGCAATTGACGATTGGTGCCCAAGCCGATCTGGTTCGATACGGTCGAGTTCTGCACGCCGAAATTGCCGCCAGCGGCCGAGGTGGTGAATGGCTGCCCGGGCTGGATGCCCGCGCTGCCAGGTCCAGTTCCGATTCCCTGACTCAGACGCAGGTTGCCCGGATTGGCAAAGTTTGCATGATTGAAGATGTTGTACGCTTCGCAGCGAAATTCGAGATTCAAGCGCTCGGTGATGGCGAATCTCTTGCTCAAGGTAAGATCCAACTGCGTCAGCGACGGGCCAGCGAGAGAGTTACGCGCTGAATTTCCGAAAGTGCCGGCGCGGGGAACGGTAAAAGCTGCAGGATTCACGTAGGCCAATCCGTTGTTGTAGAGAATCGGTTGGACACCCGGAACGACGTCCGGCCGACGTACATTCCGCGAACTGCCTCCGCCGGGCGTATTCACAACGGCCGTTGTAACGACCTGGCCATTTTGGACCACTGGGTTTGTGTAGACATTTCCGTTACGATTGTCGACGTAGGCGATGTCGGGGCGCGTGATCAACACGTCGATCGGCACGCCGGAGCGCGCGTTCAGGACGCCACCGAGTTGCCAGCCGCCAAAGGCGAGATTCAGAGGCTTCGAGAGATTGGCTCCGAACTGCCTTCCGCGTCCGAACGGCACATCGTAGAGAGCGTCGATATTCAGGCTCTGTCGGATGTCGAAGTTATTGTTTCCATGATCGGCACCAAAGTTGAATGGATTGCCGGCAGTGTTCGCTTCATTTGATCCGGCGCTATTTCCGATGGAGTGTCCCCAGGTGTATTGCGCGCCGAGCGTCAGACCTTTGGAGTAGCGCCGAGTGAACGTCGCCTGCAAGGCATCGTAGTGATCATTTCCGCCGCTGGTTTTGTAATCGATCTCGGCAAAGCGGTCGCCGAATTGGCGAACCGCCGTCGCCGCGCCGGTTGTGGAATTTACGTTCAGGCCGGTTATCAAGTTGGTAATACTGCGCAGGAACAGATTGCGACCCTGGCTGCCCACGTAGCCTAGAGCAAACGTCATCGAATCCGGCAGCTCCTGCTGCAATGAGAACGAATAAGACAAAACTCGCTCTGGAACTCTGTATCCGGGAGAGTAGGCACGCGGCTGGTAGCCCAGACTAGGACTATTGATGTTGTAGTTCGCGACCACTGCGGCGGTGTTCAACGGATACTGCAGCAGAGGACCCGAAGTGATCGTAGTGCCAATGCGATCGTTGGCTTCCGGCTGTAATTGGTCTTCGGTCTGGCCGGGGCCATAATAATAACCCGCACCAGTGCGGAATACCGTTTTGCCATTGGATGCAAGCGGCGACCAGGTAAAGCCCAAACGGGGGCCGAAATTCTTCGTCGAGCTGTTATACCAATCGCCGCTATATTTCGGGATGATGTTGCCGGTTGGAATATTGAAAAAGACGTTCTTGTTACGCGCTTCCGCAAGAGCTGAGTAATATTCGTATCGCAGGCCGTAGTTCATGGTGAAGTTCGGCAAGATTCGCCATTCGTCCTGTGCGTAACCGATGTAGTAGGTCTGCTGCAATTGGGCGTTTCCGGAGAGACCGGTGAAAGGGCTGAGCGAGCTGAGATCTCCGTTAAAGGCGATGGACGACGGTTTGTTCGCGAGAAAAGAAGCAGCATCGTTAAAAGTGTATGTGGTGCCGCCGAGCTGATCGTTATACAGAGTGATGGGACGGAACTCGACGCCAAACTTCAGATTGTGGTTCCCCTGAGTGATCGAGAGATTATCGATCCCGGACAACGTGTAGTTCGTGTAGGGAGCGCCGCGGCCATTGAAGGAACTGGACAGCCGAATTAGTCCTGACGGGGTGGCGGTGGCGGCATTGCCTGTCTGGCCCGCGATGCCGCCGAGCGCAACGCTCCCTGTCAAATTGATGGTGACACCGGTAAGGTCCACTCCAGGACTCGGGCCGGGAACTCCGACCACACGCTCTTTTACCGAATTCACGCCGAATTTTGTCTCGTTAAGTATTCGAGGGCTCAACGTTTGCGTGAGAGTGATTACGCCATTTTGCGGAACGACGGTCTGGTTGTATTGGCTCAATGTCGAATTTTGGGTTTGGGAAGAGGAACCCTGATCGCGGAAGTAACGGGCGTACAAATGGAAACGCTCGCTGAGGTTGTAGTCGAGGCGGATTCCACCATAGTCTTCGTCCACCCGATTTGGGCCAATGACGGTGGTCAGGTCCAGCAGTGGAGCCAACGGGTATTGGCCAGTGGGGAAAGCGGACAGGAGGGGTTGAATGCTGGGAACCGCCTGCGCCCGCGCCGCGGCGCTGAGGGTGCTTTCGACAAAGGGGGTGGCGGTCCGCTGACGAAGGCCTTCATAACTAGCGAAGAAGAAGAGTTTGTCGCGAATTACCTTACCGCCGAAAGAGCCGCCGAACTGATTGAGGCGAAGTTTGTCAACCGACTTACCGGCGAAAAAATTGCGCGCGTCGAAGTAGTCGTTGCGAACATATTCGAACAGCGAGCCGTGCCAGTCATTGGTTCCTGACTTGGTGATTACGCTGATCTGACCGCCGGTACCAGTACCGTACTCGGCAGGATAGTTGCTGCTGTCTATCCGGAACTCCTGAATGTTTTCAAGGCTCTGTTGCAGGCGAAAGTTAGAGGTTGTCTCGCCGTTGAGGTTGCCTGGCGAGGCGTCAATTATGGAGCTGGCTTCGACGCCGTCGTAACGAACCACATTCTGCTGATTCGAACGGCCGCTGAAGCGAATATTGTCGTAAGTTCCGCTTCCATTGTTGACGGCGCCGGGCGTGAGCAGATAGAGCTGCGAGACCTGGCGGCCATTTAAGGGTAGCTGCGCCACTTCCCGTTCGCTCACATTGACCCCCATTTTGGCGCTGCTCAGGTCCACGGCCGAGATAGCATCGCCCTCGACATTGACAACGGAGGTCGTTTCACCGACCGTCAGGCTCAGATTGTGACGAATTTCCTGGCCGACCTGCAAGGGAAGACCATTAATCTCGGCTTTGGCGAAGCCGGGTTGGGAAACGGATAGCGTGTAATCGGAGGGCTCAAGACCCGTGAATGCGTAGTTGCCGTCGTCGCCGGTGACGGTAGATCGCTCCTGGTTCGTTCGCTCATTCAAGATTGAGACGCTGGCCCCTTTGACAACTGCCCCGGACGGATCCAGAACGGTTCCAGCAATGCGTCCGGAGCTGGTTTGAGCCAGCGATGCAATAGAAATGCCTACGGCAATTAGAATAGATAAAAGGATCCTCAAGGAAACTCCCCGCTTTAGAGGCTAGTGGGGGCGTGTTTCAGAAAGATAACGAAAGCTTTAATAATGTGTGAAGGACCGGGTGAATAAATACTACTCCAACCTGGTGTTGCCGGCGGGCTCGAGGACCGCGGACATCGAGCCTTTAGACTTAGGCATGCGCGGGTCAGCGCCGTACGCGTGAATCTGGTCGCGCGCGAACTCGGCTGCCGACCGCTCGCAGGTGATGACGATGGTGCGTCCGGCCGTATCGACCTCCACGGCGTGCTGAAGGGCGGCTTCCACGGAGAGGAAAAAGAGCTTCTGAAGCATCTCGATCACGTAGTCATACGTGTGCTCATCATCATCGAGCAGGACTACATGAAATAGACGCCCATGTTCCTGGTGCTCAATGTCTTTCTGCTCGGGAACGACTTCAGCGCCGGCGACCTTCTGCATCTTGAAAGCGATTAATTTTTATTGGAGCATACTGGCAATTTCGCGGGCTCTATTCTGGGATATTCGATGCGAAGGTCTCTGTTGACTGTTTTCTGTTGGATGGGCTGTTTGGGGGCGCAAACCGTTTCGCCGCCGACACAGAAGCAAACGGTAATTGTCACGGGAACGCCTGAGCCGGTGCCGCTGGAAGAGTCCGATCGCTCCGTCAACGTCTATCCTTTGCAATATTCATCTCTGCTGTTTGGCAGCCTTACAGACGCGCTATCGCTCGATTCCTCGGTCCAGGTACAGGCGCGCGCCCCCGGCGGAGTGCAGGGGGACCTCTCTATTCGCGGGGGCGGGTTTGCGCAAAACCTGATTCTGATCGACGGCATTCGGCTGAGCGACGCTCAGTCGGCCCATCACGACCTGGACTTGCCCATTCCACTAGATGCGGTGAATCGTATTGAAATTCTCCGCGGCTCAGGTTCGACGCTGTATGGATCGGAGGCAGTAACCGGAGTCGTGAATGTAGTGACCGGCGACGCGCCCGAGCGACTGGAGATGCGGCTGCGGGCGGGCTATGGCAGCTTTTCGACTAACGAACAGAGCGGATTTCTTTCCTTTCGGCAGGGAGCGCTGTCGCAGCGTTTTTCTTTCGAACGCGAGCATTCCACCGGCTTTCGTGACGATCGCGACTATCGAAATCTGGCCCTCGGGTCGGAATCCTGGATTCACACGCGGTTGGGATTAACGCGAGTATTTCTTTCGCTGCTGGACCGGCCGTTCGGCGCGGACCAATTTTACGGAAACTTCAATTCCTGGGAGCGAACCAAAACCTGGCTGGCGGCGCTCTCCCAGGATCTTGGCGAGAAGACGATCTTTTCGCTCGGCTACAGGCGCCATACCGATCTTTACGTGCTGCTGCGCGACAACCCGGCATACTACACAAACCGGCACGAAGATGACACCTGGGACACGGCGCTGCGGCGCCACGATTTCCTGCGTCCTTCGAGCAACCAGCAAAGTGTGGGTGTGTTCTATGGGGCCGAATTCCTCGCCGATCACGTGGCGAGCAATAACCTCGGTGTTCATTCGCGCAAGCAGGCCGCTTTGTACGGAAGTCTCGACGTGCGATTCTGGCGGCGATTTTCCTTGAGCGCCGGAGATCGCCAGGAATTCTATGGAGATCGCGGGGCGATCCACGGGATATCCGTACCATCGGTCAGCGGAGGTTTCTGGCTGGCGTCGAAAGCCAAACTGCGCGGGACGGTAAACCGCGCTTTCAGGCTGCCGAATTACACGGACCTTTACTATCATGACCCGGCAAACATAGGGAATCCGAATTTGCGGCCGGAATACACCGTGAATTATGAGGGCGGCCTCGACTTCTATCCGGCGGGGCATTGGCGCAGCTCTGTGACGGTCTTCTCTCGGCACGAGACGGACGATATCGATTATGTGCGGGCAGACTCGTCAGATATTTGGCAAGCCACGAATTTTGGGCGGCTTACTATTACTGGAGTGGAAGCTTCCATCGGCTGGCAGGCGGGCGATGGGCAGAAGGTGGAGGTCCAATACACAGCTCTGCACGGTGCCCAGGCGGCACTCAACGGCTTCCAATCGAAATACGTTTTTAACTATCCGACGCAGCAGGCTGTTATTGCCTGGCAATCGAACTCAACGCACGGCTGGGTCGCGCGCGTGCGCGCTGGGGTCACCGACCAATACGAGCGCGACACGTATTTTCTGCTGGATGCCTATGCCGCCTGGATCCGTTCGCCGCTTCATCCTTATATACGCCTGACCAATCTCACGAATGCGGATTACCAGCCGGTATACGGAGTGACAATGCCAGGTCGGGCCGCGCTGGTCGGGCTGGAGTGGTGTGTTTTCTGCGCGCGCAGGTGACTTCTATACTTCGATCATGGGATTGAGATCGTGTCTTTGCGTGGGGATTGTCGCTGCGGGAACTGCCTTCGGCGCGTCTCGCTTGGTGGAACGTATTGACACTACTGCATTCATTCAGGTTGAGGCGCCGAGTTTCAAGGACCTGACCCCGCGCCAGCAGGCGCTCGCTTACTGGCTTTCGCAAGCGGCTATTGCGATCGATCCGATCTTCTACGATCAGCTTTCCCGATTTGGGCTCCGCGAGCGTTACTTGCTCGAGACGGTAGTTCCACAAAAGGACAAGGTCGATGACGATCTGTATCGGCGCATTGCGGACTTTACGAAACTGTTTTGGGCCAACAAGGGGAACCACAACGAGCAAACAGGGCTGAAGTTCTTGCCGAAATTTACGGCACAGGACCTGAAACGCGCGCTCGCACAGTGCGGGCGTTCGGATCTGGATTCGGAAGTGGCCTCGCTGAGCAACGCGCTTTTCGATCCAGCATTTGAGCGGGTCATTACTGCCAAGAGCCCGGAGGGGGAGAAAGACATTATCCAGGCGAGTTCCAATAACTTCTATTTTGGGGTTCGGCTTGCGGATCTAAAGAACTTTCGGGAGCGCTACCGCCTGAACTCGCGCGTGGCGAAGCGAGACGGCAAATTAGTCGAGGAGGTGTACCGCGCGGCGCCCGGCGGCTTGTACGCCGAATATTTGAAGAAAGCAAACGATTATTTAGAAAAGGCACGAGCCTACGCGGATCCGGAGCAGGCCGATGTGATTGGCAATTTGATTCGCTACTATCGGACCGGCGACTACGCCGACTGGATCCGCTTTGATACGGGCTGGGTGCGGAATAACGAGCCGGTCGATTTCATTAACGGCTTCATCGAGACGTATCGGGATGCCCGCAGTGCAAAGGGCACAGCGCAGAGCTTTGTTTCGATTACGGATCAGAAGCTCTCGCATGCGATGGAACAGATTGCCGGGAACGCTCAGTATTTTGAAGATCGCGCACCGTGGGATGCGCGCTATAAGAAGCAAGCGCCCAAGCCGCCGGTGGCGAAGGCTGTCGAGACGATCGTCGAAACTGGTGATTTCCACGTGACCACAATCGGCGATAATTTGCCGAACGAAAACGAGATTCGCGAGAAGTATGGCACCAAGAGTTTCCTCTTTACCGGGAGCATGCGTGCGATCAATGACGCCACCGGTTTCAGCCCGCTAGAGGAATTCGGAGCGTCACCGGAGGAGATTGCCCGCGGCAAGAAATATCAGAACCAGGCCAGCGAACTTTTGGTAGCCATGCACGAGGTGATAGGGCACGGTTCCGGGAAGTTAGACCCGAAGCTTACCGAGCAACCGTCCTATTATTTGAAGGAATACTACGCAACACTCGAAGAGGCGCGCGCTGATTTGATGGCGCTTTGGAATATTTTCGACCCCAAATTGCAGGAACTGGGGCTGGTTTCTTCCGATGACATTGGGCGCGCGATGTACGATAACGCAGCGCGGGTGATGCTATCACAGCTTGCACGTATCCCACGCGGCGACACGATCGAAGAAGATCACCAGCGAGACAGACAGCTCATTGCGCGCTACATCATGGACAAAACAGGCGCGATCGTGCTGGAAAAACGTACGGGCAAGACCTATGTGCGGGTGACCGATTACAAGAAGATGAGGCACGGTGTGGGCATGCTGTTGGCGGAATTGATGCGCATCAAGGCGGAAGGCGATTACAACGCAATTAAGGCTCTGATCGACAAGTACGGCGTACATTTCGATCCGGCCTTACGGGACGAGGTCGTGGCACGGTACCAGAAGCTCGATCTGCCGACGTATTGGACCGGGATCAATTCTGACCTCAAGGCTCAGTTCGACAAGCAAGGCAAAGTTGTAAAAGTGGACATCAGCTATCCACGGGATTTTGTAAAGCAGCAATTAGCGTATAGCGGGATGTACCCGCGCCACTGATTAGCTGGTGGGCAGTTGGCTGACGTTCCAGCCGCCGCCGAGCGCTTTGATGAGTTGGACGCTTGCGCCCATCCGGCGGCGAAGCAGGTCTACTTCGGTACGTTCGTTGGTCAGGGCGATACTTTGCGCGGTGATCACTTCGAGATAGGTGACCAGGCCGCCTTTGTAGCGGTTGAGCGACAGCTGCAGCGAGTCTTCGGCGGCCACGGTGGCCTCGTGCTGCTTGGCGGATTCCTCTTCCAGAATGCGGAGTGACGAGAGATTGTCCTCGACTTCTTGCAGGGCGACGAGCGAAGTCTGACGATAGTTCGCCACAGTCGCGTCGTAGGCGGCTTGCGTAGTTTGCACCTGCGCGCGACGGCGGCCCGCATCAAAGATGGTTTCGGCGAGCGTTGGGCCGACGGACCAGAAGCGGCTTGGCCAGGCGAACCAATTTACGATGCTGCCGGCGGAGAAGCCACCGGTAGCGGTTAGGATCAGATCCGGAAAAAAAGCGGATTGCGCAATGCCGATCTGCTCATTCGCGTCGGCGACTTGTCTTTCCGCGATCGCTATATCGGGCCTGCGTTCAAGAAGCTGCGAGGGAAGACCCACCGGTATAACGGGTGGCGGGTCTTTGAGCGGTGTCGGCGGCAGAGTGAACATCTCGGGAGTTTTGCCGATCAGTACGGCGATCGCATGCTGAAACTGCGCGCGGGCCGTGCCTACGTCTATCGCCTGTGCCTCAGTTTGATTGAGCTGGGTCTGCGCCTGAGCCACCTCGACTCGTGAAGCGACGCCGCCGTTATAGCGATTCCGAGTGAGATCCAAGGCCTTTTGATAAGCGACGACAGTATCGTCGAGGATTCGTTTCTGGGCATCCAGGCTGCGAGCCTCGAAGTAATCAGCCGCCAATTCCGTTTCCAGTTGCAGCTTTACGTTCTCGAGATCGGCGGCGGAAGCCTGATACAGCTCAGTGGCGCTCGAGATACTGTGGCGGATGCGCCCCCAGAAATCGATGTCCCAGGAGACATCAACGGGCAGAGCGAAGAGCCCGAACTGGCGACCTGGTACGCCTGTCGGGCTGTACGTGGACGTACGGTTATGGGTGATACTGGGCGCTACACCGACCGTTGGATAGAGAGCGGAACGAGCGATTTGAATTTGCGCACGCGCCTGGCGGAAGCTGGCGTCGGCTATTTTGAGGGACTGGTTGGCCGGTGCTACCTGCTGTTCCAGGGCGTTAAGCTGTGCATCGCCGAACAGCTCCCACCAATTGCCTTTCAGCTCGGAGTCGGCGGGTTGCGCATTCTTCCAACCAGCCGGCGGCGGCTCGGTAAAGAGCGGGGTACTGGGGACAGTGGGCTTCGAATATTTCGGCCCTACTGAACAACTGGCGAGCAAGAGGGCCAATCCCGGAGCGAACCAGAAAAATTTTCGAATCATTCAGCCTTGGCTCCTGGAGCCGTTGCGCGGACCTGCTCGCCCGATACGATCGAATCGTTGGGATTTACGACCACGACGTCCAGCCGGTGAATTCCGGAGACGATTTCGACCGTGTCACCGTAGTCGCGGCCAAGAATCACGGGCACGAGATCTATGCGGCCGTCACGTACGACGGCAACGCGTAACCCTTCCGAACGGAACAGCAGCGTGTTGGTCGGGACGGTGACGGCCTCGGTCTTCGAGGGAAGCTTCAAGTGAACGGAAGCATAGGAGCCAGGGAGCAGCTCGCCCGTAGGATTTTTGACATCCACTTCGACTAACAGGGTTCGTGAATTGACATCGATCGCCTTGGCGTTGCGTACAACCACGCCATGAAACTGACGGTCCGGAAATTCCGAAAGAGTGAGATTGGCGGTGACCCCGGGTTTGGCGGCGCGTGAGTAGACTTCGGGAACGTTGATATACACGCGTAGCGTATTGTTCGAGGCCAAGTGGAACAGTTCCTTGCCGGCGGTGTTGGTATCGGCATTTACGAGAGCGCCGACATCCACGTTGCGAGCGGTTATCACGCCATCGAAGGGGGCGTAGACTTTTTCGTACGCTACGAGTTGCTCGAGCCGGGAAACGTTCGCCTGCGCGGATGTCACCTCAGCGGTTCTGGCGGCCGCGGCCTGCACGGCGTTATCCACATCCTGCTTGGCCACCGAATCCGTGGCGAACAGATTGTTGTAGCGCTGCGCGGTGATTTGTGCGAGTTTCAGGTTGGCCTGGTCGGTAGTGAGTTGAGCGCGCGCCTGCTGGAGTTGCTGATCGACTTCCGGCGCTTCAATTTCGGCGAGCAACTGGCCGCGCTTTACGTGTGCGCCGATGTCAGCGTTCCAGGCCTTCAAGTAACCGCTGGAGCGGGCCCAGATGGGCGTATCGACAAAGGCTTGCATGTTGCCGGGCAGCTCGATTTCTTCGGCGCCGCTAGTGGCGTGGGGACGGATCGTGGCGACAGTCGGGATGGAATTGGAAAGAGTAGCGCGCTCGAGAGCGGAATTCGCGCGAGCGCGCGAGGTCAATCCGGTGTAAACGACATAAGCGCCAATGAGCGCGGCGAGGAGAACAACGAGGAACAACCCACGCAGCGGCACGCCGGCCGGGCGTACCGACGTTCTCTTCGGTTCGGCGCTTCTTTCAACCGTCTTTTCGCTTTTCTCTTCCGCAATCATAAAAATGGGTCTACGCTTTCAGGCGTGAACAGGCTCCTTCGCACGCTGCCTCGCAGAAACGTCTCCGGGCTTACGCGATTTGTGAAGCAGACTGAAAACGGCCGGAACAAAAAATAGTGTCGCCGCAGTGGCACAGAGCAATCCGCCGATGACCGCGCGACCCAGTGGAGCGTTTTGTTCGCCACCTTCGCCGAGCCCCAGCGCCATCGGCACCATGCCGATGATCATTGCGAGCGCCGTCATGAGCACCGGGCGGAAGCGAGTGGAGCCCGCCTCGAGCGCGGCTTCGAGCGAGCTGCCGTGATGTGCAAGCCGCTCTTTGGCGAAGCTCACGACGAGGATGCTATTGGCGGTAGCCACGCCCATGCACATGATGGCTCCCATCAAGGCGGGAACGCTAATGGTCGTGTGCGTCACAAACAGGAATAGAACGATACCGGCCAAGGCAGCAGGCAGGGCAGTGATGATGATGAACGGATCGAGCCATGACTGAAAGTTCACGACGATCAATAGATAGATCAGTACAATCGCACCTAGCAATCCAGCCAGTAGTCCAATGAAGGAGGCGCGCATGGTCTCGAACTGGCCTCGCACCAGCAATTCAGTCCCGCGCGGTAGATATTTACGATTTGCATTCACTACTTTATCGATGCCCGCTCCGACGGCTCCCAGATCGCGGTCCTGTACGGACCCAAAGATGTCGACCGTGCGGCGAATATTGTAATGAGTTACGACGCCGAGTTCGCTGGTGCGGCTGATGTCGACCATATTGCTGAGGATTCCCGACTGGTTCTGGCCGGAGCCAGCGATAGGAATGTTGCGTAGATCCTGAATGGATTGAATTCGGTATTGCGGTGTTTGAGTGACGATCGTGTAATTTACGCCGTTCACAGGATTCAGCCAGAAGGTGGGCTGTGTTTGGAAGCTTCCGCTAAGTGACGTGAGGAGATTGCGGGCGAGATCGATCTGCGTGAACCCGCTTTGTGCGGCTTTGGTGCGATCTACATCGAGGTAAAGCTTCGGGCCGTCGAAGACTTGATGTATGTGAAGGTCCACCGCGCCAGGAATGCGCTGCAACTCGGGCAGAATCCGGTTCGCGAAGGCCCGGCTGGCTTCGACGTCGTTTCCCGTGACTTGAATGTCGATGGGGGAGGGCAGTCCGAAATTGAGAATCTGGGTGACTATGTCCGCCGGCAGCATATAGAAGACAGTTCCGGGAAATTCGCGCGGGAGCTTTTGGCGGAGGGCGCGAACGTAATCGTCGGTAGGGCGATGATTCGGTTTGAGCGAAACCAGAATGTCGGCGTCGCCGGTCCCGATTTGTCCGGAATTGCTGTAGGAAAGGTTGATCTGGCTATAGGGCAGGCCGATATTGTCGAGGACCGTGTCGAGCTCGGTAGGAGGAATCTCACGGCGGATGGCGGCATCCACGCGATCGCACAAGCGGGCCGTTTCTTCGATGCGGGTGCCGGTACGGGCACGCACATGCAGTTTGAATTGGCCCGTGTCGGTGCTCGGGAAGAAATCCTGGCCGAGTACGGGTATCAGGAGACCCGCAGAGATACAGGCCAACAAGAAGAGCGGTACGAAGAATTTTCGACGGTAGACCAAGGTCGTCAAAATGGCTTGGTATCCGGTTCGGAAGCGTTCGAAGCCACGCTCAAAGGCGCGTTGAAAAAGAACCAACGGATTGCGCGTCGGGCGGAAGTGAGCCTTCGCTCGGATCAGGTACATGGCAAGCGTGGGAACAAGCGTTCGAGACAGAACGTACGATGCGAGCATTCCGAAGATGACGGCTTCGGCAAGCGGAACAAATAGGTATTTCGCCACGCCACTCAAAAAGAACATCGGAATGAAGACGATACAGATGCAGAGAGTGGAAACGAGAGCGGGGACCGAAATCTGGGCGGCACCCTCAAGAATGGCGGTCCGGAGGTCATGGCCTTCCTCGAGATACCGCTCAATATTCTCGATCGTGACGGTGGCGTCGTCGACGAGTATGCCGACTGCCAAGGCAAGACCGCCCAAGGTCATTATGTTGATGGTTTCGTGCAGTGAGCTTAGGACGATTACAGACGTGAGAATGGACAGTGGAATCGATACCGCGATGATCAGTGTGCTGCGCCAGCTGCCGAGAAACAACAAGATCATGAGGCCGGTAAGACAGGCGGCAATAATGGCTTCCCGAATGACGCCGTTCACGGCGGCCCGCACGAAGATGGATTGGTCGGCCAGAGGCTGCATGCGGAGCGAGGGGGAAGAGTTGCTGCCACACGCGGCAGAAGATCTTTGATGCCCTGCACAACATCGAGGGTGGAAGCGCTGCCGGCTTTCAGAACGCTCACGAGTACACCCCGGGAGCCGTTGTTGCGAATGATGTTGGTTTGCGGCGCGAATCCGTTCCTAACGTTGGCCACATCGCCGATGTAGATCGGAGTGTTCCCGACGACTTTGATGGGAAACTGGCTGATCTCGGAAATCTTGGTCGGGCTATAGTTCATGCCAATGTCATATTCGAACTGGCCGATTTTCGCGGTTCCCGAACCCAGCAGCAAATTCTGAGTGCCGACAGCGGTGACGACATCGACCGGCGAAAGACCTTTGGCTTGCAAGTGCTGCGGGTTCAGGTCGATCATGATCTGCCGCTGTTTGCCACCATACGGATACGGCACGACCGCGCCTGGAACCGTCACGAGTTGTGTCCGGAGAAAGTTCAGCGCTATGTCGTTGAGGTCTTGCTCCTGAAGCCCCTTGCCGGAAAGGGCCAGTTGGAGAATCGGAACACTCGACGCGTTGTAAGTGAGGACGATCGGAGGATTGGTGCCAGCAGGCATCTGTCGCAAGATTGTTTGCGAAACGGCCGCCACCTGTGCGACACCCGTCGTCACATTTGCGTACGGTTGAAGAAACAGCTTGATAATGGCGGCGCCGGCCAAAGTCGTCGACTCAATATGTTCGATGTCGTTTACGGTAGTGGTCAGAACGCGCTCGTGAACGGACGTGATGCGACCCTCAAACTCTTGTGGATTCAGTCCGTTATACGTCCAAATGACAGAAATTACTGGAATGTCTATATTGGGAAAGATATCGGTGGGTGTGCGGAATATGACAATCGGGCTGACCAGCAGGATCAGCAAAGCCAGCACGATGAAGGTGTAGGGCCGGTTAAGCGCTACGCGGACGATCCACATTCTCCTATAAAGATGAATTTACGATACTAGAAAGTTTCGTAAATCTGGAACGCCAGGGGGAAATAAATCATCCATTGAAGCAGATGGGTACTCTGGGAAAACTTGCGTTAGAGGAGCCGCGGGGCCGCGGCCGGCCGCGGGATGGCGATTGTCGGGAGCGAATTTTACGCGCCGGGTTGGAGTTACTCGAGGAATCGTCGTTTGCCGAAGTTACGAC
The DNA here is from genome assembly GCA_963722155.1 of Bryobacterales bacterium. GTDB lineage: Bacteria > Acidobacteriota > Terriglobia > Bryobacterales > Bryobacteraceae > Bog-105. The sequence goes on along the minus strand of CAVRLR010000001.1, from coordinate 88,016 downwards.
CGACGCCATCGCGGAGCGTGCCGGTGCGAGCAAAGCAACGATTTATAGATGGTGGCCGAACAAAGCGTCGGTGCTCATCGAAGCGCTGCGCGAGGCCGTAGCGCAAGAGTTGCCGTTTCCGGACACCGGCGACCTTCGCGACGATATTCGGCTTCAGTTGAGAAATTTCATCAAGCTGCTAACTGGCCGGCGAGGGCGAATCTTCAAAGCGTTCATTGCCGCGGCGCAGAGCGATCCGGAAGTGGCACAGACGTTCGAAGCAGTATGGCGACATCCGCGCCGGGCGACGGCGAAGATTGCGCTCGAAAGGCATCGCGGGCAGGCATTGCGCGAGGATGTCGACCTGGATATTGTGATGGACGCACTCTATGGTCCGGTCTATTATCGCCTGCTGGTTGGGCGTGGCGCTCTCTCCGAGCGCTATGCCGATTCGATTTCCGAGATCGTTCTCGACGGCATTGTAAATCGCCGTTATGAATTCACTCCCGAGGCCAAGTAACCGCCATCGACCACGATGCTCTGGCCGGTGATAAAACTGGCCGCATCGGAAGCCAGCAGGACAGCTGCGCCGACGAGCTCGCGAGGGTGGCCAAAACGGCGCATGGGAGTGCGGAGCAGAATTTCGCGACCACGCTCGCTGCCATTCAATAACGATTTATTCAATTCGGTGGGAAAAACGCCAGGTGCGATGGCGTTTACGCAGATGTTGTATTGCGCCCATTCGCAAGCCAGGCTGCGGGTCAGTGACAACACGGCCGACTTCGAGGCACAGTAGGCGGCAACTTCGTGAAACGCCACGTACGAGGAGAGCGAGGAAATGTTTATGACGCGGCCCGCGCCGCTTGCCTTCAACGGCTCGAAGAACATCTGGCAGGATTGAAGCACGGCGGTGAGATTCGTGTCAAACAGCGACGACCATTCTTCGGAAGCGATGGCAACGGACGGTTTGCGGAAAGTGCGGCCGGCGGAGTTTATCAGGATATCGACGCGGCCGAACATGCCGAGCACACTATCGCGAAAAGCTTCGAGGGAATATTTGAACCGGGCATCGACCGGATGATGTAGGGTGTGGCGCCCAACGCGCTCAATTTCATCGCAGACCTTCCGCAACAAATCGGTCCGACGACCGCCCGGGACGACGTCCGCGCCATGCTCGGCCAAGCCGAGCGCGATTTCTTTGCCTAGGCCGGAAGTGGCACCAACGACGACGGCGACACGTCCGTTCAAATCGAGAGAGCTACTCTGCATGTCAGTGGTTGACTCTTCTGTTATACCCTAAATTCCTAATATTGTCTTAACATCAAACTAAATAAACTAAATGCGAATTTCGGATGTAAGAGCTCATACCGTCACGGTTCCTCTTGAAGCGGCTTTACGGCATGCCAACGGATGTCATTGGGGACGGTTCGTGCGAACGATCGTGGAAGTTGAAACTGACAATGGATTGGTTGGATTGGGCGAGATGGGCGGAGGTGGAGAATCCGCGGAGGCGCAGTTCCGATCGCTCGCAACGTATCTAAAAGGGCACGACCCGGTGAGGCTGGAAGAGATGCGCTTTCGGGTCGCGAATCCTACCGCGTCTCTCTACAACAATCGAACGCAGATGCTGGCGGCCCTGGAATTTGCGTGTCTGGATATTCTCGGGCAGGCGTGGGGAGTTCCAGTGCACGCGCTTCTGGGCGGCAAGCTCAGGGATCGTGTGCCGTTCGCTTCCTATTGCTTTTGGAGATATGGCCGGGAAGATGGCGGCGAGAGCGAAGTACGGACGGCGGATCAGCTGGTCGCGTATGCACGAGAGGCGAAGCGGAAATACGGCTTCACGAGCCACAAGCTGAAGGCTGGAGTATTCCCGCCAGATTATGAACTCGAAGCATTTCGCGCGTTGGCGAAAACGTTTCCAGCCGATGGTGTGCGGATCGATCCGAATGGCGCATGGTCAACCGAGCAAGCGATTCGCTTTGGACAGGCGATTGAAGATCTGCGGAACGACTATCTGGAAGATCCGGTGTATGGATTGAACGGCATGCGGCGCGTGAGACAGATGGTGCGCGTGCCGCTAGCGACCAATACAGTGGTCGTGAATTTCGAGCAATTAGCGGCGAATGTCTTGGATGTTGGAGTGGACGTCATCCTGCTCGATACCACTTTCTGGGGTGGTATTCGCCCGTGTATCAAGGCGGCGGGAGTGTGCGAGACATTCCAGCTTGGCGTAGCGGTGCACTCTTCAGGTGAACTGGGTGTGCAACTGGCCACGATGCTGCACCTAGGCGCGGTGATACCCAATCTTTCTTTTGCAGCGGATGCGCATTATCATCATTTGACCGACGATGTGATCGAAGGCGGCTTGATGCCTTACCGGGATGGATCGATCGCGATACCGGACAAACCGGGATTAGGCGTGAAGCTCGATCGCGAGAAGCTGCGGCGTTATCGAGAATTGTATAAAGAACTGGGCAATTATCCATACGATCAGGATCCGCTGCGGCCTGGCTGGGCTCCGATTATTCCAAACGATCGTTGGGCCGATCCAAGGGATGAACGGAGGCCTTCGCTGAGAGGCGCACGGTGAAGCTCCTTTGGGTGCTTTGGCTGGTGGCGTCATTGAATGCCGAGACCGGGTATGATGCATGGCTGCGTTATGTTCCGGTGCATGGCGCAACGGTTCCGCCAACCCTTCGTTACGTTAGATGACTCCGTGCTGATGCGGAGCTCGCGGGAGGAGATGAGCCGCGGCGTGCTCGGGATGCTCCGGAAAAGTCTGCGCGCCGAGACCACGATGCCGAATGGCGATTGCATTCTCTTGGGAACGCTGCCTGCCGTCCGGCGTGCTGTTCCCGATGTCGAACTTCCCGAAACATTGGGCGAAGATGCATACGTGTTGAAAGCGGTGAGAATCGGCGGGCGCTCTGTGCTGCTAGTTGTGTCGTCGAACGATCGCGGCGTGCTGTACGGAACATTCGCGCTTTTGCGGAAGGTGGCGCTCGGCGAAGACTTGCAGCGCATGGATGAAACGCATACGCCTTTGGCTCCCATCCGGTGGACGAATGAATGGGACAACCTTTACGGAAGCATAGAACGCGGGTACGCCGGACGGTCGATCTTTTTTGAAGGCGGGAATGTACTCGCGGACCTGCGTCGTGCGGGCGACTATGCGCGGTCGCTCGCGTCCATCGGGATAGACGGCTGCACGGTGAACAATGTGAATGCCAATGTACGCGTGATCACGCCGGAGTTTCTACCCCAGCTCGTGCGCCTCGCCGACGCGTTCCGGCCTTGGGGCGTTCGTTTATCGATTGCGGTGGACTTCAGCAGCCCCAAACTCGTGGGACATCTCAATACCTTCGACCCGTTGGATCCCAAGGTAGCTGAGTGGTGGAAGCAGAAGGCCGACGAGATCTATCGGGCGATTCCGGATCTAGGTGGTTTTCTGTTGAAGGCGGATTCGGAAGGGCGTGTTGGGCCTTCGACCTATGGCCGGACGCACGCGGACGCGGCTAACGTGATTGCGCGGGCATTGAAGTCGCATGGCGGCGTACTCGTGTACCGCGGTTTTGTGTATGACCATCACATGGATTGGCGCAATTTGAAGAACGATCGTGCACGGGCAGCGGATGACAATTTCGCGAGGCTTGACGGGCAATTTGACGACAACGTGCTCGTGCAAATCAAATATGGACCGATTGATTTTCAGGTACGTGAGCCGGTTTCGCCGTTGATCGGAGCGTTACACGCGACGAATGAGACGCTGGAATTTCAGGTGACGCAAGAGTACACTGGGCAGCAACGTCATTTATGCTTCCTGCTGCCGATGTGGAAAGAGATACTCGATTTCGACCTGCATGCGGCGGACCGGCCGACACCGGTGAAGGAAATCGTTTCCGGAAAAGCGTTTCACCGGCGGCTCGGCGGTTTTGTGGCCGTGACGAATGTAGGGCGCGATCCCAATTGGCTCGGTCACGATCTGGCAATGGCCAATCTTTACGCGTTCGGAAGGATCGCCTGGAACGCGGATTCGACGGCGAAACAAATCATCGACGAATGGACGAGGCTCACTTTCGGAAGTGACCCGCGTGTCGTAGACACGATCACAAAAATGCAGCTGGAGTCGTGGCGCGTCTATGAAGAATACACGGGACCGCTAGGCGCGGGAGGGCTTACTGACATCATCGGCGTCCACTATGGACCAGGGATTGAGTCCTCCGAAAGAAATGGCTGGGGGCAATGGCATCGGGCGGATGAAAACGGCATCGGGATGGATCGGACGGTCGCGACCGGGACAGGATTCATTCGTCAGTACGCGCCACCGGTGGCGAGCTTATATGAGTCCCTTGCGACCTGTCCGGACAATCTGCTGTTGTTCATGCATCACGTCCCGTACATGCACGTCTTGCATTCGGGCAAGACGGTGATTCAGCACATCTACGACTCACACTATGACGGAACAGAGGAAGCGCAGAGATTTCCGAGACGTTGGAAAACGCTGCACGGCAAGATCGACGAAGAGCGCTATCAGGCGGTACTGGGTAGACTTGACTATCAGGCCGGTCACGCTATTGTGTGGCGGGATGCTGTTTGCAACTGGTTCGAAAAAACCTCGCATATCCAAGATGCGCAGGGCCGCGTCGGGCATCATCCCGGCCGAATCGAAGCGGAATCCATGTCGTTGGATGGGTACATGGTGACCGACGTCCAGCCATGGGAGACGGCATCCGGCGGAAAAGCGGCCACGTGCAAGGCGGCGCAGTGCGCGGCGGTCATGCAGTTTAACGAACAGCGCGGGCGGTACGACATGAGCGTGGAGTATTTCGATCAAAGCAATGGCGCGGCGCAGTATGATCTGTTCGTGGACGGTAAGGTTCTCGGGCGGTGGACGGCCGACCGAGCACTGCCCACGAACAAGCTGAATGGCCACTCCAGTACGCGATATACGGTAACCGGCGTGAAACTCGCACCCGGCGACGAGATCCGGATTACCGGACGGCCGCAGGGCGGGGAACTCGCGGGCCTCGATTACCTGGAATTACAAACCGCCGGCAAGTGACGCACAACCAGCGGCTTGCTGTCCGGCAGTCGAGCCGAATCAAAAGCGCCTTGCGCACCGCCTCTACTTTCATCCACCCTTCCGGATGTTGTTCCCACTGCTTTTTGAAAGTTTGGATCCACAGTGCAGTAGCGGAGGCTATCCGAGGAGTCGCCGCCGACGTGCTCTTTCCGTTGTGGTCGACTATGGAATTGCATCCAAGCCGAGCCCAGGGGACATTGGGCGTACAGGCGGCCATGGCGGTTTGCATTTTGCTGGGCGGGCCGTAATTTCCCGCCATTATGTTGAGGCCCAAATCGGCATAGGGACGGCCATCTGCCATAACGCCGCAGGCTGCCACTACGCGCTTGTAGCGGGCAGGATGCACGATATTTCCCGGTGGGCAGGCCACTATCTTTCGTCGTGAAACGGTGACTTTTTCTGAGGAGAACCGTTACAGCTGCCGGTGGCTTGATTGCAGTCACCTCCCTGCCGGCTCAGCCTCACGCCGCTTGCAAGTCAAGCACCGAGAGCTTCGAGATGGAAAACGGAATGCTCAATGTTCTGGACTGGAAATTGGGCGATTGTGAATTAAGGCAGGCTTCGCTCAGAATCTCAGGAAACTTCTTGATCTTTATCGGCCAGGTCTGCACCCACTTCACTCACACAAAAGATGTGTGGCATATTCACCTAGTGCTGTTCACCAGAAACAACACTGACCCCAGCCGGAAGATTGTTCTCCTTGATAAATCTTTCGATGGTCAGCGGATGTCAGAGCAGGACAAGCCGCTATTTCACAACTGGGCGGCGAGATTTCCGATCAATATCAGGCTGCTCAAGCCAGACGTCTCGCGGTGCAGATTACTTCGTGCTGCTGAACACCATTCACAACAACCCGGAGAAACCACCTTCATCCATCGTGTGAATCCAGCCCCCGTAGGAACAATGGCCCGCCGCGCTACCGATCTTAGACGTGGACGGAGGCGTGATTTAGGCGTATACTTAAGGAGTCTGAGCATTTCAGCCCATTCTTCAGATCCTCTGAACTAAGTCAGGTCTTCTGGACGGACGTTAGCTCTTAGAAAACAGCGACGGGAGCAACGACGTGGCTTCTGCCGCCTAGCCAAGTGAGGATTTCGTTTTGAGTCGTACTAGTGAGCCTTCCGTTGTATGGCTCAGGGTGTATGAGCGCGAACCATTCGTTTTCCTACAGCGGTGTATAGACGATCAAAGCGTTTGCGGGTTCGAGACGTGGACGAAAATAAAAACTTTTGGAACTGGCATGGCCGGTATATAGGCTATCGGAGCTCCGATAGGCTATTTAGCTGTGACGGACGCCAGATTGGCTACTTCGCCGAAGGCGATGAAGTATATGGATGCGCCGGTGACTACATTGGGGAGATCCGAGGGGAGACTCGTCTAATCACCAATCTAAGCAAGAGAGCCTGGACACGAAAAACGGAGACACCTCAGGTTCTCAAAAGTTTTCCAGGTCATCGCGACGTCGACCCGAAGGAAATGCTTGCCGGATTCCAGGATTTCCCAGATCGACGGTAAGCATTTGATTTGGAAATCGCCAAAGGAGGAATATGCCATCAAAATTCTACGTTGTTGAAAAGGGCGGTGTGCCTGCCGTTTGGCAGGCAGACCCGCGAAAAATCCTAAGGATGCTGAAAAATAAGATAGGGTTCACAGTCCTATCCGTCGCGCCGAGCGACACACGAGCGGATGCTTTGGCCACACTTCGACAGCTCTTTCCGGGATCCCGGCCGATGAAGGGCAGCTAACGAACGCCGTGAATATGCAGTTTGCGTATGAAGGCTTCACGCAATATGGCGATGTCAGACGTTTTCTATTTCGAGGAATAGAGAACCAGAATCCAACTGTTCTTTTTTCCATCGAAGTCGACTTGCTTCTGTTACAACAGAGCCGGGTGCCGGTGCAAGACGGCCCGATGTTTTGCCTTCAACTTCTAACTGGTGCTTCAGCGAGAGAACCAAATAGTTTGCAGAGATTTCACAGCTACAGAGTTGTCGCGGAGGATTTTCGTCCTTTGCTCCTAGAGCGTGAGCGGCGGGCGGCCGAGAAAGCGCGCAAAAAACCGTTTCGCAGACCATTCAGAAAACCATTGTTCGCATCGAATCTTCAGCTCGGGACGCCCCGCGAAGAGGAGTAAGTCCATGGCGTTCTCGGGATGTTCTGCCCGCTCTTTTACGCCGTCGTCTGTTCAAAAGAACGCGCCCGAAGCGTCAGGAGTTTATGGTCTCTCGAATGCCGTCGAGTGGGTATTGATAGGCGAGACGAGCAATATTCGAGCGCGCTTGATGGAGCATCTGACGGAAACAGACAGTGCAATAGCGAATCGACAGCCGACAGGCTTTGCATTTGAGATATGTCCGCCCAGCGAGCGTTACCGCCGCCAGGATGCACTTGTCCGCAAATTGAAACCGGTTTGCAATCGCCGCATCGATTTCCGCACAAACGGGAGCCCAACCAATCGCCCAAGGTTCTAGAAGAGGATGGTCCGGACCGAAAGGCGCTGGCATAGCCGCGGCCCCATTGATGCAAAACTTGTGGTCAGGCAGATTTCCTAGGTAGCCCTTGCCGGCCGCGCGCGTCCTTTTTGATAGGCTGCACATAGCCAGTTCAACCTTTGTCCCACGCTGCACGGAGGCATCTTTGACAACCCACTACTGGAGCATCGGTCCAACTGACCTGATCCTGTGCCAGAATCACTTGACGCTGTTCGCCATTCGACCTGCAAACCTCTCGCATTCCGACTGGCAGACGATCGCCTCAGAGATCAAAGCCTGGTGCGTACCGCAGTTCAAAATCATCGAAATGCGGAATACGGCCGAGAATGATTCCCTTACAATCAACGTGACCGGAAACGCCGATCCCGACACCGTGATGCAGGCTTTAAAAAGCCACCTTCAGGAGTGCTTCCAGGCAGTGGCTTGACCGCAGTACCTATGGCGACGCCTGCCGTAAGCGCCTTGGCTATTTGACTGGGAATCACGGGGTAGGGGCAGGTAAAGGTCGGTGGCAAGGTTTTTCGTAATCCAGCTAGAACGATTGGAAGTCACGCTCTGGAACGATGAGATCAGCAAAGATTGCCACTGCGCATCACAAAAATGGCGCATTTCGAATTGAGGACACGAAGTGCCGGGGGTAGCTCGTGCACGCCAACTCAATTCGCGAGCTCAGCAAACTACCGGCCAAAAAACGCAACTATCTGGGAGGTTCATCGTCCATCGATGGATTCTGAAGCCTTCGCTTATTTCAAAGTTCCCAAATCCACGTGTGACATAAATACTTATGTGGGACGAACAAGTGAAGGGTTGCTATCAGACTCCTCCATGCGACCATTCATGGGCAATACGGTCAGCGGCTTGCCAGCGCAAGCGGAAAATACGGGTCTAGCAAGTCGAACTGCAGACACGCGGCATTCACGAAGTAGTTCTATCAACTGCGGGGCACTATAATTCCTACCGAATAGTGGTTGTTCTGGTTCCGACCATCGGCCGCTCGGGAGAGAGCCGATATCGATGATGTCGAATCCAATGTCATCTATCAGACTTGCAACGACGTGCTTCGCGCCAGTGTCACTACCACAGATGGGCACCGCGATGCGGTCTTCTGAGCCACGGGGCAAACCCCCGTTCAAAATAACGCGAGCTTGTAATGTATTCAGACCTTTAACAACCCGTGTTTGGGGGAAGTCTGAGGCAACAATCTCACTCGAGGTCATACCCCCCAAATCAACAACTGTAGGATAGGGACCATAGGCGTTCATTGTGTCAAGCAAAATTTTGCCCGAAGACCAATCGGTGCCGTGAGCGATTTGCGCTCGGGCAGACCAGGGAAGCGCGAGCACAATCAACTCCCCCCAGTAACCTGCATCCCGGGTCGCCATTGCCCGGATACGGGGGCCTAGACCCGTAATGATAGGAATCATGTCTCGAGTCTCCCGCCTGCAGCCAATCGCAACCTGGTGGCCTGCCCGCGCCCAAACGCTAGCCAAAGCACACCCCATTTTTCCGGCACCGATTACTGCAATTCGCATAACTCTGTTTTCGGGAAGTGAAGATCTGATCTCGTGAGCGACGGACTAGCTCACTTTAACCGAATGGTCCCAAACCCAACAAACGCGCGAAAGTCTCGCGGCAATATTCCCTCAAGAGCTGACTCGGTATTCTGCACGTTTAGTACTCCAGGGAGTACTACTCAACACACTTATTGAACTTGCGCTGTGACTATGGACGGGGATTGTAAGCCCCCGAGCCCGGATATCTCCGGGCGAATAATTCTGCAAGAATAATATATGCAGTCTGTTAGTCCAATTTGACGTGCGATTTGGCGGAATTCCTGGATTTGGATTTCAATTATCGTACTAGGACTCAAAACTTTGACAAGCAGGCCGAATTTACTCTACTCTTGAGCCAATAGGACACAACATGAACTGCTTAGGGTCGCTCGGAGGCGAGCCTGCGGCGTGGTTTGCTTTGCAGGTCAAGACTCGACATGAGAAAGTCACAGCCGACTGTCTTGTGAGCAAAGGTTATGAGGCCTTTGCACCGTTATGTATTATTCGATCTAAACGAAATTGCGGCGAAGTTTCTGGCTCAAATGCTCCTCTTTTCCCGGGCTATGTATTCGGCAAATTCGATCCTCGCTTTCGCTTACCCATTTTGACGACTCCCAAGATTCGGCACATCGTCAGCTATGGGCGTGATCCTGCCCCAATCAGCGCCAACGAAATTCAGGCCATTCGAGATATCGCCGATCTAAAGGTTCCGGCGGAGCCATGTCCGTATCTGACTGAGGGAACTAGAGTGCGGATAACTCACGGCGCGCTAGCCGGATTGCAAGGAATTCTCATCCAGTTCCGATCTTCATACCGGGTAGTACTTTCTGTCTCTTTAATCAGGCAGTCAATTCGTGTGGAAATGCACCCCAGCATGCTTGAAGAAGATCCGTTCCCTGAAGTCGCCACGCCCTATCGCGTGGCGAGCTGATGCTCGTTCAGGGCAGATTCACCGTCATGGTTTGCTGGCCCATTAGCAGGCCCCCGATCCCCCCGGCCCCGAATAAGATTCCCGGATTGACAAATTCAACTTTGCTCATGCCGATGCTCGAATAATCGACAAATGTGAAATATTGATCCAGCGAGCCAGAGATATCAGTGATAGAGGTATTTATGAAGGATACGTTACCAATGAGGCCTTGGCCTCCTCCACCGCGCTTTACAGCTACAGCGGCGTTATCGTCCGTCGCTCTCGCCTGATTTGGATTCTGCACATTGAGATTCTGAAATATCAGCGCCGGACCAGCCGCGTTGTAAAAATTAGCTACAGCACCATACAAGGAGTCGAACAAAGACACAGACTCAGTGATAACAATTTTGCCAGTTCCCCCGTTGTAGCCTGCATTCTCATTGCTAGCGTAATAACCGCTCAGTTGATTTTTACTAGACGTATGTCGCTCGATAACAACCGAAACTGCCGGGCTCGAAGAATTTAGGTTTCTCACATCAATGGCAACACCATTGCCGGCATTTCCAGTTGTTACACTATCTTGGATCAAAATGTCCTGGAGAAAATTGTCCGGACCATTGGGTTCGATATCGATCCCATCGGCAGGGGCGGTTCCACGTGTGCCCGTAAAGCTACATCGCTGGATAATCACACCAATGCCAGAGACGATACTCATGCCTTGCCGGCGGTTGTTGTCGAACGTGGAATCAGTAACCTGAATGTGCGTGCTATAGCCTCTGGATCCAGGACCGATGTACAGGCCATCACCTCCGGAATCAAGACAACTAATGCCGGCAACACTGACATCGGAAGCGCCTTCAATGTCCAGGCAATGGCGGTATTCGCCGGATTCATATTCCGTCTTTATCATGCGGAAAATGGCTCCGTTACCCCGAATTTGAACGTTGCTAACGTTGACAATATTTAAGAGCTTTTCATAAATCGAAAACCCAGATCGCGCCTGTATTACCGTACCCGGGCCAAGAACCAGGCTCGCATTGTTGGGGAATTGAATAGGGCCAACATTATAGGGCACAGACGAAGCGGATACTTCAAGCGTCTGTCCAAGAGCCGCACTCCTGTCTAAAGCCGTTTGGAAGACAGCCGTGTCATCCCCGCCCATACCCGCAACGCCAAACTCTTCAATGTTTACACTGCTCGCATCCTGGGCCGTGACCTGGCTAACGAGAAGGACCATCACGACGAAGAGGCTAATTCGGAAACCAGAGAGACGGAGTGCGAGGGCCGCACGACTACATCGAGGTCCAGGGTCTGACGAATATCTCATGGATTTCTTTCCGAGACCGCTAGCGGATTCCCAATGCCGTCGGCAGCTCGCTAGATCCCCCCTCGCCACTCCCGCCTGAAGCAACTGCAGCGCGGACGAGCAGCCGAGTCTCCGGCGCCAGAAGATATTGGGGTGCTGCCGTGGTCATCTTGGCCTGCAAGGAAGAGCGAATTATCTTTAGAAAGGCAGCGCTCGCCAGGGTCTGGCAATCCCGATAGCGCCGTTCGAGGAGAAGGGTCGAATCAGGGCCAAATCTCACCTGGAAATGACAGACGTCGTCATCGTCCGAAAAGCTGAATCTCTCTTGGAGGACACCCCCAGCTGAATTTAGCGTAATAGATTGAAAGTTCATGTCGCGGCTAACGCGGCAAATCAATGCCCAACAGTCTCCGAGAGTCTGGGCGCGGTTCAATCCTTCCTGCAAACTGCGAAGGCTCATTTCTTCCTGTATCGCTTTCCGAAATCCGCCGCCTGCAAAAAGCTGACGTGCGATCTCAAATTCGACAAATCGCAGCCTCCAAATTGCAAAGCACGCAAAAGCGCAAGTCAATATCATTAACCCAATGCCAAGCGGCTGACCCACGAAGCCAACCAGCACTGCGACTATTGCTGCCACGCCGCAGACTCCATAGAGAAGTAGCGCAGCACGGCGCGGCTGCAATCCCTGCGCCAGCAAGCGATGATGGATATGCCCCCGATCTGCGGTGAATATGGACCTATTGCTTATGAATCGCCTACTAACGGATAGGCTGACATCCATAAGCGGGAGGCTAAGAGCAATGAGAGGTGCGGCCATCCCAATCAGAGTGGCTGACTTCTGGCACCAAATGACCGCAAAGCAGCCGAGCAGAAATCCAATCGTTAAGCTTCCGCTATCGCCAAGAAAAACGGATGCCGGATTGAAATTGTATCGCAGAAAACCCACAAGGCATCCGGCCAGTGGCACTGCGGCCAGCATCAATCCGATGTTGCCTTGAACGGCGGCCGCCGAAAGCGCCGCCAAGGTGGCGAATAACGCCACTCCGGAAGCCAGTCCGTCCAGACCGTCAATCAAGTTAATAGCGTTAGTGCAGGCAATGAGCCACAAGATCGTCAGTGGGATCGCCCACCAAGCCGCGACCGGCTGATCATTGATGGCTGTGATTCGAACCCCGGCCCAGCATGCCCACACGGCCGCGAGGATCTGCGCTGCCAGTTTTGTTTTCGGCTTGAGACGCCAAATGTCATCCGCGAGGCCGGTTAGGAAAATGAGCCCAACGGCGGGCGCCAAACCGACGAACATTTTATCGTGGTGAGACATTAGCCGTGAGCCCTGTGGTAGCACAAGAACCGCGAGGCCAATCGCAGCCAAATAGGATACGACAATGGCGAGCCCGCCAGCTCTCGGTATGCACCCGCTATGAGTCTTACGCAATTCATCCGGGCGATCAACTATGTCGAAAGCCTTGAACAAATCACGGAAGACGGGCGTGAGTGCAATACATATTACACAAGAAATGGCAAAGAGAAAGAGGATGGTATTCACGGACTATAATTCCTTGACGGGCTGGATGAAGGATGCCGGGCGGATCCACTATCGACAATGCTCAGATAATGGATCAGGCAATAACCATAAAACTACTTACACTTAAATTAATTAAATAAGATTTAATTAATTTAGTTAATATCACCAGTAGTGCGACCGCTCATTCTTGCGATATGGTGATAGAAGCTTATCGCGCTATAAGCAAGATGAATTTTCGGGAGCATTGTGAATAGTCTTAACTACCCTTTTGAATCCTCCGGACTAAAGGCCACCGTTGGTGTGCTTTTGTTCTCACTTGCGATTACGCCGAGTGCATTTTCGGCATCGCAAACCACATACGAAGCAGAGGCTTCTCCAAATTTGATTAGCGGTGCGGCTGGCATTGGCGGCTGCTCTGTTTGTTCCGGGGGCCGGAACGTCCAGAATATTGGCGGTCCCGGTAGTGGGGCACTGCAGTTCAATGGTGTCAACGCCACAAGTGCAGGCAGTTACCCTGTAACTATTACCTATGACAACGGAGCGTCTTCCTCCTTGACTGGGTCAATTTCCGTCAATGGTAAGACCGCCCAGACGGTAAGCTTCCCGTCGACAGGATCCTGGACCAAACTGGCCACGGTAACCGTCTCCGTTCCTTTCAATGCGGGGAGCAATTCAATTAAGTTCAGCGGTGCCAACAACAGTTGGGTTGCTGAAATCGACAAAATCTCGGTTCAGAGCCCAGACGCCTCGGGTTCAGTTCCTGCTGCTCCCGCAGCGCCCACCTCACCGCAGCCCCCGGCGTCCGCACCTGCCTCTACACCACCGGCCCAATCCCCGGGAAACGCCGTTCTTCTTTCAACATTGGGAACTGCCGGTCAAGGAGGGGACGACACACGCGTAATACAATCGGCCATCAACTCCACCGCCGCCAGTGGCCAAACATTGGAAATTCCGGCTTCGGCGCAGCCATATAACGTTCAGCCGCTTACGATTCCGAGCAATGCGAAGATCTTTCTGGATGCCGGTGTGACCATTCAAGCGACCTCTGGTTACAGCAGTTCCCAGCGCATGATCACTATTGCTGACGTCAGTAATGTTTCAATTACGGGGACACCCGGGAGGAGCACTTTCCAGATGCGAAAAGCAGAGTACACCTCCGGCGAGTATCGGCACTGTCTCGATATCGAGGGCGCAAATAGCGTTACGGTCACCGGCATTGCCTGCAACAATTCAGGAGGCGATGGGCTTTACATCGGCGAAGGACGACAAGGCTTCAGTTCAAACATCACTGTGTCCCAATCAACCTTCGACAACAATCGCCGCCAGGGTTTCAGCCTGATTTCGGGCAAAAACATTCTCATCGACGGTTGCACGTTTTCAAATACGAACGGAACCGCACCAGAGGCGGGTATCGATCTTGAGCCGAACACAACATCTGACATGCTTCAAAATATTACGATCCAGAACAGCAAGTCGACGGGAAATCATGGGTCAGGAGTCCTGGTCTCTATAGGGAATCTGAACCGTTCGAGTGCGCCTATTTCCGTTAACATCTCTGGCCACACAACCTCAGGCAATGGACTGAGCGGTTACTTCGCTAACAATGAGCACGATGATGGGGTCCAAGGAGTTTCAGGCACGATCACAATCCAAAATTCAGCATCTACCAACGATGCTCAATACGGCGGTGTGGCAAGTTACTATGACGCAGGCTCAGCTGCCCTCAAGTTCCAGAATCTGAGTGTCACCAACCCGAATTCCTCAAGCGCGACCAATGATGGAGCTGCCATCGGGGTCAGGCGAGGAGGAGGAGATCCCAGCGTGATGGGTGGCGTTACATTTACTGGGACGTCCATTACAAGCAACAATGGGAAACTCCAGCACTACTTCACAGTAGAAGACTACGGACATGTCGGCGTTCAGGCTATCTATATTGGCGACTTCGGCTCGGTCTCCGGCATCCCGGCGGGAAACGCTATGGGGATGGTGAACGGACTGAACGTTAATTCTGCCAACATACCTTAGTCCCAGGTCGTTCCTTTTGGGTTCAGAGAAGGCCGGAATCTTCGGATTCCGGCCTTCGTGTTAACCGCGTTGTTTTTTGCGCCCGATCATGTGGTCCCCGAGAAACAGCCAATCAATGCCCGTTCGCAAAAAGGTCTCAATGGCCTCCTGCGGCGTGCTTACAATCGGTTGGCCCTTCACGTTAAAGCTCGTGTTCAGGACCATCTGCCGGCCGGTGGTCTGTCCCACAGAGCGAAGCAGTCTATGAAATTCACAATTATCCTTGGCGGAGACGGTCTGCAGCCGCGCGGTCCCGTTGACATGTGTAATTGCGGGCAATTCCGAGCGATGTGCATCACGGACATCCACAATCGTAATCATATAGGGCAACTCCGTTCCGTTTTCCACGTCGAACCATTTAGCGACTTCTTCAATTGCGACTGCTGGCGCAAACGGACGGAAGGCTTCTCGCATCTTCACCATGGCATTGATCCGATCGCGCATCTCAGGATGGCCCGGGTCGGCTAAAATGCTACGGTGCCCTAAAGCTCTGGGGCCAAATTCCATCCTTCCGCGATACCAAGCGATTACGGATCCGCCTGCAATTAACGTGGCGGCCTTCTCGCACGTTTCTTCAAATGTGTCGAACGGAATAACATCAATGCTCCTTTCGAATTGCTGAATGGCACATTTCACTTCATCATTTGAATACTCAGGCCCAAGGAAAGGAACGCTCTGCCGCTCATTGACTACTTCGCCTGCTGAGGCCGAACGATGTAAGGCCGCGCCCAGTGCCGTGCCATCATCGCCGGCAGCCGGTTGAATGTAGATCTCGTCGAAATGGCCACTGCGCATGATTCTGCCATTGGCCGTGCAATTCAAAGCGACCCCTCCTGCCAGGGCCAGCTTTCGGAGCCCAGTCCGGGCGCCGAAATACTGGCAAAGGTACAAGAGGGCGTTCTCTAGCGATTCCTGCAACGCGGCCGCCACGTCGCGGTGGTTGTCCTCGATCTCACTATTCGGATGTCGCTCCGGTATTAAGAACCGATTGAGGAATGCCCGGGTTGCGGCATAATTTTCCTGCTCCTCCCGTGTCTTGTTCAAGCGGAGGATGGGGATCCTAAGCGAGCCGCTCTCAGACGCGGTGACCGATTTCTCGAAAAAGGCCCGATGCCGCGTGGGATCACCGTACGGTGCCAGCCCCATGATCTTATATTCGTCGGCATTGAAGTCGAATCCCAAATGGAGCGTGACGAGCGAATAGAGTATTCCTATCGAATCTAGAGCCGAGATTCGGTGAATTCGATCGAGCTTTCCCTCGCGAGCCACATAGACAGAAACGCTGTCTACTTCCCCCATGCCGTCGATTACCATCACGAGACACTCGTCCCATCCCGAGGTGTAGTATGCGCTTGCGGCATGGGCTAAATGATGATCCACATGTTTGACACGCTCGCGTGGGAACTCCGGTAGGTGTTTTTGCAGTGATTCTATAAGTGCTTGGCGCGAATAGACCTGCTGATACTGCCGCGCTGAGATCGGATCGAGCGAAAATATTGCTTTGTACGGCAAGTAGTCAAAGCCATGCGCGATCTCGTCAATCTCGTTAATCTTCAGCCCGCTTTGGGATAAACAATGCCGAATCGCGTTGATCGGAAAGTTGCCCGTGTGCTTCTTGCGACTGAATCGCTCTTCGGCCGCCGCGAAAACGCAGCGGCCATCAACAACCAGAGCCGCAGCGGAATCATGCCCCTGTGAGATTCGGAGCTCCCGTTCATTCAGATTAGGCCACTGCTGTTGTCTGAATGGAATAGACTGATCTAGTCCGCTAATTCCGATAACGTTCACACTCCCACTCCTTGCGCCGACGAATTTACATCCGCACCGACAATCATCTCCGCAATCTTCTCGATTGAACGGAAGTTTTCAAAATCCAGCTCCACAAAATTCGCCGTGAATCCGAACCGTTGCTCCAAATTAAACAGCAGTTCCACCATGCCCAGCGAGTCGAGCAATCCGGTTTCGAGGAGATCCGTAGTCGGCGATACACCTTCACGCATCAGCACATTAGAGAAAATCATTTGAATTTCATTTACGTAATCCGACATTCTGGCGTCTCTCCTCATGACAAAACCGACAAAGAAGCCGTCTCGGTAATTTCCTGAAACTGCCGCCTTAGTTGAGGCCGATCGACTTTCCCGTTGTCATTGAGCGGGAGTCCGTGCAGGGTGGCCCATCGCGTTGGGATCATGTATTGCGGTAGTTTAAGTGACAATCTCCGACGCAGTGTCGGCACCTCCAATTCGGCACCTTCCGCAGGAACGAAGGCACAACAGATCGTGGCGCCTTCGAAAGTATCGGCATTGATTGCCACGACCGCGGCCTCTCGGATACCTTCCGTCGTGTGCAAGGCTGTCTCGATCTCGCCAAGCTCAATCCGATATCCACGGCTCTTAATCTGCGAGTCAACACGGCCATGTAAATAAACCAATCCATCAGAACCCACGCTTGCCAAGTCGCCCGTCCTGTAGATACGTTCAGAACCCGGTCCAAAGGGCTCCTCTAGGAAAGCCGCCTTGGTCCTCTCGTTGTCATTCCAATAACCGGGGCTCAGGCCACATCCCGCGATGTAGAGATCCCCCACGTCTCCGGCAGCAACTTCCTTCAGTTGCTCGTCCAAAACGAAGAGTTTCTCGCCATCACACGCGGTTCCGATCGGAATTGGAGCATCGTCCTTTTGTGGGCAAACCGGCACGTCAAAGTAACTGCTCGCGATAGTCGTTTCCGTCGGCCCATACAAATTTGTGAATTTTACCTTCGGAAGCCGCTTCATCCAGTAGATTAGATCAGGTGTCGGGAACCGCTCACCGCACCAGAGTAGTCGCTGGAGGGCGGGAAAATCCTCTTGCTGTACTACGTCAAACTTCGCCATATAAGCCAAAAGTGACGGCACCGAAAACCACTGCGTCAACTCATGCTCGCGGATAAACTTTGCGATCTTATGGGGTAGCAGGCTAAACTGTGGCGGCACCAGGTGAAGTTCGGCACCCGCCCCTAGAGCGCAGTAGATATCCATGGTCGAGAGATCGAAATGCAACGGCGGATGGCCGGAAACCTTGTCAGACGACCGGTACCCAAAATGCCGAATTGCCCAATCAACGTAGTGAAGCACGTTATTGTGCGTGATCATTACGCCTTTGGGCTTTCCCGTTGATCCGGACGTGAATAACAGATGCGCTATGTCGGTGATCTTCCCAGCGCAGGCCAGCCGTGAAGAAGGCATACTCGACAGGTCGGACTTCGTAAATTTCACTGGTATGTCGTCAGGTCTTACCGCATCCAGCCAACCGATGGCGACAGAGCTGTCATCCAGATCCGGAATCAGTTGCTTCAGCAGTGCCCCCGAAGAGTTGGCTGCCAATACAAGTCTGCTATCCGACGACTCGAGTACCATCTGAAGTCTACTCGCCGGACTGCTCGTGTCCATAGGCACGTAGATACAACCAGCTTTCAGAACAGCCAGCATGCTTGTTATGGCTTCGGTTGATTTCGGCAATAAGAGTCCGACACGATCCCCCTTGCGGCAACCCGCCTCCTGAAGCAGGCGCGCCAAGCGGTTCGATTCGGCCGCCAACTCGGCATATGTAATTGATCGAGTCTCCGAAACCAGCGCAGTTGAGTCGGGGGAAGACACTGCTCTGTGATCCGCGTATTCTTGCAGTAACGATACGGTCATACTTCCGCTTCCCGCTGATGTTATTTCGTCGCCAGCTCAAAGACCTTCTGGACGTGATCTAACTCATCTTGATTGGCAGGGATGTCGAGAATGAATGTTCTGTAGCCGGAAGTAACGTATCGTCTCAATTCCCTGGCGACGCGATCATAATTGCCAACTAAATAGGGGCAGTTGGACTTGGAATTCTGAAATGGCCCAAGCCAATAGACTTCCTGTTGCGACTCACGCATTTCCCGCTCAGATAACTGCTTGTGCCAGGAGGAGTCTGATACTCGCATCGCGAGTTGGTGAGCTAGCTGCCCTTTGCGGTCGGATGGAAACCTTTCATGAGCCGTCTCCCACGCAATGTCGTCGTGCTCACGAGCTATGATTCCCACTCGCACTCCGCACGATTCTAAACCAGCAGAAGTCGCTGTTTCGCACTCGTCGGGCGGTTCAGGGTACTTAATTGCCGTTGCCCCGACCGACGTCGCTGCCGACATGCCCGCAGGAGAAGATCCTGAAATAAAAATGCCCGGCCTCAGGTCCTCTGGTAGTGCGGGCTTAAGGGCCAGTTTGTCTATTTTGTAAAATTCTCCGTCAAAACTGACAGGGAGGCTACTTTCGAGCAGCAGCTTGATAATGGTCGTGTACTCCACCAGACGATCGTATCTTCGATCGTGGGGAGTTTGGTCATTAAGTGCCAATAAATCGTTCTTAAAACCACCCGCTACCATATTCAAATATACGCGTCGCCCATGCAGATATGCGAGCGAGGTGACCATCTTGGCCACGGCATACGGATGCATGTAAATGGGTTGTATTGCGACTAAGGGACAAAGCGATCGAGTGTTAGCCAGTATCGTCTGTGCTACGAGCCACGGATCAACGATGGAATTATCGGTGTACACAAGCGTCCCAGTACATCCAGCGGCTTCGCTCCAGCGTGCGACGTCGATCACTCTTTTAAGATAAGACCTACAATCCACGTCCAGCGACTGTGGACTGGTTGCGAATACAAGCAACCCGCCGAATTGCGGTGAGGGCGCGCTTTCCTCCGCGGGAAGCGAATAGCCTAAGGCGGACATAAATGAATTCTCCTGTCTGTCGAATATTCTAATTTGACTCTGCCGTTTTGCTGGATAGTAAATTCGACGTCTTTTCTCTGAGTGCCTGGAGCGCCTCAGCACGGCGCCAAAGCTCGGCTAGATGGCTTTCGTCGGTTGGTTCAATCGCGTCGACGGGTTGCCCTTGAAAATGCCCGAGCGGATGTACGTGACGCGAGCCAGTCAAAACGCCAGGATGGCTGAATAGCACATTGTAAAATCCCTGTCGGGAATAATCCACGAATGAGTAATAGTAGTCGATCGCCGGATTCTTCGCGGTATCGCGAACGGAAATTCGCTGGAACTTAATGTTCCCGAGGCGGCCGCTCCCGCCGCCTCCTCGGATTATGGCGATGGCCACATTATCGTCAGTGGCATGCCCCTGATTGGCATTGAGAACACTCGCATCTTGGACGGTGGCGATCGGACCAGAACTGTTCCAGAAGGAAAAAACGATTCCGTATAAATGCGCGTTCTCACTGGAAAAACGATCAATCAACAGCGTCCCCGACGCTCCTGCTTTCTTATTCGTTTCATTGGTTGCAAATAGACTACTTTTTGCCGAAGCTCTATCTTGATGCCGTCTAATGACTATAGAAACCGGCACGCTCTTCGAAGTAAGTTTGCTGAGCCCAACGCGAATGCCATCACCCGCATTCTCCTCGGTTATGTTGTCCTCGAGACGTATCTGTTCCAGGTGATCGTTCGTTGACTGCGGCTCTATGTCGATTCCACTCTGCGGCGTTGCACCACTCGAATGTGAAAACGAGCTCTTTTGCACCATAAGATTCCGCGCCGAAATCACGGTTAGCCCTTGCCGAGTACTGCGATCTGCACGTACGCCGGTTATCATCACGTTTTCGCTGAAAGGCTTCTTCTCGCTTCCGCTGATGTAAATCCCGTCCCCCCCGGCGTCGGCGCACTCCAAGCCTCTTATCTCAATATTCGTGGATCCCGAAATATAAATGCAGTGTCTATATTCACTTTTTTGGTACTCATCCTTGTTCATGCGCAGAATCGCGCCATTGCCGGAGAGTGAAACATCGCGTGCGTCTACGATGTTAATTAGCTTTTGCAACTCCCGAAAGCCGGACACCGTTTGGAGCACAACTCCCGGGTCGAAGGTGACATGAGTTCTGCTGGGAATTTGAAGCGGACCTACATGATACGGTTGTTTCGTCGCGGGAATGTGCAGAGCCTTACCCTTCGCGCTACAGACATCGAAGGCCTTTTGGAATAGTGCGGTATCGTCTTTACCATTTCCTCCTGTTCCAAAGCTGGCCAGGCTGACTGGCTGGGGCTGAACTGCCTTAACCTGCCACCCAACAAATAGCAGCATTCCGCTCATTAACAACAATCCGGAGGTACGTGCTTGACATGTAGTCAAGCACAATGCCCGCCATCTGAAATTCATATTGGTTCTCCACTTCACTTAGACTGTATTTGTGGCCTCTACTGTAATTAAGGCGCTTAGCGCTTTACCTGCGTTGGCTGTAAAAGAGTATCTCATTCGCCAAGGGAACGACACAGAGCCGATTCTCGAATGGAAATATTTCGATCCTTTGGCTTCTCGCGGTGGCGAGCGGGGCTTCGCATGCATTCATGACGGCCAAATGACGGCATTCGTCGGTTTAGTTCCTTTTCAAGTGTCTGACAGCGGCGTCCGTATCGAAACTGCCTGGAGTTGCGACTGGTATCGCGATCCTGGCAGTGGCGGGCCCATGGGAATCATGCTACTGAAGCGAAGCTTAGCCAGTTATGGCCGACTCTATTCGCTGGGTGGCAGCGAGAATACCCGAGCTATCCTTCCGCGGCTATCGCAGACTGTCGTGCTCGATGCGGCCATCGAGCTTCATAAGCCCTTGCGGGTGGGCGGCGTCATACGAGCAATTGCGCGCACTGCCCATCTCCGTCGCATTCCCCGAGTCGCGCTAATAGATGATGTACCTCTTCAAAGAGTCGGGCGCATAGCGTCCCCATCCAAAGCTCGTCTCTCTTCGACACTCTCTTCCTCCATCGAAACGTTGTTAGAAGCCAGTCGCGATTACGATCCGCAATCCTGCTATGGCATTGCTTATTTCAATTGGCAATTAATGCGCTGCCCTGTATTGGTCTCTGGCGTTTGTACCGTTCCCGGGGACGCCACGCCGCGGGCGGCTGTTTTTTTCTGGCGCACTGTGCAGTCCTCGGCATTCTGGCGCATCGCGTTAGTCCACGAGCCGCGAGCCCAGGAAGAGATTCACTTGGCTTTGACGCGTGTTATCCAATACGTTCAAGCCCAGGGCGGGTGGATGATCTCGGTTGTCGTCTCTCGTCTCGAAAAGGACGTCCTTGGCTTGTTGGCCCAAAAAGGATTCATCGCGGCACGGGGACGCCGCCCCCTGTTTATCATGGACAACAAAAGTGAACTTCCTCCTAGGGAGCTGCAAAAATTGAGCTATCTAGACACCGATTATGCATATCGGTTCTCTTTGTAGGCCTTGCCATTCTCTACGAGGCAGCTGTCATGGACCGTGCTAGTTGGTTCGGACGGGAGAATGCCGCCATTAGGCTCTCGTCATTTTCGTCCTGGTTAATTGGGCTGCCGGCGACTTCCAGGAACTTTTGATTGTTATATTGATAACTAGTGTAATCAAGTATTCTTCCTTCCGCAAAAGCAGCGCGGATTTCCTCGATCCCGTCGATCAACGTTTTTGTGCATTGAAATCCTAGGGCCGTTCGTACTTTGTCGAAGCATACGCGATAATTGCGCTGGTCAATGGCCGCTCCGCATTCGACGGTAGATTCAGGAAATAGCGCCGAGATCGTTTTAGCTACATTTGTCACGGTGTAGTTCAAGCGTGCGTCGCCTAGATTGAAAACCTCACCACCGACAATTTCTAGTGGTGCGTTGAGAACTCGTATGAAACCGTCTGCTACATCGCTGACATGAATGAATGGTCTCCACTGTTCGCCGTTAAAAACCGTAATAGGATGCCGTTGACACGCCTTTGCCGTAAGTAAGTTTACGACCAAATCAAAACGGGGTCTGGCGGAAAGCCCGAACACTGTTGCCAGTCGCAAAATAGTTGGCCGAAAGGAACTGTCGCAAGCTTCGAGCAATGCCTTTTCGGAATCGACTTTGGTTTCCGCATACAGGGATATCGGATGTACAGGCGAGGTCTCTCCCAGCACTACATCCGAGGCACCATACACACTACAGCTCGATGCGAATATAAGTCGTTTAACAGCGTGGCCCTTAGCCACTTCAACCAATAGCCGCGTTGCGGAGTAGTTCACCTCCAAAGCTGTTCGCCCGTCCTGCGCACAAGCCGGATCACCCACAATTGCAGCCAGATGAACAATCGAGCCCACTCCGTCAACTGCGCGTATCACACTCCGGAGGTTCCGGCAGTCACCGATCATCAACTCAAAATGTGGATGATTGATCACATCCCGCAGAGCACCATCGCCGTATACGAGGCTATCCAGGACTCTGACCCGTCGGCCGGACCGCAGCAATTTCTCTACCAGTAAAGATCCAATGTAACCTGCTCCTCCAATCACCAGAACCGGACGATCCTCTGTGCTAGGGTCATTCGCCTGGACGTCCGCCGAGCGTGAGGTGCCGAGAAGAGCCCACTCTCCCAAGCGTGCCGAAAAGAGCACGCCAGCCAGAGCGACACAAAAGAGGATCAAACTCCTTGAACCAAGGCTGCTTCCTGGCAGGAACAAAAGCGAAACGGGAATGAACACGAGAAGGCCGAGCGCTATTCCTCGCAACAACACCATGACCCGATGCCCGAGTGGCCAGTCTGCGTGATTCTTATACATGCCGCTAGCAAAGAAGGCCGCCGGGAAGATTAACGACAGCGGCAAAAACAGGTGAAGGTACTGCGCGATGGCCATCCTAGCCTCCGCGATTAGAATTCCGTCGTTGGCGCCTTCAGTACTGCGAATCCAGGAGG
This sequence comes from Bryobacterales bacterium, assembly GCA_963722155.1. Taxonomy (GTDB): domain Bacteria; phylum Acidobacteriota; class Terriglobia; order Bryobacterales; family Bryobacteraceae; genus Bog-105. The sequence goes on along the minus strand of CAVRLR010000001.1, from coordinate 64,396 downwards.
CGACTAACGCAAATACCACACTGGTATTTACTATGAGAAAGTCCGCTACGATTTTTGATACGGGCGGTTTTCTGGATTTAAGCGACAGCGGAAGCATGGGAATCCTTTTTAATAGGCAGAGACTGGGTCAAATGAGTCTTGTAAAAGTCATGGATACGATGAATACTCTCCGCGACTCGTTCAATCGTCGCGTTCGGAAGGGCTTCATAAATCGGCAAGCTGAGTATGTTGTCAGCAACGAAATCAGTCTCAGGCAGATCGACTGTTTTGAACTGTTTGTAAAGTTTCTGCTTATGCAATGGCGGATAAAAGTACTTTTTGGTTTCGATGTTCTCGGCAAGTAATGCCGCTGCAAGCTCGTCGCGACTTAACCCGAATTCCGCCTGTGTCACGTGAATCGAATAGTCTTTAAAGGTATGAACATCCTCTGGATCGACGCTTTGAAAGCGCAGGCCACGGAGCTCGGCAAGGCATTCGGTATAAAGCCGCGCGATTTCGTTTCGCCTAGCAACCTTTGCTTCGAGAAGGGGCAGCCCAGCCAGCGCGAGTGCTGCATTGAATTCGGACATCCGAGCATTCAACCCGATCCAGTCTGGATCATAGCTACCGTTGTCGCCGTAGTTACGCATCACTCGCAAGTTCTGAGCTAATAGCGTGTCATTCGTGGCTACTACTCCACCCTCTCCCGCCACCAGTAGTTTCGTGGGTGAAAGTGAAAACACTTCCGCATCCCCGAATTGCCCCACTGGCGCACCTCGATACCTGCTGCCGAACGCATGGGCCGCATCAAAAACCAGCTTTAATCCGCGGCTGGTCGCTAATCGTTGGAGCGCCTCTACATTGTTCGGATTACCGTACATATGTACTGCAAGAATGGCGGAGGTTTGGGGTGTAATTTTGCTTTCAATATCGCGAATGTTGATATTCCACGTTCGACGATCGCAATCTGCTAGAACCGGCTGGAGCTGATTCCACCGAATTGCATGCCCCGTTGCAAAGAACGTAAAACTCGGTACAATCACCTGTCCCGTCAGACCGAGTGCTCGCATCACAAGCATCAAACCGCTTGTGCAACTCGAGACCGCCACACAACATCGCACGCCCAAATATTCGGCCGCGTGCTCTTCAAAGCGTGCAACGCACTTCGCGTTCGTAATCAGGCCAGTATCGAAGGCTGGGCGATAGCTTTTTATAACTTCATCGAGATCCGGAAGAGTCGGGGCGATGAACCGAAAACGCTCTTCGAAAATAGGATCGCCGCCATAGTGGGCGATGGTTCTAGGGGCTTGTGAATCACGATTGATGTTCATATTTGGCGAGGTCCTTATAACGGGCAACAGGATTTACGCGGGAGAGCTCAGGCGGTAGCCATTGAGGATTTAGTAACTTCAAAAACGTGTGAAAAAGAATTCGACAGTCGACGCTCAACGATTGCTCGCACGCATATTGTATTTGGAGCTTCACTTTAGTCGGGCGAATTAATTCTTCGTAAGTCGCTTCCGGATCGGGACTTCCCTCGAGTGCGTCCCCTTCGTTCGAATTCCATATAGAAGCCCAGTCTGTTATGCCGGGCCGGACCTCCAGAATCACCCGCTCTTCCCCGGTCAATAAATCAATGTATTTCTGAACTTCTGGCCTCGGACCTACTAAGCTCATCTTTCCGGTGAAGACATTGATCAATTGCGGCAATTCGTCTAGTTTGTGGCGCCGGAGAAAACGGCCGACCGCTGTAATTCTGGTATCGTCCTTCGCCGTGGCCGAGCCGCCCAGAGCTTCGGCATTCTCCATCATGGAGCGAAACTTCCACATACGGAATGGCACATTATTCCGGCCCGCCCGAATTCCTCCGTACAGAACCGCGCCTCGCGAACTGACCTTCACCGCAAAGGCGATTGCCAGCAGCAGTGGCGCGGTAAGTAGCAGGCCCAAGCCAGCGATCGTCACATCGATCAACCTCTTTCCCCGAGGTTCCTGCCTTTGGATTCGTGAGCTCCTATCGGTGCGTGAAAGAACATTGCGATAAACCGCTATCGTTTCTGTTATTACTCGATCCATTGAGAAATCAGCTACTGCAAGGTGCCGGCCCCTTCTGGCCATGCGTCTCCTTAGATAAGGATTTTCAAGAAGAAACGAAAGTGATTCCGCCAGCGCCGGTGCGCTCCTAGCTGGCACGAGAAGGCCATTCTGCCCGTGCCGAACGATTTCACGGCAGCCTGGAACGTCCGTAGCAACGATCGCGCGCCCCGCGGCCGCCGCTTCAATCAATACCTTTGGCACCCCCTCTCTATAGGACGGCAGGCAGACTATATTTGCTTGAGACAAGACCGAGCGCATGTCATCCCTGAAGCCCCACCACTCGATCAGACCCTCGGCCTCCCAATTCTTCAACTCGGAGGCGGAGATTGCTGTCGGATTCCCGGGATCGGTGTCACCTACAAGGACGAATCTGGCCCTACTGCCGCTCTTACGCAGTATCCGCGCCGCCTCGACAAATTCCACGATTCCCTTGTCACGCAGCATTCGCGCGGCGAGCAGGACCACGGGTTCACCCAGGGGTTCGGGTGTCATTATGAACTCGGAAACATCTACTCCGGATCCCCGAATAAGCGCGCACCGGTCCTTGCGGAGCGTCTTGGCACCAAGAAACACTCCCATATCATCCGGGTTTTGAAAAATGACTCTTAGGTTCCGATGACGGAAAGCGACCCTGCATCCCCACAGTGTTACTTTCCTCATTAATCGAGCTTTAGGTGTTTCCGCCGTAAAAACGTGCCCCAATCCAGTTGGCATGCTAACCTCCGCCGGAACCCTCGCCGCATACGCTGCGATTCCTCCATAAAGAACCGGCTTTAACCGTAGATGATGAATCAGGTCTGGCTTCACGCTTCGATACAGACGATATAAGTGGCGGACGCAACTCAGTTCTCGGTACAGGTTCATACCGCTGCGAGTCATGGGCAGCGCATAAAACGTGAGCCCCTCTGCAAGAATCGTCGCCTCGCATCGGCCAGTGGGAGCGGCCACATGTACGTCAAATCCGGCACGCTTGGCAGCCTGTGCGAGGGGCATCCGGTATGCATAAAAAGAGTCAAGTGAGTTATCGACGAATAGCAACCGCCGCTGATTATTCATGAGATATTCTGAAGTAGATTGATTGATCGTTACTTGGAGAGCCGTAGTCGGGCTAAAGGGCGCCCATGCCTCTGGTGCGCTAGTTGGCTACAACTCGGGTATAGAGATCTTCGTATCGTTCAACGATCGATGCTAAACTGAACAATTTTTCTATTCGAGCGCGAGCGGCAATCCCCAAACAGTGCCGCTGAACAGGTCCAGCGTCGATTAGATCGCCGACGGCTCTGGCAAGTGCAAAGGGGTCTCTGGCGGGAACAACACGTCCCGTCTCCCCGACTAGAAGCGCCGAATCACCCACATCCGTTACAACACACGGCACACCCGTTGCCATGGCCTCTCCTACGGCGAGCGGGAAAGCCTCGGTTTGTGAGGGAGAAACCAGGATGTCCGTCGCTGCAAAGAATTTCTCGATGTCATCACGCGGACCGAGCAATCGCAAGCGATGTCTTAGACCAGCGGCCATAATCGATGTTGCTAGTGTCGAATTTTCCCAAGTAATACCTCTCCCACATTGAGCAAAAACGACATTGGAATATTTGCTAGCAAGAATCGCGGCGGCTCGGAGAAAATTTTCGGGATCCTTATTGGGATGAAAGCGGCCCGCCATTCCGATCAGCACTTCATCCGGCTTCACACCTAGTTCGAGCCGTATTGTCCTGCCTGCCTGCGAATCAGGCTTAAATCGCTCAGTATCAAAGCCGTTCGGGATAAATTCAGTCTTACTAGACTGGTAGCCGAATTTCTCATGCGTTGTTCGCGAAGCTTCCGAACAGCAGACAATTCGTCTTGGCACCATTGAAGACAGCATTGCGCACATCTTCGCCGCTGCAAGAGTTAACATCTTGTTTGATCCGGACTGCAAACTTGCGTGATGAACGCCCCAGATGACCCGACGGACACCCACGCTCTGAGCAATAAGTCCGCCTAGTAGATCCGCATGATACATCCATGTGTGCACAACGTCCGGTGACGAGTCCCGCAAGAACTTCGTCAGCCGCCAAAAAGAGATCAGATCCGCCGGCTTCTTCCTTAAGCCTACGGTCCTAACGTCGATACCCTGCGCCCGTAAAGGGATCCCGAGGTCACCCAAGTTTGTCAATGAGATCACCTCATTGCGAAATCGGCTCCTATCCATCTGACTAACGAGGTTGCCGAGCATTCGTTCGGCCCCGTCGGCCGCGAGGCCGGTGATGATATGGGTGACTTTGATCATGCCTCTGATCAACAAAACGTAATTAAACGAGGGCGTGCTTCCCGTCGAAATCTAATGCCCTATCTGACCTGCGTGTATTCGCCTCAGCCGCCGTTTCTGACATAGAAAGGCACCGCAATCCGTACATCGCCCGGCATTCTGCAACAACTGTGAGAATGGAACGGAGAAATAGGAGATTTTCTTCCGTATACCGGCCGAAATTGTGCGGATGCCACCAAAGATGAAATATCGTCCCACTAGTCGCGGCTTCTCGAATGCACGCAGCAATCCGCTGGAAACGCAGACCATCGAGTTTTTTAAGAAACGGTGAAAATGGCCGCAGAAACATGCTGCCTCTAACTTCGCAAAGCTGAGACGGCCCTTTCAATTCATCCCATCCGATCAATTTCGTCCCGCAAATCGGAATGTATTGGTCTGCTAACCTAGCGCCGCGTCGGAAGGTCGAATTTCTGCGCCCGGGTTCCGGATCAAAAGCCCAACCGTGCTCCACTCCGCGATAGTTGGTAAACCCAAACGCCGACAGCAGAGCAAGATAGTCCCGATTCACTTGATTCCGCGGAAACACCATCGATTGCAAACGGATTCCGTGCGCCGCGGCAAGGGATACGGCGCTGCCAAGATCCGACTCAAAGGCCTGGTGTGACTGTCCGGGTTCCAAACAATAGTAGTGAGAAAAGGTGTGGCATCCGATCTCTTGCTTCGGAGTGCGCTGAATTAGGGAGATGAGACTTGGCGCATAGTGTAATGGGTCTCTATCTTCGTTCTCACCGCAAGGCTCGCGATAAGGGTCGAGCCGCGAATTCCGATAATTGGGTTTGGTCGACGGAAGATGTTGCGCAAGTTCGTTACTTGATCGCGCAAATAGGAATCCGACAGTGGCCCATGTTGCCCCGATCTCAAACTCCCGAAATAAGGATAGTATCTGCGGAATTGCTTTGCGGGCCCCTAAGAGATTCTCTTTGTATGAAGACTGGGCACTGGCTCGATCTCGAACGCCCCAATGCAACTCGAAATCGAGAGAGACAACAAACGCCCCCGTCGTCTGTCCGGCCCGGGCGCTTATTCCGTTATCGTTGCTAGAGGATCTGCGCACTATCAAATAACCCGTGATGCCGGCACTGCCCCTCGGTAACTCGCCACCAGTTCGACATCATTCAGCACGACATCGCTCTTTCTCCCGAGCAAATATGTTCCCGTAGCGGCGTCCAAGCCGGCCGGCCTTTGAGCCAGGATAAAATCGAAATACTTTAGCCAGAACAGCGTGGTGCTTGTGGCCAATTTAATCGGATCTCGCAACTGGGGAGCACCCAGTGCGATAAAAAAATGCTGCATGGACCACGCAAGGGCCGTAGCCGGTCCGGCACATGCGCCGCTAGAAATCTCGGCAAATCGTCGGAAGAGCCGCCGATGCCCCAAGTGCGTAAGGCGTGTAAAGTCATATCTCCCACCGTGCACGTCTTGCATGAATGGCATTTCCGAATAAACAATTCCGTTTGTCTTCAATACGCGGTATATTTCCTGAACAGACACCGCAGGATCAGGAATATACTCAAGGACGGCCTGAGCTATCACCCCATCGAACGACTCGTCTTGGAACGGAAGATGGCTGGCGTCGCACAGCATTCTGGTCCTAGTTCCAATCGCAACGTCCGTCTCTGTGAAGATAAACCGCTTATCTTCTAGTAATTGCTCCAACCCGGCCCCAATCTCTGCTCCGCCTACAACAAGCACGTGCGGCGAGTCCACCTGGTTAAGCAATAGTCTCCCAAATTCCGCGAAATTTTTACGAGCAACCAAGTTGGCAGAAATCCTTGGCGTCAGCGCACGTATTTTCTTTCGAAGCAAACGTTTCGTATCGTCTCTACGGTCGCGTGCCGCCGCAACATAGTTCGACTGACGGAATGTGCCGATTCTATCGTCGATCAATACCGGTATACCTCCAACTATTGGATATATTCCGGCACAGCTTGGCTCGAAGCAGACATAGCGTTCAGCCTCTTTGTGCAATTTCGATTTGCAATTAGGACAGACAATGAACTCGTCGATGGACTGGATCATTTAATACAACTAAGTCACAGCGGACTTCACGACCTTAGCCCAGCGCAACGTCTGCGCAACGGTCGTACCTACAACAGTCGGATCCTTACCTGAATACAGCGAAGCAATCGTCGGGACATCTACAATATAATTACGAAATGTTTCAATTTTTTGACGGAATGCGCGAGCATCGGAATACAACTGATCTTCCGGATGTATACAAATAGTCCACACTCCAGATGGCATCCTGTAAAAGCGTCCTAACTGCTGCGGAATCCAGAACAAGCCCTCACAGTCCGTATGCGGCCATGGTTGAAAGCCGTCGCTAACAATGTGGACGTTGAGGTATTTCAGCGCACGAAGCGTATTTTTATCAAATGTGTGAGCAGGTGCAACCCAGAGCTTAGCCTGCACACCTTCCCGTTCAAAAATGTTCAGACCGGCGGCTAGCTTTTGGTATTGCTCCTCAAATGTTAGACCAGCAAACTCGCTATATCGATTAAAGCCAACCATCCCTCTCGACTTCGAGACATAGACATGCTGATAGCCGTGAAGTCCAATCGCCCATCCCATTTCCTGCCACGCCCGTACCCTCTGCCAAAAGTTCTTATCAGCACGGGCCTTGTGCAGCTTGACGTCCTTGTTGTCGGGCACGACCGCGACAATTGGACGAATATCATTACACTTAAGAACGTCCTCTATCGCAGACCACTTATCCCACGGCAACGTCGGACAGACGTCATCAAACCTTATGAGATAACGAGGCCCAGATGCAAAAAACATGACTTTAACAGGCCAGTATACTTGGCCGATTTGTAACGCATACGCAATTCCCGAAACGAGCGCTATTCCGAATAGACTAACGGAGCTATTGACGATTGTGTCTCACACAGACCCTCGTAAAGATTCTCATAGGCTCGAATCATGGGGCGTAAATCAAACTTTGCTTCCGCCTTGCGGGCGGCAGACATTCCCATCTCTCTTCGGACATCGGACTGATCGAGCAGAAGCTGCAAAGCTCCTTTGAATCCCACCTCATCGGATGGATGAACTAAAATGCCATCCACTCCATTGGTTACCAATTCCGGGATACCGCCTACACCTGTACTAACAATCGGCAATCCGGCCGCCATGGCTTCCATAACCGCCAATGGATTACCCTCATAATCGGACGAAAGCACAAATACGTCAGAGGCACCCAAAATCTCAGGAACGTCGTCGCGCATGCCTAGAAAGCGTATTTGATTGCTTAGCCCGTAACTCTCGGCCAATTGCCTCATTGCATTCTCGGTCGGACCCGCTCCCACTAACAGTAACCGAGCATTCTGATTGCGTTGTACCGTTTCTCGAAACGCAGTAAGCAAGCGTCGATGATTTTTTTGTTCGCGAAATAATGCGACGCATATAAACACCGTGTCGGTCGTTCCGATTCCCGCCTGTAGTCGCCATGCCTCACGTTGTTCTCGCGAAAGCTGATAGTTACGAACAGGAATGGAGTTCGGAATTACTTGACTATTAGTGATTTGATAGCGCCGCTGAAGGCTCGCAGCCACTTCCTTGGCGACCGAAACAGGAACGACACCCCAACGAAATGCTAGGCCCTGCAGCCATTGGGCTCGAGGCTCGACTTCCTGCTCCGCGATATTATGCACGGTATGCACGACAGCCCGCGGCTTGTTAAACAATAGATACGGGAATACATAGCGCAAAACGTGGACGTGGGTGTGAATCACAGTTGGTTGCAGGTTTCTGAGCGCCCGACTCACACGCAGGAACATCCGTGGATCAAATCCGCTTGTCTTCCCCAAGTAGATCGTCGAAACACTGCTCCCGTCCAGCACAGCCTCCAATGGCGACCCAAATCGCTTGCCGAGGACAACTACCGACGCCTTAAATTCTCTGGAGTTTAGCCCGGTCATCAAGTGAACGGCTACATGTTCCGCTCCTCCCTTCTTCAAATGCGGGACAACGTGGGTGACGTGAATTTGTTTGTAGGCGCTAGTCATCAATTTGGAGATTTAGGACAACGGTTGCATGAGCCGAGGACTGACTCGAAATGATTGTGTTTTAAGTCGCTTTTGCATAGATGCCGAGCCCATAGCAGCTGCTAGAAGGCCAAACAGAAGCCAAGTAGGCTTTCGGTACTCCCATGTAAGTTCCATTACGCCTGCAGTCCAAACAAAGAGGACGACAGCCCACATCTTCCGCTCCGCGGGCGCCATCCGGAAAATTCCCTTCCAGAGTGCCACCAGTATCAGAATGAATAGAAGAAAACCGACGAGACCTTCTTCAACTAGCACTGAAAGGAAGGTATTGTGAGCGACAAGCTCTACTACATCATCTGCCGCGGGATGCCTGAGTTGCCGTGGGTTTCCGAGTGAGCGCTGAATCGTGGGAGCAAAGGCGTTCACTCCTATGCCATTTACAGGATTCTCGCGGAAAACGTCAAACCCTGCTTTCCATATCGTCGTTCGTTCGTTTAGCGTCCCCGAGGAGACTTCGGCTCCAATTGTTCCGAGACGGCTCCAAGAACTGGCAGGAACAAATAGGAGAATTAGCGGCACCGCAAGTGCAGCTACTAATACGATAGTGAGCTGCTGACCGGTTTTCCACTTCCGAAAGGAAAGTGGGACAATCAGAAAGGCGAGTCCGAGAACGAGCAAAGCACCTCTGGATGCTGTGAAAAAAATCGCGCACGCCGCTATCGCTGGTTGCACCCGATAAATCCACAGCCATAGTGGATTCTTTTCGATCGAGGCGAGATAGAACGAAAACGGAATACTGAGTACCATTATTAATGCTAGGTCGCCCGGATTGAAGCCTTCGGCAGAGTAGCGGTGGTAGTGTGCCGTTTTTCCGGAAACAGCAGACAGGAACGTAAAGATTGCGGATACATAAGTGCCTAAAATATAGGCGCTGATCAGCGATTTCTGAGCCCCAGCAGTGGCGGCCAGCTCGCGAATGATCCAGACCATTAACAGCAATTGGAGATACGTTACGACCTCTTCTTTCGTACGGTCCGGCGCCTTACTCCAGAACAAAGTGAAGACACCCCATATTACAAAGAGGCCCATCAGCCCGTGGACCATCGCAAAGCGGCGCAAGTGCCCTCGGTCGATAATTGCAAGAAGTCCCGCCCCGAAGGCGACGATCCCAATCAATTTACCAACCGTGCCAACTCCCGGAACTATGACTATGTTCTCCCACGGAATCGTGAAGACAAAAGACCAAAGAAGGCCGAACGCAACGCGAGTTAACCCACGCATCTCGTCGCCATGCCGGACGGAGACCATCTCGACCGCGCCGTAGGGCGTCCTCGTGACTCTATAGACTACCTTCCGTTCTGTTGTTGACATCAGATGTAATGCGCTTGGTCAGTCGACATCTAACGCTCGGAGAGGGAAGCCACTAGGTCAACTCCCAAGTCATTGGTTGCCGGATCCCCCTGGTCTCGTAATTTCTGGCGTGTAATGCTGAGCAGCAATAGCGAGGAATAACCGAGAAACTGGACCAGCATAGCGACGCCGATGGCCCAGATCGCGCCGACCAATCCGAATCTAGGTACCCACAGGTAACATGCTCCAGTCAGAGCTAATACAACAACGAACGACAGCGGGATCTGCGCGACAAAGATTCGCGCGGCTGTGACAGCGTATCCAAAAAACTGAGAAAGATATCCCATGGCGGCCGCGATCATTAAGTAAGTCAGTAGGTGTGCTCGTTCTGCGTACTCCGGGCGATACATGGTCTCGAGGATCCGCTTGCCTTGGAAGGCCGCAATGATGATCCCAGCGAATCCCAGACCGAGGCCTGCACAAGTAATCTTCGCGAGTAAAGCCAAAAATTTCTGCCTATTATGATCTGCAAAGGCCTGTGCCAATCGGCCGAATGCCGACTGCCCGAGTGCACCCGCGATCATATTTCCAGTGGACTGAAAGAAAGACAGGGCCGCGAACATGCCCAACTCGCGAGCGCCCAGGGACCATGCGATAAAGTAGCGTGGAACACTGGTGTTAAGGGCTATCAGAACAGACGCCAAACCAACAGGAAAGGCCGTTTTCAATAAAGTTCGTTGCACGTCCCATCTGAAGGCCGGTAGAGAGATAAGCGGGTGAGCACCGTCGGTTTCCTCGAACTTCGACACACGCATGTCATAGAGGATCGTGACGGCAAGACGACAGGCCACTAGTGCCAGCAGCCCCAACAGGAGACTCTTGGTGAGCCAAATCGTTAGTGCCAACCCGCAGAGCGATAGCAATCCACGCGCCATCATAGACTTCGCAATGTTGTCCATGCAGTGCCGGCTCTGCATTCTTCCGTAATAGACGTCGCTTAAAGCCTCCACGGCTAGCGCCAGGCCCAGAATTTCAATTAAGACTATTGAGGCTGCCGGATATCGAAACGCAAAGCAAATTGCGGTTAGTAACGCCATGGCCGCCGTCATCGTCCAGACCCTGAATCCTAGATAGTCGCGAAAGCAATGCTGTTCCCGAATGTCGGTGACTTGTACGGAGCGGAGCTGAAATGTGGCAAACGTAATAACGGGCGTTGCGACAGCTAAAGCGAATGAGTAATGACCCACAAGTTCGGGGCTACCGGTCTTGGCGAGCAGAACCAGGATCCCCCACTGGCACGCTGCATAAATTCCATTGCCCAAAAAGGTCCACAAAAAATCGCTCCGGAGCGTTGGTCCACTAGCATTGTTTGTGCGATCTTGCTGGCTGCTTGAAATTCGAGTTCGTGGCTGTACGATCATTCCTGGCGCCTAGCTTCGGCCGTTGTAGACATACCGATTCACATTGCCGGGATCCCAACTATTCAGGATGGTTCCCAGTACGCGGCTTCCATCCTCAGCGAGTCGCTGTTGTGCGAGGATGGCGCTCTCCTTGGCGGTCCGGCCGGCTCGTACAACGAGAATCAATCCGTCGGCGAACCTCGCAACTAACCGTCCGTCTGGTATTTGTAAAACTGGAGGGCTGTCGATTACCACCGTATCGAACTGATGTCTCAATATTCCAAGGAGTTCCGGTAAACGCCGCGAATAGAAAAGATTCGCCTGATCAGGCCGCTCGCCACCACCTGGCAGTACATATAACCCGGCGATCTCTGTACCTTGGATAAGATCCTCCACTTGAACTATCGATAGACTATCGTTTGAACCAAGCAGGTCCGCTAGGCCAGCCTTGTTCTCAATCCCAAAGATTCTGTGAATGCGTTGCTTTCGCAGGTCACCATCGATGACCAGCACTCGCTGCGTAATCTCTGAAATAGCAATGGCGAGATTCGTCGCGACTGTTGTTTTCCCTTCGGCTGGGTTCGGGCTCGTCACCACGATCACTCTCGGCCGGCCTCCGGCCGCCTCGTTAAACAAAATCGATGGCAAAGTAGCTCTAAACGACTCCGCAATAAAGGAGGAGTTCCGATTCCAGGTGACTAACTCCAGATGTTCTGAAGTCGGTGACTTGATCCCGCCCACGTCAACCACGAGCGGCCTTCTGGTATTCGTATTCATCTGCAGAAAACGTGCGCGGACCTCCGGTATCGCACCCAATTCCGGTAGCCTAAGCTGCAGCGAGAGTTCGCCACGGTCTCGAAAACTCTCGTTGGCCTGTTCACGGAAAAAAATGAACCCTATACCCAAGAACAATCCGCCCCCTACACCAATGACGGAATTCATCAAGAAATTTGGCTTATAAGGGAACACCGGCTTCCTTGCCGGATCCACCACTAACACGTTACTGGCGCGCATAGCCGAAGCGACTCCGGCTTCCTTCACCCGCTGAAGGAGAAGCTCATACAACTGACGGCTCGTGTCCACCTCATGCTTCAGCATGTTGTACTCAACTGCGTTTGTTGACTGGTTAGCCACCATCCTCATCTGTGCGGCGCATGCCGCTTGCAATAGCTCTTCGTGTCGCTGCGCTGCATCGTATTCATTGTGTATACGTGCCAATACATCGTGACGCGCTTTCTCGAGAGCGTTCTTCATCTCATCAATCTGCCGTTCTACTTCCTGCACCCGATAGTGCGCAGGCATCAGATTCGAGTTCAGCTCTGCCAATTGACGCCGCAGATCCGTCAGCTTGATCTTATAGTCTCGGATTGTCGGATCGTCCAAAACCTCAGGTAACGAATCTGGTCCGACGAGCCGAGCCATCTCCAGCTTCGATTGCCTGGTCAGTTTCTCTACTTGGGTCTTTGATAGTTCGTCTTCGAGTTGTCGAAGGCGAGCGTCGTCGATACTATCTTTACCGGCTTCAAACGCCATACCGGATGCCTTTGCTTTAACCTGAAGCTGAGCTTCTGCCTTCTCCAACTTGACTTTCATCTCCGCTAGTTGCCGTGTCAGCCATTCACCAGCTCGTTGGGCGGACTTCCACCGCATCTCTTGACTCTGATCTATAAATTCACTAACAAGCGCGTTGGCAAAGTCCGCTGCGAGCGCCGGATTCGGAGATTCGTAGAGTACTTCTACTACTCGCGTCTGACCGGAAACACGAACTGTCAAATTTTGACTCAATTCCCTTAGCATCTTCTCTCGTGCCGGGACTGCGGCCTTGTCCGGAAGGTGCAGGAACGTTCTCCACAGCGATGGGCTCGACGTCGACTCTCGATCACCCGTACTCATTTTCAGCTTAATGGCGACACGCTCCAGCAATGACTCGCTGCGAAGGAGACGCATCTGCGTTTGAAAAAATGTCTCTGCGGCGTCGTTTCCCGCCTGAGCCGCATTGTCGAAGCCTCGACTCAGGAAGTTTTCATTCGGGTCCTGAATTTCCACTGCCACCTGCGCGCGATATATTGGCTTCTGCGGGAGGCTGACAAGCAGCGCGAACGCAAGTCCCACTAAGGCAAACACGGCTATCGTCCACTTGTGCCGCAAGAGCATGTGGAAGTAATCGACCAATTTCCCGGAGTCGTCCGTTTCCAAAAGCTGCGCGCGATTCGGATCAAACGGTAGAAACGGTTCGCGAATATTCGCGACAAGTCCTCGCGGCGATGGCGTGTTGGCGCGCTGCGGGTCGTCTAGATAATGAAAAGGCTTCATTCTGATTCCATTCGGCCAGATTTTTTCGAGTCGCTTGGCCTTGCCGCGTCTTTCAGCGAATGCCCCAAATCGCGATCCCGGAGCCAGTCGTGATGGCTGTCTCCAACGCTTTGAGCGCTACTTTCTTTGTTGTACTGCCCGGGACATAGAGGATGTCTTGCGGTCGCAAACCAAGATCTTCCGCTTTTCCGCTCAAGATTTTTCCCAGATCGCAAGCAATTTCTTGCCGGGCCCCCGGGATCGATGAGTTGCGGATGATCCGCGCCTTCTTCGTGTCGGCTGTACGCTCTGTCCCTTCCGCAAGGGACAAGGCCTGAATTATGCTGATTGTGCTCTCGTCGCCCATTAGGAAACCACCGGACTTCCTTACCTCGCCGAACACATAGATCATTGTTCCGCGCGCTACGGAGATCACATCATGCGCCTTCGCTTCGATGTTTTCATCAGGCCGCCGACCCGCTGTTATGTCGCGGAGTTGAATTTTTACCATGGAGTATCTGCCACTCTCGTCCAAGTGTTCCCCTGGCAGCAAAAGTCGTCCTTCACTCAATTGGCGAGTCACCGAGACTTCGCCTCCTGCGTCGGACCTGAGCCCGCCTGCCATCGAAATCATCTCTACAAGAGTCTTGTGCCCTTGAATCTGGTAAATACCGGGACTATTCACCGATCCGAACACGGACACCGGCTGACTCTTATATTCCGCAACGCTCACGACCAACTGAGGGGCTCGTATGAAAGTACTCATCCGCTTGTTTAGCAACTGCTCGAATTCATGAAGAGTTAAGCCACCCGCGTGCAGACTCCCGATCAATGGAAAGTTGACATCTCCCTTTGCATCGATTCTTGCGGGCTTATTAGAGATATCCTCGGCGTTTGGCCCTTGGACGACAATTTGATCGTCGGGCCCCAAGATGTAAATCTCTGGCGTGCTCCGTGTTACCCCATTCACGGCGGCTTGGTTGACAGCCTCTTTGCCAGACAGCATGGCTACGGAGGAGAGAAAGACAGCGACCAGAACGACTGATTGTAATTTGAACAAGGTACTACCGCCTAGTGGGAGCTCTTTACGAACACACGTTACACGCTATGCCGATTGAACCGGAGCCCTAAACTGGCTGCAACTCATGGCGACTGGTTTCTGCGGTTCTTCGCCCCGATTTACCAAGTTTCTAAGAAATTTAGACAAAGCTACCGCCGTATTCAGGTTGTAGGCGCATGGAGAATACGCTCGCCTACCAAGTTTAGGATTAGGGCCTAGGAAGTTCAGAATAGGGTTTTCCGAAAGTGCTGTCAATGAAAACGCCTTGCTGGATCCGACCGTTGAGTACTGGAACTGAAGCCACTATGTGCGAATGACTGCAACTCCACGAGAAATTTTGAAGCATGTTACAACAATCTGCTTTGCAAAGCCGTTTTAGTTACAACATATCTGCTTTGCAAAGCCGTTTTAGTACTGAAACTATAAAACGAACGCACTGTTTGTAATTCAAAATGACTGGCAGGCCACAGATATCTGTCGACTGCATCGTCTTCACAGCTTGACTTGCGTGCCCCGAATACGTAGTCTTCAAGTGAGCAGGAACTACTCGAGAGACCACCGATTAGGATTTCAACGCAGAGCGCTTTGGCCATGAATTCCGTTGTTGAAAATACGGTAAGTACCACAAATGATCGTTATCTTGACGGTTCGTACGCAATGGAAAATCCGGACTGGCATCAGGGGGATTCACCATGGAAAGCGGAGCGAATCCTTGAAATAATCAACAGAAATCGGCTCAAATTGAAGTCTATTTGTGACCTCGGTTGTGGTGCCGGAGAAGTGTTGGCCTGTCTACATTGCAAACTGGATGCCGACGTAAACTGTATTGGATATGAACCGTCCCCTCAGGCCTTTTCCGTAGCCCAAGCCAAAGCGACGAGCCGTCTGTCCTTTTCCCAAGCCAGCACTCTCGACAAAATGGCGCATTTTGACGCTATTCTGCTGATCGATGTAATTGAGCATTTGGATGACTATATCGGATATTTACGAAATATCCGGCCCCACGCGGACTATTTTATTCTGCACATTCCGTTAGACCTCTCGGTCTTGTCGGTCCTTCGAGATTGGCCTATCATGAAACGCCGGCGCGGGGTAGGCCATCTACACTACTTCACAAAATCGACAGCTTTAGCAAGTTTGACCGATCTCGGATTCAGAATCGTTGATTATTTTTATACCGAAATTCGCCGGCCGGCTGAAAAGAATTTTAAAACTACCCTGCTTCGATGGTTCCCGCTTGCGTGCCTATCCGCTCTCGGTTTTCGAGATCTCGGGGTTCGCATTTTTGGCGAGCATTCGTTGATGATTCTTGCGGAAGCTACAACACTTCGAGCGGAGTGTGTGCAGCCGTCAACGTAGCTCCGTCATGCGCAATCCAACCGGGCCGCGATCGTAATCGCAAACCCTGCTGTCGCGCCACACCACTTGCGTATAGTGATTACTGCGGCGCTTCGGATCGACGGAGGCTTTCTTCTCGTGATCGTAATTCGTTGCTTCCGCCGCCCACGCTGCCACTAGATTAGATGCTTTTGCCGTACCCGGCGGCGAAGCGTACCCGATGTTCTGCCCCGGCATCCCCTCCATCCTGGACGACTTGAGCGGCGGCGGCACCCCCTCTTCGGCCGCACTGCATTGTGAGCCGCCCACATCTCCTGTACAAACGCCGGTAACGTTCCTGCAGCCTTGACAGCCAAACCGATCAGCACAGTCGCCCTAATTGAGCCAACTATCAACGCACGCCACTTTCGCATGTATTCGGAATCCTAGATGTTAGCTCTGCAATACGGCCATCTCGCTCGGCGCCCGCACCGCGCCCGCTGGCAGCAGCACTTCAAACCGCGACCCTTTGCCGCTCTCACTCTCTACCCGAATCTCCCCGCCATGAGCCTTTACGATGGACGCGACAAAGCTCAAACCTAGTCCCAATCCCTTCTCCGGATTCGGATCGGGCACACGGTAAAAGCGATCAAAGATATGCGGCAGATGGCTGCGCGGAATTCCCACTCCAGAGTCCTCGACCACCAACAGTACCCCACTTCCGGTCCGCTCCGCCCCGGCCTGCACCCAGCCTCCCTTGGGCGTGTACTTCAGCGCATTTGAAAGCAGATTCGTCACTACTCGTTCCATCTGCGTGCGATCCACTTCGCACCACACCGGTTCGTTCCGCATCTGGGCCAACCGTACTTCGCATGCCTCCGCCGGTATTTGGAACTGGTCCACGAGGTCTTCTACCAGCCGGCTCAAATCGAGCGCGCTTTTGTTCATCGGAAGCTGCCCTGTTTCCGACTGCGAGAGCAGCAGGAGTGCCCGCACCAGATTTGATAAACGCTCCACATCCTGCAACGCGTTCTCGATCGATTCCCGTAACTGTTCTTTTTGCGTGGCCGTAAATAGCGCCACTTCCAACTGCCCCTGAATCGCAGTCAGCGGCGTCCGTAGCTCGTGGGAAACGTCCGTTGAAAACTGCCGGATCTGGTCGAACGATGCTTTCAGCCGTCGGCTCATCTCGTTGAAGGAGTCGATCAGCCGGTCCAATTCATCGTCGGCCCCGCGCTTGGTAATCTGCATACCCAGATTCGAGCCCGTGATCCCCTGCGCCGCACGTTCCACCGATTTCAGGGCTCGCAGCGCTTTTCCTGCCGAATACCAACTTACGAGAGCACAGGCGAGCACCGCCACCGTCAGGAAAATCATGAAATTCCGCCGGAAGCGTCGTACCACGATCTCGTCTTCAGCCAGACTCCGACCGAGTGCCACATACCAGTGCCGGCCGTGATCGGCATCCGTCATCACGCTGCTGATTACTTGATAGCGAACATTATTTCCGGTGATGATTTTAAGTACCGGCTGCTTCGTCCGCTCGATCTGCCTCATCTCGGCCAGGATCGTATTGCGATCGTAGAGGCCCTCGAACGGCGGATCCGACCCTTGCCATGCCTTTCCTTCCTCGTCGGTGACCACGAAGAGGCTTTTTAGCCGCCCCACGGCCGTTTCCTCTTCCGGATCCGATGGATCTTCAAACCAGTAAGGCAATCCCTGATCGAAGTGAAGATAACCACGCAGTGCTGACAGCTCTTCGTTCAGGACCTGTTCGTTGGTCGTCTCGACAACCGATTCGAGCATCTTGGTCCCTACGATGCCCACCACTGCCAACACTATGCCCAGCAACACCAAAAACGTGCTCGCCAAGCGGAATCGCAATGTGCGGAAATATTTGAGCTGCGGGAACTTCTCCCAGCGCATAAAGGCTAAGCTATTTCGACCGTGTTCCGTGCCGCGGCTTCAGGCGCGTCCAACATGTACCCGATCCCGCGCACTGTGTGGATCATCTTCGCAGGAAACTTATCGTCGATTTTGCTCCGCAAATGCCGGATATATACATCCACGATATTAGTGAGCCCGTCGTAGTCCATGTCCCACACGTGCTCCACAATCATCGTACGGCTCAACGGGCGCCCGCGATTCCTCATCATGTATTCAAGGATGCTGAACTCTTTCGGGGCTAACTCGATGATCTCATTGTTGCGCGTTACCTTGCGCCGTATGCAGTCGAGCCCTAGATCGCCTACCTGCAGTTTCTCGGGAGTCGGCTGTCCCCGCCGCAGCAGCACGCGCGCTCGCGCTAGCAACTCGACAAACGCAAAGGGCTTCACCAGATAGTCGTCCGCCCCTTGCTCCAGACCCTTCACGCGATCATCCACCGAATCGCGCGCGCTTAGAATCAACACCGGCGGCATTGTTTTGCGATTCTTGATTTTTTGCAGCACCTGCAGTCCATCTATGTCCGGCAGCCCCAAATCCAGTACAATCAGGTCGTATTCGGTCGAGTGCACCCGCTCGATTGCCGCCGCGCCGCCGTTCACCACATCCACCGCATAACCCGCGCTCTGCAAGCCGCGCGATAAGAAATCGGCGATCCGCTTTTCATCCTCTACTACTAAGAGACGCATCTAGTCCCCAGACGCTCCCCGTGGCGCCAGCGCAGGTTTGAAGAACGCGCCCAGCGATTTGTATCGGGTCCGCAAAACAGATAATACCGTCATTAGAGCGAGCAACACGATCGTGAAGGCAGCCACTTGCCCGACGCTCAAATCTTCTTTCCAGATTCCAAACCAGCGGCCATAGACGATCTCGATATGCACCCAGTACACCAGAAGTGATGTCGTTCCCAGTTGCCGGAACAGGCTCCAGCGTTCGGATTCGATGCCGCTATTCACCCAAAGATATGCCGCCGCGAGTAGGATCAGCACTGCTCCCACCTTGGTCAGGGTCATCGCGGGACTGTTCAGCCAGTAGTCGCTTTTCGCGTATATCGAGTAGGGCAGATCTCCAAAGTAGCGCGCGACCGCGACCACGCCTAGCCCGATACCGAGCGTCCACAGCATGGCCCGGCTCAGATCTTCTGGTTTGGTGATTCGGATCGCACTTCCCGCTGCCATTCCAAACGCGAGAAACGAAGCCCAGGGAAAAAACCCGAAGTAGGTCAGACTGGGGAAGACATAGGAGCGGACGAGCGACGGCACGTTTGTCCCATCGATCAGGCTCACCACCGGCGACAGACCCGCAATTACCAGCCCTAACACTATGCACAACCGCGCCCGCTCGCGCGTTGTGAAAACCGCCATGGGCGCAAGCACAAGCGTCGCGAGTCCCATGCAGTTCAGTATGTCCACCTTTAGCAATTCGCTTGCCGGGCTTGTTGGGAATCCGAACACGTACAGTTGAATGCGAAATAGAAATGCCAGCAGAAACAAGTAACGCGATCGTTTGAGCGCGCCCACTATCCGCTTCCATCCGCTCAGGTCTTGCTTTTCCTGCCTGTGCATCAGGAAGGCGAAGGTAATGCCCGTCAGAAACAGAAAGATCGCTGGAGGAAGGCCGCCCAGGAACTGGGACAAGATATATGGCCCCTTGTCTCGTAAACCCGTTTCAGTAAACGAGTGGAACGTGTGGCCCGTAATCATGACCACGGCCGCCAGTCCCCGCGTCCAGTCGATGAATGCCAGCCTTCCTGCTGCTCTTACTTCGCTCACGGGCTCCGTCTCTTCACTCCAGAAGGCAACTTCAGTTCCAAATTACCCTTGAACGACGGGTTCAGCTTTACGTTGGTATATGTTACCCGCCGGTAATTTCCGTTGGTTGGCTCGTAGAATTGCTGCTGTATGGGATAGGCGGCGTTGCCCGGAATCCACATCTCGATCTTCGAAAGATGTTCTTTAACGCCTGCGCTCTTGGGCAAAAGCAGTAGTTTCGTCGTATCTGTCCCGGAAACTTTTTCAGTGCCCCCCGCACTAATTTCGTAGCTTTGCGCTAATTCTTTGCCCGACGAGCCAAACCCCAGCAGTAGAAATTGGTTCAATACATCGCCATTTTTACCGACATCATAGTCCTGATACATCTTCAATTTCGGGTAATACATGCGGATGACGTTTCCGAGAAATGCGATCTCCCGCGCATCACTCTGGCCCGAAAAATCGATGATCGCCCGAAAAACGCCGCCTTTTCGCTGCATTTTCAACGTGCCGGTCTCTTCCGTTTTATCGGTGATAATCGCCGTGTAGGTAACCATCTGGATGTCGGCCGACACGCCGTGAAAGAGCGGTGCAGCCTGGTCCATGCGGCTCAAGATGCTATCGACACTTTCCGCCGGCAGCGCCAGCGCTCCGGCCAGCATGCACAACATGGGTAACAAAGTTCTCATGTGTTCCATTTTCAATGGATGCTAATTTGTTCGAGCCGTATACGCGATGAAGCCTTTGATCTCTTGTGCTTGTTCATCGCGAATCGGATCCACTCGCACGACATGCCAATTCTTGCCTGTGCGCTCATGAATTAGTGCTTCGGCCCGCCCGTTTCGCTCTTTCTCCGGTATCGCTTCGAGCAGGTCTGTCGCGATAAAAACCTGGCTGGTGCCGCGCTGGGAAGCCATCAGTACGAGACTCGACGCACGTGGTTGGTCTCGGAACCAATCGCGCGGTGTGGCAAAGATAAAAACAAGGATCAGCCCGACGACGATGTCGTATTGCCAGGAGGCACGGGCAAAATCCCAAAGGACGAGCCTTCGGACATGGGGCACTCTAATATTTTCGCATGACCGCCAGCACTCGGCCTTGTATATCCAGGCTGGCCTGGTCAACAAAGATCGGAGCCATCGCCGAATTCGCCGGCTGCAGCCGCACTCGCCCGTCCGGCTCTTGGTAGTAACGTTTCAGAGTGGCTTCTGAACCGTTCACCAGCGCCACCACAATGTCTCCATTTTTGACCGAGTCCGTCCGCTCCGCCAGCACGTAATCACCACTGCAGATGTGGTCTTCGATCATCGATTCACCCCGCACCTCCAGAGCAAACGTCCCGTCATGCTTCGCGAAATCGGAAAAATGCAGCGCCTCCGGATTTACGATTGCCTCCATGGGCGCGCCCGCTGCAATACGACCCAGCAGGGGAATGCTTGCCGGGGAACCTTCGGGCCGCCGCGATTGCTCTTCCGTCACAAAACGCTCCCCCACTTCGAGTGAGCGGCTGTGGTTGTAACTCCGCCGCAAATACTGCTTCGCCTCGAGAGCCTGAATATGCTTGTGTACCGTGGCGAGCGATGCCAGCCCCAGGCCCGAGGCTATCTCCTCGTAGCTGGGGCTATACCCCTTCTTGCTGATAAAGCTGGACAGAAAATCCATCACTTCCTTTTGCCGTCGGGTGAGCGCCATAAACCGGTTTACCTCTCCTACCTATATACCAGTTTTGGCGAATAAATAACGAAAGTCAACAAGAGTCTTTCCGCCAACTAGGATTTGTAGGTTACTGACAACCCAAAGGCCGCATCTATCGACTAAAGATGGGTGCGCGTGTGTTGCTCTATGTGGAGGATGAGGATGCTGCTGTCTTTTTGCTTGAGACCGCTCTCAAAGAAGCAAAAATCGAATTAGAGCTCCACCGTGTTTCGAATGGCGAAGATGCTCTCGCTTTCCTTAACCGTACCGGTCCTTATCGCGATGCCCCAAGACCCAACCTTGTGCTGCTCGATCTAAATCTCCCCCGAAAAGGCGGTTTGGAAGTTCTCTCGGACATTCAGCGGACGGAGGGTTTGCGCAACCTCTCGGTCGTCGTTTTTACCTCTTCATCGCTTGCTGTCGATCGCAAAAAATCGCTGGCGCTTGGCGCACAGGAATACATCACCAAGCCTTCTTCTTTCGACGGTTTTCTTCGCGCGATCAGGACGGTGTGTAGTTACCTGCCGGCCGCCTAGTTCATATTCATGCCACACATGCCGCCCTGGCAATAGTTTGCGCCGCACATCCCGCTGCCGCACTCGGCCGGTGCTGCGCTCTTGGCGCTTCCCGCTCTTGCCGCGAATGTGGAGTATTGCGTTGTCAGGTGGTCGTGGCCACAGCTGGGGCAGCGAACCGCGTCCGCCTCCACACTGCGCCGCACCAACTGTTCGAACCGGGTTCCGCAATCGTCGCAAGAGTATTCGAAAATGGGCATATAGTAAGGGTAGCGTAACCAGATGGCTCTCGGGAACGAAGTAAAGGATAGAGATATGAGGCGCAGAACGTTCTTCCATTATGGTCTAGTGTTGGTCGCGGGCCGGGCGTTCGCAAAGCCGCTCAAACTCGTCGATTTCAGCGATTCCGGCCAACGCAAGGGAGTCATACAAGTGGATAAGGTTCAGAAAACCGACGCGGAGTGGAAGAAACAGCTCACGCCGGAACAATACGAAGTGACGCGACGCGGGGGCACGGAACGGGCATTTACTGGCAAGTACTGGAACAATCACGAGCACGGGCTCTATCGTTGCGTCTGTTGCGCCAACGCGCTGTTCGCCTCCGAAACCAAATTCGAATCGGGTACCGGATGGCCCAGTTTCTGGCAGCCCATAGCAAGAGAGAATGTACGGCAGCGCGTCGATTCTACCCTTGGCATGGAACGCACCGAAGTGCTCTGCACCAAGTGTGACGCACATCTCGGCCACGTATTCGACGACGGCCCCAAACCCACCGGTCTACGCTACTGCATGAACTCCGCGTCCCTTGATTTTGTAAAGGGCTAGCGTGCTGCGTTGTTGAGGAGTTATCGTTTAGATAACCTCAATAAATGCACAAAACAGCCGGAGTAGATAGCATGATTAGCAACCCGACGCGCCGCCGCTTCCTCGCGGCGACCGCAAGCGGCCTGCCGCTTCTGATGGCTGGTTCCACCTTCGCGGCCGAAGTAGGGAAATCCCCCTTTCGTATCGCGGTGATCAACGACGAGATTTCGCGGGACCTAGACCATGCCTGTCACGTTGCGGCCAACGAGTTTGGTCTGGGATGGATCGAACTAAGGAGCTTTGGGAACAAAAACATTCTGTTGCTCGACGATAACGAACTTGCCGAGGCAAAACGCACGCTGGAGAAATACAAACTTCGCGTCACCGACATTGGGAGCCCGCTTTTCAAAGTGAACTGGAAGGGTGCACCGAAGTCGAAGTTCGCGCCCAAGCGGGACGAGTCGCAGGATCGTTTTGGCTTTGACCAGCAGGACGAGGTTTTAGAGCGCTCCATTCGGCTTGCGAAGGCATTCGGTACCGAGCGAATCCGCTGTTTCGACTTCTGGCGTCTCGACGATCAGGCGCGGTATCGGGCCGAGATCAACTCAACGCTGCGTCACGCTGCCGAAAAAGTCGCCAAGCAGAAGCTGCTGCTGGTGCTGGAGAACGAAATGGCCTGCAACACCGCTACGGGTCCAGAAGCCGCAAAAGTGCTGGCCGCTGTCCAAACGTCTTCCTTGATGCTGAATTGGGATCCCGGCAATGCCGCTGCCGCTGGAGAGGCGTCGCCTTATCCCGATGGTTACGCGCTGCTGCCGAAAAATCGTATCGGACACTGCCACGTGAAGAGCGCCACCAGGTCTCCCGATGGCAAATATAAGTGGGCGCCGGTTGGGCAAGGTGTCGTCGACTGGGGGGGCCAATTCCGAGCGCTGAAGAATGACGGGTATCACGAGGCCGTTAGTCTCGAAACCCATTGGCACGGCGGTGGGACCCCGGAAGAATCCACACGCATCAGCTTTGCTGGTATGAAAGACTGTTTGCAAAAGGCGGGAGCCCTCGCCTAGTTTTCGTGCGCCGTTGTGACGCTTTTGAAGCGCCATGAGCTATTCGTATCGCAAGGCTGTGAGCGGATCCACTCGAGTAGCACGTCGCGCGGGAATGTAGCTCGCCAGGAGAGCCACTGCGGACAAAAGTAAAGAAACCCCAACAAACATCAAGGGGTCCATAGCGCTGACATGATAAAGCAGGCTGGTGATGAGCCGCGCGACTGCCACAGATCCCAGCAACCCCAGTCCTAGCCCGGCAGCAATCAATGCGGCCGCCTTGCCGAGTACAAGCCTGCGAACGTCGCCTGCCGTCGCACGATCGCGAGACGGATACCGAAGTCCCGAATCCGCCGGCTGACCAGATAATTCATCACGCCATAGACGCTAAAGATGGCCGTGTTGGCCCCAACACGGAGTGCCAGCGTTAATACAACGGCGCTTGCGAAAGCCGGATTCCGACGCAGCATACGGTACGCGTACCGCAAGTCGCGCGTTAACGCATTGATGATGGCGACCGCTTGTATTTCCTTTCGATCCTCCCGCAGCAAAGTGATATTGCCGAATTGTCGCGCGGCAGTCTGATAGGCATCTTGCGGCGTCATGCCTTGGTGGATATATCGCCCCCTCAGAAGATTTAGGTGGTCTTCGATCTCGGTCTCGAAATCTGAATTTATTTCTCGACTGCCGAATAGGCCGCGAATCTTTACCAGCAGTCGGCGGAACGCTCTCACGGTTATCATTTCTGGCCTTCCAGGCGCAACACACGCCCGATCACGCCCGAAATCTGTTCCCAATCGGCGGTCTCCCGTGCCAGTTGTTTCAGCCCGCTTTTGGTAATCGAATAGTACTTGGCTTTACGGTTGTTTTCCGACGTGCCCCAATCCGCTCGAATCCAGCCTTGCTGTTGGAGTCGGAGCAATGACGTATAGACCGTGCCTTCATTGAGTTGGAGAACTCCCTCGCTTACTTCCTCGATGCGGCGGGCAATACCAAACCCATGTAAAGGGCCCAAGGCTTCGAGAGTTTTCAGGATCATGAGATCGAGCGTGCCTTGCAATACTTCCGACCTTCTCGGGCCTGCGGCGCTTCCTTTGGGCATTGCAAATAGATAACAGAGGTCATTTGGAATATCCATAGGTGCACACTTTTGCCTTCGTACTCACTCGGAACGCCCGGCTACCGGAAAAGTAGTTTTGAGAAAAGCAGAGGCAACAGAGCGGGCTAGCATAGAGACATGGCCTTCTGTACGAACTGCGGCACGCAGGTGCCCGATGCGGCACGATTCTGTGTCAACTGCGGTACCCCGATCGGATCGGGGAGCGCCGTCACTCCAGTGGTGGTTGCGCCGCTCAAGTATGACATCGAAGGACACAATTTACAGATTGCCCGCGTGCATCTCCAGCCGGGTCAGGAGATCTTTGCCGAAGCCGGCAAGATGATCTACAAATCCGCTAGTGTCGAGTGGGCCACGCGGATGACTGGGAACAGTATTGGCGACAAGATTATCGGCGCTCTCAAGCGCAAATTGATGGGCGAGTCGCTCTTCTTCACACATTTCCAAGCCACCGCCGGCGCCGGCGAAGTCGGCTTCGCCGGACACTATCCCGGCAAAGTCCAGGTCTTCGATCTTGCTCCCGGCCAAAACATCATGGTCCAGCGCGACGGCTTCCTGTTTGCACAGAGTACAGTAACTCTCGACATCGCTCTCGTTCGCCGTCTCGGCGCCGGGCTGCTTGGCGGCGAGGGCTTTATCCTTCAGAAACTGACCGGTCCGGGCCTTGTGTTTGTACACGCCGGCGGCGATCATGTAGACTTCACGCTCGCTCCCGGGGAGACGTTGCAGGTTCAGACCGGTCACCTCGTGGCTTTCGAGCCGAGTGTCAACTACGACATTCAGATGGTCGGTAGCATTCGGACCGCGATCTTCGGAGGCGAAGGGCTATTTCTCACTACGCTGACCGGGCCCGGACGCGTCATCTTACAAAGCATGACGCTCGAGCGGTTGCGGCACGAGCTTGCGCCTGCCGAACACCGCCACAATGGCGACGAACGAAACCCTCTTGGAGCGCTTGCGAGCGGCAGTCTCGGTAGCTTCTTTTCATCCGATGACTAGACTCAATGCGTGTGGCACGTGATTCTTCCGGCCAGACTGGTGTGAACGAGTTCTCCTCAAAAATCGATACGGAAATAGTGGAACGCATGCGACCAGCTCGCGCGCTGTCTCTGGATCATCCACAGATACGTGCCGAGGATCGAAATTGTGCTGGCGGTGTTCGCCAGAGTCATGCTCCAGATTGCCCCTTCGAGACCGTAGCTCTTTAAAAGCAGCAGCGCAGCGATCACCCCTGTTGTGGTTCCCGTCACTCCCGCCAAAAGTTGATGCTGAGAGTTTTGTGCCGCACGCAGTTGTGCGGAAAAACCTGTTCCCACGGCGGATACCAGCGCCGCTGCCGCCATCCACGGGAGATATCCAAGATACTGCGCCATGCGGCCGCCGTACAACAACCGTTCTATCAGCGGCCCAAACGCCAGAAGAACTCCGAGATAAGCCAGAGCCATGACGATTATGGCCAGGGGAAAGATAATGGTCTGCCGCAAACCGCGGCCCGCTCCGTGAATCTTCATCTGCCGCGCCAGCCGTGGAAGGCAATAAATACTCAGCACGGTCAGGAGTTGTGCCAGCGGAAGCACGAAATTCATCAAAGCACGCAGGATGCCTGCCGATTTAAGATCCACCATCACGGACAACAGAATGGTCTGCAGGTCCGGTATTCCGAACGCTACCAGCGTCGAGGCAAATAACCACCGGCCATACTTCCAGTGCGCTCGGGCGACCGGTCGCACACCTGCATCCGTTGACTCCGTAGGAGGAGAGCGGCGAATACCAGCCCAAAGAGCCACCGGAAGCGCCATTCCGAGACAAGCGAGCCCGGTGAGTGCTGTGAGGTATGAAGTGGCATGCAGAACGTTCAACGTGCCGAGGACGGTTACGGTATAAACGCCGCTGATTTCGAGCGCGCGCAGCGGCTTGTCCAAAATGTATTGTTCGCGCCGGCGCGTCAGCACGAGCAGATAACCGGGCAGGCACAGCGCCAGCACGAAAAGTACATGCCGTACCTGCCGCGTTTGGTAAAACAGACCCGTCGCAGCGGCGCACATCCCTAATGCCAGCACCACCCACACATTCAGCTTCCGGACGCTTCTCAGATAGCCGTAGAGCCCTGACCCGTACTCGGCTGGCCCGACCACACTCATCGGCTCGAGAATAATGGCGTTGTGAAGAGCGGCGAAGACCAGGCAGAAGGACCACGAAACCGAAAACGATCCGTAGTCGGATGGCGCCAGCCAGCGCGCCAGCAGCACGTTCATTACGAAGTTCGTCGTAGAACTGGTGGCCTGATCGACGATGCTCGCGAACACCTTGCTCATGAAGGGCCGCAAACGGCGTTCAAGACTCAATAGGCACCATCAGCATCAGCAGCATGTCGAGCATTCGCAGCAGAATGATACTCTCACACGCGCGGATGGGACAATAGCCATTTGCGCAAAGAAATCGTAATCGGGACAGCCAGCAGCACGCTGACAATTCGCAAGTGCTAGTGCAAATCGAAATCCCTCAACCCAGGTTGCCGCAATGGCTGCGTAAAGGGGAGACCCATTTTCGTTCAGTCCAGGCGCTGAAAAAGGAACTGCGTGCACGCCGTCTCCACACAGTATGCGAATCGGCGCGTTGTCCCAACATGCACGAATGCTTTCATCGGGGCGCCGCGACCTTCATGATTCTGGGAAATTTGTGCACGCGCGGCTGTGGCTTTTGTTCCGTGCCCAAGGGCTCTCCCGCCAAACAGGAGTTCTCACTCGACTCCGAAGAACCGCGCCACGTTGCGCAAATGGCGGCGCAGCTAAAGCTGCGCTACGTTGTGATCACCAGCGTGAATCGTGACGATTTACCTGACGGCGGCTCTCATCATTTCGCGCAAACCGTGCGCGAGGTGCGGCGCGCCCTACCGGCGGCTAAAGTGGAGGTGCTCACGCCGGATTTCTGCGGCGATCTCGACGCCGTTGCCCGGGTGCTGGAGGCCGGACCGCACGTATTCAACCACAACATGGAAACCGTGCGGCGTCTCTATCGGCGCGTCCGCCCGCAGGCTGATTATGAGCAATCGCTGCGCGTACTGCGCTTCAGCAAAGAACGATCGCCCGTCACGATGACCAAATCCGGGCTGATGGTAGGACTCGGCGAATCGGCCGCCGAAGTGCATGAACTGCTGCGCCACATTCGCGCGGCGGCGGTGGACGTGGCAACCATCGGCCAATATTTGCAGCCAACGCGACGCAATCTAAGGGTCGCCGAATATGTTCGGCCCGAGCAATTTGAAGCCTATCGAGACTATGGCCTTGCAGCGGGTTTTGAGATGGTCTTCAGCGGACCTTTCGTGCGCAGTTCGTATATGGCCGATCGCGTGAACGAAGAGGCCGCCCAGGCGCATGCCTGAAATCTTCCCGCCATACTATCGGCGTCTCGCGCTGCACACCCTTCTCGCGCTCCTGTCGGCGGCGCTATTGCTGTTGGCTCTGCCGCGATTCGATGCCCGCTGGCTCGCTCCGTTCGCGCTCGCTCCGCTCCTCGTCGCCCTCGCCCGGACCCCCAGCGGCTGGCTACGCTTCCTCTATGGATGGAGCGCCGGAATCTTCTTCTGGTTCTTCCTCTGCACCTGGATTCAGTTCGTCCTCGAAGTGCACGGCGGAATGGGTGTCTGGGGAGGCTGGGGATCGTTCGCTCTCTTCGCCGTTCTGAAAGGCCTGCACCTGGCCGTCTTCGGCTGGTTCGCTGGCCCACTCATGCGCCGTGTCTATGCGGTGCCGGCCGTGGCAGCGCTCTGGACCGGCCTTGAGCGCACCCATGGCACGTTCGGTTTCGCCTGGCTCGACTTGGGTAACGCTGGAATCGATATGTCCGTCCCGCTGCGTCTCGCCCCGTTTATCGGCGTGTACGGCATCTCGTTCGTATTCGCCATGCTTTCCGCCGGCGTCGCTTGCGTCGCACTGCGTTATCCGCGAAGAAGACTCTTACCGCTCCTTGCTTTGGCGGCGCTCTGGGTGCTGCCAGCTATCCCGGAAGGAATGCGCGCCTCCAAAGATGCACTGGTTGTCCAGCCGAACATCGATCCGGATTTAGACTGGACCAGCGCACTGCGCGAGCAGACTGAGCGCCAGCTTACTGCGCTCTCGAACGCTCTGCCCGCGCCGCTAGTGATCTGGCCCGAACTCCCCGCGCCGCTCTATTTTTACAACGATCCGGTCTTCCACGAAACGGCCGCCGAAGTGGCGCGCCGCCATGGCTATTTTCTGTTCGGAACTGTCGCGTTTACCGGTGCCAGACAGCCACTGAATTCCGCCGTCCTGCTCGGTCCTGAGGGGCACGAAGCGGGCCGTTACGACAAGATCGAGCTCGTTCCGTTCGGCGAATTCGTCCCGCCGGTATTTTGGTTCGTCAATCGTGTGACGCAGGAGGCCGGCGATTTTGTACCCGGCAGCCAGATCAAAGTGTTGCCGGCCGCGGGCAGCCGTTTCGGGGTGTTCATTTGTTACGAATCCGCATTTCCGAACCTGGTCCGCCAATTCACAAAGCAAGGCGCGAACGTATTGGTGAATCTCTCGAACGACGCGTACTTTGGCCGCAGCGAAGCACGGGCGCAGCATTTGCTAATCGCTCGCATGCGTGCAGTTGAAAATCGCCGCTTTCTGATACGCGCAACGAACGACGGATTTTCCGCCGTTATCGATCCGGCCGGACGCATCATACAGGCGTTGCCGGCCTATCAGCAATTGGTCGCGCGTGTCCGCTATACGCCTATTGAAGACACGACGTTTTATGCACGCCATGGCGATTGGTTCGCCTGGGGATGTCTGGCACTGGGCCTCATACTCGCTCTGCCACTCAGCTTCACACGTATACTATTGGGCTAAATGCCAACAAAAGACATCGATCGCCCACTCGGTTTCAATACGCGCTCCTTGCACGCCGGTTACGATCCTGATCCCACTACGCATGCTCGGGCCGTGCCGATCTATCAATCGACGTCCTTCACCTTCGATGACAGTGACCACGCCGCGCGACTGTTTGGTCTGCAGGAATTCGGCAACATCTACACCCGCATCATGAACCCCACCACGGCGGTGCTCGAAGAGCGCGTGGCATCGCTTGAAAACGGTGTGGCTGCGCTCGGTCTGTCGAGTGGTCAGGCCGCGCAATTCCTCGCTCTGACCACCATTGCCGCGCCGGGTGATCAGATTGTCTCCGCCAGCACCCTCTATGGCGGCACCTTCACACAGTTCGATGTCACCATGCGTCGTCTTGGCTACGACTTCATCTTCGTCGAGCCCGACGACCCGGAAAATTTTCGCAAAGCAATTACGCCTAAGACCCGAGTACTGTACGCCGAGACCATCAGTAACCCGCGCAGCAATGTTCTGGACATCGCCGCGGTTGCGAATATCGCTCACGAGCATGGCATTCCGCTGGTGATCGATAACACGTTCGCCACGCCCTACGTCACACGGCCGATCGATCACGGCGCGGATGTCGTTGTCCATTCACTCACTAAGTTCATGGGCGGCCATGGCAACTCTATAGGTGGCATCATCGTCGACGGCGGAAAGTTTCCCTGGAATAACGGTAAGTATCCGGGCTTTACCGATCCTGCGCGCGCGTATCATGGCATGAAGTTTTGGGATACGTTTCAGAACATTAGCTTCATCATCAAAGCGCGTGTCGAAGGCTTGCGCGATATCGGCCCGTGTGTCAGCCCGTTCAATGCGTTTCTGTTCCTGCAAGGCATCGAAACACTGAGCTTGCGAATGGACCGGCATTTACAAAACACAATCGCCGTTGCCCGGCATTTGGAAGGTCACAAGAGCGTCGAGTGGGTCAAGTACGCATCGCTACCTTCTAGCCCCTACTATGCAATGGCCCAAAAATATACGCCGAAAGGCGCAGGCGCCGTTTTTTCTTTCGGCGTGAAGGGCGGCTATGAAGCCGGCAAGCGCGTCATCAACAAGCTCAAAATCTTTTCGCATCTCGCCAATGTGGGCGACGTTCGAAGCTTGGTCATTCATCCGTCTTCGACGACGCACCAGCAGCTCGCCGCGGCGGAACAGGTCGCAGCCGGAGTTACCCCCGAGCTCGTGAGGCTCTCCATTGGTTTGGAAGATGTCGAAGATCTGATCTGGGATCTGGACCAGGCGTTAACCTGAAAGTAAGCATGGATGCTCGCCTGGCACTGCAGGTTCTCGCGATCTTAGTGCTGGGCCTGATGTGCGGCAGCGAGCTGAACGTCGCGGCATTCGGCCATCCCACTCTTAACCGGCAGACTGTCGAGGTGCATATACCCGTGCGCTCTTCGCTAGCGGTATTGTTCGGTCGCGTGATGCCGTTTTGGATGGCAGGCTCTACGCTATTGAATCTTTTGCTGCTATTGCCTTTCGAAGGCCTGAGCGCATCCGCCAGGCGCCTGGCGGCCATTTCCTTTGCGATCCAGGCCGCTGCGGTTGTGTTTTCAGTCCTGGCTCCAGTGCCCATCAACAATCGCATCAAGAAATGGACGCCAAACAACCTTCCCGAAAACTGGATTGCCCAGGAGCGCCGTTGGGATGGCTATCACTGGTTCCGAACATGCGGTTTGATCGTAGCTTTCGGTCTTCTGATCCTGAGCCTCGGCGCCGCATAGTCGGGACGGCAAATCAACGCCGGAGCGCGATCATCGTCACCGTCGCGTCGCAACGTCTCTAGACCTTGACCCAAGCCTGGCGCCGCGAACTCTCCGCCACTTTTTCAAGCAGTATCATCCCGCGCAAACCGTCTTCAAGCGTCGGATATTCCACCGGGGCCGACCGGTTCGCCACGCGCGCGTAAAAATGCTTGAACACTTGCTTGTGCGAATCGTCATAGCCTTCGCTATGCCCGCCAGGGAGATCCGCAAAGGCTGCCGCCTCCGGATAGAAAAGCGAGGCATCCTTGACGATCGTCTGGTTCGGCTCGTTGCGATGCCCGATCCACAAGGTGTCCGGCTCCTCCTGGTTCCACGCCACGCCGGCCTTTGTCCCAAAAATTTCGAAGGCGAAACGATTCTTCCGGCCCGCCGACATCTGACTCACCGTGAATGCCCCGCGCGCGCGATCGCCCAGTTTCAGCATCGCCATGCCGAAATCTTCGGTCTCGACGGCAAACGTCTCGTATTGCGCCGGCGCCGCCTTCTTGGCCGAAAATGTTTCGACCGAGCCCTTGGGCCGCTTGCGAGTCTTATTAAAAATCGATAGGTCCGCGCACACCGCCGTGATCGATAGTCCCGTCAGATGCTGAATCATGTCCATCCAATGTGATCCGATGTCGCCCATCACGCGCAGCGCGCCATTCGACTTTGCATCCAAGCGCCAGTTCCAATCGGTATCGTAAAGCAGCCAATCCTGTGAGTACGTTCCTTGCACGATTAGAATCTCGCCCAGATCCCCGTGCGCGATCATTTGCCGTATCTGTTGCACCGCGGGGTAGTAGCGCAAATTGTGCTGCACACAGTGCACCGCGTTCTTCGACTTTGCCACCTCCACCAGCTTGCGCGCCTCTTTCACGTTCATAGCGAGCGGCTTCTCGCACAACACCGCTTTGCCCGCCTTCAACGCCGCTAGCGTCATCGGAAAATGATCTACATTCGGAGTGCAAATATGTACTGCCGCAATGTCTTTGCGATCAAGAACGTCCTTGAGATCGGCGGTCGCCACCGGAATGCCGAAATCGTCGGCGAACTTCTGAGCTCTTTCCGGCCGGCTCCCCACTACTGCGGCGACTTCTACATTTGGCAGGCGGCGCACGTTCTCCGTGTGAACCTTTCCCATGAATCCGGTGCCCACAATGGCCGTATTGATCTTTTTCGTTGCCATGCCAAAGAGTATATGCGAGGAGTAGGCCTATATATTCAAAAGACTAGGCTTAGCGCGCCCGCTCGTCCCTAGATCTACGTCTTTTCATGGCAATATCCGAAGTTTTTACTGGCTTCGGGATAATGCCACCGACCCTCGTCCGCTAAACCTCAGATAAGACAAATCCGGGCCCGAATTGAACCTTCGGCCCCCGGCGTGCATCCAAGATTTCAGAAGGTCACCAGAGATGACTATTGAACCTCAATCTAGAGCGGTTGCTATCCCCGTAGAGAACGTCCGTACCTGGTTTGCTGGAGTATTTGCGGGATTCTCGCAACCTTTTGCTTCTGTTACGGAACGCGCGGTGGAATGGGCTGGAGAGACGGCACAGAATTTCGGAGCGTTGGTTTCCGCCCTCATGGGGCCGGCGGTGCTTTGCGCTTACGCAGTTGCGCTGTGGAGCCTGTCGGCGGATTTCGGCTGGACAGACACCTTCATGTTCACCTCCGGCGCATTATCCAATTGGTTGGTCTGGCTCGGCCTGGCTATCCTGATTCACGTGGCGGCCAGCGTTTTGCGGCGCCGCATCGAAGAATAGCGGCTTTTTCTCTGTTATCCTCAAGTGAGGAATCCCGTAGTCGATGCCTTTTAGTTCGCGTTCTTACGTGAATCGGTATACGCCGTCCAACCGTTTCCCCGTAGGAGTCAAGTGGCTCCTCATTGCGAACATAGGGATCTTTCTCCCTTACTACTTGTTACCGGCCCGGGGCGCGTTCCACCAGTTCCTCGAAAATTTCGCGCTTGTTCCCGCGCAGGTCGTACAGACGTTCGCCATCTGGCAGATAGTCACGTATCTGTTCCTGCACGCCTCCATCAGCCATATTCTTTGGAACATGCTGGCGCTTTGGTTATTTGGTATCGAAATTGAGCGAACCTGGGGTACAGCGAAATTTTTGCGCTTCTACTTCGGTTGCGGTATTGCCGCTGCTTTCACCGTAATCCTGGCGTCCTATATATTCGGCGGTGCCGACGTCGCCACAGTGGGTTCATCGGGCGCCGTTTACGGATTGTTGGTTGCTTATGCCGTGGTCTTTCCTGACCAGACAATCCTTTTCGGTTTCCTGATTCCCATGAAATCGAAATTCTTTGTGATGATTATCGGTGCCATCGTGTTCCTCAATGCCTATATGGCGACGGTGGGTGGGCAACCGGGATCGGGTGTGGCGGTCACCGCGCATCTGGGTGGAATGGTGGCTGGTTATCTTTGGTTACGCGGCCGGAAATTACACTGGCAGGTTCGCGACCCGCTGGTTTCCGGTTACAAGGATTGGAAACTGCGCCGCGCTAAGAAAAAGTTTGAGGTATATCTGAAGAAACAGGATTCGGATCGAAACCGCTGGGTTCATTGAGCGCGTTTTTTATTTATATGAAGTACCGATGGTTTATCGCCCTTGTCGCCGCTCTGAGTCTGTCGATCGCCGGCTTGTCTCAGGAAAGTCCCCAATCTTCCAGCGGCGATTCCGTCGCCAAGCCCAAAAAGCCCGCCGAAACCGCCCCGGCCGATCAGCCACCAATCCCATCCGAGTTCAAACGGCCCAAGAACGTTCCTCCCGAAGATAGTCCAACTTTCGAAGCGAACGCGACAACCGTAAACGTCGACGTCGCTGTGATGGACGATCACAATCATTTCATTCCGAAGATTCCGCAAGGCGCGTTTCGCGTGATCGAAGATGGTGTGCCGCAGCAGATCAGCCGTTTCGGACAAAGCGAAGCGCCCATGACGATCTGTATGCTCATCGAATTCAGCGGCCGCTTTCAGGCGTTTTGGAGTTGGGGATGGGAGGAGACCCTACAGGCGTCTTACGGATTCTTGTCCACGCTGAAGGAAGACGACAATGTTGCCGTAGTGGCGTATGACCTGCGCCCGACGATTCTGTCCGATTTTTCACCAGACAAGCGGCGCGCTGAAGAGGCCATGTCACGTCTGCGAATTCCCGGATTTAGTGAATCGAACGTTTTCGACGCGCTTACCGACATGGCCGACCGTATGTCTGCGATTGAAGGCCGCAAAGCGATTCTGCTAATTGGAACCGGTCTCGACACTTTTAGCAAATTGACTTTCGACAAAGCACGCCGCCAGTTGCAGGAAGCTGGAGTGCCGATTTATACAGTCAGCATCCTACAAATTGCCCGGCTGATGGCGGAATCGCGCGGCATGAGTGGCCCGGTCGAAATGGATTTTTTGCAGGCCGACAACGAAATGCGGACCTTTTCGAAAGAAACCGGGGGCCTTAGCTTCTTTCCGCGCTTTACCGCCGAATATCCTAACGTCTTTCGCCAGATTGAACAGGCGTTGCGCGATCAATATATGCTCGCCTACCATCCCACGAACACTGCCAAGGATGGAAAGTTCCGCCGCATCAAAGTCGAGCTCGTGAATCCCGCCACCAACGAGCCGCTGCGCATCACCAACGAAAAGGGCAAAGCGATCAAGTATCAGATCGTTGCCAAAGCTGGCTACAAGGCGCCGCGATCAGTCGATTAATCCTCAAGTTGCCTTCGTCTGTCAAGTACTCGATCTTTTTCTGTTTGAGTTTGATAGAGACGCATTGACACATTGCGCGTGGGCTTGTTACCTTCGTGGAGTCTTTGATGCGAACTGTTTCTTCGCTGCGCGCCTCGACTCCAGCGCTCATACTCCTAGTCGACGACAACCGGGATGGTGTGATGGCTCGCCGCTCTGTGCTCGAAGAATTAGGCTATCGGGTCGTCACCGCCGGTTGTGGCTCTGACGCTCTCCGTTCGGTCGAAGAGAGTACCTTCGATCTTGTGATTACGGACTACCGGATGTCCCCCATCGATGGGCTCGAGCTCATTGCCAAGCTGCGAAAAAAAGATTTTCACAGTCCGATCATTTTATTAACCGGTTTCGCCGAAAGTCTGGGACTGCGTCCGGAGAACACCGGCGCCGACGTCGTGATCATGAAGAGCGCCAACGAAGTGGCAAACCTTGTAAGACACACAAAACGTCTTCTGAATCCCAAAAAGCCGCCCGCCATCCATCGTAAGACGACGAACAGAGCCACCAAACGCGCGTAACCATAAGACTATAGCCATAAAAGCTATAGTTGGTTCGATGGGTCTTGCGCGGGCTAGCCTCTATTGTCTTCTCGCCGGAGTGGCTCTAGCCGCAACTGGTCCGTCGTCTTCGTCGCGGTCCAGTTTGCTCACCGGCCTCTCGCTGCATGACCGCATCGCACAGCTCATTATCGTGCGTGGCTACGGGGATTATCCCGTCCCCACCGACGCTGAGTACCGCCGCTTCGTCCGTTGGATTCGTGACGACCATGTAGGCGGCTTCATCGTCGCCGGACGCATTCGCAACGGCAACGTCATCCCTGCCCAGCCGTTTGAAATGGTGGCCTTCCTCAACCACATGCAGCGGCTAGCGAAGATTCCGCTACTGGTCGGCTCCGATTTCGAACGGGGCGCTTCGATGCGCGTGGCGGAAACCGCCCGCTTCCCCTACCTGATGGCTTTCGGAGCCGCCCGTGATGTGAACGCCATGCGCGAACTGGGCGCGGCCACGGCGCGCGAAGCCCACGCCCTCGGAGTGAGTTGGGTTTTCGCTCCGGACGCTGATGTCAACAATAATCCCGATAATCCAATCATCAACGTGCGCTCCTACGGAGCTGATCCAGAAGCCGTCGCCGCCGGCGTGTCGGCCTTCATCGAAGGCGCGCACTCCGATACGCACAACTATGTGCTGGTCACCGCCAAACATTTTCCCGGGCACGGCGATACTGCCGACGACAGTCACCTGAAGCTGCCCAAGCTCGATCAGCCAAAGGAGCGCATTGAATCGCTCGAACTGGTGCCGTTCCGCGCCACCATTCAGCACGGCGTGGATGCCGTCATGACCGCCCACTTATCGGTGCCTGCCTTTGAGCCTGAGTCTAAGCCGGCCACCGTCTCGCATAACATTCTCACTGGCCTTCTTCGTGACGAGCTCGGCTTCAAGGGCATAGTCGTGACCGATGCCATGGAGATGCAGGCCGTGACGGCTCTTTACCCTGGCGGCGAGGCCTCTGTTCGCGCCATTGAAGCAGGTGCCGACGTGCTTCTGATGCCTCCCGATCCGGCCGCTTCCATACGCGCTGTCGAAGCGGCTGTGCGCGCCGGCCGCATTTCGCGCCGACGTATCGACGCGAGTGCCGCCAAAGTCCTGGCCGCGAAACAACGCGCCGGTTTGTTCCGTGCAAGCCTGGTAAATCTGGACACAATTTCCGAAGGAATTCACGATGACAAACTGGATGCGCTTGCCCGCTCGGTTGCCGAGCGCGCCATCACGCTGATCCGCGATGAGAAGCATTTGTTTCCCGCGCCCGCCCTCGATGGCTCCTGCCTGGTCGTTCTCTCGGAAAGCTCGTTCTCCACGCGCGGCGAGACATTATCGCGAGAACTTGCGCGCCGCATGCCGACCCTGAAGACGTTTGTGACCAATCCCACCATGCCGGTTGAACTCTTGAGCGCCATTGCGGACCAGACGGCGCAGTGCAAGCAGATCTACGCCGCTGCTTTCATAACGGTGGCTGCCAGTCGTGGCAGCGTCGATCTCGAAGGGGGCCTGGATACTTTCCTCAAGACGTTGGTGCGCAATCCCGTGCCCATCGCCCTCATTGCGTTCGGCAATCCCTATCTGTTGAGAGCCGTCCCGGACATCGGCTCCTACGCGGCTACGTTCAGCACCGCTTTGACCTCGGAGACCGCCGCCGCCAAAGCCATCTTGGGTGAAATACCAATTGGCGGAAAAATGCCCGTCGACATTCCGGGCCTTGCCAAAATCGGTGACGGCTTCTCTGTACCAGCTAAGCTCAAAGGCGCATCTAATCCTGTGGATTGATCCACAAACATGAAAATTACCTGGCTTGGCCATTCGCACTTTGAACTGCAATTTGGCGCCGGTGAAGTTCTGATCACCGACCCCTGGATTGAAGAAAATCCCGCTTATCCGAAGAATTACAAAATCCAGCGTGTCGACGCCATTGCTATCTCACACGGCCATTTCGATCACACTGGTGACGTCATTCCGCTTGCCAAAAAATTCGAGCCGAAAGTCGTGGCAATCTTTGAAGTCGCTTCCTATTTCGCTACGAAAGGCGTGAAAAATACCATTGCGATGAACAAGGGTGGTACCGTCGACCTGGGTTTTGCAAAACTCACCATGACTCACGCAATTCATAGCGCCGCGATCAAGGATGGCGATCAAATCCTGTACGGCGGCGAGGCGGCGGGCTTCATAATCACCGGTAAAGATGGCCGCAAGATCTACTTTGCGGGCGACACCGATGTATTTCTGGATATGTCCCTGATTGCCGAGTTGTATCAGCCCGAATTGGCGTTTCTGCCCATCGGTGATCACTTCACTATGGGCCCCCACGAAGCCGCGCATGCAGCCCGTCTGCTAAAAGTGAAGACCGTAATTCCCATGCACTACGGTACGTTCCCGGTACTCACCGGTCGCCCGGAAGATCTCGCCGCCAGACTGCAAAAGGACGGAATCCGCGTCTGGCCCCTGAAGCAAGGCGAGACCCAATCCTGGTGATGGATAGAAAGAAAAGAATTGAGGATTGACGTGCGTGCCCCAATTCTTCCTTCTCAATAACGCTGCACGATCACATCCCGAAATCCATTACTCCGCAACTGGTCTCGCGTGGAAGACAGGTCCGCGGTATCGCGAATCGGCCCGATCAGCACCCGATAGATCGTCCCACTTCCCGGCTTTGCCACGGAGTGTGCATGAAATCCTTTCTTGTTTAACACGTCGGCAATTGCGTCTGATTCATTGCGCCCCACCGCCGCGACCTGCAGAAAGGTCTGCCCTGTCTGCGGCAGATAGCTGCCTGCGCCGCTTTCCATAGCCGGAGCCGTAGCCGAGGGCGCGGCCGCTGTCGGTTTCCGCTTCGGTGACCCTAACGGTGCTTCTTGTGCTGGCGTGCTCTCGGCGACATGAGTATCCGCCTTCGTTGGCGGGTCGGACCTTTCGGATGCGGCCGCCTCACCTGGGACGGGTGGGACCGAATGTGTCTCGAGGCTGCTGGGCGTAGCTGGTGCGGCCGCCGCGTCCGGCGTCCCGGCAGAGACGGTAGCAGGTCTCTTTTCGGCGGTATTACGCCCCACCATATAGCCACCTGTAAACGCGACTCCTAGCAAAATCGCAATTACAAAAAAGATCCCCAATAAATGCTTGTTCCCTAGCAAGATTTCTGTTTCTGAGTTGCCGCTGGATCTCATTTTCTATTTAGGATTGTACTTAACAAATTAGTGGCGGTGAAACCGAATAGATTGCGATACATTTCGATGGCGCGCGATACATTACTTAGAGAAGCTATGAAATTCGATTTTCGGCGAATGCCCGGTGTCCGGGCCGGTGCATTATGGACTTTGTGTGTTCTGAGTGCCGCGTCCGCCGCCGCGCTGGACGTTCTGCCGGGCATGCCGCCGCTGCTGGATCCCCACAATGTCTATTCCGCTGCGGCGCCGGGGAAGTTGGCCGAAGCCGTCAAAGCGTTTCCCGCGCGTGTTTACGTCCCGAATTCCAAAAGCGATACCGTCGACGTGATCGACCCCGCGACGTTCAAAATTGTCGGTCACTTCGCCCTGCCCAAACGCTCCAATCACTTGCTCGAACCGCAGCACGTCGTGCCCTCATGGGATCTTAAAAGGCTTTGGGTCGCTCAGGACTTGGGCGACCAGCTCACCATGTTCGATCCGGCCACGGGCAAAATGGGCACGTCGATCCAGGTGGATGACCCGTACAACATGTACTTCACTCCCGACGGCAAGTACGCGATTGTCATGGCCGAGCGTGAAAAACGCATCGATTTCCGAGACGCAGATACCATGCAGGTCGTCAAACGCGTTCCCGTAAATTGCGAAGGAGTGAACCACGCCGACTTCACGCCCGACGGTCGCTTCATGATCGCTACCTGCGAATTTTCGAGCGAACTGATCAAAGTGGACGTCGCGGCGAAAACTGTACTCAGCCATCTGAAGCTTGAGCCCAAAGGAATGCCCCAGGATTGTCGGCTCTCCCCCGATGGGAAGGTCTTCTACGTGGCAAACATGGACGCAAACGGTGTGCACGTCATCGACGGCAACGCCTTCCGCCAGATTGAATTCATCAAGACCGGCAAAGGCGCGCACGGTCTGTATTTCAGCCGCGACGTGAAATATGTGTATGTCTCCAATCGCGGCGAAGGCTCGGTATCGTTGATTGATCTGGCAACTCGCAAAGTGGCGACAAAATGGATGATTCCGGGCGGTGGCAGCCCCGACATGGGAGGCGTCTCTGCCGATGGCAAGCTGCTGTGGCTCTCCGGCCGCTACAACCGGGAGGTCTACGTCTTCGATACATCCGACGGCAGTCTCCGTGCCCGTATTCGCGTTGGCGACGGCCCGCATGGAATGTGCGTCTACCCACAGCCCGGCCGCTACTCTCTGGGCCACACAGGGAACATGCGTTAGCGTGAAAAGCGATCCTCCACTTCCTGAACCTTGGCTGCGAGGACCGCTTGCTGGCGTCCACTCTCTAGTCACGCCGGTATTTTTTAGCTTTTCCCAGGTGCGTGAAGATCTTGCCCTACATACCGTTGGTCTCGAGCCCGCGCAAATCTGGCGGGTGACCGGATCCAATTCTCTTGGATTCCAGCTAAAGCACATTGCCGGCAGTGTGGATCGCATTACCAGCTATCTGATGGAGCAGTCGCTCATCCCGGCCCAAATGGAATTCTTGCGGCAGGAGTCCTCCGGCTCGGAAGACGTTGCGTCTTTGCTCGCGCTCGTCGAGCATAGCCTCTCGCGCTCGGAAGACCGCCTGCGGCAAATCGATCCAGCATCCATTTATGACGCCCGGTCGGTGGGCCGCCGCGCCTTGCCAACCACCGTTATCGGCCTGCTCGTGCATTTGGCCGAGCACACCCAGCGCCATCTGGGACAAGCGATTACGCTCTCAAAACTCACGAGACAGCCGGGCTGATGTCCAGCTTCGCCCAAATCCTCACTCGCAATCGCAATTACCGCTTCGCTTGGATGGGGCAGATCGTCAGTGAGGTGGGCGACCACTTCAACAACATCGCGGTGCTCAGCCTGGCGGTCGAACAAACCCACAGCGGTGCGGTTATTGCCGGCCTCATGCTCTCGCGAGCGATTCCCGCGGTGCTGGCCGGCCCGCTCGCCGGTGTCCTGCTCGACCGCTTCGATCGTAAACGCATCATGATCGCGAGCGACCTGGTGCGAGGATTTATCGCGCTCGGCTTCATCTCGGCCATCGGTCACCACCAAGTCTGGCCGCTCTACGTCCTGAGCGCGATGCTCATGGTGGCCTCTCCGTTTTTTACCAGCGGGCGGTCCGCGATTCTCCCGTCAATCGCCACTGAAGATGAACTGCACACCGCGAACTCGCTTACGCAGACTACTGGCTGGATGACGCTTGCCGTAGGCGCTTACTTCGGTGGCACTTCGGCGGCGCACTTCGGCTATCAGCTCGCCTTCGTCTATAACTCACTCTCGTTTTTCTTCTCCGCATATTGCATTGCCCAGCTACGTTCCCCGGACGGCCATTTTCGCGCGGGACGGCAGGCCGGCTTAAATGAAACGACCGTCGCGCGGCCTTGGCACGAATACCGCGAAGGCCTTAAATACATGGTGGGCGCTCCGTTGATTTTGGGCATCGGGCTCATTGCCGTCGGCTGGGCGAGTGGCGGCGGTGCAGCTCAGGTATTGTTCACTCTCTTCAGCGAGCTCGTATTCAATCGCGGCGCGCAGGGCCTCGGGCAGCTCTGGGGCACCGCCGGTATCGGCCTTCTGGTCGGCGGTTACGTCGGCAATCGTCTCGGCAAGCGCATCAGCTTCGAAGCGTATAAGAAAACGGTCTTCTTCTGCTACCTGCTCCACGGCGCCTCTTACGTAGTCTTCAGCCAGATGCGAAGTTGGGGCTGGGCCCTGTTCTTCATGGGCTTGTCCCGCGCAACCGTGGCTGTCAGCTCGATTTTGAATTGGTCCAATCTGCTGCGCCACGTCGACAACCGTTTCCGTGGCCGTGTCTTCTCGACCATCGAAACGATGAATTGGTCCACCATGATGATCTCTATGCTGGGTGCCGGCGTCGCTTCCCAGCACTACAGCATCCGGGCCATCGGAGCGGCTTCCGGTCTACTTAGCTCCTCCACCGCGATTTTCTGGGGCTGGGCCAATTGGACGGGCAAACTCCCCGAGCCCGCCCTGACCCAAGACGACGAATCGGTCGAGATCCACGGCGATCCCGTGAGCTAAGATCGTATTTCTGTTGAAACGCTCCGTGCACGCAAGTCACTAACAGTAGTTCCCGATAGTTTCCGCGGCCAGCGACCCTTTCCGGTTGTCCGGCGGGATGCGCTGACCGAAAGGACAGTCTGCATCGTCTATGGAAAAGCAAATCGGTATGTCCGCCGGTATGGTCGCGTTGTTGGTTTTCTTCGTGCACGCACTGATGCCCCCCGCCGGCGAGCGCGCGACACCCCCTGGAAAACAATCCGAGGATAGTTCGTCCTCGAACGCCCCTGCGGCCGCAAAAATGGTCCCCCTTGAAGGTCCCTGGTTGGCCAGCCGACAATACTTTCACCAGGAACCTGCCGCCAACGCCCACGGCGCGTGTATGGACTATCTCCTTCCGGATCTAGGCAAAAGCCCGCCCGCTAATTGCAGTTCCTCTGAGCTGCGCGCGTTGTTCGGACTCGGCGCGGAGGACATCGATCCCAAAGAGCGCACCACACTCATCGCGACCATTCCCGATCCCATACACACCCGCATGTCGCTTCAGACGGATCGGTATCTAAACGCCCTTCAGCAAGCCGCCTTCCGCGTGGGCTGGGAGCTGGCCACGCAATGGCTCCCTTGGACGGCGAAGGCAGGACAAATCGCGACTACCTCGCCCGGCTCGAACGTCCCCAACCTCGATCTCGAGAAAATGCCCGGCCTGCTCGTCTTTCGTCGGCATTTCGTTTCCCCTTCGGTCGAAAACAAGTGCCTGCTCGTCTTCATTGTGGGCGAAACGCCCACCGCTGGCATAAATGGCTTTCAGTTTGAAGCCGCTGTCCGATCTATCGCGAAGCTCCATCCCTCTGATGCCCGGCCGATCGGGATTCTTGGCCCAACTTTTTCAGGCTCGTTCTTGTCGCTCACCAAACTCATTCGCGGCGACAATGATGGCCACGCCTATGATATCCGGGCAGGCTCAGTCTCGAACTCGGTCTACGCGCAAAATATGCTCGTGGATCTCACGCGAGATCGAAGGGTGACATTCCATGGCTCCACTTTACCCAGCGCTTCGTTCGACAACCACTTCAGAAAACTCGCTCTTGATCAGGGATTTCCTCCCGATCGACTTGCGGAGCTCGTCGAGGATGAGAGTGGATTTTCATTTCGGCCTGACCAAGCATCCTCGTCGCGTACACCGGACATCACGATCTATCGGTATCCTCGCGACATTGCCCAACTACGCAACGCGTATAGCGACATTGCTTTTTCTCCATCACAAAAGCCGGGTGCCGCTCCTTCCCAAGCTCTGGAATTTTCGCTTAAAGACACGCAATCTGGGGAAAACACCTTCCCGATGTTCTCCACCAGCCACACCCCGGTCTCGCAAAACGCTGTGCTCGAGCAAATTATTCAGGATCTCAATGCTCGCCGCGTGCGCCTCCTCAGCCTGAGTGCCACCAATATCTTTGACACTATCTTCCTCGCGAAGGTCCTACACAAGGAATGTCCCGATCTCCGCGTGGTGCTGAATGGCGCCGACCTTCTGTTTGTACAGGAAGCCGCTCAGGGGTCTCTTACTGGGCTCCTCGCCATCTCCCCCTTTCCCATGTTTCCTCAAGGCTTTGTCTGGGCTAATTCGGACGAGCATGACCACATCACATTTGCCGATGCGGACTCAGTCGGCGAATACAACGCCGCTCTTTCTCTCCTGGATGGCAAGGCGGACGATAAGCAGGGCTTGGAGCCCTCATTCACCAAGGGGTCCAGGGCGTTGTTCTCCGCGTGGCTCCTGGTGCTCGGGCGCACAGGTTGGTTGCCCGTTGACCTGCTCGATCAGGACAATCGCGTGCTTAGTCGCCAAAATAAATCCGTGCCAGAGCAAAACTGGTTTGACCCAGGCTCAGAATCCCACCTGAAACCTCATCTGGATCTCCCGCCGGCGCCACTTAGCTGGACTATTCTGTGTATTCTGAGTGCCATTCTGTCGCTCGGCGTCTGTGGCCGTCTGGTGTACTTAAAAGTTCGCGCGTGCCTGCCTGTGTGGAGCTCGCTCTGTTTGAGCGATCTCTTTTTTCCCAAAAAGCCCGCCGTAATCTCCCGGCTCGCGCACGCTCGGTATCTTTGCCTCTTTGCGTGCCTCTCCAGTCTCGCGTTCGTCAACGGCGTTCTATTCGTCCCCATGGAAGCCATGCGCTTTGCGAACCGGTCGCCAGTCGCCGATCCATCCCTCGAGTGGCTGTCGGGCATTGCCTTTGCCTTACCGCTTGTCATCGCCTTCGCCCTGTTCCGGTGGATACCCGTCCGTCTGTTTCAGCGAGATTGGGCTATGAAGCTCGACCTCACACAGTCTTATCTGTACCGCGCCTTATTTCTTCGGGTGGTGTTGCTGTTCTGGCCGCTGGTCG
This sequence comes from Bryobacterales bacterium, assembly GCA_963722155.1. Classification (GTDB taxonomy): domain Bacteria; phylum Acidobacteriota; class Terriglobia; order Bryobacterales; family Bryobacteraceae; genus Bog-105. Next base: position 20,234 of record CAVRLR010000001.1, on the reverse strand, counting down.
CTTTGGCTTTCTGGCTGCAGCTATGTTTGGCCGCCGGCGCAAGAGGCCCTTTGCTTTGTTTCCGGATTTTTGCCCTTTCTCTTCCCGTCTCCCCCATTTGGCCCTTGGTGCTCACGGGCCTCACTTTCGTCACGGTGGCTTTTTTTCATCTTCGGCGCTTCACCTGGGTCGACCACCAGCAACCCGGCCTCGAAACCAAGCTCCTCGATCAGGCTCTCTGGGGTCAACTGAAGGGTCTGAAGCGACGCTTCGATCTTGCGGTCTCCAGCCCCGTCCACCTCAGCCCCAAGAGAGGCTTGATCAGCTTCGCGGTCGTCACGAGTTCCATTTCTCTATTGGTTCTACTGTTTCCCGAAGAGAGCCTCCGTTCCTTCGAACGCCCGGTATTTGAAAAGCTGCTGATTGCCTTACTCATTCCGTTGGCAATTTTCATCGCCGCCACTTTTATCCAATTCGCCTCTAGTTGGTCGATTCTCCGCGCGCTTCTCACTACCTTGAACAGCTTGGCCATCGGCCGTTTCTTCGCGCGGCTGCCCGATTTCGATGGCAGTGGACCAGTCTGGATTCGCGATTTGAAGCTGATGTCTCTCGCCACATCCGTCAACTCGGCTATCGCTCTTCACAACCTCGAACTTGCCATGCCATCTCTTAAAATGGATCGCCCCGGCTACTGGAATACGCTCAAGAAATTTCTCGCGCCGGAATGCCCTGGCCGTCTTCGTAGCCAGTTCATTGCTGACTACAGAAAATTTCGCAATAAAGCCGCCGAGGTGAGCCGAACCCTCTCGTCCAAGGTGCTCCTGCCCTACTGGCAGGCCAATCCCATTCCCTTTGTGCAAGCCGTGGAGAAGGAACGCGCCAAAATCAATACCGATGCCAAGGCGCCCGCTCTCTTGACTCGGGCCGCCGCGGCGGGTGCGAGTGCCCAAACCATGAGCGATCCCGCTAGATCTTCGACGACCGCGCCCCCGGCTGGGAGCCGGGCTCCCGAAGATTCTAAGTCGGCGTGCGAAGTCAGCACCGAAGCCTATGAAATGGCGTCCAAATATGTCGTGCTCCAATATGCCGTCTTTATCGGCTATGCCCTCCGTCATCTTCAAAACCTGCTGCTCTGCTGCGCCCTCTCTTTCACGCTTTTGGTGCTCGCCCTCCACTCGTTCAGCTTTCAGGCGCCACAAGCCATCTCCCGCTTCCTTATCTTGGCCCTGGCCGCCGGCGCCGTGATCGTCATTCGCGTCCTTGCACAGATCGAGCGCAATCCCGTCATTAGCCGCATGTCCGGAACCGAGGAGGGCCAACTAAGCAAAGACTTCTACCTGCGCGTTCTGACCTACGGTGCGCTTCCGGTGCTTACCGTCATAAGCACCCAGTTTCCCGCCATTGCCCGCTTCATCACTTCCTGGGCTCAGCCGACCATAGAAGCCATGCGTTAGCCACCGCCGGGCATTGAATGCCTTGCCTAAAGCTTGCTTTGCGGCTTCAGCGGAGTTACCCTGATTGCAATCACCGACGGACTTCCTGCGTTGACTGGAAGCTCTCCAAGCGTGCGCTCGCAAACGCTTTCTGATAGCTCTCTTCATAGGAAGCGTGGTTTACGTCGCATAGTTGGACAAAGAACGATTCTCCGAAGCGCCCGCCGGCACGCGTCTCCGATGTGTATGCCACCGGATCCGAGGCGGCCGAAAAAGATGCCGCCTATTTGCTCTATCGCCACTCTATCGGGAGTCTTCTCGTCTCCCTTTTCGCCTCCTCGGGATTGGCCTTTATCGCCGCCGGACACGTCCCTTCGTTGCAGCTAGAATGCTGGTGGCTGCTCATCATCTTCGTTTTCCTATTCCGCGCCCTGGATGTGCTACATTTCCACAAAGTCCGAGTCTTCCGCGGGACGCCAGGCCGATCAGAGATCCAGCGGTTCGCTTTGGGTCTGATCGCCTCTGCGACACTTTGGGCTGCTTTCCCCTTCGCCTTTCTCCTCGATTTGAATCAAACCGGACGAGCTTGTGCCGCCGTCGTTCTCTGCGGAATGGCCGGCGGTAGCGCGACTGTGCTGGCTCCTTCGAAGAAGCTCTCTGCGTTCTTCTGTGCGTTTCTTGTCCTGCCCACCTCTATCCTCTTCCTGTCGTTCCCGGGATCTGAGAACACCTTCCTCGGCATTCTTGGCTGCGTCTTTTTCGGAGTTATGTACGCATCATCGCGTGTAACGAATCGCGCAGCCATGACGGCTATCCGGCTGAGCCGCGCCAACGAAGCCTTGCTCGCCGCAATGGACGACGAGCGCCAGCGAACCGAGGCGGCGAACGTCGAACTGAAAATGGCGGAAGCTGCGTTGAACGAAGTGAATCATTCTCTTGAAAAGCGAATTCGAGCGCGCACGGCGGATCTCGAAAAGGAGATGGGTGAAAAAGAACGCTACGCGAAAGAACTTGCCTTTCTCGCTTCTACCGATGCGCTTACCGGTCTTTGCAATCGCGTGACCCTCACAAAACGGTTGAGCAACGCTCTCGCGGGTGCCGAAGCAGCCGGTCAATCGCTCGGGCTGCTGTTCCTCGACCTGGAAAAGTTCAAGGAAGTGAATGACGTCATGGGTCACCTTGCGGGCGATCGTGTATTGCAGGTGGTTGCACAGAGACTCCTCCAACATTTGCCCCCGAGTGTCGAGCTGGCCCGTTGGGGCGGAGATGAATTCGTCGTCGCGATCGCCGGCCTCGATAGTGCCGGCATTGCGGTCGAGCTCGCGAGTGACCTGAATAAGTGTCTGTCCGATCCGATTGAAATCGATTCGGGCGCAGTGAGAATCGACGCCACCATCGGGATCGCCCTCTTCCCCGATCATGGCCGAACGGAGTCCGACTTGATTCGCGCCGCCGACATGGCCATGTATGCAGGCAAGGAAGAGAAACGGTCGAAGATCAGACTGTTCGATCCGTCCTTGAGCGGCCGCTTGACAGAACGTCGTCTGCTGGAACGGGCGCTGCGCGAGGCCATCGACAACGGCACACTGGACGTTGCCTTCCAACCGATAATCACCGTGTCGACCGGGGAGTGCGAGACGCTCGAAGCCCTGGTGCGCTGGAATCATCCGGTACGAGGGGCTATTTCCCCTGCTGAATTCATCCCGCTCGCTGAACGCAGCGGTGAGATCGGCGCCCTCGGGCGCTGGGTGTTAGCTAGGGCTTGCCGGGAAGCTGCGTCGTGGCCAGGTCCTAAAGCTCCGTCGGTCTCGGTGAACGTGTCCGCTGTTCAGATCGAGGCCGGAACGCTGCTTGTCGACATTGCGGATGCGCTCGCAGGCGCCGATCTGCCACCCTCTCGACTGAGCCTGGAGCTGACCGAAAGCGTCTTTGCCGGTGACCGTCGCCACATCATTCCCACTCTCAGCGCGCTGCGCGAGTCCGGTGTCAAAATCTCGCTCGACGATTTCGGCACTGGCTTCTCCTGCTTGGCCGATTTGCGGCGGCTGCCCATCGATCATCTGAAGGTCGACAAATCCTTCGTAGAATCGATCCACACCGACTCCGCTCCGATTGTGAATGCGATCGTGACCACCGCGCAGACGTTCGGCCTCAAGGTTGTCGCTGAAGGAGTGGAAACTGTGGCACAAGCCGAAATGCTCGTCGGCCTGGGTGTCCACTATTTGCAAGGCTATCTTTTCTCCGATATTCTCTTACCCGATGCCACGCGCGAGTGGCTGCGTGACCGACGGCCCAGCAGTAAGTTCAAAATGGCCGCCGGCGCAATCGGTGGCTAACGTGTGCAGGCGAATTGCGCGGAGGGGCCAATCGAATTCGTCAGGATCACGTTGACTGCCTGCAGTGCGCTCGCATTGCCGCTCAGCGTAAATGGAGCCTGCAGTGAAAATACACTGCCGTTCGGCTGGCTGGTGTTGCCGCTGAACCACGCCGAAAGCTGTGGAGTAACGGGAACGGAAATTTGCGTGGTTCCTGTCACTTGACCGCCATTCGCGGTAGTCACAGTAATCTGCGCCCCAGGCGCGGCCATGAAGATATAACTTGCGGACGCCAAATCGCGAGGTGTGGAATAAGCATCCAGTTGAACGGAAAATACGCCATTCGCGATCGTCCCCATTGAACAGCTTTCAATCACCGGCGCAATCGGTAGAACGGCCACGCTGGCGGTTACCGGTAATCCCGGCAAGACGTTCAGGGCTCCCGTGGATAAAGTGGCGGACAAACTCGCCAGAGTGACCACAATCTGGCCGGCTACCGTTCCTTGCTGAATTGCCTGGATCGGCGCCGTCGGCGTAGTGGTCCCCGCGGTGATTGTAAAGTTGGTCGTCGTGCCGCCGGATGCAAATTGAAGAGCCGGATCCATATAGGTGCTGGGGATGCCGGCGGCGTTAGGAACAAAGCTTAACGCGAGGGTACCTTGGAGATCGGTTGGTGCGGCATTCGCCAACTGCACATTCAGATTGAGGGGCTGGGTAGGCGTCGGGGTAGGAGTCAACCCGCTCAAGCTAATCGCCGAAAGCGGATACACGAGCGCAAAGGCGATGGGCATGGACGTAACGCCGTTCGAAAGCACGGAAATTTGTGCCGATCCCGGGTTCTGACTCAAATTGCCGGGCACCGATGCCGTAAGCTGCGTCGAGCTCCCAAACGTTGTCTCGAGCGGAATTCCGTTCCATTCCACAACCGAGCTCGAATTGAAGCCGCTTCCATTTACTGTGAGTGTGAACGGCTGTCCCGACGACGAACCCGAGGGTGGACTCAGCGAAGTGATGCCCACAGACACAACAAGGCTAAGGGCATTCGAACTCACACCATTTGTTAGTGCCGTTATCTGGGCTGTACCCGCCGTGGCAATTAAACTGGCCGGAACCGGCGCAGTCACTTGATTCACGTTTACAAATGTTGTAGCCAGGCTTGTTCCTTTCCATTGCACGGTTGTTCCCGCAGTGAATCCCGCCCCGTTGACCGTGAGCGTAAACTGGCCTCCGCCGGCGATCGCCGTGCTGGGGTTCAGCGAACTGAGCGTCGGTCCATTCGCCACCTCAAAAGCAACCGCGTTCGAAGTCACGCCTCCGGACAAGACCATGATGGGAATAGAGCCAACACTAGCTATGAGACCGGCTGGCACTGCTGCGGTCAATTGGTTCTCGCCGACGACTGTAGTTGTGAGTGCGGTGCCGTTCCACTGCGCCACTGTATCCGCTCCGAAGCCGCTGCCGTTTATGGTCAGTGTAAAGGCGAGTCCTCCGGCAGTCGCAGCCGACGGATTTAACGACGTGATCGCCGGACCTCCCTTTATCGTGAAAAGCTTAGCGGGTTGGAACGTCACACCTCCCGAAGCCACTGTTACGTCGGCCGTTCCCGGGCTGGCTATGAGCTTTGCCGCCACCGAAGCGGTCAGCCTGTTTGGATTGACGAAGCTTGTGGGCAATGCCGACCCATTCCACGTAACCACTGAGGCGGTCGTAAATCCTCCGCCATCTACCGTAAGAGTCAAATCGGGGCCGCCGGCCGTGGTAATGCTCGGAGAGATCGTGTTAATTGTTGGGCCGTTCAAAATCACGAAAGTTACCGTATTTGAATCGACACCGCTCGAATTCACTTTGACGTTGACCGTTCCTGGATTGGCGATACGATCGGGTGAAATGGTCGCGGTCAGTTGCGTCGCGCCCACAAAGTTCGTCGTGAGCGCCGACGTGTTCCACTCAATAACGGCGCCGGAAGCGAAGTTACTTCCCGTCACCGTTAGCGTGAACGCTGCGCCACCCGCTGTAGCGGAGCTTGGACTCAACGTTGTAATCGCCGGCCCAGCTCCAATCGTGAATTGTGCGGTATTGGATGTTACGCCGCCGGAAATCACCGTGATGGCCGCCGTTCCGAAATTCGCAACTAAACTCGCCGATACCTGAGCCGCCAACTGCGTCCCGCTCTGCACGGCCGTCGGAAGAGCCGACCCGTTCCACCGGACGACAGCATTCTGCAAGAAGCCGCTCCCACTTACCGTCAGAGTGAAGGCCGGCCCGCCTGCTGTCGCCGAACTCGGACTAAGCGAACCGATAGTCGGCGGTGCATTGACGGCGAATGCCACCCCGTTAGAAGCGACACCACCTGACACTACAGTCACCGTGGCATCGCCCTGAGTGGCTATCAGATCGGCTGAAACGGAAGCTGTAAGGCTACCCGCATTGACAAAAGTCGTGGGAAGAGCCGAACCGTTCCACCGAGCCACCGCACCCTGCGCGAAACTGCTTCCGCTTACGGTCAAAGTAAAAGCCGGACCTCCTGCCGTGGCGGAGCCCGGATTCAAACTTGCGATTGCTGGAGCCGGATTGACTGTAAATGAAAGTGCGCTCGTCGTTGTGCCGCCCGAAAGTACAGTGACCGACGCGTTGCCCGCGGCCGCAATCAAACTGGCGGAAACAGCAGCCGTCAGTTGCGTCGCGCTGCCAAACGTTGTCGTGAGTGCCGTCCCGTTCCATTGCACTACTGCGCCAGTCGCAAAATTGCTCCCGCCTATCGCAAGCGGGAACGCAGCGCCTCCCGCCGTTGCGGAACTGGGATTGAGTGAAGCAATCGTAGGAGGTGGAGGATTAATCGTGAACGGTAATCCACTAGTTGTTACACCTCCCGAAAGCACCGTGATGGTAGCGCTGCCCGCGCTGACAATCAGCGTCGCGGGAACAGTCGCCGTCAGTTGACTCGCACTAGCCAGAGTCGTCGCGAACGCCGTCGTATTCCACCGCACCACAGCGCCCGTCACAAAGTTAGTCCCGTTCACCGTGAGCGTGAAAGCCGGGCCCCCGGCCGTCGCCGAAGTTGGGTTGATGGAAGTAATCGTCGGAGATGGAGCATTGATCGTAAACGGCAGCCCGCTGGTCATAACACTTCCGGAAAGCACCGTGATCGCGGCACTACCGGCACTCGCAATCAGTGTCGCCGGAGCTATCGCCGTCAGTTGGCTCGGACTTACCAGAGTCGTCATGAGCGCCGTTGTATTCCACTGCACCACAGCGCCCATCACAAAGTTAGTCCCATTCACCGTGAGCGTGAAAGCCGGGCCCCCGGCCGTTGCGGAATTCGGGTTGATAGAAGTAATCGTCGGAGGTGGAGGATTGATCGTAAAGGCCGATCCGTTGCTCGCAATGGCTCCAGAGAGCACGGTTACCGTCGCCGAGCCCGCAGCCATAATTAGATTCGCCGGTACGGCGGCCGTAAGTTGAGTTGGGCTGACAAAAGTAGTCGTAAGCGCCGTACCGTCCCATCGGACGGCTGCGTTCGAAGCGAATCCGCTGCCATTTACGGTCAACGTGAAACTCGAAGCCCCTGCCGTGGTCGAGCTCGGACTTAGCGACGTAATATTCGGCGATTGGCAAAATAACTTGCTTGCGGAACAGACAAATAACGCCGTCAGTAAAAGGGCAGGCCGGACACGGAGACCAGTCATAGGAGTTTTTAATGTCCACTGACCTCCCTTGTCGCGTGAATGACAGATATCTGCACGGTGCCGGCCTCGGAAATCTTCAGCAGCGTGGCGTCGGCATTACTCGAAGACGCGACGAACGTGTTTCCACCACGCAGCATAGCCAGCGAGTTCAGAGCTTCAGCGGCGGTCGTAATGTTCGCAATCCGTCTTTTTAGATCGACCGTCCACACAATACTTCGCCGAGAGTCGAGCGCAACCAAGGTTTCTCCATCGCCGGTGACGCCCACTTGATCGGCCGAGCAGTTTTCGGCCAAAATCATGCGCGTGTTCTTTGAACCCGCCTGCTCTACCAGAAAGAGCGCATTCTCCTGTGAATCGCCGATAACCAGGTTGTGCGTCTTCGGAACAAAGGCCCACGCTGAAGGAGAATATGCATCGTAAAACGGCTGCCAGTCGCCGCCTGTCGAAATCCGTGCATCCCCCATCGAGTCTCTGATAACCAGCACGCTCGCATCGTCACTCAACGCAATCATCGTGATCGTCCCCGCAGATGCCGGCGGCGTTGTTTTTCGAATCGAAGGTTGATTGGGCATTCCACTGATCACTTGGATTTGCCCGGAAGTCCGCGCGTACAAAGCAACGGAATCACCTCGCGGGCTAAAGGCCACCATGTCGGGATGAGGCAAAGCGCCTGCGATGGTGGCGAACCCGCTGTTCGTCGCTGTGTTATTCACCAGGGCCGTCTCGTCCAACCGCCAGACTGCGAGTGGACCGCTGGAATTCTGTTCCACGAGAGCATACCGCTGCGGGGTCGAGAGATATAGCCGCGTCACCGTCTCTGGGACCGCGACGGCCTCGCCAATGCGGGCTGCTCCGAAAACCCCAAGTATTGCGCTTAGTTCAGCAGGTCCTGGGCCTGTCACGAATCCTAGAACAGCCGTGCCCACTGCGTTTCTTGGCTCTGTCGCGCGGCCGGCTGTGCTCGGAGCGCCGATCCTGACTGCAGCTTGAGGTGCTTGAGCGGCTAGCCCGAATCCTACACCGAAAATCCCGATCAGAAAGAGCTTCATTCGAGTCTTAATGAGGCGGACCAGGCCGTCACGCCTCCACTCCCTAAGCCAATGCTTGCGGAAGGCGTCGTTGGAGTGGTTGTGCCGCTACTGCTGCCACCGCTGTGGCCACCCATCCCGATGCCGATTCCGATCGCCGCCGCCGCGCCCGCTCCGACGAGCGCAATGATCGCCCCCTTCGAAAGCCCTTTCTTTTTCGCTCCGGTCGCCGCAGGCTGTTGGCCCTCTTCATTCGTCAGCGAAATCGCGGTTACTACTGTTTCCTGCTGTACCGACGCCGAAACAGCAATCTGGAAGCGGCCTACGTTCACCGGCTTCATCCCCAACAGGATTGCTTCACCGGCGGAATCGGTCATCAAAGTAATCGACCTCGAACCGTTCATGAAAGTCGCGCTCGGGCCGTCGTTCGGAGCCGTAAACGTAACGGGCACGTCTGCTAGCGGCTGATTGTTCCGGTCACGAACTTCAACCACTGGCTGCACCGTGGTGTCCGAACCCAAAACGTTACCGCCGCCATCGCCTTTGAGAATATTTATGTGCAGCCTCGGCTGCGCAGCCGCATCTTGGGCCAGCATCCCCGGCTGCAATATGGGCCTGAACGTCTCGGCGCGCAGAATTAATTTTTCGAACCGTGTCTGTGTTTGCGCGGCTGTAACCAGCGGCGCCGGCAAGGCCAATGCGAGTGCGTATACAGGCGTTGCTAGGCGATTCCACATAGTCCTCTGCCCTTGGCCGGCCTATCGGAAATTTAAACGATCACCGAGGCGCACCAAGCACAAGCAAATACGTCAATAAAGAATCTCGATGGTATCGGACTATGCAACTAAAGGCAAGCAGGCCGGGCCGGATACGGTACCAGCCCGCCGCCCACCGTTACGTGATCTTCCAGCCCTTACGGACGATCGGTTTCAGTAGCTCATTCGCCTGACGGTTGTTCGTGATTTGCATTTTTTCGGCGTCCCACTCGAGTTTCGTGTTCAGCCGGATCGCGATGGCGCCTAGCGCGATCCATTCCGTAAAGGGAGCGGAGACACTGAAATTCGAACACGCCGGTACGCCGCCCTTGCACGCGCGGATCCAATCACGATAATGACCCGGAGACCGCGGCAGAAACTCCGGCGGAAATTCATAATCCTTCATCTGCTCAACCGGCAGCAGACGTGTCCATTCGCCGTACGTTCCGGTCGTGATCATGCCTTTGTCACCCTTGAATAGGCTGCCGTTCGTGCCAGTGCGAATCAACTTCATCCATTCGGCTTCTTTACGAGCTTTGGCGTCAAGCGGAGCTTCGGTGGCTTGCGGCGGTCTCGGGCGTGGCTCCGGCTGCTCCTTTGGCGAGAAGAACTCGTCTGTGAAAACGCCCCCCTGAATCTGGTGCTCCTTGGGTCTCAAATGCGAGTCAGTGCTTCCTGCGCGATTGCGCGGCAGGTCGCCCAGTATCTCATCGTGCGGAGCGCCTTCGAACGTTGGCTGATCTTCCCGCATCGCGTCGTACCAGAAGATCTTCACCGCCGGCATGTTGTCGCGCTCCGGAAAATCAAAACGCACCACAGATTTGCTCGGGAAATAGATGTCGGAGCGATCCTCTTCCTTGATGCATTCAATAGTCGTCGGAGCCGTCAAGCGCAACGCCATGTTGGGAGCGCCAAGGATGTGGCACGCCATGTCCCCCAGCGAACCGGAGCCGAAATCGAAGAACCCGCGCCAGCTGAACGGTAGATAGTCTTCACTGAAAGGGCGCTTGTCGGCCACACCGAGCCAGAGATCCCAATCGAGCGTTGCCGGCACGGGACCCGGTGTCGGGGCTTGCTGAATACCTTGCGGCCATGCCGGACGGTTTGTCCATGCGTGTACTTCCGTCACATTTCCAATTGCGCCGGACCAGATCATCTCCGCGCACTGACGGGTGCCTTCATTGGAATAACCCTGGTTGCCCATCTGCGTCGCGACTTTATATTTCTCCGCCGCTCTTTGAAGCTCGCGGCATTCCCACACGGTATGGGCCAGCGGCTTCTGTATGTACACATGCTTGCCGCGTTCCATCGCCGCAATGCCGGCGCAGGCGTGCATATGGTCCGGGATGGTGACGATGACGGCGTCCACGTTGGCCCCTTCTTTGTCGAGCATTACGCGATAGTCCTTGTACTTCGGGGCCGAAGGGAATTCGGTGTAGATCTTTTCTGCGCGCTTTTCATCGACATCGCAAAGCGCCACGATGTTTTCCGTCGCGGCGCAATTCTGAATATCGCTCGAGGCTTTGCCGCCCGCGCCGATCGACGCAATATTTAATTTTTCATTAGGCGATTTGTAGCCTAGGCTCTTGAGCGATGGCACGCCTCCAAAGCCTCCGGCAGGCACCGCTCCCGCGAGCAACGTGCCGTAGAAAAAGTAGCGTCTGGAGATCGGGCGGTTCTTCATGGAATGAGGGCCTCTTCTTGGATCATATAAAACACGCAACCATCGCCTTCCTACGACTCGTTGCGCAAGGCCTCGAGTTTGCGCTCCACAAACTGCGCCTCCGAAGAGTTACAAAGCCAGCTTAAGGCACTACCGCCTGTCAGGGCGTGAAGAAGGCCAGCGATATTTTGAGTCGGGAACCCCCTTCAAGTTCCCACAGGCCTTTCCAGAGCCGTGCGCGTTGCCGGCCGCGGTGGCCCTGTTCAGCGTTTCAAAAGCCTCGCTAAAATACGAGACCATCTTTCCGGCCTCCCGGCGAAAAAGATGGTCTGTTAGTTCCGGTACGTCCTGCACTACGGCAAAATAATCGGCCGCAGCCATTGACTTGGATTGCGCGCAGATAGATAAGTCCCCAGCGTGCGTGACGGCCAATCTCGGCTATTCGCAGCGTAGCGCCAGCATAGGCTCGAGCCTGGAAGCTCGAAAACCGGGAATGAAAGCCGCCGCGATCGTAACAACAACAATCAACCCGGCAGTCATGCTCAGAGTAAGAAGGTCATACGAAGTCACTCCATAGAGCAGGGAACGCGTCAGGTATGCCGTGGCGATAGCAATAGGAACTCCTCCGGCCAAGCCCAAGGCAGACATGAGTAATGCCTCCCGCATCACCAGCCAGAGCACCCTTGCTCGTGGGCTGCCCAATGCAAGCCGGAGTCCGACTTCACTTGTTCGGCGCGTTGCCGAATAGCCTACCGTGCCAAAAACTCCGATGGCGACGAGGACTATGGCTAACATGGCAAAGAAACAAGCCAGCATGGCAATCAGGCGTTCCGACAGGAGTGCGCGATCGATCTGCTCTACCATGGCAACCGCCTCAGTCAAACGAATGTCCTTTCCCGTTGCCTTCAGCAGCCTGCGCACTTCACGAACCACTGTGGATCGGTCCAACCCCGCCCGTATCGCCAAGTTGGAATATGCGAAGCCATTCGTCTTTGTGTAGATCGTTATAGGCGCTTCGTCGCGGAGGCTTGCGTATTTGGCGTCGTCCACTTCGCCGACGATCCGATAGGACGTCGTCTCATCTATACGCAAAAGTTGTCCAACGGGATCTTGTCCGGGAAAAAGAGTTTGCGCAGCCGACCTGCTCAGAATTCCGGCAGAAATGGAACTGAGCGAATCGCTCCCGATGAAATCGCGCCCTCGCATCAGCTTTACTCCCAAGGTTTGAAAATATTGCGGGCTTACGTCATGCGTGTAGAGCATTCGCTGGCGAGCGCTGAGCGCCGGCCACAGCTCCGGTTTTAAAGTTTTCCAGGAGAACGAACCTCCTATTGGCGTGACGTCGGTCAAACTGGCCGACCGGATTTGTGGGTCCCTTCGTAGTCCCTCCAGTAGCGCCGTGTAGAGTTGGGCCAACTGCGTTTGCTTCAACCCGGCCTTCGTTGCGTTGATTGAGACAAAAACGATGTTGTTCCGGTCGAAGCCAAGATTCTGCCATTTCAAATTCTGCAATGTCCATACAAACAACATCGAATCAGTCAAAAGCACAGCCGCAAGCGCCACTTGTAGCGCTACTAGAGCTCTCCCAAAGCGAAACTTATGCCCGACGTACTCCAGCCCGATTCTTGTTTGCTTTAACGCATCGTTCGGTTGGAGTTCCGTTCCTCCAAATGCTGGTGCGGCTCCAATCAACAGTCCTGTCCCAATTGCAATTACACCGGCAAAATACAATACTCGCCAATCGGGATGAAGGTTCAAGACCAAAGCCGTTCCTTCGGCCGACAAAAATACGATGAGTGCTCGAGTACCTTCCATCGCAATCGCCGTGCCGAGCGCGGCACCCATGAGCGAAACCATCAGGCTCTCGGTCAAAAGCTGCCGGACTATGCGGCTCCGTTTTGCGCCCAGAGCCAGGCGCATAGCCAATTCCTTTTGTCGCGTGGCGATCCGAGCCAGCGATAGGCTCGCGAGGTTAACGCAAGCTAGCAGCAACACAAGTCCGGAAATCGACAATAAAATCCACAGTGATCGGCGCCACCTCTGCGCGGCGATGGAAGATCCGGACGCCGGTATTAGTCCCAACTGAGTGGGCAAGAAACTCTTCCCGTCATGCCAGAGTTGTGTGTCGGCTGTAAGCTGTTCTTTGAATACGGCCGGCGAGATGAACGCTAGTTCGGCCCTCGCCTGTTCTTCGCTCACTCCCGATTTGAGTCTTCCCAATACGGATAGAAACCAGAATCGCTTCGACTGCAGTATTTTTCGCCCCGGCTCAAGATTTGCGTCGGCATGTATGGTGATCGTGACGTCAGGACTGGTTCCAGCCATGGCTCCCAGAAATGTACGTGGTGTCACGCCAATCACCAGAAAGGGCTGTTTGTTCAACAGCAGCTTCCTTCCGATTGCTCCTGGGTTCCGGCCAAACTGGCGTTCCCAATAGCTGTCGCTGATCACCGCAAGGAACGGCGCTCCTGGCGCATCGTCCGCCGGAACGAACAAGCGTCCTACCTGCGCCTGAATCCCGAGGGTTTCAAACGCCTGCCCGCTTACGGCGGCCCCCACGACGGGCTGGGCATCCATTCCCCAGCCCGTTGAAAGATCAGTGGCATTCCAGGTAAAAAGTCCGGAAAAGCTCTGAACGTGTGCTTTGATGTCCTCGAACATCGCATAGCTCATATCGTTCATATCCGTACTTCCGCGGCTTTCCAAAACGATCTGCACCATTCGCTCTGATTCTGGGACCGGCAAGCCGCGCAGAAGCAATGCATCGATCAACGTGAAGATCGCTGTATTGGCGCCGATTCCAAACGCCAGTGTGAGTACCGCGGCAATTGTGAAGATTGGGTTTTTAGCCAGAACGCGCCCCGAATGCCGGGCGTCTTTGTACCACTGTTCCAGACCGGTAAACGTCCACAGGTCACGGCTCTGTTCTTGAGATTGAGTCAAATTGCCCATCTCACGACGGGCTGCCAAGCGAGCTGTCTCAGACGGAACTCCGGCCGCTTTCGCTTCCTGCTCTTTCATGGAGAGGTGAAATGCAAGCTCTGCCTTCAGATCCGCATCAAGTTTCCCCCGCCGTAGCTGGTGGATCAGTCGTTGCCAAAAAACTAGGATTCGCTCCCGCACTACGCCAGCTCCAGTACGCGCTGAATGGCGCGCACCATCCGGCTGAACTCGGCACGTTCGGCCTCGAGCTGCCGTTGTCCGGCCACCGTCAGCTTGTAGTACCGCGCTTTGCGGTTGTTTTCCGAGGCGCCCCACTCCGCTTTTACCCAACCATTTAGGAGCAGGCGCTGTAATGCCGGGTAGAGCGAACTCTCTCCTACTTGCAATACGTCTTCAGAAATTTGCTTCAGGCGTTGTGCAATCCCATATCCATGCATAGCCCCGGGAACGAGCGCTCGAAGAATAAGCAAATCCAACGTGCCCGGCAGCAGATCGGGCCTTTGATTCTTTCCCATCGACTATCGATGGCAGTATCCCTCATCTGAGCTGCAAATGCAAGCCTAGGTTTGCGGTCGCCCGCACACTTAGGATTCTGTCAGAACTGAGGTCATTGGCTTTCAAAAAGCGCGGTGCTCAATCCGACGATTCAGGTAAGCGTGCACTGATGCTTTACTTGTGGACCGAGCACTTCGGGAATGGATCGGGGATAGGAGAAGTGTCCGTCAGTGGTGATCTCCAGTGGATCTCTATCCCTGACGGAAAGAGTGCCACGAAAGAACCGTTGCGCGGCGGCCATGTCTCTCGTGGCACTGAGCATGGAGTAAACCAGATTGCCTGCCCGATCAATCGCGCAGTTGAACGGAGTACCGGTTCGTTCATTCGATTTCCGGCCACACTCACAGCAACGAAATCTCAAGTAACCGAGGTCCGTCGTGCGTTTCAGCTTTTGCAGACGGTGAGACTGGCAATAAGGACAGGTCATGGGAGGCAAATCGGAATAGCCATCTTGCTCATTATCAGCGCCTCCTCCGACTAATTATTTACATCATTTTTTACTTTGACTCCAACCGGATGCAACTCACACTCGAATGCCCAGCCGCCGTTATATTCCGTCACCGCTACCAGCAGTTCGTTCTCGCCCGGTTGGAGATGAATGGGGATCTCGTCGTTAAGGCCGAACACTCCGAGCGCACCATCATCCCGATACGTGAGCGCATTCTTCCCCGAAAAAACCCGCTTCCGGTTCAGGTAGACGACGATGTCGTCGCTGTAACCGATTTTGAGAAGGTGCTCACTCCCCTTCGCAGACGGGAGAGTCGTCCGGGCAAACACGACCTTTGCGCCTTTAACGCGTCCCTTGCGCATCTCCTCTCGCGGCGGCATGGGAAATAGCGCCGGACTCGTGCGGTATCGGTTCACCAGAACGAATCCAGGCTCCTCTGCATGTACCTTTTCCCATTGGTTAACAAAAGCCGGATACTGACCGACGTCCACGTCGCCGGCATCAAACACCGGGCGACAGTTCCCAATCGGAAAGCAAGCCGACCCGTTGAAAGGGCGGCAGGCTGGGCAAGGGCTTCCGCTCGGGAAGCGGCTGGTAGCGGAGGTTGCTGAAATACCCGCCCCCGCCCAGAGCCCATAACCCGATTCCGCCTTCACTGTCCCCCCTCCGCAAGTTTGTAACGGTCAGCGTAGGAACCTTGCTTTCGTTCACAAACACCTGGCACGTTCGTCCGCGCACCAAGATCTTCAGATGAACCCACTGGTTTGCGGGAAGATGCGCAGTGGCTTTCTCATGGCTCGAATTCAACAGTTGCCAAATCACGTCGCCATTCAGGCGCGGCGTATACTGCATGGCCTCGATGGTGTCGGAAGCAGACGGCCGCAGGTAGACGACCTCCATATTTGCCGCTGATTCCACCCGGAAAGCAAGTCCCATAAACAGGCCGCGCGGCTTGCTCGCCACATCCACTTCCACCGTACCGTCGCGGAACTTTGCCCCTTTCACGTTCAGCAGCCCGGCAGGAAGGTCGATCGCACGGCGTCCCAGAAACTCTCCGAATTGGACCCCACGCCCAACGGAGGCCGTCTTGGAAGTCTCCATGTCGAAACTCTCGGGCGACGCCGGCACGGGAACAGCTTGAGCCGCGCCCCGGGCAATGGAAAGTGTTGACAGTAAGCAGACGCAGAGCGCCATCCTATTCAGGGCATTGTTGCGAGCAAGTATCTTCATGACCTCAGCGTATGGGCCGGACACCCGCTTGAGCGAGCTAAAAGTGACCAGACGGACAGGAATGTTACGAGGCGGTCCGGGAGGTTGCCGGTAGATGTTTGGTGACGGCCGAAAAGCGAAACGCCGCCGGGTCATGAAAATTGAATCGCGCTGCTGTTTGGGGCTCCAGAAATAGTTCGCAAAAACCTCGGGCTGCTAGGAATTTTTTAAGGCGAGCAGAGTACACCGGAATGAAACACGCACGAACTTTTTTAAGGAAAGACACACTTAGAGCTCTAAATCACCGCCGGATTTGCTCGGTTGCCAATACACGCGTGCAAATTAAGACGTCGTCGCCCTAAGCTAACCGGCCAGTGCATAGACGACAAAGAACGCCACAACTGTCGCGGCCGTCAATCCTGAGATAAACAGAATGTCCGCCGCCCTGGCGAATGCCCGCCGCCTGGTCGTAGTGGATCGCAATGCCAGATAGGAAAAAATCGTCGCGAACAGAAACGCCGACAGGCAGAAAGCCAAAAAATCGTCGGCAAACGTCGTAATTTTCTGTAGCGCCGTGTAAATCTTGATCAGTCCAAGCGTGGTAAGACAGAGCGCCAGCATCGTTGGAGAATTCCCGAAAATGTGCTCCGTAATCTCCAAACGCACATCTCGTCTATCCGTGTCTTGATCCATAGACGGATCATTGTACTGAATGATTCTCTGGATGGATGTGCTGCTCTGAATATAAGATCCGCCCTGAGTAACGGAGATTCTTGGAGCGCATCTAGAAGCGAAGGAGAATATTCGATGAAGATCACCGAACTGTTGCTGGCGGAACTTGAGCGCGAGGCAGTTGGGATTCGCAAAGCTCTCGAACGTGTGCCGGAGGGGAAGAACGACTGGAAACCGCACGAAAAGTCGATGCCCCTTGGTTATTTGGCGACCATCGTTGCCACAATCCCGGCCTGGATCGACATGGTGGTTAATATGGACGAGCTGGACATCAACCCGCCCGGTGGCCCGAAATTTCGCCCCCCGGAGTGGAAGACACGCCGTGATCTGCTGGCGCAGTTCGAAGCGAGCCTCGAGAAAGGCCGCGACACGTTGTCGAAAACCACCGATGATCGCCTGCTCAATACCAAATGGCGCATGCTCGCTGCCGGTAAACTCATGAGTGAGCAGCCGCGCTATGTCGCTATCCGCGACGGCGTACTGAATCACATGGCTCACCATCGTGGACAACTGACCGTTTACCTGCGCATGAATGACGAAAAGGTCCCCGCTATTTACGGTCCGTCAGCCGACGAAGGCAAAAATTAACCGACGCCGAGACCGGAAATAGTCGCCGCCGTCCATGCGCATCAATGCGCCCGAATGTTAGCCTCAGGGTTTCTATCTATGAACGGCAAAGTCATCGTGGTTTCTGGAGGCGCCAACGGAATTGGCGCGGAGGTGAGCGCGCGGCTGGCGTCGGAAGGAGCGCGCATTGTGATCACCGATCTGAATGGCGCTCAGGCAGAAGCGAAAGCCGCCGGTATAACGACAGCTGGCGGGAGCGCCGTCGGCATAGCGTGCGACATCTCCAACCCGGAGCAGTGCGAAAAAGCGGCAGCGGCCACTCTTGAGAAGTTCGGCCGCCTGGACGGCGTAGTCAATTGCGCGGGAATCAGCAAGCCGCACGATAGCGTTACTCTGCCGCCCCCCGAGTGGGCACGCATGGTAGACGTGCAATTGAACGGCGCGTTCTATTTCGTCCAGGCCTGTGCGAAACGGATGATGGAGACGGGCGGGGCGATCGTCTTCATCACCAGCACCAATGCGGAGGCCGCCTTTCCGCGTCGCGCCGCATACTGCTGCGCCAAGGCCGGCGTTGCGATGCTTACCAAGGTATTGGCCATCGAATGGGCCGAGAAGGGCATCCGCGTAAATGCCGTGGGTCCTGCTTACGTGGCAACCGAAATGACACTGAGGAATATCGCTGCCGGCAATGTGAACGAAGACCAGATCAAGGCGCGAATTCCACTAGGCCGCCTCGCGCAGCCCGGTGATGTTGCCGATGCCGTATCGTTCCTCCTGAGCGAGAAAGCCAGCTTCATTACCGGTCATTCCCTATATGTGGATGGCGGCTGGCTGGCCTACGGCTACTTCTAACGGTTCTGGCTTCTGGACCGTCGCCTATGCAGCCATGGAATTGGCAGCTGAGCCCTATTGTGGAATGATTGCTGAATGACGCGTCGCGACACTCTTAGAATCGGCGCCGCCGCGGCGATTCCATCACTGGCAATGGCACAACAAAACGAAATCTGTTTCATGCGCGCAGTCGACCTTCTCGAAGCACTCCGGCAGAAGAAAATTTCAGCACGCGAAGTCATGCAAGCGCACTTGACACAAATCAAGCGCGTGAATTCAAAGGTCAACTCGATGATCACGCTGGTTCCTGAGGATCAGTTACTGGCGCAGGCCGCCGCCGCGGACGAAGCCTTGGCCGCCGGACGCTGGCTTGGCCCGCTTCATGGCCTGCCCGTCGCCGTCAAGGATCTGCACGAAACGAAAGGCATCCGCACCACGTTCGGCTCGCCGCTTCATAAAGACTACGTGCCCGACTTCGATTGCCGCGTGGTCCAGCGCGAAAAAAGTGCCGGCGCCATTGTGATCGGTAAAAGCAACGTTCCCGAATTCGGCCTTGGCTCCCAAACCTTCAATCCGGTCTTCGGCGCGACACGCAATCCGTACGACCTGAGCAAGACATGCGGCGGAAGCACCGGTGGCGGTGCCGTGGCCGTTGCCTCCGGTATGGTCCCGCTCGCCGACGGCAGCGATATGGGCGGCTCACTCCGCAATCCTCCCAATTTTTGTAACGTGGTCGGCATACGCACCTCGCCGGGCCGCGTTTCCAATGTGCCCGCCCGTCTTGGTTGGTTCACGTTGTCGGTTCCCGGTCCGGTGGCCCGCAACGTCTCCGACTGCGCCTATTTTCTGAGTGTTCTCGCTGGCTTCGATCATCACTCGCCCATCTCCATCGATCAACCCGGTACGCAGTTTGCGCAGCCGCTCGGCGAAAGAAGCTTTAAAGGCGTGCGAGTCGCGATGTTTCGGGATATGGGCCTGCCCTGGGACCCCGAAGTGAAACGCGCCGTCCAGGCACAGCGGAAAGTATTCGAATCGCTGGGTTGCATTGTCGAGGATGCCGAGCCCGATTTTCGCGACGCAAATGAATGTTTCATCGCCTGGCGGCACTGGTCCACCGAACTTACCTTCGGTGACCTGCTGGCTGACCACGGCGACCAGCTCAACGAGTACATTCATTGGCACGTCGAAGAAGGCCGCAAGCTTACCGGCCCGTATCTCTCTCGCGTGGAAGCAAAGCGGACCGCCTTGTATCAGCGGCTGTGCGGTTTCAAAGGTGAGTACGACTTCTTTATCCTTCCTGTCAATCAGGTCCTGCCGTTTGATGTCAATGCTCACTACCCCGTAGAGATTGCTGGAGTGAGGATGGAAACCTACATGGCCTGGATGAAGTCCGCCTACTACATCTCGGTCGCGGGCAACCCCGCTATGTCTGTACCATGCGCCTTCTCGACCGGCGGGCTCCCCATCGGAATACAAATCGTCGGTCGCCATCACGACGATTGGGGCGTCCTGCAGTTGGCCTTCGCTTTCGAGCAAGCCACCCAGATCGGCAAGCGCCGGCCGGCTATTGTCTAACGGACAAATCCATGAATACTGACGTAATGCACGAGGTGCTGGCGAAGTCGCAAGCCGGCGAGCTGATCTTTCCGGAAGTAATACGCCGGCTCCTGGACGCCGGTGTCGAATCCTATTTCGCCGACATTGCCAAAGGCGAGGAGACGTTCTACACGATGGACGGTAACACGCATGTCGAGAAGATGGCCCCGCCATCGCCTCCCATCGCCAACGAATTCTCTTTTTCCGAAATTGTCTCCGCTATCCGGGCTGCCCAGGCAGACACGATCCGCTATCCCGAATTCCTCAAGCGCGCGGCCGACGCCGGCGTAATCGGTTATTGGGCGTTTCTAACGGGAAAAAAAGTGATCTATTTCGGCCGCAAAGGCGAATTTCACGTAGAAGAATTCCCGCGCCCCAAGGCACGACTCGCGTGATCATCGACAAATGGCTTTGGGCCACCCGATTCTTCAAAACGCGTATTGGCGTAGAGCCTAAATAGGACTTAGAGTTTGGTGGAGGCGGCGGGAGTTGAA